>NZ_CM182008.1:0-3283569 GCF_057396305.2 Psychrobacter sp. CX90
ACTCATAAATCATGTGGGTCCATCCTAGCTTTTATTTATGCCAATTATAGTACACCTATTGCACTAGGCCTTAAAATGTCGTTATTTGATAACTTATCCTGATTTTGAATAAAACAAACCTCACTTAAGTTTTTAGCGGCTATACATGAGTGAGGTTTATTTACTCGAAAGTTGAGTCTATTCAATAGAGCCTAGGTTTGAAAAAAATAAGCCAGAATTTCTGGCTTATTCATTAATAAACAAACTGTGAATAACTTAACGGTTAGTGATCAACCGCACCGCCAGCACCATGAGGCGTACGCACGCTTTCCACGAGCTCTTGAATATGAGCAGGAGGAGGCGCAGTCACTGAAGATACAGCAAATGCTATCACAAAGTTAATCAATGCTCCAATAGCACCAAATGATAGTGGCGAGATACCTAATAACCAGTATTCAGCAGTATCAGGGAAGTTCGCTGTGCCACTGACAAAGAACCAGCCTTTGAATACAAAGATGTAAACAAGGGTAGTAATTAAACCAGCGAGCATACCTGCGATAGCCCCAATGCTGTTGATACGCTTTGAAAATATACCCATCATTAAGGCTGGGAATAGTGATGCACCTGCGATACCAAAGGCTAAAGCAACAACCTGAGCCGCGAAACCTGGTGGATTTAAGCCAAGATACGTTGCGATAACAATGGCCCGGCCATCGAGATACGCGCAGCCAATAACTCGCCTTTTATCTGAGATGTTAGGATTAAGATTACGCTTAATTAAATCATGACTAATGGCTGAAGATATTGCCAGTAATAGACCTGCTGCGGTAGATAACGCTGCGGCAAGACCACCCGCTGCAATAAGGCCGATAACCCATGGTGGAAGCTGTGCAATTTTCTGGATTAGCAAGTACCATGATGTCTTTGTTTACATCAAGCTCATTTCCTTCCCATCCAGCATTATTAAACTTACCATCAAGTATTTCGCCTTGAGCAACTTTAGCAGCTTCAACAGCGGCTTGAGCAGCAGCAACATCGCCACCATCAGTTTCAGCAGCAGCCAACGCCAACTGTGCTTCACGAAGTCCACCATCGTTATACATCTGAATACGGCCATCGCCGTTAAAGTCGTTGTACTTAATTAGACCCGTCTCTTCCCAAGTTTGCATCCAGCTTGGACGCTGGTCATAGGGAAGTGGCGCTTCAGCAGTACCGTTAGGATAGACCGTATCGATAAGGTTTAAACGAGCCATAGACCCTACAGCTGGTGCAGTAAAGTATAATAGGGCAATAAACACGAGTGCCCAACCTGCAGACCAACGAGCGTCAGCTACTTTAGGGACAGTGAAGAAACGGATGATAACGTGAGGCAGACCAGCTGTACCAATCATTAGAGATAAGGTAAACAGAACCATGTTTAATTTATTAGGAACGTCAGCCGTATAAGCTGTGAAACCTAATTCTTGAACGACTTGATCAAGCTTAGCCAGTAAAGGAAGCCCTGATTCAGTATGCGTTGAGAACATACCTAAACCTGGAATCGGATTGCCGGTTAACTCAAGGGATATGAATACAGCAGGGACAGTATAAGCAATAATTAGTACCACATACTGTGCGACCTGTGTATAGGTAATACCTTTCATACCACCCAGTACTGCATAGAAAAATACAACAACGGCAGCAATAATCAGGCCGGTGGTATTGTCAACTTCTAAAAAGCGTGAGAAAGCAACGCCTGCTCCCGTCATTTGACCTATAACATATGTAGTAGATGCCACAATCAAACATACAACTGCAACAAGCGCTGCGGTTTTCGAGTAGAATCGATCGCCAATAAAGTCAGGTACTGTGAATTTACCAAATTTACGTAAATAAGGTGCCAGTAGCAGAGCAAGTAGTACATAGCCGCCCGTCCAACCCATTAGGTAAGTAGATGCACCATAACCACCAGCAGCGAGCAAGCCTGCCATTGAGATGAAGGATGCGGCACTCATCCAGTCAGCACCGGTAGCCATACCATTTACGATAGGATGGACACCACCACCAGCGACATAAAACTCTTTAGTTGATCCAGCACGAGCCCAAATGGCAATACCGAAGTAAAGTACAAATGACGCACCAACGAACAAAATATTAATTAAAAACTGACTCATGCGGCTATTCCTCTTCTACGCCAAATTGCTTATCTAGCTTGTTCATTCGCCAAGCGTAGAAAAAGATGATAGCCATAAAGGTTGCAATTGAACCTTGCTGGGCAAACCAAAAACCAAGGTCAACTCCAGCAAACTGGATACCGGCGAGTAGAGGTCGGAATAATATTGCAAATCCGTAAGGTACGATGGCCCATACGGTTAAACATATTAAGATAAGACGCACATTGGCTTTCCAATAGCCTGAGGCATCACGAGAATTACTCATGAGACAAACTCCTTTTGTCATGTAAATGGGTGACAAGCAAAATTTAAAACCATATGTTTACAATTAGTAATCCAATGTTAAGGTTTTTATACTTAAAACATCGGCAATGTAACTTTTAGTATTTTTTCAATACATACTGTAGTTTACAGTCGCAATTAAATGATAGCAAGGAACAAATCAAACACTACCAGAAATTTAATCAATTAGACTTAACTATTGATATTAAAGGTAAATTTATAAAAGGTTCTTTTTAGTATTTCTAGGGTTTTGTTTTGATCTAGATTTTATTTACAATCCCCCATTATTTTCGTGGTTTTACAAGTAAATATATATACATATTATATATGTCTAAAAACGTCGATTTATTTTGTTCATAACAACCATACGCTTACCTCATAATTTTTTTATTTTATTTTTACTTTTTAATTATATGAACTATAAAATTATCAAATAGTATGAGGGTATAAGTTAATATTCAGTATAGTCAGCGAACTACTAAACGGTTACGGCGTTAACCTCGTTAAGCCTACTCCAGTAGTACTTGCACTCGGTTGCCTTGTAACCATTTTAGACTTCTTTGACTATAGTTGGATCTAAATAATAAAAAGTCTCCCTAAAGCCCTAAAGGAGCTGACCCCCATAAGTCGTGTCCAACTTATGGGGGTCAGCTTATCAATAGAGCAGGAGGGTTTGTAACTAATGAGCTAGGTTAATCAAAACCATTACATATTTGGATAGTTAGGGCCGCCACCGCCTTCAGGGGTTACCCAAGTTATGTTTTGAGAAGGGTCTTTAATATCACAGGTTTTACAATGCACACAATTCTGGGCATTAATCACAAACTTAGCACCTTCTGCATCTTTTACTACCTCATATACACCTGCAGGGCAATAGCGTTGAGCAGGCTCAGCATAGATAGGTAAGTTGACACTAATTGGCACAGTTGGATCTGTCAGCTTCAAATGGTTGGGCTGATCTTCAGCATGGTTAGTATTAGAGACAAACACTGAAGATAGCTTATCAAAAGTTAATTTACCATCTGGTTTTGGGTAATTTGGTTGATACGTTTGGCTGGCTTTGTCTAAAGCGTCATAATCTGGCGTATTGTCATGAAGGGTTAGTGGCATTTTGCCACCAAGCAAGTTGTGCTCGATAAAAGTAAATGCGCCTCCCATAAATAGCCCCATACGGTGGATAGCAGGGGAGAAGTTACGGGCAGACTTATTGTCTTCATATAACCATGACTCTTTATAAAGTTTACTATAGCTTTCAACTTCATCATGCTGACGGCCAGCCTGTAGTGCTGAAAAAATCGCTTCAGCAGCTAACATACCTGATTTCATTGAGGTGTGGGTGCCTTTGATTTTAGCAGAATTTAAGAATCCAGCATCATCCCCTACCAATACACCACCTGGGAAGGTCAGCTTAGGTAGTGAGTTTAGACCGCCTTTAGTGAGCGCACGTGCGCCATAAGAGATACGCTTTCCGCCTTCTAACACTTGTCTAATAACGGGATGAGTTTTTAAGCGCTGCATTTCGTCAAACGGCGAAACATAAGGATTGTGATAGGATAAATCGACAACCAAACCGAAACTGACTTGGTTGTTCTCATCGTGGTATAACCACCAACCTCCCGTAGAGCCTGTTTCAGTTAATGGCCAACCAAGGCCATGCATGACAACACCTTGCTCATGTTTGCTTGGGTCAACTTCCCAAAGCTCTTTTAAGCCAATACCATAATGCTGTGGATCACTGTCTTTATCTAAAGCAAAGCGGCTGATTAAACGCTTGCCTAGATGACCACGACAACCTTCTGCAAAGATAGTATATTTAGCCAATAGCTCATAGCCTGGCTCATAACTTGGCTTATGTGACCCATCTGCAGCCACCCCCATATCGCCTGTTAATACACCACGTACGGAACCATCATCTTTGTATAAGATATCTGACGCACTAAAGCCTGGGAACATCATGACCTCAAGCTCTTCTGCTTGTTCAGCAAGCCAGCGCACCACGTTACCTAATGACACGATGTAGTTACCATGGTTATGCATAGGCTTAGGAACAAAGGCATCAGGAACCTTCATTGAGCGGGTAGCAGAGTTTAAATAATAAATACGGTCTTCTGTAGCAGGTACATTAAGTGGTGCCCCTTTTTCTTTCCAATCAGGGATAAGCTCATTAAGTGCACGTGGCTCAATAACGGCGCCCGATAACGTATGCGCACCAAATTCGGAGCCTTTTTCGACCACACAGACCATAAATTCGTCGTTGCCAGCTTCAAGAGCAAGTTGACGAAGCCGAATGGCTGCTGAAAGTCCAGCGGGGCCACCCCCAACAATGACAACATCAAACTCCATTGATTCACGTTCTACCTGTTCATCTTGCATTTCAGACTCCTTATAGCTGGCTCAATAATGCCACGACCACAGCTAATAAGTGGTCGTAAATTATGTTAATTTCTTGCTAGCAAAAATTTAGTATGACGCTATTAAAATATATCTAATAGTGGAAATAAGTAATAGTAGCAACTATCATCAGACAGATATGAACAACACTTATCATGACATTAGCTGGCTTAAATATAGAACTTAATATAAAAAAAGGCTTGCAGTTAGTTACCTATTATAAAATAAAAGTTGGATAAAGACGACACGATTTGTGACTAGGCCGTGATAAAGTAGTAAAAGTCGTCTGTTTTCCCAAGTTTATGCAGAATTCACATCAGGAGATAATAGCAATGACAAACTCTAAGTCAAAACCACCGATGTCTAACCTTAGTTTAGACTCAATTTCCGAATATATTAAACAAGAGACTAGCGAGCGCCGTGGTCGAGCTATTCCGCCATTAGATAAGTGGCACCCTGAAAACTGCGGTAACATGGATTTGATCATTAAAGCAAATGGGGAATGGTGGCATGAGGGTAGTAGAATTACTCGGCAATCATTAATAGATTTATTCTCGACCGTCCTATGGCCTGAACATTCTGAAGATAGTGGCAAATCGACTGAGTATTATCTTAAAACTCCCGTTGAAAAAATTCGTATTACCGTAGAAGATGTCCCGTTTTTAGTCAACCAAGTGAATGTTGTTGAAAAAAATGAGGTTCAAATGATTGAGTTTATAACCAGTACGGGCGATATCGTGTATCTAGATGACGACCACCCGCTTGAAATGATTACCTATCAAGGCGAGGACAGACCTTATATTGAGGTGCGCTTTGGTATGAAAGCACTTATATCACGTAATGTGTTAATGCATCTTATTAAATTAGGCGAGCTTAGTGAGCAAAAAGGTAGAACCGCGCTGACCTTGCAAAGTGGTGGCAAAAAATACGAGATATCGGTTCCTAGTTAGTTGGTGATATTATAGAGTCTCATATCGTAGAGCACCTTGACCTACTCAAGGTAACTGTGAACTCTAAATTCCTTTATACAGTTTTTTAAAAACAGGTCTTTAAAAATAGGAATTCAAAAAATTACCTTGAGTAGTCGGCCAAAAATTCAAATTAAATTAGGTTTTGTGACAGTGAGACAGCCTTAATGTTAGGAAAGACATCGACTAAATCAATCACGCCTTCCGGTCATTATGATATCGATCAAAATGATAAGCAGTTGGTAGAGGATCGTGCTGTCAGTCTAGCCCCGAGTGCTTTAAGTATAGATTCGAGTGAAGCACCCATAGGTTTATTTGATTCAGGAGTGGGTGGCTTGTCGGTATATACGCATCTAAAACAGGTGTTGCCAAATGAGTCCTATATTTATTATGCTGATTTGCTCAATGTACCTTATGGCGCGCGCTCAAGTGAAGAAATAACACATTTGACTGTCACTGCAGTCGATTGGCTGGTAGCTGCCGGATGCAAATTAATTGTTATCGCTTGTAATAGTGCGTCTGCCCATGCATTGGACGTGATTCGTAGCAGATATCCTGATCTACCCATTGTGGGACTAGTACCTGCATTAAAGCCAGCGGTGCTGAACAGTAAAAGTAAAAATGTGGCGGTTTTAGCCACTAAAGCGACCCTTGAAGGTGCTTTACTTAATGATGTTATTAGAGATTACGCCATGCCCGCTAAAGTAAATGTCATTAAATGTTTTAATCCAAACCTTGTGCCCTGGGTTGAGTCGGGCATGCGGGTAGACAGTGATGCTGCTCATGAGCTTAAAGCACAGTTGCATGAGTTTTCTCGACAACAAGTCGATCATTTAGTGTTAGGGTGTACCCACTATCCTTTTTTTCAAGAATTTATTATGGAAGAGGTCGCCGCTCATAACCTTGGGATATCTATTGTCGATTCTGGAGCGGCCATTGCCAGTCGTGTCAAAGAGATATTGTCAGAAAGGCAAATGTTTGCTAAATGCTCTAGTCAGCCTTCTAATACTCCTCTGGTTTCTACTCATAAATCTAACTGCTCATTAGATCAGCTTTATGATGATCTTTATATTGGTATTGTAGATAGTAGCGATGGCTCAAATATAGAGGCCTCAAAGATAATAGATGACTCAAAAATAAGGGGTAAGATACCTGCTAGTGCCAAGTTGGCATTTGTTACGACATCTATAAAAGGTGATCTTGCTGCTACTTCGCTAATGGTTAAACGGTTAGTAGGCGGTCAGTTTTTATAGTGTTGTTTGGGGTTTATGCTGGATATACAAATCATTAATATAAAGTATACGTGTTCAGATTGTGAAGGCTAATATCATCCAGTAGACTTTAATATTGAATACAGACTTAGATATAGCAATGTATATTGTATATCAGTCAATATCAACGAAAGAGAGGCAAACATTCCAATTTGAATAGTTTTTTTTTAAACTCTAAAATTATTTATACTGCTATTTTGATTACGGCTAAATGGTCGAAGTGTTAGATATAAAAAATTAATCATTGTGTTCTATTTTGAGGAAAACAACATGAGCAACCCTAAAGATGATAAGTTGAAAGTTGAATTAAATAAACTTGAAGAGACAATGCATGAGGCAGATAAACCTCATACATTAGAAGAGCAGATAGCAGATATGAAGCGCCGCGGTATCGATCCTAAAGAGGCCTATAAAAAGTGGGACGACGATAAAGAGGATGACTGGGGAGATGAAACTTGGAAAGAAAATGGTAAATGGGAGCCAAAATCCCCTGCCGACTTAGATAAAAAAGCGCAAGAAAAATGGGATGGAGAAAACGGAAAGCCAAACCCACCGCCTATCGTCTAAAATTTCTATTTAATGTGTAAATATAAACCCTAAAATAATAAAGCCATGCATATTGCATGGCTTTATTATTTTTTACTATTTAAACCCGCTATAGTAAGAGGTGTATTCTGAGGCAATTAAATAAGGTACGCGGCGACCAACCCTAGATGATACATATAGTATATCTAGGGAGATCGACATCGTCACTCTTTATCTTGCCTTTGGCTATATGTGAATCATTTATAGCATAAAGCTTACAGACTATACCGCCCCTAATATGAAATTAAGTATGTTTTAGGATTATTTACCATTATCAATACGAACCAAACGAACGTTGCCATTGGCATCAGCCACACGGCGATAACCATCTTGCTTTTCGATAAGCTGGGCAATGCTGTCATTTGACTGACTAATCTGCGAGTTTTGCGGATTGTAGGTTTGCTGCTGTGACTGCATTGGCTGTTGATAAGGTCGATTGCTGTTTTGCCCTTGATTACCCATAATCAACTGATAGAATTTTTGACCGGCATGCCCGTTAGCTGGGAATACGCCCTTACTGGTCTGATATTGCTGGATAGCGGTACGCGTGTTGTCGCCAATAATGCCATCTACATCACCTATATCGTAGCCTGCATTTAAAAGCGCCTGCTGAATTTCTTTAGCTTGGCGACGGCTAATACCAGGGTCATCAGTTGGCCAAGCGGTAACAAAGTCAGTCTTGCTGCTGTCTTCTTTAGCAATTAAGTCTGACAAATGCGCAATCGCTAACGCATAGTTTTCAGACGCATTGTAAGAATAAAACGTATCAAAGTTTTTACCCACTAAAAACGCAGGACCATCCATACCTGCAGGCAATAACAAACCTGCACGATCTAAGTCGTAAGGTAGAGGGCGGCCATCTGCAAGTGTAAAACCTTTGTCACGCCAGTAGCTCATTGATTTTTTGTCTTTACGGCTATTTGAACCCCAAAAACCTGATGGCATTTTAACCTCGTAACCCCAAGGTTCGCCAGTACGGTATCCGCGTTTTTTGAGGAAGTTGGCCGTGGATGCCAGCGCATCTGGCTTACTATTTACTAAATCTCGGCGACCATCTCCATCAAAGTCTACTGCTAAATCTAAAAATGTACCGGGCATAAACTGAGTTTGTCCAAATGCCCCTGCCCAAGAACCTGTCATGTCGCTTGGGGCGATATCCCCATTTTGAACGATTTTTAGCGCATTGGCGAATTCGCCACGGAAGTATGTTTGGCGACGGTCAAAGCAAGATAATGTAGCTAGAGATTTGAATAAGTCATTTTTGCCCAAAGTTTGCCCGAAGTTTGATTCGACACCCCATACGCCTAAAACATGTTCGGCCTTAACGCCATAACGTGACTCAATGCGTCGCAAGGTGTCTGCCATTTCATGCTTAGCACGAATGCCATCTTCAACTCTTTCCTTATCTACTAAAACGGACAAGTAATCCCACACGTCTTTTTGGAATTCTGGTTGGTAATTGAGGGACTGGATAACACTAGGATCAGGTTCAGTTGGGCGGTAGGTATTAAAGGTAAAGCTATCAACTCCTCGAAACTGGCTAGACCCTTTTAGTCCGTCTAAACACTGCTGAAAATGTGCGTTTGATAAATTTTGAGCGGGAGGTCTGCCGGCATGAGCACAGGTGGCAACCATTGAAAAGCCAATGGCAGCAGTTAAAACACAGTAGGTCTTTGCGTGTTGCATGATGAGTGTCCTTTTGTCTGTTATAAGTTGTCTGTTATAAGTTAATTATTATGAAGTTTACGAACATTGCAATATAGGTAATAAAGCGGGTGTTATTGTCTGGGTCATTGTTTGAGTAAAGGGCAACGCAGTTCATACCCTTTTTAACTCATTATTACGTTTTAAAACGTATACTGGTTCAAACGGTCTGATTATTTCTCAAGTTGTGCTAATGAGAATATTGTAAGTTGACATCTTTAAAATAGCCACAATATAAATATCAGTCACAATATGAATCATTAAGAGCTAATAACTAGTAACTAAGATCCAACTGCTAAACTAAATATCTGAGTTAAAGCCAAATAGATAAGGGTAACCAAATTGACTTATAAATAAAAGCGAACGATCGATTTGGTTACGATAATATGACGTGGCAATAGGTTAAGTGTGAGATGAGCAATAACAGGCTGATGTCAGTAGTTTGACTTTCTTGCTGATCGCAGATGGTTTTTTATGAAATAAGTTATCGAATTATTAAATCAGCTATCAAATAAATGTAGGTAAGCCTTACTAAAAATCAATATCGTCAAAATAGGGCAGGTGGACTACTTCATCATGGCCATGCCACGTAACCAGCTCCAATGACCGTGCTATAATCTAAATGTTTAATCTTTCATAGTTAGTAGTCCTTTAAGCAGCATTATTTAGCCAGTAGGATTTAGGCCATACTATGATACATTTTATTCGTAGTTAAACTTTTTATTATAGCTCTCGATTTAACCATGCTGTGAAAAACCATACTGTGAAGAACTATGATATGAAAAACCATGATATAAAAAAGTGTTGAGTTATGATTGTGGCATTATGCGAGATAGGATGACGTCATGAAAATAGCAGTTTACCTGCTCGTGATTCATTGAAATGAGCCTAACAAAAGTCATTGTTGCCAATACTCAAAATGGGCTGGGCATATAACCTAAAAGTATAAAATAAGATGATTACAATAATAGGAACAGGCGTCGCCGGATTAACTTGTGCTGATATGCTGATCGATGCTGGACAAGAGGTAAGCGTTATCACAGCCAGTAAAGGTGTGGATGAGAGTTTATGCTCGTGGTGGGCAGGTGGTATGCTTGCTCCTTATTGTGAAATGGAATCAGCTGAGCCGTTGGTTGGCGAGTTATCTGATGTTTCGATGCAGTACTGGCAGTCATTTTGTGAGAATAATGAGGGCTGCGACTACGCCGCAAATGGAACGCTGGTTATTTCGCCAAACCGTGATCAAAATATGCTGACTCACTTTGCACAGCGTACCGAGCAGTGGCGAAAGATAGATGCCAATGAGCTTCATAGTTTAGAGCCTATATTACATCAACATCGTGATGCGCTGTTTTATCCAACCGAAGCACATATTGAGCCGCGGCAAGTGTTACGTGCGCTGTGGAGAAAAATCAAGGCTAATGCTGAAGTGATAGCAGATACTACGCTTAGTGATACGGAGATAAAAGAGCTGGCTAAAAAAGCAAATCAGCAGGGAGGCTGGTTGCTGGACTGTCGAGGTTATAGTGCACGTTCCGATTTGCCTGACTTACGAGGCGTACGCGGAGAGATGTTGCATCTGTATAACCCAGAGCTTGAATTATCTCGCCCTGTGCGCTTACTGCACCCTCGTATCCCAATTTATCTTGTGCCCCGTGCTAACAGTCAGTTCATGTTGGGTGCAACTATGATTGAAAGTGCTTCACGGGAGCGTGCCTCAGTGAGGTCGGTTTTGGAGCTGTTGTCAGCAGTTTATGCGGTAAACCCTGCATTTTCACAGTCGGAAATTGTTGAGATTGGCGTTGATGTCCGTCCTGCCTATCCTGACAATCTACCAAAAATTATAAAACAAGGTAGGCATTTGCTGGTTAATGGTATGTATCGCCACGGGTACTTGCTGTCTCCAGCCTTCGCCAAAATTGTTAGCGATTTTATCATTTACCAACAAAAAAGCCCTTTAATTTATGATGACTATTCAATTTAACGGAACACCCATTCAAACCGAAGCCAACACACTGCTAGAGGTGTTATTGGAGCAAGGTTTTGAGGCAAACAGCCATGTTGCTACGGCAGTTAATGGCAAATTTGTCGCCAAAGCAACTCGAGAGTGCCAGCCTATTAGTGACGGCGACCAAGTCGAAGTTGTTGCACCCATGCAGGGAGGTTAGCATGCAAGTCAATGGTCAAGCTGACGCAGAAAACGATGTATTAAAGCTGTATGACCTTAGTTTAGACAGCCGTCTATTATTGGGTACGGCGCAATACCCCTCACCTAAAATACTCAGCGATGCCATTGCCATGTCTGGTACTCAGATGATTACAGTATCGGTCAGACGAGAAGCGGGTGCCGACGGAGCAGGGCAACAGTTTTGGAACCTCATAAAACAAACAAATGCCCATATCTTGCCAAACACGGCAGGCTGTCGTACTGTGCAAGAAGCGGTAACCACGGCACATATGGCACGTGAGCTATTTGATACCCCGCGTATTAAGCTCGAGCTGATTGGCAATGAAGATACCTTGCAGCCCAATGTTTTTGCCTTAGTTGAGGCCGCGAAAATACTCAGCGATGACGGCTTTCAAGTGCTCCCTTACACCACTGACGATTTAATCGTGGCAGAAAAGTTATTACAAGCTGGGTGTGAGGTGCTCATGCCATGGGGTGCTCCGATTGGTAGTGGTCAAGGCCTACAAAACCCCAAAGCTTTGCAGACTTTGCGGTCGTATTTCCCAGATGTCCCTTTAATTATTGATGCCGGTATTGGCTTGCCCTCTCAAGCTTGCCAAGCGATGGAAATGGGCTATGATGCCGTTCTGCTCAATACAGCAGTGGCTAAATCTGGTAATCCCATTACCATGGCAACTGCCTTTGCCAGTGCAATCACAGCAGGCAGGCAGGCTTACCAATCAACACCAATTTTGCCTCGCGATATGGCAAGTCCTTCTACCCCCATTATTGGTACGCCATTTTGGTTTAATCAGTTTGAAGAATAAAGTTATGAGTATTGCCCCTCAGCTCAAGCCCGATAGCCCAATTTTAAATGGCGTAAAAAATAGTGTCAATATTGCTGATAACTTAGAGCGGTACCAACGTCAAATGATGGTATCGCAACTAGGCACACAAGGGCAAACAAAGCTGATAACAAGCCATGTGGCTATTGTCGGTATGGGCGGCCTGGGTTGTCCCGCCAGCATTTTTTTGGCGGGGGCAGGCGTGGGCAGGCTTACCTTGATTGATCATGATAGCGTTAGCTTAACCAACTTACATCGTCAAGTGTTGTATCGTGAAAGTGATGTAGGACTATTAAAGGTTGATGCTGCTCATCGCACCCTGACAGAGCTAAATAGTGACATTGATGTTGTTAAACATGCGCAAAGAATTAATGCGGATAATATGACAGCATTATTATCAGATGCCGAAATAATAGTGGATGCAACAGACAACTTTGCCATAAGCTATATGCTCAGTGATTACTGCATACAGCATAGCAAACCATTAATATCAGCCTCGGTTATGGGTGTAACAGGTTATGTGGGTGTGTTTTGCCATTCAACCTTGCCATCAACTGTATTGAATTCATCTAAAAGCGAGGGCTCGGCTTGCCCAAGTATGCGAGCGGTGTTTCCTAATCCACCCCCTGTTGGTCAAGATTGTAACAGTGTCGGCGTAATTGGTACGGCAGCAGGCATTATGGGAACGCTACAAGCGCAAGAAGTCATAAAGGTCATTTTAGGCGATGAGCAACAGTTTGCAGGGCGGCTATTAAGTATGGATTTATGGCGCTATCGCCAAACTATTATTGATTTTACTGGTGCGCCAGAGCCTGATAATTATGTGCATATTATTGCTGAAGCGGACATTCATAAATCGCAAAACAAACATCATAATAAGCAGAGCAGTCAAGACTGGGTAGTTGATGTGCGTAGCCTTGCTGAAGTTGAACAGTCGCCTAAGTTTTGCCATCAGCATTTGCCAGTAAGTGAGGTGCTCATGCACCCAGAACAGCTAAAACAACTCCCTAAAGATAAACGCTTGGTATTTACTTGTATGAGTGGTCAGCGGGCGTTAATGGTGGCGGATAGCTCCTTACAATCGGGCTTTGATAACGTGGCGGTTTGGTTGTGATGGTTTTTTGGTCTTACGGCAGCCAATGTCGTAAAGTTTAGTTTGTTTCCTCAATTTAATTCTTCCTCATTGCTATATGGCTGCTGTCATATTATCCTAACTTTTACTTAATGTAATTATAAACAAGATACTACTGTTCTACCTATGGATAACTATGGCTAATTATACCTCAGATAATATAGACAAAAGAAATCTCTCGCCTTTCAGTCAAACCCCTGACGATCTACTTAAGCAAAAGCTACAACAGCTTATCCCCGAAGCCTTTAGCGAAGGTAAGCTCAACGTTGAGACATTAAAAGCTGTACTGGGCGAGAATGTGCTTGCGCCCAGTTTTGAAGCGTATGGGCTAAACTGGGCAGGCAAGCACCACGTTTACCGTGAGCTTAAGACCTCAACCAGTCAAACATTATTACCTCAGCCTGACGAGTCAGTAGACTTCGATAAGACGGATAATTTGTTCATTGAAGGTGATAACTTAGCGGTGCTTAAGATACTGCAAAAGAGCTATTACAACCGTATTAAGATGATATATATCGACCCACCGTATAACACAGGCAACGACCGATTTATCTACCCTGATGACTATAGCGAAAGCCTAGCTGAGTACCAAGCACGGGCAGGGCAACTGGACGACGACGGCAACCTTACTCACAGCGATGGCATGCGCTCAAACCGTAAAGAGAACGGACAGTATCACAGTAATTGGCTGAATATGATGTACCCGCGCTTAGCATTGGCAAAGAATTTGCTACGGGATGACGGGGTAATATTTGTGTCGATCGATGATAATGAAGTGGCAAACTTACGGTTGTTGATGGATGAGATATTTGGAGAAGAGAATTTTGTAGCGGAAGTTGTTTGGCAGAGAGCTTTTTCCCCTAAAAATGATGCAAAATATTTATCGGAAAGTCACGATTATATCTTGATATATGCGAAAGCTATTAATACATTTGAAGTAGGTAAACTTGATAGAACTGCTAAAGCAAATGAGCGATATAAAAATATCGATAATGATATTAGGGGTGTCTGGACAGCCAGTGATTTAACCGTTAAAACATATTCCGAAAAATATGATTATTATGTAACTACACCAAGTGGCAACAAAATCAAGCCGACAGAAG
Source organism: Psychrobacter sp. CX90 (assembly GCF_057396305.2). Classification (NCBI taxonomy): domain Bacteria; kingdom Pseudomonadati; phylum Pseudomonadota; class Gammaproteobacteria; order Moraxellales; family Moraxellaceae; genus Psychrobacter; species Psychrobacter sp. CX90. Next base: position 14,581 of record NZ_CM182008.1, read on the forward strand.
GCAGGTGCTGGGGTGTTTCAAAAGATAAGTTTAATGAATTAGTTGAAGATAATCGTATTTGGTTTGGAACTGAAGGTAAGAATGTACCTCGTTTAAAACGTTTTTTAAATGAAGTCAAAGAGGGAATGGTTGCTACTACTTTATGGCTATATAAAGAAGTCGGTCATAATCAAGAAGGACGACAGGAATTAAAGTTCTTATTCGATGACCAAGGTTTATTTGATAGTCCAAAGCCAGTCAGGCTATTAAAACGTATTATGAAAATTGCAAATATTAAAGCAGATGACATCATTCTAGACTTTTTTGCAGGATCATCAACCACCGCCCATGCAGTAATGGCGTTAAATGCCGAAGAGACAAAAGAAAGTGATGATAATGAGAATAAAAAAGCTGGTAAGCGTAAATTTATCATGGTGCAAATTCCTGAAGCCATTGACCCTAAAGACAATATAAACGCTTACGAGTTTTGCCAAAAAAACAACTTACCGCCCACCATTAGCGAGATATCTAAAGAACGTATCCGCCGTGCAGGTCAGCAAATATTGGTAGACAATCCGGACCTTGCCGAGAATAAAACGCTAGACTTAGGGTTTAAAGTCTACAAACTTGCCGATAGCAACTTTATCCCGTGGCAACAGCCCGAAAATAATGATACCGAAAGCTTGCTCGCATTGTTAGAAAAGCACGTTAACCCGATAGTGGAAGATGCTACAGATGAGGGGATCGTTACTGAACTGATGTTAAAAGAAGGCTATCCGTTGACTTTGCCCATATTACCGTTAAATCAACAGAGATATGGTTGTTTTACGACTAAATTACTTGACAGTGCTAATGATGACGGTACACTCCCGCAGACCGCAGACCGCAGACCGCAGACCGCAGACCGCAGACCGCAGACCGCAGACCGCAGACCGCAGACCGCAGACCGCAGACCGCAGACCGCAGACCGCAGACCGCAGACCGCAGACCGCAGACCGCAGACCGCAGACCGCAATGCCTCAAGCTGGCTTAGTCGTCATTATTCGAGATATGACAATAGAGAAATGTGCCGATATTATCGCCCTTGCGCCTAGCAAAGTTATTATCTTGGATGGGGCGTTTAGTGATAATGATATTAAAGCCAACACTTTACTACAATTAGAAGATACAGGGCTTGTGGTTGGGTGTGTTTAGTTATTTTACCTGTAAAAAACAAGGGTATATTAGATGACAATTAAATTATTTATTAGTTATGCTCACAAAGATGAAAAATTAAAAGAAGATTTAGAGGAGCATTTATCATCACTTAAACGGCAAGGTGTTATTGAGGCATGGAATGATAGGGAAATAATAGCTGGTCAGAAGTGGGAAAATGAAATAAATAGTAATATTTCTGATGCAGATCTTATTCTTTTATTAATAAGCGCAAGTTTTAATAATTCTGATTATTGTTCAAGTAAAGAAGTTGAACAAGCTATTGAACAACATAATAGAGGTAGTTCGGTTGTCATTCCAGTTATCTTAAGACCTTGTGATTGGAAAGGTCTCCCTTTCTCTGAGTTTCAAGGTCTTCCAAAAGATGGAGTGCCTATTACTAAATGGCAAAATGAGGATGAAGCATGGCTAGATGTGATTGAGGGTTTAAAGAAAACTATAAAGAGTTTTAAAGATAAAAAAAAAGAAGTTCGAATCTCTGAGAATACTGAAGAAACTGTTCTAAACCAAAAGACACTTATATGGTTGGATGATACAGAGGTACAGTTAAATCATAGAAAAGGAGATATAGTAAAACTTCAAGATATATATATACCACCTGACTTAGAAGAATATGAAAATACCTCGGCTAACTTTATCAATAATATAGACGCTTCAAGTTATATTGATAGCAATCAAAACCTTGTAGTGTTTGGTGATAGCCAAATGGGAAAGACATCTCTACTTAAGTTCTACTATAAAAAGCTTATTCATACGCAAAAAGTTATTTATATTGACTTGGGTTTAGAGGTTAACGCTATTTCGGACTATAAAAAAATACTACAAAGAGCTATTAATCAGCAATACAGTAATTTGAAATTTGAGGATCTAGGAGTACAAGAAAGCACAATCCTTCTCGATAACTTCGATAAGACCAAATTTAATAAAAAATCTGTTACGAAGTTTATAGAGTTTATAGAAGAGCTAGGAGTAAGGATTATAGTGACTTCTAATGAGGAGTATGGCTGTATTATAGATGAATACTCTATTTTCGACTCGTTCAAAAAACTTAAAATTATGGGATTGGGTAATAAGAAAAGAGACAATCTAATTACTAGATGGGTAAGTTTGGGGCAGGAAACAACTATTAGTGATAGTGATCTTTATCAACAAGTTGACTATATTACTGATAATATTAACAAGATACTTAAGAAAAATATTGTACCCTCACGTCCTATTTATATAATTATGATTTTACAAATGTTTGAAGCTCAAACAAAAATGGATATTGAGCTTACTTCATATGGGCATTGTTATCAGCAGTTGATTTATAACTCATTAGAAGGAATAAAGATAAAACCAAAAGATTATGGTCTATATTTAAATATTTTAACAGAGTTGGCTTGGTGGGCGTTTACTAGAACGAAACCTATAGCTCTCACGGATATTGATAAGTTTTTTACAAAATATAATGATGAGTATATTGCAGATTTTAACCAAAAAGAAACTTTAGAGAAACTGGTTAAATGTGGCATTTTAACTCAAGATATTAATGGATATGACTTTAGGTATCCTTATTTGTACTATTTTTTTGTAGCAAAGAAAGTTGCAGATAATTGCAATGACAATAAAGAGTATGAAAAATATATTGATGATTTGATAAAAAAGCTTCATAGAGAAGATTATGCAAATATCTTAATTTTTGTTACTCATCATAGCAATAGTAAGGTTGTTTTAAATAAAATTGAAAGATGTTTGAATAGTCAGTACTCGAAGCTTACAGAGGCTACATTGGATAAAGAAGGTCTAAGATTTATAAATGATTTTATATCTGAAATACCTAAGCTTGTAATTGAGCAAAGAGAGATACAATCGGAGAGAGATAAACGTAATGATGATTTAGATAGATTAGAGGCTTTAGAAGCTAGTAATGAAATAGATGTGACTAATGAAATTCTTTCAGATATCAATCGAGTATTTAAATCTATAGAGATTAGCGGTCAAATTATAAAAAGTCGACACTATAATCTTAGGAAAAGCGAATTAAGTGAATTAGCTGTATTTAGTATAGATGCAGGTTTGAGGTTCATAAGCTATTTTTTAGGTATATCTGAGTCTGCTAAGGAATCAGTAGTAAACTTGATTGCTGAGAATGTAACTAACGATCCTAATCTAAGTAATGATGTAATTAGAAAGTATGCTGAAAAATCATATTTGTTTTTAACTTATAGTGTACTTAGTATGGTTATACAGAAAATTTCAAATTCGATTGGAGTTAAAGAGGTAAGTGAAATATACGAGCAAATATCTGAGGATAAAGGTACACCAGCATATAATTTAATTAAGCTGTCAATTGACTTGCATTTTATGAAAAGAATTGATATCAACTTCATAAAGAATATGAAAAATGCATTTAAAGACAATGTAGTTTGTCTTAGATTGATGAAAGAGTTTTTAATTCATCATATTTACATGTTTCCAGTTGATTATCAAGTTAGACAACAGCTTTCTGATATCTTAGATATTCCACTAGATAAACAGAGTAGATTGGAACAGGTTTCGAAAAATAAAAGTGTACTAGATTTTCAGAAATTTAAAATGATTGAATAGGCCACCATGATAACCCTAAATTTTGAACCCAATCTAGACGATCAAACACAAATCATTAATGCCGTGGTAGCGCTATTTAGTGAATAAGCATTTAAGATCAATCTTAGAGGCCACATATTGACAGATTTATCTAATAACAACAAAGCCAACACCTTCGATTTTAATATGCATAGTTTGAGGTTAGAGGTGTGTTTAATAATCAATTAGTAAAATTTGATAGGGTTAAATGATTAAATACGTGAAAGGTAACTTATTAGAGTCAGATGTAGACGCACTTGTTAACGCTGTAAATACGGTAGGCGTAATGGGTAAAGGTATTGCCTTAGCGTTCAAAAAGCAGTTTCCGAAAAACATGCAAGAATACTCAATAGCTTGTAAGGCAGGAGAAGTGCAAACGGGTAAAATGTTTGCGACTAAAACCAATGAGCTGGTCAGTACAAAATGGATAGTCAACTTTCCTACCAAACAACATTGGCGAAGCAAATCACAAATGGTATGGATAGAAGAGGGTTTGCAAGACCTAAAACGCTTTATTATTGAAAATAATATCCAATCAATTGCCATTCCTGCGCTAGGTGCGGGTAACGGTGGTTTAGATTGGCAAGAGGTTAAGCTCAAAATTGAGCTAGTTTTGGGTGATTTAAAGGGTGTTGATGTTTTGGTTTTTGAGCCGTTAGTTTGATAGGAACGTATAATGAGTAGTTGGATGGAGCTAATTAGCTATATTAGTTTTTTAGTAATGGCAGTGGTAATTGGTCTTTTCATTCCTTTTTTTGCAGATGAAATGTACCAGCAATTTAGAGCGAAAAAACTAGCAAAAAAAATAGCAGATAATCAAGATTATGAAAAGTATGATATTGACTTAATACATATTTTATTAAAAGCCAAACGTATTGACAGTAAATATTTGAGGTTTTTAATGTGGCAAGTATTAGGTCATATTCATGAGAGCTTAGAAGATGATAGAAAGCTAGACTATTTCAAAAAAATATATGAAAGGTATGATTCTGATGAAATATACAATAATATCTCACAACCGATATCAGAGCAGATTAAGGCATTAAAAAGAGTTCTGAACGAGTCAGAGCAAACGGTTTTATTGAATCTAGCTTATAATATTAAGATACTTGAAGTAAAGAGTCAGTTTAGTAAAAAACTGAACATGGCTTTAACGATAATTAGTATTTTAGCGACGGTAGGTAGCCTTTTATATCAGTATCTAACTAGTTAGCAACTAAACTAAATTACTCTATAACTCATATAACTATAACAACAGACCCCCACCATGATAACCCTAAACTTCGAACCCAATCTTGACCATCAAACCCAAGCCATCAACGCCGTGGTAGAGCTATTTAACGGACAGCCGTTTCATTTTAATGACAGTGACGACAGCTATACACTGGTTCAGCCCATTGATGAGCAAGCAAATCTTGCAAAAAATAGGGTTAGAAGTGGCGAAAAGAACCGTGGTATTCGTCAGCAGGTTATCAGTCAAACCATTGCCAATCATAGAGTGATAAGCGATGAGCAAGTGCTTGCCAATATTCAAGCCATTCAGCGAGATAATGGCGTTGAGGTATCGACAGCTTTATTTGATGATGTGAACAATGTTAATACCGAAAAAAGCATCAACCACTCCAAATACGGCATTAATGCGTCAATAGAGATGGAGACAGGCACAGGGAAAACCTATGTCTATTTGCGTAGTATCTTTGAGCTGTATCAAAAATACGGCATGCGTAAATTTGTCATTGTCGTACCTTCAGTGGCTATCCGTGAAGGGGTGCTCAAGTCAATTGAGATGACCAAAACCCACTTCGCTAGTCTTTACGATCATACACCTGTGAATGCTAGAGTCTATGACAGCAAAAACTTAAATATCTTACGCGACTTTGCGACCAGCAATCTGCTTCAGATTTTGGTTATCAATATTGATGCCTTTGCCAAAGATGAAAATATCATCAATCAAGTGCGTGAGCGTGGTATTGCGCCTATTGAATATATCCAAGCGTGTCATCCCATTGTCATTGTCGATGAACCACAGAATATGGAGACGGATAAACGTCTTAATGCCATCGCCAGTCTAAATCCACTTATTACGTTGCGTTATTCAGCCACTCACAAATACAGTCGTCATCTGCTTTATAGTCTAAACCCTGTCAAAGCGTATGAAGCTGGTCTGGTAAAACAAATCGAAGTCGATTCGATCATGGCAAATGACAAGTTTAACGAAGCCTATATCGAACTGTTAGAAATTACCCCTAAAAAAACCAAAATCACTGCAAAAATCAACGTCTATGCCAATGTAAAAGGTGTGATAAAAAAGAAAACGATTAGCGTCAGTGACAATGATGACCTGTATAAAAAGACAGAGCGTGAGATTTATAGCAATGGCTATGTGATTACAGGTATCAACGCATCTGAAGGATATATTGAATTTGCCAATGGTAGCATCATACAGGCAGGGCAACAGCTGGGCGGTATGAATGACAGTGTCATGCGTTATCAGATTGAGCGTACCATTGAAGCGCATTTAGATAAGCAAAGACAACTGCTGGATAAAGGTATTAAAGTGCTGTCTTTGTTGTTTATCGATCGAGTCGATAATTACTTAATTAATACCGCACAGGGTTATGAGCGTTCAGGCAAGTTTGCGTTATGGTTTGAAGCATTGTATCAACAAATATTAGACAAGCCTAAATATAAAGAGCTCAAACAACAGCTTACTGGTTTGTATCAAGGCGGTGTCAGTGATATTCATAACGGCTACTTTTCAGTGGATAGTAAAGGGCGTGCTAAAGATACATCAGGTGCTACCCAAGCTGATGACGATACCTATAGCTTGATTATGAAAGACAAGGAAAAGCTACTCGGGTTATCAAACCCTTTACAATTTATCTTTAGTCACTCAGCATTAAAAGAGGGCTGGGATAACCCGAATGTATTCCAGATATGTACCCTTAATGAAACTAAATCTGGTATGAAAAAGCGCCAAGAAATTGGACGTGGACTGCGCTTGTGTGTGGGTGCAGATGGTAACCGTATTTATGACAAACAAGTCAATGTACTAACCGTTATTGCCAATGAAAGTTATGAAGACTTTGCCAAAAATTTACAGAATGAAATAGCAGAAGATTATGGTATTGAGTTTAATGGCACAAAAAACATGGCGCAAAAGCGTGAGGTCAAATATCGAAAAGGCTTTATGCTAGATGATAACTTTAAAGCCATATGGGATAAGATTAAACAAAAAACCCAATATCAAGTACGCTTTGATAGTGATGCCTTAATTGAAGCTGTTGCCAATCAATTACAAGATATGGAAGCGGTTGAAGCGCCCCACGTGAGTGCTGTTAAAAAACGTCTAATCATGAGTGGCGATGGTATAGACAGTCGTATGGTCTCGGTAAATAGCCAAGTGGCAAGCTATCAGACTGATAGGGATGACTCTGAAAACAGCCATCAAAGTCAGACACTATGGGCGTTGCCAAATGTGCTGACCTATTTAGCCCGTCATACTAAACTGACCCGCCATACATTGGTTAAAATTCTCGCTAAAAGTGGACGAACGGCAGATTTATTTGTTAATCCGCAACTGTTTTTAGATAGAGTAGTACAAATTATCAAACAGCAACAAGCCAACTTAATGGTGGCAGGGGTGGAATACCGTAAAAGTGGTCAAACGTATTCGCAAACATTACTTGCTAATTTGGTTCAACAAACGACGGCTGTCTATGCTAGTGACCATCACTTTGAGGTAGACAATCCCAATAAAACGATTATAGAAAACCTGATACCGTTAGATTCGAACACTGAGCATCAATTTGCGCAAGATTGCGAAAGTATGCCTACGGTACGTTTTTATTTTAAACTGCCCAATTGGTTTAAGATTGACACACCAGTCGGTACTTACAATCCCGACTGGGCAGTGGTCAAAGAAGATGAAAATGAAGTCAGCCAGTTGTATTTTGTTGCTGAAACCAAAAATACAGGTGGCAAGAGTGCAGGTGGGCATAGCGTCGATATCAGTAAATTACCATTAGCACAGCAACAGAAAATCCATTGTGGGCAAGCGCATTTTAATGTGCTAGATAATGAGGTGAATTATAAAGTTGTTGAGACGGTAGCGCAGTTGTAGGGTTAAGGCTTAGCCTAGCCGAGCTAATCCCCAAACCACCCTGTCATCTTCTGTAAAAACCCCTTAGCCTGTTGCGTCTTATTTTTCGTAGGAAACGCTGATTCTAACGCTTCACAAGTGGGATATTTCTCTTGTAGCTTCCTGAGATAATATGCCTCATCATTATCCATAAAGCCATCTAACAGACCCACACCTGTAGGGTCATCATGACGACAACTCTCGTTTTCTCTATTCCATCCGTAGTGTTTGGTCACAGGCTCGCTAACAGAAATAATATTGTTATTGCAGGTTAAAAGTGCAAAATTTTCAATGGTATAAATATTTTTATCGTCTCCACCTTCTGCATCATATGCTAGACCAATAATTAAACTGTCATCATGCAGGCGGTCTAACGGTAGTCTGGTTTGCCAACCATCGATGGATTGAAATAAAGACAACCAGTCAAAGGGACGAAAGACAAACTTAGACTTATCCACTGTTAATATAAGGAAGGTTGTTTGATTATCGGGTATCGAAGAGATAGATTGAGTATCTGACGTATTTAGTCTACCTATAAACACATCATGAGGCGATGCAGGTAAGCAGGCTTGTGCGATAGAGCTTAGCGAAAGTAGGGCGATACCGACTGTCGAGGGTAACAACGAATGTGTTTTATTGGTTGTAGGCTTCATTATATGTATTCCGCTGTATTTTGACAGACATATTATGCACCTCTCCAGCCTCTAATGTCACCGCATCCAAATGGGCATTGGCAGTCTCAATACATAGCATCCGCTGATAGTCATCTTCGGCAAACTGAGACACTTTTTTTGCGGTCTCAATCCAAGGGTTCCAAACAACCGTGCTATTGCTACCCTCGGCATGAAGATGATAAGTCTGCGCTGGCGTGTTTAAAGTAATATCTGGAGCGCTGTGATAAATACGATCTACTTCGCTTGCAAATGTGATATTACCTTCCTGAGTTTTGGTATGCCAGTGATCTAAGGTATCGCTATAAGGTATGCCGCCAAAGCCAGTAATCGACGTTTGCTTAATATCTTCAGTCGGCAGATAAGTATGCAGTGCCTGAGAAAAGTGAACAGTCTCATCACTATTATTTTGAGTGATCAAGGTAATGGCAAAGCCTTGCTGACTAAAATTAAACTGCACTTTTAAATCAAGATGTGGGGTCATTGTGGCAGACTGCTGCAAATTCAAAATCAGCTGTGAAGTCTCCCCTAGTGTTTCAAGAATTGCGCTTTTATCGGTTTCGTCTTTAATACCTGTTGTGTTAATCTTAACCGATGGCTGAAAGCTATCAAGCATAAAGGGCTGCACCCGGGCATAGCCGTGTTGAGTTAAGTCGAGGAGGCAGTATTTAAAGCTGTCTTTTACCGTTTGTGGATTGGCATCAAACTGCCCAAACACTGGCCAACATATCGGCACACCGCCCCGCACCGACTCGCCCAATTTGTACTCAGCATTCTCACTAACCCAAAGCCAATTGTCAGATAAATCATGAACGTTATGTGGTTGTCTATCGTCACTGGACGTCATAAAATGAATCAGCTGTGCGCCTTGTAATAAAACCACTGCTCGAAAGCCATTGCCATGAACAGTAAAGGTGTCCAGCTGACCTATTTTATTGTGATTTAAAATGGCGGACATACAGGCAATCCCTTATTTGTTAATAAGCGCATACGCCAAACGGTAGCCTGAATTGCCAGCAGCAGATACCACGTCAGACCTTTCTCGCACTAAAATCTCGATACGATACTGTTCTCCATAATACGCATTGAGCATATCATCGGTAATGATAAAAGGAGGCGTCGTCCGCTTCAGCTCTTTTTCAAGTAGCTCATCATCATAGGAAAAGGTTAATAAAAACTGGTTAGCACCGCCACTAAGATGAATCAACTGCTCGGTATAGCGGGTACGTAAAAAGTCTGGCGCAAAGTCAGGCAAGGCAACCAATGCGCCACGGTCATAGATGGCATCTACTTTCTCAATATCGGTAGGGTTCAAGTCAAAAATGTCGCCCACCCATATTTTGATATTCTTGCCGTTATATTGGCCTTGGTAAAGGGCTAAATTAGGGGTAGTGGGGTGCGCTGTTACAGTCGCTTTAATATCGTTTTCTTTAAAAAAATGGGCCACTGCTGATTCTACCAACTCAACCCCAACTACATGATAACCTTGACGGGCAAACCAAACCATATCGATGCTTTTACCACACAAAGGCACAAAAACACGCCCATTCTTAGGCGTGTTTAAGGCATCAAAATTATGCGTTAACATAAAGTTGGGTTTGTTTTGAGTAAATCCAGTATTACCGTTCTGCCAAGCATCCTGCCAAAATTGCGCTTCCATAATCGTCCATCATCTCAAAGTTTAAAGTCAAATACCCTTAAAAAGGGTACAAAGCTGAGCGAGCTTAACGCTGTGACACTTTAAAAGTATTTGACTATAGTTAATAAAAAAAGGTCTCAGTTCTAACTATAGCAGAATTTGACGGTGGTTATGAACGCCCTATTTCATATACTGTTTAAACTCTTTACGCAGCTTACCCAGTTTAGGTGGGATAACCGCTTGGCAATAGCCTTGGGTTGGGTTCTTATTAAAATAGTCTTGATGATAGTCTTCTGCTGCATAGAACTCATGCACAGGATGTACCTCAGTGACCACATTTAGACCCAGCTCATCCCGCAGCTTACCAATGACTCGGTCGATGGTCGGTTTTTGTTTTTCTTCATCGGTATAAAACACCACTGAGCGATATTGGCTGCCAACATCATTACCTTGGCGGTCAAGAGTGGTGGGGTCGTGAGTGGCAAAAAAGATGTCCAATATGACTTCTAAAGGCACGACAGACTCATCAAAATCGATTCGTACCACTTCGATATGCCCCGTTTCTCCCGTACACACATCTTTATAATTGGCCGAGGCTTCATCACCGCCCATATAGCCCGAGGTTACTTTTTCGACCCCTTTTACCGATTGAAAGACAGATTCGGTGCACCAGAAGCAACCGCCACCTAATACTAATGTTTGCATAATTTATCCTTAAAATAAAACGTCAATTAATTATCTTGTTGTGACTAAATTTTAGCAGGGCATTGCAGTGATATAAGTAACAAACAGTAATGATATAATACAATGTGTTCAAAATTAACAACGCTAAATGAATAAGAGAATATCGATGTCAAATACTGGGAACCACCAATCGTCTATCATTTACGACAACGTCTTCACCACACCCCTAGACAAAGCCGCTCGGTTCTCTTTCGACGAGCAAGTGGTGGCGTGCTTTCCCGATATGATACGCCGCAGTGTTCCCGGTTACGGGCAAATGCTCGCCATGTTGCCCATATTTGCAAAACGTCATTGTCAGTTTGGGCAGACCAATGATGACGGGCAGCGTGTCAGCCGTGTATATGATTTGGGCTGTTCGTTGGGCGGTGCAACGATGGCATTGCTCAATGACACTGGCGGATTTGCCCCAGACGAATTGCAAATTAAAGCGGTGGACATCTCTCCTGCCATGACCAAAAAAGCAGCAATGCTTCTCCACGACAACTATCCTGAACATGACATCGACGTCATTACCGCAGACATCCGCGAGCTTAAGTTTGAGCCTTGCGACATGGTGATACTCAACCTGACCTTGCAATTTTTACCGCCTGAAGATAGAACGCAAGTGCTACAAGCCGTCTATGACGCCCTAAATGACGGCGGTATTTTGGTACTTACTGAAAAAAATCATACTGGCGATGAGCAAGACGACGCTTGGCTGGTTGAGCGCTATTATGACTTCAAACGTGCCAATGGCTATAGCGAGCTTGAGATTAGCGGCAAACGCAATGCCTTAGAAAACGTGCTCATCACCGATACCTTAGTCCAGCATCATCAGCGTCTGGCAAAAGTGGGCTTTCATCGTAGTCTAACGTGGTTTCAGTTTTTAAACTTCGCGTCTATTGTGGCCTTTAAATAGGAGCTGAACCTTAATAAGCATTGTCGTAGCGTGTGGTGTAGCGAAGCGAAACCCACGAAGTTTAAGTTACTTATCCTAGTTCAAGTTACGTGTCCTAGTTTAAGTTTAGCTATAGAGTTAGGTTTTTACAGAGCTGATCTCGCTTTTCACTACTATCTTGGTTTGCACTGTGGCGTGCGCTAATGGTCTGTGCCGTTCCTGCTACCACGATACCGCCACTTACCAAGCGCACGCACCACAGCGCTTCACCAAGTATATCCGCTACAATCGAGGCTAAACCGCACCCCGAGGCGACTATTGCTATGGTAAGCAAGTATTATAAATCTGTTAGGTTTAAGGCTGTAGTTATACCCCAGTATTATTTAACGCAAAAATTTTATTTGGTTAGGCTAAAAGTTTTAGCCTTGTGTTAGAGGTATTTAATAATGTTGGAAGAGCTCAATAAGAAAGGTTTTATTCTAATGTCGAGTAATGCGAGTCAAACCATACTTGATGTAGCTGGAAGCATAGGAAATGTTTATAAAACTCCTACGATGCCTTTAGTTCAGACACTAACTCCAAAACTAAAAGATGCCAAATTAATCAATACATATAGTGGTAATTTTGGTGTTGAAGAATTTCCTTTTCATACGGATTTAGCTCATTGGTATGTACCACCAAGATACTTTATGTTGAGATGTGTTATACCTGTCGATAATGTTTATACTAAACTGATTGATAGTAAAGTCTTATGTCATACAATTGAAGCTAGTTTATTTAATAGAGCACATTTTAAGCCAAGGAAAAAACTAGATAGAGTTGCTAATATTTTAAAATTAAAGCAAGACTCTTTATTTAGATGGGATTCGATATTTATTAAAGCGGTTAATAAACCTGCTGAAGAACTAAGTCATTTAATTAATAATCGGCTAAACAATATCGAAAGTCTGAAGTTTAACTTAAATGAAGAGGGCAAATGTATATTGATTGATAACTGGCGGATGCTTCATTCTAGAAGCGCAGTTACTCAAGAGTCAATGAATAGAAAGATTGAAAGGGTTTATTTTGAGGAGGTAGTATTTTGAATGCTAAAAGAACAGTTCATGTATGGTCTAAGGAATCCCTGTTTTCAAAGTCTCAGCGTTATATAGAAAAAATGATGGAGAAAACCCCATCTGATTGGGAGTTTGGGTTTTGGTCAGCACTAGCATTAGAGATGTTGGTTAGAGCCTCCATATCAAATATATCGCCCACTTTGGTTGCCGATGGTAAAGATTGGAATAGTATACTTTATGCAGTAGGTAAAGAACCCAATCAAAGTAGATTTATACCAAAGTCTGCGACTATTTCTGATTTACTAAAAAGAGCAGAGGAGTTATTTCCTGATTTTACCAAAGAAATGCTAAATTTTAGTATTATTCACATGAATAATAGAAATAGTGAGATACATTCAGGAGCAATACCCTTTGATGATGTTGGCTCATCAACATGGTTGCCAAGGTTTTATTCTGTGTGTAAGGTTTTAGTAGAAGGTCTGGGTGAAAGTCTTGAAACGCTATTTGGTAAAGAAGGAGCTGAGGAGGCGCATCTTCAGATTACAGCTTTACTAGATGATAATGCAAAAACAGTTAAAAATACTATAAATGCGCATAGAGTCATTTGGAATGACAAGGATGAAGATGAGAAGACTAAGCTAGCTAAGCAAGCTGAACTATTAGCTACTCGACAGCAAGGACATAGAGTAAAGTGCCCTGCTTGTGAAAGTGACGCTTTAATACAAGGTAGTTCTAGTCGAGCTCCCCAGACTAGTCTAACGGAAGATGGGATTTCTGAAAAGCAGTCAATGCTTCCTACCAGCTTCGAGTGCACAGCTTGTGGACTAAAAATATTAGGCTTGTCAAAGCTTGTTGCCTGTGGCTTAGGTGATGCATATATATCAACTAGATATTATGATGCCGTAGAGTATTTTGATATAGATATTGAAGGTGAATTTGAAGCTTCGATTTACGAAGATAACAATGAGCCGTGGTAATAGTTAAATTGTTGAAATGATGCCTGCTTCTGCCGAGGGACGAGGCACGGACATAGCTATTAAAGAAACGCCTAATGATGACTCGCATATTTCTCCCCTCTGACGGAACGACGATACCGAGGCTATGCTTTTTTAGTCTTGCATTTTTACTGTTATTATTAGAAATTTAGCCATTACTATACTATATTTTATAATAGCCATCTTACATTCAAAGACATAATGACCTACCTATGACAAACCAAACCATCGCCACTGCCGAACGTGAGCTCTATCTTGCCTTGATAGGACGAGCAAAATATCGTCCTATTGCCAACGAATGGTTGGCACACCTGCCAAAATGGCTCAGCGATATCAAAGACAAGCGTCGATATGCGCATTCCCCTGCTTATTTGTCTTCTGTTGAAAATCTCCCGCAAATCGATGTCCAAAGTGTTAATTTAAACAGTGATGTGTTAACCATTGATGCTGAGTTGCCCGTCGGACAAGGTAAGCAGATACAGGCATTGATGAAACAATTGATGCCGTGGCGCAAAGGGCCGTTTCAAATTGGGTCAGGTAAGAATAAGGTTTTTATAGACACCGAATGGCACAGTGACTGGAAATGGCAGCGTATTGCGCCTCATATTGGTACGCTTGAAGGGCGTTATGTGCTGGATGTGGGCGGAGGTTCTGGATATCACGGTTGGCGTATGGCAGGGGCAGGGGCGAAGCAAGTGGTTATCGTTGACCCATCTTGCTTGTTTTATCATCAATTTATGGCGATTCGCCATTTTGTCGGTGGTTTTGATGCGGACAAGGATATTGACAAGACTGGGGTAGGGTATCGTACCCATTATATTCCAGTCGGGTTAGAGGACTTGCCAGCCAGCTCCGACCAAGGCAATCAGTTATTTGATACGGTGTTTTGTATGGGAGTGCTATATCATCGTCAATCGCCTTTTGAGCACCTCAATCAGCTAAAAAATCAGCTGATTAAAGGTGGACAATTGGTATTAGAAACCTTAGTAGTTGAAGGAGATAAAAATACGGTATTAGTACCGCATGACCGCTATGCCAAAATGAACAATGTGTACTTCATTCCGTCAGTTGATCCCTTGATAGGCTGGCTTGAGAAGGTTGGGTTTAGTGATGTGACATGTGTCGATGTTGATGTAACGTCCGTCGATGAACAACGGGCAACGGAGTGGATGACTTATCAATCGCTGAAAGACTTTTTAGACCCGAATGATTCGACTAAAACAGTGGAAGGCTATCCTGCACCAATGCGAGCAACCTTGATTGCCACTAAATAAGCATCATGCATTACAAGCGTCATTCATTTGACTTTTATGAGTATCACTTATGCAAAGTGTAAGTAACTATAACTACATAGAGGAGCTACATATAGGAGCTGCATATAGGAGTCTGTAGAACCTTAAAAGCTTTGCAACATTCTTCTCCATTATCTATACACTTTATAATAGGAGGGCAGAGAAGTAGAAAAAATAGGCAGTGATTAAACCGTTACAATACCCAACGGTCAAATACAAATTCAAGTATTAATTTAAAAATAAAGCCAGCAAATCCTGCACCCAGTGCTAAAAAGATCCAGAAAGTCCCTGCTTTACCAGCATTTGATTTTTTAGAGATGTCAAACATAATGAAAACCAGCGTACCAATAAAAATAGGCAAGAGAATATATAAGCCTAAACTGGTAATGGTGTCAGCAGATACAGCAAAGAGGGTCGCAATCATAAATCAGTCCCGTTAATGTGGTTTGATACTATTATAAGCAGTCACTGGTGGCAATTCTATGAAGAAAGGTACATCGCTACAAATTAACATAGTTGTAAGAGTATGGTAATGTAAGCCAAACCTTGATATATTAACAGGTTTGCAAAAAATATTTGCCCCAACTGTTGATAACACCCTATTGCTAACACAAATTATTGTAAATATTTAACTGATTACTTACTTAAACACCTACTAGAGTTTATTAAATTATGTCACAAGCTCAAATTGATGAAATTGCGTCGTTATTTAACACTGCCGTTAGTTCACTTATTGCAAACCATGTTTTGCCAGAAGGTTGGGAAAATCATAGTCAAATTACCCGCAGTAAAAATCCTGAACATGGGGATTATGCTTGTAATATCGCACTAACCGCAGCAAAAGCGGCTAAAATCAACCCTCGTGCCTTAGCAGAACAGCTGATTCAAGCGGTGCCCGATAACGATAGCATTGCTAAGTTTGAAGTGGCGGGACCGGGTTTTATTAATATATTTTTAAACAGCAATGCTAAGTTTGCCGTATTGGATGCCATATTTGATAAACATGAGCGCTATGGGTTAACCAATGATTTTTCGGGCAAGAAGATTCAAGTTGAGTTTGTTTCTGCTAACCCAACCTCAAGCTTACACGTCGGTCATGGGCGTGGTGCTGCATTTGGCATGAGCGTGGCAAATTTGCTTGAAGCGGTGGGCTATGAGGTAACTCGCGAGTATTATGTCAACGATGCTGGCCGTCAAATGGATATATTGGCAACCAGTACGTATATGCGTTATCTACAGTTGAATGGCGAGAAGTTAACGTTTCCAGTGAATGGTTACAAAGGCGATTATGTGTCTGACATTGCTAAGTCTGTTAAAGATGAGCATGGTGCTAAATATGTACATGCCTATGCTGGCATTAGTGAAGGTGTGGCCGAAGATGCTAAATTTGAACTTGATGCCAATGGCGAGGAAGTCTTGGTATCTGGCGATAAAAATGCGCACATTGATGGACTGATTGCCAACAGCAAAAAACTATTAGGTCATGAAGGTTATGAGCTGTTTCTAAATGCGGCACTCAATACCATTTTGGATGATATCAAAGATGACCTAGGCGACTTTGGCGTACACTTTCAAAATTGGTTTAGTGAAAAGTCCATTGCTGATGACATTGAGCCGGTTTTGGCTGAACTTGATAAAAAAGGCTACTTATACGAAAAGGATGGTAATACATGGTTTAAATCAACCGAATTTGGCGATGAGAAAGACCGAGTAGTGCGCCGTGCTAATGGCTTGACTACCTACTTTGCCTCTGATATTGCTTACCACAAAAATAAGTTTGAACGCGGATTTGATACGGTCATTAATGTTTGGGGTGCAGATCATCATGGTTATATCCCTCGGGTAAAAGCAGCGCTAACCGCCCTAGGTATTGATGAGACACGTCTAGAAGTGATCTTGGTTCAGTTTGTGGCACTATGGCGTGGCAATGAAAAAATTCAAATGTCATCACGTTCAGGCAAGTTTGTGACATTACGTGAACTGCGTCATGAGGTCGGCAACGATGCAGCACGCTTCTACTATGTAGCGCGTAAACCAGAAGTACATATTGATTTTGATTTAGAACTTGCCAAATCGCAAAGCAAAGACAACGTCGTGTATTACATCCAATATGCACATGCCCGCGTGTGCAGTGTTCTAGAAAAGCTTGTCGACAAAGGCTTTACAGTTGATGATGCTAAAGGTGCTGCCCATCAAGAGCTGTTGACGACCGAGGCTGAAAGTGAGCTGATAAAATTATTGGCTGCATATCCTGCAACGTTAAAACGTGCGGCAATAGGCTATGAGCCACATGTTTTGACCAATTATCTTAAAGATTTAGCAGCATTGTTCCATGGTTGGTATAACGATAATCGTATTCTACCAGTCAGTATTATTGCTGATGAAATACCAAGTGAAGAGGAGCTGTCACTGATGCAGGCTCGTCTGCGTCTGTCAAAAGCGGTACGCCAAGTGATTGCTAATGGGTTAAATCTGCTTGGGCTATCCGCACCAACAAGCATGTAGTAAGTTGTCAATTACATGACAGGTAAATTAACTTACAGTTGTCTGATACATTGGCATGATGTTGGCCTAAATATTGGCCTAAATAAAAGATAATAGATGGCTTATATACAATGGCGTAAGTAAAATAGATAGGAAGGCAAACTGCTATTTTCGGCTTGGATTGTTAACGTTAATAATGCTAAAGTTAATCATGCTAAAGTTAGAGAGTAACCAGTAGACAGTTTCAAAAACGGAGAGAGTGGATGTTAGCAAAAAAACCAAAGGGTGCGACAGAAAAGAGAAAGAGCAGTGGAGCATCAGGTTTATTGTGGATGTTTGTTGGGGCGATTCTAACTTTGATGATAGGCCTTGCTTTGTATCTATTTAATCCAATTGATATGGGTTCAACGGGTACACCTGAAGAGCGAACCGTAGCGCCTATCAATCAGCCAGAATCTGAATCTGATGATTATGAATTTTATGAATTACTGCCTGAACAAGAAATTACCAGTATTCCAGACGAAGCGATAGTAAGTATAGAGCCCAGTAATAATGGTGCTGAGCTTGAACCAGACGTGGTAGTGACCGAACCCCGCACTGATAATAATGCGAGTAAAGACCCAGATAACTATGGTATCTCTGAAGATATCATACGTGATCCGATGCAGTCTCAAAGTCCACAGGCGGCAGATGGCGAGCAAGAAATGGTTATTGTTGAGGAAGAAGGCACCTATGATGAGCCAATGAACGACAATCCTAGTAATGCTGCTAATCAAAATGCACAAGGGGCTGGGAATAGCAGTCGTTCGCCAGCGGGTGCTTCCTCGGCTTCGATTAAGGCCACCGCACCGAAACAGACTTATATTTTACAGATCAATAGTTTTAGTAGCGCACAAGAGGCTGATAAACGCCGCGCTCAAGTTTTAATGGCAGGAGTAGATGCAAGAGTTGTTAAAACTAAAATGGCCAATGGTCAAGTGTTTTATCAGGTAATATCCTCACCAATGAATAGTCGCCAAACGGTCATCTCCGCACAGCAAAAGCTACAGAATAATGGCATAGACTCTTTGATTGTTGAGCAACGTCGCTAGTATTTTTATTACAATCAATAATCTAAAGAGTTTGAGTGTGTTATGCCTAAAGTTTCCTCGATTACCCGTGTCTTACAAATTATTGAAGCCGTCTCTTATTCGGCAAAGCCAATAACGCCTTTAGAGTTATCCCAAGACCTTGATATACCTAAACCAACGATTCACCGCTTATTACAGCAGCTCATAGATGAGGGCTATGTCGCTGTAGATATCGGTGGTGGTATCATTGCGGGCAGGCGAGTCAGAGACTTAAGTGTAGAGTTATGGCAACAGCGTCAATTTTACGGTGAACGTCAGGTGGTGCTTGAGCGTTTAGTCAGTGATGTCAAAGAGACTTGTGGAATTGGTGTGCCTCATAATATGCATATGATTTATACCAATAGAGTAAAAACCAAGCTGCCTATTCAAATTAATTTACCTGTAGGCGCAAAATCGCCCATGTGGTGTACGGCTACCGGTAAATTGTATTTAAGTCAGTTGTCTCAGCGCAGCCGCAAAAAAATGCTAAATAATATGTCGCTCGATAGGTTTACTAAAAATACCATTGTAGAAGCAGATATATTAAATGCAGAACTTGATGACTTTGCAAAAACAGGCATAAGTGTTGATAACGAAGAGTTTATTTCTGAAATGGTGGCTGTCGCAGTTCCTATTTTAGATAAAAAAGAGCGTTACGTCGCCTCTTTATATGTGCATGCACCGACTATTCGTGTGTCGGTTGATGATTTGCTCAATATGGTACCAAGGTTACAAAAAGCAGCAAGCGATATAAAGGCGTTACTCTATGATTTGTAGGGTTAATATTTTCCAATAGCCGCTTAAGTTAGACATATTGACCATGGGTGTTGTCACACTGATGTATAATCTGTCTAATTTTAAATACTATGGTGTCACCCTTGCTAGCCATTTTACTGCATAGGCTGCGCTGGGTTTCCTTAAAGTCGGGTTAAATGGGTTAGATTATATATGCCATGCCCTTTTGGATTTGTATAAAAAAAGCTCATATCGATTTGATATGCGCTTTTTTTCAACCCGCAGCTATTATAAGCGTCTACTATTCTTATAACTCAACGGCGATAACAAACCGCGTTGACTATAGTTAACTTATTTATTCAAAAGACTTTTATCAAAACGGCCTATGATGCTTGAAAAGTCTTTATCACCATGTGATTCAATATGTTCATCATACAGTTCCATTGCTTTAGCACCCATGGGGACATCAACACCTGTGTCTTTAGCTGTTTGTAAGGCTAGGTTTAAGTCTTTGTGCATAAGTTTACTCATGAAACCGCCTGTATAGCCCTTGCTTGAAGGTACATCAGCGGATACGTTAGGGTAGGGGTTATAAACCTCAAGTGTCCAGTTGCGACCTGAACTTTGCAACATAATATCTGATAACACTTTGGGGTCTAGGCCATTTTGCACGCCAAGGTTTATGGCCTCAGAGGTCCCGCTCATGAGTACGCCAAGCAGCATGTTGTTACATATTTTAGCAACCTGACCTGCACCATGAGACCCCGCATGGAAAATATTTTTGCCCATTGCACTCAGTATGGGTTTAGCACGTTTAAAGGTGTCGGCATTGCCCCCAACGATAAACGTAAGCGTGCCTGCTGCTGCACCTGCTGTCCCTCCCGAGACTGGAGCATCCATAAACTCTATATCAAGTGCTTGCGCATTCTCAGCAACAATTCGGGCATCTGCCGCTGCAATGGTGCTACTATCAATCACTAAAGTACCTTTTTCTAAATGATTGAGTAAGCCATCTTGAGTTAACTTACCGCTTTCTGAGTCGCCTAAATAAACGCTTTTTACGTGTTTGCCGGCAGGCAACATGCTGATAACAACTTGAGCGCCTCTAACCGCTTCTTGTGGCGAATTGGATGTCTTAGCGCCTACTTCTTCTAGAGCTTTCTGGGCCGCGTCAGATAAGTCAAATACAGTAACTTGATAGCCACTTTGCAATAGGTTTTTAGCCATGGGGCCACCCATGTTACCTAGGCCAATAAAGGCAATATGCGTATTGTTATTGGTTGTCATGTCATCACTCCCTGATGAATATAGGATGAAAATAAATTGAAGATTAATGAGTTTAATTACCGGGTGGCTAGCTTATCGAACCACTTTATTACCAAAAGCATCGGCACTTAGCCAACTAGTAAACGGGTGGGCTGCCTCGGGATAAGGGTTGCTGAAATGATTGGCAATGTACTGCTGCCCCTCAGCAGTTAAACACTCATCAAGTGTTCGAGACCAGCTTGGGTTTCTATCTTTATCAATAAGCAGGGCTCGTACACCTTCTTGGAAATCTGGATTATTGGCACAGTGAACAGCCACGTTTGTTTCTAAGTATAACACCTGCTCAAGTGATAAATTACTGACATGCTCATACAGCGCGTGAGTTAATGCTGCTGATACTGGGCACCCGTGTCGATACGTGGCCACTGCTCTTTGAGTCCATTTATCCTCAGCAAAGTCTGAGTCTAACTGGTGTAGTTTGCTGTCATCTTGTAATACAGTATCAATATCTTTTAGCCCCCCAGTAGTCATTAATTTATGAATGGGTTGCCAGTATTGGGCCAGTTTACTTGGTTTTAAATCAACTTTAGTGGAGCTTGATAGCGTTGCTAAACAGCGGCTTGTAATGATATGCGCCGTGTCTGGCTTAACAGAATCGCTGTGCCACGACGTTGAGGTTAACGCTTTAACCATTTGCTCATAACTCTCACTCGGTATAGCGTATTCCGCAAGATTAACCAGCATGGCATCACTGGCGTTACACATAGCACCGGTCAAACCTAAAAACAATCCTGAATTGGCGGGCATACGTTGTAAAAACCAGCTTCCTGTAGCATCTGGGAACAAGCCAATGGTTATTTCTGGCATGGCAAACTTGGTGGTTTCAGTAACAATGCGATGGCTACAACCCGCCATAAGACCCATACCGCCACCCATGACAATACCATTGCCCCATAAAATAAGGGGTTTAGTATAAAAGTGCATCTGTCGATACAAATCGTACTCTGTACTAAAAAACTCAGTGGCATAGGGGTTTGGCGAGGGTGGATGATCTACCATGCTGTCATATAGTTTACGGATATCACCACCTGCACAAAATGCTTTGTCGCCACTACCTCTTAGCAATACAGCAACAACCTTTTCATTTTGTTGCCATTGCGCTAGTTGACTTGCCATCCGCTCACACATATCTACACTCAATGCATTGAGTGATTTTGGTGAGTTTAAAGTCATTTCACCTATGAGGTGTCCGCAATCGGTTGGGTAGGTTTGAAATAACACAGAGTCGTCGTTGATAGAAGTTGGGCTAGAGTCGTTTTGCATATAGGTTACCATTTTAAACGGTTAAATTAAAAAAGATCTTTGGTAAAAATCATACTATTCCAACATGAGAGTAGGGTTATTGAATGCGTTTACTCTACTCAATACAGCACTTTCGCTTGTTTGGCTTATGGCTAATCATTCTTTTTTCAGTCATACACTTAAATTAATGTGGTCTCTAAAATAGCATGTATGTAAACAAATAAGCTGGCGCTTAACTAACCCCTACCTATATATTAAGAACATATTAAGATCATTACTGACATTAATGAAGGGGTTAAATATAAATGATTTCAACGATTTAACTTAAGAGACCTAGCTTATCTACTTGTTTTTCCATGTTGGCTTACGTTTCTCTAAAAATGCATTAACCCCTTCAGCTTGATCAGCTGTATCAAACAACTTAACAAATGCTTCACGCTCGTTGATTAAGTTCTTCGCAATAGGTTGATGTCTACCGGCTTGAATAAGTTGTTTTGAATAAGTTACGGCAACAGGTGATTGTTTAGCAACTTTTTTAGCAAGATCGAGAGCAGCGTTAACCCCTTCTCCTTTTTCTACTACTTCCTCGACTAAGCCAATATGTAGTGCTGTTTCAGCATCCACTCGCTCGCCACACAGAATCATACGTTTTGCCCAGCCTTCACCGACTAACAAGGGTAAGTTTTGTGTACCGCCGGCACAAGGTAGCAAGCCAACACTGGCTTCAGGTAACGCCATGACTGCATGCGCCTCAGCGATACGAATATCACAAGCTAATGCAGTTTCTAATCCACCACCCATGGCATAGCCGTTAATTACGGCAATGGTTACTCCGCGGTAGTTTGATAAGGCTTCAAACGCTTCGCCAAAAGCGATAGCCATAGAAATTGCATTGCCTTTTTCGCCATCAGCAAAACTGTTTAAGTCTGCCCCTGCTGAAAAGAATTTCTCACCATCCCCATGCACGACTAAGGCATAAACCTCATCATTCTTGTTTAAGTCTTCTACAAGCTGTTTTAATGACATAAGACTGTCATAAGTCCATGTGTGAGCTGGCGGATTGTTCAGTGTTAATGTGGCGATATGACCATCAATGGATAGGTCTAGGTTGGTATAAGTTGTCATGTTGCACCTTTTGTTTATTATTAGTTTCTATATATTTATAGTCTAACGTAAGCTCATTAGCGCATCCTCTGCCATCATTTTACGAGAGACGATTACTCGCATAATCTCGTTTGTACCTTCAAGTATTTGATGCACGCGTAGGTCACGCAAATGTCGCTCAAGCGGATATTCATTCAGATAGCCATAACCACCATGCAGCTGTAACGCTTGATTAGCCACATCAAAACTTAAATCGGTAGCGAGGCGTTTTGCCATAGCGCAAAAAGTGGTGGCATTCGCATCATTGCTATCAACTTTACTTGCCGCAAGGTATAGCATTTGACGTGCAGCTACCGTTTGCGTCAACATATCTGCCAGCTTAAACTGAACGGATTGTAACTCAGCAAGCGCACTACCAAATTGCTTGCGCTCTTGTACATAGTTTAAGGCTGTTTCTAATGCCGATTGCGCGGTGCCAACTGCACAAATACCAATGTTTATACGACCGCCATCTAAGCCCTTCATGGCAAACTTAAAGCCTTCGCCCTCATTACCCAGTAAGTTTTTAGCAGGTACTTTTACATTTTTAAAATGGATGGTACGGGTGGGTTGAGATTTCCAGCCCATCTTGTGCTCGTTTTTACCATAGCTAATACCTTCACTATGGGCATCGACTACCAGAGCAGAAACACCTTTTGGGCCCTCAGCACCAGTACGAGTCATGACCACTAAAATATCAGTAGAGCCAGCACCTGAAATAAAGGTTTTCTCACCGTTTAAGATATAATAGCTGTCATCGCCACTGCCTTCTTTTACTGCTTTTGTGGTTAGCGATCCTGCGTCAGAACCTGCATTAGGCTCGGTCAAGCAATAGCTACTTAAAAGCTCGCCACTCACTAATTTAGGTATAATTTCGCTACGTATGTCATCTTTCGCATACTCGCCAATCATCCATGTAACCATATTATGAATACTGATATAGGATGCGACAGATGTGTCCCCCCACGCCAGTTCTTCAAAAACAATAGCAGAGTCAAGACGGGGTAGTCCTAATCCGCCATAGTCTGGATTGGTGTACAGGCCCAGAAAGCCCAGTTCGCCTGTTTTTTTAATCACATCAATGGGGAAATGACTGTTTCTATCCCATTCTGCGGCGTTGGGTCTTAGTTCTTTTATTGCAAACTGACGGGCTGCTTGTTGAAATGCTAATTGATCATCATTTAATTTAAAATCCATGAAATGTCCTATATAGAGGTGTTGCCCAAGGTTAATTAATAGGATTAGCTGATAAAAAACAATTAAATCAATGCTAATAATCAATGCTAATAATGAACAGTGGGCAACAAATTTTGACAGATATTTTTCTAAAGTTGCTCTTTCAAAGGCTGTCTTTTGGTAGCTGTTTTTCAACAAGCCATTTGTAAAGAAATACCTCTTTTAAGCTACTCGTCAACAGCTGATTCATAAAAGTTACTTTTCATTAATAAGCATTTTCTAGATTATCCAGAATTATTTTTCTTCAATCTATCGCTAAAAAAGCTATTTCGTTCTAGCAGAATATAGCTGATGTTTACATCGAAATAGTCGTATTTACTTTACCTTTACTGGCCTCATCATCAAACCAACGGGCGGTAACAGTTTTGGTTTGGGTATAGAACTGCACTGCTTGCTTACCATAAGGGCCTAAATCGCCAAGCTTGCTGCCACGAGAGCCTGAGAATGAGAACATAGGTAGTGGCACAGGAATGGGTAAATTAATACCGACTTGACCAACATCAATATCTTGCTGGAACTTATGCGCTGCCGCACCAGACTGGGTAAAGATTGCGGTACCATTACCATATGGATTGGCATTGACTAGCTCAATGGCATCATCTAGAGAATCGACATGCATGATACACATGACCGGGCCAAAGATTTCTTGCGTATAAATCTGCATGTCAGTAGTGACATTATCAAAGATGGTAGGACCAACAAAGTTACCATTTTCATAACCTTCGACGACCACGCCACGACCATCTAAAATTAGGTTAGCACCTTCATCCACACCTGATTGAATCAAACCTTCAACACGCTCTTTGGCGGATTTACTAATTAGCGGCCCTAAATCTTTGTCATCTTTACCCGCTGCCACCACCAGTGTTTCTGCCTTAGCCTTGATGTCATTTACCCACTGTTTGGCCTCACCGACAAGCACTACAACAGGCAATGCCATACAGCGCTGACCTGCTGCGCCAAATGCTGCGCCAGCCAATTGATTTAGGGTTTGTTCTTTATTCGCATCAGGCAAGATAACCGCATGGTTTTTTGCACCCATCATACACTGTACGCGCTTTCCAGCTTTACTAGCAAGGTCATATACATGACGACCCACATGGCTTGATCCCACAAAAGATACCGCTTTGATATCAGGATGATTACATATCGCATCAACCGTAGGTTTGGCACCATGCACCACATTTAAAACGCCCTTAGGTACGCCTGCTTCAACAGCAAGCTCAACCAAACGCATGGTTACCATTGGGTCTTGTTCTGAAGGTTTTAATATAAAGGTATTACCAGTGGCAATAGCCATCGGGAACATCCATAATGGAATCATGGCAGGGAAATTAAAGGGGGTAATACCAGCGCAAACGCCCAGTGGTTGCCAAATACTATAAGTATCGACGCCACTGCCTACATTTTCAACAAAGTCGCCTTGTTGTAAATTGCCAATAGCAGCAGCATGCTCGACCACTTCTAATCCACGGAACACATCCCCACGAGCATCAGCGATAGTTTTACCTTGCTCTGATGTCAGTAGTTCGGCAAGCTCATCCATATGTTCACGGATAAGTGCTTGATAAGTTAGGAAAATACGGGCACGAGTAGAGATAGGGGTCTTGCGCCACGTTTTAAACGCTTCCTTAGCTGCTGCTACCGCTTCATTAATTTCATCATCGGTAGTTTGAGGCACTTTAGCAATGACTTCTTGGGTGGCTGGATCGGTTAGCTCAATCCACTGTTGCGTTTTTGAGTCAACAAATTGACCGTTAATGAGTTGTTTTACTTGTTGCATAGGATGTCCTTATCTTTTAACTGTTAAAGTTTTAGTTTTTTATAAATAATGATATAAAGCCAAGTCTTATTAAACTAAGTCTCATGAAATTAGACCGTTCCATGAAAGAAATTAGACCTGATATCATTGAGATTATTGAAATTAAATGAATAAATTTAGTAAATAATGATACATATAAAATCATTTTACAAGAAAATTTTTATAAATAGCGTTGTTATTTTTTAAAATTTAGTGACTTATGTGTTTGTAACTTTCTTTTCGTTGTATTTTTAAAAAGAGCCAAACATAGTGCCTAGTATAATAACCGCAATAGTTGCCAAAATAGGAACGACGACGGCTGTAATAAAGACATCAACATAAGACTGTTTATGGGTTAGACCACAGATTGTCAGCATGGTAATAACGGCGCCATTATGCGGTAGGGCATCTAAGCCACCGCAAGCCAACGAAGCAATGCGATGCATTAGTTCAGGATTGATATTGTACTGTTGGGCCAAAAGCATATAATTTTCACCCATGACCTCTAAGGCAATTCCCAAACCACCAGAGGCTGATCCTGTAATACCTGCCAATACGTTTATGATAATGGCTTCTGAAATAAGAGGGTTACTTGAGGCGATACCCATTAAGAAATGCTGTATAACCGCAAATCCTGCTAAGCTCGCTATTACTGAACCGTAGCCAACTTCAGATGCGGTATTAAATATTGGCAATAATGATCCCATTGCTCCTTCGTTTAGGGTCTCCGATAAACTTTTAATTCTAGAAAAGTTCAGGATAATAACAAAAAGGCAGGCAATGGCTAATGAAATAATGATAGACCAAATCCCGATTAATGAACTAATCTCCACTCCGCCAAACTGTTCTCCCGCTAAATAGCTGTTGTCCCACATAGGTATGATGATTTTTGAGAAAAGATAGTTGCCCAATACCACGATAACAATAGGGAGTAAAGCGAGCCAAAAGTTTTGGACTTTGCCGGATACATCAAAGTCTTTTTCATTTAGGATATGGCTACCATAGCCTTCATCTACAGCTTTAGCTTTGCGCAGCTGATAATTCATCCAAAGCATACCTCCGCCTAACATTATGACAGCAGCGATGATGCCAATGCCGGGTGCCGCAAAGGCGTCGGTTTGAAAGTACGGCATGGGAATGGCATTGTGAATGGCGGGTGTGCCCGGTAGTGCGGTCATAGTAAACGTAAATGCACCGATACTAATCGCACCGGGAATAAGACGCTTAGGAATATTTGCTTCTCTAAATAAGGCTGCTGCAATTGGGTAGACTGCAAATGCGACGACAAAAACGGAAACGCCACCATAGGTTAAAATGGCACACGCTAACACAATAGCGAGTAACGCGTGATGACTGCCTAACTTATCGACGATACTTTTGGCGATGCTATAGGCATATCCTGAATCTTCCATTAACTTTCCGAAGATGGCACCAAGTATAAATAACGGAAAATATTTAACAGCAAAACTACCCATGCCTTTCATAAATACTTGGGTATAAATGCCCATTGATTCATTTGCTTGACCGCTTAAAACGACGGCAAGCAATGCGAGAATGGGTGCTAGTATTAGCACACTAACCCCTTTATAGGCAAAATACATCAGCAGACCAAGAGATAAAACAATCGCGAAAATGGTCATTTATTGCTTCCTTGCAAAAATGTAGAAGTAAAGTATTTCTCAGGGCTATCTAGTTTTAGAGGCGTTAAATAATTAGCCACTAGTAAAATATAATTACCTCGAGGTTAGGAAATATATGAATCATTTACAGTTTGCATTTTAATAAAGATAACGCCTTTAACTTTTTCTGATAGTGTACAAAACTTAATTTCTGATAGTGTACAAAACTTAATAATGCTCTAACGCTTCTTTTACCGCATCAATGGCTGTTGGATCATCAAGTGTTGACATATCTCCTGTCGACTTACCCTCGGCAAGCGCCCGAATAGCTCGGCGTAAGATTTTACCAGACCGGGTTTTTGGTAGAGCTTTCGGGAAATAAACAGCGGCAGGACGAGCCAGACCTCCTAAAGATTTTACGACAGTACCGATAACTTGTTGTTCAACACGAAAACGATTTTCGGTATCTGAAATAATAGAAGGATCTCGTAATATACAGAATGCAATCGGTAATTCGCCTTTTAACTCATCTTTAATACCGACAACGCCGACCTCGGCAACTTCTGGATGCTGGCTAATTGCCGCTTCAATCTCTTGAGTGCCAAGACGATGCCCTGCCACGTTAATCACATCATCAGTGCGACCGAGGATATAAAAATAGCCGTTTTCATCGGTCATGGCATAGTCAGAGGTGGAGTATTGTCTACCATCAAACAAGTTAAAATAGCTCTTTATGAAGCGCTCATCATTTCGCCAAACAGTACTTAAACAACCTGGGGGTAAAGGAGCTGTAATAACCAACATGCCTTTTACGTGAGGGGCACAGTCTTCCCCTGTTTCTTCATTAACCACTTTGGCGTTATAGCCATACATGGGATAGCCTGGAGAACCAGATTTGTGCGCTTTATGATTAAATTTAGGAGCATGACTCAGAATTGGCCAACCGGATTCAGTTTGCCAGTAGTGGTCTAAAATTGGTACACCCATATGACCTGTTAGCCAGTCAGCAGTTGGCTCATCAAGCGGCTCGCCTGCTAAAAAGAAGGATTTGACGCTACTTAAATCATAACGTGTTATCCAACTTTCATCTTGTTTCTTCAACATACGAATGCCAGTGGGAGCGGTAAAGATAATGTTTACTTTATTGGCTTCCACAATACGCCACCACATACCTGGGTTGGGTTTATGAGGAAGACCTTCGTACACGACACTGGTCATGCCACGTAATAGAGGGGCATAGATGGTATAAGAATGCCCAACAGCCCAGCCGATGTCAGAAATAGCCCAAAATGTTTCGCCGGGATTGCCATCATAGATATAGTCCATTGAGGTAGCTAGGGCAACAGCATGACCCCCTGTATCCCGCTGTACACCTTTTGGGGTTCCCGTTGTGCCTGAGGTATAAAGTAGATAAGAAGGCTCGCTTGACTCCAACCATACTGGCGCTACTCGAGCATCTGCATCGCAACTGATACGTCGCTCGGTAGCATAATCCACATCTCTGTCTTCTGGTTTATATGGCATGATACCGCGGTCTACTACTATAACTTTTTCAGGCTTACACCTAGCTTCTTTAATACCTTGATTCACTAAGTTTTTATAGTTAATGACTTTACCCGCACGTAATCCGGCATCCACAGTAATCAGCACTTTGGCTTCCGCATCATCCATACGTACGGCTAAGTTGTGAGAGGCAAAGCCACCAAATACTACGGAATGGATGGCACCAATACGTGTACAAGCCAACATCGCATAAGTGGCTTCTAAAATCATGGGCATGTATATAATTACTCGGTCACCTCTGCTAACTCCCATACGCTGTAATACATCGGCAAAGTAATTCACTTCTTTATAAAGCGTGTTGTAAGTGAGTCGACGTTTGGCATAATCGGTGTAATATTCGACATAGTTATCAAGGGCTCTAAACGCCTTTTTAACGTCAGGATGATTATCAAGTAATTCTTGATTAATTTCAGAAGAAACCCAAATAAAAGCATCTTGCTCAGCTCGATCTTCCAGATGGCGGTCAATGCAGTTGTAACAAAGGTTGGTTTCGCCGCCAACAAACCATTTGGCAAAGGGTAGATTGCTGTCATCTAGTATCTGATCAGGGCGTTTGTGCCAGTAAATACGTTCGGCTTGCTGACGCCAAAACTCGGTTGGGTTACTTATAGAAGAGTTATAGATATCTGAATATGACTCAGTAGAGGTAGCGGTATAGTTCGTATATTGGTTGTGCATATTGCCTTCCTTAGCTAGCAAAAGTGATAGGTATAATCACAAGATAAAAAAGTGACAAAGTAGACAGCTATTTTGACTTTGCCTGAAATTAGCATTCCTTGCTAATTCACTGTTAATACGAAATTTTTTAGCGTCATAACAATTTATTTTATAACAGTTTATTGCGCATAATAACAGTGTTAAAAAGTTCTACTATTTTAAACGGTTTTGAAGAATATTGATTAATGGTTTTAATGATACAGATCGTATCGTTTGAATTTAACAGAGTATTGATTATAGGTCAATGGTATAACAGGTCAATCATATAACAAATTAACCAATTGCTATAAAACATCAGTGTTGACGAACTCTTTTACAATACGCAATTGTATTATTTGGTAACTTAACCGAATAATAGTATTTTAAAAATTAATAGCTCAATGGCTAAGTTTTGTCTTTATCATACCGAAACCAGCAATGAATAAAGCCAATCCTTGAACTGCTACCAACAACCAAACGGTATAAGACCATTGACCTCTCGCATAAGCAAGTCCACACAGCCAAGCACCAAATGTACCTCCGGCATAATAACTCATGTAATATATTCCAGAAGCTAAAGAGCGTCCTTCTGAAACATTCGTCGCAATATAACCAATAGTGGCAGACTGAGTAATAAACACACCCGAAGACATAATAGATAAACCAACAATAATTAACCAAAGGGGAGATGCTAGGGTAAGCAAAACACCACACATAGACACGAAAACAGCGAAAATAATGCTGCGAGCTGAACCAAAGCGGTGCACGATTTTTGTAGAGAGTGGGGTAATGAACACCCCAATAAGATATACCACGAATATATTAGCCAGCTGCCCCGTGCTTAAGGTGTAGGGTTTGACAGCTAAGTGTAGATTGATAAAAGTAAAGCAGCCTACTAAAGAAAACAGCACACAAAACCCCAATAGGCAAGCAGAGATGACGTAGCGATTTTTCAAATGATGAGCAAACGTGATTAATGTGTCCCGAAATCTAGGACTTGGCACAAAGTTTGTTGACGCTGGTAAGGTCTTGGCTACCCACAGTGCGCCCACTAAAGTTAAGGCTGCCATAACGTAGTAGGCCATACGCCAACCTATCCACTCATGTAAGTGTCCTAATATAAATCGACCAGAAAATCCGCCAAATACTGATCCTGAAACATAATAAGCCATCAGATCAGCAACGGCACGACCTTTAAATTCTTCGCCTATATAGGCAATAGTAACGACGGTAATGCCAGGTACAGACAACCCCTGTAAAAACCGCCAGATAGTAAGGGTTTCTACGGTATTACTTGTGGCAATTAAAGCGGTAGGCAGTGCCAAAAATATAAGGGCTGCGACAATGATAGATTTACGCCCTATGGCATCTGATACCATACCCAAAAAAGGAGACATAACGGCAACCGCCATTACAGTTGCGCCAACCGCCATTCCGACTTGTACTTCACTGGCGTCAAAATCCACCATCAATATTGGCAAAATGGATTGAATTGAGTAGACCTGTAAAAAGGCAAATGCGCCAATAAGCATTACTGTCAATTTAAGCACAAAAGTGAATGTATTAGCGTTTGGAGATACTGGATTTACTGTCTTCAATGGCTGCATAGGCACTCCACTGTTTAATTAAGCTAATGCTAATATGGTCGAAGTATTTACAAACCGCCTCGGTGTTAATCTCACTGGATTTATACCCCTCTTGAAATACTTTGATTATAGCTAAAAAGAAGCGCTTATCTTGATGATAAGCGCTTCCATAAACCACTATACAGTGTAAAGTTAAAGCTGTATTACGCTATTTTGGGCATTGCACCATCGTTGATGACGGTTTCATCAACCAGCACAGAGGTCACATTAGTCATTGAAGGTAGGTCATACATAGTATCTAACAAGGCATTTTCGACAATGGAGCGCAGTCCACGTGCTCCTGTTTTTCGTGCCATTGCTTTTTTAGCAATGGCTTCTAAAGCATCATCGGTAAATTTAAGTTCCGCATCTTCCATCTCGAATAGATATTGATACTGCTTAACGATGGCATTTTTTGGTTCAGTTAGAATCTGCATTAACGCATCTTCATCAAGCTCTTCAAGTGTGGCAATGACGGGTAAACGACCAATTAACTCAGGGATTAACCCAAACTTGATTAAATCTTCAGGCTCTACTTGTTTAAAGAGTTCAGAGATTTGCTTGCCTTCATCTTTAGACTTAACCTCAGCATTGAAGCCAATGCCTGTTTTTTCAGTGCGCTGCTGAATGACTTTATCAAGGCCTGAGAAGGCACCGCCAACAATGACTAAAATATTGCTGGTATTTACCTGAATTAACTCTTGATTTGGGTGTTTACGTCCGCCATGAGGGGGAATGGCAGCGACGGTTCCCTCGATTAGCTTAAGCAGAGCTTGCTGAACACCTTCACCCGAGACATCACGGGTAATGGACATGTTTTCACCCTTTTTACTGATTTTATCAATCTCATCAACGTAAATGATGCCTTGCTCTGCTTTCTCAACATCATAATCAGAGGCTTGGAGTAGCTTCTGTACAATGTTCTCAACATCCTCGCCTACATAGCCCGCTTCAGTTAAGGTGGTGGCATCCGCCATAGCAAAGGGGACATCCAGCATGCGAGCAAGGGTTTGAGCCAGAAGCGTTTTACCAGATCCCGTTGGGCCGATGAGTAATATGTTGCTCTTGGTAAGCTCGACCTTTTCATTATTGACTTTGTTATCTCGCTTATTGGCTGCATCTTTAGCGCTTACTTTTAAGCGTTTGTAGTGGTTATAAACAGCGACAGACAGGGCTTTTTTAGCAGTCTCTTGACCAATAACGTAACCATCTAAATGTTCACGAATCTCTTTTGGCGTGGGTAGTTTTTTATCTAACCATGAATTAATAACCGTATCGTCACCTTCTTCATTGGCTTCAGTCTGACGACTGTCTTCAATCAAATCAGTGCATAGCGCTACACACTCATTACAAATATTGGCATCGTCGGCGGCAATGAGCTGGGTTACTTCATTTTTTTTCTTACCACAAAATGAACACTGTGGTGTTTTGTCTTTAGCCATGCTTGGCGCTCCTCAATAATAGGTCTGTCATTTCACTGCATAACACTTGATGACTGCTTGAATTTTTATAAAAATGACATAAACGGTTAAGCAATATGTGTCAGTAGCGACAGTAATTCATAACTTTTGATCTGATAAAGCAAGAAAGATTAGTCTAATTAGCTTAAGTGTATTGGCTCATGTTTATTAAGCCAATTCGATTAAGCTAATTTAAATAAGCTCGCTGATTAAATAACCTCTAAATAACATCGAGTTGATGAGTTTTAGAGCCATATAAAATAAAGGTCTAAGAAGGTTTATTTCAGATCTTCAGGGCGACGTTCTAATACCTCATCAATCAGACCATACTCTTTGGCCTCGACAGCATCTAACCAGTAATCACGTTCAACATCTTGCGCAATTTTTTCAAGAGGTTGCCCCGTGCGCTCGGCTAAAATTCGATTTAGACGGTCACGAATTTTTAGAATCTCACGGGCATTAATCTCGATATCACTTGCTTGACCTTGCGCACCACCAGATGGCTGGTGAATCATTACGCGAGAATTGGCAAGCGCATAACGCTTGCCTTTTTCGCCAGCTGCTAATAAGAATGATCCCATGCTGTAAGCACCGCCCATGCAAATGGTAGATACCTCTGGCTTGATAAAGTTCATGGTATCAAAAACGGCTAAACCAGCGCTGACAGAGCCACCTGGCGAGTTAATATACAAGTGAATGTCTTTATCTGGGTTTTCAGCTTCCAAAAATAGCATTTGTGCCACAATTAAGTTGGCCATATTATCTTCAACTTGACCTGTTAAGAAGATAACGCGTTCACGCAGCAGGCGAGAGTAGATGTCAAACGAGCGCTCACCTCGAGCTGACTGCTCAACAACCATAGGTACTAGAGCTGCTTGAGGGGTGCTTATGGTAGCGTCTTGTAGGCCACGCAACACCTTATCATGGGCGCTTACTAAGCTATCGAAGTGAGGGTTGTTGGTAATGCGGTTGAAATCTTGCTGAGCTTGAGACTGGGTCATAAATAATCCTTTAGGTCTTTTCAGTTCTTCAATTTATAAAGTGAATATTATTAAAAACTAGGTATATGAGGTATGAATCTGTTTCTTATAATTTGGGGTATTATCAGATAAATCAAGCGCGTTGATGATTATAATAATTTTAAGCTGAGATTGTTAGCTATCAAATGTTAAAGTCTACCTTCGAATCAGTGATGCCTATAGCCATTCTTTATCTTACCATTTTATCGTTAAACAACTTTAAATCATTTATAGCAAACTAATCAGCTCAATGACGGCATAGGGCTCCCATAATCCTGTTAAGATATCTTTGAACACATTTGGGCAATGGGGGATAAGCGCTACAAAAAAACAGCTATCATCAAAGGCAAGATAAAGATTTAGGTTGTTGACCTGTCAAGATATATTACTTATATCTTTAACGGTAAGTCACTGTATACCATACTTAATGACCTACTATGAATTGCCTACTATAGTCAGCGAACTACTAAACGGTTACGGCGTTAACCTCGTTAAGCCTACTCCAGTAGTACTTGCACTCGGTTGCCTTGTAACCATTTTAGACTTCTTTAACTATATAAAAGGGTACGATGCGTTTAGAAAAAAAGCCCTAACTAGATAGGTTAGGGCTTTTTTAACATTATTAACAAATAGAGTGTTGCGTCAATAAACTATTTATTAATCAAGTTATTTGCATCAATTACATTGCTTGAGCAGCTTGTTGTTGAGCGGCGATAAGCTCTTGATAACCGACTTCTTTTTCAGTTACTTTAGCGTCTTTGAGTAAAAAGTCTACGACTTGATCTTCTAGAACGACGGACTCAATGTTTGCACGTTGTTGTTTGTCATTGGTGTAGAACTCAATAACCTCAGCTGGGTCTTCGTAGTTTTCAGCGGCTTCTTTAATAAAGGTATCAACCCGTTCTTGATCCACTTTAAGGTCATTTTCTTCGATAACACGAGCCACTAGAATGCCAAGACGGGCAGCACGCAATGCTTGCTCTGCAAAAAGCTCATCAGGAAGCATGTCTTTACTAAAGTTATCTGTACTGCCACCAAACTGCTGGGCAAAACGTTGCATCATCATATTGCGTTGACGTTCCGTTTCTTGAGTAATCATTGCTTGCGGTACTTCAAATTCGTTCTTCTCTAATAGAGCATCAAAAGCGGCTTGTTTTACTTGGCTACGTGAGGCATT
The DNA here is from genome assembly GCF_057396305.2 of Psychrobacter sp. CX90. NCBI lineage: Bacteria > Pseudomonadati > Pseudomonadota > Gammaproteobacteria > Moraxellales > Moraxellaceae > Psychrobacter > Psychrobacter sp. CX90. The sequence continues at coordinate 50,031 of NZ_CM182008.1, forward strand.
TTTGATTTCACGTTCCATGTTTTTACGAACGTCTTCTTTAAGTTTCTCAACGCCACCTTCTTTCACACCAAATAGTTCTAAGAACTCTTCATTGATCTCTGGAAGTTTTGATTCTTCAACTTTTTTCACGTTGATTTTAAACTGTGCTTCTTTACCCGCTAGGTTTTCAGCTTGGTAATCTTCTGGAAAGGTAACATTGATGGTTTTCTCTTCATCAGCACTAATGCCTTTGATACCGTCTTCAAAGCCAGGAATCATCTGACCACTACCTAATACAAGTTTGAAGTCCTCAGCTGAACCGCCTTCAAACTTTTCGCCATCAATAGACCCTTCAAAATCAAAAGTGACTTGATCACCTTCTTCAGCAGCGCCTTCTTTATCCGCAAATTCTTGACGTTGTTTACGAAGATTTTCAACCATAGTCTCAACGTCTTCATCACTGATTGATGCCGTGTGATGTTCAACTTCAACATCTTTAATGCTTTCAACTGCTATTTCTGGGAAAATTTCAACCGTTGCTTGATAGACTAAGAATTCATCTTCAAGTTTTACATCATCAATGTTTGGCATACCCACAGCACGAACGTCTTCGGCTTTAATGGCTTCAAATACAGTGTCACGGATGACGTCGTTAATAACTTCTTGCTGAATGCCAGCACCATATTGTGAGCGGATGTGTGACATAGGCACTTTGCCTTTACGGAAACCATCAATTTTTGCAGTTTTTGCTACGTTACGAATACGGCCTTCAACTTTGTTTTGAATTTGTTCAACAGGCACTTTAACGGTTAGTTGAGTCTGATTTTCGCTTAGCTTGTTTGTGGTAATTTGTAAGTCTTTAGCCATGGAGGATAACCCTTAATGTTGATTAGTCGTTAGTTGATAAGTATTTAAATGTTAACAGGTTGAATAGTGGTAGTATGCATCATATATAGATATAGGCTTTATATAATATTAGCGCCTACGCTGCCATAAAAATCATAAGTGGAACTATCACTTCTCTATCACTGCATATACTCTAAACGCTTAAAAGTTTGATTATGATCATCAAAACTTTTAAGTGTAGATATGTTTATTGCTGGAGTTTTTATTCAAACTTAAGTATTTGAAAACGGCAAACTTGGACAATTAAGCATACGCCATATGTCTTATGAGCTTGAACAAAATTTCCGTAAAATTTTAAAAGTAGAACAGTATAGTCTATCTGTGTATCAAAGTAAAAAATAATCTACTTTTTCAACTCGCCATGTTCATCACATTTCCCATAACTATTATTAACTCTATTATCAACGGCTAGTACCAGTAGTGAATATAAGAGATATTTAAACGAGGAGCTTTGACAGCTCTATAATGAAATATTTTCTATTAAGTCATCAATGCATCTATATAAACCATGATTATGAATGGTTCTATCCGTTAAGTAGTGCTATGAGGATGGTGGTATAAGTATTGCCCTATAAGCACAATTGATCTTTGAGTTGTTGCAATAAACTTTGCATAGCACGGCCACGATGACTTATTTGGTTCTTAGTTGCGGCATCGAGTTGGGCGGAAGATTTCTGTAGCTCAGGTATCCAAAATAGTGGGTCATAACCAAAGCCATGTTCGCCTAGTGGGCTATCTAATATTTCACCTTGCCATAAACCATGAGCAATAATGGGAAGCGGGTCATTGGCATGTCGCACCATAACTAATACACAAACAAAGTACGCTTTGATTGGGCTAGAGCTAATCGGAATAGGACTTATTGCGGTAGCAGTTTTTGCAGTAGTTAAGCCCATGACTGTAGAATTAAGTGATTTACCACTATCAGAGTCACGGCTTCTATTAGAGTTTCTAAAGGGCAGTAAGTCCGCAATAAGCTTGGTGTTATTTTTGGCATCATTACCATGTTCGCCTGCGTATCTCGCTGAATGAATACCAGGCGCATTACCCAGTACAGGTAGGCAAAGCCCTGAATCATCGGCTATTGCTGGCAAACCACTGATACGGCTAGCATGCCGCGCTTTAATAATTGCATTTTCAACAAAGCTTAAGCCATCTTCTACAGCCTCTTTAATACCCAGTTCGCCCTGAGGCAAAATGTTGATGTTTAAATGAGCCTCATCAAACATCCGCTTGAATTCTGCCAACTTACCTTTGTTGTTGCTAGCCAGCACCCAACAAGTTTCTTCATTTTTAATGTCATTGTTAAAGTTAGGTTTAACCTTAGTTTTAGCGATCATAAACATACCCATTATTTTAATTATTAGATTGTTAGTTTTTCTTTGGATATCCTTATCGTTATTGTCTCCCTATAATTATTGCCTTTCAGTTATTTAAGTTATTGTACATAGAAAAAAGCGCATAAATCTTTAAAAATATTGAATGACCATTCAAAAGTCATTACCTATAAAGTACTCCTATTACATGGTTGTTTTTATTTAAAATTTTTTTTAAATAATATGGCGGTTCTAATCATTGATGTTAACAAGTTACAGTGGATAACATTGTGTAACTGAGTTTGCCAACATCAATTGCTATAATAAAAACATGACTTGTTAAGCACTTACCATAATTGATTAAAAGCATGATTAAAAAACGTATTGCTTAGCGTGATTAGAGTGAGCGTGATTAGAAACTGGTATTTAATTAAAACGTTTATCAAGTTATGATAGTATTGCTTTTGCAGTGATCAGAAACTATCGCTCATAAGTTTTATTTTTTTAATAGACGTGTGATAAATGCGTTAAAAATAGACATTAACAAAAAATAGCCACTTTAGCTTGTGCAACCTGTTTTGATAACTTTATAACAGAGCACAGTCTGTAAATCAGAAGACTAAATCAGCCAAGGATAAAATAATATGTCAAAGATTTCTCTACCAGATCTACCTTATGCAAAAGATGCCTTAGAGCCACACATTAGTGCTGAAACTTTGGAATTCCATCATGACAAACACCATGCAGCTTATGTGAACAAACTCAATGAACTATTACCTGGTTCTGGTCTTGAGGATAAAGAGTTATCTGAAATCATCAAAGCAACAGCAAAAGATGATAGTAAGCAAACTATGTTTAACCAAGCTGCTCAAGTTTGGAACCACACTTTCTACTGGAACTGCATGACTCCAGAAAATGGTGGGGGAGAACCTACTGGTGACTTGAAAGCTAAAATCGAAGAAGATTTTGGTTCATATGATAAATTCCGTGAAGAGTTTAAAAATGCTGCTACTTCCCAATTCGGGTCAGGTTGGGCTTGGTTAGTTGCTGATTCTGAAGGCGGTAAGCTTTCTATCATGAAAACGGCTAATGCAGACACACCACTTGCTCATGATAAAGTTGCCGTTCTAACATGTGATGTTTGGGAGCATGCTTATTACATTGATTACCGTAATCGCCGTCCTGACTATGTCGACACTTTTTTAGATAAGTTAGTAAACTGGGATTATGCGAATGCGAAATATAAAGGTCAAGACGCTGGGGTTGAAGAGTAAATTGTATTTAGATATTTGAACGATGTGTCAAGTACCAGTTAAATACATGTCCTAGCTTAAAACCTTATTAACCCTTAGTTAAATCAAAAAAGGATGCCTTAGAGCATCCTTTTTCTTGTTTATAGCTTAGCTAAATTTTATATATAATATTCTCAAACATTAATAATTATCATTTACATTTTCAATGATTCGGGTTATGGTATTTTATTCAGGTAAATTCAACCTTTTTTAGATTATGGGGGTATTAATATGTGGGTATTAAGAGGTTAAGCAGTTAATCGTGATAATCCTAAATTTTAATGTTTCAAAAATTAGCCCCTTTGTCGCAGCTCTGGTCTACTTCTGAATCCGCTCACAACAAACAACAATAATTTAATAAATCGTGCGACTTACCTTAATGTCCATCTGATATCTATCTAAGACACTATTACGAATGAGACTATTATGAAAAAACAAAGGTTCCCTCAGCTATTATCTGCCACAGTCATGGCTATATTTTCTTATGTTGTCATAGCTAACAGCGCAATAGCTCATCCAGGCCATGATCATGCTGCTAATGAGTCTATGCTTATGCATATTCTATTTTACGGTTCAATTACCTTAGCAATTGTTGTTTGTGGTTGGTTTGTTTATCGTCAGTTTGCGAAACAAAAAAAATAAAATAACAAAGTAGTAAAGCCACTTTAAACTTAATATAAGGAAGTTATTATGTTACATGCACTATTACACAAAATTGATAAAATGATACCCTTTAATCAAGTATCGGCTCATTGCGATATCCCATGCGGTATATATGACACGACCCCAGCTCAGATTTTTGCTTTAAGTGTACTACGTTATTGTCAACAAATTGACGGCCTAAGTGATAGCCGTGAAGACATGGCAAAATTTGTGCGTTTAGTCGAAGATAAAGAAAAGCATGCGGAATCTGTTAAACATGAAATTCGTATTATTTGGGGCGATTACTTTAAAGGTAACTTATTAGATAAGTATCCGAATATTCATAAACTGACACATGACATTATGCTGGCGGGCTCTGCCGCAAAGCAAAATACCAGTATTGAAAAAGCTGAAAAGCTAGTCGCCTTGGTCAATGAATTCGCTGAAGCTTTTTGGGATTCAAAAGGGATCGAAACGTATCGAGCGACTTGTCCCTATGAGCCAAAAGTCGAAACAGTTTATCCAAGGTTAGGCTAAGTTAAGCCAGGGTAATTTCCCCTTAAAGGAATCATCCACCTGATGAAGTTAAGTATTTTAAAAGTAACTGGTAGTAGCATGCACCCGTCTCTTGAGTCGGGTGCTTTTGTATTGGTATGGCAATCAAAACGGTTTAATAAGCCTATACACCTATTGAACAAACTGCCGTTTATAGGTCATTTTATAAGTCATTATTTAGCATTAGCAACAGCGCTTAAAGTCGGGGATATAGTGGTGGTCAATCATCCGAAATACGGACAGATTATCAAACGAGTCACAAAGCTTGATTATGCTATGGATAAATGTGCTATGCATAAATGTAGTGCGGTTAAACAGCAGCAACTCATTGATTTAAAGCCAATAACTTCAAAGCTATTAAATCTACAGTCAGCTAAGTCTCGATTGGTCAGGCTAAGGCTATGCGGCGATAATCCAGCGGCAAGTGTCAGTGAGGATGATATGGGGTGGGTAGATATTAAGTATGTTATTGGTAAGGTAGTGTATGTTATTGGAATGTAAGGGTTAAATAATTTCAGGTCTGACTAAAAAAATCAAAAGAAGGTCATAAAACTTTAAACTCTAAATCAGTCAAAGCATCTCGTAACATGGCTATATTATAATAAGCATGAGCTTTGGTTGAGTTTTGAAAAAATACATATAGCTCATCAAAGTGTTGGCGTTGGTTAGCAATCGCTTGAGCCCATGCTTTCATTTCGTCATTTGAATAACGATAATCATGGCGCTCACTGGCAGACATAACATTCCACCAGTTTAAATTATTGCCATGCATACGTAGGTAGCCAGTGCGTTTTCGACACTGATGAACTCTTGATTGATTATTAGTTTGAGTGAATAACAAACGCGAGTTAGGTAACCCATTTACTTTTGGGTAATCGACACTACACCAAATTAACCCATGTTCCTGAAAGCTGTGCTCAACCTGTGCAGTGTGCCAGCTGGCATGACGAAACTCAACCGCTAACGGATAATCACTGAACCAATCCGTTAATTTTGCTAAGTACAAACGATTGGCAACTGTTCTATCAAATCCATGCGGAAATTGAATCAGCAATGGTGCTAAGCAGTCTGCTTCAATAATTGGCTGTAGAGCACTAATAAATGCTGAGGCGTGTTCAGCCGTTGCATTGCGCGCATGACTAAAGCCCTGATGCAGTTTAATAGCAAATCTTATACGACCTTCTGATTTTCTGAGCATACCCTCGAAAGCTTTATGACCTATAGGCGCGTAAAAGGTGCTATTAATCTCAACCGCACCATACTGTTTGGCGTATTCAGCCAAAAAATCCGTTTTCTTTGTGCCAATAGGATATAGCGTTCCGAGCATATCAGTATCACTGTAGCCGCCTGTGCCTAGATAGACAGTAGGACAGATAGTAGTATTTAGAACGGCTGATGAGGCAGTCAATACTGGGGTACTCATGATATAAGCTCGTTAAATGAACATGATGTTAATGACAAATGCTGTTTCATAGGCTATGGCTTTCATTAATAATGTTTAATAGAGTATGACGTTATTCAATAACAAATATACAGCATGCCTTAAATTATACATAGGTTGACCAGAGTGCCATTATCCATAGTATGCTTAGCAGAGTTAATGCTAAAAACTGAGCTGCTGATCCCACATCTTTACCTATTTTCGCAAGTGGATGACGCTCAGTAGAAGTATGGTCAATACTGGCTTCAAGTCCTGTGTTAAAAAGCTCTACAATGAGGGATAAAAAGGAGGCAAATACCAAAACCATTTTAATGCTGATGACAAATGGAATAAACACCAGTGCGATAAACAAAACTAGATTTAACCAAAAGACTTGGCGAAATGCTGCTTCATTCTTATAAGCTGCTAAAAAACCATCTGTAGAAAATCTAGCAGCATTAAGAATACGATTAAAACCAGCCTTACCTTTTGCACTACTTGCATAATTTTCAACGGCTTTAGAGCCTAAGTTTGGTCTATGTTTATCATGCTTAGAATAGGACATTGATGGATTGCTCACGTTACGGTTCATTTGATTGTCATCTATTAAATGTAGTAATAATTATTAAAGGATGACTCTGTAGCTGAATTTTAAATGTATATTTGGGTCAAAACTATAAGTTGTTCATCTGACTGAACAATGAGTGATGGGAAACATCAGTGTCATTAACCGGTATTTTGTTGAATGAGTTATGTTTATATCAACTATATTATAGATTGGCTATAGTTTTCATGATTGAATTAGCATTCAATGATATAATTCACAGTTTTATTGCTTAGCATCAGAATTTATGGTGTAAATTTTGAATAAAGTATTTAATTGGCTAATAATTGTTAGAACCTGTATTTATAAGCGAAAGTTAGGGGATTTTTAAAATAATTCGAGTCAAAACGAGGCACCATTAAGTTAAATCTTGGGTTGAATAGTCACTCTATTTAATCCTAATTTTAACGAAGTAGTGGCTTATTCTAGGCGAAAATAGCCAATTATAGCTTATGAGACAGGTTCTTAGTAACTGTTGAATATTCAAACATTTAGCTATCAGCAGTCCTGATTTTTAAATATTTAACAGATCTTGGTTTAGTGATAAATATGCACTCTATAGCATGTTTGAACAGGCTGTGTTGTAAGCTTTCAACTTCGTTAGTTTGGTAAACTGTACATGAATTTTGTGGTCATCGGTGTTAATCATAAAACTGCGCCTGTCGCCTTGCGGGAGCGACTAGCGTTTGCGGATGATGATATTCGTATTGCCCAAGCAGAGTTGAAGAAAATTAGCGCTGGAAGCGTGATTATATCAACGTGCAACCGTACTGAAATTTATGCGTTAGCACCAGATACCGAGATGGCGAAGCGAAAATCGAAACATACTAAATCAACGGATACGACCACTCGTGCTGTTCATTCATTTGCTGAGCAGCTGACCCAGTGGTTAGCAGATTTTAAACACCTACCTCTGACTGAAGTACAACCCTACTTATATGATTTTATTGACTCTCAGGCGTTAACGCATTGGGTGCGTGTAGCGGCTGGACTAGATTCTATGATTTTGGGTGAACCTCAGATTTTTGGACAAATCAAAAAGTCAGTCAATCAGGCAAAAGCAGAGGGTTACCTTACCAATCATTTAAATTGGGTAGTTGAGCAGGTTTTTGCGGCGGCTAAGAGTGTGCGTAATGACACTGATGTTGGTACACAGGCAATCTCTCTTGGGTTTGCCGCTGCAAAACTGGTCACGCAAATATTTGATGATCCAACCGAGACTACTCTGTTAGTTATTGCTGCGGGCGAAATGAATCGTTTGGTTACTCAGCACATTGCAGAGCTTGGGGTGCGTCGCATTTTGATATGCAATCGCACACCTGAGCGGGCGCAACGGCTTGCTGCAGAGTTAAAACATCCTAATTTACAGATTGAAGTTCATCCACTATCTGAGTTATCAGAATTACTGCCTCATGCTGATATTGTCAGTAGCTGTAGTGGTAGCATGAACGTATTGATTGACAAAAAAATGACAAAACGTGCGCTAAAAATGCGCCGTTATAAGCCGATGTTAATGGTTGATTTGGCGGTACCTCGGGATATCGATTCAAGCGTTGGTAAGCTTGATGATGTTTATCTATACTCTATTGATGATTTGCAACATGTTATTGCAGGCAACTTGGAAAAACGTCGACAGGCAGCTGTTGAAGCTGAGCTATTGGTTAGTCACTTGGTGGTTGAGATTGAGCGACGCTATCAGGTACGCAAAGTGGGGCACGATATTTATGACTATCGTATGTTGGCGGAACAAAAAGCAGCAGATGTACTTGCTAAATCATTACATCGTTTGCATACCACTGAAGAGCCGGTTGAAGATGTAATGGCAGAACTAACACGTAGCTTGACACAAATGCTCTCTCATCCACCTTCCACCTTAATGCGTAAAGCAGCACGTGATGGTAACCCTGAGTTACTAGAAATGGTCATTTCAGGTTTAAAAGAGGCGTACCGTAGTAAGTAGGTTATATTAGGTCGTATATAATATAGCGTATAGCGGGCCAACATAAACAAGATACTTATAAAAAAAAGCACTTATAAAAAAAGCACTTATAAAGGCGTCTGACTTTATAAGTGCTTTTTTATGTCATTTAGACTGGCAGTCCGCGCTTATTATCCTTTAACTCAATCAAACTTAATAAGTGGAGTCGTTAGATCATTGGCAGTAATAGTTTTAACACGTTGATGGTTTCAACTGTATTTATTTATGAACTATATTGACAAATTAGGTGTTCTTTATGAGCAGTCATCAAAAGCTTGGGTTTAATAGAGCTGAAATAAAGTGCGGAATGACGTTTGGCTCTAAAGCTATCGTAGCAGCCATACCAAAAGCACCGCCCCATAAGTGAGCTAAATGATTGATATTGGAATTGCCTTTGTGATTGGCATAAACACTATAGCCAACATAAGCAATAGCAAAAACAATGGCAGGGATCGGGATAACCCCAAATATCAGAAGCGTACTCCAAGGTTTAATTAAAATAAAAGCAAAAAGTACAGCGGAGACACCTCCAGATGCTCCTAGACTTCGATAACGAGGATTGTCTTTATTCTGTAAATAACTCGGAATTATGGCGACGATAATTGCCAAAAGATACATAACAACAAAACCAAATCCGCCTAAATACTGGTTAAAAAAACTCTCCATAAATATACCAAAGGAGAACAGCGTAAACATATTAAACAGTAGATGGAAGCTGTCAGCATGAATAAACCCGTGCGATAAAAATCGGTACCATTGGCCCTTATTAACTTCTGGCGGATAAAAGATCAGTTTGTTTAACAAGGTTTTATTTTGCCATGCTAATAGACTGATAATAACGGTAATGACGACGATAATAGTTGTATGGTTATTTAATAAACGTTCCAATTAACTTCCCCAGTAATGGTTTAATTTGTATTATTCATGTATTTGTAACAAGGGTTAACTGACTATTAACCTAAATGTAACGGAGTAGATTTTAATTTCAGGTATTGTAATTCATAAGAATGATGAATAGATACTTAGTACTGAAAGTTTTAAGTAAATTGCTGACTTGTTTATAAGTGATCTTATAAAAAACTATTTGCTTATTTATTGATTTTACCATGTATATATGATATATGCTGGCATTGGTTTTATGATTAAGCAGCGTTCCAATTATTAATGATATAAGCAACTTATTAATGAGATATTTGTCATTGATTACTGCTTTATTAATAATAACTGGTTAGTTTACAACAGTATAATTTATCGTCATCATATATTTTTAATCAATTTAGGAGAATTTTTTATGGATGTTATCGGTCATTTAATACGAACCGTTACCCCTGCTGTTTTAGGTAATAATCGAGATCCAAAGAGCGAAAGTTTGCTTGAACAGTTTTACGCTATATTCGCAGCAAAATTAGCAGATGATGATTCATATAGTCATATTTCGACCCAAGAAGTATCTAATGACGACCTTGGACTATTTGATCGTGTTTGGACCGATGAGGCTCATAAAAACAGTATTACCCATGAACTTGCAGCGGCTAATAATGTTGAAGAGTCGTCAGTTAAAGGCTTAATTGCAACAGCAGCACCTCTGGTTCTTAACGAGTTAAAAACCTTAGCGGGTGCGACAACAGTACCACAGTTTTTAAGAAATAATCTATCTACATACCGTGACCTTATACCAGCTTGGGCAGCAGCAATCCTGCCCGCGGGTTATCTGGCAGGTCATCTTGACGAAGTAACCCCTGTTACAGGCGTTGATCCTACAGCTGCTCATGTTCAGACTGGCGAACGTATTTCTAATACTACAAGTACGGCACCCCTTCATCGTGAAGAAAAGAAAGAAAGTGGATTTTTAAAAGCGCTATTACCGATTATTGGTTTAATCATTTTAGGCGCACTGGCTTGGGCACTGTTAAAGGGATGTCAAGATAATCCGCAACCTGTAGCAGCACCAGCAGATACGGTTGAACAGTCAGCTGAAGAGGATGTTGCTGGCGAAACTTTATTAGAGCCAGCAGCCCTAACCCTTGCAACAGGAGAAGGCAGTGATCTGTATGCTTGCCGTATTAATGCAGGGAACGATGGGCTAGCGACTTCAGTCACGGATGCCGTTAAAAATGTGTTTGCTACTGAAGCGGATAAATGTCGTGCTGATATCAATGATGACTATGCTACTGATATGCCAGCTGCTGCTCATTTAGATAAAATCCTGCCTCTAGTTAAAAACACCCCTAACGCAAATGTCGTTATTAAAGGTAATGAAATCAGAGTAGATGCCCCAGATGCAACACAGCTAGATAAGCTTGTTTCAGATTTACAAGCCGCTGCGCCAGATATGAACGTGGTAGCAGAAGGCCCACTTAACTTAGACAATGAAATTCAATCTAGTATTGATGCGGCTACTGCTGCTATGGATAGACTAGGCGATAATCCAGATCCTAGAGATGTTGCTCGCGCTCTAAGCTTACAGGTAATCAACTTTGAAGTAGATAAAGCAATTATTCCTGATGTGAATAAAGCGGTTTTAGACCGTGCAGTTGATGTTATGAAGCAAGTACCTGAAATGAAATTGATGATTTTGGGTCATACAGATAGCCAAGCATCTGACGCCTATAACAATGAGTTATCACAGCGCCGTGCTCAAGCAGTGAAAGATTACCTTGTATCAAAAGGGGCCGATGAGTCTAAGTTGATGATCAAAGGTATGGGCGAGGCAGACCCAATTGCAACCAATGAAACTGAGCAAGGTCGTTTCCGTAACCGTCGTATCGAATTTAAAGTATATGATGAAACTATGGAGGCAGATAATGCCATTTTAGTCGCTGAAGACTCTAATGTTAAAGCTGATCCAGACATGAAGCCTCTTGATGCGAATAATAATGATGGTATGCCTGATCCAGACATGAATCCATTAGATGCTGATAATGACGATATTATGCCAGATCAAGATGATCCTTCTAAAACTCAATAATCTTTTAGAATTTAACAATCAGTAAATCATTGATCTTAAAAGTTAGTGGTTTAAAACTAACTGATAAATAATAAGATTAATTTGGAACCGCCTAACGCATGTTAGGCGGTTTTTTATGATAGTGACCCAACGATCAACTTGCTATTATTGAAATGATTTGAAGAAGAGACCTAAAAGTGATTTTAAAAGTGTTTTAAAGGAGTATAAAAGAGACTAAATCTTGATATTAAGCTTACAACAGTTACTTGGCAAACACAGATCGCTCAATCTACTATCTTGGGTAGTAGCGCAACCGTGCTTGATACTGAAATCTTTTAGACAACTTTGACTATACGGTATGAGACTTACTTAGTGGGTAGCAGGAACAATTTCCATTATTTTCATAAGGCAAGTTTTGATAAGGCAAGTTCAAAATTAACGACTATAGCTAGTAGGATCTTTTAATGGGTCATAGTTGCCATTGTCGTTAAAAAAAGCCTTGGTCACGTTTGCTTTTGATTTTTCCCAATATTCAAATTGTGAGCAGGTTTTCTCTAAGCTACCTAACCACTTTGGTATACCACTACGCATAGTGCCAAGACGGGTTTGATTGGGTTTGGGTAGGTCTTTTGCAGTTTGAATTGCGAGTAGCGCAGATTCTCTGTCATTACATACCAAAGCCATATCACATCCCGCAGTAAGCGCTGCAACAACCCTATCACCTACATCGCCTGCAACTTGCGCAGCCTTCATGGATAAATCATCTGAGAATAAGACCCCATCGAAGCCAAGTCGCTTACGAGCGATATCTTGTAGCCATATTTTTGAAAATCCCGCTGGTTTATTGTCTACTTTGTTAAAAATAACATGAGCAGGCATTAACGCATCTAACCAAGGCATACATTGAATAAAGGGCTGTAAGTCAACCGTTTCGATTTGTTCAAAACTCCGCTCATCGATAGCATCCGCTACATGAGAATCTGCAGCTGTAGCGCCATGGCCAGGGAAATGTTTTCCTGTCGTTGCCATACCTGCCGCTTTCATGCCCCGCATAAACTGCATAGATAAAGCCACTACGCCCTCAGTACGTTGATGAAAACTACGATCGCCAATTACCTGACTAATATTATCTATATCCAACACTGGAGCAAAGCTAATATCGATACCAACAGCCATAACTTCTGCCGCCATTAAATAACCACAGTCGTATGCTAAACTTAACGCCCTACAAGGATCCTTATTAAATAGGCTACCTAATTTACCCATTGCAGGAAGCGGGGTAAACCCTTGACGAAGTCTGGCAACTCGCCCCCCTTCTTGATCGACACCTATTATAATATGGCTGTCAATTTGGCGAATGTTATCGCACAATGCACGTATTTGTTCGGGCGTCTCAACATTTCGAGAAAACAAAATAATGCCGCCAACTTCAGGGTTTTTTAATACAGATCTGTCATCACTGCTTAAACAAATGCTTGCCACATCAATCATTATTGAGCCGAACATACTTATTACCTTTTGTATTTTAATCGATTAGCATACGCTATTTAGGAATAATGCTAATAGCTGATTTTAGTTAGTAAACCCGTTATCTTGAATTTAATAAATTTATAGTTTTACGTTTTTCTGAGTCAAATTTAACAACTATTTAAATCTATTGGGTTATTATTACAATAAAAGTTGCTAAGACCAAATGATATAACATTTGGTAAGAATGCTAATACAGTTTAAGACAGTCAATCTTCAAGTGTTATGCTAATATCTTCGCATAGTTGAGTGTTTATATAAAAAATAAGAGAGCTTTTCATGAATTTTAAACCATCACAATTGGTATTAAGTGTAGCTGCAATTGGTGTGGCAGGTATTGTCTTTTCTCAAAGTTACTCTATTGCTGCGGCTGCAGACTATGCCGAGTTTGTGGCCACCCCTGAGCAAAAACAAACCACTCGTCAAGTTGCTGCGCTGCTTGATAGAGGGCATTACTCTAATATCAGACTCGATGAAGAGATGGGTCGCAAAATCTTAAATATGTATTTTGATCGGTTAGATCCGAATCATACACTGTTTTTGCAATCTGATATTGATGAGATGACCGGACGTTATGGTGCTTCATTCGCTAGGTTATTGAAGCAAGGGGATTTGAGTGCTGCTCAGCAGGTATTTAATCGCTATCGTCAACGCTCAAAAGAGTTTTATCAGTTTTCTGATGCTTTTTTGAAAGAAGACATTAATTTAAATCGTAAAGATTATATTGTGGTAGATAGAGAAGAAGCGCCTAGATTTAAAACGAAAGATGAGCAGCGTAGTTACTGGGAGCGTCAACTGGCATTTCAGGTCATTAACCTGACCTTAGGTCAAGAAGAAGACAAAGCCCGTGATGAGCTTTATTTAAAAAACCCAGAGTTAACTCGCGGTAATGATTTAGTGCTGGGAGAAGATAGAACACCAAGTGAGATACTTTTAAATCGCTTAAACCGTCAGAAAGAGCAGATGGAGCGAATCAAAAGTGATGAAATCATGGAGTCTATATTAAATACGGCTACTTTAACCTATGACCCTCATAGTAATTATTATGCGCCTGTACAATCAGTGGAGATGAAAGTACAGTCTAGCTTGCAGCTTGAAGGCATTGGTGTATCTATCCGACCATATCGTAAAAATCCTGATTATACCCAGATTGTTACTTTAGTTGATGGCGGTCCAGCAGCGAAATCCGGTCAGATCCAGCCAAATGATCTTATTATCGGAGTGTCAAAAGATGGCGAAACAATGCAAGACGTTGTGGGTTGGTCAACGCGGGAAGTGGTTGCTCTTATTCGTGGTAAACGTGGGACCGATGTGACAGTTAAGGTAAAGCAGCCTAATAGCCCTGAATCTGCTGCTCGCAATGTGGTCATTACTCGTGATGTGATAGAGCAGGAAGACTCTGGCGTAGATCATCGTATTATTACACTGAAGCCTGATGGCAGTGATACAGAAAAACGCATTGGGGTACTTGAGATTCCAAGCTTTTATTTAAACTATCAAGCACGTCGTAATGGTCAGAATTATCGTAGTGTCAGCATTGATACTCAAAATGCACTTCAGGTTCTAAACAAACAACATATTGATGGTTTGGTAGTCGACTTACGGAATAACCCAGGTGGCTCGCTTGATGAAGTTGCCAAAATGCTGGGACTGTTCATTAAAGAAGGACCACTGGTTCAGATCCGTGATAATCGTGGTAATGTTCAGGTTTATCAAGATGAAGATGGTGGGAAACAATTATACACAGGCAATATGGTGGTTATTACCAACTTAGCTTCGGCATCTGCCTCTGAGATTTTTGCTGCGGCTATTCAAGATTATGGTCGTGGTTTAGTGGTAGGTAGCAGTACAACGGGTAAGGGCACCGCACAAATTCAGCTTGATAATTTAGCCCTTGGTTCTGCAACGCTGACACAGCGTAAATTTTATCGTATTACAGGAGGTAGTACTCAAAATAAAGGGGTTATACCTGATGTAAAGCTGGTAAATATTTATGAGGGAGCAGAGTTTAGTGAAAGTGATCAAAAAAATGCAATGGCATGGGATACTATAAAAACAGCGCCTTATAAGCCTGAAGGTAAGTTTACAAGTGAGACTTTAGCGACGTTAAATGATCAGTCATCTATACGTCAGACTACGAATCCTCAGTTTGTCTATTTAAATAGACTTAACCAAATACGTAACATGGAAGATGATAAGAAACCTATTCAACTAAATATTGATAATCGACGAGCGTATCAAAAAGAAATCGAGAATAAAACCCTGCAAGCTGAAAACGCACGTCGTATTGCTACAGGCGAAAAACCATACCCCAATTGGATAGCTTATCAGGCAGCAGTGGAAGCACGTTTTGAAGAAAGAAGCCGTTTAAAAGATAGTGAACGTCCTCAACTTCCAGAAAATGAAGCCTATGTTGTTGAAGCTGCGAAAATTATGTTAGCCGCTGATACGTTAAACTCAAAAAAAAATAAATAATTTCAATGTTAAATTCAGTTGAGGTAATATAAATAAAGGTAATGGCAATAGCATCTTGTTGTGTAAGCATATGCTTACACAACAAGACGCTATTGCCACTACTAATACTGCAGATAATTTGAGACTATAGCTCTACGGCATCAAGGATGATGACTCAAGGATTGAGCGCTCAGTAACGTGAGTACCGTATTATGGATAACTACTATTTGAACATTTATGTTAACTTACTGTTAACATGAGCGTTTGAAATAGCGGTCATGAGTACCAGATCTAGTATGATTTGGTGCGATGATAATTAGCAAGGATGTTAGTTCTAAGTTTTAATAACCTAGAACTGGTTTTAAGCAAGCCGAGCAGGATGCTCATTTATCATTTAATAATCTAGGATGGAATATTAAATGATAAGTAATTAGGATGATTAAAACAAAAGCCGTATGATTTAGATCATACGGCTTTGTTGTGTTTAGATAAACTGTGGGAGAGGTAACAAATTCATTTATTACCCCATGCAATGCAGGACAGAATTGGTATACTTATAGCAATTATAACTAAGCACGTATATAACTAAGCACCTATATAACTGATAGAAGTGCAATACAGTGATTAGCAATTTAATAAGTATATTAAAAATTAAAGACTACTCAATATTAATTAAAATTAGCCCTAAGGTTTAATCATATTTAAGATAACCATCAGTATGCTTTCAGTATGTCTATACAATATAAACGTTAATTAGACTAATAAACAGTTATAGGTCGTGTTTAGCGCGCCACTCACGAACTTCTTGTTCAACTTTATCTTTCGCTAAACCATAGCGTTCCTGAACTTTCCCGACCAATTTATCGAAACTACCTTCGATGTGAGATAAGTCATCTTCTGTCAGTTCAGCCCATTGCTGTTTAACGCTACCTTTAAGCTGGTTCCAGTCGCCTTTAATAGTTTCTTTGTTCATAGTAACTCTCTTCTTATGATCAGTAGAATTTGTTGTTATCAATATAAACATCAATATTGACTAGGCAAAGTCAGTTAAAGTTAATTAACACATTATTAATTAGATATTAATTAAATTAATTTATGCCTTAATTAATAATTGCATAATCTTTTATGCGATTATTATTATATAGACTATTGAATCAATTAACACTTCAATCTGTATGCTTCATGTTTGAGATAAGCTATAAATATTAGTGTTTTGGTAAAAATTAAAATCGAGTACAATCGCCTAGTTACCTTTGTAAGCATGGACTTACATATTTTATAATTTTACCTGTTATAGAATAATATTTGCTTTAAGAGTAGAGCACTTTTAAGAGTAGAACACTATAGGTAAAAGGATGACATTGCAAAATCACAGCAAGATAGCCTTCAAAAGATAAGGCTTGAGCCTTAATCAAACCATTGAGAAGGATGTTAGAGAATACCGATAAAAAAGGCGACTAGAACTGTGTAAAATAATAGGCAGGGACAATAACGGTAAATACTACTAAGTAGTAAAAGAGCGCTACTTACATAGGTCATTTATTTGCATACGTTATTTAAGAACCTGTCTTCACAACCTATAATTGGCTATTCTCGCTTAAAATAAGCCACTACTTCGTTAAAATTAGGATTAAATTCACGATTAAATAGAGTGACGATTCAACCCGAGCTTTTAACTTAATGATGCCTCGTATCGACTCAGTTTATTCTAAAAATTTCCTAACTTTGGCTTATGAATATATCTAATATTAAAGATAGCTTTAGAATATTATCAGGCTACCTTTAATTTTAATGATCTAAGTTTTAACGACCTAAGTTTTAATGCTCGGAATTTCCTGACTTAGCTATTACGTCCGACACTTACCTGTAAGGCTGATGGGAGATCTAAAACGTTCAGTTCACTTTCCGCTATGTGTTCGGGGCGAGCAACGACCAATGCTTCATATCCTGAGTCATCTTGATTGGCAACGGCATTAACTACTTGTATTTTATCTAAGGTGTTACCTGCGTTAGGTGTTTTTCCTTCTCCTTGGACTCGATGTAAAAAAGCTTTGGGGGCTGCCTTAAAGTAAATACGGGCAATCACTTCTTGTCCAAGGTAACAACCTTTGTCGTAATGCACGCCCCCACGTTGATGTAGACGCAGCTCTTGTGGCTGAAACATGCCTTGTGTGGCCTTGGTAATCCAATAGTTGCCTGTCGCTATGCTTTGACTCATCCAAGCCGATATATTTGATTCAGCTTCATTGGGCGTGAAAGTAGCTACTTCCTCTTTAACATAGGGGTAAATGTTCTCTGGCTCAGAGGTGGTAAATTTTGAAAATGCCCCAAATTTTTTTAGATGGCCTTGCAGGTCGGCCAAACAGTCCTCACTGATCACGACCATAAACTGTGTATCATCAATTTTCTTTACCCAGACGCCAAACTCTATCCGCCCTTTTAAATTAGCAATTGCTGTGGCTTGATATCTTGAATCGAGTTTATTGATATTAGCAGTAAGTTGGGATTGTAAAAAAGTGGCGACATCTGCACCTTGTAAAGTTATTTGTTTAAAAGTTGGTATGTTCATAGTTAGATATCCTAGTTTATTGTTTATTATTATGGTTATTAGCGTCGATTGTCAGTCCATATTGTATATAAAGATATTTGTTTGAGTAAAATACATATTTTCTAAATACACTCTACCTAAAAATGATAAAGGTATTGAGCGTAGTTAAGCAAAGTATTACCAATTAATATACAATACAAGCCAAAATTAACTCAACACTATTAGCGAGGATAAGATGAGCTTACCTAATTGCCCAAGCTGTGATTCAGATTTAACCTATGAAGATGGGGCATTATATGTTTGCCCAATGTGTGCACATGAATGGACAACTTCTGAAGCAGAAGAAGCTGAAGATGCAGCGCCAATTATCCGTGATGCCGTTGGTAATGAACTACAAGATGGCGATGCGGTAACCGTTATTAAAGATTTAAAGGTAAAAGGCTCATCCACCCCTCTTAAAGTAGGTACTAAAGCTAAAAGCATTCGCCTACTATATGATGCGCCTGACGATCACGATATAGATTGCAAGATTGATGGTTTTGGTCAAATGAAGTTGAAGTCATCAGTCGTTAAAAAGGCTTAGAGCCTTTATTCATAAGCTAAACTCAGAGAGTTTTAAGAATAAAATGAATCAATACAAGGCACTATTAAGTTAAAAGTTGGGGTTGAGTAGTCACTCTATTTAATCCTAATTTTAACGAAGTAGGGGTTTGCTTTAGGCGATAATAGCCAATGATAGGTCGTGAATACAGGTGCGAAGATCCAAGACAGTTAGGATTTATTGATTACTATTAATGCATAACTACTAACTAAATGAAACTATAAAAAACTACCATAAGTTAGCAATATCAGTCAATTATAGCGATACGGGAATTAAGTTTAGTAGCGTTCTAGCTTACGTTTACTCTTAAGGCTTAGGTAAAGCTAAGGCGAGATTTATAGCAGGTAATCATGAATCGACGGTTATACCTTTATAGAAATTATTAGATTCATAGAACCATCAATGGTACTAGATTGGTTGTCATTCAAGTATCAGCATCAATTTAGTAGAGTGTACATAGCCTAGCAGCATAGGGTATTTGCCCGTAAAATACACCTAGCCCAACCCCAGTGGGTCCATAATTGGTCAGCCCAATAGTTGAAGCGGGTACAACAGCAATGCTATTTATGCCTGTTTTTTTCTTAAGTAGATTGACGAATTGGTCATCTAAGCTTTTTTGGCCACTACTTAGTACATAGGCAAATGAGTCAACTCTTTGTACAATATCGCCTAATTCGTGAATAATATACTCTAGCGCTCTATTCAAATTGCGGGCTTTACTGACCGGAATGACTTGACCCTCTTGGGTGGCTTGTAAAATAGGCTTAATTCCTAATAAATTATTAAAAAAATCTCCAGATACATAGGGTTGATAGTTTGTTGAGTTCCGATTGAAACTTGCTAAATCTTCAACCGCAAATAACATCTGGTAGCTAGCACGCAGCTCATCCAAACGGTCTACAATCCTAGGCATACTATGGCCTTGATTCATTAAAGACTCTGCTTCTAACGCAAAGAGTGATTCGCAGCTGCCTAAGTCTTTGCAGTCATAGACCGTTATCGCCATGCTATCTTGAAAGCTTTGAGATACTTTTTTTATAAGGTTATAGCTATTACACATTGCTGAGGATAGGGTTGTAACAAAAACCTCTTTAACATTAGCACTCTGTAATTTGGTCAAAATTTCAGCAACTTCAATAGCAGGTGCGGATGCTATATATATAGGCGACTTACTTACTTCTTGCATCATATACTGCAAGGATTTAGTATTAATATTTTTGCCATCCACAAATTCCACATTATTGATATATATTCTTAGTTGAATGGTTTGAATATCACTCCGAATATTAAGATTATCAAGTCCAGTGGAAGAGGTGCTTAAAACGATGCGACTCATATAAGGGGTTCCGCTGCTTAGTAATAAGTATGTTAATCACATCTTTAACTAATAACTAAAGTTCTTACAGTGTATAAAAAATAATTATATATCATCCTAGTATATTTTAGTATGCCACCGATATTATCTAGATAATATTAATGGTTCATAGTCTAAGCTTGATTTTATCAAATGGATACTATCCGTCATCATTATTCAGTAATTTATTTTAGGTAATTGATGAGTAAGTTATCTTAGTTTCCCTTAAAACACAATAGTATCAATAGTCAATTATTTTTCATGACATTACTTGATTTAACATAATGCAATTTTAGAAATGTGATGACTTAGTCTTTAAAGGGTACTATATACTTTGCTCAATCTTGCTATAATAAATTAAAGGCTGAAAAGCTTTGAAGTTTTATTTATAACTGGAGGTGGATAATGTCTAGCAAATCAAAGAAAATTGAACACATTGATGATGACTATATTACAGATGAAAAAGGTATTGAAAAATACGAAACAAAAAAGAAAAAGTCTGGTGCTAATATAGCGACTAAAGAAGCTATTGATGACGTATTATTGAAAGATTTGAAAGAGGGTAATATCGATGGCATGTCGGAACATCTGCAATCGCTTATCGAAGATGCCTCTGCGGATGATTTAATTAAGCTTAAGAATTTATTTGCGAAACACGCCCTTGCTAACCATGTTAAAACAGGTTCTAAAAAAGATGACGAGTTGTCAGATAATTGGCGTGAAGGAGGATATCCTTATAAAAATCGTTTGTCACGTAAAAACTATGAAAAGCAAAAATATCATTTACAAGTTGAACTGTTAAAACTGCAAAAGTGGGTTCGACAGAACGATCAGAAAGTGGTTATTATTTTTGAAGGTCGAGACGCAGCGGGTAAGGGGGGTTCAATCAAGCGATTCATGGAACACTTAAACCCACGGAGTGCCCGAGTTATTGCCCTTGAAAAGCCTACTGAGCGTGAAATGGGTCAGTGGTACTTTCAGCGTTACGTACAGCACTTACCTACATCGGGTGAGATGGTGTTTTTCGACCGTTCTTGGTATAACCGTGCCGGTGTTGAACGTGTTATGGGCTTCTGTACTGATGAACAGTATGAGGTGTTTATGAAGCAAGTACCAGATTTCGAAAAACATCTTATCGAATCAGGCATTCACTTAATTAAGTTCTGGTTTTCAGTTAGTCGTGATGAACAGCGTCGCCGATTCAAGCAACGTGAAGCCCATCCTTTAAAACAGTGGAAATTATCACCCATTGATATGGCCTCATTGGATAAGTGGGATGATTATACCTTAGCTAAAGAAGCAATGTTTTATAACACAGATACTGCCGAATCGCCTTGGATTGTGATTAAATCCGACTGTAAAAAGCGGGCTCGTTTGAATGCCATGCGTTATGTTTTAAATAAGCTGTCGTACGATGGTAAAGATATGAAACAAGTGGGTAAACCAGACCCATTAATCGTTGGTCGTGCTGGTGCATTGTATGAGCTAGGCGAGAAAGATGATTTAGCGGTTGCTTAAATAGATGTATTTCACATACCTTATAAAATACCGCCTAATTTGAACCAAACCCCATAAGTTGGACACAACTTATGAGGTGTTTTTATGCGAATGCTAACGGATTTTGACGTCATATAACCTGGAGTCATAAGCCTACTTTGATAGTGTTTTTCTTAATGATACGCCTTTCGCAGTCATTAGATTTAATAATAGTTCCCTGATTTAATGTGTAAAAACACCTTCTTTTAACCTTAAGATATCTACGCTACCCATATCCCAATCTTGATGGCTGACAATTACTAAAATATCATCTTTTTGATGTTTTTGTATATTCTGCCACACCTGATTCTGAGTTTTATTATCGAGGCCAGCAAAAGGCTCATCGAGTAGTAAGACACGGCGTGGTTTTAACAAAAGCCTCGCTAGAGCGATACGCCTTGCCTGACCACCTGAAATAGCAGCGCCATACTCACCGAGAGGCGTATCTAAACCTTGCGGCTGTGCCTGCCGCCAATTTGCTAATCCCACTTTTTCTAACGCTTCAACAAGTTCATTATCAGTGGCATCAGACTTACCTAGACGTAGATTAGCGGCTAAGCTTTGGTCAAAAATATCAAGCTGTTGACCCAAATAACCAAGTTGATCTTGCCACTCATAATCCTGCCATAGGGCACCATTTAAGAGGACTCTACCAGAAAGAACAGGCAGTTCGCACGCTAACATGTGTAGCAATGTAGATTTACCACAGCCAGATGGCCCTTTAATAATAAGAGGTGTGCCTGAGACAATATCAATATTCACATCTTGAGCACCCACCAAAGCATTAGGGATTTTCGCATAGACATGTTTTAACTCAGCATACGATTTACCTTTGGGTAATGGTGTCAATGGATTATTACTCCCTTTTTGTTCAGGTTGATTCACAAGCTGCTGGGCTTCATTACTCTCTGGAGAGCCGGAACTAGGTGTTAAAAGAGCGTTTAAGCGGTTTTTAGCGGCAATACTATTACCGAGTGATAAATAGTGCTGACCTAATGGTACAACGACTTCTTGAATACCTAATAAACCAAGGGTAACAGCGAGTACTAAGGGGACATCAATCGTTGAAGGATCTAGTTGACTTTGCGACTGTTTAGCGGCCGTAAATAACACCACCATTAAGCTTATATAAAACAGCCACTGGATGCCTAACATATAAAATGAGCGTCTTTTTTGTGCCTGCCACTCAAGCTCTTGTAAAGCAATATCTCGATCGGTATAGGGCTTGGTTTGGGCCTGCCATTGTTGCCATAGTAGTAACTGTGTGATGATAGATAACGGTGCGAGAAGTTTATGGCGGCGAGATTCAGATATTGCTACCATCTGTTGGGCTTGATTAATACCCAAAATAGTGCCAAGTAGAGGCAATATCAAAGCGAATGCCAATAAAGAGAAAATAATAAGTTTTACTGGCAAAGGTAGTGGCAATACTATACCAATAAATAATGCTAATAAGACAACAGTAAGAGTGCTAATTAACCAAGGCGAAACGACACGCAAAATAAATTGATCAAGTTTATCAATATCACTGACTAATCTATGCATATATTGTGAGGCATGTAGTGCATGACGTTGTTGGGATAGGGGTAGAGCAGCCATTTGATTAAAAAAGCGCAGCCTAAGTGTTTTCAATAAGTCAAATACTGCATGATGAGATACCATAAGTTCACCATAGCGGCCAGCAGTTCGAGCGATTGCTAGCATACGAATAATACCAGCAGGCAACATGTAATTAAACGTATGTGAACCTACTGCAACCATGCCTGCTAGAGCGGCACTAGTAATGAACCATCCAGAAACCATTAATAGGGCTATCATAGAGAGGGTAAAAACGAGACCTAAAATCCACGAAAACACCCATAAATCCAGTGATGGTTTAAACATATCCCGTAAGCGAAATACGGGCTGGATGCCTTGATAGCGGTTGTTTTTTATAGTCTCATTAGATTGGTTCATCTAACTACTCCAGAATTTGACAACGCTAGGGTAGCAGAGGTGTTCTGAACCGTAGGCTGACCATCAATAGACGAGGGCATAGACAACTTAACGACTTTATCAATCCAGTCTAATTGCTCAACTGCATGCGTGACCCAAATGACGGTTTTATTTCTGCTAACGTGCTCTAATAAACGATTAATATGTTGTGCGGTATCTGGATCTAAATGCTCTGTGGGTTCATCAAGCAGCCAAAGGCTATCGTCACGTAGTAAAAGCTGGGCAATACCTAAGCGTTGTTGTTGCCCCCCTGATAAGCCTTGTCCCCTATCGCCAAGTTGGGTATCCATACCGTCTGGCAACCGTTGAATTAATTGCCATAACCCTACCACTTCAAGCGCATTAATTAATTCTTGTTCCGTTGCATTGGGGTTTGCTAAGAGCAGGTTATCACGTATGGTTATGGGCATAAGTGCTACTTGCTGAGCGAGATACCCCACATTTTGACGTATCATATCAGTATCAATAGCTTGGTAAGGGAAACTTTGAGTACTATCAGAACTTACTAAGTAAATGTCTCCCTCATATTTAACAAATCCCATTAGTGCTTGTAATAAGCTAGACTTACCGCTACCACTATCGCCGACCAAAGCCACTCTCTCGCCTGCTTTAATATCTAAGCTGACAGGCGCTAAGCGGGTTCTGTAAATGGGTAAGTCACTAACGTTTTTGTTTGATTCTGCCTTATGACTGTCATCTGCTGCTGTTAATATGGAACTATGAATACTTAGATGACGCAGTTGTAGTCCGAATGCTTTAGAAACATCAATGGTGTTAGACGTCTCGTCTTGATTAGCGGCTTTATGGTTGACAATGCTAACTGTGGACGTGCCGTTACTATCTATTTGGGACGATTTAGCTAACTGAGCTTGTTCGGCGGCAGTAATTATTGGTAGTAAGCTCTGCACAGCACCTTCTGCTTGTGCTTTTGCATGATAATCTGCCCCTAACTGGCGCAGCGGTAAGTAGAATTCAGGCGCCAGTAATAATATAAATAAAGCAGAAAAATAGTGAACAGGTATGTGACCTTTATCCCAAGGTAAAATACCTATCAATCCAAAGCCAAGATAAACCGCTACCAAAGCAATACTCAGTGCTGCTAATAGCTCGAGTACAGCGCCATTTAAAAACGCAATTTTTAGTACATCCATAGTACGGCGCCGATAGTCTTCACTGCTCACTGCAAGGTTGAGACTTGCTGTTTCAGTCGCTTGTAATCTTTTTAGGGTGGGCATACCGCGTACCCAGTCTAAAAAGCGCCCGCTTAACTGGGCTAGAGCGGTAAATTGATCTGCACTTTTACGTGCGGTTAAATGTCCGATTAAAATCATGAAAATAGGGACTAATGGTGCTGTCATCAGCAGTAGTATTGCAGCCAATAAACTTTGAGAGGCTACTGCGATTAATAAAATAAGGGGCGTGCTTGTAGCCACCTTTTTTTGTACGCTGAAGCTACTTATAAATCCATCTAGCGCATCGGTTTGGTCGATTATTTGGCTAGATAAACTGCCATCGCTACCAAAGTGTTTTAAATTGGGGCCGAGAGCTGCCATAGTTGTTAATAGAGACTCTCGCAACTGGCTACGTAATTTAAGGCTAGCACGGCTACTGATTAACTGTCGTCCGCTATTAAGTAAAGGGCGCATCGTAAAACAAAATATAAGCCCTAGAAACCAGTAGTTAGAGACATCAGTTGATAAAGGAAAAGCATTGAAGTAGTTGGTAAGCCATGTACTAAAAATGCGAGCAAGCAAATAAGCCTGCCATACAAATAAGAGTGTGCTGACTACGGTAAGTAACCAAGCTAAATTGAGTGGACGACTGACCGTAGAGACAAGTTGCTTTAAAAACCGTTTTTCGGCGTTTGAGAGAGTTGCCATAAGGTTGTCTATCGCAAAGGATTGGCTACATATGTAGCAAGAGTTTTTTATGTGTTATTGATTATAGAGACATACCTACTATTTTCAACAATGATTCGTACGATATTTGATGCGTCAAGTGGCGTTACTCATTCAAGTTTTAGATTGTCTAACTAGGTGTATTTAATCTTGATTATCAATCTTGCTTTATTTACCACTCAATAGTGACTGATTAGTGTTCATTAATTTTTTATCTTCTTCTCAATATCGGCAGTAAACTGTTTGTTCATACACCCTATCACTAAGGTTATAAGCGGTTATAAGCGACATGGGCACAATTGCTTAACTTAATGGATAAGCGTTAGCCCATATGAAGGTTTTAAATAGTTGAACAGGTTAGCTTTTTAGTTCTTGAGTTAGGGTATGGCAAATAATATACTAATATGTATATTATCCGTTAAATGTATATTAGTCTATTCTCACTATATAAATAAGCATCTTATTAAATTGTGAGGTGTTGATAGAGTCATTTATTATTGGCTTCTTTAAAAATAGGGTGGTTTAGGGTGTAAATATGCCAGCAGCATATATATTTATTGCCGAAAATAATCACTTTTAAAGTCGTTAAATCTTATGGGTATCTAGGGCTTACAGTAGGGTTGAAAGTTAGATCATATAGTTAGTTAGAGGGATGATGGCTTTACGACACAAGGGGCATGTAAAAGTTATTTTCTTTATTCAACTAAGTATTGTTTAACCATCTATTAGGCCCTTCTTTTTAGGAGGTTTAGTATGATTACTGAACATCTAGTAGATATATCCCGCTTGCAGTTTGCGGTAACTGCACTTTACCACTTTTTATTTGTACCTTTAACCTTGGGCATGGTTTGGATTCTGGTTATCATGGAGTCTGTGTATGTCTCTACGGGTAATCAAATATGGAAAGATATGACCAAATACTGGGGAAAGCTCTTTGGTATTAACTTTGCATTAGGGGTAACAACGGGTATCACCATGGAGTTCCAGTTTGGTACTAACTGGGCTTATTATTCACACTATGTGGGCGATATTTTTGGCGCACCTCTGGCAATTGAAGGTCTCATGGCATTCTTTTTAGAGTCTACCATGGTGGGTCTTTTCTTTTTTGGTTGGGACAGACTTTCACGAGCCCAGCATCTTGTGGTAACTATGTTAATGGCGTTAGGTACCAATTTATCAGCTCTATGGATTTTGATTGCCAATGGTTGGATGCAAAGTCCTGTTGGTGCAGCGTTTAACTACCAAACCATGCGAATGGAAATGGTCAGCTTCACTGAGATCCTATTTAATCCAGACGCTCAAAATAAATTTGTGCATACGGTATCGGCGGGCTATGTGGCTGCCTCCATGTTTGTTCTATCAATTTCCGCACTTTACTTGCTGAAAAAACGAGATGTAGCATTTGCAAAGCGTAGCTTTCAAGTTGCTTCAGCATTCGGTATTGCCTCAATTCTAAGTGTCATTGTATTGGGAGACGAATCGGGTTATTCAATCGGCGCTGCACAGCAGACTAAAATGGCAACTATTGAAGCGATGTGGCACACCGAGCCAGCCCCAGCGGCGTTTAACTTAGTTGCCGGTATTAATGAGGCAGAAGGGAAAAACGATTGGCAAATCCAAATACCGTATGCAATGGGTATTATAGGTACCCGCTCTTTTGATAAAGAGATTCCGGGTATTCATGACATTAAAGAAGTTAATCGGGAGCGTATTCAACATGGTATAGCTGCAGTCGGGCTACTTGAACAACTGCGTGAAAACCCTAAAGATGAGACGTTAAAGGCACAGTTTGAAGTCGTAAAAGATGATCTGGGCTTTGGGTTATTGCTCAAGAAATATACCGAAGATGTGTCACAAGCAACCCCTGAAATGATTCAAAAAGCGGTGGACGATACGATTCCTTCAGTGCTGCCTATGTTCTGGTCTTTTCGCGGTATGGTAGGCCTAGGCTTCTTAATGCTCGCTCTATTCATAGTCAGTATGTGGTCTACCGTTAAGGGTACTTTTGCTGAGAAAAAATGGTTATTAAGATGGGCAGTGATTATGCTACCTGCCCCTTGGATTGCCATTGAACTAGGCTGGTTTGTAGCGGAATATGGGCGTCAACCTTGGACTATCTATGGTGTGCTACCTACTCACTTATCAGTGACAAACTTTAGTGTGGCTAATGTCTATGGGTCACTGGCTGGGTTTGTCGGTTTCTATACGATTCTACTTATCATTGAAGTTTACTTAATGGTTAAGTATGTAAAGCTAGGGCCAGCAAGTTTAGGTACCGGCCGTTATGATGGTGAGACACCACGTGATGTTACTCCTGTTAGTGTTAAAGAGGAGATCGACCATGCTGTTTGATTATGAAACCCTGAAAATAATTTGGTGGTTACTTGTTGGCGCATTACTTATCGGCTTTGCTATTATGGATGGGCACGATATGGGTGTGTGTTCTCTGCTCCCTTTTGTCGGTAAGAATGATGATGAACGTCGTGTCATTGTCAATACAATAGGTCCTCATTGGGAAGGTAACCAAGTCTGGTTTATCACTGCTGGTGGTGCCCTATTTGCAGCTTGGCCAATGGTATATGCATTGGCATTTAGTGGCTTTTATTGGGCAATGATGGCGGTACTGTGGGCATTATTTTTCCGACCAGTTGGCTTTAAATATCGCAATTTGATTAAAGACCAACGGTGGCGTAACGCATGGGACTGGGGTCTGTTTGTTGGCTCATTCGTTCCAGCAGTGGTGTTCGGTGTGGCGTTTGGTAACCTATTTTTAGGGGTGCCGTTTAGTTTTGATAATACGATGCGGTCAACCTATACCGGTACGTTCTGGAATTTATTAAATCCATTCGCTATCCTCTGTGGTCTGGTTAGCGCCACTATGCTTATTATGCAGGGGGGTACTTTTCTGGCTCATCGAACTGAAAATGGAATTCAAGCACGCACAAAGAAATACACCATGATCACTGCGGTAGCGATGGTGGTATTATTTGTTGCAGCAGGTTTCTGGATCCAGTCTATTGATGGCTACGCTATTGTATCGCAAATTGATCCCGCTGCTCAGCCGAACCCACTAACCAAAGAAGTGGTGCTGCAATCTGGTGCATGGATGGCAAACTTTGAGACGTACCCTTGGGCATGGGCATTCCCAGTACTGGGTGTAGTGATGCCGTTGATAACAGTAGCGTTATTAAAAGTAGGCAAAACCTTAACCGCCTTTGTCACTTCAAGCGTTGCTGTTCTTGGTGTCATTATGACAGCGGGTATTGCTTTGTTTCCATTTATTATGCCGTCATCAACCTATCCAAGTGCCAGCTTAACTATTTGGGATAGTGTGTCTAGTCATCTTACTTTGATGATTATGTTATATGTGGTGGTTCTATTACTCCCGCTCGTCGTTTTTTATACTGGCTGGGCCTATAGTGTGATGCGCGGTAAAGTTACCGTTGCTTATATACGTGAAAATGATCATACCGCATATTAATACCAAACCAAAAGCTAAAGGAGCTTGGTCAAACTCGTTTAGCCTTAATTTTGGCCATTGGTATAACTAAATTTAAATATAAGATTAAATGGAGAACACTATATGTGGTACTTTGCTTGGATATTAGGATTAGGTTTTGCCGTCCTCCTTGCCATTGTTAACGCTATATGGCTGGAAAACGAGCAAGGTCGTCTGGATTCTGTTAAGGCCGAAAGGGAACGTAGAAAAAACCTGAATCATGACTAATGATTGTCATTCAATTACCGTGAAATTTTTGATAAATGATAAATAGATAAAAAGTGAGCTCTTAAGGGCTCACTTTTTTTTGGTATGATATTGGTAGCAGACCTTAGTAATAGCTGTTGGTATTGAAGGTTAACATAATATATAGTCATGACATTTAAAGCCTGTGACAGTAGTAGCCTATTTAAATGTATGACATCGACACATCTCTCGATGGCCTATAACAGCATTAAATTCAATTAACGAAAGCTACCACATTGTGAATGAGATTAACCCATTTAATTAATAAAAAGAGTTTTGATATGAGTACTAAAAACGAACAATTATTTTTACAAGCCAAAAAACACATTCCAGGTGGGGTTAATTCGCCAGTTCGTGCTTTTTCAGGTGTGGGCGGCACACCTATCTTTATACACAAAGCCGCCGGTAGCAAAATTTATGATACTGAAGATAACCCTTATATTGACTATGTTGGCTCGTGGGGTCCAATGATTTTGGGGCACGCACATCCAAAAGTGATTAATGCTGTTAAAGCCGCTGCCGAGGACGGCTTGAGCTTTGGTACACCGACGCCGTTTGAGACGACAATCGCTGATATTATTTGCAATATTGTGCCGAGTGTTGATCTCATTCGTATGACCAACTCAGGTACGGAAGCGACTATGAGTGCCATCCGTTTGGCACGTGGATATACCGGCCGAGATAAAATTGTTAAGTTTGAAGGCTGTTATCATGGCCACTCAGATAGCCTATTGGTTAAGGCAGGCTCTGGTATGTTAGATATTGGCGAGCCGACATCAAAAGGGGTGCCCGCTGACTTTGCAAAACATACCATTACCCTGCCTTATAATAATCCCCAAGCCATCATAGAGTGCTTTGAGAAGTGGGGCGATGAGATAGCCTGTGTTATCGTTGAGCCAATCGCGGGTAATATGAACATGGTTATTCCAACGCAAGAGTTTCATAATACCTTACGTGCAGAGTGTACTAAAGGCGGGGCGGTACTTATATTTGATGAGGTAATGACCGGGTTTAGAGTAGGGTTAGGTGGTGCACAAGCTCACTTCGGTATTGATCCTGACTTAACCTGTTTTGGTAAGATTATTGGGGCAGGTTTGCCCGTCGGTGCATTTGGGGGTAAAAAAGATATCATGGAATGTATTGCCCCCATGGGCGGTGTATATCAAGCGGGCACGCTATCAGGCAATCCACTTGCTATGCGAGCTGGTATTGCCATGTTCGAGGACTTAACAGCGGATGGCTTTTACGATACAGTTGCTCAAAAGGTAGATTATTTAGTAGATGGCATTCAATCCGCAGCCGATAAACAGGGTATCAATTTACGTACCAATAAGCTTGGTGGTATGTTTGGGGTATTCTTTGTTAAAGATAGCAATACAGGTACGCCGCAAAATTTTAACGATGTTACCGCTTGCGATATGAATAAATTTAACACCTTTTTCCATGGTATGTTAGAGCGAGGCATTTATTTAGCGCCATCCGCTTATGAGGCCGGTTTTATGTCATCTAAACATTCAACTGAGGATTTAGACATTAGCATAAAAGCGGCTGATGATGTATTTACTGAAATGGCTAAAAGCTAACACTATTTCAACGTACTGAGTCATTAAAAGGCCATCCAAATTTTGGATGGCCTTTTTGCGGTTGTTAATAAATCATGACGGCATATTATCTGTGAATAAACATGACAGGGTAATAAATAGTGGGGCAAATCTAATAATATGATAAATCCAGTTGGATTTTATCTATATCAAGTTTTATTCTTATCAGTTTTTATTGTTCAATGTTAAGCTGAAAATTAAATTATCGTAAATTTAATACCGGTAAAGCTTCAACAACCTCCCAAAATTTAATTAAATTATAATTAGTCTCCAATTGCGTCTAAGTTACCTTGCCACTTTTTAGCATAAGTGATTTAATATTAGTGTCGTCCATTACCGTTAAATCTTTTGAACATAAAGTACCTAAAATTTTTTTAAAAAGTCTTTGAAAGAGTCTCTCACTCATCTTATCGTCCCCTTATTTTTACGCATTAGAGGTATCTTATTTTCACATGTCTACTAATTTTCTCGCTAATAATGAACTCATGGCCGCTATTGATATTGGCTCAAACAGTTTCCACCTTGCGATTGCTCGCTTAGATCATGGAGAAGTACGCAAAGTTGCGTCGATGTCTGAAAAGGTGCAACTAGCGGCAGGTCTAGATGAGAATGACATATTAGATGAAGACGCTCAGCAGCGTGGACTTGACTGTCTGACTAGATTTATGGGGCGTTTGGAGTCTGTATCCCCAGATAGACTGCGTATTGTTGCTACGAATGCGCTGCGTCAGGCCAAAAATTCTAAAGACTTTATTAGCCGTGCTAACAAAATCCTGCCAAAACCGATAGAGATTATTGCTGGGCGCGAAGAAGCCCGTTTAATTTACTTAGGGGTATCACATACGAATGCCAGTAGTGATAAGCGATTAGTCATTGATATTGGTGGTGGTTCAACCGAATTTATTATTGGTCAAGAGTTCGAGCCGATATTAACTGAAAGTTTGCAAATGGGCTGTGTTGCTTATACTAAGAAATACTTCGATGAGGGTGAGATTAATGAAAAGCAGTTTGATAAAGCCGTGGTTGCTGCTCGTAAAGAAATTCTAGCGATCAGTAGTGCCTACCAAAAAACAGGTTGGACGAGTGTGGTAGGTTCAAGTGGGACTATCAAAGCGGTGCGTAATGTGTTGGTATCCCAAGGTCTTACAGATGATCAAGAACGAATTACGTATCAAGGTGTAAAATCTTTACAACACCAACTGATTAAGTGTGGACATATTGATAATATCAATTTAGAAGGGGTTAAAGAGCATCGTAAAGCAGTTTTCCCCGCTGGCGTTGCGGTACTGCGTGCTACTATGAAAGTAATGGGAATAGATAAAATAACCTATTCAGATGGCGCTTTACGAGAAGGTGTCATGTATGACATGCTTGGTAGGTTTGCCAGTGAAGATGTCCGAGACAGAAGTGTCCAGGCTTTAATAGAACGTTATTCCGTTGATAAGATACAAGCAAAACGAGTTGTGAAAACTTGCCACCAGCTATTTCAGCAAGTTCAGCATCGTTTAGGACTTAATAATGAAGATGCCGATTTATTACGGCGTGCTGCTTATTTACATGAAATAGGATTGGCTATTAGCCATAGCGGTTATCATCGTCATAGTGCCTATTTACTTGAGCATTCCGATGTACCAGGTTTTTCACAAGTCGATCAGATGCGCATGGCTCAACTGGTGCTTAATCATCGACGCAAGCTAAAAGCAGAGATGTTTGATCAGGCCCAGATGATCGGGGGGAGTAGCTTAGTTAATTTATGTTTATTATTACGCCTCGCTGTTTTAGCACACCACAGCCGTAGTGATAATGATCAAGATTTACTCTCTCTTTCTATAAAAGATAATGACCGATGGCAAATATGCCTTAATGCTTCTAGTGACTCTCGTCCATTAATATTTGCTGATTTAAATGAAGAAGTCGATCAGTTTAAGAGATGGGGGATTGATCTTATAGTTAATACCGAGAATGATGGTGGCTAGTTTACGCACTGGCTAAGACACATAAATTAATCAATAAATCACTCATCAACAGGATGAATGATATATAATAAGTTTACAACTGTTCGCCAAGATTTAGAAAGAACCTAAAGTTGGCAGAGAGAAAAAAGGAAAATATAAGGATATATAATGAGTGTTGTTTGGGAAAGTGTTGGTTTAGCAAGACATACAAAGCGTCCTTTATTTATGGACTATGCTAGCCAGATATTTACAGAATTTGATGAATTGCACGGCGATAGAGCATTTGCTGACGATAGGGCTGTTATTGGTGGTTTAGCGAGATTTAATGGCGAGCCTGTCGTAATTATTGGACAACATCGGGGGCGTAGTACTCGTGAGCGTATTGCCCATAACTTTGGCATGGCATATCCAGAGGGTTACCGTAAAGCAATTCGATTAGTGAAGCTTGCTGAACGCTTTAATTTACCAGTTATGACTTTTATCGATACGCAGGGGGCTTATCCTGGTGTTGGGGCAGAAGAGCGTGGTCAAGCGCAGGCGATTGCAGAGAGTATTGCTACCTTTAGTAGCCTGAAAACGCCTATCATTGTCACGATTATTGGTGAAGGTGGCTCTGGCGGTGCACTGGCGATAGGCGTTGGCGATAAAGTAAATATGCTTCAAAATAGTATTTATTCTGTTATATCGCCAGAAGGCTGTGCTTCCATCTTATGGAAGACTGCTGAAAAAGCGTCTGAAGCATCTGATGCGTTGAAATTGAATGCAAGCAACTTGTATCAACTTGGATTGATCGATGCGGTCATTGAAGAAGGTAAGGGCGCTCATATTGACGCTAAACCCATAATGGATAAGCTTAAAAATCTATTAACAGAGCAACTAGCAGAATTAAAAGCATTGACTATTGATGAGTTAGTCGAGCAGCGTTACCAACGTTTAAAAGGCTTTGATTCCCTAGTAAGTCTGTAAGTTTTGCCTCGCTAGGCTTAACTGCGAAACTATTTTATTAAACTATATTCTTTATGAAGACAGGTTTTGAGCCTGTCTTTTTTAATGGCGAATGTAGCAACTTATCTATCTATTCTATAAATAATCCTTTCTTATAAACGTTCCTGTTTTATACCCGTATATAATTAGAACTTATTTAAATGTATTCAAATTGCTAATAGAACTGACATTGATTGGTAGTTTGACCTATACTAAATATAATTTCTGACTAAATATATATATTCATTCATGATTGAAATGAGAAGTGTATTGGGTAGTGTTCATCCCTAAACTGCCTATCAATTGCTCGATTATACCTGCTTCTAAATATGATATACCGATGAGGTTTACCATGCGTAAAATACCTGTTTATAATCATCCTGCTGCTGGCTGGTCTGCTTTAGTAGAATGTGCTGGTGTGTTGATGGATTACAAAGCCTTTCTACGTGGTAGCTATAGTGTTTTAAGCAGTAATCAACCTGAAGGCGGCTTTGATTGCCCTGGTTGCGCATGGCCAGATCATAAAACACCCAAAATGATTGATGTCTGTGAATCGGGAATCAAGGTACTTGCAAGTGAGACCATGAGTACGTGTGCAGATTCCGCATTTTTTGCTAAGCACCGTGTCAAAGAACTGCAAACATGGTCAGGTTATCAGCTAGATCAGGCAGGTCGCCTATCACAGCCTATGCGCTATGATGCCGAGCAAGATAAGTATGTGGCTATATCATGGGAAGATGCTTTTTCATGTATCGCACAGCAGTTAAACAGTTTGGGCTCGCCAAATGAGGCGCTGTTTTATACGTCGGGTCGAGTGACCAATGAGCCGGCATTTATGTATCAACTGTTTGTGCGTCTATTTGGTACCAATAACCTACCTGACTGCTCTAATATGTGTCACGAGCCAACCTCGGTAATGCTGTCTAAGCAAATAGGGGTAGGTAAGGCCACTGTCGTTCTGGAAGATTTTGAGAAGGCAAAACTCATTTTAATGTTTGGTCAGAATCCAGCAACCAATCACCCGCGTATGCTTGAGATGTTAGCGTATGCTCATGAACAAGGGTGCCGAATCATTTCAATTAACCCAATGCGCGAGCAGGGGTTACGCCGCTTTAGAAACCCGCAAAAAGTAACCCATATGGTGGCGGGAGGCAGTGATGAGATGGTGGATGAGGTGGTACAAATCCAAATTGGGGGTGACACTGCGTTGCTTACCGGCATGGCAAAGTGGCTTATTGAAAATAACAAAATCAACCAAGATTTTATTGATAAGCAGACAGCAGGCTTTAACGAGTTTAGCCAGTGGATACAAGCACAGAGTTGGGATGATATCGAACTAGGATGTGGTATTAAACAAGCTGATATCATTAGTGTGGCTCGCTTAGTAGCTGATAGTCCAGCTACTATTTGTACGTGGGGAATGGGTATTACCCAGCATGTGCAAGGTGAAGACAATGTGGCAATGATTACGAACCTGTTACTGCTTATGGGAATGATAGGTATAGAAGGTGCTGGTGCCTCACCGGTACGCGGACATTCTAATGTACAGGGCGATCGTACTATGGGGATTCACGAGAGTCCCGCCCAAACACTATTAGATAGCTTGGAGCGTATTTTCAAGTCGCCCATGCCCCAAGAACCTGGCTATGATGTTGTCAAAGGTGCTCAGGCAATGACGCAAGGTAAGATAAAAGCCTTTATTGCTATGGGTGGGAACTACTCAGTTGCCGCACCAGATAACAAAGCAATTCAGCAGGCGCTCGCTAATAATCAGCTGAACGTGTTTGTGGCCACTAAACTCAATGAGACCATGCTGTATCCAGGTGTAAATAATATTATATTGCCTTGTTTGAGTCGTACTGAACGCTTTAGCACAGTTAATGGGAATCAGTTTGCCACAATTGAAGACTCTATGTGCCAGATTGTGCCGACGCAGGGGCGATTATCCCCTATTAGTGACTCCCTTAAATCTGAAGCACAGATTGTCGCTGGAATTGCGATGCATTTATTCGGAGAAGATAGCGTTATTGACTGGAAAGCACTGAGTGAGGATTACGATCTGGTGCGTGATTATATTGCCCAGACTATCGATGGGTTTGAAAATTTTAATATGCGTATACGAGAAAACAAGCGTGGATTTCATTTGTATCATCCTGCCCGCCATTATGAATGGCATACAGAGAGTGGTAAAGCGCAGTTCGAAGTGCCCCTGTATCCTATCACTTATGTGGCTAAAGAGATGCATAATAAAACAGTGGCATACACTCAGAAGTCATTACCTCAACACGAAGTTGAGAATCAAGGCTCGCAGCAATCCATTTGGCAATTTACCAGTGTCCGTAGTCACACCCAGTTTAATACCACTATCTTTGGTCATGAAGACCGTTACCGGCAGACCAAACGCCGAGATGTACTATTTATGCATCCTGATGAGATGAGTAGAATGGGTTGGAGTGAAGGCGATAAAATCAAGGTCATCCGTGAGGATAGCCAAGGTAAAAGGCGTACCCTAGGGCCATTAATATTGACTAAAATGGATATCGCAGCCAATGCGGTCGCTGCCTACTACCCAGAATGTAATGACTTAATGGACTTAGACAGCCATGCACCTGAGTCGCATATTCCTTCCTATAAATCGGTAACCGTTGAGCTACAGCACATTACGGAGGCAGCGTCTGCTTAGCCAGCTTCTTGACCGAAAGTTTTCATAACAAGGTTAGCGTCAATGTAGGTCGTAAGCCGCTTCATGCCTATGTGCTTAATGGTCGTACGCTTCATGACTATGTTTCTTGCACCACACATTTCCAAACATTGGCGCCCCACAATTACCCTATACAACGGTATTTCGATAGCAGACAATGCGATGATAGTTGACAGTGTAAAATCACATCCTATAAAAAAGAGTGTTGATGAAGAGCTTGCATTAGATGCTGCTCATAAACAGGTGCCTCTTGCTCGTCAGCACATGACGCAGCGAGATTTTTATCGCTTAACTGAGTTAAAGCAAGCGAGATCGGCTCAGTTAAATGTCAGCTTTACCCCTGAAAGTCTGGCAGTAGAAGCGGCAATAGCCATTGTGATCAATGGTATCCATTATGCGGTGCTTATGGCAAGTCCTAGTGAGCTTGAGTATCTGGCTATTGGGTTTTTATTCAGTGAAGGTCTGATTGAACATAGCCATGAGCTGCTAGATTGGGAAATTACCCAGCTAACGCCCTCTTCAAGCTTGCAAGACTTTACCAGTCGAAGCTTTGATGAGCCGGCGACATTTGCGGCTCTGGTGCAACAATTACAGTATTATGATGCCTATGTGGTTCAGCTAACCTTAAGCCAGCGCCGTCATCAGCGTATTCAAGCACAGCGCCGTCAACTTGCTGGGCGTACTGGTTGTGGTATGTGTGGTATCACAGGGCTGAAGCAAGCTCTACCCGATTTAAGTGCATATCAGCACGATTTTGCCTCTAAGCCTAATTTAGATGAACTGCTCAGACTGCGTGACCAGATAACCAAGGCTCAGCAGACGCACCAGCTCACTGGCGCTGTTCATGCAGCAGCGACTTTATATAAAGATGAGCTGCAAATTTTTGAAGATGTGGGCCGCCATAATGCACTGGATAAGTTGATTGGCTGGCAGCTATGTCATCAGGCTGAGCTTGACTGCGTGGTCATGACCTCAAGGCTGTCGATTGAACTGGTTCAAAAAGCAGTCCGTTGTCGATTACCTTGGTTAGTGGGTATGTCGGCGCCTACCAGTACAGCGGTACGAGTAGCACAGCAATATGGTCTTGGATTAGCAGGATTCTTAAGGGATAATAGAGTAACTTATTATTCTGGAAGCTTTGTTCCTAGAGAGCTATAGTTCTCATTAGTTGTCTTTTTAGCACACCTGCTAATTTCTTAAACGCTTCTTTAATAGTCCTTATTTATGATTGCCTTTGCAGCCCCTTTAATATCAGCCTTAATAACAAGTCTCAATCAGCATCGACAACAGCTAAACGGCAAGCGTATTTGGCTGGCGTGTAGTGGTGGACGTGACTCATTGAGCTTAGCAATGCTGTGTCGTCAGTTATTTGATGAAGGTCGATTGCCTTTTCTACCCCAGCTATTACATGTAAACCATGGTATGCAAGAATCAAATGTAGCATGGGCAAAGCAGGTAAAAGACTGGGCAGATAATAACCACATGTCTTGCCATCTATTAACCATTCACAGCGATATTAAAACTGAGCAATCTGCTCGGCAAGCTCGTTATGAGGCTATGATAAATGCGATGAATTCGGATGATGTGCTTATGTTAGGTCATCACATGGATGACCAAGTCGAGACTGTATTAATGCGCCTATTTAATGGGGCAGGGGTAAATGGCCTTAGCGGCATGGCTGACTTCTCTATTAAACGTTTCATGTTAAATGAAGATCATACTGATATAAAAAAATGTGCATCCGATAAAGCCATCCATTTATGGCGGCCTTGGTT
Organism: Psychrobacter sp. CX90; assembly: GCF_057396305.2. Taxonomy (NCBI): domain Bacteria; kingdom Pseudomonadati; phylum Pseudomonadota; class Gammaproteobacteria; order Moraxellales; family Moraxellaceae; genus Psychrobacter; species Psychrobacter sp. CX90. The sequence goes on from NZ_CM182008.1 coordinate 88,344, forward strand.
GACGGTAAATAGGTCGCAGATTACCGCTTATGCTAAAGCCAGTAGACTACTCTATATAGATGACCCAACTAATGTGGTTAACTTAACTAGCGAGACTAATCATTCAAAGGCTAATTATTCAGAGTTTGGTGCCACTTTAAATGTAAATGATAGGGCATGGCTACGTAGTGTACTGATGCCGATTGTTACTGAACGTTATCCGCGGGCTGTTGAAGCTATATTTAGAACCAGCCAGCATATGCGTGATGCTAGTCATATTATTGATGAGCAGATTGAAATAGAATTAAACCGCTTATCCATAAACCCTCAAAGTATTCATACCCTTACCGATATGCAGTCGGTCATTGATATCAATAAACTGCACAAATTATCGTCTGCTATGCAGTCAGCAGTGATACATGCATGGTTGAGTCCAACCAGTTTAGAGTTACCACCCGCTAAACACTTGGTAAATGATGTGTTGAGACTGTCTCAACGTACAGATAACAATCATCAAACCTGTTTATTTTGGGACAATAGCTTATATAAATATGAGATTCGCCGTTATCAACAGCGGTTATATCGACTTAGAATGGATTGGCTCAACTGGCTTGATGTTAAGCCTGAAATAACAGAAATAAAGGTTACTAATCATACAGCTTCAACTATACCTGAGTATCATGAATTAAAAGCTGATAAATCAAATTTTGTGTGGCGGGTTGGTCACATGCCCAAACTAATTGAATTCATTTTTGAAAAAAAGTTAGCATCTGATGCGGATAAAAATTCAAATTGGGTGTTACGTTTTGAGTTATTGCCTCGTGATATAAAGCTTGCCTTAGCAGGTAGGGTAGGAAGAAAGTCTGGCAAAAAACTATTGCAATCAATCAATCAACCTGCGTTCATGCGTGACTCTGTGGTGTTGTGTTCCTTAGTCAAGCAGAGGGATAACGTAAGCTGCTATCAAAATGAAACCCTTTTTCCGCTGTTTATAGTGGCAATCAATGATATTTATCCAATACAAAGTGAGTTTGTGGATAAGATAATAGGTTTGAGGAATAATCATCAGCTTGTCACTCAAGTGGTATATTCTGAGACTGGCTAATCATCACTTAATCAGTACTTGGGCATTGGTTAGCTATATGAGTTCTATAAAATAAGTTTTATAAGGTGTCATTTTTGCGAAAGAGTTTGCAAGAGAATCTGCCAAGATACTTTATGAGAATAAGCGGTCAAAAATAGCCATATGAAAACCATCAAAGCGATATGTTACACTAAGCAGCATTTTGATTTTAATAGTGCTAAAAGTTTAGTGTACGTATTTTCCAGCAACAATATCAAGAATAGGCCTATCAAAAATGGCATATCAAGAATAGAGAAAGGCTTTTTCCGAATAAGCTGCACATAAAGGATGGCTGAGGGTGTTATGAAAAATATTTTAGATAAAAAAAAGATTATGTTTATTGGCGGCGGTAATATGGCTCAAGCCTTAATAAACGGTTTGCTTGGGAGAGGGGTTAAGCCTAAAAACATTATTGTTTCTGATCCACATATCCAAAAAAACGACCTTGTCACAAGTCGAGGCATTATTGGAATTGATCCAAAATCGCCTGAGGTTAAAATATATCTTCAGGATGCTGATGTGGTATTACTAGCGGTAAAACCTCAAGTTATGAAAGCAGCTGTAGAAGATTTTGCTGACGTATTGGAGACTCAATTAGTTGTTTCAGTGGCAGCTGGTCTTTCAATGCAAACCCTAAGTAATATGTTAGGTGGATATCAAAAAATAGTACGTACTATGCCAAACACACCTTCGACAATTCAAAAGGGTGCATCAGGGCTGTATGCAACCGACATTATTAAGCAGGAAGACAAAAAATTAGCCGAAGCCGTCATGGCAGCGTCAGGTTTAGTCAGCTGGGTAGATGACGAAGTGTTATTACATGCGGTAACCGCTGTATCAGGTTCAGCACCTGCTTATTTCTTTTACATGATCGAATCGATAATCAATGCAGGTATTGAGTTAGGCTTAACTGAGAAGCAAGCAGGAGCGCTTGCCATGCAAACGGCTTTAGGTTCTGCACAAATGGCCATCGCTAGTGATGAAACACCTGCCCAGCTTCGACATAAAGTTACCTCGCCAAATGGTACGACACAAGCAGCTATTGAATCCTTACAAGACAGTCATTTTAGTCAGATAATGCAAAAAGCAATGCAAGCTTGCTATGACAGAAGTGAAGAAATCAGTGAAGAGCTACGCAATTAGATTGCCGATAGATCTTTATAAGGTAGTACATCCCATTTATTTTAAGCCCAATTAGTAAGAGTATGCTGAATGACTAGTCCTATTTTTACCATATTTAATATGGTTATAAACTTTGCCATGTTGCTTGTTTTTATCCGATTTATGTTACAGTTCTCAGGAATTGAACGTACTAACCCTTACGTTGAGCCAGCGTATAAAGCGACCCAAATCGTTGATGTGTTTGGTCGCATCTTTCCAACCGTAGGTGATGGCCGTATTAGTCTGGCCGCGGTCATGCTATTGTTTTTGTTAAAGCTCGTTGACATATCGGGCAATGCCGCGCTACTGGGTCATGGTTACACTCCGGTAAAGCTGTTTTTTGAAGGCACGCTATCACTTATTTTAGCTTTCTTACGGGCTGCTCGCTATTTAATTATTGGCTCAATTATCATTAGTTGGATTGTCGTGTTTACCCAAAAAATGCATCCTATTTTAGGTATTATCATGCAAATGGCAGAGCCGATACTTGCTCCATTCCGTCGCATTACTCCAAACCTTGGTATGCTTGATTTATCGCCAATGATCGCTATTTTTGGTTTATTATTAATTGAAATTATTGTGACTACTATTGCAAATAATTTGGCGCCGATGTTTGGTTAAGAAGATGTTATGTATTTTATAGATGTACAGTGATTATGGCTTGGCTGAACAGCATTTATGACAGACATGGACTTATTTAAGTTGATTCTCTATGTGCTGTGTTAATGAGTACAATACTGAATTAGTTAGTAATAAGCGTAAATCAACCTTGCAAAGCTAGATTATTTTGCTATAATACTCGCCCACGACATGATGCAATAAGCTGGATTCTTTAGCTTTTACATAGGTCGTGGTCTATATCGTCAAGGTGAAGTGGGTGAGTGGCTGAAACCGCACCCCTGCTAAGGGTGTATACGTTAACGCGTATCGAGGGTTCGAATCCCTCCTTCACCGCCATTTTTAAATATATAATTTAATTAGTGTTGCAATTTATAGTTATAAGTCATTAAATTCAACAGTTGCTAAATAAATAATTAAAAGTGATTGACTAAATAGAAATATTGGCTATAATAGCCACCCTGTTAAGAGCAGTACCTCGCCTTTAATAAGAAGTATGGCTGTTAATAAGAAGTAAAGTAAATAACTTCTTAAATACCCTTAGTAACTCTTTCACTCTATTAAAGATGAATGTTATTTATCAAGTGTATTTATAGGAAGGTTTCAGAAAACTTATTAGATAATTATGCGCCTTTAGCTCAGCTGGATAGAGCACTTGGCTACGAACTAAGGGGTCGGGAGTTCGAATCTCTCAAGGCGCACCATCTAATGTAAAGAGTCAGAACTGGTATAAAATTCACTATCATTTTAAAGTGTCTATTTTATCTGACGGCTGATTTACCTGATCTCATTTATCGTTCCCACCTAATATTTATCGTTCTAACCTAACGTTTATGGTTCTAACCTGAGTAGTTACTATATTTTAATCGCCCTAAGTTTTGGCGATTTTTTTGTGCATGTATTTTTTGTATGCCTGTGTGTTAATCAATATTTTTGACTCCGCCTTATGAGTAAAAATACGCTACAATGTTAGACTTATTATGATTATACTATTTTAGGTTAACTTTATTTTATGAAAAAATCACATCATATAAAAAAAAGTAAGGTTAATACAGCTCCTATTAATCGTAGCAAAAGCGATAATAAGAAATCTAGACCGAGTGGTATTGAAGGCGTGAGTATATCGGGCGAACCTGAAGTGGCGGGGGCAGGTTTGCGGATGATTGCAATTATTTATGATGGTATGCTTATTCTCGCCCTATTATTTTTAGTGGGTACAGTACTCACTGTGATAGGAACTATGATGACTATGGAGACAGGAGTTACCTCAGATCAAGCACAAACGCTACCGCAGTGGTATCAAAATCTCGTATTAACGCCAGCATTCATCATCACTCTCATCGGGTTTTATGGGCTATTTTGGCGCCGAGCTGGTCAAACGCTTGGTATGCAGACTTGGCGATTAAAAACAGTAACTAGCACGGGCCAGCTGTTAAATTGGGGACAAACGGTTAAACGCATTTTGGCGGCATGCCTCGTTCCCGTATTATGTGGCTTAGTTGGTTTAGCATTACATGGGTCGCGAAGCGCTATGTTAGCGAGTGCCATTATAGGCATCATTTTTAATTATGTTTTTTGCTCATTCAATCGGCGTAGTTTGGCGGTACATGATATTTTATCCAATACGGTAACCCTTAAGATGCCAAAAATTCATCACCAAGGATTATTTAAATCACTCAGAAAGAAACAATAGCCTTTGTCAGTGGCATAAGTGCATAGTTAAATTGTATACCGATGGCTTAATCCTGAGATTAAATGTAGTTCATCTTGCTGATTTGTTATCAGTTGAATAGATATAAGTAAGCACTGCTAGCATTATTCAAACGTTCATACAAAACTTATGCTAACTATGACGGTAACTGCGTAGATTAATCGGTATAATCTAGACATGAAACAAACTGTCGATCGTGTGATTAGGAGATAACTATGAGCAAGCAAAATAATATCAACCTTAAGCAAGATATTTTTGCAGCGTTGATAGCTAAGCATGAAGTTCAACGGGACTTATGCGATAAGCTTGAAGCCACTGATAATAAAGATGAGCGCCTATCTATCTATAATGAGCTTAAGCTTGAATTACAAGCGCATGCAGCGGCTGAAGAGCGTCATTTATACGTTCCAGTTATGCAGCACGATGATGGTTTGGAGTTATCGCGCCATGCTATTACTGAGCATCATGAAATGGATGAAATGATGGAGACGTTAGATGATGGGCGTGTTAGTATTGATAATTGGAATGATACTTGTGCTGATTTAATCCATAAAGTACGACATCACTTAAAAGAAGAAGAGAACGAGTTTTTTAAAGAAGCTAGTCAGATACTTGATGACGATTTGCAGCAGCGCCTTGGTGCTTTATATCAAGTTGAGCATGATGAGTTTGCACTAAACCACAAAGATATGTAGCGTAGACCGTACACATAAAAAAGCACTGCTATAGCTTAGCGGTGCTTTTTTATGTGTATTGTTCGTTCGTTCATTTGCCAAACGGCCAATTCAGTCAGTAATGGGTATTTAATATGTTTCTTGAAGTATTTCTGTGTCAAACTGACTAAGCCTACTATTTTACTCACTTGTATCCATTTTATATCTTACTTTAATTTTGGGGTTAGCTATGCCAAAACTTACTTTATTAATAACCGTTAGTCTATGATCTTCAAATTCAGCAAGCTTGAAGAATTTATTCCGCAGTAAAGACGGTTAAGTAAGCGCCTTTTAATCAAGAGGTTCTAATTAAGCGCTTTTTTGCTGAGTGATTATTATAGTCAAAGAAGTCTAAAATGGTTACAAGGCAACCGAGTGCAAGTACTACTGGAGTAGGCTTAACGAGGTTAACGCCGTAACCGTTTAGTAGTTCGCTGACTATAGTATGCAATTGGTCAATTAAGTAAGCGAAGTTAACCCTAACCAAATAGAATATCCTATAAAGGCTGCTATTAAAATAACGCCACTTTTTAGCTTAAGTTGATTTTGATGTTTAAAGGCAAAAATGGATAGAACAAATAATAATAGAGTAGAAATACTCACCATTAGCATATCTCGGGTTAGAATTTCAGGTTCAACACTCATGGGGCTAATAATAGCGGCGAGCCCAACCACGGCCAATGTATTAAATAGGTTGGATCCAATAATATTACCCAGTGCCATCTCATGTTTACCTCGCCTTGCCGCCGTTATACTAGCGACTAGTTCAGGTAATGAGGTGCCAATGGCTATAATTGTCAAACCTATAATAAGCTCACTAATGCCCCAGAATCTGGCCAGTTCAACAGCGCCCCATACAATAGCGCGCGAGCTAGCAATTAATAACCCTAAACCAACAAGCACAGTAAAGAATGCTTTAGTGGTGTTAATATTATGACTACGCTCAATTTTGCTATCATAATTACTACGAATACTCAAAAAAATTTGAGTTAATAACACAATAATCAGGGCTGCAATAAGAACCACACCATCAATCAATGATAGGTTTCCATCGGTTAGTTGCCAAGCCGCTAATAGGGTTATTATCAATAGCAAAACCATATCGTGTTTTACAACCGAGCTGGAGACTACGATAGGACTAATCAGGGCAGTGGCACCGAGTACTAAGGTAATGTTAATAATATTAGACCCATAAGCATTACCTAACGCCAACCCCGGACTACCTGCATAGGCAGAAAGAGCGGAGACCACCATTTCAGGTGCTGAAGTGCCAACACCAAGTATCAAAACACCCACCAAGAAGCTAGGCATATTAAAGCGTAACGCTAAATCAGTGGCCCCATCGATAAACGTATCAGCACTCCATATCAAAATCACAAGACCGATAACAATAGCGATTACAGCTAGCCCCATAAGGCTTCCCCTTTTGTTTATTTCAATAAAAAACGCCATACAATTGTATTGTTTGGCGTTTATAAAGCCTGACTAACGTTATGCTTTAAGATACTTGCACAGGAATAATGTTAGCGGTGTCTTTAACGGTATTATCTTCATTACAATAAACCAATTTAGGCTTGTGTAAATCAGCTTCTTGTTCGTCCATTTGGGCATAGGCACAAATAATGACAATATCGCCTAAGTCCGCTTGATAGGCTGCGGCACCATTTAGTGAAATAATGCCAGAGCCAGCTTCAGCTCTTATCGCATAAGTACGAAAACGTTTACCATTACTAACATTATAAATATCAATCGATTCATTCTCACGGATACCTGCTAAATCAAGAAGGTCGCCATCAATACCGCAAGATCCTTCATAATGTAAATCTGCATGAGTAACGCGCGCTCGGTGTAATTTGCCTTTAAGTAGGGTCAACAACATAAGCAGTTCCTTGGAATCAATTAAATAGTCTAAATGGTGTGCATGCTAAATTAGCCATTTGAGCGTTTTGCAAACGGCTATATTTATATAAATTGGGCAAAAATAAAAGTTTTAAATAGCGGGTTAATCAATATCAACAAAAACCTAACATTAAAATTAATACGGTTTAAGTCATTGAATTTATATCGAAGGTAATCTAAAGCCATTAATTTGAGTGCGCGCCTTTTCGATATTACCAGTAACCATAAGTTCAAGCGAGTGCATTGCTGCATCTAATGAGGCATTAATTGCAGTTTGCTCATCAGTTGAGGGCTTGGATAACACATGCCCACTTACTTTAGATTTATGACCTGGATGACTAATACCAATACGCAAACGATGAAAGTCGTTGCCTAAATGCGGTGTGATATCTTTGAGGCCATTGTGACCACCATGCCCACCTCCCGTTTTAAGCTTGATACTTCCAGCGGGAATGTCAAGCTCATCATGAGCTATTAACAGCTCTTGAGGCTTAATACCATAATAATTAACCATAGGCACAACGGACTGACCGGATTTATTCATAAACGTCGTGGGTAGAAGTAAACGCACATCTGTATTATATATGAGTCCGCGACCGGTTAAGCCATGAAACTTTTTATCACTGGTCAGCTCAATATTAAACTGGTCAGCAACTTGGCACACAAACCAAAAACCAGCATTATGCCGTGTTTGGGCATATTGCTGGCCTGGGTTACCAAGCCCAACGATTAGTTTAAGTTGGGACATGGCTTTCTCACTTTATTATGTCTTGAAAGGTTTAGGTTCAAACTTGTCATAACTATAAAGTAGGTCATAGAGGACAATTACTCGTCGTCTGTACCTGCTTCTTCAGAACCTTGTTCAGTAGCTGGTACATCAGCGGCATCAACTGCTTCGGCATCTTCATCAACTTCTTCAACAGTTGGTGGCTGCATGTTAGCGACAGTACGGTCTGTACCTTCCTCGTTTTCAAGCTCTACTAAAACAACACCTTCTGGAAGCTTGATGTCTGATAGGTGGAGGGAATCACCAATCTCCATTTCTGACACATTAACTTCAAGATATTCTGGAAGTTGTGACGGTAGGCAGATAGTTTCCAAATCTGACACTAGAGTAGATAATACACCACCAGCTTTAGTACCTGGGGCATCTTCACGACCAACAAAATGAACAGGAATATTCATGTGGATCTTCTCGCCTTTAACAATGCGTTGGAAATCTGCGTGCATTGGGTAACCCTTTGAAGGATGGCGCTGTAGGTCTTTAATAACGGCTAATTGCTCGTCATCGCCTATCTTAATAGTTAAGATATTTGAGAAGAAGGCTTCGTTCTCTAACAGCTTCCACAACTCATTATTTTTAATAGAGATAGCAGTGGGCTCATCGTTACCGCCATAAATAATGGCTGGAACTAAGTTTTGCTTACGCAGGCGGCGGCTCGCACCTTTGCCCTGCTGGTCTTCAGTACGGGCAATGCCCTGAACTGTGTATAATACGTTACTCATAGGAGTATCCTTGAAAAAATTAGGTTGTTGATGTTGTACAGCACGTTTGCGACCAACGAGACAGTACAAGAATCAGGTAATCTGAATTTGCGTAGAAAGGCAATAAATGCATTTCACACAGATACAGAGGCCGTATTATACGCATTTGTCTGGTTAAAATCCAGTACAAAAAACCGCCATCAATAAGATAGCGGTTTCAATCGAATAATAGCGGAAAATAATAACCGCCAGTAATAACGAGAAGCAAATTAGCGGCTTTAGAATTTAAATATCAATGTATTCAAACATTGCGCTAATAGACTCTTCATTATTAATACGGCGTAAGCTTTCAGCTAATAAAGAGGCTATAGTAACTTGGCGAATCTTATCACAGGCTTCAGCTTCAGCCGTTAACGGAATGGTATCAGTTACCACAAGCTCATCCAGTACTGAGTTACTGATTGTTTCAATAGCTTTACCCGATAGGACAGGGTGAGTAATATAACCCAGTACACGGCGCGCCCCATTGTCTTTCAATGCTTGTGCTGCTTTACAAAGCGTACCAGCAGTGTCCACCATATCATCAACAATAACACAATCACGATCTTTTACATCGCCAATGATATGCATGACTTGCGATTCGTTTGCACGGGCACGACGTTTATCAATAATCGCTAAATCAGTATCGCCAAGCTCTTTTGCCATGGCTCGAGCACGCACAACACCACCAACATCGGGCGACACAACCATTAGATTGTCATAGCCTTGTTTTTGTAGGTCTTTTAATAACACAGGGGTAGCGTAAATATTATCTACTGGGATATCAAAGAACCCCTGAATTTGGTCTGAATGCAGGTCAACGGTCATAACTCGGTCAATACTAACGATGTTTAGCATGTCAGCGACTACTTTGGCGGAGATAGGGACACGTGCCGAACGCGGACGACGGTCTTGACGAGCATAGCCAAAGTAGGGCATAACGGCAGTAATTCGGCCAGCACTTGAGCGACGAAGTGCATCGGCCATTACCATGATTTCCATTAGGTTATCGTTAGTTGGAGAACAGGTAGGTTGTAAAATGAAGACATCTTTACCACGGACATGCTCTTTTATCTCAACTGCAATTTCGCCATCGGAAAAGCGGGTAACATCAGCTCTACCAAGAGGAATATGTAGATGGTCAGCAACCGTTTTTGCCAGCTCAGGGTGGGCATTACCCGTAAAAATCGCCAGATATGGCATGGTTCAAGTCCTATTTATTTGACTTAAGAGAGGAGCAGTAGAGACTGCACAAATAAAAAAGAGAAGTTGAACGTTCAGAAAATGGTAGGGGTAGCTGGACTCGAACCAACGGATGTCAGGATCAAAACCTGATGCCTTACCAACTTGGCTATACCCCTATAACAAATAACAATCATCAAGATACTTGTTCATGCTCTTATAAGAACAAATTTAACATTCTTCTTGATAATTAGCTATTAGAAGGTTTCTTATTTTTTAAAATAACTTCTAATATTGATATTGCTTTTCGATAACGTTCGAGGCGAACTATACCGAAAACTAACTAGACATGTCAATAAACTAAATCGTTTAAAACCACTATTAAAAACGACTTACAGTATGACGAAAATGGTAGGGGTAGCTGGACTCGAACCAACGGATGTCAGGATCAAAACCTGATGCCTTACCAACTTGGCTATACCCCTATATGGGCGAGTTATTATACAGTACAAATTGATGATTGCAACTGTTTTTAAGTTTTTTTGCAACAGAGAAATTATGCAATCTACTAACGGTACTAGCCAATAAAAGATCTAAGCCACAATAGAGTGAGTAATTACCCAGTGGCATGGTGGAACATGGACATGCTCAATATAATGTTCTATCTCATTAAGCTTGCTACTCGGAATAGGAAGATATACGCTGCTACCCGTGCCGGTCATTCGAGCGCTACTTTGAGTAATACGCTCTAATCCTATTAAATACTCTAAAGCGCATCTGACCTCTGGAACTAGCTTTATTACGATGGGCTCAAAAACATTACCAAATGGTGTTTTGAGCTTGCTAACAAAGCAGCTTTGTTGCTCAATTATCTCTATATGAGTGAGGTTAATGACGTCTCTTTTAAGCTCAGGGTGAGCAAACAAAGCTTGTGTTGAAGCATGTGCATTTGGATTTAAAATGAGATAATTTTGCTTTGGTAGCGCAATCGGAGTAAGCACCTCACCGATACCTTCGGCAATGGCATCTTTACCAAATAAAAATATAGGGACATCTGCCCCAATACTTGCACCAATCTCCATGAGTGCGGCTTGGTCTATGGGCAGTCTCCATAGTTTAGTTAAGGCCAATAGAGTGGTTGCGGCGTTAGAGGAGCCGCCCCCCAACCCTGCGCCTGTGGGCAAGTTTTTATTTAATCGAATGTGAATAACCGGTAAGCTTTCTAAAACGCTAGAGAGTAGCGAACTGGTAGGTAGTGGTATATTATTATTTTTTACCCAATTGATTAGACCATTAGCGGCTTTAACAATCAAGTTATCGAGTAGCTTATCTGTCAGTTGAACATTGCAGCTCAGGGTTATGGGCAGGTAGGTCTCGCTGATAGGCTCAGATAATTGAAACGGCTTTTCTGTGACATAAAAATCAAGGGTATCGCCCCAATCGAGCAAGCGAAACACAGTTTGCAGATTATGATAGCCATCTTCTCGCTTGCCTATAATATGTAAAAAAAGATTGATTTTAGCTGGGGAAAACAGGCTGAGCTGAGGTATTGAAGTCATAAGCGACACCCTATATTTATGGTAATTTCACATGACTGCATTATGAGTCTAATAACATGAGTCTAATAACATGAGCTTAGTAAAATAGACCAAGTGACAAAGCTTGCCCTAATGGCTTGCCTTTATGGAGAGGGCTAAAAATGAAGGTTTATCCCTATTGATTCAAAGTAGCTTAACTTAGCGTTCTTAAGTTTAAGGCTGTGTGTGGATAATCGTCATAATAACTCTATGTCCATCGTCACGCTGTACTTTAATCTTGTTGGGTAAGGTATCTTGAGCATTATAACTAAACGTTGCTAACCAATTGGTATTAGTTGCAGTTTTTAAACGACCCATACTGTCTTGCGTACTCTTACTATCAGAAGGGGCAGGATGTCCAGATATCCAGTAAGGCATCTGGGATATGGGCGCAGACCAGCCAGTGGCTTTGTATAATAATTCTTCAGGACTCGCAGCACTCATTTCTCCTGTCTGTTCACTAACCAGCTTTGCCGTGTTGCCGTTATACTCGATAGTGGTATGACCTATGCCTAAAGCGCCGGTAAGATCGATTGCAAATCGATTATTATCTTGAGCCCAGACGTAGAAAGCACTACCAGACTGCGCTGCTTTGCTGTTATTTTGTGGTGTGGTTACACCAATTTTTCCCCGTATATTAAACTTAGGGAGCACTGTAGGCGTCATTATCTGGCTACTTGAATCATGGGGTGCAACCGGTTTGATAGTTTGGCAACCTGAGGTTACAAGCGCACAAGCGATCAAGCTGACTGCCAGTAAATAATGGCTGTCGGTAACTTTTTTCAGTCTGCTTTTGGATACACTCTTGGTTGAGTGTGTGGTTGAATATTTAGATAAGTATTTTTTTGAAAATATTGACATGATAATTCCTAAGTCTTAATCACAATAGTGACGGGCTATTTTGCTAGATTTTATCAGCCCCGGGTAGGGGCAGGGCATAATGGAATGATATATAGTCGAATGGTATACTAGCCTCTAGTAAGCCTGTAAGCGATCACTGATATCTTTTTGACCCAATCCAAAACGATTTTGTAAGTCGGTTAATAATTTTGATACCTCATTATCACGCTCTAACCCTTGATAAGCACGTAATAAAATTATACCCGTATCAAGGGTTGGGGATACTTGATAAGGCACTTCTAAATAATTGACCACGGCTTGGTAACGCTGCTTAGATAAGGCGTCTGCTGCTATTAAATTTAGCGCCATTAAGTAATTGTCTTGACTATAAAATGCTGATTCAAAAGGTAAATCTAATATAGATTGCGCAATCTCAAGTGATTTATCAATATCTTGCTGGTTATCGCTTTCAAATAAAAGTACAGCTAAAGTAATTTTGTAATCGGGATTCTCAGGGTTTAGAAGAATTAACCGATTTAAAAGGCTGCGTTTTAACGTCGCATCCTTATCATTATCGAGTAATTGTGCTCTGGCAAATAATAATTTAGTATCGTCAGGGAAGCGCAGATTTGTGTCGGCTAATATTCTCAGTGCGTCATCAATTTTGTTTTGTTGGCGTAAAATATCTGCCTGCATAATGGCACTATCAGGCGCATAGACATCAAACTGCTCGCTAAATAACTTTAGAGTATCTAAAGCACGTTCAGGTTCGTTTTGTAGTAGTTGAATAGCCACAAGCTTTTTACGGGCTTCTAACACCAAATTTTCTTGCATCACTTTGGATAAGAAGCGCTCAGCTTTGTCATAGTTACCTTGGCGCTCAGCACTGATACCTAAATAATAATAAGCTCGATCAAGATAATAAGGCGAAGAGGCTAGGCCAGAGAGGAGCTCATCAGCTTTTTCATAGGCTTCGATATCGATACTGACCAAAGCTGCAAGTAAGGTTATTTCATCATCTTGGAATAAATCGTGTGCTTCTAGAAGAAGTGCCCAAGCCTCTTTATTTTGACCAAGCGATAAGCGATAGCGAATTTCATATAAATACAAAGTTTTGTTATTAACAAATCTTTTTCGTTCCTTTTCAATATAGCTTAATACTTCTGGATAGGGTTGTAGCTGTTTTATGATATCTGCTTTAAGGGTAATATAAGGGGCATTATTAGGTTGAGCTTTTAAGGCTTTACTAATGCTAACGTAGGCCTTTTCTGGTTGCCCAAGCTGTGACATCAAACCCGCCTCCATCACTTGGATGGATGAGTTTTCGTGGTCTGGTAGGGCTTGCAATGTTTCAAGTAACTTACGTTTATCTGCTGCGTTGGTTGGGTAGATACCAATGAGGATTTCGCTCAAATCTGCTTGAGGGTCGTACTCTAAGATTTGAGTTAGTATATTACCTGCTAAGCTATAATCATAAGCTTTGAGGGCTAAATGAGCGACATAAAATTGAGCAGGGATATGCTCAGGATTCTGCTGCTGCCAAGATTTTGCAAAGCTTAGCGAATCTTCAACGGGCTCATATAACAGTGATAACGAGAGCGCGCGTTCAAAAACGCTAGTGGCATCATTTTTGAATGCTTCTGCTTTATAAATAGACAGCGCTTTGTCTATGTCACCACGATTAGCCAAGAATTCGGCGTGCATCACATTCATAAGACTTGGTCTTTTACGCACTATGGTTTGGTCAGGTGTGACTTGAGATCCAGTGCGATTGTCAATTTTTGACTGCTCTTCCGCTGCTGAACCTGAACTTTGGTTTGTATTTGCTCTATAGTCTACCTTTTTATGCTCTTTAGAGGGCAGTAAAACACGTATGATCGGATCAAACACACCGGCACTGGCTGGTAGTGAATAAGTGGTTATACCAACAACTGTAATGACCAAGCAAACCTTTAACATACGGCGACTTTTTAATCTACTTTTGAGAGTATCAGGTAATTTATATTTAGACCCAGCTTTCTTTTTATTTGACTTATTTGAGCTAGATGAATAAGTGAAATGGGGTGCCCACAGACGTGTGCTAGCACAACGAAAATAGTTTTCGCATTCTATATTATCGCCTTCAATGAAGGTTTTAGACGGATTTAAATGGCGTAGGAATATCATAGTGAGCCGATAATAATTAAGTATAACCAAAGTCATTTTAAACGCTTACCCTAGTAACGTCGCTTGCTGTACCCAATTTAATCAATCAGCGACTATCTAAGCTCGGTTGTTTTATAACCATTTATTAAGGCAACTTCTTATCAAGGTAACTTCGACTATAGACTATTCCCTAAAGCGGATAGTGAGTAGCAAAAATAAAACATTCAATGTTGAACTTGATTTAACTAGAGCACAACTAAGAGAATATAGCTGAGTAGTATAATCAGTTTACCAAGTAAAGTTCGTATACTGTGCAACTGTAATGGACTAAAGACATTATACAATTACTAAAAAAATACTTAGACTAAAAATTAAGTGAGTAATAATAAGTACGGTGTTCACAGCCAGACCAACCGAGACGGCGTTACTAGTAAGAGTGGTTTGACTACATATGATAAAACCTATTATGACTTTATGCCTTAACTCTATCTTAACTATCGATTGTTAACTATTAATATTGGTATATTATCATTTTAGATAGTTATTTCATCGGGTAATTACTTTTGACGTGTCCATAACCAATCGGCCAATCCGTGCAAGTAAGTATAGTTGCCAAAGGTTTGGGTAATTGCATTGTTTGCTGAACTAAATAGTGTTTGGGCATAGTTTTGAGCGTCGTCAACACCCATTAGCTTAACATAGGTAGATTTATTTAACGCTTCATCGCTACCAGCAGGTTTGCCTAAATCTTGGGTATTGCTAATCACATCTAAGATATCATCCTGTACTTGAAACGCTAAGCCAATGTTAGTAGCAAACTCTTGTAAAGCCAGCAATTGACTGTGTTTATCACTGTTTTCATCAGCTTCAGTTAAGGCACATAACCCACCCATCAATGTAGCCGCTTCAATCAGCGCGCCTGTTTTGTCACGGTGTATGGCCTCTAGTGCATCCTGCTGTACTGTTTTGTTCTCTGCGTTTATATCTAGCATTTGACCCATTACCATGCGACGGGCACGGGGGGTAAAGACTTTCAGGGTATCAATAGACTGTGTAACTGATACGGGTTCAAAATCAGCAATGTCCGCTGTCAATACTTCAAACGCTAAGGTTTGCAGTACATCACCTGCTAATAGGGCTGTCGCCTCATTAAACTTAATATGGCATGTGGCTCGCCCACGACGTAAGTCATCATCATCCATACAAGGCAGATCGTCATGAATGAGTGAATAGGTATGTAGTAGTTCAACAGCTAGCATAGCACGGCGGCAAGCGTCGTTTAAAAAAAGGATATCAACTTGAGCATTTGTTGTGGTTTTCATCACAGTTTGGTAGCTGGCGGCAACCAGTAAAGGCCGAACCCGCTTGCCATTGCCTTGGATTGCATAAGCACAAGCATCCCTTAAGGGACTGGGAATATTGGCATGTTTTAGGACGGTTTCGATGTCCTTTTGTAGAGTCGTTAACACTATCTCTGATAAGGCCTTGAATTGGGCTATAGCTTGAATCTGGTTGTGAGTCTTATTAGGAAAGCGGTGTAGAGTGTTGGGTTTTGTCATGAGGTTATAATGAGTCTTATGTAATGATTTTTGGATAAGCCAGTTTTGAGTATAAGCTAGGATCAATGAGCTAGAGAAGTCTTGAGTTCAACTTATTTAGTAAGCATCTCAACAATGGGTTTTAATAGTAATTATTATTTAACATATTGTTTTATAAAGCATTTTTAAATTATATTTCTTAAGTTATATAAAGATATATGATATATAGGGGTATCTGGGTAATGGGCTAGTTTAGCATGAAGCATAAAAAATT
Source organism: Psychrobacter sp. CX90 (assembly GCF_057396305.2). Classification (NCBI taxonomy): domain Bacteria; kingdom Pseudomonadati; phylum Pseudomonadota; class Gammaproteobacteria; order Moraxellales; family Moraxellaceae; genus Psychrobacter; species Psychrobacter sp. CX90. Next base: position 104,628 of record NZ_CM182008.1, read on the forward strand.
ATAGTAGAGATTATAACCATGAACTTGGGCTCTTTTTATTAAAAAAAGGTTATATTCATTGACGGTAAGTACTTTGATAACATTCGTTAAATCGTACTTAAACAGCTTTCAGGTAATTAAGTACTAGAAAAGCAAAGAGTATAAATTATACGTAGGGCGTGTCCTCAATTCGTACAATTGCATTTAAATGGGCTAAAAATAGCTAAATCTTGTCATACCACGTCAAATAACGGGGAAATATCTCGATATTTACCTATTATTTTCCTTGTCTGACTGCGATTTATCTTATTTTTATCTCCATCTTCAAAATGAGGACACGCCCTAATGAATAGGGTTAGTTAATTAGATACGTTTCATGCTTTGATATTGGATATTTGCGCATACAAAATAGATTAAGTATGACCTATGAGTCAAGCATTGCGCTTTGACATGAGTATCATATTGCACCAGTATCCGTGGTTAAGTAATTTCGTTTAAAACCTCTAACCAAAATTTATAAAATCTAACTAAACCTTCATAAATATTGTTTAGAATCTAATGTATGTCGACTGTATGTATTAGAGCGTCTCTTCATTTATAGTCAGTTATGCGTTAATAATCTAAATGAGGACACGGCCTAGAATACAATCAAAAGTTTGATAAAACTTCTATCTATAAGAAATAAGGGGATTTACATGATATATCAAGGTAACCGTATTATCGTATCGATGTTAGACGATGGTATCGCTAACATGCAATTTAATGCAGAAAACGAAAGCGTTAATAAATTTGACGCTGATACGAATAAACAGTTTGATGAAGCGGTAACTGCTTTAGAGCAGTCAAGTGACGTTAAAGGTTTAATTGTGACCTCAAGCAAAGGCGTGTTTATTGCGGGTGCTGATATCACAGAATTTGTGGGGCATTTTAACAAAGAAGCGGCTGAAATTGAGAAGTGGATTGTTGAGATTAATGATGTATTCAACCGCTTTGAAGACCTTCCTTTCCCAAAAGTTGCGGCAATTAACGGTGCAGCATTGGGTGGCGGCTGTGAAATGACGCTAGTCTGTGAATACCGTGTGATGGGCCAAAAAGCTCAGATCGGTCTTCCAGAAACTCAATTAGGTATTTTCCCAGGCTTTGGCGGTAGTGTGCGTACCCCACGTATTATCGGTATTGATAATGCGTTAGAGATGATCGCTACGGGTAAAGCTAAAAAGCCAGAAGAAGCCTTAAAACTGGGCTTGGTTGATGCGGTTGTGGCACAAGATGATTTAGAAGCCGCTGCTGTGGATTTAGTCAAAAAATGTATCGCAGGAGAGCTTGATTGGCAAGCCAAACGTGATGAGAAGTTAAACCCAGTTAAGCTAAACCAGCTTGAGCAAGCCATGGCATTTAATAGTGCCAAAGGTGCAATTTTTGCTAAAGCCAATCCAAAACAGTATCCAGCCGTTGCTATTGCGGTTGAAACCATCGAAAAACACGTTAATTTACCACGTGATAAAGCAATTTTGGTTGAAGCAGCTGGTTTTGTAAAAGCCGCTAAAACACCACAAGCTGAAAGCTTAGTTGGTCTATTTTTAAACGATCAAGCCGTTAAGAAATTAGCCAAAAAGCACAGCAAACAAGCACATGATATTAATGAAGCGGCTGTACTGGGTGCTGGCATCATGGGCGGCGGTATTGCCTATCAAGCGGCGTCAAAAGGTCTGCCTATTATCATGAAAGACATTAAGTCTGAGCAATTAGACTTAGGTATGGGTGAGGCGAGCAAGCTATTGGGCAAAATGGTTGAGCGTCAGAAGATGACCCCAGCGCAAATGGGTGAAACGCTAAGCCGTATCCGTCCAACGCTAAACTACGGCGACTTTGGTGAAACAGATATCGTTATTGAAGCGGTTGTTGAAAATCCAAAAGTAAAACATGCGGTATTAAAAGAAGTCGAAGGCTTGGTTAAAGAAAACGCTATTTTAGCCTCAAATACGTCGACGATTTCTATTACTTATCTGGCAACTGTGCTTGAGCGTCCTGAAAACTTTGTCGGTATGCATTTCTTTAACCCCGTACACCGTATGCCATTAGTCGAAGTCATTCGCGGTGAGAAGTCATCTGAAGAAGCGATTGCCACGACTGTTGCACTAGCGCAGCGTATGGGTAAAGTGCCCGTTGTGGTTAATGATTGCCCTGGCTTCTTAGTGAACCGTGTGTTGTTCCCATACTTTGGTGCCTTTGACTTGCTATTGAAGCAAGGTGCAGACTTCGTCCATGTGGATAAAGTTATGGAGAAATTTGGCTGGCCAATGGGTCCTGCCTACTTAATTGACGTGGTTGGTTTAGATACCGGTGTACATGGTGCGGAAGTGATGGCGGAAGGTTTCCCAGATCGCATGAAGCCTGACTATAAAGGCGCAATTAAACACTTATTTGAAAATCAACGCCTTGGTCAGAAAAACGGTGTTGGCTTCTACAAATACGAAAAAGACAAACGGGGTAAGCCTAAGAAAACAGCAGATGACGCTACTTATGAGCTGTTAAAAGAGACCACAGATAGCCAAACTCAAGAGTTTGAAGATCAAACCATTATTGATCGCATGATGCTGGCTTTCTGTAACGAGACCGTTCGCTGCTTAGAAGACAATATCGTCGCAACCCCTGCTGAGGCTGATATGGCGATGATTATGGGTGTTGGTTTCCCACCATTCCGCGGTGGCCCATGTCGCTATATCGATCAAGTCGGACTTGATAACTACTTAGCATTATGTGAGAAATATGCATCCCTTGGCAAAGCTTATGATGCACCGCAGAAGATTCGTGATATGGCAGCAGCTGGCGAGACTTTTTACCCAAAAGCATAACGTTTACAAGCTTGATATGACCAATTAATAAACAATTAATGAGCTATCTGCTTAACCAGTATTCATAATAACTTTTAAAACATATGACGCACAAAGACATGACATAAAAACTTATGAGTCTGTTCATCTGGCTTAGGCAGATACACAAAAATTTAAGGAGTATTAAATGACAACTTTAAGTCCAAAAGACGTGGTCATCGTAGATGGTGTACGTTCTGCAATGGGTAAATCGAAGAATGGTATGTTCCGCAATGTACGTGCGGATGACCTATCAGCTGAGCTGATGCGTGCTTTAATAAAGCGTAATGATTTTGATCCCAATGATATTGAAGATGTCATCTGGGGTTGTGTGCAGCAAACACTAGAACAAGCTTACAACATTGGACGTAACAGCGCTTTAATGGCAGATATCCCAAAAACAACGGGTGGTCAAACGGTCAACCGTCTTTGTGGGTCTTCTATGCAAGCACTTCATACTGCTGCTGCTCAAATCATGACCAACCAAGGTGATATCTTCATCGTTGGTGGTGTCGAGCATATGGGTCACGTTGGCATGATGCACGGGGTGGATATTAACCCCGCTGCGTCTAAGCACTTCGCCAAAGCGTCATTTATGATGGGCCTAACGGCAGAAATGCTAGGTCGTATGAATAATGTCTCACGTGAAGAGCAAGATGCTTTTGCGTTTGAGTCCCATCGCCGTGCTTGGGAAGCGACAACTGAGGGTCGTTTTGACAATGAAATCGTGGGTATTGAAGGGCATGATGAGAAAGGTCGTTTGCAGCTGTGCACCGTTGACGAAGTCATCCGTCCTGATACTACGATGGAGTCACTAGCGAAGTTGCGTCCTGTGTTTGATCCTGCCCATGGTACAGTGACTGCTGCCACCTCTTCTGCGTTATCAGATGGTGCCTCTGCTATGCTGGTTATGAGTGCACAAAAAGCAAAAGACTTAGGCTTGAAGCCACGTGCCCGTATCCGCAGTATGGCAATTGCTGGCTGTGATGCCGCTATTATGGGTTATGGCCCTGTACCAGCGACGCAAAAAGCACTGAAACGTGCTGGCATGAGTCTTGATGATATGCAAACCATTGAGCTGAATGAAGCCTTCGCTGCTCAAAGCTTGTCGGTATTGAAAGCGCTTAACTTAACAGATAAGCAAGATATCATTAATATCAATGGTGGTGCAATTGCCTTAGGTCATCCACTGGGCTGTTCTGGTGCCCGTATTACGGTAACGCTTCTAAACGCTATGGAGCAGATGGATACTGAAATTGGTCTGTCTACCATGTGTATTGGCCTCGGTCAAGGTATCTCAACCATTATCGAGCGTGTGTAACTGTCGTATTTGTTTAAAGTGATGACAAATATACTATAGCGATTGAGAAATCATATTTTCTTGCATAAAAAGCACCTCTAGCGTAATGTTAGAGGTGCTTTTCTCCTCTAATTATTCTAAACAACCTAACAGTGGGAGAGTGTATGTGATTAAAAGTAATAAAACCAAGAGGTCAAATTTGAAGCCCAAAAAAGTATTTCCCATCGTACTGTTAGCATCACTATTTTCTGGTGTTACTGCGATGTTTGTCGGTCAACTAGCCATCGCAGATAATACTATTGTAGAGAGCACTATTAAGGTCAAAAACAGTACCGCTAACCTCAAAGATACTACTCAGATAAAGGGTGCTAGTGACTTAAAACCGCATACTTTAACCGGTCATATTACAAAAACACTAGAGCAGTTTAGTCTCACGACTGATGATGGTCTTCAGTATCACGTTTATGATCCTAATCATGTCCTCGATAAGCTTGCTAAGAAAAAAAATATACAGAATAGCTTGTATGAGATGGACGGGGTAAAAATTAAAGCAATGATCAGTGGCGTTGGCAAATACGGCCATATGGGATTTTATAAGCGTCAGATTACTATCCTTACAGTTAGCGGATAAATAATTTACGATGCATCGGGCTTATTACCGATAATAAATATTTGCCTAAATAACGTGTATAAGTAAAGGGCTTGACCACTTCCGTTAAATGTTACTTAATAAGCTAAATTAAATATTCCAATTTTTTCGCAGATACAAGGAGTGTATTATGGAACATACCTATACCACAGACAAAACCTATCGCATCAAGCGTGATAATTGCCAAGCTATCATTATTGATGTGCAAGAAAAACTAACGCCACACATTTATCGCCATGAAGACATCCTTAATAAAACGGTTACCTTGATTCAAGGCTTGCAGGCATTAGAGATTCCAATTTTGCTTAATGAGCAGTATAAAAAGGGGTTAGGCAATACCGTGCCCGAAATTATGGACGTGTTAGACACCGATAAATCCCAAGCGGTAGAAAAGGTCACTTTTAGTGCGTGTGATAATGCTCAAGCATGGAATTATTTAGCACAGCAAAACAGAACGTCCGTATTGGTGTTTGGTGTAGAAACACATGTTTGTGTGATGCAAACGGTGCTTGACTTGCTTGATAATGGCATGCAGCCTGTCGTTATTGCTGATGCCACGGGTTCACGAAGTGCGTATGACCGTAAACAAGCCATCCGCCGCATGCGCCGAGCTGGTGCGGTTATTACTACCACAGAGGCTATCTTGTTTGAGCTATGCCGTTCAAGCAAAGACCCAGCGTTTAAGACCATCAGTAACTTGGTTAAGTAATCTATTTTACTATTAGTATCAGTTAACAAAGCCCATTATGTATAATGGGCTTTTTGATTTACCTTTTATCATGATAAATAAAATTGAGTTTGAATGATGAATGTCTAAAACTGTCTGATTAGCGAGCCGACTATGCCACTTACTCAAACCAATAACATTAATATCAACAATGTTACTCATTTTCTATTGCAGCTAGATGCCCTTAAAAGGGTCGATCGTCGTAGTTATGTGACACAGACTACTCGATTAGAGAACTCAGCAGAACATTCATGGCATTTAGCCATGGCGTGTTGGTCTATTGCTGAGCTATTTAAACTGGATGTGAATCATGAAAAACTACTTAAAATGGCATTAGTGCATGACCTAGGCGAGATAGATGCAGGGGATACGTTCTTATATGCTAATACTCGAAGTGAAGCTCATGTAGAGGAGCGAAAAGGCATTGAACGGTTGCAAGCTGAGCGTGGCAATGGTATTTACAATTTGCTCGATATATGGGAGGAGCAAGAGACTGGAGTAAGCAGAGAAACCCAGCTATTAAAAGTCGTTGATCGTCTGTTGCCCTTTTTACTAAATCTAAATACTCAGGGTAAAACATGGGTGGACTTAGATATAAAACGTAGCCAAGTGGAAAAAGCACATGCGTTTATAGCCGATAGCTTTCCTGCTATAGTCAGCGAAGTTAAAAATAGTCACAGAGCCAAAGGAAATAAAAGAATAAAGTATCGATGCAGTCTATCCTCCAATCTTTGCGTTTACGTTTGACCCAAGCCCAGACCTGTTCAATAGGGTTTAGGTCTGGACTATATGGTGGTAACCATAAAATGGTATGTCCTGCATTTTCGATTAGCTCTTGTATATCTTGTCTTTTATGAAAGGTTGCATTGTCCATTACAATAACACTTTCATTAGGCAATTGAGGCAGTAATAACTGCATTACCCAACTATGAAACACATCACTATTAATACTACTGTCGTAAAGTCCGACACTGAACAGTACGTTGTTGTAGATAGCTCCAATAGCATTCGTCTGATTCTTTAGTTGCCAATTGTACTCACCTAAGCATGGTTGACCTTTGTACGAGTAGCCATGAGGTCTGTTGTCATGAGCCTTAAACCCACTTTCGTCTAAATAGATAATAGGTCTACCGTCACTTTCAAATTGCCACAATTGTTCAAGAAATATCTGTCTTCTTGCCTCGTCAGCCTTCGGATGGTGTAGTGTCTTTTTTTTGAGTGATACCTAAACGCTTTAAGGCAGTTGCTATACCTCTGTCGCTACAATTAAAGCGTCTTGCTCGCTCATAATGGTAGTCATCAGGATGTGCTTTAACGTCAGCGATAAGTGCCTCGTTGTCTATTTTCGCTGGTGCTCGTTGGTATTTCTTTGGTTCAGGGTTTTTCCTCCAGCGTTGAATAGTAGTGGCACTGATCTGATATTCTTCAACAAGCTCTCGGTAGCTGTAGCCTGCTTCTAGGTTGTCTAGTATCATTTGTCTGTAATCTTTGGAGTATGCCATAGACTTTAGTGTAACCCTTTTTCGATTCGCTGACTATATTCATAGCTGGATATCGACACAAATTGATTATGCGACTAGCCAAGGTTGGTTGAGGCGTAGTTAAAAAATAGGGTACATAAGGAAAGACAAATGATGCGCTTATTAATCAACAAGACCATATTTAAGATGGTCGCTTTTATCAGTCTATTTGTCGTGTCTCAGATAGTCCAGGCAAGCGGTTTTTTGAGTAATGGTAATAAATTGGCAGAAGATGCCAAAAAACAAATTGGCGTAACCGTCAGTTACGACCCTGCGTATCGTCGTTTAGAATTTCCTCGAGGGGATGTGCCACAATCAACGGGTGTTTGCACAGATGTGGTCATACGAGCGTATCGCTTGCAAAATATTGATCTGCAGCAATTGGTCAATTTTGATATGAAAAACAACTTTGCAGATTACCCCAATATTTGGGGATTAAATGGCACTGATAAGAATATTGACCATCGCCGTGTCCCCAACCTTGAAGTGTTTTTTGAACGAAATGGACAGACTTTAAGCACCACCGACCAATCCAGCTTTAAGGCAGGCGATATCGTCACTTGGCGTTTACCAAATAACAACTTACCTCATATCGGCATCGTTTCAAACAAAAGCGCAAGCGATGGCACGCCTTTGATTATTCATAATATTGGAAGAGGCACACAAGAAGACAATGTACTGTTCCGTTTCCCGATTAAGGGGCATTATCGCTATTAGGCTCAAACAGTGTCAATAACCATGAATATGCTTCGATAAATGGTTTTGCTTATTGTGTTGATTGACTCTGTACTGTACCCAATAGCTGACCCATTTTAACCACTGATCCATGTGCCAGATCTTGGTGCCATGTCACACCAGTTGACTTTGGCATAATTAAAATAGCCGTAGAACCTAAATAGAAACGACCCAGTTCCTCACCTTTTTTTAGGTCCATATCGTGTGTTTGCATTTGAATGTCTTTACTACGCTTAATCTTACCAGTAGCCACTGTCTCAATACCCGCAACAATCATTGCGCCGACCAATACCACAATGGCACGACCATACTCAGTGTCAAAGATACACACTAAGCGCTCATTACGGGCAAATAAATCGGGTACGTTTGCAGCAGTCACATTATTCACAGAAAAAAGTGTGCCCGGCACATAGCGGGTTTCGATAAGCTTACCATCAAATGGCATGTGGACACGATGGTAATTGCTCGGCGCCAGATACACTGTTGTAAAACTACCGCCCTCATAATAATTACCAGACTCAAGTTTGGTATCCGCTATTAATTGACCCACATCATAATGACGCCCTTTCGCTTGTAACAACTGATTGGATTCAATGTGCCCGATTTGAGAAATCATACCATCAGCTGGCGAGACAATACCTGTCATACTGGTGTCGATAGGGCGGGCGTTGTCATCTAATTCACGGGTAAAAAAATCGTTAAAACTGTCAAAGTCGCTTAAATTTTTACGCCCATAGTCATCTAAAGTGATGCCGTAGGCTTTAGCAAAAGTCGTTACAAATGCCTTTTTAACCAGCGGATTTTGGCTTGAAGCCAGTTTGCCAGCAACTTCACTAAGCTTTTGCTGCGGCACCATGTGTTGCAACGTGGTAAAGAGAGTGTCTTTAGTAGCAACTTTTTTTAAGGTGTTTTTTATGTCAATTTTTATCATAGTCATAAGTAAGTTTTTAGGTATTAATGAGTGTCACACTCAATTAATAAGATAGAGAAAGGGAGTGTAAGGCAATAGTGTTAGAGTAACAATGTCAGAGTAATGATGGCAGAGCAATAGTAGCATAGTCAAAGCAATCTTAAATAGTTTTAGAGGACGTTATAAAAAGTTACTTTCACTGGTTATACTTTTTGTAATTTACAGCTTTTAGTTCGCAGTTTTAACCAAAAAGCTAATGTCTACTCTCGGTTGTCCTCTACCGTCTTTATCTTTAATTGTTTCTCTAGACAACTTTGATGGTAATTCGCTTGATTTATAAGATAAAGTTTATCATGATTTGATGACTATGAAACTTAGATGACGGTTTTATAGGCCTATTAATTAAGTGTTTTTTTAAAGTATATTGTAAGGTAGGGCGAATGAAAGCATTAATACAGCGAGTAACTCAGGCGAGTGTGCAAGTAAATGGCGACATGATAGGGCAGATTGAGCAGGGTATATTGGCTTATATTGGTATTGGCCATAATGATAGCGTCGACACTGCTAAAAAGTTAATCGATAAAATATTGAACTATCGCATTTTTGAGAATAAAGAGGGCAAACTTGACAAAAATGTGCAACAAGTAGACGGCGGCTTGCTATTGGTGTCGCAGTTTACTCTGATGGCAAAAACAGACAAAGGGCGTCGTCCCGATTTTGGCGGTGCAATGAAACCTGCTGATGCCGAGGCTTTATTTAATGAGTTGGTGGCATATGCTCAAGCCCAGTATCAGAACGTCGCCACTGGGCAATTTGGTGCATTTATGCAGGTAAAATCCACCAATGACGGTCCGATAAATTTCATATTAGAGATTTAAAAGTTAAGTAGCTGCTGTGTCAGCATAGATCATCTTATGCACAATGCAATTAAAGTAAATTAAAGTAACTTTAGCCATTAAATAATAAGCGACTTTGACTCTTCAATAGGACAAAAATCATTAAAAGTATTCATTAAAAGTAACTAAACTTACCTTTTGTCATCTCACTGTCATATTTCTACGTTGTAATATAACCGTCATATTTCAGTCATCAAATTGGCTTTGGTCACTTTAACTCGTCGGTTTTAAACTCGCTATTAAACAAGTTAGTTTAAACCAGCGATTTTACAGACTGCTCAATCTGAGATGCTTTTAAGGGGTATTTTAAATGAATAATGAAACCGTATTAGTGGTTGAGGATGAACCAGCCATTCGTGAAATGATAGTTACCACGCTTGAGATGGCGGGGTTTGAATGTCTGCAAGCAGAAGATGTGAGTGAAGCACACCATCAGGTAGTGGATCATCGCCCTGCTATCATATTACTGGATTGGATGTTACCAGGGGGGCAATCTGGCATTGATTTTTGTCGTCGATTAAAAAAGGATGACTTACTATCAGAGATTCCCGTCATTATGTTAACCGCAAAAGGTGAAGAAGATAATAAAGTCCAAGGTCTTGACGCTGGGGCAGATGATTATATTACTAAACCTTTTTCAACGCGTGAACTGATATCTCGAATTAAGGCAGTACTGCGCCGTAGCAATGCCTTATCGGGTGATAAACCCATTGAGGCTGAAGGATTGAGCCTTGATCCAGTAAGTCAGCGGGTAACGGCTGATGGCACACCAGTAGAAATAGGACCCACTGAATATCGTTTACTCGCCTTTTTTATGAGTCATCCTGAACGTGCCTATACACGAACCCAACTTTTAGACCAAGTATGGGGTGGTAATGTGTATGTGGAAGACCGCACAATTGATGTTCATATTAGACGTTTGCGTAAGGTGCTACAGCCACATGACTATGCGGGGTTTATTCAAACGGTACGCGGCACGGGTTATCGCTTCTCAACAAAAATTCATGGCTAGTCAGTAGTCAGTTAGCGTGATTGGTCAGTCGGTGTTAGTAGCTGGGGCATGGCTTAGCAACGTGGCCTATTAATAGGGCTTTTAAATATGGACTTTCTACCGGTATTTTTGATAGGCACAGCCAAGTTGCTTGAGACTGAAGTGGCTGTATTGATTTAGCGGTTTTTGTTTATTAGCGGTTTTTGTTTAAAAATAACAAAAGTGTATTTTAAAAGCCAAAGATGTGAAGTTGAGAGTGTTATGAGTCAACAGCCTGAGCGGGTCGAAACAACGAAAAGAGAGAGTAGAAAGGCGTCTTTTGCTTTAACGCCTAATGCATCTACATTGTTTTGGGCGGATTTTAAGTGGCTACTGACTTGGGTAATCATTGGCGGTATATCTGGATGGTATCTAAACTCTCTTGCTTGGGGCATCGTTGCTGGTATGCTCTGCTTTTATATTTGGCGTGCCTATGCTATGGAGCAATTTTATAAATGGCTTAGTGGCTCGTTGACGCTCCCACCACCTGATTTTTCAGGTAGTCTCTCTTTTGCTGCCAGTCAATTGTACGAAAGTAAAAAGCAGGAGCAGATTACCCATCAAAAAATGATGGGGTTGGTCAAAAAAATACGCAGTTCGCTATTAGCTCTGCAAGATACAGTGATATTACTAGATAGCAATGACAGGCTTGAGTGGTGGAATCAAGCTGCTGAAAACTTGCTTGAATTACGTTCTGAGGATCAGGGGCGTAATATTCTTGAACTCATCGAAATTCCCGAGTTCCATGATTACTATACTACCGTTACCTCGCCAAATGAGGGGATTAGATTAACCTCGTGGCGAGATTCCACTCGGTTCTTACAGTGTGAGGTTACTCACTTTGGTAGTGAGAAGCTGCTAATTATATATGACGTAACCCGTTTGCAGCATCTGGAGCAAATGCGTAAAGACTTTGTGGGTAATGTATCGCATGAGCTACGTACACCGCTTACAGTACTTATGGGTTACATTGAAACTTTCTCAGATCAGCCAGACTTAGATCCAAAGTGGCGCCGTGGATTTAAATTAATGACTCAGCAAACTCGGCGCATGAATAGTATTATTAATGATTTACTGCTGCTTTCACGCTTAGAGAATGAGGAGATATCTAGTGAAGCCTGTGTAGATATTCCCCGTCTATTAACTCATATTTTTGATGATGCCCAAGTATACAATAGAGAGTATGGTCATTTAATTGACTTACATATCGATTCTCAAAAAAACCTATATGGTTCAGAGACTTATCTGAATAGTGCATTATTAAATTTAGTGACCAATGCCATTAAATATACCCTTAAAGGCGGCGAGATTAGCATTTCGTGGCAAGAGGTTAAAGGGGGATGTCTGTTTTCAGTGAGTGATAATGGTATTGGTATTGCCGAAGAGCACATTGAACGCTTAACAGAGCGTTTTTACCGAGTAGATAGTGGTCGTAGCCGAGCGACAGGGGGCACAGGCTTAGGTTTAGCCATTGTTAAACATGTGCTGTATCAACATGGTGCAAAGTTGACTATTGAATCGACATTAAATAAAGGCTCAACTTTCCATGCCTTTTTTCCAGAAGAGCGGGTTTGCGGTGAGAGCATTACTAATTCGCAGTAACGCTATAAACATTCAGTAAAAACGTATTAAATCGTACCAACGTTAAGCTTCATCAGCCCTAACCGTAACAAAGATAAAAATACAAAGACCTAAAAAGAGCCCATCCAAGTAGGACGGGCTCATCTTTATTTCACATATATCATATAGGGTTTCATGCTTATATCTTCATATCAATGCTTCAGCTTTTACTGGCAGTGGGCTGAGGATTGGTATGGAAATTAGTGTTGAACGCCACCAGCACCATGTACATGACCATGGTTTAATTCGTCTTCAGTGGCTGCACGCACTTCAACGATTTCTACGTCAAAGCTAAGGGTTTTGCCAGCTAATGGATGGTTTGCATCAACCGTTACCGTTTCGTCATTGACATCAGTAACGGTTACTAGCATCACTTGACCTTCAGCTTCTGATTGGAACTGCATGCCAGGTTGGATATCGTCAACACCTTGGAAGTTTGAACGTGGCACTTTTTGTACCGCTTGTTCTTGGTATTCGCCATAAGCATCAGCAGGCGCTATAACGGCAGTTAATGATTCGCCAGCAGACTTCCCTTCAAGCTCTTTTTCAAGACCGGGAATGATATTGCCATGGCCATGAAGGTAGGCTAGAGGCTCGCCTTGCGACTGGTCGATAACATTGCCTTGGTCGTCTTTAAGCGTGTAGTTAAAACGTACTGCCGTATCTTTTGCAATTGTTGTCATAAAAAATCCTAAATTATAAGAGTTCGGTAAATCATTAAAAAAACACAATAAGTAAGGGTTCACACACGCACTGCCATACCTTTTTTATTGCCTTGTTTAGTAGATTGTGATGCAGGTTAACGGTTTCAAGTCTAATATTCAATAAAATTTAAAAAATATTGAGTTTTTAAGAGAATGAATAAGTCATTGATTAGTTAACATTGAATAAGAAGGACATTTAGCCGTATTAGATAAGTTGCACTTTACCGAGTGTGGACTTACTATAAATACAGCCCTAAGCTATTTAAGCCTTTTTAACTTAACAAATAAACATAACATTTATATGAATCAAACCTTATGATAACTTCTAATAAAACATTAGCTCACACCCAACCGATAAGCTATCGTTTCGACTTTAGCCGATTTACCCAACATCTGGTCGATGTTACCTTAACGTTTGTCGCTCATCAAGACGCACCAACATTATGGTTGCCTGCTTGGATACCGGGTAGTTACTTAATGCGCGAGTTTGCACGCAACATCACCGCGGTTCATTTCCAAACTCACAAAGACGATAAAGGTCAGCTTGGCAATCTCTTACGCGCGAACAAGCTAAGCAAAAACGAATGGCAGTTAACGGATCTGAAGTTTGGAGAGACCGTAGAGGTCACTTACGAAGTGTACTGTTATGATTTATCAGTACGCACAGCCTATGTCGATCAACAGCGCTTGTATGGCAACTTTACCTCACTTGCGCTAGCGGTAGAAGGGCTAGAGGATTTGCAAGTTAACGTTACATTAAGTGTTCCTCAAGCTTTCTATGACTTACAACATGATAGTGACAATCAAAAACAAGTCAAAATCGCTTGTGGACTAAAACATACTCATATCCATAACGATGCCCAGTATTATTATCATCTTGAAGCCGATAATTATGCCGAATTAATCGATTATCCGTTTGAGATTGCCCCACAAGACGAGTTTGATTTCATCATACATGATGACAGTCACAACACCATTGCCCATCGTTTTTATATTGCAGGCAAGCACACAGCCAATATGGGCAGACTGCAACAAGATGTGAACCACATCTGCCAAACCTATCTAAATTGGTTAGGTGATGCCCCTTTTAAAGACTACACCTTTATGACCTATGCCAGTGGCAACGACTATGGCGGGCTAGAACATATTAACTCAACCAGCCTTGTCACCCCACGTAGCGACTTGCCAACGCAACAAGAAGCCGATGAACCTAGCGAGGCCTACCAACGCTTTTTAGGCTTATGTAGTCATGAATATTTCCACTCATGGTGGGTGAAAACCGTTCGTCCTGATGTGATGCTTGACGTTGACTTACGCCGTGAGGCATACACACCACTACTATGGGTATTTGAAGGCTTTACGTCATACATTGACGACTTTATGCTACAAGCCTCAGGCGTGGTCAACAAAGACAGCTATCTTAAATTGTTGGGCACACAGATTAACCGCTACACCCAAACTCATGGACGTCATTTGCAAAGCGTCGCAGAGTCCAGCTTTGATGCGTGGATTAAGCTATACCGAGCCGATGAAAATACGGGTAACGCAGGCATTAGCTATTACAACAAAGGGGCGCTAGTTGCCTTATGTTTAGACCTCACGTTGAGGCAGCATAGCGATGGCAAATACCGTATTTTTGATGTGGTCAAAGCCTTCTATGCCAAAGCTAAAGCTGAAAATAACAAACGCATCGGTATGGACAATGATAATCTTGAAGCGGTCATTGGTCAGTTTATCGACAAACAAATATGGCAAGACTTCAAAGCCCGTTATGTTGACGGCGTAGAAGAGTTACCAATCAAGCAGCTACTTGAGGCCAATGGCGTTATTCTTAGCGTTGACGATAAAGACAACACCTTAGCGTGGGGCATTGCGGTTAGCGAAACCTCAGAGGGGTTAAACGTCAACAAAGTATTGCGTGATAGCGTGGCCAGTGAGGCAGGGTTATCAGCGAAAGACATCATAGTTGCGATTGACGGCGTTAAAGCGACCAAAAAACAACTACAAAGCGTTGCAGAATCGAATCTTGAAGCTATTGAGTGTCATGCGTTCCGCCGTGATGAGCTAATGACCTTTACTGTGGCCAATAAAACTCAATCGGGCATTACCGCCAATCCTAGTTTAGAAAAAGTGAGTTTGAGTTTAAACGACTCAGGGTATGAGCAATGGTTGACGCCTAGCTTTGTAAAGTAGTTTTGTGAAATAATTCTTTGGCGTCTTTGCTGAAGTCATTTTATGACGTCGTTTTTTGTAATGGTTTAGGAGCTAATCCAGCTTTACGCTACTATCTTGGTTGGTACTGCGGCGTGCGCTAATGATACGTGTCGTTCCTGCTTCACGATAACGCCACTTATCAAGCGCACGCACCGCAGTACTGCACCAAGTATATCCGCTTCAATCTGGGCTAAACGACCTCATTAGGGCAACGGTGGTCTTTAAATTTGATAATTTATTTTGGATTCAAAGGGTTTAATTCATCCACAGCCCTTCCTTTACAAAAGGAAGAGAGCGCAATTTTCTAGCTAGGAGCTAAGCTACACTAGAATCAATCGCTTACTACGTACCTTCGTTTTGAAAAGTTGTTTTTTTAAAAACAGTGATGGTTTTGGACTTAATTGAGTTTCAAGTTATTAAGTATTTGGAGTTTTATCCAAATTGCTAATTTGAGATATTTATAAAAGAGTATGACGGATTAAAATATGCTATCAGTTCAACATATAGCCTTTGACGATCATAAAGATGTCACTGAACCTGCTAAAGATTTCGATGAGTTTGAGCTAAATAGTGATTCTTTCGACTTAACAGTATATTTGACGATAGGTAATGAAGAAGCAGGTAGTAATTATTATTTTCACGTAGATAGTTATTATGATAGTGGTACTGATAAACCCATTATTAATAATTATGAGGTGTATTTTCGTCAAAAGGGCGAGTTTTCAATGAAATATTTTGATAAGTATATTTTATTAAATTTTATTAACGAATTGGTTGTTAATAATTTTAAGCGGCTGGGTTTATATGAGCAGTCTGCAGCTCTCTCGAACTATTTTCACTGGGAGTATGATAATTATAAAGATAAATAAGGGTAGGACTTGTATTTTAAAAAAGTTTTACTTCGATAATAAGCATGGTATGGATTAATAATAGCGCAACTCGCAAGATTATTTTACAAACATAAATACAGTCAGTCTGCTGATTTTAAAGAAGTAATAGTTTATTTTGGGTAAAAATCATACATTGTGACTATAGCTTCTTATATCATAATGAAAACCCAAACTCATCAAACCGACTATCAGACGCCCAGCGATATTCTGTTTCTTTAGCCACTTGCTGTGCAAGCTCAATACCATACCTATCCGCAATAAAACCCAACGCCATATCCATGCCTGCACTCACGCCAGCAGAGGTGTAGTATTTACCATCGACCACCCAGCGGGCGTGTTTAATCCAGTTAACGCTATTAGATTGTGATGTTGCCCATTCCCAAGCTATTTTGTTGGATGTCGCTTGCTTGCCATCGAGTAAGCCTGCTTTCGCCAACAAAGCACTACCCGTACAAACAGACAATACCCACTCAGCGGTATCAGCAAGTTGACGTAAGTTTTCTAAAAATCGAGTATGATTAATCTGCTTTCGAGTACCTAGTCCACCAACGATCAGTAAAATATCGGTAGGGTTCGGTAAACTGGTAACAGAGTGAGTCGGCACGGATACACCGTGGGCATTATGAACTAACCCGCCGTTTAGGGAACAAAACTGAACAGTATAACGGTCATTGAGTCTGCCAAACATCTCAACAGGGCCGAAGAGGTCTAAGGTTTCGAAGTCATCAAATATCAAAGCGGTTATATGTTGCATGATGTTTAAGTCTCGACTTTATCTGTATTTAGCAAAGCGGGGTTGGTAAGGGCTACCTTTTGTGACGTTATACACTTTTGTACCGGCAAGTAGAGTTTGAGTCAATAAGCTTTCAGTGATTTCTTTTAATTTCTTGTGGTTGGTTTTGTTTGGTTTCACTGATTGGCTACCTAATAAATAAGTCATCATTTATGGGATTTAACACTTAAGCTTAAAAAATATACTGCATTATAAAGATTTTCTTTTAGAATTTAGGTATCATTTGATATTTTAAATTCAACCTCATACTTTGGTAAAAAGCGCACTATGTCATATCATCAGCCTCTACAAGGCGCGTTTTGGATGGTCATAGCAGGCTTCCTGTTTGCTATTATAAATACCACCATTCAATACTTAGGTATCAACTTCGGTCTAGGCTCAGCTGCGGCAGTGTTATTTCAATATGGCATTGCGCTTCTGTTGTTTTTGCCATTAATGCGGACAGGTACTATTCGAGCGGCGGTCAAGTCCGACTTTAGAGTGTTGCATGTTATTCGAGTGGGCTTTTCAGTGATTGGCATTCAATTGTGGACATGGGCGCTGGCGTATCCGGTACCGATTTGGCAAGGGATTGCGCTACTGATGGTATCTCCTTTATTTGCCACCGTGGGGTCGGGGCTTATCTTGCGTGAGTCGGTCAGTATGGTGCGCTGGGTGGCAACATTGGTGGGTTTTGTCGGGGCAATGTTGGTATTGCAGCCGTGGTCAGATGCGTTTATGTTAGCCAGCTTGCTACCATTGGCGGCGGCATTTTTTTGGGCCTGTGCCTCACTGATGACCAAGTTTACTGTCAGCCACGATACGCCAAGTACCCTTGTATTTTATTTACTGGTATTAATGCTGCCGTTTAACCTGTTGTTTGGCATACCGCAGCTATTATTACCAAGTGATTGGCATATTTGGGGTTTGTTAATATTGGCAGGCGCATTAACCGCTTTCGCACAGTGGGCAATCGCTAAAGCATACTCGGTGGCGGATGCGTCTTTTGTGCAGCCCTTTGATCATATTAAGTTGCCATTGAATGTGCTGGCAGGGTTTATTGTGTTTGGCTGGGTACCACCCGGTATGCTTTGGGTAGGCTCTGCATTAATCATTGCGTCTGTGGTATTTGTGACCCATTATGAGCGTCGTCGTAACCCTGTCGAGGTGTTGTGGGAAGATACGCATAAAGAGGGTGAAAAGTAGGCAGCCGTCTCGAGTAGACGGTCGTCTATGTTAGTTGGTTACTTGGCTAAGCAAAACTAGGCCAATTCATAGACCCAAATATCCAATAGACATCTGAGTAGGAAATGAAGCAATGAGTAAAAGGTTTAATACAACAAACAAGATATCCTTTTCTCATTGCTAATAACCATCCTATGATTCCTAACATTAGGTAGATAAAAAGTGTGGCTAATCCTACCGATCTTAACGAGTTAATTCCACAAATCATATTCTTTGAAATAGACGACATACTAAGCCGAAAAGGTGCTTGAGTGGTGGTCAAGTGACTGCAGAGAGGATTTAACGTCTATGCTAATGCCATCACTATCTTTTGAGTACGAGCCAACATTTCAGCCATATCAACGACTTCACAGTTATATTGGTTGGCATATATTTGTGCATTTTGAGGGTTGGTAAATGCTTTTGTTCGACAGCAAAAGCAAGCCCGTATTGACTCATTCATTTGTGTGTCGCCCAGCGGAAAACTAAACCAGCAGTCATTACAGTTAAACGCTGTGCCATCAAATTCAATCTCAATTTTAGTATTGCTAATAGGGTCGACGGTATGAATGGTGGCGGATTTTCCTACGAGCTTGGTAATAAAAAAAGCATCCCAAATACACCAAGCGAAAACATTAGCGGATGACCATTCAATAACGTGTTCAGTGGCATTATTGTTTTTATCATCAATATAATGAGAATTTTGGCATCCGAAACAGGACGTTATCCTGCCAGCATGACTGTCAATGCATAATGATGCGTGAGTACTATCTTGCATGATGAGTTGATAGTCTTGTGTATTCGGAGATAACCCTTGAGAAAACTGCTCGTATAAACGTTGTAAGCTTTGTTTGGCAATAGGTTTTAGCGCTTTTATATCGTCAATTAATAAGTGATATAGACTTTTGGAGCTATCAACAACAAGTACGTCCATAAATATTTTCCAGTATATAAAATGTTATAACATAACATTTTATATACTGGTTTATCGTGATGCAACTAAAAAAAGCTTCTCGGTTGTGAATACACCGTGAAAGTCAGCGTCTCGGTATAAATAAACCGGTAAGAACGTCTGACTGATAACTCCTTTTATTAAAATTTGCATACGCTTAAATAAACGCCTTAATAAATGTTACCTTAATCCCAACTCTTTTAAACGCTTATGGCTTAAATGCACCCGCACAAACTCGCCAACCCCTAAATTACCCAATTCAAATCCAGCCACTGACCAGCGGATAAGTCGCAAGCAGGGTAGGCCGACATGCGCGGTCATCCGTCTAACTTGACGGTTTTTACCCTCATAAATGGTCATCATCAGCCATGAGTCGGGCACACTTTTACGTTCGCGTATGGGCGGGTCACGTTGCCATAATGGCATGGGTAATTCGTCTTCACTGACATGCTTAACCTCAGCTGGAAGCGTTTTGCCATCTTTTAACACCACACCGTCTCGTAATTGATTCAGTTGTTCTTGAGTTGGGATGCCTTCGACTTGCACCAGATACGTTTTACCTTGTTTGCGACCCTGATTGGCTTTGGGGGGATGGGTAATGGCTTTATTGACCTGACCGTCCGAGGTCAAGATAAGCAGTCCTTCACTGGTGGCATCTAATCGACCTGCCACACGTAGCGACTTATCGGTAAAGAACTGTGATAACGGGGCAAATTTATTATTAGCATCGTCACTAAACTGGCTTTGTACGCCGTAGGGTTTGTTAAAGAGGATGACGGATGACATATATATTTCGAATAGTTGAAAGAATAGATCAAGTTTACCATGACCTAAACATTAGGGGCTGTATAGAATTGATTCATGGAACTGGCGGAGACTATTTTTTAGACAATATGCAGTGAAATTTTCGACGCTTAGTCATTCTAAGTTAGACAATTTCGCAATATATTGGCAAAAAATAGTCCCGCCCTCACTCGAGCATAGCTCTTGCCTTGCGAACAGGCAAAGCAATGCTTTGCTTAATCCGTTCTCAGGGCTGATGCTAAAATTGCCCTAGACGGTGTTGCAAACCTCGCTAAGGTCTGGACATTATCTTCGGTTTACGCCTAGTCTAGAACACCTTTAGCTATCAGCAGTCCTAATTAATCAATTCTATACAGCCCCTAAGTATAAAAAAGCACCCCGAAACGTATAGCTTCAGGGTGCTCTTGTCATGGTTTGGCAAGGTGGTATCTACTAACATGACATATTTAAGTCAAAACTCATTATTTCGGTTAAGCTCATAAAATCCCTCCCCAACCCTCCCTTTAAAAAGGGAGGGAGCTAACTTTTTAAATATTTAACATGAAAAAAGTTTTTCTTTGAATAGGAGGGTTTTATATTGTGTGTAGCGTGGTTGGTAATCTACGGTGATACTAAAGCGACGCAATAGCATCATTAAGCGTGGTGCTTGGGCGCATGACACTTTCTGCTAACGATTCGTTAGGCAAATAATAGCCCTCAATATCAACTGGGTTCCCCTGAACATCATTTAACTGCTTGATAATAGACTCTGCATTATTTGAGAGTGTTTTAGCAAGCGGTGTAAATTGCGCTTTTAGCGCATTGTCTTGGTTTTGCTCGGCTAATTCCTGCGCCCAATACATGGCCAGATAGAAGTGACTGCCACGAGTGTCTAATTCGCCTACTTTACGAGAGGGAGATTTATTATTTAATAAAAGTGTTTCGGTAGCTTTATCAAGCGTATCAGATAACACTTGTGCTTTAGTATTGTCATGCTTTTCCGCCAAGTACTCCAGCGATACTGCTAAGGCTAAAAACTCGCCTAAGGAATCCCAACGTAAGTGATTCTCTTTGAGTAACTGTTTGACATGCTTAGGCGCTGAGCCACCGGCACCGGTTTCAAACAAGCCGCCACCCTTCATCAGGGGAACAATAGATAGCATTTTTGCGCTCGTGCCCAGCTCTAGAATAGGGAACAAGTCAGTGAGGTAATCACGCAACACGTTACCCGTTACAGAGATAGTATCTTTCCCATTGACTAGACGTTCAAGGGTATAGTGAGTGGCGTCCTTAACCGACATGATGCGAATATCTAAATCACTGGTGTCATAGTCTTTTAAATAACGCTCGACTTTCTTGATAAGCTGCGCATGGTGTGGGCGGTTTTTATCAAGCCAAAAAATAGCGGGTGTGTTACTGGCTTTAGCACGAGACACTGCTAGCTTGACCCAGTCTTGAATAGGGGCATCTTTGACTTGAGACATACGCCAGATATCACCTGTCTCTACGCTGTGCTCAGTTAATACCTTACCATCCGCATCTATCATGCGAACCATACCATCCGTTGTCATTTGGAATGTCTTGTCATGCGAACCATATTCTTCCGCTTTTTGTGCCATTAAACCTACGTTGGGCACCGTACCCATTGTGGTCGGATCAAAAGCACCATGCTCTTTACTAAATGCGATGACTTCTTGATAAAGGCCGGCATAGCTACTGTCTGGGATGACCGCTTTAGTGTCATGTAGCTTACCGTCAGGACCCCACATTTGACCGCCACTGCGAATCATCGCTGGCATGGATGCATCAACAATGACATCACTGGGTACATGGAGGTTGGTAATCCCTTTATCAGAATCAACCATTGCCAAAGCGGGGTTGCTTTTATATATTGAATTAATATCGCCTTCAATCTCTTCGCGTTGCTCTAAGGGCAACTCTTCAAGTTTAGAAAGTAGATTGGCAAACCCATAATTGACATTCACATCCAGAACTTTGAAGGTATCGCCATACTTTTCAAATAACTCTTTAAAATAAACTCTAACCGCCTCCCCGAATATGATGGGATCAGAGACTTTCATCATGGTCGCTTTTAGATGCAATGAAAGCAGTATGCCAGATTTTTTGGCATCGGCGACTTGTTCTTCCAAAAATGCTGTTAGCGCCGTTTTACTCAAAATAGAGGCATCGACAATCTCGCCTTCAAGCAGAGGTGCTGGAGATTTAAGCTCGGTAACGTTGCCATCTTTACCAATAAACTCAATTCGATACTCAGTCGCTTTTTCAATGGTTATAGATTGTTCAGTAGCCGCAAAGTCGCCTGAGCTCATGGTGGCAACATGAGTTTTGGAGTCAGGAGACCACTTGGCCATGGAATGCGGATGGCTTCTTGCAAAAGCTTTGACTGCTTTTGGTGCACGTCTATCAGAGTTACCCTCACGCAGTATGGGGTTTACTGCACTGCCTTTAATTTTGTCGTATCGTTTACGAACGTCTTTGTCCTCATCACTCTCGGGATGGTCAGGGTAATCAGGTAAAGCATAGCCTTTACTCTGTAACTCTTTAATAGCCGCTTTTAATTGTGGAATAGACGCGCTGATATTAGGCAATTTAATAATATTTGCTTCAGGCTCATTAACCAGCTTACCCAATTGCGCTAGGGCGTCAGGAATACGTTGTTCTTCGGTCAAATAATCAGCAAAAGAGGCAATAATTCGTCCCGCCAGTGAAATATCACTGGTTTCGATCTCAATATTTGCTGTTTGAGCAAACGCCTTAACAATAGGCAAGAAAGATAGGGTGGCAAGAGCGGGGGCTTCATCGGTTTTTGTATAAATAATTTTTGACATTATGATTGTCTATTCCTTTAGCAAGTTGTTAATTAAAAATTCGAAAGGTAGGTCAATAGCGATATGATATTAATGCAAAGATTTAAAATTAGAGTCGTTTAATAACTCACATAGGTATTTTAGTAGAGACGCTTAAGACTGGTATAAAAGTTTATTGAGTTAAAATTTAGCTAAATTATATCATTTAACTTGCTTTTGAGGGTATTGGAAACGCTTATGACACGTTAACCGACTACACATTCGATACGATGTCAATATAGTATAATGAACGAGGTGTCTCTTGTTTACTATAATGACTGATATTAATTTATATTAAACTATTTAGAGCATTTTTAACTAAAAAATGCATTTAATAAAAATGCATTTAATACATTGATATGTTTGAGTGTTTAAGTTTGACAATAAACAACACCCCAAGAATCTACTGACTCTTGGGGTGTTGTTTATTGTTTCATTCAGACTCAAAAGTTGGTCATAATTTAACTTATAACCTGTATTCACAACCTATGGTTGACTATTTTTATCTATAATAAGCCACTACTTCGTTAAAATTAGGATTAAATAGAATGACTATTCAACCTGCGCTTTTAACTTGATGGTGTCTCGTATTGACTCATTTTATTCAAAAAATCCTTCAACGTTAGCTTATGAATACAGGTTCTGATTATTGTCCAATAATAAAGCCTTTTA
This sequence comes from Psychrobacter sp. CX90, assembly GCF_057396305.2. NCBI lineage: Bacteria > Pseudomonadati > Pseudomonadota > Gammaproteobacteria > Moraxellales > Moraxellaceae > Psychrobacter > Psychrobacter sp. CX90. Next base: position 127,945 of record NZ_CM182008.1, read on the forward strand.
ATACAGTAGACCTATTAATGAATAAGTTAGCTACTGATTTAACTAATTTAATTACAGTGTGGCTAATGTGTCATTAAGCAATTTGCTCGGGCGCATGACACTTTCTGCTAACTTTTCATCAGCGAGGTAATAGCCCTTAAGATCTACAGGCTTACCTTGAACGTCATTTAGCTCTTTAATAATGGCTGCTTCATTACTGATTAGTTTATCGGCAAGCGGGGCAAATTGTGCTTTTAAATCTGCGTCTTGATCTTGTGCGGCAAGCTCTTGCGCCCAGTACATTGCTAGATAGAAGTGACTACCACGGTTATCAAGCTCACCTGTTTTACGTGAGGGTGATTTGTTATTTGAGAGTAGTTTTTCTGTCGCTTTGTCCAGAGAGTCGGCCAGTACTTTCGCTTTGGCATTATTATCGTTTTTAGACAAATGCTCTAAAGATTCAGTCAATGCCAAGAATTCGCCTAGTGAATCCCAACGTAAATGGTTTTCCTCAAGCAGCTGTTGAACGTGCTTAGGCGCAGAACCGCCTGCACCAGTCTCAAACAAACCACCGCCTTTCATCAAGGGTACAACGGACAACATTTTGGCACTGGTGCCTAATTCTAGAATTGGGAATAAGTCGGTTAGGTAATCACGTAGGATATTCCCTGTGACCGAGATGGTATCAAGACCTCTAGCAACGCGCTCTAAGGTATAACGCATCGCCCGAACCTGTGACATAATTTTTATTTGTAGACCTTCGGTATCATGGTCTTTTAGGTAGGTTTCAACTTTTTTAATTAATTCATTTTCATGGGGTCTATAAGGGTCTAACCAGAATACGGCTGGCGTATTTGATTCACGGGCACGGCGCACCGCAAGTTTAACCCAGTCTTGAATAGGCGCATCTTTGACTTGACACATACGCCAAATATCACCCTCTTCCACCCGTTGCTCAAGTAAGACCTCATCGGTATTAATGTCCACAATACGAGCCATGCCTGCATCACTAGACTCAAAGGTCTTATCGTGAGAGCCATATTCCTCAGCTTTTTGTGCCATTAGGCCAACGTTAGGTACAGTCCCCATGGTTGTTGGATCAAAATTACCATGCCATTTGCAGAAATTAATCATCTCTTGATAAATACGAGCAAATGTAGACTCCGGCATCACGGCTTTACAGTCATATAAGTTGCCATCGGCACCCCACATTTTACCCCCATTACGAATCATAGCGGGCATTGAGGCATCGACAATAATGTCACTTGGCGAATGGAAGTTAGTGATGCCTTTTGCAGAGTCAACCATAGCTAGGCGTGGGCGATGCTCTTGACAGGCATGTAGATCGCGTTCAATTTCCTCACGCTTTGAAGTGGGTAGGTTTGATATTTTATCGTACAAGTCTGCCATACCGTTATTAACGTTAATACCTAACTCATCGAACAGATCACCATGCTTCTCGAATGCGTCTTTGTAATAAATTTTAACGGCATGTCCAAATACAATCGGGTGCGACACTTTCATCATGGTCGCTTTTACATGCAGTGAAAACAGAATGTCTGCTTCTTTACAATCTTGCATTTCACGCTCATAAAAATCTAATAGCGATTTTTTGCTCATGAACATAAGGTCGATGACTTCTTTGTCTTGTAACGCTATTTCTGGTTTTAATATCTTCTTAGTGCCATCATCAGCCAACAGCTCCATCCGCACGGTACGGGCTTTATCTAGGGTCATCGACTGTTCGCCATGGTAGAAGTCGCCACTATGCATATGAGACACGTGGGTGCTTGACCATTGTTTCCATTCGCCCATTGCGTGAGGATGTTTGCGAGCAAAGTTTTTTACTGCTTTAGGCGCACGGCGGTCTGAGTTACCCTCACGTAAAACAGGATTGACCGCACTGCCTAACGCCTTACCATAACGCTTACGAATCTCTTTTTCTTCGTCTGTTTGTGGATCTTCTGGAAAATCAGGCACAGCGAACCCTTTGCTTTGTAGCTCTTTAATACAGGCTTTAAGCTGCTGAACAGATGCACTAATGTTTGGTAATTTAATAATGTTGGTATCTGGATCCTGCGTTAATCGTCCCAGCTCAGCAAGATTGTCAGGAACCCGTTGTTCTTCAGTTAAATAATCGGGGAATTCAGCCAATACTCGTGCTGCAACAGAGATATCACTTGTTTCAACCGAAACGCCTGCTGTTTTGGTAAATGCTTTAACAATAGGCAGGAATGAGAAGGTGGCTAGGGCTGGGGCTTCGTCGGTTTTTGTATAAATAATTTTTGACATAGGTTTTATTTTATCCCTTTAGGTTATAGTTGATACAGGTTCTTAATTATTATCTAATAATACAATATAAAAATGGACTGTGCGGTTAAATCGAATAAATAAGAAGCAAAAATAAACAAAGTGTCTTATTAAAAAGTTTCTTATTAAAAAGTCTCTTATTAAAATATGAAACTGACTAGAGCATCGCCTTGGTTGAATCTGCCCTATACATAATTATATCATTTAACCTAACTTAACTTAAAGTGACTTGCCGGCGCTATGGCGCTATATAGTTATAAGCCTATCGTAAATGTTAACTAAAAATCCAGACAAATGTTACCTAATGTGGTTGGATAGATAAACTCTGTAACAGTTATAGCTAGTCATCTAGCGTACTATGCTATTTTTTTACATCATACCTACCGAAGTGTTACCTGATAGGGATAATACAATTAGGTACTATAAGGGTTAGCTTATTGTTTAGTGTGTTATTAGTAGTCGAAAATGAATGTTTTAATACTTGCTAGTGGCTGTATATAATTCAAATATTAGCCTTAAAGGCACTAGAAAGGCACCAGAGAGAGATCTATTAGGTTAGACTATAAAAACTGGCATTATTTCATTATAGATATAAGATAGAGACTTTGTTTATTATACTTTGGCGATCTATCGGAGATAATTTTATAAATTTGTTAGGTTAAGTGTTAATGTTTTAACTTTGTTTTTACAGTTTTTATTCATGTTTTTGCCGCTGTTTCAATCAATACTTCTTTCACTATTACCTAATAATTAATACCTGACTTATGACTTATTCCTATGCGCTGACTCAAGATACCGATTGGCAAAATCGCCCCCAATGGCAAGTGCCAGATACACCCTTTATGTCATTTAAATATTGGCAAGCCCTTACTCATACGGGTGCCATTGGTGCAGAGTCAGGCTGGGTACCTTTGTATGTTCTTATCTATAAAGATGATATCAATGCGCCTGTTGCAGTAATGCCGTTATTTATTAAAGGCCATCATCAAGGTGAATACGTATTTGATCATGCATGGGCGGAGGCTTATGCCCGTTATGGTGTCGATTATTACCCCAGATTAGTGACCAGTGTGCCGTATACACCAGTGAGTGGAGGGCGGTTTTGGCTAGCTGAAGGCGCAACGCTAGATAACGACATTTGGCAAACTGCAATAGCCGCAATAGACGAAGTAGCCAAGCAAACTGGCGCCTCAAGCTGGCATGGTTTATTTATCGAGCCAGAGCAAGTTGAAATAAATAAATCGTTACCCAGAACACTATTTAAGCATCAGTTATTAGAACGCCAAGGCTGTCAGTTTTTATGGCACAATCAAAATTTAACCCAGCTAGATTGCGATGGTAAGCCTCAGCCCTTTGGTAGTTTTGAGGACTTTTTGTCTACCTTGACTGCTAAAAAGCGCAAAAATATTCGAGCCGAACGTAAGAAAATAGCCAAGCAAAAATTACGTTGCCAGATTAAAAAAGGTAATGAAATCACAGAGCGTGACTGGGAGATTTTCTATCAATGCTATGCCATGACCTACGCTGTACGTGGTCGTTATCCATACTTAAATCAAGACTTCTTTGATCAAATAGCTCAAACCATGTCAGGCAATCTAATGCTGGCACAAGGGATAGACGAGACTGGCAATATCATAGCCAGCAGTTTATTCTTTTATGATGATCCGGCGCAGCCCAATGCAACCTTATATGGACGGTATTGGGGCTCGCTTGAAGAGTATGACAGTTTGCACTTTGAGCTATGCTACTATCAAGGTATCGAGTTTGCCATCGAGCAAGGTTTGCAAAATTTTGACCCCGGTACCCAAGGCGAGCACAAGCTTATTCGAGGCTTTGTGCCGACCAAGACCTACTCTTTACATCGTATTTATGATGATCGATTTGAACCCGCCATTGTCAAGTTCTGTGAGCAAGATCGCGACTATATGTATCAATATCGCAGGCAAGCTCATGAATCATTGCCATTTAATATTGATAATATGCCTCAGTTTAAAGGCTGAGCCAAAATTACCATTCATTAAGTTAAATTTTAATAAAACTTTTTACCTACCCTCTTTTCCCTAAGCCTTCATGCCGTATCCGATTATGCAACTCAATCAATCTAATAAAACTTGAAATACTGTTTTTAGTTTAAAGGACAATCAAACAATGGTCGCAGGGTCTAAACTTAGGGATAACAAAAATCTCTTGTCAGAAGAAACCCTACTTTGGCTAACCTCCGACGGTTCATTGACGGCGTTATTAGAAGATAAAGCCGGTCAACCTTTAAAAGTCGAGCGCACCTTTGAAGGCTATCGCCCGTTAACGTTGCCTCAAAAAAAACAGTTGGGTTATAAAGGGTACCAACTGAATCGTCCTATGCTGGCATGGGTGCGTGAGGTATTACTCTATGGCAATGCTACTATGCCGTGGGTGGCTGCGCAAAGTGTATTTCCGCTGACAAGCTTAGCGGGGGAGGCGAGACGGCTCAAATATTTGCAGGGTACGCCTATTGGCTATGTGATGTTCAAGCGACAGGCGACCTTGCCGAGTCAAAGAGTGATACAGTTGACACCACAAGGTTGGCGACGAAGTACAGTCTATCAGTGGCACCATAGACAGATATTAATTAGTGAAACCTTTTTGCCAGAATTTTTTAGCTAAAAAGCCTATAAAGTTGCAGATAGCTTATTTTGGTATTTTTAAGAATCAGCGAAACCTTAAAAACGCCATATTCGGGCGGCGTTTTTGTCTATTTTCAGCCTAATTTCATGTTACACTTATTGCCTAATGTGCGAAGTTGCCACCCCCTTAAAATATCTCGTTAAGTGAGGCTAAGTACCTACTTAGACTGGACTTATAGGTTTTAAGATTGAGAATAGACGGTCGGTTGGTTCAGCGCTTGTATTTTTTATATGTCAGCGATGACTTATTTATAGGAAAACAATATGTTTAAAGATATTAGTATTAAAGATTATGACCCAGATTTATATCAAGCCATGGTGTCAGAAACCGAGCGTCAAGAAAGCCATATCGAGCTTATCGCCTCAGAAAACTACTGCTCGCCAGCAGTGATGGAAGCGCAAGGCTCAGATTTGACTAATAAATACGCCGAAGGCTACCCAGGCAAACGCTATTACGGCGGTTGTGAATATGTCGATATCGTTGAGCAATTGGCCATTGATCGTGCAAAAGAGCTATTCGGTGCTGAATATGCCAACGTTCAGCCACATGCTGGTAGCCAAGCGAACTCAGCGGTATTTTTAGCGCTATTAGATGCGGGCGATACTGTATTAGGTATGAGCCTTGATGCGGGTGGTCACTTAACACATGGCGCTCATGTGAACTTCTCTGGTATTAACTATAATGCCGTACAATATGGCTTAATCGAAGAAACGGGTCTCATCGATTATGATGAAGTAGAGCGTTTGGCACAAGAGCACAAGCCAAAAATGATTATTGCAGGTTTTTCAGCGTATTCACAAGTTGTTGATTGGCAACGTTTCCGCGATATCGCCGACAAAGTTGGCGCTTACTTCTTTGTGGATATGGCGCATGTGGCAGGTCTAGTAGCCGCTGGCGTTTACCCAAGCCCAGTACCTTTTGCAGATGTGGTAACAACAACAACGCATAAAACCTTGCGTGGCCCTCGTTCAGGTTTAATTTTATCTCGTGATGACAAGCTGGCTAAAAAGTTAAACTCAGCTGTATTCCCAGGCAACCAAGGTGGCCCGTTAATGCACGCCATTGCTGCAAAAGCGGTTTGCTTCAAAGAAGCCTTACAAGATGATTTTAAAACGTACCAGCAGCAAGTGGTTAAAAACGCACAAGCAATGGCAAAAGTCATCCAAGAGCGTGGCTATGATATCATCTCTGGTGGTACTGAAAACCACTTGATGCTTATCAGCTTAGTGAAGCAGGAAATGACGGGTAAAGAAGCGGATAAATGGCTAGGCGATGCTGGTATTACGGTCAATAAAAATGCCGTACCGAATGATCCTAAATCCCCATTCGTCACTTCAGGCATTCGAATCGGAACACCTGCTATTACTACTCGTGGCTTTAATGAGGCGCAATCTAGCGAGTTAGCAGGCTGGATTTGTGATGTATTAGACAGTCGTGGGGATGAGCAAGTTATCGCTGATACCCGTAAAAAAGTACAGGCTATTTGCAAAGAACTGCCTGTTTATGAAAGCAACCAGTAGTTATTAATATTAATAGTTAATAAGCTTATATAACATATTGGTTTGCTAATAAAACCGCTTAGATAATTGTCTAAGCGGTTTTTTTTATCACTTATAGATTATTAAGTTCTTATAGATTATTGAGTTTAGGGCGTATGGAACCTTACTCTACAATAAGCTTTTACAATCAGGTTTTTTTAAGCTTATTAAACCCTTTTCTAACTCTACCTATACCTTTGTAAAGAGAGGGTGTTCAACTTGTTAAGTAAAAACGTTAAATCATAATATCGACCTTGAAAACTATGGTTTATTCTAAATCATAGTTTATTCCAAATTAGACAACAATAACATCATCCCTAGCAGTCCTAAAATTACACCTATGACACGGTTGATTGCCACCTGTTTGGTCAACATTTTTGCCCGTATTGAGCGCTGTGAAAACAATAAAGCAACTATAGAAAACCAGATAAAATGAGCAAATGACATAAATGCGCCATAGCTCATTAATAGCCACTGGGGGGTATTTATGCTTACAATTTGAGTAAAGGTGCTAATCACAAATAAAGTCGTTTTCGGATTTAGTGCATTGGTAAAAAATCCGTTTCTAAAGGCGAGCCATCCGTCTATAGCTAATGAACTGGCTTTTTCTGTGATAGGGGACTGAGTGAACGTTTTATAGCTTAGATAAATAAGATAAAACGCCCCTATGTATTTGATAATATCTAAAAAGTTAGGCACAACTTTCATAATCAGGTTAATCGCAACTAAAGTATAAGTGACATGAACCAAGACCCCTAGTGCAATCCCTATAGAGGTGAGTACACCTATTAAGCGACCATATAGATAGCTATTTTTAGTGACTACTGCAAAATCTGCACCTGGACTAATCACGGCCAGAATGGTGATGGCGATGACCGCAAAATACTCTGACATTGATATTCCTCAACATAACTTAAAGTAGATAAGAACTGATGACACTCCGAATTAAGTAGTATGTTGACATACCTTTAGGTAGACTAAAATTGACTTATTAACATCATCTACTATGAGTTTTTGGCATGATTGAAAGACTATCTTTAAATGGATTGAAGTATTTTTATTACGTTGCGACACATGGCAGTGTTACTCTGGCTGCCAAAAAGCTATTCGTGACTCAAAGTGCTGTCAGCAAGCAAATCAAAAATCTGGAAGATGAACTCGGTTTCGCACTGTTCAACAGGGTGAAAAAAAACCTAATATTGACTCAAAAGGGAGAGCAACTGTTTACCTGTTGCCAGCAAGTATTTACTCAATTAGACCATTGTTTATTGAACTTGACTGCATTGCCGTCAAACTCGAAACAATTGGTTTTATCTTGCGAGCCTACATTAGCTATGAAATGGCTGATACCTAGGTTAGCGAGCTTTAATCCGTTGGATAACGGTTTTGAAGTAGTATTATTAACGGGTGGGGGCAGTATAGACTTGCATAATAGCCCTGTTAATCTAGCGCTACGACGCAATGATTTTAATTGGGGAGAAGAGGTTATTTATGAAAAAATGGCGGATGAATATGTGGTGGCAGTATGCAATCCGAACATCAAAGCGAGTAATAAACTTCTATTATCATCGTCACGACCACAGCTGTGGCATCAGTTGGCGCATTCGAAGTTGTTAACGGAGGAATTATTAACCTATGAGCACGTCATTTTAGACCATTTTTATTTATGTATTGAGGGCGCTTTAGCAGGGCTTGGCACCGCAGTGGTATCGAGTTATATGGTTGAAAAAGAGCTATCGAGTGAATTATTAGTCAAGGTGCAGCCGCCCATTGTGGATAGCTCATCCTATCATTTATTGTCAGCTACCCCTTTTTTTGAGGACGATAGAAAGATGATATTCAAAAAGTGGCTTAAGCAAGAAATGAGAGACAGTGAAGCGACTGTGTTAAACTTTCATCATTAATACTAGGTCTCATGAAGGAACCAATAATGCTAAAAATACACGCCCTATATCATGTCGATTTCGAACATCTGAGTTATATCAAGCAATGGGCAGATGATAGAAGTCACAGCATTACGACCACCCGTTTTTATGATAATGACGCTCTACCAGATCAGGATAGCTTTGATTGGCTTATTATTATGGGTGGACCGATGAGCATACATGATGAGGCAGAGTTTCCTTGGTTAAGTGAAGAAAAGAGATTTATCAAACAGGCTATCGAGGCGGGTAAAACGGTCATTGGTATCTGCTTAGGCGCACAGCTGATTGCCGATTGTCTAGGTGCCAAAGTTGCTCCCTCTGGTGTCAAAGAAATAGGTTGGATGCCTATTGAGTTAACTGAGGCGGGCAAGCAGCATTATTTATTACAGGATTTGCCAAAACAGGCGTTTAATGTCTTTCATTGGCATGGTGATGGGTTTGATTTGCCAAAAGGCGCGACACCTATTGCTCAGTCAAAGTTTTGGAGCAACCAAGGATTTATTTATCAAAATGAAACTCATAAAAAGCTAAATACATGGATAATGGGTTGGCAATGTCATTTCGAAGTTGTACCAGAGAGTATGGTTGATATGGTTCAACAAGGTGAAGACTATTTGAATAATGCGCTATTAACTAATCCTGAATCGGTTCAAACAGCGGAAGAGATTCTTGAGTTAGGTAAACAGTTCATTCATGATAATAATACTTGGCTGACTACCATTTTGAACCGTATGGTAGATTGTCAAAAGAACTAATTAGTGCAACCAAAATTATTTAATGTATAGGAAATTCATACAGAGAGAATCAGTCAGTTTAATAAACTGTCCTAGTATTTAGAGAGTAGGAAGTTAGAGAATAAGAAGCTAGGTTAAATCTCATAACCTAGCTTCTTTATGCAAAACATTCTAGATATATACAGGTTTAAAGAGTGACTAAATACCCTACATAAACGGTAGGTTTACAAAGATCTGAAGTACCGTTGCATTAACAATATCCACGAAGAATGCGCCAACCATAGGTACAATCAGGAAGGCTTTTGGCGAGGCCAAATAGCGATCGGTAACCGCTTGCATATTGGCAATAGCCGTTGGTGTTGCCCCCATTCCAAAACCGCAATGACCTGCTGACAATACGGCAGCATCATAGTCTTTACCCATGATTCTAAAGGTTACCAGATATACATACCCAATCATCACTACAGTTTGCACAATCAAAATGATGAGTACTGGGCCTGCCAGATCTGTCAATTGCCATAGTTTTAACGACAAAAGCGCCATCGCTAGAAATAAACTTAAAGACGCGTTACCGATCACATCAATGGCTCGGTCGAACATATCAAAGTCAAATACCATCGTTAGCACATTACGGATTATGACACCGCCAGCCAATGCCCAAACGAATGTGGGTAAATCAAACCAAGTTCCTTCGCCGACAACCGTCATAATTTCGGCAAAGGCTAAAGCGGCCGCAAACAAAGCCAAAGACTCAATAGTAGAGGAGGCCGTGATTAGACGGATATTATCAGGCTTTTCAAAAATCTCTTTATTTCTATGAACATCATCCTCATTGTGTTTGGTGCTATACAGCGATTGTTTAGCAGCCAGTATCTCTGTTTCACTAGGATTTGGATTCTCAGGGGTGGGCTTAACACCCATTTGATTAATGAGTCGACGTGCTACTGGACCACCGATTACCCCACCAGCGACCAGACCATAGGTAGCAACGGCAATACCTAACGTGGTTGCACCAACTACGCCATATTGCTCCTCTAGCGTAATACCCCAAGCACCCGCTGTTCCATGCCCCCCCGTTAGGGCGATGGAACCTGTCACTAGTCCTAACAAGGGATCAAGTCCAAGCACACTCGCCATTGAAACACCGACAATGTCCTGTATAACGATAAAGACAGAGACGACAGCGGTAAAGATTAATAACGGTGTACCCCCTGCTTTTAATCGGCCAAAGTCAGCACTCAAGCCGATGGATGCGAAGAACATTAGCATACATGCGGTTTGCAACTCTTGCTGAAAGTTAAAGCTATAGCCCCAAAACATATTAAGAGCATATACAATAATAGCGGCTACTAAACCCCCTGCCACAGGCTCTGGGATATTAAAATCTTCTAAAAAATTAATTCTTTTAACCAAAAATCGGCCAAGTAGCAAGACTAAGGTGGCTAATATCAATGTATAGTAGCCATTTAAAGTCACTTCCATAAGTTGCTCCTTTATAAATATAGTAAAAAGAATAAATATAGTTACTAATAAATATTGTTACTAATAAATTACAGTTATTAAAAAAGTTACTAATAAAAACGTACTAAGAAAAAAGCTGCCTTAATTTGGAATGGAGTAAGTATCCTTTCAAATCAAAGTTTGCTTAGCAGGGTTTATATTTTCCGTAATACTAAATTATTATCTAATACTTGATTTAACATATAGGAGCCTAGGAGCCAAATAAAACTAGGAGTTAAATGAAATAGGAGGCAAATAAAATATAGCCTATCAGCAAAATAAGCTGAGTTCAAAGAATAGGTCTGACCGAGTGTTAAGCCTGTGCTAGGGTAAAAGATAAAGCTAATTTGATCATAAGAAATACATAATCAGTAGAAAAGATTTAAATAGGGCTGAAATTTTAGAATTATAGCAACTTTTTAGTATAGTAGGTAAGTTAACATTATGATTCATAAGGTAAAAACAAACCGTCATCCGAATAGGGTTAGAAAACCAATCGGCGTGTGTGTAGAGAGGCATAGAGAAAATGAATAGTGAATAATGATATTAAAAAACGCCAGCAAAAGCTGACGTTCTATATTTTATTTTATATCTTCTATATGTTATATAAAGTAATGATGGGTAATCATTGAGCACTAGCAAAAATTTTTGTCTTATTCATTAACCACGAACCTCACCATGACCATATACTATCCACTTTTGGGAGGTTAAACCATTTAGACCCACTGGGCCACGGGCGTGAATTTTATCGGTTGAAATACCAATCTCGGCACCTAGCCCATATTCAAAACCATCTGCAAAACGACTTGAAGCATTAATCATCACACTGGCTGAATCGACTTCACGGATAAAACGCTGCGATTTGCTGTAGTTATCAGTAATGATGACGTCGGTATGATGACTTCCATGGGTATTAATATGGGCAATGGCTTCATCTAAGCCATCAATAACTTTGATAGCGAGAATAGGGGCTAAGTACTCAGTATCCCAATCCTCATCATTGGCATCACTTAAATGTCCTGCAAGCTTGGCGTTGTCTTTTAAGATGGCTTTAGCATTAGAGTCTAAACGTAGCTGCATGGCATCATCTGCCTCAACGATTGCTTCAGCAATTTTAGGCAGTAGTTCATCAGCGACGTTTATATCAACCAGTAAGGTTTCCATCGTATTACAAGTACCATAACGATGGGTTTTCGCATTAACACTAACTTCTACTGCAATTTTAGGATCGGCATCGCTATCAATAAAAGTATGGCAGTTGCCATCTAAATGCTTAATAACAGGTACTTTTGCATCTTGAGTAATACGTTTAATAAGCCCTTTACCACCGCGAGGTACGATCACGTCTACATAATCTGTCATAGTAATCAGTTCGCCGACAGCAGCACGGTCGGTCGTTTGTAATACTTGGACGCCATATTCAGGAAGCCCTGATTCTTTTAGTCCCTCTAAGATACATTTAGCAATAGCTTGATTTGAGTTAAACGCTTCAGAACCGCCACGCAGTATAATGGCATTTCCTGATTTAAGGGCTAGAGAGGCGGCTTCTAAGGTCACATTAGGACGTGATTCATAAATCATGCCTATCACGCCTAAAGGCACACGCATTTTACCCAGCTGGATGCCAGAAGGACGAAATGTCATATCAGTTACCTCACCAATCGGATCAGGCAGGTTCGCCACATCTTTTAAACCTTGTAGCATGGATTCAAAGCGGGATTCGTTTAGCTCTAGGCGGTCAAGTAGGGCCGCGTCTAAATTATTTTTATCGCCGTTATCCATATCAGTTTTATTGGCGGCTAAGATATCTGCTTTTGACTGTTGAAGTTTGTCATGGATGGTCAATAGGGCTTTGTTTTTGACCCCTGTATTAGCAGCTGCCAGAAATCTCGATGCTTCTCTGGCCTGTTTGCCTACTTGCTGCATGTAGCTTTTAATATTCGTAATGTTCTGTGTCATTAGTTATCCCTAAGTAAGTCAACGTATTTGAGATAGATTAGCTTATAATTTAGTCACAATTTTGCTATTTAACATAAAACAAATATCCATAATAGTAAAGGGCATGTAACAAGGAGTAACTACCAGTAAGATAAAGTATTCGTACAATCAAAGTTATTTTAACTATCGTGATTTTAAACGTTTGGTCTTCAAGCTTAATGATAACTAAATATTCCTTGCATATAACTTACAAACCGTCACAAACTTTTTCCAAACTAGGCTAATAAGTGCATTTTATAGTTTGTAAAGTATCACTGTAAAACATGAGATTCTTTATGAAATAAACGGTATAGACTTCAAATGAGAGAGGTAATCATATGCGTACACTAAATGTATCATTATTTTCAAAGTTAGTTTTAGTTTCGGCATTAGGTATCGGTGTTGCTGCTTGTAGTTCTCAGAAAGAGGATGCAGAAGCTCGTGGCGATATTGAAACGCAGAGCACACCCCAAGACCAAATTGTGGAAGATCAACTCGAGCAAAATCAAGCGGATAAGATGCAAAACGATATGCCAAATGACTCTGATATGCCTAATACCTCTAATGATGCTCCTAATGCTTCTGATGAATCAAATGAAGCTAGTGAATCTAAGAGTATTAATGATGCCGCAGTTAGCGAAATTGATAATATTGATAATGCTGATGTTGTTGATGGTACTGAAAAAGAGGAAAATATTTCGACCTATTAATTTGTCCATTACGCTCTATAGTGGTTAATCTTTTAGTAATTAGTTTTTAATCTATAAATTACCTATAAGTTAGGTTAAGTTCACTTAGGGTTTCTTATAGTGATAAATACCTATTACTCTTAATACCTATTACTCCTAATGCCTATCACTCTTAATGCCTATCACTCCTAATATTGCCAATATGGTTGGGGTTAGCCTTTACCATATTGGTATTTTTTTAAAGGCGTATTGACGATTGCTGTAGGAATGTTTTATTGCAAAATTGTTTTATTAGGGCGTGTCCTCAATTCGTACAATTGCATTTAAATGGGCTAAAAATAGCTAAATCTTGTCATACCACGTCAAATAACGGGGAAATATCTCGATATTTACCTATTATTTTCCTTGTCTGACTGCGTTTTATCTTATTTTTATCTCCATCTTCAAAATGAGGACACGCCCTAAGAATTAATATTTTTTGGTAATAGAGTGGCATTAAACGGTATAAATTATTTTGGTCTACAGCGATAACTTAAGTTGCTATAATATAAATCTAACTTCTGTTTTAAATCACTATGGATCAACCCTTTCATTATGCCGCTAAATACATCAGATCGCTCAATTGCCCTAGATTTGCAAAATATTCATAAGAGCTTTGGCTCACTTGAGGTACTAAAAGGTGTGTCACTCACAGCATATGATGGCGATGTCATCTCTATATTAGGCTCATCAGGATCTGGTAAGTCAACTCTTTTACGCTGTATCAATTTACTGGAAAGTCCAAGTCAAGGTAGTATTACTTTAGGTAATGAGTCACTGGAATTGGTCGCTGATAAATCGGGTAACTTGCGTGCTGCAAATAAAAAGCAGCTTGAAAGCTTTCGAGCGAGAATAGGTTTTGTATTTCAAAACTTTAATCTATGGCCGCATAAAACCATCATCGATAACATTATCGAAGGGCCTACCCAAGTTTTAAAAATTAGCAAAGATCAGGCGATAAGTGACGCTGAAGTGCTGCTAAACAAAGTCGGTTTATTTGATAAAAAAGATGCCTATCCGGCTAATTTATCAGGTGGTCAGCGCCAACGTGTTGCCATTGCTCGCGCATTGGCAATGAATCCTCAAGTATTATTATTTGATGAGCCAACATCAGCACTAGACCCTGAATTGGTCAATGAAGTACTGGCAGTAATGCGTGATCTTGCTGCTGAGGGGCGTACTATGTTAATTGTGACGCATGAAATGCGCTTTGCGCGCGATGTGTCGACTCAAGTGGTTTTTTTGCATCAAGGGCGTATTGAAGAGATGGGCACACCACAGCAAATTTTTGATAATCCAACCTCAGTGCGGGTGCGTGAATTTATGGCATCGCATCGTGCAGATGCTAATACGATACCACCTGCCACTTCTGAGGTTTTAATATTAGATTAAGTCGTCTATTGTGTCATTTATATGTATTAAGTGGTATTGAGTAGAGGTAAGCATTGAGGTTCAATGCTTACCTCTTTTTTTAAATATAGTTTGAGACACGCTAGCAAACATTAATGACAAAATTATGACCAATCAATCGAAATAGTTTGTTTTTACAACTACTGTAAGGTATTATTTTTGTATATAAACTTTGCTCAATCATTATTGTTACCCCTATTTTTGTCAAATAAAGTCATTTTAAGACTTGCTAACAATTTATAATCTGCTCTGTGATATCGACTTAATTACCTTTGGCCGGTTATTAGCAGATTAATTATGTTGCGCAAAAGTTAATGAATAATTTAAGCCACATTTGGCTATGGAGAAAGAAAGTATGAATTTTTTAAACACCCCGCTATGGAGTACAAAGCCAGTGAGTAAAAAGCTATCTCGTACGATGTTGTCTTCCATTGCTGTAGCAAGCATCGTTAGTTTAGTAGGATGTTCCCAACCCGCTGATGAGACGACAGCTCAAGACGAGGGGGCGGCCTCTACCGGTGAAGCTAAGTCTATTCGCATTGCAACAGAGGGTGCGTACCCCCCATTTAACTATACCAACAATGATGGTTCTTTAGGCGGCTTTGATATCGATGTGGCAAATGCTGTGTGCGCGCATATGAAAGCAGAGTGTGAAATAGTTGCCCAAGATTGGGACGGTATTATCCCTGGTCTTTTAGCTAATAAATATGACGCTATTGTAGCGGGTATGTCCATCACACCTGAGCGTTTAGAAAAAGTAGACTTCTCTGAACCTTACTTTAAAAATACGATGGTATGGCTTGCTAAAAATGATGGTAGTTTTGATCCAAATAATATTTCAGGAAAGGATTTAGGCGGACAGCGCTCAACGACATTAGGCGCTTATCTACAAGATAATTATGATGGTCAAAATGGCAACACTGTTAACTTGTATGACACTTATGAAAATGCTTATCTTGATCTAAAGTCCGGTCGTGTCGATGCAGTATTGGCTGAGAAAGTATCAGCAGCAGATTGGTTACCACAAAACCCAGATTATGGTGTCATTGGTAATGAGATTGATAACAATGACAACATTGGTATTGCGATTCGCAAAGGTGATGATTTAAAAGCTGATTTCGACGCAGCAATTACAGCCTTACGCGACAGTGGCGAGCTTGAGAAGCTTGAACAAGCAAATTTTACTAAGTAGTAGCAGTAGCACTTAAGTCTTTGAGTGCTTAAATCGTTGAGGTTGATGTAGTCCAGTATAAAGTATAAGTAGTAATCCTTTATACGGACTTAACAGCTTCACAGCCACTATTAAACATATCTCCCTTATGATGACGATCAGGATGACAAGATGACACATGTAAAGACTGACAAAAAATGGGCGCTACTACCCCTTGCCTTATCAGGGTTGATGCTTGCAGCTTGTAACAATAGCAGCACGCAAACTGAGACAGAATCAGACAATGCTACCAAAGCTGAACAACCAGCTGAGACGATTAGAGTCGCTACTGAATCAAGCTATAAACCTTTAAGTTATACCGATGCTGATGGAAAATTAATTGGATTTGAGATTGATCTAATGAATGCCCTGTGTGAAGAGATGAAAGCAAACTGCGACATCTCATCGCAAGAATGGGATGGGTTAATTCCAGGACTGCAAGCCAAAAAGTTTGATGCAGTTATTGCTGGTATGTCCATTACGCCAGAACGTTTAGAAGTTATCGACTTTACTGAGCCTTATTTAAATAACGGTTTAATCTTTGTCGCTAAAAAGGGCGATGATATAAGTATTGATAATGACCTAAGTGGCGTCTCAGTAGGGGCACAGCGTGCTACTATTGCGGCCCAATACATTGAAGACAACCATCCCGATGCAAAGATCAACCTATATGATACGCAAGAAAATGCCTATCTAGATTTATCCTCAGGTCGTATCCGTGCTTTATTATCGGATAAGGTAACCGCTGCCAACTGGTTGCAAAGTACAGAAGGTAATGACTTTGAGCAAAAAGGCGATGAGTTTAGTGCAGATGATGCAATGGGTATTGCTGTGCGTAAAGGCGATGAATTAGCAGGCAAGTTTAATGAAGCGATTGCTGCACTAAAAGAGAATGGTAAATATGATGACATTGCAGCCCCATATTTTGGTACGGCTAGCACAGCAGCAGCGCAACAAGCAGCTGCTCAATAACACGTTGTAACTGTAAAGAAGCCTGAAACACTATCAAATCATATTCAGCTTAGTTGATATTAGTTAGCTAATGTTAGTCGGATGATAGCTACGGGCATGATTAAATGCGTACATGCGTAAATGTGTATAAGGTAAGTGAGATTTGAGTAGTCTATGGGCGGTTATTAATTATATAACCATTTTCAGACTACTTTGACTATATACTAGGTTCGTTATCTGTATGTCAGGGTGGCGGGCATAATTTTGGAGACATCAATGCTAAAAAAATTGTCAGTCAGAGCTAAGCCAGTCAAGTTTAGATCGGCCATAGCTGCAACAGCCGTGACTACAACATTGACACTATCAATATTTATGACAGCCTGTAGTAATGCTACTGAGACACAAGAGACGAAAGCTAAACAGGAAACGTCTGAGTCAAATAGTGAGGTAGTACGTATTGCAACAGAAGGGGCTTATGCTCCTTTCAACTACACAGATGCCGAGGGTAACCTAGGTGGCTATGATGTAGATATTGCAAATGCACTTTGTGAAGAGATGAAGGCGTCTTGCACTATAGTCGCTCAAGATTGGGATGGTATTATTCCTGGTCTTAAAGCAGGTAAGTATGATGCGATTGTAGCAGCGATGTCGGTTACGCCAGAGCGTCAAGCGCAAGTGGATTTTACGGAGCCTTATTTCACTAACTCATTGGTATTTATAGCCAATAATGATAGTGACTTTGATCCATCAAATGAAAATAACGTCAATAGCAGCCGCATCGCAGCTCAGCGCTCAACCATTTCATCTCAGTGGTTAGAGGAAAACTATCCCCAAGCTGAGGCCCAACTTTACGATACTCTTAATAATGCGTTTTTGGATTTAGAAGCAGGGCGAGTCGATGCTATGGTCTCTGATATGCTCCCAGCAATCGAGTGGTTAAGCAAAAATAAAACTGGCTTTGAGCTCAAAGGTAAAGCCATTGATATCGATGATAATCTTGCGATTGCCGTTCGTAAAGGCGATGCCATAAAAGAAAAATTCGATACGGCATTAGCGGCTATAAAAGAAAATGGTACCTATGATCGTATTACCAATGAGCATTTCCCAGTACCTGCTTCTGCTGAGTAATACATGTTGGCAATAAATAATTTGTAGACATATCAGGTCGTGTCCTCATTGACAGCAATTTGCAATTGGCAGTAATTTACATTTTATAGGTCAAAAATGGCTAAATTTCTGTCATGCGAGGTCTGTTTTCTAGCCAATATGACCCTATTATCTGCTAAATCATTCGTGTTTAACGATAACTTATTTCATTTTTACCCTCATAATCTAAATGAGAACATGCCCTAGTTATGCGGATAAAGGCCTCAGGTTATTATGGGGCTTTTTTTTATGATTAACCTTGGGTTATTAACCATATGACATAACTCAATACCATATGACATAATTCAATAATGCTACCCAACTGGCTCAGGTTAACCTAGGGTTTAAAAGGGGAATAGGCTTAGGGTATCAATCTTACGCTTAACGTAACCCATCATAGTATGTTAGAATTCGGCGCTTGCGTCGTTATCCTAAGATGAAGACTTATCTTAAGATAACGACGCATCAAGGCATCCAGCTATTTGATTGGTTTATTCTATAATTTGAAAGCTGGTTTAGTTAAAATCCCCACATCATTATCATCTACTACTTTTACTAAATAGGTGTTTACCCCAGTGTTTGATTTGCAAGGTTTTGGACATCTCTTACTTAATGGCTCGCTGATTACGATCAAGCTTGCTCTATCTAGCCTTGCGATTGGATTGGTATTGGGGCTGCTTGGTGCAACTGCCAAACTGTCCAAAGTGTGGATTTTTCGAAAAGTTGCTACTATCTATACAGCAACAATGCGTGGTATCCCTGAATTATTACTGGTACTTTTTCTGTATTATGGTGGCTCCATGCTCATCATGGCAGTACTCAGCAAATTCGGTTACACACAATATGTTGAGGTCAGTCCATTTTTAGCCGGTGTGTTAGCCTTGTCCATCGCTTTTGGTGCTTATGCAACCGAAGTGTTTCGTATGGCAATACAAGAGATACCAAAAGGGCAGTGGGAAGCTGCTCAAGCAATTGGAATGAGGCCTACTCAATTGTATTTTCGCATCATCGTACCCCAAGTATGGCGCTTGGCACTACCGGGTTTAGGTAATTTGTTTTTGGTTCTGTTAAAAGATACGGCACTAGTTTCTGTTGTTGGTCTAAAAGATATTATGTATCACGCATCACGCGGTGCCCAAGCAACGCAGCAAGCCTTTACTTTTTATATGGCGGCAGCGGTTATTTACTTAGGTTTAACTATTATTGTTACCGCGTTAATGATGTTTATGGAATGGCGAGCCAATCCAGCAGAGCGATATGCTAAACGGTTGAGTAAAGAGCAAGTACCGCAATCACTGAACGCAGCTAAAGGATAGGACGGTATCATGGACTGGAATTGGCAAGTCATCTTTAAATACCTCCCTGATTTATTAGGCGGTGTGGTACTGACAGTTGAGCTGGTAGTCATGTCAGGGATACTGGGGCTGTTTTTTGGCTTAATTTTAGCGTTATTGCGTTTGTCTAACAATAAGCTGGTACGTGTTATCCCTTTTCTATATATCTTCTTTTTTAGAGGAACGCCGTTACTGGTACAAATCTTTTTAATCTATTATGGTCTTTCACAATTTGAATTTATAACAGAGTCATTTTTGTGGGAGCCCGTGCTTAAGCAGCCATTTTGGTGTGCTATTATTGCGTTTACGCTAAACACCAGCGCCTATATTGCTGAAATTATTCGCGGCGCAATTCAATCTATTCCACCTGGAGAATTAGAAGCTGCCGATGCCATTGGTATGTCTGGTTGGCAGAAGTTAACTCGTATTAAGTTACCGCGTGCATTCGGTATTATGCTTCCGGCTTATAGTAATGAAGTCATTTTTATGCTGAAAGGTAGTTCGCTTGCGATGACTATTGCTCTAATGGATATTACTGGTATTGCAAAAACAATTAGCGCCCGTACTTACACTATTTTTGAGCTTTATTTTGCAGCAGGTGTCATCTATCTTATATTATCTTGGGTCATTCTGTTGTCCTTCAACTTATTAGAAAAACGCATGAATCGGCATAGTAAGTATGTGCCCCCAGAGGCCGCTACTGGCAACATCTCGTAACGATATGAACTCTTCATAAGCTAAATTTTATTTAAGCTAAACCCTCTGTAGGGTCATAAATACCATCAATGATTATGCTGAGTTTCCCTTATAAAAATGCGCTACAATTAAATGGCTTATTGATTAACACATTTAATATAAAGGGAGCTTATCATGCTTAAATCGCCACACTTATCATTAGTAAATGATATTGCCAAAGAGATTAATGAATCTGCTCACGAAGATGAAGCAAGAGCACTCGATATTCTCAATCCACATAACATCAAACCTATTGGCAAAGTTGTTTGTGTTGGGCGCTCTTATGCGGCTCACGCTACTGAACTTGGTAATGCCGTACCCACCCGCCCGATTTTATTTATAAAACCGGGTTCAAGTGTCATCTCCACTGATGATGTTGTACCCAGTACAGTGACTGATAGCCTGCGTAATAAGACCTATTCGGTGCATTATGAAACTGAGTTATGCCTATTAATTGGTCGAAGCTTAAAGTCGGCGTCAGTAGACGAAGTGAAAAATACAGCAGGGCTGATTGATGCGGTAACCTTAGGGCTTGATTTGACCCTGCGTGACTTGCAAACTGAGCTTAAAGAAAACGGACATCCTTGGGAGCGGGCCAAGTGTTTTGATGGCTCATGCGTACTTGGTCCTTGGATTCATCCTACAAAGTTTGGCGACTTTACCCGTACGAAATTCCAATTACTCATTAATGACACTCTTGTACAAGATGGTGATACCTCCCTAATGCTATTCCCAATTTATCAATTGATTAGCGAGATTAGTCACGCGTTTAGCCTGAAAAAAGGTGATGTCATTATGACAGGTACACCAAGCGGAGTAGGAATGCTCCATTCAGGAGATAAATTAACCTTAAAACTGGGTGGGCATACGTGGCAAGCTCATAGCGAATAGCTAATTGTTAATAGTAAGGTCTGACCAGCTAGAAGCTTAAACGCTGGGTATTAAAACGGATGATTAACATAAACAAAGTATTTGAAGGCCGCCTTTACTTAACAAGTAAAGGCGGTTTTTTGATGTATAAAGAAGCAAGTCATCAAAATGTCATCACATGGTCACTCAAGGTTAACATTGGTTACATAGAATAATTATTGGTTAGAAATGTGTAAGTAGCTCGCAATTATACCTAGGTGCGTGGATAGATATTACTAGGTTGTAATGTCTTTAGATTCACAACCCCAATGAGAAAGAATATTAGGACAAAAATATGACTATCAAATTTAAGCTTGCAGCATTAACTGTGTCAATCTTATCAGCCACAATGCTATCTGCTTGTAATGATGACGATTCGGATTCAACCCCCTCTGATCCTGGTGTTGATGTGCCCACAGAATCATCATTAAAGCGTATTGCCACAGCACCTTTAGGTGCTGAGTTCACTGGTATTTTTGTTACTGATAATAATGAATTGTTTTTTAACGCCCAACATCCCTCTGATGATAATTCAATTGCAGATGCAAATAACAAGGTATTTAACAAAGGTACAGTTGGTGCAGTTTCTGTCTCTGTAAATGATGTGGTTGATGCTGATGAGCTAGGCTTACCGAACACAGCTGAAGAAAAACAGGTTATGAGAGTAGCGGCTGGTAAATACCAAGTATTGACTCAGCAAGGCGATACAACCGAAACCGGGACAAATATCGGTTCAATCTTAATGAAAAATGGTAAAGAGTTAAAAAGTTCAAACGACCCAGACTTTAACGGTGTAATCTCTGATGGTGGTAATGGTTATTACCTTTATACAAACTGGGAAGATCGTCCAGGTGGTATGAGCCGTGTGCATTTATCTGACTTTAAGATGGGTAAAGGGTTTAGTTCTGTTAAAGCGGAAGGCATGCTTAACTTTGATTCGGTTAACGGTACTTGGGTTAACTGTTTTGGCACAGTCAGCCCATGGGGTACACCATTAACGTCAGAAGAATTATATTTTGATGATACGGCTGATTGGTTTGATCCAACCGCTGATTATTTCAGTAATCCAATGTCTGTCGCTTTGTATAAAGGGTATATTGATAGCAAAGATGCCGTACCTACTGCCAATACACAGTGGGCCAATCCATATGATTATGGCTTTATTACTGAAATCGGTGTTAACAATACCGCTACAGCGATGAATGTAAGTGATGTAGAGGTTAACAAGCTTGAGTTAATGGGTCGTTTCTCACATGAAAACTCAGTTGTTATGCCTGACAATCGTACTGTATTTTTAAGCGATGATGGTACTGGTACGGTGTTCTTCAAGTTTGTTGCTGATAAAGCTGGCGATATGTCAGCTGGTACCTTGTATGCTGCTAAAGTTACGCAGACAGGTGGCTCTGACCCTGCTAAAGCTGGCTTTGATATCAAGTGGATAGAGCTTGCACATGCCAAGGAAGCAGATATTGAAGCAGCAATTCGTGACTACGATGGCACTCTTGGTGAAGCCAAACACATTACTGATGAAGAAGTTGTTGCGTGGGCAAATGGCGATAGTAAGCACACGGACAATCGTGAAGCGTTCTTAGAGTCACGTAAAGCAGCTGTTGCAAAAGGCGCTACAGGTGAATTCCGCAAAATGGAAGGGGTAAATATCAACTATAACTTGGCCAAGTCACAGT
The DNA here is from genome assembly GCF_057396305.2 of Psychrobacter sp. CX90. Classification (NCBI taxonomy): domain Bacteria; kingdom Pseudomonadati; phylum Pseudomonadota; class Gammaproteobacteria; order Moraxellales; family Moraxellaceae; genus Psychrobacter; species Psychrobacter sp. CX90. The sequence continues at coordinate 150,680 of NZ_CM182008.1, forward strand.
TAGAAGCAGGTAAGCCTGCATTCATGTATATGGCAATGTCAGAGTACACCAAAACGATGAGTGATGGTGAAGGCGACATTCAACTAGACGGTAATCATGGTAAGTGTGGTGTTGTTTACCGTATGAAGCTAACAATGAAAGATGGCCTAGTCGATACCACGCGTATGGAGCCAGCAATTGTTGGTGCAAATTACGATGAAAACGCCCCAGCCAACCAGTGTGGTACTGATGGTTTATCTAACCCAGATAACTTAGTTGTCCTAGATGATGGTCGTATCATTATCGGGGAAGATACCAGTAATCATGAAAACAACATGTTGTGGGTATTTAGAGATGCTAACGCTAAGTAATTTGATAATTGCTTATAGTCTAACCACCTTTGAATGGTTACGGTGTTTAATTCGCTTAACGGCCTAGTCGTACTTGCGCTTGCTTGCCCTGTAACCATTTTAAAGTTGGTTGGCTATAGAAGCTCATATCGATTTACTTGATAATTATATTGTTAGGTCTAGGAAGCCCGCTTTCTAGACCTTTTTCTTTCTAATTTTTATTTTTTAACTAACCAAGATTTATTGTTTTAAGCGTGTTAACGGTGTCAGCGACACACATCATATAGTAGAAAAATAGGTGAGCGGTATAGATTAGAAACAGAAATTAATAGTGTGATATTCATTAATAGATATAAACCGATTTTAAATTTATAAGACTTAAAATATGAAACTTAAAATAGAAACTAAAAAAGACGCATTGATTCAGCATACCAATAATCAACATCCCAACAGATGGATACTAAATTCTAAATTTTTAGTGGTGTCTATAAGTATGGCACTTGCCATGGGTTTAACTGCCTGTGGCGGTGATGATTCAGCCAGTTCTAATGTAGATGACGCTCCTTCTAATGGTAACAGTTCCGATCCAACCAATAGGCCAGATAATACGCAGGATTTATTGGCCTCATTGAAATTTCCTGAGAGTCCTGAGCTTTATAAGCAACAGTCTCAGCAGCCTTTAGTTGCGCCGACTACTAACAAAATATACAACGTAGAAGCAGTTATACCACCACAGTGCTATACCAAGCATGAAGAAAAATATAACCCTTGCATGACCTGCCATCAAACTTATGAGATGCTTTCAAGACCTAATGCGATGAATGATGGTAACCTTCAACAAGAATATGCCTTTTCAGATGTGGGAGTAACAAACCATTGGCAGAACTTATTTGAAGACCGTACCGACCGTATTGCTAAGATTAGCGACCAATCAGTAATTGATTATATTTATACTGATAATTACTCTCCATTGGTGGAAAAAATTAACAGTATTGGCGACTGGAATGGCTATGTGCCTGACATTAAAGATTTGCATTTGGGTGCTGAAGCATTTGATGAGTTGGGTTTTGCGAAAGATGGTAGTCATTGGGTTGCTTTTAATTACAAACCATTTCCAAGCACCTTTTGGCCAACTAATGGCTCAACAGATGATGTGATTGTTAGATTGCCTGAGGCGTTTCGTCAAGGGTGTGATGGTTTGGAATATAGTCAAGATGCTTACATTGCTAACTTATCTATTATGGAGATGAGTATTAAGGATTTAGACAGCATCAGTACGCCGCCTATTGATGAGGCTAAAGTTTGCCGAGACTTAAATGGCGATAACCAACTAGAGGTGGTTACCCAGATTAATGCCCAAGATACCTATGTTGGCGGTGCCAAAGATATTAAGACTTATAAAATGCTTTATCCCCAAGGTATTGAGTTCATTCATAGCGTGCGTTATGTGGGAATAAAACAAAATGGCGAGATATTTAATCCCCCTCGCTTTAAAGAGCTTCGGTACATGAAAAAGACACAATTTTACAATGAGGCTAATTTGCGTTCACGCTATGACAATGAACATCAGGAAAAACGTGATGAAAATCTACCTAAGTATAACTTTAAATTAGATCAGGGTACTACAAACAATTTTGGTTGGACAATACACGGTTATATTGAAGACCAAACTGGTTCACTAAGACGGCAAACGGAAGAAGAGACTGCATTTTGTATGGGATGTCACACGACAATAGGGACTACTATTGATCAAACGTTCGCCTTTCCACGCAAAGTGACTGGTTCAGCAGGTTGGGGTTACATCAACTTAAAAGGCATGCCGGACGTGCCCAATAAAGGTATGAATGTTGGTGAGTTCTTAAACTATATGCAGGCCGTTGGTGGCGGCGATGAGTTTAGACAAAATACTGAGATGCTAAGCCGATGGTTTGATGATAATAATCAGCCAATAGTTGAAAAAGTAAAAGACAAGGATGTTTATTCACTGATTACCCCAAGTATTGAGCGTGCCTTAGACCTCAACAAGGCATATATGACTATTGTTGAGGATCAAGACTTCATCCATGGACGTGATGCTAATATAACCAAAGCTACCAATGTTTATGAGCAGGTAGATGGTGCAACTGCGCCCGTGTTGCCTAAAGATAAAACTCGCAAATTTGATATGCGATTACAGTGGTAACTTGAGTTTGGTGTTTTAACCTTAGAGTTTTAAATTGTTTGCATTTAGGAAGCCCCTTAAGTTTGATGCTTAAGGGGCATTTTGTATTGACTAAAATAAGCCTTAAACAAACTTTTTAATCAAAAATTTCTTGAACATCAGCGTTATTAAACTTGTAAATTGAACCACAGAATCCGCAATCCATCTCAAATGTGCCATCTTGTTCTTCTACAATGGCTAAAGCCTCGGTTTCGCCAATTTGTTCAATAGCCATCTCACACTTGTCACGTGAGCAGGTACAGCCAAATTCAAGCATTACGGGGTCAGGCACTACTACCTCTTCTTCATGGTATAGTCTATAAATGATTTCACTGGCATCAAGTGTGGTTAATTCCTCAGGCTTTAAGGTGCGGGTTAATACCGTTAAGCGCGTCCACAAATCGTCAACAATGCCAGCATCTTCATCTTGCTCAACCTCAAATTGTTCTTGTGCGCTTCTGGGCAACATTTGCACCAAAATACCGCCCGCTTGTAAACCGTCACACGCCAAGTTAAATAGTGTAGGTATTTGAGCGGACTGTTGCTGATAATGCGCCAAACATTCTGCTAAATTATCGTGGTTACGCTCAACAATACCCTGATAAGCTTGTCCTTGTTCAGGTTGAATATTAATAAACAATACCCCCTTACCCACATCGCCAAGCTCAGAAAAAGCCTCATTCGCAGTTGTTTTTTCTGCCCACACGCGTTTTTGTTCGTCAGTCTCGTTCTTCCAACTAGCAAGTGCTCGAATGATACCTGAATGATCACACTCTGCCATTGCCCAATTAAGTAGACTATTGGCATCAGACGATTGTAGCTGGATCGATAGCGTACCATCAATTTTTAATGTACCAATTAACAAACTGGCCGCTGTCAACATCTCCCCAAGTAACCGTTTGATAGATTCAGGATAATCTTTTTGAGAGGTAATGGTAGCGTAGCTATGTTGCAGGCGTACCACGTCTCCGCGTACAGGGGAGTCTTCAATAAAAAAGCGTTGGCGTAAATCAGTAGGATGAGTCATATAAGTCTCTTAAAGGTCATGATAATCTAAGATATTCAATGTGCTTTATATTGGGATAAAAGTGAGTTTATCAATGCTGATTTTTGATGCCCATAGATGACCGTATAAAGCGAAAAAATTCACGATAACTCAAAGTAAAATGGTTTTTTAAAGCAGATAAGCAAAAAAACTGAAAGAGATTGATAATGAGTGAGTAGGTGTTTACTGATACAATGATTACTAACTTTAAACGAGGTATTTATAAAGTGAAATAGGCATGCTTTGAAGCACTTATGACTCGAAGCACATATTAAATAGTAGGGTAATACCTCGCCTAATCTAGCTTATTAATTAACTTTAAAATGATACCGCTTATATTTCAGCTTAGAAGAACACCATTCAAAAATTATAATGTTAAGGAGTAGTTATGTCGATGGAATCAAATCAGGCAGGTGTCGTTGTTATTGGTGCAGGGTTAGCAGGCTGGGGGGTTATTGATGCTATCAGAGCTAAAGATAAAAATATCCCAATTACTCTGATTACCTCAGACAATGCAGATCGTTACCATAAACCCATGCTAACTATGGCAATTAGTCAAAATAAATCAGCCGCAGATTTGGTTCGAGCCACAGGTGTAGAGGCTGCAAAAACTTCTGGTGTGACGCTATTAGCAAACACCTATGTGACCCAAATTGATAGTCATAGTCAGCAAGTACAGGTTCGTAGCGTAGCGGATAAGGATACGCAAACTGACACTAAGGCTGATGTTACAACGCGCGCTATTAAGTATGATAAATTAGTCTTAGCAATGGGTGCTCAGCCTATTTTCCCCTCCAGTTTACCGAAAGATATCGTATGGCATGTTAACCATATTGAACGTTTTGGCCAGCTTCAGCAAGCGCTAGAAAAGGGGCCTCAAAAGATAGCTATTGTCGGTGCTGGCATGGTGGGTACCGAGATTGCTGAAGATTTGTTGAAGGCAGGACATGATATTACTTTAATGGATTTAAACAATGCCCCATTAGCACAAATGTTGCCAGAAGCTGCGACAGCACGTATCAAACAGGCGATTGACTCACAAGGTATTCACTTTTTGGGAGGGTCTTTGGTTCAATCCGTGACTAAGCTTGAAAATAACCAATTGCAAGTGGTGTATGCCAGTATCAACGATGAACAACATCCTCAAACGATAGTGGTTGACCATGTTATCGCCAGTACGGGTTTAAGTATTGATGCAGCACTGCCCGAATCGGCTAATATTGAGTTCGATAAAAGAACGGGTATTAGAGTCGACGAGGCTACTTTACAAACTTCACAACCTAATATCTTTGCCATTGGCGACTGTATGTCTATTTCGGGGGTGCCTTGCCGTTATGTTGCTCCTCTTCGTTCGCAAGCCGCGACTATTGCTGAGCAAGTCTTGACAGGTCAAGCAGAAGATGTGCAATATCAGCCATACGTTCATAAGCCACCAATGATTCGCCTAAAAAACAAAGCCATTTCGGTTATAGTGACGGGCGTGCCTTCTAATACTGGGAACTGGCAGGTTGTCACATCAACAGATGATGAATTAGTCATGGTGCAACTGGATGAACAAGATAACACCACTGCTAACGTAACGATTAAATCATAACCATGCAATCATAATCATTCAATCGTAGCTATTAATTTATGACTGTTAAACTAACTATTAAATCGCCAATAGCCTCATTCAAAACATAATATATAGGATCTAAAAAATTAAACGATACATTATGTCTCAATATGGTTGACAATAGTGTTAACTAGACTTTATAGTAATGGCTATTAAAAGTTATATTTGCAGGGTCATTGTTGTTTGGTTATTGCCCTATACAGTGATGAGTATGGGGTAAAGGCAGGATGAGGGCTGATTGTTGTAACACGGAGTAACAATAATCAGTGTATTGCTGCCCCAAACATTTGGCTTTAGCTGTTAAGTTATTTCATCAATTACTAGGGCTGATTTCAGGTTACCCATGACGCCTTATTTTATACTGCTATTTGTAATACCTATTTGTAATATCTATCTTTCTTGTAATGCCTATCTTTCATAGGTAAGTAACAAAATACAGTTATTCTAAGAAGTCTAAGTTAAGTTAAGCACTATAAATTTAGTCGTAAATATAACTAAGTTAACGTTTGGGTAGGTAAATTTTATACTGCCTTAGTTAACGACAAAAATAATCAAACGAAAGGATTCGTTATGTCTGACTCTACTAATTCAGTAGTATCTAATGCTTCTATAAATAACCCCACTCTTGATAACGTACTTGATAGTCTGGCACGCATTAATATGGGTGCTAAATCTGCTAATGCTCCTCTTAAAAAAAGCTATGACAAAGGCCCTACTGTTCCATTAATTGAAGCCACTATTGGCGATTTCTTTGATGCTATTGTTGCTAAATATCCAGAGCGTGAGGCCATTGTTTCCTGTCATCAAAATATCAGGTGGACTTATAAACAGCTTCAGCGTGAGGTCAATCAATTGGCAAGCGCCATGATTGAGATGGGGCTTTCTATAGGCGACCGTGTTGGTATTTGGTCGCATAATAATGTTGAATGGCTGTTAATGCAATTAGCAACTGCCAAAGTAGGGGTGGTATTGGTTAACATTAATCCTGCCTATCGCAGTTTCGAGTTGCAGTATGCCTTGAATAAACTGGGCTGTGCAGCATTGGTGCACATGCGCCACTTTAAATCGAGCGATTATGCGTTAATGATTCGGGAGCTTTGCCCTGAGATTTATCATAAGGATTATTACCAGCTAGATCTCGTAGAGATTCCAACAATTGAGCGTATTATTTGGATCGATGAGCCAGGTAATGATGAAGACTTTAAATATATGCAAAGGTTCTCAACCTGGATGGCAGAGGGTAGTGCGGATGATCCTCGAGTTGCTGAGCGTCAAGCACAGCTGAAAAATACCGATCCAATAAACGTGCAGTTTACCAGTGGTACGACAGGAACACCAAAAGGAGCGACACTCACACATCGCAACATATTAAATAATGGATACTTTATTGGTGAGGCAATGAGTCTGACCCATGAAGATCGTTTATGTATTCCCGTGCCGCTATATCATTGCTTTGGCATGGTGCTTGGTAATTTAGCTATTTTAACCCACGGAGGATGTATCGTATATCCAAATGATGGGTTTGAGCCAAAAAGTGTATTACAAGCCGTGCAAGATGAGAAGTGTACTGGCTTACATGGCGTGCCGACTATGTTTATTGCTGAACTAGACCACCCTGATTTTGATCAATTCGATTTGTCTACATTGCGCACAGGTATTATGGCAGGTTCAAGTTGCCCAATTGAAGTGATGCGCCGAGTCATTGATAAAATGCACATGGATGAGGTAACTATTGCATATGGCATGACGGAAACCAGCCCCGTATCTTGCCAAACCAATCAGCATACCCCGCTGGATAAGCAAGTCTCTACCGTTGGTTTAGTACAACCCAACTTGGAAGTTAAGATAGTTGACACTGAGACGGGCGAGATTGTGCCAATCGGCGAAAAAGGCGAGCTACTTACCAAAGGATATTCAGTGATGAAAGGCTATTGGGGTAGCCGATTTAAGACCAAAGAAGCGATTCAAGATGGCTGGATGCACACCGGCGATTTGGCCACGATGGATGAAGATGGCTACGTGAAGATTGTTGGGCGTAGTAAAGACATGGTTATTCGTGGCGGCGAAAATATTTATCCCGTCGAGATTGAAAACTACTTATATAGACACCCAGATATTTTAGATGTTCAAGTGGTTGGGGTGCCAGATAAAAAGTATGGGGAAGTTTTGGCCGCATGGATTATCACTAAGAAAGGCCATTCTTTAACTGAAGAGAGTGTCCGTGAGTTTTGTAAAGATCACATTGCTCATTATAAGATACCAACCTATTATCGTTTTGTAGAAGAATTTCCAATGACAGTCACAGGAAAGATCCAGAAATTCAAGATTGTCGACATTATGAAACAAGAGTTAGGGTTATAGTTTTCCTTGTCCTATTCTTTTTAAAAATTTACAGCCGACTTAGTAATAGCTTTAAACATATAAATATTTAAAAAATAAAATACTGTTAGGGTGGGTTATTCGCTGACTTATCAGATGATAGGTCTTAAGTACCCCTCAAACACCGTTGATAAGGGACGTCATGAGCACCATTACCAGTAAACTTAGCCCAAATTCTAAAGATTTTGTAGAGAATACAGCAGCCATGCAGGTCATTGTTGATGATTTGCATGCCCACCTTTCAAAAATTGCGCAGGGCGGCTCGGAGCGTGCCAGAGCTAAACACTTAGCACGAGGTAAATTATTACCGCGTGAGCGGGTTGAGCGCTTACTTGATCCCGGTACGGCGTTTTTAGAAGTCGCCCCAATGGCCGCGTATGATATGTACGATGCTGATATTCCTGCTGCTGGCGTGATTGCTGGTATTGGCCGTGTTAATGGTATCGAATGTATGATTGTGTGTAATGACGCTACCGTTAAAGGTGGTACATACTATCCAATGACGGTAAAAAAGCATTTACGCGCACAAGAAATCGCTCAGGAAAATAACCTGCCGTGTATATATTTGGTGGACTCAGGTGGCGCTAACTTACCAAATCAAGATGATGTGTTTCCAGATAAAGAACATTTTGGTCGTATCTTTTATAATCAAGCTAATATGAGCGCCGCAGGTATTCCGCAGATTGCTGTCGTCATGGGTAGCTGTACAGCGGGGGGCGCTTATGTGCCTGCTATGAGTGATGAGTCTATCATTGTTAAGGAGCAGGGCACTATATTTTTAGGTGGTCCACCATTAGTCAAAGCAGCAACGGGTGAGGAGGTAACCGCAGAAGATTTAGGCGGCGGAGATGTGCACACTCGTTTGTCAGGGGTTGTTGATTATTTAGCAGAAAATGATTTACACGCGTTATCTATGGCGCGTGACATTGTGGGTAATCTAAACCGCAAACCCAAACAGATACCGAATCAAATTGAACCCCGTGAGCCTAATTATGATGCCAAAGAGCTTTATGGTGTCATTCCCACGGATACCAGAAAGCCGTTTGATATTCGTGAAATTATTGCTCGCATTGTCGATGCCAGTGAATTTGATGAGTTCAAAGCCCGCTTTGGGACAACTTTGGTTTGTGGTTTTGCCTATATTGAAGGCATGAAAGTCGGAATTGTGGCTAATAATGGTATCTTGTTTAGTGAGTCCGCCCAAAAGGGCACGCACTTTATTGAGCTGTGCTGTAAGCGCAATATCCCATTGGTATTTTTACAAAATATTACCGGCTTTATGGTTGGGCGCAAGTATGAAAATGAAGGTATTGCTCGTCATGGTGCCAAGATGGTAATGGCGGTTGCTAATGCTCAAGTCCCTAAATTCACGGTCATTGTCGGTGGCTCATTTGGGGCAGGTAACTATGGCATGTGTGGACGTGCCTATAGCCCGAGATTTTTATGGATGTGGCCGAATGCGCGAATTTCAGTAATGGGCGGAGAGCAAGCAGCGTCAGTATTAGCGACTGTGAAGCGTGACAATTTCGAGCGCAAAGGCGAAGAGTGGAGCGTGGAAGAAGAAAATGCATTCAAAGCGCCAATTTTAGAGATGTACGAAAAACAAGGGCATCCTTATTATGCCTCAGCAAGATTGTGGGATGATGGGGTTATTGATCCAGTCGATACGCGCAAGGTGTTAGCTCTAGGGTTAAGTGCGGCTTATAATGCTGAAATTAAAGAAACTAAGTTTGGTGTGTTTAGAATGTAATCTGCTTAACCCTAATTTTTACTAAGGTTTCCTAGTAAGCCGCAACTGGTAAGACACAACATATCCTCCGCCTTCATGTGATGAACTGAATTTAATAAACCCGATGTAATTGGCCTGATAATGTGTAGGCTACAGAGAGAATGCTATGGCAAACCCAATTGACAACAGCACGTTTAGCACACTGAACATTGCTATCGAGGATAAGGTGGCTACGGTAACCTTGTCACGTCCAGACAAGCGTAATGCGTTTAATGATGAAGTCATTGCTGAGTTAAATCGAGCATTTACTGAGCTTGGCAATGATGATGAGGTAAGAGCGATTGTTCTAGCTGCTCAGGGCACAGCCTTTTGTGCGGGTGCAGATTTAAGCTGGATGCGTGCGATGGCGGATTATAGCCGTGAAGAGAACTTAGCAGATGCCGATAAACTGGCACAAATGCTTAAGGTAATTTATGACTGTCCAAAGCCAACTATTGCCGCTATTCAAGGGGATGTTTATGCCGGCGGTGTTGGCTTAATTGCTGTCTGTGATGTGGCCATAGCGGTTGAATCCGCTAACTTTTGCTTAAGTGAAGTACGTTTGGGCTTAGCACCTGCAACTATTAGCCCATATGTTATTCGTGCGATGGGTGCAAGAGCCTCGCATCGTTACTTCTTAACGGCAGAAGTATTTGATGCGGCTGAGGCTTATCGCATTGGGCTGATTCATGAATGTGTGAGCTCAGATGAGCTTAACGATACCGTGGCCAAAATTTGTAAAAAATGGCGTAATAACAGCCCCAATGCAATCAAAGAATGCAAACAAATATTGCACGATGTGGCAGGGCATGACATTGATGATGATCTTATTGACAAAACCGTAGCTGGCATTGCCGATATCCGTGCTTCCGATGAAGGTAAAGAAGGGGTGCAATCTTTTTTACAAAAGCGTAAGCCTAATTGGCTGGCTTCTTAAATATAGAAGAGCATACTATGATTCATGGTAAATGTTTGTGCGGTGTTACTGAATTTGCATGCGACATTCAGACCAACCCTTTGAAAATTTATCAATGCCATTGTTCGTTATGTAAAAAGCAAACAGGCTCCAGCTCTAATTCAGCGACTATAATTCCAATGGCTGATTTTAAATGGGTAAATAAGGGACAGATAAAAAGCTGGCAGAAAGAGACAGGGTTTAGCGCACACTTTTGTGGTAACTGTGGTTGTCCTGTCCCTAATTTATTCGCCAATCAGTACTACTGGATACCTATTGGCCTACTTGAGATAGATAATCCTGAGGCGTCTGTAGAGGTCGTTGCTCACTTATGCTTAAGCACCAAGTCTAGTTGGCATCAAATCGACTTAGAATCAGAGTCAAAATCAAAGCCAGAAAAATTTGAAACATTACCTGATTTTAAACACCTACTAAAGCTTCTCTCTTAAGTAATAACCATAGGTATATGCAAAGACTAAACGATTTAATAGCACGCTCATCATTATTAGCATCAGCATATTACTAATTTTGTAAGTTTCTAGATTAAACGATAAGGACAGTCATGTTTACTAAGATTTTAATTGCCAACCGTGGTGAGATTGCTTGCCGAATCGCCGCAACAGCCAAACGCATGGGTGTGCGTACAGTTGCTGTATATTCAGAGGCTGATCGTTATGCTAAACATGTGAATGCGTGTGACGAAGCAGTATACATTGGTGGTTCTGCGCCTAAGGATAGCTACCTTAAAGGTAATGTACTTATTCAGGTTGCCAAACAAACAGGGGCGCAGGCCATTCATCCGGGGTATGGTTTTTTAAGTGAGAATGCGTCTTTTGCACAGGCGTGTGAAGAGGCGGGCATTACCTTCATTGGGCCACCAGCTTCTGCTATTACCGCAATGGGCTTGAAGTCAGAATCTAAACAGCTAATGGAAACGGCTGGCGTGCCGCTTATTCCCGGTTACCACGGTGCTAATCAAGACCCTGACTTCTTGCAGAGTGAGGCCGATAAAATTGGCTATCCTTTACTGATTAAAGCCAGCTCTGGCGGTGGTGGTAAAGGCATGCGTTTGGTTGAACGCAGTGAAGACTTTAAAGAGCTATTAGAGTCCTGCCGCCGTGAGGCCATTACCAGTTTTGGTAATGACGCGGTTCTCATTGAAAAATATGCTTTAAAACCTCGACATATTGAAATTCAGGTATTTGGCGATAGTCATGGTAACTATGTACATTTATTTGAACGCGATTGTTCCGTACAGCGCCGGCATCAAAAGGTATTAGAAGAAGCGCCAGCACCAAATGTTGATGAGGCCATGCGTGAGGCTATGGGTACGGCAGCCATTAATGCTGCAAGTGCGGTTAACTATGTAGGTGCAGGTACGGTTGAGTTTATCGTTGAGCAACGTGTCTCTGATGATGGCCAAGTAGACATGAATTTCTACTTTATGGAGATGAATACACGTCTGCAAGTCGAGCATCCTGTCACTGAAGCCATCACTGGCGTTGATTTAGTAGAATGGCAATTACTCGTTGCTGCTGGAGGTAAACTGCCAAAGCGTCAAGATGAGCTAAGCATCAATGGACATTCAATCGAAGCTCGATTGTGTGCTGAGAACCCAGACAATGATTTTTTACCTGCAACAGGAAGCTTGTATACCTATCAAAAGCCTGAACATAGCCAGTTTGCGGTAGATTCAGTTCGTATTGATGATGGTGTTGAAGAAGGTGATGTCATTAGTCCATTTTATGACTCGATGATTGCTAAACTGATTGTGCATGCACCAACCCGTCAGCAAGCTTTAGCCAAGTTAGATCAAGCTTTAGCATTAACTCGCATTGTTGGTTTACCAAATAACGTCGCATTCTTACGCCATGTTTTGGCAACGGACTCCTTTAGTCAGGCTAACCTTGATACAGCATTGATTGAGCGTGAAAAAGATGTTTTATTTGATCAACAACCATTACCATTAGTCCAATTAGTGACCAGTGCAGTGGTGCATAAACTGTCAGAAGAAGCTGATGCATTAAAAACAGCCAGTGCTCTGTCCCAATCAAATGATCCGTTCAGCCAGCTAAATGGCTGGCGGGCTTATACAAGCTATCAGCGTTATTTCAGCTTAGTGTTAAATAATGGTCAAACCGATGAGCATTACATAGCGGTTATTAGTGATTGGCAGGAAGTGGATGCTAGAGGAAGCCAGCAGGAGGACCAATTAAGTCAGCGTTTTAAATTGAGCATTAAACCTGTTGAAACGTCAGATGCGATTGCTAACCAAGCCGATGCAGAAGATTTAAGTGGGGCTGTGTTTAATGACATTGTTGAATACATGAATTCAGACGCTAACTCTTATGTATTATGGTTAGATAACCAGCGTTTAAAGGTTCAAAGTTGGAAAAATAATGAAGAGATCCACGTATTTAGCGATAATGGTAGTGGGGTTATTACCCTTGTCGATGCGATGGCACATGTGGGCGAAGATAGCCAAGCTGTGGGTAGTTTAAAGTCTCCAATGCCGGGTCAGGTCGTTGCTTTTAAAGTAGCCGCGGGTGACACGGTTAAGCAGGGTCAAGCACTGGCTGTTATTGAGGCGATGAAGATTGAACACACTATCAATGCACCGGCGGATGGCGTCGTAGCAGAGTTGTTATTTGCTCCCGGTGATTTAGTAGCAGATGGTGATGAGTTACTTCGTATTGATACTGAAGAGTAAATCTATCATTCGTTAAAAGTAGTATCAAAAAAAGTAGTATTACCAGAAGTAGCGCCATTTTATCGCATTCATTAGGCCTCACCTTAGCCTAGCTTGTGCCTTGTTTCTTGAAATTATAATTTTTTGTGCGATATAGAATTGCGATATAGAATAAGGCCATACGCTAATATCCGATTCAAAAATTAAAGTAGCTACAACAGAGTAGCTAAAACAGAGTAGTTATAAATAATAGTAGCCATAAAAATTCGCAATAAACAGGCTTGCAAGCATGGCAAATAGTAGAATTAGCAAGTTGGCCACTGTTTAATTACCTTCTTGGACAGATATAAGATGTCTTATGACCTGCTACAGGCCGTAGCTTACAACAGAGTATAAGTAATGAATTATCCAGATAATGTTCTTATTATTGAGGTTAGCCCACGTGATGGCCTTCAGAATGAGAAGCAGAATGTACCGACAGATGTGAAATTTGAATTAATAAACGGCTTGATTGATGCTGGTATTAAAAAGCTTGAGGCTACTAGTTTTGTCTCGCCAAAGTGGGTACCTCAGATGGGCGATAATAGCGCGCTTATGACGCTCATTAATACCGAGCGTAGAAAAGACGTCTGTTATTCAGTATTAACGCCTAATATGAGAGGCTTTGATAATGCGCTTACTTTTACGCCAGATGAAGTGGTCATTTTTGGTTCGGCCAGTGAGACGTTTAGCCAAAAGAATATCAACTGTAGTATCGATGAAAGTATTGAGCGTTTTGCGCCAGTTGCAGCTGCTGCTAAAGAAGCTGGCATAAAAGTGCGCGGGGTTATTTCTTGTAGTGTCGGGTGCCCTTATGAAGGAGAGATTTTGCCAACTCAAGTCGCTTATGTTACCAAACGGTTAGTCGAAATCGGTGCCGAGCATATTGGTGTGGCAGATACCATTGGTGTTGGTACCCCAATCAAGGTTCAAAATGCGCTAAAAGCAGCGATGGATTATATTGATGTTTCCGATATTTCAGGGCATTTTCATGATACCTATGGTCAAGCCTTAGCCAATACATTAGCAGCCCTACAATTGGGTGTACGTCAATATGATACCTCTGTAGCTGGCCTTGGAGGTTGTCCTTATGCGAAAGGTGCAACGGGTAACGTCGCCACTGAAGATGTGGTTTATATGTTACATGGCATGGGTATCGAAACTGGCATTGACTTAACTAAGCTCACTGCAACTGGCCAAAAAATAAGCGAATTTTTAGGGCGTGCTAACGGCTCAAATGTGGCTCGTGCGTTACTTAGTAAGTCTAAGTGATTTAATCAGTCTTAATAACGCAAGTAACATAAGAGTTACTTATGTAACAGTCAATAAGAAAGATATTTTGTTGATAAAAATAAAGAAATATGATGAGTAGGGTGTAAGCCCGTAACATGCCCTAAAACATTAAGATGAATTTAATCATCAGCATTTACAATGGATAGTCATTTTGAAAGACTGCTTCCAATTATTTTATAAGGATATTTTATGAGCACAATCGGTTTGAACTTTGAGTTAGGCGAAGATATTAACGCCCTTCGTGATGCTGTAAAAAGCTTTGCAGATAATGAGATTGCCCCACGAGCTGCTGAAATAGATAGTAGTGATGAGTTTCCAATGGACTTATGGGAAAAAATGGGCGATATGGGTCTGCATGGTATCACGGTACCTGAAGAGTATGGCGGTGCTAATATGGGATATGTTGCTCATATGGTGGCTATGGAAGAAATTAGTAGGGCTTCAGCATCGGTTGCTCTTAGCTATGGCGCACATTCAAACCTATGTATCAATCAGATTAAACGTAATGGTAATGAGGCGCAAAAGCAAAAATTCCTACCAAAGCTGATTGCAGGTAAGTTTGTTGGGGCGTTAGCCATGAGTGAGCCCGGGGCTGGTTCAGACGTTGTTAGCATGAAGCTAAGAGCAGAAGAAAGAGATGGTGGCTATGTGCTTAATGGAACTAAAATGTGGATTACCAACGGTCCAGATGCTGATGTGATGGTGGTATACGCCAAAACAGAGCCTGAGCTTGGCGCTAAAGGTATGACTGCATTTCTAGTCGAAAAAGGTATGCAAGGGTTTGGTACAGCGCAAAAACTTGACAAACTCGGTATGCGGGGTAGTCATACCGGTGAGATGACGTTTGATAATGTATTCGTGCCAAAAGAAAATATCTTGGGCGAACTTAATCAAGGTGTTAAGGTGTTAATGAGTGGCTTAGATTATGAGCGTGCCGTTTTAGCTGCTGGGCCTATTGGTATCATGCAAGCGGTAATGGACAATGTGGTTCCATACATTCATGATCGTAAGCAATTTGGTCAGTCAATTGGCGAGTTCCAATTGATTCAGGGTAAAGTGGCGGATATGTACACTATCCTACAAGCGGGCCGTAGCTTCTTATATACCGTTGGTAAAAATCTAGATATGCTAGATAAAAAAGGTGTTGGTCATAGCCGTGAGGTACGTAAAGATTGCGCCAGTGTTATCTTGTGGTGTGCGGAAAAAGCCACGTGGATGGCAGGAGAGGGTATTCAGATATTTGGGGGTAATGGCTACACTAATGAATATCCACTGGGTCGTTACTGGCGTGATGCAAAGCTTTACGAGATTGGTGCAGGCACGAGTGAAATTCGCCGTATGTTAATCGGTCGTGAATTATTTAACGAAACCAAATGATTTGACGCACGTGACCCAAATAAGATATCGGCTACTTGTTTAGCGAGCATGTTTAATAAGAAAACCCCCAATCTGGTGATTAGGGGTTTTCTTTAATTTAGCCCAGTAGAGTATCAAGGTTATTAGAGGAGTGAAAAATAAGTCTAAGTCTAAGTTTATTATTCACTCATATGCCGTGTATGGCCTTTCTCAAATAGATTTGGGTTGCTAATGGTTTTTCCAGCGGCTATCTTATAATGCGATGAGTTAAAGAGCATTTGTGGAGTAAGTATTAAATTGGCGCTTGGATTACCTACATTTGAGACTTCAACTGTGTGAAAATCTGGGGCAATAAACCTACTAAATAAGTAGTGTTGATGTGTATTAATACTAAAGGTATAAGTATCATTAGTAATCGTGTAGGTGTAGATGTTAGGTCTACTATTATCTGTATTGATTGTATCTTGAGGGTCGTAATACTCAGTTATTTGTCTATTAAGCCCTGCTTCAAGCACGTTTACGAAATCTTTCATGGGACGTGTAGGGGATGCGGAAGAGGTAGATGTAGAAAAAGGCGATTTTAATTGACCAGATGCTATTAAATGATCCGATGTAGATAGTGAGGCCAGTTGACTTGGTGTTGCTATGAAGACATATAAGGGGGTGTCCGATTCGCCTTGCAAGGGGTAGTGTCCCACTTTGCTTTGGTAGTCTTCAATAGTCGCCACCCAATACTTAAGATGACGTAACCTTACAATATCTGCATCTTTTTGAAATAGTTCAGACTCTTTTTGAGCGTGCTCCGAGATTTTTTCCTCTGCGCTAAGCGGGGCTTTATCCTTATTCAAAGATATTATAGCGATTAGTACTAATCCGATTCCGATTACCACAAGTGCAGTATTGAACAATGTTTTATTGGTTCTATTCGAGAAGACAGCCATTCATTATTGCCCAATATTTACGGTGTCGTGGAGGTAACCCTGTAAAAGAGACTACAGAGGAAATAAAATCAGATAAAAAACCCAGCCTAAAGCTGGGTGATACTCAAAATGTAAGCCGTTTATTCATTTATTGAAGGGCTCATTTTCCCATTATTTAGATTGAAACCAGCTGTTTGCTTGGTTACGAGCATTGGCGATATCAGATCCTGATAAATTCAAAGCCAACTGCCCAATCTTACCGCGTGCTTTGGTACGTACTTCATCATTCAGCATACCGTCACGAGCAGATAGTTCATACCACTTATAGGCATCAACAAGCTTTCTCTGTTTCTCATCAATAAGTGCTAAGGTGTAACTGGCACGGTTATCCCCACGCTTGGCTGCTCTTTCAAGCCAATAACGGGCTTGTTGTTCATTGACAGCAACCCCTTCGCCTCGTGCATACATGATGCCAAGATTTAGCTGAGCAGGCGTCACATTTTGCTTTGCCGCACGGGTGTACCATTCAATCGCTTTAAGCGGGTTTTTAGTGACCCCAATACCCTTTTGATAACGTTTGGCTAAATAGAATTGGGCATGATCGTTACCAAGGTTTGCACGTGCAGTTAGGTCATTTACACTCATCATCTCAAAGCGAGATGTATCTAATGGAACATTCGCAACCAGATCAGCTTGGGCTAAGCCTGCAGTTGAGAATAAAGTAGCAAAAACAGCAGCTTTTAAAAGTTTCATAAGAAATCCAACAACAAAATTAGCGTCATAATGAATGAAAGCACCAAAGCTCGGCTTTTTAGCTGATACTGTATTGAGCGGCGGCACTTATATTAAACAAAACGTATTAAGAAAACATTAAACAATGGTATTCGTAATTTAACAGTGTCTAAAGATTTAGATATAGTTAATTAGGGTAAGCCACTACACAAAGGCAGTGAAAATTACACACTACTAAAAAACGATAACATAGCTTAACACCGCCTTTAAGCAAACTCAAATGCAACTAGGGTAGTTTTACTTGAAAAAATGTGAAAAATATTAAAATAATTACGTGAATCGTAACAAAATAATACAAGCAATAATCTAGTATCAAATATGAAATGAATGAGAAATGAGTAGTATGAATTAGGCATGATTTAGCCGTCTTCTAACTGAAGAAAGTCATCACTGGTTTCGACTATTTGCTAATTCTATTGCTAACGCTATCTAAAATATTTTCAAGGAGTTATCAGGTAGACTTACTACGTATACAAAAGCTAGCGAAGTATACAAAAGCTAGCGAAATATTTGTTCAGCTATCTTTTAGTTAAACCATACCCGTTTTTATTTTTCGTATCAGACGGTCAAATATGCGTCTAAAACCATACTAATGAGATTTATTCTGGCGTTATTATTCTAGCGTTATACAGGTATCAAGTTTAGTCATTCAATAGCAATTATTTGCGCGTACCTGCTCTCTTAATACCAAACCAAACCCAATAATCTTTATTAACCCTTTCAAACATCAAGCTCTTTCAAACATAAATCCATTTTTAACATCAAGCAATATTCTTTTGTAGATTAGTGTATTCAGGGTTAAGGTTCTATCGCTTAGTCACTCGATATATGGCAACATCTGCCAATAAGTTTGGCGCTTGGCGTATGAAAGTTCGCATGAGAGAAGAGCGTTTTAGACCAAATCGATCTGCTGAGTCGGTCACTGCAAAGCGGTTGATAATACTAATGTCATTATCAGCACATAGCTTTTCGAAGTCTTTAAAAGTGCATAAATGGATATTTGGCGTGTTATACCATTCATAGGGTAGGGCTTCTGACACTGGCATTAACCCTTTTATACCGAGATGTAGGCGGTTTTGCCAGTGAGCAAAGTTTGGGAAGGTAATGACGGCCTCTCGGCCCACACGGAGCATATCAAGAAGCAATTTATCTGGTGCTTTAACGGCTTGTAGTGCCATAGCCATGACGACCGTATCAAAGCTGTTATCTGCAAAACGAGCCAGTCCGTCGTTTAAGTCTTGTTCGACAATATTCAGACCTTTTGATATGGCTTCATTAATTTTATACTCATCTAATTCTAAGCCATATCCGGTTACTCCCATCGTATGCTGTAAGTGTGCCAGCAGAGAGCCATCTCCGCAGCCGAGATCTAATACACGCGAGTGCGGCGCAATCCAGTTTTTAGCAAGCTCATGATCTATTCTCATGCGGTATGCTCCTTTTGAGTTTGCCCAATTTTCTTCTGGTTTAGAGCGTCTGAATTTGTTAAAAACGGCGCGTCTAAAAAGCCCTTAACTGCACCCATATAGCGCGGAATGTCAAATAAAAACGAATCATGACCATGCGGTGCATCAACATTAACATAGCTCACTGGTTTTTTATTAGCCATTAAAGCATCGACAATTTCTTGAGAGCGCTCTGGAGAAAAGCGCCAGTCAGTGGTAAATGAAACTACTAAAAACTGACACTGTGTATGGGCTAGAGTTTGTTTTAGCGCTTCTAAATCATCAAGGTCATCATCCACATAGTCTCGGGTAGGATCAAAATAATCAAGCGCCTTGGTCATTAATAAGTAAGTATTGGCATCAAAGTTTTCGCTAAAACGCTCGCCTTGATAGCGCAGATAGCTTTCAACTTGAAACTCAATATCATAACCATACATAAATTTCCCAGACTTTAAGTCACGACCAAATTTTGCTTTCATAGCATCATCTGTGAGGTAAGTAATATGACCCACCATACGTGCTAGGATTAGTCCGCGCCGAGGGTACGTGCCCGCTTGCAAGTAGCGACCCTCTTTAAAATCGGGGTCTGATAGTATGGATTGTCGAGCGACTTCATTAAATGCAATGTTTTGAGCTGAAAGTTTTGGTGTACTCGCAATAATCACACAGCGTTTAAGTCTATCAGGGTAGTCAACTGACCATTGTAGCGCCTGCATCCCGCCCATTGATCCACCAACAATAGCATGCCAGACGTCAATACCTAAGCGATCTGACAACATGGTTTGAGTCACTACCCAATCTTTAATGGTAATGAGTGGAAAATCAGGGCCATAGGGAACATTTTCTTTGCTTGCTGGATTAGGTGTAACAGGACCAGTTGACCCATGACAACTGCCAATATTATTTAAGCAAACCACATAATAGTGATTGGTATCTATGGCTTTACCTGGACCAATCATGGTGTCCCACCAACCAGGTTTTTCATCGTCAGCACTGTGGTAGCCAGCAGCATGATGACTGCCCGATAGTGCGTGACATATTAATATGGCGTTTGACTTATCTTTATTGAGAGTACCGTAGGTTTCATATACTAGATCAAACTGTGACAAAGTGCGATTGCACTCCAAGGTCAAGGGTGTGTCAAAATGCAATGTTTTCGGCGTTACTATACCGACAGAGCGGCCTACAGAATCGTCTAAAGAATTACCTAAAGAGTCACTCTCGAAACGGGCAAAATTGGAATCATTTTGGGTCGATTGGATGCTCAAAGTTACCTCAATAGAATTAATAGAAATAGGGTCAATTAGAAATTGCGATATTAAACATACAGAATATGACAGAAAGGGAGTAGTGATTTCTAACTCGTCATTATAAACTATTATTGTAGGTGGATAGCTAGGTAAGTACAACTTCAATGGCCGTTTGTTAATACGGGGTTGTTAATTTAAGGCTACTGTTTTGGCAAACTACCTTGCAATAATGATAAACTGGCACTCTATTTTGCCATTGGAAAAGTCAGTGACTGTGTATCAAGTATATATATAAATATTGGCCCCTGTTTTTACACCAAGTTATAACATCATGACATCCAACCATTTTAAATCATTTTAGTTTATTGAGGACATCTGCCAGATATGAAACCTAGCCAGCCACCTCGAATAGCTGTTTTGCTTGTTAACCTAGGCACACCAGATGAGCCAACGGCACCAGCAGTACGTCGTTATCTAAAGCAGTTTTTGTCCGACCCTAGGGTAATTGAAATACCGCAGTTTATATGGGCAATTATTTTAAACCTGTTTGTATTACCCTCTCGTCCTAAGCGAGTGGCACATGCCTATGCTAGTGTATGGGATGGCGATTCTCCAATACGTAAAATATTGAATTTACAAGTGGATAAGCTGCAAACTCGATTGCAGGATAGTATCACTCCGTTTAGAGTTTCTGTACATCCAGCGATGACCTATGGTAATCCAGGTTTGCCAAATGTTATGGATAAGCTGCATCAAGAAGGCGTAGATCACTTTGTCATTTTGCCTCTGTTTCCTCAGTACTCAGCGACTTCGGGTGGCGCAGTATATGATGCTCTTACGAGATGGACACTGAAGCAACGTAACTTGCCTAATTATACTATTGTTAAAGATTATTTTGCGCATCCACTTTATATCAAGGCCTTGGTAAATTCGATACGCCGTTTTCAGGCAAAGCATGGTAAACCTGAAAAGCTGATGTTTAGTTTTCATGGTATCCCACAGCCTTACGCTGACAAAGGAGACCCTTATCCTAAGCGTTGTAAATGTACAGCAGCACAAGTGGCAAGTGAGCTGGGTTTAAATGAAGATGAGTGGATAACCAGTTTTCAGTCACGTTTTGGTAAACAAGAGTGGGTCAAGCCCTATACGGATGTAACGCTAGAAGAGTGGGGTAAGGCGGGTGTGCGTTCGGTACAAGTTATCAGTCCTGCATTCTCCGCTGACTGTTTGGAAACGTTAGAAGAGTTAGCGATGGAAAATCGTGATAACTTTATTAAGGCGGGAGGTGAAACGTATCATTATATCCCTGCTTTAAATGATCATGAAGATCATATAGATTTAATGGAAGCATTGGCTAAGCCACTGGTCGCAGGGTGGGCAGCCACCCTACAAGGATGGGCATAAGCTCTATCATTTCTAAAGGGTTATAGCATTAAGCTTGTTTCGCCTGAGAAATCCAGTTCTACTTAGCGTATTAGCTCGCTAGCCTTGCACCGGTTTTAATACTTTTAACACTACTGTTAGCACCGGTTAACCAGCGCTTTGAACCAAATAGTAAATAATAGCTCTATTATTCTTTACATTTGTATTGAGGATTTAGGTATCGTGTATATTTATAACAAAGCACCGCCACTTTAGGGCGGTGTTTAGTTAATTGAATTATAGTTACTCATAACAAGGCTGTACCTTATCATTACTCTTTATCTCACTCATTATCTAATTTTTATAAATAACGAACTCTCATAATTAAACCTAATAACTACTGATATTCAAAAATAACTATTCATCTTCTAATCAAAATAACTATTCATCTTCAAAATAATTACTCATCTTCAAAACTATGAGCAACCGCATCTTTATCAGCAATATCACGAATAGTAGGGTAGTGTTTATCATCTAAGGTGTCTTCTACTAATACTTCATCGATGCGTGATTCATCAATATTATGACGATGCACTTCAGTCAATCCAGAGTGTACTTCATCGATAAGATTATCAGGATCAATACTATTTGTATCTGTAAGGGCATCTATGATGGACTCTTCAGAATTTGTCAGCTTATCTGTATCTAGATCTGATGAATCAGTTGCCATTGGGTCGTTCATCGGTTTACGTACACCTTCGTGAGATAGAGTACTGCTTACTAGATCAGGTTGAGGGGTTTTAGGGTTTTTCATAGTGTCATCCTTTTACTTATAAATTTATTAACGACATAGTGTTTATGTATTACTTGCTGCTTACTACATACTAAATTTCTGGTATGAGTTTATTGTGTCATTGAAGATTACAACCAACCAGTAACGAGATGTCACCGCATGTTAATAATATGTAAGAAAACCATAACCGTTCAGTATGCAAGAGAATCAACATATGAAAAACCGCATAGCATAATCGTCAAGACAACAAGACAGCAGTCTTATAACATTATCCTTTAAGTCGTAACTCAGCTTAAATACTTTTATTGCGTGGTAGTTCTGCTTCCTGAGAAGCGTGTTGCATATCACGGTCAAGTGAATAAAAGTTAGCATTGTTATGTTGATTGTCTGAGGCTAAAGCAAATTTATCGCGTAACTCATCAATTAAAGCTTCTTCTTCAATCTGCTCTTTAACAAACCACTGTAAGAAGTTAAAAGTGGGCCAATCTTTTTCTGCCATTGCCTTATCCACTAAATCATAAATCTTTTGTGAATTCCTAAGTTCGTGTTGCCATACATCTTCAATACATTGTTGCAAGTTGCTTGGATTATCCTTAGGCGCAGGAATGTCGCCAATTTTTGCTGTACCACCCCGAGTGTTAATATATTCTAAAAACTTAAACATATGTTGACGTTCTTCTTCAGAATGTTTATAGAAAAACTCGGCAATACCTGAGTAGCTATTTGACTCCGCCCAAACACCAAGTGCTAAATAGGCTTGAGCTTGTTTAGCTTCATTATTCATCTGATCGTTAAGAGCTTGTTCCATAGAGTCTGAAAGTCGTTTATCACTCATAATAATCTCCTTATTAAACTTTAAGTTTGTTTTAATGGGTTTGATGAAGATTAAATAAACAATTAAATAATCAGTGCAATCCAACTCATTAAATACGGTTTTTCAATACTATCTTTCTTTACTATCTTTCTTTCACTACTATCTTTCTTTTCCTTATCTTTCTCCAATACTACCTTTTAAAGCCGTAAATATGGGTAATGTGCTGTCACGCTTTTGTGAGACAAGTTAATAGATGTAAAATAATTTATAATTATGCAACTTAATACTGTTAACTAAAGTTTTCTTAACTTGATTTTGATCAATTCAACATCGCTCAACTCAAATTTTTGCCACTAAAAAAGCCATCTTAACGATGGCTTTTCAAAAAATAACGTAAAGAGATTCTACAGATCAGTTTAGGCGTTATATTCTTATGCGTTTATGCGCCAAATCTTTTAGTAAGAAGACGATTAATCTTATTTGGCGTAATTTGCGCTAACCCATTCATAACTTTAGCTGGCATGCCCACGGTATAATGGGTCTTAGAGAGTTTCTTATTAGGAGATTTAGCAAGGTTACACAACGTTTTAGCCACATCTTCTGGCATTAAATTTAAGCCAAGACGGTCAATGCTGGTCACTTCAATACCGTTTGTCATATCCGTTTTAACCCACAATGGCATAATATCAATTACCTTAATACCTTGAGGTTCAAATTCAATATTAAGACCTTCTGTCAAACCCCGCACAAAAAACTTACTGGCAGAGTAAGGGGCAATTTCGGGTTGGCCATATATGGCTGATGCCGAAGAAACATTGATAATTTTGCTAAATTTGCCCCCTTCCATTACTTTAACTACCTTGTAACAGCCGATGAGCACACCTTTACAGTTGATATCTACCAGCTTAAGTTGAGCCTCTAAATCTGTCTCACTTAGGGGGCCATCAACCAGTACACCTGCATTGTTGATAAGTACATCAATACTACCAAATTTGTCTTGCATGGCTTCAATGGCGCTGTCCCAGTCTTCACTAGCGGTAACATCTAGCGTGCCATGCAGAATAGCTTGCGACTTAATGGCTTTCTTGAATGCCTTGTGTTCCAGCGAAGCTTCAATGTGATCAACATCAATATCAAACATACCGATATTATGTCCTTTACTCGCCAAGCTTTGTGCGGTCTTAAGGCCAATGCCTCGAGCAGCGCCAGTGATGAGAATATTTAATTTTTTCATAAAGCTATTACCTTAATAGTGAAAGTGAAAAATTAGTCAAATTAAAAGTTATGACGGACAATATGTGAATGTACAGTATTAAGCCCTAAAACAACATTGAGCCCTAAAACAATGCTTCCATCCGAAGTAGAGCAGACGGATAATGTCCTTTATCTTCTGCTTTATCATTATAGTAGTTTAGTTCAGTTTGCAGGTATAACCAATGTCGCCAAATAGGCTGACGGTAACTTATCGTTGGGCCGTAACTATTCAGCTTTTTATGGTTGCTTCTATGGTCATCCTTAAAATCGCCACTGGCTGAAATACCGTAGGATAACTGCTTATTATTATCAAAATAATGAAACTGCCTAAGGTCATTCTTCCAATATGTGCGCTCATCATTGTCTTGGTTAGCATAGTGAAGGGTAGTACGATTATTGATAAATCGTTCGCTATTTTTTCCATAGCGTAGATCCATCCCAGTTCTGGCGTAGTGCTCACTATCAGAGCCATAACGGTAGAAGCTGTCGTTACTAACCTTTATTTTATCGTTTTCATATAGGTCTTTATCAGTGCTAAATTTAACATAAACATCATCGCCAGAGCGGATACCAACATCCGCATCAAATCCAAGCGCCTCTTCAAGGCGTGACCAGCGTAAAGCGATGGACGAATTATCCTCTCGGACTCTTTTTCTATCGATGGTTTTATTTTGACTGCTCGTATCTCTATAGTAAGCTCTGCCAGATGCATCCTGCTTTAAAGCAGACTCGTCATCAAGATCATCATCTCCAATCATTAAGCTGAGCCTTTCTTCCAGAACAGGCAGCTTTAAGCGCCCACGAATCCTCGGCTCAACAGTAATATCACTACCTTGCACAGGATCATCTACCCAGCGTGTATCCATAACCACCCTTAAGCTAGCGGTGGCTGGGTCTCTTGGATCTGTTTTACCAAACCACCCATTCATTTTATTTGCCCAGTTACCTAAGCGTCTTCTCGTACCTTCATGCTGTTCATCTACCCAGTTCCAGTCTTTACTATCTGGGTGTATCTCTTGTGGATTTGTAAACTCATTGAATGATGTGGAGAGCGATGAGGGTTCAGTATCAGTCGCCATAGTAGTTGCTGTACTCACAGGCGTATTCGTTACTGTAACAGCATGCGCTGTGCTAGTGAGTGCTGCACTAATAGCTAAATTAATAGCTAAACTAACAAATGTGTAATAACTCAAAGTATGCCGTTTAAAGGGTGTCGTCATAGTTGTTTTCAATTAACACTTAAGGAATGGTTAGGATTACAATACAATTTTATAGGGTAGATAATCAAGAGTTATGTCACGAATGACAAAGGATAAGTGGTTTGAAATTTGTGACATGTGTACTTGGAGCCAATCTCGCCATACGACTGTATACGCTGGTCTGGTCAATGCAGTGTCACGAGTTGAATGCTTGCTGTTGTAATAATTGTCATATACACGGTTCATCAAACGAGTTTATCAAAAGTAACGATAAAAACGATGCTCAGGCTGAGCAAGCGCTAACATCTCTGTATCTTCAGGCGTATCACCATAGGCAAAGATAGTGTCATAGTCTTCAAGGTTATAGCGCAGCTCGATACGTCTTTGTTTTTCAAGCGAGCTACAGTCTCCTTCAATAGTATTCCCTGTCATGACGCCATCGATCACTTCAACCTTCGTGCATATCAAATCTAATTTTTGCTTATCGCACCATGGCTTTAAATAAACGTCGAGTGATGCCGAAACGATCACCACCAAATCTCCACGACTTTGGTGCCATTTTATTTTCTCCAACGCATTTGTTCTGATATAGGTTGGAATAACTTGGTTGGCGAATTTTTCACCTTTTTGGCTAAGGTCATCGATACTCATCCCTTTAAAGGCAAATTTAGTCATTTTTGTGCGGATATCTCGCCCATGAAGGCGACCGAGCTTATACTTTATTATAGTGGGTAATAATATTAATTTACCTAGAGTCAATTTACGTTTTGGTGTCGCAAACAACACAAATTGGGTATACATATCTTGGTTGGTTACTGTGCCGTCAAAGTCGAACAAGGCAATATTCATAAAGGGTCAAATTTATGGAGTAAACGATTATTGTACAGTATCAAGTATCATTAAATAAGATGATTAAATGAGTGAGACAATAACTCACTTAAACACAACCTTATTCTAACTCTTAGTAATCACTAATAATACGACCCGTCAAACACCTCATCCAAACTAACAGGCTCCCGTCGTTTAACCGCATTGCCTTTATGACGCTCTATAGATGACGCTTGATAGGCTTGCAGGCGAGACTGCTGGATACGGCCAATGGGGCGATTCTCCTCCAAGCATCGAAACGGCGTAAATGACAAATGCTCCATGGCATCAAAGTTGCCGTCATCAGGCACCTCCTGACGCAGCACGGTTAAACGAGCCACTGTGACAAATGGCGCCTCCGACTCCTTCCACTCTTGAGTTAAATCCTCAATCGGTTGCTTCTTAAGATTGCGGCATAACTGAATTTGTACCTCCAATTCAAGCTCATGCTCGCTAATCTCTGTAATCAACGCTTTACGAATGGCTTCCTCTTCGCTTACCAGATGAATGTCTGGATGATTAATTTTTGCGATGGACTCTGGAGTGAGTGTCACCCTTATTTTGCCCATATAGTCGCCATGACGTACTGCGCCCATAGAGAAATAATCATAGAGCCATGGGTTTTTAGGTTTTACCATGGCCAGCTTGCGAAACGTATTTAACGTCTTAAACGATTCAAATTGCGGAATCTCTTTGCCATACTGAGTTAACCAATCAAAGCCAAACTTGGCCTTGCCAGCTAATCCATTGGCCAAATAGCCATTGAACGCAAATGCTAACTTAGATAAATACGCATAATCTTTTAACTGACTGGTAAAAAACACAGGGGCATTTACCAAAGCAAAATCCATTGTGGTGGCGTTTGGCTCATCAGGAGTTAATTTTAGACCCTCTACATCAAATACTTTAAACGCCAGCCCAATAGCCAAACCCAACCGTCTATCGGGAGCAACGGTTGGCGCAGCGTTAGAAAAACGTATCACTGCGTCATGAGTGCTTGGCTTGGCATACAATCCCTGTGCATACTCGGCAGGCAGGTTATTCAAAATCTCAAACCTTGCCTTTAGCGCACAATAGCCTTTGGTGTGCACCGCACGACCATGATAGTCCAGTTTATTTTTGCCTTTGCTACTTCGTACTTCCTTACGTATATCGGCACTAATCACATCTATTAATGACGATTCTTCTGCGCTTAAAGTGGTGTATTTATCATCAAACTTGACGTATTTCGGCTTTGATTTAAATAGTTTTTTTAACATAGTGGGCTACCTTAGAGAATGAAATTTGGGTTGCCTGCTTATGTTATAAGGATATTGAATTTGAGTTTGCAACGAAATGCAATTAAAGCGTAACCTTCTAAGTTTGAAAAAAGAAGTGAGAGTCATTGATAGTATAGTCAAGCGTACATTGGACTATGCAGAATATGTAGCGTGCGGTGTAGTGAAGCGGAACCCACGGCTTAAGTTTTGACTATTATAAAGAGAGCAACACAATAGTAAGGGGTATCTTATTAAAAGTTTAGGGGTTGCTGTAGCCACTCTCGCCATCCGCTTGTATCTGCTGAGTTTGGGCAAGGCAGTGTCACGAATTGACGGATTGCTGTTGCCTCGACACTCCCTCAATGTCTAGCCACTGCAACTTGCCCAAACCAGCAGGATACCGCTACTGTCAAGGCTAGCGGTCACATCGTATTCTTGCGAGTATTTATTGAGGTATAGGTTTAAGAGTATGGTTGGTTGCTTACTTACTTCTACTTCCATAACTCATTAGCTCCAATCAAACTGAGCTTGGCGTATAGTTCTCGAAGGGCTTTAATGGTCTGAACGTTGTCAAATTGGGATAAGTGTTAGCTTAGATAAACAAAGTGTTCGTTTATTCACCAGAAAATGTTTTTTTAAAAAGCTGTTTATCCTTGCTTCGAGAAGATTGGTGCATAAATTTAGGAATAGATTATAAAGATCATAGCAATCTAATCTCATAAAGACCTGATTTAAAAATTTTAGAATCTCATTCAAGTTTTAGTGGTAATATAACAATACAGTAATAAACACTACTTCGAAATTTGAATAATAACAACCAAACATAATACTACTACTCAATGTATGACCTCTTATGATATCTTAATTTTATAATCTTACAAATACGCCTTACTAACACCCTAAATCGGAGAAAAATGATGATTAAATATGTCCCTGATGTTACCTTTAAAACCCGTGTGCGTGATGAGTCTATCGGTGGTGACAATCCCTTTAAATGGTACGATTTGACCACAGATGAGTTATTTGCCAATAAAAAAGTGGTGGTGTTTTCTCTACCAGGTGCGTTTACGCCAACGTGTTCGACCAGCCATCTGCCTCGCTATGAAGAACTTTACGATGAGTTTAAAGCGCTCGGTATTGACGAAGTGGTTTGTGTTTCTGTCAACGATGCTTTTGTGATGTATCAATGGGGCTTAAAGCAGAACCGTGAAAACGTCTTTTTGCTACCTGACGGCAATGGCGAATTCACTCGTAAAATGGGTATGCTGGTGGATAAAAGCAATCTTGGCTTTGGCATGCGCTCGTGGCGTTATTCGATGTATGTCGATAATAAAGAAATCAAAAAAGCGTTTGTTGAGCCTGATTATGGCGATAATTGCCCCATCGACCCATTTGAAGTGTCTGATGCCGATACCATGCTTAAGTATTTAAAAGAGAATGTTTAAGCTCATTTGCATTAATAGCGTACACTTAGCAAACTAAATAAAAAAGCCATTCAAGCTTAACGTTTGAATGGCTTTTATTTTATCTGATGAGAGTAGCTATTCTCGCTTTACGCTACTATCTGCATGTTTGCGCGAAGCGCTGGCTAAGGTTTGTCACGTCTCTTGCTTCGCGTAGCCATGCCAAACTAAGCCCGCACAATTCGCCCAACCAAGCAGTATATCCACTGCAATCGAGGCTAGCGGTAATACCTCATTCTTGCAGGTAATTATCGTGGTTTAAATTATGTTTATTGAATGAGGTAGAGATGGACGATAGGACGCACCCAGCACACCAATTAGCTGTATAAAGGTTGCTAGTAGGTAGCGTGGGTGCAACGCAGTGAAACCCACGGATTGATTAAAACCGTCGTGGGTTATCACCCACGCTACACGCTATAATAACAATAAAAATTACTTTACTATACTTCAATGACGTATATAGTTAAGGCTAAAACCAAGGATTATAGGTGTTACATTTTATATAGACTCCGTTATTTACCAAACAAGTCAAAAATTTGTTAGACAATGACAGTTATAAAGAGTTGCAAGCAGAT
Source organism: Psychrobacter sp. CX90 (assembly GCF_057396305.2). Lineage (NCBI taxonomy): Bacteria > Pseudomonadati > Pseudomonadota > Gammaproteobacteria > Moraxellales > Moraxellaceae > Psychrobacter > Psychrobacter sp. CX90. The sequence continues at coordinate 180,341 of NZ_CM182008.1, forward strand.
TTAATTGAGAATCCAGAACAAGGGAGTCTAATTCAGGGTACAGGTGGTATCTGAAAGACAAGATGGACGTTAAAACAAGGCAAGAGTGGTGGTGTGCGTATCATTTACTACTTTGTAAATAGTCAAGGTATATATTTTTTATGCTACTTGCCTATCCAAAAAATAAGAAAGTCAGTTTAACAAGTCAAGAGATGTCCAGCTTGCATAAGTTAACCCAGAAAATTAAAGAGGTATATGATCATGACAAATGAATTTTACTATGATTTATTGCAATCATTAAGCCAAGCTTTAGAGATTGCTAAAGGTGAGGTTGAACCGAGTCGCAAGTTTAGGCACGATGTCCCTGATATAAAGTTGGTTCGAGCCAAAACAGGCTTGAGTCAACAGCAGTTTTCTGTAAAGCTTAATATTAGCTCACGTACTTTACAAAACTGGGAACAGGGTACGAGAAATCCAACTGGGGCGGCGGTAACATTGATGCGATTGTTAGATAAAAAGCCTGAATTGATTATGGATGCCTAAGTGCTGTCTGTAGGGTAGGTTAGATTTATGATATTTGGTGGGTTACGCTTCGCTAACGCCATCCTTGCTAGCTTTCATTTGATAAGTTTTCAATAAGAGTACTAACTGAATTATTAATAGAATCAATACTTATAAAGTGACTAAATGCGAAGCTCTCTAGTATGCTGAAGAAGAATAAACGATGCTTTTTGTTAGGTTGAATTTGAATATATTCAATTACAAGCTTTGCAAGTTTTGTTTCTACTAGCGTTCCTTCGACGCATTTTATAGCTTTACTAAAGCAAGCGTATAACAAACTATGCATATTTACTTTTTGTACAATATTGCCTTGAATACCTTCCATATTTTGAACAATAGAAAGACTTAAATAGCTTTTGCCTTGCGCATTATTTTTAGGCAATCGCATCTTAAAGCCTACCTGAATAGTGGATTTGATAATCCTAACTAGTACCATTTCAGCAATTTTAGGTTCCCTAAACTCCAAAGGAGAGTGATTTAAGATTTGAGTTAAAGTAGGAAATTCATTGATATCTTTTGCTAATTCTACTAGGTCGTTTAAGTAGTACGTCGTATATAGGTTAGTATATGCGCTTAATGTAATAGCTTCTTTTCTATCTTCGAAGCTCATATATTTGTCACTAACATATTTTTCTATGAAATTTAAAAAACCTACTATTTTGAAATCATTATTTGAGTTTAGTAGGGATCCAATACTGGCATCTAAGCACAACCATGGAATATCATTTGAAACCGAAAGTCTAATACTACTTATTACTGAACTACTTACTAAATCTTTAATTTCAGTAACAATAGTTGGAACATCTATTACCTTTTCAGGTTCGATTCGCACATAATTTAAAAGAGCATTTAATCCATTAATTAGTGTACCATGAGTTTGCTTAACTGTATTTGCGTCAGTTTTAAATAATTGTCCATTATGCTCATTCACTGTTAAAAACTTATCATTAGTAACTCTATCAATCCATATCTGTATACTATTGGCAGTTTCTTTTGACATAAATAGATTTACTTTTGAACCCATAACTGATTTATATAGTTTAGTAACACTCAAATATACCGCACCATATATGTCAATTAAGACAAAGTCTAATTTTTTAAAATTACCTCCTATATTAAGTAATCCTTGGTTAGAATGTTTATTTAATAGAAGGCTATATACGATGTCTATTTCTTCACCTACTGAGCGATTTTTCGTAAGAAGCTTACCTTTCAGGTATATTGTCAAATCTGTATTACTAAGTAAAACTTCGGTTGAGTCGGCAATATCATGTTGTTGTTTGTTTTTTTGCAATACTTTGATTGTATCTTCTACAATTGCATCTTCTCTAATTTCAGGCTCGTAAAAAATGGGTTTAGGGTATGTATGTTGGAGTTCTGAAACTATATTTTTGGCTAGTTGAAAGACAGTTGTGCTTACTGATTGATATTCTATAATTGTTACAGTGTTAAAATTATATTCTGTTTTTTGCCCTATAGAAGATTTCACTAAAATTTGACCTAGCTCTGAATCTATACTAATTAGCTCTTTATGTTTTGCTAATTCGCTATCAACTATTAAAGCTATTTTTGATTGATTTTTTGTCTTATAGACTATGCCACGATGAATGCCTTTAAAATTTTTATTTTCATTACAGCTTATATAAGTATTATTTGAAAATGAATTAAAATAGAATTTGACAATAATTGGTGCGTTATCTATAGGATTCTCAGTGAACAATCCAACTATAATTTGCTCTGCGAAATTAAAGTCGATAAATTGAAGTTGGTTTATAAAAAAATCAAAACCATTATACTTAGGTGTTAAGATAGATTTTGGTATTCGCCTTAGCTCAACTTTAGCTAAACTGAAGTCTAAATCAGCGCCCATGCAACTTACCAAAAATTCATGCCAAATAAATAAGTTCTTTTCATCTGCAATAAATTTAAGGTAGTTCTCTTTTGCATTAGGATAATCGTTTATTTTTAAGTAATATCTAGCTCGAAACAAATATAAGTCATGACTCCATTCATCATCTTTAATCCTATTGAGCTCTTGTCGCATAGTTTTGAGTTTATTTAAACGAAATAGAGATTGAAGATAATAGTAATTTAGGTCTGAATTTACCGCAAGGTTATGACATACTGCTTCTAATATTTTAAAAACAATGACCTCGAAAGACGATTCTAAATTATGTAAATTGTCACACCAATATTTTATTGAAGTTGGGTTTATTTCTTTTAATCTGGAACTGTATTCGTTTAGAAAGTTATTTAGATTTATTCTATAATTATTAATTTCAAATGAATCGCTAAATACTTTAAAAGATAAGATGAATAACTTAAGAAACTCAACGTAAAACTCTTCTGAGTTCGATACTATTTTAGAATTCAAAAGCCATTTCTCGACAGTATCCATATCTATACTTTTGTTATAAATAGCTCTAATGAGCATTTCAACTTCGTCATCATTTAGTGACTCATATCTTTCTAGCTTATTAACTATCCAGTCGGGGGCTTCATAAATAGTTTTATCAGCAATTTGATTTAGGGTCATTCCAAGCTTTTCATCAATCTTGCCAATATCTCTTCTATGTTCTAATGAAATATTATGAATTTTAGGGAGGTAGAGATTAGACGACGTAAGTTTAACCAAAGAAATAAGAATATGTGTCGCTAAAGAGGAGAGGCTATTCTTACCTTTTATTAATATCTCAAACTCATGTGCTATTTTTTCTATAGTTCGACTGGACCTTTGATCAAAATAAGAAAAACTTAGCTCTTCTGAGTAAACTACAATATTGATTTTACATGCTATTATCCAATATAGAATGGTTTCGCTCTTCCGACTAATAGATATCGTTTCAAAAGCTTTTAGGGCAGAAGTGTAGTTGTGAATCCTCCAAAAACCTTGTGCAAGATAAAATAGGGAATAATCGTCTAACAGCGATAGTTTGTTGTCAAAGCGAGTTTGGAGTTCATCTTTATTAGCGAAATGTTGGTCAAAACATGCTAAAGTATATATTTTATAGCTGTCGAATTTTCTGTAGAATTCCAGTGCTGTATCAAAGTTCTCTTTTACTAAAGCCTTAACAAGTAAAGCATTATATAAATCATTAAAATTTGACTCCTTATGATTGTTTAGTTCTGACTTCAGTAAGTGAGTATCCATTGAGGTGTTATCCTTAACACTATTTATAAATTCCTTAAGTATTAAAAAAAGATTGACTACATCTTCGGATAGAGGAAGTTTTCTATAGGTATCAATCTTGTTAAGTACAACCTCAAATTGATTAGTTGCAATTTGATACATCCATTCATATACAATTGTAGTTAAGTTATCAGTATTGACAGAATAATAGTTGTTTATAAGGTCTCGACCAATATTATGACCACTACCAGTATGGTTTTGATTACTTGTCATTCCTTTGTTTATCTCATAAGTTATTTGATATTAGGTATTATTTATTATTACATTTCCAGAGATGTTATGCCCGCTACCTGAATGATTTTGAGTTACTTTATTTATTGAATTATCCTGTTTAGCGTTCTTATTGACTGACTTATCCAGTTGTGTATTAGTAAGAATATGATTAATAGTTGGCTCATTCTCCAACTTTTTAGCCAACTCCTCCTGATTTAGAGTTTCTACGTTATCAATATTATTGATATGGTTTGCTAGTAACTTTACTTGTTCATCGTTAATCAACCAGCCTTGAAGTTTCTCTCTAAGACTTTGAGTAGAAATTTCTACACCACTTTTAATTAGTTCAAACGTAATACCTGATAATACAACTGAAGTTAGATATTCCACTACGATTGTTCCTTTTGTAAATTTAGTTAATACGAAGTCAAAATATGACAGATCGCTTAATTTAGTGTGTCGTTCAGATGATGAAACCCTCAGTCTTAATGCGCCTCATCCCAATTCTCGCCTACGCCCGTTTCAACCAATAATGGTACGGCAAAATCAATATCCCAGCCCATTTGCTTAGCGGTGTCGCTGAGTACATTTTGCATGGCTGTTTTAATCAGATCACCAGTCTCATTGGCTTTATCGCTATCCACTTCAAACACCAATTCATCATGCACTTGCAATAACATTTTAGCGTTATCAGCAGGCAACACCTTATTAACGGCTATCATCGCAAGCTTAATAATATCAGCAGCACTGCCTTGTAGCGGGGCGTTAATAGCGGCACGTTCAGCACCGCGGCGTACCATTTGATTGCTATGATTGATATCAGGTGTGTAGAGCTTACGACCTAGAATAGTCTCGATATAGCCTTTTTCAACCGCACTATTACGAGTATCTTGCATATACTGTCTAACCCCAGGGTAACGCTCAAAGTATTGATTGATATAGTCTTGAGCCTCTGTGCGGCTCATCTGTAATTGCTTCGCCAAACCAAACGCACTCATGCCATATAGCAGTCCAAAGTTGATCGCTTTAGCGTTACGACGCTCAGTCGGGGTAACTTCATCAACTGTTTTGCCCAATACTTCAGCGGCAGTGGCGGTGTGAATGTCCAGCCCCTCTTTAAAGGCACGGGTTAAGTTTTTATCGCCAGAGAAGTGCGCCATCAGACGTAGCTCAATTTGGGAGTAATCCGCTGCCAATAGCACACGACCTTGTGGAGCAATGAAGGCTTGGCGAATCAGGCGACCTGTCTTGGTACGAATCGGAATATTTTGCAGGTTAGGATCAGTAGAGGACAAACGTCCTGTACTGGTTAATGCCTGATGGTAGCTGGTGTGTACTCGGTCGGTGTCTTTGTCAGCTACCGCATCAAGCGCATCGGTATAGGTGTTTTTCAGCTTGGCTAGACTGCGATATTCCAGCGCTATCTCAGCCAATGGGTGGTCAATCTTCGATAGCACGGCTTCGCCCGTTGAGTATTGCCCTGACTTGGTCTTTTTACCGCCAATCACGCCTAATTTATCGAACAACACTTCGCCCAATTGTTTGGGTGAACCGAGGTTAAATTCTTCTCCCGCTTCATTGTAAGCTTGCGTCTCTAGCTCAACAATCTCTTCATCAAAGCGTTCGGATAACTCATTTAAAAATGACCGTTTAATCATGATGCCTGCCGCTTCCATTTGGCACAGTATCTGCGCCACTGGGATTTCCAGCTCATTTAATAGGCGCTGATTAACGGCATCGTCTTTAAGCTTATCAGAGAACAGCTCAAACAGTTGATAGGTAATATCGGCATCTTCACAAGCGTAATCACTGGCGATATCAATCGCTACTTTATCAAAGGTAACTTGTTTTGCGCCTTTACCGGCAACGTCCTCAAAACTGATGGTTTGCGTATGTAGATAGTGGCGGGCCAGATCGTCCATGCCATGTCTAGAAATCGCCGCATTTATGACATAGCTAGCCAGCATAGTATCGACTAACCAATTTTTCGGCGTAGTGTTGATATTGATACCGTACTTACTTAACACATGCGCATCGTATTTCAGATGTTGACCAACTTTACCAATCTTTGGGTTCTCTAAAATAGGTTTGAGTTTGGCAAGCACCGTATCACGATCCAGCTGCTTGGCTATTAACGGATCAACTTCGGCATCAGCTATTAGAGCAGCTTGTTCCGCTTCTTCCTTCTTGTTTTTAGCCTTTTTCATGGGCTCATTATATTCGACATGCTTAAGCGGTAAATAATAAGCCTCATGTGCCTGCAATGAGAATGACAGCCCAACAATCTCAGCTTCTCGCCAATCAATACTGGTGGTTTCAGTATCGACCGCAAAGTAGGGAGCGCTCTCAAGTTTCTCTAACAAAGTCTCAAATGCTGCCTCATCAAGGATGGTGTGCCATGCTTTTTCATGGTTTTTACTGTCTTTAATATGTTCAATGATTGACGCCTGCTTTTGGTTTTGCAACGTTTTCGCCACCTGCGCTTGTGATTCCGCATCAGCTTTACTATCAGAAACACTGTCGCTACTCGAATTAGCAGGATGATTGGGATGATCCAGCGAGGCTAATTCATTTTTGAATTCAAGTTCGCTATATAAGTCGCGCAATTCATCAACAAATGCACTTGGATCGGTATTGATACGCAAATCTTCCCAATCTTGACCAATCTCCAAGTTGGTAATGATGGTTGCCAACTGCTTATCACGCGGAATATTATCGGCAAACTCGACTAATTTTTCGCCCACTTTACCTTTAATATCGCTGGCATTAGCAAGAATATTGTCAACGGTATCGTATGTTTTTAGCCATTTAACGGCTGTTTTTTCGCCGACACTGGGGATGCCTTTGATACCGTCAGAGGCGTCGCCCATCAGCGTTAATAGGTCAATCATTTGATTAGGCTTAATACCGTATTTATCTTCAACGCCTTGCACATCGACGACCTTGCCAGAGAAGCTGTCTTCTAATAAAACACAATCATTAATCAACTGCATCATGTCTTTATCGCCACTGGAAATGACCACATGATGCCCTTCTTGCACCGCACGATAGGTCAATGTACCGATAATGTCATCCGCTTCTGCCCCTTCAATGCGAAGTAGCGGAATACCCAACGCCCGAACCAAACGGTGGATATACGGGATTTGCTCTGCCAATTCCACATCCATTTTAGGACGATTTGCTTTGTAATCCTCTGACATAGCATGTCGAAATGTCGGCGACTTAGTATCAAAACACACTGCCATATGGGTGGGATGATAACGACGCATAAGTTTTAAAAGCGCATTAAGCGTGCCACGAATAGCATTGGTCATAAGACCTTGCGTATTCATCATGGTTTTGGGGAGGGCATGATAGGTACGGAATAGATAATATGACCCATCGACCAAGATGAAAGGTGGCTCGTTTTTATTGATATGACTGGTATCCATTGTTGCTACATTAGGCATATCGTCAAAAGTCGGCAAAACATTTGGATCAATAGCGTCATGTGAGGTATCGTTTGTCGTATCTAGAGTGCGATCTGGCGTTGCAGTTTTTTTAAGGGCATTTTCAGTCATAGGATGTCGCTTTATTTATAAGGGTTTTATGTTTTAATAATAGCTAAGGTAGGTCCTTTAGGTATACAACCTTGTGGTTCATTATAACCAAAATTTAAGGCTTCGATAGAGAGATTATGGAAAGAGCGGGATAAACAAAAAACCCAAACCGCACGACTGCAATTTGGGTTTTGAGTATGTCTAATAAAGCCTACCTTGAATTAAATTAGTATGGGTTTACTCTCTTTATTCTTAGTTAGCTTGTTAATAACCTTTTATTTAACTTCTGACGATAACTGTACATCAATGTTGCCACGAGTCGCTTTAGAGTAGGGGCAAACTTCGTGCGCTTTTTCGACTGCTTTTTGAACCTCATCAGCGCTAAGGTCAGTATTGCTAGCAATAACATGCAATTTAGCCGCTATGCTATATTCGTGTTGCTCACTTTGTAATAAATCAACTTCTACTTCTGTCGTAGAATCAAAGCTAAGATTTTGCATTTTTTTAACCACATCTAAAGCGCTATCAAAGCATGCGCCATAACCCATGGCAAAAAGCTGTTCTGGATTATTGCCGTCAGCGGATGGGCTAGGGGGTTGCATATTAATAACTAAATCGCTGTCGCTTAAAGTCGCTTTGCCCATACGACCGCCACTGACTGAAGCTTTAGTAGAATATAATGTTTTCATAATAGGTCCTTGTGGTTATAAATATTATATTTCTTAAATTAATGAATTAAATACAGTGTAAATGATAAATATTTAAAAGCATGATATCTACACTGTTAAAAACTATAACAAAATACCAGTCTGGTTACATCAAATAAGGGATAAAAATTGTCCAGTCTAAGTTTGTTTTTTGTGAATAAATCTTTAATTTATGGCATTATATAAAAATATGAGTATTCGCTAGCAGAGTATAAATTATATATATTTAAATAATGGATAATGACACTGGTATTTTAATGAGATGATTTAATTAACTCATTAATGATCTGATTTGAAAGGGAAGTACTATGAAGATTAATAAGTTTAACTTGACGACATTTGCTACTGTTGCAAGCTTGATATTAGTAGGATGTGGGGGCGATAGTGATGATACGGGTGCTAAGCAAAAGGATGATAACGTTGGTAACCACTCGATTTCAATAAACATCTTCGATAGTAAGTATAATGTAGCTGACAAAAAAGACGCCATAAAACGTATTAAATGGGTTTTTGAAGATGGTGATCGTCAACTTATTGAAAAAGATATTATTAGTGTCAACACAAGAGGGGGGCTTAATAATAATGATATGGTTGTGCTCGGTAACAATTTTCAAAGCTTAATGAGTAAAGATATAGTTCAAGTTGAAGGTAATCAGGTTAAGTATGAATTAAAAGATTTAAAAACAGATCGTATGGAAAGCATCACTTATACATTTGTTCCCATTGATTTAACGGGCGTAACTGGCAAAGATGGTAACGTCGATAAAGGCACAGGATTGATAACTGACTTAAGTTACTATGATCAAATACCGGATACTGTCAGTTACCCTGAGGGTTCAGTGTGTTATGTTATTAAAACGAGTAGCAGTGATGACTTATACTTTTTTGATTTAGAAACGGATAAGACTAATTATGTTTCTTTAATGGATTGGGAAAAAGCATATTCTACTATAGCGTCAAAAAAACCTCACAGAGTTGAGCAATTAAAGATAGGCCCAACTAACCAATACCCTGCGAGCCGCATTGTTTACGATAATGATCCTAATAATGAGAATTATAATTATAGCGCGGTTAATTATGAAAACGTTATTTATGAATCTGAATATGCTACTAAAGGTAGTTATTCCGAAAATTATGACTTGTCTAAAGGTGCTGTAGACTGTTCAATCATTAATAATGTCGCTGCAGATTTTATTGAGGCTCAAATCTTAAAATATTACCAATAAAGTGTGAACGTTAAATCTTTACCATAATTTCTATAGGTGCGTTTAGAGGTTTCTAAATCGCGCCTTTTTTATAGGTAAAACCTGCACCCTAATGCTAAATCCGCTACAATACGCATTTATTTTTTAGATATAACAAAAAATTTCCAAACATGCACTATTTAAGTAGAAGCCATAAATTATGAGCGTAGATCCGAAAAAGCTAAATGCCGAAGTGGCCAAACGTCGTACTTTTGCCATTATCTCTCACCCCGATGCGGGTAAAACCACCATGACTGAAAAGCTGTTGTTATGGGGCAAAGCCATTCAGGTAGCCGGTGAGGTCAAAAGTCGTAAATCTGATCGACATGCAACATCTGATTGGATGAGTATGGAACAAGAACGTGGTATTTCGATAACCACATCGGTCATGCAGTTTCCGTATAAACAACACATCGTTAATTTGCTCGATACCCCAGGTCACGCCGACTTTAGTGAGGATACCTACCGCACGTTAACGGCAGTTGATAGTGCGCTAATGATGATTGATGGTGCCAAAGGGGTGGAGGCTCGAACGGTCAAATTGATGGAAGTGTGCCGGATGCGTGACACGCCTATCATCTCATTTGTTAATAAGTTAGACCGTCAAGTCCGAGATCCTCTTGAATTATTGAGTGAAATTGAGACCGTACTCAACATAAAATGCGTACCCCTCACTTGGCCTGTGGGTATGGGGCAAGATTTTATTGGGGTATATCATTTAACCGAAAATAAGACCTACTTCTATGAAAAAGGTCATGGTGGCGAGATTACCGAGATTGAGACTCGAGAGGGCTACGACTATCCAGATGTACGTGAGCGGCTAGGCAATCTAGCGTTTGCAGAATTTGAAGAGTCTCTTGAGTTGGTGCAAATGGCACTCGAAGACTTTGAAGTTGATGCTTTTTTAGAAGGTAAGATGACACCTGTATTGTTTGGTACCGCACTGGGTAACTTTGGTGTGAATATGGTGCTGGATACTCTAGTTGACTATGCTCCTCCGCCAAAAGATCATCCTACTCACGAGCGGGTTGTTGAGTCAAAAGAAACCAGTTTTAGTGGTTTTGTGTTTAAAATTCAAGCCAACATGGATCCTCGACATCGTGACCGCATTGCCTTTATGCGTGTTTGCTCAGGCAAGTACTCTAAAGGTATGAAAATGAAGCATGTGCGTCTTGGCAAAGAGGTGCGTATTACGGATGCACTGACTTTCTTAGCAGGTGACCGTGAAGCATTAGAAGAAGCCTATCCCGGAGATATTATAGGACTGCATAACCACGGAACCATAAGTATTGGTGACAGTTTTACCGAAGGAGAAACGCTGAACTTTACCGGTATTCCGCATTTTGCCCCAGAGCTTTTCCGCCGTGTGGTATTAAAAGATCCTCTCAAATCTAAAGCACTACAAAAAGGCTTGCAGCAGCTCAGTGAAGAGGGGGCGACTCAGGTGTTTATGCCACAAATCAATAATGACTTGATTTTAGGTGCAGTGGGTGTGCTGCAGTTTGAGGTAGTGGCGCACAGGCTTAAAGAGGAATACAAAGTACAGTGTACTTTTGAGCCGGTATCCATTGCTACGGTGCGCTGGATTCATTGTGATGACGAGATGGCACTTGCCAAGTTTAAGAAGAAGGCTCATGACCAGTTATCGCTAGATGGCGGCGGATATCTCACGTATCTAGCGCCAAGTCGTGTGAATTTGCAACTGATGCAAGAACGTTATCCAGAAGTGACATTTAGCAACACGCGCGAACACTAATCTTGCCTTAATATTTTATAGTTAGCAGTTAGTTAGTACGTATTCTCATTTAATTAGTGGCTAAAATTAAAAACCGACTAAATTCTAAATCTTTAATAAGTTCAATAATATCTATGATGTTGGGTTTAATATCTGCACAGGCGGTTACTTTTATTTATGGAACTACTTATCTAAATCTAGATGGTGCACATGATATGTCCTAAGCGGTATATGTTAAATGCAAAGTCAAAGTAACAATTTAGCTTGCTAGCTTGGATGACCTTCTAATTAAAAGATAAAAAGCAGTGGGTTATGACGCCTTTAAAAACTGGATTAAATAGATGAGTAACGAGCTGGAATGTTATGAGAAAACGTGGTTTTTTGATTTAGACGACACTGTTTTATTCACTGATTAAGGTCTGGTTAACAAATATCAAACGTATGCTATTGGTCATTATGTTTATGGTATACCAGAGCGGTTTATTAAATACGAAGCACTTAAAACTTAAAGGTGTTTTGCATGACGCGTATTTACAAAACTAGAGGTTTAAAACAGGATGGCTATTCAAAACTATAGGACTAAAATAATAGGCTGCTTACTTGCTTAGCTGACTTCTTAAAGTTCTAGAAATAGGTTAGTATAATATTAACTTAGGCCACGGAGATTTTTATGACAGCATCAAGTAATGAAACATTAAATAATAAAGTTTGGCAACTTAAAGCGCTCAATGAAGAGCTAGGTAAACTAACAGTGACCATTGAGGATACGTTAACTGTTGGACGTGACAAAGACAATAATATGGTATTAGGAAGCAAGCAGGTGTCACGTAACCATGCGGAGCTTAGGGTCATTGATGGAGCCCTTCAAGTAAGCGACCTTGGCTCTTCAAACGGCACATTTGTGAATGATACAAAAATTGAGCCAAATTTAGCACATCCACTTAAGCTGGATGATGTGGTTAGTTTTGCTATCTATAAATTCCAAGTAAGCCAAGGAGTACAACAAAAAGCAAAGGATGCAACCCCTGTAGAGTCTAATTCAAATACGCCAGTTGAGCCTGACAAAACTGTAGAATTAGCGGCGTCTGCAACCACAGATGGTATCCCTAAGAACTCAGAAACTGCTAATTTAGAGGCTGCTAAAGAGCAGGGAGTCGAAGATTCAATTAAACCTCAAGCATCCATTGAGACTAGCGCTCAGATGAATGATTATCCCATTGATCATCCTACTAAGACAGAAGAGGTGGATACGTCAAACAAAGCCACATTAAATGAGCAACTAGAAAAGGAATTAGAAGAACCTATTGCCTATGGCGATCCTGATCAAGATAGCTCCGAACTAAATAAGCCTGCTGTTCAAGAGGAAGCGGTAGACACATTAAGTGACGCACCTGACATTGAGTCGACTAATAATAATGAACACTTCAATGAGCTTGCAAAAGAATCTGATCCGGATATGTTACGTGCCAAACAAGCCGCTACTACAAAACTCTCTGGCACTGTAGATATTGACCCAACACTTTCTGAAAAAGAACCAAGTTCTTTAAATACAGTTGATGAACAACATCAACATGATGTGGCACATGTTAATAGAAGTAACACAAGTGCCAATCAAGCTCCTGAACGTAAAGTCAGTAGTTTGTGGTGGATAATATTGATTTTACTGGGCTTAGCAGCTGCTTTGTGGTTATTCAACAGCGGCCAAATGGGCTAGGATATGTAACAGAAAGAAATAATTTATAAAAAAACAAAATTAGGGGTTGTGTTTTAGACAATATTTGCTAGAATACTCCCCACTTTGAAGGAACAAGCCGACTTAGCTCAGTTGGTAGAGCAACTGACTTGTAATCAGTAGGTCGCCAGTTCGATCCCGGCAGTCGGCACCATTCTTCATAGTGAGTTAGATTGTTTAAGTAATATTGCTGCATAGCAACAATGTAAGACCAATGATATATTAAGTAATATTGTTATTGCGTTTTACAAACTCGGTGGGGTTGGGGAGCGGTCAAACCCAACAGACTGTAAATCTGTCGCGAAAGCTTCGAAGGTTCGAATCCTTCCCCCACCACCATTTTCTAGTAGCATTATTTTCAATAATGTTCAGTCGATATTCAGTCTTTATCAGTATACAGCCTGGATTTGTATAACAGTCCTAAAGACTGCTGATACCGCGGGTGTGGTATAATGGTAACACCTCAGCCTTCCAAGCTGATGACGCGGGTTCGATTCCCGCCACCCGCTCCAAATTTGTTATACTCCTTTAGTAGTTATAAAAATTAATGCTCATATAGCTCAGCGGTAGAGCACTCCCTTGGTAAGGGAGAGGTCTCGAGTTCAATTCTCGATATGAGCTCCAGTATTCATACCTGACCTAATCTTATGTTAAGGTTTGAATCCGAGAAATAAAGATAGATGTTAATTGAGATGTTTACAAGGGCGAGTGATGACCTTGAGCCACTTGGAATTACATATATAAATTAGTTGAATTAGGCAGCACTTAGTGTTGCCTTTTAGTGCTATAAAAAGGTAGCTATGAGTAAATCACTACTCATTATAATTTTAAGTCTCATTTAATTTAATAAACCAATAAGAGGACACACTCATGGCAAAGGCCAAGTTCGAACGAAACAAACCACACGTAAACGTAGGTACAATCGGCCACGTTGACCACGGTAAAACGACCCTAACAGCCGCTATAGCAACCGTAGCAGCAAAAACATCAGGCGGCGAAGCAAAAGACTACGCAGCTATTGACAGTGCCCCAGAAGAAAAAGCACGTGGTATCACAATTAACACCTCACACATCGAATATGACACAGAAGCGCGTCACTACGCCCACGTAGACTGCCCAGGTCACGCAGACTACGTAAAAAACATGATTACCGGTGCAGCACAAATGGACGGCGCAATCTTAGTCGTATCAGCCACAGACGGCCCAATGCCACAAACCCGTGAACATATCTTGTTATCACGTCAGGTAGGCGTACCATACATTTTAGTCTTCATGAACAAATGTGACATGGTAGACGACGAAGAACTATTAGAACTAGTAGAAATGGAAGTACGTGAACTACTATCAGACTATGACTTCCCAGGCGACGATACCCCAATCATCAAAGGCTCAGCCCTAGAAGCCCTAAACGGTAGCGACGGCCCCTATGGCGAACCAGCCGTACTAGAACTACTCAATACCCTTGACACCTACATTCCAGAACCAGAACGTGACGTAGATAAGCCATTCCTAATGCCTATCGAAGACGTATTCTCAATCTCAGGTCGTGGAACCGTAGTAACCGGACGTGTTGAATCAGGTATCGTAAAAGTAGGCGACGAGATTGAAATCGTTGGTATCAAAGACACTCAAAAAACCACCTGTACAGGTGTAGAGATGTTCCGTAAGCTACTAGACGAAGGTCGTGCAGGCGAGAACTGTGGTGTACTACTACGTGGTACCAAGCGAGAAGAAGTACAACGTGGTCAAGTACTAGCAAAACCAGGTTCAATCACACCGCATACCAAGTTTGACGCAGAAGTATACGTATTATCAAAAGAAGAAGGTGGTCGTCATACTCCATTCTTAAATGGATACCGTCCACAGTTTTACTTCCGTACAACTGACGTAACTGGTGCCATTCAGTTAGAAGAAGGTACAGAGATGGTTATGCCAGGCGATAACGTAGAGATGGGTGTAGAGCTTATCCATCCAATCGCTATGGACAAAGGTTTACGCTTCGCTATTCGTGAAGGTGGCCGTACGGTTGGTGCTGGTGTTGTATCTACTGTTAAAGACTAATAGTAGAACCGCTAGTCCTCTAGCACGAGTATGATCAAACCGCTTCCCTTGGAGGCGGTTTTTTTAGTTATTCAAGGATGTTGAGGGTTATCCTAGATAATCTGACTTACCTAGGATAACCCTCAACATCCTACTCTTTTAATTCAATATTCTACTCTTTTAAAAAGTCTCAGAATTAATCGGTATGGACTAAGTGTATAGCCAAGTCTAATCATTTATATAGACCAACGGTTAAAACTTGCAAAGTATAGAAAATCTTGTATAATAGCCATCCTTAACTAAAGGCGATTGGCTCAATTGGTAGAGCATCGGTTTCCAAAACCGAGGGTTGGGGGTTCGAGTCCCTCATCGCCTGCCATTTTTACAAAAGAAATTCTTAACTGTCTACCCTGCTATTTAGTATTAGCACGAATAATATCCTTTCAGTATACAAAATAGGCGGTTTAATATTTATCGTCTGATTCGTAAGGCAATCCAATTATGAGCAATCAAAAAGATAACCTAGATAACAAGTTATCTGAAGCGAAACAAACCGCTCATGATTTGCTGGGGAAAAATAGTTCTAACAGTTCAGTAGTTGAAGTTGCAAAGCCACGTTCTGTAAAAGATACAGTGTTATGGATAGTTGCAATAAGCGCCCTTATAACGGCAGCATTTGTGAACTATAAGTTACCAGGCGTTTGGCAACCTGCTAGCGATATTTGGATCCGTATTGGTATTATTGCTGTATTAGTTGTCATCGCTATTATTTGCATGGTTTTAACTAGTCAAGGTAGTGCTTTTAAAGTGTTACTAAAAGATGCAAGCATTGAATTGCGTCGAGTAACATGGCCAACAAAAAGTGAGACCATTCAATATACATGGCAATCGTTATTGGTTATTGGCATCGTGGCCTTAATAGTGTGGGTTTTAGATAATTTCTTTAATTGGTTGGTTGGATTTTTTATTGGTTAATGTCCGAGTATATTGAGTTTTATTAAGATTTTTTTTGTAATGTTTAGATAAAGATATGATTAGGCTAACCTTATTATTATTTAGATAAGCGTTTGGCCTGTTTTTTTAATTGGTAGAATATAGATTTACGTCATGGAGAACTTTATGCGCTGGTATATCGTGCAAGCATTTTCAGGATATGAAAAGCAA
The DNA here is from genome assembly GCF_057396305.2 of Psychrobacter sp. CX90. Classification (NCBI taxonomy): domain Bacteria; kingdom Pseudomonadati; phylum Pseudomonadota; class Gammaproteobacteria; order Moraxellales; family Moraxellaceae; genus Psychrobacter; species Psychrobacter sp. CX90. The sequence continues at coordinate 196,445 of NZ_CM182008.1, forward strand.
GTCCAACGCTATTTGACGGATCGCATTAACCGTAGTGAGTATGCAGAAAGCTTTGGTGAGGTTTTAGTACCTACTGAAGAAGTTGTTGAGATGAAAGATGGCAAAAAGCGCACAAGTGAGCGTAAGTTCTTTCCCGGTTATGTTTTAGTACAAATGGAAATGAATGATGCTACTTGGCATATCGTAAATGAATGCCCACGTATTACCGGTTTTATTGGTGGCACACCAGAAAATCCAGCACCAATTACTCAAGTTGAAGCAGATAGAATATTAAACCGACTTAAGCAAAATGAAGAAACACCACGTCCTAAAACATTGTTTGAACCAGGTGAAGAAGTTCTGGTTATTGATGGGCCGTTTACAGACTTTAAAGGTCTGGTCGAAAAAGTGGATTATGAAAAATCTAAATTACAATTAACCGTAAATGTATTTAATAGACCAACTCAGGTCGAACTGGAGTTTAGTAAGGTTGAAAAACTAAGCTAAACATGAATTAACCGGGGAGCTGATTTCATAACTTAGGTAGCTTAAGAAGTTATGAATAAGCGCTACTACCCGTATTGGAGATAAATCATGGCTAAGAAGATTGATGGTTACATCAAACTACAAGTGCCTGCTGGCAAAGCAAACCCTTCACCACCAATTGGCCCTGCATTAGGTCAAAAAGGTGTGAATATCATGGCTTTTTGTAAAGAATTTAATGCAGCAACTGCCAGTCAGGAACCAGGTCTTCCTATTCCTACTGAAATTACAGTATACGCTGATAAATCATTTACGTTTATCATGAAGTCGCCACCAGCGGCATTCTTGTTGCGTAAAGCAGCTGGTATTGCTAAAGGTTCTGGTGTACCTAATGTAACTAAGGTGGGTAAAGTTACTCGTGAACAGCTTGAAGAAATCGTAAAAACAAAACAAGCTGACTTGACCGCTGCTGACATGGATGCGGCTGTTCGTACCATCGCTGGTACCGCGCGTTCAATGGGCATCACTGTGGAGGGTGTTTAAATGAGTAAACTTACAAAACGTCAAAAGTTGATTGCTGAACGTGTAGAAAATGAAAAGCTATATACACTTGAAGAAGCAGTAACTATTTTAAATGAATTGCCGCCACTAAAGTTCAAAGAGTCTGTTGATATTGCTATTAATCTTGGTGTAGATCCTCGTAAATCTGATCAAGTTGTGCGTGGTGCTACTAACCTTCCAGCAGGTACGGGTAAAACTAAGCGTGTTGCCGTATTTGCGCAAGGTGCTGCTGCTGAAGCTGCTAAAGAAGCAGGTGCAGACATTGTTGGTATGGAAGATTTAGCAGATGAAATCAAAGCAGGTAACATGGACTTTGATGTCGTAATCGCTGCTCCTGATGCCATGCGTGTTGTTGGTCAACTAGGTACAATCCTAGGACCACGTGGCCTTATGCCTAACCCTAAAGTGGGTACAGTAACACCAAATGTTGCAGAAGCAGTTGCCAATTCTAAAGCCGGTCAGGCTCAATACCGTGTTGATAAAGCAGGTATTATTCATACCACTATTGGTCAAGTTGGTTTCACTGTGGATCAAATTGAGCAAAACGTTAAAGCGCTAATAAGCGATATTAAACGTGCTAAGCCTGCAACTTCTAAAGGTATTTATATTAAAAAGTTAACAATTTCTAGCACCATGGGCCCAGGTATCACATTAGATCCTATCCCATATCGGGTCGCTAAGTAATTAGTTATCTAAAGGGAGTTGCTCATTAACGGCTCCCGTAGTTCACAAAATATAGTTACCAATTAAATTTAGTAAACGAATTTCAAAATTAGGTCAGCTTAGCCAAAGCTATGCTGTCTAAGACCGTAGGTAAGCACTATGACTATTTTTGGTTTGTGCTGTTAATCGATAAAAATTTTCATCTTAAATGATTTAAAGTTTTTATTGGCCTACGCAGACGGTGGCCGTAAAAGTATGAGCATGGAGTAGGTTGTCTTTAGGCAATAAACTTTTTTGTCCATTCTGATAAAGGTGCCGTAATCAGCGTTACTCTCAGATTAAGAGATCTTAGTATCTTTTTGATTTGTAAGTAACAGAAATGTCTATTCATCATTGTTTAACGGCATTGATGATGAGATTAAGGAGTCAACTCATGGCATTAACGCTAGAACAGAAACAAAAAGTTGTGGCTGAAGTGTCTGAAGTTGCTGCAAATGCTTATTCAGCAGTTGCTGCCGAGTACCATGGTCTTGAAGTATCTCAGTTGACTGAGTTACGTGTTAAGGCTCGTGAGAAAGGTGTTGTACTTAAAGTGGTTAAGAACACGCTTGCTAAGCGTGCTTTTGAAGGTACTAGCTTTGAGTGCATGTCAGATAAAATGGTAGGCCCATTGTTATTGGCTTTTTCTACTGAAGATTTAGGTTCTGCTGCTCGAGTTATTTATGAGTTCGCAAAAGAAAATAAAGCTTTAGAAACTAAGCTTGTAGCAGTTGGTGGAGAGTTGTTTGGTCCTGAGGAATTAGAACGCGTTTCTAAACTTCCAACACGCGACGAAGCCCTATCTATTTTGATGGCAACTATGAAAGCACCGGTAACCAAACTTGCGCAAACTTTAAACGAAGTTCCAAGCAAATTTGTTCGTACGGTTGCAGCAGTAAAAGACGCAAAAGAAGCCGCATAAGCTTTTTTGATTTTGGGCATCATAATGTAGCTTAAGTCTACATTTACGAGCCTCACTTTTTAATTTAATTTATCAGAAACTGGAGAAATCCCATGGCACTATCTAAAGATGACGTGTTGAACGCAATCGCTGAAATGTCTGTAATGGACATTGTTGAACTTATCAGTGATATGGAAGAAAAATTCGGCGTTACAGCTGCTGCTGCTGTTGCTGCTGCACCTGCCGCTGGCGCTGCTGCACCTGCTGCTGAAGAAAAAGACGAGTTTGATGTTGTTCTTGCTAGCTTCGGCGAAAAGAAAGTTGCTGTAATTAAAGCAGTTCGTGAAGCAACTGGCCTTGGTCTTAAAGAAGCTAAAGAATTAGTTGAAGGTGCTCCTGCATCGATTAAAGAAGGCGCGCCTAAAGCTGAAGCTGAAGAGCTTAAGAAAAAGCTTGAAGAAGCTGGTGCAACTGTAGAACTTAAGTAATAGATTTAACTCTAGCTACTTAATTAATCTATAGCACAGTCTCGTGATTAGTAGGCCAGCAGTGTTTAACCGCACTGTTGGCTTTTTCTTGCAATTTAAAGTTAATTATACTATAATTCCGCACTTGACCTTTTGTATTAGCCTAAATGGTTGGCTGGCGTCACGTTAATACTCATCAACATTCGGCTTAACGAACGTTTAGCGATAATACAGACCAAGGGACAGACAATTTGCATGTTTAAAACACTGTTAGCTTCTATCCTATATATTGAAACCTAGGCATATTCGTGCTTGGGGTTTTTTTGTATCTGTTATTCGGCAATTTTAATCAAATTAATTTATTAATCTTTCAACTCAACCATTTAGCTTTTAGTGTTTGTAATGGGCTTAGAAGCGACTGTATTGGAAATAGTTGAGTGTAGGGTTACAAAAAAAACAGCGTGTTAGCAAAGGTCAATCTCACTGTTCAATCTGATGATTCTAGACATTTTGTCTGTGATTAGTGATCGCTCAATCTCAAATTGAATCACTTTTATTTTACTGTCTACTGTAAGGACTCTCGATGGCATATTCCTATACTGAAAAAAAACGTATTCGCAAAAGTTTTGCCGAGTTGCCAAATGTCATGGACATTCCATATCTTTTAGCAATTCAAGTGGATTCCTATGAACAATTTCTACAGGAAAATAAAAAGCCTAAAGCTCGTGAGAACACTGGCCTACAAGCTGCGTTTTCTTCTATTTTTCCGATTGAAAGTAATTCCAATAATGCTGAGCTTCAGTTTGTTGAATACTATTTAGGTACTCCTGAATTTAGCGAGCGTGAATGTATTCTTCGTGGCTCTACCTATGCGGCGCCTTTACGTGTCAAAATTCGTTTAGTCATTAAAGATAAAGATAGTAAGGATAAAAACAGCAAAGCTGCTATTAAAGATATCCGTGAGCAAAATGTATACATGGGCGAAATGCCATTGATGACCAATAATGGTACCTTTATTATTAATGGTACTGAGCGTGTTATTGTGTCTCAGTTGCACCGTTCACCAGGTGTTTTCTTTGATCATGATAAAGGCAAATCGCATTCGAGTGGTAAAGTACTATATAACGCGCGTATCATTCCATATCGCGGTTCTTGGTTAGATTTTGAATTTGATGCTAAAGATTTAGTATTTGCCCGTATTGACCGTCGTCGTAAACTATTGGGTACTATTATTTTACGTGCTTTAGGCATGGAAACTGATGAAATCCTAGATACTTTCTTTGAAAAAGTGACGGTTTATAAAGGTGAAGAGCAGTTTGAGATTGATCTAGTGGCAGATCGTCTACGTGGCGAAATGGCTCAGTTTGACATCGTTTCTCCTGAAGGTAACGTGTTAGTTGAGCAAGGTAAGCGCATTAATGCCCGCCGTATTCGTCAGATTGAAGAAGCGGGAATGACCAAGCTTGCCGTGCCTGATGAGTATTTATATGAACGTATTCTGGCTGAAGACATTGTGGTTGGCGATGAAGTTGTTGCTAAAGCGAATACGTTAATTGACCATGAATTGTTGGTTAAATTAAGTGGCTATGAAGCCAGTAATTCTGTGAAAGAGTTTAAGATTCTATTTACTAATGACATTGACCAAGGTACCTATATTGCAGATACCTTACGAGCTGATAGTACCGGTAGCCGTGAACAAGCTCTAATCGAAATTTATAAAGTGATGCGCCCAGGCGAGCCACCGACTATTGAAACTGCCGAAAAGTTGTTCGACAGTATGTTCTTTAATGCAGATCGTTATGACTTGTCTAACGTTGGTCGTATGAAGTTCAATCGTCGCCTAGGCCGCCCTTTTGAAAATACAGATGATCCAGATATCAAACGTGAACAAAGCGTCTTATCAAAGCAAGATATTATTGATGTTTTAAAAGAGCTTATCGAGATCCGTAATGGCCGCGGCGAAGTGGATGATATTGATCATTTAGGTAACCGTCGTATTCGTTCAGTTGGCGAGATGGCTGAAAACCAATTTCGTGTTGGTCTTGTACGTGTAGAGCGTGCAGTTAAAGAACGTTTAAGCTCAGCCGAATCTGATAACTTATCACCACAAGATTTGATTAACTCTAAGCCAGTTGCTGCCGCAGTGAAAGAGTTCTTTGGTTCAAGCCAGTTGTCTCAGTTTATGGATCAGAACAACCCATTGTCTGAAATTACCCATAAGCGTCGTATTTCTGCGCTTGGTCCAGGTGGTTTGACGCGCGAACGTGCAGGTTTTGAAGTTCGTGACGTTCACAATACCCACTATGGCCGTGTATGTCCTATTGAAACGCCTGAAGGTCCAAACATTGGTTTGATTAACTCTTTGGCAACCTTTGCTAAAACTAACGAATTTGGTTTTTTAGAGACACCATATCGTAAAGTAGTTAATGGTAAAGTGACTGATGATATTGAATACTTATCTGCTATTGAAGAAGTAGGTACGGTTATCGCGCAGGCTGACTCAGCATTGAATGAAAATGGTGAATTGTCTGAAGAAATGGTAATGGTACGTAGTGGTGGCGAATCGGTACGTATGCCAAGCGATAAAGTAACACATATGGACGTATCGCCAAGTCAGGTTGTGTCTATTGCTGCAAGTTTAATCCCATTCCTAGAACATGATGATGCTAACCGTGCTTTGATGGGTTCTAACATGCAACGTCAGGCCGTTCCGACACTTCGTGCGGATAAACCATTAGTGGGTACGGGTATGGAGCGTCACGTTGCTCGTGATTCTGGTGTTTGTGTTATCGCCAAACGTGGTGGTGTTATTGAAGATGTTGATGCCTCACGTATTGTCGTTCGTGTGAATGAAGATGAGATGCAAGCTGGAGAGGCGGGTATTGATATCTATAATTTAATTAAATACACACGTTCAAACCAGAACACCTGCATTAACCAGCGCATTATTGTTAATCAAGGCGATGAAATTGCCACAGGAGACATACTAGCGGATGGTCCTTCGACTGATTTAGGTGAATTGGCACTTGGACAGAACATGCGTGTGGCATTTATGCCATGGAACGGATATAACTTTGAGGATTCAATTTTACTATCTGAACGTGTGGTTAAAGAAGACCGTTTTACTACCATTCATATTCAAGAATTAACGTGTGTTGCACGTGATACTAAGCTTGGTACTGAAGAGATTACAGCAGATATTCCAAATGTTGGTGAGGCCGCCTTATCTAGTCTAGATGAAGCAGGTATTGTCTACATTGGTGCGGAGGTAGATGCAGGTGATATCTTGGTGGGTAAAGTAACGCCAAAAGGTGAAACGCAACTGACACCTGAAGAAAAACTCCTGAGAGCCATCTTTGGCGAAAAAGCAGCCGATGTAAAAGATACCTCTTTGCGCGTTCCTTCATCAACTAAAGGTACGGTTATTGACGTGCAAGTTTATACCCGTGATGGGGTGGAAAAAGACGTTCGTGCTCGTGCCATTGAGAAGTCTCAGCTTGATAACTATCGTAAAGATTTAAAAGAAGAGCTACGTATCTTTGAAGAAGCGGCTCGTAGTCGTATCAGTACATTGCTTGATGGACAAACTATAAGTGGTGGTGCAGGGCTAAAATCTGGCACCACTATGGCTGCATCTGAGTTAAATGAAATGTCTCTTGAAACATTGCTAGATATTCAGCCAGTCGAAGAAGAAATTGCGGAGCGTTTAACTCAAATTGCTGAATTCTTAACGGATAAGCAAAAAGACATCGACTCTAAATTTGCTGAACAAAAACGCAAATTGACGTCAGGCGATGATTTAGCACACGGCGTTCAAAAAATTGTTAAGGTCTATTTAGCAGTTAAGCGTCACATCCAGCCTGGTGATAAGATGGCAGGTCGTCATGGTAACAAAGGTGTCGTCTCTCGTATTATGCCAGTTGAAGATATGCCCTATGATGAAAATGGTAACCCCGTTGATATTGTTCTAAATCCATTAGGGGTTCCGTCTCGTATGAACATTGGTCAGGTTCTGGAGACACATTTAGGTATGGCTGCTAAAGGGCTTGGTGATAAAATTAACAGTATGATTAAAGCTCAAGCTGCTGTTTCTGAACTACGTGAATTCTTGGATAAGATTTATAACCAAGTTGGCGGTGAACAAGTTGACTTAGACAGTTTGTCTGATGAAGACATCATGGCATTAGCAGAAAATTTACGTGCTGGTGTACCAATGGGCACAGCAGTATTTGATGGTGCTCATGAGTCGCAAATTGATCAACTATTAGAGCTTGCTGGATTTAACAAATCTGGACAGCAGATTTTATATGATGGTCGTACAGGTGTGCAGTTTGATAGACCTGTTACGGTAGGTTACATGTACATGTTAAAACTAAACCATTTAGTGGATGACAAAATGCATGCGCGTTCAACAGGGTCATATTCTTTAGTAACGCAACAGCCATTAGGTGGTAAAGCACAATTTGGTGGTCAGCGCTTCGGTGAGATGGAAGTCTGGGCATTGGAAGCATACGGTGCAACCTACACCCTGCAAGAAATGTTAACCGTGAAGTCTGACGATGTTGAAGGTCGTACTCGTATGTATAAAAACATCGTTGATGGTGAACAATACATGGATCCAGGTATGCCGGAGTCATTCAATGTATTGACTAAAGAAATTAAGTCACTGGGTATTAATATTGAGTTAAAAGACAACAGCTAATCTAGCTAAAGTAGAGGTGAGAGGATAGTTGTCTCATCTCTACGCTTGATTCGTTTATTAAGAGTTTAAGATCTAAACTCTAATAAGCCTTTAACTCAACACATTCATTGCCTTCAAACGGTGTTAGTGCCAAAAAACATTAAAATTCAGATAGTGTTGATTGTGACTTAAGCCGTGAACAAATATAACGGAGAAGCAACTTGAAAGATTTACTCGATATTATGAAAAGCCCTGCCGACAACGGCAAACGTGAATTTGACAGCATTCAAATTTCATTAGCGTCTCCAGAGACCATCAAATCATGGTCACATGGCGAAGTAAAAAAACCGGAAACCATAAACTATCGTACATTTAAGCCTGAGCGTGACGGTCTTTTTTGTGCCAAAATATTCGGCCCAGTAAAAGATTTCGAGTGCTTGTGTGGTAAATATAAGCGTCGTAAATTCCAAGGCGTCATCTGTGAGAAATGTGGCGTAGAAGTGACCACGGCTAAAGTCCGTCGTGACCGTATGGGTCATATTGATCTAGCTAGTCCAGTGGCTCATATTTGGTTCTTAAAGTCATTACCAAGCCGTATTGGTTTGTTATTAGACATGACCTTACGCGATATTGAACGTGTATTGTATTTTGAAAGCTATGTAGTAACTGATCCTGGTATGACCTCACTTGAGAAATATCAATTGCTTGATGATGAGGATTACTATAAAGCGCTAGAAGAGTTTGGTGATGAATTCATCGCTAAAATGGGTGCTGAAGCTGTACAAGACTTATTAAAAGATATTGATATTGATCTTGAGATAGATGAGCTACGTGAAACCATTCCACAAACTGGCTCTGAAACTAAGCTTAAGAAGATGTCTAAGCGTCTTAAACTATTAGAAGCATTCCGTGACTCTAATAACAAGCCTGAGTGGATGGTAATGTCAATTCTACCTGTTCTACCACCAGATTTACGTCCGCTTGTACCACTTGAAGGGGGTCGTTTTGCGACGTCTGACTTAAATGATTTATATCGTCGTGTTATCAACCGTAATAATCGTTTAAAACGCCTATTGGAGCTTAATGCACCAGATATTATCGTACGTAACGAAAAGCGTATGCTTCAAGAGTCGGTTGATGCACTGCTTGATAACGGCCGTCGTGGTCGTGCCATTACAGGCAGTAATAAGCGTCCATTAAAATCTCTTGCTGACATGATTAAAGGTAAGCAAGGTCGTTTCCGTCAGAACTTATTGGGTAAGCGTGTTGATTACTCAGGCCGTTCAGTCATTGTTGTTGGTCCAACTCTTCGTTTGCATCAGTGTGGTCTGCCTAAGAAAATGGCACTTGAACTATTCAAACCATTTACTTATTCAAAACTGTTATCACACGGTATGGCGACAACCATTAAACAAGCCAAGAAGATGGTTGAGCGTGAAGAGCCACAAGTTTGGGATATGCTGGCGATGGTTATCCGCGAGCATCCTGTTATGCTTAACCGAGCACCAACGCTGCATAGGCTTGGTTTGCAAGCATTTGAGCCAGTACTTATTGAAGGTAAAGCGATTCAGCTGCATCCTCTAGTATGTACCGCATTCAACGCTGACTTCGACGGTGACCAAATGGCAGTACATGTGCCGTTGACACTAGAAGCGCAGTTAGAAGCCCGTGTACTTATGATGTCGACGAACAACATCTTATCACCTGCTAACGGTGATCCGATTATTGTTCCGTCGCAAGACGTTGTGTTGGGGCTTTACTACATTAGCCGTTCATCAGTGAATGCAAAAGGCGAAGGCATGATTTTCGCTACGGTCAATGAAGCCCTGCGAGCGATTGGTTCAAATGACCTGCATGTTAACGCTAAGATTAAAGTACGTGTGACTGAAACAGTCATCGATCCAGAAGGCGAAGCAACTGAGAAAACGTCATTGAAAGACACGGTTGCTGGTCGTTTGCTAATTTGGAACATCATGCCAAAAGGTATGAAGTTTGAAGAGTGTAACGTTGAGATGACCAAAAAGAACATCTCAAAACTAATGAATTCTTGCTACCGTACACGTGGGGTAAAAGACAGCGTTATCTTTGCTGACCAATTAATGTACCTAGGTTTTGCCCAAGCAACTCTATCGGGTGTGTCTATCGGTATCGAAGATATGGTTATCCCACCGATGAAGAAAGAACTACTTGAAGCAGCCGATGCTGAAGTACGTGAAATTGAGCAACAGTTTGAACAAGGCTTCGTAACGGCAGGTGAGCGCTATAACAAAGTCGTTGATATCTGGTCGCGCACCAATGATAAAGTTGCTAAAGCGATGATGGATAATTTATCTACTGATATCGTTGTTAATGCTCAAGGTGAAGAAGAAGAACAGAAATCGTTTAACTCTATCTTTATCATGTCAGATTCTGGTGCGCGTGGTAGTGCGGCACAGATTCGACAGCTTGCTGGTATGCGAGGACTGATGGCTAAGCCAGATGGCTCGATCATCGAAACACCAATTAAAGCAAACTTCCGTGAAGGCTTAACCGTACTACAGTACTTCATCTCCACTCACGGTGCACGTAAAGGTTTGGCGGATACTGCCCTTAAAACGGCTAACTCGGGTTATTTAACACGTCGTCTAGTTGACGTTGCGCAAGATTTAGTAATCACTGAAGATGATTGTGGTACTGAGAAAGGCGTCCGCATGATACCGCATATCCAAGGTGGCGAGATCATTGAAAAACTAGGTGATCGAGTGCTTGGTCGTGTGGTAGCACGTGATGTGGTAAATAGTGAAAATGAAGTCCTGTTACCTGCTGGTAAGCTAATCGATGAGCATGGCGTCACGGTTATTGACAGTAATGGTATTGATGAAGTATGGGTACGTTCAGTCATTACTTGTGATGTGCCGCATGGTGTGTGTTCACAATGTTATGGACGTGACCTTGCACGGGGTCATAAAGTAAATATTGGCGAATCTGTTGGTGTCATGGCGGCTCAATCAATCGGTGAGCCTGGTACCCAGTTAACCATGCGTACCTTCCACGTAGGTGGTGCAGCAAGTTCAACTTCTGTAGATAACAGTATTGCCGTACGTAACGCAGGTACGGTTCGTTTCCATAACATGAAGACTGTAGAACACGTGGATGGCCATTTAGTTATCGTCTCTCGTTCAGCTGAGATCGGTGTTGCTGATGATGTAGGCCGTGAGCGTGAGCGTTATAAAGTACCTTACGGTTCTAGCGTACTTTTAAAAGATGGCGATACGGTTGAAGCAGGTCAATCTATTGCTAAATGGGATCCACATACTCACCCAATTATCACAGAATTTGCTGGTAAAGCACGTTTCAGTGATATCACTGATGGCGTGACTGCAACCGTTAAAATTGATGATGCTACTGGCATGAGTTCATTTGAGATTTTAGGCGCAAAAGATAGACAAACTAGCGCTAAAGATTTACGTCCAGCGATTATTCTAGATACGACTGAAGGTAAAGAGGTGGTTTATTTCTTACCTGCAGAAACTATCATTCGTGTTTCAGATGGCGAAGATGTAACGGCAGGTTCGATCCTTGGCCGTGTGCCACAAGCCACTTCGGGTACTAAAGACATTACTGGTGGTCTGCCACGGGTTGCTGACTTATTTGAAGCACGTCGTCCTAAAGATCATGCCATCATGGCAGAGATGTCAGGGGTGGTTAGCTTTGGTACAGCGACCAAGGGTAAAAACCGCTTTATCATTACCAATGATGAGGGCGAGATTCACGAAGAGTTGATTCCAAAATGGCGTCAAATTAACGTATTTGAAAACGAAACCGTTGCCCGTGGCGAAGTGATTGCGGATGGTCCATTAAATCCGCATGACATTTTGCGTTTGCAAGGTGAAACTGCTCTCGCAAACTATATCGTTAACGAAGTGCAAGATGTTTACCGCTTGCAGGGCGTTAAAATCAATGATAAGCACATTGAAGTCATTATCCGTCAGATGCTGCGTAAAGTTGAAGTAACTGATGCAGGTGATTCAAACTACTTCAAAGGTGATCAAGTTGAATACGCTGATGTTAAAGCACTTAATGAGCAGCTTATTGCAGATGATAAGTTCCCAGTTAAGTTTGAGCGTCAATTGTTGGGTATTACAAAAGCAAGCTTGGCTACAGAGAGCTTTATCTCAGCCGCTTCTTTCCAAGAAACAACACGTGTGCTAACAGCGGCTGCAGTTACTGGTAAAGTAGATGAACTACGTGGCCTCAAAGAGAACGTCGTGGTAGGCCGTTTAATTCCTGCCGGTACTGGTCTTGCATATCATAATGCGCGTAAACTTGAGAAAGAAGGTAAACCTGTTTACGACGTTGATAGTGCTTTAGATGCTGCTTTTGATGTTGATGCAAGTTCATCTGCTCAAGACTTTAGAAGCTTTGATGAAGCCTTTGCTCAAGAGTTGAGTCAAGACAAACCAGGTCAGTAATATGTTCTGATTATCTAGGTAATATTTTTGTTAAACATAAAAAGCCAGCTTTAAGCTGGCTTTTTTGATGGAATTTTTCAGCAAGTTTATAATAGTATTTCTTTTTTTATGGTACATTGAACAACACAAATGTTAATAACAAAATACGAGATTCGACATCGTCTAAAATGATTACAATACCGTCAAAAGCAGATATAGTCAAAGAAGTCTAAAATGGTTACAAGGCAACCGAGTGCAAGTACTACTGGAGTAGACTTAACGAGGTTAACGCCGTAACCATTTAGTAGTTCGCTGACTATAGCACAGTTGAATAAAAAGCCAGACGACAATCGATTAAAATTACTTTGACTATATAAGATAACGCTATATATGGTAATACTGGATAAGGTAACTCAGTGTATATATGAGCTATCTTATTAGAGTAAGTAAGCAAGTACAACTAGGCAAGTCAAGACTATATCGATATCATAATAGAATAGAAGCTCATCACTATATTAGCAGTAAAGAGGGGTTTATGGCAGACAAAGGGCGCGTAGCTCGCTATCAAGCAGATCGCACTAATCAAAAGTTTTATTTTTGTCGAATTGCCTGTAAACAGGCGGGTGAAACCACCGATAAACAGTATTATCAGGCCTATTGTGAGACTGCTATCTACCATTTGCAAGGCGCTTATTTAGCATTTTTGCAAGAGTTAGCACATTTTTATGCCCTTGATACTACCCAGCCAACGGCTGAATATATTGAGCAGGCTTTATCTAAAAAGACGTTAGTATCTCCAGAGATACAACGTTTAAAGCAGTCAGTTGAGTCAGGCGTGTTGGCTAATATTTTAAAGGCATATCAGCGTTGCCAGTATGCCCCGTCTCCAGACACTGTTTCTATCGAACCCTCAAGTCAGGATTTGATTGTCAATGTTGTGACGTTATCAAATCAATGGCTACCTGATGACTATACTATTAGAGAGTGGCGACGCGAGTTTATGTCACTCATTGATGAAATGCGGGGCGGTATGGTTGAGTACTAAACTAGGGTATGTCTTCATTTACATTATTAAGCTAAAAATAGAACAGATTGTCGTCAAACACGAATGATTTCGAAGAGTATATAGATATATTAGCTGGAAATCAGACACATTTTGATGGGAATATAGATCTTTTTAGACTATAACATCTAAGTGACTGTAAGTGAGAACGCGCCCCAACTCAATCGCAAGGTTGAAATTTTATGAATATGGCTTATTAAATACAGCGTCACAAAATAATGAGATCAAGGGCTATTTTGAATAATCAGTTATTAAAACACCCCATCTTTACCCTACCTACTGAGCCAACAAATTTAATTTTTACTGGCGTAGCAGGAACAGGTAAAACCCATCGGCTTCTTGCTATTCAACAACTTTATGATGAAGTCATTGATTCATCATGGGCTGAGTGGCGGGTACAGCAAATCCAGCATCTTAGTTGGTGCGATGTAGTATGTGCTGTTTTACTATTGGAAGATAGGATGATGACGGTGCCTGAAATGGTGCGTCATCCGCTTATTAAAGATAAAATGGTGGCTACCAATCGTCATGAGAATATTAATCAAACGCTCTGGGTGCAACTGAATATACATGCGCACCCTGAATCAAAAACGGTCAATTACACACAACGTTCTGCAAATTATTATTTTGACAAAACATCTTCTAGCCACTGGTATATCCTCGACGAAGTTAAAAAGAATTTACAACAGCGGCTTGCTGACCATATTGCTTTGTATCGTGATAACAGCTCCTATCAAATGCAACAGTCACACAAAGTCATTCGTAGCTGCATGGTTAGCTTTCATCAGTCATATGGATATGATGAGTTTGTAGAAGGGATTAGACCGCGCATTAACTCGCAAACTGGGCAGATGCAGTACGACATACAAAATGGGGCATTTGTCGCACTTTGTGATAAAGCTGTTGCTGACCCAGAACACCGTTATGCAATGTTAATTGATGAAATAAATCGAGCAAATACGGCGCAAGTCTTTGGTGAACTGATGAGTGTTATTGAACCTTCAAAGCGATCAGGCAGTATCACACCAATGAGTGTGCGATTGGCTTACTCTGGTCGTCAATTTAGTGTGCCTAATAATGTTGATATCTATGCCACTATGAACACTCAGGATCACTCGTTAGCTGCGCTTGATACGGCATTTAGGCGTCGCTTTGAGTTTGTTACCTGCCAGCCCGATAGCTCATTAGTGGGTGTAGTAAGCGATATTCAGGGCGTAGAAATTGATGTGGCTAAATTGCTGGACGTATTTAATCAACGTATAGCGGTTATAGTAGGCGACGACGCTCAGTTAGGACACTCTTACTTTATGGGTATAACGGATATTGCTGAGTTAGCAAGACGATTGTACAGGCAAGTCATTCCGCAAATAATGCATCACATTAAGCAAATCGCCGCGCCATTTCAAACTGAATCATTGCTAAAGCAAGTATTGTATGGAGAAGTAGACGATAATCATATCATCGAAGGGTGTGTATTGAAACGATATACAAAACCGACCTTTAGTGACGATGGCTTTAATAAGCAACATGCGCCTCAAAATAATGGTCAAGTGACGTTTACACCTGCATTCATAAAGGCTGCCAATAGTGAAGTAGATAGCGACTTTGATGATCTGGAAATAAACGGTTCAGCTAATGTATTTTTAAGTGCTCAACCTTATCATCAAATGTATAAGTTGTCATGAACATCCTGATTATTCAATAATAGCGACCATTCAAGTAGGTTTATATACGTTTAAACTTAAGTAACAGGCTATGTAAATAAATTATGTAAATAGGTATTATGGCTTGAAAAACACCCATTTAGCACAGGTCATTACCTGTTTTGAACATCAACGCTTAAGTAGAGATGTATTTTTACATCAGCAGGATTTTGAGTACCTGATTGAACATGAATTACCTTGTTTCAACGTAGGTGTTAAACAAGGTAAAACTTATTTACAGGTAAGGCATTACTTAGCCAAAATCTTATTACCAAGTGGTGCTACTATTGAAATACTGCCTAAAGTTAAAGCCATTTGTGCGAATGCGATATTCGCAACTCAAAGCGTTTTAATTAACACACAAGCGTCAAAGCAATCCAATATCCACTCTATACGGGTAAATAGTGAGCAAAAAGAAATACAGTTTGCTAGGGAGTGGGTAGGGAATATGCTTGCTGATATTGCCCAGTATAATTTGCAAAAAATCATACCTGCGATAGATTTATCTGCGGCTATTAATAAGTCTCATAATTTTGATAGTTCATTTACTCACTTATTGCATCTACCGCTAGACAACATATCTACTACCCATAATACGGGTATTAATAACAGTGACCCATGGTATGAGTGGCTGCTTAATACTGCCTGTGAAAAAATTGCTGCTGCAGAAAATATACTACCTAATAAGTATCATACACGCTCGCAAAATCATCCTCAAGCCAGAGGTAAGTTAAACCTAAGTGAGCAGTTCAAATCTAATTGGCATCGCCCTCATTATCTTTATAGCGAGCAAGCATTTTTCGAGGATGATGATCGGCTTAAACGTTTTTTAGCAACGGGTTGGCAGCAACTGCAGTGCTTAAACGATACTAAGGTAACACAGAGCAAAAACAATGTGTTTAGTGGTATTAAAACGTTGCCAATAAATCGCTGGCAAATGAGTTATCAGGCTTTACAAAGAAGTAAAAAAATCTGGCGAGACCAGTTTAACCCTGTACAGTTAAACGTGCTCACTGAAGCTTTGGCATGGTGTTGGTGGATACTAAGTAATTTATCAGCGCCTCTATCGAATTGGCGAATGTCTAATCCATCCGAAAATATCTCACAAACTCTTCCTTATCCAGCACTCATGATTAATATGAATCATGCGTTTGAAGCTTGGGTGCTCAGTAGGCTAGAAGGTTGGGTTACCAAAAATATGGCTGGATGTCAGTTAATTGTTCAACCAAGTTTTAATTGGTTGCTGCATGCGACGCGAAAAACATCAGATAGTGTAGAAGCAAACCACAATACAGTGATTCAAAAACTGAACCCTGATGCCTATATAAAATCAGCCACTGGGCAGGTCACGCATGTAATAGATATTAAGTATAAAAGTATTAATAAAGTTCAAGACATCAACGGTTCTGACTGGCATCAGCTTTTTGTATATCAAAACCATTTAAACGCTGAAAATGCGTGGTTGGTTTTTCCGATGACTTTGGGTTTTAATAAAAGAATAGAGGTATCAGGAGGAGCTCCTGATAAGAAAATGTCTGCTATACCATTTAATTTGAGCCGAAGAGACATTGAAGATACTGAGTGATAATACACTGTTGAGTGTGTGTTTGATTTTATATTTAAAAAAGGTGTTGACAGAAATACGACTTGGGCTTATTATATGCACCTCGTTAGCAGTGACGCAATCCACAAGTTAGTGGGCAGTTTCATTGATACGAAAAAAGAAAAGATATCGGAGTGTGGCGCAGTTTGGTAGCGCATCTGGTTTGGGACCAGAGGGTCGTAGGTTCGAATCCTATCACTCCGACCACTTTTTTTATAGAGCCTTACAGGCTTTTTTTTATGCATTAAATAAGACATTTTACCCGAACTATGGTTTATTATACTTTTCTTAAGTTATAGTATACTATCAAGGTTAATGTCAGCTCTATGAGCGCCTGTAGCTCAGTTGGATAGAGCATCTGCCTTCTAAGCAGGTGGTCGCAGGTTCGAATCCTGCCAGGCGCACCACGTTAGCCTGTTAAATTAAAAGCGGTAATAGCGATACTACGCACTCTCGATACACCTATTGTATTGAATATGGCGGCTGTAGCTCAGTTGGTAGAGCCCCGGGTTGTGATCTCGGTTGTCGTGGGTTCAAGTCCCATCAGTCGCCCCACATTTTAAAGTATTAAATTCTAGCGACTTCACATGTAGTGATTCAATTTCTAGTCTCTTAACGCTTAGATAGTAAATTAAATTATTTCCACGTAAATTTCTAAAAAGAATTTTAGCCCTGATCCTCTGTTCAGGGCTTTTGTGTGTTTATGTGTTAGTAATGCAAAAGTTATAGGGTGGAGTTTTTTTATAAATGTTATTATAGAGGTAATATCGTAGATAAATTTGAGTGGACATCATGGGAAAGCCAACAATTACGATTGTCAAAAATAAATTGCCAATAACTAAAATGGCTAAAGCCGATATGAGCCTTCCTGAAACTGAAGACAAAGAGGAGGATAACACGACAACTGAGATTAAGTTTGATCTACCTCCTACAACCAAAGAAGAGCTGCTGGCATTATATCATTGTGAGCCATTACCGGTTAATAATCTCGTCAATAGTGCTGAAATTGCAAAGGTAAATAAACAGAGAGTTGCCCTATATAATAGGCAGCAAGCCCGTGCCAAGTTTTTTTATACTGCTAAGCCTTCGATTAGACCCACTTACTTGATGCAAGAGTTAAAGGCTCAACTTATTGAGTATAAGAGTTTTCAAATTGTCCGTTCATTAGATCAGCGTGGTATTTTAGATTTAGCAAAAACTGAAACTATGTGGCAACAGCTACACGTTGTCGACGACTTAATTGTCGATATTGTACGGCGTATGCCAGCACAACAGCCGATAGGTTGGCAATTTACTTCTGGTAATAAAAATCATCTGAAGTTTCCCACGGTAGGGCGGTTACGTGATACAAGTAGCGTAGCTGATCAAAGTAGTTTGAATAGTTATATATTGGGACACTTTGGGGTCATGAGCTATACTTATGACCGTGCATATTTTATTGGACATGTATTGGGTTATTTGTTTAGCTGTTATTATTTGGCACATTTATCCATCTCTTACAGTGTTACACCCCTACCCAAAAGTGCAGTAGCTGATTATGATTATGCGACACTTGATACGGCAAAAATGGTACGTTTGTTACAAGGGCTCGATGTGCATTGTAAACGGCGTATTTACCAACTTGCTATATTCAGTGCCAGACTTAGTATGTATAGATTGGACAAGCAGGTTGAGAAAATGCTAATCGCTGAAGTAAATGAGTTTGATAAAAAACAACAGATATCTCATTTAGATGCGTTACTAACTGGCGGTTTGATGCCAGATATGCCGACCCATTCTAATTATGATTAAGAAAGCCCTAATTAATAGAGATATGATGAATAGGTTAAATCTAACTTAGATTATTTTCAGGTCAGTCATTAGAATTGATCTGTTCATTTATTTTTTAATGTTATTGTCTTCTAATTTTGTCACCTTTTTAGGTTGTTTTTCTAAGGTGGCTATTTTAAGGTTGCTATGCCCGCATATAACTATAAAGCTTTAGACACTCTAGGTAAGGTTAAAAAAGGCGTATTACAAGGCGATTCGGCACGTCAAGTTAGACAGGATCTTCGTGCAAAAGGTTTACTGCCTGTCGAAGTAGATGTGGTTGAGCAGAATAATACTCGTGAAAAAAAGCGGTCGCCCAAAAAAATATCTGCATATGATCTAGCGTTAATCACCCGTCAGCTTTCAGTGTTATTGGCTGCATCAATTCCACTTGAGGAGGCCTTGGCATCCGTTGCTAAGCAAACCGAAAAACACCATGTAAAATCCATTATGTTATCAGTGCGCTCATTAGTGCTTGAGGGATATGGATTTGCAAGAGCTTTGGAGAAAGCGACTAATTTCCCAACCCTATATACGGCGACTGTCGCTGCAGGCGAGAAATCAGGGCACCTCGACTTAATCTTGAAGCAACTGGCCGACTACACAGAGAATCGCTTTGCTCTGCAAAAGAAAATACAGGGTGCTATGATTTATCCAGTTGTCCTAATGGTCATGGCCTTCGTGGTCATTATGGGGCTTATGAGTTTCGTTGTGCCTAAAATTGTAAAAGTTTTTGAGCAATCTGAACAAGCGCTACCGCTGGTTACACAAGTGGTTATGGGACTTTCTGGTATCATAACGCAGTGGTGGTGGTTAATAATAGCGATTGTAATTTTGGCTATTATCATGGGTTTGCGCTTTGTGAAGACTGAGCTAGGTCGTCATAGTTTTGATAGCTTAATGTTAAAACTGCCTATTTTTTCTCGATTAACGAAAAGCTTAAATGCTGCCCGCTTTGCTAGCACTTTATCTATTCTAGTTCGTTCCGGTGTGCCATTGGTGGAAGCATTACAAATTAGCGCTGCGGTAATCACTAATAGCCATATCAAAAAAGCGGTTGGATCAGCAGCTGAAAAGGTCACTGAAGGCGCCAGTTTGTCGAGTCAACTGGAGCAGTCGCCATATTTCCCTGCGATGATGGTGCAAATGATTAAAAGTGGTGAAAATTCTGGCGAGTTAGAAGATATGCTCGGGCGTGCGGCTGACATGCAAGAAGCAGAAGCTACTAACTTTATCAGTACGATGCTGGCTTTATTGGAACCGTTAATGCTGGTTTTTATGGGAGTGGTTGTGATGATTATTGTCATGGCAGTGATGCTGCCAATTGTCAATATGAACGATCTGGCTAAGTAGGTCGGTTACCATCAGTTACCCTAGGGGAGCTACTGTCGATAGACACCATGTTAGGCTATCGAATAAGATTGATTTATGATAGTATTTTTTCACAAATTTCGCGTTGGTTAATTTCAGATAAGAAGAATAAACTATGAATAAAAATTTTATAAAAAATGCGACTACCCATCAACAAAAAGGCTTTACGCTTATTGAAATTATGGTTGTCATTGTTATTTTAGCCATTTTAGCGGGTCTGGTAGTACCTCGTGTAGTCGGGCAAAGTGATAAAGCAAGAGTGGATACCACTAAAACCATCTTAGCGACGGTATCGAACTCCCTGGATTCCTATCGAGTTGATAATTCACGCTATCCAACAACGGCTCAAGGTCTAGATGCCTTAGTGACACCGCCAGCGGATGCTAAAAACTACCCTGAAGGAGGGTATATCAAAGGTGGATACCCTCAAGATAGTTGGGATAATGATTTGCAATATGTCGCACCCGGAACTGAGGGCAGACCGTACGACTTATTTTCATTAGGTGCCGATGGTAAGCAGGGTGGTGAAGATTTGGATGCCGATATTTATGCAACTCCGTAAGCAGACTTATATAAGTAGCTGAATAAAATAGATAAACTAGTAAGTATTTATAACAAAAGATACCTATCAGGTAGTTGTAAGGTCAGCTAAACTACTTAGCTTGATTATTCAGTACGGCTATTAAGTGCCGCTATCTATAATGATATAGATAGCGGTGCTTTTTAAATTTCAGCCAGTTAAATTTCAGCCAGTGCTCCTGTTCTACCTCACTATCCTAATGTTGATGGTTATGATGGTTTTAACGGCTACAATGGCTTTTATTCGGTTATTAAATTTAGTGTGGTGTGATAAGTGAAAGATATATTTAGTACTAAAAACGTCAATCAGTATGATGTCTCTAACCAAAAAAATATTGGCAATTTAATTATGAAGTCTATGATGGCTTTGTTAATGGTGCTTATGCTGAGTATGACCAGCTTTATACAAGCTAATGCGGCTGGCTTAGCTGATTTATTTGACAATAGTCAGGTAGATACTGGTAAAAAGGAGTTTTTAAAAGTAGATCAAGCTTTTAGTATTGCCCCCACCCAGCAGGGCAGTACGTTAACTGTATCGATTGATATAACGCCAGAACATTATGTATATAAAGATAAATTTAAGTTACGCCTACCCGATGGGGTAACGGCCAGTGCATTTACGTTCTCTAAACCTACACATTCTATCGATGATCCCTATTTTGGTAAGGTTGCCGTATTTGATCAAAATCAAGTTACAGCTACGGCAACTTTAACCAACACAACTGCAAATCCAATTCAGCAAGACATTACTCTAACATGGCAAGGATGTGCTAAGGCGGGGCTTTGTTACCCACCACAAACACAGAAGGTTTCAATAAATTTGCCAGCAGCAACCTCTACTAAGGTGGATAAAAAAACTGCGTCAAACCCAAAACAACAGGTAAATACTGAAGCCAAAAAACCAGTCAAACAAATAACTTCTGAAATAGAATCACAAACTGAAACTCGGACAGCAAATCAAACTGATAAAAACCAGCTCAGTAGCAATAAAAACAACAACATTAATATCAAATCAAGCCGTGCCCCTACCGAGCAAGGTATGTTGGGTTCAGATAATCAAGTAAATGAGCTATCAGAAGAGACTACAGCTGGTGTGGAGAGTGTACCCTCATCGGTAAACAACGCATTTAATGACGATATAAATGCCACTGATGAGACATTGTTAAATACTGAGCAAAGCGCTGTAAACCTAAACTTACCGCTTAGCTCTTTAGACCAAAGTTCTACACCCCAAGGTAATGTAGGTCAAAGTGCTATCAGTAATGGGTCTAGCCAAAACGATGGTGGATTAAACTTAGGTGGTGTGGTAGATCAAGATCCGTTTGGGTTGGCTAAACACCCTTGGTTGGCACTAGGGTTACTATTTATAGCGGGGCTTGGCTTAGCATTCACACCCTGTGTGCTACCTATGCTGCCTATTGTGAGTAATATTATCGCCCGTCAGCATACCCCAACAGCAAAAAAAGGCTTAGTGTTGAGTGGCAGTTATGCACTTGGCGTTGCTATCGCCTACGGTATACTGGGTGCGCTTATTGCCATATTTGGACAGTCTTTAGGTATTATAGGTTGGTTGCAAAACCCAGTAATCTTAGTTGCTTTTGCCGTAGTATTTATGTTGCTAGCGTTATACATGTTGGACATCTTTCGCTTACCCGTTTCCAACAGCCTTAAACAAAAAATGCAGTCGGCCAGTCGGGCAGGGGATCGTCATCTAGGCAGTACATTTGGTAGCTTCATTGCTGGATTTTTATCGGCTTTAGTGGTTTCTCCTTGTGTTTCTGCACCGTTGTTTGGGGCTTTGTTAGCTGTCTCTACTATTGGCAATCCTTTACTCGGTTTTGCGGCGTTATTTATGCTAGGTTTTGGCCTTTCAGCACCACTGATGCTTTTAGGGGTTAGTCAAGGCAATTTAATGCCGAAAGCAGGCGAATGGATGAATTGGATTAAACAAGGCTTTGCGTTGCTTCTTTTTGCAGTTTCGTTGTTGCTCATTGAACGTGTGCTCATTAGTCCGATTATGCTAATGCTATGGGCGCTATGGTTTATGGTAGTGGCTAGCTGGGCTTGGCGATGGTCTGGAAGGGGTATCATACTTTCTAAGGCGATAGCCATGATTTTTGCGTTTTGGTCTGCCATATCTTTGGTGGGTGCAGCGATGGGTAGCCATGATGTGTGGCAGCCGCTAAGTATGTTTAAAACGAAGCCTGTGCTGGTTGAAAGCGCTCCCATTGAAAATAATGTGCCTGAAAATAACTTTGCTGAAACCAATCAGCTTGAAAATAAAAATGCTACCGTCAGTCTTGGCTCTACGATGATGCCTGCGACTCAACCCATTAATAATACTGATATGTACATGACCAGTTTAGATGAGTTAATACCTGTTATTCAACAAAAAGATAAGGTATTGGTTGATGTGACTGCTGAGTGGTGTGTTGAATGTCGTATCATGGACAAAACGCTTTTCACTAATCGGCCTGCGTCACTTCAAAACTGGCAAGTGGTTAAGCTTGATGTCACTGACACCACTGCAAATTCAGAGCGCATTTTGTCTGAACTACGTTTGTTTGGTCCGCCTGCGCTACTTTATTTTGTTAACGGTAGGTTACAAGCGCAACAAGTAGGTACCATCGGTCGCACTGAGTTTGAGCAAACCTTAGCAAGTTTGTAGTTATTCAAAAACTATTCTCAAAATTTTTTGGGTTTAAATGGGTTTAAAAAGGTTTTAGTGTTCAATCCGCCTTATTAGTAATCTAGGTGTTAGGCTGGGCACTAGACAGTTTTAGATTGATATTTGCCAAGCTCAATGACAGTAGATGCAGGAAGAGTCAGAAATAGGAAGAGTCAACAATAGGGTAAGGTTTGCGTCTAGCTCATTAGAAGGCTAAGGGGCAAGCGCTTAAAATTTCTGGTTGGCATCTCTATTTAATCTTGTTGAAATTCTAAAAATTTAAGTTCCGAAAACGTAAGCCCCATAAAATAATAGAGTAAACCAGTCTGAGTACAAAAATATGAGTACAAAAATATGAGTGCAATAGAAAATCAGTATAGTAAGCGCGAAAAGACGGGATTATTCTTTGGAAAAGGTAAAAAACTTTTGCCAGCTATGATGTTTATGGGTTTCATTATCTGCGGCTGTGATGAAAACAAATCTGATGTGGTTGTCTCAGCACAAATAGATGCCGCAGACAATGATTCTATAGTCAACGGCTCTGCTATCAAAAAAACCGTTATCAAAGAAGAAATAGATACTAGCCAAGACGAGGGTGTCGCGGTTGCTTGTAATAACGTTGCTATCGTTAATGCCTTTGCAGAAGAACGGTCTAACCTTCAAGTTAAGGGATGTGGTACGGTCATTGCTGTGCTAGAGGATGATAACAAGGGCAGTCGTCATCAACGCTTTATTGTAAGCCTAGATGATATTGAGCCAAACCTGACCATACTTATTGCTCATAATATTGACTTAGCGCCAAGAGTTGCTAACCTACAAAAAGGCAATAGTGTCATATTTTATGGGGAGTATGAGTTTAACCCTAAAGGGGGTGTTATACATTGGACACACCACGACCCCGCGGCTAGACACCAAAATGGTTGGATCGAAAAGGATGGGCAGCGCTATCAGTAATAGGTTTTTTATAGCATTAATTATAGGCATCTTTAATTCGTCATTATATTTCAAACTTTGCTGTGCTACCATGGCCTTCCCATCTTAACAATTGTTAGTTAGGATTGTATAGTCCGTTAGCATACTACAAATTATTTGGTCGTTATCACGCTTTACTTTAATAGTATACTTATCTAATTCAACCTTATAGCAGGAATAGGTATGATAGCCTTGCAACATTCACAACATTTTTTAAACGTAACGTCTTTTAAAGTAGTACCTTTTAAGATATTACCTTCAAAGTTATTACCATTAACGTCAATAACCGTGGCAGTTTTTACTGCTCCCGCTTTAGGCGTGTCCGCTGCCCATGCAAGTGTTTCAGAAAGCAATACTCAGCCATCAAGTAGTTTGTTTTTAGAGTGTGGTGCTTTACAAAAGGATTCGGCTCGATTAGCGTGTTACGATGCGGTAGCGACTGGGCAAGACAAGACTTTAGGGAATGCAAAAAAGCCGCTTGATATAGCGAAAACGTTGCAAGCTACCTTTATAGACTGGAAACCCCAAGCAGTGTTAGCTGATGAGACACTTGAATCTAATTCGAAAGTTGTCGATGGGCTGAAAGATGACTCAAAAATCACGATTAAAACGCTGAGTCCAGAAGCTAAAGTACTTGCTAAAGTAGGGGTAACGCAAGATGCTATAAGTAAATACACACCATTGAGTTTGGCTTATGATCTAGATAAAAACAGTGAGCATGGGCTATGGACAGCACGAAATCATAATCCAATGTATTTATTGCCCCTATATGCACATTTTGATCCCAATCGAGCACCAGTAACCCCTACTTTAGATGCCGATCCTACCACACCATCGATAGATCCATATGTATATTCTAGAAACGAATACCGTCCGCTTGAACTTAAAGCACAAATATCTTTAAAAAGTAAGATAATGGAAGATGTATTCGACACCAATGCTGATTTATGGTTTGGCTATACACAGCAGATGCACTGGCAAGTTTATAACGAAGACAATTCTCGTCCCTTTAGAGCAACAGACTATATGCCAGAGGTGTTTTTAACTCAACCTGTTAAAGCGGATTTACCTTTTAATGGCAAGCTAAGAATGCTTGGTGTGGGTGCTATTCATCACTCTAATGGCCAATCTGATCCCCTTTCACGCTCATGGAATCGTATCTATTTAATGGGCGGTGCGGAATGGGACAAACTAACGGTTGTTCCTAAGATTTGGGCACATATAAAAAACGAATCTGATGCCAATCCTAGTGATAATCCTGATATTACCGATTACTATGGTCATGGTGAGCTGCAACTATCATATGACTTGGGTAAAAGAGAGGTTATAAATGCGATAGGGCGTTATAATTTTGATACCCAAAAAGGAGGGGTTGAGGTAAATTACTCCCATCCTCTTACCGATAGTGTCAATGGGTTTATGCAGATTTTCCATGGCTATGGCGAGTCTATCGTTGATTATAATGATGAGACCACGTCAGTAGGTGTGGGTGTGACGTTAAGTGATTGGAAGGGGCTTTAATTAATCTGCACAGTACAGTGCCAGCTTACTATCAGCTCGGTATGTGGCGGGTGCAGTATTTACAAAAGCTATGTTGCCTCTGTCAAACTAATGATGCGGTTATTTCGGCAGTACACACTAACCCAAACATAGGCTTATCAAAAAAACTATCTAAGTTAAGGTGTCTACACTCCGCATCACTTTTATGTGAGGATTGTCATAATGACACTGAATGGTTATCCTCTGTTTTTTTATTAGACATCTCTAATGTCCACGATCATCCCATTCCAATTACCGAACCTAAGCTATCTATCGAAACTATTAGTCAAACTATTACCCTTCACTCGTCTACTCTCTATCAAGGTTATGTGCAAGCGGCCATAATCGCGTTTAAATACAATGAAAACCTCACTGCGCTGCCTGTTCTTGTTCATGCCATACGGCAGCTGCATAGGCCACAGGGACACCACGCCAAAAATAGCGTTATTTTACCTATGCCAACGACAAATCTGCGCCTCAGACACCGCGGATTCGACCCAGTTTCCATATTGGCACATTATTTGTCAAAGCATTGGTGCATACCTCTCTGGAACGGCGTTAGTAGAGTGGATAATGCCGTTAGTCAGCAAGGGCTTAGTCGCAATGAGAGGCGTCATAACATTCAAGATGCGTTTCAGATAGAGCAATCTCCACTTGTTAGACATGTCATTATATTTGACGACGTCCTCACTACTGGCTCAACCTTAAAAGCGCTTGCCGCTTGCCTTAAGTCTTTTGATGGCCAGTTGCAACTTTCTGCTTATACTATAGCCCTAGCAAATAGGCAAAGCTTAACAATATAACAGACATCAAGATTTATTGATGATAGGCCTAGTTTATGATTGATAGATTGATAGAAGGTTCAATAGAAGTTCAATGAAAGGTTTAATGGTATTTTACGATCGTAAAATATATCTTAATTGTCCAGACTAGACATAGACATGCGGTTTTTTAAAGTTTTAAGTATCTCTCAAGATTGTTAATAGGCTTACGTCTAGAATAAGGTATGAACTAAATGACGTTAGTGGAATAATTTTTGCAGTTTATTACCTTGTTATGACTTATCTTGCTGACTATAGTCTGTCTTAGAACCTGTATACCCTATGGAAGTGACGACTTGTGCTATGTGCGATCGGTCGTCTTGTAGCAAAATCATTTGAGTTAAGCTCTATAGTAAAGAATTTATTATATGTTTTTTATAGTATGTCTATGAGTAAAATGAGTAGTGAACCCCCTATCTTTTTTGCAAAATAATATAGCTGGATTAAAGCAGTCAGTCACAGTGCTGATGGCATTTTAACTGACTTAAGCGCTATTTTATTGTATGAGGGGTGACCGATTAATCCTCATGATTTGTAGACGTTGCGGTTTAACAAGATATATTAATGGCTCAGTTATATAAATAGCATATAATAAGTGCATATCATTAATAGGCTGATGTTAGATGAAACACTTGAATTGTACTAAGGTATCACGGGGATTTACCTTAGTTGAGCTGATGATAACCATTGCAATACTGGCGATTATTGCGACTATCGCTGCACCAAATTTAAGCCGACAGCTGGCGAGCCAGCGCATATCCGATACTGCCAGCATTGTTAATGAATCACTCAAATTTGCAATTTCTGAAAGTAGCATCCGTCGTCAATCTATTAGGTATTCTATTGACACACAAACAGCCACAATCCAACTAACAAATACTGATTTAAATGCAAATGTCATTAAAAAGTTTACTTATAATACAAACAGTGAAGTGAACGCAAAATCTAACTCAGCCACCACAATCAATGAAACTGCAGACTTATCAGACGTAAGTGAGTTTGTGATTGAACCGAATAAACGCATTGTAAATGCTGGCCAAACAGACAGTATCAACTTAATATTTTCAGTATGTGATAAAAAGTTTTCTGACTTGCAGGGTAAAGTTGTTAACGCTAATGCTAAAGCTCGTATAACTTTACATAGAAATGGGAATTGTTCGTGATTATTTTAGCTTCAAGACAAAAGGGTGTGGGGCTGGTTGAAGTGCTGGTCTCGCTACTGCTATTGGCTATCGCTGTGCTGGGTTATACGGGACTGCAAACCCAGGCGATAAAAGCCACAGATGAGTCTTTTGAGCGATCTCAGTCGCTGGTAATGATGCGCAATTTAGCGGAGAAAATTAGAGCAAATCCTTCTGCAATCAGTGTATATGAACAAAGGTTAAACAATGAAGTTAGCACACCTACTAAACAGTGTGGGCTGGATGGCAGTGCGATAACATCTGCTGACTTATGCTCACCAAACGAGCTTGCAGCGGCAGAAGTTTTTAAGTTTAAACAAGAGCTGGCGACTTATAACTTTGATATTCAAATACACCCTTGTCCAAATACGGGCGGCTTAGGTACTGATGCTAGCAATAATATAATGTTTTCGTATTGCATGATATCAGCATGGGGTAATACGACGGCGACTATAGGTAGCAGCGCTGAGGTTGACACGGAGCATGCAACTATTGACTGTTTATCTGACCGTCAGGTAGATGGAGAGACAGTGATTCAAGCCGGCGGCAATTACCATCCTAAAGCGACTTGTATGATGATGGAGCTATAAGTGATGACGCCATCAAATAAACAGCTTTCAAATAGACTCGCTTCTAATAGATTATTGACCAATACAAGGTCAATGCCGGTTTTCAAGGATAAGTCTC
The DNA here is from genome assembly GCF_057396305.2 of Psychrobacter sp. CX90. Taxonomy (NCBI): domain Bacteria; kingdom Pseudomonadati; phylum Pseudomonadota; class Gammaproteobacteria; order Moraxellales; family Moraxellaceae; genus Psychrobacter; species Psychrobacter sp. CX90. The sequence goes on from NZ_CM182008.1 coordinate 224,645, forward strand.
AGTCTGGATTTACTTTAATTGAGCTGATGATTTCTTTGGTTATTGGCTTGCTTATCTCTGCTGCTGCCTTACAAATATTTTTAACCAGTTCACAAAATGCACGTCTTCAGCAAGCGAGTTCGCAAATTCAGGACAACGCCATTTTTGGGTTATCCGACTTACAGTTACATCTACGTCGAGTCAATTATGGAGCACGTAGCGGCGAAAACAATAGCAAATACTTTATGAATCATTTAACCCCACAAGGCGGTGTGGTGTTAACAGCGCCAGACGGCAAAGGCACCACTAGTAAGTGGGGTAGTGGCAACCTTTATGGATTGGTTTGGGGCGGTGCTGCTATTTCCGCTGACTTATTATCACGCAGTGAGTTTAGTGGTAGCAGTAGTAGCCTAGCGCAACCGACCAAAAGCGATCAGTTAACTGTTCAGTACCAAGCTGGGCGAGAAGGCTTATTTGATTGTCAGGGGAGAGTTATTCCTAAAGGCTATTATGTCATTGAGCGCTATTTTGTGCGAAATGATACCTCAGTTACCCCAAATCGTAATGGGTTAGCGTGTGCCTCAGCCATTTATAAATATGACGAAGCAGCGGCGGGAAGTGAGGATGGGCTAGATATTAGTAGGTTTACTCGGCCTAATGAAACCCAAGTAATTGCAAATAACTTAAAGGGCAATGGTACTATCGTTATGCCTAATACAGATTATTTCCGGGTACTATTGGGTGTTTCTAATACCTCTGGATTTGCCACTGATACTGAAAACTTGCGTGTTGCGTATATTCCAATTCCAGAACCAAGCGCCGTTAGCACTGTATTAAATGACATGAGAATCGTGGGTGTGCAGCTTGGTCTATTGACTCATTCAGATGAGCCGACTGCAAACCCCAAAGCAAATAGTGAGCTGCGCTTTAATATTTTGGACAAAGATGACGTGTCTTTGAACACGGCAGCTCAAGCTGGTCCAACTTATTTGCGTAGTGTGAATGAAACGTCGGTGTTATTTCGTAATGCTCGTGGAGGGGTATAATTGTGTTGATTCAAAATACACCTCAGCAAAGAAGGTATAATCCGCCGGTTAATCAGCAGGGTATTGCTATTATAGTTGTACTACTGGTGTTATTGCTGATTACATTAATCGGGACATTAGCGGTCAGGCAAAGCACTACGGATTTGAGACTGTCCACATCAGCGCAAGTTGAAAAGCTGTTATTTCAATCAAATGATGCGGCATTTATGAAGGTTGAAAAAGAAGACCGAATATTAGGGGCTAGACGAGGCAGTGCGGAAACCTTAAAGGGTTATATGTCTAGCTCACAGCGTGATGGGCACGAAGTGAGCTTTTGCGTGAGACCTAGAAGTGATCGGTTGTTTAGCGTATTGGAGATTAGCGAGCGTAATAGAAACGGTGAGCGTCTAAACGGCGTGGGTAATGGTTATTGTGACCCCAGCGACAGTGAGGATTATGTTAGTGAGGGTCGAGTGATTACTCAGATGACTTTTTTACGCCCGCTTGGAAGTGATAAAGAGGCGGTTTTTTTTAACGAGGTGGAAGGTACTTATTCAAACGATTTTCAAAAGCCCGAAGATGATGGATCTGGGGGTATTTTATGTAGTTCGTTTGAAGGGTATGCAACTTCTGTATTACCGGCAATGACAAACGTTGATTTGGGCGATGCCCGTAGTTCAGGTACTGATACAGTGGCAGGTTGTTTAAAGCAGCCACGGCAGCGCCTTACCTCAAGCACAATAACATTAGATGCCTGTCTAACAGCTTTGGGGGTACCTTTTAGTACTCATAAACAAGTGTTTCGCAATCAGCCGGTGGGTGTGAATTGTATAGCTGATGAGTGAAGAAGCATTAAACCATGGATGTTGACGATAGATAGTAAGAACCTATATTCATAAGCTGAAGTTAGGCTAAAGTTAGGAGGTTTTTAGAATAAAATGAGACGATACAATACAAAACAAGGCAAAACTGAGTTGAATAGTTATTCTATTTATTTCAAATGTTGCCTCATGTTTCGTTAATTATTTGTGTTTAGCATAAGTTTAAAGAAATAAAAAATTCAGCAGCTTTTATATTTTCCGTTTTTGTGAAGTATAGCCCTGATTTATAGGTTTATTATTTATTGATAATAAGCTTTAATAAAGGAATCATACCCAATCAAGCCCAAGTGATACTGAACAGTAAAGGTAATAATATGCGCCGGTTAACAAATCAAATAATGACACCTATATTCCATTTGAGCGGAGAGGGTATTGCTCTGTTAGGCTGTGTCAGTGTGTTAGGTTTGTCTATGCCGGCTACTGCGACAGATTTGGAAATTTATCAAGGGGCAACCTATGGGGATGCTTCGGTAATGATGATGTTAGATAACTCAGGGAGCATGGGGCCACCTAGTATCGAAGAAGATTATCCCGATAAGGTTAAGGTCAAGAGAGTTCAAAAGAGTTTTTTTGAAGGCTTAGGAGAGCGTCATGTGTGCCAATCTTCTGAAAATCCCAGTATCCAACATGATGTCAAAGAGGAGACGATAACAAAGAATTTATACGATGATGATGGCAACATTATGGACTCCGAAGCTATCCAGTATACAATGTATTATTGTGATATTGATGGTACTAAGTACTATGATCGTATGTCACGATTAAAAACGGCATTAATCTCTTTATTTACCAACCCCAAAAGTGACGAAGCGTTTGGAGAGAATGCGGATTTAACAAAATATAAAATCGGCCTTGGTACATTTTATTTTAAAAGCTCTAAAGAAGGGGGCGGCAAAATCGATGTTCCAATCTTGGATTTAACACTTGATAACAGACAGAAACTACTCGATAAAGTTATTGCTATAGAACCTAGCGCTAATACGCCTACTGCGCATGCATACGCTGAGGCAGGCGCCTATATGTTGGGAACCACAACTGCATATGTTGATAGGAGAGGTAATGGTTGGGGCGGATTGTTATTACAGCAGTCAGATCCAGCAACTTATACCGGTAGCATCTATAACTCTCCTTTAACCACTTCAAATGCCAATCAATGCAGCGGTTATGGCGTTTACTTCTTAACCGATGGCGAACCTAATAATGCCTATGACCCAAGCGTTGTTCGTGGCTTAATGAGAAAGAGCTTAGGTAATGATGCCTCCGCCATTACAGATACCTGTAAATCTGGTGGGTCTTGGCTCAGCTCAAATAATACGATTGGTATGACGACTGGGAAAAATGGCCCACCAGCTTGGGAATGTATTGGCGAGTATTCACGTGCTTTGAATAGCCCAAACAATATCAAAGGAACGCCTATTAAAACTGCAGCAGTTGGGTTTGGTAGTGTGTATCAAGAACTTGCAAATTTGGATAAACGCACGACTACGATTAAAACAGCAACAGGGAAGAATAAAACGGTTGATACTTATGACTGTGATAGCAATCAGATCACAAGCCAAGACGCTAAGAACCTATGTAAGCTTGGCGAGAAAAATCAAGGTTTTGGTGAAGGCGGATTCTATTATGCGCAGAGTTCAAAAGATATTGCTCAAAGTATCATTCAGTTTATTGGCGAAGTAGGTAGTGATAAAATTGAACCCGTATCGACGGGCAATATGTCTGTGCCTTTAGATAGCTTGAGCACTTTTAAATCACGTAAACTTGCTTATGTGCCTATTCTAGAGCCAAAGCTTAATGAATCTGGGCTTTGGTTGGGTAACTTAAAAAAATATAACATCGTGAATGCAACTTTAGAAGGGGCTAATAACAGCCTAGTTTTTAAAGATAATAAAGGACAGTTTTCTACAGGCACATGGGATATTTGGAATACTATTGAAGATACTTCAAGAAGCAATACGGACGCTGAAGGTAATAATCTTGATAACATTCCGAATGACGCGTTAAGACCTGACCAAGGCTTGCCTCAAGTTGGTGGTGCATTCCAACAGGTTTTTGAGAATAATACAAGCACGAGTGCTACTGGCTCGCGCAATTTATTTGTCAATAGTTCTGGCAGTTTGGTCAGACTAAAGGTGGATGCAAATAAGTCTGTTCGCTTTACGCCTGAGTTATCAGCTCGATATGATAATGAAGATAAGCTTAATTTATTGCAGTTTTTGGGATACACAGAGCCTACTGCAAACGATATAAATAATGGCACTACTCTCGAGTCATCGCATAATAAATGGTCTAAAAACATAGGCGGCGTCTTACATTCTGTCCCTCAGCTTGTAACCACTGAAATCAAGTTGGATGGCGAAGGTAAGTTTATTGATGGTACCCGTAAAGATTATTTAATTTATGGCTCGATGGATGGCGCATTGCATATGTTAGATGATACCTCGGGTAAAGAGGTATTCAACTTTGTACCCAAACAAATTTTGGATCTACAGTCCAAAGCGCTAACCACATCAGGCACGACAGCAAGTGGGCGTATACCTTACGGTGTAGATGGGCCATGGTTGACCTATACTTCGTACACCACCACCACAAACACTAAAAACGGCATCACGTCAAACCTCTATAAGTCTGATCAAATATTTGCAATGGGCGGTTTGCGTATGGGTGGCTCAATGTACTATGGGCTTGATATTACAGATGTTAATTCGCCCAAAATGCTATATAGCGTCGGCTCAACCTATGCCAATAAGCTTGAGAATCTCACTGCTACGGCTCAGGGCGTGAAAAATGACGTTATTAATACGGATGCTGCAACTCAAACGCCAGAGCAAACCGCATTTTCTCGTATGGGACAAACGTGGGCAAAACCTGCCATTGGCTATGTCAAAAGTGGTGGAAAACGGGTTATGGTTAATTTTTTGCCAGGGGGTTATGATGCGTGTTACGAAGACCCTGCCTTTAAATTGAATATGATAGGTCATAAAAACAGTAATTGCGATAGTAAAGCGCAAGCACAAGGTAATGCCATGTATATGGTGCAGCTAGGGGTGGAGCAATCTCGGGCTAACAAAAAAACCTATTTCGCCAGCGGTTCAGATAGCGGGAAATTATTATGGTGGGCAAGTAACCGCGGTGCTAGCACGAATGGTAATATCAGTACGCTTCAATACACCAAGGCAGATGATTTAAAACACAGTATTGTCACTCAAGTGCGTGTTATTGATCGTAACTATGATGGCTTAACAGACCACATTTACTTTGCAGACTTAGGCGGTCAAGTTTGGCGAGTAGACATTAATAACAATAAAGACACCAATAATTTTCAGGTTGATCGGGTTCAAAAAATACTAGATGTCAGCGATCAGGTCAGTAATAACGATGCACTGCCTCGTTTTTATGAGCGTCCTTTAGTGACTTTTTATAATGGAGAATACGCGTTTCAAGACAGTAATAATGTTAAGGGCAGTTATAAAGGCGTCATGGCGCTCGTGACTGTTGGCACAGGCGATCGCAGTAATCCAGTGTCATCGGTCCGGAGTACTCCAGATGCCCTGTACAGTATAATCGATAAAGATGTGACCCGTACCGATTTGTTTGACTATAGCCACTCTAGAGCCAACAATATCGCCCTACGTACGCCTACGATACAAGTAGGCAAAAATACAGGGGATTCTAATAAACTGGCTAAATTGTCTTTTAGTGACAGTGATATTGGGCCTGATGGTATAAAGATCAAAATGAAAAGCAATAAGGCGCAGGGGTGGTATCTCCCTTTTACCCATTGGATGGGAGAGGAGGTTGCTGGTAATAAATACAAGATTAAAATGATGAATGAACCAGATGCGCTGGCGAGTGTACTGATTACCTCTTCTTACAACCCTGATGTGGGTAATACGGCTGCTGAGTGTAGTGCGGGCGTAATTGGTAGTACACAAAGAGAGCGAACTTGCCTACCTTATGGCGCTTGTGATGATAATACAGCAACCCCTAGGGCCTATTCTCTGGGCGGGATAGGCATTGCAGATAACTTTATTACTCAGTTTAATGATACGCCGCTGTTTACAAGTATGAAAGCATATTGTGTAGGGGCAGAGTGTCAGCCAACGCTCACTTGTCCAAACGGCAATTGTAAAGACGTTTTAGTAGATTCTGAGTGTGAAGGTAGTGAGTGTAGTAAATTTAATAAATGTAGCGGATTAAGCTGTTTAACGGATGCTAGTATCAATACTGATGAAAGCCTTAACCCACTTGAGTGGATGGAGTTTTAGTGGTGGGTATATCGATCAGAAAAGATCTGTTCCAGCAGAGTAATACGACATCTGACCAGTATGGTTTTACTCTGATTGAGCTGATGATTACTGTCGCTATTCTGGCTATATTAGCGTCAATTGCCATACCGAATTATCAATCGTACTTGATCAAGAATAGAGAAGCGGAACTACAAAATAAGCTACTGTCTTTATCAATTGAATTAGAGCAGTGGCGTGCAAAAGCCTTGTCATATAGTGGGTTTGTACCCAAGGCAGGCTATGCAGCAACTGCGGGCACGGTAAATTTCCCCGCCACTGATCCGCAATATATTATTACGATCGGTCAGCTCATTGATAATTCAGGATCAGTGAGTGTGGTCCCGCTAAATGATGGTCAGGTGCGAGGAAACAGTTGGGTAATGATGGCGGCTCCTAAGGAGAGTAACTCAGACAAACGCTATTTTAAATTAAACAGTCAGGGGTTACGATGTGTTAATAATGTGGCGTTTGATATTACCGATGCTGGTTGCGGTGCGGGGCAACTCTCATGGTAAATTTCTGGCATAGCAAACCGATAAACAATGGTATTAGCGGGTTTACTTTAGTTGAATTAATGATTGTGGTGGCAGTGATTGGTATTCTGTCATCGATTGCGTATCCAAGTTACCTTGGCTATCGTGAAAAAGCCATTAGAGCAGATGCTATGGCAGAGCTACAGCAGGTTGCGGGTCGTATTGAAGCGCAGAAAATAAATTACAAGCGCTATGATAAAATTCCTTTAACGGCTATATTTTCTACGACGCTACAGGCTGATGGTAGTATTAAATATCCTACTTCTGATAAGGCGTATTATCAAATTAGTGTCGCCCCAATTGATACAACTAAAACCCCAGTTACACTAAATGGAGAGCGTTGGAAGCTATCTGCTACACCAATTGCTACAGAGCGTATGGCAAATGATGGCGTTATGACACTTGACTATACCGGTGTCAGGTGTCGTGCTGATAAATGTGGTAAAAGTGATGAATGGCGTCAATAAAATGAATTATTAAGATGTATATCATATGCTATAGGATTAGTGACAGGCTACATTAACAAATGAATAATTTTAATATATATGATATTATTCATTCAAGAATTCTTATTAAAAACAAAGAGTTATGTGAATATCTTAGAGTATAAACAAACCAAAAAAATAGATGGAAAGAAGAAAGCTGTACAAAAAAAGACAAAAAATGTTAGTTTTTGACATAAATTGTCAGGTAGTGTGCTTATATAGTTACGTCAAGTACTTTTATCAAAGAGCATTGTTGACAAATCAGGTTTTTTAAATACCAGGATTTTAGTAAGGGTATAATTAAGATTTAATACTAGTGATGCTATTAATAAAAAATGTTTAATAAACCAACTAAGTTATTGTATTCAATGAATATTTTTTTAAGACAAAAAGCTATGTTAAAACTTGGCATGACAAATGCACTATTATGGACATAACTTAAGGATATATATGCCACACAAGCTAAATATACATAGCTAAGTATACATAGGTGTGGCAAAGAAGATAAATTTAACCACTAATAAGTGAGTTCAATTTATCTAAAATATTTATTTTATGAATTTAACCATAGATTTAAGGCACTATTATGAACAATGCGACAAAAAATACGCAACAAGGTTTTACCCTAATCGAATTAATGATTGTTGTGGCAATTATCGGTATTTTGGCGGCTATTGCACTACCGGCCTATCAAAATTATACTCAGCGCTCAGCAAATACTGCATGTCTCGCTGAAGCAAGATCTTATATTGGTATAAGTGTCGCTGACAAAGCATCGGGTAATGACATTACGAAGTATGAGAAATCCGCTTGTGCGAGTGTAGATAAAGTGGGTCTTGAAAATACTACGGCTGCTACTCGTTTAGCAGCTTTTACTGGCCCAATTGTATTCACTCCTCCTAGTCGTGGTACTGCTTCAGAACTTAAAAAGACTGAATGTAATGCTGAAACAGGTGCTTGTAAATTTCAATAGTATATATATTTATGTCTTTAAAAAATAAATTTTTAAATGTAAAAAGCCAAATGAATTGTTTGGCTTTTTTATTGAAATTTTTTTACGAGCTAAATTATTTATTGGATGCTTATTAATGTCCATAATCGAAGCTGTAGTAATTAAGATTTGACAATATGGTTCTTTTATAAAGTATTGAATGAAATGCAATCAAAAAAAGGCTGAGCAATAAATGCACAGCCTTGTTTGTTTTTAGCTTTCAAAGTTTATTTAAATCTCTATCGCTCAAGATACTGTATCTTACCTTCAACACCATCCCACTTTTCCGCCTCAGGTAATGGGCCTTTCATTTCAGTAATATTTGGCCATTCTTCGGCGAGCTCAGCATTTAACTCTATAAACTCTTCTTGACCCTTAGGCACCTCATCTTCAGAAAAGATCGCATTAGCAGGGCATTCTGGCTCACACAACGCGCAGTCGATGCACTCATCTGGATGAATAACCAAAAAGTTTGGCCCTTCGTAAAAGCAGTCCACAGGGCAGACTTCGACGCAATCGGTATATTTGCAGCGGATGCAGTTATCAGTGACAACAAAAGTCATAGCGAGCTACCTTTCTTAATAGAAGTTACCTTAACGCAGTACTGATATTAGCTACCGTGGCTACTTAACAATTAAATAATGACTGCGCTTTTCGATACGAATTAGAGATGGAAAATTGAGTCATATTAAATGTTAAGTGGCTGAACCGCTAGGGTAAGTGTGTGTTATGAGAGAGTTATAAAATTATATCAAATTCTAATTTAATCAGCGCAGTAATCCGTCATTTAAAATCTGCTACCTAAACGGAGTAGCAAGACATAACATTAAAGCAATATTTAATTTAGGGGCGTATTTTACCTTGTTAAGCCGAATTTAACAAATCTATCTAGTCGCTTGATAAGCCTTGTTTTAAGCTATAAATGAAATCTAATGCTTGCTTGGGGGTTAGTTCATCTGGGTTTAGTGCTTTTAGCTGATCAATGATCTTGGTAGCCTTTTGATTACTAGGGTTTGCGTCGTTTTTTAAGTGTCCAGCCTCATCAGTCATTGAGTTAAATGTATCTAAGCTAAGCGGATTTTTTTCCAGTAATGTGAGCGATTTATCCGTTACCATGTTACGCTTATTGTCCTCATCAGCATAAGCTGTCTCTAATTGAGCATAACGATTATCGGTATGGTTTTTTGGATTGTCTGTCACGTTGCTTAGCGGATTTAAGGCAGCATGTTGTTGCAAATAGTACTGTGCCGCATTTAAAACCCTATCGGGTATACCAGCCATCTTTGCTACGTGTAAGCCAAAGCTTGAGCTGGCAGCGCCTTCTTTAATTTTATGTAGTAATAACAGCTGACCATCAATATGGCTGGCAGCGACATGTACGTTTCTTATACCTTGAGCTGCTCTTTTAGCGTTTTTACGTGTTACTTCATCTTTTGTATTGGCTATTAATGAGCTTTCTATCTGATTGTTTAATAGGCTTGGTAATTTATTGTCTATTTGATTTTTTAATTGAGGTTCTAATTGAGGTTCTAATTGATTTTTTGACTCATTTTGCAAGCTGTTGGATGGGTTTGGTTGATGGGCAAGTTCTGTAAGTTCAAAATAATGTGTCGCAAATAGCGTTAGGCTGCCCATCTCGCATAATTGAAGGGCGCAAGCATGGGCAATAGCCAACCCATCGGTCGTTGAAGTGCCACGACCCACTTCATCCATCAATACCAGAGAGCGATTGGTCGCTAGGTTCAATATTTGTGCAGTTTCAATCATCTCTACCATAAAGGTTGACTTACCCCCTGCTAAATCGTCGGCTGAGCCAATACGGGTAAATATACGGTCTATATCTCCAATAGAGGCATAGTCTGCTGGTACAAAACTACCGCAACAGGCCAGCAAAATAATGAGCGCAGTTTGGCGCATATAGGTTGATTTGCCACCCATATTAGGTCCAGTAATGAGCAATAACCGTTCAGGATAGTTCGCTGTGCCTAACTGGCAATCATTTGCGACAAAATGCTCGCTTGTGGGATGTGTCGCCCTTGTGCTTTCTGTGTTTATATGATCATTTAAGGGTTTGGGTTTGAATTGTGGCTTCGACATCGCCTCTACAACTAGGTGGCGACCCGCCTTGATATCAATATGGGTAGAGTGCCCATCATGACTAGAAGGCGTATTTAACCTGTCTAAATTGGCCGCTGTATTTTGGTTTAAATGTGGTCGTATCCAGCGGTTATCTTTTGCAAGTATTGCCCAGTTAAGCAGCACATCAAGTTGTGCCACTGCACTGCTTAAACGCTGCAAATGGCTGAGTTGCTCACTTAGTTTGGTAAGCAGGGCTTGATACAGTGCTTTTTCACGGGCTAGGGCATTGGTTTGAGCATCTAAGTAATCAATCTCAAGCGTTTTAAGCGCGTCTGTTATAAAGCGTTCGCTGTTTTTTAGGGTTTGTCTGCGGATAAATTCTGTAGGTGCCTGTGTGGCCTGCATTTTTGGCAGCTCAAAATAAAATCCACTGACCTTATTAAAGCCAACTTTTAGACTCGGCAACTTGTATTGCTGGCGGGCATCCTCTGCCATACTGTCAAGTGTCTCTTGGATATTATCATGCAAGTGCACCAGCCTATCAAACTCCTCATCGTAGCCTGTGGCTATCATACCCCCTTCTCGAATATGGGCTGGCGGCTCGGGTACAATGGCCTGATCCAGTAGGGTGGCTATCTGTAATAGCTCAGTATGCTGCTGGGGAAGCTGCAGGGCTAACAGGGGCAATAAACCTGTTTGTAAATTATCCAGCCCTAAGTTTATTAGAGTGAGTGACAGTTGCTCACTGGCATAAATACTGTCTGCTAAGCGCCTTAAATCACGTGGTTTAGCACTATTTAAGCCAATACGGCTGCTAATGCGTTCAATATCGGCAATGTCTTTGAAGGCTTCTTGTAGTGTTGTTAAGGACGATGACGATAATTGATTGAGCCACTCAACCGCATCAAGACGCAATGCTAACGTGTCATACGCTGATGCAATACGCAGGGGACGTTTTAGCTGATTTACTAATAAACGCTTTCCCATTGGGGTTTGACAGTGATTGACCACCGTGAGTAGACTAGTCCCATTTTGGCTAACTGGCGCAAATAACTCTAGATTGCGGCTGCTGATATCGTCAATAATAAGATAATCATCCTCACGCTCTACGATAAGCTCACTAACTTGTGGCGTGTGGCGCTGCTGAGTTTGCTGGGCATAATGAATTAATGCTGCACTACTGGTTTGTGCCAGAATACTATCGGCAATACCCAAGCCCTCAAGCGTTTGCACCTCAAATTGACGGCAAAGTGTCTGGCTGGCATGCTCGCTATGAAAGTCACTAGCGGCAACACTAATAACAGGACACGACAAACACGTTTGTAACCAGTGTCGCCAGTCGTCATTCATCGTTTCAGGAATGATGACCTCACTGGGTGCAAAGCGAGTCAGCACGGTTAACAAGTGGTGTTGTAAGAGCTTTGCCGCCTGTTCAGTGGTTTTATAGTGTTGATTTGGGCTAATATCGGCAAGTTTGATAGTTTGGGTGCGAATGGTCCCAGCATTTAGGTCTAACTGGCTGATCCCTGCTTGCCATTTATTAAGCTGTTTTTTATTAGTATGTATATCTATTGCCACCACACTGGGTGTATGATTTGGTGCAATGAGTGCATCGTCAGTCAGTGTTCCTGCCGTGAGAGTTTTAACCACTTCACGGCGCATAATGCCTTTAGCTGTAGGTTTACTGGTGTCGTCTAATTTGCTATTAATGTCATCTATATCTTCAATCTGTTCGCAAATAACGACAGTTTGACCCGCTGCAATAAGCCTTGCCATATAGCTTTCAGCAGCATGAAACGGCACGCCTGCCATTGCGATGTTGTTACCTGCTTTGTCGTTACCGCGCCGGGTTAAGGTAATATCTAAAATATCGGCTGCGCGCTGTGCATCTTCAAAAAACAGCTCATAAAAATCCCCCATACGGTATAGTAAGAGTGCATGGGGATATTTAGCCTTCAAGGTTAAATACTGCACCATCATGGGTGTGTGGTTGGCTAAATTGTATTGAGTACCAGCGATATCAATAATGTCGGGATTATTTTCGCTTTCTTCTAAACACAGTTGAGTTTGTGTGGGGTTGGTAGCGGTAGGCATAACAGGGTGGTTCATAGAGTAAATCAAGTGGTATTAAAGTGAGCATGTATTCTAACATTTATAAGCATATTTATATTGCTATTATAAAGAAGAGTATAGTCGAAGTCGTTCTAAACGGTTAGTTGTAACCTTCGCTTATAGTGCTAGTTTTTGCTTACAGTGGCAGTTTTGTCAACCCACTAATACCGACGCTTAGTTGGGTTTTATCAATTTGAGATTACCTATTAGAGTATCAACAAGATAATCAATAGGCGGCTAAAAAGGGTTTAAACTGAGGCGTCATAAGCCAGTTGATTAAATGATAATTTTGATTCATTTGCCCTTGTATCTATCAATACTGTTACCATATATAATACATAAAAAAATTTTACAGTAGGTGTGCAATGATGTGCATCACTGACACGAGAATTAGGTTTACGAAGATATGTTGTCAAAAATAATTGGAAGCGTCATTGGAACAAAAAACGATCGCGAACTAAAACGTATGCGTCAAATTGTCGCTAAAGTTAACGCGCAAGAAGATGCAATATCTGCTTTATCTGACGAGCAGTTACGTGACAAAACCGCAGAGTTCAAGCAGCGCTATGATGAAGGCGCGAGTTTAGATTCATTGTTACCAGAAGCTTTTGCTGTGTGCCGCGAGGCATCTAAGCGTCAGTTAGGGATGCGCCATTACGACGTTCAAATTATTGGCGGTATTACTTTGCACGAAGGTAAGATTGCCGAAATGCGTACGGGTGAAGGTAAAACGCTAATGGCAACCTTAGCCATCTATTTGAATGCCATTAGTGGTAAAGGTGTGCACGTTGTGACGGTAAATGATTACCTTGCTTCCCGTGATGCTGACCTAAACCGTCCGTTGTTTAATTTTTTGGGTATGACAGTAGGGGTTATTTACTCTCAGCAGCCTCCACACGAAAAAGTAGAAGCTTATCAAGCGGATATAACATATGGTACCAATAATGAATACGGCTTTGATTACTTACGTGACAACATGGTATTTAGTCTAGCCGAGAAAAAACAACGGTCGCTAAATTTTTGTATTATAGATGAGATTGATTCGATTTTAATTGATGAGGCTCGTACGCCGCTTATTATTTCGGGTCAAGCCGAAGACTCAGCAGCGACTTATACGCTTATTGATACCATTATTCCGCTGCTGGATCGTTCAACCGATGAAGAGGCGAATAAAGAGAACGAAGATGGCGATTTCTGGATTGATGAAAAAAATCGCCAGATTGAAATCAGTGAGAAAGGCTACGAAAAAATAGAATCTTTCTTAGTAAGTGTTGGCGAGCTTGGCGAAAATGAAAGTTTGTATAGTCCTGCTCGATTGCCGCTACTCGCCCATGTGCAGGCAGCGATTCGGGCGCACCATATTTTCGTCAAAAACGTACACTACATTGTTGATGAAGGTGAAGTGGTTATTGTTGATGAAAATACCGGTCGTACCATGCCAGGGCGTCGTTGGTCAGATGGGTTGCATCAAGCGGTTGAAGCCAAAGAAAAAGTTGAAATTAAGGCAGAAAACCAGACGTTAGCTACCACCACTTTCCAAAACTATTTTCGCTTATACGATAAATTATCAGGCATGACAGGGACGGCTGATACCGAAGCGGCAGAGTTTAAATCAACTTATGATATTGATGTGGTGGTTATTCCAACGCATAAGCCTATTGCCCGTATTGACTTAGATGACCAAATCTTTTTAACCAAGCTGGGTAAATATAAAGGTATTATCCGTGAGATTAAAGGCATTCAAGAGAAAGGCGCCCCCGTACTCGTAGGGACAGCTACTATTGAAGCCAGCGAGGAGCTGTCTTATTTGCTTGATCAGGAAGGCATTAAACATAATGTATTAAATGCTAAGCAGCATGAGCGTGAAGCGGAAATTATTGCTCAGGCAGGCAGCCCACGTGCGGTAACTATTGCCACTAACATGGCGGGGCGTGGCACAGATATTATATTAGGGGGTAATTGGCAAGCTCAAATTGTTGATCCTGAAAACGTGAGCCCTGAGGAAATGAATCGGTTAAGAGTGGTTTGGCAGGAAAAGCACGATGAAGTAATCGCAGCGGGTGGATTGCATATTATTGGTTCTGAACGTCATGAGTCACGTCGCATTGATAACCAGCTACGGGGTCGTGCTGGTCGTCAGGGGGATCCTGGTCAGTCGCGCTTCTTTTTATCGCTTGAAGATGATTTAATGCGTATTTTCGCAGGCGACCGTGTGGTTAATATGATGCGGGCAATGGGGCTTAAAGAAGACGAGGCCATTGAGCATAAGATGGTATCTCGCTCAATTGAGAACGCACAGGGTAAAGTGGAAAGCCGTGACTTTGATGCGCGTAAAAATCTACTTAAATATGACGATGTCGCAAACGAGCAGCGCAAAGTTATTTACTCACAGCGTGATGACTTACTGGCAGAAGCAGATCTTAAAGAAACTATTGAGGCCATGCACCGTGATGTTTACGATGCGTTAATTAGTCAGTTCGTGCCGCCAGGGTCTATCGATGACCAGTGGAATATTGATGCTTTAGAAGATGAGTTAGAAAGTGAATTTAAATACTATATGCCTATCAATGATTGGCTGGATGAAGACCGACGCTTAGATGAAGAAGGGCTCCGTGAAAAAATCATCCAGACAGCCATAGACCGTTATCATGAACGCCGTGAGTTAATGAATGAGGAAAATGCAGCTCAGCTTGAGCGTCATTTTATGTTGCAAAGCCTCGATCGTCATTGGAAAGAACATCTAACGCAAATGGATCAGCTACGCAAAGGCATTCATTTGCGCGGTTATGCACAGAAAAATCCAGAACAAGAATATAAACGTGAATCATTTGATTTATTCCAGATGATGCTGGGCGCTATTAAGTCTGAGACTGTGCAAGATTTATCGCGTGTGCATATTCCAACACGCGAGGAATTAGATGCGATGGAAGCGGAGCGACTAGCACAAGCCCAACGCCAGCAAATGCACTTTGAACACGACGAGGTCGATAGCTTGACAGGTGAGCATCACAATTCGCCAGAAGTAGAAGCTCGCAATCAAGATGCTGGCAATGTTAATATGCAAGTTAACAATCAAGTTCAACAAGTATCTGCTAGCGCAGTAGGTGCGGTAGATCCTACTAAACAGAACCCATATGCTGATATGAATATTAGCCGTAATGCACCATGCCCTTGTGGTTCAGGGCTAAAATATAAACAATGTCATGGCAAGATATAAATCAATCAATAGAACCCAAATAAGTACATGCTTTAAAAATTAACCATAAAATAAGGACAGTCAATAATGCGAGGATTGAATAAAAAGACAAAGGCAGCTTTATTGACAGCTTTATTAGCAGCTAGCTTTAGTGTTACGGGATGTCAAAAGAAAAGTGCTGATGCAGATATTGAGAAGGATGACACTGAAGAGGTAGTAATGTCTGCTGAACCTGCTCAAAATACGCCCCCTGCGATAGTTGCTGGCGATTTGGATGATGCGGATGCACAGCTCAATGTAGGCGATGAGGTTGATACTCCCAATGTTGATGCTCCCAATATTGTAGAGGGCGCTAATTCTAAAGAGGGTGTTCAGACTGAAACTGTACAGACTGACGATGTGCAAGAAGAGAAGCAGGCTATCGTACCTCCATTAGAAGGGGCGGAAGATGAAAAGAGCAATTAAGGTAGATAAATAATTAAGTAATTAATTAAGTGGATAGTTAAGTCAGTAAATATACACAGGCCACTTTTAGCACTAGCCTATGCGCCTAATTTAATGAGCCGTTTTGTTTGGTTGTTGTTTTCTATCATTTTATTGAATATTATCCATTACATCGAAGTATACGTTTTTTAGTCCATAATTGGCCATAAAAAAAGAGCCCCAAAGTTGGGGCTCTTTTGTGTTTAAAAGTAATCATAGTCGTTGAGATGCATGTAGTCAAAGTACTTTAAAGTCGATACATG
This sequence comes from Psychrobacter sp. CX90, assembly GCF_057396305.2. NCBI lineage: Bacteria > Pseudomonadati > Pseudomonadota > Gammaproteobacteria > Moraxellales > Moraxellaceae > Psychrobacter > Psychrobacter sp. CX90. The sequence continues at coordinate 240,961 of NZ_CM182008.1, forward strand.
GTAATCGAATGAAAGAAATGCAATTATAGGCTAAACAAAGTTAATACCGTAGTGATTTATAAGTTAGCCGACTATAGGTGTTAATAGTTATGCCACTTCAATAGCAACCGCAACGGCTTCACCGCCCCCGATGCACAATGAGGCAACGCCTTTTTTACCACCAGTACGTTTCAATGAGTTAATAAGGGTCACTAAAATACGGGCTCCTGAACAGCCTACTGGATGACCAAGTGCACAAGCACCACCCTCAATATTAACTTTAGAATGAGGGATATTTAGTTCTTCCATCGTTACCATCGTAACCATGGCAAAGGCTTCGTTGATTTCCCATAAGTCGACGTCTTCAACTGACCAACCGGCTTTGTCTAAAACTTTCTCAATAGAGCCAATCGGCGCAATCGTAAATTCGCTTGGATGGCGTGAGTGAGAGGCGGTAGCTACAATGCTGGCTTCGATGTTAAGCCCTTTATCTTTAGCTACTTGTTCAGAAGTAACCACGACTGCCGCTGCGCCATCAGAGATTGAGCTGGCATTTGCAGCAGTGATAGTACCGTCTTTAGCAAAAGCAGGACGAAGCGTAGGAATACGTTCCGCATTGGCATTACCTGGCTGTTCATCAGTGTCGATACTCACATCGCCTTTACGATTTTTAATAGTTATCGGGGCGATCTCGTCTTTAAAATGGCCTTCTTTAATAGCGGTTAAGGCACGATTTAATGACTCGATAGCGAAGTCATCCATTTGCTCACGGGTATAGCCCTTCTCATTAGCCATTTCTTGAGCAAATTGACCCATCAGCTTGCCAGTATCTGCATCTTCTAAGCCATCTAAGAACATGTGATCTTGGACTTCTTTATGACCCATCCGGTACCCGCCACGAGCCTGTGGTAAAATATAAGGGGCATTTGTCATAGACTCCATGCCCCCTGCAACAATAATATTAGCGCTGCCAGCTTTAATTGAGTCATGAGCTTGCATTACTGCTTTAAGACCAGAACCACAAAGCTTGTTAATGGTTACAGCGCCTGTGCTATCTGGAATACCTGCATTACGCATTGCTTGACGAGCTGGGCCCTGTTTAACTCCCGCTGTTAAAATACAACCCATGATAACTTCATCCACTTCTTCAGGCTTAACCCCTGAACGCTCGACAGCGGCTTTAATAGCTGTAGCACCAAGTTGGGGTGCAGTTGCACCACTAAGGTTACCTTGAAATCCACCCATAGGGGTACGTGCACCGCTTACAATAACAATTGAATTTGATGACATAATTTTATCCTTAATTTGAAACCTACTCACACATCAGAGTAGGGTAGTAGTGAGTAAGTTACGTTCTAAGTTAATTTAAGAGCGACTAAAAAACATATCTTCTGTCCCTATATTACAGACTTATTATATGTTTTTCCTCAAAAACTAATTAGTAAAGTTTATATTCAATCTAATTCGTGTAGCCTAATACGTACGATATTTGAGGTAATTGCTTCTAATGCTTCTATTTTATTTATGGCGATATTCATTTGACTTTCAACAACCGGTAGAGTCAAAATTATAATTGGAACCTGTCCTTTTTGATGGGCAGGCTTTTGTAATATTGCATCAATATTAATGCCAGCATCGCTTAAGATACGGGTCACGTCTGCCAATACGCCTGGTGTATCATTTGCTTGTAATCGCAGATAGTAACCTGCAATCATTTGTTCAGCGGGTAGGATGGGTGTGTTCGATAGCGCCTCTGGCATAAACGCTAGATGCGGCACATGGTGTCCCTCATCTTCTACCGTTAACACACGAATCAAGTCCATCACATCTGCCATTACCGCAGAAGCCGTGGCGCCAGCACCAGCCCCGTCTCCATAATAAAGAGTTTGGCCTAAGGGATGCGAGTTAACCAATACCGCATTTTTAACGCCATTGACATTCGCCAGTAGTTTATCTTGTGGAATCAAAGTAGGGTGAACTCGTAATTCAATACCCGTTGCTGTTCTATTACAGTCTGTTATATCTTGATCATCATAACGGCGGACGGCAAAACCTAAGTGTTTGATACGGTAGCCTAATTCTTCGGCATATGTTACGTCTTGTAGGGTAATGTTGGTTATGCCTTCACAGTAGACTTTATCAAATTGTAGAGGAATACCAAAAGCAATAGAAGCCAGAAGCGCAAGTTTGTGTGCTGCATCTATGCCTTCAACATCAAAAGTAGGATCCGCTTCTGCATAGCCGAGCGCTTGCGCTTCTGCCAATACATCATGGAAATCACGTCCTTTATCACGCATCTCCGACATGATGAAGTTGCCCGTACCATTGATAATACCCGTTAACCAATCTACTTTATTTGCAGCTAACGCTTCACGCATTACTTTGATAATAGGAATACCACCAGCAACAGCAGCTTCATAAGCGACATGCACGTTATGCTTGTCTGCTAATGCAAAAATTTCGTTGCCGTGTTCTGCAAGTAAAGCTTTGTTAGCCGTTACCACATGTTTGCCATTTTTAATGGCGTGGGTAATTACCTCTTTGGCAATGGTTTGCCCGCCGATGACTTCAATAACGATATCAACATCATCGCTCTCTGCGATTGCCATTAAATCACTGTTTTGTTTTATACTAGGCTCTATGTCATCACGTTGACGGCGAGTTCCTACTTGGGTGATATAAATGTCATGGCCACTACGTCTTTTAAGCTCTGATAGGTTGTCTTTTAGTAGGTCTAGCACGCCTGTACCCACAGTGCCAAGCCCTAGTATGGCAAGTTTAATTGATTTACTCACGGTATCCTCAGTAGTGTTATTAAGCATTATTATAGAGAGTAGATAGTATTAAGGGGGTGCAGCTATCAAATCAAATTATCATTATATAGATAGTACTTCATTACATTATATAGATAGTACTACCCTAGTGCTAACAAGCTAAATAATACAATCTAAAAGGTTAAATAGACTACAGGTTAAAGTTAACACGGTAGTGGTTTAAAAGTAACTTAGCGGTCAGCACTTTAACTGACGGTTTAGTCTAAAACGACACCCATACTATCAGTCAATGTAACGCGAATAAAGTGCTAACCCCCATAAAATCCTAAAGGTACAAAATAATCCGATGATCAGTGCTCTTGATTAACCTTTATATTTTATCAGCTTTTGTTGATTTGGCTTAGGGGTTATTCAGGGTAAGTGGCTGGGTCATTGTTTATGATCCCATTAATTTATAGTAATGATAAGTTATAGCAATGAAATGACCTGTTTATACCCTATTTAAGACGACCTACGACCTGAACTTCAACACGGCGGTCGGGCGCTAGACATAGTTTGGTTTGCTCATTACTCATATTTTGGCAGCTATTTGTTAAAGGTGAGGATTCTCCCATGCTGGATATAGTCATAGAGGAGGGGTTGAATCCTCTGCGAATTAACTCATCTCTTATCGCATTAGCACGTTTAAGCGCTAATTCATAATTATAGGACGCATTACCTAAGTAGTCAGTATGGCCTATTATTTTAATAGAATGAACCTGATTGTATGCTTGATGAATGCTAGAAGACAGTTTATTGATATTGAATGCACTCGAAGATTTTACATCTGCTGAGTCAAAATCAAAAAGTAAGTCAGAAGATAATGTAAAGGTGCGTTTTTTTGGTTGAATGGTTGTTGGTACAGGCTTTAAGGTTGTCTCAATAACTTCAGCACATTGCGGATTATTCCAGTAATAGTTCTCTACCACATCATCTTTATTATAATGTAGTTGTAATTGACACTGTATATAATTTCTTGAATTGGGTAGACGGATATTGAAAATGTAATTCCAATTATTCGAGTTAAACTCATTAAAATGTGGATTTCCGATTAACTGACGCACCGTATCATCGTTAATACCCCTGTCAATATGAGTCAGCTGTATAGGATCATACCGTGGAATATCTTTTAAATAAGATTTACTAACATCAGGAAATTCAATATCCTTATTAATAGGATTGACAGTATTCGCTGAAGCTGAAGCTGTGATGGCTAAAATAGTGCAGGATAGTATTGAAAATAGTCTTTTCATAAGTGATACCTTACTGATTTTGTAATAGTAAATAGGGGAGCCAGACTGGCTAATTCAGGAATAGCAAGTCTGATCAAGAGCATTAAAACTAAGATTTAATCAATAACACCTGAAACACCAATACGGAATAAAGGATCATTTTCTGTATTGGTTGATACGCCCCCATTTATAGACCAGCGACCGTTATCGGCAGTTCGACGCAGGCTAACACCTATTGCTGATTCACTATTATAATGACTTGCTCCTGCAGCATAAGTCCATTTACCAGCAACATAGGGTGCATTTTCAATTGCGGCTGCTGAAGCTATACCTGCAGATAGCTGATTTTCTAAGTCATCTATTTGAACAGCCATTTTATAGCCAAGATCGTTCAACTGATTCACATTGACTGCATCGGTACCATACACGCCTGGTGCAACGTTTTTAATAGTATTCCCCCCATTATTGAGGCCTTGATTAGTGACACTTATAGGATTATTAGCCGTATCTGGATTGGTTATAGTGATACCGTTGTTATCAATAAACGTATCACCGATGCTAACACTCTCCACTGTAATATTATCAGCCAATGCTACTTGAATCCCATCTTCTGAAGTCGTTGTAGCTATATTATTATCGCCTGTAATATTAACAGTATCACCAAGTTGGTAGTTGTTTGCAGTATTGCCATTACCAACATTTAATCCTTTACTGATATTAGCCGTGTTGCCTGCAATATCATTACGATTGGTTGCAATATTGCCAGCATTAAGTGCCACCTTCTGATTAGTATCATTTAATTGACTACCATTAATAGCATCAGAGCTGCCCGCATTAATATCACCATCAGCTACATTAGCCAGTTTTGTCGGTACTGTTGTGGAACCGTTGGCATTTTGAATACTCGTAATAATGTTAGCGTTTTTTACTACATTACCACTACCATCAATCGCAGTATTAAAGCTATTACCTATCTTATAAAGTTTATTTCCTTCAGTGTCTGTATAAACAACAGGTAATTGAGAATTGTTTGTGACACCTTGAGCATTTACTGATAGGTCATAACTGACGCCATTATCCGTTGTGGTTTCAATGACACTGACAGTACCATTATTAGAAGTAACTTTGGTACGGCCGTCATCAACGTATTGTTTGTTGGTCACTGAATCTGGCGTATCTCCAACATTTTTTACCGTCATATCATCAGCAGTAACCGAGTTAAATTTGACATTATCAGCCGTTGATACTTTAATACCGCCATTACCATCGTCTTCTAATTCGATGTTGTCACCCGTTACGAAGTTGGCTGTGTTAGAAGCTTTATCGAGTGTTTTAACATCTTTACCATCTATTTGGGTAATAACTGTTTGTAGGGCACTGTCAGCTATACCGCTAACTTCATTCAATTGACTGACATTAACGGCGTCTGTTGCGTTCACACCTGCTTTAACGTTGGTTATGACTGTATCACCTGCATCGATACCAGCATTATCAATAGTGATTGGACCGACTGTGACTGTATCAGAAATGACTGAATTGAAGGTCACATCCTTGGCTGTGGCTACTTTAATAGAACCATCTTCATCACTTAAGACAATGTTGTCACCGTTTTTAAAGTTGGCAACATTGTCGTCTTGATCAAGCGTTTTCACCTCAGTACCGTTGATCTGAGTAACCACAGTTTGCAGGGCAGAGTCCGCTTTACCTAGACTCACGATAGTGTCTTCAGTGAGCTCAACCTTATAATCAGTAATCTCGGTTGCCTCATCTTTAGTACCGGTAACGCTTAAGCTGTCTGATGACACCGTAGATTTATCAGCATTGATAGTATATTCAGTACCTTCAGCAGCATTAGTATCTGTATCAATAGTCACATTGTTACCTGCAGCTACTGTATTGTGCTTTTTACCGTTTGCGATTGCGTCTTTAGTAGTTTGATTAAGGTCAACCACATAGCCTGTTACGTTGTTGGCATCTGGATCAGTAGCTTCTACAGTTACGGCATCAGAGCCAGCAGAAGCAGTAGTGCCTTTGGCGTTAACCGTGTAAACATCTTGACCGTCTTCATCTTCGGTTTTGACCACCTCTTTAATGTTACTGCCAGCTTTGACTTCGGTTTTTGAAGCAGCAGCAGTAGCACTTAACTGACTGACATTCACCGCATCTGTTGGAGCAGTACCCTTGGCGACATTGATAATCTTGTTATTACCATTGTCTAAACCTGAATTACTAAGGTTCACATCACCCATGGTGACACGACCATTTAGTCCCAAGTCAACTTGCTCAGCAAGTTTAATCGCAATAGAACCATCGGCATTGGCAAGGGTTTGAATGTTGTTTTCGGTACTGTTAGTTGCACCACCTACTAAGCTTAGTGTTTCATTAGGTTTGCGAGTAATAGTGACACCTGCATTGTCGCCTTTGAACTGTTGCTCAGTGTTTGAAATGGCATTGAAAACGTCACCGCCATTAACCACATCTTGACTGCCTGCCGTGACATAGTCTTTATTGCCACCTTGAGCGATGCTGTCTGCGTTATCAACGGTCATGGTATCGGCAGCAACTGTATTTGAAATGACTGAATCAAAGGTGACATCTTTGGCTGTGGCTACTTTAATAGAACCATCTTCATCACTTAAGACAATGTTGTCACCGTTTTTAAAGTTGGCAACATTGTCGTCTTGATCAAGCGTTTTTACCTCAGTACCGTTGATCTGAGTAACCACAGTTTGCAGGGCAGAGTCCGCTTTACCTAGACTCTCGATAGTGTCTGTAGTCAGCTCAATCTTATAATCAGTAATCTCGGTTGCCTCATCTTTAGTACCGGTAACGTTTAAGCTGTCTGATGACACCGTAGATTTATCAGCATTGATGGTATATTCAACCCCTTCAGCAGCATTAGTATCTGTATCAATAGTCACATTGTTACCTGCAGCTACTGTATTGTGCTTTTTACCGTCTGCGATTGCGTCTTTAGTAGTTTGATTAAGATCAACTTCATAGTTCGTTACGTTGTTGGCATCTGGATCAGTAGCTTCTACAGTTACAGCATCAGAGCCAGCAGAAGCAGTAGTGCCTTTAGCGTTAATGGTATAGATGTGTTGTCCATCGTCGCCTGTGGTCTTAACAACGTCTTTGATGTTACTGCCAGCAGCCACTTCGGTCTTAGAGGCAGCAGTGGCGTCAGTTAACTGACTGACATTCACCGCATCTGTTGGAGCAGTACCCTTGGCGACATTGATAATCTTGTTATTACCATTGTCTAAACCTGAATTACTAAGGTTCACATCACCCATGGTGACACGACCATTTAGTCCCAAGTCAACTTGCTCAGCAAGTTTAATCGCAATAGAACCATCGGCATTGGCAAGGGTTTGAATGTTGTTTTCGGTACTGTTAGTTGCACCACCTACTAAGCTTAGTGTTTCATTAGGTTTGCGAGTAATAGTGACACCTGCATTGTCGCCTTTGAACTGTTGCTCAGTGTTTGAAATGGCATTGAAAACGTCACCGCCATTAACCACATCTTGACTGCCTGCCGTGACATAGTCTTTATTGCCACCTTGAGCGATGCTGTCTGCGTTATCAACGGTCATGGTATCGGCAGCAACTGTATTTGAAATGACTGAATCAAAGGTGACATCTTTGGCTGTGGCTACTTTAATAGAACCATCTTCATCACTTAAGACAATGTTGTCACCGTTTTTAAAGTTGGCAACATTGTCGTCTTGATCAAGCGTTTTTACCTCAGTACCGTTGATCTGAGTAACCACAGTTTGCAGGGCAGAGTCCGCTTTACCTAGACTCTCGATAGTGTCTGTAGTCAGCTCAATCTTATAATCAGTAATCTCGGTTGCCTCATCTTTAGTACCGGTAACGTTTAAGCTGTCTGATGACACCGTAGATTTATCAGCATTGATGGTATATTCAACCCCTTCAGCAGCATTAGTATCTGTATCAATAGTCACATTGTTACCTGCAGCTACTGTATTGTGCTTTTTACCGTTTGCGATTGCGTCTTTAGTAGTTTGATTAAGGTCAACTTCATAGGTGAGTAAGCCATCAGCATCCTCTGTACCGCCTGTGAAGGCTACCTTGCCGTCAGTAGCGGCAGTAAGGATGGTTTTAGTGGCGTTAACCGTGTAGATGGTGTGACCGTCGGCTGATGTTGTGTCTTTATCAACTGTCACTTGTTTGCCAGCTTTAACTTCGGTTTTCAAACCTTTAATTTGCGAAACATTTACGGCATCAGTATCTGATGTTCCAGCAGCAACATTAACGATTTTGTTATTACCATTATCTAAACCTGCTGTCGTTAATCTAACTCGGTCTTTTGAAGTATCACTAGGTGTCATAACAACCCCATTGCCAGTGACATTATTAATATTACCGTTAGCATCAATAAATTCAGCATCAGTTAAACCGGTTAAGTTTTTTGCCAGTTTAACGTCAAGAGTGTCAGCTTCGTTACTAACCACACCGATATTATTATCTGTTAACAATGTAGCATCTGTAACACCGCCTTCGACATTGATCGTTTCTCCAAGTTTACGCTCAAAATCAGCCCCTGTATCGCCAGAGAAAGTAAGAGGTGTCTGGGCAACTTGTTTTAACTGTGCAACGTTTACCGCATCGGTATCTTCAGAGCCTGCAGCGACACTGGTAATTTGACGGGTTAGGTCATTACTTACATCACCAACAGAAACTGCAGCTTGGGTGGCTCGCCATGTAGAGTCTTGGATAGTAGAGTTCGTATTCGTAAGAATATCGTAGCCACTTACAGTAGGGATGTCTCTAGTTGCCATAGATGCAGATCCAAGAGCAACACTATTTTCAATAGTAGCTTGGGATTCAGTACCAAGCGCTATTGCGTTTCCAGCTTCAGCTTGTGCACGCTCACCAATTGATATCGTATTGTTTATCGCCTCTGAAGTGCTACCTAAATTTATACCCGCACTTTCACCAATGGCAATATTAGAACTACCTTCTATGTTATTACCAGCACCGATACCTAAAGCAACGTTATTTTTGCCATTAATCTGTTGACCAGAGCGGTAACCAACTGAACTGTTGCCTGTACCGGTTACGTTTTGGCCAGACCAGTGACCTACTGCTGAGTTTTGAGCACCAACTACACCTTGTCCAGATAGTCCACCTAACGAAACGTTACGACTCCCTTCGACATTCTGACCAGCTTGATAACCGACAGATACATTATCTATACCAACATTTTTGTTGTTATCGTCTGTTCCTGAACCAGCTTGCATACCTAAAGAAGTATTACGAGAACCACTGGCATAAGCACCTGCTAATACCCCAACACTTGTATGACCGTCACCTGCGGTACTTCGGCCACTTTGTGAGCCTACTGAAGTAGTTCCTTCACCTTGTGCTTCGGTACGATAACCTATTGCGATACTTTGCTCGCTTTGCGCTTCAGCACGATAACCGACTGCGGTGGCGTTGCGGCCAGTTGCCTCAGTACTAAAACCAACGGCTATGCTACGATCTCCAGTGGCTTTAGCCTTTTCGCCAGCGGTAACAGTAGTTGCACCCGTGGCCCCTGCTGCTTCCTCTATTTTACCTAAGTTTGTGGTGGCATTACCTGTACCAGCGTTAGAACCGTCAGCATTATTAACGTGGAAATAAGTATCTTTATTTAGTTTATTTATCGTTTCATTAAGTTGACTACCATTGATAGCATCTTTGGATGAATCACTAATTAAACCATCAGCTATATTAGTGATTTTATTATTGTTTGCATCAAAGCCATTGGCTTTTACTAAGCCTTCAAAAGTTGGAGCATCAAGCAATTGAATATCAATTTTGCCATCTGTAACAACGGTTTTTACATTATTATTGCGTGAATCAGCAGTTGCTCCACCAGAGATTTCAAGCGTAGATCCTAGCTTTTGTTGTGAACCATCGGCATCTGTATCTTGTAAAACATTACCTGTGAAGGTTAGTGGGCTACTGGCTAAGTTATCTACCGCTTTTAACTGGGCCACGTTCACCGCATCAGTATTTTCTGACCCTGCTGCAACGTTTGTTATTTGACGAGTATTGTCAGCGTTACCGACAGACACAGCAGCAAGATTGCCTTTGACAGTCGCCGAAACAGCATCTTTATCCTTTTGAGTGGCCGAATCTAGAGTATAAACAGTATTGTTGGCAGCAGATGCCGTATTTGAGGTTACTGCACCAGCTGTCAATGCGGCACGATTAGCATCTGAATAAGCGCCAAGTGCGACTGCCCCATTGCCAGTTACTTTTGCCTCATTACCGAGTAATACGCTATTGGCTGTGTCTTCGGTAACTGTTGCGTTAGAGCCAATAATTTGATTATTAGAGATGTTTTTACCGATTTGACCAACAGCATCTTGGAAGCCAAGAATAATATTTCGTTGTGTATCACTACGGTCAGCTGCATCGCCTTCTAGCTGATTGTTATCCCCCATAACGATATTCTGGTTAGCATTTTTAATCGTATTGCTATTACCTTGCTGGGTTAAATTGCTGACATTCTCTGCACTATTTTTATAACCATCAATGGACACAAAGGCACTCGCATCACCACCAGCAACGCTAGTTAAAGTATTTTTAACCCCTTGTACATTAGAGAACAAAGCGTTATCAACTGTATTGCCACCGCCAAGAACACCTACAGAGCCCAATTCAGCATCTTTGATAATCTGATTTAAGCTACCAGGCGTTGTAATATCAGCAAAGCCAAGGTTGCCTGTATTGACATTAACTGCTTGGGCAGAGTTAGAAATAGTATTACCTGCGCCAACGATTAATGCACCATTACTATGATTAATGGTATTACCAGCACCATTGACCACATTTGCAATACCATCAAACTCATCTGCTGAATCTGCTTTGATGGTATTCAATGTGCCAGTCACTGTTGAAGCAAAGCCTTGACTATGAAGACTTCTTAATCCAACAGGTGTGGTTACCATAGGATCAGTTTGAATTTCAGAATAAGAGCCTAAAACAGTTGAGAAATGTCCGGCAGCAAAAGCATCCGCACCCACTGAAGTTACGGCTCTACGATTGGCACCTTTAGTTTCGTTTCCAACAGATTTAGCGCCAATATCAACCGTGCTTTCATTAGCATAGGTATCTTTACCAATGGCAATACCTTTAGTACTACCTGAAATGTAATTATCAACTGCAGGGCTGCTTGGGATAAACCCTCCAAGTGCGCCATCTCTTAACCCACCCTGAACCGATCTTGCATTGGTGCCAATTGCTATACCATCCGAGGTGTTTGAAGTTTTACCAGCTATTGCATAATTATCTACTCGTGCACCCTTACCAATGGCCAGGGCATTATCATCTAATGCCCAAGCGTTGTTACCTACAGCTACGCCAGAATTGCCCGTTGCTCTTGCATTAACACCCGCTGCTGTGGCTTTTACACCACTTGCACCAGCAGTTGCATCAAGTTTGCCTTTGTTAGACCCAACTAGCGGCTGTACCTTACCTGTGGCATTAGTGTGGAAGTAGGTATCTCTATCCACCGCATTGGTGTAGGATTTAAGCTGAGCAACATTTACTGCATCAGTATCTGCTGAGCCTGCCGATAACCCTGATATTTTACCACCATCATTAATGGTAACAGTACCAAACTTAGGCGTTTCCGCCAGTTGAATTTGTACTTGACCATCAGTTACTATCGTTTGCAGGTTTTTAGCAGAGTACGGACCTGCCGTGGCAATATTAGAGTCATCTTCTGCTAAGGTTATTGCAGTTTTTGAACCAATGATATTAAAGTTACTGTCAAGATTTTGTTGCGAACCATCAGCATCTGTATCGGCATTGGTATTACCTGTGAAGGTTAGTGGACTACTGGCTAAGTTACCTACCGCTTTTAACTGTGCCACGTTGACGGCATCAGTATCTTCTGACCCTGCTGCTACATTGATGATTTGGCGGGTATTGGTAAGATTTCCAACAGAGACAGCTCCTTTATTTGCTTTCCAAGTTTTGTTAGTTAGACTGGATGCTTGACCTGTACTAGCATCATAACCACTAACAGTTGGCACGCCTCTATCAGCAACTGATAATGAACCAAGTGCAACAGACTCATCAGCTTTCGCCTCTGATCGATAACCGATTGCTAGACCGTTTGCTCCAGTTGTAACTGAAGCATACCCTAAAGCTGTAGATCCGGGTTTTTCAGCATTTGAATAACCGCCAACAGCAGTGCTGGATACTTCAGAAGCTTTAGAATTTCTTCCTATTGCTACTGCCGCGCCTTTAGTTGCACTGGCTTCAAAACCGATTGCAATATTACCTCTTGCTAGTGCTTGTGTGTCTTTGCCTATGGCTATGGAGTCTGGTCCTGTAGCGCTATCATTGTTATAGTTGCCACCGCCTGTTGAGTTAACATCAAAGTAATGTGTCTGTGCTGCTTTTAACTGCGCAACGTTAACAGCATCGGTATCTTCAGAACCCGCTGCCACACTAGTGATTTGACGGGTTAGGGTAGTACCATCACCAACTGAGACGGCAGCTGTAGTCGCACGCCACGTAGAATCAGTGTTAGTTGAGGGTAGACCAGTTAAGGCATCATAACCACTTACAGTTGGGATATCTCGATTGGCGATAGACTTAGCACCAAGAGCAATAGAATCCACTAAAGTAGCAGTGGATGCGTTACCTATCGCAACAGATCTCGTTGCTTCGGCATTTGCACCTACATTGCTATTATAACCCCCACCTATCGCAACCGCTCCTGATCCACCTGCTTTAGCTGCGCCACTTGCTGTACCACCACCAATGGCAGTAGCTCCAGATTTAGTGGCTTGAGTTGAACGGCCAATTGCTGTTGTGTAAGTTGAAGACGCTTTAGTATCAGCACCTATAGCAATACTATTATTACTTGAAGACTGAGCTTTTTCACCTATAGCAATACTACTACTGCCGCTTGCATCTGTATTCATGCCGATTGAAACGGATTTACTGCCTGAGGCTTGCGCACTCATACCAGCAGCTAAAGCATTAACACCACTTGCACCAGCGGTTTCATCTAGTTTTCCTAAGTTAGATATTACTGGTGTTTGTACCGTACCTGTATCATTGACATGGAAATAAGTATCTTTATCCGCTGCAATAGCAACAGACCTAAGCTGAGCTACGTTTACAGCATCGCTATCTGCCGAACCTGCTGCAACATTAATGATTTGACGAGTTTGATCAGGGTTACCTATTGATAGCGGGGCTAATTCGCCATTTACCGTTGCTGCGATAGCCGTTTTTTCTGCTGTAGCAGCATAATCAGGGGCATAAACCTGTGAATACCCAATAAGCGTTTTATCTTCAGTAGACCTAGTTGAAGAGGTAGTAGTACCGTCATTTAAACTTCTAAGTTCAACATAATCAATTGAGAATACTCTACTTCTATCTTGCGTCGGTTGTGAGGAGGTAGCAGCGACACCTGCAGTAGTACTCAATATAGTAGCTTCACGATTTGCATCACTTTTGGTACCAATTGCTATAGCGCCTTTCCCCGACGCTTGAGCACTTTCACCAAAGGCTACCGTACCATCGCCATAAGCTGACGAAAAACCACCGATTGCGGTTGGCGTCAAGGCTTCACCTCTTGGATCTGAATCTTGAACGGCGGTTGAGTTATCCCCTATTGCCTTTGCACCATAACCTATAGCCACCCCACCATCAGCAGTTAATTTATATTGACCTTTGTCTTCTCTTATAGGAGCATAGACTTTAGAGTTCATTCCGATAGCGACCGCACCTTGCATTAATGCCTCAGCGTTATAACCACAAGCCACTTCAGACTTTAAACCTGTAAAATTATCAGGGTCTATTGCTCTCACATTGGCAAGCGTCTGTTCTTGACTCTGAACCTGTGTTATTCCACCCCCCAGCAAACACTTAACATCATCTTGCTGATTTGCCATAGCTGGAGCGCTCATGCCAAAAGCTGTGCAAATACCGATTACCAAAGCACTCCTATTAAAGACAGAGTTTGACTTAGGTTTTACAGCGGATCTATTGCTTCTTTTGCCTTGGCCTTTGGCGTATTCTGCAACAGCAACAAATGTACCAGTGGCTGTATTAAATATTACTTTATAGACGTGGTTCATGCTAGTTTTCCTAGGGGTATTCAAATATCCTTAGAGGATCTAAATAAGGTTGAAAAAAATAAGTCAATCATAAAAATAATTAATTTCTAAGTAAAAAAAACTAAAAATTTTTATGCTGAATTTATATAAATTTTTAATAATATGTAATATTATTTTATTTATAATTATTAATTGTAATATAGTGTAAATTTATATTAAATAAAACAGTATTTATATATTTTTTTCATGAAAATTGCAATGATGATTTATAACTAATGTTTATGATAATCTAAATTAAGTGATGTTAATCTTTATTAATATAGTGTTTAGTTTTTATAAACTATCTAATCAAAATTGAATCAATAGCTTAAATCGACTCGATAGCCAAACAAATCAGTCAATTAGAAAGGGTTGTCATAGAAAAAATCTAGGCTGAAATATAGTTTAAAACTTTATACAGCATAGCTTTGATGGGGAGTGAGGTTATAAAACAAAAATGCTCGTTATTTTGGTAAAAGACATACCAAAATAACGAGCATAAATAAAGCAAACAAAAGGATAAGTGTTTAAGCCTATAGAAGATTGTTTAATGACAAAGTGACTCAAATAGCATGCGTTGTATCTATTGACAAATAAACGCTATTTTTTAGCGCAAATTTCGTCCCTTGCACTAAGTACCCAATAAATCCTAGGAGATGTCAGACTCTGGCAATAAGGCTGAATGAAAGTTGAATATGTTGTAGAAAAAACTATCTTTTAGGCCATGGTCGAATAGGAACCATACCCCAAAAGATAGGATTGAAATATTTTATCGCAACAGCCAGTAGCTTATCTAAATTTAAGAGTTATCAATTGCCGCTTTAGCGAGTTGTTGAGCAGGCAAATAGCCCCCAATCTGTATACCAGACTCAGTAAATATGGCAGGTGTACCGCTGACGCCTAAGTTCATTCCTAACTTCATATGAGATATAACAGGATTTTTACATGATGAGGCTGTTATGGTCTCACCAGATTTCGCTTTATTCATAGCATCAACTTTGTCATCACTACACCAAATTGACTCCATCTTTGGAATACTTTTTTCACTGCGTGGCCACGCAAGATAACGCACCTCAATACCTAGTTTATTGATTTCTTCCATTTCTGAATGTAGTTTGGTGCAATAGGGGCAGTCGGCATCAGTAAAGGAATAAATAACTGCTTTTGTTTTTCCTTGTGCTGGGTAGATAATCAATTCATCTTTATCAACAGCTGCTAGTTTTTCTTTAGCATTTTTAGCCACTAAAGCAGAGCTTATATCAACAGGATGATCGCCACCTACTTCCACAATTTGACCTTGAATAACATATTTTCCTTCTTTATCGGTGTAAAATGCAGGTGTCCCATCTCCTGTTACCCAGTAGATATCTGGCATGTCGGTAGGTACTGCTGAGGTAAAGGTTTGTTCAATACCTGAAGCTTTGAGGTTGGTTTGAAGTGCACTCAATACATCATCGTTAGATTTTTTTTCTACTGATTTATTGTCAGCATTGTTTACTGAGTTTGAAGATTCAGTAGTTTTATCTACCTTGGCTGTGGTATCTGTAGAATTATTATTACAGCCCACCAAAGCGACACTAAGTGTCAACATGACTATGAGATTTTTAGTAAAAGGTGTTAATTTTTTAACACTGGATTGTTTAAGTATGGGTTGCTTAAGTGTTGAGTGTTTAATATGACGAATCATAATGAGCCCTTTTGGAATAAGCTTTTTAATAATTATTTGATTAAGATAACAGTAAAAAGATAGTAAATAATTTGAACGTTTCTTTTTACCCTATGTTTCTTTTTACCCTATTATATAGGTATTGCCATTTTTGCAAATATTGCTAAGTGTAGCATATTCTTTTTTAAGGGGTGTGTAAGACAGCGGTAAATAGACAGCATAATAAGAGGTTTAACAATGGGTTAAGGCAACACGTGTATCTTTATTAAAATAAGTGTTGAGTAATTAGAATAAGTGTTGAGTGTTAAATGCTAAGTTTTGAGAACACGCCCTGAAAAATGACATAAATAAAAACAGCCACCTTTATGGGTAGCTGTTTCAAAGCGGTCGCTAAACTTTCATAAATAGATGCTATTGATAGATGCTATTTATACAAATATGTCTTTCATTCATCAAAGACGTTTTGCGAGTTAAATATAATTTAGCGATATATTTAATTATTTACATATTAGATAACTATGATAATTAGATAGCTATGACAATTAGATAACTATGATAAACGATTATTTGATGATACAGTTCGCTTGGTAGTTTCTGCCGTTTTTCCACTGCACAGCAAATAAAGACTCATTACCTTTCGTATGCCATTCGATAGTAGAGTTAGGGTTTAAGCTATCCACATAAAGTTCGCCAGAGGCTGATACTTGACGATATAATCTAAGAGATCGGTTTTGAAGTTGCAGTTCAGGAAATGTTGCGGTAAGACGTACAACAGAACTATTATTAAACTCGACAACAGCATTGCCTGCTTCGCCACAGGTGTAATGCACTGGGGTCATGATCTCAGTGGTTTGAGGTGCTCTTTTATCTTGAGTGTTAGGAATATTTTCAGCGCCAAATCCTGTACTGTTGCTGCCACCAGATGCACAAGCGGTTAATAGTGTAATAGCAGGTAATGACATTAAAAATTTTGTTGTGCTTTTCATGGTTACAGCTCCTTCTAATTATAAAAAAACTAATGACGAAAAAAACCCATTATTTTCGTATTGATGAGAAATTTTAGAAAACCTTAATATCGATATATTATGACATTTAACAACTTGCATATGTTAGAAAAATTTTAACATTGAGTTATAGAAAAAATCTCTATTAATTGTTTAAGGTTTTCTAAAGTTAATAGCTAGTCACTTAATAGCTACTTACTCACTCTAGGTGGCAATCCTGTATGCTGTGTCTGGAAGTTGCCTTTTTGCACTTTTTTGTGCTGATTTCTAACAGGCTTAGATTCTGAGCTTTTACGAGAGTTAGCCCCTTTGCCTGAATTAGGTTTATTGCTACGCTTCACTGAATCTGAGCCCACACGGCTGTTTTTCTTACGTGCTGACTGATAAGTGTCTTGACTGTCTCTACCTTCTAAGCGTGAATTAAACGGAGGTACTAGACAATGACGCGCCGTTCCGATCAAATCTTCACGGCCTAAGCGTTTTAGCGCTGCACGTAGCATGCCCCAGTTTTTAGGATCATGATAACGTAGGAAGGCTTTATGCAATTTACGCTGTTTGCCTGACTTGACAATTTCGACATCGCCCTCACTACGTGTCACTTTGTGTAACGGATCTTTGTGCGTGTGATACATGGTGGTCGCTGTTGCCATCGGGCTAGGGTAGAATGCCTGTACTTGATCGGTTCTAAAGTCGTTACGTTTTAGCCACAGCGCTAGATTCATCATGTCTTCATCTGTCGTACCTGGATGAGCGGCAATGAAATAAGGAATCAGATATTGCTCTTTACCGGCCTCTTGGCTGTATTGCTCAAACATTTGTTTAAACGTATCGTACGAACCCATACCCGGTTTCATCATTTTCGATAACACATTGGTCTCAGAATGCTCAGGCGCAATCTTTAGATAGCCACCGACGTGATGGGTCACCAGCTCTTTGACATATTCTGGGTCTTTTACCGCTAAATCATAGCGTAGACCAGAGGCAATTAGAATTTTCTTAACACCCTTAATATCACGGGCCTTGCGATACAGCTTGGTCAGATTGCTGTGATCGGTTAATAGGTTTTCACAGATATCTGGATAGACACAAGAGGGTTTACGACAGTTCTTCTCAATCGTCTCATCTTTACAGCTTAGGCGATACATATTGGCGGTGGGGCCACCAAGGTCTGATATTACCCCAGTAAAGTTAGGCGCGGTATCACGAATGGCTTCTACTTCTCGCAGAATAGACTCTTCAGAACGGCTTTGAATAATGCGTCCTTCATGCTCGGTAATTGAACAGAAGGTACACCCGCCAAAACAGCCACGCATAATATTGACCGAAAACTTAATCATATCAAACGCAGGAATACGCGCATCGCCATAACTTGGATGCGGGACTCGCTGGTAAGGCAAATCAAACACATAATCCATCTCTTCCATAGACAATGGAATAGGGGGTGGATTAAGCCAAACATCGATGTCCGTTTGTGAGTTACCGCCACCCGTGCCATGACGCTGAACAAGCGCACGGGCATTACCGGGGTTGGTTTCCATATGCAAGATACGATTAGCATGGGCATAGAGAACTGGGTCAGATTTCACCTGTTCATAATCGGGCAGGCGAATGACCGTTTTCTCGCGGGGTGGTAATTTTAACTTATGCTTACGCGCGGTTTTTGGTTTATTGGGTTCTGAGAGGCTGTTTTCCGATTGTTGGTCATTATTTTTCGGAGTCTCAAGACCAACCATTTTTACAATCTGAACATCATCATTGACTTGATCGGCATTGATGACCTTATTCTCTACAGGCTCTGATTTAAAGCCTTTATATTGACGTTCCATAGATGACAGGCTTTCTTTTATGCTGTCCTTTTTGCTTTGGTTATAACCACTTTCGGTAATGCCTTTCTCTTTTTCAATAGAGCAACTGTCTAAGTCTTCTGTCATCACATAAGGATTAATAATTGGATCGACACGGCCCACGGTATCCACATCGTTACTAGCGACCTCAACCATGCCAGCCTTCCAGTGACGACGAGAAGGTGTCAATAGATAAGCCGTACCACGTAGGTCGCTCATTTGCTCAAAGGTATAGCCTTTTGACAGACCATGCACCACATCCACAATCGCCCGTTCGGCATTACCATAGAGTAAGACATCGGCACGACTGTCGAGCAAAATACTACGACGAACTTTATCAGACCAATAGTCATAATGCGCGATACGGCGCAAACTGCCCTCTATACCACCGAGTATAATTGGCACATCAGGGTACGCCTCACGGCATCGCTGACTATATACTATCGCCGCACGGTCAGGACGTTTGTCTGGGGCATTACCCGGCGAATAGGCATCATCACTACGGATACGGCGATCCGCAGTGTAGCGATTGATCATGCTGTCCATATTGCCTGCGGTTACGCCATACGCATAAACTGGCTTGCCCAGTTCCATAAACGCCTCTTTACTGGTCCAATCAGGCTGTGCAATGATACCCACACGAAAGCCTTGCGCCTCTAGCAAACGCCCGATAATCGCCATACCAAAGCTGGGATGATCGACATACGCATCACCCGAAATAATAATCACATCACAGGCATCCCAGCCAAGCTCGTCCATCTCAGCGCGTGACATCGGCAGAAAAGGCGCAGGGTCATAGCAACTTGCCCAGTGCTTATCGTAGTCATATAAAGGCTTAACACCTTGTTTAAAAGCGGTGCGGGCAATGGTTTCAGCTGACATGGGGATAACCTAGGTAATGATTTATGAACAAAGATATGATAAATGAGGGTAATAAATGAAAGAGGGGTTTTACGGTGATAGAAAGAATAACCCTCATTTTAACATGAATCTGCTTCAACTTGACACCCATCCGAGTTTTGTTACACAGTAAAGAATGGGTTAGGGTGTGATTACAACAATGACAACCTTAGATATCATTATGACTTATTCAACCTTCAATATGGAGTACTAACATGGAGTACTAACAAATAGGCTATGACAGATACGACGTAGAACACTCCATAACTGTAAAACCATGACTAAAAACTATTAACGCAATAAAAAGTGGCAAAAGATATGATGTCCAAAGTCCTTACCATCATCACAATGCTATTAATAGCACGTCCAGTCTATGCAAGCTGGCAATCATCGAGTATGAGTATCAGCTTCTTTTGGTTAGTTATCATTCCGTTTTTTCTTATTCATCTTATTTCGAGTACCGTGCTCAATTTAAAAGGTCAATACAAATCCAAAAAAGTCGCCTTTACCCATTTTCAAATTGCGTCACTTTTTCCTTTATTAGGCATCGTTATTTTGATGTATGAGTTTTTCAAATACTTTCCATATACCTACTATTACGTCAACGACTACGGTTTAGGCTTGGTTATGTATAGTCTATTGACTGGAATATCCGCTTTGCCGTACGTCATATGCCGCACAAAAGCTTGAGACTTTTGAGCTTTGGTTAACAATAAAATAGCGGAAGCAGTCATATATAGTATGTAGTTGTAGTATGCCACTAGAAAGATACTCATAAGGCTTAGTAATCGTTTTATCTTGACTATTAAATGTCTAGCCTACATACATCTAATGTCGCCTGTGTGTTTAGAACGATTAATCGTTAGCCCAAGCCGGTACGAAACAACGACCCGACAATCACAAAGCCAACCGACAGCACCGTAATCGTCACAATATGGCAAGCAAAAAACGGTAACGACTCCTTTGATAGTGTCGGTATCACTCGAAAGCGCGCGTGCAATGCCACCAAAATAGTTAGTGCGAGTAGTGCCAGCTTAGTCGTGATTAAAACACTAATATCATTGTCTAAAAACGTCTCAAACCCAAACCACATAGACACATCTGGCAATAGTTTATACGCCATCCACAGTCCTGTGACCATTTGTAATATCAAGGCAGGCATGCCGACCTTTTCAAACTGTTGTTCAAACGCCATTAACGCCGCCACATCCTTATTGGCTAGAATCTTCGGCAACAGCGCTAAGCACAATATCAAATGCCCGCCCGTCCACACACTGGCTCCCAATAAATGTGCTATCAACACATGGTTCATTTGCTAATCCTTGTATAACTTATAACTATCTCGATTATTTTTTAATCATTAATCACGCCATACCAAGCAGTATAACAGCTGATAGTCAGCGAACTACTAAACGGTTACGGTGTTAACCTTGCTAAGCCTACTTTAGTAGTACTTGCGCTCGGTTGCCTTGTAACCATTGTAGAATTTTTCGACTATAACAATTCTAATCAGAGTATGGTTTATGAGTTAACAATACCCCTTATTAACGACTATTGATGAATGGATATAAATAACGATATAGTTATGAAAACTCATCCTAAAAACCCATGCTAAATAATTAGGGTCTGTTGAACATTCAAATGTGGAACTGGCGGAGGCTATTTTTTAGGCAATATGCAGGGAAATTTTTGACGCTTAGTCATTCTAAGTTAGAAAATCTCTCAATATATTGGCAAAAAATAGCCCCGCCCCTTAGGGCTGATGATAAAATCGCCCCAAACGTTGTTATAAACCTAGCTAAGGTCCAGACATTATCGTCGGTTTACGCCTAGTTTGGAACAATTTTAGCTATCAGCAGTCCTAATATTTGAATGTTCAACAGACCCTAATCTAATCGCTAGATAAAATAAGAGGCTCATTATGAAAAGAACCTATCATCCTGCTAATGAGCGAGGCGGTGCACATCATGGTTGGTTAAAGAGTAAGCATACCTATAGCTTCGCTGACTATTATAACCCTGAGCGTACAGGCTTTGGGGCGCTAAAAGTGATTAACGATGATTATGTTGAAGGCGGAAAGGGTTTTAGCGCTCATTCGCACCGAAATATGGAGATTGTCAGTATTCCGCTGACAGGTGCCTTGGTACATAAAGATGATATGGGGAATGAAAGTACCATCCATGCAGGCGAAGTGCAAATCATGTCAGCAGGCACAGGCGTGGTGCATTCGGAGATGAATGCCAGTACTGATATCCCCGTAACCTTTTTACAGATTTGGGTGGAACCCAACCAAAAGGATGTAACACCACGCTATCAGCAAGTCGATCTACGAGATTTACTTATACCGAATGAGTTTGTTCAAGTCGTCTCGCCAAATCCTGATGACGCTGGCGTGTGGATTCATCAAAACGCATGGTTTAGTGTCGGTCAATTTAATAAAGGTGTGACCAAAACTTATGCGCTACATGAGTCAAGTAATGGGGTTTATGTGTTTATTATTTTTGGCGAAGTTATGATTGGCGGCCAGAGGATGACGGCTCGAGACGGCATTGAAATAATGGATACGAAGTATGTCACGATGGATGTGGTGTCTGATGCGCAGGTGTTGTTGATGGAAGTGGCTTTATCGAATTAAATATATTTAGAGTCTGTTAAACATTCAGAAAGTTAACTGCTGATAACTACCAATTAATCAAAGCTGTGATCTAGACTAGGCATCAATTTTTCACTGTTTGTTGCCTAAAAAATAGCCTGCGCTATTAACATACTTTGAATGTTCAACAGACCCTATTAACTCTGACATTTTTTTAGAGTTAGAGTCTAGCATTAGGGTAGTCTCCCTGCGTTGGAGAGCAGTTTCTTTGTTCTTTAGGTTGTTACTCCTTCCCCGTAATCCGCTTGTACTTCGACATCAAGTCTGACTCAGTTTCAGGATGATTGGGGTCTTTTGGAATACAATCAATCGGGCAAATCTGCACACATTGTGGCTCATCAAAGTGACCTACGCATTCGGTACACAATTCAGGATTTATCTCATAGATATCCTTACCCTCATAGATGGCATCATTCGGGCAAACGGGCTCGCACACATCGCAGTTGATACATTCATCAGTGATTAATAAAGCCATTACAATCTCCTAACCTAGTGCAAACGCTAAGTACATTATTGCCAATTATTCGCCCGCTTGTCATCAAATGCTTTTTGTACGCAAAGCGGCACAAATTTATCCACATCACCATCTAGTTTGGCAATCTCACGAATCATCGTGGATGAGATAAAAGAATATTGCGGGGCAGGGGTCAAAAATACTGCCTCAAAATTCTCATCAAGCTCGCGGTTCATATTGGCCAGCTGAAACTCGTACTCAAAGTCAGACATTGCGCGTAGCCCACGCAGTACAGCGGTCGCTTTTTGTTCCCGCATAAATTCCACCAACAGTCCCTCAAAACCGACCACAGACACTTGCGGTAAGTCAGCAAATACTGTTTCTACCAATTCAACCCGCTCCTCAAAGCTAAACATGGGTTTTTTGTGATGACCTAACGCCACGGCAATCACTACCTCATCAAAAAGCTTTACTGCCCGCAATATCAAATCACGATGTCCATTGGTAATGGGGTCAAACGTACCTGGATAAATGATTTTGGTATATAAAGAAGAAGTTTTTGTCATGGTGGTAGGCCGAGATAATGATTAAGAGATATAGGCGCCTATCGTAACAAATTTTTGATAACGAGGTAAGTTTAATCTAAAAACGTTTATTGGCAATAGGGGTTAAATGTAGTTCAAATACAGCGCTTTTATAGGTTGACTAAAAAGAGGAACAAGACAGAGGTAGCACCTACTAACCTTTATAAAAAGAAAACGACGGCTTAGAAGCCCAACTGAACGATAAAGTGAATTGTCGGTTAAGCGCTAATTAGCTCATAAACAAGCGGCTATTAGCAACCGCCATGCACAATAAAATAATTACAAAGCGATGAAATAGCACAGGGCACAAATTTGTTATACTGGGGGTTCGACCTAATTTAATCCCATGTGATTTTATTGGCTTATTGCCTGCCAGTTAACGTATAAGATTAAGATTAGGGACACGTACGACAAGCCAACTTTTATATCAGGGTATGGCTTGGCCTTTTAAGAGACAATATTATGGCGAAAAAAAACAAGAAACCTTCCAATCAAATTGCCGTGAATAAAAAAGCACGGCATGAATATTTTATTGAAGAGAGCTTTGAGGCGGGTCTGGTATTACAAGGATGGGAAGTCAAGGCCATTCGTGCTGGCAAGATGAGTATCACTGAAGCGTATGTGGTATTTCGCGGCAATGAAGCCTTCTTATTTGGGGCTCATATTCAGCCACTGCTTTCCAGTTCCACACACATTGATCCAGACAGCATTCGTACCCGTAAACTCCTGCTCAATCGTAAAGAGATAGACACTTTATTTGGTGCCGTTAATCAAAAAGGCTATGCCTGTGTGCCGTTAGAGGTCTATTGGAAAAACTCTTTGGTTAAATGCAAGATTGGTTTAGCCAAGGGTAAAAAGCTACACGATAAGCGCAAAACGCTTAAAGATAGAGATTGGGAGCGTGATCAGCAACGTGGATTTAAACAGCACTTAGATTAAGTAAATTAAGTCTTTAAACCCTTAATACAGGATATTGTGTTTCATTTAAGAGGATGTTTTATGACAAAATTACTTAAATTTTCTACGGTATTCTTAATAGCGCCTTTAGTTATTGCCTGTTCAAACGGACCGTCTGACGCTGAGGTAGAGTCATTGATTGAAGGACAATATGAACAAGTGGATAGTATGATGAATCATAGAATAGAAGGTGGAGGTATGGCTAATTCTGATATGGCGAGTGCTATGAGAAGTATGATGTCTGGCATGATGCCAGAGCTGGAAGGTGTTGATAATATCAATTGCGATAAAACGGATGGTAAAAATACTTATTTATGCACAGCGGATGTTACTGAAAAGGTTCAAGGCGAAAGCCGTACTGATAAAACCAACTTCACGGTTTATAAAGTCAACGATGAGTGGGTATTACGTCGATAATTATTAAACTTATTGTACTGAAAGTTTAAAATGCTTCCTAAAATTATTTAGGAAGCATTTTTTTGCTAAGCACCTTTTTTGCTAAGCACCTTTTTGGCAAGCAACTTCTTCCAACTGTCTTCCAAACAGTCAATCGCAAGCCAAGGTTCGATAACTTCCGAAGCTAGTTTGTCTTTTTGGTTGCTCAGGGTCCATAGCCTATCTAAAGTAGCAAAAGGGTAGGGGCGTTCGATTAAGTATACAGGTAGGTCTTTGTTAATAATGCCTTCTTTAACCACTTGAAAGTACCAACCCGCAATACCTTGACTGCTTATCCACGAGGCGATATTTCTGTTGCTAGCAGACACCCCAATCTGATCATTTATCTTATAGCAAGGCCGTCTTGGTTGTACAATGCGTAACTGTACACAGTCCTTACCGTCGCCATATTGGAATACGTCGCCAATACATACCGTGGCTTCGGTCATATCTTCAATGCCAGAAACAGGGATAGTGGTTAAGTTTTCGCCAAGCAAGCCTACACTAAGCTTTAACCCAAACTCTTGGTTAAGCGTATCATAAGTGGCAGTGGGCATTTGGTGTACCGCCTTTAAATGACCGCCATGATGGCGCCTATCTGCTTGCTCATCAGTGACCAGCCCCATATAGTTGACGGCTACTGGCTCAGCAACGGGTGTTTTGTTAATAGCACTCATTTGTTCGCGAGTAAACGGCATCGCTTTGCCGGCCCGTATGCCTGTTAATGTGGCAATATGCAGAGGTAAGTTCTGACCGTTAAAGCCATCTGCTTGTGGTGTCATACTTCATACACTCCTATAGATTTTAGTTGCCCTTACTGGCATTCAATGTCAACAGCATTGGCTATTGCAACTATTACAAGGCACACGTTGCCATGCAACTACCGCATCGTCACGAACTCTTCAGAACCTGTTGGATGAATGGCGACGGTGTTATCAAAGTCTGCTTTGGTTGCGCCCATTTTGATGGCCACGGCAAAGCCTTGAATCATCTCATCGACACCAAAGCCAATGCCATGTAAGCCTATGACTTTTTCATCATCCCCAAGGCATACCAATTTCATTCTGCACTTTTGACGATGCTGGGTTACCGCACTGTACATTGGAGTAAAGGTAGACATATAGCATTTGATATCTTCTTTGCCGTATTGGTCAATGGCTTGCATTTCAGACAATCCAATAGTACCAATCGGCGGATGTGTGAAAATAACCGTCGGCACCAAGCTATAGTCTAAATGCTCCTCTGGTTTGTTATTGAACAAACGCTCTGACAGTCGACGGCCTGCCGCAACCGCCACTGGGGTCAAGTCAATGCTGTTCTCTATAATATCGCCTACCGCATAAATACCCTCAATATTGGTATTCTGATATTTATCCACTTTAATCTTACCGATAGAATTGGTCTTAACCCCAGTGACTTCTAAGTTGATGTTATCGGTGGCAGGTACACGCCCAACAGCCCAAATTAAACAATCTACTGTCTTACTATGCCCGTTATGCTGCCGGTCTTCTAAGCAAACGGTTAAGCTTCCATCGTCATTTTTGATGATTTCAGTTGGAGTAGCGTAGGTATGCAGGTTAATACCTTCATGTTGCATCTCTTCAATTAGGACGTTGACAATATCATGATCAAATTGACGTAACGGGCTGTGTTGGCGTACATATAAATCTACCTCTGAGCCTAAGCTGCGAAGTACGCCCGCTATTTCAACGGCCACATATCCAGCGCCAACAATAGCGACTCGTTTTGGTAGATGGTCTAAAGCAAAGAAACCATCTGAATCAATACCATATTCAGCACCTTTTATATCTGGCAAGATAGGACGGCCACCAGTAGCAATCAAAATATGGTCAGCAGTCACGTGTTCGCCATTGACCTCAACCGTTTTCGCATCAACGAACTTGGCAAATCCTTGTATGACTTCGACATTGTTCTTAGCCAAGTTGGTCTCGTAAGAGCGGTGGATATTGCCAATGTATTTTTGACGAGTCTCTACCAGCTTTTTAAAGTCAAATCCTTTTACCTCCACATCAAAGCCATAATCTGGGGCATATTTGTGCATAGCTTCGGCAACTTGCGCACCGTACCACATGACCTTTTTCGGCACGCAGCCTAAATTTACACAGGTACCACCTAAGTGATTGGCTTCGATAATGGCGCATTTTTTGCCGTAACTTGCCGCACGATTGAGTGAGGCAATACCACCACTTCCGCCACCAATCGCAATGTAATCATAATGTTTTGTCATTGTTTAAACCTTTTGTTAGCAACTTCTTTATGTGAGCAAGTTCTTTACTCATAATTATAGAACAAATAATTATAGAACAAATAATTATAGGACAAATAATTATAGGACAAATAATTATAGGACAAATAATTATAGGACAAATAATTATAGGACAAAAACGACGGTGGGTTCTTACTAATCGATGTTCATTTCTTAAAATGAAGGTACAAGAAAAGTTAATCATGGTGTTGGACACCTCTAGAAGGTAGCCAAAATATCGATCTCTAAATATCAGTACTGTAATAGCGATACTGTTAGCGTCTGTTTGCTACTGTGCAATCAGTCGAATGGCTATGAACCAACACTCAGAAAATGTAAGTAGAGTAGACGGTATTAAGCTTAGAAGAAGGTAGAGTAACCCTTAATTGCTTTAATCATTAGCCGCTCAAACAATAGGGCGGCGTCTATAAAATAAAATACCAGGGATAGATAAGCCCAGCACCAAACCAGACGTGACAAATATAGCCTCAAATAAGTAGGTCATCATTTGGTTAAATAAATCGTACGAATAGCCAAAATAACCAATTTGTACCATGCTGACCATGGCTTTATAAGCAGCAATACCTGGCATCAGGCAAATGACGCTTGGCGAGATAAGTGCCTTAGGGGGCAGGGTGTATTTTCTAGAGAAATAAACGCCTAAAAAGCTTGCTAACATAGCGCCTAAAAAGCTTGCCAGTACGATATTAACATCATGATATTCTAACGAGGTCTTTAATCCGAATCCAAAAGCCGTCATCAACAAACATGGCAAAATATACCTTTTTGGCACCGTAAACATCAGTGTCCAACCCAGAGTAATAATGCAAGACAGCGCAATAGTTTTAATCAACCACATACTAAAACCCCCAGTGCTGTATTCTCAGCAAAATAAGCGCCATGACAATGCCGACACACGCCGATAAGGTCAGCATATAAGTGTAGACCGCACGTCCTACTCCAATATTGATATAGCCTTTCAAAATGTCCGATAAGGAGTTGATAAGCGGAAAGCTTGGCACTAGTAGCAAGACGCTAGAGGCAACCGCAATGTCGGCATTATTGCCAATATCAAAATAATAACTGGTCGCCCCAATTAAAGAGGCAATAAAAGCGGTAATAATGACCGTGACAAAGGGATTAAAATGATGCTTAGACAGATAAATCTTTGTGAGCATAGCCACCATGCCAGCAACAAATGTCACAGCAGTAATGGCCCAATTACCGCCATTGAGATAGGCAAAAGCAGCACAGGAACCCCCAACAAACACGCACACCAGCCACGTAGGGTAGACAGATTTATTCAGCCCATCAAGTGCCCGTATCGTGCGCTGAATGTGATCGTCATTATCATTGGGCGCGGCATCTTCGGCTTTATTCACAATTTGCTGAATTTGCACCAATAAGTTGACATTGATACTCTGATTAACGGTGTCACGAGTGGTGGTAATACAGCGCCCGTCAGAGATAGTAGTTAGCGTTAGTGCATTAAAATTAAGGGCGCATGCCACGCTATCCACCCCCAATGCAAGCCCCAAACGTTTGGATAAATCAACCACTACGGCAGACTCAGCCCCATATTGCATAAGGAGTAATCCGCAGCGTACACATAATCGAGTAATGCGCTGCTGCTGTGTATAACTGATTTGGGTCATAGATTAAGGGCGCATTATAGGTGGTGTTTTTGTAGTATGGACTTGATATACAGTTTTTTTAACATTGATGATTTTTTCAACAAGCTTCTTTCAACAGGCTCTTTCCAATAGAGCACTTTTAACACCGTTATTTTAACAATAGACTTGGTCAAGGTGTTGATTTAATTTAGCCAATGTTTCGATATCAAAAGATAAAAGCGAAAAAGCATAGCTTTAGTATCTGAGCCTTAGTATCTGAGCCTTAATATCTGAGCATTAGCATCTGAGCATCTAAAGAGGGGAGAAATATGCGGATCAAGAGTAGGTGTTCTTTAACCAGTCAGCTCGGTGCTCGTCCCTCGCACAAGAGCAGACACCGTCTTGTGAGCAGTTTATTAACAGGTCATTAAAGGTTTTCAACTGGTTTAGAGTTATTTATCAACTAATATTGCTTAGTCGATGCTATAGTCAGCGAACTACTAAACGGTTACAGTGTTAACCTCGTTAAGCCTACTCTAGTAGTACTTGCACTCGGTTGCCTTGTAACCATTTTAGACTTCTTTGACTATATGTATGTTTTTGGCTCTTATTTATATATAAAACTGGGCTTATATGAACCCAGCTTATATTAGGGTCTGTTGAACATTCAAATATTAGGACTGCTGATAGCTACCCATTTATCAAAGTTGTGTTCCAAACTAGGTGTAAACCGACGATAATGTCTAGACCTTAGCTAGGTTTATAACAACGTTTGGGGCAATTTTAGCATCAGCCCTGCGGGGCAAGGCTATTTTTTGTCAATATATTGCGAAATTTTCTAACTTAGAATGACTAAGCGTCAAAAATCTCCCTGCATATTGCCTAAAAAATCGCCTCCGCCAGTTCCACATTTGAATGTTCAACAGACCCTAATAGATAAAAAAACAGCCACCTAATTTTAGATGGCTGTTTTACTAAATTATCACACGTATTTTAGCGCTATAGCGCTTAAGTCTTTAACACTTAAGACTACGCAACGTCATAACGGTCTGCCATCATGACTTTGTTCCAAGCGTTAACGAAGTCTTTGACAAACTTCTCTAGGTTATCGTCTTGCGCATAGAGTTCAGCATAAGAACGTAAAATAGAGTTTGAACCGAAGACTAAGTCAACACGCGAGGCTTGCCACTTCACATTACCAGTATTGCGCTCTCGTATTTCATAAACTTGAGCCGCTTTATTGATTGGATCAGACGTGTTTGCCGATTTTACAGGCACCCAAGTGTAGTTCATGTCCGTTACGTTCACAAAAAAGTCGTTGGTTAACACACCTGGGCGATCGGTAAATACACCTTTATTACTGTGACCATAATTAGTATCAAGGACACGCATACCACCGATTAATACGACCATTTCAGGAGCAGTTAGGCCCATCAACTGTGTGCGATCCAATAGCATCTCTTCTGGAGACACCGCATAGTCCTTCTTGACCCAATTACGATAGCCATCGTGTAAAGGCTCAAGATCTGAGAATGAATCCACATCGGTCATCTCATCAGTCGCATCACCACGACCAGCTACAAAAGGTACTTTTACTTCAACGCCAGCTTCTTTTGCCGCTTGCTCAATCGCAGCGTTACCGCCTAATACGATCAAATCTGCTAGGCTAACTGGCTTATTAAATTCAGACTGAATGCGAGTCAAAGTCTCTAGCACACGTTGTAACTGCTCAGGCTCATTACCAATCCAGTCTTTTTGTGGAGCAAGACGAATACGAGCGCCATTAGCACCACCGCGATAATCTGACTGACGATAAGTACGTGCGCTGTCCCAGGCCGTAATGATCAATTCACGTCTAGCTAAACCGCTATCTAGAATTTGAGCACTAAGTTTAGCGATATCATCATCGGTTAAATTAGCATTACCTTCTGGGATAGGATCTTGCCAAATGAAGTCTTCGGCAGGAACATCAGCACCTAAATAGCGAGACTTAGGACCTAAATCACGGTGCGTCAATTTGAACCATGCTTTGGCGAATACTTGATCAAAATACTCTGGATCGTTATGGAATTTCTCAGAGATTTTGCGATACTCAGGATCTTTGATCATGGCCATATCGGCATCAGTCATGATTGGATTACGGCGTACACTTGGATCATGGGCATCAACTGGGCGGTCTTCTTCAGCGATGTTCACAGGTTCCCACTGCCAAGCACCAGCTGGGCTCTTAGTAAGCTCCCAATCATACTTGAATAATAAGTCAAAGTAGCCATAGTCCCACTGCGTCGGATGAGTGGTCCAAGCGCCTTCGATACCACTAGTAACCGTATCGCCCGCATTGCCTTTGCCTTTTGGATTGCGCCAGCCTAGACCTTGTTCTTTGATATCAGCGGCTTCTGGCTCATCTTCTAATAATGAGGCATCGCCATTACCATGGGTTTTACCAACTGTGTGACCACCAGCTGTCAAAGCAACGGTTTCTTCGTCATTCATAGACATACGACCGAAGGTTGTACGAATATCAGCAGCGGTTTTTAATGGATCAGGATTGCCATCCACACCTTCGGGGTTCACATAGATTAGACCCATTTGTACCGCAGCCAATGGGTTTTCAAGCGTTTCACGTTTGCTATCGTCGTCATAGCGGTTCTTAGTTTCTGCTAACCATTCACGCTCAGAACCCCAATAAATGTCTTTTTCTGGGTGCCAGATATCTTGACGGCCACCGGCGAAACCAAGGGTCTTAAAGCCCATAGATTCATAGGCCATGTTACCGGCTAAAATGAATAAATCAGCCCATGATAGCTTGTTACCATATTTACGCTTGATAGGCCATAAAAGGCGACGTGCTTTATCTAAGTTGGCATTATCTGGCCAGCTATTTAAAGGCGCAAAACGTTGATTACCAGTGCCTGAGCCGCCACGGCCATCGGCACGGCGATAAGTACCAGCCGAGTGCCACGCCATACGAATCATTAAACCGCCGTAATGACCCCAATCAGCTGGCCACCACTCTTGTGAGTCGGTCATAAAGTCTTTTAGGTCTTGCTTAACGGCTTCTAAATCAAGCTCTGAGAATGCTTTTGCATAGTCAAAGTCTGGATCCATTGGGTTGGTCTTTTGATCATGTTGGTGCAAGATGTCTAGGTTAAGCGTATTGGGCCACCAATCAGTGACTGAAGACGCCTTGGTGGTGTGCGCTTGATGCATTACAGGACAAACGCCCGCACTTGGTCGCTCAGGCGTATTACTTTGATCCGCATTTTCACTGTGGATTGTAGGGCCTTCACCGTTACCTTGATCGTAAGTTGTATTGGTTGCTTTTATATCATCAGTATTTGACACGTTAATTTTCCTATGGTTGGTTTAATGCAATTGAATGCTAAGTTTAAGAGTTCAGTATTAAACTTTTACCAGTGGGTAATTAAGGATATTGACATCACGAGGCGAGAAAAATTTCTCTTTAGCTTAATAAGTCATTATTAAGCTTTGATTAAAAAGTGATCTCTATTGCCTCGTTTTCTCCTCTATTCATACAATACATCAGGTTACAACGGTTAGGAATCTAATTTTTACAAAGGGTGTGATTTGTTTTATCAATCATAAATCCATAACTGTATAGCTTTGCTAAATTGTATAAATCATTAAGCTAATGAGCAATGTATCTGATTAATATACCATGTGACACTTTAACAAACGAGTTAAATCAACCTCACTTATCGTTTAGATAAATGCGTCAAGCAACACAATGTTTTGCTTGATCCTCCTCAAGGTTGGTAAGACAAAACCCCTTAAATAAGACTTTCTGATAAGACATTGTTTAATGTCCATGCCTTGGCTCTCGATGAGAGCAGTTCATAGGAAGTTTTTAAAATTTAGTTGATGTCTTTCTTTTAGTACTGCCAGTTTTTAGTATGGCAAAGTCTGCTCAATCTGGTCATCATTTTGAATCGAAGTTGAAATCAAACTGTTATAGGGTATGATCATGAGAATGGAGACTTAACAAAGTTGCTTAAAATCAGCTTTAAGTATCAATCCTAACCTTCAACTCGCTTACTTTGATGTCCCCACCAAGATAATGCTGACACCATTACCGCACCAAGAATCATCAAGCCTAAAGTTACAAACCAGTGTGCGCCAGTAGGGTAGTGCCACGGTGCGACATTATGAATGGCCTCATTACCTAAGCTACCCAATCCCCCTAAGCCATCTACCTTCCACGGCCATACCTTAACCAGTGACCCAGCGATGAATCCGGTCAACAGCGCCAATGTACCTTGATAATAACGGGACAATAACCATTTAAGCGCACGGGTAAACAGCAATAGACCGGTTACCATACCTATCATTAAGGTAAAAATGACGCTCAGATTAAGGGTATGCGCCGCCTCAAGCACCGCATGATATACACCGAACAATAACAAAATGAATGACCCTGAAATACCCGGCAATATCATGGCACAAATGGCAATCGCACCAGCAAAGAAGATATAAGGCAAGCTGGGTTCTGTCGTTAGTAAGGGCATATTACTGATGCCGACTGCTGCCACAATACCGATAGCAAACAGCCCTGCACGTGCCACATTCCAGCGCTTAATCTCCTTTAATAGTATTACCACGGTAGTGACGACCAAACCAAAAAAGAATGACCAGATGAATAGAGGCTGAGTGTCTAGGAGGTATTTAATGGTACCAGCCAAAGTGATAAAACTGGTAGCGATACCTAATAGCAAACACAATAAAAAAGTCGCATCGACCTCTCGCCAAACCGCAAGCAAGCCTTTAATTCCGCCATGCTCACGAAACACATGCCATAAGCTTGGGCCAATGCTTCCGAGTGCATTGATTAAGCGTTCATAAATACCCGCAATGAGGGCAATTGTACCGCCCGACACACCCGGCACGATGTCTGCCGAACCCATTGCCATACCTTTAAAGTAGACGCCTAGCAACTGTTTAGGGCTGTCTGTAGGATTTTGGGTTGTGGTTGATTTTACATCAGGCTGTTCGGGTAATGAGGATTGTTTTTTTATCGGTTGTGGTGGTCGAGGGGATTGCGGTGCCATCATCGACATTCCTTTTTTAGTTTGCCATTACGGGAAGTAATTTAAAAAATGCTATTAAAGATGCGCCATTTTATCAGGCTGTTATGGGTAATAACATAGTTAGTTTTGAGCGACTGTTTTAATAGAATGTACTCTATGACCGTTTTAATAAACAGCAAAAGCAATAAAAGCAATAAAAGAAACAAAAGAAAAAAGAGTAAAAGACTGGCCTCAGGTTATGAGTTCTTTAGTAGGGGAGAAATATGCGTTTTATAGGTAGGCGTTCTTTAAAGGATTAGCTCGGTGCTCGTCCCTCGCACAAAAGCAGGCATCGTGCGGTTGGATAATACAGTATTCTCTTTTACCGCTCTTACCTAGGTATGCAGAGTAAATAAGGATGTTGGGTATCTATCGCAAGCGCCACGCCAACCTACAATAAGCTTTGGAGTTTAGTAAAGAAAATGATTAATAATATGTGGTTATATTATTCATATTCACCCCAGTCCACTTCTAACGTACCAAAGTCAATACAAGTTATAGGATTTACAATTTCAACATTATCAATATCAAGTTCATTTATATCTTTGCTCAAATTACCAGAGATAGTAATAAGAATTTCCGATTTAAACTCTTCTTCAACAGTTCTACTTACACCACCCATTGAAATATAATCGCGATCAATAGAATCATAAATCGATAATGAAAAATCTCCTTCAGCTTCCACAGTAATAGTTGCCCACGCACCAATTACAATCGAATCTTCGCCATTTTCAATTATTTTAAAATCGTTGCTATCTAATTCAAATTCTTTAAACCAGCCATGTGCCCCATCAGGTTCCCAATAATAATAAGAATCTGCTTCTTGATCTGGAACAAAATCATTTAGTGAAAGTTCTAATTCAGATTCTATTCCAGCTAAGAAATTATCCGCTAGCCCTTTTTCTAAAGCTTGTTGTAGATTTTCTATCAGCAAATGAGGTGCTGTTTCTGTATTGAACAATGATAACCCTTCTGAGAAGTCTTCAATATAATCAATATTATTAGAGCCTTCGCAATAATTCTTCCAATCTTTATCACGTGCTACTGCTAGGACACTTTTGTTATTAGTTTTAGCCCATTTTTCTACTGCTAAAAGCGTGATTGCATCTGGAAATTCGCTTTTCTTTTTTCCAGTCTCAGCAAAAGGAGGCTGATTTTTGAAATATATATTTAATACTTCTGTGATAGATACGAATTGGTTACACTCGATTGCTAGAGCATCCGTATCGTCTATAAATTGTTCTAATATTGATTGAGCTAAAGATTCTATTCTTGTATTGTCCAAAAGTAGCCTTCTAGCTTCATCTATGATGTTATCATCAAGAAATAAATCATTATTTGCATTTTCTATGGACTTTTCAAGAGAGTTTTTTGAGCTTTTAATTTTCTTATCTAGGTGTGATAGTATTTCATTTTTTATAACGTCTGGCATTAATAAGTCGATCTTGGTTTTAGAAAATTGCTTTAGTCTAGCTAAAAGCCCACTCTCTAGATTTAATCCATTTCCATCAAATATGGAAGTATCAACTAATATAGCATCGTACTTAGATTCTGACATTTTCTAATAAACCCAGTTCAAAGAATGATTAATTTTTCTATATTATTATAGATGATACTATCAGTTTGTAATACAAACCTAATTAACTACAGCAATTACTATCATTATAGATTGAACTATACATTTATGAATGTGTAAAACTATACGAACACTTAATTATCAAATCAGAGAAAAAGCGGCAATAGCTACAAGAGACGTAAAAAAGGCCATCCCACTCAGGACGGCCTTTGTCTTATCTACACAACTACGAACAATTTACGACGCTTTCTCAAGCATCGGCTTCAAAAATGCACCTGTAAACGATGCTTTATTCTCAGCCACTTCTTCAGGCGTACCTTCTGCGATAATCAAACCACCATTCTTACCGCCTTCAGGCCCTAAGTCGATAATCCAGTCGGCAGTCTTAATCACGTCTAGGTTATGCTCAATGACGATAATGGTATTGCCCTTGTCGCGTAGTGCATGCAAGATATTAAGCAGTTTTGAGATATCGTGAAAATGTAAACCCGTGGTCGGCTCATCCAAGATATACAGCGTTTGCCCTGTATCGCGTTTGGCAAGCTCACGCGCCAGCTTAACTCGCTGTGCTTCACCGCCCGATAACGTAGGAGCAGATTGACCCAAACGAATATAGCTTAAGCCCACATCCATAAGCGCCTCAAGACGACGATGAATTGGCGGAATCGCTGAGAAGAACTCAGTGGCATCTTCCACGGTCATGTCCAATACTTCGGCAATACTCTTACCTTTGTAATGAATCTCAAGCGTCTCACGGTTATAGCGCTTGCCATGACAGCTATCACATGGCACGTACATATCCGGTAAGAAGTGCATTTCAACTTTAATCAGGCCATCACCCTGACAGGTCTCACAACGCCCGCCTTTAACGTTAAAGCTAAAGCGACCTGCTTTATAACCACGGGCTTTGGCTTCTTGCGTTTGCGAGAATAAATCACGAATGGGGGTGAACACACCGGTGTACGTCGCTGGGTTGGAGCGAGGCGTACGTCCAATCGGGCTTTGGTCAATATCGACCATTTTATCAAGATATTCAAGACCGGTGATACTGTCGTATTTATCAGGCACTAAAGTCGATGCGTTGTTTAATTGGGTGGCGGCAAGTGGCATTAGAGTACGGTTAATCAACGTTGATTTACCTGAGCCTGAAACCCCAGTAATACAAGTAAAGGTGCCGATAGGAATGGTTAAATCCACATCTTGTAAGTTATTGCCTGTTGCCCCTTTGAGTTCAATCTGCATCGGCACGATCTTTTTGGGTATTGGCTTGGCTTTCGCTTTCGCAGCAGCCGCTTTTTTCGCGGCAGCCGCCTTAGCTTTACCCATTGGCATAATTCGCGCTCTTTCAGGCGGATTATTTAAGTCGATAGTTTTGGCTTTATGTCGAGTCTTAGGGATGGTAATCTCTTTTTTACCCGATAGATATTGACCCGTTAGCGACTCTTCCACATCCATAATGTCTTGCATCGTGCCTTGGGCAATGACATGACCGCCATGCACACCTGCACCCACGCCAATATCAATCACATGGTCGGCTTGGCGAATGGCATCTTCATCGTGCTCAACCACTAACACCGTATTACCAAGATCACGCAGGCGAATAAGCGTCTGTATCAGACGGTCATTATCACGCTGATGCAGACCAATAGACGGCTCATCAAGCACATACATAACGCCCATTAAGCCTGCACCAATTTGGCTGGCGAGACGAATACGCTGGGCTTCACCGCCTGACAAAGTTTCTGCTGAGCGGGCAAGGTTAAGATAGTCCAAGCCAACACTAACTAGGAAGTTCAGACGTTCATTAATCTCTTTAAAAATCTTGTCACTGACTTCGCCTTTGGCTCCGCCCATGTGTAAATCAGCGTAATAGTTTGCCGCATCGCCAATAGACATTTGCACGATTTCAGAGATACCACGGCCATCAACACGCACATTACGAGCAATTTCATTTAGACGGGCGCCATCACACACGTTACAAGTGGTGTCGGCTAAGTATTTTGCCAATTCATCACGCACAAAGTTGCTTTGGGTCTTGGCATAACGTCGTTCAAGGTAGGGTAATACCCCTTCAAAAGGGGTGGTCTTTTTGGTTTTACGCCCACGCTCATCGGTAAAGTTAAAGAGTATTTTCTCTTTACCAGAACCTTTCAAAATAATATCTTGATGCTCTTTTGATATCTCTTGCCAAGGCGTGTCCATATCGATATCAAAGTGCTTAGCAACGGTGGTTAGCAGCCCAAAATAATAGGCATGACGTTTATCCCAACCATTGATTGCACCTTGATTGAGTGATTTTTCGGGATTGGTAATGAGTTTTTCAGCAGCAAAGTATTGGCGTTTGCCTAAGCCATCGCAGGCAGGGCAAGCGCCGTAAGGGTTGTTAAAACTGAACAAGCGAGGCTCTAATTCTGAAACCGCACGATCGCACACGGGGCAGGAGTGCTTGGCAGACAATACTTGGTCATCGCCTTCGGTATTAACATTGCTATTAGACGCATCAGGATTGGGGTTACCGTCCATGTAATGTAAGATAGCGAGGTCACCACCCAAACGTAGCGCCGTCTCTAAACTTTCAGCCACACGGTTACCCAAATCATCACGCACTTTAAAGCGGTCAACGACCACTTCGATGGTATGTTTTTTGTTTTTTTCTAAGGGCGGTAGCTCATCCATATCATAAACGTTACCATCCACTCGTATCCGCACAAATCCTTGACCTACCAGCTGTTCAAGTAGCACCACATGCTCACCTTTTCGGTCACGTACCACGGGCGCTAATATCATCAGCTTGGTGTCTTCAGGCAATGCCATAATGTCATCAACCATTTCGGTAATGGTTTGAGCCACCATGGGTAAGTCATGCACGGGACAAAATGGCGTACCGACACGAGCATAGAGTAAACGCAGGTAGTCATATATTTCGGTAATCGTACCGACTGTGGAGCGGGGGTTGTGGTTGGTGGATTTTTGCTCAATGGCAATGGCAGGGGATAAGCCTTCAATGCTATCGACTTCTGGCTTGTCCATTTGCGATAAAAATTGGCGGGCGTAAGCCGATAAGCTTTCTACATAGCGACGTTGACCTTCAGCATATAAGGTGTCAAATGCTAAGGATGATTTACCGGAACCAGACAACCCTGTAATAACCACAAATTTATCACGGGGAATGTCGATATTGATGTTTTTTAAATTGTGGGTGCGTGCGCCGCGAATTTTGATGTGTTCGTGTGCCATATAAAGCCTTTCATATTAAGTGGTTATCAAGTTTTAAGTGGTTATTAAGTTTATTAGGGTTGTTAAGACGTTTGATGTAAATAAAGGGCTACGCTGTTTTGAGTGATTTAATTTATTTTCATTGCTTTAATTTTTATAGTTTTGAGCTCAAAAGGCTGATTTTAATTTAAAAGACTAATGAGGCTTAGGTGTTAGTGCCTACATTAAGTTTGCGCCTAAGCTGTTGATCAAACCTTTATTAAACAACCCTCAACTTTACACTATTTGTATTTCGTTTGAGTTGAAATCATTAGATTTATGACTTAAGAGTAGCTAAATTAGAAAATAAGGTATATATACGTTATATAAGAGGTAAGTTTAATAAATGTGTCATTCGTTAGATTATTAATGGGTCTCTTTTGCCTATAATTCAAGGTCAAAGTTCGAGGCAGGCTAATATATAAAGCGTTTAATATAATGTCTTTCGCTAGTTATTGAGCTTGAATATGCTTGAATCTATAGTTATCGAGTTTGAATAGACAGTCCTTTAAATTTCGGCATAATGTTGCTGCCTATACTCAGGCTGAATCCATTATAATAATGCAGTTATTCGATAATCATTTAGATATATGGTTAATTATCAAGACATATAGTATAGTCTGCCTCATTTAAAACCACTGTGATGCTAACCCCGTTTGCTGTATATATAAACTTGGTTGCTTTGTAGTGATTTATCTAGGATAGACTATAGATGTAGCTACAGTGGGAGCAATATGAATAGCATCGAGAAACGAGCTATTGCTGGTATAGGCGGTATTTTTGCGCTGCGTATGATTGGGCTATTTATGATAGTACCGGTGTTTTCAGTTTATGGTCATGACTATGCGCATGCCACCCCGCTGTTGATAGGTCTGGCTGTGGGTATCTACGGATTGGGTCAAGCCATATTCCAAATCCCAATGAGTTTGGCGGCGGATAAATATCCCCGTAAACCTATGATTTTTTTAGGTCTCTTACTGTTTGCAGCAGGCGGCATCGTGGCGGCAAACGCTGATAGTATTTATCAGGTTATTATTGGTCGGGCACTGGCAGGTAGTGGGGCGGTGTCAGCGGTATTGATGGCGCTGCTTGCCGATGTAACACGTGAACAAGTACGCACAAAAGCGATGGCAACCATGGGGCTGACCATTGCCACCTCAATCATGTTGTCATTTGCCATTGGGCCAATCATGGTAGAGAGTGTGGGCATATCTGGTCTGTTTTGGCTAACCGCTATTTTTGCCGCTATCGCAATGTTGCTGTTGTTTATTGTTCCGACGCCCCTACGTGTACTCAAGCATAATTTGGCGAATAAATCGATTAAAGAGCAATTAAAGGAAGTGCTGCGAATTGGCGATTTAAACCGTTTGCATATCGGGATTTTTGCTCTACATTTGACCATGACTGCTATTTTCGTGATTGTGCCACAACAATTAGCTGATGTACTGGGTTTAAGTGTTCGTCAGCAAGGTCTGGTGTATTTGCCACTCTTGTTTATTGGCTTTGCTATTGCCATTCCTTTTATTATTATTGCTGAAAAAAAGCGTAAAATGCGTCAGATATTTTTAGCGGCATTAATGGTAATTGTACTGGCTTTTGTCTGTTTGGTGCTGGGTAGTCAGTTAAGTATTGGCCTAATAGTGGGGCTGGGGTTGTACTTTATTGGTTTTAATTTATTAGAGGCAACCATTCCTTCATGGATTTCCAAGAGGGCGCCAGTTGCCAATAAAGCGACCGCCATGGGTATTAACTCGTCAAGTCAATTTCTTGGGGCATTCTTCGGAGGTGCTTTAGGGGGTATGTTATTAAACCAAGGAACAATGCTATCATGGGGGCTATTAGGCGGTATTATGGCAGTGGCATTATTATTGATATTGCCTATCTCACAGCCGCCTTATCTTACCAGCACAACTTTAGCCATTCCTGAGGGCGTTGTTATTCAAAAGTGGTCACAGCAAATTATGGATATTGAAGGGGTTGATGAGATGGTGGTTATGGCAAAGGAAGGTGTGGCTTATTTAAAATTAGATAAGCTAAAGCTTGATGATGACTCACGACAGCAATTGTCGCAAATGACCAATACAAAACTAGATATTTAAATGAAACTTAGGTAAAGTGAATAAACCTTATTATATTTATCAAATTTTAAAGGAAACTCTATGCGTGGTGTTAATAAAGTAATTATTATAGGTCATTTAGGCAATGATCCAGAGTCTCGTCAATTCAGTAATGGCGGTAGTGTGACTAACATTTCAGTGGCTACTTCTGAGCAGTGGACGGACAAACAAACTGGCGAAAAACGCGAAGCGACAGAATGGCATCGTGTGTCTTTATTTAACCGTTTAGGCGAAATTGCCGCCCAATATCTGCGTAAAGGTAGTCAGGTGTATATTGAAGGCAGCTTACGTACTCGTAAATGGCAAGATCAAAATGGTCAAGACCGTTACACCACTGAAATACGTGCTGATCAAATGCAAATGCTGGGTGGTACTAGTGGCGGTGCTCAAGCGGGTGGCTATGCGCAATCGGCACCTGCGCAGCAGGGTAATACTGATTTTGGTAATACCAGTAACCAAGCCCAAGTTGGTTTTCAAGGTAATAACCAGACGAATCAAGGGGGTAATGGCTTTGCGCAAAATAACCCTATGCAAAATAACCAGACACAACAAAATAGCTTTAACAATCAGACGTCAGCTAGCCCTGCACCAATGAAAGATACGCCGCGTGATGATGATATTCCTTTCTAAATCTTATAAGTATATAAGTGTTGATTAATTTGAATAGAGCCTATATTTGATATAGGCTCTTTTTTTATCGATATTGAATAGAAATATCTTTCCATCAAACCTATTACTGTTCAATCAAACCAAGTGAAGCGATATCACTTTTTATATTATTTACCACGTCTTCAATATCTTCTTTGGTTAATAATGGATTGATGGCACAGAATCTTAAAACAATTTTATCATTTAGCATGGTCGTAAAGTAGATGGATTGATTCCTTTGTTCTGCCATTTCAGACAATTTATGGTTGATCTCATTGATCTCTTCTTCACTGTGGTGGTCATCATAATATCTTATATTAACAATACCTAACTGAGCAGGCGAGACAATGTTGAAGTAGTCTTCAGCGCGGAATAATTGTTCAAAATATTCTGCATTATCAAAGCCTTTATCAATGGCACGTCTCATCTCTTTAAGCCCCACTCGTTGTAGGGTGTACCATAAGCGCATACCACGAGCAGGCGCCGTTAACTCAATGCCCATATCCCAGAAGTTGATATTAGAATCATCTGATTTAACGTCGGTTAAATATTCAGGATTCTCCATAAACGTACGTGACATAGCTTGGCGATCTTTACAAATGACAGTGGCACAGCCATACGATTGAAATAGCCATTTATGACCGTCCCAGCTCACTGAGTCACTGCGCTCAATTCCGTCTAATAACTCACGATGAGAGGACAATAGTGCGCTCGCGCCATAGGCACCATCGATGTGTAACCAAGTATTGTATTCTTCACTGATGTCTGCCAACTCATGTAACGGATCAATAGAGCCGGTATTGGTCGTGCCACACGTACCTACTATTAAGAAGGGAATAAAGCCGTCTTTTTTGTCTTGCTCAATTTGCGCTCTTAGGTCATCTGTGATGATTTGAAAGCGCTCATTGGTTTTCACTTTGCGGATATTGGCTTTAGGAATACCCATTACACGGATGCCTTTGGCCACGGATGAGTGAGTTTGGTCTGAGACGTAAACGGTGCCTTTACCGAATTCCTCATCTTTGAGCTTCTCATCTCGCGCCACAATGGAGGCGGTTAAGTTTGCCATTGAACCACCAGAGACAAACAATCCGCCAAGTTCTTTAACCGGGTAACCAATTTGCTCACCCATCCAGTTAAGCAGTCTTTTTTCAGCAATTGCCATGCCCTGACTGAGCGTATGGCTACCACCGTAAGGCGAATAAAAGGCATTAATTGCATCTCCAACCACGGATATGGGAGATAAAGCTAAAGGGATAAAAGAGAAAAATCTTGGATTGTTTTGCTTGGTTCGATATTTATAGACCAGATCATGAATGTCCTGCAAAACGTCTTCTGCAGAACGCGATTCTTCAAGGAAGGGAATGTTTTTGATAGCCTCTTGTTTTTCTTTAGGCAAAGGGTTGAGGATATCGGTGTTGGCAACATTTGCCTGTTCTTTAACCATGATGGGCATGAATTTTTTAAGGGTTTTCTCCGCTTCTGCCCATTGAAATAAAGTAAAGTTTTCTGTGGTCATGATTCTCTCCTTTTATTTATATTTATTTAAATGTTTTGTGGTTTCACTG
Organism: Psychrobacter sp. CX90; assembly: GCF_057396305.2. Classification (NCBI taxonomy): domain Bacteria; kingdom Pseudomonadati; phylum Pseudomonadota; class Gammaproteobacteria; order Moraxellales; family Moraxellaceae; genus Psychrobacter; species Psychrobacter sp. CX90. The sequence goes on from NZ_CM182008.1 coordinate 283,745, forward strand.
AGGTCTGTTGAACTTTTACCACGTCAGCATAATAATGAGTTAGGTTTGATAATTACTGAACGCTCAAGTAAAAACTGTCTGAATTTGCCTTATTCTTCGTTACTGAATGGGTCAATATCTAGCTGTTTACCGCATTCAAGACCTTGATTAAGACAAATTTCGCTCAACTCTTCCTTTGAGGTAAATGATCAAATAGACTTAAAGTTTTCTGGTTATTGACGTATCGTAAGCGGTCGGCAAATTAATGTGATTGCCTATTCGCTATTATGACATTACCTAATTTGTGAATGAGTGCTTGAGTATTTATACTGGAATTATGGATACAATAATGGCCTATAATTAAAGGGTAATCGAAATAATAAAGAGAAATAATAAAGATAAGTTATTGAGTTACATTCGCATTTATCTCAAGTACAATGGTGCGTTTTATATTTAAAGTTCTATTTAAAGTTAATGAAATAATATGACAGCTGACATGCTAGCGTATTATTTATTGTTGATGGTTTATATTTAATTGTAATAAAGTGATTAAAGAGACTCATTTTTTTAAAAGGGTGGGCTTAATCTATTAGGGGAATCTGGTTTGATTCCGGCTTAACAACAATATGTAATCATCTTGTCATCATTAGGTATAATAATGGACGATTTTTAGGTATGCTTACTAATTTTAGGTGCTCAATCTCTTAATCTCTTAACTGACTTGGATTTTTATCTATTTTGCAATCTACCATGTATTCGTCTTCTAAAAATACCTTTGAAAAAAAAGGCAATCCAAGCAAAGTATGGTGGCTAATAGGTGTCATCTTGTTGGCATTATGCATCGTCATTCAAATGCCAGCGGTGTGGCTGATTAATCAATTTATGCCGAACTCCCCCTATATACAGCATGTGTCTGGTAATATCTGGCAAGGCTCCGCTGTTGCCACCTTGCCAATACCCTCCGCTCAGCCCAATACCATGCCCTTGTCTGGCACGCTAACTTGGCAAATGAAACCTATGTCTTTATTTTTAGGTAAACTTAGTGCGGAGATTGATTTCAAGTCAGGAAAAACCCAATTAGATGGCCGAGTAGGTCGAGGGTTCAGCACTTGGGAAGTGACAGATTTAAGCGGAAAAATTGACAAGCAGACCTTAGCCTCGGTCGTAAACTGGCAACTTCCTGAAGCGCCCATCCAAGTTAATACGCTATCAGCTAAGCGGCATAAAGAGAAGGGTTTTAGCGATGTTGAAGGTCAGTTAACATGGTCGGGAGGAGAGCTAGACTATCCAAATGGTAACAAAGTTTATAAGATTATATTGCCGGCTATGCGGGCCGATATAACCCAAGAGGCGCGCAGTGAAACTAATGTGATCCATGCTAATTTAGTGGATAATAACAGCAAGCGTTTAGGCGATATTTATTTAGATGCGCAAGGTATGATAGATGTTAGCTTAACTCAGCGCCTGCTAGAGAATATGCCCAGCTATAAGGGAAGCGCACCTGCTGACACAGCAGTTGTAAGTGTGCGTCAGCCACTTCTAGGCAGTATGGCAAATGGGGGTGGTAGCTGATGTCAAATGCTTTTACCTCACTCGGTAAGACAGTAACTGACGGGCTCAATCGGCTGTCAGGATGGTTACTTCTTCTCGCCATTATTTGGCTATGTTGGGGCCTTGCCCGTATCGTTTGGTTGGTTTTAGCACCACCGCAAGTACCCAATCTACAGTTGGCTGAGCTACAAGTGAGACAAGCCCCACAGGTCAATGCAAGTACAGCATTAGCAATTTTTGAGAGTAATAACTCTGCTGCGCCGCAAGAAAAACCGCCAAACGTCAATTTGACTGGGGTTATGTTGGCAACACCAAGTGAGTTTTCATCGGCAATGTTAGAAGTTAATGGTGTTATGGCTAATTATCGTATTGGTGAGGCATTAGAAGAAACAAATTATACCTTAGTAGATGTTGCATGGAATCAAGTTATTATTGCCGATGCCAGTAATCGCCAGATTGTGATTGATATGCCAGAGCGCATGCCACTCGACCAAGGTAATGCAGGTATTGAAACTGAAAAAGGTAATATTCGTAACAGGCGCTTGCCCAATAGTCGCAACGCTACTAATGCTACCTCTGGTCCTGGGTTGGTTCCTAGGAATCGAGATGAGGAGAATACAGGTGATAGGCATCAAAACGAGGGTGCAGAAGAGCAGATCGGTGATGCTGATAGAGGACCTGCGTTAGAGAATACGCTTAAACCGAGCGTAGCAACCGCTATTGATAAGGCGAGTAGCGAACTTAAGAGTAATCCAGCCAGTTACCTAAGCAGTATGGGCGTTATGGCATCTGGCGATGGTTATCAAGTAACCGATGCGATGCCAGAAAAAATACGTAATCGACTTGGGTTAGAAACTGGCGATAAGGTGCTGTCAGTTAACGGTCAAAGCGTGGGCGCTAATCCTGCTGGAGATGCTGATTTGCTCAATCAGGTTAAACAGTCAGGTCAAGCTACTATAGAGGTTCAGCGTGGCGACCAAACTATAACAATTAGGCAGCAGTTTTAATCAACTGTGTCTAAATTGGCTTTAACCATGAGTTTTTTTTCGATATTTGTTTTTGGTGCTTGTTGTCTGTCATCTAATGGCAATTTAATCAATAATACCTTAATTTAATAGCCACGGTCATTCTAAACGCTTACAGTATTAACCTCGCTACCTGTACAAGCCGTACTAACTGAGCTCGGTTATCTGGTAACAATTTTAGACTACTCCGACTATATTAATACAATGCTCATAATGTTTACACTGTGTTCGCTCTTTGCTCTTATTAGGTTCATTTTGGTTTTATACTATAAGTATCATTATATTCATTTATTCCGCGTTACAACTGTAGGTACAAGACAGCATGTTTAATTTGCATTACTCTAAAAAGTTTGCATCAATTGCACCAGTAGCAACCAAGTTATCTCAGTCTTTATTAGTGCTACGTTTAGTAGCTCGGTTCCGTTTAGATGGCTTGCGTATAAATGGTGTGATTGATCTAAAAGCTCTGAGCTGGGCATTATTACCTTTAGCAGTGACGATATCTGTTAATGCGCATGCTGAAAGCTGGAAAGTAAATCTTCAGGATGCGCCTATTAAGGCCTTTATCAATGAAGTAGCCACCATTACTAATCAAAACTTTGTATTAGACCCACGTATAAACGGTAATGTTACGGTTATTTCAAACCGTGCCTTATCGAAAACTGAGGTTTATCAGTTATTTTTGAGTGTTATGCAAGTCAATGGCATTGCAGCAATTGATACGGGGACGACCATCAAGCTTGTGCCAGACAATGTAGCAAAACAATCTGGGATTCAGGTCGATCTAGAAGGTAATAGCAGTGGTGAAGCCCTAAAAACGCGGGTTATTTATCTTGAGAACACACAGGCTGCTGAGATTCTAACGGTTATTCGTCCATTGATGCCGCAGTCTGCTCATGCGGCTGCAGTACCGGGTGTCAATGCATTGGTATTATCGGATCGGGCAGATAGTCTGAACCAAATTACAACGTTAATCCGTGATTTAGATGGCAGTAATAATAATGCTTTAAGTGTTGTTCCGCTACGTCATGTTGATCCAGAACGCATGATGGACTTAATCAGTGGATTAACAGGTACAGCGAGCAGTGGTTCAGGTTCTGGGACTTTAAAGGTTATAGCTGACACTGCCAGTGATCGGTTGTTAGTGCAGGGTAGTCCAGAAATGATAGCTAAAGTCCGTACTATGGTCAATCAGTTGGATGTGATGCCATCTAAACGGTTAAGTGGACTACGTGTCTTTCGATTGAAATATGCAAGCGCAGGGCATGTGGCTAATATGTTACGTGGACTATTATCCAACCAGTCTTTAAATAGCTTGGGTGCCACCTCTAGCATTGAGTCAGCCTCCTTAGCAGGTAATGCAGCGGGCGGTGCCACTGGCACCACGTCACTTAATGGCCCCAATAGCAATAGCGCTTCTAATCCTACTGGTTCAGGTGCGAGTGCGGGCACAAATAACAGCTCAGTGGTTAAAGGTGACGACCCATTTAGTATTATCGCGGACGAAACGCAAAATGCGATTATCGTCAATGGTGATCCTGAGTTAATGGTTGAAGTAGAAGAAGCGATTAACCAGTTGGATACTCGCCGTTCTCAGGTGCTTATCCAAGCGGCGATAATTGAGGTATCAGGTAGTGATGCCAATCAGTTAGGGGTGCAATGGGCTATAGGCAATGCCAATAGTGGTTATGGCGTGGTTAATTTTGATAATGCCGGCGTGCCGGCGTCCGCAATTGCTACTGCGGCATTGACTGGATCTGGTGTGAGTAGTGCAGCAAGCGCTATTGCTGGCGCTTTAATAGGGGCGGGTAAAAGTAGTAAAGACAATAATGGTAATAGAGAGTTTTATGGCGCTATCTTACAGGCTTTAGATTCAACAACCAGCGCTAATCTACTGTCCATGCCTTCAATTTTAACGCTGGATAATGAAAAAGCCAGTATCCTAGTGGGTCAAAACGTGCCCTTCGTAACAGGTTCATATACCACATCAGGCAACTCATCGACCAACCCATTTCAAACCATCGAACGTAAAGATGTCGGTATAAATCTAAATGTCATACCACATATTGGCGCCAATGGTACGGTTCGTTTAGAGGTCTCTCAAGAAGTCTCTTCTGTCGTCAACGATACACGAGGCAATGCCAGTGGCTTGACCACCAATAAGAGCCTGATTAATACTACTATTTTGGCAGATGACCAACAAACGATTGCTTTGGGTGGTTTGATGCGAGACAACACGACCAATGGTCAGCAAAAAGTACCGGGATTAGGCGATGTGCCGCTGTTGGGTAGACTGTTCCGTTCAGACACCGCAAATACAGAAAAAAGCAATTTGATCATATTTTTACAACCTACTATTTTGCGGGATGGCGGTGCTGTGGCGAGCGTGACGGAACGCCGTTATAATCAAATGCGAGTTATGCAGTTGGTCATTGATAAAAACGGTACGATTAAAAAAATACCAATGTCAGGCACTGCTGGATGGGATGAAGATACAAATGCGACACCTAATTACGAGCTTGCCCCTTTAAACCCAGTATCAAGTTCTAATAAGTCAGTGCCATTACCCGCCTCCTCGACCTCACCAGTCTACAACCAGCCGACAACCTCTAAGAGCAGTTTTAGTAATAAGGGTAACGAAACAGTTATTGATTTAACCACGGTCAAACCCTAAGTTATGGGTATGATGATATATTCTAAAATATGGATTTAGAGAGCTTAGACACCTGATAGTTTTACCGGAGGGTTATGCGTACATCTAATTTAATAAAACTTGTCGGAATTGGGGTGGCGTTGCTGCTTATCCCAAGACGTAGTAGCCGTGCTCCTATTATCAAACCAATAGATAACCCTCAATCAAAACCTGAACAAAATAATGAGAAACAAACAGATTGTAATAAGGACTAACTGATAATAATAAAAGGTTACCCTGTTAACCCCGCGTTCTCTACACATACTTGCTTTAAGTGCAACAGTGCTGGGCTATCTTGCCTGCGCTGTGCTGATTGCTTCGACACTGTTTTTAAAGCCTTTGCTCATTAATCCTGATATGACTTGAGCGAACAATACCTAACAGTAACTACCAGTAAATAGTTGTATACCATTATGCCTACTTTAGCGTCTAAAAACTTCATTGCGCCGCTGATCGATACCCATACTCACTTTGATGATTTTGCGTTCGATCAAGATAGGATTCAGTTGGCGCATTCTGCGTATGAGGCGGGTGTTCGTCATTTGCTATTAGTTGGTTATTTAGCAAAATACTTTGAGCGATTAAAAAATGTCAAACATCAGCTTCAACGAGTAAACTCAGAAATCGCATTAAAGAACGACGTATTGAAGGTTCCGACCGCCCATTTGGCAATGGGTTTGCATCCTGCCTATATTGCCGAGCATACACAAGCAGATTTAGAGAGTTTAGCTCGATTTGTGACACTCAATCCTCCCATTGCCATTGGCGAGATTGGTTTGGATACCTTTACTGATGAATTAAAAACACCGGATGCGGTTGCCAAACAAAAACAGTTTTTTATAGCGCAACTGAATTTAGCGGTAGAGCATCACTTGCCAGTATTACTGCATATCCGTAAAGCCCATGCCGAGACACTCGCCATTTTAAAGTCGCATTCGTACAATGCCAAAAAGCTTGGCGGCATTGCGCATAGCTTTAGTGGTGGAGAGCAAGAGGCCAAAGCGTTTATTAAGTTGGGTTTCAAACTTGGTGTAACCGGTCAAATAACTAACCCTAATGCAAAAAAACTGCATCGCTCAATTGTGGCTGCTGTTGAAGAATATGGGCTAGAATGTTTGGTGTTAGAAACCGACTGCCCCGATATGACGCCCATTCAGTGTCAGGTAGGTGATACTCATACCCGTAATGAGCCTGAAAACCTAGGCATAGTTTTAACAAGTCTTAGTGAGTTATTAGCAGTAGAGCCTGGACACTTAGCCATTCAGTTATGGCAAAACAGCTGTGATGCCTTAAACGTTAACTGGGTTTTGCCAGATGTGAGATGATTTTGTTAAGCCGATACGTCCAAGCACGTTTAAGTAAAAGTGATAGAAGTTTATAAAGCGGGTTGACTAACATCGTGATTAACTGCTGAATGTGTTATGTTAAATTTAACTTTCCCCCCAACTTATTTGATATATATTTTGTTATGACTGTAGATAATGCGCACGCCTTAATCAATGCCTCTAGCGCAACTAGCTCTGCTTCTAGTAGCAATGCTACTAGAGACGTCGATACCACTCAGTATCAGCGTCGTTTTCAGGGTACCCAAACTTTGTATGGGCATAATAGCTTTAACCGCTTTGCTAATGCGCATGTGATAGTCATAGGTATTGGTGGAGTAGGCGCTTGGGTTGTAGAAGGTTTAGCACGCACTGGTGTGGGTAAACTAACCCTAGTGGATATGGATGTGCTGGTTGCCTCTAATGTCAATCGCCAATTGCCTGCATTGGACAGTAACTTTGGCAAGAGTAAAGTCGCTGTCATGGCAGAGCGCGCTTCGCAAATAAATCCTAATGTTGTGATCACTCAAGTGGATGACTTTTTAACGGCCGATAATGTTCGGGAATTACTACCAAGCCGTGATGATGCTAGACAAAGGTTACAACATGGCGAAACAACTATAGTATTGGACTGTACAGATGATATGTCTGCAAAAATAGCCATCGCCTTACACTGCCGTTTTAATAAGTTGAAGTTGATTTGTGCTGGCGGAGCAGGTGGAAAAACAGACCCGCTGCAAATTACCGTAAGCGATCTGAAAGATACCTTTCAAGATCCCCTATTAGCAAGATTGCGCACCAAGCTGCGCCATGAACATGGCATCAATAAAGAGATGAAAGAAAAGTTTGGCATTAGATGCGTCTATTCCACTCAGCCACCTATTGTGGGTAAAGGCGACAATGCCTGTCAGACAGGTAGTCTACACTGCGGTGGTTATGGCTCTGCGGTTGCTGTTACCTCAGTGGTGGGTATGGTCATGGTCAGTGAAACACTCGATATGTTGAGCAAGATTTTCTCGAATAAATAGAAAAATTAGGTGCGCTAATGAAATCTTAGCGCAAAGGCTTCAGTAAGCTTTTACGCTTTGGCGATAGCTGAGCAAGCATCGAACTCGATAGGGGACAAAATTGACCCGTCATCATATCCGCCAAAGCTTCAGCGCAAAGCGGGGCAAACGCATAGCCCTTTGAGCCCATACCACTTAGGGTCCAAATTAGCCCGTCATTACCCACTTGACCAACCAATGGATGATAGTCTGGTGTTTGCGCTCGAATACCTGCCCGTGCTTTCCACCCTGAATACTCATTTTCCGCATCTTGTTTTTGCGAACTAAAAAGCTTCTCAAGCTCTGGGATGGCGCTGACCAATTTCTCTTTATTAACCCTGTGTTCTGACTCCCGAATATCTGTGGCTATATCGTTACGTACGAAGCTAGCCCCTAACAAGAAAGTAGAACAGTTTGTAGTGACTGGGTTAAGCTCATCATCAGAATCATTTGGTGTGAACTGCGCACAATAACCACCATATTTTAAAGGTAGGTTAGGCAGTGCTTTACGTTGTTCTTCAGTAGGCTCAAACCATGATAATTGCCCGCGTATTTTGCGGAACTCAAATATACGGCTGTCTAACGATTGACTGACATGCGCTATGGCAATCACAACGCTATCTGCACACAATTTTTCCATTGTTGAAGATTTCAAATTTAGACAAACGCCGTTGGTTATATCGGCGTTCTTATCAGCCACATTGTGAACTATTTTTTCTACATCAGCTTGTACAAAGTTAATCAGCGGATGATGGAGTACGGTATCAGCCAATGCTTTTGGATTGACCAAACCCGCTTGCGGTAGATATAGGTTGTTATGTAAATTTTGCTTGGTCAGTCCCGATTTTTTTTGTGCCTCAGCATGGGTTAGCGTCGTTGCTATCGACTCAGGATATTCAGAAACTTGGGCGGTATTAATGTTCGACTTCAGCATTAAGTCTAGCGTAGCAGTAGGTTCAAAGATGCAGGGCTTATTCTGACTCAAATAGTTGGGGTTTGCGTCAAGCTGCCGATAAAAGCGTTGGCTGTACAAATAACCCATAGTATGTAAATGCTCATCTACGTGCTTAAGAGGTGTCATCTTGGGGGTAAGTAGTGCGCGTGGATTACCCGAAGCTCCAGCCAAGGGCGCGGCTTTGTCCAATAAGGTAATTTTAATGCCACGCTGTGCCAATGCCCAAGCTGCCATTAAACCTGAAACGCCAGCGCCAATAATGGCAATGTGAGAATAGCTGTGTTGGGAGTATTTCTGCTGTGAATTATCCGGTGATAAAAAGTTCTCTTCTAAACCATTATCAGGTAGGAAAATCGAAGATTGTGAGTTTTCTGCATTACCCATTCTAGCGGTTAGCATCTCACGTTTATGTCCAAAGCCTTTGGCTTTTTTGATAGCAAAGCCAGCGTTTATCAACCCTCTTTTTACCACACCTGCAGAACTAAATGTCGCTACTGTGGTACCGGGTTTTGATAATCGTTGTATCTGGGCAAAAATTTCATCAGCCCACAATGATTCATTGCGTGACGGCGCAAAACCATCTAAAAACCAAGCATCGATATGAGGATGAGGCGTATTAACGCTAGCCTTGGGTAAAATGTGAGCGGTATTATCTAACTTAGCCAGATTTTTAGCAGCGTCTCCTAACCACAAGTCTAGGGTAACATCCTCCGCTAAATGGAGACGATGGCATCCTGCAACCAAACTTGGATACAGTTCAAGTAGCTTAACAATAAAAGGAGCAAGGCTTGGTTCATGCTGTTGCCAATTGCTTAAACTTTGTTTGAGATCTGCATGAGTAAGCGGATATTTTTCGGTGCTGATAAAATGTAGGCGAGGGGTTAAATGTGAAGGGATGTTTGATTGATTTTTCTCAGTATGCTCCGTTTTGACCTTATCCCATAATTGCCAAGTCGCTAACACATTTAGGCCAGTACCAAATCCTAATTCAGCAATGGTAAAGCTCTGATAACTAGGGTTCGTTGGAGCTTTTTTTAATAGGGAGGCAAAACGTTGAGGTAGGTGGTTTTGCTCACTAAAGACATATCGAGATTCTGCCAAACCATCTGCTAAGGAGTAATAGACATCTCCAAACAATTCAGAGACGGGTACCAAGACCCCTTGTGCATCTTCTTGCCATGACAGCTTGGCAGGGCTAATAGGCAAGTTATTAGAAGCCTTGGTATTAGAAGCCCTAGTATTAGAAGATCTAGTATTAGAAGATCTATTATTGGAAGACCCTTCAGAAGCAGTTTGATAGTGTTTGAGATGTGTCATAGCAAAGTATGGAGTGCCTGTCTGTGGTCATGGTCAAACCAAGTCTATTTGGTTACCTTGTGTCGATTTTAGAGTTTTTAACGACAGTTCTGTCAAATAAATCTCAAGATAAATGAAGAGGTTAAGTATAAATAAAGAAGTTAAGTAAAAGGTAAGGAGTTTGACTGTATAATCTTATAGCTCAAAACTTACCAGTTATCTCTACGACCAAACATATACCAGCCCAAAACAAAACCAAGGAATAAAGCAATAGTCACGGTAATGGCACCATACATAAATAATTGACCACTACGCTCATTGATCAGTACGTTAACGCGGGTTTCTAAATCATTGACATCACGCTGTAATCGAGCATTACGTCCAAGAAGCTCTTGATTAGCAGCGGATAATTCAGCATCGCTGGGGTGCATGGCACTGGCAAGGCTATTGGGGTTAGCAAGGGCATCAGTACTTATGTCATTAATATTGTCGGTAACTTGCTCATTAAATGGCGAGGATGGTAAAGGCGCTATTTGAGGGTCGCTAGGGGCTGATTCTGAGTCCGCAAGTTCAGTCGTTGGATTATTAACAATAACAGTAGGTTCTGCCCTCGCCAATGATGCTGTCAAGGTCACTATAAAAGCTAGGCACAGTACACGAGATATTGAGATGGGTATTGGCATTGAAGCGATTTCCAATTAAATCGGACGGGTAAAATAGGTGTTTATGGTAGGCATTAATCTTTTGGTAGCGATTGGATAAAGGGTTTAATATCCACATGACTGTAGACACCTGCCTTAATATAAGGATCATCATTTGCCCAAGTTTGTGCAGCCTCAATACTATTAAATTCAGCAATGATCAGGCTACCTGACATGTCAGTTTGACCGTGTTCAATAGGTGTTGGACCAGCAATAATGAGTCGATTTTCGTCAATCAGTTTGTCCAAACGGGCTAAGTGCTGGGCACGTACCTGTTTACGAAGCGTAGATGAGTTGGCAACATCATGACCAATAATAGCGAATAATGACATAATAATCTCGTTAGTTAAATAGGTAAGGGTTGAATCAAAACTGATAAAGATATCGTCAAAGTTTCTATATGGTTGAACGGTTGACCTCGCTAGTAGCACCCTTTTAATAAGCTGTACTTAGTTTAATAAACAGCTACATATCTGCGTTTGGTTGCCTTGTAAACAATGTAGCCCATATCTATAACAACTATATCTATTGCTTATGTTTACGATAGTGATGCTTTAGCAAATTTATTAAGATGAGACCAGTTAAAAGCGAATCGCTCTATCTAGTGACTCAACGTTAAGGTTTCTTTTGGTTTTCTCGTTCTTTTGCTTTTTCTGCAGCAGAATTAGCAAGCTCTGGATTCATATGGTTTCGTAGTAAAACAAACTGTCCAACCATAAACACCACCATAAATGGAATCCAGCCCCAAGTTTTAAAGTTAATCCATGTGGGTTCAGGCGTAAAAAAAGCAAAATAATATTGCAATGCCGCCATTAACACAAAGTATCCTGTCCAAGCTAAAGTCAGCTTATTCCAGCCAGATTGAGTTAATGAGAACACATTTTTCATGACCATTTTTAATAAAGGTCTGTTCATTAACACACTAACCAGTAAAGCCACAGCAAATACGCCATTAATTACCGTGGATTTCCATTTTAAGTAAATATCATCATCGAACATCAAGGTTAGACCGCAAAATAGTACGGTCAGCACAAGTGTGATCCACTGCTGCTTATGTAGTTTACCTTTTTGCGTCATTAGATGAATAATAGAGACAGCAACAGTGGCTACCAAAATTGCCCCTGCACCAGCAAGAATGCCATGCATTTTTGCCACATAGAAAAAGGCGATGAGGGGAATAAAGTCTAAAAATGCTTTCATAGTGACCACAGTGTTTAAAAAATAAGGTTTATGTCATAAAGGACATATTAATGTCGATAGTTTACACGCCATTGCCGACAAAAAAAAGTCATAACACCGCAGAGCCTACTTTAGTTAAAATAGTGGGGTTAGAAAGCTGGATTAGAAATGCTAACTTAAACAGTCAGTATTTGCTGACGGCTTATATATTGTTATTTATTAACAAAGGGAGTCAATAAACCGTTAAAATAGACATCAATCAACTCTCTTTCAAACCCTTAAATTAGAGTCAATATGCCTACTAAAGCACAACAACCTAACACAACATCGACGCATACTCCTATTGACATGAGTAAAAAGCATACCGACACGTTAATTGATTTACATAGTCATAGCACATGTTCTGACGGTAGTAATGATCCCACAACTTTAGTAGAAAAAGCACATGAAAAAAACATTGAGGTGTTTGCATTAACCGACCATGATACGTTGTTAGGGATACCAGAAGCCCGGCAAAAAGCAGAAGAGCTTGGTATGACCTTAATCAATGGTGTGGAAATTAGTTGCCAGCACACCCTTACAGGTGGTTATGGTAAAAACAAAGAAACAGACAAAGTTATTCATGTATTGGCTTTGGGATTTAAAAACTTTGCTGAGATGAACGACACCCTAACGCATATACAACAAAGCCGAGCCAATAGGGGGCGCGCCATTATTGAGAAGATGGCAGAGCTGACTGACTTTGACTTTGAAGAGCTATGGCAAGCGGTATTAGCAAAAGCGGATGGCAATGCCGAGGCAGTGGGGCGTGCTCATATCGCTAAAGTGCTTTTAGAGTTTGCCATTGTACCTTCCATGCAAAAAGCATTTGATAAATATCTGGCAGATAATAAAGCAGCCTATGTGCCTATTGAGACGTTGAGCATGGAAGATACGATCAGCTTGATTCATCGCTGCGGAGGTAAGGCAGTGTTGGCGCATCCAACCCGGTACAACTTATCCGCAACTCGCGTACGCAAACTGATTGCAGAGTTTGCTCAGTTTGGCGGTGATGCTTGTGAATTACCGAGCAATGATGAGCCGATTAGCAAGCGGCGAATGATTGATCGTTGCATTGCAGAGCACAATTTAATGGTTTCTACAGGTAGTGATTTTCATGGTACAAGCATGCCTTGGCGTAGGCTTGGCGATGTACCACGCTTAGCGGAGGGTCAAAGATTGGTCATAGAGGATATGCTGGCTTGATATTAGTCGCTTAGCTATTTAAATAAGCTATATAAATAAGCCGTTTGCATTCGCTCTCTAAATAGGCTATCTAATTAGCCATCTAAATTTTTCACAATACTGGCTAAAACGCTGGTAGCGAATGTGCCCGTGGGAAGTGTGAAATCTAGGACTAGTGTTGAGTCATCAGGCCATGTCCATTGCAAGTTAGTGATTGGTAGTCGTAATGCCCGGCGCATAGATTTAATTTGTTTTTCATCGAGTCCCTTAGCCAGTCTTGTTAAGATAGGATTGGCTGCTATAACTTCGGCTTCTATTGTCTTGGCAATACCACTTACTTTATCGTTTTTGATGCCCCACAGCGGCCCTGTAGGGTGGATATCACCGCTAGCCACACGTGTCTTTAAATCCTCATCTAACTGCTCACAGGCAAAAAGTGAGCCCGATCCTTCCAGATTAAAGACCTCGCCATCGAGTCCGGTATTCCAGCTACTGTTTATCACTCGTTCCGCTAAAATTTGATTAAAAATAGCACTGCGAGCGGAGGATAATAGCAACGACTGGATATCTCGGCTTTTCTTAGGGTGGGGCTTGCGATCGTTTATTGTGCCGTGCTCAAACCACTCTATAGCGGCAACAATATTATTACCATTTCGACCAAAGCGTTGATTTCCAAAGTAATTTGGTACCCCTTGCTTACCAATCGTATTTAAGGTGGCATCGACGGTGTGCTTATTGTCTGAGACATCAGGATTGAGCTGAATCTCGCGTAAGGTAATGACAAAATGGTTGGCTTTGTGGGTGCCTCTATTTAGCTTTTTGCTGTGCCAAACTTGTTTCAGAACCTTAATGGTCTCATCTTCGTTAGATCCCCCCGATGTTCTAGCAGTTGATTTTTCTTTGAGTCGATTTGATGTGATGAAATCGTCAAGATTAGTCTCAGGCATTGCTTGTTTAGGTATGCGTAAGCTAAACCACTGAGTAGTGACTGCCTGACGATCTTTTAACCCAGAATAACCGACATCACGGCTCGGTATGTTAGCCCACTTAGCCAGTTGCTGTGCAACAAATGTGGTATTCATACCACTCTTTGTAATCTGCAACCATAAATGCTCGCCAACACCGCTTAACTCTAGGTCTAGTATTTCATTAACCTGAAAGTCACTGGGGGTGTTTTTAAAAGTAGCATACGAGATAGGGGTCGGATAAGGTTGTGGAAACTGAGCAAGGTCGGTAAGTGCTTGTATTTGTTGCGCAGTGATTTGGGTAAAAGGAACATTATCTGCTTGTGGATTGATCATATGTTTGGCTCAATACTTTCAAATTAATTTCATTATAATAACATGAGCAAGTAGGGAACCTAGCAACACATTCTAACTTTACCTTTGCTTTCATTATCTGTTTTAATAGAGGGCGGAGGCATGTCATATATAGTCTATTTTATCCATGCATAATCTTGGAGACAAATCCAATGTCTAAGCCCAAAGTTCGTCTACGTCAAGCGACGGTAGAAGACGTACCAGCATTACTGACTTTATTAAATCAAAGTTATCGTCTCAATGTGGGCTGGACCAATGAGGCTCATTTGGTCATTGGCATTCGGACTACTGCCGCTGAAATCGAAGCGATGATTACTAATCCTAAGCATTATTTATTTGTCTATCCTGATGTTTTTATAGATGCGCAAACAGATAAGACACAAGAAACAGGAAAAGTATTGGCTTGTATTTCGGTCGAAATAAAAACAAATGATTTTAAAAATGATGATTCTAATGAGACTATTTTAGCGTATGATTCAGCTTATATAGGCACTTTTGCTGTTGATCCCATGCTACAGGGCAAAGGAATCGGTAATGAGGTGCTCTTTGCTGCAGAAACTTTTGCTGTTCGTCATTTAAATGGCGTTATAAACAGTGCTAAGAAAAATAACGATAAACAAGCAAATGCTGATAATGAATCAACGAGTCATCAAAACTTGGCCCATTTAAAAATGAGTGTATTAGAACGAAGACCCGAGCTATTGGCCTACTATCAGCGTCGAGGCTATGAATTGACGGGGAACAGTCAACCGTTTCCCGTAGATGGCAATAATGGCGAGCCAAAGTTTGATGACTTAAAGCTGTTGGAATTGGAAAAATGGGTTTAAAGAAATATGCTTAAAGAAATGGGTTTAAATAAATCCTGATACTAAAACCGACTATCAAGCGACTCTAAGTTAAAACCTATCGCCTGAAAGCATATGTCGGGTTTGAAGCCTCGATACTGTAAAAACCGCAATTGCTTTGCTTTTTCTTTAGGCTCAGTAGGAATGGCGTCGCCATATTTTTTAACCCGTGCTTCCACCGCTAATCGAAGCCAATCAACGCCCTCAACTAAGTCATTATCAGATAATACGTCTGCAAACTCTTCATTGTCATCCATCGCCATATCAATGAGCTCATCAATATTAGAAGGCATGGCGACTCTACGTTTGTAAAAGTCGTTCTTAATTCTTACCCGTCCATAACGCTTACGAATACCTTCTCGGATTAACATTAAAGCCGTACGGTAATCACTTTGATAGCCTTTTTCAGAAAATTCCGCTAATAATTCGTCAATCTTTACAGGGTCTTGTTCTTTATCAATGAGCTTTTGACGCAGCTCGCCTGCTGAATGCTCACGGCGTGACAAATAATAAAAAGCAAGCCAACGTAGGCGGCTATTTGCCTTAATTGCTTCTTTCTCAGCTTGGCGCTGCTCAGGGGTTTTAAGATAAGCCTTTAAGGCCGCCGGTAGATTGTCTAAACGAGAGAGAGCATCGGTCTCACAGTGTTTCGTTTGAATAGTTTCGACTTCAGCTTGAGATGTCACTGTATCATTGCTACTTGCAGAACCTTCCGATTTTACCTGTGCTAATAGGTTTTTAATACTATTGGGATTTACCTCTTTTACAGGGGGAGTGCTCTCTATCTTAGGTTGATAAGGAGAAGCGGGATGAAATGTTTTTTGCTTTTGTCGCTTTGGGCTATGATGCTTATTTTGTCGCTCAGTGTTCTTAGAGTCAGGGCTCTTTTCCTCAGCCTCAGTTTCCCATAGTTTTGCTGTATCTAAATCATCAGATACAGTAAAGCTATGGGTAGAACTACGGGTAGAAATAATAGGCGCCCGTAATTGTTGTTTTTGTTTCTTAATTTGTCGATCTTTAGGCGCCTTCCTTTTACGATAGTCTGAAGGTTTATTAGCACTATCAGGGTTCTCCTCCAAGATCTGAGCTAAGGTCTTTATCTCCATTGTATGTCTGTTTTCATCGTTATTCTTATCAGCTGAAATTATTCAACGTCAGTAATGGGTGTTGCAGTATCATCTGACGCTTTTTCTTCTTGCTTCTTGTCATCTGCTACGGCAAGTTTTTCCGCCCGTATTTTAGCTTCGATTTCTTCAGCAATAGCGGGGTTATCCTTTAAGAATAAAACGGAATTGGCTTTACCTTGACCGATTTTTTCATCGCCATAGCTATACCAAGCGCCCGCCTTACCAACGACACCAATATCAACCCCTAAGTCAATCACTTCGGCTAAGTGATTGGTACCTTCGCCATAAGTAATTTCAAACTCAGCTTGGCGGAAAGGGGGTGCCATTTTGTTTTTAATAACTTTAACACGGGTTTGGTTACCAATAATCTCATCGCCACTCTTAACGGCCCCAATGCGGCGAATGTCTAAGCGTACGGATGCGTAGAATTTCAATGCGTTACCGCCTGTCGTGGTCTCAGGAGATCCAAACATAACGCCGATTTTCATACGAATCTGGTTAATAAAGATGACCATACAGTTTGAGCGTTTAGCATTACCGGTAATTTTACGCAGTGCCTGACTCATGAGACGTGCTTGCAAGCCCATATGGCTATCACCCATCTCACCTTCGATTTCAGCACGCGGCGTCAGTGCAGCTACTGAGTCAATAACAATCATATCAAGAGCGCCCGAACGAACCAACATGTCAGTAATTTCTAATGCTTGTTCGCCATTATCTGGTTGTGATACCAATAAATCATCGGTATTAACCCCAAGTTTACGCGCATAAATAGGATCTAATGCATGTTCGGCATCAATAAAGGCACAAGTGCCCCCTTGCTTTTGACACTCAGCAATAGCTTGTAAGGTTAGAGTGGTTTTACCAGAGCTTTCAGGCCCGTAAATTTCAACGATACGGCCTTTAGGCAATCCGCCAATGCCTAAAGCAATGTCAAGACCGAGCGATCCTGTGGATACCACATCCACATCAAGCGTGGCAGAGTTATCGCCCAAATGCATAATCGTATTTTTACCAAATTGCTTTTCAATTTGACCTAAAGCAGCTTTGAGCGCTTTGGCTTTGTTGTCATCCATAGTGATGTCCTAATTTTATTGATTATTTAAATAAGGTGTTATTCATTATAAAGTTTAAACAAGCTGTGAACAGTGCGACTAAAATAGATGAACCATTATGAGGTATTACAGTATGCTTAATATTATTGGCAAAAATTGCTT
This sequence comes from Psychrobacter sp. CX90, assembly GCF_057396305.2. Lineage (NCBI taxonomy): Bacteria > Pseudomonadati > Pseudomonadota > Gammaproteobacteria > Moraxellales > Moraxellaceae > Psychrobacter > Psychrobacter sp. CX90. Next base: position 301,223 of record NZ_CM182008.1, read on the forward strand.
AAATAACTTAAATAATAAGGAGGGTAGAGTGTTTCTTTTATGAGATAAGTATAACAAATTGTAGACGAGTTAATAGGGTATAAACGATACCAGACGACAAATATTGTCGCAAAGAGTAAAAGAGTGTAAATCTAGTAAGATAAGTTAAAGAAAGAGAGCCACTTCAATAGATTAAAGAGGATATAAAAATAACGTGATAGCATGGATACATGTGGGTCAGGGTAACTATATAGATATATTTCTAAATGAGTGAATGTTACTGGTGTCCCGCTTTTTATAGTAAATAGATAACTAAGAGCTGAGGCCAGAATATAAAAAGGTCAACTAGAGTTAAAGTTGACCTTTAAAGGTAGTTTTTAGCGTAATACCTATTTGCTTAACTTTTTACTTAACTTTTAATTAAAATTTTTCAATAACACCACAGGCAATGCGGTCACCTGAGTTACCAGAAGGTTGACTGACATAATCATCCGTACCAGCATGCACAATAAAGGCGCGTTTATACACGCTATTTTTGCCTGTCATATCAACTGAAATATCTTTATTTACAAAGTTCATTGACGCAACACCATAGGCATCTGCAGTAACGTTAGGTAAGTCGCCTGCATGGCTTTCTGCGGAGTCTGGGTTACCATGTGGCTTATTAAAAGGATTAAAATGTCCGCCAGCCGCTTTACCCATGTTTGAACAATTACCGGTTTCATGAATATGAACAGAAACCGTTGTCCCTGGTTGAAAGCCGGACAATTTGCCAAACACTTGCACACCGTCTGCAACAGGGCGTAAATACATATTGCCGAGTTTGGTATTTTTCTGATCGAAAGCAAAGATTTGAGATTTCAAAGTGGGTTTAACCTCAGCAGGTGGACTTGCTTTAGGCGGGGTAGTTTGACATGCAGATAATACTAAAGCCGAAGTAAGAATTGCTGAAGTAGTGAATATCTTTTGTATATGAGATTGCATATAACACTCCTATTATAAGTTCCTGATTGAGATTAAGAAAAAGTTAATATTAGCCGATAATGTAAATAGCGACAGTTATTAACAGTCGTTTTTATTATATAGTTACTTTGCAAGAGTTACTTTTTAACCATTAGTTTTAACCGTTATTTTTTACGGTATAACGCTATAAATAGTGCACTAAAATAAAGTCGCAATTTTCTGAAGCTAGAAAACTATAGCATTTGCCGTATTTGCTGATTACTATATTTAGTATAGCGTATTTAGTATAGCGTTTAGAATCTAGAAACTATTAGTTTAAGCGTTGCAATACGTTATTAAATGTTAAAAGGGTAAAGAAGCGTATATAAATAGGGAGGAGTAATAGGTCTGTCTTATTCAAACTACAGTTAAAGAGCTTTAATATCAATACAAGGAAAACGTGTGAAAGTACTACAACGGTAGGCTGCACAAGATTAGCACCGTAGCGATTTCATAAGTTTACCGTCGATAGTACGGATTGACGATAGTGCGGATTGAAAGGACACAAGCAATAAAAAGCCGCTTGATACAAAATCAAGCGGCTTTTTATAAAGGAGTAAATAATGAGAGTTGCAGCACCGTTATATAAAAATATTCATATAAAAGACCTCATGCTGATATGAGCAGTCAAATTAACTGCGTAGGGCTTTTTTTGACTTAGTAGTGTCTACGGTTACTTTAGTGGGCTTTATAGCTTTCGGCATTTTAACCAAAGCCACTTTAAGCACCTCGTCAATCGTAGCCACAGGCTGAATCGTTAGGCCTTCTTTCACGTTATCTGGTATTTCTACCAAATCACGCTCATTAGACTCTGGTATCAGGACATGTTTGATGCCGCCACGGTGCGCTGCTAAAAGCTTCTCTTTAAGCCCGCCAATACGCAGTACCTTACCACGCAAAGTTACTTCACCTGTCATAGCAATGTCTGGACGAATCGCAATCCCAGTCATGGCAGATACTAACGCCGTGGTTAATGCAATACCAGCAGACGGGCCATCTTTAGGCGTCGCCCCTTCAGGCATGTGAACATGCACGTCTTTTGATTTAAAGGTTTCATAGTCAATCCCAAGCATCTCGCCACGTGCTCGAACCACACTCATGGCCGCTCGAATAGACTCCTTCATGACATCACCGAGCGATCCTGTATAAACAAAATCCCCTTTACCTGGCATAGTTATGGCTTCGATCGTGAGTAGCTCACCGCCGACACTGGTCCAAGCCAGACCTGTGACACGGCCAACTTCGGGTTCCTCTTCCGCTAAACCATAGTCATATTTATGTACACCAAGATAATCATTGATGTTGTCAGCATCTACCACGACTGTCTCGATCTTGGCTTTCTTCGACGGTTTAACGCCATACTTTTCAATCGACTCACGCACCACTTTACGGCAAATCTTATTAACTTCGCGTTCGAGGTTACGCACACCAGCTTCACGAGTATAACGCTGAACGATGCTGTGTAGTGCTTCTGGTACAATCTCAATTTCTTCGTTCTTTAGGCCATTTTGCTTAATGGCTTTTGGTACCAAGTATTTTTCAGCGATGTTAATTTTTTCATCTTCGGTGTATCCGGGTAGACGTATGACTTCCATACGATCAAGTAGCGCTGGTGGTATATCCATACTGTTAGCGGTACAGATAAACATCACTTGCGATAAATCTAAATCTAAATCTAAATAATGGTCATTAAATTTGTTGTTTTGTGATGGGTCTAATACTTCAAGTAGGGCAGAGGCTGGATCACCACGGAAGTCTTGTGCCATTTTATCAATTTCATCCAGCAAGAATAGCGGGTTATTAACCTCTACTTTCGCCAACGACTGAACAATTTTACCCGGCATAGCGCCGATGTAGGTGCGTCGGTGACCACGGATTTCCGCCTCATCACGCACTCCGCCAAGCGCCATGCGCACAAATTTACGACCTGTTGCACGAGCAATAGATTCGCCCAATGACGTCTTACCTACGCCAGGAGGGCCTACCAAACATAGAATAGGTCCACGCAGTTTTTTAACACGAGATTGCACGGCTAAGTATTCTAAAATACGGTCTTTAACATCCTTTAAGCCATAATGATCCTCTTCAAGCACGGTTTCGGCTTTATCAAGTTTAACCGAGACCTTAGTAGAAGTTTTCCATGGCGTATCTAATATCCACTCAATATAGTTACGTACCACTGAGGATTCACTTGATGCAGGGGGCATCATTTTAAGCTTTTTAAATTCTTGCTCTGCTTTTTTGCGTACGTCATCAGGCAAATTGGCTTCTTCAAGACGAGTCTGAAGCTCTTCAATATCATCTTCACCATCAAAGCCACTGTCACTGATATCTGAAAGCTCATTTTTGATGGCTTTCATCTTCTCATTTAAGAAGTATTCACGTTGATTGTTTTCCATCTGGCGGCGCACAGCATCTTGGATATCTTGTTCAATGGACTGCTCAGCGCTTTGCTTTGCCAAATATTCAGTAAGTATATTAATGTGCTTAGCAATATCATCTTTTTCAAGCAATTGCTGCTTTATCTCTAAGTCCATTGATACACGTGTGGCTATAAAGTACACCAGCTCAAGTAAATCATCGATACGCTCAGTGACCCGAATGAGTTCACGGCTATTGCGCAGGCGAGCATCAGCGTAGCTTGCAAACAAGCTACGTAAAGCCTTCATAGTGTTATCTTGCTGGTTATCATCTAGTGGCAAGGTAATATCGCTGCGAACAAAGTCAGCCATTAACACAGCTTCTTTATCATTAGTGGCTTTCTTAATAGCGTCCAACCTCACTCGGTACTGACCCTCAATAAGGACTTTGATACAGTTCTCATCACTATCGTGTGGCATAGTACTGATAATGCGACAAAGGGTACCATATTGATACAAGTTTTCTTGATCGATATCTTCCGTGAGCGAGTCTTTTTGAGCAACCACCAAGACTAAGTCATCATATTCACTTTGCGCCAATTCAATGGCTTTTACTGAGGGCACACGGCCCACAAACAAAGCGATCTGCATATGCGGATATACCACCACATCGCGAAGTGCTAATAATGGCAAGTGAGTAGGGTCATCTCGCTGTATAGTTTCATTGTCAGCATCACTGTCGTCAGCATCATTGTCAGCTGCCTCAGAAGGGCCTTGTTGCAAACTCTCTTCAGCTATATCTTGTTCACTGCGCTGTTCTTCTTCAATACTTTGTTCTGTTGTATCGATAATGCTTTCAATTTCGGCATCTAAGATTGGGTTATCAATGTTTGTTTTTTTATTGCTCATAAGTGTTTCCTATAGCAGAATGCAGGCATATGTAATAATAGGGTGCCCAGCTTGCTTTTAATGATCTTAATATAACTTAGGGTCTTATCTTTCTATCTTATCTCTCTAAATGGTGGTGGTAACAGAAATTACAAGTTTAAGGGTTACCAATAAGTAGCATGAAACCAATAAGTGTCATCAAACTAAGTGTCATCAAACATACTATAGACCCTTATTTGTGCTAAAAAATCAGGTAGAATGTGTGTCTTTTTTAAGCTCTGCTGTTAACGAGGGTTAAAAGCTAGAGGTTGTTTATTTATTAAAGGTAGATATATGATGATAAATGCGGTGCTATTAGCAGTGATTATCATGCTGGGCTTATCGCTTGCTCGTGTGCATGTCGTACTAAGCTTGCTGATTGGGGCAATGGTTGGAGGACTGGTAGGTGGTTTGGGAGTTGATGCCACATTAACTGCCTTTCAAGAAGGTATCAAAAATGGGGCGCAAATTGCACTGTCTTATGCCTTGTTAGGAGCTTTTGCCGTTGCGATTGCCCATTCTGGCTTGCCACAATCATTATCAAACAGTGTTATTCATCGTCTCAATAATCAACAAAAAAATCAACAACCTGAGCAACAAAGTGACCAGAAAAAAAGCAGAAGTAAGGGCTCAATAAAGTGGATATTATTTATTGGCTTGGTACTGATGAGTGTGTTTAGCCAAAACCTTATTCCTATACATATTGCCTTTATTCCTTTGATTATTCCACCATTATTAATGGTTTTTAATCGTTTAACTGTAGATAGGCGTTTGCTGGCTTGCTTAATGACCTTCGGTTTGGTTACTACCTATATGTTCTTACCGTATGGATTTGGAGAGATTTATCTTGACCAAATCATGCTAAAAAATGTAGGCGAGGCGGGCTTAAATGTTGAAAATATCTCAGTTATGAAAGCCATGGCAATTCCTGCACTCGGTATGCTAACGGGTTTACTGATAGCGGTGTTTTTTAGTTATCGTAAGCCTCGGAACTATATGCATGCCTCTCATGAGTTTGCCTCTAGCACTTTAACCCGACCTAAATCTAACTCATCTGAAGCCTCTGATAATTTCAACGAAGTTAGTCGTAATATGGAGTCAGGAGCTCTAAATATAAATGCGAATGGCGATGTATTAACCAACGTCGCCAGCAGTGCAACGCTGCCCAGTAAAGGCAAAACGATTATTGCCTTATTGGCAATAGTAACCGCATTTGTGGTGCAACTATATACCGATTCACTGCTATTAGGGTCATTGTTTGGCTTTGGCATATTTATGGCCACAGGTGTCGTAAAATGGAATGAAGCTGACAGTGTCTTTAATGAAGGCATTAAGCTGATGGCAATGATTGGCTTTATTATGATAACTGCCCAAGGTTTCGCTGAAGTGATGAAAGCAACCGATCAGATTGCCCCGCTAATTGATGGCGCAACCACTTTATTTGCAGGTAATAAAGGCGTGGCTGCCTTAGTGATGTTGGTAATTGGCTTAATTGTGACTATGGGTATTGGCTCTTCTTTCTCGACCATTCCGATTATTGCTGCGATTTATGTGCCGCTTTGTATGACGATGGGCTTCTCACCTATGGCAACTGTCGCTATTATTGGTACGGCAGGGGCACTGGGCGATGCAGGTTCTCCAGCTTCAGACTCAACACTGGGGCCGACATCTGGATTGGGAGTCGATGGGCAGCACGATCACATTAAAGACAGTGTTATCCCAACCTTTTTACATTTTAATATTCCGCTATTAATCTTCGGATGGATAGCGGCGATGGTGTTGTAAGAATGGGAGTTTAAATGGTGTTTAAATAAGCCAAACTCTAATGTCAAATGAAGTTAATAAAGTGAATTCAATAAAAAAGGCAAGTGTGGCTGAGTCACATTTGCCTTTATAATATTTGATTGTTCACAATGGGTTTTATGACTGGTTTATAGCGTATCTAATCTTTATTCTTTAAATCTATCAATTGCACCGGTTAAGTAGCCCACTAAATTATCGCCATTTTCCATTAAAACCTTTAACTTGTCGGCATTAATCAAACGGGCCAATTCATCTTCGGTAGAAAGTTGCTCTTCTGGAGTGAGTTGACGTTGCTGATTACCGATATTCTTCTTTTCAATATCGTGAAGGTATTGATCGACATTATCCGCACTAGAAGCTATGTTATTCTTATCATTAATGACATTTTCTTTTTTAGTGATACCTTCCTCATTCTCATTAATAGTACTTTTGTTTTTTGAGTCATCACTCATTTGAACCACCGTATTTTTTCAGGAGTAATCAAGGCGTTAAGCGGGACATCCCACGGCTGAGTTTGCAGTTGCTCTACCACTTGAAACTCATAACACCAACCGACTCGTAATGGTTTTTTACGCTTAGAGTGATAACAAGCCCCTAAAGTAGTGTCATAAAAGCCACCACCCATCCCCATACGATTGCCATATTTGTCAGCCGCTACAAGCGGACAAAATATAACGTCTAACTGCTGCGCCCAAATAAGATGCCTGTGTTTAGATTCCTTCATACCCAAACTATGATGAACAGTCGGCATATTAGCCAACCGACTCTGGCTCACAGGCACAAAGCGCATGGTTTTATTGTCTTTGCCTAATGTATTGACCACGGGAATATAGGCACTAAATCCCATGCGTTTGCACCAGGCTAAGAGGGGTTGCGTTGGCAGTTCACCAAAGCCATCAATATATATACCCACCTTAGCACCTTTGGATAGGCGAGGGGCAAGCTTTGGCAAATGACGACTGGCAAGCGTGGCCGCAGTACGACGTTGCTGCTCAGTTAGGTCACGGCGTTGACGGTTCATGTGTCGTCTATCGGGATTTTGAGGACTATCGATGTTGTTGGTTGTCATAATAAATAGCGTAATTTGTTAGTGGGCCGACATTTTGATAGGTTTTGATGGGTTGTCAGAATGCGTTTGTTATAAAGTCATGCTATCATAATTACGTTTAAAGCTTACCAAGCTTAGCGTAGAAACAAAATCATGAAACTGATTACCATAACAACTATTTAAGACGATGAATGGTATTTAAGACGATGATATTAGAAACATCCATTTGTGTTCAATAACTTATGTTCAATAACTAGTATTTAACGTCTAGTATTTAATAAATTATGTTCAATAACTAATACTCGATAAAAAATAGGAGACATCATGTCAACTCGTACCGAAAAAGACACCATGGGCAACGTAGAAGTACCAGAGGATGCCTACTGGGGCGCACAAACTCAGCGCAGCCGTGACAACTTCAAGATTGGCGGCGAAACGCTTCCTCGTCCAATGATTGAAGCAATGGCGCTAGTCAAAAAAGCTGCCGCTATTACCAATGCGAGCCTTGGCCGTATTGAAGAGAGCCAACGCGACCTTATCGTCCAAGCCGCAGATGAAGTCATTAACGGTGGGTTTACCGATCAATTCCCATTAGTAGTGTGGCAGACCGGTTCTGGTACACAGTCAAACATGAACATGAACGAAGTACTGGCCAACCGTGCTAACGAAATCGCCGGCAACCCACGTGGTACTTACAAGCCCATTCATCCCAATGATCACGTGAACCATGCCCAGTCTACCAACGACAGCTTCCCAACCGCTATCCGTGTTGCCGCTGCTCGTCAAATCAATAGTCTTCTTATCCCAGCGGTCAAAGCCTTGCGTGATACATTAGATGCGAAAGCCAAAGAGTTTGATAGCATCGTAAAAATCGGTCGTACGCATCTACAAGACGCCACGCCATTGACACTTGGTCAAGAGTTCAGTGGTTATGTCAGCCAACTAGACCATGCGTTAACCCGCATCGACAATGCCCTACAAGGCTTATATGAGCTGCCTTTAGGCGGTACAGCAGTCGGTACTGGTCTTAACTCACACCCTGATTATGCCGTCAAAGCCGCTGAACAATTAGCAACATTGACTGGCCTGCCTTTTGTGACTTCTCCCAACAAATTTGAAGCATTGGCCGCCCGCGATGCCGAAGTATTTGCCTCAGGCGCATTAAAAACACTCGCCGCTAGTCTAAACAAAATCGCTAATGACGTGCGTTGGTTAGCGTCTGGCCCTCGTTGTGGTTTAGGCGAGCTTGAAATTCCTGCCAATGAGCCAGGCTCATCCATCATGCCAGGCAAAGTCAACCCCACTCAGTCTGAAGCGATGACCATGGTCGTGGCTCAAGTCATGGGTAACGATGTGACTATCAGCATGGCTGGCGCGTCTGGTAACTTTGAGCTGAACGTATTCAAGCCAGTTATAGCGTATAACTTATTACAATCTATCAAGTTATTGGGCGATGCCTGCAACAGCTTTAACGAGAACTGTGCCGTAGGTATTCAACCTGTGAAAGATAAAATCGACGAATTCCTACACAACTCATTAATGCTAGTAACCGCATTAAACCGTCATGTGGGTTACGAGAACGCCGCTAAGATTGCCAAAACGGCTTATAAAGAAAACAAAACCTTAAAGCAAGTTGCGGTCGAGCTTGATTTATTAACCGAAGCCCAGTTTGATGAGTGGGTGACGCCCGCCGATATGGTTCACCCTAAATAGTTCATCATATATAACTCTGCTACGTTGTCAGACTCGCTTACTGTACGACTTGTACAGTGAGCGCTCGTCTTCCTAGTAGCCGAGTCATATCTGACAAACTATTCTATTTATATAACGACAGTGTCGACCGTCCTTGATGTCGCCTTTTAATAAACTAGCTACAATCTTCGGTCGGTCGCCTTGTAGCAGGTTCAAATTTAACCCACTTAAGTTTAAGTATTATCAAGCTCAGCCTACGACTTGTCGTGCTTTCACTTGATTGCCTTGCTACTCAAATTTTTGCATAGGTATTCTAAGTTCTGATTAATATTTTGCAACGTTGTCAGACTCGCTTACTGTACGACTTGTACAGTGAGCGCTCGGTAGATATACTTTTGGCTAGTAGCCGAGTCATATCTGACAAACTATGATACTTTCTTAAAATTAATAAACCCTTGACATTTAGTATGGCAAGGTTTTTTGTTTGGGTGATAGATTACAGATGTGAAACCAATCATGCCTGACACTAATATATTCTTCTTATAATGCCTTATTATATTCTGCTCAATAAAAAAATTACTTATGATATATTTGTGGTATATCTAGAAAATCATTATTTGAAAAGGTTTTTATGTTAAAGATAAAGTCAGAACTAAGGAATGTTACTGGACTTTCAAATGAAGAAATTAATGAGATAAAAGCTTTCCTTCAAGGGGCAGTTTATTGTTGGTGTAAGAATCATGAAAATGAATGGTTTTCATTACGAGACCTTATGGGAGGTAAGAATTATCATTGGCAAGGAACACCTCTTATTAAGCTTTATAATAAGCATAAAACTAAAAAAGATTCTGTGAAATCTGCTGGGATTGACGCTGGTTGGTTGTTAAAAGCAGTAATTATTGATGATAAAAGAACATTTGATACTAAAAAGGAAGAACTTATAAGAAAGTACCTCTGGGTTGGAGGGATTGAAGACTATTAATACAAACATTGGAAGTCTTGTTTGTATTAAACAAATCATTTTAAAGCTTAACTTTGCCATTAACCCTATAGCTATTTAGCATTCTTTACGGTTTCATAGGGTAGCAACATTCCCTAAAGAATAAACGGCTAAACCCTCACATTTAATGTTATGTTATAACAAAACATACTATTAAAATTACGCATAAACAACAGCGTAAAATCAAAAGTAATTTAATATATCTTCTCAATTAGAACTAAAGTAAAACTCAACGTAAAGCGATATAATATAGATATTAATTAGAGGCTGTTTAAGTTTTTCTTTTAGTGGTAATGGCTTGGTTTTATTTAAAGTCATTTATCATGTTTTATTCACTCAAAAGAGGTTTATTTATGAAGAAGTTAACAACCCTACTATCATCTGCAACAATTTTAGCAGCAACTTTAAGCTCAGGGTCAGCACTTGCTTATACAGACCAAGTTATGGATCCTGCACAAAGCCATGATACAGCGGTAAAAGTTAGACAAGTAAACTATACTTGCCAAAATAATGGCAAAATAAGCGTCAAATATGGATTTAATAAACAAAACCTACCGACGTATGCGGAAGCTTATCTAAACGGTAAATCTAGATTCTTACCGATTAACCTTGGACGGTCAGACGATGTTGACACCGTATTTGGTGATGAAGAAAACTTTAGTATCATGAGTGATGCTTTACGTCTAGATAACTATCACAAATCAAGCGTCAACATTCAAAATGCGAACAGTGAATTCCTTTATAAAGGCTGCACTGTCAAATCAATTAAGAAAATTAAAGGCTAATTTTTCTTTTAATGTTTTATTTCTTATCTAAAATAAAGGACCTTGTCATTAATATGGCAAGGTCTTTTGTTTAGGGTACAGTTTATATTTTTTAATAGTTTCAGCGCAAATCTCTGAAAATATCTAGAAATGATAATGCTAATTTTAACGGCTTTTAGGACTAGCGGTGACCTCGTTGTATTACCGGTGTTGCTTTGTTCGTGGTAAGTGTGCAACTTTCTTAAGCGTCTGTAGAGAATTCAACTATGACAATGGTAGAGCCTGTTTTTTTGGGCACTGATTTTGTCACGTTATTGTTGTTTTTGCTAAAACGATTTAAACGTAGCTGATGACTACTTTTCATCACGTTAATGATCGTGTTAACAGGTTCTTGGTAGTCAATTTCTCCTTCAATTTTTCCTTCAATTACTCAAAGTGCGAAATTCTCTGCTGAGACTTCTTCTGGATGGCGAATGTATGATGAGTTGAGTTGAGTTGAACACTCTCATCATAGTTAGTCTCATCTCTATCGACGTATCATGCAGCCGCATCGCCTTCGATGGGTTGCATTAGCCCATTTACGTCTTTAACCGCAAGCAATCCGTCAGTTAGATATAATACAAAGGGTAACTTAATCACTATTTGGTATGGCGCAATGGATTGTAGTACGCGTACAAACGTATACTGTTGGCCTTTATATTCTAGATCAATACCAAAATTTGAATTCGGTGAGTCTGGTGGTCTTGAGTCTGAGTTATTGGTAATAAGCTATTGGGAACAAGTTATTGGAAATAAACTATTTGGAATAAGCTATAGTTCCCATGTCCTACTCGATAAGAGTGCAAAATAACAAATTATTCTAACTGCTAGTAGGATATTTGCTCTTTGCCGAGGGACGAGGTACGGACATAATCATTAAAGAACGCCTACGGTTGACTAGCATATTTCTCCCTTTCTTAAGAGCTCCGATATTAAGGCCAGTCTTTTGGTTCTTAGACTGTAACGTTGGGCTATGCGGGCAGTAAATGACGGACTAGTATTGCTTTTTTATACCAATATTTTTATTCATCAGGCTCGTCACGTTCAAACCAAGATTTAGTGAAAAACTCATGAAGTGATTAGAAATGGCTATCTATTTTATAAGGCGACCTTTACACTCCATTCATAATAATTCAAACTAATTCAGGGTGTTAGAAATGGCTTCAAATTCTGTAGATGATTATGGTAAGACTATCAAACAGGGCATGATTGAATATCAAAACAGTGGCAGGAACGCAGATGATTTGAGTGCTTTGGCACTGAGGTTGGAAGAAGTCTTCATGCAGTCCATTGCATTAAAGTCAGCGCATGAACAAGCAGGTACTAAAAATTCGAAAGCAAACATTATTAGCACTATTTATACTGAGCTTGCCGAGCTGAGCAGTCAGTTACCTGAGGATGCTTTACTGGCAGGACTGGTCACAAGTTGGCAAGCTCGGTCTCGGTATGGTTGTGATAGCCCATTAAACTTAGAAGAGCGCGCTCAAGTTAATGCCAATGAAGTTTCGCTCCCGCCTCAAAGCTCAGCTTCAGCTAGTCAGCCCCAACTCATAGTTAGTTCAGAAGCAGGCAGCTCAGAAGCAGGTAGTTCAGAAGATGCAGGTAGTCCAGAATTAGTAACCTCACAATCCAGCTATATACCAGCATCATGGTTGCATGTCACAGCTATATCTGTGGTTGTGTGGATTTTGATAAAGCTACCTCAATGGGATTTTCCATCTGGTATAGCACCCCTTGGTAGTGGACAATACTATGTTTTGGTTGTGCCATTGTTGGTGGTTTTAGGAATAGTTTGCTATTTGCTGTTTTCGCAGAAAAAACCTGAAAAACTAACCTTACTCTGGCTGGGTGGTCTCATAATATATAGCCTATATCTGCTAGTTATAACCTTTTTTGAAGCGTTCGGTTCGTTCCATAATAACAATGATACCGTGGTCATGATGTGGTTGCATAGTCCTATTGTGCTAATTAGTATGCTAGGTGCAATTATGTACAGCCATGCCTCTAAATCTTGGCAAGCACGGGTAGCTTATCTGCAGTATTTAAGTGAGATAGGGGTGTTTTCTATCTTAATATTGTTTGGTGGCATCATCTTAACAGCGTTTACTTTAATGCTGTTTGAGATGTCGAATACCCGAGGTATTGGAGAATGGTATATTGAAAATATGGTACCTCTAGGTATCGTGGCTACACCTTTAGTCGCCACTCATTTGTATTTTACGAGGTTTAAAGAGAATAGCCGTTTGGCGTCTATTTTATTGCAAGTTTTCTCGCCACTATGCGCAATTACCTTTTTGGTTTATCTTATTCATATGCTGTATACGGGTACGTCGCCTGTAGAAAACAGAGAAGCACTGATAACCACCAATGGGTTGCTTATCGTGATTTGGGTAATGAGTGTTTATCATATTTTTGCCAGAAAGGCTTCGACGGATAGTAGGTCAAAAGAGGTCATTTCAAGCAAAGCTGTATCTACTCAGGTAACGGCGACTAGCCACTTTGGTTTGATGGATGTGTTAACGACTTTTATGCTCTTTGTGGTTAGCCTCTTCAATGTGGTTATTTTATATTCTATGTTTAGTCGGTTTAACGCACATGGTTTTACACTTAATCGTTTTATTGTAACGGGTGTCAATATATTAATTTTTACCCATCTTTGCCAAATTGGCTATCAATACTTTAAGTTGTGGCGCCATCCAGAAAAAGGTGATATTGCACTTAAAAAATCTATTGTCAACTATTTACCGATTTACGCAATATGGTCATTGCTTGTCGTTATTGTTGTTTCCATTGACACAATAAGACTGTCAGCGTAACTATCAATGCTGATTTGACACTGCTGAATCATCATCTGTAATGCGACTTATTGAAGCCTTAGACTCTATGCGGTGTGCGTTGATTTTCTGGCATACTGCATTCTCTTTAATATGCGCTTTAATATGCGCTTTAATGTGCTCTTTAAAGCACTCATCACAGTGCTTGTTAATGCGAGCACCATCCTAAACTCCTGTTTAAAACTTGATTAAACTTGTCGTCAAAATCATGCATATAGCGCCGATTCTGTTAACCATAGGCCAAATCAAAGCTCATGAAATGCTACACAATCAAAATGACTCTTATGCGATTATGCTTTCAGGTAATGTTAGGTGTCATATTTGCCGTTAAATTGTATAGAAGGGTCGTGAATGTTAGATTTGATTGGTATCGGTCTTGGCCATTTTAATTTAACCTTTACTGTTTATAGAGAAAAATTTATAAACAGTAAAAGGGCACATGAATAACTCATGTGCCCTTTTATTTACAGTCTTGTTACTAATAGTCTTGGTGTATTGTATAAGCCAAACTGACTACTAATAAATCAAGCTGCTTGCTTAATAGCGAGCTTATTTAATAGCAAGCTTTTTACTCACTGAGCCGGTTTCTTTTGGTAGGATTAGCTGCAATACGCCGTTTTCATAAGAGGCTTCAGCCGCATCTACATTTACTTTTTCTGGCAACTGGAAGCTGCGTGATACAGAACCAAAATAACGCTCGCTACGTAGCACTTTATTGCCTTCTTTCTGTTCGTCTTTTTGTTCAATCTCAGCGCTTATTGAAACAATATCGCCAGACAGTGATAAGTCGATATCCTCTTTTGCGACACCCGGTATTTCAGCAGTCACGTAGAATTTATCGTCTTTTTCACTGACATCAATTTTAATTTGCTCTGCCGAAGGTAGGGCATCTCCGTGTAGAGGGCGCATATAAAAGCCAGGTACCATGTTGTCAAATAAGCTGTCAAGTATTGAGTTTCTAGTCGCTAATTTATTCATAATATTCACCTTATAGTTGATTAACTCATTGTTTATTATGTTGCTTTCTACAGTATCGCTACTGTCTTACCTATATAAGTAAGGATTAGTCTTAGAATTTCAAGAGGATGATATTAGGTAAGTTTTTAGTTGTATTACCCATATTTAACAGCAAGTTATGACTCTACAAAGTCTCTAAAACCAAAAAGCATCCCAATTTACGCAACACTCATTTGAACGATTTGGTGCTTACTATTTTATGAGACTTAGCTATTGTATGTGTTGGTATTTCATGGGACTGAGCAGGGTTAATAATAGAGGGTTAATAACTATAATAGCTATTAAACAGCTATGTTCTAACTATCATATCCCTATCTCATATCATAACTTGAATACTCTGTTAACTAGCTTAACCCTAGGAGATGGCAGTACAATGAACCCTCACAATAAGTCAACAAATGCGTATTATTCTTTATTATTCAAAGGTATCAATAGTGATTGGAAGTAAATCAGATAAAGGAATTTCGTAATAGGGTGCACCTTTATTTTGTTTTACAGGATAGTTTAGGATATCAGAGCGCTTAATGAACCCAATGATCTGTACTTGATTGGGCTCGACTGTTTCATTGTACTTAGTACCGATATAGATATCTTTTGGTTTGTCTCTTACATCGTGTATTTTGGGCATTAAATATCTAAAGTAGTTTTTAGTTGCTGATTTTATTTCAACTTTTTTACCATTAATGATCATGTCACAGTCATCAACAATGCCTGAGTCATCAAGCCCTTTAGCGAATTTATTTATTGTGAAATGTTGTGCAAGCCAATTGCTGGTTAGTATCTCGCAGACAACGCCTCGCCATGCCTCAACATTGGTGTAGCGCCAGCGGCCCGCATCAATTTTTTTAAATGCATCAATTTGATCTTTGGCAAATTGTTTGTCCTGCTCAGTGACTTGAAGGGTTATCATGATTTGTATTCTCAACAATGAATAAAAACTCTTTATTGGTGTCTTTTTTAACCTTACCTGTAATTTGATAGTTATGCTTGCGCTCAATAACGTGTACCCTGCTTGAGTACTTATTTAATAGTGCTAGCAGGTCTTCTTTACTGGGATAGGATGAGTCGTTATAGCTTAAATACCAGTGTTTATAATGACCTAGTTTAGCGAATAAGTTATCAAAAAGCTCAATAGCAGCGCTTTTGTTCCTAAAATCATTCGCAAATGGCTGGGTAACGGTTGAGGTAATAAAATCATCAACCAGACCATAAAACCCAAAATAATTGTTCATCGTACCAGTATAGGGTGGATCTAAATAAATGATATCTGCTTTTACTGTGTCGAGTAAATTGAAGATGTCATCATTATAAGCTTTGTTGTTTTGACCATTATCAAACACCGCTTGGTTGTAGTCATCCAAGTTTTGTAGAAAATGATGCTTAAAAGATTGATTATGATAGGCGCGTCTTCTTTTATATTTGCGATAGCTGTATTCTTCATCACGCAGTTGCACTATCTTTTCCCAGTTTATAGTAAATCGTGAATAGGGCATTTTTCTGATCATAGATCGACGCATCAAAGCATAAGCCAGTGACTGCTTTTTATCGCACGCTAATTGTTCAATATTATGTTTATATAAATCGAGCTCTCTACACTCTTGAGGGAAAAAGTACACCTCTGAGTAGTTTTTATACATAAAACCTTCAAAAGGTTCGCCGCTAAAAATAACCTCAATGTCTGATTCGTCAAGCGTTGTTTCATTGTTTTCGATTAGGGCATTGGCAATATGATAATTTACTTTCAGGATATCGTTTGTGTAAACTTCAAGACCTCTTCTCTTGGCCTCATAACTCAAAGAACATCCGCCAGAGAATGCATCGAATAAGGTGTTAACATTTGCTGGGAATTGGTCACATATCCACGATGCAATTTTTTCTTTATTGCCAATGTAATTGACAGTTGGGTACTTACTCATGGTTACTTATCTTGTCACTCATCATAAGCTCATTATTCATCATAATAATGGTACTGGCTATGGCTTCTGCCATTTTTGGCGGAACGGCATTACCCACTTGTTGTTGTTGCGATATTCGAGTGCCTTTAAACACAAAGTCGTCCGGAAAGGTTTGTAGCTTGGCCAATTCTCGCACCGTCAGCGCTCTATTTTGCTCATAATGAAAGATTTTACGCATATCGCCAGTAACGGTAACAGAGGGCTTATCACTCGCATATTTGATGTATTTTCGAATATCGCCCGTTTTAGGCCGAAAGGGCTCAGGGATTTCATGCCTATCGCCACCGTCTGAGACAAAGCTCATTTTGTGTAGCATTTGTTCGGAATGTGACATGGCAGCGTGGTTAGGGATATCCGACTGCTGACCAGACTCTAGTTTCGGATAAGATGACAGTGCCTGACCTACAGTGGTATATTCATCGACACTTCTTTTAGGGAAAAGTATGGTCTGGTTATTTTTTGAGCCAATAAAAATAACGCGCTTCCTAACTTGTGGTACACCATAATCTGCTGAATTTAAAATCTGACAATCGACTGTATAGCCGAGTTCTTCAAAGTCTGAGATGATTTCTTGTCTGGTTTGACCTTTATTATGCGTGTATAAGCGAGCCACGTTTTCCATCACAAAAAATGTTGGCTTAATAACTTTGACCACTCTAACAAACTCTTTAAACAGTCTATTTCTTGGGTCGTCAATAAACTTTCTGCCGATATTGCCAGCCATGCTAAAGCCCTGACAGGGGGGGCCACCAATAATGACATCAATATTGGTGTGAGACTTTAAAGATGCCAGTTCAGCGTCTGTGACATCGCATAAATCTTTTTGTATTAACTGATGACTGGGAAAGTTGTGACGGTACGTTTCACAAAAGCTAGGCTCAATATCAACTGAAAAAACATTTTCAAAGCCTTTATTATCAAAACCAAGAGAAAACCCACCAGCTCCTGAGAACAAGTCAATGTACCTTAAAGTTTTACTCATAATTTTGTTTTACCTATTTAGCATGCCACAACGTTATTCGTTTTTAGGTCTGCATTCTGACTATATAGCCCCGATAAACATTAGGCTTATCGGGGCTAAGTATGGGTTTATATATCAAAAAAAATTGCTCGAAATTATCTAGCATCACTTTCGATCATAATTTGCGGCTGAAATTTGCGGCTGAAATTTGCATTAGTCATCGGGCAAATATTCTACCAGAAATAGCAAATGCCTGCTTTAAAAAAGCTAAGTGAATAATCCTAAAACCTAAGGGCATCTCCCTAGTAAAAGCTACTTACTAATGTAAGGATTATTAATCCCAAGCTTTGCTAAGATAGCAATTTCGAACCCTTCCATTTCATTCTGCTCAGCTTGCCCTAATTCATGGTCAAAGCCTAGCAAATGCAAGATACCATGCACCAGTAAGTGTGTGGTGTGTTCGGCAACGGTTTTGTTCTGTTCCTTCGCTTCTGTAACCACCACATCATGGCAAATAATTAATTCGCCCAGTGGAATCGTGGGCATTTCTTGCAATATAAACGGCGGTAAATCACTTGGATAAGATAAAATATTGGTCGCATAATCTTTGCCACGTGCCTCGTTATTTAGCGCCTTGGCTTCGGTCAAATCCGTGATATATACGTCAAGCTCTTTAGGGGTGGCTAACCATAACTCACTGTCTAATTCTTGGTAATACGGAAAAGTTAAACCAGATTTTTGCTGTATATTCATGAACTCTAAGGTATTTACCAATACCTTTTGCAAGGTATCAGGCGCATAGTATTGCGAGATAAACTCATCGGCTACCAATGCGGAATGGCTGATATTGATCGTGGGCTGGGTTGCTGATTGTGAGATGGGCATGATTAGAACCTGTGAGAGAGATACGTTGTGAGAGATACGTTGCCTATTAAACCATAAAGTAGATAATTACTCATCGTCAAACGAATACAGTTCTTTTGAGCACAAACATTTATTTGCAGTGCAATAAGCGCTATCACGAAGATAATTGCCGTTGTGTGAGGGACGAACACCGGACATAGTGTTGTACGAGCGTCTACTTATGATATGCCTATTTCTCCATATTGATGGAACTACGATATTAAGGCCATGCTTTTTATCTTTTAGTTTTTTAAAGCCATAAAAAATCCTCCCAATCACATTTGAGAGGACGTTATAATGTATGTTAATGTTAGTAGATAAAGCCTATGAATGGCTACTGAGTTTGAGAGGCGACTAAAGCTTCGGCTTGTTTGCGCTCTTGCTCAGCAATACGAGCCTGTTTTCTCGCTTCTTTAAGGGCTTCTTGTTCTTCGTCAAATTCGCCATATGCCTCGACGATTTTTTGAACCAATTGATGACGTACTACATCTTTTGAGTCAAATTTAGTGATATGAATCTCTTCAATATTACTTAGGATTTGCATTGCTTGGGCAAGCCCAGATTTGTGACCACGTGGCAAATCAACCTGAGTAATATCGCCTGTTATAACGGCACGAGAGCCAAAGCCTAAGCGAGTTAAAAACATCTTCATCTGCTCAGGCGTGGTGTTTTGTGCCTCATCCAAAATAACAAACGAGTTGTTCAATGTACGCCCTCGCATATAAGCAAGCGGCGCAACCTCAATGACTTGCTTTTCGATGAGCTTGCTCACTTTCTCAAAGCCAAGCATCTCATACAGTGCATCGTAAAGAGGACGCAAGTAAGGATCTATTTTTTGAGTTAAGTCGCCCGGTAAGAACCCTAGTTTTTCGCCAGCTTCAACGGCTGGGCGAACCAGTAGTATGCGCTCAATCTCGTTACGCTCTAACATATCTACTGCACAGGCCACTGCGAGATAAGTTTTACCTGTACCAGCTGGGCCAACACCAAAGGAGACATCGGAAGTCAAGATGCGCTGTACATAACGCTGCTGGTTACCCCCTCGAGGTATTATTTTGCCTTTACGAGTCTTGAGCGCAATTGAATCATAATTTGCCAATTCATCGTATTGATACGGGTTTTGATTGGGGTCATCTGAACCTTGCTCATCAGGCGCTTCATCTTCAGCTGGGGCAGGGTAATCAAATTTGCGAGACATACTGGCTTGAATGATGAGGTGTAACTCTTCTGGTGTTATGTCTTCGGATGATCGAGCTTCATCAGCAAGCTTATTTAAAATATAATCGCCACGCTCAACGGCTATTAAATCGCCTGCTAGGGTAAATTTATGTTGACGTTGATTGATATTAATATCTAGGCGGTCTTGAATGTATTTTATGTGGTTATTGTATTCGCCTACTAGGGTTTTTAGCTGAGGGGAAGTTAGAAAGTCTAAGTTAACTTTACGAGTAACGGCGTCAGTCAAGTGAGAATCCTTTTATCGTTTAATTTTAATATGTTGTATGACTTTAATCTGAATAAGACAGGTTTCTATTTTTAAAATGGGGGCTTATTAGTTAACTAAAATGGTTGCACTAATAATAATAGTAACAGTTGTAACTAAGTAAATCCTAAAATTAAACAGCTTAATAATGAATTGATACAATTTCATTACATGACTAAAAAAAGGATTGAGATAAGCCTAATAAACGACGCTTGATTGAGGTTTATTTTTAGTTGTATTCAACACAAGTGATGTCTTTATCACGACAAAACATCTCATTAAACTGATTAAGACACTGTTTTTTTACGTTAAGGCGGGCTTTACCTCTGTTAGTATCTTCAGCATGATAAGTGCTTGTAAAGGCATTTAATTTACACATATAAACGGATTTATCTTTTTTCTCAGTTGTGTCTTTTTTGTTATCAGTTGATCTCGTGTTTACGTCTATAATAATAGGAACGGCAACAGGTACAGGTTGGGTTATGACACCAATATCTCCAACGTTATCAGTAGAGATAGGGATAGTACAGGAGGTTAATAAGGTTAAGGTCATTAATAGAGTGCTGGTAATAACGGTAAATTGTTTCATATAGAGTACTCCAAAAAAGAGCGTATTTTAAAGCTGAGCAGCTGCTTTAGTAAATAATAAATTTTTAGTAAAAAGGTGTGATTATATTTCTAGATTAAACAGCATTAGAAGCTTATGATAATATCCATACCTAATAATATGACAGTATTCTCTTAATGATTATAAAAATCAGGCTAAACTTATGAAAGACACTGTATCATCAAGCTTACAAACAAACCAACAAAGCCAAAACAACCATACCAGCAATCTACATGCCATTACAGAGCAAACGGTATTGATTGCAGGTGGTGGTCAAGTGGGTTTGTCTTTTGCGCTACTTTTGGCCAGTAAAGGTATTGCCAGTACTCTTATTGAAAAGAATACCTACCCTGAGATTAGCCCAGATGATGATGTCAATCGTACCCATTATTTAGACAGTCGCAATATGGCGTTGTCACGTCGCACCGTGCAAATTTATGAAGAGATTGACTTGTGGCATGAATTGCAAAGCCATGCTTGCCGTATTGATTCTGTGCAAGTGAGCGAGCAGGGCAGTTTTGGTTATGCTGAGCTGAATAAAGAGGAAGAGAATGTTGAGTCGTTTGGTCAAGTGATAGAAAGTTCGTGGCTTGGGCGTAAGCTGTTGCTTGCCGTGCAAGACAATCCGCTGATTACCCTGATTGATGGGGCGGTGGTCACGTCGGTTCAGCAAACGGCAAAAGCAGTAACGTTAGTCTATGACACAAAGACAGCCAGCCAACAAACCTTGACGGGTACTATGCTGGTGGCTTGCGATGGTCAACATTCTACTGTGCGTAATCTGCTTGGCATCAGTGTCAGCACCTACGATTATGGGCAGACCGCAATCGTAGGTGTGGTGCAAACCGATACCCCGCATCAGCATGTGGCGATTGAGCGCTTTAGCCCAGCGGGACCTTTGGCTGTGTTGCCACTGACCGACCCTAATAACCATGAACGCGGCGATGGTAATAACCCTGTTCAAGATGGTTACCGCCGTTCGGTAGTGTGGGTATGCAAAACGGGCGAAGAGCAACAGTATCTTGATGATGATGACTTGTATTTGTCTACGATGCAACAGGCATTTGGGCTACGTGCGGGCAAGTTTGTTAAAGCAGGCAGACGGGGTGCCTATCCGTTAACCCGTGTGCTGGCAGAGCGTCAGGTAGAAGGGCGTGTGGTCATCATGGGAAATGCGGCGCACACGTTGCATCCTGTTGCGGGTCAAGGGTTTAACCTGTGTATGCGAGATGCGCATGTATTAGCAAAAATGCTGTCCAATCAAGTGCTACGCGGCAAAGATATTGGCGATGCGGACATGCTTAAAAGCTATGAACAAGCCCGTTTGAAAGACCAAAAACGGGTCATTCGCTTTTGTGATGCGGTGGTGCATGGTTTTACCCATCCCAACCCTGCGGTTAAGCTCATGCGCAATGTTGCCTTAAAAGCATTTAATAAAACACCGGGTATCAAGCCTTTGGTGGCATCGTATGCCATGGGGTTAAAGACCTGACGGCATAGGGTTAGTATTTTATATAGTTAATACCGTCAAACTACTTTTAAAACTTTTACAAAAAAAGATAATCGACTTTTTAACATTCTTTTTAGTAAACACCTCTCTTTTTAATAAACAACTCTTTTAATAACGGAAAACCACTATGTCCGTATCACCTCAAAATCGACCAATGAACACCCTTATTATTGGTGGTGGCATTGTTGGCGCTACGTTGGCTCTAAAACTGGCAATACAAAAACAGCCAGTGACTTTGGTTGATGCCAGACCTGCTTTGAGCGATGTGCAATGGCAACAAAAACTGAGCCAACGTGATGCTCGCGTGTATGCGTTAAGCCTAGCGAGCATTGCTCAACTGCGAGAGGTTGGTGCGTGGCAATTAATCTCACAAAGTGGGCGTAAGGCGGACTACACTCAAATGCAGGTATGGCAACAAGATGGCAAAGGCGAGCTAAATTTTGGCGATGATGCCGTGCCACAACTACTGGGTAGTATGGTTGAGCCTTTTGTTATTGAGCATGCATTGGCTCAGCGCCTTAAAGCAGATGAGTTTAAAGATAATCTGACCGTAGTGTCGGGTCATAAAGTGACAGAGCTGGATTGGCTTGGCGAGCAAAAAGGTTATGCGGTTGGGCTGGATAATGGTCAGACGTTGCAAGCCAAACTGATTATTGGTGCAGATGGGCGAGGCTCATTGGTACGCCGTGAAGTAGGTATTGGCTTAGACACCTTTGATTATCATCAAACCGCCATTTGCTGTGCGATTAAAACGCAAAAACCGCATCTCGCCACGGCACGTCAGTTAATGCTGCCAACAGGAACGTTGGCCCTATTACCCTTGGCAGATATAACTGCTGAAGATCAAGCTAATCCACAGCATTGGCAATCTGTGGTATGGACTCTGCCAACTAATAAAGCAGAAGAGTTGTTGCAACTTAATACGCAACATGCTGGTTTGCAAAAGAATGACCTGATTAAACAAGAGTTGGTAGCAGCGACGCAGTATGCTTTAGGCGATATTGAACAATTAGAGTCATTGGCGAGTTTTCCACTCAATGCCCAACAAGCAAAGAGCTATGTCAAAGAGAATTTGGTGTTGGTTGGCGATGCTGCGCATGGTGTGCATCCGCTGGCAGGTCAGGGTTTAAACCTAGGAATGTTGGATGTAGAAGCCTTGGTTGATACGTTAATGACTGACTATAAACGTAGTGGTAACAAACTGTGGGGCGAGCTTGCGACATTGCGTCGTTATGAGCGTGTGCGTCGTCCTCGCAATAGTATGATGATGCATAGCTTTTCGCTAATTAACTGGCTATTTGCCGGCGATTTTGCTGCGCTGCGACCTGTGCAGCAAGTGCGTAGTGAGGGAATGTACCGCGTCGGCAAAATCAAACCGTTAATGCGATTGTTTACCAAGCAGGCGAGTGGGGTTTAAGTTTTAAATGGAAGTTTGAGTTAGTTATTCAAAAGGTATTTATTTAAAATTAATGAGTTATAAGTTAATGAGTAATAAAATGAGTTCAGAAACGACAACCGAAAAATTTAATATTTCCGAAGTTGAGCAACAGTTTTTAAATGAGCTAGATACAAAGCTCTGGAAAGCGGCTGATAAGTTACGCAGTAGCCTTGATGCTGCCAACTACAAGCACATTGTATTGGGACTTATTTTTATTAAATACGTGTCTGATGCTTTTGAGCAACGGCGTAATGAGCTAAAAGAGCTGTTGAATAAAAATGATGGCGATAATGTTTATTATCTTGATCCGACGTTTTATGAAAGTGAGGATGAGTATCAGCAAGCGTTAAGTGATGAGTTGGAGCTTCGTGATTATTATAGTGAGCAAAATGTCTTTTGGGTGCCAAAAATGGCCCGCTGGGACTATATAAAAGAGACGGCAGCCTTACCAACAGGGAGTGTCCTAAAATACGAGTATCAAGGCAAAGATGTTAGTAAAGAAGATGCTGCAATTATAAGAGCACAACATCAAGGACAGACAAAAGACAATGATGACAAAGACCCTATTAAAGAAATAAAGCTACGCTCGGTCTCATGGCTCATTGATAATGCGATGGATGAGATTGAAAAAGCCAACGCAAGATTAAAGAATGTGCTTAACCGAATCAGTGGTTATCAGCTACCTGATGATAAGTTAAAAGGACTTATTGATAGCTTTTCTGATACCAGCTTTAATCAAGTTAAATATGAAGGACATACGTTAACTATCAATAGCAAAGATATCTTAGGGCACATCTACGAGTATTTTTTAGGGCAGTTTGCGTTGGCTGAAGGCAAGCAGGGCGGACAGTATTATACGCCTAAAAGTATCGTAACCTTAATTGTAGAGATGCTACAACCTTACCAAGGGCGTATTTATGACCCAGCAATGGGTAGTGGCGGGTTTTTTATCTCAAGCGATAAGTTTATTGCTCGTCATGCGGGTGAAAAGCACTATAACGCCAGTGAGCAGCGCCGTAATATCTCTATTTATGGGCAAGAAAGCAATCCAACCACATGGAAGCTAGCAGCAATGAACTTAGCAATTCGTGGCATGGATTATGACTTTGGAGAGCATGCAGATAGTTTTTTAAACGATCAACATCCTGATCTGCGGGCAGACTTTGTAATGGCAAACCCACCATTTAATATCAAAGACTGGTGGCATGAAAAACTGACTGATGATGCCCGCTGGAAATATGGCACACCGCCTAAGAGCAATGCTAACTTTGCGTGGATTCAGCACATGCTTTATCATCTTGCACCCTCTGGCAGTATGGCATTGTTGTTAGCAAATGGTTCGATGAGCAGTCAAACCAGTGGTGAAGGCGATATCCGCCAAGCACTTATTGAGGCGGATTTGGTTGAGTGTATTGTGGCACTACCTGGCCAGCTATTTACCAATACTCAAATACCTGCTTGTATTTGGTTTTTGAGTAAAGATAAAGCCAATGGCTTTGCGTATGATGTGCGCAAGCGTGATCGTCAAGGTGAGGTGCTGTTTATTGATGCGCGCGACATCGGTTATATGAAAGATCGGGTATTGCGTGATTTTACCGATGAGGATATTGGTCTGATCACTCGCACCTTTCATGATTGGCAGGAGGCTAAAGCTGCTAATGACGCTGATAATAGCATAGAGAGCGAAGGTTATAGAGATATCGCTGGATTTTGCTATAGCGCCAGCCTTGAGGATATTCAAAAGCATGATTATGTTCTAACACCAGGGCGCTATGTAGGTGCGGCTAAGGTTGAGGAGGACATTGAACCGTTTGCAGATAAGATGACACGCTTGACTGCCACGCTATCAGAGCAGTTTGCACAAAGTAGTGAGTTAGAGCAGGAGATTAAAAGGAACTTGGCGGGGTTGGGTTATGGGTTTTAATAAAAAAACGATTGAGGAGATTAAAGAGCCTTCAAAAGGTGCTATAGCTATGGGACCATTTGGTTCTAGAATAAAAAAAGAAAGTTTTAAGACCTTTGGCGTTCCTATTCTTAAAGGTGGAAATCTTCACGGATACACAATTGATGAAACGAATTTCGATTTTATTTCAGAGGATAAGGCAAAAGAATTAAAAAGCTCAATAGCTTATAGAAGAGATATTGTAATAACTCATAGGGGAACCTTAGGGCAAGTTAGTATCATCCCAGATAATAGTAATTTTGATAAATATTTGGTTTCCCAAAGTCAACTTAAGATAACTTTAAATCAAAAGATAGTTAATCCTTATTTTGTTAACTATTATTTAAGAAGTTCTGAAGGCCAATTTCAGCTCTTGTCCTTTGCTTCTCAAGTTGGAGTACCTGCAATCGCCAAAGCTTCCACTTCAGTTAGAAAAATAAATGTGCCTTGCCCCCCATTGCCAACTCAAAATATTATTGTAGAAATTCTTGGAAATTTAGACAAAAAAATCCAAATCAATAATCATATTAACCAAACCTTAGAGGAAATGGCGCAGGCGATT
Organism: Psychrobacter sp. CX90; assembly: GCF_057396305.2. Classification (NCBI taxonomy): domain Bacteria; kingdom Pseudomonadati; phylum Pseudomonadota; class Gammaproteobacteria; order Moraxellales; family Moraxellaceae; genus Psychrobacter; species Psychrobacter sp. CX90. The sequence goes on from NZ_CM182008.1 coordinate 327,049, forward strand.
TTTAAAAGTTGGTTTGTGGACTTTGATCCTGTGCGTGCTAAGCGTGAGGTATTAGAAAGTGGCGGTAGTATTGACGATGCAGAACGTGCTGCCATGCAGGTAATCAGTTGTCAAACCGACGAGCAGTTAGAGAGCATGAAAAAATCTAAGCCCAATGATTTTGCTAAATTGCAACAAAAGGCAAGTTTATTTCCTAGTGAATTGGTAGATAGCGAGTTAGGAGAGATTCCTAAAGGTTGGGAGGTAGGTCGATTAAAAGATATCTGTAGTTATACAAACCAAAGAGAGCCTGTAGAAGAACTTACTATTAGGAACTATGTTTCTACGGAAAGCATGATTGAAAATAAGCGAGGTATTACTACAGCATCTAAACTACCGAATGTAAAAACCGTACCGAAAGTGGAAGAAGGTGACATACTTATATCTAACATTCGGCCTTATTTTAAGAAGATATGGTTTGCAAGCTTCGAGGGAGGAAGATCAGCGGATGTCTTAGGGTTTAAAAGTATCAATCAAGAAATCAAGGAGTTTGTTTATAATTTGTTATTCCAAGATTCTTTTTTTGATTTTATGATGCAAACCTCAAAAGGCGCAAAGATGCCTAGAGGTGATAAAGAAGCTATAATGAATATGCAAATAGTCATGCCAATTCATGAGATTATGACTTTTTATTCTGAAAAAGTACAAAAATTTTATCCGAAAATAGATCAGTCAAATTTACAAAATCAGAACCTTGCCGAACTTAGAGATACGTTATTGCCTAAATTGCTATCAGGTAAGCTGGATGTGAGTGGGCTTGTGGAGATGCAAGATGACTGAAAAGTGGAAAGGACTGGTTGATACGGTTCAAAGCTTTAAAACATCTGTAAAAGCGGAGCTAGACGCTGAGAATAGTTTATTTCACAAAGAGTTAAACGGCGAGTCTCCTATCGAGTTTCATGGATTAGGTGCTAATCAAGACAGTCCAAATAAATACTCTATAGAAGCAAGTGAGGTATTATTTTGGTATGATCCTACTGCTTATCTCGATGAAATGGAGCGATGGAGTAATCAGGTTGAAGCTGATAAGTATGAAGATATTAAGGAATATTTATCAAGATCTAATCAAATCGCACCCTTTAACAGGTTAGTTAGTGCGATAAAAAAACAGAGGATTGCCCCGTTTGTTGGTGCAGGGTTGTCTAAAAACTATGGTTTCCCTCTTTGGGGTGAAGCTTTACAAGCTATATTTGAAAAAGTTAAAGCAAATACAAGTCTTGATGATGAGATGAAAGTTAAGATTTCTAGTTCTATTAAAGAATGGAGATATATAGAGGCTGCTGATGAACTTTATAGTATTGACCCTGTGATAGTTGCCAGCTATCTGAGGAATAACTTTGATACTAATAGTATTAAAGACAGTTTGAAATCTGGATCTTCAGGTATAGCCTCGTTATTACCAGAACTGACAGATGCCTGTATCATTACGACTAACTTTGATAGGATTATTGAGCAAGTTTTTACAAATGCCCATAAATCTATCGAAGGGTATATGCATGGTATGCAGCAAGAAAACCAATTTGCTGCAAAATTGGTTCAAGGCGAGAAATGTATACTTAAATTACATGGAAATTTTGATTCACAAGATAGCCATATTTTTAGCAGTTCTCAATATGCTGATGCTTATGGTGATACTCAAATCGATTATACTAAGCAACTGCCTAGAACCTTAAGACAAATTTTTATCAGTCACTCGTTATTATTTCTTGGTTGTAGCTTATACCAAGATAAAACTATGGCTGTTTTTCAAGATATTATCGACTCAAAGAGTTTTGATATACCCAGTCATTTCTCTTTAATGCCTGAAAGTGCAAATAAAGATGGAAAAGAAAGTGCTTTGCTAAATTTAAATATTCAACCCATTTGGTATGAAGTAGTCGATCATGACCATACTCAACTAGAACAGTTATTACGTTTTGCCATTGATTGTGCTAAGGGTAAAGTTTCTCTCTAAAGTGAAGTTGCAAAGCCAAATAAAAATTAACAGTAATAAATATTATTGACCAATTGGATGTTCACTCCTATGACCGAAGAAGACCTAGAATTACTATGTTTAGACTGGTTTGCTGATGTAGGCTGGCAAATTGTCTACGGCCCAGAGTTAACCCCAGAATCCAACCAAAGTAGAGCTCGTGATAGCTATCATGACGTACTATTGGTTGATGACTTACAAGCTGCTGTCAAGCGTATCAATGCTCATATTCCAGTAGATGCGTTCGAGGAGTGTTTTGAACAAGCGTTGCGGCAATTGCGCCAGCAAATGAGTATGGATTTAGCAAGTCGTAATCGCAGTATCCATCAGCTGCTTTTAGCGGGTATTCCTATTCAATACAAAGATGCCGATGACCGTCAGCAGCAAGACAGGCTTTTTGTCATTGACTTCCAGACCGTTAATAACAACCAATTTACTGCTGTCAATCAGCTAACAATAAAGACTATCATAGAAGGGCGTCCACGTCGTCCCGATATCATTTGCTATGTTAATGGATTACCGCTGGCTGTCATTGAATTAAAAAGCCCAAGCGATGAAGCGGTAGACATCACTGATGCCTTTAACCAGCTACAAACTTATAAAACCGAATTGCCAGATCTGTTTATTTATAATGAAGCGCTGGTAATTAGTGATGGCTATAGTGCTAAAGTAGGATCGCTGACTGCCAACGAAGAGCGCTTCATGCCATGGCGTACCATTTCCAATGAAGATGATAAGCCTATGTTAGAGTGGCAACTTGAGACCGTTATTAAAGGTTTTTTTCGTCGTGATCTATTTATAGACTATATCCGTTATTTTGTACTCTTTGAAGAAGAGGGCGGGCGACTGATTAAAAAGCAAGCGGCATATCATCAATTCCATGCTGTACGAGAAGCCGTTAAAGCCACAGTTATTGCATCAAAAAATATCACAGCAGAAGGCATAAGCGGCGTCTCTGAACCCAGAGCAACGTATGGTAGCAAGGTAGAATCTGGTAGCAAAAAAGCAGGTGTGGTTTGGCATACTCAGGGTAGTGGTAAGAGTATCTCAATGTGTTGCTATGCAAGTAAGCTGTCACAACATCCTGAAATGGGAAATCCAACCATAGTTGTCGTCACGGATCGTAACGACCTAGATGGTCAGTTGTTTGCCACTTTTAGCAGTGCGCATGAATTACTGCGCCAAACACCCATACAGGCAGAGGATAGAGAAAGCCTGCGTGAACGCTTAAGGGAACGTGAGTCTGGCGGTATTATCTTTACTACTGTTCAAAAGTTTGCATTATTATCAAATGAGGAAGCACACCCTGTTTTAAATGAACGACATAATTTAGTCGTTATATCTGATGAAGCCCATCGCAGTCAATATGGGCTAAATGCCCGATATAACCAAAAAACAGGTCAGTATCAGCACGGTTTTGCTAAGCATTTGCGTGATGCATTGCCTAACGCTACCTTTATTGGCTTTACTGGAACGCCCATTGCGACAGAAGATAAAGATACAAGGGCGGTATTTGGCGATTATGTGTCGATATATGATATTCAAGATGCAGTCGATGATGGTGCAACTGTACCCATATTTTATGAGTCACGCCTTGCAAAGTTAGATCTCAATCATGCCGAAATTTCCGCTCTGTCTGAGGAAGTTGAAGTGATTATTGAAGAAGAAGAGGATATCAATCGTGAAAAGACCAAAGGTGAGTGGACACGCTTAGAGAAGCTAGTCGGCAGTAAACCACGTCTAGAATTGGTAGCGTTAGATCTTGTTAATCACTTTGAGCAGCGCCTACAAGAAATTGATGGCAAGGCAATGATTGTGGGTATGAGCCGCGATATCTGTGTACAGCTTTATAATGAGATTATCGCTTTGCGCCCTGAATGGCATGATGAGGAACCGAGTAAAGGCGCTATCAAGGTTGTAATGACAGGGTCAGCATCTGACAAGCCATTGCTACAACCGCACATTTATAGCCAAAAAACCAAAAAAATGCTGGAGAGTCGTTTTAAAGACCCAAACGACACGCTTAAACTTGTTATTGTTCGTGATATGTGGCTAACAGGTTTTGATGCCCCAGCTTGTCATACAATGTATATTGATAAGCCCATGCGAGGGCACAATCTCATGCAGGCCATTGCACGGGTCAATCGTGTCTTTAAAGACAAACCTGGCGGGCTGGTGGTTGATTATATTGGTATTGCGAATGAGTTAAAAGACGCACTTAAAATATATACTGAATCGAAAGGTCGTGGACAACCAACCTACAATACAGCAGAAGCTTTACAAGTGTTTTTAGCTAGAATGGATGCCATTCAAGGTATGTTTGCTAAAACAGCACAACATGATGAATTAGACATATCTGAGTTTGATACTCAAACTGCACGATTATTGCCTATTGCAGCCAATCACATTTTAGGACTTGATGATGGCAAAAAACGCTTTTCTGATTTGGTATTACAAGCTAGCAAAGCTTATGCACTATGCTCAACTTTAGATACTGCCCAACCTTATCAGAAGAAGTTGGCATTTTTCGCAGCTATTAAAGCGGCATTGACTAAGTTTGAACGTCGGCAAACGTCAAATAGTAACCAGCAAAAAACATCAGCGCTTAAACGGATTGTAGATAATGCTGTGGTGGCAGAAGGCGTTGATGATATTTTTAAATTGTGTGGCTTAGATAAGCCCAATATTGGTTTATTATCTGATGATTTTTTAGATGATGTGCGACAAATGCCAGAGCAAAACCTAGCGGTTGAGTTATTGAAAAAGCTTTTAAGAGATGATATCCACGCTAAAACTCAACGTAATGTTTTACAAGAGAAGAAGTTCTCAGAGCGTTTGCAAGCCACGTTGACTCGCTATAACAATCGCTCAATTGAGACGGCGCAAGTCATCGAAGAGTTGATTGCGATGGCAAAGAGTTTTCAAGAAGAGATGGCTCGATCTAATGCGTCAGGCTTGAACTCTGATGAGATTGCCTTTTATGATGCACTGGCAAATAATGAAAGCGCAGTGCGTCAATTAGGGGATGAAACCCTTAAGAAAATTGCTGTTGAAATTACTGAACGTCTCCGAAAATCGACAACTGTAGATTGGCAAAAGCGTGAAAGTGTACGCTCGAAGTTGAGAATTCTTGTACGTCGTACGCTACAAAAGTGGAAATACCCACCTGATAAAGCTGCCGAAGCGGTTGCTTTGGTGATGCAACAAGCAGAAGTGTTAGCAGATGCATGGAGTGAGTCAGTTTAGCTTTATAATATTAACTTAACCAAACGACGCAAAAAACACCATCAATACTGGCGCAACAATATTAATAATAAAACCAAAGCTTATAGCAAGTGGTACGACAGCGAGTCCGCCCGATTGCTGAATAACAGGCAAGGTAAAATCAAGACTGGTTGCGCCGCCAAGCCCGACCGCAGCTGATGGATGACGATGCATAAATAGGGGAATAAATAATAGTGCAAAAAACTCTCGCACTAAGTCATTAAACAATGCGACACTGCCCCAAACCGCACCATACGCGTCGGTCATAACGATGGCAGAGAGTGAATACCAACCAAATCCAGAAGCCAGAGCCAAGCCTTGGGTCAAAGATACGTCTGCAAACAGCATCGCAAATATCACACCGCTCACCAAGACTGAAAGGGTGAATATCACACTGGTCTGCATACCGCGTTTGCTGAGCACCACCTCTTTTAAGGTAATTCCCGACCCTTTTAAACCAATACCTACCAGCAGTATTAACAGCATGAGTAATCCAGTCATGGTGTTTTCAGGTGGCATATATGTGGCGGGTAATACCTTCCCAATAACAAAACCCAAACCAACACATAAGACTTGTATCAGACTGCCACGGATACTGACTTTATGATGGATGGCAGATTTTTCCCCGGGCGGAGTCCAAGGCACAAATCGGTCGAATAACATCAAACCAGCCAGCCCACTGCCAATTGTTAAGATTGACAACACCGTGACATAGAGTGCGATGTTGGCTATTTGACTGCTCAGCCCTTCCACTTGTGCCAATTCAATACCAATTAAGGTAAGAATGACGTATACCAAATAGCCAAGAAGGCGTTCAGAGATATGGAAAAGACTGCGGTTTAACGGCAATGCAAATCCAATAAATAGGGGGGCAAGGACTAGAATTAAAGTGGTCAGGCTAGACATGATAGAAGGCACGCAGGCAGTTTATAGCCATAGTTGAGAAAAGAGTGACAATGTTGAGATACCGATATGTACAATTTGCGGTAGCTCACCTCGTCCCTCAGTTATCTGATTACGACTATATGTGAATAGACTATATTCTATAATATTTTATGAAATGGCGATTCTATCACAGCTTAAAGAGGAAGCGAGCATTGGGTAATTATCTTGTCGGCTATTAAATAGCAAATCATCTATTAAACAGTCGTTGATGAAACCGCTATTTGAGTCTTGATTGGCATAATGATTGGGATAAATAACACTAATGGTAGATGCTTTATCATGCTGAGGGTAGTCATTACGATAATGCCCCCCACGACTCTCGAGGCGGTTTAGAGCTGATGTTAACAATAGCTCAGCTAATGTTAACAAACGTAGCCAGCGTAAAGCTTGCACGTCAAATAAATCCAAAGCGTCTAATTGAGCATTAGGGGTAATCGAGTTAGTCTGTAACAGTGTTTGCTTCCAAGATTGAACCCGTTTTAGCGCAGAACTTAAGTCGGTTTCATCGCGTCTAATGCCCATATTGTCTGTCATTAACTTTTTTAAATGAGCGATAGAATATAGGTGGGGTTTATCTGCCTTAGATGCCTCATTTGGAGTGTGAGAAGACAATGACACACCATTATTAAGTTGATTTTCTTTATAACCAGCGATGTTTTTAAGTGTTTTATTGAAGCTTAGAGTGCTACCGACGCAGACATTTAAGTTTGTCTGTGTGCCTGTTAAAATTGGTTTTTGCCATGATAACGTATTATTTAGATACACAGGAATATGGGCCGCAATCTCACGACCAACCACCACACATTCAAGTAGAGAGTTACTGGCCAGTCGGTTTGCGCCGTGTAGTCCCGTATGCGCCACTTCGCCAGCAGCATATAAACCAACTAAATCTGTATGCCCTGAAGCCGTAGTCATCACGCCGCCACAAGTGTAGTGCGCAGTTGGCGCAACAGGAATAGGGTCGGTAGTAATATCCACTCCCAGTGCTAAACAGTGCGCATAAATATCAGGGAAATGCGCTTTAATAAACTCAGCAGGTTGATGTGAGATGTCTAAATAGACATAACCCAAACCGTTGTTTGCAATCTCATTGGCAATAGAACGGGCAACGATATCTCGAGGCGCTAGCTCTTCTCGCTCGTCATAATTTGGCATAAACCGAGTATTTGTGAGTGGGCAAATTAAATGCCCCCCTTCTCCGCGTACCGCTTCTGATATTAAAAAATTACTGTCGCCTAGCGCCAATCCTGTTGGATGAAACTGTACGAACTCTAAGTTTGCTAAGCGACAACCTGCTTCCCACGCCATCATGATGCCATCGCCAACACACACTTCTGGAGCAGTGGCTCTACTAAACAGTTGTCCCAGACCGCCACTGGCAAGCACCACAGCGTGACTATTAACCGTTAGCCGTTTGTCTGATTTAACATCAAGAACCGTAGCGCCCGTGCATCGTCTATCCGCAAAAGCGTCCTTAGTAGGCAGTTCGCTAACCAGTAAGTTTAAAGCCTCATGATACGGCAATACGGTAATGTTAGTAGCAGTAGCCACCTGCTCATGCAAAGTGTGCATGATGTGCTTACCAGTTGCATCATCAGCATGAATAACACGGCGGCGTCCATGCCCCCCTTCTTGAGTCAGGTGCAAATTATCTAATGGGTTAGCAGGTTTATCGGTAAGATCAGAGGGTTCTGTTACCGTAGTTTTAGTGGTAAAAGGGACGTCATGCTTAACCAGCCAGTCAATAGCGTGACGACCTTGGCTTAAAATCTGGGTGGTTGCTTGCGTATCGCAAAGCCCATCACCTGCTATGAGCGTATCATTCACATGATCCGCTACGTTATCTTCTTTATCAATGACCGCCGCGATGCCGCCTTGAGCATAGTTGCTAGAGCAATCATAAATATCTTGTTTAGCAAGCACAACGATTTGTAGGTTATTGGGTAATGACATTGCTGTGCTTAACCCAGCCAATCCGGCACCAATAATAAGCACATCGGTATGAATGATATCTAAATTGACGCTATCTGAATTATCAATATCTGAATGAACAGTATCTGATTGAGTCATTAATTTTGACATGGGCTGGATCTCTTGATGTTTTTTTAAAAGAGTAGAGTGGTGTTCAGCTTTCATGCCACTCTACGTTTATAAACTTAAGCGGCACCGACTTTTGTAAAAAGCTCACGGTCTTTCACGATATCGCCACTGGTGGCAACGCGGCGTTTTTGTTCGGCGGCAAAGTCGAGCATACGTTGTAATGGTTTCATAGCGGCTTTAGCCAATTCAGGTTCAATCACAATTTCTCCTGTGCCATTTTCTAAGCACTGTTCAATACCCTTTAAGCCATTCATTGCCATCCACGGGCAGAATGCACAGCTTTTACAGGTGGCGCTTTCGCCAGCGGTCGGTGCTGCTAAGAAGCGTTTATTTGGAGAATGCTTTTGCATCTCATGCAAAATACCTAGGTCAGTACCAACAATAAACGTCTCTGCATCCATCTCTTTGGTGGCGTTTAATAGCTTACTGGTTGAGCCCACCACATCGGCCAGTTCAACCACGCTATCAGGCGATTCAGGATGTACCAATACAACCGCATCAGGATACTCGGCCTTTAATTGCTCAAGCTCACGGGCTTTAAATTCATTGTGCACAATGCACGAACCTTGCCATAGCAACATGTCAGCGCCTGTCTCTTTTTGAATATATTTGCCTAAATGACGGTCTGGACCCCAGATTATTTTTTCACCGCGCTCATGCAGGTGTGACACAATCTCTAAACCAACTGATGAGGTTACTACCCAATCAGCGCGGGCTTTCACTTCAGCACTGGTATTGGCATATACCACCACGGTGCGGTCGGGATGCGCATCACAAAACGCACTGAAATCTTCGATAGGGCACCCTAAATCCAGTGAGCATTCGGCTTCCAAATCCGCCATCAGAACTATCTTATCCATACCTAAAATCTTGGCAGATTCGCCCATAAATCGCACGCCAGCCACAACCAGAGTGTCTGCTTCATGTTCGCTACCAAAGCGAGCCATCTCTAAAGAGTCGCCCACACATCCGCCTGTCTCTAAAGCTAAATCTTGAATATAAGGATCGACGTAATAATGGGCAACCAATACGGCATTTTTCTCTTTTAATAAGCGTTTGATATTTGCGACCACTACCTCACGCTCATTACGTGGCAGTTCAGCGGGGATTTTGGCCTTGGCATACTCAATATCGATATTTGGTGCACAGCTACGTGTTTGAGCCATTTCACTTTGACGTAACGTTGGCGCATCATAGGGAAATATCTTAGTTTTTTCGCTTGGAGTAGGGGCTACAGTTGCAGTGGTCATAAGTAGTTTCCTTTACTTTAATTCTTTTACTCAGGGCAAAAGCTGCTTTGGCATCCAATAGCTTAACGGTTAAGGTTAAAGTTCATTGCTATTACCGATTTGGTTCAACAGGCATTATTAGATAGTGTTAAAAAATAATGACAATCTGATTAATATTTAATTAAATCTATAATTACAATTATGCTCATATTGAGTATAAATACAAGTATTTTTTTATGACTTAATGTATTTTAAGTAAAGAGTCAAATAAGGGATTTAAAAATAACAATGACTTCTAACGAACCCAAAAGGGTGTGAGGGGTTGAATATAAACAGCATGATAAAGTGTATATATAGTCAGAGAAGTATCAGTTTTAGAGTTATCTAACGATAGGGATGGCATATTGGTAAAGGCGTGTAATTCTTTACCTTTAACGTTATACTATGTGTAATTTTAGCGATATTTAAATTTATGAGTCTGTCTTTCTCTCACGCTCACAGTCAAGGTAGCGGTACTACAGAAGTAGTGGCGGTGTTGATTGCGATTACGAATAATTCGGCGCGTGTACTAACGGTCGACTCAGGTAAGCTACTCCCAAATGGTCCATTAATGCCCCTGCATCGTTCATTGCAAGCAGGGGTGCGTCAATGGGTAGAAGAACAAACAGGACAACCGTTAGGCTATATTGAACAGCTGTATACGTTCGTGGATACCAATAGGCGTAATAAAGAAGGTCACGCCTTGGTATACGTGAGTTACATGGGACTGGTTCAAGAAGTGATATTACAGTCGGGCACTGGAGATAATAGTGCACGCTGGCGAGATTGGTATGATTATTTTCCTTGGGAAAATCATCTAGATAAACACGCCCGCCTTAATATCCATTATATTGTCAAAAACCTTATGGCATGGGCGAATACAGCAGTAAACTCTGATGAGCGGCAGAGGCGAATGCAACGTATAAATTTATGCTGGGGTGGGACGTGGCAAAAAGACGATTTCGAATTGAGTGACAGTCCAATTGATAACACTGCAATTAATAACAGTCTAAATGATAATGACACATTATTAGATGATCTGGCAGTTGGCACATCCTCCAACCAAGATATATTTTTAGAGTGGGTCGCTGAACACGCCCTGCTCAGATATGAGATGTTGTATGAGGCAGGCTTATTACCAGAATCGCCGGACTACCAACCTTCAAAGCTACCTAATAATTGGCAAACTATAACAGGCGAGCCAATGTATTATGATCATCGCCGTGTTATTGCGACGGCAATATCGAGATTGCGAGCTAAAATTGAATACCGACCTTTAATTTTTGGGTTAATGCCAACGGAGTTTACCCTGCTGCAATTACAACAAAGCGTTGAGGCATTATCGGGCGTGACACTACATAAACAAAACTTTCGTCGACTATTAGAGAGTCAAAATCTGCTAGAACCAACGGGCAATAGTAGCCATACAGGTCGAGGGCGCCCCGCAAAGTTGTTCCGCTTTCGATTTGATATTGAGTTACAAAGTTTACTAATGGACAGTAAGCTGCCCAAGCGTCACACTCGTCATAAATAAACTACCTAAATAAAGTGTCCTTCTTATATAAAGTACCTGTCTTATATAAATCACAACACATATATATTTGCTAATAGTACAATTTTTGGCTATATTTATGCTCATATTGAGTATTAAGGATAGTTTAGTCAGCTTTTTTATTACTGACTATGATCTTTCATTACTTGCTGAAAGTTATAAGAATTTGTATTCATAAGCTAAAGTTAGGGAATTCCTAGAATAAAATGAGTCAATACGAGGCACCATTAAATTAAAAGCTCAGGTTGAATAGTTATTCTATATAGCCATAATTTTAACAAAAAAGTAGTGGCTCATTTTAGGCGCAAATAGCCAATTATAAGCTTTTAATACAGGTTCTAAGGTATAACGTTAGGATAATAATATAAGGATAGTCCATGTCATCTGACCCTAAAGCCGTAACAAACATTCAAGAACCTCGCTTAAATGATGTTTTACTTTTACCGTTGATTGATGCCGCATTGTCTGAGGATTTAGGTCGGCGCGGAGACATTACCTCACAGGCAACTATTCCAGCGGATAAGCAGGCAACATTGACGCTTAACGTGCGTGAAGATGGCGTGGTTTGTGGGCTGGATTTAGCAAGGCTAGCTTTTGCACAGATAGATGCAGATATCGTTTTTACTGCCCATACACATGATGGTGCAAGCGTTCAAAAAGGACAGTCCTTAGCAACGATCAGTGGTAATGCACGTAATTTACTGACAGCAGAACGTACGGCACTCAACTTTATGACCCATTTAAGCGGTATTGCCACGACCACAAGACGCGCTGTTGATTTAGTGGCTGAATATCCGGCTCAAATTACGTGTACTCGAAAAACTATACCAGGTCTACGTACGCTGCAAAAATATGCGGTACGCTGTGGCGGTGGTCGCAACCATCGCTTAGGTTTGGATGACGCTATTTTGATTAAAGACAACCACATTGCTATTGCAGGTAATATTCCTACGGCAATTGCCCAAGCCCAAAAGCTGGCTGGTCATCTTATTCCCATCGAAATTGAAGTCGATACACTTGAGCAATTACAGATAGCTATCGACGCAGGTGCGGAGCTGGTATTACTAGATAACATGAGCCCTGACATGTTATGTAAAGCCGTTGAATTGTGTAGACAACACTCAAGTGGGCGTGTTAAAACTGAGGCCTCAGGTGGTATTACGCCAAATAGTGTAGTAGCGGTTGCCGAAACTGGTGTAGATTTTATTGCTATGGGATATCTGACTCACAGTACAACCGCACTTGATATAGGTATGGACTTTTCAGCATAAAAACGATTTTCTCGTGCCTATTTGCTAACGGTTATTCACAATATAAAGGTAACTCATGTATTTGATCACTCATTCATGTTATAAGAGGGGGTTATATCATTGTTAATAAAAGTCCTCAATCATGGGTCGTTTATTAGCCATATTACTTATTGAGTCATCGCAATTGAGGTTTTATACCGCCAATCGGATATGCTAAAATCGCCTTTTTTAAATTCAACTGTCCTTCCAATTTAAGGCGCCTATCATGGATACTGAAATTGTCAAAATAATTTTGGCATTCGTGGTGCTAATTAACCCTTTTAGCGCTCTTACCCTGTTTTTAGACTCTACACGTGGGTATAACTCAACTGATAGACGTAAATTTGCACGTATTACTAGCCTGACTGTGCTTATAACCATCACTTTTTTTACAATTGCTGGCGAGCTATTGTTAAAAGTATTGGGTATATCCATTGGCTCATTCCAAGTGGCTGGCGGAATATTGGTCTTCTTAATCGCCATTAATATGATGAATGGCGATGGTAACCCAGTCAAACCTGACCAAGAAAATGTTGATGTAGATGACCGTGTTGAAACACTAGGTAGCACTGCAGCTGCTGTTGTGCCGTTAGCTATTCCTATGATTATTGGGCCGGGTGGTATTTCCACGGTTATTATCTATTCTGCACAAGTCAACGATTGGCATCAGAAATTGGCCATCATTATTGCTGGATTTCTAATTAGCCTTTTTTGTTATCTATCCCTTATGGCAGCAGGACGTCTGAGTCGATTTTTGGGTGATACAGGCTTAAATATAATGAGCCGAATCATGGGTATGCTGTTGGCGGCTGTAGCGATTGAAATTTTAGTGAGTGGCATACGTACCATATTTCCTAACTTAATTTAGCGTTAGTCAATTGTTAGATGCTCTCTATTAGACGCCTGCTATTAGATATTTTTTATTAGATATCTGTTATTAGATTCCAAGCCAAATATATCATCAGTATGCCAACTAAAGCGTCAAGAATATTCCAAGCTTTAGGGTTGCTAAATAGCGGCGAGAGTAGCCTTGCTCCATAGCATAAACTAAAAAAGAATACGAAGGATGCACAAATCGCCCCTAAAGCAAATATTAATTTACTGTCAGCGCCTGTCGACACCATACCCACCAATAACAGCGTATCCAAATAAACGTGGGGATTAAGCCACGTAAACCCAAAACACAAGAGCAATGCTTTTTTTAAACTGGTTACCGCAGTGCCATCATTTTCAAGTGCATGCGATTTAGTAACGCTCGCATATAGGCTTTGCAATCCATAGATAAGCAAAAACAAGGCCCCTGCTAGTTTGGCGAAGTATACTAGGTGTGGATAACGTGCCGTCACTGCACCAAAGCCTGCGATACCTGCAGATATTAAGATAGCGTCAGATACCGCACAAAATAAACTGATGGCAAACACATGTTCTTTTTTTAGGCCTTGCCTAAGCACAAAAGCATTTTGGGAGCCAATCGCTAATATCAGCGATAAGCCAAGTGCAAAGCCTGATACATAATCCATATATTTATCTCGAAATAAACTATTAGAATATTCTTTTAGCTTATTTATTTTAGGGTTTAGGTACTAAGAGCTCAGTCTAGTATTAAGTTCAGATCAGGGCTTGGTATTAGACCAATGAATAGACCAATGAATCAACTAAGATATAGGTTAAGAGAGCTATTGAGCAATAATGAGCGAATGAAAAGTCCTTGAATTAAGTGATTGAACCCAATCAATTACCTTCATGTTAATCGGCTTTGCCGAGTCACTCTTTGCTAGCTAGAAAAATGTTCTAGCAAAAAAGGTGCTATAGGATAAATGCTATCGTACGAGAATGCTATTATAAAGGGTATCAGATAATTTATTATATTTTTAAAAAATGATGTTAAGGGTATTTATATGTCTCAAGCTGCCGCAATGGTAATCATGTTTATTATGTATGGCGTTCTGCCAGCAGCAGGGCTATTTCTCGGCTATCGTGGTGTAAAAAAGTTAACCCAGCCTAAAATGCTCGAATATAAAGCGATGCCTCAACTAGGCTATATACCAGAGAAAAGCTTGCCAACTGATGTCAAACAAACATTGGATAAAATAAATCAAAAAGGCGAAAAGCTTAAAATGATTTATGGTGATACCAATAACGATGGCGTTATTGATGATAAAGATGCCGTGAATGAGTCCTACATCATGATCAAGACCTTGATGGATAAGCATATTCCCGAAGCCGTAGGGGACTATCGTCGTTTGCATGATTTAGACGACTCAAAAGGAGACAATGCAAGTCGCGCAGACACAACGAAAATAAAGCACTCCAATGTCACTGGCAAACAGGCATTGTTAGAGGTGCTTAATACGGTCAACGCTCAGTTTGATGAGTTGCTTGATGCGTCTTATCATCAAGATGGACAGAAGCTATTGGCGACGAATCGCTATATAAAAGAACGGTTCGAATCCTAAGTAGCTTTTAATTAATAGTTTTTGCAGTCATAGTTTGAAGTAGCATAGGTTTAAAATCTTAAGTTCATAAACAAACATAGCATTGTTAGCTATATTAGCTATTTAGAGTGGGGGGTGTGCTAACTAGATGAGTGTTATTATTGGTGCAGGAGTTATAGGTACCCTCATTCTTGGCTATGTCGGTCGCAAAGGCTGGCTGGCATTTCACCGAGCTGTGGGTATCACGCCTGGCACCCTAAAATACGTAGAACCCTCGCAGTTGCCACCCCCAGAAATGATACGGCTCGATTTAGATAATAACCTTATTCAAAACCTACCTCCCGTTGTCATCGAACAATTAATGCGTATCGATAATAAGGCAGACGTTTATCAAGCATGGCGGGATGATAGGCAACAATCTGGTCGTAGCGTGAGTACCACGGAAGATGAGTTTGTTATCCAAAAGCTACTCAATACCCGATTGCCCGAAGTCATTCAAAGCTATCAGAATATAGTGCGTCATGACAATCGCCTACAGCAAAGCAATCATTTAAAGAACGTTAACTCTGTAATGAGTAAGAATCAAACTGATGCTTTAAACTTACTGTTAGAGTTATTAGTTAAGATAGAAGAAAAACTCGATGTGTTACTGAGCCAATGCCAAAAAGATGCCCTACAAGAGATGCAAGTCATGAATCGATATCTTAAAAATAGAAGATAGAGGATTGTGAGTAGATAAAGGATATCAAATACAAGACAGAAAGATCAGATGTAAAAAAAGCCCCTAGGGGCTTTTTTCTTTAGCGTCAATTTTGTAAAAAAAAGATTACAAAGCTAGCTAAGCGGGTTTGATGGCGGTTAACCTGTACTAGCTCAGTGAATCCCATCTCACTATCATTTATCCAGCAAGACTAACGCTGTGTGCGAGTTTTACGAGGATCACGAACCGTACGTGCTTTCATTGGTTTCTTCTGGAAACGCTCTTTTTTCATTTTAGCCTTACCGCTAATCCCCATTTCTTCACGAGGACGCAAATCAACCAACTCGATTAAACGGTGGATGTCTTTTCTATCTAGCTCAATAAAACGTCCCGTACGAAGCTCTTTTGGTAAAGCAACCGAACCGTAAGTCGTCCGTAATAATCGGCTTACTTTAAGACCTTGCGACTCAATTAAACGGCGCACTTCACGGTTACGGCCCTCTTTCAGCTTAACGTGATACCATTTATTGACGCCTTCACCGCCGCCTTGTCTGATTTCCTCAAACTTAGCCAAGCCATCTTCAAGCAACACACCATCCGTCAAGTTGCGCATCATCTCTGGGGTCAGCTCGCCCAAGATACGTACGGCATATTCACGCACAATCTCATTTGAGGGATGCATCAAGCGATGCGCCAGTTCCCCATCATTGGTAAATAATAATAGACCCGTTGAGTTAATATCCAGACGACCCACCATTACCCAGCGGTCATGGGTCAACTTCGGTAAACGCTCAAACACAGTGGTACGACCTTCAGGATCATTGGCAGAACAAATCTCGCCTTCAGGCTTATAATACGCTAACACACGACGACGCTTTTCACGCTCAGACTTATATTTAATCAGACGACCATCAACGCGAATCTCATCACCTTGAGTGACGCGGTCGCCAATAGTCGCAGGGGTTTGATTGATAGAAACACGACCAGACTTAATGACTTCTTCCATCTGACGACGTGAGCCTAAGCCCATACGTGCCAAAGCTTTTTGCAGCTTCTCAGTGCCTGCGGTGCTGGCTTTAGTTGTCGGTTCCTCAAACTGAAACTCGACGTTATTTGGGATAGGGGCGTTTTTAGGCGCTAATTCTTGATCGAACTCTTCGGGGGCTTCATTAGATTGATTAATACGAGGCATAGTATGCTTCCTTGAATCGGTGAGTGGCTACATTTCACAATGTAGGGAATTTTCTAAATCAGTTTTAAAGCTGATCTGGGGAGGTATTATACGTTATTTTAAAGATAATATCGCTATGCTTACATAATTCGTTTTAAAGTTTGCATTTATTCAAAAACTTTTTTGGAGCATGCCCTAAGCTTGCTGAATAACTGCATAATTGAGCAAGATAAATATTTGGTAATAAGATAAAATGCCTTGCTTAGACTTAGAACCTGTATTCATAACCTAAAGTTAGTAAATTTTTAGAATAAAATAAGACGATACGCGGCAATATTAAGCTCAAAGCTCATTCTATTTAATCCTAATATTAACGAAGTAGTGGCTTATTTTAGTCGGAAATAACCAGTTATAGGTTGTGAATACAAGTTCTTAATAAGATCATTGAATACAGGAAAACATATTGTCATGCTACAAACACAGAGCGCTATAGAACAGAAACCAGTATTTATGCCACGTGTAGGCAGTGATAATCTGGTAAAAACAGACATGGTTAGTGTCGAGCGGCATGTGGGATTTGCGAGTAGACAAAAGAGAAAAACCATCAATGATTTACATCAAGTCATTCGCAAAAAGTATGGCTTTAAGCAAGTGTTAGAGTTATCTAGCAAGTCAGGCAATAAGTTGAGTTTTCCGCTAAGTCCCGAGAGCTTAACGCTAACCAATGAGCAGGACGGTAAGCAGTATAGTGTCGACAATGCCTTTCAAAGTAGTCAGGTTTTCAAAAAGGGAGGACCTTATCTCGACCTGCTGACTGCCGCCCCAAGGCAAGCTAGAAAAGATGAGCGATTAACCACCTCTGGTGAATTAATTGGATACAATTATTTTGGTATGGAGTGGGGCATAGAGCCCTTAACTGCATTTTATGATTGGCTGTATATTAATGCCTTAAAACAAAACCCTCAGTTGCATGAAGAGGTGCTGCAATACCAAGCCTTTACTGATATCTCATTTAATCCTAAAAAATCCATACATTGTGCGGCTTATTCACTGGCCATGTTTGTGGCGTTATATAAACGAGAATTGCTCGATAATGTTGAAGACCCGGCGGCGTTTTATGACTTAATAACTGAGTTTAAGGTAAGCAATACAGAGCAGTTTTTGGAAGAGGGTTGGTTTTGATAAAACAAGCCCGTAACTTACTTTCTATAATTTATTTAGTGTGATTTCTAGAATGTTTAGATGGCTTTATGATATTTGATGTTGCTAGCATAATTATTTAAGTTAAAGAACTTGCCTCTTATTTAGAGCTAAACCAAAGTTCAGTGTCACGAATGGTTGAATGCCTAGAGCGTGATGGATATACGATTAGAGACTTATGTTCAGCTGACAAACGCGGGGTTTATATCTTGCTGGCTGATAAAGGACGTGTAAGATTAAAGAATGCACAAGTTGATTATGAAAATGCTTTAGAGGCAGCGCTTAAAGAATATGATTGTGACCGCTTACTATCAATGGAGTTTATTGAAAAAGCATTAGCAAACGATGTATAGGAGCTAAAACGGTTAAGCGCTGATTGTCATGCTGATTAACAACATCCGAATAATAGAAAACTTTAGACAGGAAGAGTATCCCATCTCTGAAATAGAGAAGTACAACCGTCTTATTAAAAAATATTTTGAAAAATAATGATTGTCACGCTAAGAGGGGATGATTTTCTTATTTTAGATGATAGTTTTAAAGACTCACTTTTTCAAACACTGACTAATCCAGTCAGCATTCCAATTTAAATCTACTTGTCCCGTCTGAGCACTAACAATAACACCTTCACCTAAGACAAATAAGGTATCAGCTACCTGCTGAGGATTATTGATGCTAGCATGCTCAAACTTATTTAATAAAAACTGTCTGACCTCATGTTTATGATTTTTTGCGATAGTATGGGGGAGTGTGTCATTACTTGAGAATTCGGCACAGGCATTAATAAATAGGCAGCCATAAAAGTTATCTGAGGTTACCCAATCTTGCAAAAAGCTCAAATAGCATTGACTAATAGACTCTAGGTTCATATCCGTTAATGGTTCAAACCAGTTAGCCAATTGGCTCATAAACATCTCGTGTCGATAAGAAAGAACAGCCTTAATTAATCCCTCTTTATTCCCAAAATGAGCATACAGCGTACGTTTGGTAGTACCCGCTTGCTTGGCTAATAACTCAACACCGCTATCATGAAATCCGTATTTATAAAAGATGGCATAGCTTTTTTCTACGATGGTCGTTGCGATATCCATAACACCCTCACAAAATTAAACAGATATGTATACCAATCGGTATACTACTCATATATACTGTTCAGTATACCAAATATTATTATAAAAACTTTAGGTTACTTCCTTATTGAATGAGTTTGAGTTGTTCAATTTGTGTTTTTCAATAAGGGGTTTAAAACAGTTTGAGGACACTATGATGCCGTTTATAAATTGGAATAAATTGAAAGGTCAATCTGAAACCTGTCCAAAACGTTTGCCTGTATGGATGATAGCGACTGCTTGGTTAGGAGGAACGATAGCAACCGCAACGCTTGCTTTGGTTGGTAATTGGACGAATGCTATCATGATTTTAGGCTCATTCGGGGCAAGTTGTTTGCTACTATTTGCCTACCCTAAAAGCCCTTTTGCTCAGCCAAGAAATGTCATAGGCGGTCATTTTATAGCAACATTAACAGGGTTAGTCTTTATGGGATTGTTCGGTATTCATTGGTGGAGTATGGCGTTCGCTGTCGGTACAGCCATTGCGTTCATGCTTCTATTAAGAGTACCGCATCCTCCAGCGGGTTCAAACCCTCTCATCGTTATGCTTGGCACTGTTCACTGGCAGTTTTTAGTTACCCCGACATTGATTGGCTCGGTTATTCTGGTCTTAGTCGCTCTTATTTATAATAATTTAGGTAAGGGTAGGCAATACCCTACTTATTGGTGGTAGTCATTCAAGCGTTAGCGGGATCGAGGAAAGTAGTAGCGAAGGGTTTGATTATTCTTCAAACCTCAAATAGGTTCAGGAAAAACGTAAGCCACCTTTTTATATGCCATAAAAATGACACTCATTCTATAATCTAACGTACATTATAGTATGAAAAATATGTAGCGTGCGGTGCAGCGGCGCGAAACCCACGGTTTAAGTTTAGACTATTATACTTAGACTATTATACTCAGAGTATTACTATATCTATTTGGTGGATTACACTTCGCTAACATCACCCTACAAAACGTACAAAAATATGGAAGCAAGTGTAGCGTGCGTCCCACGCATCAAAGGTATATGAAATATCTTTCAAGCCCGCTTCGGGGTGGATGCCTATCGTTGACATTTAATAAAGTAATAATAGAGTATTACCACGATAAATATCTATAAGAACTCGATGTTACCGCTAGCCCTGACATGAGCGGTATCCTGACGACGTCAATGGCGATGCAGACTGTGGCTTGAGGCAGTGTCGAGGTAACAGCAATGACTCAAGACATGATAGTCTGCACGCCATTGGCTAGGCAGATACAAGCGGTTGGCAGGAAGTGCTACTTTATTATGTTCCGTCTTCTATAGTTAAACCTGAGTTATAAGAGACCTCTAAAAATCCGTGGGTTACGCTTCGCTTCACCACACGCTACAACTATTGCCCATTAAAATACAGTGTTGACTATAGCTATTTTATTAATCTAGAGACTTAGCTGTCTACGTTCTCTTTGATTAAATTTAAATCCGGTAAAGGTGGTAAATCCTCTAACTTTTCAAGACCAAATGCGTCCAAAAACTCAGGCGTGGTGTGTAATAAGGCAGGGCGACCAAGTGTTTCTCGATAACCTTTTTCTATAATCCAGCCTTTATCAAACAATTGTCTAAGAATGTTACTAGAGACAGTCACACCGCGAACTTGCTCGATATCACTACGGGTCACGGGCTGTTTGTATGCGATGACGCTCAGGGTCTCAAGTAACGCTTGGCTGAGGTGCTCAAGACGTTGCGGGAATACTTGCTGAATTAATCCACTAAACTCACTGCGAATTTGCAATCGATAACCGCTGGCCGAGTGATTAAGGGTCAATACACCAGTGGTCAGTCGTTGCTCTAGCACAATAAGTGCGGTTTCAAGCTCCTGTTTTGATAGCGTCAAATACTTTTTGAGTTGGTTGGCGGTCAGCGGGGTTTCTGAAGCATGTAATAACACCTCGATTCGTCTACTTAGCTGGTCATACCGGTTAAACTCTGTGATTTTAAGGTCAAATGTGTCAATGCTTGAATCATCAGCGTGTTCAGCAATGGGTTCAGAGTTCTGTTGATTCTGTGGCTCAACATCAACATTGAGGGCTGAGAGCATTTGTTCAGTGTGGTCGTTGGACGTATTGTGATTGGACATACTCATCCCAAATCTATTTGTAAAATCAGTTTCCATGATTTCTCATGGCTTTTTATAACTTTTTTTAGTTTTCTAAAAATTTCATAATGGTAGGTAAGCTAACTTAAGCCACCCACTGTAGTTTTAACGTAGAAAAGGTATATGTCGTTTCAGTTGTGAACGAAAAGTCGATATCTTCTGCGAGATTTGTGCTATTACTCTTGTTTGCATTGTGGTTTGTATCGGTTTTTTCTGTGGTTTCGTTTCCTAAGATTGCTTTTTCGTCTGTTTCTTGGCCGGTTGTCTCGGGTACAATATCGATTAAATGCCGTTTCATCAATTCTAATACGGCAACAAAACTAACCACTACCCCAAGCCGACCTTGTTGGCTGTCCAAAAGTTCAATAAATGACTTCTCTCCGGTTTCATTTAGCTGCCGGCTAATGCTGGCAATACGGTCGGATAAAGGTACGGGATCTATTTTAATATTGTGGGTCTGGTAGTCTGGCTTCAGCTGCATTTTAAGTAGACTTTCTACCAATATTTCAACAGGGTAGCTTGGTAATTCAGCGGCCATAACGTCAGAGTCCGGCAGACTTGCCATTGCTAAAAAGACATCACGTTCTAAGCGTAACAAAGTATCCAAACGCTTACTAGCTTCTTTGATTTGAGAATAGTCCTCTAAACGTGAAATCAACTCAGCTTTGGGGTCACGCGCATCTTCCACCTTTTCTGGCGCTGGGAGTAATAGCTCAGTTTTAATGGCAATTAGAGTGGAAGCCATGAGTAAATAATCGCCCGCTAATTCGAAATGATCGGCATCTAATTCATTGATATAGGTAAGATACTGCTCAGTAATGGGCAGAATAGCGGTTTCGGTAATATCAAAATTGTTCTTTTTGACCAAGTACAATAAAAAGTCAAGCGGCCCTTCAAACTGCTCTAACCAAATGGCAAAAGCTTGAGGCGGAATGTACAAGTCATCAGGCAAAGTTTGAACAGGCGTGGTGTAGATGCGAATGCTAGCGTTGTTTATGGCATCCGAATTGACCTTTGCATTAACTTCATTAGATGAAGTTGCGGGCGAAGTTGTACTGGGAGCTTTGATATTTTGTAGGTAAAGGTTCAATTGCTAGTTCCGCTACTTTAGCTTTGCTAGAGGCCGAATACCTATAGCTCGGCGGGTTTTATCCAATTGGTTACGGCTATGTCGACGGGCTTTTTCCGCCCCCATTTGTAGTATTTCTTCTAACTCTTTTGGGTTAGCCATAAGCTCAAAATAACGCTCACGGAATGGGGCAATTTCGCTGTTAATTTTCTCGAACAAAATTTGTTTCGCGTCTCCCCATGCAATGCCCGCTTCAAACTGAGCTCTAAAGTTAGCCACTTCTTCTATATTAGCAAAGGCTTTGTAAATCTCAAAAATAACCGAGTCATCTGGATTTTTGGGTTCTTCTGGTGCTTGCGAATTAGTAACGATTTGCATCACTGCTTTACGTAACTGCTTTTCGGGGTCAACCTGTGGGTTGTATTCACCGAATAGGGGAATGGTATTGCCGTAGCTTTTGCTCATCTTACGACCATCAAGCCCCGTTAATAACGGCATATCATCGTCAACTACGGCTGATGGTAAGGTAAATAAGGGTTTATATTTATGGTTAAATGAGCCAGCGATATCACGGGCCATTTCGATATGCTGAATCTGGTCACGCCCAACAGGAACGTGCGTGGCGTTAAACATCAAAATATCGGCTGCCATTAATATGGGATAGCCAAATAGCCCCATGGTAATATTGTGATCCGCATCCACATCTTGTTTTTCAAGATTGGCATCAACTGCCGCTTTGTAGGCGTGAGCTCGGTTCATTAAGCCTTTTGAACATGAACAGTTTAAAATCCACGCTAACTCTTGAATTTCTGGTACATCAGATTGACGATAAAATACGACTTTCTTAGGATCTAAGCCACAAGCCAGCCAAGTAGCGGCAATGGCTTTAGTTGATTCATGAATTTGTTTCGGATCAAAGCATTTAATGATCCCGTGATAATCCGCCAAAAAGAAAAACGTTTGATCGTCATTATTAACGCTATCTAGTGCCGACTTAATGGCAGGTCGTATTGCCCCAACATAGTTGCCTAAATGGGGCGTACCCGTGGTGGTTACTCCCGTTAAGATGCGCTTCGGCAGTGCTTTTTCTTGGGTATTATCTTGTTGGGTATTGTTTTGAGCTATGTCACTTGTCATACGTTTCTCGATGTCTTAAAAGAAGTTATTAAAGTATAAAAATATATAGGGTTTCAAGATGCCGTTAATGGTTTAATATGATTGTTGCATCATTATTCAGCGAATATTTTACCGGCCATCATAGGACATCTGAAAGGTTAAGCGAATTTAGCTAGGCAAATCAGCCAGCCAAAAAAAGATAATTATAACAAAAATCCCTGCTTATCGATTTATCCAATCTAGGTTTATTAAATTAGGTTCTTGTTAATAGACCTTATTTATAATAGTCTGTTGTGCCAGTTTCATTATTTTTGTAACGCTTATGAAACCACATCCATTGACTAGGGTCGATGCGAATAAGTCCCTCAAATAACTCATTAATTCGCGTGGCATCGGCAACTTCATCTGAACTTGGATAGTTTTCTACCACAGGGGTAACGGTCACGTGGTAATGCGGGCGTTTGCCCCGTGGTAGGTTATCAGGGGTTTGGCGGTAGGTATGCAGCGCCATAACTGCGGGTGGATTTGATTTTTTACCGAGCTTAGCGAGCCGTCTTGGTGCGGTAATAGTAGCAGCGGGAATACCAAAAAAAGGTGCCATTACGCCATGTTTGAGTCCATAATCTTGATCAGGCGAGTACCAAATTACCTTTCCAGATTGAATGCGACTGACCAGCTTACGCATGTCCCGATGTTCAATTTGCTCATCAAAAATATGGCGACGCCCATTGAATATAAACCAATCAATAAGTGGGTTATTTTGCGGCCGATAAACACAATCCACAGGGGTAAACTGGGTCATTAACCGTCCGCCCAAATCGAGCATCGTGTAATGGGCACCTAATAATAGCACCGCTCGGCCTTCTTTTTGTGCTGTGATAAGGTGTTGTATACCTGAAATAGACAGGGTGCGGGTAAACACATTTGGTCGATACCACGCACATAAGGTTTCAAATAAACCGATACCTTGATTGACAAAAACTTGCTTTGCCAAGCGTACTCTGTCTTCATCTGACTTTTCTGGGAAAGCGAGATTTAAATTTACCAAAGCGATGTGTTGGCGACTTTTTGATAAATGGTACACTAAAATGCCCAGTTTACGACCTAGCCAAAACTGCCATCGCAGGGGTAGATATATCATTGGTAATAAAATAGCAGCAACCAGCCAAATTGCCCAAAATTTAGGTAATAAAAAAGCAGGTTGAAAAGGTTTTTTTTGTGACTTTGAGGTTTGCTTGTGATTCTCCGTAATCGTCGGCATGCCTTTAGGGACAGGTTTAGAGTTAGCGGTGGTTTGGTAGGTAGAGGCTACAGATGGAGTAATGGTTTTAGTTGTTGGCTTAATAGAGGGATCTATAGCAGGGGTAATAGCCAGATTATCAGACCTTGGCTGCGGTTTATATTGTTTAACAGAAGAGTCGTTTTTTGGATTATTTCTTGGGTTGGGTTGCGACTGTGAGGTGTTATTAGTGTCTGACATAATAATCTGCTTGTTAATTACAATTGAGATGGTGTGCCATAAGACTGCAATTGATATAGGTACTGCTGCCGGATAGGTGTTGACGCATATTAAAACAAATACTGAACGGCTAACCTTAATAGCTACTAAAACTTACGATTAAAACAGAATAAAGAGTAACGTTTAGATAGAAATTAAGCTAGGGCGTGTCCTCATTTTGAAGATGGAGATAAAAATAAGATAAATCGCAGTCAGACAAGGAAAATAATAGGTAAATATCGAGATATTTCCCCGTTATTTGACGTTGTATGACAAGATTTAACTATTTTTAGCCCATTTAAATGCAATTGTACGAATTGAGAACACGCCCTAATTAAAACCCTATCATAGCATTGAATTTAAAGGTCAATGCTATGAGTTTTTGAGGATATGAATATTGGAGACAATTTAAATATGTAAAATAGCTGTTTTTTTCACTGTAGAAAAGAGGCTAAATTTTACGTTGCTAGCTATCGGGTATTAATTGTCTAGCGCATCCCAGCGTTCAAGCTTTTGCATCATCTCTTTATCAATTTCAGTCAGTCGTTCACTGGCTAGTGTTGCGGCTGCTAAATCTTCAGTAAACCATGATCCATCAGCCAATTTTTCTTGCAACTTAGCTTGCTCTGCTTCTAAGTCAGCAATCTGTTGCGGTAGGGCATCAAGTTCACGCTGTTCGTTATAACTCAGCTTCCGTTTGGCTGCTGGGGCAGATGTTTTCTTATGTGCCGCTGTTGTTTTATCGCTATTAATATTGCTATTTGATGGTTTACCCGACTTAGCATGCAGACTTTCTTCACGTTTTCTTTGCATTAAATAATCTTGGTAACCACCCACATATTCTTTAACAATGCCGCGGCCTTGGTCATCTTTATCAAATACCCAAGTCGAAGTAACCACATTGTCCATAAAGGCACGATCGTGACTAATAAGTAAAATGGTACCATTAAAGCTGGCTACTGACTCTTCAAGTAATTCTAAAGTCGCCATATCCAGATCGTTGGTTGGTTCATCCAGAATTAATATATTAGCTGGTTTTAATAGCTGCTTAGCTAATAATACGCGGTTACGCTCACCACCAGAGAGAGCTTTCACAGGCGTGCGAGCACGCTCAGGTGCAAATAGAAAGTCTTGCAGATAACTCATAATATGGGTTTTGCGACCCCCAACTTCTACAAAGTCAGAGCCTTCAGAGACGTTTTGCGCCACACTGGCTTCTAGATCAAGTTGATCACGTAACTGATCAAAAAATGCGATTTGTAAATTCGTACCAAGCGTCACACTACCTGTTTTAATGATTTCATCATCAGACTGGTCTAAAATTGCTTTAATTAAGGTGGTTTTGCCGACACCATTTGCGCCAATAATACCAATCTTATCACCTCGAATAACAGTGGTGTTAAAGCCATGTACCAGAACATCACCATCGTACTCAAGATGCAAGTTTTTAACCTTACACACCAGTTTGCCACTTTTCTCGCCACTTTCCATAGTGATATTAACGTTACCCACTTTTTCACGGCGCGCCTTACGTTCTTCACGCAGTTGTTTTAACTCACGCACACGTCCCTCATTGCGGGTACGGCGGGCTTTAATACCTTGGCGTATCCAAACTTCCTCTTGAGCGAGTTTTTTATCGAAGTTAGAATTGTTTTTCTCTTCTGCTAGGAGCTGTTGCTCTTTTAACTCTTGATAGCGGGCGTATCCTGTGGCGCCTTGAGTCACGTCATAGCTGGTTAGCTTACCTCTATCAAGCTCAATAATACGGGTGGAAAGCTTGTCTACAAATGCTCGGTCATGGGTTACGAATAATAGGGTTAACCCTTGCCAATCTTTTAAAAACTGCTCAAGCCATTCAATACTATCAACATCTAAATGGTTGGTTGGCTCATCAAGGAGTAAAATGTCTGGTTTAGTGACTAAGGCTCTAGCCAGTAGAACACGACGTTTACGTCCACCAGAGAGCGAGGATAAATCGTCCTCTGGATCTAGCCCCATTGTGGTAATAAGCTGACGGGCTTCACGCTGTAAATCCCAACCATGCACCGCATCAATATCATGTTGCAAATCTGCCATTGCTTCGCAGGCAGTCATATCGCCGTTTGCACATTCATCTGCTTTTTTATCATAAGCGATAAGCAATTCCGCGGTCTTTTTGTCTCCACCCATGACAATATCTAAAATACGCCCATTACTTTCTGGAACGTCTTGCTCTAGCATCGCTATTTTAACGCTGCTATTGATAATAACTTCACCACTATCAGGCGAAATACGACCGTCAATTAGCTTAAATAGGGTAGACTTACCCTCGCCATTACGTCCTATTAAACAAACCCGCTCACCTGACTCAATACTAAGGTCAATACCATCGAGTACTGGCGCAACGCCAAAAGCTAAGTGGATGTCTTTTAAATGAATGAGTGCCATAAATTTCTTATTACCATTGTTATATAGATCAATATATGAAAAGCGATATGCTAAAATTTGCCACAGTATATCATGGAGGTGGCAAACCATCAGATGAGATTGTTAGTACCTGTTGCTTAGACTTAATTTTGCCATTAATTAATAAAGAATACATCTTAATAAAAAAGAGACCATCATATGAAAAATAATTTTGACAATGACATTGCTGATCTGCAATCTAAAATTGCTTATCTTGAGATGACGGTAGACAGTTTAGATTTAGTAATTGCCAAGCAAGATAAGCGTTTGCAAGAAATGCAGCGTCAATTGCAATTGGTATATAGGCACATCAATGCGCAAAGCGATTCTGAAATAATGCCCTTTGATGTCTCATCAGAGATACCTCCTCACTTTTAGCAGGAGCTACGCTACTACTCGCAGGGGTTACCACCTCATTACCAAAAGTGACTACTAACCTGTTTGTGACTACTAACATTGTTTTAGAAAGTATTGAACCTAGAACTTTTAAAGAATATTGAAATGACCAGTCATCTTAAATGATAAGTTTTTTATGGGTTAATGTTTATTATCAAACAGTGCTATATAAATTAACGCTTTAAAACCTAATGTTTAATAAAACACTGTCTAACAAGTATTTAGCATTTATGTGTGCTAATTGCCATATTACGTTTCTGGAAAAAATAAGTTATTTCAAGGTGTTGCGTTTATGTTGACACTCGATTAATATTGGCGAATCTAAATCATTTAAGGTTAAGCGTAATAAATACTATGCAACTTTATCGATAGATTTTGATTCACTTATTATATCACCCTTTATTTATATTCCCATAAATGGAATTTCGGAGAATCTAATGCGTTCAACTTTCTATATAAAACCTCTGGTTACCGCAATGACTGCATTATCCATTGCTAGTATTACTCATGCTGCTGGCCTTGATCGTTCAGGCCAAGATGTCACGGCGTTTTTACAAGAGGGTACTTATGCTGAAGCGACTTACACTTATATTGATGCTGATGTCACTGGTGTCGATAGTAGCGGTAATAAAATTGATGATATCGCTGAAGAATATGATTTCTTCCGCTACGGTGTTAAAACTGATGTGAACGATACCTTTAGCGTTGGTGTTCTATATGATGAGCCGTGGGGTGCAGCAGCAGACTACCTAGGTAATAACGACTTCATGGGTCCAAATAATGTTACCTCAGAAGGCGTTATTAAAACAGTTGCTGATACAGGTGTGAAAAACGTAACTAATAGTATCGGAGCAGTAGAAAGTTTATTAGCGAGTACGAACAATCCTGTTGAGCAAGGTGTATATCAAGCTGCATTAGACACATTAAATAGTTCACTTAAAAAGTTTTCAGATCTTCAAGTGAATCCAGATGCCACAGAGTTACAAACTTTTGTTCAAAGCAGTCAAGGCAACCTAGCAGGCTTAGATGCTAAGATAAGCAGTTTAGAAGGAGCAGGTTTATTGTCAGCAGAATCAGCTACTACTGCGAAAAAGTTATTAGAACAAACCAAAGAGGGTTTAGCAACAGCTGGAGCTGGTTCTGCATATGCACAAGGACTTGCTCAACAAAATCAAAATGCTGATATTGAAGGTACAAACGTTGAAGTACGTTCAAACAGCCTGTCTTTAATTGGCGGTGTGAAATTTGGTTCTAACAAAGAGTTTCAAGTATATGGTGGCCCAGTAGCACAGCGTATTCACGCTGATGTGAAATTAAGAGGTCCTGCTTATAAAGCAGCGGGTGGTTATACTGCTCATTTGCCAGCTAATCAAGACTATGGTTTTTTAGCTGGTATTTCTTATAGTAAGCCAGAAATTGCTTTGAAGGCAGCTTTAACTTATCGCTCTGAGATTGATCATGATATGAATCTTGCCGAAACTCTACCAGGTGCTGTTGTCAGAGGCAAAAACCCAACTGCTAGTAGTAAATTTGAAATAACTACACCTCAGTCAGTTAATCTTGACTTTCAAACAGGGGTTACCCCGACAACTTTAGCTACTGCTAAAGTACGCTGGGTACCGTGGAGTGATTTTGCTATTACACCTACTTTATACAATGATGTTTCAAACTTGAACTTAGTGGATTACAGTGATGATCAGTGGCAAGTCGAATTGGGCTTGGCTAAACGACTTTCACCTAAACTTGCGGTTTCAGGTAATGTTGGTTGGGATAGCGGTGCAGGTAACCCAACAACATCACTTGGTCCTATCGAAGGGTATTACAGTGTTGGCGCAGGTGCTAAATACAACCTTGACGAAAACTGGGCAATTTCTGCCGGTGGTAAATATCTAATGTTTGGTGATGCTGATGGTGCTCTACCTGATCGTAGCGTAGCTAGTAAATTTGAAGACAACGACGGCTTTGTGCTTGGTGTAAAACTATCATATCAAGATAAATAACTTATTGGCTATATTCTTATATAGATATAGTTATCCTATAAACTGGCTTTTAAGCAACCAACATCAAAGTGTTGGTTGCTTTTTTATTGCTGATGATCAATATATATAAGTAAAGTTGAGTCTTACTGGAAATACGCTTGTTGGTATTGAATATTTAGCTAAAACATACATTTATAGTCGTTGCCATTAACTTCTTAACAACGTCTTTACCCTTCTCGAGGCTCTAATATACCCCTAATATCTAAAAAAAAGACCTTGCATTGCAAGGTCTAATATTTATCAAATAAAGTCAGAACTTAACTATTATTTCAGGTTGAGTTCCATCTCTTTAAACTTCGCTTTAATTTCTTTGCTCGGCTCAGCGGTTGCCAAACTGACTACTACGATAGCAATTGAGCTTAAGACAAAGCCAGGAATAATGGCATATAACCAACTGTTTAATGCTGTACCATCGGCAGTTTCAAAGCCACCATATACCCAAACAATGACCGTTAAAGCCCCGACAATCATACCAGCTAATGCACCATTGCGGTTCATACGGTTCCAGATTAGACTTATGATAACCAGTGGGCCAAATGCTGCACCAAAGCCTGCCCAAGCGTTAGATACAAGTCCTAGAACGGAACTATCTGGGTCAGATGCTAACAGAATAGCAACCACTGCGACAAGAACGACTGAAATACGCCCAACAAATACTTGACGGGTTTCTGAAGCTTCGCGGTCAAAGAATAGCTTGTAAACATCACGAGTCAGTGAGCTTGATACCACTAATAGCTGCGAAGAAATTGTGCTCATAATAGCGGCAAGAATAGCGGCTAATAAAAATCCAGACACTAATGGATGGAACAAGAAGTCAGTAAATACTAAGAAAATGGTCTCAGGATCATCAAGTGTCATGGCTGTTTTCTGTACATAAGCCCGACCAGCAAACCCTGTCATTAAGGCACCAATAAGGCTCACAATCATCCACGCCATACCAATATTACGGGCAGTAGGCACATCTTTTACCGATCGAATGGCCATAAAACGAACAATAATGTGGGGTTGACCAAAGTAGCCTAATCCCCATGCCATCAATGAAATAATACCTAAAAATGTCATACCGCTAAATATATTTAGCATTTCGGGGTCAATATTGCGAATGGCATTTGTGGTCGCACCAACACCGCCAAGGTCTGTAAAGGCGACAATAGGAACGATTATCATAGCAAATAACATGATAATACCTTGCACAAAGTCAGTGGTTGATACTGCTAAAAACCCACCGAATAAAGTGTAGGCGACAACAACCCCTGCAGTTACCCAAAGACCTGTGCTATAACTCATACCAAGCGCACTATCAAACAGTTTACCGCCACCGACTAAGCTTGCAGCAGTGTATACCGTAAAGAATAAGATAATAACAATTGCAGAGATAACTCTAAGAAGATGTGATTTATCCTCAAAGCGATTGGCAAAGTAATCAGGTAAGGTAATGGCGTTGTCTGCCACCTCAGTGTAAATACGAAGTCTTGGCGCAACAATCAAGTAGTTCATAAATGCACCGATGGTTAAGCCGAGTGCAATCCAGATACTAACCACACCCGAGCTATACATATAGCCAGGTAGACCAAGTAACAGCCAGCCAGACATATCTGATGCACCGGCTGATAAGGCGGCAACACCTGGGCTTAGGTTACGTCCACCCAGCATGTAGCCTGATGTATCTTTATCTTGTTTAAAAAAAGCCCAAATACCAATACCAATCATTAATAGAAAATATAAGCTGAGCGATATGAGCACGCCTGTTGAAATCCCATTCATAGTGAATATCCTTAAATTGCGAATTTTGCGAACAAAAAAACCATTATGTTTATATAGGCATAATGGTTTTTGTATAAAATAAATGAGTTTAAACGAAAGTTTAAAACGATATAGCACCAACCCTATAAAAAAATGGCAAATTTTACCGCCTTTTACCTGCTCAATATTAGCAACCACATTTGGTAACTACATACTGTAACTTTCGGAAATATCCCAGTATTATAAAGCAAAAAAATACAAAATACGAATGACTAACAAATATGAAGATAACTTATCAGTCAATTTAAAATAAGTAAGCACTCAAACTATTTAATGATTTTACTAAAAAAGGATGTGGCTGACATTCTCCTATATAGCATTGGGATAATACTCGATTATTTATACGCCGTTAAACTAGATGCATTTAGTCCATATATATTTAAGTTAGGTACATTAAAGATTAAAATCTAACTCCCTTACCGATGACCATTTAAAGTATAGAGTTAATCAATAGGAGATAACAGTTGCATCAAGGCATCTACACTAGCAGAGCGAGTTAGGCTTGGATTAATAACTACTCCTAAATAGCGCTGCAATTCTAGACTGTCGTCTGCCATATCGATACATGATATTTCTTGATTAATTAAAGTTTGTGGCAATACGGACCAACCCAAACCAACCGATACTAACATTCTAATGGATTCTAATGGATTGGTTGTCATGGTGGCGTAAGGTTTTAAATTTTGTTTGGCAAACTCAGCCAATGTAATCTGACTAGTAAACGTATTGGCAGCAGGGAGTATAGCGGGGTAGTGGGCTAGCTGTTCAAGGGTTACCTCGGTTTTGTGCGCTAAAGGGGATAATGTACCTGTTACAAAATATAAGGGGTCAGACCACAAGGTATGATAGGTCAAACGCTTGTCATATACTGGAGGAAGCGTTAAAAAGGCAAGTGATAATTCGCCATCTAAAACCGCTTTGTGTGCCGTTTCAGAGTCAACAAAGTGAACTTCCAATTGAACAGAAGGATAAGCCTGAATAAATTGCTTTAACACTGGGGGTAGATGGTGTAAGCCAATATGATGGCTAGTGCCAATGACCAGTTTCCCTGAGATGGTTTGTTGTGAGTTTTGAATATTTATCTTGAAATTATCATAGTCATCGAGCCAGCGTTTGGCATGAGGTAATAGCTCGTTAGCGGCTGCCGTTGGTACAATACCACGACCAAGCGTATCAAACAGTGTCACTTTAAACTCGTCTTCTAAGTTCTTGATACGTTTGCTAACGGCAGGTTGGGTAATAAATAGTTTTTCCGCCGCACCGGAAATGCTACCAGTTTGCATGACGGTTATAAACGTTGTTAAATTTGTAGTATTCATGATTAACCCAGAATTTGTGAGTTGGAGTTTGATAAAATAAAGTTTAGCTATAGATAAAAATCATCAATTATTATTATATAACTTAGCTGTTATAATCTCAATAGAATGTAATATCAGGGTTATAAAGAATTTTGAATGTCACATTAATGACTATTATGAAACAAAATAATGACTTTTGTGGTCTTTAAAAAGAATTATTTAATAGCCTCAATATATTCTTAATTGAGCACTAAATCTTGGCTATTCATAATTCTATTTAAAACTTAGTTTTTTAATATTCTAACTAACTCGTTTCTTGTTACCCTTCAAGCTAACTTTTTTAATAAAGCTTTAAACCCTATTGAACAAATTACAAGTGATAGGTAAGTTACAAGTGATAGGTAAGTAAAGTAACAATATCTTTTGATAAACAGTCTATTAATAAAAAATACCATATAGCTTTGTGCATTTCTTTGCCGTGTTATGTGAGTTAATAAGGTTGCTTTAAAGACAGTCTTTTTCAATCTGACTTTTCAACTTAACGTTCCATTTAATCAGATACTCAATTACGTTTATAGTCTGTAGTTTTTTAAATCATAAAAGCCAGCAAGGATAGTTTTCATGTCAGCAACAACTTCGACTACGCCAAAAACTCTTTATGACAAACTTTGGGATGCGCATCTCGTTAGTAAACGTGATGATGGTTCAAGCTTAATTTATATTGACCGTCATCTGCTACATGAAGTGACTAGCCCTCAAGCATTTGAAGGTTTAGCATTAGCAAATCGTGATCCATGGCGTTTGTCAGCTAATATTGCAACGCCTGATCATAATGTGCCGACAGTTCGCAAAGAGCGACTAGAAGGTGTGAGTGGTATTAAAGATCAAGTCTCACGCTTGCAGGTAAAGACCTTAGATGATAACTGTGCCAAATTTAATATTGCTGAGTTTACGATTAATGATGTGCGTCAAGGTATCGTGCACGTTGTAGGGCCAGAACAAGGTTTAGTATTGCCAGGTATGACAGTAGTATGTGGCGATTCACATACCGCAACTCACGGGGCATTGGGCTGTTTAGCGCATGGTATCGGCACGTCAGAAGTTGAACATGTCCTTGCTACCCAGTGTTTAGTGCAGAAAAAATCAAAAAATATGCTCATTCGTGTCGATGGTAAGCTGGGTGTAGGTGTTACTGCTAAAGATGTGGTACTTGCTGTTATTGCTAAGATAGGCACTGCAGGTGGTACGGGATATGCAATAGAATTCGCCGGAGATGTATTTGAGAACATGAGCATGGAAGGTCGTATGACCGTGTGTAATATGGCGATTGAAGCGGGCGCACGTGTGGGAATGGTTGCGGTAGATGATACGACTATTGAATACGTTAAAGGCCGCCCATTTGCGCCAACCGCTGAACAATGGGAACAAGCAGTTGCCTATTGGAATACGCTTCATTCTGACGAAGGCGCTCATTTTGATGCGATTGTTGAAATTGATGGTAGCAAAATTGCACCTCAAGTATCATGGGGTACTTCTCCTGAAATGGTAGTCGATGTGACGGACAAAGTACCGACATTAGCTGAAGCCCAAGATGACGTGCAGCAAGAAGCTTGGGAGCGTGCGTATGAATATATGGGCTTAAAAGAGGGGCAACCGATTACAGATATCAAGCTTGATCGTATTTTTATTGGGTCATGTACCAACTCTCGTATTGAGGATTTACGCTCAGCAGCTTCGGTTATTAAAGGACGTAAAGTCGCTGAAAATGTGAAAGAGGCGATAGTAGTAGCAGGTTCTGGTCAGGTAAAACAACAGGCTGAGGCTGAAGGCTTAGATAAGCTCTTTATTGAAGCAGGTTTTGAGTGGCGTGAGCCGGGGTGTTCAATGTGTTTGGCAATGAATGCAGACAAACTTGAGCCACAAGAGCACTGTGCCTCAACCTCAAACCGTAACTTTGAAGGACGTCAAGGTAATGGCGGACGCACGCATTTAGTCAGCCCTGCGATGGCGGCTGCAGCAGCGCTGGCAGGTCACTTTGTAGATGTGCGTAGCTTTTGATTAGAGGTTTTAAACGCATTGATAGCTATAACCGTTAACCCCTTTCTCGTCCAATTTAAGGAAAAATTATGCAAGCCTATAATACTCAAAAGGGCATCGTTTGCCCACTTGATCGCTCCAATGTGGATACGGATCAAATTATTCCAAAGCAGTTTTTAAAATCAATTAAACGTACAGGTTTTGGTGTTAATTTATTTGACGATTGGCGCTATTTGGATGAAGGCGTACCTTCTATGAATGGGGCTCAAGATCAAAGTAAACGTCCTATTAATCCTGATTTTGTATTAAACCAGCCACGATATCAAGGGGCGACAATCCTATTGACTCGCAAGAACTTCGGCTGTGGCTCCAGCCGTGAGCATGCACCTTGGGCTCTATCAGAGTATGGGTTTCGTACTGTCATTGCGCCAAGTTTTGCTGATATTTTTTACAATAACTGTTTCAAAAATGGCATGTTACCAATCGTATTGCCAGAGGCGCAAGTGGACAGCTTATTCGAAGCCTGTTTTGCTAATGAAGGCTATGAGCTAACTGCTGACCTTGAACGCCAAGTGGTCATTACGCCAGAGGGTATAGAGTATCCTTTTGAGGTTGATGAATTCCGCAAACATTGCCTATTAAACGGGTTAGATGATATAGGTTTGACACTTCAACAGAGCGATGCGATCAAAGCTTATGAAGAAAAAATGCAACAAAAAACGCCTTGGGTATTTAAAGAAGTAAAGGCTTAGGTAGCAAGATATTAAAATTAACATATAGCTATTAAGGTTATAGCAATTAAGTTTATATTAGAAGTTTATGACATAAATTAAGTCGAATTAGGGTAATAATATGGCCACTGTACTAACGCTAGCGGGTGATGGAATTGGCCCAGAGATTATGACACAGGCTGTTAATGTGTTAAAAGCTGTGAATGATAAATTTGATTTAGGAATGACTTTAGAAGAAGGAGATTTGGGAGGGGCAGCTATCGATAGAGCTGGTGTTCCGTTACCTGATGATACTTTAGAAAAAGCACGAGCTGCCGATGCAGTTCTATTAGGTGCAGTAGGGGGTCCAAAATGGGATGGGATTGAGCGTAGTATTCGTCCTGAACGTGGTCTTTTGAAAATTCGTGCTGAGTTAGGTCTATTCGCAAATTTGCGCGTGGCAAAGCTCTTCCCGCAGTTAGTGAACGCCTCTAGTATTAAGCCTGACATTATTTCAGGTCTTGATTTGTTGATAGTACGTGAATTGACAGGGGGTATTTATTTTGGGGAGCCACGTGGCATTCGTACCCTAGACAATGGTGAGCAGCAAGGTTATAACACCATGGTCTATAAAACCTCTGAAATTGAGCGCATCGGTAAAGTAGCGTTTGATTTGGCACAAGTTCGCGCCAAAGTACATGGAAAACCTGCAAAAGTATGCTCAGTGGATAAAGCCAATGTATTAGAAGTGACAGAGCTTTGGAAGCAGACCATGACTAAACTGCAAGAGTCTCAGTATTCAGATGTCGCTTTAAGCCATATGTATGCTGATAATGCTTGCATGCAGCTTATTAAAAACCCAAAACAGTTTGATGTGATGGTAACCGGTAATATGTTTGGTGATATCTTATCTGACGAAGCTGCTATGCTAACGGGTTCTATTGGAATGTTGCCTTCTGCCAGTTTGGATGAAAATGGCAAAGGTATGTATGAGCCGTGTCATGGTAGTGCGCCTGATATTGCAGGTCAAGACAAAGCCAATCCTTTAGCGACTATCTTGTCAGTGGCAATGATGCTGCGTTATACCTTTAAACATGAAACGTCTGCTACCGCAATTGAACAAGCCGTTAGTGATGTTCTAGATGATGGTTTACGCACGGGTGATATTATGGATAAAGATGCCACAGGTCTTAAAGTCGTTGGCTGTAAAGCAATGGGTGAAGCGGTTCTTGCCAAATTGAGTTAAATATTCGTATTTGGTTTTTTGAGTATAATCTCGCAATGATAACTTTACTATAAGTGGAATTAGAAGCTGGAATGAAAAGCTCGACTCTTTGGGTTTGGGCTTTTTTAATAGTCCTGTTATATTTGCCCAGTTTATGAGTTTATCTATTGCACCTGACTTTATTATTGTAACTTCTATTGTGCTAACCCAATAGGAATTAAACGATATAGTGAAGAATATTCGTGAATCAAAGTAAGGCTATACGATTACAAGGTTATCCTCGTTTGCTGTACCCGCCTCAAAATACATAGATGATCTACCTAACCTCGGTTGCCTTTTAATTATTTTAGTTTAGACTAGCTCGATAATAGTGCCCCAGTCTATAACATTCCAACTGATTAGGAGAAGAGATGTTCACTCAGTCGCCTGTAACAGACTTTATTAAAACAAATAGTAATCTAAAATCTAAGTTACGCCATACTAAACTGACAGGTATTGTGGTAGTGATATTAATGACAGGCATGGCTTGTTCAGATACAAGTGGTAATGTAAGTGCACAAGAAAATGCACAAGAAAGTGTCGATGCTAACGTGCAAGACTCAGCCCAACAAGTTGATGCCACTCAGCCAGTAAATAAGCAAACTGCTGGGAATCAAGCATCTGATAAACCGGAAACAAAGGATCAGGGCAGCACAGGTACCATCAATGCAACATCAAATAATGTATTACCTACACTGGAGTACTCTACAAGCAATTTGTCTGAAATTTCGCAGAAAGTAAACAGCAGTGAGTGGCAGGCTGGAAGTGAGATAAATCAAACGATTGGGACTAAACTACAGGCCTTATTAAACTGGAACAATCACGGTGTTGGGGCAGTGGATGGAAAGTGGGGTAAAAATACACGCAAAGCCATGCAAGCATTTCAAAAGGCTAAAGGTTTAAACGTTACCGATACTTTGAATCAAGAAACTTGGGATGCGTTAAATGAAAATAGTAATTTGGTTAATCAGCCAGTTTTAGTGAACTACACGCTCAAAGACGCAGATGTGAATATAAAAACGACTAAGATTCCTACAAGTGCTGAAGCAAAGGGAAAACTTGAAGGCATGTATTATGAGAGTGTACCAGAAGCAATAGCCGAGAAATTTCATATAGATTTAGACTACTTAAGACAGCTCAATCCAAGTATTAAGTTTAAGTCGGGCGAGACCATTACCGTCTATAATCCAGGTAATCCAAACACCACACCAATCAACCGTGTGGTAGCGGATAAAAATAGTGAAACGTTATTTGCCTATGATAAATCGGATAATATGGTTGCCAGTTATCCCACAACAGTTGGCAGTACTGCGACACCATCGCCTAGCGGTACTCATAAAGTGAAAGTGAAAGTCCATGAGCCTAATTATACTTATACGGCAGATGATGGCAGTCAAACTATCCTTCCGCCTGGTGCAAATAACCCAGTTGGCTTGGTGTGGATAGGGCTGACAAAGCCATCATACGGCATTCATGGTTCGCCAGATCCTGAGCGTATTAGTCGTCAAGCGTCATCGGGCTGTGTGCGGTTAACTAATTGGGATGCTTTGGCGTTATTTGATGTTATCGATGATAATGCGACCGTAGAATTTAAATAGAATGTAAATAATATAACCGCCAGACCAAAAAACCGCTAATTAATTTAGCGGTTTTTTAATGGTCTAGACAAGTGATATGAATTAGATTAGGTTTTACCACGATAAGTAATGCGACCTTTAGTCAAGTCGTAAGGAGTCATTTCGACTTTAACTTTATCACCTGTCAAAATACGAATGTAGTGCTTGCGCATCTTACCAGAGATGTGAGCCGTAATTTCATGCCCATTCTCTAGGCGAACTTTAAAAAGCGTGTTAGGAAGGGTGTCAATGACTTCGCCTTCAAATTCAATAATATCGTCTTGTTTTGCCATAACTGTGTGGGTGTACCCATAGTAAGAAATTTGTAGGTCTAAATTATACGCCATGCGCCTTTATTAAGCAAATTGCTTATGTTCTAAACCTGGGCTAATTGGTTAGTTTAAATTGGCAAGTTTAGCCATTGCGGAGTTAGTGGCATCTTAGGAAGTAGACTTTGAAAGCGATCTGGGTAGTAGGCATTAATAAAATACAAACCATCAGGTGAAGCAGTGGGCGGGGCAATAGTACGGTCGTGAGCATTTAAAATACGAAGATAGTCATCAGGCTTTAATTCGCCCTTTCCAATAGCGAACAAAGTGCCCATTAAGTTGCGAACCATATGATGTAAAAAGCCATCTGCTTGTATGTCAAAGACAATAAACTGCCCATGCTCAAATAAAGTAGCATGATGAATATTGCGAATAGGCTGGTTGGATTGGCAGGCAGCGGCTCTAAAGCTTGTAAAATCGTGTTGACCGACAATATACTGAGCGGCTTCTTGCATTTTTAGCAAATTAAGAGGTTCATGAATGTGAGTAACGTGATGGTATAGCATGGCAGGGCGTTGCGGCTGATTTAAGGTAATGTAGCGGTAACGACGAGCAATTGCGCCGAAACGAGCATGAAACTCATCAGGCATAGG
Organism: Psychrobacter sp. CX90; assembly: GCF_057396305.2. Taxonomy (NCBI): domain Bacteria; kingdom Pseudomonadati; phylum Pseudomonadota; class Gammaproteobacteria; order Moraxellales; family Moraxellaceae; genus Psychrobacter; species Psychrobacter sp. CX90. The sequence goes on from NZ_CM182008.1 coordinate 366,426, forward strand.
CTTTATCCATCGTAGCGAAATATCAAATGGTAATAAACTATTTACCCCACGCAGCCAGTTATAGACAGTTCTAGAAGCGGTAGTTTTAAAGTGCGCGAGCATGTTACCCGCGTGTACGCCAGCATCAGTACGACCTGCAGCCACCACTTCAATGTTTTCATTGGCAATCTTACTAAAGGCCTGTTCAACCACCGCTTGGACGCCCAATACTTCTTTCTGCCGTTGCCAACCTCTATAGTTAGATCCGACAAACTCAAGTCCGATCGCATAGGTCGTCGATTTTTTCTCAGAGTCATTAGCATGAGTGGCTGTCAGATGGGTAGATTGGCCGTTGTGTGGGTCGGTTGTCATAAATAGTATTCTTAGGTCGCAAAGTTTAAGGGGGTAACAGTATAGTCAAAGGCAAGGTAAAGAGTGACAATGTAGACCTAGCTAGATGTACTCAATGAGGTGGGGCGCCTTCTACCTCAATTATCTGCTTCCAACTATAGACTATAGATAAGTATTTTAGATAAATAGTTTAGATGCAGACCCTAGAAAGTATTCATTTAGATAACCCTATATTCGTTTTACTAATGCTATAAGTCCAGCGTTGGCGCCGCCGGGTAGGAGTATCATACGCTAAGTGCAACCAAAGTAAACGAGCATAGATAGCGGGAATGGTTAAACGACCCGCTGAGAATACATGATGTTCATATTGCCAGCTGCCAGCCGCATAAGCATCGCTGACACCGCCATAAGGGCATTGAGTGGTCGTAACCAGTATATGCCCATTTTTGTATAAGGTATCCATTGTCTTGGCTATACGGTCATTATAAGGTAGATTTCCAGCGCCAAAGCCGATTAATATAATGCCGGTCGCTGGTAATTTAGCTAGTGTCTCAAGTTGGGTAACAAACCAGTCTGGATTGTTAGGCACACAATAAATAGTAGGGATAATGGCTGTTTTAGCCGTCAATACTATATCAGGTAGTTTGGTTTTTTTATCATTTATCCAGTGCTGTCGTCGAGTATCGGGCAGTGATTTTAGGTAGCTATTAGCGGGGTAGCCGGCTCGGTTATGTCCCGTAAATGCCATCAAATCATGACTATGAATCTTTTGAACGGTTTGTGCAGGCCAAACTTCGCCAGCAAAAGCAATGTGAACACCTGACTCGCCATAAGCGGCAATACCTAATGCATCCTTTAAATTTACCCAAGCATCACTATGTTCGTCAATGGTGTAGTCATGAATGTCATCAGCATTAAAAAGCGGTTTCATACTACCAGTCAATACAATGCAAATATCTGAGCCTGAAAAAGCTTCAGCTAAAAAAGCCCCTAAATAACTCAAGGTATCAGTACCAGTAATAATTATAAACTGTTTATAGCGTTGACTGTATTTTGATAAAATTAACTTAAAAAAATGTACAAAATCTTCAGGCGTGAAATGGCTACTGTCTTTGACAGCCGTGTTGTCTAAGATATCGACTTGTTGCGAAATGCGTTGCCGCATGAGTTTTAAAAGCAGGGGGGTAAATGTTGGCGCAGGTAAGGTAGATAATGGTTTACCATGACTGCCAAAAGTGCCGCCTGCATATATCAGCTGAACCGAAATTAAGTCTTGATGTGACAAGGATATTGGTGTACTTACTTGATGTGCATTGGTCATATTTGAGTTCTATATTTTCAATATTTGACGATATGATGTGGCTGTATGTAGCTGTGTTCTAAACATATGGGCTGGATTTTTAGTAGCTGCTTTTTAACAATAGTATAGCGCTTCTATTTCATCGCGAATACCAAAATTAGCAATAAAGAAATGCTAAACAATTACCGTATTAACTTGACGTTGTATACCCGCTTTAATAAATATAATCTGACTAATGTTAGAGCACTAACTAGGTCGGTACTCTGACTAGACACAAGACTATATAGACTGTAGTCTCGCTCTTTGTCATAAGTTTACATCGAGCGTCTCTGCTCGCTAGCCTCGCGCTCATTATTCTAGAGACTTTAATCATGCGAATAGTGTAGTATTTTAGATATTGTTAGAAAAAGAGATATTTTAAATTTAATATCGACGTTCCTAAAAATAAAAGGTATAAAGCAGCAACTCTATACCTTTTTTAAGCTAACGTCTTTGATTTGTAGTTATATAGTTTGTAGTTATCTATAGTGTACTCAGTGTTAGTACCATTGTACTGTTTTTTGATTAAAAAAGATGATGGAATTCGCCAGACTTGCTGAGGGTTAACGGCATTATTTTAGCTAGTAATGTATTCAATGTAATCTATAAAGTATCCGTTATGCCAGTTATTGAATTAGCTCTACGCACACATACAGAATACAATAGATTAGTTCATGCGAGTCAAAATATCTTCAGCAAGTGTTTTTTGGGTGATACTGGCGTCACTTTGCAAAATCTCGTTGATTAAACGTTTTGCACTATCGTATTCACCAAGTTCAAGATATTGCTGCGCTAAATCTAGCGTAATTTGGGAGTTGTCTAAGTCCTGTACAAAATCGAAAACCTTTAAGAAATCAGCATCATCAATCTCTTTTACAAAGGATGCTTTATCTGCAACTGCACTATCATTATTTTCTAGCGTTAAATCAGTAGGCTGGCTTGACTCTTGTGCATGCACCTCTAGACCCATATCTTTGTCTGGCTTTTGTGCAAGCTTAGATATTGAATCAGCCTCCTGACCCTCATATTGAAAGTCTAATCGGTGGTTGTCATTAAGCTGAGAGCGTGGCGCAGATTTTGAGCTTTCAAAATTTGTGACATTTGTCTCACTATCTAACCCATCACTATTAAATCTATCATTATTCAATCTATAAGAGGGGTTATGAGTTTCCTCATCAAAATTTAGTGAGTCATCTTTATTATCATTGCCAAGACTCAGACTATGTGCATCTTTGATAAGGTTGACTGCATTATGATTTGCCTGAGCAGTATCAATAGGCGTTGATAATTCAGTATCTGAAGCATCATTCTCCAATGAGAATGCAAACTCATCAGCGTTTGAAGAATGAGGTTCTAACGTGTCGAGAATTGACAGTTCAGAGGTTAATTTGTCAGCTACTAATTTATCAGTTACTAATTTATCAGAGCTGGGCGTTTCAGGCTCGCTAAGGTGAAGCTTAGATAAGTCTTCAATCTCAAGTTCAAAATTATGACTCAAATTTGTGTCAGATTTTGCGTCAGGGGTAACAAGATTATCAGCATTGCTGTTATCTAGCTTTTGTATAGAGCTGCTACTTAAGAGAGTGTTTGAATCCTTTACAGCGCTTACAGAAGGATTAGTAATATTGTCGTCAGTTAGAAATTGCGACTCAAGATCATCAAATGATAAGCTGGATTCTTCGGCATCCGCATGGTCTATAGAAGCCAACACTTCAAAGTTGTTTAACTCTGAATCTGCGGTAAAGTCTAAAGACGATTCAGGCTTTACTTGTTCATTGGCAAAATGCGGTATAGCTTCAGAGTCTTTGAGATTTGCTTGCAGGTTAGCCTCTTCATCAAGCATAACCTTTAGATTTTGGGCTTGTTGTAGCGTCACTGCATCCGCTTTTAACAGAACCTGATCATATAGTTTGTTGAATTGATCAATATTATTAGTGACAGCATATACATTTAATAGCTTGAGCATTAAGGCGCTGTTGTCAGGTTGCTTTAAAAGTCCAGCTTTTAATTCTTTAATAGCATTATCGTAGCGTTGCTGATTTATGAAATCTTGAGCGATAACTAAGTGATCAGCTTGTTGTTTGATCTGCGGTTTTAGCGTCTCGTGCTGCCTCTTTACATGTACAGGGTTTGACGCTGGTTTAGTTGGTCTAGTACGTCGTGGCATTGGTTTTGGTGTCGCTTTATTATTCTGGCGCACACGAATTAATAAAAATACCAAAAAAATAAGCAAGGCTATCAACACGTAATTTGAATTCATAAGAGCTCCCTCGTCGAGAAATAGAAAAAGCAACTGGTTATATTCTTTTCGACGAATTTTTATTATAAATAGTGTAGAACTAGGTTGTGAAAACTTGAAATATAGAAATGTTTATATTTATAGACGCTATGAGCCTTTTACTAGCTGTTTATAAGTCTAATTGTTTGTTTTTAATTATCATGTGGACTTAACCCTTATCTACAGATTCTTTAACGTTTAGTAGCCTTGTGTTATTTATAGACACCTTGCAGGCGGGTCATAAAACACCTCCAGTGCTGTGTTTAATACCTGTATCGATAGCACTAGTTTCGTTATTACCTCTATTGTCAGTTGCAATAATAGCATTACCGGATAGCACCTCTTTGATATAGTCATCAGTATTTATTTGCGTTGATAGAGATTTAGCGTTACCAGCATCCGTTTTTTTATTTAAACCATCATCGCCTCTTACACTATGACTATGATTTAAAATATTACGGTCTTTTAAATCATAAGTATTTTCTGCAAATACCGTGCCACTTATTGGCTTAATTCGGCGAGTGACTTGCACATTTAAAGTTTTTGAAGATATTTCTTCACTGGACGGTTTTAGTGCAGACATAACCTCAACTGCTTTAGGAGCAAAAATAGTGACCATATTCTCATTTTGGCTATAGCTACTCATAGAAGGCGTAGGGTGCTGGTTCAAACTTACACTATTTGATACTCGTCTATTTTTATTAACTGTTGCTTTATTACGCGACTCCTCTTTGATTGATTCATATTGAACTGCGTTTGCTTTAATAACAACCTTATTACTTGGCTCACCATTCACTTTATGATGCAGATCATCAATACTTGAGAAAAGTCCACTATCAGTGTCTAAGCTCACAAAAAGGTTGCTAGGCGTTTTTTCTGTAGCAAAATCTAAACGTTTATCCAATGGCTGAATGGGTAGGTGTGTTAGCGTATTTAAACTGTTTATGTCAGCCGGCGATGCTTTTAGATTTTTAGCATTCGCTGTAATAACTGTGCCGACTAAGCCGTCCGAACTAAATTTACCTAAGCTAACGTTACCTGATTTAAATAAAGGGTTAGGTACGGTTTTTAATACCTGCAATTTTGTTGGTACAGAGTCTGGTTGTAAGTGCTTGAAAAATTTCGTTTTATTATGTTCGTCTAGTGATATCGCTTGATGTTTTCGACTTTCAAGACTTTCAAGTAGTGACACAGATTCTAAAGCATCGACTTTAAGGGACTTTACTTTTGGTGGCTTTATTAAGGGTTTCGTCTTTGCAACAAGCATGGGTTGCACATGTTTTTTATTGTCAACTGGAAGCAAAGAAGGTGGTGCCATTTTTTTGACTTCAAGCTTTTTGACTTGAAGATTGGCAAATTGGGACGGTACATTTTTTTTCTTACCACTGTTAACCTTCAGTTGTTTTGCCGAAGAAGGCTTGAAAGACTTAGCTAGTTCTTGCGAAAATGTAGATGACTTTAGAAGTGGCGATTGCAATAGAAGCGGCGATTGCAACTTGGGTAAGGATGCAATCAGTAAAGGTTGAGGTTTAGATAAACTCGTCTTATTCGTTAGGCGCGGCAAAAGAGTTTTTGGAACGAGTTGTAGTCTTCCATTATCATTTAAAACCAGAACAACATCTGCAAAGGGCTTAGATATAGGCGTGGAGGTAGTCAACACCAGTCTCCCAGCATGTTTTGAGCTGGCTTCAAAATGAGCACGAATAGGTAGGTCGTACTCCATTTGTAGCTGCTGATATAGAGACTTATCAGCAATAGAGACAGAAAATTTATCAAGCGTGATGTCACTGACCTCAATACTTGCTGAAAGAGGCTCATATTGCTTGGAATAAATATTGGTATGACCAATAGTGGCAGCAAATGTAGACTGAGCCATTAGCAACACTGAAATAGATACGGAGAGTGTTGCAAGACGAGTCTGTAGTGTTGTTTTACGAACCATTAAGTGCCTCTTATCTTGACACTTTAAAACTAAAGTGCTCATCCAAATAGTTAAATCCATTAGGATTTAAAAATGAAAATAGTGAATCGTTAGTATCCACCGTATAGTTATAACAAAATAGGCATTTGTTTACTATTAAAAATGTAAATCGAAGCTATATTATAATTTTAAGGATAAAAGACGATATTAACCGACTAATATTTGGTTGCAGATAGTTGTAGAGAATTGACCCACTTAATTGCAAGTTTAGGGCACTCTAAGTTGGCTCAATTCTAGGGTTAAATCCTAATATAGTTAGTTCAGCTTTAGATCATTCTAGCTTTATTTACTGTAGATATCGTTGCTTTACACTTACTTATTATAAATAAATTCTGACCATCAAAAATGTCTTTTGTATTAAAAGGACAGATTCATGTGTTGAGATGCCACCTAAGCCAGCGTCGATGATATAATCCATATCTATATATTACAGTAAGACGCCATTATATTAAAATTTAACCCCTGTGGCTTAATCTTCTAACCTCTTCAATCTGAGTTAATGCTATGCAATTTACCCTACATAAGACCGCAACGGGCGAATCTCGTGCGCGCCGAGGCACCGTAAAACTTGCTCACGGTGACATAAGAACCCCAGCCTTTATGCCAGTAGGCACCTACGGTACAGTAAAGGGTATGTTACCACGCGACATTGAAGCCATTGGCGCTGATATTATTTTGGGTAACACCTTTCATTTATGGCTGCGTCCAGGCACTGAGGTTATCGACAAATTTGGCGGTTTGCATCAATTTATGAACTGGAATAAGCCAATTCTCACTGATTCTGGTGGCTTTCAGGTCTTTAGCCTAGGCGCAATGCGTAAAATTAGCGAAGAAGGCGTCGCGTTTAAATCACCTATTGACGGGGCAAAGGTCTTCTTATCGCCTGAAAAATCGATGCAAATTCAATACTCTTTAAACTCCGACATCGTCATGCAGTTTGACGAATGCACCCCCTATCCTGCCAGCTTTGGGGAAGCACAAAAATCACTGGAGTTATCTTTACGCTGGGGCAAACGATGCGTAGAAGAGCATAACAAACTGGGTAACAGCAACGCTTTATTTGGCATTGTACAAGGCAGTATGTATGAAGACCTGCGTCGTCAATCAATGGATGGCTTACTCAAAATAGGCTTTGACGGCTATGCCATTGGTGGCTTATCAGTAGGTGAACCCAAAGACGAAATGATAGGCGTGCTCAACTATATGCCAGAGCTTATGCCAGCGGACAAACCTCGTTATTTAATGGGTGTGGGCAAGCCAGAAGACATCCTAGAAGCCGTGCGCCGTGGCATAGATATGTTTGACTGCGTCATGCCGACCCGTAACGCGCGCAACGGTCATTACTTCGTCACTGGCAACCCTGAAAACCAAGGTGTGGTGCGTATTCGCAACAGCCAATACCGTGAAGACGATACGCCACTAGATCCAGAATGTGACTGTTATACCTGCCAGAACTTTAGCCGAGCTTACCTATATCACCTCAACAAATGCAAAGAAATGCTTGGTGCCCAACTTGCTACTATTCATAACCTACGCTACTACCAGCGCTTAATGGAAGGCATTCGTGACGCTATAGATAACGATACCTTTGATGAATTTGTGGCTGATTTTTATCACAAACGCGGTCAAGAGGTTCCGGCTTTAGAGCTTGAGTAATCGTTTACAGTTAGCCTGACTGTTTTCGAATAAGTCTAGAGCAGTGGTTGACTTGTCGGAGCCAATCCCGCTTTCGCTATTATCTTGGTTTACACTGTGGCGTGCGCTAATGGCAAGTGCCGTTCCTGCTGTCACGATATCGCCACTTACCAAGCGCACGCCACAGTGTAAACCAAGGATATCCGCTACAATCGGGGCTAAACCGCATCTCAAATCAACCATCCTCAATCTATAGTCAGCGAACTACTAAACGGTTACAGTGTTAACCTCGTTTAGCCTACTCGCGTATCATATTGCTACTTGCACTCGGTTGCCTTGTAACCATTTTAGACTTCTTTGACTATATTTAAATGTAAAGCGTACTCAAGCCGAGCGCCCTAAGAACTGTTTAATATCATGACTTTAGGTCTCTATAAAATCATACCTTTCTATAAAACAGCCTATCTTTGTAAACCTTTTATTTGTGACATTTGCACTCGTTTTCCTCGATAGACTAGGTTATATGCTTTCTATTATTTTAATTTTTCCTTTGATATTTTAAATATTATGTTATAACATAACTAAATGATAAGCATTCTTATCTATTCAAAAATAGCCAATAATAGGTTGTGAATACAGACTTTAAATTTAAATTATTAAAGGTATACCATCATGCAAGTCTTAAGCTCATTAAAATCCGCAAAAAACCGCCATCCGGATTGTCAAGTCGTCCGTCGTCGTGGACGGGTATTTGTCATCAATAAGACAGATGGGCGTTTTAAAGCAGTGCAAGGGAAGAAAAAGAAATGACTACAAGATTTCAAGAAAATTGCCATGCGTGCTGAGAATACATACGGATGACTCATTTGCTGCTAATATCTACTTAGCTACGACCTTGATCCATTTGCGGTAATTGTCAACACACCCTAAAAGAATTTGATTTGTTTGTTGATTGTAAGGTAAAACCAAAGTTAATCAATCAATAAGCATATAATGATGAAATTAATTAATACTATGCTAATTAGTACCTTTAGTGTATGTATGCTGACTGCTCCAGCTTTTGCGAAAACTTATAAATATACCGCTCAATGTAATATCCAAGTGATTAACCCTAAGATTGCTCCAAATCCACCTCCTTTGCGTGTAACAGGTTCAGGTACTGGGAATACATCAGATGGAGCTTGTTAAGCTGTCAAAAAAGATGCAACTCAAAAAACTCCTCGTGGCACATATGCTAGACACTGCAAATGCACTCCTGCATAAAGGATTAGAAAAATGATAAAATATTATGAAATTGTAAAAAGTATAATTATCGCTCCAATTTCAATTCCAAATGATGAGCTGAATTTTAAACTTGATGTATTACATGACAAAGAAAATGGTTATTTTAGTCGCTTATACCGCTTAGAAAATTATAATTTAACCCCATCTTTTGAAAACAAAGATTTAACTGCTACTGAAGCTATATATGTTTTAGATAATCATTCAATCTTAACACTAGATAATAAGTATCATAGCGAAGTAGAAGATTGTTTAAACTTTTCCCTCCAAGAAATTAGTAAAACATTTGCTAATTAATTATTTAAACCGCCAAGCATGGCGGTTTTTATTGGTTAATAATTGTGTTACATACTTATGCCTCTATCTTGATTTGGGTTTATCTCATTTTGGATTTCCCTAACAGTTTGGTAAGTAAATCGTTCTGTTGTTTGTTGGTGTTCTGATAGGTTTCGGCTTTCGTCCCTTTCTTGCTCGCTATGTAAATCTCGCCCTTTTCTTCTAGGGCGTGTTGACATATAGCAAGAAATTGATAACTATATTTAATATGAATAGACTAATATTAAGTGATGCCCAATGGGCAAAGATAGCCCCACATTGTGCAGGTAAAGACACTGACCGAGGTAGAACAGCGGCAGATAACCGACTGTTTATCGAAGCCGTTCTATGGATCATCCGTACTGGCAGTCTATGGTGAGACTTACCGCCTGAATTTGGTAACTAGAACAGTGTCTATAAGCGCTACCGTAGATGGGTAAAAAGTGACAGGTTCAGCAGCTCTAGAGGCGGTATGACGACTAAAATCATGGCAATGGTTTATGCGTTAGGCAACCTCGTTGATTTTACCCTATTAAGAAGACAACAGCATGACATGGCTGGTGTTGAACCCTTAATCAAACACAAAGAGTTTGGTACATTAATTGCCGATAGAGCCTCTGATGCCAATTGGTTACTAGTTGAATTAGAAGCTCGTGGTAGCAAAGCTGTCATACCTCCTAAATGCCCTCGTTTAAAGCAACGAGATTTCGATAAAGAGAGGTACAAATGGCGTCATTTGGTTGAGAACTTCTTTTGTAAACTTAAAGATTTCAAGAAAATTGCCATGCGTGCTGAAAAGACGGATGACTTGTTTGCTGCTAATATTTACTTAGCTACGACCTTGATCCATTTACGGTAATTGTCAACACACCCTAAAAAAATTTGTTTGTTTTCAAGAAATATGATTCAATCCCTTCGTTTTTTTGAGTAAATCTCCAGCAATCTAAATTGATATAAATGTAACCTATTTTTAATTCTTAGAATGGGAGTGATAATCTATGCCAGGAAGTGAGTTAACAAAAGGTATGCCGCCCAACCCTAATAATAGCGGGAATGGTGGTGGCTCGCGGATGCAGGGCTTTTTAAAAGGTGTTGAATGGTTGGGGAATCTATTGCCTCATCCTGTTATTTTATTCATTTGGATGTCTGTACTCTTGTTAGTACTTTCTGCAGTGTTATCTTATTTTGGCGTATCTGTCATTGACCCACGTCCAGAAGGAACTTCTGGACGTAGTGAAGAGGGTATGATTTATGTGGTCAATTTGCTTAACGGAGAGGGTTTAGCCCGTATCGTTGAAAATCTAGTTACCAACTTTACTGGGTTTGTACCTTTGGGTACAGTGTTAGTGGCGTTACTGGGCGTTGGTATTGCTGAACACTCAGGTATGATATCAGCCGCTCTACGTGGGCTGGTAATGAATGCACCTAAAAAGGTCGTCACAATAACGATTGTGTTTGCAGGTATCATGTCAAACACCGCTGCAGAGCTTGGCTATGTGGTACTTATTCCTTTGGCAGCCATGATTTTCCATTCACTCGGTCGTCATCCATTGGCCGGTCTTGCAGCAGCTTTTGCTGGTGTTTCTGGTGGTTATAGTGCCAACTTGTTATTAGGTACAGTAGATCCGTTACTGTCAGGTATTACTCAAGAAGCAGCACGTATTATTGATCCTACCTATACAGTTGGCGCAGAGGCAAACTGGTATTTTATGATAGCAAGTACTTTTTTGATTAGTGGAATAGGTTACTTCGTTACAGATAAAATTGTTGAGCCAAGTTTAGGGAAGTATAATCCTAATGATGCCGATGATAAGTCAGTGCTAGAGACTCATATTGAAGAAGTCAGTTCAGTTGAGAAAAAAGGTCTTATCTGGGCAGGGCTGAGCATGTTGATATTTTGTTTGTTATTGGCGTGGACGATTGTGCCCTCTGACGGTATCTTAAGAAACCCAGAAACAGGTCTGGTATCAGGATCTCCTTTTTTACATGGCATTGTGGTATTTATCTTTGTTTTCTTTGCGCTACCAGGTTATATATACGGTAAGATAACTGGCAGTATAAAGTCGAATCAAGATGTGGTTGATGCCATGAGTAACGCAATGAGCTCGCTGAGTATCTATATTGTATTGGTGTTTTTTGCTGCGCAGTTTACCGCTTTTTTTAAGTGGTCAAACTTAGGATCGGTCATGGCTGTATCTGGTGCGACATTTTTAAGTGATATTGGCTTAACTGGCCCATTATTATTGATTGGTTTTATTATTATTTGCGGCTTTGTGAACCTGATGCTTGGTTCGGCTTCTGCACAGTGGGCTGTTACCGCACCAATCTTCGTACCTATGCTGATGTTGACAGGCTATGCGCCTGAGATGATACAAGCTGCTTACCGTATTGGTGATTCTACAACAAATATTATCACACCGATGATGAGCTATTTTGGTCTTATTTTAGCGGTAGCCATGCGCTATAAAAAAGACACTGGCGTGGGGACATTAATGGCAATGATGTTACCTTACTCACTGTTGTTTCTCATAGGGTGGACAACGCTATTCTGCATTTGGGTCTTTGTGCTGGGTCTTCCAGTGGGTCCAGGATCCGAAACTTTCTACCCAGCACCTTAGTCAAGCCATCATACTCATCACTGCATGTAGTTGATTGAATGAGTAAGGTGTCGGCATAGATGGTAACTATTAGCTACGGTTACCAGTCTTTATTTATTCATAATATTAAAGCCCTTACAGCGATCTGTGAGGGTTTTTCTATATTTTCTTCCTTCTTATTCTACTCACTATCACTTTGTAGCAGGACTTATAACTTAGGTTAGGTATAGGTATCTTAGTTAAAATTTATCAGGAGTGTATACTGGGATTGAGTTTCAATATATTGACCCTATATAAATTCTACACAGTTAGATAATCAGGTTTAGTTTAATTTAAATATCTAACTGGATTTGAATTATTTTTATGAAAAATTTCCTTAAATACTAATACTAATACTCATATTAATATTAATACTAAGCTTAAAACCGATACTTAACGAAAAGTCCTACTTTACCTCGTATAACGTATAATGCTGTGACTAGACATAAGACAGCTTAGCCAAAAGAATGACAAGCTTTCTAAGGAGAGTAAGATGGAGAGTACCAAAAACAACTCTAATGAAAATAAGGCTAAAGGCGATGATCTTAAAATTACAGTGACACCCCGTCATCCGCAGAGCCGTTTGGATTCAGATTGGCTGTTTTTGTATGAGAAACTGCCTCCCAATCAGTGGTACTCCTCTGACTACGCCTATAAAACGTCGGGGTGGCTCAATGTGCATACTAATATTCGTAAGCGACAGCGTATATTAAGGCAGCTCAGTGAAGAGTATTTAATGGGAGCATTGAATTGGGACAATTACCGTGCACAGATTTTAGAACGAATTGGCATTCATGTGCTGAAATTACACCAACACCATAGTGTCGAAGATCATGGTTTTTTCCCTGAGTTTGTGAGCAGTTATCCGCAATTAAAAACAGGTTTTGAAATACTGGAACGAGATCATGTGAGGTTAAATGCCCTGCTCGATGAGCTACAAGGTTTGAACGATGAGCTGGTTAAAGCTAAGGTTGAAGACAAAGCACTGGCTGATCGATTGCATCAAAACTTAATAGCCGGCACTAATTTTTTATCACAGCATCTAACAGATGAGGAGGATTTAGTTGTGCCTATACTGGCTCTAAGAGAGGGTTAATGACTCCATATATGGTATGAATAATTCTTCTCTATAAAAGCCCTGCACTGTGCGGGGCTTTTTATGTTTGGATAAATTTAGTTTAGCTTTTCTAAGAGCATGGCATCACCGTAACTAAAAAATCGGTATTGTTGTTCGATAGCGTGTTGATAGGCTTGCTCGATATTGTGCTTACCTGCAAAGGCAGAAACCAGCATGAGCAGGGTGGATTTTGGCAGATGAAAGTTAGTCAGTAGGCTATCAATAACGCCAAATTTGAAGCCAGGGTAGATAAAGATATCGGTGTCGCCCGCCCACGCTGAGATTTGTCCGTTAGAGGTGGCTGTTTTTTGATAAGCAGTCTCTAGTACTCGAGTAACCGTCGTGCCAATGGCGATAACTTTATGGCCATTTTTATGGGTTTGGTTTATTAAGTCTGCGGTATCCTGAGGTAGATTGGCATATTCACTGTGCATGGTGTGATTGAGTAGATTATCAGTTTTAACAGGCGCAAAAGTACCGGCTCCCACATGTAGCGTAACAAAGGCGGTATTGATACCTTTGTCTGCAAGCTCAGTCAATACCGCATCGTCAAAGTGCAGACTGGCAGTTGGTGCGGCGACGCTTGCAAGCTTGGCGGGGTCATGAAATACAGTTTGATAGCGCACGTTATCCGTTTCATCTGCATGACGCTCGAAGTAGGGCGGAATGGGTAATTCGCCGTATCGCTCTAAGTCCGCTAAAATCGAGTTTTTGAAACTTAAGATAAATAAATTCTCATGACGACCAATCATCTGACATTCGATGTGACCATCAGCCAGTAGTAAGGTTTGCCCAAGTTTAGGGGCTTTACTTGCTCGCACATGACATAACGCGACATTTTCAAAAACGTGACCTTCGTCATTTTTTGTATAGTCATCTTCATCGGTTAAACGCTCGACCAGAACCTCTACCTTACCCCCAGTATCCTTTTGACCAAACAATCGTGCCTTCATTACTTTGGTATCATTAAAGACAATCAAGTCACCTGCATTCAATAAGTCTGGTAACTGGGCAAATTGCTTGTCTTGAACTTCAAAGTGGGGTAAGGGATTGGCAGGTAGGTACAACAATCGAGAGGCACTGCGCTGATCAAGCGGGTAACGAGCAATTAACTCATCTGGTAGGGTGTAATCGTAGTCGTTAACACTGAGGAAGGTTTCATGTTGGACGGAGCTCTGTTTAGAGTTTTGATCGTTGGATTGGTCATTTGTCTGGGTCATAAGCGGTCTATAAATACGGTTGAATATAATCAAAATTAGGTTAAATTTGTGGTAATGGATCAGCGTTAGTTTAACAGAATTGGGAGGTTTTTGAGGGAGGTTTGAGCGAATGCTGCTCAGTTTCCAAGCTTTTAACTTTTGATATTACTTTACTATAGAGCTCCTTAACTATAGAGCTACTTAACCATGGAGCTACTTCAAGATAGAGCTTAAATTAATTTCAGTATGGGGCGTTGGAGAGTAAGGGTATGTTGGAAGACTACAATCCAAACAAATCCGGTTGAGTTTTAATATCATCAAGGGCGGTCAGATTAGAATAAGTGACGCCAACTAAGCGGATAGGTAGATGACGGGGCACATCATCCAGCAGCTTTGCTAACCAATAATGAGCAGATTCGGCAGTTGGGAAAGGAGTGTGCAGGGTGTGCGAACGGGTAATCTGCTGGAAATCGGAATATTTAATTTTTAAAGTAATGGTATGGCCACAGCGTCCTTTTTTACTCAGTTGAGCGAAAGCATCGGCATTTTGCGCAAATATCTGTTCAAGTAAGGTAGCTGTGTCACTAATATTGTCACGAAACGTGGTTTCTGAACCCACAGATTTGTGCTTGCGTTCAGCTTTGACAGGGCGAGAATCTTGACCATGAGCAATCTCAGAATAGAATCTGCCCCGTTTACCAAATTTTTGCACTAAGGTTTCTACTGACGCTGCTTTTAAATCAGCCCCATTATGTATGCCTACATCATGCAATCGTTTTGCGGTTGCCCTCCCTATTCCATGAAAACGCTCAATAGGCAATGCGTTAATAAAGTTTTCTGCTTGCTCGGGTGTAATGACAGCGATACCATTGGGTTTATTAATATCAGAGGCAATTTTGGCGAGCATTTTATTAAATGAAATGCCGGCGGATGCTGTGAGCTGGGTTTGCTCAAATATCTGCGACCGTAACCAGTTAGCCATTAACGTAGCTGATCCATGATGTGATTTTATGCCAGTGACATCAAGATAGGCTTCATCAAGTGATAATGGCTCAACCAAGTCAGTGAGACTCAGCATTATTGCTCTAATCTGCTGACTAACACTACGATATACTTCAAATCGTGGGCGCACAAAAACGGCTTCTGGGCAGCGTTTTTTAGCCTCATAGCAGGACATCGCAGAACGTACGCCAAACTTACGTATCTCATAACTTGCCGCTGCAACTACCCCACGACCATTCGGGTTACCTCCTACTACTAAGGGTTTTCCTCTAAGTTCGGGAAAGTCCCGCTGCTCAACACTAGCAAAAAAGGCGTCCATATCAAGATGGATAATTTTACGCTGTGGTTGAAACGGAACATTGGGGAGTGAGAGACGATGTGAAGAGGTTGATTCGGTCATATAAACATCATAAATACTTAGCAGAAATAACGCCAATTCTATGTAGTAATACTGTGTTAAGAACTTCGATATTCATTATATTTCACGATATTTATAATGATACATTTTTTCCTTCAATACATTATCGTAACATAAGATAGTGCTAAATTTGGGTAGTGAAATTACGACCTATATCGTATAAGAATTTATCCCATAGGTTATATGTTTTTAACCAGATAAATAAGCTTATATGATAAGAAAGCTTATGTGATAAAGGTTATAAAAAAGTTAATATGACATACCTATAAAGTCTTATCAACAGGGTAAGTTTATCTATACTCGATTCGGTAAAACTCCATTCAATGCCTAGGGCACCTTATTAAAAGAGTCTTACTGACAAGGCTGCAATGATAGATGGTTCATTATAAAGGCCTTAGTTATCAGCTTAGAATCCTAAGGCCGTATATTAACGGATAGTTGATAGTAGTTAAATAATAAGCCGGTTGACCCGTTAACTTGGTAATGAAATTGCTCATGAAGCAACTGATCAGATTGGTAATTAGTCGCGCTGGCTACTAATTACTTTACCTGTATTAGCATTCACTAAAGCGACATACTCACGTGCGGTTTTAACTACTTTAATTTTATAGACGGGGGTTGTTTTAATAACATCGAACTCTGCCTCAATAACATCCCCACTTAAACTTCGAGCAGCAATGTCTATAGCCTTATAAAGATTAATTTTGGTATTTTTTAAGGCATTATATTGTCGAATGTCTTCCTTATCTAACTTATCTTTATCAACACCAAGCACCTTACCGGTAAGAGCGTTAATTTTGACCTCATAGCTTGTGTTATTAGATAAGAACTGTATCTCATATTTAGCCGCATCATCGTCAAAGTCAACACTGTTAAGGTAGCCTTTAGCACTTTTCCTAGCAATATTAATAGCTTCGGTGAGCGTAATTTTGCTACTTTTTGATACGCCTTGGGCAGCATTTACTTTAGGTGCAGTAGACGCTGCTAAGCTTGGCGTTGCCAAGATAGACATTAAAAAGATTGAGCTAGCAAGTACCGTTAAGAATTTCATAATTAGGCTCCTCTATAGATAATCAATTGTAATGAGGGAAAAGCTTGTCTAGTGCAAATGTAAATCTGGAATATTAGCCATCTTTGTTTCAGTAATCAGAATTTAGGAGAGGTTAAATTCATTCAGAGCTGAATAGTAATTAGGCTTTTTTTAATATCAGTAAGCTTTGATATTAGCAAGTAACTAGAAATGATAAAGTATGTTTTACCAGCATTTTTGTTAACAATCTGAGAAGAGTGTAACCATGAGACCAGAAGGACCAAAAGATATCTCTTTATCGTTAACGAAGCACCTGAATTTAAGCTTTTATCTTACGTCAAAATTATCAAAATGCATGCCAAGTGATCAATATCGATGGGACCAATAGTTAATATGATATTAGTGTCTCACAATAAAAAACCCTCACAGAATATATTCTGTAAGGGTTTTAAATATTGGTACCAGTGGTCGGACTCGAACCGACACGCTTTTAAAGGCAACGGATTTTGAATCCGTCGTGTCTACCAATTCCACCACACTGGCATGTAGGGTTAGTACCTGTTTACATTAGAACAAATCAGGACACTAATAAGTCATCAAACTATAAAACAAGGGACTATAGAATAGAACTATAGAACATGAAACGGTGTAGGAGGCGTATTATAACAACTTATTAGATTCGGTCAAGCAATTTTGACAAACTGCTACCTTAACTTATAAGCCTCAACCGACAAAAGCACGTTCAACCACATAATCGGCTGGCTCGCCCATACGTGGTGATACCGTTAAGCCATATCCCTCTAAAATCTTAGAAACATCATCATTAAATGGCATGCTACCGCATATCATGACTCTATCATCTTTAGGATTCATTACCGGTAAGCCGATATCTTCATACAATTTACCAGACTTCATCAAGTCGGTAATACGGCCCGTGTTACGAAAATCCTCACGTGTCACTGTAGGATAGTAGATAAACTTTTCACTGAACCATTCGCCAAATATTTCATCGTTTGGTAAGGTTTCTTCAAACAGCTCACGGTATGCTAAGTCACTAACTCGGCGCACCCCATGACATAAGATGATCTTATCAAACCGCTCATAGACCTCTGGGTCACGAGCTAAGGATAAAAAAGGAGCAAGCCCTGTGCCTGTTGCAAGCATGTATAAGTGTTTACCTGGCAATAGGTCATCAATAACTAACGTGCCTGTTGGTTTTTTACTAATTAATAATTCATCACCCACTTGAATGTGTTGCAATCGCGAGGTTAGTGGTCCATCTTGTACCTTAATCGAAAAAAACTCTAAATAATCTTCATAATTGGCACTGGCGATAGAATAAGCACGGCTTAACGGACGTCCATCTACCATGATACCAATCATGGCAAACTCGCCATTCCTAAAGCGCAAACCAGCATGGCGAGTGGTTTTAATAGTAAATAATGAGTCGTTCCAGTGGTGCACATAGGTAACTGTTTCGGTTAAAAATTTAGACATGTGGGCCTCAATAAATAATGATCGCAAAGTCGAATCATGAATTAGCGATTAAGTGCTTCAATAACTTTAAAATATATATTAACAACTTTAATAAGTTGTACTCAATAATGCGCTATACCTTAGAGTGGAGATAGAGCAGTATAATGAGAATGATAATTATTCTTAATATAAATATTGCATATCATAACAAATTATTACTTATAATAACCTCTATAAGGATAAAAAAGGAGTGTCAATATCATAATAAAATGGAATAACTTTTGATAAAGAAACCATAAGCAAGTAATCATTAAATAATTTACCCATAGTAGAAAAAGAAGCTCTTACTATATTCATGAACATTAAAGGTGTTAATGAATATAGCAAAATTTATTTAACTTAGAATGATATAGCTTTGCTTCTCTATGGGTCTGATCTGCATTTATAAGTCCAACCTACTATAAGTCCAACTTACGTGCAGGCAGGCCCCATTGATTGGTGTTTGGGTGCGTATCTTGACACGTCCAGAATAAAATTATAAGGCTACCAATCAAAGGTATAATCGATATTAAATACCACCATCCAGATTTATTAATATCATGCAAACGTCTTATGGTTACTGCAATGCTGGGAATGGCAAAGATAATACTAACAATACTGACGATAACTTCGTCCATATCAAAAATAGTATCAATAACTGCGGCCACCAATACAAAACAAGTGGCGACTAAGGTAAAGTACCAATACTCTTTACGGCGAGCACGACCGCTAAAATTTGTAAAGTTTCTCAACGCTTTTTTAAACCAATCAAATATTGAGTAACGCTCTTCTGTTGCCCATTTTTCGGTTGCAGCGTTAAAAGCAGGGTTTAGTGGTGGTGGAGTCTGAGGGTTATGATTCATAGGGTTTATCTCTCACGCTTAATAAGTTTATGATTAATATGACATTATATATATTTGGATATAAATTATACTATGTAACTTGCGTATTCTTGCACATTAATGTTGTCAAACTATCATACAGACCACAATATAATTTATGCTTAATGAGAACATAGATTACCCTGCCAAAGCGAGCAATAATGTCAAAAACCGCCGCCAATCCTACTATAAGTAGCATTGTAGTAAATAGCGAAAAAAGTAATATGGGAGAAGATAGCATGGAAGAAGAGAAAGTTGAGGCAGGTGTTTATAGCCCTGTTATCGGTATTCATCTCTCCCCTTTATCCCAAAAGTTTGGTATACCGCGACAGTCAAATTTGGTCGCTGTACCGAGCTGTATTAAAATATATGCCCCCTACGATACGCCTGAGGCATTTATTGGGATTGAAGGCTTTAGTCATCTGTGGATTACTTGGCAGACGCACCATAATAGAGTACAAAACAGCTTTAAGCCTTGTGTTCGTCCGCCCCGTCTAGGAGGCAATGATAAGCGGGGGGTATTTGCGACCCGCAGTACGTATCGTCCCTCCAGTCTAGGGCTTTCTGTGGTAAGACTCACTAAGGTAGAAGTAATTAATGGCAGTGTTATTCTATATATCAGTGGCGCTGATATGGTGGATGGTACGCCCATTATTGATATCAAACCCTACGTGGCTTATAGCGATATAATAGCAAATCCTGTTAGTGGGTTTGCAGCGGATAAGCCGATCAATAAAAGGGTACAAATTAGCGACATGGCTCAAGCACAGTTTGAGGCGTTAACTGCAAAAATTCTGCAAAAAGGCAGCAACAAGCATAGTTCCAGCAGCAAAAACAACCTTAATAATAGCATTTTGCAAAGCGACTCTAACTATACATCTCAGCTTTTGCCGTTTGATATGAAGATGATTTGTCAGCTCATCTCTCAAGATCCACGTCCAGCTTATAAGCAAAACGATACTGGGCGCGTGTATGTAATGCGGTATAAAAACGTCGATGTTCACTTTAAAATGGATTATGATGCGAACGGTAATGAGCGAATGCTGATTTTAGCGGTTTGTGAGTTGAATGAATTAACAGAAGCATCACGTTAATAGAGTTTACCTGGTGGATTTGAGCTAATATTTAATACTGTCATCTTGTTTTATTGAATGAAGACAGTGCATTAGGAATATTAAACGTTATTCTAGAGTGGATATTCAAATCGCAATTAATTTATCTAACCGAATCATTAAAAACCGGTTATGCGACTCATATTGAAAAGCAGAGTTCAAAAGAAGAGTAAAAAAAATTAGTAAATACCAACATCAACCTCTTAACTTAATAAAGTTGCCTATATGCCCATTCCTAATTTTTCATTGACAGTTGATTTACGCTGGTGTTTGGACGAGCTTCTGGCAGATGGGGTTATTGATCAACGCAGTTATAATCTTGTGATGACCAGTGGTCGTTTTAAACAGGGTAAAAAGGGCAGACACCCATTACAAGTGATTGCTGAGTTTTCTTTACCCAATAATTTAGATGGCTCTATAAATAAACCGAAAAATCTTGATTTACCTTGGCTTGATAGATGGCTTGCCGCTAAAGCAAATATGCCGTTAGTGCGTATTGATCCTTTGAAGATTGATGTGCCAAGTGTGACCAAAATTATGTCATACGAATACGCCCGCAGTCAGCATATTTTACCTATAGAGGTATTAGAGCACTCTGAAGAGAGCGTTAATGGAAAATCAGGGGAGGTGGTCATAGGGACTGATCAACCTTTCTATACTGACTGGCACAAAAATATTGCTCATATTTTAAAACCCAAAACATGTCGCACAGTTTATGTGAGTCCCGCTCAGATTAATCGTTTTCGCCAAGAGTTTTATCATGTGACGCATGCTATTGCTGGTGCCAACGATGCCAATAAGCGAACTGCTTCTAATATCTCTAATGTAGAGGCGCTACTACAATTAGGAGATAGCACCAATACAAATCATGATGCAAATGATCAACACATTGTTAAAGTAGTTGATTGGTTATTGCAATATGCCTTTGAGCAACGTGCGAGTGATATTCATTTGGAACCGAGACGTGATATAGGCAAAGTGCGCTTTCGTATTGATGGTGTGTTACATACAGTTTATGAGATGCCAGCCGTAATTATGACTGCAGTAACAGCACGTATTAAAATTTTGGGTCGCTTGAATGTCGCTGAAAAACGCAAGCCTCAAGATGGGCGATTAAAAACGCGAACACCACAAGGCATGGAGACCGAACTTAGACTATCCACTTTACCGACAGCCTTTGGCGAGAAGTTGGTTATGAGGGTGTTTGATCCCGAAGTATTGGTTCGTAGTTTTGCTCAATTAGGGTTATTAGGTAAACAGTTAGAGACATGGGAGATGTTAACGGCTAGTCCTAATGGTATTATCCTAGTCACTGGCCCCACAGGATCGGGTAAAACCACGACGTTATATAGCACGCTGAAACAGCTCGCAACCGAGCAAGTCAATGTGTGTACTATTGAAGACCCTATTGAGATGATAGAACCGGCATTTAATCAAATGCAAATAAATACAGGAATTGATCTGCATTTTGCTGATGGTATTCGATCCCTAATGCGTCAAGATCCTGACATTATTATGGTTGGAGAAATTCGTGACCATGAAACAGCAAATATGGCGGTTCAAGCCTCTCTTACCGGCCATTTAGTGCTTTCAACCCTCCATACCAACGATGCCCCAAGTGCGCTGACACGTTTGCATGATTTGGGTGTACAGCCTTTTTTAACCTCAGCAACTATCTTAGGCGTGGTGGCACAGCGCTTGGTAAGAACGCTCTGCCACCATTGCAAAACCAGTCGTGTAGCCGATGAAAATAGTGAACTTGCGATCCAATGGCGTGAGCTGGTAAGCCCTTGGAAGGCAGAAATGCCCTCAAGGTTTTATCATTCTGTAGGCTGTGAGCATTGTCGAAACACAGGGTATCAAGGTCGTGTCGGTCTTTACGAAATGATGCCAATGAGTCACGAACTGAAGAAGTTAGTCGCAGATGATGCCAAGTTAAGTGATATTAAAAATCAGGCTTATAAAGAGGGTGTACAGCCATTAAGATTAGCTGGCGCAAAGCGAATATTAGAAGGTGTTACGACGATGGAGGAAGTCATGCGAGTTGTTCCTTTGAATTAGTTACAAAATTTTTAATTATTTATAAAGTTGGTCAGCTATAGCACTTTTATTTTTGTTTCCTTTATTTTTACTTCCTTGATTTTTTACATAATAGTACCGATTATTAAATTATCTACTCATTATCTTGCTAATTAATAATGTCTATTGAGCTATCTTGTTTAAGTCCTATTGATAAGGTAGTTGTTCATTAACAATGTCAAGATAACCGTATTTTAAGTTAACTGCATAAAAAAGAGTTCCTATGTTTACAGATAGCCACTGCCATTTAAATCGTCTTAATTTGGACAAATATGAAGGTCAAATCGAAGGTGCGATTACGGCCATGATTGATGCAAAGGTAAGCCGCGCCATGGCAATCATGTGTGATTTTAAAGAGTACGACGAGATTTATGACATCATTACTGCTTATGACAATACTGATGGTAAAGATACGTTGAATCTTGGTATGAGCGTGGGTATTCATCCTTGTGAGGATATAGAGACGTTAAAATCTGCGACAGTGGAGCGCATCGTTGAGATGGCGAATCAAGCGCATGTTTGGGCAATTGGCGAGACTGGATTAGATTATTATTGGAGTGATGAGAATATCAAGGAGCAGCAAGCTAGCCTTGCTAGGCACATTCATGCCAGTCAAACCCTTAAAAAACCGCTTATCGTTCATACACGTGATGCAAAGAAAGATACCATTGATATTTTAAAGTCTGAAAAAGCAGAACATGGCATTATCCACTGTTTTACTGAAGATTGGGAAACGGCTAAAAAAGCACTTGATTTGGGTCTCTACATCTCATTCTCTGGTATTATGAGCTTTAAAAATGCCCAAACTCTGCGTGATGTGGCGCTTAAGGTGCCGAAGGACAGACTGCTTATCGAAACAGATAGCCCTTATCTTGCGCCAATGCCTAATCGAGGAAAGCCTAACGAGCCTGCCTATGTGCCGTACGTTGCTAGTTGCTTAGCAGATTTATTCAAAATGGATGTTGAAGAGGTGGGGGTACTGACCACAAAAAACTTTGAAGAATTACTAGCACAAGTTTCATAAAATAGGTATTCTATGTACGTATGACCCAACAGTCATACCCTTTTGTGTTAGGGGGTATGACATTCACTTAATTTTTTTGAAACCAATAATTGTCAGATTCGTTTTAAAGGGCATTAAGATCTAGGAGATTGCATGAGCAGGCAGCAACAATTTAAAATACGTGAAGAAAATATCTTAGCTACTGCTGAACAACTCTTATTGGAGGCGGGCAGTGGCGATATTACTCTTGACAGCCTTGCTGATCAACTGGACCTAGCTAAAGGTACCTTATACAAACACTTTTCTAGTAAAGATGAGTTGTATCTGCGTATTATTATTCGCTATGAGCAGCAGTTATTTGAAATAAACAAAGTTGACGACTGTGCTGCTGCTGGTGTTTCCCGTATGATTTTGCAGCAGCTATTAAATCCGCAAAAAGCATTGCTATTTAACCAGATAGAAGAGCGATTAGCAGCATCGGCGACAGGTTTGAACCGTATGTTTGGCGAGTTATATGAAGTTAGACGGGCACGGATGAAACGTTTGATAGATATCATTAGTGACTACTTAAACAGTCAAAATAGCGGGCTGACTACTCGAGATTACCTGTCAACTATTTGGGCAATTGGTCAAGGGGGAGCTAGCCTTTTAAACTCTAGTTTTTACCAGCGTTACCTCGGCCGTCGTGACACCCTTCGCCTTGCTTTAATTCAGCAAATCCTTGATCTACCCAAACAATATCCTAGCCGTAATGAAGAAGATAGTGATAAAGCAGATTTTGTGCAACAGCTAGACTCAGAAACCACCGCACATCGCGAGTTAAGTAAACAGTCGTATTAGTTATCGTCTTGGTTAATTGCCTATAAACCGACCCATTTCTATCGCCTCACAAGTGCTTTTCCACTGTTTATATAACATTTATATAGACAGTCAATAAGTGCAAAGGTACATGATGTGAAAACTGTGAATAACTCTAATCTCATACAACCCATATCAGAATCAATTCGAAAGCCGAATCGGCAATCAAGTCAACAATCAAATCAAAAAGGGTTTACCTTAATTGAAATGATGGTGGTTGTGGTTATATTATCTATTTTTGCAGGCATGATGACATTGTCAGTTGGAAGCACTGAATCTCGTAAAAACCGTGCATTTTATGAGCATATGATTGATAGCTTAGAATATGTTAGGTTATTGTCTGCTGAGCGAATGCAGCCAATGGGATTGGTTCTTCAGGCAGATAATCAAGGTCAGGCACACCCTGTTATTGTTAAATTAGATAACGCTTATGCTACCTTTGATTCTGCAAATAATACGCGTACTTCAGGCGGCTTAAGTGGCGACGCAACACCAAAAAATAGCATGGAATTATCAGCAATGTCGTCAGGTGTGACTAAACAACCACTCCCAACTTGGCAAGTTGCTGAAGATATCTCATTACCTGAGCTACCTCCCGAAGTGTCTATTGATATCACGAGATTAGACGTGTCTTCTTCAGGTCTGGCCAATCAAAACAGTAGCGAATCTAACCAACCATTACAGCCTTGGTTTATGGGAAGTGAGGTACCGCAAGCGTTATGGTTTGGCACTGGAGAAGCGGCGCCTGTAACAATTGAGATGAGGTACAACGATCGGTTGATTGGCGATGCCATTACTTTATTACCAGATGGTAGACTTAGCATAGGCGAATAAGCTATCGTCAGCAGACTTCTAAACCGCTACAAGGCAAAGTGGGCGCAAGTACTACAGTTGAGGCTTAGAGAGCTTCAAGCTGTAACACCTAAAGAGTGGTTCGACTATATTTAGAGCATGTTATATATCGAATTATGGCAGTGCCTATTTGTGAAAGTTCATCTTTGTGAAAGTTCAACATGTCTAATTATATAGTGATACAGCTGCTATTTTAATGCAGCGCTAATCATTCATTAGACAGTAACTAATAAGGTAATAACTAATAAGGCAATAAATGTGATGCCTCTAAATGTAAAATATGACTTAAAACAGCAAAGTGGCTTTACGTTAATAGAGGTAATGGTGGCACTGGCTATTTTAGCAATGGTTGCTG
Source organism: Psychrobacter sp. CX90 (assembly GCF_057396305.2). Lineage (NCBI taxonomy): Bacteria > Pseudomonadati > Pseudomonadota > Gammaproteobacteria > Moraxellales > Moraxellaceae > Psychrobacter > Psychrobacter sp. CX90. The sequence continues at coordinate 391,642 of NZ_CM182008.1, forward strand.
TGGTTGCCAGTCAAGCCAGTGGCACCTATCTGCGCTCTGTTGATAACCTCAAAACACGTACATTGGCACATTTTGTGGCACAAAATGCAGCCGCTCAATTACAAATAAATCCGCAATGGCTGCAAACACCTCAGCAGTCCACAGTGACAGAACAAGGTAGACAGTGGCAAGTTACTGTGACACCCAAGCCAATCTCTGACGTGATCGGGAAGGGAGTTGCTAGCCCATATAGTACATTGCAAGATATAGTTAGACCTGTTCTGATTCAAGTTGCACCGCTAGATAGTGAAACTAATAAGGTGCAACACTCAGTGACCGATTTGACCATATTACTCAGTAACCCTGAGGTAATAGGACTTAATGAAACGGCACTGCCAAAAAGTGGGCTGAGTGATGATAATTAGAGTAAAAGGTAGGGGTTTTGATCGAGCTCAAAAGGGGTTTACCCTTTTAGAGCTCATGGTGGCAATGGCAATATTTGCGATATTGGCTGTCGCAGGCTGGCAGGTTTTTGACAGTATTAGCCGCAGTAAAGAGCGGGCACAAATGCAGGCAGATGTATTGACGGATCTACAGTATGCCTACCAGCAAATGCAAAGAGATATGACACAGGTGGTGGCGTATCAGTTGGTCAATACTCCGCTTGGTACTACCATGGCGGATAATGCTATTGGCATGACTGAAGATTCTCAAGCCTCCGCTATCAACGGCTTCACTTTACAAGACAATAGGTTAAGTTTTATACGCTTTGCTGACCCAGATCCTCGTTATGTGCAGTCGGCAATTCTAGAACGTGTGGTTTATAGTTTTAGCGATGGCAATTTAGTACGTGAGCGTTATAGGAATTTAAATAGTGGCATTGATGACATGGATAGTAATCTTAATAGAGGCTCTAATCTAAGTAGTGAACAGCCGCTAAAAAGTATTATTTTACAAGGTGCTAGTGCCGGTCAATTTCAAGTCCTATTACCACAGCCGGCGAGTCAATATCCTCATACTGATAAAATCAGTGGTAATCCGCAAGTTGTTAATACCAAAACAAATGATGACAATAATGAGACTCAAAGAGAGGCTAAAATAGAAAGCTCACCTGCCCTTCCTAAGGGTGTTAGTGTGAGCTTTAGCACAATAATAGGCAATGTTGACGCACCAATACATTGGGTCTTTGCTCTAAGTAATGCACCACCCTCTACCGATCCTATAAAATCAAATAATCAGTAGTTTTTAACACCATGATTGACACCTTCAGCTCAAATTTATTCCAATATGCCCAAAAACGTTCGCAAACTGTCATAATTAATTACGCAGTAAAAGTTTATGCTTATTAAATCGCTCCAAATTCAGACCGGCAAATATGGCCCTACTAGGCAAAGCCAGCAAGGCGTTGCGTTATTAACCATATTGCTTTTGGTAGTGGCTATAACGGTTGTGGCAGGGTCTATGGTTGCCAGTCAAAGAATATCAATTCGTCAATATGACTTATTAAAAACTCAAGATCAGATATTGCAGGATGTCAGAGCAGGGGAGAGTTTGGCAGCTGCTTTGATTGCTGCAGATAGCAAAGTAAATATGAATGATAGCTTATTGGATGCTTGGGCTCAGCCTTTGCCCACCACCGCTTATGGTCAGCATAATATAACCCTACATATCCAAGACGCGGCAGGGCGGTTTAACCTTAATAATCTTTATCATAACGGTAGTGTGGATGTGGTGGCAGTTGACATATTTAAGCGTCTGTTAGTACAACTCGGCCTAGAGCCTGAGTTAGCTTATGCCGTTGTTGACTGGCAAGATCCAGACTTTGAAACCTCAGCGGAAGGAGGGGCAGAGTTAGACGCCTATAAAAATATAGGGGGACTGGCTGGAAGTAATGTTTCATCAAGCGGTTCAGGGGGGCAAATAACAAGCACACTTGCCACTATCAGCAACCAGCCGTTTATAAGTACAGAAGAAATTATGTCTGTTCGTGGTTTTAATTCAGAAAAATTTAAAAAGTTACAGCCTTATATTACCGCTGTTCCTTATTATTTACCAATTAATGTTAATACCGCTAGCCCTCTGCTATTAAGTGCCTTGTTTAAAGAAGCTCAGTTAGAAGCGCTAGATGAATTCCACAAGCAAATTCAAGTAACCCCTGCGACAAACATTGAGGAGGCATTAGAACAGCAGCCTTGGTCAAGTATGTCTAAAGAAGAGTTAGATAAGGTGAAGCCTATGTTGGATGTTAGGAGTCGTGCATTTAAAGTGTTAATTGATGTTGCGGTTGAAGACACGGGAAAAAACAAGGGGAATGATAACAACCAACGTTCACACAAACATCGTTATGCGACGACTACCATTAGCAAGATAGACTTAAATCAGAGCGTGCAACAGGACTCACAAGCAGGTGGAGAGGAGGCTAAAGTAGAAGACAGTAAGCAGAAGGAGCCAGATATTGCAGACAATAGTAAATTGAGAATTGGCGTATTTGGCACTAGACTATTGACCTACCATCCCGTATTTTAAGTGATGCTCTTTGTGAAAATATCCTATCTTTGTCAAAACGGCTTCATTCTTTTTATCAACTCTCTAATGCTAACGCAATACTGTAAAGCTATTGAAGATTGCCTTATTCATCTTTAAAGCGAGTTTCTTCTGTTGAACGCCAGTTTTCAGCCCCATAAAATAACATTTGCGCCTGCCTAGCACATTTAGTTAACATCTCTTGTTTTTTAGCTTCTAGCGCATTGACATCAATATCTTCATCGTGTGTTTGCGAATAAGTTAAGTCTAACCAGTCAATTATCCAGTTTAAGAATAAGTTTAGTCCTGCTTCCGCTAAAAGACGTCGGTCATGATCGTTAATGTGCTGAAAGGCAGGTTGTAATCCTAGGTCTGCTCCCATGATTTGTGCAAATAGAGACACTTGAGCTTTAATGGCATTGCGTACTGCTTCAGAGCCACCAAAGCGTTCACTGACTAAAAAATGCCAGTAGCGGGGATGCTCGTCTATTGAAGCAAAAAACAGTTGAATACTGGTTGCTATCTGGCGGTCATAGCTACGGGTACGCCCCATATGTAACCCAGTACGCAGAGTAGATAAAGCTTCACCTAGCTCTTCTTCAACTAAGCATCTACCTAGTACTTCCATGTCATCGAAATGACGATAAAAGGCAGTTGGAACGACCCCAACTTCTCGGCTAACTTGGCGTAAGCTGATGGAGGCAAAGGATTGACCCATCATACATAAATCAAGTACCGCATCAAAAAAAGCTTCACGGGTTTTTTGTTTTTTCTGTTCACGGGTATTCATTGTCGTGCTCATAGAAGTTTCATCTTTATTTAGTCAGATATTTTTTATTCAGATATTTGAATATGACACCCCATTAGATATCAATGCACTGGATATCGATGAAAGTGTAGAATAAATCAAGCGCATATTCTTGGCGTTACAATTATTATAGATATTAGTTATAGGTATTAACTCATTTTTTAATATTGGTAAAAAAGCGAACACTAAACGTAGGCTCGCCTATGTATTTTAAAAAAAAGTAGATAGGTTACCATACTCCGCCACCAATTCCATTTAAATCTTGAGCAAGTTTATAGGCTTCATGATCATTCATACCTGTGATGTAGTCTAATATATTTAAAGCATTATCATAGACGTCGTTATTAAGCTCACGGTGCAAGGTATGCATATGCTGATTAAGCAATTGTATCAAGTGTTTTTGCTCAAAGTGTGGTGGCTGATTGTTAAGAGGGAGCAATGCTAAGGGCATAAAGGCATCAAGTAAGGTCTGTAGGCAACGATTTGCCATGAGCTCCATACGAATTTTGCTAGGATGTGCAAAAATTTGCTGTGACGCCATTTTTTTGGCTTGCGAAATACCATCCCTTACGCTGGGTTCACAATGATCAAATAGACTGCCTTGCAGCTCTCCTGCTAACATAGCGTCAGCATGTGTTATGAAGGCTTGGGTCACTTTATCCACTAATCGCATCATTGCACGACCTCGTAAGGCCGCTAATTTTTGGGCGATAGGTGCACCTCTGGTCACTTCTGGTGGTGCGCCGCGGTTGCCGATTAACTCAAGCATCAAGGGTTCGACATCTCGATATTCCAGCATATTTAGATGAATACCATCTTCTAAATCAATTAATGCATAGCAAATATCGTCTGCGGCTTCTAATAAATAGGCTAAGGGGTGTCTAGCATAGCCTTCATGACTCGGAGAGTAAGGTAGTTTCAGCTGACTTGCCAACTTATCTAGTAGGTTGGCATCGTTGCTAAAGCACCCGTACTTTTTTACTGATAGGGTGCTTATAGGTGCTTTTGTTAGATATGGCCTATCATCGGTTGTTATACGCTGAGCTGAGTGCTGATGAGTAGATTCAATAGTATTACTATGAGCCGCCAACCAAGGGTACTTCATAAACGCCCCAAGTGTTGCACAGGTAAGGCGCATACCACCTCGATCAGGGTGGTGCTCATTGCGAGTTATGATTCTAAAACCTTGGGCATTGCCTTCGTAGCCTTGTAAATCTAGGCGTTGTTCAGGAGCCATCAGTGCTAGATATTGATTCTGGTTGGGATGATTGAACCAATCACGTATGGCATATTCCCCAGCATGACCAAACGGTGGGTTACCTATGTCATGGGCAAGGCAAGCAGCTTGTACAATGACCCCAACATCCCCAATAGTGACACCACGCGGTAGGCCATCGGATAATTTTTCTTGTAGCCTTTCAGCTGCCATCATACCCAGTGAACGTCCAATACAAGAGACCTCAAGTGAATGGGTAAGACGGGTATGAATTCCCATTTGCTTGGTTAGTGGATGCACTTGGGTTTTTTGGTTTAACTGGCGGAATGACTGTGAAAATATAAGCCGATCATAGTCTTTATGAAAGGGTGTACGAGATTTCTCATGCGATCTATCTTTTCTAATATTACCCAAGCGGCGGTCGGTTAATAGATATGACCAGTGTTTATTGGATGGCAGCGTGGCTGGATTGAGCTCATTGATTTTATTATTTAAATAGAGGCTGGGTTGAGTCATAAGGCACCAAATTGAACTGTTTCTATTATCTTTATAGTATTTATGTTGATTAGCATAACAGAAAACTGGCAACCAGCCTATTAACACATTTTGTTAACGCAGGGGTTAACTCAATAGGAATATGAGTTCTTTAACAACGCCTATCTGACAGATAGGCATCATAAATGAACTAATGACAAACTATAAGACATAAGATTAAGATGCCTTATGACACTTGTGTAAGATTTCTTTGCTGTCTAAGGTAATGTTTCCAGTAGCTTGGGCAACAGGAACTGCTGATAAAAGAGCAGTGTCATTATCTATCTGCCAAACTAAACCATGACCATCATCAAGACCAATTTCGCTGACAAAAGTATTTTGTGTTGAATCGGTATCTATTGCGGATAAGTCATATTCAATACCCTCTATTAAAAGGTGTGCTGTTTTTGGCGTACTGTCGTCATGATAAAACGCAGAGATCTCCAATTCAGGCTCGCACTTAAACTTAATGCGATTATCATCATGATGATGACCTGCATGATCATGGCTGTCATCAAGGTGCTCTTCACCTTCATGATGATCGTGCTCATCATGCATATGCTCTTCATCTTCATGATGTTCGTGCTCATGATGCTCACTAAGTTCATGACCCTCCTGCTCATTACTCTCAGTAGGTGTTGTGGGTTGGCATCCTATTAAAGCCATCGTCAGTGCTGTACCTAATAAAGCAGTGCGCATTGAACAGACTATTTGTGTGGATTTAATCATACGGTAATTCCAAGTTAAAAGAGTATATTAAAGGTATGTTATAATATAACAAGTCAATCATAAAATAAAGCCCATGTTATTTAGCTTCTTATTGCTCAACATGGGCTTTATAAAAAATGGCTTTGTAAAATGTTAGAAATGTACGTCACAGCTATACGTTAAATCTAAAGTGCATCACATCGCCGTCTTGCACGATATATGTTTTACCTTCTAGGCGAGATTTACCCGCTGCCGCAGCTCCCTTTTCGCCGTTATATTCTATAAAATCTTCATAAGCGATAACTTCCGCGCGAATAAAGCCACGTTCGAAGTCCGTATGAATGACCCCAGCAGCTTCTGGTGCAGTAGCCCCCACCTTGACTGTCCACGCGCGCACCTCTTTTACCCCAGCGGTAAAGTAAGTTTGCATGTCGAGTAACTTATAACCAAGTCTGATCACTTGATCTAAACCGGCTTCTTCCATCCCCATATCATCTAAGAAGTCTTTTTTGTCGTCGTCGTCGAGCTGGGCAATCTCTGCTTCAATTTGATTGCAAAGAGGCAAAACTATGGCATCATCAGCTTTAGCATAGTCGCGAACAGCATCAAGATATGGATTGTTTTCAAAGCCATCTTCGCTAACATTGGCAATATACATGGTCGGTTTTAAGGTAATTAAACCATAGCTTTTGATAAGCTTTTTTTCATCTTCATCAAGGTTTGCTGCACGAGCTGCTTTACCTTCTGCTAAAAGAGGCTCGATTTTATTAAAAACATCTAAAGCAGCCTTAGCGTCTTTATCATTACCTTTGGCTTTTTTGGATAAGTTAACGATGGCGCGCTCAACCGCTTCTAAATCCGCTAATGCAAGCTCAGTATTAATGGTTTCAATATCATCAATTGGGCTAACTCGACCGTCAACGTGTACAACGTTGTCATCATCAAAGCAGCGAACCACATGAGCAATGGCATCTGTTTCCCGAATATTAGCTAAAAATTGGTTACCCATACCTTCGCCTTGCGATGCGCCTGCCACTAAACCGGCAATATCTACAAACTCCATAGTCGTTGGCATTACCCTTTCAGGTTGAACGATCTCAGCCAATTTATTTAGACGAGGGTCGGGGACTGGCACGATACCCACGTTTGGATCTTTTGTACAAAACGGAAAGTTTTCGGCAGCAATCCCCGCTTTAGTGAGTGCATTAAATAGGGTTGATTTCCCTACATTAGGTAGGCCGACGATGCCGCAATTAAAGCCCATGTTGTCTCTCTCTTAAATAATATGTTGATATAAATTAAAGCTTAAAAGGTCATATTTCGGTTTTAGCAAAACAATATGGCCTAAAAATATGTCGTATTGTAGCAAAATTAACTTGAGGCGTGTCTTCAATTAGGGGGTGTGAATAGAGGGTGTGAAAATAATCGTGATGTATGTCTATATCATTCGTCTCTATTTTAAAATTTTAAAGGTAAAACAGATCTTTTTAATATTGACACAGACTTTAAGTTTAGACAAAGTTTTAGGGGCGAATTACAGTTTTTCTTTTTGGTAAAAGTCAGCTACCAACGGCTATTCCTAAATGAGAAACAGCCCAAGCTAGAGCGGTCATTGAATGCAAGTTTAAATCTTGAAGTTCGGTCAGTTGGCTATTTTATATAAGTTAAGTTTATACGTTAAATTAGATTTAACTTCGATTTAAATTGGATGCGAGCTAATTTGCATCAGTTTTACTTTCTAATAGATTATCTTCTACTACCTTGTTTTCTATGAGACCAATCATGACTCCCATGTTTTTATCGTCCTTTTTGTTAATATCAGGGGCATATAACGCAGAGGCAACGCCGCCATCTAAAAACAAGGCATTGGGGCAGTTTAATTGTTCCTTAAAGTAATGTGCAAACTGGTAAAAGTTAACCAGCTCACTGCTGGTCACAAAGCTCACGTTACCGTCATCACAAACCCCAACACCGTTACGTATTTTTTTTGAGGCGCTATTAGGGTTGAACTTTGGATGAATCATGCCATCTATTACCAACATAGGTCCAGATTGAGTGGCATACAAGGGGCGAGCTACTTTATTATCAAGCATGGTATGCAGTGTATTGCTTTCAGTAATATATACTTTGCCAGTTTTATCCCACCACAGTACGCCATTTGGCATCATATGAAAGTTACCCGCACCTTGATTTAAGTTTAACGATAATATTTGTTGACCATTAATCACTGTGTAGCCAATTGGGGCAAACTCGCGGTTATACATGCCCGCATTAGTGGCAAATTTAAGCTGAGTATCTGACTCTAAATCCTCTATCAGTTGATCAAAGGTATAAAGTGGCTTCAGTGTTTTATCAATATCAAAGGGTGCTCCATCCATTTTCCACTTGCCAGATTTCCAAAATAGTTTTAGCGACAAAGGGCTTTTTGATTTACTTAAATTACTTTGTGATATTGTGCATAGCGAATGTTCAAATGGCACAGACTTAGATTGACAATACTGCTCTACGCTTTTTGACTCATCATCTTTAATCGCTATTTTGACAAGTCTGTTAACTTTTGTATCATTACAGCCTGTTAGGATTAATGTAGCGTTAAACAGTAGTGTCGCACTTAACAAACAGAAGCGACCCCTTTTGGCTAGAGGGTTTCGCTTAGTTTTTCTGGCCATTAGTTGTTTCGTTTTGACACTGAATTCGATACTATGCATAATTTTTCAGGCCATCGTCAGGATCTTTGTTTTGGTCACGGGAGTCTTCATTATAAGCCACATAGGCTTCGTTGTCGGCATTAAAACTATTAGGATCGGCCATTACCCACATTTGATTATAAATATTGGCGCGTGCACTGGTGTTTAGTAGGGCCCCTTCATCCATAAAGTAGAAGAATTTCGAGAGCAGTTTAATGGTGCCATCATTCATGCGTCTTGCCACATGATAGGCATGCAAATCGTCTGGATGTGATAGTCCCACTGCGCCCACAATATTGGCCAAAGATTTAAGTGTATTGTGATGAAAATTGGCAACACGCAATGATTTGTCAGGCACATCTAATGCTATTTGCCGATAAGGATCTTGAGTAGCGACGCCAGTTGGACAGGTATTGGTATGACATGATCGTGACTGAATACAGCCAACAGCAAACATAAATCCTCTCGCTGAGTTACACCAGTCCGCGCCAAGTGACAACATCTTGGCAATATCGAATCCTGATACAATTTTGCCGCTGACTCCTACCTTAATTTTATTGCGAATGCCAGCACCTACAAGCGTATTATGAACAAATAAAAATCCGTCGATAAGTGGCATTCCGACACTGTCCATAAACTCAACAGGTGCGGCACCTGTGCCCCCTTCTGCACCGTCCACCACAATAAAATCTGGATAATTATCTTCTTCAATCATGGCTTTAACAATAGCCATAAACTGCCAAGGTTGTCCGATACATAGTTTAAATCCGACAGGCTTGCCACCTGACAGCTCCCGAAGCTGTTGCCAAAAATGAACCAGCTCACGTGGAGTGTTAAAAGCGGAGTGGTTAGCCGGCGATATGCAATCTTCTGCCATAGGAATACGCCGAGTTTCAGCTATTTCTTCGGTTATTTTCTCTTTAGGAAGCACGCCGCCCTTGCCTGGTTTTGCTCCCTGAGATAGTTTGATTTCGATCATCTTGACTTGGGGTTCAAGCGCATGTGTCTGAAATAACTTAGGATCAAATTTTCCAGTATTATCGCGGCACCCAAAATAGCCAGTGCCAATCTCCCAAATTAAATCGCCACCAAATTTGCGATGATAAGGGCTAATAGCGCCTTCTCCAGTATCGTGAGTAAAGCCACCAAGCTTTGCGCCGTGATTTAGCGCCATTATTGCATTAGCTGACAAGCTCCCAAAGCTCATGGCTGAGATATTAAAGACAGACATCGAATAAGGCTGCTTGCATCGCTCCCCGCCAACAGTAATACGAAAGTCGGTATTTTCAAGTTTATGGCTGGTTTGTGATTGTAAAAACCACTCTTTATCGGCAGCATATAAATCATCCAAGGTACCAAAGGCATTGGTATCACTGATATCTTTTGCACGTTGATAAACTAACGCGCGCTGCTGCCGAGAAAATGGAACCTGCTCTTTATCGTCTTCAATAAAATACTGACGGATCTCTGGGCGGTAATCTTCTAAAAAGTAGCGAATATGTCCTGCTATGGGGTAGTTAGACAGGACGGCATGTGTGGATTGAGCGATATCATGAATACCAACGGCCACTAAAAAACCACAGAAAATCGCAAGCCACCATTCAGCAAAGATAACACCCACCACTAAGCCAATAACAACTGCAAAAAATAACCCGTAGCGTTTAAAAAAGCTAATTTGATAGGTACGTTCGCTATTATTCATGCTGTCTTGTTTTGGGTTTAAATCGGTACGTGATTTAGGCATGATTTATCCTTAACTCTCTCAAATCAAAAGGTAGTGGTGACTATTTATTTTAATAAAATATATTTCAAAAAATGTGTGCCATTAAAGATGCAGGTCATTCAAATAAGACGGTAGCAGTAAGGCGCTTATTAAAAATCTTTCAAAAAAACGGAATTAAAAAGACAATGAAATGTGTCTAAAATGCATACTTTACCATCATGATTTAAAAACTTTAGTATGATAATGTTTCGGATTAGACTATGTAAGCAATTTTTTCCTATCATTTATAGGCGATGAACCGTTATAATAAGCCTCAGTTTGAAGACACCGTTTAAAACCTATCTTAAGTAACCGTTTTGAGGCATAAGGTAGAGCAGCTGTTTGTGATGGATGTTATTACTTTCGTTACTATTTTATTTAGCAACGGCTGATAATCTGGCACTTAACTTTTAATCTAGCACTTAACTCAATGATAGGTAATAAGTTCCTCTCAACTATTTAAACAATAATAATCTTGATTCATTTATCTTATAGGAGCATAGCATGGCTATCGAACGTACTCTTTCAATTATCAAACCTGATGCAGTGGGCAACAACAAAATTGGCGCTATTTACAGCCGTTTTGAAGAAGCGGGTCTAAAAGTCGTAGGCGCTAAAATGCTACACCTTGATGATGAAAAAGCAGGCGGTTTTTATGCGGAGCATAAAGAGCGTCCATTTTACAATGATCTAGTGTCTTTTATGACTTCAGGTCCTGTTGTTGTGTCTGTTCTTGAAGGCGAAAATGCCATTGCTAAGCATCGTGAAATCATGGGGGCAACTAACCCAGCCGAAGCTGCCGACGGTACTATTCGTAAAGACTTTGCTTCAAGTATCGATGAAAATGCAGTACATGGCTCGGACTCTGCAGACTCTGCAAAGCGTGAAATTGCATACTTTTTTAATGATGACGAAGTTTTAAACCGTACTCGTTAATCTTATAGCTTGCAAAATGACATATCTTTGTATTATTTGTAAAGTGCAGTTTGCATAAATTAAATGAACCGCATCAAACTTGCGTAGTTTACTACTAATTAAGTTTACTACTAATTAATAGGTATTGGGGGCGCACTTGTTTTTTGTTGCTCCTTTCGTTTCTATACTCAGTATTTTGGGCAAGATATTTTGATAGGGTATAAGGTTGTTTTTAGAACGGCTAAGCAGTTGCTTAGCCGTTTTTATATGTTTACTGTTAATCCAGTCAGCTTGTTCTATAACAGTCAGCTTGTTTTATAAGTAGGTATCTTAGTTTGTATACAAGGGTTTGTTGCCATTTATATGATGAAGAGACAGCCTATAATTTCTTGTATGGCGTATAAATATAAAGAAATTATGAAATTATAAAGAAACATAGTCTTGTATAAAGCTAACTATGCTAACTATAAAGAAACATAGTATGGTTATATGCGATATAATATGTTCTTAACATTTAGTCTTTCAGTAAACGGGTTAGATAATTTATCATGACCAAAGTAACAAAAATAAGCACAGTATCTCTTCCGGATAGAATGAATGATGACGGCAGTGAGGCTGTAAATGTCATTAATCCACAAGACAGCAGAGTCAATCTACTGGGTATGGGTCAGGCAGAGCTGAGCGAATATTTTAATACGCTTGGCGAAAAGCCATTTCGTGCTACCCAAGTAATGAAGTGGATTTATCAGCATGGTATTACTGACTTTGATCAGATGACCAATCTATCAAAAGGGCTAAGAGAAAAGTTAAATCAGAGTGCCAAGGTAACGCCTCCTGAAGTCGTGCATAAACAATACAGTGAAGATGGTACTCGTAAATGGGTATTCAAGGTAGCAGGTGGGTCATTAGTTGAAACTGTACTAATCCCAGCAGATGACAGCAAAGTAAATGGCCGGAAAACATTGTGTGTATCATCTCAAGTTGGCTGTGCGCTAGACTGTCGTTTTTGTAGTACTGGCAAGCAAGGTTTTGAGCGTGATCTGACTGCGGCTGAAATAATTGGTCAACTTTGGGTGGCTAATGCATCGTATATGGAAGGGGTAAATAGTACTGAGTGGCAAAACTCTGTGACGAACGTCGTCATGATGGGTATGGGCGAGCCCTTGCTAAATTATCAGCCTGTTGTTAGTTCAATGAGTTTAATGCTATCAGATCATGCGTACGGTTTATCCAAACGCCGAGTAACCCTCTCTACTTCTGGTGTGGTACCAAAGATGTACGATCTTTATAAAGACATCGACGTTGCATTGGCGATCTCTTTGCATGCTCCCAATGATGAATTGCGCAATGAACTTGTGCCGATTAATAAAAAATACCCATTGAGTGAGTTGATTGCTGCTGCCAAGGCCTATGTTCATGATAATAACCCACGCCATAAAAAGCATGTAACCATTGAGTATGTCATGCTAGATGGCATTAATGACACTGATGAACATGCCTTACAACTTGTGGATTTGTTACACGAGCTACCTAGCAAAATTAATCTTATACCTTTTAACCCGTTTCCGCATGCACCATATGAGCGCTCCAGCAACAACCGTATCCACGCATTTAGTAATATTTTAAACAATGCAGGGTTTGTATGTACTATTCGACAAACGCGTGGCGATGATATTGATGCCGCCTGTGGTCAATTGGTTGGGCAAGTTGCTGATAGAACCCGTCGTTCACAAAAATGGCAGGAGAGCATTGAAGCTCGCAAGCTGACACTCAATGAGTAATTATCATTAAATATGCATGACTAAATTAGGTAATCAATGCACTATATACTCTCTGTTTATTTGATAATAATGGCTAAGCTCAAAACATTGGTACTATTTTAGTTATAATCTTTAGTAAACTAGGGTTGCAACACTAAGTGTGCTTAGATTAAGATGATTTGATTTGTAGCTATAGTGGAAGATAGCAGTTTCAATATAGTAAGTTTAATATAACAACAGAGTATGTCCTTAAAATATAGAACAAAAGTATGTGTAAGCATTCTTAAGCATAGCAGGTCTAAAGGATTATTATTTTAGAGTTGGTATAATAAAAAAGGTGTTAAAAAGATAATGATGGGTTCTACTGACAATAAGAGTAGTAGTAAGCTAGGCCTAGCTCTCTCCAATCAGGATGCGGCTAGAGTCAACCACATGATCATGGTCGTATTGTCGTCACTGAGCGTGGGCTTAACAGCGTGTCAGTCAGCCCCTAGTGTTGACGCAAAAAGCTTAAGCAACATAAATTATTCTGTGGGTAATGGGCAAAATTCAGGTTTTAAGGCAACCGATCCTGATAAAATTGCTGAAGTTCGTACCCGCATGGCCGCCCAGTATATTCGTGATAATGAATTAGATGCAGCGCAGAGACAGTTAGAAAAAGCATTTTCAGCCAATAATCGATATGCACCCGCTTATGATATGATGGGCGTTTTGCTGCAAAAGGAAGGCAGCAGTGTCAATCTTAAAAAGGCGGATTCGTTTTTCAAAAAAGCACTGGCTATTGACCCTGATTTCATGCAAGCACGTAATAATTATGGCGTTTATTTATCGCAAGTTGGTCGAAATGAAGACGCTCTTAAGCAATTTGAACTAGCAGGGGCGGCGCTTGGCTATGAAGGCCGTATTGGCGCACTGGAAAATCTAGGACGTACTGCGCTGAAGGTAGATAATAAAACTTTGGCTACCCAAGCTTTTGTGCGGGCACTTGAAGGTAATCGTAACAGTTTGGTCGCTCATATTGAACTGGTAGATCTATTGATTGATAGTAACCGTATTGAGCAAGCACAAGACTTGTACGATGAAACACTCATCCTGCTTGCAAAGGATGCCAATAAAATACCCCGTATTCTATTGCAAGGCATTAAACTTGCCCATGCACAAAATAATAGATATACCCAAGAAGAACTATCGCAACAGCTTTTGGCTGACTTCCCACTGAGCGAGGAAGCAACTCAGCTAAAAGGCTGGATTCGTAACCCAGAGGCACCATGGAAATAAATAATCGAGCGTCATTAACTCCCAAACATTCCGACACAATCAAATCAGCTACTGACTCTTTTGGACAGCAGCTTAAGCAGGCTCGGGTTAGCAAAGACTTGAGCCTCGATGATGTGGCAGGCGAATTATTTATTTTAAAACGCCACCTTGAAGCCATTGAAAGTGAAAGCTTTTCCGAGCTACCTCAGCTTGCCTTTGCTCGGGGCTTTGTGGTGAACTATGCTAAATTCCTAGATTTAGATCCAGATCAAATTGCGGAGAGTTTTAATCGTGCTTATCCAGATAACCTGAAAAAGAAGAGCGTTAACGATATTGAGTCGCCGCTTAGACCAATGGGTACATTGCAACGAGAGGGCAGGCGCTCTATTCGTTTTAATCCATTATTGGTTATCGGTTTGGTTGCATTAATTGCTTTGGCTGTCTTTTTGATTCGTACGGTAACCAGTGCTGAAGATGCCAATGCGGTCAAAGGTAATAGTGCCGCTTTAGTGGATGATCTATCAGATACTGAACAATCGGCAGGTGCAGCGCTTAGTACAGGAAGTGCAGTTAATTTAGACAGTAGTGGCTCGGCATTGAATCTGAATAATAGCGAAAGCAATGTGGAAAAAAATGCTGAAGCTAATGGCACAAATATCAGCAGCAATACTACCAATGATGATCAAGCAGTCAATGCTGATGAAGCCAATTTAGAATTTTGGATTATGGGTAATACTAACGTTAACGTTACCGATGCCGATGGCAACCGTCTGTTAACGGGTCAACAAACTCGCGGTGCCTATAATTTATCTGGTAAGCCACCTTTTAAAGTTCAGATTGATAATGTTTCTAGAGTGACCCTTAATCTAAATAAACAGCCTATCCAGCTGAATAAGTTTGCTAAAGACAATAAAGCCGATTTTACGTTAGCACCTTGATAATTTAGAGATCAATAACTTTTTACTAACTTATCACTTAGTAATTAAAGAGGGTAACGACATTAATCAGTTCTTGAGTTAATCGGAACTTAAAAGGTTAAGGTCGTCACTTGATAGCTCTTATAATTAATGGCGCTTATTGAAGTTTGTATGTAGCACTTATTATATTTATAGCGCTTATGAAATTAGTATATTTTTATACAACGCAGTCAACAGGGCATAATAAAACCCCCCAACCTAATTTTCAGTCAACTGAGAAGCATTATGTCAACATCCTCTCCTATCAAACGTCGTAAAACCAAAAAAATATATGTTGGTAATGTCGCCGTTGGTGGCGATGCGCCCATATCTGTGCAAAGTATGACCAATACAGACACTTGTGATGTCGATGCCACAGTGGCACAGATTGAGCGATGTGTGGACGCTGGTGCCGATATGATGCGAGTGTCTACCCCGACTATGGAAACGGTAGAAGCTTTTGCAGAAATTCGAAAGCGCAGCAGTGTGCCATTGATTGCGGATGTGCATTTTGATTATAAAATAGCCTTGGCTGTTGCTAAGGCAGGTGCTGATTGTTTGCGTATCAACCCCGGTAATATTGGTAATGACGCAAAGGTTCGGGAAGTGGTAGCCTGTGCCCGTGACCACAATATCCCCATTCGAATTGGTGTTAATGCCGGCTCACTTGAAAAAGATATCCAGCGTAAATATAAAGAGCCAACAGGTGAGGCGATGGTAGAGTCAGCCATGCGCCATATTGATCTTTTGGAACGCTTAAACTTTGATCAATACAAGGTATCGGTTAAAGCCAGCAATGTGTTTTTGACATTAGATGCTTACCGCTTGCTTTCACAAAAAATTGATAATCCATTACATTTAGGGGTAACCGAAGCGGGTATATATCGTACTGGTACGGTTAAATCTGCTATTGCACTTGGTGGTTTATTGCTAGATGGTATTGGTGATACCATTCGTATCTCTTTAGCGGCCGAGCCTGAAGATGAGATCAAAGTGGGTTTCGATATTTTAAAGTCGCTTAATATTCGTGCTAATGGTATTAACTTTATTGCTTGTCCTAGCTGTTCACGTCAAGAGTTTGATGTCATTCGAGTAATGAATGAGCTTGAGGCACGATTAGAGGATGTACGTATTCCAATGGATGTATCGGTTATTGGTTGCAAAGTAAATGGGCCAGGTGAAGCTAAAGAGTCAGACATCGGAGTGGTAGGTGCATCGCCAAACTCATTGGTTTATTTAGAGGGTGAAAAGAGTCATTTAATTGATACGACGACGCTTGTAGAAAATATTGAAAAAATGGTGCGTGAGCGGGTAGCACATGCAGAAGCAAAAGCTGCCAGTGAAATATTAAGAGTAGATGGTAGTTCAGGCTTATAATTCAGTAACGTACTAAGCTGGATAAATTCAAACTAAGCTGGATGGATTCAAAGGTGGACAGACTTTAAGCTGTACATGATTTAAGATAGATAAATACTAAGATTGATAAATTATTACCTTGATAGATCTGGAATTAGTTAATGTTAAACCATCTATTATTATTTAATGACATAGTTTGACTACCTAATAGTGTAAAAATAGACCTATATATCTAAATAAAATACACATAAGATTTTAAAATTAAAAACTGAGTAAGAAGTATGATTAAGTCAATTAAAGGCTTCAACGATATTCTCCACATTGAAACATCAGCTAGCCGCCCTAGCAGTGAGTGGCGACGGTTAGAAACGGTACTGCGTGGTGTTTTAGACCAATACGGCTATGAAGAAATGCGTCTGCCAATAGTTGAAGAAACACAGCTATTTGCACGGGCTATTGGCGATGCGACAGACATCGTAGAAAAAGAGATGTTTAATTTTACGGATAAGTCTGATCCACCCACCCATATTGCATTGCGTCCTGAAGGGACAGCTGGTGCAGTGCGTGCCGTCATCGAACACAACTTATTGCGAGGTGATACACCCAAACTTTGGTATATGGGGCCTATGTTTCGTTATGAGCAGCCACAAAAAGGGCGCTATCGTCAATTTCATCAGCTTGGTGTAGAAGCATTTGGTAGTGAACATGTCGATATAGAAGCCGAATTGATAGCGATGAGCTATTTAATGTGGAAGCGACTGGGCATAGATCATGAGTTGACTCTACAAATAAATAGTTTGGGTGAGTTGGATGAAAGGCGGGCGTATCGCACGGCATTGGTTGAATATCTAAAGGATAGAAAGGATGATTTGGATGACGATAGCAAACGCCGTCTAACCACTAATCCCCTACGTATTCTAGATAGTAAAGATCAAAACACGCAAGCGCTACTCGCAGCTGCACCTCGTTTAGATGACTATTTAGGTAATGAAACCGCCGAACATTTCGAGCAGTTAAAAAGCTATCTTGATGCTTTAGGCATCCAATACGAGATTAACCATAACCTCGTACGTGGATTAGATTATTATAATAAAACGGTATTTGAATGGGTTACTGATAAGCTTGGCTCTCAAGCTACCGTATGTGCTGGCGGCCGTTATGATGGACTGATTGGTCAGTTGAAGTCTATAGGGAAACCGAATGATACATCCAAACCTGTAAAATCAGAGCCTGCCGCAGGTTTTGCCATTGGGCTTGAGCGCCTGTTATTATTAATCCAAGCTGTTGCGCCAATGGCTCCCACTACACCATGTGATATCTTTGTAGTAGTGCACCCTGAAGTATATTCAGAGGGTCTGCAATATGCGCAATCTCTAAGAGAGGCGCGTCCAGAGCTACGTGTAAAAATGGCGAGCGCCACAAGTCTCAAATCACAGATGAAAAAAGCAGATAAGTCTGGTGCTAAACTGACAGTGATTTTAGCGCAAGATGAAGTTGCAAATCATCTTATTAGTGTTAAAACAATGGAAACAGGTGAGCAGGAAAGCCATGCTACCCTATGGCTACATAGCGCTGAAAATTTTGTACTTTAAAAGGCCTAACTCAAGTCTTTTTTAGTGGTTTTAATAATTGTTTCAATATCGTTTAAACAATGATGTAGTTTGTATATTAGGTTAGGTAGAGTTATGGCTAAAAGTCCAAATCCCGTATCGCCACAACGTGATGCAAATGTCGATCAACAGGCTATGCAAAAACTGAAGCAAAGTGCTGGCTACATTATCGGTGCCATTGCTATTGCATTAGCTGGGTACTTTGGATGGGTTTATCTGCAAAGCGCTAATGTAGATCCAGATACCGTTGCTGCAGAAAAATATGCATCTATTGAACAGTCTAATGAATCGATACGATTGGCTCAAGATCCCAGCGTGCCCTTAGATGCTGAAACGATTAAGCAATTAAATAAAGATATTGATGCTTTAGTGGCAGAACACGGCTCAACGGTATATGCATGGCAAGCGCTGATGCTTAAAGCAAGAAATGCAACAGATAGTAATGACATGGATGTGGCAATAGCAGCTTTGAAACAAGCGCTTAGCATTGATCTAGATGATCCAGGGTTACACGCAATTACTCAGCTACGCTATGCTACTGTTTTGCTTGGTAGCGGAAACATTGAGGAAGCAATGAAACAAGCCTCAACGGATGTACCGTTATCATTTGAGGCTAGCCAGCAAGAGTTGCTGGGTGATATTTATATGGCTAAGAATCAAAAGGATGACGCCATTCGTTCTTATAAAAATGCTTGGAGTATGCTAGTAAAGCGCCAAGAGGAACGTCCTACACTTCGTCTAAAGATTGAAAGCTTAGGCATTACACCTGAGTCAATTGAACAACCACCCAGTATAGTTAATCAAGCAGAGTTGCCAAACGTTTCTGACGCTGCTAATGCTAATGTAGATGCTACAGAGTCTGAAATGAATTAGCAGTAATTGTGCTTGCCTAGACAAGATTGTTCATTCCCCCCTTAACTATCTTTTATTTGTACTATTATTTAAGTGAATGAGAGTTAATGATTAGGATATGCCGTAGTATATAACGCTAATTTTTAATTTAACCCATCTGATCCTTATTGTTATTTATTAAAACAGAGCCGCATATGTATAAAGACAAAACTAAAAAATCGCCTAACCATGTTGCCATTCAAGCTTTTAAGATAGCCTGTTTATGTGGTGCCATTGCTTTAGCCAGTGGTTGTGGTAAGACCATAAAACCAGAAGTTAACAAGCCAACCAAGCTGATGCAGCTTGAGCAGTCTTTGAATATTGTGGCGCCTGTTGTATCCACCTCTGTTAATGGAAGCTCTAAACTAGCAGACGTTGATCGATTTGAAGTTGGATTTAATGGTCAACAGATTGTAGCGGCATCTGGTTCGGGTAATATTGATAGCTATAATCTTTCAGGTAATAAGCTATGGAGTGTTAATATTGATGAGGATATCGTTGGTGGCGTAAGTTTTGACGATGCCAGCAATACGGCCATAGTGTCAACAAAATCTGCACGTGTCATTGCCATTAATACCACTGATGGCAAAATTAAATGGCAAGCTAAGCTCGATGGTACAGTACTTGCGCCAGTACTGATTCATAATAATCGTGTCATATTGTCTGGTAATGATGGCAACATGCATGGCTTATCATTACAGAATGGTAATCCGATATGGCAGTTTTCTACCCAAACGCCTAGCATTAGCGTGCGTGGCAGTGCGAAACCAGCTCTACTTGATGCTCGTACAGCTGTCTTAGCAAGTGCGGATGGTCGTTTACATGCGGTGGATATTGAGACAGGTATTCCTAAATGGTCTCGCCGCGTTGGTATTCCATCAGGAGCTAGTGAAATTCAGCGTATGACAGACATTGATGGTACCCCAACCGTCCAAGATGGTCAGTTATTCGCAGTTACTTATAGTGGTCAGTTAATTGGTTTTGATTTAAATAGTGGGCAGGTGTTATTTTTACAAGATACTGCCAGTAAAAATAGCTTGGCCGTGGGTGGCAATGCTGTCATTTCAACTACCCTCGATGGAATGGTTCAATCGCACAATCGTCAGACTGGTCAGTTAATATGGAAAACCGATGCGTTAGCCTATCGCCAGCTGAGCAACCCTGTTTTCATTGGTAATTATATCGCAGTTGGTGACTTGGAAGGTGTTGTGCACTTCCTTTCTCCAGAAGATGGTCGTATTGTTAGCCGCATAAGTACGAAAGGTGCTATCAATCAGTTACAGGCTGAGTCGGGTTATTTATTGACCCAAACTAAGTCTGGACAAGTCAATGTTTGGCGTTTAGTGCGTTAATCTAGCCTATAAAAACTAAGTTCTTGTCAATGATGAGCACATACCCTCGTATTGCAAAAAGATGAACGCCTCAGAATGATTTCTGGGGCTTTTTAAGCTTTGATTTTAAGCTTAATTATTGTACGCAAGACTTTTGTAGAAAATCATAATTGAATGAGGCAAGATTTAATTACCTTCCGCTTTATCAATGACCAACACCACAGGCTCTAAGTCATTCATATATAAGTTGGTATCTAAGTCATCAAAGGTTAAGGGAGCGTGAGGCCAGTTCTTAAAATGTTTGTCTTTATTTTGTGTTGAATGATATAAGGAGTTTGGGGGCAGGCTTATTTGCGGTACTGTAGTCATTGCCCCTTTCGCAGTAAGAAAGTTAGCATTATAAAAGGGTCGCACTGTGAACCATTCAATGTAATGAGCCGGTCTTAAATTTGGCATATTCAGATGTACAAAGTCACTGGGTGTTTTTATAACGTGCCATTGGTGTATGGGGAAGCTGTCCGTTAACCAAGTGGGTTTTACGAATGTTTGATGGGATGAGCTATTTTCTGGTTGAAAAAATCTACCTTTTAAAATGACAAAGCGTTTATCGATTTTAACTGTCTCGTGGAAGTCCATATCAACCCAGATACTACGAAATTGCTTGGTTTGCATATGAGTCATCTTGCGTTCAAGATTGTCTCGAGAGTTGATACCTACCCAATTGACGAAGTCGTAAGGTGGCGACCCTAAGTAAAACTTTATCGTCAGTTCCCAGTGCTCTACCTCGTTAGTATCATGATTGCGTAGGATGAAGTCTAACTCGCCAGTGGTTTGTTTCTCACGGTATAGCTGTATGTTGTGTGCGAGAACCTGATAGGGATGTCTGTTTAATCGATAACCATCTTCTAACCAAAAATGTAGCAAACCCTCAAAATGAAAACCAAGACGATAGGGGCTTGGACGTGACATTAGATATCGGGTTAATACCTTGTATTGCTTTGTATTGTCTAATTCTTGTAAACGGTTTTCATAATTTAGATAGTTTTGCTGCCAAAAGCACTCTTTATGTACCTCTATATTAGGAGAAGGCGTATTTGGATTAGGCGAGATCCAATGGCGTAAGGCATCAGGACATGCGATGGCAAAAGCTAAGTCTCTAACAAACGGGCGTTTGTACTGGAGCCAAGGTTGCTGCGGAGCTGTATTCATATTGGCATAGCTTTGTTAAGGTTAAGCTATGAGTATAACAAGAGAGTCGCTATACACAATAGCTATACCTTGTATGAAAACAACTGAAAATAATCAAACTTAACCCATTAATGCCAATACAGTCTAAATATTATGTCAGAAAACGCCACCAATCCCAGTGCCATCAATACCATCACAACGAATGCCAATACTACGAGTGCCTTTGCTCTAATCATTGATACTGAAACTGATCAAGGGCGTGATCCACGACCTATACAAGTGGCGACAATAGAGGTGCATAGCGGTTATGAATGGATGTCTTACTTCAATAGTGGTCGCCCTATATCGCCTTTTGTCACTAAAATCCACGGAATTACTAACGAAGATGTGGCTGGTATGGAAGCCTTTGATTTGAAGAGATTCACGTTGGCAAACTATCTCATAGGCCATAATGTGCGCTTTGACTGGGGGGTAATAGGGCGACCGAACGTTAAGCTGATCTGTACGGTTCGTTTGGCGAGAGCAGCCTTTCCTGGATGGCAGGGGTATTCACAGTCTAAGTGTATTGAACAATTAATGGGTAAAGATAAAGCGGCTGCCATGACTGCGGCGGCGCACGATGCATTGGGAGATGCGCGTATGTGTTATTTGCTATATAAAGCTTGCTGTGAGCGTTTGCAGTTTGACTATACAGATTTTGAGACCGCACACAAAATATCCAATACTGCTAATCCAATCATTAAAATGCCCTTTGGTAAATATAAAGGGCAATTGATTAGTAGTGTACCCCTCAGTTACGTAAAATGGATGCTAGCTAATATTGATAACCTGACACCTTCTTTATATTCTGCTCTACAAAAGAGGGTAGCGGATGAGAAGGCAAACGACCGTTAACCGATATAATTAAATGATAAGGCTGAGAAAAGGAGATAACCACAGGTTGTTATAGATTAGGACTGTTTCAAATTGTTTTTTTATGATAGTTAATTTAGCTTATTGACCATGATTTTCTATCCAATCAGTAACCATACCCCATAGTTTAGGTGCTTTGGCATAGGTTTTACGACTAAAAAAGGTCATGTGCCCTATATGCGGTAATCCTAATGCCTTAGGATGTATCCTGTGTTTTTCAACCGGCATAGCGGGAAACACAGCTAGCATATCGTCTACGTTTTTAGCATTGGCAATATCATCGTCAGTAAAGTTTAGCCATAGTGCAGGTGCTGAAAACTCATCATAATAATGGGTGAATATCGTTTTGCCAAATGCCGTTTTCACATAACCTTTACCATTGCACCAGTCTCTCCACTCCTTGGCAACCCCTGAAGGTAGCGGTTCGCCCATACCAAATTTGTCAGATGGGGTATAGCCAAGTAGTAGGTTGCTTATAGGAATAGCACATTGCATGAAAAACAGAGCTTGTGCCTTGAAAGGGAAGTCCATATTTTTAATACGCCCTGAAGAGCAAGCAATATTTACAACAGAGGTTATGGCTTGATAATTAGGCATGAGGCCAATGAGTTGTCCTCCAGCGCTGTGACCGATCAGATGATATTTTGCATTTGGGAATTTATCTTGTAGTGCCTCTAAGATAGCCGTTTCATCATGACGACCCCAGCTGATTAATGTGGCATCACATTTAGATAGTGGACAAGTCAAGGAGTCGCCAATGCCTTCGTTGTCATAAGTAATGACACCAAACCCTTGGCTCGCTAGATAGGTAGCAAAACTATTATAAAATCCACGTTTTATTCCGGTTGCAGGTGCTATCATGATGACATTTTTAATGTGGTCACTTTGAGACTCTTTGGGCAGATATAAGGTTGCCGCTAAAGGTTGATTACGTCCAGTTATGACGGTTAACTGAAAGTTGTCTACCTCATAACTGATAGGTTTCTCTTTGATTTTGGCCATGCTAATTTCCTTCTAGCGGCTGCATACAATTAAAATTATCTGGTCTAAGTGTCGTTAATTCTAGTCAGTAGCCTAGTTGTTGTTAAACTGAACTATAGTTGGTTAACGTTTAAACCGCTACGGTGTTACCTAGATGTACTACGTATATTATAGTCGCTAGGTCTCCTGCTAGCGAATTTAGAATCCCTTGATTATAAACATTCAGATAGATAAATGTGACAACCACTACCTGTGTTATTATAATTAGTCATTATTTTGAACGACCAAGCAATTAGAAAGACCTATTCCATTTAAAATAACTGTCTGAAAATAAGTCAAACTAAAAATAATTTTAAAACTCAATTAATGAAGGTAATTTTTATATATGGCAAAGATTTCTAAAACAGCTGCCAACCCAGTTGAAAATAAAGCGATTACCAGTAAAGATGTTGAGCGTGTAGGAGAGGTAGTGGATAAAGCCTCGATCAATCAACGTCTGGTTGCGGTGTACTGTGGTTCTCGTATTGGTAATAATCCAGTATATGAAGCATCAGCTAGAGAGTTAGGCGCTGCTTTAGCAAAAAATAACATGGGACTGGTCTATGGCGGTGCCAGTATTGGTCTAATGGGTGCAGTAGCTGACACGGTTATTAAAGGCGGCGCCAATGCAGTAGGCGTAATACCTACCTTTATGCTTGATTACGAAGTGGCACACGAGGGGCTCACGAGGCTACATCTTACTGATACTATGCATACGCGCAAAGCCATTATGGCAGAATACGCGGATGCTTTTATAACCCTGCCTGGAGGATTAGGGACATTAGAAGAAATCATGGAAATTGCCACTTGGCGCCAGCTTTATCAACATGAGAAGCCAATGATTATATTAAATATCAATGGATTTTATGACCGCATGATTGAGCACTTAAAGCATACGGCTGAGCAAGGATTCATGAAGCCTGAAGACTTAGAAAGGTTGGTGGTATGCAATGATATAGAATCTGCAATAGGTTTATTAAATAAGTATGTGAACATTGAAGACTCTATAGATATTGACAAGATTTAATGTTATATCATAGCTAGGGTTATATAGATAAGTTGACATATTATAGCCCTCTTTTAGTTGATACGTTGTCATGTGAAGTTACCACTCTGGACATAGCCTGTGGAAAGTTACGCTCAAGGGCCAGGGTCTTAGATAACTTATCAATATCGGCTTTGGTCGTATACTGTAAGTACTCCCAGTTATGCCGCTGTCGGGCAGGCTCAAGTGTCGCATTAGAAGGCAATAAATTTTGCTTGTTAAATTGATTACATATGTAATCAGCGGCCAATAGTGCAGAGGACGCTTTTACGTTTTCTGCACGAGCATAGTTCATATCAGGGTAGAGGCTGACATCGGCAACTCGCAACGTATCATTTTCTCCAGGAATTTGCTGCCCACCATATAATGCATTGTTAGTGGGTTTTGCCGTCGCAAAGTTAGGAACGAATTCACTGACTTGGTTAATTGCACGTTGACTACGTTCATGCAGTTTTTCAATATCCCAGCCTGCTTCAATATAATCCAGATAGGTAGGTTTGAGTTTGGGCTGAGCATCGTTTTGTTTAGTGGTCACTAGACCATCATCAAATAAAGTGACATCTTTGCCCATGCTATGAATTTGATAAAAACCATCAGGGTAAGGGGTAAGCTGTACCATCCCATTGGGTGTGCCCCGTTTACCGTGGATAATAATTTCTGGAAGTCTCATAGAGCTATTGACCCTATTATCTTCTTTAGCGTGCTCAGAGTTGTCCCAAAATGCAACATAAGAAGCTTTAAACTCCACCATGCGTTTGGCTGGGACTCCCACCATATTATCAATCTCGCCTGTTCTAAATCCGCAAGCATTAATAAGGTAATCAACAGTTATGCTTTGTGGCTGATTATTTGCAGGCTTGACATAAAAACTATTATCTTTCTCATGTGTTTTTAGATAGTTAATTTGCCATTTTGAGCAGGAGTTTTTCGAATCCTCTCCTTGAGCACGCACACTGGTTACCCGTGCATTTAATAATATTTTTGCATTTGAATAATGGCTTAACGCAATATGAGCAGAGGCAGCTAGTCGGAATATATTCCATCCATATTCTCTGACAGCCACAACTGGATATTTAAGTTTATCTAAGTCTAGTTGCCGTGCTGCCGCAGCTACCCACTCATCCGTTTCATGAGGGTGGGTATTACTTGTTAAAGGTATGTCAGGGTTTATTAGCCTCTCTAAGTCCTGGCGTTGATATAAGCGAAAGTAATCTTCAGGATTACCTAGTACTTTATTATCAGGGTCAGTAGCAATCATTTGACGATATACATCAGTCAACAAATGCAGACGGGGTAGTAGATCTTCAGGGTTACCGTTGTCGCGTAAGGGGATAGCGATAATCGTTGGCCTTACGTCTATACTATAAGGATACATGCGTAACATATCGACTGATTGTTTTAACAGCTCGATGCAATCTTCATCAGGAATTTCTCGATATAGGTTTCCACCTGCATGTAAGTGGCACATAGGCGGGCCATCGATTAAACTGGCTTTGGTTTCGAATAAGTAGGTTTGAACCCCCAAAGCTGCTAAGCGAATAGCAATGGTAGACCCAGCAACACCGCCACCAATAATACCTACCGTAAAAGGATGGTTACTGGTGTTTTCAAATGAGTGGGGCATATTATTAGAGTTATTCAAAATTTTATCTATCATTATAGTTGAGTCAGTGCAAAGGTTTAAGGTGTCATTAGGATAACAAAAATGGATTAATATAACTGTTGCTACATAGTAGAGTACGATTGATTAATGGTGGCATATATAGTGATATGCAAGCGCTACTAAAGTATAAAAAATAGATGTAATAGTTTTATATTTCAATGAGATGATGATGAAAAAAAAGATTACAAGACGATCTCGAAGGCAGATTAGCTTTAAAGATAAACAGAAAAGTCAGTTAATCATTGGTCTAGGTTTCTATGTCGTGCTTGCCATTATGGCAATGACTGGCAATCTTACATGGTTGATAGTGGGTTGGTATGCCTTTATTGGCGTAGTAACTTATGGGGTATATGTAAAAGATAAAAGAGCAGCAATACATAGCAAGTGGCGTACACCAGAAACGACTTTGCATCTATTGAGTGTGCTTGGAGGTTGGGTAGGAGCAATGGTTGCGCAAAACATACTGCATCATAAGACCCAAAAGTCTGAATTTCGTCTGGCCTATTATTTGACGGTAATTATTAATTTAGCAGGCCTGCTTTATATTACTGTTGACGGTAATATCTCCCGTTTTTAATTATTTTTAAATAGGTTGAGCCTATTTTAAGTAGATTAAGAATAAGTAAAGCCCGTGTTAAAAACGGGCTTTATATCTTGGATAAAATATAAATCAGTAGTCTTAAACTTGCAGGGCCTACTATTTATCATACTTGTACTTATTTTTGCTAACTACTTTAATGTTTGCATTTTGTATCGCTTATTCAATAGGGCTCTTTGCTAACACTGGTTTTATAAGATTGTTATAGAACTTTCATAGCACGGTTAGATTTTAGACTCAAAATAAGCGCTTGTCGTAGGCAGTTTAAGAGTAGCCCTTATGTATGGCATTGCGCTTACCCTCTAAAAATAGCATATCAATAACCACAAGCGCCACCCCCAGCACAATACCCATGTCCGCAATATTGAAAATAGGATAGTGCCAGACGTCGGCATAATGTACATGAATGAAATCAACTACTTTGCCAAGGCGTATGCGGTCAATTAAGTTACCAATAGCGCCGCCCAAGATTAAAGCAAGACCAAGGTTCAAGAGCTTGGCCTGACGAGGGGCTTTTCTTAGATAAATAATCAGAAAAATCGACATTATCAGTGCCAGACCAGCGAAAAACCACTTTTGCCAGCCGCCTTGGTCAGCTAAGAAGCTAAAAGCGGCCCCATAGTTATATGCCAGTGTCCAGTTTAGAAAAGGCTCAATAATGGGTACAGGCTCATGGAATGTGAGTTTGCTTTGAGCAATCCACTTTGTCCACTGGTCAAAACCGATAACGATAAGCGATAGCACATACCAGAGCAGTGCTCCACTATGGTTTGGCACCAGTTTAGATTGCTTAGTCAAGCTTGGCGACCCTGTTGCATAGGCAGGCTTTGGGTCTGTATTATTAGAGCTTGATGTATTAGGCCTAGTAGTCTTACTAGGCTCTATAGAATTAGGCATAATGACGAACCTCTCCAGGACCTTCGATATTGCTGACACAACGTGTGCAAATCTCAGGATGGTTGCTGTCATTACCCACATCATCACGCACATGCCAACAGCGGATACATTTGATGCCTTGTGCTGAACTAACGTCTACGCGAAGATTATCTAAGTCAGTTTCATCTCCAGACAGCTCATCAGAAAGCTTATAGAGGCTTGCAGAACTGGTAATTAATACAAAGCGTAACTCATCTTCAAGTTTAGCCAAGCTGTTATATACGTTGCCAGCTGCATGAATAGTTACTGCTGCTGATAAGTTGGCATTAATGCGTTTTTCTTCACGTGCCGTTTCAATCACTTTGTTGATAGCATCTTTGGCTTCTAAGATTATTGCCCAGTCTGCTTCACTGATCTTATCCATGGTAAAGTTAGGTAATTGATACCACTCTTGGGTAAACACATAAGCGTTATCGCCTGTCGCTGTGTCTTTAAGCAAGGCTTCCCATGCTTCTTGAGCTGTAAAAGGCAAGATGGGCGCAATCCATCGTAATAAAGCATGAGTGACGTGATACATTGCGGTTTGAGCGGAGCGGCGTGGTTTGCCATTTGTCATAGTCGTGTATTGACGGTCTTTAATAATATCTAAATAAAATCCGCCTAAATCTTGTGAACAGAATGCCGTCACTAATTGAGTCACTTGATGGAAATCCATCGCATCATAAGCGGCAATAATGTCCTTTTGCACTGACTGTGCGCGCAGCATAATATAACTGTCAAGACTGACTAGCTCGTCCATAGGTAGGCTGTCTGTCTTTGGATTAAAGTCATCAGTATTGGCGAGCAAGAAGCGTACTGTGTTACGAATACGGCGGTACATGTCTGTCGCACCTTTGAAGGCCTGTTTACCGGCATTCATCTCGTAGCGATAATCGCTTGATGCGATCCACATACGCAGCATATCGGCACCAGTTTTATTAATCTCATCTTGCGGGTTGATGATATTACCTAGAGATTTACTCATCTTACGGCCGTTTTCATCAACGACAAAGCCATGTGTTAGCACTTGTTTATAGGGTGCTCTGCCATACATAGCTTCTGAGGTCAACAGCGAGGTTTGGAACCATCCTCTGTGCTGGTCTGAACCTTCTAAATACATGTCAGCAGGATGGGCTAAGGCGTCATCTTGTTCAAGTACGGCAAAATGAGTGGTTCCTGAATCAAACCACACATCTAAGGTGTCCGTAGATTTAACATATTGTTTGGCATCCTCACCAATAAATTGCTCAGCATCGGCATCAAACCAAGCTTCAACGCCACCTTTCTCAATAACTTGCGCGATATCTTCCATCAACTGCAAGGTATTGGGGTGTAGCTCATCGGTTTCTTTATGGATGAAAAATGGGATAGGCACGCCCCAAGTACGCTGGCGTGAAATACACCAATCAGGACGGCCCTCTACCATAGATTCAATGCGGTTTTGCCCCCATGCTGGTGTCCAAGTAACATTAGGAATGTCCTGCATGGTTTGCTGTCTTAGCGTGCTGCCACCGTCACTGACTTCATGGTCCATACGGATAAACCACTGAGGCGTCGCACGGAAGATAATCGGTGTTTTATGACGCCAGCAATGCGGATAGCTGTGTTCCATTTTATAATGTTTAAGTAGCAGTCCGCTTTCATGCAGTGTCGCAATGATTTTTGGCTGCGCTTTATAGATATGCTCACCGACGAAGACTTCGGCGGTATCTAAATACACACCGTTACCCCCGACAGGATTCACAATAGGTAGGTTATAACGTAAGCCTACAATGTAGTCATCCGCACCATGTGCAGGCGCTGTATGCACTAGTCCTGTACCACTCTCAGTCGTCACATGATCTCCAAGAATAATCGGTACTTGACGCTCAGCAATAAGAGGATGTTGCGCTTTAATTAACTCGAGCCTATCACCCTTTAGAGTGGTAATAAAACCCTCATTAGTTAGACCAAACGTCTCTAACGCCTTGTCAACTAAATCAGTGGCTAATATTAAATTGCCTTTACTGGTTTTAACAATACTATATTCAACGTCTGCACTGACTGCAATGGCTTGGTTAGCAGGCAGCGTCCAAGGGGTAGTAGTCCAGATAACGGCAAACGTCTGCTCAGTATTGCCGTCCGGTAATAGCTGCGATGGGTCGACTATCTCAAATGCTACATAGATAGCATCCGAAGTTTTATCTTCATATTCAACCTCCGCTTCTGCAAGGGATGAGCTGCAATCAAGACACCAGTTTACAGGTTTCATACCCCGTGTAACGTATCCGTTAGCATAGATTTTTCCCAGAGCGCGCACGATATTAGCTTCTTGATGAAAATTCATAGTGAGGTAGGGGTTTTCCCAATCACCAAACACGCCAAGACGTTTGAAATCAGCCATTTGTAAGTTAACTTGGCTGCGCGCATATTCGCGGCATAAGCCTCGAAACTCAGTAGCAGATACTTTCTGACCCACTTTACCGACCTTAGCCTCTACTTTTTGCTCAATCGGTAGACCATGACAGTCCCAACCAGGCACATAAGGTGCATCATAGCCTGAAAGTGTTTTTGACTTAATAATAATGTCCTTTAGAACTTTATTGACCGCATGACCCAGATGGAGTTGCCCATTGGCGTAAGGAGGGCCATCATGCAAAATATATTTGTCACGGCCCGCTTTCGCTTTACGAATTTTGCCATAAACATCATCAGCTTCCCATGCTTTCAACCAGTTAGGCTCACGTTTGGCTAAATTACCTCGCATTGGAAAAGCGGTATCGGCAAGATTTAGGGTATCTTTGTAGTCTTTGGTTGGCGCATCAGTTTTATTGTCAGTCATAGTACGGTCTTATATATTTTGATTAATTGATTAAAATTAGGATAAGGTAGTTAGCTGTCATAATATTAAAAGCTATGTGCAAAACAGTCATAGATATTCATAATATCAAGATTGTTTCTCAACTTGCCGCATATAGCTATAAAAAAAATGGAAAAGGCATTATAAAATAAAACCCTAGCTAATGGGGTGTTAAGAGTCAACAATCTCAAAGTGTGATTTATTGCTAAGTGTCATTTATCGCACTGTAATATGTTCTAATCATGAGTTATTTCATAATGATTACTCTCTTATGATTCGGCTGTCTTTATTATCAGGATGACCATCAATTCTTAGCCATCTACCCATCACTTCAGCAAGTTCCTCTATGCCTTCTTTTTTGAGTGAGGAAAATAACTGAATGGAAAACGATAGGCCTAATTTGTCCATTTCACGTTTGGCATTGAGTAATACATTTTTTGCTGGTCCGTATTTAAACTTATCAGACTTGGTCAATAAAACATGAACGGGTAGGTTACCTGCTTTTGCCCACTGTAGCATTTGTTGATCAAAAACTTTTAACGGGTGACGGCTATCCATCATTAGGACTAAACCTGCCAGACTTAAACGTGATATCAAGTATTTTTCTAGTTCAGTTTGCCACTCAATCTTCATTTTCTCCGGTACGGCAGCATAGCCATAGCCAGGCAAATCAACGATGCGAGTATCAGGATTACCAATACTAAAAAAGTTTATCATTTGCGTGCGTCCTGGAGTTTTAGAAGAACGCGCCAGTTGACGTTGATTGGTTAAAACGTTAATAGCAGATGACTTTCCCGCATTTGAACGCCCGGCAAAAGCCACTTCGTACCCTAAGTCTGGCGGGCACAATTTGAAGGTAGGTGCTGACAGCATAAATTCGGTTTGCTCTAGGCGTTTTCTAGGCGATAAATGAGAGAGATCCTGTTCTATAGTGTCTGGTTGGGTATAGTCTGGTACTTTGGTCATAAGGGGTCTCAAATTTCATGGGCTTTGATGCTGGAAGATCGATGCTGCGATTATGAGCAACTTGTTTTTTATGGCAGACCATTACTATTATAACGAGTCTTGCGCCGTAATGATAATATAGTCAACCATATCGAAAACTATTGTAGACGATCCTGTTTGCTGATCATTTTATTTAACGATTTTAAATAGCGATAGGTCTTTCAGTATGTTTTTGATTTTAATTGTATTAACGTTGACTTTTTTTTCGGTACCGGGTGTGAGATATATCACAGATATTTATCACACCTTATCAAAATGTCACAAACTCATCACATCATAGACATTGAAATTACATTAAATGATGCCATAATCTTAATAAGAATGAGTTTATAGTTGTTTACTGAAAAATGGTTAACTTAAATAGAATTAGCGCTTTAAACTTTTCACTCATTTAAGCTTTAAATATATCCACTTAAATTTAATGATCTCCCTCACTTAACAACTCTAAGTTTTACCTAACCTAAATTGGTTATAACGTATAGACTCTAGCCATTAATGTTTAGAAATATAATTTTAATAGATCAGGAGGATAGCCATGTTATCCGAAAAAAAGCTACCTGTATTGTTTGCAGGTCTCCTTCTAGCGACTCCTTTGCTGGCAAATGCTAATATTGCACAAAAGTACGAGGAAAGCTGTGCGACCTGTCACGCCACTGGTGCGCTAAACGCTCCAAGAACGGGTGATACTGCCTTGTGGAAAAAGCTTAAGTCTCAAAAAGGGATGCCTGCGCTCGTTAGTTCAGTGAAAAATGGTATGCCTCAAATGCCGGCAGGTGGGTTATGCAGTGATTGTAGTGATGCTGATTTTCGGGATTTAATTGAGTATATGTCCAAATAGATAGATTTGAAACTATATTGTTAGATATTTTTGGACATTGATTTCATTAACAAAAGCCCTGATAATATCAGGGCTTTTGTTAGTTATGCTTATTATGCAACGGTTTTAGACTGTATATTCAACAAAAGCCTCGGATTAGTGTTACCTTAAGGTAGCTATTTTTACTAAACTATTGCTATAATAAAGTCCTTAATTATTCTTTGTGGGTAGTTATAACCTTATTGATTATCGTCTATTGAGCGTTAAGCTTAAGCCTAAATGATGTTTTTTGTTATTTTTAGCTGAATAGACATTAAGTTTTAACTACTAGCTACCGCCTTAAAGATTTTAGTAGGATTAGACTACGATGAAAAAATTGCTCGCTGCCACCAGCCTATTTTTTGCCAGTCTCAGCGCCCATGCGGTTATTGCTGTTCCACAGTATGACATTGAAGCAGGTCAAAAAATTGTGGAGACCAACTGTGCTGCATGCCATGGTTTAAATGGCATTAGTATTGTACCGTCACAGCCTAACTTAGCGGGTCAAAATGTACGTTATTTGTATAAGCAACTGACAGAGTTTAGAACAGGTGTGCGTATAAACGGCATTATGGCTGCACAGGTTTCTGGCCTTTCTCAGCAAGATCTAGCTAATGTAGCCGGCTACTATGCGGCCCAAAAGCCTTGGGGAGCATTCGCTGGCAATCCAGCTACTACTGCGGAAGCAACTAAGATTTATTTAGGTGGTGATGGCAAGCGTGGGGTCATACCCTGTTCAGGTTGTCATGGCCCTAAAGCTGGTGGTAATGCTTATGCAGCCTTTCCACGTTTGGGTGGACAGCATGCAGAATATCTGGGGATTCAGCTAAAGATGTTTCGTGCTGCTGGTCGTGAAGATGATGCCACAGATGCACAGAAGCGTGTTAATGACACTGCGGGCATGATGCAGACGGTTGCTTCTAAATTATCAGACCGAGATATTAGAATTCTTTCTGAATATTTAAGTGCCGTTCATTAATCGATTGCTGTTATGAATAAGTTATTTGTAGACGACGCTTTTATAATATTGGCTGAGTTTATAGATAGACAAAAACCCCGTTAATCGGGGTTTTTGTTATTATGTTTATCATACATATATAAACTTGTAAATTGACTGGTTTACAATGAACAAAATAGCAGCCAATCCATACCCAATAACTTGTATAACAAAACAGCTTTGATGAAAATATTTTCAATTAAAGGGCACAAAATCAAGCACTAAAAATAGGACTAAAGTTCGTAGACTTAATGTGTTGAGTCGTGCGACTAAGGTTCTTGTGTAAGGTATCCCTATTACAAAATTTTATAGCAGTGGATGTTACCATGCATAACCGTATAGCTTCTCTTTTTATAGCCGCGCTTCTACCTTTATTATTATTTGGTTGGTTTACACCCACATCAACCGGTCAGATTGACTTTTGGCTCATGTGGTTAGTGGCCATGTTTGCCGTAGGTTTGCCATTATTATATGCCGAGCTCGGACTTGCATATCGTAGTCAACAAACCCCAGCTATCGGGATTCAAACTTTAACGAGGCAGGCAGACACCAGTACCGTTTGGCGTAATTTTGTTTGGTTAACTGTAGTGATGGCTTTAATAATCTCTGCACTGAGTATAGACGCTGTTGCCAGTAATTTATTAGACACTATGGCTAAGATAGGCATTGTTATGGAAATGCCAGATTTTGCTTTATCATTGGCTATGGTGGTTATAGCAGGAATATTGAGCCTAATCGGCGTGTCAACCTTGTTCGCAGCAGTGTTACTTCTTGCCTTATCTTTTGTCATTGCTGCTGTGACTAACATGCCAGATGTTGCTTTTAACATGACTGAAGCAACTTTAGGAGAGTGGGCTAGAGCAGTGATACTAGCTTTAGTTAGTGTGGGCGTTGGCACGGGATTGTATTGGTTTAATAGCCCGCTAGTAGGCTCTCTGAACCAAAGAGAGGAGACAACGCCATCAAGTCGTGTTCAACAAATTGCCTCAAAAAGCGTTTTTCCCATTTGGCTAACACAGCTGGTCATCGGTAGCATTGCATTGGTATTTACCAAAGCTGCTTTGTCCCCAGTAGCGATGCTAACTTATGCTCTTGGCGTGCTCGCATCGGCAGCGTTTTTGATGCATTATGCCAATACACAGTTGGCAACTCGCTTTGGACGGTTTGGTATTTTTATAGCCGCTATTATAAATATAGTGATTACCATGATATTAGTGGTGGCGGCCAAGCCGTCTATATTGAGTCTTTTGTTGGTTTTCATTAGTATAGTAAGTGCGCTTATCTTGGCTATATTTTCAGGTTGGAAGATGAAGATTAGCCATATGCGTAAGTCTTTAAACTTCGGTTCTGAAGTAGTTTACAACCTTTGGCGGGTGGCCATTCGAATTCTGGCACCTCTACTTATTATTGTGGCAGCTATTGGATGGCTTATCTCATGAGGGATACTAAGGTCGAAAAAATACCCATAAGTTTGGCTTATGCACCAACTGATCACGAACATCTTTATATAGAGTGTGAGGTTAATAAAGGTACACAGCTAATGGATGCATTAACCCAAACCGGTTGGTTGGCCCAGTATCCTGAGTTGGCAAAGTGGTGCGAAGAAAATAAAAATGAAGGCAAGATTGATAACAAAGCGTGGCGAGTGGGTGTTTTTTCTTATAAAAAGCCTTTAAACTATGAACTTCAATCACATGATAGAGTTGAGGTATACCGTCCCTTAACTATAGATCCGATGCGTAAGCGTAAAAAAAGAGCGACTCAGCAATAGCAAAAAGTCTGCTCTTTTAGAGCTTCTCATCAATCTTAATTGAACCCTAGCATCCTATGTTTATTCACACTGGATGCAGATGCAAGTGAACAAGACCACGTCAGGCAACATTATTGGCTTAATTAAGTCTGGAGCACCATAGGCATAATTTTGTTAAACGATAGGTTATTTAGATGTAGGAAGGGTTTCAATCCCTTCCACTCGTGTGACAATTTTGGTGTCATCAAAGTAAATAATTAAATGTTGGCTTGCATTTTGAACGGCTTCTTTGCCGTCTCGCTTGCCATACGTACCAGGGGTATAATCATAGATATAGTCCCAGCGGTTTGGGGCAAGAGTATCGCGCATAGCAGGGCTACCTAGTAGGTATAACACTTGATTTTGTGACATGCCCACTTGTATTTTCTGAGCCTGAGTTTGTGTGATAGGGGTGCCTTGAGGTAAATCAATTTTATATACACCAAAAACGGAACAGCCAGATGCTATTAATGCAAGAGACAACGTGGTTGAACAGAGTGTTAATTTTAATAGTTTCATAATTTTATTTTCTTAAATATACAAGTTTATTGATATTAACGTAAAATTTCAACAGATAATATATGTGATATATCACGATGAAAACATTATTGGAGAAGCAATTACATCTCGTGATTGATAAGGTAGTGTCAAAAATTGTGTAGAAGCAAATCATACGTCAATTACTTGCAATTGCCTACCATTTGCGACATTATTTATTAAATTCTAACATTAAATATTATTAAGCCCAAAACCAAAACCAAAAGATAGGGATTATAATGAATACAAAGTTTACTAATCAAGATTTACGTAAGGCAGGCTTAAAGGTTACGCTGCCACGTATTAAAATACTTGAGCTGCTTGAAAGTGCTGAACATCACCATATGAGTGCGGAAGAAATTTATAAAGCACTTATTGAGCAAGGTGAGGAAGTGGGTCTTGCAACAGTTTATCGAGTTCTAACTCAGTTTGAGCAGGCGGGTATTGTTGAACGTCACAACTTTGAGAATAATTTATCTGTCTTTGAAATTACTCAAGACGACCATCATGATCATATAGTATGTGATATTTGTGGCAAAATTGTAGAATTTCACAATGAAATAATTGAAGAACAACAACTTAAAGTTGCTAAAGAAAATGGGTTTAAATTATCTGCTCATTCACTTGTGCTTTATGGTATTTGCAATAGCGAAGAATGCCAAGCTTCTGTTCAATAGTGTAGTGAAGCCGTTTAGAGGAAGATAAATAACGATATAGATGTTATAGCCCATTCATATTTGCCGTTATATTGCAGTAGCGGTTTTATAGCTGTCAGTGGGCTTATAACCTTTAAGTTGCGGGGGCAGAAAAGAGATTCTAATTTAGTAGTAGATTCAGGCCTTCTCAATCAACCACACAATTAAATGCTGTTATTTTTAGTATTTGTAGGCATTATCATAGGCATTTAAATGTGGGCACTAATAGAATATTAGAATCCAAGGTTTTGACTGTTTTTAATGTATATAATTTTTAATGTGTATAATTAAGAGAAAAGTTATCCTCATCTTCACTACTTAAGCTTTCAGCGCGTTTACTCTCTAATTTAATTTTTAAGCGTAGATCGTTGCTAGAATCTGCATATTTAATCGCATTCTGGTATGAGATACTGCCATCTTCAAACAAGTCAAATAATGCTTGATCAAAGGTTTGCATACCGCGTTCACGTGAACGCGTCATCAATGCTTTGATCTCGTGGATTTCCCCCTTACGTATATAATCACTGATAAGCTGCGAGTTCAACAACACTTCAACGGCTGCACGTCTGCTATTGCCTTCCACAGTTGGAATAAGTTGCTGTGCAACAATAGCCCGAAGGTTTAATGATAAATCCATATACAGTTGACTGTGTCGATCAGAATCAAAAAAATGAATGACTCTGTCAATAGCTTGATTCGCATTGTTAGCATGGAGTGTGGCAAATACTAAGTGGCCCGTTTCAGCATATTGTATGGCATAATTCATGACTTCACGATTACGAATCTCGCCAATGCAAATGACATCTGGTGCTTGACGTAATGTGTTTTTTAGTCCAGTTTCAAATGAGTCAGTATCAATGCCAACCTCACGCTGAGTAACGATACAACCTTTATGCTCATGCACAAACTCGATAGGATCTTCAATAGTAATAATATGGCCACGTGAATGCGTATTGCGATACCCTATCATTGTCGCTAGCGTGGTTGATTTTCCTGTACCAGCTCCCCCCACTATTAATACAATGCCTCGTTGCTGCATTGCTATATCATTTAAAATAGACGGTAAATGGAGTGTTTCAGTCGTTGGAATGTGCGTCTCTATTGTTCTCAGAACCATGCCGGCAAGCCCACGTTGGATAAATGCACTTACCCTGAAACGCGCCGTATTTTGTAGAATGCTAATGGCAAATTGACACTCCTTGGTTAGTTCAAATTCCTGAATTTGGTCGTCTGACATGATGCTTTTAATAAGTGTCATGCACTGGTTGCCCGTTAAGGGCTGCTTACCCACAGGGGCAATTCTTCCGTTAATTTTAATAGAAGGTGGTACACCAGCTGTGATAAATAAATCAGAACCTTTTTCATTTATCATTAATAGTAAGAGTTTTTCAAGATCCATAAAGTGTTTTCGCAAAATTCAGTAAAATGTTTAATAAAAGGTTCAGTAAAAAGTTTACGGTACTAAATATCGCTAGGTCGCCTATATATTTCACAAGATAATATAGTTAAAGCTATGTAGTCAACAGTGATACGATACGGTTGCTTTGCGAAAAGATATCATGTGAAAAGTTCGGGTTGTTTAGCGTATCTTCTAGCGGTTTCTTTGGTAACCACATCTCTTAGCACTAGGTTTTTTAGAGTTTGATCCAACGTTATCATACCATCGCTTGCACCTGTTTGAATACTTGAGTACATTTGAGCAATTTTATTTTCGCGTATTAGGTTACGTATGGCTGGCGTACCAAGCATAATTTCGTGAGCAGCCACACGACCTCCGGTTTTTCTTTTTAATAACGCCTGTGATACAACAGCTTGCAATGACTCCGATAACATGGCTCGAATCATATCTTTTTCAGAGGATGGGAAAACATCGATAATACGGTCAATAGTCTTGGCGGCAGAATTGGTATGCAACGTACCAAATACAAGGTGGCCTGTTTCAGCCGCGGTTAGTGCCAGACGTATGGTTTCCAAGTCCCGAAGCTCGCCTACTAAAATAACATCAGGATCTTCACGTAACGCTGAACGTAATGCGGCATCAAATCCTAATGTATCCCTATTAACTTCACGTTGGTTGATTAAGCTTTTATTAGGGTTGTGAACAAACTCAATAGGGTCCTCAATGGTTAGAATATGTTCTTTCCGGGTTTTGTTAATATAGTCAATCATCGCAGCCAGTGTGGTTGACTTACCTGAACCAGTAGGGCCGGTAACTAAGACCACGCCATTTTTGAAATTGGATATAGTTTTAAAAATCTCCCCCATTTCAAGCTCTTCCATGGACAACACTCTGGAGGGAATTGTACGGAATACCGCCCCAGCGCCACGGTTTTGATTAAATGCATTAACCCTAAACCTTGCCAGTTTAGGAATGTCGAATGAAAAATCAATTTCTAAATACTCTTCATAATCTGAGCGTTGTTTATCATTCATAATATCGTAAACCAACCGACGCACAAGCTTATGATCCATAGCGGGCATATTTATTCTTATCATTTCGCCATCGACACGAATCATAGCAGGCATGCCAGCTGAGATATGTAAGTCTGATGCATTATGCTTATAGGCGAAGCGCAGTAAGTTTTCAATACTGACTGAATCATTAATGGACATACAGGCGTTCCTTTTTATGGTTATAATTCAACAAGTATTTATAATATAGTCAGCGAACTACTAAACGGTTACGGCATTAACCTCGTTAAGCCTACTCCAGTAGTACTTGCACTCGGTTGCCTTGTAATCATTTTAGACTTCTTTGACTATACGATTTAAGTTACGGTCAACTAAAGGGTTTTTTATATTAGCTTATAAAGGGATAAGGTTGGTCATATCTGTGCTAAATTAACTAACGCTCTATATCCTAGCGATTAAACTCTTTAGTCTCCTGCATCATGAAAGAGCATTCGCCTTATCACGCTTTTTTATCATATCAAGCTTGGTTTTTTTTGTCAGATAGTTTTTAATATAAAGCGGCTTGAATGTGGTTGTGATGCACGACATTATTTTTTAAAAACATAATCTAGAGAGTAAGGATATTCATGTTATTAAAGATATGGACAGACATAGATTTCAAATTTAGTACAAACTAATTAACTAGTTTTGTTGTTATGGGATCATTTTCTCATCTTATTGAACGGGTTGACTTAGCGGCAGAGTAGTAGGTAGCGTGTTAATTATAGTGAATTGTATACAAATATTGACACTATTTGATAGATAGATAAAGCCGCTTTCATGTATCTTGATGATTTAACGGTTAATTTGGGGTATTAAATGTCTGATTGTGAGCTGATTAAAAATTGGAACTTAGTGCGTGAGAAGGTCAAACAGGCAAGTTTGGCTTCAAATAAGTCGGACGTTACGCTACTTGCTGTGTCAAAAACCAAGCCTGTTGAAATGATTGAGACACTTTTGCGTGCGGGGCAAACAGATTTCGGAGAAAATTATTTGCAAGAAGCGCTAGGTAAAATCGCTGCTTTAAATACTATGTTAGAAGATGACACTAATGATAAAAATCACGTAGTGTGGCATTATATTGGTAAGATTCAGCGTAACAAGACACGAGATATTGCTGAAAATTTTCATTGGGTACACACCATTGAGCGAGACGTTATTGCCAAGCGTTTAAATGACCAGCGCCCTGAACATTTACCTAAGTTGAATGTATTGATTCAAATCAATATTGATAATGAAGAGAGCAAGTCAGGCTGTAGGCCTAACGAGGTAAACGCACTAGTAGACGCTATTAAAAGCTATGATAAACTTAGCTTAAGGGGACTAATGATTATCCCCTCTAAAAGTGGTTTAGGTGTTAATAACAGTGCATTTGAACGGACCAAACAATTATTTATGGCTATTGCGGATAACCATCCTGAGCTGACCACTTGGGACACCTTAAGTATGGGTATGAGTGCTGATATGCAAGAAGCCATAAATTATGGGTCAACTATGGTTAGAGTCGGTAGTGCGATATTTGGTGCAAGAGTCTAAGCTTAGAATACATGAAGCGCTTCATAACATAATCATAAATAGTCCAAAAAAATAAATCGCCCACAAAAAGTAGTCCAAAAAAAGAGCCTAGCACAAGCTCTTTTTTTATGAACTATTCAGGGTAAGTGCTAATCTTCAATCGTCCATCCGTTAACCAATGGGTAGCGGCGTTCACGCCCAAACGCTTTATGGCTGACTTTTGTGCCTATAGCGGCTTGGCGGCGTTTGTATTCGCTATTATCGACTAAAAGGATGATTTGACGAACGATGTCGGCATCGAAACCTTTGTCAACAATTTCGTTATAGCCTAAATCTTCATCGACATAGTGCTTTAGAATAGTGTCTAAAGTATCGTAATCTGGTAGGCTGTCTTCATCTTTTTGGTCTGGACGCAGCT
Source organism: Psychrobacter sp. CX90 (assembly GCF_057396305.2). Classification (NCBI taxonomy): domain Bacteria; kingdom Pseudomonadati; phylum Pseudomonadota; class Gammaproteobacteria; order Moraxellales; family Moraxellaceae; genus Psychrobacter; species Psychrobacter sp. CX90. The sequence goes on from NZ_CM182008.1 coordinate 432,378, forward strand.
CAGCAGAGGGTGGTCGGGTAATGACGCGTTCAGGAATGACGTCAGTGTCCTCTAAGCGGTTACGATAGTTGGCAAGGGCATATACTTGAGTTTTATACACATCTTTTAATACATCAAATCCGCCAGCCATATCGCCATATAAAGTGGCATAGCCAACTGCCATTTCTGACTTATTGCCAGTAGTAATAACCAGATGGCCAAACTTGTTTGATAGGGCCATGAGCACCATACCCCGGGCACGAGCTTGAATATTCTCTTCTGTCGTGTCTGCTTTAGCTTTATTAAATAAAGGCGCTAAGGTATGGCGAATACCATCTACCGCATCATGAATAGGGCACACAGTATATGAGACATTTAGCCTACGAGCCTGAGCTTGAGCATCTTCAAGGCTGATTTGCGAGGTATATTCGTATGGCATCATGACCGCATAGACTTTGTCGGCCCCCAAAGCATCCACTGCAATACAAAGCGTCAGTGCTGAATCAATACCACCTGATAGTCCTACTAATACACCCTCGAAACCAGAGTGATTAACATAGTCACGTAGCCCCACCACTAAGGCTTGATAAGTCTCAGACTCCGCACTAAGATTAATAGGTGCTTTAGATTGAGTGTCAAAACTCCCTTGATTAATATTATAGGTGGCATATAAAATATGTTCTAAGAATCTAGGGGCTTCGTGTGCAATGTTACCATCTGCTTGCATAACCAAAGAACCGCCATCAAATACCAAGTCATCTTGTCCGCCCACACAGTTAACGTAGATGAGTGGCAAGGCATTACTCTTAACCCGTTCTTGTAACATAGCTTTACGGATATTTTGCTTATTCGCTTCATAAGGTGACGCATTTATAGTAATGACTAAGTCTGCACCTTGATCTTTCAATGCTTTGATTGGCTCTTCTTGCCATAAATCTTCACAAATTAATAATCCGATAGTTACGCCTTGATAGTCAAATAAAACCTGATTACGACCTTTATCAAAATAGCGACGCTCATCGAATACCCCGTAATTCGGTAAATACTGTTTGTGATAAAACCCTTTTTGATGACCATTGTGTAAAATGGCAGCAGAATTAAAGGTACCGTGATAATCTATATGTGGGTAACCGACAATCATTACAATATCGTTGATATCACTTAGTGAACTTAAGGCAGACTTTACCCGATCAGAGAGGCTGGGACGTAATAATAAGTCTTCAGGTGGATAGCCAAGTAGTGATAGTTCGGGAAAAATGATGACATCAGCACCCTCTTTACGAGCTTGAATAGCCAGTGAACGCATTTTTTTTACATTCTTGTCAATGTCGCCCACCATAAAATGGGATTGAGCTAAAGCAAATTTTAGTGAATCGCTAGCATTAGCAATGTTGTTATCATTAAGCATTATGAAATCCTGTTAATTTTAAGCGCTAAATAATCAAATCACTTTATATAGTTTTTTTTGAGCAATATTAATATTAGAGTTAATAGCGCTGTATTGATGAGATAGAATAATCGTTATATACAAATATAAAAAATAAGCGGCGAAACATACGCCAAACACAGTCTAATCAAGTACATTCCAATCAAATATAGTCCAATAATGTCATTATAATATTGAATTTTTTAGCTTATTTGATACAAAATGTCTTGCAATAAACGAGATATACCTCTTTAGTATAACATCAAAATTTTCATATACATCCAGTGACTGTCTACTTATAGGGCTAATTATAGCCAGTTTTAAGTGAACATAAAGCAATAGTGTATGTTAAGGCTAGATATAATAAGCTGACGAATATAATTTAATATAGCCTTATCCTTTACCTTAGTTTGGCGGTTTAAGGGTTCTATTTATATTGTTTTATTTTAACTGGCCATTTTAGTAGTGCTATTTTGACAGACTATTTTCAATGATTTTATGCTTATCAAAATGATGTTAAGAGAACTATACACATTTTAACCCTATAAATTGGTTAAAGATTTAAGGAAACAAATATGCTGCCCTTTATAATTACCTTATTAATGATCTGGTTTATCATGTGGGCATTTTTTAAATTTATGTATCCTAAACCGCCTAAAGCTTTTATGCCAAAAGAAGGTGATGTCGTGATACCTAGAGAGTGTGATTACTGTGGTTATCCACTGGCTGAATACCGTGGGGTTTTAGAGACTAAACCTGATACCAGTATTACAACAGAGAAACGCACTGAGTTAAAGAGACTAGATGAAGAATTGAAAAGCTATGCAGCAAAGAGTCTGGGGGCTAACGAAATTAAAGCCGCTATGCTAAAAGGTAAAAGCCGAAAACAAAAGAAAGAAATAAGATTGGCTCATGAGCAAAGACAAAAACAGCGATTTAAAAAAGAGCAAGAAATTAAAAAAATTACCTCATGGTTTTTCTGTAATTATGAGCACCAAACTAAATATCATGAGTCCAAAAGGCGGACTGATAATACCAACACCTATGCCAATGCCAATATTAATGAGAGTGACAACCAACACAACCCTAGTAGATAATAGGCATTATTAAAAATCAATATATTTAATATTTGGCTGTTTAGTTTAGATTGGACTGTTTAGCTGTCTAATAGTGTACTAATTTTTCTGTGATTGAACAGCCTAAATTAGGCTGATAGGGTGGCTTTAATCCTTTAGTTCTTTAATCATCTTATCGATAAGGTAATTGGCCTGCCTGTTAATCTCTTTCTCATTTGAGCCTTCTTTTTTAGATTGCCGTAGTTGTTCAAAAAGATTTAGACAGCAAAGTACTAATAAATTTTCATGTGATAAATTAGGAGCTTGTTGGCGTAGACCACTAATAAACTCATTAATATGGTTTGACGCTGTTTTTAACTCATTCTCTTCACCGGTGGGGCAGTTAATAGTATAGACTTTACCTGCGATAACGGTGTCAATAGCTACAAATTGAGACTTGGATTCTGGTTGATTTTTTAAGGGGCGCTGGGGTGTTGAGTCTACTGATTCGATTTTGACCTCAGACTTTAATGATGATTGGATGATATCAGATGTTTTGTTCGATTCGGTCTGGGGTCTGACTATCTGAACATCATTCTCTAATGTTGTATTAGCATTAGGGTTGTTAGACTGATTAGAATTTGACGGCTCAATCTTATTTAATTCTGAATTTGACATAGGGTTCTCTTTAAAAGGTAAAAAACTGAATAGCTTGAAATTTATAGTTTGGGCTCTTTAGTTATTAAACTTATAAATACTTAAATCTGTCATTTTGAATATTACACTCTATTTAAAAAATAATTTAGCATTATCTGAACAGCTAAGCCCAGATATAAGATATAACCAAGATATAAATACTATAGTCAGCGAACTACTAAACGGTTACAGTGTTAACCTCGTTAAGCCTACTCTAGTAGTACTTGCACTCGGTTGCCTTGTAACCATTTTAGACTTCTTTGACTATATGGAAGTGTTTTCACTCAATGTACACTGGTATAAATTTCATAATACTTGTATAAATAATAATATAGGCTTTTTGAAGTGGTCTTAAGCGTTTGGATTGAGCTTTAAATCAGTGAATGAGTGTATTGATCATTTAAAATGACAACCACGCTGTAACCAAAAATTAATCTGTTGTTTGATCAATGCGAGTCAATCGCTCTAAAACTACTTTAGTATGCTCTGCTGCAGTACGATTCTTTTCAAGTAATACTTCATTGGCTTGTTCTAATGCGGCACACTTTTTTACCAACGCGCTATGCTTATCATTTAAGTTATGATGTGCTTCTGCTAAAGTTTGGTACTCTCGATCAAGCGTGGTCAGTTTTTCTTTTAAAGTGTCGCATTCTTGAGCACTGTGTTTATATTGACTATTTATGTCAGACAGTTGCTGTTTAACGTGGTTGAACTGGGCAATATTTACTTTAGGTTGAGACTTAAAAGTCTTAAGTTCATTCTTGGTGCTTTCATACTGCTCACGCAAATTTTGTATGGTGGCATTAAGAGTTTGTAACTTGGTAATTAATGAATCAGTCATGAGGCAATCGCTTATAAGTTGTTCTGTTTAAATCTTAATTAAAGTTTATAAGTATCTTCCCTTTAATAATGCCACAGATGCCCGCATCATATCTAGCGTTAGATGTTAATGAATGTTTATTATTGAGTCAAAACGAAACAATTTATATAAATGCAATTTAGAAGAAGATAAGCAGGTAGTGTTATAAACTGACATAGACTTGCAAAATGGAGTGCCAAACTTATCAATTCACAAGAGCCTATAACTATAGGCTACATCATTCGTTTATCGAATAATCAGAAGAGCGGGTAAGTTAGCAACTTATTACTTTATACAGCATATTAAAAAATTTAGGATAAATAATGCGATGAATGACAATATATCTGGTTGGAATGATTGGACAATAGCGTTTGCAGATTGGTCAGATGCTAGCATAAGTGAGTTACACGGACTGATGACTGGGCTGATGACAGTTTGTCAAGCACCCACTAAAAAAGAAGATTGGGAACGCTTATTAAGTGAGCTTAGCTTCACTTTGCCAAGTGATGAGGCTATGATCCTATTGACTGAAGAGGCGGAAGATACGTCATTTCAGTTACGTGATAAGGATGATGCCTATCAATACTTGCCACTGGTACCTGACGATGAACATGATTTATATGAGCGTATTATCTCACTTAAAGAATGGGCAAATGGTTTCATGACAGGTTTTGGGGTTACAGATTGTACGCTGACCGAAGAAGAAAATACTATATTGTCAGATTTAGCACACATCTGTAGTATTAGAATGAATCCAGATGAAGAGTTTGAAGGGGGTGAGGAGTCTTTCTTATATTTATACGAGTTTGCCCGTATGGTCCCGGTTAGTCTTGCCACGCGGCCTCGTAAAGTTATGTTAGAGTTACCCTTGATTGCTGGATTATCAGTCAACTCTAAAACGGCCTTCGAGATTGAGAAACAAGGTGTTAAACCAAAACCAAGACCACATGTTATTGAGGCGATGAATCGCAATAACCCCTCATGATTGTTTGCTATAAAACTATTTTACTGATCTGTTTATTAGTCTAGCTTTATTTAATTAGAAATTTGGATTTTTGAAGTTGATATGCATTTTCGAGATTAAGATATGAGTGATCCCAACCAAACGATACGACCATTCAACAGCCGTGTAAGTGCGGATATACCTCGAAAAAGTATTGACTGGCTGACTCGTTTAATCGCCTTTGATACCGTCAGTCGTCACTCTAATTTGGCGCTTATTGAGGACGTGAAATCTTATTGTCAACAACTAGGTCTAGCACCATTATTAACCTTCAATCAGGACAAAACCAAAGCGAATTTATTCGTGACAGTTCCTGCTGGCGATGACGCTACTATTATTAGTGGCGGCATCGTGTTGTCTGGGCACACCGACGTCGTACCGGTTGAGGGGCAAGCGTGGCAGTCTGACCCTTTTAGTGCAGAAATTCGGGGTAATAAACTCTATGGCCGCGGTGCATGTGATATGAAGGGGTTTATTGCTTGTGCATTACATCTACTTCCTAAAGCAGTGTCGTATTCTCAAGCAGGTAGGCTGGTTAAGCCTTTACATTTGGCTTTTTCATTTGATGAAGAAGTAGGGTGCTTAGGTGCGCCATTACTACTTAAAGACATCAGTGAGCGCGGTATAAAACCTGATTACTGTATTGTTGGTGAGCCTTCATTAATGAAAATGGTAGTGGCACACAAAGGAATCAATGTGTTTCGTTGTACTATACACGGAAAGTCTGTGCATTCATCGCTTACCCCGCAAGGGGTTAACGCCATTAGTTATGCGTCTCGTTTGATAACATTTATTGATGAGCTAGCGACTCATTTGGCGGTAAATAGGCAAGATGCTTCTTGGTTTGACGATCAATTTGATGTGCCATTTTCAACCTTGTCTATTGGGACTATTAAAGGCGGTACGGCTACTAATATAGTGCCAAATTTATGCGAGTTTACATTTGATTACCGTAACCTGCCCACCATGAATACTGACGATATACTGCCAAAGATTAAAGCAAAAATTGCTGAGTTAACTGAGCAGATGCAAATGGTCGATGTCCAGACCGGCATAGAAATTGAGCATCTTGAAGATGTACCTGCTATGCAAGAAAAGGATAGCGCTGCTCTACAAGCTCTGATTGCAGGTTTGGTGCATGAGTCTGCACGCCATAAGGTGGCTTATGCTACTGAGGGCGGTCAGTTTACTAATGTGGGTATTCCAACGGTCATTTGTGGCCCAGGCAGTATTGAGCAGGCTCACAAGGCAAATGAGTTTGTTGAGCTAGAGCAGTTAGATCAGTGTGACGAGTTTTTGCATAAATTACTTGATACCCTAACGTTGAGCTAATCATGATTCTTTATTAGAGCATTAAATGCACTTATTAAGCAGATAGCTTTTTAAGTAGATACCTTTGGTAATCCAGCGATAAACTTATCTTTACTATTTCTATAAGGCGATGCTTTATGAGCTTAGCCGTTTTTTTGGTTTTCTTTTTTAGTACCTTTTTGATATCAGCCACTCCTGGCCCGAATATGTTATTGGCTTTTCAACAGGGGCTAAATTATGGTGTTCGCTATACTATTTGGACTTTAGGTGGACTAAGCTTTGGTCTATTTATTCTGCTTTTGTCTGCGCTATTAGGTATTGATATTATTAGTCGACAGTTTCCTTGGCTTCTCATTGTCATTAAGGGGGGTGGTGCACTTTACTTGGTGTATTTAGGTATTCAAGCTTGGCTTCATGCATCAGATAATGTTGGTTTTGATATCTCATCAAAGTCGGTTGCAGCCAAACTGTTGAAAACACCATGGCAAAGATTTCGTCGCGGGGTCTGGGTGTCATTATCAAACCCAAAAGCTATCTTGTTTTTTGCTGCCTTTTTTCCAAAGTTTATAAACTTCAATGCGCCTTTATTGCCACAATATGCCCTGTTGACTCTAGGCTTTTTTGCCAGTGAAACCAGTTGGCAGATTGCTTATACGGTAGGTGGTAAGAAGCTAGCGAATTGGTTTGGCAGTGGCTCGCGGTTATTGTGGTTGAATCGAATATGTGGCATTATTTTTATATTCATTGCAGTCGCTATGTTCTGGGAAGTGGTTGTAGATATTGTTTGATAGCTTACTTGTTTAATAGCTGATGCTCTGTATAACCAATCCAATTTAAAGACTATACAGAGTATAAGCTGAGAGAGCAAAAAGGGAGGCGTCAAATAGATTCACAGTCTATCAGTCGAAACATCAATCTATGTTTCATTTATGAGTCCTACGAGTCGTATTTAATTGGCACAGACTAGCCTAAAACATCTATTAGCTCGCCACGTACCATATGTGGGCTGACATATTCGGTAATATTAACCGTAACCAGCTTGCCCATTAACTCTATTTTTTGTTGTTCTGTCGTAGTAAACAATACAGAACGTGTATTATCCGCTGTACCCAGCAATTGGTCGTCATAACGGTCTGCAACATCTTCAACTAGCACTCTTACGGTTTTACCCACCATGTCTTGCGTTTTTTTCAACGTGGATTCTAAGATAACTTTTTGAAACTCTGCTAAGCGTTGCTTTTTAGTTGAAAGGCTCACATCATCTGGAAGTTCAGAAGCTGGAGTGCCGGGGCGTTTAGAATAAATAAAACTATAAGAATGATCAAAATCTAATGCTTTGGCAAGATTTAAAGTATCTTCAAAGTCGTCTTGAGTTTCGCCTGGAAACCCAATAATAAAATCACTTGATAAATGAATATCGGGACGTACTTTCTTCAGTTTATTGATTTGATTGATATAGACATCAATGGTATGGTTGCGCTTCATCGCCGCCAATATCTTATTTGAGCCACTTTGAACAGGAAGATGTAAATGTGAAACCAACTGTGGCAATTTCGCATAAGCATCGATAATATCATCAGTAAACTCAAGGGGATGACTGGTGGTATACCGAATACGCTCAACACCATCAATGTGGGCTACATAGTGCAGTAGTTCAGAAAAACGGCAGATACTACCATCGTCTTTTTCGCCACGGTAGCCATTTACATTTTGACCCAATAGGTTGATTTCTCTGACACCTTGTTGAGCGAGACTGTCAATTTCAGTTAATACATCATCTAAAGGGCGTGATAATTCCTCTCCGCGAGTGTAGGGCACAACACAAAAAGAGCAGTATTTTGAACATCCTTCCATGATAGAGACAAAGGCTTTAAAGCCGTCAACTTTAGGCTCAGGTAAAAAGTCAAACTTTTCAATGCTAGGGAAAGACACATCGACGGTACCAATACGGTTTTTCGGCTTGATATTTTTTTGCTTTTTTGATTGATCATATAGTTCTGGCAAACGGTGTAACGTTTGTGGTCCAAACACCATATCAACATAGGGTGCGCGCTTCTGAATATTATCGCCTTCTTGCGAGGCAACACAGCCGCCCACCCCAATCACTAAATCAGGATTTTTCTCTTTTAATTTGCGCCAGCGCCCAAGTTGCGAGAACACCTTTTCTTCTGCTTTTTCGCGTATAGAGCAGGTGTTCATTAAAAGCACATCTGCTTCGTTGATATCATCAGTCACAATCATATCGTGAGACTCGCCAAGCATATCCCCCATCTTTTCAGAATCATAGACATTCATCTGACAACCTTGAGTTGCAATGAACACCTTTTTCTTTGGTAGCCCGCTTTTTCGTACAGGCATACTTTCACTATTAATATAGTCAGACTTAGCGTTAGCCTCAGTTGAATTAGTGATAGTTTTAGGGTCAAATAGGGTAGCACTCATATTAAGCAGTCCAAGGTTATGCATTGATTTAAATGACGTTGATAAGTGGGGTTTATATAAGTTGATAATAAGCTACGGTCACATTAAAGTTAATATAAGTCTATTCTTTAAAATGTGTTTAGTGGGCATAGTTATGTCACTAACCATTATACCATAAGCCTAACGACATAGAATGTATCGCTCGATATACTACACCTGAAAAGTAAAACTTAGTTTTTAAAACACAGAGTTTTATTTTTAAAAAGCAAACAGCAACATCAGCTTACATAAAGCATTTTGGTGTATGATGGTTTGTTGCCTATAATCTATAGAGTACGTCCACAATTTAACCAATTATTTTAAATTATACTTATCAAACTCATCTAAACTCATAATAAGACTGTATTTATGTCAAAAATGAATCCATTATCTAATAATTACCGATTATCTAAACGTATTGGTAATGTCGCCGAATTCAGCATCTATGGCGCTAATACATCAAAAATCAACTTTAATAAACAATCTTTTTATCACAGTCAAGCTGCTTATCTAACTTCCCACCTAAACTTAAATGCTTACCTAAAAGAGGCGGGGCGTTTGTGTGGTTATATGGCCATGACGATGGCGTGCTTAGGAACAATAGGCGCCACTCAACTTGCTCATGCAGAACTAACCTTTGGGTCTTCTAGCAATCAAGAAAGCAGTAGCCGCTCGCAAACGGCCTATCCGAGCTCATATTCCAGTTCAAACTCAAATGCTTATCAAGGTTATGATAATACTAGTAGCAATACTGGTATTGGTTACTTTAATGAGGCCTATGATGCTGCTAAACAAAGTGATACCAGTGCGCTTTATAGATATGAGCAGATGATGAGTGGCGGTTTATTTGCGATGTATCCTGCCTATTGGCGGCTGGATAAGGACTTATCTACTTTAAACCCTGGTGTGGTATCCGGCTTTGCTCGCCAATATAGGGGTAGCGTGATGGCGGAGAAGTTGGCAGCAGATTATGCCGAAGTTAAGGCACAAGCAGGCGATTATGCTGCGGTGCGTCAAGTGGCAAACTTAGTCGCTAATGCAGATGGCAGCGAGAAATGTGCCATTGCTTTAGGGTTTAATAACGGCGGCGATGCCATAAGGGCGATATCTTTAAAATCTGATGTGTGGCTTGCAACAAAAAAACAACCCGCTCTATGCTCTCAACTCGCATCGGAGATGAATAATAACCCCATGATCAGTAATACAGATCGTAAAGAGCGCTTGATTCGGATGTTGAGAGAAGGGCGTACTGGAGACATTATTAACCTGTCTCGATCTTTAGGGGTTGCAGTGGATTATGCCACCTTAGGCGAGATACAACGTAATCCAAATTCTTTTTTAAACCGTTATGCGAATGAGCCTTATAGCGAGTTAAATCAATATCTATATTTGTATACGCTCGGACGCATCGCTGATAAGTCCTATCGCGAAGCTGCTATTCAGCTAGATTATGACTTACGTCAAGATAATCAGCGCCCACAAAAATTATTAAGTGACTCAACCCGCCGCTATGCTTATCGTATATTGGGTGTAAAGCGGATGAATTATAATACTGATGATGGGTTTAATGATGAGGCGGTAACTTGGTTTCGCAATAGTCTAGGGGAGTCATTTAACTTCGAAGAAGCCGAAGATTATGCTCATGCTGCTATTCGCTTTAGCCAATGGGATGATTTAATCAATGCCATTGGTAGTATGGATGCGGCTACTCAAAAGGAGGATATTTGGCAATATTGGTTGGCACGTGCCTACGAATTATCAGCAAAAAATAAAAATAAAAGTTTGGCACGTAAAATCTACCAACGTTTGGCTAACAATAATGACTATTATGGCTTCTTAGCTCAAGATAAAGTCGGACAGCGGTTCAATGTTGCTAAAAATAGTGCTAATACATTGCCGAGTGTATCAAATAGTGACACCAGCCGTATGCTTAAAGATCCTCATTTTGCGCGCGCCTTTGCTTTATATAACTCCAGTGCAGATCGTAGTTTTGCAAATAGAGAATGGAACTGGGCCGTTAAGGTAGCTCGTGACAACCGAGATACGGGTATGATAGTAGCAGCTGCTAAACACGCTCATGATATGGGCTGGCTAGATCGTGCTATATATGCCATAGACAATACCGATAGCGTTTATAATTATGCACTGTCACATCCAATGCCGTATCAAACATCTGTTGTTCGTTATAGCCGTCAGGTCGGTATTGATCCAGCTTGGGCTTATGGCATTATGCGTCAGGAAAGTCGATTTGTAAGCTCAGCTCGCTCTGGAGTTGGTGCCAGTGGCTTGATGCAAATTATGCCAAATACTGCCAAGTATATTGCTCGTAACTTAGGCGAATCTTACAGTTCTTCACGTGCTAATAGTGGTGATACCAACATTCGTTATGGCACATGGTATATGAGCGATATTATGAGCAAGTTAAACAATCAACCGGTATTAGCGACTGCTGGGTATAATGCTGGACCGAATAAGGCAAAACGTTGGCAACCTGTTTATGGTTCAATGGCAGCAGATCAATATGTCGAAACCATTGCCTATCCAGAAACTCGGGACTACGTCAAGAAAGTAATGGAAAACGCAACTATTTACGGTAGCTTACTTGGCTCAGCGACACCTATTTCCAAGCGTATGGGGGCAGTACCAGCAAGTTACTGATAGAGGCTTATAGTTATGCTTTAAGTTTGGTTTGAGTGATTGGTTTGAGCCGATATCTGAAAGGTGCTACACTTTTAGAAATGTTATGATATCTTAATGTTTTAGTACTAAGAAATTTTTAGTATTAAAAACATTGTACTACTAATATTCTGCGCCTCCTATGAGTGATCTATAAGTCTATCTATAATAGATTATGCAGAAATAGTTTATGACGATATGGGCTCCTTATATCAAGTATAAACTCAGTGATTTTAAGCGAGCGAGTCTGAGCACGCTTAGATTATTTAGTGCTTTTATGATTAACTTAATGATATATTACGACTGAAAATTTAAGGCTTACAAGCTTTAATAAGACTTTTAGAAAAGAAGTTATGACAAGAAAGTATAAAAACTACCTGATCATATATTAACTTTTCTTAACCTACGAGTTTTAACCCACTAGGAGAATTACATGAAACAACCTGTTCGCGTTGCCGTAACTGGTGCTGCTGGTAATATCAGCTATGCTATGCTATTTCGTATTGCTTCAGGCGAAATGCTTGGTAAAGATCAGCCCGTTATTTTACAGCTTTTAGAAATTACCCCAGCACTTGATGCTCTTAAAGGGGTAGTTATGGAACTTGAAGACTGTGCTTTCCCACTGCTTGCTGGTATTGTACAAACTGACGATGCTAATGTCGCTTTTAAAGATGCAGACTATGCATTACTCGTTGGTGCCCGTCCTCGTGGGCCTGGTATGGAACGTAAAGACTTATTAGAAGCTAACGCAACTATTTTCTCCGCTCAAGGTAAGGCACTAAATAGTGTTGCTAGCCGTGATGTAAAAGTATTGGTTGTTGGTAATCCTGCAAATACAAATGCTTTAATTGCACAGCGTAATGCGCCTGATTTAGATCCACGTAATTTCACAGCAATGACTCGTCTGGATCATAACCGCGGTATCGCTCAGCTTGCAGAAGAAACCAATAGCACGGTTAATGATATTAAGAAAATGATCATTTGGGGTAACCACTCTTCTACCCAGTATCCAGACCTCAGCCAGTGTACAGTGAATGGTAAGCCAGCACTTGACCAAGTTGATCGTGATTGGTATGAAAACAGCTATATTCCAGACGTTCAAAAACGTGGCGCTGCTATTATTGCTGCACGTGGTGCGTCTTCAGCAGCTTCAGCGGCTAACGCAGCTATCGCTCATATGCGTACTTGGGCTTTGGGTTCTGAGGAGAATGATTGGGTATCAATGGGTGTTTACTCAAATGGCGAGTACGGTATTGCTGAAGGCTTAATCTATTCATACCCTTGTACTTGCAATAACGGCGATTGGAAAATCGTTGAAGGTTTGGATGTATCATCTGATTTTTCAAAAGATAAAATGCAAGCAACGGAACAAGAGCTTACTGAAGAGCGTGATGCAGTAGCACATTTGTTGCCTTAGTAAGTAAAAGTAAATAGATATTAAAAGTTTTTCATAGTAAAAGAGCCTGCGTAATTGCAGGCTTTTTTTAATAAACTTAACCAATCTTAAGCTTATTCTATTACTACATAGCTGTAACACAAACCTAAACTATTTCATCATTTAAAATAGGTTTTTTTTGCTAAGATTAAACCAGTTCAGCTAGTCATTTTAATTTTAGGCATTTTAATTTTTGAAGGAGAGCAACATGTTAGGTGAGCCTGACTATACGATTAATGATTTATTTGCACAACTTGGCTTAGATAGCTCGGATGATGCAATCGATAAATTTATAGCCGAACACCCACTGGATAAGGATCAAGAGCTAGTAAAGGCAGATTTTTGGACTGAAAAACAACGTGCGTTTTTGCAAGAGGAGTGGACACTTGATGCGGCTTGGGTGGAAGTTATTGATGAGCTAAATGTACGGCTGCATCCTTCCGCCTAACTATAGTAATGCTTAGTCTATTAAGGCGGCTAAATTTAGCTATGCAGTTTTATAATCAAGCCAATCAATCCCATTGACCTTACTAGACTAGGTTAATAATAAAGTTAAAAAAAGCCCTCTCCTATGTGAAAGGGCTTGGAATTTCTGACTTTATAAGTGTTAATTTCAAAATATACAATATCAAGGTTAGTGTTAATTCAGTTAAAACTTCATTACTTGAGTAGAGTGTTGAACATTCAAACATTGAATTGATGGCGTCTGTTTTTTAGGCAATATGCAGTGGGGTTTTGAATGCTCAACAGACTCTAGTTATAGTTGCTACTGGTACCGAAAGAAATAGTGCCCCCATTTAAACTAGCGCGCTCAATCGTAACGTTGTTTCCAGAAACTGAGTTTACTGATGAGACATTTAAAAGGTTCGCATCATTTTTATAAAGTGAGTTATAACGTCCTAATACTTTTTTAACATAATTTTTAGTTTCTCTAAATGGTGGAATGCCACCATATTTATCAACGTTACCTTCGCCAGCATTATATCCAGCGACTACGTACTCAACTTTGCCTTTAAACCGTTTGGTAAGCCACGCTATATATTTGGCAGCGCCTTCAATATTTTCGCTAGGATTCCACGCATTGCTGACGTTAAAGCGACGGGCTGTTGCTGGCATCAACTGCATTAAACCTTGTGCGCCTACTGGAGAACGAGCATTTGGGTTGAATGCTGATTCTGTGTGCATCATTGCTTTCATTAATGCTGGGTCAACCCCATGCCTTGCAGCGGAAGCACGAATAAGATGGTCGTAGTTATTACGGTTAGAGCTAGGACTTGGCGAACCAAAACCACTATAATGAGCAGGGGCATTTGCAGAGTAATTAGAATTTGATTGAGCTTCGGAGTTTGGGTAGTAAGTTACTTTAACTTTTTGAGTGAATTTATCAAAGTTGCCAGAAGGGTTCACATTGGTAAGTAGAACCTGACCAGAGTTATCTTTGTAAACATACATATTACCTGCATAGGCAGGGATAATGATAGTTGAAATTAGGATACTGCCAAATGTTAAACGGCTCAAGCGGATGCTAATTTGGTTCAATAAATTCGTCATAGTCACGTGATAAAACCTCAAAATATAATTACAAGCTAAGTACCACACAATCATCAATGTAATGAGAAGATAAATTAGTTTTTCAAAATAGCTGATTTTTTTACTATCACACTATTTTTCTTACTATTACCCTATCATGATGGTGTGGAGTTGCAATATAACATAATTACTTATACTCAATCTAACCATTGAAATAATCTGTATCTTATCTCATTCATTTTAGCAAGATTCTGTAACATTAATAAATTGCCGCATTAATGAATTATCTTTGATTAAACATCTTATAAAGTTTGACAGACTAATATGACAATTTAGTTTTAAACATGTGCTGATAATGCATTTGGTTATAAAAAGTGATTTTATAAAATTGCCGCTAAAAACAGAGGTACCCACACAGCTGTCACTAGACCATTAACTGCCAGTCCGAATGCTGCATAACGACCCGCAGTGTGGCTAATTTGCCATGCTTCAACCGTACCAAATGCATGAGCAGCCAGACCCAAAGCTAATCCTTTGGCTCTATCATCTTCTACATGCTTAAATAAGGTTTTAGCGACTGCTCCACCGAGTAGACCTGAAACAATAATAATTAAATTAGCCATTGCCAATGGTGCTTGAATGATTTCAGCAATGCTCAAACCAATTGGTGTAGTCACAGAGCGACTGGCAAACGCTAAAATAGTATCGTGACTTAATGAAAACCCATAAGCCATGCCCATAGGTAGAAGGGCGCCTATGACACTAGCGATAATCACGATTAGGGTTAGCTTTTTAACAGGTAAGCTTTTAAAGTTCATTGTGGCTATCGGGATAGCAAGTAAAACAGTTACATAGCCCAATAAACGGTCGAATACGGGTTTAGAGACGGCATAATAGTTATTGTAATCCCAATTTAATATAAACAAGAAAGCATTAACCAAGACTAAGGCGGTAATTACCATGGGTAAGCCAGAAATACGCTTAGCCAAAATACGTGCAATAACGTGGGCAAAAAGCGTCAACAAAATTGCAGCGAATAGCACAGTATAAGTTGTGGAATTGGGCATCTGTACAATAGCGTTCATAGTAAGGCCCCTCTCTATTGATTGTTATCTAAGGTGGAGTTAGAGGGAAGCTCATCATTATTATCTTGCCGCCCTAACCAAAGATTTGCAAGTTTCGCCAGTCCCCATAGGGGTAGTAAGGTACTAACAACCATAGTAATTAGGATGCCCCAAAACTCGTTACCCAAGGCAAACAGCAGTAAACCAGCACCAGCAGAGACAGGTAAGAACGCAAACCCACTGTCTACTAACAATGTATTACTGGCCTGAGTAATCCAATGCGGTAGACCAAAAATAAATCGCCAAATAAGTAGAATGATGAACATGGCTATCATGCCAACAATATTTGCGGCACTTGCATAGCCCAATGCCTGACAAACTAACACTGCACCCTCGCGTACCACAATAACCATAGCGAGTGTCAATAAAATAGCAAGAGACAGTGCCATAGGTTTTTTTGACTTTGATGGTTTGTCAGATGGCGTTGATTGTTGAGTATCTACAGAGTTATTTGAGCGGGTTGCATTCGTCATAACCCATCCTTAAAAGAGTGGTATATGTTTAAGATTAATGACAAAGTAAGTCCTATATCATAGTGATGCTTATTGAGCTTAGCAATAGTTATAGAGTAGTGAATGATTTAGTTTCGAGGTTATTCTGATAATTTATTGACTAATAATACAGTATGATACACTACTATGATGCTGTTATTGTCCAGATCATTGGTTAAGACTAACTGCCTATATCAGGTTTTTTATTGACTCCTCTTTAATAATCTTAATTATAGTCTTGATTATAATGCTCATTGAACTAGGGTATACCCTCATAATATAAAAGAAGATATACCCTAGTTTGTGCTTATCTGCTTTAAGATATTTCGTTTTATTGTGAATAGCGAGTTAATATGGATACTGCTTAAAAGATCACTTAAAAAATATCGTAAAAAAATACAGCGAGCAATTTTATTGCTCACTGTACTACTCAGGTTGAATGTTAAGTCAGATTGAATGTTAAGAAGTAGATTGAATTTAAAGGGGGTGTTATAGAAGATATTAGTTTAATAGTATATCTAGCTCTTTATCTTTAAATGCTATTAGGTTTAATAATTTTTCTTCATTTGCCATCCATTTTCAATCATTGTTAACACATATTAATACATAGATAGTTGTAAGTTACTCTAGGCTAAGGTCTGTATCGCTATCTTTGTCTGCAATGTTAGCATTATCTAACTGAGGCAGGGTAGGTACTGCTTTTTTAGTTTCATCAGCATTTATTCGCTTTTCAAAAGGCTCTAGTAACGGCATCAATAACTGTGCCTGAGCTTTTGGTAACACCTCCAATGGGTCAATATTGGCTTGACCTAATAGCAGTTGCAGGGCTTCTTTAGGCAATCTAAGCGTAAGTAGTTCATGACCCTCTTCATCATAACCTTCCTGCTCAACAACGTCGAGTTTATAGAGCTCATTTTTGAGATTACCTGAATTAAAAGGTAGTGTCAGCTCAAAGGTGTGCAGTTTACCGGTTAATAGTTGCTGGACAGCGGTATGTAGCATGCTCATGCCAAGGTCTTCTTTGGCAGAAACATATACTCGGCTAGGAACTCCCGGTTTTATATAATTGATACGAGCAGGCTCATCGGTCAAATCAATTTTATTATAAACATTAAGAATAGGCACATCATTACCAATTTCGGCCAGAACTTCTTTGACGGCGACAATTTGCTCATGCATATCTGGACTTGAAGAGTCAATAACATGAAGCAATAAATCTGCTTCAAGCGTTTCTTCCAAAGTAGCATGGAAAGATTCAACTAATTCATGAGGTAAGTGACGCACAAAACCAACGGTATCAACCAGTACCACACGCCCAACACCCTTCCAGTCTAAGCGTCTTAGTGTTGGATCTAGAGTGGCGAATAATTGGTCAGCTGCATAAATCTCTTCATCACATAATTTATTGAATAATGAAGATTTGCCTGCGTTAGTGTAGCCAACCAATGAGATAGTTAATACATCAGATTTTTTACGTTTGGAGCGCCCTTGAGCACGAGTTTGCTTTACTTTATCGAGTCTGGATTTAAGTTGGTTGACTCTAACTTGTAGTAAACGACGATCCGTCTCAAGTTGAGTTTCACCAGGCCCACGCAAGCCAATCCCTCCTTTCTGACGCTCTAAATGCGTCCAACCACGTACTAAGCGAGTTGCAAGATGATTAAGCTGCGCAAGTTCAACCTGTAGTTTACCTTCATATGTGCGGGCTCGTTGGGCAAATATGTCTAAAATAAGGCCGGTACGATCTAACACACGGCACTGGCATATTGATTCAAGATTTCGCTCTTGAGAGGGGCTTAAACTGTGGTTAAAGATAACAATATCTGCGTCATGCAGGCGCACTTGCTCAGCGATCTCTTCTGCCTTACCAGAGCCAACAAAATACTTAGCATCTGGTTTTGATCTTGAGCCACCAACGATGGCTAACTGATCTGCGCCTGCTGAATCTACCAACAGTTTAAATTCTTCTAAGTCATCTGGATCCGCCAATTGTCTAATTTCTAAATGAACCAATATGGCTCGTTCTCCACCTTTGTGTCTTTCAAAATACTCCAAAAATATTCACCTATTTTTCATGTTTTATGGGTTAGTCTATTAGTATAGATACTATTTTAATTGATTGGTAATACAAGCCCTCAGTTTACAAATTGTACTTTATTGCGTTGCAATTTAAAGTGCTGAGGGCTATATCAAAGCATGACATACTGCCTAGAAGCTTATAACTTATTAGCCTACTACCTTAATAGCTTTATTAGCATTTATTAAGCTAAGTGTCTAATACATTAAACAGCGACTTAGACCAAACAGTTACTAATCACTAAGGTAGTTAAATAATTAAACAGAAACTAAGCAGGTTATGCAATGCTAGATTTTATTAAATCATTGTCTCTTTATGCAGGCTTTTTGAATTTATTAAAAGGGCTATTAAATAAATCGATACAAAAGTAATATAAAAATGAGTGAACGACTGGGAACTGAAATGCTTTTTTTGTTATACTTTTTTCTCAAAAAAATTTGCACCCTCAAAGAAATCATACGAATTAGTGCATTTGGAGATGTCAATTGTTTAAGGTTATCGGTAAGCCGTTTAAACGGGCTAAAGTTATTTCGGGTATCGCGGGTACTTTGATTGGAGGGTATAGGGCTGCTACTAAGATAGACGGTTGGAAAGAGCCACGCCGTGACATATTACCGAAGTATATTCAGGCTTTTTGTCGCAACGGTGCTGGGGCATTCGGAGTCAAAATAGTAGAAGTGGAGCCGGTGCCAAAAACTCATGCTTTATGGGTATCAAACCATATTTCCTGGATGGATATTCCGGTAATTGGTAGTGTTAGTCCTGCTTTTTTCTTATCCAAGGCAGAGGTTGTCAAAATGCCTGTTTTTGGGCCACTCGCTAAAGTGGCGGGCACGTTATTTATTCAACGTGGGTCTGGAGATGCAGGGTCAGTTGCCTCGCAAATGGCAGAATTTTTGCAAAAAGGCTATTCGGTTGTATTCTTTCCTGAAGGAACAACGACCGACGGTACGAAAGTTAAGAGAGTTCATGGAAGATTGCTGCAAGCCTCTATTGATACAAATATTCCAATTCAACCGATAGTCATCTGTTATTTAAATGAGGACGGGCAGCTTGATGATCAAGTCCCTTATTTTGGTGGTATTGGTTTGAAAGAGAGCTTATTTAAAGTAATGGATAGCAAACCTATAACAGCATATGTTCTACCACTTGAGCCCATTTTACCTGAAGGGAAGACATTTCGTGACCTAGCTAAAATATTGCAAGAACGTATGAATAATGGCTTAGCAGATCTACATAGCCGTGTGGTTAATAAACAGTAGCCTCTATTAATAATAGATTTAGTAAAAAAGCTTTAGTAAAAAGAACTAGATGCTTAAGCGTTTTTAAACTTAAAACCCTGATCAAAACATTTGAAGCTTTTGACTTTCAATGCTTTAGTTGATGAGGTTGTCCCAATATAGATTAAAACCTCGCTTGAAATAGGTAGCGAGGTTTTAATTTTACGTAAGAAGCTGACAATACCGTATAAATATACGCTATGGCGAAGGATTGGGTTGCTGCTTATGAATGTCATCAATAGCATCTAGTATATCTTGAGTTAATTCAATATTTATACTGTCAATATTGGCTTTAAGTTGCTCAATATTGGTCGCCCCAATAATGTTACTGGTTACGAAGTGACGTGAGTTAACAAAGGCCAGTGCCATTTGCGCCATGTTTAGGCCGGCCTCTTTAGCAATTTTGGCATATTGTTCAGTTGGCCATTGTGCCTCATCGGTAATATAGCGTAAATAGTTGTCGTAAATGGTTAAGCGTGCCCCTTCAGGCCGACGACCACCGAGGTATTTACCCGATAGCACCCCAAACCCTAGGGGAGAGTAGGCCAGTAGTCCAATATTTTCTCGATGCGATATTTCAGCCAACCCAATTTCATAGATACGGTTTAGAAGGCTGTATGGGTTTTGAATCGTTATCGGAGCTTTTAAGCCATTTTTTTCAGCCTCCCATAAATAGCGCATAACGCCCCAAGGGGTGTCATTAGACAAACCGTAAGCTCTGATACGACCTTTTTTAATTTCATTATTTAATGCTTCAATGGTTTCTAAAAAAGGCGTCAATTGGCTTAAATCTTGATCCGCCATGTCTTGTGTATAGCCACGTTTGCCAAAGCAGTTGGTTCGACGTTCTGGCCAATGTAGTTGGTAAATATCTATATAATCGGTTTGTAATCGTTTGAGGTTGCCCTCTATTGCTTCACTGATATGTTTGGCGTTAAAACGAGTTTGACCTTCCCTTAAAAAACTTAAGGGAGATATTTTGCTGGCGAGAACGACATCTCTGCGTTTTTGTGTTTTGGCAAACCAAGTGCCCATAAAGCGTTCTGTATCTCCAGTTTTTTCTTTGTCTAGTGGAGAGGGGTACATCTCAGCAGTATCCCAAAAGTTAACCCCATTTTCTAGGGCAAAATCCATTTGTTGATGAGCGTCTGCTTCTGTGTTCTGTTGACCCCAATTCATAGTGCCTAGGCAGATCTTAGAAACGTTATCGCCTAATTGAGGTAAAGTGGTGTATTTCATATCACAATCCTATTTCTTAGTTACTGTCTATTTTGAAGTATAGACGAAATCCTAGAGGAGTTGAAAACCTACATAATTTGTAGGCCAGTTTGACCTGAGGGGGTTACTCTGAAAATCTGCACTTTAAACAAAATGGATTGGCCGGCTAAGGGATGGTTAAAATCAACCTCAATATCGTCTTCATTCACTTTACTGACAACCCCTGGCAAGGTGTTTTTTCCTTTATCTTCAAACTCCAGCATCATACCAACTTCTGGTTCAGCATGGGTCGTCACAAATTGAGCCTTACTGAAGATTTGCACATTGTCTGCATTCCACTCCCCAAATGCTTGTTCTGGTTTGAGATGAGATGTGCGCATATCGCCCGCACGTAAGTTGTTTAGCACCTTTTCAAACCCTGGTAGTAAACTACCATCGCCGATAGTGAGACTTACTGGCTCACTGCGCATAAAAGTGGAATCAATAATAGTCCCATTTTCGAGCGAAACTTCGAAGTGCAGTACTACTTTACTCCCTGTGGTAATTCGGATGTCTTCACTTGGGGTTACAAAGTTAGTATCTTCATTATTAGAGGAAGGGGTACTAGAAGGATTATTAGACAGTGAGTGGCTCTGCTGCTGCTCTAATTCATCTTTGTCGTCAGTCATATTAATATCGCTTATGGTTAAACAGTTACAAAAAATTTTGAAAAATACTTTGTTGATTAAACTAAGTTTATCACAAACCTAATGATTCATAGGGTTATCAGGACATAAAGATATCCTGCCATAAGGGTACTACTCTCTAGCCCTTGCTAATTAAAGTTTAAAATCAAACTTAAGTGTCCATCAAATAGATTTAAATTGCTTTAAGCATAGAAGTAAATCTAGGAACACCTACAAAGAAAACGGATAATAAGCAGTGCCCTTATCCCATTACGAAGAACTAATTATGAAGAACTAGTTTGAACCTCACTTTAATGCAATTTAACGGTAATAAACTAGCCAAAATTTATATGAATATGTTATCGAGTGTCATGTATGATAGTTAATAACTGTGCTAGTTTAACTGTGCTAGTTAATATTAATTAACAGGCTATTGATGATAGTGAGTAATTTTTCGGGATACCTTTTTATTTATACGTTATACCAAATATGTTATATCAAACATGCATTCGCATCCGCTATTTTTAAGATTAGTTAAATAAAAGTTTGTTTGTCGCTCATAATGCATATGAAATTATGAATAAGGGTTACAGCATATTTTAACCACAAAACAAAAGTATCATGCACTTGAATATTTTAGTTAAAGTCTATAGAATGTAGTGTCCGAAAATTGGGGATACCGAAGCTTAAAATAAGCATGTCGTTTTATTTAAAACGTAGAATATATGCCATTTTAAAGCTGAGGATGTAATGCCCATTTTTTTGTATTTAACAAACGGGAGAAGGATGCCTTATGGCAACAACTAACCAATTGATTCGAAAGGGTCGTAAAGTATTAAAGGAAAAGTCTGGCGTTCCTGCGCTACAAGCTTGTCCTCAACGCCGCGGTGTATGTACTCGTGTCTATACCACCACACCTAAAAAACCAAACTCAGCCATGCGCAAAGTATGTCGTGTCCGTTTAACCTCAGGATTCGAAGTATCGAGCTACATTGGTGGTGAAGGTCACAACTTACAAGAGCATAGTGTTGTACTAATCCGTGGTGGTCGTGTAAAAGACTTACCTGGCGTACGTTACCATACGGTTCGTGGTGCACTTGACTGTGCAGGCGTGAAAGACCGTAAGCAAGGTCGCTCAAAGTATGGTGCTAAGAAGCCAAAATCTTAATCAGCACATCAACTATTATTATGCATAGGTTTGGTGTGGCATTAGCTCACATACCACTATGCAGTAAGGCTGGCTGGTAACCTTTATTAGTAATAATGAATAAGTTAAATCATGACTAATGAATAGTGTTATGAATGCCAGACAACCCTGAAGACAAGGAAATTTATTATGCCAAGACGTCGCGTCGTCGCTACCCGTGAGATCCTTCCAGATCCTAAGTTTGGTAGCCAAACTATTGCTAAATTCATCAACCATGTAATGAGTCATGGTAAAAAATCTACTGCTGAACGTATTGTTTACGGTGCATTAGAATTGGTTGCTGAAAAGCGTAGCATTGAAGATCCAGTTGCATTCTTTGAAGAAGTGCTTGAAAACGTTCGCCCAATGGTTGAGGTTAAAGCTCGCCGTGTTGGTGGTGCTACGTATCAAGTTCCTATGGAAGTACGCCCCTCCCGTCGTACTGCTTTAGCAATGCGCTGGCTTGCTGAGGCTGCTGCTAAGCGTTCTGAGAAATCTATGGCACACCGTTTAGCCGGTGAGCTTGCTGATGCTCATGAAGGTAAAGGCGCTGCTATGAAGAAACGTGATGAAGTTCACCGTATGGCTGATGCTAACAAAGCGTTTTCTCATTATCGCTTTTAATTTGAAGCTTAATCAAATCTTAACTAAAGTTTTGATTAACAGTAAGTCCATGTGTTGCTTAGGTTTTGTTAACTAAGCAGCACATATTTAAGATCATTTTACAAAATTAGCTGTTGATAGTTTAGTATTATTAGCAGCCATCTTATCATTACATTACCAGTCGGTTTATTATCCTGCCTTTTTGGTAAACTGAATATTTCGATGGTAATGTGAGTAGCTGAAACTTAAGTAGCTAAGATGTATATAGCAATGTAATAAGTAGCTAAGTAGCAATAAGAGTTAGGATATTAAGTGTAATTAAAGAGTTTGCGTAGATGAATAACTATCATAAAGTTAAGCTGGCATTAAGTTAAGTTGGTTGACTTAGATAATCTGGCAAGACTACGAATAATGATAACGAGTCAGTACTTGATAATTCAGTGATTGACAATAAAGTTAGCCGGTTATCGTAGCTATTAAAGCGGTCATAAAAACGTCATCCTAAAACGCTATTCTAATAAATTACATATTAATAAATCTTGATACGAAATAAATTTATAAAGACATTCCATTAGGAAACTATTATGGCACGAACAACCCCCCTAAACCGATATCGTAACATTGGTATTTCGGCCCACATTGATGCTGGTAAAACGACAACTACAGAACGTATTTTGTACTATACTGGCGTTAGCCACCAGATTGGTGAAGTGCATGATGGCGCAGCCACAATGGACTGGATGGAACAAGAGCAGGAACGTGGTATTACCATTACATCTGCTGCAACAACATGTTTCTGGTCTGGAATGGCTCAACAATTCCCTGAGCACCGCATCAATATCATTGACACCCCAGGTCACGTTGACTTCACGATCGAAGTAGAACGCTCGATGCGTGTGCTTGATGGTGCGTGTATGGTTTATTGTGCGGTTGGTGGTGTGCAGCCTCAGTCAGAAACGGTATGGCGCCAAGCAAACAAGTATAAAGTACCTCGCTTAGCTTTTGTGAACAAAATGGACCGTGTTGGTGCGGACTTCTATCGTGTAGTTGAGCAGGTTAAGACACGTCTTGGCGGCAATGCTGTACCAGTTGTTATCCCAATTGGTAAAGAAGATAACTTTGAAGGTGTGGTTGATTTAATCACTATGAAAGCTATCTACTGGGATTCTGAATCTCAAGGTATGAAGTTTGAAGAGCGTGATGTTCCAGATGAATTAATGGATAAAGCTCTTGAATGGCGCAGTAACTTAGTTGAAACTGCTGCTGAAGCCAACGAAGAATTAATGAATAAATATCTAGAAGGCGAAGAGCTTTCAGATGATGAGATTTATTCGGCGATTCGTCAGCGTACTATTGCTAACGAAATTATTCCAATGCTTTGTGGTACCGCCTTTAAAAACAAAGGTGTACAAAAAATGTTAGATGCTGTTATTCGTTATATGCCAGCACCTCCTGATGTTCCTGCTATCGCTGGTATTCTTAACGATAAGGATGAAACTGAAGGCACTCGTGAAGCCTCTGATGAAGCACCTTTCGCTGCACTTGCATTTAAAGTTATGAATGACAAGTTCGTGGGTAATTTAACGTTTGTACGGGTTTATTCAGGTGTTATCAAACAAGGCGATAGCGTTTACAACCCTGTTAAGATGAAACGTGAACGTATTGGCCGTATTGTTGAGATGCATGCAAACTCTCAGAAGACACTTGATGAAATACGTGCGGGCGACATTGCTGCTTTAGTTGGTATGAAGGATGTTGGTACGGGCGACACTTTGTGTGATGAAAAAGAAGCCATTACCTTAGAGCGTATGGAGTTCCCAGATCCAGTTATTAGCCTTGCAGTTGAACCAAAAACCAAAGCTGACCAAGAAAAAATGTCTACAGCCCTTGGTCGTTTGGCAAAAGAAGATCCATCATTCCGTGTGCATACGGATGAAGAGTCTGGTCAAACCATTATTAGCGGTATGGGCGAGCTTCACTTAGAAATTCTTGTTGACCGTATGAAGCGTGAATTTAAAGTAGAAGCTAACATCGGTGCACCGCAGGTTGCTTATCGTGAAACAATTCGTGCAACTGTTGAGCAAGAAGGTAAATTTGTTCGTCAGACAGGTGGTCGTGGTAAGTTCGGTCATGTTTGGTTAAAACTTGAGCCACTTGATCTTGATGGCGATGTAGATTATGAATTCGCTGAAGAGGTTGTTGGTGGTGTTGTACCAAAAGAATTCCATGGTGCTGTTGATAAAGGTATTCAAGAGCGCATGAAGAATGGTATTTTAGCGGGTTATCCAATTGTTGGTGTTAAAGCCACATTGTATGACGGTTCTTATCATGATGTGGATTCTGATGAACTATCGTTCAAAATGGCAGGTTCTATTGCATTCAAGAAAGGCTTTATGAATGCTAATCCTGTCTTACTTGAGCCCCTTATGAAGGTGGAAGTTGAAACACCTGAAGAATATATGGGTGATATCATGGGCGATTTAAACCGTCGTCGTGGTATGGTTCAAGGTATGGATGACTTACCAGGTGGTACTAAACAAATTCGCGCTGAAGTTCCTTTAGCGGAAATGTTTGGTTATGCTACTAACCTTCGTTCGCAGTCTCAAGGCCGTGCTACATACTCAATGGAATTCCAGAAGTATGCAGAGACACCTAAGTCTGTCGCAGAAGAAATTATGAAAAAATTCAATGGTAAAGATGACGACGACTTGTAGTCACTAATTTTTAATGTAGGCGAATGCGTATAATTTGAGTTAGTTAAGTTCCTGATCTTAATGTATGATATTTAAATTGATTTATATTTTTATAGCTAATTAAGTATCAGGGGCTTGTTATTTAACCCTATTTTCTTATATTATTTGCCTCTACTTTTATATTTAGTAATACTTAGTTTTATAACTATTAAATCAAACAGACGTTTTTTAGTCTATTCAGTTCTAATCTATTTAAGAATTTGATTGCTAAAACTAGTCTCAATTATATTTAGATTTTAAGAGGACACACTCATGGCAAAGGCCAAGTTCGAACGAAACAAACCACACGTAAACGTAGGTACAATCGGCCACGTTGACCACGGTAAAACGACCCTAACAGCCGCTATAGCAACCGTAGCAGCAAAAACATCAGGCGGCGAAGCAAAAGACTACGCAGCTATTGACAGTGCCCCAGAAGAAAAAGCACGTGGTATCACAATTAACACCTCACACATCGAATATGACACAGAAGCACGTCACTACGCCCACGTAGACTGCCCAGGTCACGCAGACTACGTAAAAAACATGATTACCGGTGCAGCACAAATGGACGGCGCAATCTTAGTCGTATCAGCCACAGACGGCCCAATGCCACAAACCCGTGAACATATCTTGTTATCACGTCAGGTAGGCGTACCATACATTTTAGTCTTCATGAACAAATGTGACATGGTAGACGACGAAGAACTATTAGAACTAGTAGAAATGGAAGTACGTGAACTACTATCAGACTATGACTTCCCAGGCGACGATACCCCAATCATCAAAGGCTCAGCCCTAGAAGCTCTAAACGGTGGCGACGGCCCATATGGCGAACCAGCCGTACTAGAACTACTCAATACCCTTGATACCTACATTCCAGAACCAGAACGTGACGTAGATAAGCCATTCCTAATGCCTATCGAAGACGTATTCTCAATCTCAGGTCGTGGAACCGTAGTAACCGGACGTGTTGAATCAGGTATCGTAAAAGTAGGCGACGAGATTGAAATCGTTGGTATCAAAGACACTCAAAAAACCACCTGTACAGGTGTAGAGATGTTCCGTAAGCTACTAGACGAAGGTCGTGCAGGCGAGAACTGTGGTGTACTACTACGTGGTACTAAGCGAGAAGAAGTACAACGTGGTCAAGTACTAGCAAAACCAGGTTCAATCACACCGCATACCAAGTTTGACGCAGAAGTATACGTATTATCAAAAGAAGAAGGTGGTCGTCATACTCCATTCTTAAATGGATACCGTCCACAGTTTTACTTCCGTACGACTGACGTAACTGGTGCCATTCAGTTAGAAGAAGGTACAGAGATGGTTATGCCAGGCGATAACGTAGAGATGGGCGTAGAGCTTATCCATCCCATCGCTATGGACAAAGGTTTACGCTTCGCTATTCGTGAAGGTGGCCGTACGGTTGGTGCTGGTGTTGTATCTACTGTTAAAGACTAATAGTAGAATCGCTAGTCCTCTAGCATAAGTATGATGAAACCGCTTCCTTTGGAGGCGGTTTTTTTATGAGTTCTGCTGTCTGTTATAAATCCATTTAATTAGCGAGATAAGAGTTGATAGAAGATAGGGTCGCTTCTATCAATGGCATAGTTTAATTATATACATTCTAAAGTCTGGAAAAGTCTTTCAAAAACGTAAATTAAGTTTACTCTCTAGAAGAGCATTAAATGAGCAGATATAATGAATAAGATTTTTAGCATAGGCTTGCCATCATAATATCACTGCGCATTAAACATGTTTCATCCATTATTTCTACTATATTGAGTGGGGTATTTTTTCGCTATTGTAAAATAGATAGAGTTGATTCAATGTAAACTGACCAACATTATGCATAGTGTCTTTGCCTTAATGTTTCATACATGCAAAGTGCGCCAGCAATAGCCACATTCAAACTTTCTTGTCCATTTGGTTGGGGTAGAGCGACTGGTGTAGCAGATTGCATGATGGCATCGCAAACGCCTTGGCCTTCATGCCCCATAACCCATGCTACAGGACGGTTTAGATTCTGATTATAAATAATATTATCAGTATGTGAGCTCGTCGCATAAACCGGTAGACGCAGATAAGACAGCACCTCATCTTCTTCAATTCCTTCATAGATGGTTAGGCCAAACTGAGCACCCATACCTGCCCGCATGGTCTTGGGCGACCAAGCTTGAGCACCTCCTTTGGTACAGATGACTGTTTTAATGCCAACAGCTGCGGCGGTACGCAATAGGGTTCCAACATTACCATTATCTTGTACATCGTTTAGTATTAAACAATCAGTTGTAATGGGCGACTTAAGTGCATTAAGACTGTGCTGAGGTACATTAACAACAGCCATAATTTCAACACCATTGCCTAAATTTGAAATACTTTGATACACACTATCACTAACAACTGTTAACTTTCTGTCAATATTATAGGTGGCTAATGAGGACAATAGTGATTGCACGTCAGGATGTGACAAACCCGTATATGAAATAACAATATGTTCAGGAAAATGTTTGGCTTGTAGAGCAGCTTCTATTAAATGAACGCCTTCTAAGACAGTTTGGTTTTGCTTTTTTCTTTGTCGAGATTGGGTTAACAGTGCTTTAGCAAGTTTAACGGTGGGGTTTTTATCGGAAGTAATGACAGGGTTATTCGAAAACTTATTTGTCAGCTCGTTAATCATTATTCAATCCTATAGGTAGATATAAACACTTTTTATTAAAATAATCTAACGTTGGCAAACTCGCAAAACTTAATATTTATAGCGTTTTTACTCGTTTTTCACGTTATTTTAATTATAAGAATCGATACCAAATTGGTGTAAAAAAGACCATGAAAACAGTCATGGTCTTCTAAGAGGTCCAGGGGCGATGTTTTTGTCAGCTAATTATTTTGTCAGCTAATTATTTTGTCAGCTAATGACTTTGTTAGCTAATGACTTTGTTAGATAATTATTAGGGCAGTTATTAATGAATACGATCATGAGTGCCAACAATCTGAACACACATATGAATTCAATTGTCAGTACACTCATTGGTAGTAGAATTAAAGGTTAATGAGTATTTTTATGAAGCTCTTTGACACGATTTACTTCATTTTTGGCACCCAAAACTACTGGTACACGTTGATGAATATTATTTGGTTCAAAGTCCATAATGCGCATGACGGCATCTGTAGAAGCACCGCCAGCTCGTTCAATCAGTAAACTCATAGGGTTTGCTTCATACATCAAGCGTAGCTTACCGGGTTTACTAGGATCCTTTGTATCGTAAGGATACATGAATATACCACCTCGACAAAGAATTCGATGCACGTCGCCAACCATTGCGGCAACCCAGCGTGTATTGTAATTTTGCTTTCTTATGCCACTTTTTCCGGCGACCAGTTCATCAATGTACTGCTGCATTGGCTTTAACCAAAAGCGGTAGTTAGAGGCGTTGATGGCATACTCTTTTGTATCGACATCAATACTGATGTTCTTTTTAACCAATATAAATTCTGATGTTGTCGGATCAAAACTAAACATGACAACACCGTCATCTTTAGTCTCGGCACTATCATTATTTTTATTGGCAAAAGTAAATACTAACATAGCTGAAGAGCCGTACAATACGTAACCTGCAGCAATCTGTTCGGTTCCTTTTTGCAGGAAGTCTTTATTTTCAGCCACTTTACCTTTATTGTTGTAAGGTAGGATTGAAAAAATAGTTCCTGTCGGCATATTAATATCGATGTTTGAAGAGCCATCTAAAGGATCAAACAAAACCAATAATTGACCGTCTTTGTTTGCAGCAGTAGCATCATCTAGTTCCTCACTCGCCACACCAGCACAGTTTTCATTAGCAGTGAGTGCCTGTAATAATAGATCATTGGCGATGACATCTAACTTCTTTTGCTGTTCGCCTTGTACGTTCTCAGCACCTGATTCGCCATGTATATCCGCTAAGGCACCTTTACGCAGTAGCTCAGTGATTTGAGTACCAACTTTGGTAATCGTAGAGATAACATCAATAACCGCTTTCGTTTGAGCTAAGTTGTCTTGTGAAGTGGTTCGTTTTTTTTCCTCAAGCAACTGATTAAAGTATTCGTTAAGCGTGGTCATTAGTAAGTCCTTAAAATTATTTTAGTCGGGATATGGAATCTGCAATGTAGGTAGACAACTCATAGGATAGTTTTTATAACGTTTTATAAATAGGTTAGCGCAATAAATTTGTTGCATTTACTTTTTGAATGCTCTTAAATCCGCTAAACTATATCAGATTAAACTAATATTTATAATGTGTAGAGTTTATCAAAAATAAGCTTGCTTTACTCGTAAAGCTTATGAATATTCTAGTCTTTCTCCATGACGTCATTATTAATTGCAAGCTGACATAGGATACCTCTCATCGCCATGACTGACTTAACAGATATTGCCACCGATAATAAAATCCAAAATACCTTTGATGCGACGACACGAAAGCTTAATGCCTCACTTAGTAGACCACAGCTTAATGAAGATGGGCATATAAGGCATTTTTTAGGCATAGAAGGATTGAGCCGTACCCAGTTAAAATCTATCATAGCAAAAGCGGAGACTTTCTTTGATGACAATGGGCAGCTTATTAACAGTCCAGAGCTCGAAGGGTGTACGGTAATGAACTTATTTTTTGAGCCATCAACTCGCACTAGAACGACTTTTGAGGTTGCTGAAAAAAGGTTAGGTGCAAATGTTCTGAATATAGATATTGCCCGCTCAAGTACAAAGAAAGGCGAAAGTTTACGTGATACATTATGGAACTTGCAGGCGATGACGGCCGATATATTTGTGGTTCGCCATTCGGCTTCAGGGGCAGCGCACTTTATGGCCACAGAGGTAACCCCAGAAATTGCTATCATTAATGGGGGTGATGGATGGCATGCTCATCCAACCCAAGGCATGTTAGATATGTTAACGATACATCGTGAAGCGCCAAGACCTTTTGAACACCTATCGGTAGCCATTATTGGTGATATTAAACATTCACGAGTGGCACGTTCAGATATCAGTGCACTTAAAACACTAGGCGTTAAAGATATTAGGGTCATTGCGCCAAGAACCTTATTACCAAAAGGTATCGAACGTTATGGTGTATCGGTATTTGAGGATATTGACGAGGGTGTAGTGGACTGTGATGTTCTTATGGGCCTACGCATACAAAATGAGCGTATTGGTTCGCCCCTAATGGCAGCATCGAATGAGTATTTCAAAAAGTATGGTATAACTCCAGAGCGAGTGGCTAAGGCAAAACCAGATGCCATTGTTATGCACCCAGGACCAATGAACCGAGGGGTGGAAATGGCATCTAGTGTAGCTGATGGTCCTCAATCCGTAATTTTAAAACAAGTAAATAATGGTATTGCAATACGAATGGCTGTGCTATCAATGGCAATGCAGGGTCAACGTGAGTTTCAAGCCAAACATTTATAATAGCTCATCAAAAGCAGTCTGTAGTTTGATGGGAGATAAAGACTCATAAAGCGTTATTTGATAATGAACAATTATTTGGAAATACCATGCTAAATTTATTACCAAAGAATCTAAAACATCCTAATGTTGAGACTAAAGCAGATCACTGGCTACTACCCCCACTTGTTGATTTATGTGCTCGTCTGCGTGAACCAGGTCAGCAACAACATGGTACTTTAGAGAGTGAAGGAAACGCGGCACGTGCTAATGGGTTTTTACACGTTGTTATACCCCCAGATACAGATCCTATTTTAGAGAATGGATCCTTACTTAAAGGCCTACGTGAAAAAGCATTACAGGATGGCGGTATTTATCTTCACGTTCTAGGTGCTTTAACCGCAGGGCTTGAAGGTGCTCGTCCTGCTAATGTCGCAGGGTTAAAACAAGGGAGGTGTATCGCCGTTTCAAATGCAGGGAGACCCTTTGAAAATGATTTAGTATTACTTCGTACACTCGAATATGCCGCTACGTTTGATTTAAAAGTATTTTTCTATCCCGATGAGCCAAGCCTCTCTAAGGGTGGTGTTGCTCATGAGGGGTATATTGCATCATTCCATGGCTTACAAGGTATTCCATGGTTGGCTGAAACAGTCGCTTTATCCACTCAATTATTAATGGTAGAAGAAACGGGTATATCGGCACATTTTAGCCAGCTCACTTGTAAGTCTTCGGTAGAGCTGATTCGCTGGGCAAAGGATAAAGGTTTACCAATCACTTGTGATGTAGCAATGCATCAGCTGCACTTAACGGATGATAATTTAGAAGGTTTTAATGCAAAAGCTTTTGTACTACCGCCGCTGCGTAGCAATACAGATCAGCAGGCATTACGTGAAGGGCTAAAAGATGGCACAATTGATGCGATTTGTAGTCATCATGAGCCTTTAAATGATACCGCAAAGCAAGCGCCATTTGCAGAGACGAGACCAGGCATTTCAAACTTTGATACGTTTATGGCATTGGGCTGTAAGTTGGTTAAAGAAGGGGTACTCACACCTGAACAATTAGTCCATAAAATATGTATTGCGCCCGCTCGCATCGCTGGTATTGAAGATACCTATAAGAGGGTAGGCGGTGCTGTATTAGTTGATCCAAATCTTGAATGGCAAGTAACCCGTGAGACCATATTGTCAAAAGGTAAAAACACACCTTTTTTGAATCAAATCTTAAAGGGCAAAGTAGTGGAGACGTACTTTGAATGAACCGCAACATATTAGTGGTTCGATTAAAGCGGTTGCTGGTTATGAAATCGTTAAAGGTGCAGGAGCAATATTAACGGCGCTTGCTCTATGGAGGTGGCACAAGCAGTTATTGGCATTTATAAATACAGCCAATAGCGCTTGGATAAGCGGTTTTGGCTCCTTATTTGAGTCACAGATAAATAGCTTGGTTCTTCTTGCTCAACGAGCTGCACAAAACTGGCAACTCTTTATGGTAGTGATCTTTGGCTATGCCTCTCTCAGATTTATTGAAGCTTATGGTCTATTGAAAGATAGAACATGGGCGTACTGGTTTAGTGTGCTTGGCTATGGATTGTTCATCCCTATGGAGGTTTATTACCTTTTTGCGCGCCCTTTTGATTGGTTTAAGTTATCCATTTTGCTACTAAACATAATAGTCGTGTTTGTTGTATATCAAAATATGCGTAAAAAAGGTCTAATTTAATCGCTTTAATTTAACATTCAGAAATAACTTTAATTGACTTGATCCCTACTATAATAATTTAAGTAGCGTCTTAGCCAGCTCTAGTGCCCAATATTCATAGGTTATTGCGTTGGGATGGAAGCCATCTTTAGCAAACATATTTTTAGCTTCTAATCCGGCTTTAGCAAAGTCGATATCTAAATAAGTAACATGGGTATGAGCTTGACACACTTCTTTTAATTTGCAATCCAGTAGATCGGAAATTGCACCAATATATTTGTTTAATGGAAAGCTGATAGAGGGAAAATGCCCCATCGGAGGTAAGCAAGAAAAAATAATATTTTGCGCTTTAAATTTTCGCTTACCTATTGCGATAATCTCTTCAATTTGCTTCTGCCACTGCTCAAGCGCCACATTGCTTGTGGTGTCATTAGCCCCAATGATGACGACCATCATATCCACAGGGTTGACAGGTATTGGTAATATATAAAGTCGATATAATAAATCCGAGCTAGTATGTCCAGATGTTGCATGTAGTGACCATTTAATATGGTCATATTTGGTTTTTAATTGCGTAGAAGTTGACAGATTTTTAAGTAAATGCCCAGTTATAGCCTCTTCTTGCAAGTCTACCCCAACGCCTGCCGCCGCAGAATCGCCAACTATCATTAAATTTAGCGTTTGCTTATCTAGGGTTTCACTCTCTAGTATTTGACTGCTTAGGGTTTGACGATTTAGCGTTGGGCTATCGGATAAGCGACTTACAACTGACTTATCTTTAGTTAAAGTCAATAACCCATGTCGATTACCCTCCGCCTCGGGTAATCGAAGGGCGGTTTTATTTAGCTTGCGACCTTGATAGAGATATATGGGAGCCAGTAATATGTCTTTAGTTTGCATCATGTTTTGCCTCGATTACCACCCTGTTAGCTGGCGGATATTTTTTAAATCCTGATGGACAAGTAGCTTACCATCAACAAATACATCACGTAACAGATTTGCTGCCTCATCTTCTAAAGTATCTTCTTTGACAGTGGTTAGATTACCGCTATCATCTTGCACCAATGCCAATCTACCTTTTTTTGAGCGTTTGGAACGACTCGTAATGGGGTCTTTAAATATATCTTTCCATTGTCCATTTATTTTTATTGCACTGGCCTTCATTGCCCAGCTCATGGTGTCACGATTTACTTGTTGTAGTAGACCTCCGCCCATGCCAAATGTGACATTATCGGCACTGAATCCTGCATTCATTATAGTCTCTAATATCTTACCAAGGCTTTGAGGGTTAATACCGTCGCCTTGAATAAGCCGCACATAATCAGGCAATACTTTAAAACCCTTACTATTAACGCGATAACCAAACTTAACGGCAAGACGTTCCAGTGCTTCACGAACAACTTTGGCTGGATCTCCACTGTCAGGGCGAATCACTAAAGTGCCACCCATCGTTTCGACTTTATCTTTTAATGCGTCGCCCCAAATGTTATCAATAGCATTCCATAAATCATAACTATCCGAGACCACAGCAACAATATTACCTTCTCCGCCAAACTGATCGAGCATATTAGCAAATGCTTCTTTCTCAAAGTCGCGCCCCCAAGCGGTCATGGTACTGTGTTCAGCGGCTGGAATTGAAAAAGCAGGCATTTCTTCATCCATGCCGTACCAACGGCTAGCAGCAACTAAAGCACTCATACTATCAGTGCCAGAAAAGTTAACCAGGTGAGCTAGGCTACCTAAAGCCACAGTTTCTAAACTAGAGGCACCGCGCGCGCCAAAATCATGTAGCTTGAATGGCAACCCTAAGGTGCTGTCAGCGGATTTTTCAAGCGCAGCTTTGATGACGGTTTTACAATAATAAGAGATACTTGCTACCGTAGAAGGATACCAAATAGCACGAAGCAAGGCTGTTTCAAGGTAGCTTGGTAGCCAGTAAAACTCAGGGTCGGTGTTTACAATCTGGCATACCACGTTTGATACTGGAACAATACTGCCTTCTGGAACGGCTTGAATGCGAACAGGCAATAGGCCATCATGCTTGTCTACCAAACGCTCCCATCCTGCACGATTAAAAGGCAAGCCATGCGCCTTAATAACCCGCTCAGCGTCATCTATATCGGAGGTGGTAATGGGTGTTTGCAAGTATTCTTTGATAAAAGCTTGTAAACCAAAAAAAACAACATCATGATCGCCTTTTCTGGCCTCAACGTAACTTGACATATACTCACTTTTTGGTGGGTATTGTAGCCAGTGCGAGGTTTTATAGCTGTCGGAGTTTAAAATTAAATTATTAAAATTACTGGTATACATTGAAAAGACCCTATTTTATTTTGATTACTTATTCAAACTCTTGTTATGAATAGCGGTATATTGGTTTATTATACAGAGACCATAATCCCGCCGAGGCTACAACCCTACCATTTTGATAATAATGGCATAATGATCTTCAAACATTTTTTTAGCTTCAAGCTCTGCAAGAGGTAACCAGAAAGCACGTAGCGCATCATCTCCACCAGCTACTTCAGGTAACCCTTTCGGATCATTTTTAAGATGAAAAAAATATGCTTGAGTTATCGTTCGTCCACGAGCAGAGCGATAAGGGTCATCGAAGGTGTGTTGGCTGTGCAACGAGCGTCTTAAGGCTAATTCCGATACCTGTAGATGGGTCTCTTCTCTGAGCTCTCGAATACAGGCATTAAAAAGCGTTTCCTTTTGATCAATAAAGCCTCCAGGCAGTGCCCATAAGCCGCGACCTGGCATGTTGCGACGCTCAACTAAAAGAATATGACCTGACTGTACTACCACTGCATCCGCTGTCATAAATGTGGGTGGGTAGGGTGTATCACGCCAAGGTTTTTTATAGTTGTCTATAAACCAAGCTTCTTCTTGGAGGTATTTAAACTCAGGCGTTTTCTTGAATTTCTCAAGCACTGCGCGGGTTGAATCAGGTGTACGCTCTGGTGTAGGGGTGGCGCCCATTAGGTAGCCATCACGAATCGGCGTTGAGGATAGTTCTTTATGGTTGGGAACAGATATGGATTTCCAATGCGGAAATAGTGAAAGATAATAAGATGAGCTGTCTTTCGAGTGTCCAATAAGAGCGATGTCATCCCGCAAATCTCCAGTAACTGAAAGTACAGCTTTTTGTACATATTGTAGCCATCGGGTATCGTTGTACAAAGCGTCATCTAATCCAACGCAGTGGATACGTGATGATTCAGATGCAGAATAGGCGCCTTTAATCATTTGTGCACGCTCTTCCACGCTAAAAGGATTGCGCAGACTTCGGGGCAAATTTGCTGAGCCTATTAGAATAATCACATTATCTGCACGCTTTAAAGCTTCATCGATCACAGACATATGCCCTCGATGAAAAGGCTGGAAACGCCCGATAAATACAAGATATTTAAAATGCTCATTTTCAAGAAGTGTATTGTCTGTATTATCGCCTTCCGCTAATTTAATCATAGTACAAACTCCTGCAAGACAAGTTATAAACACGATTTGTGCTTATTATTCTAATAATGATGTGGTGTTAGGCATGTGCTACGTGCGCTAATAGTGACACAGCCAAGTGCATACTGACAACTAAGAAACGTATATAAGCGGTTATTTATGATATAAAATCAGCTGGTAAACCACTTATAAACATAAATTTTGATGTAGGGTTCGTTGGAGAAGCACAATGTTAATATCGAAAAAATTACTCAATAGACCTATTAAAAAGATAGCTATAGTGGCTGTCGGTATAATGTTAAGCCTATCTGCAAATGCCTATGATGCTGCTGATAAAGTGAGTATAGAACAAAAAATTGAGGTTATTCATACCTCTGCGAAGAGTTTGGATTTTGAACCCTTAATCAATATGATGCCAGAGAAAGTGTTGCAATATATGGCGTTAAAGGCAAATATACCTGCCGCAAGACTTAAGCAAATCATGATAACAATGTCTAGCTCGCTTATAGATCCTAATGCTGACATTGAGTACGTGGCTGATTTAGACAGTGCTAAAGTATTTACCTCTAAAGTAGGACGTGATTATCTCATTATTCCTACTCAGTTCAAGATGATAACGGATGATGAGATCAATCAGCTTACAGGCAACTTACTGGCTTTTGAGGATGAAGGCGCGTGGTATTTGATGCGAGTAGAGGGACAAAATCATCTTGATATTATTGCCGAAATTTACCCTGATTTAACGGATTTAGAGTTATTTGAGACGTCATCACGCAATTTTTCCAGAGAGTAAGTTAGAGAGTAAGTTATTGCCAAGAGGTAAACTGATATTGTCACACTCATTTATTTGGCTAGAACTAGAACATACCTTCTGACTCTATGGTTGATTGATAGCTGAACTCAAATAATTTCGCTACAAGGCGGCTGGCCGCAGATAGTATAATTCGTACATTCAGTAAGGTTAAACTTATAGGATTTATTTGAGACAGCCTATAGCTTTGATAAAAGCTTACAAACATGGCTGCGCAACAAACTAAGTATCGCCCCCTAAAGCATATTAAGCCATAGTATCAATCTTAGTGACTAACAGCTGGTTGATTTTAAGGTTTTCGGTATCTACAATTTCAAATCTAAACCCTGAGTGCTCGAAGATGTCGGCTTTTTTGGGTATCCGACGTAGCATGAACATCATAAATCCACCAATGGTTTCATAGTTTTCGAGTTTGGGTAGGTTAAACATGCCCAAGGTCCGAATAACATCTTCAATCGGTGTCATACCATCTATTAACCAAGAGTTATCTGTACGTTGAACAATTTGTTGCTCATCAATGGTTACCAATTTACCCATGACGATGCTCATCACATCTTTGAGAGTAATGACCCCCATTATCAGCGCATACTCATTCACAATAACGGCGAAGTCTGAGCCAGTCGTTTTAAAGGTTTCTAGTACGTCAAATAATGACAAGGTATCCGGTATAAATAGAGTAGGGCGTAAAACTGATTTGTTACTAAGATTAACCTGCTGCTTCTTTAGCACGAGTGCTAAAAATGTACGAGATTCAACATAACCTATGGTTTGCTCTAAATCATTGTCGAGACAAACCAAAAATTTATGAT
The DNA here is from genome assembly GCF_057396305.2 of Psychrobacter sp. CX90. Lineage (NCBI taxonomy): Bacteria > Pseudomonadati > Pseudomonadota > Gammaproteobacteria > Moraxellales > Moraxellaceae > Psychrobacter > Psychrobacter sp. CX90. The sequence goes on from NZ_CM182008.1 coordinate 470,392, forward strand.
GAGGTTGATCCATCATGATTTCTACTATGGTGTCATGCTGCTCATTGGCATCAAAGTAAATTATTTGTTCTCGAGGGGTCATTACCGAGGTAACCGTGCGTTGCTGCATCTCAAAGATATTCTCAATCAAATGGTGTTCTTGATGCTTTAAAATCCCCGCTTCTGCACCCGCATCCATAACAGCATAAATGTCTTCTGATGTCATGTCATTTTGGCGTATGGTTGAGATGCCAATTAATTTAAACAGCAAGTCTGCGCTACCATCAAAGACCCAAATAAGAGGCTTAAAAATAAATATAAGAAACATCATTGGCCGCACTGTTTTTAATGCAATTTCTTCAGATTTTGACATAGCAAAGCGTTTGGGCATTAAATCAGCAAGCAAGACAAAGGCACTTGTGACAAAGATAAAAGACAGCGCCGAAGAAACGGCGTCATTGGCAATAATAGTTTGCAAATAGGGACTAATCGCTGATTCGCCAACCACGCCTGCTAAAATAGCGACGGAATTTAAGGCGATTTGTACAACGGTTATAAAGCTACCCGGATTATCTTGCATCGCAATAACGTCAAGGGCTCGGGTATCTCCTTCCTTGGCTAATATTTGTAGTTTGATTCGGCGGGCTGAAGCAAGTGCCAACTCAGAACTTGAGACAACGGCACTTATGGCAATAAGCAAAAAAATAGAAATTAAGGCACTAAATAAGCTCATGAGATTAAACTCGAATACAGGCTAGTAAAATATCAGCAAATACATTGTAAAGCTGACTTTTATACTTGGCCTTAAAGTTATAAATTGGTTAAATTTAAAGGAAGATGAGAATATTTGTTCAAGCAAAGGTGGATATCATAGTCGCTAAACTTACTGCTGGCGAGCGAATAAAAGTAATACATGATGTGTGATCAAAATTTCTTATTCTTCCTGAGTCTTTATTAAGGCAAGTGTCGAAAGTTGATATATTGTTGTTAGATATAAAGTAACTGAGCAAGCGCTTAGTTTATTGAGCTTACTTAATTGATAAATAATGCAGGGATAGTTTTACTGCGATATTGTTGTATTATAAGCTATTTTAATTGTATTAAATTTCAACTGTGTTGTTCAATCCATTTAAGTACAGTTGGCCAGACTTCTTTAGCTGCATTTAAACTAACAATAAGTTTGGTGTGATCATAATCGGCTAAGTTACCATTTGCTATCGAAAACTCTTTAAATTGATTGTTAGGGTTCTCAAAGTCATTCATATACTGTTCGCAACAAATAGGCGGTGCTATAAAGCTATCTCCTTTGGCACAAATTGAATAAATAGGTATGGAGATATCTATCATATGATCACGATAGTCAAAACTCTCGCCTCTGTGTTCAGGAAGGCTGCTGGCGTAATTCTTGTTTAGATTCCATCGATACCACTGCTTCATCGTGTAATGACTTTCATTGATAGGACCCATCTTGAATCTTTTAGCTGGCAGGTATCCTAGTGTTTTTGTTACATAGTTCAACGTCAGTATTTTTGCATAACACTTAGGATTTAGTACGGCGCCGTAAGCTTGGCAGGCAAACATGCTGATACTGTTTATGCGTTCAATATACGATTTGTTTTTTGCTAAAAACATAGTTAAGCACAGCCCACCACCGCTATGTGTAATACAGTGCAGGTTTGTTATATTTAAGTCATTGAACAGATAGTCAAAAGTGGCGTCAATGTCATAGTGTGCAACCGTTTCAAAATTAAAATCATCTTTAGGTATGGCGCTTTTTCCTCGCCCTCGCCACTCCATGATATAGCAAGTGTGCCCAAACTTTGTCAGATAGCTTGCAATACCCATACATACTCTTTTATCAGAGAACGCCCCGTGGAGTAAAAGTACGTTTTGTGATTTATCTGTACGATTTGACGGTAGGTCATCAGCAACTTGCCAGACAGCGATTTGCTGCTCATCTTTAGTGGTAACAAGGGTTAAATTTTCATTTAGCATAGACAAGGCTCGTATTTTTCAATCCCTTTAGGCGGGGCGCATGGTTGTACGTATTGTTTTAAGCATTGCTCACATTTAGCGTGGTATTCAAAACTTTTCAAGGTTAAGGTTTTATAATGAGCTGAGACTGTATAAAATGAAGCGTAAGTATCATTATACGTGATGAACAACGGTCTTGAATATTTCATAATCGTCGTCATTATAAATATAACAATCTATACATCCACTGATCTAAAAATACTATATTAGTAAAAATAATATATATAGATAAAATTCATTTTTTATTATTTTATCTCTCAATTCATCAACCACTTAAATAAATGAGGTCATGACATGACTGACAATACGCAAACGTCTGCTCTAGATATCGAGCAAACAGAGTTTCAAAGCAATATTACTATTACGCCCTCTGCTCAGGACTACTTAGCAGAATTGTTAGCGAAGCAAGAAACCGATGGGATTGGTGTGCGCATATTTGTTGAACATCCTGGCACCCCAAGAGCTGAGTGCTGTATGGCGTACAATCAGCCTGGCGAGGAAGATATGGCAGACTTGCAGCTTAAATTTGAGGCATTTACCGCGTTTATTGAAGCCTCATCTGTGCCGTATTTAGAAGATGCGGTGATAGACTATAACAAAGACCGTTTTGGGGGTCAGTTGACTTTCCGTGCGCCTAATTCCAAAGTGCCAAAAGTGGGCGAGGATGCCAGTGTGGAAGAGCGGATAAATTATGTATTACAGTCTGAGATTAACCCAGGATTGGCCTCTCATGGAGGTAACGTCCAGTTAGTTGAGCTACTTGATGAAGAAGACGTTGGTTTGACAGCAGTATTGAAGTTTGGCGGAGGCTGCCAAGGGTGCTCTGCGGTAGACTTGACGCTACGCCAAGGGGTAGAGGTGCAGTTAAAACAGCAAATACCTGAACTGATGCAAGTGGTTGATGAAACAGACCATACTAAAACGGAAAACGCATATTATAAATAAGGCTAGATTTTAGTTCACTGTATTTACGTTTGATCGTTAAACAACTTTGGTGGGTTTGAAATTGAGTAGTTCTAAGAAATTTGACAGTCAAATTTAAAGTTTGTGAATAAGTTTTGCGACTTAATTGTCATTTTATTCTTGTTTGTCTGTTATGACGCTTCATTTTATTTAATCGGTCGTGCATTAAATAGTTAGTTCGTTAAATTAGTAGCATTAGCTCACTATTCAACTATTATTTTCACTATTGGACTATTATTTGAGTAGCAGGCAGATATATTAGCAAATTGAGAAAGAATTATTATTTTATGTTATAACATTATGAATAATTAATCATCATTTTTACGAGTAGGCTGGGTTATTATAGGATAATCCCAGCCTTTTATTTAAATTTTGTATTGGCAATTTCATAAAGTAAATTATAGCTGAAGTCGTTATAGTCATCGTACTGTTAAATGGTTATACGTCAGCTATGCGTAGGTAGGTTTAGCTAGTAGCTAGTTATAAAAGCGGGTGCAGCTAGAAATGTTAACGCTGAAATCGTTGAGAGCTACTTTAACTATAACCGCTTTATCAATTAGCACTATTATTATATAAGGACATACGATGAGTAATACAAATAGCCAACACCGCTTGGAGACTTTAGCCGTTCATGCAGGATATAGTGTGGAACCCACCACTAAAGCAGTTGCTGTTCCAATTTATCATACCAGCTCGTATGCTTTTGATAGCACGCAACATGGTGCTGACCTGTTTGATTTGAAAGTGCCAGGCAATATTTATACCCGAATTATGAACCCAACCAATGCGGTTTTAGAGGAGCGAGTCGCTGCCCTCGAAGGGGGAATAGGTAGCTTGGCAGTTGCTTCTGGTATGGCGGCTATCACTTACGCTGTACAAACCATTTGTGAGATGGGCGATAACATTGTTGCGGTATCCACACTATATGGGGGTACTTATAACTTTTTCGCCCATACATTACCTCGTCAAGGTATTGAAGTTCGCTTCTTTGATCATAGTAATCCGGAATCTATTCGGGGCTTAATCGATGATAAGACAAAAATGGTATTTGCTGAAAGTATCGGTAACCCTCTAGGTAATATTGTTGATATTACTGCTGTTGCTGATATTACGCATGAATTTGGCGTGCCTGTTGTGATTGATAATACGGTAGCAACACCAGCTCTGTGTCGTCCATTTGAGTTTGGTGCTGATATTGTCGTACATTCTTTGACTAAATATATGAGTGGTACAGGTACCTCTATTGGTGGTGCTATCGTTGATAGTGGCAACTTTGACTGGGGCGCTTATCCTGACCGTTTTCCATTGCTAAATGAACCCGATGTCAGCTATCACGGCGTTAATTTCGTAAAAGACATTGGTGCAGCAGCGTTTATTGCCCGTGCTCGGGTGGCGCCATTACGCAATACAGGTGCTGCATTAAGTCCATTGAATGCATTTGCTATTATGCAAGGTATGGAGACGCTGAGTTTACGTATGGAGCGTCATGTTTCCAATGCAATGGCGATCGCTGAGTACCTAAAAAGTCATGATAAAGTCGCTTGGGTGAAATACGCTGGACTGTCAGATCATCCTGAGCATGAGCTGGCAAGAAAGTACATGAAAGGGTCGCCCTCTGGCATTTTGACATTTGGGGTTAAAGGTGGACGTGACGCGGGCGCCAGATTTATTGATGCCCTTAATTTGATTACTCGTTTGGTAAATATTGGTGATGCGAAGTCTCTAGCCTGTCATCCTGCGACTACGACCCATCGTCAGCTAGACGAAGCTGAGCTTGCTAAAGCGGGTGTGAGTGAAGATATGATTCGCTTATCTATTGGCATTGAGCATATTGAAGATATTAAAGATGACTTAGAACAGGCCTTAGCTAAAGTTTAATATTCAGCTTAAGATGACCGTTAATTTTAGCGATAAAATTAGGGTCTGTTGAGCATTTGAATGTTCAACAGACCCTAATTGGTAGTTAAATAATATAATTCAATGATAATCATATTATTGAGCGGCAAGTTTCTTTTAATGGATACCCTTTAATAGATAACCTTACTATTTATAGCTTCTGTTTAAATTTTTAATATTGTACGTTATCTAATAGCCGACACCTTATGCTCTAAGTACACGTTTTGCAATATCGCGATATTGCAGTGGTGTTAACCGAGGCCCAAATTGCTTAACCACTTGACTGGCAATTTCGCCCGCTAATTTCGCACACTCCGGTATGGTGTATTGCTGAGATAGTCCGTATAAGAATGCACCAGAATAATTATCACCAGCACCATTGGTGTCAGTCACTTTTGCAACGGTTGGGGTTGCTACTTTCGTGATCGATAAGTTTTTATCTCTTTTTCGCTCACATATAACGGTATCTTCTGGGCCATTTGTGACAACAGCCAATTGACAATAATCCATTAAGGCACGCGCCGTGGCTTCAATTTGTTTTTTACCGGTAAATAGACTGGCTTCATCGTAATTACAGAAAATAGTGTCAACACCAGTGCCTAATATCTCAAGTAACCCCTCCTTAGCAAAGTTAATAACAGAAGGATCGGCAAAGCTAACCGCAATTTTAACGTTATTGACACCAGATTGATGTCTTAGCTTTTTAATAGCAGGGCGAAGGCTATCCGACATTGCCATATAGCCTTCTAAATACAACCAGTCACTTTTTGTTAACACATCAAATGAGATGTTATTTTCATCAATGCTGCTTGAGGTTCCCAAGTAAGTCTGCATCGTGCGTTCCCCATCCGGAGTAATGGCGACCACGCAAGACCCCGTAACACCCCCTTTAAAAATAGATTTTGGAGACGTGTCCACACCAGCATTATTTAAATCTTTTAGATAAAACTCTCCAGGTTGATCATCTCCTACACGGCATGAATAGAATGGCTTACCACCAAGACTAGCGAAGGCATACATGGCGTTTGCTGCTGAGCCCCCGCCTGTTCTTTTGGATGGTTTTAAGCCTTGAACTTGAAATTCCTTTAGAAGGCGACTTTGTTCTTGTAGGCTTGCTAAAGTCATACTACCCTTGGTTAGTGACTTATTTTTTAACTGCGCCTCAGTGAGTAAGAACTCATGATCTACTAAGGCATTGCCTACTGCCATGACATCATACATAGTGTTTCGATTTCCATTTGGTTATTTTCATGATAACTGTCTAATTTTTTTAAAAAGTCACTAAAGATGTACTTTATTGTATTTTTTCAAAAATAATTGCAACTAATTTGCAATTATCTGCTATTCGCAACAAATATGCTAGAAAACAAGTATAACTGTTAATCTCACATTATTTTATTGGGTATTGGTGGAAACAATTTAGTATCTAAATCAGTTAATAAAATTAATATTTATGGTTAGTGATTTTAAACAGCATTCTATCAAGTGTATGTTAGTTTTTTAGCTCTGTGTGTTAGTTTTGATTTTGTTTTTATTGCTTTGAGGGCTATCTTCCCATAATAATTATCGATTTAGAAAGCAGCTTTGTGGAACATATTTTATAATATAGCAATTACCCATTTTAATTTAATATTTTTATCATAAACAATAATGGTTTGTTAAATTATTGATTCAATTATGTTTTTAAATTGTTTAAAAAATATACAAATTTAGGGAAGCCATTGAACCGTTTGGTTTTAAGCTTATCAAGTTTTGAGTTATTCACAGAGTTATCCACAGAGAGTGTGGAAAACCTTTGTACACCTTGAAAAATATGGCTTCTAAAGGTTTAGTTTCGACTGTGTGTTACAGTTTGAGATAAGATATATTAGCTTCTCAAAATATCTTATTAAGAGTTTCTGGCCTGTTTCACGACATAGTGTATGGAATACTAATCTTGAACGATTGGGTATTATGGTAGGCAAATTTAGCCATATGGAAAGTGAAGCATAACTTTCGAAAAATGGTTATTTAGTAATAGGTATATGATCAATACAAGTAGTATAACGATAACTGATTAGATTACGGCGCATCTCCCATTCTCTTTCTTTATCCATAAGCTGACTCGCAAAATACAAAGGGTTACTCGATTGTTGATTAATACTATCAAGTACATTCATCAGTGCCTCGCTTTTTTCATACTGGGAGGGAGCATTAGGAGCATTATAAGAGCCATCAAATAAATCAAATTGTACCTCATTTGAGCTATAGATATCAGATAGCATCACTCCTGCCTTTGCGTAGTTAACCCCCTGTTTATAAATACGATCAATTACTGCAGTTGCAGCGCTTAACATCAGCCGAGTATCAGAGGTGGGTGTAGTAAACTGATATTGGCCTGAGATAGGGGTGTAACGAACAGACTTAACAAACGGGCTGTTTTTAGCAAATATGATTAGGGTACGGCATAGGCCATTTTGTTGTCGGAGTTTGACCGCTGCTTTGGCAACATGTTCACAAATGGCTTCGGTTAATGCGGGTTTATTGGATATACGCTGCGAAAATGAGCGGGAGGATACAATTTGCTTTTTTGCAACAATAGACTCTATTTCTAGACAAGATTGTCCATTAAGTTCACGGCAAGTCCGTTCTAACACTACTCCAAATTGCTGACGTATTTTTCCGGTTTCGCAAGCTGCCAGTTGTTGAACATTAAAAACTCCTATAGCGTTCAGCCGTTTGGCATAGCGTTTCCCGACACCCCATATGTCACTCACATCCGTAATTTGCATCAACCTATTGATCCAATTTGATTGAGTTAACACGCATATCCCACCGGTTTTAAGATATTTCTTAGCGGCGTGATTGGCAAGCTTGGCTAAGGTCTTAGTCGTACCAATCCCTACGCTAACCGGAATACCTGTATGTTTTTCCACTGTATTTTTAAGAAGTTTTGCGTAGGCCGATAAATCCTGCATAGCAGTAGGGTAGTCTGCTAAATATAAAAATGCTTCATCAATAGAGTAAATTTCAACAGTAGGACAAAGCTGCTCTAACGTCGCCATCACACGTTGTGACATGTCGGCATATAGGGTGTAGTTAGAACTAAACACAGTAACGTTATTGGCCATGCAAAAGTCCTTAACTTGGAAGTAGGGAACAGCCATTTTCAACCCAAGCGCTTTTGCTTCGGTAGATCGTGCAACAACACAGCCATCATTATTGGAAAGAACAATAACAGGTTTATGTTTTAGATCAGGCCGAAATAGCTTTTCACAGTTGGCATAAAAGCTATTACAGTCTATTAGAGCATACATAAAACCCCCGTTTAAGCCATTAAAAAAAGATTGTTATAAAGTACAACTAAAAGCCATGAAATTCATTAAACATAGTGCTTGCAGCACTTGCATTCGTTTTGTAGAAGGTAGTGTTTTGACTGATAGCTTACAGACTACAAAGATGGTTATATAAAGCTTAAAGACTCTACTGGGATACTCGAAAGCTTTATAGAGAAAAACACAATATAGGCTAACAGGCTAACAAATATCGGGTAAGATTGAATAGTCTGATTCAGAGTTACACGACATATAATGACGTGTCTGGATATTAGAAGCGTTAAAAAAATCAATATTGAGACAACTAAAGAGACTGTAAGACTATAAAAAAGGAGATTGTAACGTGTCACTTACGTTTCACGTCAAATGTGTACTCTCTTTACTGGAGCTGTTTATATAAGATTTTTTGTATCAATCTGTCGAGGTTGATTGTAGATAGGCTCTAGTCAACAAACTACAGGGATCGATATTAGTTAGTTTCAAATGCCCATAAAAAAGCATGCATATCGAATATTAAGATAACTAACATTAGCAGATAGACAACTCAAGTACAAAGATAACCTAAGTAGAAAAGGGTCATATAATGAAAAAGATTTATTTGGTACGACATGGGCAGAGTATCACGAATGCTGGCGGGGCTTTGCAACCCAACCCACAAATACAGATCACTAAGTTAGGAAAGCGTCAAGCGGAAGAAGTGGCAGATTGGATAATTCAAACACTGGGCAGTAACGTTGACTCAATTAACATCTCAAAATTCATACGCACAAAGCAAACCGCGCAACCTTTAATAGACAAAACAGGCGTGCAGCCAAATGTTATAGACGGACTTGAAGAGTTTGATTATCTAAGCTTTGCCGCATTAGATGGGGTGGCTTTTGCAAAAAGATTGGAGGAAGCGGAGGCCTTTTGGGCTCATAAGGCGCCTGATGACCTGCATGGTGCAGATGCAGAAAGCTATCGAAATTTGGTGTAATGGACAAAATTCAGGCTAAAAACGAGCGGTTAGTCTCTAATGGACAAAATTCAGGCTACCGCGCAGAGTATGTAATTAAAAAGTTGTTAATAAACTTAAGCTTACGTTGTTTATTAAGCCCATTATGACTGCTTAATTGGCGTTTTAACTCACTAAACAAACCTTCTAGAGAATTGGTTGTATTTGGGATGTTTAAGTCACCCAATTCCCTATAAGTAAATAGCCAATCACTATTTACTCGCAAGCTTCTATAGGCACTTCTAAGACGCTTATGGGTGTACCAAGTCTTACCAGTATCTGTATTGATACTACGCTCATTTAAGTAGCCCTCATGAGTCAAATACCAGCTATCTAAGTCTTGAATGAAGGTTGTCTTATCATAATCCTTTATGTTTAAAGCGAGCTGTCTGAGTGCAATACTAGCGATATTTTGAGGTCGGAGAGTTAAGTATCGAGTGATGATCTGTAGCTGATGAAACTGGCACATTTGTATGGGAATGTCTTTAAATAAAGCATTAAGACCTCGTCTTCCATCGCAAGTAATGCTTGTAATATCAATACCTTGTGATTTTATATACTCTATTCCTAGCTTATACAGCGAGTTAGTTTCATAATGAATAATGCGGTGGTGCAATACAGCTTTGCTTGTATAGTCGATAAATACCATTAAGCCAAACGTTCTACCAAAGTAAGTAGCGTCCATCACTATGTTTGCACAAGTAGGTAGCTTATTAAGTGGCTTTAGTTCAATTGTATCTAGTCGCCTTTGTATGGTCTTTATGCTATAGCCATACTTATGAGCAAGTTGTTTATAGGTCTGCTTACCTTGAGTATATTCTTGCCACAATGTTGAGTTATTGAGCCTTTTTCCACCTAAAAACTGCCGATTACAAATAAGGCATTTGTACTGCTGTTTCCCTGATTTATAACCATTCTTTTTTGTGTGTTTTTTACCACAAAAAGGGCAGTTTTTTGATTCATGGCTTTCAATCCTTGTAAATACATATATTATATAGCTTTAAACGGGGTGTCAGCCTGAATTTTGTCCATTACACCCGAAATTTCTATAATCGCGTTGCAAGTGTCTTAGCGCATTTCAAAAGCTTGCCTGCGGGCAATCATGTGGTATATACGCATGGGCTATGGATAAGTATGCTGGTTTGGCAGATATTGGGCCAGCCGCATGAAAGCAACTTGGATATGCGGAAATTTCGTCAATTTGAATTGTCTATCCGTGCCAAAAACTGTGAAGTATTTTGTTTAACCCTTGCAGGTAATGATTTGCTTGAGTGTTTACCTCCAGCGATTACGAAGGTACGTACGTGTGATGGCGATAATAGCGACCTTTCTGCCAAGCTGTAAGGATGGGACAGATTATAGTTTTATTCACACTAACATACTAATATTTACTGCGATTTTGCCCACCACGCCCACGTTTGATAGACCTGATAATGTTAATAACCACACCAAACACCTCAAAGTCCGCCTCAGTACCAATTGGGATATCGGGGTAATCGGTGTTGTGCGCGATGAGACATGGCGACGGCTCAAGACGTAACTCTTTAACCGTGAAATCGCCATTTAACATGCACACCACTATATCCCCACTCATGACCTCAATACTACGATCTACAATTAGTAGGTCGTCAGGATAAATGCCGGAGTCAATCATAGAGTCGCCACCCACTCTCACTAAAAAAGTGGCATTTGGATGCTCAACGCACAGCTCATTTAAATCAATACTAGCTTCTACATAACCCGCAGCTGGAGAAGGGAATCCTGCTGCTACGTGCTCTATAAAGTAGGGCAGCGGTTGAAAGCTTGTAGGAAGTAATGTGCCAAGTATCGTTGTTTTCATAAAGTAAACCCTTTAGCTATTTAGCCTTTTAATGTGATTATGCATTGTATTTTTGACTCAATAATCACAGTTATGAGTGGAGGGTCGTCCAAAAGTCAGTGTATATACACAAAGTTTCAGGCAATAGTTCGATAGTGGTCAAACTATACCTGAGAAGCTACCTTAAAACGCGACTACTTTTACGCTCTTAGTTAAAGCCAACTTAATAGTAGTATGCAGGGTTTATAAAAATATAACGCTATTATTGAGCAGTTTAAATAGCCTTTATATACAAGATGCGTTAATCTAGGCAGTTAATATTTTAAGCCAATTATTTTAAAATAGCTATTTATTGTTTATTCATAACCTTCCTTCTTTTTTATAGCGCGAGTTAGCTCATCTTTAATACAGTTGATACAGTTTATTTATAGCTTGTTTATTAGAGGTGGTGTAGACGTTATTTAGAACAGGTCGTCAAAATTTATCAAAATAATAGTCGAGATTATATGATCAATATTACTAACACTATCCTGAACAACACCGTGAACAATACCACGAGCAGTACTATCAACACTGAGTCCACTAATGACATCAGTGTTATCCACGCTATGCCTGATTTAACCTTACATCCAAGTTTTGAGCTGGTTGAACATCGTAGGATTGAGTCATTGCAGATTGACGTGCTGATTAGTAAGCATACCCAAACTGGCGCTATGCATTATCATCTTGCGCATCCGAGTAATGAAAATGCATTTTTGGTTGGTTTCCGTACGCAGCCAATGGACTCAAAAGGCGAGGCGCATATTTTAGAGCACACAGCATTATGTGGCTCGGCTAAATATCCGGTGCGTGACCCTTTTTTCTCTATGATAAAGCGCTCCTTAAACACATTTATGAATGCGATGACTGCAGCGGATTGGACAGCGTATCCTTTTGCGACGCAAAATAAAAATGATTATTTTAATTTATTGTCTGTATACCTAGATGCGTCATTTTTTCCAAATATTCATCCGCTTGATTTTGCACAAGAAGGCATTCGTATAGAGCTTGATGAAAACGATAAGCCGCAATTTAAGGGTATCGTATTCAACGAGATGAAAGGGGCAATGAGTGGCGAGATTGATCAGCTGTATCATGCTGTAGCTCATCATTTATTCCCGACAACTACTTATCATTATAACTCTGGCGGTGACCCAGCAGATATTCCAGATTTAACACATGCTGAGCTGGTTGAGTTTCATCACAGCCATTATCATCCCTCTAACAGTGTACTAATGAGCTTTGGGAATATTCCAGTCGCTGAAACGCAAAAAAAATTACACCAAGACGCACTAAGCCAGTTTGAAAGTGGTAAGAAACATGACTCACGCTTGGAGCAACGGTTAAAAGCGCCAATAACAGCAATTGAAACATATACAGTTGATGAGTTGCGAGAGGCACAAACGCATCATGTAACGGCATGGCTTTTACCGACCATCACTGATCCACAGCAGCGTCTTGCACTGCGCTTGCTTGAAGGTGTGTTGATTGAACATGCCGGTTCTCCTTTGCGCGAGTATTTGGATAGTCATCCACTTGCTACAGGGCCAAGTCCACTATTAGGGTTAGACGACAGTCATTTTGAAATGGTTTTTTATGCGGGTGTACGTGGCTCAGAACCTGAACATGCGGAAGCAGTTGAGCAAGGTATTTTAAATTTACTGACACAAATTGCCAGTAGTGAAATTGATGCCGAGGCTATTGAAACCATCTTGCATCAAATAGAGATTGATCAACGACATATTGGTGGCGATAGCATCCCTTATGGTCTAAATCTTATGCTAGAAGGTTTTAGCACGGCTATTCATGATGGTAATCCAATTGATATTTGGGAAGTTGATGAACACTTACTTTGGCTCCGTGAGCAGGTAAAAGATCCAAACTGGCTACCCCAGCTATTAAAAAAACATTTGATTGACAACCCACATCGTGTTCGCGTGACCTTAGTACCCGATGAAAAGAAATCAGGGGATCTGGCTGCAGCAGAGCAGGCACGTCTTGATGCCATTGAAGCAACTCTTACGGCAGAGGATAAGGTTAAGCTTAAACAGCAAGCGATAGATTTGGCCAAACGCCAAGCGGCAGAAGATGACTTGAGTTTACTGCCAAAAGTAGGGATTGAAGATGTCCCAGCATCAGTAAGCTTTACCTATGGTAAGCAGGTTGCAACTACCTTGGCCGGCACTGAGAGTGTATTGTATCAATACGAAGCAGGCACTAATGGCCTGTATTACTATCAAGTTATCATGTCTTTGCAAGATCAAGACGATATCATCAATCACCCCCTACTGCCTATCTACTTAGGTTTGTTGTCGGATCTTGGGACAGATACTTTATCAGCTCGTGAGTTTCAAGCGGTACAAGCGGCCCACTCCTCAGGGGTAACTGCGCGTATTAGTCAACGAACCTCTACGCATGATATTGATACATTGACCAGCTACTTTGTTGTGGCAACTCGAGCCTTAAATCGTAAGCCTGAAGCCATTGACTTGGTTAAACAAGTACTTGAACACAGTGTCTTTAGTGAGCATGATCGTATTAAAGAGTTGTTGCAGCAAAAGCAATCAGGATGGCAGTCTCGATTGGCTAGTGCAGGGCATGCCTATGCTATGCAAACAGCCAGTCGCCGTATGAGTCGTCAAGCTGAGCTTGAGTATGTGAGAAGTGGCTTACCTGCCCTAAACGCGCTCAAAGAGTTTTTGTCACATGCGAAAGAAGACAGTGGTAAATGGGATGAATTAGCCTCCGCACTTATGGCCTTGCATCAACGTTTAGCTGCATTACCTAAACACGCCTTAATTGTGTGCGAAAAAGAGCAGACTGAACGCTTAAAAGGGTTGATTGAGCAAAGCTGGCAGACTTCCTCATTTATGGTAAATGAGCAAAGTAAAACCGCCATTGAAGGCAATATACCCTCTGAATACACGCAGCTAGAGTTGACACGAGCTAGTGAAGCACATTTAGATAAGGGAGAGTCTGATAGCGGGGGTTTAACGGCATTAAAGACAGAGCAAAATCGTCAAGCTGATGATGTCGCATGGCTGGTTGCAACGAACGTCTACCATAATGCGTCTGTTTATCCAGCAGTAACTGCGGGTCATCCAGACTGTGCTGCTTTAATGGTACTTGCCCCCTATTTACGTAATGGGTATTTGCACAGTGCAATACGTGAGCGTGGGGGCGCTTATGGGGGCGGTGCAGGCTATGATGCAAATGCGAGCGCATTTAAGTTTTTTAGCTATCGTGACCCACATTGTGCCGAAACCTTCGATCATTTTATACAGAGTATTGAGTGGCTACTTAATACCCCGCAAACCTCTGAGCAATTAGAGGAGGCCATTTTAGGCATTATATCTAGTATGGATAAACCCGGTTCTCCAGCAGGTGAAGCCGTTAAATCTTGTTTTGCTGATTTACATCAACGTGGAGAAGCATGGCAACAAGCAATGCGTAGTAATATATTGGCAGTAACCATTGAAGACTTAAAAAGAGTCGCTGTGACCTATCTTAAAAACAAGCCATCTTCCAAAGCAGTTTTGGCACCTTATGATAAAGAAAGTATCGTCGTAGATCTTGGATTTAAGGTGGAGAGGGTAGCAGGTTAAGCTTTTTTAACGCTATACTGTGACAAGTATTCTTTGTCTACTATAAACAATCAGTAAGATAGCCATAATAAGAAAAAAGGTAAGCCCAACGTCGGCTTACCTTTTTTTATTATGGATGTATGGTTCAGAGTTTTATGATTTTATATAGTCAGCGAACTACTAAACGGTTACAGTGTTAACCTCGTTAAGCCTACTCTAGTAGTACTTGCACTCGGTTGCCTTGTAACCATTTTAGACTTCTTTGACTATAGCGCTAAAAAATAGGTTGCTAGACTGAGGTGGGTTATTAGCTGCTCATTCATTAACAAAACATTATTCACGGATACCTAATTCACGTTCGCCGCATATTTTTTCCAATACGGCTAATTCATCTTCTAAAAACTGTAAAATATGTTGTACTTTTGGTAAAGCCTGACTGCAAGCAGTAATGCCAAACTCTATGCGATCTAAATAACTTGCTAAGGTTATATTCAGCGCCTGACCGTCAAATAAAACAGAGGCAGGGTATAAAGCTTGAAGCTTAGCGCCATTCCAGTACAATGGCTTCTTAGAGCCGGGTACATTAGAGATAATAAGGTTGAATCCGGGATTATTTGGCATGGCACCAGTGATTAGCTTCATAAACTCTAAAGCATAAGCAATGATGCTGTAGTTTATTACTTGGGGTTGGTTCATACGTCCAAAGCGTTGTTTACCATTGTTCATGCTGTCACTGATGGTCTTTACGCGTTGTAATGGGTTGGTTAAATGCGTTCCCAAATTACACAGTAAAAAGGACAGCTGATTTCCTGATGCACTGTTATCTTTTCGCAAAGAGATTGGCACAAATGCGATTAATGGTTCTAGCGGCAGCTCTTTTAAAGACAGCAAATATTTGCGTAATGCACCAGAACAAACGGCCAGTACGATATCGTTTAAACTGACATCCAAATGAGTAGCAACGTGTTTGAATCTAGATATTTCATAAGACTGAGCCACGAAGCGTCTCGAGCTTGATATACGCTGATTGAGGATAGACATTGGTGCTTGAGAGGTTGTCACATAGCTGGGTTTATTACGCTCAACGAAACTACGTTTGAGTTCTTTGGCAACTGGCAATGCAGTGCGCAATTGTTCTTTAATAATTTTACGTGCAGAGCGCTCAGCTGGAATTAGGGCATCAACTTGGTGTCGATGGCGCATCATAAGTGACCATAGGGGCAATGACATGACTTCATTGGGCGATTGTGATAATGACTTTTGCACGAGTCGCATAGCTGCAATACCATCTACAAGGGAGTGGTGGATTTTGAGATACAATGCGAATCGTTCAGGGCGCCCTTTAACCTCAGGCTCAATGCCTTCAATAATATGACACTCCCATAGTGGACGAGCTCTATCAAGTAGTCGCCCGTGCTCTTTTGAGATATAAGAGAGTAACTCACGTACCTGCGAAGGTTTTGGTAAAGCAATGTGCCTAAAATGATGCTCTACATCAAAATCTGAATCGGTTTTCCAAAACGCTAGGTTATGTAGTACTTGGTTAAAAGGAAATGTTGGAGGGACATCAGAGGTTTGCATTTGGCGTACAAGTGAACGCACGAAAGCAACATCTGCGTTTTTAGGTAGTTCAAATAAAAATAGACCACCAACATGCATAGGTTGCTTGCGATTTTCAAGCAACAAAAATAATTGGTCTAATACGGTCAGTAAACGCATAAACATCCTTTGCAGATAAACGACTAAACGGTTGTCGTCATATAGATATCACTTTAAATGAGTAAGATAAAAGTAGAGAAGGAGTTGTTAGTCTGTAGAGTCCTATCATATTTTTAGTAGACGTTTTAATGACACAAGGTTTTATGACACGAGACTGCGAATAATTGCAGCAATACATTATAGACGTATTACTTCTTGGTCTTTGCCATGAGTCGTGTTTTTCTACAGAAAATGAACTAAGATATATAAGGTCAGTATTATAGCAAATCTGTTGTGGTTTTAATTCACTGCTTTTATATAAAACCCAACAAATATTGAGAATATTAACCCTCTAAACAAAAAAATTCATAACAGACTTCTCAAAGTGAATCCTCTATAATCTAAAACGACTATATTTTAATATGATTTTTATAAGTTAAATTCCAGGATATAAGTATGAATTCGTCAAGACAACTTTTGCTAGGTACAGGGGTATTCTTAGGGGGCGGTATATTGCTCTTTGCAATGCTACAACAGGGTGGCGGCTCTGCCAATAATCCAATCATTGATACGTCTACTGAGAGCAGTGCCAACAGTGCTGACACTGTGAGTAACGGTAAGCCATTGCAAACGCTAACAGCTGATGTGCAAACTGAAGAACGTATTTTGGCACAAAAACGCTTGGAGCGTGAATCTAAGGTAGCTGAATTAGATAAGCGTACTAAGGAGTTTTTGACGGAACAAGAGCGTGCTGAAGCTTTAGCCATGGAAAAGGCCCGCCTCGAAAATGAAAAGTACCGTACCAATGCTATTGAACCTGTGATGGATGAGCCAGTATTGGAAAACCAAACAAGTTCAGTTGTCAAACCTGTCGTCCAAGCCAGAAAGGCTGAACCTCAAACTAATGAGCAGCCTACAACTGCTTCTAGCTCTGCACAAAATAAGCCGGTTCAGGCATCAGTTAAGCCTAGGCAGACGACAGACGCTAATGAGAGTGCTCAAGCCAATAAGGCTGTAAATACCACAACCAAACAGCAACCCTCAGAAACAAGGGGTAAAGCACCTAGGAGCTCTAAGGAATATACGGTACAAAGGGGCGATGGTCTGATTAAAATCGCCAATCGTTATAATGTACCAGTAGAAGCCTTATCGCAAGCTAATAACTTATCAGCCAACGCCACTTTGAGAACTGGTCAAAAGCTGATAGTCCCTTCTGCTAGTCAAGTAGAACGTTTGATTCAAAATGATAATGCTAAAAGTACGGTTACCTCTAATAGTAACAAAGCAAAGGATACCAGGGCTAAAGCAGAATCTGAACCTAAAGCAACCTCAGCGCCCACTCGTCAGCTTGGCTATAAAGTGAAGCGGGGAGATGGTCTGATCAAACTGGCACGCCAATATAATGTGCCCGTTGAAGCCCTTGCAGAAGCTAACAATATGAGTGTAAAGAGCTCGTTACGAGTGGGTCAAACGCTGACAATTCCATCACGCCGTCAGGTTGCAAGGCTGCAACGTGAAGCGGAACAAAAGCAAAAAGCCTCTGAGACTAAGCGCGAAGCACAAATGCGTTTAGCTGAAGCCCGTCGCAAAGCGGCTCAGGGTGAGGCTAAAGGGACATTTGGTGTCCAAGTTGCGCTCGCTGATAATCAAGAAAAAGCAGATGCTATCGTTAAAAAAATGCGTGCTGCTGGGTACTCCGCCTCTACCAGTAAGACGGATCGCGGGGTTAGAGTTATTGTTGGCCCTGAAAAAGGTAAAGAAGCTGCTTTGGCTCTTAAAGATAAAATTAATGCGGACTCTCGTACAGATGTTAATAATGCATGGGTGTTATATTGGCGCTAGGACTATTTGATGTGCTTTAAATTTGTCGGTGTTTAGAATTGAAATAGACTCCTGAATAACTTCTTTTCAGATAAGGTCATTACCACTTAGTTATGCTTATTAAACACGACACAAGTTGTCGTGTTTTTTTATATGAGGATGGTTATATGGTTATTAATACACCATAATTACCGTTCAAAATGAGTGAACGGTTACTCAGTGTCAATATATAGTCAGCGAACTACTAAACGGTTACGGCGTTAACCTCGTTAAGCCTACTCCAGTAGTACTTGCACTCGGTTGCCTTGTAACCATTTTAGACTTCTTTAACTATAGTAGTCAATGTTTTAAAGAGGCTATGTGTTAGGTAAATATTGGGTACATTGGGCTACTTCAAGTGTTGTTTTCTAAGAGAGATGTTGTGTGGATATAGTGGTATTAGGTTTTATGGTTGTCGCTGCCATGATTTTTTTAATCAGTATAGTGTTTCAGCGTCGTCATAATAATCGTAAGAGCAAACCAGTTCGTGGTGATGATTTACCTATCTGGCCGTTTACACCCATGCCAATCATGACGGATAGTGAGGTACTATTTTTCGCTAAACTACAAAAAGCAATGCCAGACTATTTTATCTTTAGCCAAGTTCAGCTCTCACGTATCATCGAACCAAGTGAAGAGGCAGGCAGTGATAGAAGCTTTTGGTTTAATAGAATATGTCGTCAGAGTGTGGATTATGTGTTAGTGGATACCGACGCGCAAACCACGTTACTTGCTATCGAGCTAGACGACTGGACGCATGAAAGTCAGTCAAGATTAAAAGCGGATGAGAAAAAAGATAAGGCGCTAGCAAGTGCAGGTATTCCGATTTTGAGGTTCCATGCTGAGCGTCTACCCAGTGTAGAGGTCATACAGCATGATATTGATGCGGTGTTACGCAAATATCCTAGAAGCACTGTTAAATGAGTTACCGCCTAATATAGGTAGTATTATTAATATCTGGGGTTAAAAAACGGCTTTTTCTTATTGGATATAGGATGCCTATACTGAATTAAAAATCGCCTTTATTTGAAACACACTTTTTTAAGTTAACTAAAGAAAAACCCCGATTAAGCGCATGGCTTAATCGGGGTTTAAGGTATATGGTGGGCCGACCGCGACTCGAACGCGGGACCAATTGATTAAAAGTCAACTGCTCTACCAACTGAGCTATCGGCCCTGAGACACGTATGAAAAAAGCATTGCTTTTCTAGCTTCGCAAGTTAAACTTCCTTAATTTGAAGTTTATGAAGGCGTTAAAACAATATATACAATGTTAACAGTACAAGAGAATTTTCTGTGAAGAAAGAATTCTAAATATTTAACTAAAATGGTTAAAGACATCAATGTCTTAAAAACATAAGGTTAAATCACAAATAAGCGATTTGATAACTGCTTAACGTGGAAGCACATTATACTTATCAACAATAAGATTGCAAGGGCTAAAGTAAATTAAGCCAAAATTCTTTTATCATTCATGCTTTAACTAAAGAAAAACCCCGATTAAGCGTATGGCTTAATCGGGGTTTAAGGTATATGGTGGGCCGACCGCGACTCGAACGCGGGACCAATTGATTAAAAGTCAACTGCTCTACCAACTGAGCTATCGGCCCTGAGCGACATTAAAAATTAAGAGAGAATCCTTTGAACAGAATTGCCTTAAACTTAATACCTCAAAGGTGTCTAAAAAAGCATTGCTTTTTTAGCTTCGCTAGTGAAATTTCCTAAAAGAAAACTTCAAAGGGATGTAACAAAATAAGGGTATTGATAAACCATACGGTTATATCAGGTTACCGATACTGTGTATCCGCTTAACGTGAGAGCACATTATACGCCTCAAAAATGAGAATGCAAGTCTAAATATTAAATTTATCCATATTTTTATAGTACATCCTTTATAACTCAATACTATTAATCATATCTCTAAACTTTTAAGCATCTTTATAAACGTTCAAGTATCTTGCTAAACAATACTGAGCTGTCAGTTAATCACGAGAAAGGGCTTCGACAGGATTAAGCTTGGCTGCATTACGAGCAGGTAGAAAACCAAAAACAATCCCTATTAGTGTGGAGCAAACAAAAGCAGCAATAATAGAGGTAGGAGAATATATAACCTTAAAGTTATCAGAACCAATACTATTAATGCCTTCACCAATCATAAAGGCCATGAGTACCCCTAGGCTACCGCCAAACACGCAGACTAATACAGCTTCAATTAAAAATTGCTGCATGATGTCACTTTGGCGTGCACCTACCGCCATACGAACGCCAATCTCATTGGTACGTTCTGAGACCGATACTAGCATGATATTCATTACCCCGATCCCCCCTACCACCAAAGATATAATAGCGATAGAAGATATAAGTAGGGTCAGGGCTGTAGTGGTAGATTCAATAGTTTCGCGAATTGAGTCTAAATTTTGGATACGAAAGTCATCGGTACCGTGGCGGCTAATCATTAGCTCGGATATGGCGGTTTCTGCAGCACTTGAGGAAATATTATCATTTATGAGTGCAACAAAACGCTCAATATGGGAGCCACCCTGAATACGTGACATCATCGTGGTATAAGGCATATATAGGATAGGAGTGTCGCTTGCTTGACCAAAGTCATTTTCATTTCGTTCAAGAACGCCAATCACTCGGCTAGGTACGCTGCCAATCAGCATAACTTCGCCAATAGGATCATCATTGTTAGCAAAAAAAGTATCTTTAGCATCGCTGTTTATGATGATGTCTTGTACTCGGCGGTCAATACTCTGCTGATCAAAACCTTGGCCAAATGCTAAGGTTTCGCCGGTGACTTGTAAGTAGTCTTTACCCACGCCGCTAATAGTGGAGGCTTCTTCAATATTGCGATAACGCACATTGGCGTTGGTATCAAGTTGTGGACTAACACTAACGATGTAAGGTTGATCAGCCACTGCCTGTGCATCTTCTGGTGTTAAGTTATCATCGTTATAACTGCGTCTAGGATCACCATAAGGATAGCCATCTATTACTGTGATGGTGTTGGTGCCAAGGGCACTAATACTCGCTAAAATCTGCTGCTGAGAGCCTTGCCCTAAGCCTACGATAGATACGACAGAAGCAATACCAATAATAATACCCAACATGGTCAAAAGAGTACGCATTTTATGGGCACGCATCGCCAAAAGTGACATTTTAAAGGCTTCGGCTAGACGGTCAAAAAAAGAGCCAATAGCGCTTTTTTTTGAAAAGTTACTGTTTTTTACTACGGTATTATTCTTGGAAAACAGTGTCTTTTCAGTGTGTTGATTGGTCAAGCTAGTATCTTGATCCGTAGTGATGGTTTTGGAGGGTGTGGGTGCGCTATCGTGCTCGTTATGATAATCCGCTATGATACGACCATCTTTTAGCTCAATGACTCGCTCAGCTTGATCGGCGATAGAAGGGTCATGCGTTACCATAATAATGGTATGACCTTGACTATTTAAGTCTTTTAGAATGTTCAGTACATCTTCGCCCGACTTGCTGTCAAGTGCACCAGTAGGTTCATCGGCTAAAATAATATCTCCGCCGTTCATCAGTGCACGTGCCACAGAAACACGTTGTTGTTGTCCACCCGATAACTGATTAGGACGGTTATATAGCTTGTCGCCAAGCCCTAAGTCAGTCAATAGCTGGTCGGCACGTGTCATTCGAGCATCACTATTCATACCAGCGTATACAGCAGGGACAGCGACATTATCGCGCGCACTAATATCTCCCAGTAAATGGTAGCGCTGAAAAATAAAGCCAAAGTGTTCTCGGCGCAGCTTAGCCAGCTCATCGGCCTCAAGCTCTTCAACAGACTTGCCAAAGATAAGATACTCGCCTTCATTGGCTTTATCCAGACAACCTATGATATTCATTAGAGTAGATTTTCCAGAGCCTGATTGACCGATAATAGCAACCATTTCGCCCTGATATATAGTCAAATCGATGCCATGTAAAACACGAATGGTTTGCTCGCCTGCTGGGAACTCTCGGACGATATTAGACAGCTGCATAATAGGAGCAGCAACATGTCCAGTCTTTGAACTCTGTACCTTTGATACTGTCACACCTGTGCTTTTATTATTACCGTCATCGCAGGTATAAAGGCTATCAAGGCTATCTTCTTTTCGTACATATGGCGGCTTAGAGGATGTCATAGAAAATTCTTCAGTTCAGGATGTCATAACCTAGTTTGATTTTTAGCACTAATATTGTTAGAAGTAATATAATGATAGTTGGCAGTTTGATGTGAGCCGATGTGTATTCGGTCTGTGCCTTTAATCGTTACATTCGAGGTCGGCCTTTGCGTTGTTCACTATCCGGGTTACTACTACTTTCAGCAATAATGACCGCCTCACCTCGTTGTAAACCACTTAAAATCTGAGCATTGACGCGATTATCGATACCTACTTTTACCGGTCTTTCCTCTACGCTACCATCCTTGTTTAATACACGTACATAATACCCCATCCCCGTACTGGATTTGACTGGTATGCTTGTATTAGCACTGTTGTTGGCGACTCGTGCTGGGGCAGTTTGATTTATATGTCCTGAAGCCGAATTATTTGTGTTATTAGAAGGCACACCCTTTTTAATTGCGGCAGAAGGGACCAATAACGTATTTTTGGCGCTATCGATGACAATGTATACTTGAGCCGTCATATCAATACGAAAGCGACGCTCTGGATTAGGTACTTCGATATAACCAACGTAGTAAATAGCTGAGTTTGTTGAGCTCGTGTCACTTATTTGCTCAGGTGCTGGCTCAATGGCAGTCAATACGGCATCGTACTTTTTATCAGGGTTACCAATAGTATTAAAATATACTGGCATACCAGCTTTGACATTTATGACATCTGCCTCAGAGATTTGCGCATTGATTCGAACTGTGGATAAGTCAGCAAGTGTAACAATAGTCGGGGCAGACTGATTGGCGTTAACGGTGCTCCCTTGTTCGGTTACGACAGCGACTACAGTGCCATCCATAGGTGCACGTATGGTGGTATAGCCTAAATCTGTCGTAGCGGTATCCAAATTGGTTTGCGCTTTTTGCAGATCAGCTTGGTTACTGGCAATGTTTGATTGTGCAGTAATAAGAGCGGCTTTAGATGTTTTTATGGCTGCTTGTGCATTAGCAACTTGTGCTTTCGCTGTTTCAACGCTAGTTTGGGCATTATCTAGCTCTTGTTCACTAATCGCCTTAATAGCTAGGAGAGGCTGTAACCTTTGATAATCTGATCGGGCTTGTTTTAGCTCTGCTTCACGACTGGCAAGACTAGCGTAGGCACTTTCTAAATCGGCTTGACGACTCAGATATTCAGCTTTTGCACTCTGTAACCCTGCGCGGCTCTGCTCTAGTGATGCTTGCTGGTTAGAGAGGGTATTTCGCTGTGTTACTTGGTCAATTTGAGCGATTAGGTCGCCTTTTTTGACTTTATCACCCACATTCACATAAAGCTTGGTTACCTCGCCCGATACTTGAGCACCGACATCGACTGTATTAAGCGCTTTTACTTTGCCTGATGCCATAACATTATTTTCAATATCGCCTTTTTCAGCAACGGCAGTAATATAACTTGGTGTGTCTTCTTTGGGCTTAAAACGATTATAAGCCAGCAGTGCCAGAGCAAGAACAACGAGCCCAACAATGAGCCACTTTAAAATAGTTTTGCAATTTTTAAAAATAGAAGTAAACGCCATGCTACAACCTAGTATTAGATTTTAAATATAAACATGATACCTTATTGACTAAAAAACACTATGGTTTAAAGTTTAAGAAAAGTTACTACAGGAACAAAAGAAGATGGATGCGGATGTATAGAGTTGATTTAATATCCTCTAACTATATTCAAAAATGATTATCTTTATCTACATTTATCAGTTGCTCATATTGCAATACATTAAAGTGGTTACTGTATTTTAACATTGAGAATAGTGTAAAATAATTTTATATCATCTGCTTAGAAAAGTGATAAAGTTCTAATTGAAGAATGACAAAAACCACCAACAATGAGTTGAGTTGACTATGGAACACCAAGACGCTAAACAATTAAAATTAACAGATGACAAAAGACATCAGGCAGTTCATGAGTATTTATTTGAGTTGGTCCGATCCGAACCACAGCTATACTATGCTTCAACGGATGAGGTTGCCCATCGATTAGTTGACATTATTAGAGAGCGTGCCGATGACATGAGTATCGAAGAGCAAAAGCTTCTAAAGAGTCTAACCGTTACCGATATTGATGAGATATTAAGCTTCCATTCACGTAAAAAGTAGCGGGAATATAATTGCGGTAGTAGATATCGATCGAAATACGTTTTTTAAGTAAAATTTGCAAGATGTCTTGAAGCAAAAAACTGGGAAAAGTTATGCAAATAACTTTACTCCAGTAACTCGTAGGGCTGCTTGTAAGATAAGCTCCCAAGCAGGCTGACGAATAACCCCTTTAACGGCTTTATCACATTGGTACAAAATATCTGACCAATCTGCAGTAGAGTGGGGAGAGTGCCTACGACAGGCGTTTTGAAATAGCGATTGTTTATTGCGCCATATACCAATACTCTGAGGATCTTGACCATCCATAAGCTGCATTATTAAGCGCATATCTTTATTAATGGCCCATAGCACCAAAGGCGTTGGTTCGTCGGTTGCACGTAACTGCTCTACTATTCTAATAACCTGTGCTGTATTACCAGCGAGCATCGCATCTGATAAATCAAAAACACTGTATTGGGCATCGCTAACCAGCGCATTCTGCAATGCTTCAACGTCTACATTCACGAGATTTGTAGGCATGTCAGGGGTAATTTGACTTATTTTGTCGGCAAATAAATAGGATAAGCGCCACAACGCTTGGTAGGCACTTAATAAATGATTCTCAGTTTGTAGCATTAGAAACTGCCAAGCATCGGAGGTTAAGTTCAATCCGAATCTATTGGCGTGAATTGACAACAGATGCTGCCGCTGATTTTCATTGTAAAGATTACAGTCAATAACGTTACCCAATTTGGCAAATGGCACAAACCATTTGCTGGATTGGCCACGCTTGTCTATTTTTGCAGTCAGCCACAATAGGCAGTTGTCGTTATTGCCACCCTGAGACTCTAAAGCAAAGGCCTCAAGCTCATCCTGTGTATATTTGTCTGGCTTATGGTTACCAGTCACGACAACTGCTGTGGCATCATCAAATAAAGATAAGCTGTTAAGCTCACTGAGTACATCTTGCCATGATTTAGGTGATAACAGATCAACACGTTTAGTCATTAAGCTTTGTGTTCGCCATGTGCTACGCATGGCATCTATTAACCACTGATGTAGCAAAGGCTCATCACCATGCGCTAACCACAAACCTGAAAGGTTATAACGTTCGCTGGTCTGAGCATTAGCGATTTTTGGATAAATATTAAGAAAGGTATCTTGCATAACTTAATCAGTTCATCTGTGTGGATGATGGCGTTGAATTGGTTTTTTTAACAGACTCAGCAGTCGGTGCCGTGGATATAGTGTGAGGTGCAACTCTAGGCAAGTTTAGTGCTACGTATTGGTCTGCAATGCGTTTTGCCAGACTGTCATAGAGCCAGTCACGAATTTGCTCCCCCTGTTGATCTTCTACACTCACGGTTGCCTCGTTAAACTGATAACTGCGCTCTACCTGAATAGGGTTTTTAACCGTTATTGGCTTACCAATTTGACCTTCAATATTACTTAGGGTTTGGTAAGTTACATCGGCCGATAATACTAGACGCACTTCGGTTAACACCCCCACGAGCTCATATTTTTTAAAGCGAATATTATCGACAGTAATGGCTGCGGTATACTGTTGGTTTGAATCATTAATTTGACGACCAATATCATCTACAACATTAACACCAACCGCATTGAGGCTCTGCTTAAGCGGCTGTTTTAAATAAAAACTGCTACTGTCATCTGGTAGGTGTAATGCGGTACTACTTACCACGTAGCTCATAGGCGTTTCGAGACCACGCAAGTGAAAGCCGCAACCTGTTAGCAATGTTGGGGCAAATATTAAGGCTGATAGGCAACTGGCTTTAAAGAAGGAACACAACTTGCTATCTCTTGCTTTTAACGCTTTAGTGTCGACTACTGCCTTTAAGATTTTCATTTATCCGACCACCACAATGTTCACTAATTTATTAGGTACGACAATTTCTTTCTTAATCTCGCCCGTTAGATACTTAGAAACGCTATCAATGGCTTTAGCTTGGGCTTTTAGTGATTCTGCATCACTGTCTGGCGCAACTTCCATCTTGCCTCGTACTTTTCCATTGACTTGCACTACCATGGTAATAGTATCTTGTACTAAGGCAGATTCATCAAGCGAAGGATATACAAGTTTAGTGGTATCAACGCCTAACTTTTCAAGTAAATGTTCAGCAATATGTGGGGCGTAGGCAGACAACATAGTTAGCAAGGCAACAATGGCTTCGTGTTGCACGGCAAGCGTTGTTTCTACCGCTTGGCTTGTGTCAGCTTTATAAGCACTTAACTCATTGGCAAGTTCCATTAAGCTAGATACGGGTGTATTTAAAGACAAACGCTGACCTAGGTCATTATCAATTTTAGCAATAGTTTCATGTGTCTTGCGTCGCAGAGCTTTTGACGCTTTATCAAAACTATTATGTAAACTTGAAACAGCGGGTAGGTCTTCGCCAGACAGGTTGTTATTATCTAATACTTGTAAATGGTCGGTTACGCTACGCCATACTTTTTTCAAAAAGTTGTATGGTCCTTTTAATGAATCATCTGACCACTCAAGGGTTTGATCTGCAGGTGCCGCAAATAGTGTGTAGAGGCGAACAGTATCGGCACCGTATTCATCAATAGTGGTTTGTGGATCAACCCCATTGTTCTTAGATTTTGACATTTTCTCAATCTTACCAATAGTGACAGGCAACCCATCTGCTTTCAAAGTAGCATTAATTGGCTGACCACGATCATCATAATTGATGTCAACATCCTCTGCAAAATAGTAGGTCTTACTGCCATCTTCATTGTCACGATAAAGAGTACCCGCCAGTACCATACCTTGGGTCAGTAGATTCTTAAAGGGCTCATCGCCAGACACTAAGCCTTCATCTCGCATTAATTTGTGATAAAAACGGGCATATAATAAGTGCATAACTGCATGCTCAACACCGCCTACGTACTGGTCTACAGGTAACCAAGTATCTGCTGCCGACTTATCGACCATTTGAGTGTCATCATTTGGGCTGGCAAAACGAGCATAATACCAACTAGATTCCATAAACGTATCAAAGGTATCGGTTTCACGCTCAGCCGGACCCCCACATTTTGGACAGGTAGTATTAACAAACTCGGGTATGTTTTTTAGAGGATTACCACGGCCATCGGGAACGACATCAGTCGGTAACTTAATTGGCAGATCAGACTCATCAACGGGCACGTTACCACAATATTCACAATTAACCATTGGGATTGGGCAGCCCCAATAACGTTGACGTGATACACCCCAATCTCTTAAGCGATATTGGATTTTGCGATTGGCTAGGTCCTGCGGTTCAAGCCTTGCAAGCATGGCCTCAAATGACCCCTCAAAATCAAGACCATCAAATTCCCCTGAGTTAACTAAAATGCCACGCTCCGTATAAGGTCCTTCATGGTCTTCGGGAGTTTTAATAACCCTCTTAATTGGTAGGTTGTATTTGGTGGCAAATTCATAATCACGTTCATCGTGTGCTGGCACAGCCATGACCGCCCCTGAACCATAGCTCATAAGCACATAGTTTGCCACCCAGACAGGCACTTCTTTGCCAGTTAGTGGGTGAGTGACTGTCAGTCCTGTATCCATACCAACTTTTTCAGCTTGTGCTATGTCTGCTTCAGCAACCGAGCCTTTTTTACATTCTTCGCAGAATGCCGCAATTTCTGGATTCTGTTCAGCAGCCAGCTTGGCTAAACGGTGTTCTGCAGCAACTGCCACATAAGTGACACCCATTAACGTATCTGGACGGGTGGTAAACACGTCTAAGGTACTGATATCGTCACGGTTTTTATAAGGAAAGTGCACTTCCATCCCTTGACTACGGCCAATCCAATTGCGTTGCATTGTAATGACATCGCTTGGCCATTGTCCTTCGAGCTTATCTAAATCATCAAGCAGCTCATCAGCATAGTCAGTAATCTTAAAGTAATACATGGGTATATCGCGTTTTTCAACTGGTGCACCACTTCGCCAGCCTTTTCCATCAATAACTTGCTCGTTTGCGAGCACCGTGTTATCCACTGGATCCCAGTTAACAGTAGCCAGTTTTTTATAGACTAAGCCTTTTTTATAAAGCTGCAAGAAAAACCACTGCTCCCAGCGGTAATATTCAGGTGTACAGGTAGCAAATTCACGTGACCAATCGATAGATAAGCCGAGTGTTTTAAGCTGACCACGCATGTTATCAATGTTAGCAAACGTCCATTTAGCAGGGGCGACTTGGTTGGCAATGGCAGCATTTTCGGCAGGCATCCCAAAGGCGTCCCAGCCCATTGGCTGTAATACAGTATCGCCTTTTAAACGGTAATAACGGCTTAACACATCGCTAATGGTGTAATTTCTAACGTGTCCCATGTGTAGCTTGCCGCTTGGATATGGGAACATGGACAGCATATAACGGGTGTTAGTATGTTTGATGTTATTATTGATTTCAAAACGCTTGTCAGCTGCCCATTTCGCTTGTTGTTCTGCCTCAATAGCTTGAGGGTAGTAATGGTTCGGATTGGCATTGGTATTACTGTTTGGGTTCATACTGCTTGGATTCATATGGTTTAATTGGTCTTCTGTCACTGTATTACGCGTGTTAGTCATAATGAAATTGGCTCAAAGTTATAAATTATAGTGTGAAAGAGGAATTGACGATTTTATTAATACTATTTTAGTTAAAAATAATAGGCAGAATTTGATACGATAGGATAGCGCAAATTGACTAAAATTGCGATGTTATGAGCCAATTATAATGAGAGATTGGTTTGTATCTTTATTACTTTTTTGGTGGATATGGCGGATTCAATTTTTTTAAAACATGTCAGTAATATCATTATGTTATGAGTTTTAATATAAAGGAGCGGTAATGAGCATCACAATTTATGGTATTAAATCCTGTAGCACCATGAAAAAAGCAGTCACTAAACTAGATGAGATAGGCGTGCCTTACCAATTTCACGATTATAAAAAGCAGGGAATTGATATCGAAAGCGTTGAGCGTTGGGTAAATAAGTTAGGAGTGGATAAAGTACTTAATAAACGTGGTACGACATGGCGGAAGCTTTCTGAGAAACAAAAACAAGCAGCTGATACCAATGTGGATGATGCCATTGACTTATTGGTTGATAATACAAGTATGATTAAACGACCAATTGTTGAAGGAGACTATAAAGGTAAATCTATTTTGCTTTGTGGGTTTAAAGAAGAGGATTTTGAGTCAACATTTGCCTCTTAGACATGTCCAAAACGGAGTAATTATTTAGAAAGTAATTATTTAGAAAGTAATTGAGAAGCCCTGGGTTAAAATGCTCTTAGCTCAGGTCTAAAAACGCTAACAATAAACCAAACTGAACTGACTATCCAAAGAATTAAAACATACAACCTGATTTGTTCGCTATTCCAATCTAACGTAAACCAATCAATTAAAAAAAATGCCTTCCATCCTTCCACCCACTTCGCACCACCAAAGCCGATTATCCACCAACTAAATAGGCTATGTAGTATAAATATCAGTGACCAAACAGAGAGAGACATTCCTCAACCCTTCTTATAAACTTACCGCCTTTAACTATTAACTATAGTAAAGCCTATACGAGCTCTGAATTTAGGTCACGGCTAATTAATGTCCCCACACCTTCATTGGTAAAGACTTCAAGTAAGGTAGCGTTTGGAACTCGGCCATCCACAATAACCGCACTTTTGACCCCACTTCGTACCGCATCTAACGCGCATTGAATTTTGGGTATCATCCCACCAGATATAGTACCATCTTCGATTAGCGCATCTACTTTTTTAGGGGTTAGACCTGTAACCACTTGTCCGCTTTTATCCAATACACCCTTGATATTAGTCAACAGCATAAGCTTTTCAGCCTGCAAAAACTCAGCTACTTTGCCAGCCACTAAGTCGGCATTGATATTGTAACTATTGCCGTCATTATCTACACCGATTGGTGCAATAACGGGAATAAAGTTTGAAGCAATCAACATTTGAATGACATCTTTATTAACGCTAACCACTTCACCCACAAAACCTAAGTCAACTTCAGTAGAGAGACCCTCACTGTCAGTTTTATTCATCAATAGCTTTCTTGCTCGAATAAGATTCGCATCTTTGCCGGTAAGTCCAATCGCACGGCCTCCGTGTTTATTAATAAGGCTGACAATAGACTTATTAACACTACCACCTAGGACCATTTCAACGACATCCATAGTAGGTTTGTCCGTTACTCTCATACCATCAATACGATTTGATTGACGACCCAATTCTTTTAATAGGTTATCCACTTGAGGTCCGCCACCATGGACTACGACAGGGTGCAGGCCTACCGTTTTTAACAGCACAATGTCACGCGCAAAAGAGCTTTCGAGTTCGGGGTCAGTCATAGCGTTTCCGCCATATTTAACGACAATGATTTTATCTTCAAAGCGTTGAATATACGGTAAGGCAGTGGTAAGAACTTGGGCAGTGGTTTTTGCTTCGGCAAGGTTTAATGACATATTAGACTCTGTTTATTATCTTGAAGAATTGTCGGTTTATTATATGAGATATAAGTTAGGAGCTATAGAGTTTATGAGTTACAGACTGTATTAAACAAGACCTTTTCAATCAAAATCTTTCAGTAAAAGGTATGCTGTTAATAGACTTTAATATTTAGGGGCTTATATTCAAAGGCTATGAGGTTTAACAGCGCCTATGTGTAAAGGTTGTGATTGTTTATCAGTCAACTTTGTAGTTAAGTAAGTCTGACTATCACTGGTTATGATTTGGGGGTATTTTAAAGTAATAAAACTATTTTACGCTGTTGCGGGAATGTTGGCTATATGATTGGCTAAATTACTGTCTAATGATTCACATAACATAACAAAATAGTGTTGGATGTCTTTTAAATCAGATAAGGAGTTACCAGCAAAACGAACCGTCAAGCAGTTGCTGGTATTTGATTTACGTATCACGCCAAAGCCGTTTGGGAAATCCAAGCGAATGCCATCAATCGTTGTTAAGAGGGTGTTTTTGGGCAGTCCAAATTTGCTAGCTTTATTAATTAAAGCTGTTTGACAGTGCTCAGTAAAACTATGATGAGATTGATTGGGTAAACAATTCTTTTCTAGTGTTTGACACAAGTTTGAAAGTCTAGATAAAAGGACATTGTCATCAGATGAATTAACACGATTTTTGACTCTATAAAAGGTTAGTGGCAAATACACATCGGAGGTACTTACCATATTTGGTAGTTGTTCAATGATGCAGGATAAGCAGTTTGGTAACTGTTGAGCTTCAGGTTGAGTTTGTGAATACAGCTTCGTATCATGTGCCTCATGCAAAGACTGAGCTATGAATTGCTGATGTGATTGGTGTTTAGGCTTACAGTTTAACCAGTTTATTAAACGCAATGCGGCATACATGGCATCATCATGCAAAGTAAAATAACCATCATTAAATAAAAAATGACCAGATAGCTCGCCTGCAAATAAGGCTTGATTATCAGTGGTTTTATCTGCCGTTTGCAGTGCTCTACGCATTAGGCTGCTGCCTGTTTTAGTCATTTGGGGCGTTGCCCCTATTTTCTCAATGAGCTTGGGCAAGTGGTGTGAACACTTAACATCAAAAATGACTGTTTGGTGATGAGGATTATTAGACCTCTCCACACCGTCAAGGGCAACTAGAGCTAATAAGTATAAAAGATGATCTGGCGCAATTACTTTGCCTTGATTGTCCACGACCATTAAGCGGTCTCCATCCCCATCAAACGCTAAGCCAATATCGGCTTGATGAGTTAAAACTGCCAAACTCAATTCGTTGAGGCGTCCAGATTCTGTTGGATCAGGATTTCCTTTAGGGAAATTACCATCTGGGTTGTCATTAAGCACAATGACCTCTGAGCATAAGCTTGGATGCTTGGTAAAAAAAGCATGAGCATAAGGTCCAGTCGCTCCGTTTAAACAGTCGATGACAATTTTAAGCGGGTCAGAAGGGGTTATATTTGAATCTGATTGGATATGGACTTGTTCAATGGCACGTACGGTCATGTTGATATAGTCATCAGTGACTTTTGACTTTGTTAGAACCGTTAAGTATGGCAAGTTATACTCAAAGGCCTCAAAATCAGTCGCTTTATCAGCAGGGGCATTCTTATTTATGGTTGCAGTTTGCAAATCTGATAATTGAGTATACAGCTGCTCGATATATGAGCTGCTCGGTGATTCGCCAAAGAGTAGCCATTTTAATCCATTAATATGTCTCGCTGAATGACTTGCCGTTGCAATAAAACCATGCCCTTCATACTGATTTGCCCAAAACGCCATCATAGGAGTGGTAACCAATCCAATCCAGACCACATTTATCCCAGATTGGCTAAAGGTATGTGCAAATTTTTGTGCAATTGCTAGACTACCTTGGCGTGTATCATATCCGATAACAACAGTGGGTCTCTTGGTATTTGAGCTTTCAGTAGTAAGGTGCTGAGTGTTTATTTGCTTAGTTTTTAGAAGTAAGTCATTCGCAAACACGCGGCTTAAATCCCAGACAAACGCATCGGTAAACAAGGTATATTTACCGCGAATATCATAGGCTTTAAATAAAGCACGTTGAGCCGAATAGGAATGCGATGACAAAATGTTCTCCCACACTACATAATATGTAACGAATAGTTTCAATCATAGCTTTAAAGTGTTACTTAATAAAGTATAAAGCGTTAAGATTGGTTAACCTGTTTGATATACAGGACAGGAGGTAATTAATGCTGATTTACTATAGTCAGCGAACTACTAAACGGTTACGGCGTTAACCTCGTTAAGCCTACTCCAGTAGTACTTGCACTCGGTTGCCTTGTAACCATTTTAGACTTCTTTAACTATAACAAAAAAACGACCTATTTATTAAATGGGTCGTTTTGAAGGGGGTAAGTGTTTGAAGTTACAAGACAATTTCTTTAGTGCTGTTTTGAATGAAGTATGCTGTCCAATACATTGCGCAAAAAAAGCATTGTCGAAACCGTTAAGTTTACTTACTCTTAATAGTTACACGTGCTTTTAGTAATTACATGTGTTTTCAAGTTGGTTTTGCAAAATACTCGATGGCTATTTTCTACCAGAATGTCCAAAGCCACCTGCACCGCGCGCACTTAGTTCATTAAAATTATCAACAATCTCAAACTTAGGGCGTACGACTGGCACTACCATATATTGTGCCATGCGCTCTGCTGGTTTTAGTATAAAATCCCTGTCACTTCGATTCCAGACGCTAACCATTAACTCGCCTTGATAATCGGCATCAATAAGCCCCACCAAGTTACCCAGTACAATACCATGTTTATGACCAAGCCCAGAGCGTGGCAGGATAATACCTGCATAATTAGGATCGGCAATGTAGATCGCCATACCCGTGCCAATTAGTTGTGTTTCGCCTGCTTTAATAGTGATAGCCTCATCAATACAAGCACGCAAGTCAATCGCAGCTGAGCCATCTGTTGCTCGAGTCGGCATGGGAAAATCGGGGTCGTTGCCAATTTTGGAGTTTAAGATTTTAACTTGTACGGAGTTCATATGTTTTCTCTCATCTGATAAAAAATATTTTGATTAAGGCTTTAATCTGGATATGGATCAGCGAAATTTTAAAAATCGTTACTTAAATAAAACTGACAGGTTTATTTTCTTAAAATAGACGTCATACTTTAAAATCGGTAATCGGTAATCGGTAATCGGTAATCGGTAATAAGCTATAATATTAGAATGCTGGCAAGTCCTAAGAATGACATAAAGCCGACAATATCGGTTACTGTGGTCAAAATGACCGATGCTGAAAGGGCAGGGTCAATATCCATACGCTTCAATAGTAAAGGAATACTAATACCAGCAACATTTGCCGCAGTCATATTGATGGCGATCGCACAACCGATGACTAAGCTAATTCGGGCATCCTGAAACCAAAGCTGAGCAATACCTGCCATAATGAGCGCCCAAATAATCCCATTAATTGCTCCAACCCAAAGCTCTTTATTCATTAACCAAACTCGGTTCGATCCCCCGATTTGACCCATTGCTAAACCGCGAATGACTACTGTCAGAGTCTGGCTGCCAGAGATACCCCCCATACTAGCCACCACCGGCATTAAGACAGCCAATGCAACCACTTGTGCCAATACTGCTTCAAACTGACCGATGACAGCCGCTGCTAATAAAGCCGTTAATAAATTTATACCAAGCCACACACTTCGGCTTTTCGCACTACGTAAAATAGGGGCAAAAAGTTCTTCATCATCACTCACACCGGCTAAGTGTTTCATGGTGCTGTCAACATCATCACGAATAATTTCCATAATGTCTTCAGCATTAAGCTGACCTACCAGTTCACCGAAGCTATTCACAACAGGTGCGTAACGAATATCTGATGAACGAAAGACGGCGGCCGCATCTTGAATATCCATGCGATCATTAATAGTAATCGCAGGATCAATCCACTGCTCAACCATAGAGTGTTGCGGGTATTTAATTAAATCAACTAAGCTTAGTAGTCCGAGCAACTGATTGCTTGTGTCTACTACGATCAGCTCTTGAGTTTGATCATCTAATAAATCTTCATCTTCGCGCAAGAATTTTTGGACTTGTTCTAACGTAATATTGCCTTTAATTTGGATGGTGTCTGGATCCATATAGTCACCAACTTCATACTCTTCATAAGTATTTAATTGGTTGACTTGCAGACGAATATCATCATCAAGGTTCGACATTACCTCTGTGCGAACTTTGTCATCAACGGTATCTAAAATCTCAGCAATATCTTGCGCATCAAGATCTTCAGCGAGGATTTCAATTTCACCGGCTAACATATTTTCCATCAGTGACGGCCGAATATCACCTTCAACCTCGGCAAGAACCTCACCTTTTATTTCAACAGGAACTTGTGACCAAATTAGCTTGCGGTCGTCACCAGGGAATGATTCGAGTAGGTTGGCAATCTCATATTCTGATTGCTCATTTAAAAATTCTGCTATGGATAATAAGTCATGATCGGCTACTAAACTTTGCAGATAAATGAGTTTGTCTTCAGCGCGGTCATAACCTTCGGGGGGAATATCTTGCTTGAATGTTTGCTCAGAATTGCTTGACATACGCGCCCCTAATGAGTTGATAGAAAAAATGAGTTAAAAATAAAAATGACAGGAGTGACTCCTGCCATTTTGAGGTTATTTTACAATATTTTTATAGACTTGCATGATTAATCTTTGGTTAAGTTTTAGCCTTTACCAAGCCTTTATTTCTTTTTTAAAAGCGCTTTAATATTTGCCATGTATTCAGCAGCAACAACTTGGGGGTCGCGTTCGGCTTTTTTCTTTTTGGCATTGGCTGGCCAATCTAAGTGCTCTTCAGGCATCTCTTCTAAAAAACGGCTTTGTGTTGTTGTACGCATTTGGCCACCACCGCGGCGCTGGGCTGCCAAAGTTAGGGTTAACTCACGGCGAGCACGGGTAATCCCTACGTACATCAAACGGCGTTCTTCTTCAATAGTCTCTCCGATAATAGAGTTTCGATGGGGAAGTAGCTCCTCCTCTAAGCCCATTATGTAGACAAAATCGAACTCTAGACCCTTGGCGGCATGCAATGTCATCAAGTTTACCTTGTTGGTATTTTCTTCCTCTTGCTGTTGTTCAAGCATATCAAGCAATACCAGTTTGCGAATAACCGCATCAATAGTTTTGTCATCATCGTCTTCTGCACGGTTAATAAGCGCTTGGATGCTGGTGTACAACACCTCAATATTGTCAATCCGGTTTTTTTCTTGCTGCGGGGTTTTGGAATCCGAACGTACAAAATCGATATAGCCCGTTTCATCGATCAACTGGCGCACTAATGGCACAGGATCGGGGTGTTGGTCAAGCTCGCGCGTATAGTGCTCAATAAATTCGCCAAATTCTTTAAGAGTGCTATACGCCTTTATTGGTAATACATGACCAAGCCCGCCATGAGTACAGGAGGCCAGTAGTGAGATGCTATGCTCTTGGGCGAATAAGCCTAACTTTTCTAAAGTGGCCGGTCCTAGCCCCCGCTTTGGAGTGTTCACAATACGTAAAAATGCGCTGTCATCCTCAGGGTTTAGTATCAAGCGTAAGTAGCCCATCACATCTTTAATCTCACTGCGTGCAAAGAAAGATTGACCCCCTGAGAGTTTGTAAGGCACTTGTAGTTGTCGCAGCTGTGCCTCTAACATACGCGCTTGGAAGTTACTGCGGTATAAAACAGCATATTGCTCCCATTCGTTACCAAAGCGCAGTTTATGAGTCACAATCTCTTTAGCGACTCGCTCAGATTCATCATCATCATTACGACAATTAATGATACGAATCTTCTCGCCTTGCCCTTTTTCTGACCACAGCGCTTTATCAAATAAATGCTCATTATTCATGATGACTTGGTTAGCGGCACTTAAAATACGATTGGTAGAACGGTAGTTTTGCTCAAGTTTAATCACTTTTAGCTTGGGGAAGTCCTCTTTGAGCAGCGCCATATTTTCTGGACGTGCACCACGCCATGCGTAGATAGATTGGTCATCGTCGCCGACCACCGTAAACTTACCCAAAGGGCCTACAATAAGCTTAATCAGCTCGTACTGGGCAGTGTTGGTATCTTGATACTCATCGACTAGTAGATAGCGAATACGGTTTTGCCATTTATCGCGTAGCTGTGTATTCTCACGCAATATTTTGGCAGGTAAAACAATTAAATCATCGAAATCAACAGCATTATAAGCCCGCAAGTTGCGCTCATATAACGCATAAAGCGTAGCAAATATCATGTCTTCAGGGTCATCAAGCGTCTCCATCGCTTTTTCAGGTTCGATCAAGTCATTTTTCCAATCGGAGATAAACTTGATGGCTTTACCAACAAGCTCTCGACTCTCAGCGCCTGATAAATTATCACGCATCATAAGTTCCATCAGTAGCCGCTTACTGTCGTCGGCATCCATAATAGAAAAATTACCTTTTAAAGGCGTGTGCAGCAGCTCATAACGTAAAAACTGTAATCCGAATTGATGGAAGGTTGAGACAGTTAGTCCGCGTATTTTTTCTTTGGGCATCAAAGAGGAAACACGCGCCTTCATTTCACGTGCGGCCTTATTGGTAAAGGTTACCGCCGTAATACGATCCGCAGGAATATTACATTGTTCGATAAGGTACGCTATTTTTCGCGTGATAACTGACGTTTTACCTGAGCCTGCACCCGCTAGAACGAGGAGGGGACCGGACACATAGGTCATGGCCTCTTGTTGTTTGGGATTGAGCTTGCTCATGGTGCACCTTTAATTTGATTTTTGACTAGATGAAATATGGTTTGTTGATTATTTATACTATTCATATTGTAGCGAGTGGTAAAACTATGCTCTTTGCAGTAAGTCGTAAAACTTTGCCTATTAAATAAAGGTCATAAGTCACAGAGTGGTTATTATAGGTGGTAAAGATGAAATC
This sequence comes from Psychrobacter sp. CX90, assembly GCF_057396305.2. Lineage (NCBI taxonomy): Bacteria > Pseudomonadati > Pseudomonadota > Gammaproteobacteria > Moraxellales > Moraxellaceae > Psychrobacter > Psychrobacter sp. CX90. The sequence continues at coordinate 508,264 of NZ_CM182008.1, forward strand.
ACAACTGCTTTATATAAGACTATCTATGAGTGATCACCATTACCAATGCTAATGAACAGGAAAGTAAAAGCTAGGAGACTTGTTACCTAGAATGCATTAATTGAAAAGTACTAATTTTGAAATCATAGTGACGGGTGGTTATACAGATAAATACATAATCCTTAAAGTCTCTCATCTCATAAAAATTTTGAGGCATTAGAAAGTAAAAACAGGATTTGAAAAATTAAAAAAGCCAACCACAATAATCGACTAGCAAGTCGTATCTTTTTGGTTAAAACACCTTACAAAGGTTAAGGATATTTAATATAATCAAACTAGACAGTTAGAAAGTAGAAATAAACTAACTGTTGGTTATTAACTTTTAAGCCTAATCTTATTTCAGTTATTTTAGCGCTTTATCTATCATTTAAATAAGTTGAGGATACTATGATTAAACGTCAAGCATTGATATTAGCTGCACTGGCTGCTGGTTTAAGCATAACCCCTGCAATGGCAGAAACAGCAGGCACTTGGACGGTGGGCGTGGGTGCTGGATATGTCGACCCAGAAAGTGGTAACGGCTCATTGGCTAATGGGACATTGGCTGTGGACGTTGATTCTGATGTGCGTCCTACAATCACTGGCGAATACTTTGTTGCAGATAATATTGGTGTTGAGCTATTAGCAGCTCTGCCATTTCATCACGATATCGATTTGAAAGATGGAGATGGTAATATCATTAAAGCTGAGACACAACATCTGCCACCAACGTTATCGTTACAGTATCATTTTGATGGTCTAAACTCTTCAGTTAAGCCCTTTGTTGGGGTAGGTGCAAACTATACAACGTTTTTTAAAGAACGTATCTATTTAGGTAATGGTAATGACTTAGAGATTGATGATAGCTGGGGCGTGGCAGGTCATGTGGGTGTTGACTTCAAAATCAATCCAACAGACGCCGTTCGTTTAGATGCTCGCTATATTGACCTTGAGCCAGATGTAGAGTTGAATGGTGCTGATATTGGTACAGTAGAGATTAATCCTTGGGTATATGGCATCTCTTACGTCAAACGTTTCTAATTCAACAACGTTTGGGAAAGTAATGGATATTGACGATTAATTTCATTAAAAGCTCAGTCTGTTCAGAACTGGTCGCGTTAAAAATCCCCGTACAATTACGGGGATTTTTTTATGTCTAAAACTAGTAGCTGAAACCCTTTCATTCAAGTAAAGGGCAACCGCAACCAAGTGTACGTGCCATACGAGTATGCTAAACAAGGTCAACACTGTCACTGATTTGAAAGTATTCGGCTATTAAAGCAGCGATTGCGCAAAGCCGCTCGTTGAAGAGTATAATGTTACAGGTTAGGTTATAGCTTATTTAACTGCTTAGCGGCCTCTAAAGCAAAATAAGTAAGAATACCATCAGCACCAGCACGGCGGAACCCGATGAGCGATTCCAGTATAACTGCATCAGATAACCAGCCATTTTGTATGGCGGCTATATGCATAGCGTACTCGCCAGATACTTGGTAGGCGAAGGTAGGTACCCCAAAGGTATTTTTGACTTCACGAATTAAGTCTAGGTAAGGTTGGCCGGGTTTAATCATGACCATATCAGCCCCTTCATTAATATCCATAGCCACCTCATGCAAGGCTTCGGCACGGTTACCAAAATCCATTTGATATTGTTTTTTATGACCGCCTTTTAAATTGCCGGCACTGCCTACCGCATCACGGAAAGGGCCATAATAAGCAGACGCATATTTGGCGGAGTAAGCCATAATACTGGTATTCACAAATCCCTCTTCTTCAAAGGCTTCACGTATCGCTAGTATTCGCCCATCCATCATATCACTTGGCGATATAATGTCAGCGCCTGCACGGGCATGAGCTAAAGCTTGTTTAACTAAGACCTCGACAGTAGCATCATTAACCACATAACCACTTTCATCTATCAATCCATCCTGACCATGAGTCGTGTAGGGATCTAACGCCACATCTGTCATGACCACCATATCGGGTACTTCTTTTTTTAGAGCACGTACCGCACGGCACGCTAAGCCATCTGGATCATAGGCAGCTCTACCGTCTTCTGTTTTTAAACTCGCATCAATAACTGGAAAGATGTCTACGGTAGTTACGCCCTCATTAAGTAGTGCTTTGGCATGCTCAATCAACAAATCGATGGACAGACGTTCAACACCCGGCATACTGGCCACAGCTTCACGCTGATTCTCACCGTCTAATACAAAAACAGGCGCAATAAAATGCTTGGGGTGTAACTCAACTTCACGAATCATAGCTCGAACGTTGTCATTAACCCGTAGGCGGCGTAAGCGAGTGTGAGGGAAGGTACGATTAAAGGTATAACTCATGATTAGTCCTAATTAATAAAAAACATATAAAAATATGATAAGGATTATGGTAGCCGTATTACTTATTTTATCTATTGGGTGGCAAGGACTACCTACCCACATAGCTATTATAGTATAGCGCAGCAGTGGGTGTGTTTTGGATGCGAGAAATGATACAAGTTTATAACTTATTTTTAACTAAGGCGATATAATGATAGCTATCTAAAATTAACCAGTTTTATGCTGTAAAAAAAGAATAGATGCCTCGTATATTATCGACGTCTAGGTTATTTATTAAAGGTTTAAGGCACTCAGATATGTATAAAAAAAATAATGGGCTGTTTCCACATTCTTCAATAATGACATCGTTTAACGATAGCTTAGATGATGAACAGAAACAAATAGATGTTAACGAAAAACCCCAAATAGCTATTGCCAATGAAAAAAATCAAGCAAAGACCCTTAACCGTAGGTATTTTTTAGGTCTAACCTCTATAGGCATTGCTAGTATGGGCGTATTGGGAACAGGAACGCATAGAGCTTTTGCCTCAACCTTAATGCCAGAAACTTTAGACTGCCTATCACCAACCATAACCACACGGTTGTTTGCAAGCTCAAATACTGGTGCTGATGCGTTACGCAATAAGCGTAGTTTGCAGCGGCTGGCGTGTGCAGGGTTTAAAGTACAAAATCCTGAGATTACCGGCCGTCAATATTTACGTTTTGCAGGTACTGATAGCCAACGCATGAGTGATCTTCAGAATATTGCGACTGGTGCCATCGAGGCCCCGAAGCTTCTCTTGGGAGTACGCGGCGGCTACGGTGCAATACGATTGCTCGAGCATATCGACTGGCAGACCTTAGGCAGAATAATGCAGGATCGGGGCAGTATACTAGCAGGATTTAGCGATGTCTCTGCCATACAATGTGCTTTGTTAGCTCAAGGTGGGATGAGTAGCTTATCAGCGCCGATGTTATATAGCGAGTTTGGCAAAACTGAGCCTGATAAAATCAGTTGTCAAGGCTTTGTCGATGCTCTTACTGCGCCTAATCTTACTCTTGAGTTACCGCTGCAAAAAAATATTGAATTCAGCTCGAAACCTATCTCAGGAATGCTATGGGGGGGTAACTTAAGTGTGGTTTCTGCACTGGCAGGCAGTAAATATTTACCTCAACCTGAGGGCGGCATTGTATTTTTAGAGGATGTGGGAGAGCAGACATACCATATTGAGCGCATGCTTTATGGTTTATTCTTGGCAGGTACTTTTAAAAATCAGCAGGCTATTGTGTTAGGCGCTTTTAGTAATATAGGTGAGGATAGCTACGATGCACGGTATGACATGAGTATAGTGATAGAACAGTTACGCCGTATGACAGGTTTACCTGTTTATACTGGATTGCCGTTTGGGCATGTGGCTCGTAAGCAGAGTTTTCCAATAGGGGCTGTGTGTACTTTAAACCATGATGATAAAGGGCTGGCCCTTGAATTTAGCGGCTATCCTGTTATTGAAAAAAGTCTGATTCATACAGAAGGATTGTGGCGCTGATTTATCATTGAAATGTTAGAGCGTTGTATGTTTGAAATCCTGATGTTTAAAATGCTTTTGCTTGAAAGTCGGTCAATTGTTCTGCTCCTGTTTAAAGCAATTTATCTAGAGCGGCTTTAGCGTTTATTTTTCATATTACTTATTTGTCTATTGCTGATTTTGCCTATCCTATAGTGCTCTTATCCATATTGCTGTTAGCTATATCCAAGGTACCTAAAGCTAGAACCATATTAATGATATAACCGATTATTAGTTACAATATTTAATTTATATTAAACTGACCTATTTATACTACTTACATCTTATATAAAAGGAACTTTTATGAAAAATCTTAGTCTCTGTCTTATTGCTGCTCTGACTTTAAGTGCCTGTGCAAGCACAACGCCTGATACGTCCAGCACTCATCAATACCCAGAACGTATGCTCGGGGCAGAAACCTATCCGGTTGAAGCAGTATTGCAGAAAGTTGCGACGGAACTTGATATAGCATTCAAGGCTGAGACAGATGGGACAACTCTACAGATTTCAATGATTGGCGATGAAATAGGACAAACAACTTTTAATAATGAATCTGTACGTTATAAAGATTATAAAATGGTGTTTTTGTTAGATAATGAGCCTTTATTCGTGATGCCTGCAACGATTTATTATGATACTGCGCCATATCGTTATAAGGGGGCTAAAACTGCTGATAGTGCTATATCTGAAGTGGTCAAAAATACTGATTTACCTAAATACGCTATTTTAGATAGTCAAGGTATTTATGCCGATGAGATTGTCTATAAAGATGAGACAAAAGCTGAACGTGTGAGTCGCAATGTGTTTCATTGGTCATTGACTAAAGCCAGTGATACGACGGCTTGGTTGTGTGAGTCAATTGAGTCAGACGCTATATCATTGGACTATGATGAATCCGGCAAAGCTTGCTATGAGATTGATAAAAAAGGTAACATACTTGGCGGCACTGCAGAAATGGCTGATCCTTTTGGGGATGAAGAGGATATTTTAACCTATGATATTATGTTCAACAGATCCTAGATAACATTATACAATGCTGACTTGATCATAGAGGGTAAACTGTGCGGCTGTTAACTGGCTGTTAATGGTTGCCAATGAGTTAGCATATCAAGTTTAGCATGGACTTATTAAACACTCTATTCTGGCCTAAAAATCAATCTTTTAGGCTTTTTGTGAATATCGTAAACCCTCAAACAGAAAAAAGGCTTCCAATTGCTTGGAAGCCTTTTGTTCTTGAATATGGTACCCGGAGCCGGACTTGAACCGGCACGCTCGTTAGAGCGAGGGATTTTAAATCCCTTGTGTCTACCAATTTCACCACCCGGGCAAAACTTTTATCACAAGCTGTTTAATGTTTCTAACAACTCATCAAGTGCGCGTATATTATCATAAATCGAATATTCGTCAACACATAATTTGGAGGCTGGGGTCGGAATCGAACCGGCGTCCACGGATTTGCAATCCGCTGCATAACCACTCTGCCACCCAGCCATTTGAGGTGAACTATAATATCAAATAAAAACTAAAATACAAGTTATATTTAAAAAATAAAAAAAGAAGTCATAGTTTGTGATTAAAAAATTAAATGACAATTTAATTATACAGATAATTTACTATCAAAACGTATCACATTCTGATTATTTGCTTGTCATCAGTTACAATATACTTAGTTGATTCAAACTTAAAGACTTAATTAGAATCCAGCTAAATGAACACGCTTATTGAAATATTTTCCATTAATAATATTTAAAATCTGGAGCTCTACATGACCGATGTAAATACGGCCACAGTGTTAAATGGCAAAGCCTTAGCGCAACAAATTGAACAAGACTTAAGTGTGCGCGTGGCAGCTTTAAAGCAAAAAACAAACCGCACACCTATTTTAGCAACTATTTTAGTGGGTGATGATCCAGCGTCTGCCACTTATGTGCGTATGAAAGGTAATGCGTGTAAGCGAGTCGGTATGGAGTCAATGCGAGTTGAAATGCCAGAGAGTACTTCAACTGAAGCGTTATTGGCTAAAATTGAGGCGCTTAATAATAACCCTGATGTGCATGGTATTTTACTGCAACATCCCGTTCCAGAACAAATTGATGAACGTGCTTGCTTTGATGCTATCGATTTAGCTAAAGATGTAGATGGGGTAACGTCATTGGGCTTTGGGCGTATGAGCATGGGCGAGCCCGCTTATGGTTCTTGTACACCTCAGGGGATTATGTATCTACTTAAGCACTATGGTGTTGATTTTTCAGGTAAAAATGCGGTCGTGGTGGGGCGCAGTGCTATTTTAGGTAAACCAATGGCGCAAATGCTATTAAACGCTAACTGCACCGTAACCATCTGTCATTCAAAGACTCAGAATTTAGCAGAGAATGTCGGCCGTGCTGATATTATTGTTGGGGCTGTAGGCGTACCAGAGCTTATTAAAAAAGAATGGATCAAACCGGGTGCTATTGTGGTAGATGCAGGTTTCCACCCTACTGACAACGGTGGTGTTGGCGATATTGAGCTAACCGGTATTGAGTCAATCGCTTCAGCTTATACCCCAGTACCAGGCGGTGTTGGTCCAATGACAATTAATACTTTAATACGTCAAACCTTAGAAGCGGCTGAGAAAGCGACCAATCAGTAATTAAAAAGTTAATTACGACAGGTAGGATAAGCAGGTAAGATGTTTTACTCGCTAAGCTAAATGAAGAGATAAGCGATGGCGCAATTAATAATGATACAAGTTAATTATATTAGCAAAGCTACTATCGCTTATCTGTCTTGCTTATAGGTTATGCTTATCTATTTTTCTCATCTAAGAGGACGAAGAAAGCTAAGCAAGTTTTCATAGCATGGCTTCATTCAATACAGATCTGAAGGAGATGATGTGCGTGGATAATAACAGTGCGTGGCATAACCGAATACAAGCGTTAGGCGTAACATTGGTAGATATCGGTCATTATCTAGCCCTGTTGTTGATTGGTGTGGTGGTAATATGGGCGGCAGGCGCTGAGTTTATTGGTATTCTACATAACGGTAAAGCAGAGCTTAAAGACATTTTAATGCTGTTTATTTATTTAGAACTGCTTGCTATGATAGGTATCTATTTCAAAACTCACCGTCTGCCAGTGCAGTTTTTGATATATATTGCCATTACCGCCTTATCGCGACATTTAGTTGTAGATGTGCAGGCTGTGTCAGATACTTTCCATTTATGGTTGCTAATGACCATTACCGTTGCAATTTTTGTATTGAGTTTGGCCGTTGTTCTTCTGAGCTGGACAGCGTATCAGTTTGGTCGTCCAGAGGATAATGTTCATAAAGGTGCCCCAAGTAAACGCAACGAATAGGCCGTTACGAGAGCAAGAGTCAGGGTGTGTCGGCATAATCTAAATAAGGGTAAATGCTAAGATAAGGTTTTATAACCAACCAGATTTTCGGAACTGACGATACAATATCAAACAGGTCGAAATAATAATGGTAATGACGATAAAATATGAGTACTCATAATGTAGCTCAGGCATAAAATCAAAGTTCATACCATATATTCCTGCTACCGCAGTGGGTACTGCTAAAATACCTGCCCAAGCAGCTAACTTACGTACTACCTCGTTTTGTCCCATGTTTACCATGGCCATATAGGTATCCATAGCCACACTTAACATCTCATTTAGCCCATTTACCGCATCAATTGCGCGTAACAGGTGGTCATTAACATCGCGAAAATAAGGCTTTGCCGTACTAGGAAAAGTGGAAACAAGTTCATTTTTTTTATGATTGATAAAAAAGTTGCAAATCTCTTGTACTGGCATCATTACCGCGCGCATATGTACCAGTTGCGACTTTAACATATATAAGCTTTTAAGCGTCTCTTTACTAAATTCATAAGAGAAAATATTACGTTCTTGCTCAAGCAGATATTCGCCTAAACTATCAGTAATAGGGAGGTAGCTGTCCACCACATAATCTAGGACTGCGTGCATGACAAACACTGGGCCCATCTGCATTTTCTCTGGTCGTTTGTGGCAGTAAGCTCTAACGGGTGCAAAAGATTGTGAAGCTCCAGTACGAATAGTGATGATGTAGTTAGTACCCATGAGCATTGAGGTTGTACCATAATGGATATGGTTGTCAGCTAAAAGTGCTGTACGCACCACCACGAATACCGTATCATTTCCATAGTTCTCAATTTTTGCGCGTTGGCTTTCATTAAAGGCATCTTCCAGCGCCAATTCGTGAATATCAAATGCCTGCTGAACTGTTTTAATGGTCGCGATATTGGGGTCATAAAGTCCAAGCCATACAAAATTACTGTCGTCCGCTAAATTTTTACTAACATCCTCTAACTCGATTTTCTCAATAAACTCACCTGTTTTACGTGAATAGACACAACAGTTTACTATCTCGTTAATACCTGAGCGTTCAAAATCTTCCACCCGTTCGGCATCGGGGTCATATACGCGCATCGTAGATGACATGAACTTGCGCACCCCTTGTTCATTACCTAAGAACATTTTTTGGTCATTAACTGAACCCTTAGGTTTTTTTATGCTGGTGGGGCTGAGTATGGAGGATTTTTGCTCTGGCATAATTGACTCTCAATTAACTCTCAAATGAACAAGGCAAAACTAGATTATGAGACCTTTTAACACTAAAAAGCGTGACACTAAAATATATACCCACGGTTGATGACACGTAACCTTATATTTTAATAATACGATTTTCATAATACGATGTGGCGTTATTTTTATAGGGCATACTGTTTTAAAGTCTCTATATCTACCAATTCTAGTAGGCTTTCATGACAAGCCTCTAATTTAATTTGTGGTGCCATATTATGGTCTAGTGCATCCAGCCAGCGCAATGCGCAAATGCACCAGTAATCACCCGGTTGCAATCCATTGAAGCCAAATTCGGGGATGGGGGTAATGAGGTCATTGCCAGTTTTGGCTGAAAAATTCAAAAACTCACTAGTCATTTTTGCACATACCGTATGTTGACCAATATCTTGCGGTCCTGTATGACAAAACCCGTTACGATAATAACCAGTAACTGGGCTAAAACAACAGCTGGCTAGGGCAGTGCCTAAAACATTTCTTTGATTTGACTCGAGGTCAAGATGATTTAATGACATAAGCTATTCTCTCAATTCTAGTGTAAGGGTTGTTAAACTTTTGGCAGCATTTAAAGTCAAAATATTAACACATGCGTTGATATTAAGACGATATTGCCCATAATTATTAAAAACTACCATTTACTGTTAAAGTAATTGTAAACGGTTACCATAGTAACCTTGCTGGCTGTATAAAGGTACTATCTGCACTTGGTTGTGTTATAACTATTTTAGATTATCTTAGCTATATCATTAAATTATAGGAAAGCTGTATGTATAGTCAGCGAACTACTAAACGGTTACGGCGTTAACCTCGTTAAGCCTACTCCAGTAGTACTTGCACTCGGTTGCCCTGTAACCATTTTAGACTTCTTTGACTATAAGTTTACGTTTTACAACTTATGCTTTTAAAGCCTGGTTATGGTTATCAAATTTCAGATTAGTTGTGGGTTTCTCTAGTCGAAAGCTATGGGCTATGCTAGACTTAATTACAATAGACCACTGGCTTGTTTAGGGACTGTATATAATTCAGCAGTACCTATATGATGCATGATGTGAATGCTATAAAGCTCTTGAAATTTAACTCTATCTAATAGTGTTGTAGTCAAGTTAGCTGGGTTACCGTACAGCCGCCGCAAAAAAAAGCATTTTTTACACTGTTGAAATTTAGCTATAAGAGTTAAACTGGCAAAGGGTAAACTTAAACTGGCTAACTATTGTGATAGTAAACGCAATATTTTTCATTTTAACGAGTACAAATACACTTTAACTAAATTTAACTAAAGATTTGGTCATGGCGTGTCCGCTTGTACAGGTTCTATTGGTACAGTGACTGTCGCCCCCAAACAAGGATTACTTGTGTCTGATAGTTCTATTTCTTCTAGTAAAGCTCAAATTCAGTCTTCCGATAAACTATCCCATGTAGCAGATATTGATAATATTTGGTTATTGCCTGATGGTGTTAGCGATCTATTATCTGAGGAAGCACAAAAGCAAGAGTGGCTGCGTTATAATCTTACCCGATTATTAGTTAGCCGAGGCTATGAGCTTATTTGCCCGCCAATGATTGAGTTTACCGAATCTTTATTAGGAAATGCATCTGAAGATTTAAAACGTCAAACATTTAAAATTATTGACCAGCTGTCTGGCCGGCTCATGGGTGTACGTGCTGATATAACCCCGCAAATTCTACGTATTGACGCTCATTTAAACAAACTTAATAAAGCCGATGAGATCGCACGTTATTGTTATGCAGGTCATGTTATTAGAACCTTACCCAATGGGCTTTTTGGTTCACGCACGCCATTGCAATTGGGTGCAGAGATATTTGGTAGTGACAGTTTAGATGCAGATATAGAGCTAATTGATGTGCTGTACTGTTTAATCGACAGCTTAAATCTAAAGCAGCATTTGCATATTGATATTGGTCATGTGGCTATTTTTGCACGTTTAAAAGAGTTGGCGGGTTTATCTGATCAAGATGCCTCGGTCATAATAGATTTGTATGCCAACAAAGCATTACCAGAGCTAAAGCAAGTGTGTGCAGGCTTGACTATGGGCAATGATTTTTATCAATTGGCTGTCTATGGTCATGATATGTCCGCATTAAAAACAGCGCTCTCAGATACCGCTGTTAACGACGCGATGATCAAAAGTGCTGTCAAAGATGTACAGGTTATGGTTGCCCATATACAGAAAACCTATCAGGTTAACGTCAGTGTTGATATCACTGGCCTTGGCTATCATTATCATACTGGCATCGTATTTAATGCTTATTTTGAAAATGAATCACAAGCAGTGGCAAGAGGTGGTCGTTTTAATGGTGAGCATGTTAATTCTGCTGGTTATACACCAACCACTATTGCAGAAGCTCTACCATCGCGTAGTGCAACTGGCTTTAGTTTAGAAGTCACTCGCTTACAACGTTATATCAGTATTAATAAAACCAAGTTGGTGTTGGTAAGCTTTAAAGATATGCAACAAGTATTTGCTGAAAATAATACCAAACTAAGCACAGAATTAGACACTAAAATTAGTGAATTACGTGATTTGGGTCACAGAGTGGTGCGTCCATTAAGTGAAAAAGATGTCCCACATAATGTAACAGACCAGTTGATTTTAGATGCAGGCGAGTGGGTTTTAAAAGCAGTTTAGTGATGAACGCCATTTTAAGTCATACGGCTGAGCAGTATGTCTTAATGACAATGATTAGATATACTGATTATTTTTATAGTTCAATATGAGTGGGTAAGGATTTGTTATGGGAAAGAATGTTGTAGTACTTGGTAGCCAATGGGGCGATGAAGGTAAAGGCAAGATTGTGGATTTGCTTACCGAAAAAGCGTCTGCTGTAGCGCGTTTCCAAGGTGGTCACAACGCTGGTCATACTTTAGTAGTAGACGGTAAGAAAACAGTTCTGCATCTTATTCCATCAGGTGTTTTGCGTGAAGGCGTGACCTGCTTTATCGGTAATGGGGTGGTATTGTCGCCAGAGGCACTGCTCATTGAGATGAAAGAGCTAGAAGCCAATAATGTGCCAGTACGTGAACGTCTCAGAATCTCGCCAAATTGTCCTCTAATTCTACCTTACCACATTGCGCTCGACCAAGCCCGTGAAGCTAAGCGTGGTACTGGTAAAATTGGTACGACAGGCCGCGGTATCGGTCCAGCCTATGAGGACAAAGTAGCTCGCCGTGCCATTAAGCTTGCTGATCTGTTTCGTAATGATTTAGATGAAAAATTACGTAACTTAATTGACTATCATAACTTCCAGTTAACCCAGTACTACAAAGTGGATGCCATTGATTTTGATGAGACTTTGGCGCTATGTCTAGAGTGGAAAGATGAGTTAAAAGATCTAATCTGTGATGTGACCGAGGAGCTAAATCAGCTACGTCTAGCAGGTAAAAACCTAATGTTTGAAGGGGCTCAAGGTACGCTACTTGACATTGACCACGGTACTTATCCCTTTGTAACTAGCTCCAGTGTGACAGCTGGTGGTGTCTCGACAGGTACTGGTATCGGCCCATTATACTTAGACTATGTGCTTGGCATTACTAAAGCTTATACCACGCGTGTGGGTAGTGGTCCATTTCCAACTGAGCTATTCGATGATGTTGGTGCGCACTTGGCTAAAGTAGGTCATGAATTTGGCGCAACGACCGGCCGCGCTCGTCGTTGTGGTTGGTTTGATGCTGAAGCCCTTCGCCGTGCTGTGGTATTAAATTCACTATCTGGAATCTGCTTAACGAAGCTTGATGTTCTTGATGGATTAGATGAAATCCGTATCGGCGTAGGCTATGACTTACCAGAAACTGAATGTGCTGGGGCGCATGATGGTGAGTTCTATGAGTCGGTAACACCGAGATATGAAACGCTTCCAGGCTGGAAAGGGTCAACAGTAGGTGTTACTAAATATGATGATCTACCAGAAGAAGCTAAAGCGTATATTAAACGTATTGAGCAATTAATTGATTGCCCTGTAGATATTATTTCAACGGGTCCAGATCGTGATGAAACTATCGTATTACGTGATCCTTACGATGCTTAATATAAAATATTTACGTTTTTTGTTTAAAACCTAATTATGCTAAGCCCTATATTATGAACAATGATATAGGGCTTTTTGTTGTCTGTTAATTTCATTATCCTTAAATTTGGGGGATTATTAGCTTTAAAGCCTCTTAGCTTTAGTGGTTATAAACTCAATTACCTTTAATTTGCCTGCGATTATGATATTCTATAGCCAGATAATCAAACTATAACTGTTAAGTTAATATTAATAATTCATATGATAAAATCTACCATATCTCTATACTTCTCAATATCTGAGTAGAATTAGAACCTGTTTACTCAACTAATAACTGTCTTCACTAAAAAATATAGGCCAAACAATGTTATTAATTACCCTTAAAAAAGTATTATTAAGCGCCTCTTTTGTTCTATTATCATCCGCTATTTTATTACCCACATCTGCATTCGCAGACCAAAACTGTGATAACCCAAATAACGATTTTGATGGTCTATATTGCTTATCAAAAGTATACCAAGAAGCGGATAAGGAGCTTAATATCAGTTATAGAGCATTAATAAAGCAGTTGAATAGCAGTCAGAGAGCAATATTAAAGCGAGGGCAGCTTAGCTGGATGCGCGATCGTAACGATAGCTGTAGCCGATATTTAGATGACAGCTTTTTAGTAAATATGGACTGTGCAACCAGTATGACCACAAGCCGAGTAAACTTTTTAAACGATCGTTTACGTGAGTGTAATGCGGGAAGCTGCCGCACTAGCCGACTTGACGATTAAACGATTAGACTAAGTCGAAAATAGTCCTACTAAACTGATTCGATTTTTAATACTTTATTTGTTTTCAAAGCCTTATGCGATTTAAAAACTGCATAAGGTTTTTTGCTATATGATGGTCTATCGTAAACATCAAAGTGATAAGAGCGAAGGATCAAGTATGCAAGAATTGTATTTGGAAGATATAAACGTAGGTGCTAAATAGCCCATTAAAAAATATACTGTGACTTGCGTAGGTATGAAAGCATATGCCATTCAGTATGATATGACCCGCAGCCTTTTCATTTAGATGACGAAGCAGCGAAAGATACTTTTTTAAGGGTCTTGCAGCCAGTGGCTGGCATACCGCAAGTATTACCATGTGTCTTATGATAGAAAGCATTCCCATTGCGACTGGATTAATTAGTGCAGGTGGAGAGATTAGCTAGCCGATACCCACACATACAAATGACACGCTATAGTCAAAGAAGTCTAAAATGGTTACAAGGCAACCGAGTGCAAGTACTACTGGAGTAGGCTTAACGAGGTTAACGCCGTAACCGTTTAGTAGTTCGCTGACTATACAGGTTAAAGCAGAAGTAATTAGTATTAAGTCGTCGCGCTCTAAACCTAATCGCGGGGTAGTGGTCATAAAAGTAGATACAATCAATCAAGATAACGAGTATGCACAACGCTTAACTTGTACAATGGTGGCTTTTAGCCGTCATAAAGACGAGTCATAACCATGTTACATTTAACTTTTTTAGGTACTTCAGCAGGCGTCCCTACCAAGCAGCGCAATGTCACGGCATTGGCGGTTGAATGTATAAACCCCTTTACCTCAAGGAGCGGGCAATCAAATAACTCAAATAAGCCTTGGGTATTGGTTGATTGCGGGGAAGCCACCCAACATCAGTTGCTTAAAACCAATATTAGTAGTCATCAGCTAGCAGTCATTTGTATTACCCACGTGCATGGAGATCACTGTTACGGTCTACCAGGATTACTGGCGAGCATGGCAATGTCAGGACGAACAAAGCCTTTGACTCTCATTGCGCCTAAAGCGATTGAAGATTTTCTTGACGCCGTTAAGCATGCTACAGACTTGCATCTGCCTTTTGCTATTGAATTTATAAGTACAGAAAGTCTATGTGAACTCAAAAGATTAAGCGCTCCTTCACTAGTAACCATACAATTATCAGCGACTCATCGGATTGATATCGACGTAACTCAACTTTCGCATCGAGTACCCTCCTATGCCTACAACATTATTCAAACGGTGCAAACTATTAAACTAGATACTGACAAGCTTAAAAATGAGGGTATCGAACCTAGTGCTACATGGGGTAGGTTACAGGCAGGACAGGACGTTATTTTAGACAATGGGAAGCAGTTAAAATCAGCTGATTACACCAATCGCATGACTCAGCGAATAAAAATAGTTGTAGCAGGCGATAATGACAACCCAGAACTACTTTTAGATACAGTTCAAGATGCCAGTCTTTTAGTGCACGAAGCCACTTATACCCAGCAAGTTGCTGATAAGATCATGTCACGAACGGATGCTTTTGACCCTATGCATACAACGGCCAAACGTATTGCAAGCTTTGCAGAGTCTGCGAACTTACCAAATTTAATTTTGACGCATTTTAGCGCCCGTTATCAACCTTTTGATAATCCAGATTCCAAAACGGCTAATATGGCGGACATTCGTTTGGAAGTAGAGCAATTTTATAATGGAAGTCTATGGCTGGCTCAAGACTTTGCTCAGTATGAAGTTAGTGTAGATGGTGTTGAGCTATTGCCGAGTTATTAAATCTATAATAAATACTGTCAAAATATGACTGGCGGAGGCTGAGCAACCTATGACAATGACGATTCGATATAGAAAACAGACGGATTTACCTAAATTAGTCGAAATATTTGAGCAGTCGATTTTAGCGATTGATGAGTCGGTTTATTCTAAGGCTCAAAAAAAAGCGTGGGCAACCGTTGAGACAGGCTTAGCTCTACCCGAAACGTTTTGGTGTGAGCGTTTTACCCGCACCCAACCCTTGGTTGCGGTGAACGAGTCAGGCGATGTTGTTGGTTTCATTGAATATCTGACTTATGAAAATCAGCTAGGAGAGTATGACCCATTGAGTGGTTATATCGAGGGGCTGTTTGTACATCCAGATTATCAAAGAAGGGGTGTTGCTCAAGCATTGTATGATGAGGGGGTGGACAATAGACTGGGTATCGGCGTGAAAAATATTTGGGTTCATGCCTCTAAGCTTGCCTATGCTTTTTTCTTAAAACAAGGGTTCAACGTGGTTGAAGAGCAAGCTATCAAGCGGGACAACGTTATATTAGAGCGTTATTTAATGTCTAAACGTGCTTAGAGTTCTTATCGTACTTAGAGGTCTTATAAGGCTGCATCGTTTTTAGCTAATAAATATTGACCCACCCAATATCTGGAAAATTGATAGGCGACTCGGCCCGAGCGGCCACTACGGCTTGATGACCACTTCAGTGCCTCAGCACGTATGTCATCCGTCCATTTAATGCCTTCCGCTTGTAGATAATGAGCGGTAATCTTCAAGTAAGTCTCTTGGTTCATAGGATAGAACGATAGCCACAACCCAAAACGATCAGACAGTGATACGGTCTCATCAATCGTTTCGTACGGGTTGACCTCATCGGTTTGACCGTCATAGATGTTGACGTTGTCTTTCATTAACTGAGGCATTAAATGGCGACGGTTACTGGTAGCATAAACCAAGAGTTTATCCTGTTCAGAATCAAGGGCGCCATCGAGTACACTTTTTAGGGTGCGATAGTTCTCATCTTGCCCATTAAATGCCAAATCATCGCAGTACACAATATAGCGGCAAGTAGAGTTTTCTGGTAACTCGCTAATCGCTCGACGGATTTTATCTAGCATTTGTAGGTCATCTCGTGCGACCTCAATCATGCGCAGCCCTTGGTCTTTAAACTCATTTAATAACGCACGAATAAGTGAGGATTTACCAGCACCGCGAGTACCTGTCATTAATACATGATTAGCAGGATAGCCTGCCAAAAACTGCTTGGTATTTTGAGTGATTTTAGCTTTTTGAGTGTCAATACCAAGTAAGTCATTCAAGCTTAGTGATGAATTGACATTAATTGGCTCAAGAGAGCCTTGTGTTCCGCCCACCCAGCGGTAAGCCAATTGATTCGGGTCAATATGTGCTTCAGGAGTTATATTCTGCTGAAGGTATTGCACTAATAGCGAAACGAGTTGGTCGTTAACAGGAATAGTATTTTCTGTGTTTTGCATAGTTGTTCAATCTAGTAAATAATGAAAGTTTGTCGTTTTGTTTTTATGATAGATATTGTTTTAATTATAAAATACTTTTATATAAAAAAGCTTTTAAAAAATAGTGCCAGTAATAAGTTATCAATGCAAGATGATTTAAAGTTGGTATCAAAAAGGGTCCATAACGATCAATTATTAATACGCAATAAAATTGTAATTTTTAAGTAAATACTTATAGTGGAACATGTCTATATAACTCATCTGATAAGTAAAAATCATAGGATAGGAACACTGTGCAAAACACCAATAATGAGCGAATAATTGCCGATGACAATCAGTCAAATAATTACTAAGCAGTCAGCGTACGCGACACACAACAAATTGATTCAGCAGGTATTAGAGGCGGTAACTGCTGAGCTTACTAACGATGGTTTTTTGGATATAGTGCATGGTCGTTTAAGCATTGAGAGCGCAAATTTTGATCTGAATGAGCTGATTTCAAGTGGCTATGAGGGGCTGAGCAGTGCCCGTATTGAGCATCAGTATGTTATGATTAAGTGGTCACTAGTACATAAATCCAGTATGGCAGATTGCCGATTGTTCAATGCGCTTAAAAATCTAGAGCAGTTGGCAAAAGTTAATAAGCAAACGGATACTGACCTTGCCATCATACCAATCCTATCCCGCTCACAAAAAAAGATCCTCTTTAGTCAGCAACAGTGGCAGCTGACAATCTGTGTCATGCCGTATTATAAATTAGGTAGCTTGAAAGACTATCTAAACAATAACACTTTAACTCATACTCAAAAGTTATCACTTATTATGGCTTTAGCAAAAGTGCTATCAAAATTACATGAGGCTGGTTGGGTGCATGGAGATATTAAGCCTAGCAACTTTTTGATTCAAGATTTAAGCCATGAATCTGGGTCTGGCGCTGGGTTTACTTTTTCTGTTTGCTTAAATGATTTTGGCTGTGCACTACCAATCAATAGTATTGGTATGGTCAAACATGAGGGTTTACGTGGTACACCAGCTTACCTAGCACCAGAGTGTTGGCGAGATAATAAAATCAGCATCCAAAGTGATATATATGCGTTTGGTGTCACGGTATTTGAGATATTTATGGGAAAAAGACCTTTCTCGATTGGTTCTAAAAGTAGGGACAGAATAGAAGATAGATCTAGAGCGTGGGCAATGGCGCATTGCCAAGAAGCAATCCCTTTATTGATAGATGAATGGCAAATATTTCAACCTATTATAGATAAAGTTTTAGCAAAGAATACAGCATATAGATTTCAACAAATGTCTCAATTTTTAATGGCATTTGACTCACTTGTTAGTCAATTGAGTTATAATAAAAAGGTATAGAAAAAATTAAATAATTAATAAAAAGTATATTCATCAAAAGGCTTACTATGTTTCTAGTAATTAAAAATGATACGATTAACTTGCAAGATATCAGCAGAATATCAAGGCAGAACGCAACAATTTTTGTTTATTTCATTAGTAAAGAACAGCCTGCCACCTATCATTTTGATAATGAGGGCGATGCAACAGAAGTAGAATACAAGGTATTTAAAAATCTAGAAGAAAATGGACTGGTTGTTTAAATGCGGATTGTTTAGCGGTTTGCAGCTTTGACTATTCTAGTGTAACAATATGGTTTTAATATATTTTAATAGAATAGGGAGGTGCAACTTAAAGTCAGTTACACTCCTTTTCTTTTTGTGAATGATACCTTACTCTTATTACATTTTTTTCTCATATCGCCTAGCTTATATCCCATAGCTTATATCCCATAGCTTATATCACATAACCTATATCACATAACAGTGTCATAAATCTGTGCTAATTTTATAGTATCTGCCAAATCTCTGTTTAGAGGGTTGCGTTAAATATTATTTATATGAGTACGAAACATCAGTGCTGATTAGAGTAAGAGTGGATTTGTATTATAAAACGCTAGATTAAGCATTAGAAAAACGAATAATTATAAGCAGTTAAACTATATAAGGAGTTTAAGCATGAAAAAACATGTGGTTATCTTTGAAGCACGTGGTGGCTCTGATAAAAGTAAGTACGGTTATCGCCGTGATACATATCCAATTATTCAATCCCTACAGTCACGTGGCTGGACTGCAGAGGTCATATTTTACACTGATGAAAATCGTGGGGAGATATATCGATATACGATAGATAAAGCAGATGCCTATGTTAGCCGCATTAATCCAGGTAACCTTAAAGATGAAACAGGCTACTTCCAAATGTTACGAGAATTAGTACACCAAGGGGTTAAAGGCCTGCCACATCCCGATGCCATGCTTAATTATGGTGCAAAAGATTCGGTTGAACGCTTAAAAGGTACGGCATTAGTGCCAGAGGATGTGTTTTGTTATTACGACTATGATGAATTGAAATCCAGTTTTCCTAAATCTTTGGCAAAAGGTGAGCGTGTTTTAAAGCAAAACCGTGGTTCAACGGGTGAAGGTATTTGGCGTGTCCAACTCGTCGAGCCTAATGAGTATGAAGGGGTAGACGAGATACCAATAGATGCTGAGGTAAAGTTAACTGAGGCACGTGACAACCATGTTGAATATAAAAGCTTAGGCGAATTCATTGAGTTCTGTTATCAGTACCTTGAAGGTGATAATGGCTTAGTATTAGATATGCCTTTCTTACCCCGCATTAAAGAAGGCGAGATTCGCGTGTTAATGCTGCGCGACAAAGCAGTGTCAGTTGTGCACAAAAAACCCGATGAATCTGCCGATGCATTCTCGGCTACTTTGTTTTCAGGTGCAACCTACCGTTATGATAAACCGGAACAGTGGCAGGAGCTGGTGGATGATGTGGAAAGTAATCTTCCAATGTTGCAAGCTCGCTTAGGCGGTTATGCATTGCCCTTGATTTGGACCGCTGATTTTATTCTAGATACTGATAAAATGAATGGTAAAGATAAATATGTACTCGGTGAGATCAATGCGTCATGTGTCGGTTTTACAACCCATTTAGAGCTCTCTGAAAATATTGCTGATGAAATTATGAATTTGATTGAAGCAGAAAGAGTGATTAACGATAGATTTCCAGCCTTTAGAATCTAAAATAGCTTCTATTTAATGGTTTATGAGTTGTTTTTATACCGTGATTGAGCTGAGATTTATCACGGTATTTTTTCATACTTTATGATTAAATTAAGCTATTAAGAATAGGTTGAGTACTAAGCTTCAATCAGCTCATCTAAGTTTGTTTCGATGGTGCTTTTAATTTTAGGGAGTAAGGCACTGAGCAAAAAACCAACCTTACCATTGAGTTCAATATGATTAGCAGTGGCAACCAAGGTGCCATCAAAACCAGAGCGTTTAATACTCACTATGTCTCTGTCATTTTGTCTGTTTAAATGACAGGTCATTCCATAGTCTTTTTCAACAATTGGCATTAATTTATCGACCAAACTTCTGGTTTTTTCAATGCCTAGATTATGTTTACGCTCTATATTTAACTTGCCCATTTTTAAACCTTATCAATTAAAACCTATCTATTTTATCACAGCCTATATTAGTGAAAGCTTAACATCATTTCCACGTCTTCAATCGTTAGGTTTTTAAACAACCTTTGCTCTTCAACAGGCATACGATTCATGTGCTCTTTAATGGTCATGTGTAAGTTTCGGGCAATTTCTGAGGTTGACGCATAATACAAAGTCGGCTCTGTTTTAAGCAGTTTTTGCAAATGAGTTTGTATGATGCGCCGTTTTATATCCGTATCAGTTTGCTCTGTTTTAATTTGTTTATTATTGGTCATAGCCACTCACTCGATTTTTTTAAAATGCTAACTTAGAACTTATAAACTCTTATTATAATGTAATAACAGTCGTCTATTTTGAATGATATAGAAAATTTAACAAAAACGAAAAAGCAATAAAAAACCCGCTACAGAGAGCGGGTTTCAAATTAGGTTTGAGAAATACTAACAAAATCAATGTTATAAATGGTGGGGCTGGAGAGACTCGAACTCTCACACCTTTCGGCGCCAGAACCTAAATCTGGTGCGTCTACCAATTCCGCCACAGCCCCATTTTATACATTCTGCATCTTGAAGATGCTTAATGGGTTAGTGCTTCTCAGTGGTTGGGTATTATATAGATTTTATTGAGCTTGGCAAGCTATTTTTGTGAATTTTTAGCATTTTTTTGTTTTTAGCGACTTATTTATCTTCTAGCTGGTTGAGCCAATCAAATAATTTCTCCTCTAAGCTGTCAAGTTGATTTATTCTTTCATTGCGTTTAATAATGTCAGCCTCTGGGTATTCATAGTCCTTAAGTTTGCTTTCTTGAATATTTCTATAGCGCTGGATAGCCATCAGCAATAAAGAGATATCTTGGGCATCAAAATTAAGCATTTTAGGTCAGTCCTTAACTTAAATGATAAAAAGAGAGGGGTAAAAACAGACAAGCAATACACTTTCAGATCTTCAATGTGCCTTAAGGTTATTTTTGTTAGACGGTCTTTCAACACTTAGAAAACATATATAGATATTAAAATGCTGATATGTCTTATAGAATAATAAACAAACCGCCAAGCTATTAGAAAATAAAATGTGCATTCCTGCATGGGAAGACGAGCTTTACTACTTAATCAGACCACTAAATTGGACAACCTAATTAGTTATAAATCATCTAATCCCAGCAGTTTTATTTTACGGGTTAAGGTATTGCGGCCCCATCCTAATAATTCAGCAGCTTCGCCTCTACGGCCCTTCGTATATTTTAAAGCAGCCTGTAATAGGACACGCTCAAATTCAGGGGCAGCTGTCTGTAAGATATCAGTTTTACCGGAATCTAATGCTTGTTCAGCCCATGCGGTTAGTAACTGTTGCCAACTTGGCGCAGCTAATTGCGTAGCAGGCAGCTGTGTAGTAGGTAAATGTGCATTGGATAAGAAACGACTGTTTGAGCTGCTATTTATAATGTCTTTCTGAGTTTGAGTGTGTGTACCGGTTGCATCGGAGGCTAACTGACGATATATGCTTTCTTGGTCAAATTGAGTGGCAACAAGGTCAGTCATGGACTGTTGTGCAAATTCGGTCAGCTCGGGCGGTAAATCTTCAGTTTTGACCACATTACCGATGGCCATCACTGTGATCCAGCGGCAAGCATTTTCAAGTTGTCGTACGTTACCGGGCCAATCAAAAGCTTGCATAAGATACATAGCCTGTTCGGATAATTGCTTTTGTTCGGTATCCATTTCAATTGCGGCACGATGCATAAAGAAATCTACCAGCTCTGGTACATCATCGCGGCGGGCTCGAAGCGGTGGCAAAGGTAGGCGTATGACATTTAGCCGATAAAATAAGTCTTCACGGAACTTCCCTTCTTTGACTAATTGCTCGAGATTTTGATGAGTAGCGGCGATTATGCGTACATCTACTTTAATAGGTTGTTGCCCCCCTACACGAAAAAACTCGCCATTTGCCAACACCCGCAAAAGACGGGTTTGAGTGCTAAAAGGCATGTCGCCAATCTCATCTAAAAATAAGGTACCACCATCTGCTTGTTCAAACCGACCTTGACGTAGTGTGGTAGCACCAGTAAACGCGCCTTTTTCGTGACCAAAAAGCTCTGATTCAATTAAGTCATGTGGTATGGCTGCCATATTAAGGGCAATAAACGGTCGTTTAGATCTTGGAGAGTGTTGATGCAAGGCACTGGCAACCAACTCTTTACCGGTCCCAGACTCACCAGTAATGAGCACCGAAATTGGTGATTTAGATAACCTGCCTATTGCTCTAAATACGGCCTGCATTGGTAAAGATTGTCCGATGATACGGATGTTGTTTGTGGTAACTTTATTTTTTTGAGGCTTGTTAGGCGCTCGTTTTAACTTAGATGAGTTTGGAGTACTTTGACTTGTATTTTTAGGAATAGGTACTGTTTGTTCAATAGCTGCTCCTGCATTCTTGTTTATAATAGGGGTTGTGTCACTGCGTTTATCTTCAGTTAGGTAAGTGCTTGGATCAAGGTTTATATCTGAATTTGAATCAATATCAGCACTCACTGTGTTGATGGCTTTTTTTATAACCGTGACTGCCTCATCTAAGTCAAAAGGCTTGGGTAAATACTCAAATGCACCGGTTTGGTAACTATCAACAGCAGAGGTCAAATCAGAGTGTGCTGTCATTATCACAATTGGGACATTAGGAAAATGAGTATTTACCCATTCGCTAAATGATAAGCCATCCATCATTGGCATACGAATATCGGTTAAGATAACGTCAGGTAATGCAGCGCTATCATTTGGTTTTTGCAGGGCATCATTGAGTTTAGCCCACGCCCCTTTAGCGTTTGCAAATACGATAACGTTTAAGCCAGCATCGTTAAATGTGTCTTCTAGAATCAATCTAAGTGCGGGGTCATCGTCTATCAACCATAGCGTATTTTTTTCTGTCATTTTTTGTCCATATATAGCTTTCTTAGTATCCACTTTCATTTAATACGGTTTAATTAAACCCGTTATTTAACTTATTAAACATCAAAATTTAAACATCAAAAATTTCATTTTATACAGGTTTATTTTTGCTGTTTAAATGGCAGATAAATCCAAAAGCTGGTATTACCAGGTTCTGAATTTACTTCGATAGTACCTTGATGCTGATGAATCATTTCTTGAACCAAAGCCAAGCCAAGTCCTGTACCGTTAGCACGCCCGCTAACCATTGGGAAAAATATTCGATCCATCATTTGTGGGTCTATGCCAGCACCATTATCATGCACACCGATTCTAATAACCTGACGGTGGGTAATGCCATCAATTGTATATTGGTGTTCAACCCGAGTACTTACGGTCAATGTTGGCTTATTATTTTTATCAACGGTACGACTATCAATGGCATAGGTGTGTTCTAGCATGGCTGCATAGGCGTTATTGACTAAATTTAAAAAGATTTGAATGAGTTGGTCTTTATCTGCAACTAAATCGGGTAGCGATAAATCGTAATCTCGCACAATATGCACATCAGGGTACTGTGTGTGAGTGAGTAATAATACATGCTCAATGGGTTGGTGGATATTGACTGTATGCCAATTTGGCAGTTTATTGGAACCCAGTAGTTGCCCAATAAGGTCTGTAAGCCTATCTGTCTCGTTAATCACTATATTTGCGTAGGTGCTTAGCTTTGTAGCATCAACCATTGTCATGTTTTCACTCATGTTACCATAATGGGTAATAGCGCTAATTGATGGGTCGGATTTTAAGACTTGTAAAAGATCTTTTTGTAGTTGAGGTTGCTTTCGAGTCTGTTTGATAAGTAGCTGTGCGGCCCCGCGAATGCCAGCCAAGGGATTTTTGACTTCATGGGCAACGGCGCGCAGCATTTCTCTAGCTATTTCGTGCTGTTGTTGTAATTGATGCTCTTTATCGATGCGACTTTGTCGGTTTTTCTCCCATACTTCAATCAAGAACCCCGTTTTACCATTTTGCTCAACGGGTGTCACGCTGTAGTCTACACAAACAGGGGCGATGACTCCTTTGACTTGTCTATTATATTCTATAAAAGGTTGTTGGAAGCTTTTTGCATTAATAAACTTGATGTTTAAGTTGCTGCCACTATAATTTGTGGTTATTTTAGTTTGAGAGGGAGAGGGAGAGGGAGAGGGAGAGTGGGGAGGTATCCTTGAGCGCATATCCGTAATATCTTCATTATGCGCATTGATAGGCAATAAAATATCTAACACATTTAACCCAATTAGGCGGGCTTGACTGGCAGAAAACAGTTGCTCAATTTGTGTGTTTACCCAGCGTATAATAAATGAGTCATCTACCCATATAACACCAGTATATAGATGCTGGAGTATGGAGGAGGTATCAGGCATATCGTGTGAGGTAGGTATCATTTAACTATCATTCAGCTATTAGTTTGTAATTGTGTTATAGGTTACGTTGTGTCGGTTCTATATGAATTAAGGTTTTACTTGCGTTTTCTCATTTAGGTCATTGGATTCAATTCAATTTAAAATTGCTGTTGAAATAACCTCGTATGAAGCAGCATTCGCCTCCTACTTACTTTTGTTGCTAAACGTCGAATTGACTCGACTATAACAGTATTTAAACTATATTTGAATTGAGGAGCGAGCAAAGTTAGTAATTGACGTCTGAACGCAATGTTTTAACATAGGATAATCATATCTTTTCTGCACGTATTAATATGCTCAGACATCATTTAGCAGACGGAATTTACTGCTTTACATAATAACCTGTTATGTAAATGTATGAATAATCTTTATATACTGGTATAGAGATGCAAAAGTTCGTACAATGCGCAACAGTTAATGGTGTTTAAAATGCACACCTTATTTAACCTCATTTTTTATTGATAAGTATTTATTTATGCCAAGCCAACGCCACACAGATTCGGTTTCTATTTTTATACCAAATAATTTACTTGAGTCTTCTCAAACAGATTTAAATAGTTCAACTCAGCCCCAATCGGCACAAAATGCTGCCTACCATCATAAAGCCAATCACAATCAGAATCGTAGTATTGAGCAATCTGGTCACAAGCTTATGATGAACAACGATTCAATCGAGCCAACTTTAATAACCCCTAAAGTTGGCTTTGTGTCACTCGGCTGCCCTAAGGCACTTGTTGATAGTGAGCGCATTATTACAGAGTTAACTCGTGATGGCTATCAGGTTGCTTCGGATTATGCTGGTGCTGACTTAGTGGTAGTGAATACTTGTGGCTTTATCGAATCCGCTGTTAAAGAGTCATTGGACGCGATCGGAGAGGCAATAAACAGCAATGGTAAAGTCATTGTTACAGGCTGTTTGGGCAAGGATGCTGACAAAATACGGGATATGCATCCTTCGGTATTGGCAGTGACAGGGGCGCATGCGTATCAAGAGGTAGTTACCGCAGTGGCAAAGCATGCCCCTATGCCAACCCAGCTTAGAGATAAAAACCAGTATGACCCTAAGATTGATTTGATTAATGATGCAGGTGTAAAGTTGACGCCAAGTCATTATGCGTATCTAAAAATATCAGAAGGGTGTAACCACCGCTGTACTTTCTGCATTATTCCAAGCCTACGTGGTGATCTGGTATCGAGGACTATAGATAACGTCATGAATGAAGCTGTAGCCCTTCAAAAAGCAGGGGTTAAAGAGCTATTAATTATTTCCCAAGATACCTCAGCATATGGGCTGGACTTAAAATACAGAACTGCTTTTTGGAATGGGATGCCGCTTAAATCGAAATTTTATGATATGTGCCAGGCGTTAGCGAAATTAGGCATTTGGGTGCGCCTACATTACGTTTATCCTTATCCTCACGTAGATAAGGTTGTCGAACTAATGGCAAAGCCTACTGATAAAGGCGGTTTATTGCCTTATTTAGATATTCCTTTACAGCATGCCAGTCCAGCTATCTTGAAGGCTATGAAACGGCCAGCTCACAGCGAAAACACCTTGGCACGCATCCAAAAATGGCGTGACATTAATCCTGACATTGTTATTCGTTCTACTTTTGTGGT
The DNA here is from genome assembly GCF_057396305.2 of Psychrobacter sp. CX90. Taxonomy (NCBI): domain Bacteria; kingdom Pseudomonadati; phylum Pseudomonadota; class Gammaproteobacteria; order Moraxellales; family Moraxellaceae; genus Psychrobacter; species Psychrobacter sp. CX90. The sequence goes on from NZ_CM182008.1 coordinate 534,352, forward strand.
GGGTTTTCCAGGTGAAACGGAAGAAGATTTTGTATACTTGCTTGATTGGTTAAAACAAGCGAGATTAGATAGGGTAGGCTGTTTTACTTATTCTGAGGTTGAAGGTGCAGTGGCGAATGATCTGCCAAACCCAGTACCAGAAGCGATCAAACAGCAGCGTTATGATAGGTTTATGTCGGTACAGCAACAAATTTCCGAACAAAAATTACAAGAAAAAGTCGGCAAAACGATGACTGTGTTGGTAGATGATATTGATACGCAAGATAATATTGCTATTTGCCGAAGTTACTCTGATGCGCCTGAGATTGATGGTCATGTCTACGTCGACGGCATTGTTGTTGCGGGAGTGATGCAGGTAAAAGTAGGCGATATGTTGATGGTAACCATAGATGAAGCCAGTGAGTATGACTTGTTTGCTTCTTATAATAGCGGGTTAATCTGAGACGATTGGTATTAAAGGTGCTGTATCTTCTTAACTGTACTGTATGTCTTATTAATTAGAAGTGATTCTAATGCATTCTAACCTTTAAGGAAGGTATTTTGATTTATAAGCGCTAACCTCTTAATTATAGGCTTAACTACAGGCGAAATTCAAACCTTTAATAAGTGTTGTGCAAGGTTTAATACTTATATTTAACAGTTAAAAGTGTTAACGGCTAAATATTGCTATATGCAAACTCAGTTTTTTGATAAAATTAGTTACATTTGGTTTTAAGCTATTTAGTTAATAGCAAGCCAGTAAGAATTTTTAGCAGATCTGAAAGTGGTCATAATAAGCCCTAACAATAAGATTAGCTGAGTATAACGTCCTTATTCAGCTTATTTTGATACACTCAGTCTTTGTTCAAGTTAGAATCATTTTAATGCTCAGAGCCACAATTACGTTATAGCGCCATTTTTAATCTAAATTGATAACAGAATAAACGACGGTGTACCATTTCAATAAGAATGATTAAACGTGAATAAGCTAGCGCCCAGCAACGCTGAGCCCTTCAAGTTTTGCATCCCTTTAATCGCTTACTAAAATATACTAAAAAGGTGTCCTATGTCTGATAAAAATCCTCAATATTCACGTATTTTGCTTAAGCTATCAGGTGAAGCATTAGCTGGTGGCAAAGGTATGGGTATTGATACTGCCGTTTTAGATAAAATGAGTCTAGCAATTGCCCATTTGTGCGGGTTAGGGGTTCAGGTTGGTATTGTGGTTGGCGGTGGAAACTTGTACCGAGGTAGTCAGCTGCAAAAGGAAGGGTTAGTGGGACGAGTAACCGGTGACCAAATGGGTATGCTCGCCACGGTAATGAACGGTCTTGCGATGCGTGATGCACTAGAGCGCCGCAATATCAACACACGCTTAATGTCGGCTTTGCCAATTGGTGAAGTGACTGAAAGCTATAGTAGCCGCAATGCAATCCGTTATCTTAAAAATGGGGATGTCTGTATTTTTGTGGCAGGTACGGGTAATCCGTTTTTTACCACAGATACTGCAGCATGCTTACGAGGTATTGAAATTGAAGCAGGCGTTATTTTAAAGGCCACAAAGGTTGATGGTGTTTATGATAAAGACCCTAGTATTCATAATGATGCTAAAAAGTACGACGGTTTAACCTTTGATGAAGTCCTTGAGCAAAAGCTTGGGGTTATGGATTTAACGGCAATTGCATTATGTCGTGAGCATAATGTACCGCTGCAAGTATTTGATATGAACAAACCAAACGCACTATTGAATGTCATTATGGGCGAAATAGAAGGCACTAAAGTATTTCACTAGTCTATGGCTTCAATGAGGGCATGTATGATTGATGACATACTTGCAAGCACCATCTTGCAAATCACAAAATTGTGATGACACGCTGAATGCGATAGATTTTTTGGTGGTAATAAGGTAGTAGTTTGTAAAGGCTTGAAGACTCGCCATTTTTACCCACGCATTTTTTATTAACTCATTGTTTACTCACTGATGATTTAGCAGTGTTAAGTAGCAGTTTTCGGGGTTAAATAGTTAAACCCTAGTTGTGAAACAGGTTAAACTCAGAAATTATTTCATACTGTATAGAATCAAAATAAGGAATCAAAATGATTAATGATATTAAAAAAGACGGTGAAGACCGTATGAAAAAGAGCATCGAAGCTCTTGAGAATGCGTTTAGTAAGGTACGTACAGGCCGTGCACACCCAGGTATGTTATCTAGTGTGATGGTTAACTATTACGGGTCAGATACGCCCTTAAACCAAGTGGCCAGTATAAATGTTGAAGATTCACGGACACTTTTAGTTCAGCCATTTGAACGTTCAATGGTAGAGGCTGTTGATAAGGCCATTCGCGAAGCAGACTTAGGGTTAAACCCAAGTAGTGCCGATGTCATTCGTGTACCCATGCCAGCATTAACGGAAGAAACACGCCGTGATATGCAAAAACTGGCACGAAGTGATGCAGAAAATAGCCGCGTCTCTATCCGTAATGTACGCCGTGACATGCTCAATGACATTAAAGAATTAGCAAAAGAGAAGGAAATCAGTGAAGACGATGAACGTCGTGCAAGTGATGATATTCAAAAGTTAACGGATAAGTATATTGGCATAATCGATAGTAAGCTTGAAGTCAAAGAAAAAGAGCTAATGGAAGTCTAATTATATTTTAAACTAGGTTAAAACGTTTTTTAAAACAATATGTTATTTCAATGGTCAGTAAAAAGGTTGCTATGAAACAATCGCAAACGTCAGCACAGCAGCCAGATAAAGGGGCTATTCATCCCGTTGAAGTACCACAGCACATTGCCATTATTATGGATGGCAATAATCGTTATGCGAAAGCGCGTGGTATGCCTAAAGGTCAAGGGCATGTCGCTGGAAAGGATGCATTAGACCCCTTAGTTGAGTATTGTTTAGAAGTTGGCGTTAAGGTACTAACCGTATTTGCTTTTTCAAGTGAGAATTGGCAGCGTCCGCCTAGTGAGGTTGCGCTTTTGATGCGTTTATTGGAAGCCACCATACATGAACAAATGCCTAGAATGAACAAATACCGTACTCGCATACGATTCATTGGAGATAGAAGTCAGTTAGATGCTGATTTGCAAAAGTTGATGGCCGATGCCGAAGCGGAAACTGAGCATTTCGATGCTATGACAGTGGTTATTGCCATTAGCTATGGTGGGCAGTGGGATATTGCCAATGCTGCTAAAACGTTGGCTAAACAAGTCGAACAAGGTGTATTGTCTGCAGATGACATCAATATTGAGTTGATGAATGCAAATATGCAACTTGCCGATGAACCACCTGTAGATATGCTAATTCGTACAGGGGGCGAATATAGAATCTCTAACTTCTTACTTTGGCAGTCCGCTTATGCAGAATTATTTTTTACGGATACATTATGGCCAAACTTCAACGCTAACGAGCTTGGTAAAATGATTGATGAGTTTTCAGGGCGTCAGCGCCGATTTGGCAAAACCAGTGAACAAATTGAGGGCACTATAGAATAATAGACAATATAGATTAAAGGTTGCGCTTTTAACACCCTAGTCTTAAGGGCACTTACTTTCTTTATTCTATTTCTGTCATTACACTAGATTCTAGAAGCTAGTAAGCCAAAATTTAGCAATAACAATATTGCTATATTATCATCTAAGGTAAACAATTATGTGGATACGCATCAAGACAGCAGTAATTCTCATTATTATTGTTGGTATTGCTCTTTTTGCAAGCGAATCGCCATATTTGTTTGTGCCTCTACTAGCAGTAGGTGTTACGATAGCCGCCCATGAATGGACAAAGCTGATGCCAAGATGGGATAAAGCTTGGGTATTTGTGTTGCTTGTTTTAACCCTAACCATGTTAACGCTATTAGCACCACAAATTTGGCCCATGTGGTGGTTAGCTTCGGTGGTAATATGGCTGATGGCATTTTCTTGGGTTACTAAATACCCGGTATCAACGGGTTGGTATGGTAAACGTCTTTCTTTAATGGGTGTCGTTATTTTGACTGGCGCTATTACCGCTATGTTTTATTTATGGCAGCAGTCACCTTGGTGGCTCATGTATGTCTTTATGTTGGTCTGGTGTGCAGATAGTGGTGCTTATTTCGTGGGTCGCAAATTTGGTCGTCGAAAAATGGCACCCAATGTATCTCCTAATAAAAGTGTGGAAGGTCTTGTCGGCGGTTTATTAACAGGGCTCACAGTTGTTATAGCTATTAGCTTATTTAAGCTTAATCTATCTGGGTTAGTTTTAGTATCCTTTGTTGTACTGTCTGGGATAACCATTTTGTCTTCTGTATTGGGCGATTTATTCGAATCGATGCTAAAACGTCGCGCTAATGTAAAAGACTCGGGTACGATACTGCCAGGTCATGGCGGTATACTTGATCGAATTGACTCATTATTGTCAGCCACGCCCATATTTGCTTTTGGTTTTTGGCTTTTAAGACAGGCAGATATTTTAGTTTAGAGGTAGGTATGCTGTTTATGTTGTTGTTTAATCGATTAAATGTTTGAGCGTAGCAAAAACAACTCAGAATAGTTTTTTTTGGCTATTCTATGTAACTTTATATTTATCTTATTTATCTTTTTACATTTAAGAAGGTGTTTAATTATCAAATTATTAACAGGTAATCTATGACCGAACGCATAGCCGTACTCGGTGCAACAGGCTCGATTGGTGACAGCACACTTGCACTTTTGACGACTTACTCTGAACGCTACGACGTTTATGCTTTATCGGGGTATAGCCGTTTAGATAAACTTTTTAAGCTGTGTCAGCAATTAAAACCTAGCCGTGTTTGTGTCCCCGAAAATAAGGTAGATGAATTTTCAAAGCGGCTTCAACTTGCAAACTTAAGCTGTGATGTGGTTGGTGGTCAGGCTGGTCTTAATGATATTTGTCGTGATAAACAGGTGGATACAGTAGTAGCAGCTATTGTTGGTGCAGCAGGCTTAGCCTCTACATTAACTGCGGCTAAAGCTGGTAAACGTATCTTGTTAGCCAATAAAGAAGCACTGGTCATGGCAGGGACATTATTAATGCAAGCGGTGCATGACAATGGTGCAACGTTGTTACCGCTAGATTCAGAACATAACGCTATATTTCAGTGCCTGCCACAACAAATACAGCAAAAAAATACTCGAATCCATGATTTGAGATACGGGGTAAAAAAACTTTGGTTAACGGCATCTGGCGGGCCTTTTTTAAATAAATCTTTTGAGGATATGCGAGCGGCAACCGTTAGTGAGGCAGTTAATCATCCCAATTGGTCTATGGGACAAAAAATATCAGTAGATTCAGCGACTATGATGAATAAGGGGCTTGAACTTATTGAAGCCTGTTTTTTATTTGATCTGCCAGAATCAAAAATTAATGTGGTCATTCATCCGCAAAGTATCATTCACTCTTTAGTAGAATACGACGATGGTAGCTTTTTGGCACAAATGGGTAGCCCAGATATGAAAACACCTATTGCGCATGCACTGGCTTATCCCGAAAGAATAGCAACAGGGATTGAGTCTTTAGATTTATATAAATTAACGTCACTTGATTTTATCGAGCCAGATTTAGAAAAGTTTTCGTGTCTAAAGTTAGCTCGTAATGCTATGCAATCTGGTCAAGTGGCTAGCATCCAGTTAAACGCAGCGAATGAGGTAGGAGTGGCGGCATTTTTAAACCAGCAAGTTTTGTTAACGGATATTGCACTGATAAATGCAAGAGTTTTGGACAAAATGGCTACTGATATTAATAACACTTCTCAAAAACTGACAAGTCTGGATGAAATTATGCATATTGATGGGTTGGCAAGAACCCATGCTAAGCAAGAGGTAGCTGCATGTCGGACTTGATGATATTTATGTTGTTTGTGCTGGCTTTTATCGCAGTACTTGGTCCTCTCGTAGCACTGCATGAGTGGGGACATTATATTGTCGCACGTCTTTGCGGGGTAAAAGTTTTAACCTATTCGTTAGGTTTTGGACCTAAGCTTGCCAGTTGGACCAGCAAAAAATCGGGTATTAACTATCGTATTTCTGCCTTACCACTTGGTGGATATGTCAAAATGCTTGATGAGCGAGAAGGCAGTGTTGATGATAGTGAAAAACACTTAGCATTTAATAATCAACACCCCTTAAAAAAGATTGCTATCGTTGCTGCTGGTCCAATAATGAACTTTATTATTGCCATCACATTATTTTGGATATTGTTTTTAGTACCAACGGAACAGCTTAATACGCGTATCGGTTCCGTACTGCCTGAGTCGCCAGCAGCAACAGTAAACCTGCCAATAGGCGATAAAATTATTGCTATTGATGGTCATGAGGTACAGACGTGGGAAGAGATTAATTACCGACTGGCCGATCGTATGGGCGAGACGGGCAAAGTGGCCATTTCAGTGGCTAAGGTTGATGAGGTTAATGACAACTCACTCCAGCCTGCTAATCGCCAAACTGATCGCAGTAATCATAACAATGTAAACACCTATGATACAACCACCTATGAGGCGCCAATTGTAGAGTTTATGCAGGGGAGTCAGGTAGGAAAAGACACATTAAGTAGTATCGGTGTATTGCCTTGGCGCCCACACATCGAGCCTATTATTGGACAGCTATCGCCTGAAGGTGCCGCTGTTCGACAAGGTATGAAAGTTGGCGATAAGATTTTAACGATTGATGCTATACCAGTGAATGATTGGTTCGCTGCAACCCGTATTATTCAACAGAATCCAGAAAAGCTTCTTGACTTTAAGGTGTTGCGTGATGGTCAAGAAGTCGATTTGAAAATTATGCCGCAAGGGCAGAAAAGCAGTACAGGTCAGATAATAGGTAAGATTGGTGCAGGCATTAGCCCAATAGAGGTTAAGGTACCTGACGACTACAAATCTCTGATTGCCTATGATCCTATAAGTGCGGTTGGCAAAGCATTTGCTAAAACTGGGCAACTTGCCAGCATGACCTTAAGCTCAATGGGTAAAATGCTGACAGGTAAAGTAGGTATTGATAACCTTTCTGGTCCTATTACGATTGCAGTCATCAGTAAACAGAGCTTTGATATCAGTTGGGAGCAAGTTTTGTCTACCGCTGCCATCATTAGTTTGAGTTTAGCGGTGCTTAATCTGCTGCCTATCCCTGTATTAGATGGAGGGCATTTACTGTACTACCTCATTGAGTTAGTGCGGGGCAAACCCGTTTCGGAACGAATGCAGATTATTGGGTTTAATGTGGGTTTCTTATTTTTAATTGGTTTTATGATATTGGCAATTACAAATGATTTCAGTCGTTATTTCTAATCTGGCAGTTTTAGCAAAGCAACGCTTCAAGTAAAAAATGCGTTGATGCGTTAACAGAATAGACTAAGATAGACTGATTAAATCATAGTAAATTGTCTTAAATTTAGTAAGTAATTTGAATCACGGATTGTATGTATGCAAACGTCTTTATCTAGAATGGCTCTATTAGCCGCAACACCATTATTAACCGCAGTAATTGCTGTATCGGCTCAGGCTGCGGACACTGTGGTTACCGATATTAACTTTATAGGTCTTCAGAGGCTGACGCCAGAGAGCTTATATCCTTTATTGCCTTCTGCGATAGGCGAGGTAATGACTGATGATGATCTTGCGCAGAGTATCAAAGCCCTATACGCCACTGATGATTTTGCCAATATTCAAGCCACGGTAGATGGCGGACGTATTACTTATCATGTTGTAGAGCGTCCTATTATTGCTGAGGTAAATTTTGAAGGTAATAAACTGATACCTAAAGAGGGCCTAGAGGAAGGTCTTAAGTATGCTGGAGTATCGGTCGGTGATGTTTTAAAACAAGCGACATTACAGAATGTGGCAAATGAATTGCAACAGCAATACATCAGTCAAGGCTATTACAACAGTAATATAGATGTCAGCCAAACGTTGCTAGATGGCAACCGAGTTAAACTAGATATTAAGTTTATAGAGGGTAAAGCCGCAAAAGTAGTCGATATCAACGTTATTGGCAATGAGTATTTCAGCGATGAAGATATTAAAGATGTCTTTGCGGTAAAAGAAAAGTCTTGGACAAGACTGCTTTCTAAATCTGATAGATATGCCAAAGAAAAACTAGCCGCTAGTTTAGAGAATCTAAAGTCTATGTATATGAACGAGGGCTTTGTTAACTTTAGTGTCGACAATGCTGTCTTAAATATAAATGATGCCAAAGATAGCGTATTTATTGAGATCAGTATTTCAGAAGGCGAACAGTACAAATTTGGGAATGTTAATTTCCTCGGTAATCCTAATTATGATGTTCAAAGCTTAAATGAATATGTTGATTTTAAAACAGGCGAACAGTATTCCCAAGCTAAGTTAGAGGCGACTACCAGTGCGCTACAAACCTTTTATGGGAACGATGGTTATTATTTTGCTCAAGTACGTCCTGTTCCGCGTATCAATAATGCGGAAAGAACTGTTGATATCGATTATTTTATAGACCCAGCACGACCAGTATATGTTCGAAGAATTAATTTTAATGGTAATACCAAAACTGAGGATGAGGTGCTACGTCGTGAGATGAGGCAGCTAGAAGGAGCGCTGGCTTCTAATGAAAAAATTAATGCCTCTCGTGTACGGTTGATGCGAACAGGCTTTTTCAAAACAGTCAATGTTGATGTTAAGCCTGTGCCAAATACACCAGACCAAATAGATGTTAACTTCTCGGTTGAAGAGCAACCATCAGGTAGTTCAACAATTGCTGCCGGTTACTCACAAAGTGGCGGTGTTACCTTTCAGTTAGATTTTAGCCAGCGAAACTTCTTGGGAACAGGTAATCGTGTCAACGCTGCGTTGTCTCGTTCGGAGACTCGTGATTCATATAGTCTAGGGTATACAGATCCTTACTTCACCGAAAACGGCGTTTCACAAGGCGTTAGTGCTTATTATCGAAAAACCAAATATGACGACAAGAACGTTAGTAATTATGTGACTGACTCGTATGGTGGCACACTAAATTACAGCTATCCTATTGATGAAACAAAGCGACTTAGTGCGGGTGTAAACTACGATAATACCGAAGTACGAGGTGGCCAAAACATGGGTATCTCTAATGTCTATGAGATGATTGAAGATGGCGCTGAGGTAACCAACTATGCAGATGTTGATAGAACTTCTTTCAACAATGATTATGATACCTTTAGTCTGCTCCTAGGTTGGGATTATAGTTCACTAGACAGACCCGTGTTTCCTACAAAAGGTATGAACCATTCTGTTAATGCAACGTTAGGATTTGGCGACGAGAATTATCAAAAGGTGGTTTATAAAGGTAACGTCTATTACCCCGTTTATAAAGACTTTGTTGCACGTGGTTATGCAAAACTTGGTTATGGTAATGATCTGCCGTTTTATGAAAACTTCTATGCAGGTGGGTATGGCTCAGTGCGTGGTTTTGAAGCGTCAAGCTTAGGGCCGCGCTCTGTCATTTTTAGCAGCTTAGATAATGCTATTGATGGTAAAACAGCTTATGTGGAAAGGGTAGGTGGTAATGCGTTAGCCAACATTGGCGCAGAATTAATACTACCTATGCCCTTTAAAGGTGACTGGGCAGATCAGGTACGTCCTGTATTATTCGTCGAGGGCGGTCAAGTCTTTGATACCTCTGATAAAGAAGATAAAAAGGTTAAGTATGATAAGAATACTGCTAAATTCGTTGAATCAGATGAGGGTGCGCCGCTATTGACTCAAGACAATGAAATGCGCTTTAGTGCGGGTGCAGGTATTACATGGTACACACCAATTGGTCCAATTTCACTAAGCTATGCCGTGCCGTTTAACGATAAAGAAACGGATAAAACAGAGCAAGTGCAATTCCAGATTGGTAGTACGTTCTAGCAATGTGTACGCAAAAGGACGCTACGCAAAATGCTAAAGTTCTATTAAGCACTATTCTTGAAGCTGTCATGGTACGACAGCCAGTTTTGAATATTGACGATATCTCTGGCGTAGCGGAGGGGAAAAAACTGACGGGTGTGGGTAGTTTAGTCAAAGCTGATTCTCAGCAATTGAGCTTTGTCTCAAATGCGGCATATATAGAAGAACTACCCCATACAAAGGCAGCTGCAGTCTTTATTACTACTGATATGCTAGACAAAGTCCCGCAGGAAACTATTGGGGTTATTGTATCCTCGCCTTACTTGGCTTATGCCAGTGCGACTCAGTTATTTGATCGATCACATCAGCAGTTGGGTGAGCAGCAATCACTCCCCCTTATTCATCCTACTGCACAAGTAGCATCGAAGGCGGTAATAGGTAAAAATGTTTCAGTAGGCGCGTATAGCGTTATTGGCGATAATGTGCGTATCGGAGCTGGTACAGTCATTCAAAGCCATGTTTATCTGGGCGACGATGTTTTAGTTGGCAATAACTGTGTTATTAAATCTCATGTCAGTATTGCTCACGATTGTCAGCTAGGTCACCATGTTCGTATTCATGCTCATGCTAGCATAGGTTCTGAAGGCTTTGGCTTTGCACCCACAGCAAACCCAGCAGTAGAAGGATGGGAGCGTATTGCTCAGCTCGGCAAAGTTATCATTGGTAACCATGTGCGCATTGGTAGCCACACGTGTATAGATCGCGGCGCTATTGAGGATACTATTATTGGTAATCATGTGATTATCGATAACTTAGTACAGATTGCACATAATGTTCGTATTGGTGACGGCACTGCCATTGCAGCAAAAGCTGGGATAGCGGGCAGTACCACTATCGGAAAACGCTGTATCATTGCTGGTGGTGTGGGTATAGTGGGGCATATTGAGATTACCGATGACGTGACTTTAACGAGCATGACAATGGTTACTAAGTCTATTAAAAAGTCAGGCTCTTATTCTTCAGGAACGGTGGCTATGCCTTCAATGGACTGGCGTAGAGCTGTGGTTAACTTTAGAACCATGGGCAAGAAGAATAACTAGATTACACTGACAGGTGCACTATAAATTAAAACTCACTTTTTGTGGTCTCAAGCCTAAGGTTAATGTTAAAATCACAGCCTTAGTTATGGGCATGCTAATACTAGATGTATGCAAGAAGTAGATACAAAATTATAGACAAATAATGATGATGATTTTCAAGGAAGAATAATGAGTAAAGATACCCTTAAGGCAAAAGAAAGTAGTAACTCAGCAAATGTTCTAGATAAAGATATCATGACATCTGATGATAACTTGGCACTTGAGAAAGCTGGTGTTACATTACCCATGGGTTATAGTCAGTTAAAGCATTACTTACCACATCGCTATCCATTTATGTTGCTTGATAGAGTCATATCATGTCGTCCTGGTCTCTCAATAACGGGTTATAAAAACGTCACTTTTAACGAGCCATTTTTCCAAGGTCATTTTCCTGATGTTCCGATTATGCCAGGTGTGCTAATTGTAGAGGCGTTGGCTCAGCTTTCAGGCGTACTTGGTTTTATCAGTAAAGGAAAAACATCAGAAGACGGATACTTATATTTATTTGCTGGCGTAGATAAAGTCCGCTTTAAGAAGCAAGTAGTGCCAGGCGACCAGCTTATCTTAACGTCTGAGTTGACCATGGAGAAGCAGGATATTTATAAGTTTAACTGCCGGGCTTATGTTGATGATAAACTCGCTGCTTCAGCTCAAGTTATGATTGCTCGTCAAGCGATGCCTTCTAGTAAAAGCGCTATCTGATAGACACGTTCAGCAATATAGAGCATCGAATTGAATGCTCATATAAATCAATTATTTTACCAATCTAATAGGTTCGTTCTAAGATGCGTATACATCCCACAGCAATAATATCTGATACCGCACAAATACATGAAACTGTCACTATTGGACCTTATTGTATCGTGGGTGATAATGTGAGTATTGATGCTGGTACTAAGCTATTACGGCATGTAGTAATCAGTAAAAATACACGTATTGGTAAAAGTAATACGATATATCAGTTCGCAAGTATTGGAGAGGACTGTCAGGATTTAAAATATGCGGGCGAGGAAACATGGTTAGAGATTGGTGATAATAATAATATTAGAGAGTTGTGTACCTTTCATAGAGGCACAATACAAGATAATTCTCTGACTAAAATTGGCAGCAATAATCTATTTATGGTAAATACTCACATTGCTCATGATTGTGTCGTAGGGGATCATAACGTCTTAGCCAACAACGTAGGTGTCGCAGGACACGTTCATATTGGCAATAATGCGATTATTGGCGGTAATGCTGGCATTCACCAGTTTTGTCGTATCGATGATTACAGTTTAATCGGTGGGGGCAGTCTCATTTTAAAAGACGTTGCTGCTATGACTTTGGTGTCTGGTAACCCTTCGGGGTCTCACGGGCTCAATATAGAAGGTATGCGCCGAAAAGGCTGGTCTAAAGAAACCATAAACATACTGCGTAAAGCTTATAAGATTATTTTTAAGTCTGGAAAAACCACTAATCAAGCAATTGACATTTTAACCAATGAGTATTTACCTAGAGAGCCTAAAGTTAAAATGCTTATAGATTCTCTAAAAAATAGTAAGCGTGGAATAGTACGTTAATAGACTGATTATTTTGTGTATAAAAAAGCCATAACCCTCTGTTATGGCTTTTTTATGTTTAGTAGCTTGACTTTTAAACTCGTTTGAAAGAAACTTGTTTTCTAAACAATGTAAATACGTATTGCTAATAAGTTTATAAAAGTATAATGTTTGTAACACTGTATGAGCACGTGTGCTCATTTAATTTTCATTATCTAAATGAGCATTAGGCCTAATAATTAATCTTTTTATAAGCCAGTCTTTTATAAGCCAGTATAGTTGCAAAATGCCATAGATGGTCAGAGGAAATAAAATGTCAAACAAACAAAACCATGCCCAGTGGGGGTCAAGCTTAGGCTTTGTATTAGCTGCAGTCGGATCAGCAGTTGGACTAGGCAATATTTGGAAGTTTCCATATATGGTTGGTGAGAGCGGGGGCTCTGCTTTTGTCCTGGCGTACCTTATTTGTATTGCCCTTATCGGCTTTCCCATTTTAGTCGCAGAATGGATGATTGGACGACGTGCTCAAAAAAACCCAATGGACGCTTTTACCGATGTTGCTAAAAAAGAAGGTGCAAGCAAGATTTGGGGTATCGTTGGCCTAGTAGGTATCTTAGGTGGATTTTTAATCTTATCTTTCTACAGTGTGATTGGCGGTTGGGCTCTAAATTATATTACTAAGTTGGCATCAGGTAGTTTTGTAGGGCTAGACGGAGATGCAGTAGGCGAGACATTTAATGCCATGTTAGCCTCTCCAGGCACGTTGACCATATGGCATACAGTATTCATGATAATAACCGCTATTATCGTCGCTATGGGAGTTTCCAGTGGTATCGAAAAAGCAGCTAAAATCTTGACGCCTTTATTAGGTGTTTTGCTTTTAATTATCGTGGCTTATAACGTTGTCAGTGGTGGTTTTGGCGATGCTGTAGTCTACCTATTTTCGCCAGATGTATCAAAGCTGTTAGGGCCTGAAAGTGGTAGTATTATTTTATCAGCTCTTGGTCATGCATTTTTTACGCTATCATTAGGTATGGGTATTATGGTCGCCTATGGTTCATACTTGGGCAATAATGTCAGTCTTTTAAGTATGGCTCGTACCGTTGTCATTTTAGACACGGTTATCGCCTTAGTAGCCGGCTTAGCGATTTTCCCAATTATTTTTGTGAATGGAATGGATCCTGCTGCAGGGCCAGGGTTGATTTTTGTTAGTTTACCTATTGCTTTTGGTAGTATGACAGCGGGCACTATCCTAGGTACATTATTCTTTTTACTCATTACCTTTGCAGCATTAACCTCTTCAATCTCTTTATTGGAACCTTCAGTTGAATTCTTAGAGGAGCGGACATCAATGAGCCGTACGACTTCTACAGTTGCTGCGAGTGTATTGATATGGTTATTAGGTATTGCCGCCTTACTATCATTCAACTTATGGTCTGATGTTATGATTATGGGTAATGGTATCTTCGACTTCTTAGATAAGTTGACAAGTAAGTTCATGCTACCTTTGACTGGTCTAGCAGCCATTGTATTTGCTGGATGGGTCATGAATCAAGATAAGATAAAAGCTGAGTTAGGTTTATCTGACGGTGCATGGAAACTATGGCAAATTATTACAAAGTTTGTTGCACCAATTGGCGTGACTATTGTTTTTATTACTTCTTTAATGGGGTAGACCGCAGGTTATCGTTTCTCGCATAACCAAAAGACCCAGGCGATGTTAGTGAAATGTACTAACATCGCTTGGGTTTTTTATTATCCTAAAATAAAACCTTCTAAGATGGTGGCAAATTTTGACATGTGATGTGGCTATAAAATAGCGGCATGAATGAAAACCCCAACTATCAACAGTTGGGGTTTTTTAAACTTAAATTAAATAACACGCTAATTACTAGCTTGATGTACGAATAATACGTAGCATACGACGTAAGGGTTCAGCAGCGCCCCATAGAAGTTGGTCACCTACTGTAAATGCTGCAAGATACTCTGGGCCCATATTTAGCTTGCGTAAGCGTCCAAGAGCGACAGTAAGGCTACCTGTAACCGCCACAGGTGTTAAACGCTGCATGGTCGCTTCCTTATCGTCTTCTACTAAGTCAAGCCATTCATTACCACTACTTTTAAGTGCAGCTTCGATTTCATCAAGAGGAATATCTTTTTTTAGTTTTATTGTAAGTCCTTGAGCATGACAACGCATAGAACCGACACGAACGCACAGGCCATCAATGGGAATAGTATTGTCGCCTTGGTTACCAAGAATCTTATTGGTTTCTACACCGCCTTTCCATTCTTCACGAGATTGCTTATTGTCAAGTTGACTATCAATATATGGAATCAAGCTACCAGCCAAGGGCACACCAAAATGCTGAATAGGGAAATCCTCACTACGCTGAGCATCAGCAATTTTTTTATCAATGGCTAATATTGCGCTTGCAGGATCAGCAAGCTCATCAGCCACCACATTATGTAGCATTCCCATACCATTAATTAGCTCACGCATATTATTTGCGCCCGATCCGCTTGCCGCTTGATAGGTCATGGCTGAAACCCACTCAACCCAGTCTCGATTAAATAACTCGCCAATAGCCATTAACATTAATGACACGGTGCAGTTACCGCCAATGAAATCTTTAGTACCTTTTTGCAAAGCATCATCAATAACCGAGCGGTTGACGGGATCTAAAATTATAACGCTGGACTCTGCCATTCTCAGGCTACTGGCGGCATCTACCCAATAACCTGTCCAGCCAGAACGACGTAAAGGCTCATGTATAGCGCTTGTGTAGTCCCCGCCTTGACAGGTAATAATGACATCACACTGTTTTAAGGCATCAATATCATGAGCGTCTTTTAGAGTTTTAGTGGCATCCGTATGTTTAATACCCTCAAATATAGGCGCATTACCGCCAGCATTGCTGGTTGAAAAGAAAATTGGAGTTATACCAGAAAAGTCGCCTTCTTCAACCATACGTTGCATAAGCACAGAACCAACCATGCCACGCCATCCCACCAAACCTACTGTTAATTGACTCATAGAACTATACCTCATGAATTGGTCTTAATATATCTTGCACTTTACCAGCATAAATATATCTTATTTATATAATGTAGCATTTTGCTTACATTAGCTTATATGTTTGTTGTAAACTTTTAAAAGCCAGCTTAGTTTTTGCAAAATTAAATAAATAATCTCTAAAAGAAAATAGTAAATAAAGAAAATTACTTACAATGCTCACACATTACTTATGTTCATCAAGCATTTATTTAATGTGCAACCAATTACCTTGCCTTGATATGATGAAAAATGCAAGCCTAAAATAGGACTTATGCTGTAAAAAAAATGAAAAACTCTTAAAAATAAACTAAAAACATAGGCCCTATTTTAGATACGAATCTTTAAATGATCTACTTTGTAAATTCTTAGATTAAGTTATCTTAACAAATCCAATAATATCTATTGTTCAACCTGCCCAATAGATTAGTATGAATTATATCTAAATTGTTTTAAACTATTTTAACGTTATACTTAAGTTCCATGCGTTAGATCAATATTATTGTTTATATATTACGTTAAATTAATGGAATCGTTATAAATCAAGCACTTAAAGATACATTGCAAAAATAAGCAGGCACAATAAAACCTCAAGTAATTCTACTTGAGGCTGAAACTTTTGTACTTAACCTAAATTCTAGATAACCCCCTATAACCCCTTTAAGTTTAGCGACTTATCCATAATCTGACACGTTCTTTAAAGTAGGTTTATATGGAAACCAATAAGAAGCTCATCATACACCCTCTCAATTAATAAGCGTTGATTCAGTAAGCAGGCATCTAAAGGTTCAGGTTGCCATCCCTTGTTTTAAAGGCTCTCTATCATCGATATTATTCAGGTTGTTGACATCACAGCCAGTGCTGAGGATAACGAATCCGTCTTGCCCCAAGTCATAGAGAATTAAAGCAACTAAAATCATAGCAACTAAAATGCTACAGCGATACAAATAGAATATGGTGTCGTTAACAAAAGAGGAAAATTATACTAAAAACCTTTGGGTTAATAAAACCCAATAAGCAGCCCCGATAGGGATGTTAGTGTCATCAAAGTCATAATTTGGGTTATGGATTGAGCAAGCACCAGGTCCCCCTGTGGCTTCCGTACCATTGCCAATAAATAAATAACACCCTGGTACTTCTTGTAAGAAAAAGGCAAAGTCTTCGCTGGTAGTCAAAGGTTTTATATCAGTAAGTGTGTTATCTTTCCCAATCAACTCCTGGGCTACTTTGCGAGCAAATTGAGTCTGTTCAGCGTTATTCATGAGCACAGGGTAATGAGTGATAAAATCAAAACTAACCGTCACACCATAAGCAGCTGCTTGATGGTTTACCATCTCTTGTATACGGCTTAACAATGTTTCGTGTGAGTCAGGGTCTAAACTTCGAACATTTAGTTTTAATACGGCAGTATCGGGGATGACATTATCGGTATGACCTGACTTAAATTCCCCGACCGTAATCACTCCCGTTTTTAACGGGTCAATATTACGAGAAACAATAGTCTGTAGTCCCATAATAATTGCCGCGCCTGCCACCACAGGATCACTTGCCAAATGAGGCATTGCACCATGGCCACCTTTGCCATGCAACGTAACATCTATACGGTCTCCAGATGCCATCAATGCCTGTTCATTAAAACAAAGCTGTCCTGGCTTATAGCCTGGCATATTATGTATGCCAAATATTGCATCGCAGGGAAACTTTTCAAACAACCCTTCATCTATCATGCGCCTTGCCCCTGCAAGTCCTTCTTCAGCAGGTTGAAATATTAAATTAAGCGTGCCATTAAAGTCTGCGTTTAATGCTAAATACTCGGCTGCTGCCAATAGCATGGCGGTATGTCCATCATGACCGCAAGCGTGCATTTTTCCTTCAAGTTTGCTAGCGTAGGGTAAATCAGTAAGCTCAGTTAAGGGTAGGGCATCCATATCGGCTCGCAACCCTAAGCTTCGGCTACCATTGCCTTTTTTAATTTGACCGACCACACCTGTACCGCCTAGTCCTCGAGTAACCGTATAACCCCAATCTTCAAGATTCTTTGCCACTAAATCACTGGTACGAAATTCTTCATAGCCGAGTTCAGGATGTTGGTGAATGTCATGACGGATTTTGATAAACTTATCTGCCGTTTGTTCTAATTCCATTAGCAAGGGGTGCTGATTCATATAAACTCTCCATTTAATATATAGTGCCTGCTTAAAAGCTTCGTTTATTTATAGCTTAAAGATTTCATGGCTTAGTACTTATTAAGTTAAGGCTGAGCTATTCTATGGTCTAATAATTTTAATCTAATACTTTTAAATAGTTACTTATTTCAAAAGTTACTTATTTTAAAGCCTTATTGCCAGTTTCTTCCATAAACCAAACCGCAATGATTGATAATAAAACGATAAACATCATATACCAAGCTGGAGCAACAGGGTTACCTGTCGATTCAATAAGCCAAGCTATAGCGGGCTGGGTTGTGCTACCAAATATAATAGCCACTCCTGCATAGGCAACAGAAAGTCCAGTAGCGCGAATTTTTCTATCAAATAATTCAGGAACAGCGACCAAACAAGCGCCGCCACTTAATGCCGTAAATCCAGTCAGAACAAAGGTGGTTATCATCAGGGATGACAATCCAATATTATTCACCAAGTAATTAAAGAGGGGCAAGGATATAAGGACTAATACAACCCGTGGCCAAAACATTAGATTTTTTCTGCCAAATTTATCGCTAAGCCAACCTCCTAATACTGCAAACATTAAAATGGCGATACCAGAAACCAGTGTGGCTGACATAGAAATGGCAGGACTAAGCTTTAAGGTGGTTGTCGCATAAGTATTCATATAGATAGAGACATACAGGGGCACTGTGATACCAGCAATTGCCCAAAACGCTATAAAAATCTTACGCCAAAATTCACCCGTCTTAACAACCGAAG
Organism: Psychrobacter sp. CX90; assembly: GCF_057396305.2. Lineage (NCBI taxonomy): Bacteria > Pseudomonadati > Pseudomonadota > Gammaproteobacteria > Moraxellales > Moraxellaceae > Psychrobacter > Psychrobacter sp. CX90. Next base: position 552,828 of record NZ_CM182008.1, read on the forward strand.
GGAGGTAGGATTTTTTGATCTTTGTTGAGTCAGTTTTATGAGTAGACGTATGAACATTGGTAGACGAATTGAGGGTATTAGTAGGCGAAGGCATGGTATTTACATCATTTTCATGCAAAGTCTCAGCCATATTATTACGTAAATATAAGGCAATCGGAATCAGTAAAAGTGTCAAGAAAAAAGGTACTCGCCAACCCCAAGCAAACATATCTTCAGTACTCAAAGATAATATCATTATTATCCCAAAACCACCTGCCATAATGGCTGCAAAGCCCTGACAAGCCAGTTGCCAGCTTCCAAATAACCCACGTTTATGCGAGGGTGCGCTTTCGATTAAAAAGGCCGAGGAGGGGCCTACTTCACCCCCTAACCCAAATCCCTGTAATAAACGACACGTTAAGACAATAATAGGGGCAGCAATGCCAATACTGGCATATGAAGGTGTCAAAGCCAATCCTATAGTACCCACAGTGATAAAAAGAATCGTGAGTAACAGGGCGATTTTACGCCCTTTACGGTCAGCCACAATACCTAAGATAATACTGCCAAGTGGGCGAGTGATAAAACCAATACCAAATACGGCTAATGACAGCAATAAGCTAATGAAGGGATCGTCAGAGGGGAAAAAAGCTTTACCAATATAAACCGCAAAAAACGCATAGAGTACAAAATCATAAAACTCTAAAGCACTGCCGATTACGGCCGCAGTAACGATTTTTTTTGAATTAGGGCCATCAGGTAAACGGCTAGATACAACGGTTGACATAATTTATTCCTTAAAAATAAAAACTTCCTGTAACAAGGAGTGAAACTAGCAATACCAAATTCTGTAGACTATGTGCTATTACTAGTTTATATTTCACCCACAGTTTAATGTCATGCAATTACCAATGTATAAACCTCACTTTAGTCAAAATCTTTGTCAAAACCTTCGATCTTTATATGTTCTTTAAAGATACCGATTTTTATAACAAATTCGCTAAATAGAGCGAGCAAATAACGATTGGCGAAGGTATTGCATTAAGTCACCGCAGCACGAACCTTAAATTTCTCATTTCTCCATTCTTCGTTTTGCATGACCTGCTTAAGTTCTTGTACCGCCGTCCAAATATCTTCGTAACTTAAGTATAAAGGAGTAATACCGAATCTTAGGACTTCAGGTTCACGATAATCCCCAATGACACCGCGGGCAATCAATGCTTGAATAATGGCATAGCCCTCTTTATGCGCAAAGCTAACATGACTACCACGGAAATGGTGGTCTTTAGGGGTAATTAATTCTAAGCCAAATTCACCACATTCTTGGGCGACTAAATCCATAAATAAATCGGTTAATTTAAGCGACTTTTTACGAACCTCTTCCATAGTAGTAGCCAAGAATATATCCAAGCCGCATTCGATCAAGCTCATAGACACAATACTTTGAGTGCCACATAAAAAGCGCCGTATCCCTTCTGCAGGCTCATAACTATCTTCCATCGCAAAGGGTTGCTTATGACTCCACCAACCAGAAAGCGGTTGCCAAAATTTATTTTGATGCTTTGCATTTACCCAAGCAAAGGCAGGGGAGCCGGGACCACCATTTAGATATTTATAAGTACAGCCAATAGCATAGTCACTATTAGTCTTATTAAGGTCTATCGGCACCGCCCCAATCGAATGAGATAAATCCCAAATTACCATCGACCCATGCTTATGGATGAGCTGATTGCATTGTTCCATATCGTATAGATAACCGTTACGGTAATTTACTTGCGACAACACCGTGACTGCTACTTTATGGTTAGTTAATACCTTTTCCAAATCGTCAGGATCCTCAAGAAGTACTATCTCATAACCTTGATTAAAATAGTCGATAAACCCTTGTACGATATAAAGATCGGTTGGGAATACATCTCTTTCAACAATAATAGCTTTATGATCAGGAGCGACTTCGGCTTGGTTTTTAATAGCCGCTGCCAATACCTTAAATAAATTGACACTGGTTGAATCTGAGACCACCGTCTCGTTGGGGTTGGCACCCATTAACTGAGCAATCTTATCACCAAGCCTAGTCGCTAAACCCCACCAGTCCGCTTTATTCCAGCTGTTAATAAGATCTATTCCCCATTCTTTTGAAATGACTTGCTCGGCTTTTGCAAGGGCGGTTTTAGGCTTTGCTCCCAGTGAGTTACCATCTAGATAGATAACACCAGAAGGCAATACAAATTCATCTTTAAATTTTGCAAGAGGATCTTCGTTATCCCATTCACGGCATTGTTCCTGAGTAATCATATTTCTTAACTCCTGTTGATAAAAAAGTGTATAAATTAATACTAGCATTAAATAATTCGTCAATCTTCCTATTATCATGTATTAAATTCATTAAAATTAGGATAGTATTCTAAATATATTTTATAAATTAGGATGATATTCAATAATGAACATCGATGTGATAGACCACAAGATTTTGAAGCATTTAAAGAAAAATGCCCGATTAAGCAATCAAGAGTTGGCGGAGCTAGTGAATTTATCCGCTTCAGCTTGCCATCGGCGGGTCAAGATTTTGGAAAAGCGTGGCGTGATTGAAGGGTATCAGGCTAAGATAAACTACGAAAAATTAGGAATGAATTTTTTTGCTATTGTAGAAATTAAACTATCGCAACTCACCGAAACTGATCATCTACATATGCTTGAGCAAATTAAGATGTTTGAAGAAGTGATTAATGCTTATATTGTCACAGGCGAATCTAACTATATTTTATATATCATGACAGAAGATTTAAATTCGTTTTCAAATCTTGTCATCAATAAACTTAACAAAGTTAGTGGCATTATGAGTATTAATTCAAAGATTATTTTGGATAAAGTGATTCAAAAATAACGATTGAAACTGGGATTAATGTGGGCTTATTACAATTAAATTATCAGTATTTATTATCGTTATAGTTGTTCATCTCTTCATGATAGATTGGTTTAGTTTAAATGACAAATAGTAAAATTTTATGGTGTAATGGACAAAATTCATGCTGACACCCTATCTAAAGCTATATACTACCTGTATTTGCAAGGATTGAAAGTCATGAATAAAAAAACTGCCCTTTTTGTCATGAAAAACACGTCAAAAAGAACGGTCACAGAAAAGGTAAACAACAGTACCAATGTTTAAGCTGTGGTAGGCAGTTTTTAGGGGGCAGACGACTCAATAATCAAACGTTATGGACAGAATATACCCAAGGTAAGCAAACCTATAAACAATTAGCAAACAAATATGGCTGTAGCATAAAAACCATTCAAAGACACTTAGACAAAGTCGATATTAATTATCGTATCAAGCGACCAAAGCAAGCTAATATCATTATGGATACCACGTACTTTGGACGCAAGTTTGGTCTCATGGTCTTTGTAGACAATACCACCCAAGCTGTTTTACATTACGGCATAGTTGGTCATGAAACCAACCAAGACTACAAACAAGCCATAGACCACTTAAAAGCCTCAGGCATTGAGATACAAAGCATTACCTGTGATGGAAGACGAGGATTAAGAGCGTTATTTAATGATATACCTTGTCAAATGTGCTAGTTTCATCAAATACAAATAGTGACCCGCTACCTGACTCGTCGACCTAAAAATATAGCGAGTATTGAGCTCAGACAGCTTGCTCTAAAGCTTACAAAGCCCGATAGTAAGTCGTTTGTCACTGCCTTGGATGACTGGTATTTGACTCATGAAACCTACTTAAATGCGCGTAGTGTGAATGAAAATACGGGTAAAACTTGGTACACTCATAAGCGTCTTAGAAGTGCTTATCGTAGCCTACGAGTTAATAGTGATTGGTTATTTACTTACCAAGAATATGAGCATTTAGATATAGCAAATACAACCAATACTCTTGAAGGTTTGTTTAGTGATCTTAAACGGAAATTACACAGTCATCATGGACTAAATGAGAGCCGTAAGTTACGGTTTATTAAAGACTTTCTAACGTCAAAGTCTCTCAAATAGCATGAATTTTGTCCATTACACCTATATTTCACATAGTAATGGTTCTATAAACTCTAAAGGGCAAATACTATTAAATCACTCACATTGTTATTGTGCAATAAAATATAAAAGTGTACTTATATCTTTTCTAAGATATCAACGTCATTTAATTAGCTAATTTGAATAGTTGAAGCGTTACTCTTGCTTTCCCTATTGTCTAGACTCAGAGTTTGGTGTAATTTGAGTATTTCTTTGTAATGAATATATAAAAAATTAGAGCGGAATATTATGCTGATATACAAACCTGTCATGAGAACCATATGGGCTTATTATGGTTGACATTATGCATCTGTTTTTTCAAATACTGGCTGGACTCGTTATATTTTTGACAGTATGGGGGTTGTTACCTTTAGACCATTGGTGGGTCAGAGCTACAGATTTTCCGCGAATTCAATTTTTAGTTTTAGGCGTAGTTAGTTTAATAGGGATGAGCTTTTATTATGGCAGTTGGCAGCGCTTAGATTGGATAGTGTATGTTAGTTTATTGCTGGCAATTCTATATCAGCTTCGAAGGGTTCTACCGTATACACGTATTTGGAAAAAAGAAGTCAGAATGGCAAAGTCTATAGCCAATGCTACCCAACTAAAAATCATGGTATCAAACGTATTGACGCCCAACAACAATACTCACGCTTTAATAAATCTAGTTCTTACCTATAACCCAGATGTACTCATTACTTTGGAATCAGATCAAAAGTGGCAAGATGCGCTAAGCGTTATCGAAAAAGATTATCCTTATAGTGTAAAAGTACCATTAGATAACTTATATGGCATGCATTTATATTCAAAATGTGAGCTTATTAATCCTGAAGTTAAATACCTCCTTATCAATGATATTCCTTCCATTCATACTCGTATTAGGCTTAGCAATGGTAAGATAGTTTGGTTGTATTGCCTACATCCTATGCCACCGAGTCCTACAGAAGCGGATAAATCTACTACTAGAGATGCAGAATTATTAATGGTAGGTAGGCATATCAAAGAAAATAATCAAATGGCAATTTTAGCAGGTGATTTAAATGATGTGGCGTGGTCAAAAACGACAAGAATGTTCCAACGTGTCTCTCAGTTATTGGACCCTCGTATAGGCCGTTTTTTTATTAACACATTTCACGTCAATTACCCTTTCTTACGTTGGGCATTAGACCATATTTTTCATAGTCCGTGCTTTACTCTAGTTGACATTAAACGTTTGCCATCAATTGGCTCAGATCATTTCCCTGTATTAACCACGTTACAATATGAGCCAAATGTTCAAGAGGAACAAGCGAATAATGCGCCAGTTGCGCTGGAAGTGGACGAAGAAGAAACAAAAGAGAAAATTGAAGAAGGACTTAAGGAAGGAAGGGCTATATCAAGAGAGAATAAATCAAATGTAAATCTAGCAGAGACGTTGTAAGCAAATGCTTACATTAATTTGGGTTTTTGACCGCTAGTCAACGATGAGTAATCGGCTTAAAATAAGCTCATCAACACAAGGATGACAAGGATGAAGGTGTTGATTATATTACAATAAACTAGTACTGCCCTATATCTAGTTTGCATCAAAGATGTATGCCATTGCCCTGTGGAATATGAGTCTTTACTTTGATGTTTGTAATATACTTCACTCAGGACGAGTAACAACGGAAAAGCATAATAACTACAAGTACCGCACAAAACCCAAGTCTTTGCCCTAGGCTTGGGTTTTCTTTTATGCGGCTATATATATTGTACAATATACCCTATTATATAATTTCTAATTAGAAGGCTTCGTCTGCTAACTTTTCTTTATACAATTCGTCGTAAACCTGCATGGTTTCACTGATCATTTGCCGCATAGTAAATTTATCAGTTATAGAGGGTCTTATGACATTTTCAAGATGTCCTTTGATTACTTTACATAGGGTATTTGCATTGTAATCTCTAACCAAACCTTGTGGATAGAGCGGTTCTAAAATCTCACTAAAAGCCCCTTTGTCCCAGCCAACGACTGGGGTGCCAAGATGAATCGCCTTAAGTACATTCATACCTATTGATTCGGGCTGATTGGCTAGTGCCAAAACAATATTTGATGCCGCTAGCCATTCTCGTAAATCATTACGCTTAGACCCTATGAATGTAAATTTATCGATTAGCTCGAGCGCCCATATCCTTTGATGAAACTCCTCAAAAACCACACTATGACGCGCGTCATCATCATCCATAACGATGATATGAAGGTTAGGATACTGCTCACCTAAGTTCCCTATAATATCTACAAGCCACTCTTGACCATACTCGTGACCAACAATAGTTGGAAACAAAAGCCACTTTTTATTTTCAAGCTCTGGATATTCACTAAATGTGCGCATCAGCCAGTAGACCGAGGGATTATGTCTATAGGGATAACTACGGGTGTCAACACCGCGATATATGCGGGTTATTTTTTTGGGTGGTGCTTGAACCTCAGCCAGACTTTTAACTAAATATTCTGTCACACTGTCTGAAACTGTGATAATACGGTCAACATTAAATATGGCTTTGCCATAGTTATTAAAGGGATAAAACCCATACATCGTTGAGATGAGCTTAGGTTTATTTTTTAGCCGGATACTTTTTAAAGCCCAGTATAAAACCCAAGCTGGGGTTCGTGAATGTACATGTATAATGTCAGGATTATATTTTTCAATGAGAGCGCGAAGGGGAATAACCTGACGCAATGATACCCATGACTTTTTAGTAATTTCAAGTTTGTGGTAGATGTTTCCATCACGTTTAAGACGCTTAACTAACTCTTCATCCTCATCAGCGGACGCAATAATAATTGAAGTATGTTTCTGCTTCACTAAAGCACGACCAAGATGATAAATACCACGTTCGGATTCATCGTGCTTTAAAGAAGATAATAAACGCATAACTTTCATAAGGTATTTTGCTTATACAAATACGGTGGAATATGTAGGATAATTAATCACGCCCATTGTCAGGCAAAATAGAGCAAAAAACAAGCGGGCATATATGCCATCAAAGTAGAGATAATAAAATAGCTTCAGTTATCAACTAAATCAATCATGGCTATACCCTTTAAAAAGCTTAATTACTCGGGAAGAGGGGTAGATTGGCGTTTATATTTTTTATGAAAAGAATTCATCAGATATTACGTTTTTTTTGAAGATGGGTAGCCGTTGGCAGTACTTGCTTTTCGCTTAAGTACTTCCAATAGCGCTGGGGTAAGTATTGCTTGTGCAAACGGGGGTTTTTACGTTCTTTAATGTTAACATTAGTAAAATAGCCCTGCCAAAATCGCTGATACCGCATTTCATCTTCACTATGAATACTTGATGGGTTACGTAGGACACTATCGTCAATATCGCTAATGGTCTGAAGAGGGGCAGGACGGTTGGGCATCGATTCACTCATATCAAAATAGATACCGTAGTGTCTATTGATATCATAGATAGCCCAGTTTTGATCCTGATAACGCTGGCGGAAGTGTTCACCAATTAACGGAAGTACATTGAAATCAGGCTCAACACGTGCGAAATATATATCGTCTTTTGTATGCTCAAACCGAACAAAAGCTTCCATACGATGCTTTTCACGGCCCACAGATTTTACGGTTTGAGAAAGCTCTAGAACATCTATGTTTCCCAAGTCTTGCAAAATATTTCGATTGGGATAGTCGATAGCGTATTTGACGATGCGAAACAGGGTGGTGCCTATATTGTCTTTTTCGGCTAAAAATCCCCATAATAATTGTCGCATACCACTGCGACCAAGCAGAGCTTCTAGTTTGACGAATACTCGCTGCGCTTTTATCGTATCAACTGGCACCGTAAAGGCGTCGTCAATCAAGGAAGGCTTATAACACCTATGATCAACAAGTCTTAATACAGGGGTATGCTGTAAACTATGCTCATAAACGTAAAATACAGCACTTAACCACCCCTCAAAGCTTGATTCGTAAACGACAAGTACAGAGTTACCCTGAGAGGGTGATTGCTCATTATGATTTATTAAGTAATTTGTCACAGTATGAGGCGTCATCATTTGGGTAAATTTAAAGCGTATGCTTATATTGGTTAATATAGCAGCTGATTTAATTGATAAGTAATTATTTATATTATGATGATAAGAATGAGAACACGCTTTAGCTATTCAACATCATAAATCCGTATAGGATCAAAATAGAGCCAGTTGGCCACTACGCTCATCTTTAAACTTTGTTTGAGTTTGTGCCAGCACATATTGACGAAAGTTATCGCGAGTCAAGTGGGCAAGATGCTCATTTTTACCTGTTGTCGCTATAAAGTATTTAGCACGATTAACAGCAGCGCCCATTTTTTTTAAATGCTCTAGGGTAATTTGATTAAATTTGCGTGCTTTGATGATTTTCTTAGCCGTCTTAATGCCAATACCAGGTATTCGAACAATGGCTTCGTAAGAGGCAGTTTGTACGTTTACAGGAAAGTGTTCACGATGGCGGATAGCCCATGCTAGCTTAGGATCACATTCTAAATCCAAGAATGGCTCATCAGGTTCAATAATTTCATGAGCAGCAAAACCATAGAAACGCATTAACCAGTCGGCTTGATATAGACGGTTTTCTCGAACCATAGGCACAGGTGTACCTATTGCGGGTAAACGACTATCAGATAACATCGGTACATAGCCTGAATAATAAACACGCTTGAGCTCATACTTTTTATAAAAGTGGTCAGAGAGTTGAATCACTTGTAAGTCGGTTTCGTTACTAGCCCCTACAATCATTTGGCTTGTTTGCCCTGCTGGCACAAACTTAGGTGTTTTTTTATGCTTTTTTCGACTTTCTTTGATGGTAATAATTTCATCTTTCACAGTTTGTAGGGGTGCTTGGAGGGCCGCATGACTCTTTTCAGGCGCTAATAAGGCAAGACCAGACTTTGTGGGGATTTCAATATTAGCACTTAAGCGATCAGCATATAGACCGGCTTGATACAACAATTCTTTACTTGCGCCAGGGATGGTTTTTAAATGAATATACCCATTGAAGCGTTCACGTGTTCTTAATAGCTTGGCAACCTCGACCAAGCGCTCCATAGTATAGTCGCCATTTTTGAAAATACCTGAGCTTAAAAATAAACCTTCGATATAATTTCGGCGATAAAACTGCATGGTTAACTCGACGACCTCTTCAACAGTAAAAGCCGCTCGCGGAGTGTCATTACTTTTGCGAGAGGTACAGTAAGCACAGTCATAAATGCAATGATTGGTTAACAGTATTTTAAGTAAACTAACGCAGCGTCCATCTTCGGTATAGCTGTGGCATATGCCAGTTTTAGAGGCATCACCTAGTCCACCCCCTTGATTTTTTCGATTTCCACCCGAAGAGGAACAAGATACATCATATTTGGCTGCATCTGCTAAGATATTAAGTTTACCTTGAAGTCTGTCGTAATTGACTGAAGCCATATTTGCCTATAATAAACTGTTTTATTAAATTTATCATAGCAAAAAAAAGATAAAAAATGAGTGTTAAAGATAAGATGTTCAGTAATAAACGACAGCTAGTGTCGTTAAAATTTTGACGGCTGATTTTTTGGCTAGTGTTCTAAGCTAATGGTTTAAATGTGATGCATTTAATATAAGACTACTTTGTATTGTGGGTATAAATGGACATTAAAAGTCCAAAGCCTGCCATGAGTGTGATAACTGCTGTCCCACCATAACTAATAAGTGGAAGAGGGACACCCACTACAGGCAAAATGCCACCAACCATGCCCACATTAACAAAAACATATACAAAGAATGACAAAGCAATTGCTCCCGCAAGCAATCTGCCGTAAGTATTTATGTGCACATAAGCGATAAATAAAGATCTTGCTAATAAACAGGCATAAAGAAACATGAGCACGCTAACGCCGGCAAGACCGAACTCTTCAGAAAAAGCGGCGATGATAAAGTCAGTATGGCCTTCAGGTAAAAAATGTAGGTGAGACTGGGTACCTTCCAAATACCCTTTACCTGTTAACCCCCCTGAACCAATGGCTGTTTTAGATTGTGTGATATTCCATCCCGCACCAAGCTTATCAACATCGGGATTGATTAACGTTAACACCCTTTGCTTTTGATAGTCGTGCATCAAAAAGCTCCAGCCAATCCATACCAATGGAATCATCATACCAATAGCAGAACCTATCATCCACCAAGGCAACCCAGCCAAAAATAAGACAAATATGCCACTGGCAGCTACGAGTAACGAGGTACCCAAATCGGGTTCTTTGGCTATTAGAATTACAGGTAGCAGTATCAGTGCTAAAGTAGCCATCACTGATACAATATTGGGAGGTAGCTCACGTCTAGATAGATACCAAGCGCACATCATTGGCATGCCAAGCTTCATAAACTCTGAGGGCTGCACACTGCCGAAACCAGGAATCCGAATCCAACGTTGGGCACCCATGCGTACTTCGCCTATAACCTCTACCAGTATCAGTAGAAACATACCTGCAATGTAAAAGACTGGGGTAAAGTTTCGATAGACAGCAGGGGGTATCTGGGCCATAGTAATCATAACGATAATAGCAATACCGTAACTGACCATTTGCCTAGTTACCATGCTGGTGTTTTGTGTAGAAGCACTATATAAAATGGCCAGTCCGATAAAGCATATAGTTAGTAAAATCAGCATTAACCATGGATCTATATGAATTCGTTCCCATATGCTAGGGGTATCATCTCTGCCAAAATGGTGGGTTTGTCGAGAAAAACGGTATTGTTGTTGCTTTGACATAGGTTGATTTAGACCTAGCAATAAAAAGTGGAACTAAAACTACTCACTATTTGGCTTCAATTTGCCTAAACACCAGCAATGTTTTAGTAATAAGTGGAACGATATAGTTTAACGTGACTTTAGTAAATTTGATAGTATCAAGTAGTTAAGAGGGGTATTAGTTAGTCTGATGGATGTGCCTATTGTATACACTTAATTCTAAGATATCATTAAGACATATTAGTAAGACATATTGAGAAATTTTTAATTAGAAGGCTGGACATATTTGTTGTTGAGATATGTCGCCAAAGTGGTCAATTTAGTAAACAGCGTACAACATTGAAATTGGAAAACCAAACTTATGACATTGATTTCACTTATAGAGTCAAATTTTGAAAAAATACAAAGCAGTTGTCATTCCCAGCAGGTCAAATATGCATCAATAACATTAGTTGGCTTAGTTACTGCTATATGCAGTGTTCAGGAAGCGACGGCAGAGATCACTTATTCACAGCTGCCAAAAGCTAATATCGAAGAAAGTAGACAAATAACACCCGTATATGCGACTTCAAATAATCCTGCCGTAGCAAACAGCAGTAATCCAGTCAGATTAATGAATATCGATAGTGGGTATGACCGTGTTAGTGGCAAGGATTTTGACAGTAACGAAGATAGTATTGGTCAGCTTATCAGAAAGGCTGAAGCAACACGTTATGATAAATCCCTTAACATTGAACAACGTACCCGGATCAAACCCTTTAATAATTCTCAGCAATATGATGGTAGACAGAATCAAATTATAGACCGTTTAGATTTTTCTCAGTGGTTAAATGCCTCTTCTTACCGAGCAAATCAAGTCAAAGAATACAAAAACTTTTTAAGCGGGTTTGTCGGGAGCAGAAATGTTCCTCCAATGGAGCAACTTTTATCTACGGCACGCAGTTGGGCAGACTGTGGGTATGAACCTTATCAAGTACCCCCGCGTGAGCTTTGGACCAATATAGTTTTGACTCTTAGAGTGTTTAATGAGCTTAAGTCTCAAGGCATATTGCCAGCAAGTACTGAGATACGTTCTGTGTATCGTTCGCCGGGTCTAAATGCTTGTGCAGGGGGAGCGGGTTCAAGCAAGCATATGACCAATGGTGCGATTGACGTTTGGGTACCAGAGTACAATGATGAGCCTTGGTACATAAACCCTATGAAAGACAGGCTTTGTCAATTTTGGGCAACTCAAGGCGAGTCCTACAATTTAGGTTTGGGTATGTATGCGACTGGTTCTATCCATCTTGACACCCAAGGTTACCGCCTATGGGGGGCGCAGCATACTGAATTTGGCTCGCCATGTCGTTACGTTAATCAATAGACTATAGAGAAACTGACTGATAGCTTTAAAGTATTAGCTATAAACTAAAAGAAGGTCTAAGTATCAATAAATACTTAGTCCTTCTTTTAGGGCGTGTCCTCAATTCGTACAATTGCATTTAAATGGGCTAAAAATAGCTAAATCTTGTCATACCATGTCAAATAACGGGGAAATATCTCGATATTTATCTCTTATTTTCCTTGTCTGACTTCGATTTATCTTATTTTTATCTCCATTTTCAAAATGAGGACACGCCCTAGTTTATAGCTTAGCTTTCACTCGGCGCTATTTGTCGTATAGTAACGGCTTTTATCGCTCCGTTCTGATTCGCTAAGTTTAATTTTATCTTGTAATAAAAACTCCATGAGCGCTTTTTGCGCATGCAATCTGTTTTCGGCTTCATCCCAAACCACTGAACGGGGATCGTCAAGCATATCATGTGATATCTCTTCACCGCGATGTGCTGGTAGGCAGTGCATAAATAAAACGTCAGGATCTGCTTTGTCCATTAACGAGGGTGTTACTTGATAAGGCGCAAAGCGACGTGCACGGGTGCTTTGTTCATTTTCCTGTCCCATACTTGCCCAGACGTCGGTTACTATCAAGTGAGCATCCTTTGCTGCATCCTGTACATCTTCAACAAGCGTGACACAGTGCTTAAACTTATCAAGGAGCGCTTGATTGGGCTCAAAACCATAGGGTGCCGCAACTCGCAGCTCAAAACCAAACTGATGTGCGGCGGTAATGAAGGATGAGCACATGTTGTTCCCATCACCTACCCAAGTAACGGTTTTATCTTTGATGCTACCACGATGCTCATAGAACGTTTGCATATCTGCTAAAAGTTGGCAGGGATGGAAGTCATCTGTTAACGCATTAATTATAGGCACTGAGGAGTATTCAGCAAATTTCTCGACGATATCATGACCAAAGGTGCGAATCATAATAATATCCACCATACTTGATATCACACGGGCAGAATCTTCGATAGGCTCGCCACGGCCAAGTTGTGTATCTTTAGGCGAGAGAAAAATAGCCTGACCACCGAACTGGCCTATACCAGTCTCAAATGAAATACGAGTACGGGTTGATGATTTTTCAAAAATCATACCCAGAGTGCGTCCAACAAAGGGCTGATAAATCTCCCCAGCGTGCTGCATTTTACGCAGCTCGCAAGCACGTTTGATAATGCCCTCAAGCTCGGCAGGGGTTAAATCAAGTAAAGTTAAAAAATGACGCACACTCATGATGGTCTCGTTTCATTAAAAGTTGTTATTTAAACTATTTAAACTTACAGTATAGCGAACTTTTTGGCTATGTAAAAAGGGTAGGTGTAAATTTTACCCTAGGGTATGTCTTGATTTAAATTGTGAGGATAAAAATGAGACAATACAAGGCAAGGCAAAATTGGGTTGAATAGTCATCATTATATTTAATCCTAATGTTAACGAAGTAGTGGCTTGTTTTAAACGAAAATAGCCAATGATATAGTCAAAGAAGTCTAAAATGGTTACAAGGCAACCGAGTGCAAGTACTACTGGAGTAGTGGAGTAGGCTTAACGAGGTTAACGCCGTAACCGTTTAGTAGTTCGCTGACTATAGGTTGTAAATACAGGTTCTCAATTAGATATCAGAGAAAGCGTGTTAGAAATATAACCATTTTAATCCATGAAGTGTGAATTACTGTAAAACAGCACGTGCTCTAATATATGATGGGCTAAATGTTAAAAGTCAGCTGATCTGTCGTAACGCACGAGGCGTCATTCTACACATCAGCTCATAACCAATGGTATTTGCGGATGCTGCAATCTCATCGACAGCTGGCTCACTATCATCAATCTCTCCCCACAAAGTAATACGGCTATTTATTTGAGCTTCAGGTACCTGACTAAGATCAATCGCTATCATATCCATAGCCACACGCCCTATAATTGGGCATTTGACTTTTTCAGTACCTACCTCAACACTGACCCATGCGCTTTCATTAACGACGCGGGGATAACCATCGCCATAACCAATGGACACAATGCCTTTTCTGGTTGGTTTATCGGTAACATAAAGGCTACCATAGCCGATGCTAGTGCCAGTGGGAATATGATGAATAGCCATCAATGTTGCCCTAAGGCGCATGACTGCTTTTAAGTTTAAGTGTTTTGCAGTTTTGTTTTTAAGAGGCGAGCTACCATATAGCATAATTCCCGGGCGTACCCAATCATAATGGCATTCGGGGAAATTAAAAATAGCTGCCGAATTGCATAATGAGGCTTTTATACTGGGCGATACGTCACGGTGTAGTTGCTTTAAAACACTATTAAATGTGTCGATTTGCTCAGCATTTAACGGGTGGTTGGCATCATCGGCATTGGCGAAGTGTGATGTTAATATCAGTTTATAGCCGGCATCGTACAGTTTTTTTGCCACAGCAATTATGGTATCTGGCTCAAAACCTAATCGATTCATACCGGAATTCAGCTTTAACCATAAGGTACGGCTAGGTGAGTTTATGTGAGGCAAGTGGTCAATCGCCCATCTAACTTGTGGCCAATGATGAATTAGATTTTGGCAGTCATTATTTAATGAGTCATGCCATTCAGCTTCACTAAATACGCCTTCAATAATAACTAATGACTTTCGCCATCCTAAACGGCGTAGTTGTCTGGCCTCTTCAAAACAGGCGACCCCAAGCGCATCGGCTTTATCAAGCGCAGGCAAAATATTTTCAATACCATGACCGTAGGCATTGGCCTTAACCATTGCCAATATCTTTGATTTTGGCGCCCTGTGTTTGACTTGCTGTAAGTTATGAGTAAGTGCGGACTGATTAATATCTATGGTAGCTCTACGCATGGAAAACACTCACTAAAAGAAATCTCAAAAGGTAGTTCACTTAGATGGACTTAAATAAAATAACTTGAAGGTCAAGGTAAAGCCCTTATCCCACCATGCGCCAAACGACAAACATTACGGCAATAATATAAAACAGTGGTGATAACCAGCCTATGACCTGCGTCGCAATAGCCGTATTTATAATAAAACCCGCCAGAGCGAACCAATCTCGACGTCTATCATTTAACATATCCGCTCGGATCTGCTGGATTTCACGCAGCTGCGCATCTTGACGTGAGCCTGAGGACGCCATGCTTTGCAAACTTTGATCAATAAGTTTAGGTAGCTGGGTTGTTGATAGCAGAAGCTCAGGTAGTTGCTGTCGGAATTCTTGCATTTTACGGGCAGGGTCGAGTTGTTCTTTAACCCAACTGGTCAAAATAGGCTTTGCAAGTGACCAAATGTCCAAATCTGGGTACAAATCTCGGCCAAGCCCTTCAACATGTACAAGAGTTTTGAGCAGTAGCATCAGCTGCGGTGGTATGCTCATATGGTGCCGACGTGCAATGTCAAGAATTTGCATCAATACACCTGCAAAATCAATCTCATTGATGGGTTTTAAAACCATAGGGCCGACAGTCCGACGCATGTCGCGTGTCAGAGCGTATTTATCAGTGTTAGGAGGAATCCATCCTGCGCGGCTAACAATATCAACTAGGGTAGAGAAGTTATTGTTCATTACGGCAAGCAACATTCGAGCCACAATCATTTGATCATCTGGCGATAGTTCTCCCATAATGGCACAGTCTAGACCAATATAACGAGGATGATAGCAATAAGGTTCAGGTGTATCGGCTGGCAAGGTTTCTACAAAGACATTACCAGGGTGCATATCAGCGTGGAAAAAATTATCTCTAAAAACCTGAGTAAAAAAGATGGTAAGCCCTTTTTCGGCTAAGGCGGCTCGGTCGTATTTTAACTCATCGAATACATGGGTCTGAGAGATAGGGACACCAACGATGCGTTCCATTATCATTACATTTTTAGAGTCGTCATAAACCTCTGGTACGTACATCATGCTTGAGCCCAGAAAATTATTGCGCATTTTGGTCGTATTGGATGCCTCAAAGGTTAAATCCAGCTCGTTAAGCATTATCTGTCGATAATCTTCGACAATATCTATAATCCTTACTGCCCGAGCCGCTTCAATACGAGCAGATGCCCACTGTGCCAGTTCGCGAAGCAATTCAAAGTCTGCAATAATTTGCTCACGTATTGTTGGACGTACTACCTTTACTACCACTTCACGACCATCGTGCATTGCAGCCGTGTGCACTTGGGCGATTGATGCCGCTGCCAAAGGCTTAACATCAAAGCGTGAAAATAGAGTGTCTATGCGCTGACCAAGGCCGTATTTGGGGTCTTCAATCTGGGCAATAGCAATTTCAACATCAAATGGTTTTACACGGTCTTGTAGTTGCACAAGTTGAGCAATGATAGCAGGTGGTACCAAATCGCGCCGTGTAGAAAGCAGCTGTCCTAACTTTAAAAATAAGGTACCCATTTCTTCAAGCGCAAGCTTAACGCCGTTGGGATGGTGTTTTTTACCCCACGCCGATGGGTGTGTTTTAATGAGTTTAGCCACCGATTGTAGTTGTGGGTTGTCCTCGACAGGTAAATGAGTATCAAGGCGATGTTTAGCAGCAATGCGCCATAGTTCCCGAAGGCGTTTTTGATGAGATAAAAGCATGTCGAAGTGGCCCGTATTGGAGTAACGAATAAATTATCTGACTAATGGAATATAGAAGGTCGTTGTTTCAGCATTTGAAATAGCCTTATTTAATACCATACCCAATAGCAATGTAATCAAGTAACCAAGAACAAATGAACATTACAAGGCGGTATTGTAACTTAATATAACAACTTAGCCATTAAGCTGATAGGCGTTAACAACGCCAATGTTATGTTTGGTTTTGGTCAAACGCCCTATGTGAGTCATTACCAATGTAAAAAGAAATATGATAGCACGGGTATACGGATTTAAGAATGGGTTACTTAACGTCATAGCCAGTTTGTGCCACCTAAAATGGGGTAATAAAATAAAAAGCCACCTCGATTTAGAGGTGGCTACTTCAAACATATGATTAGGTTGGGACCTGATTTATTGACGGTTATTATTAAATTTTGCCTGCTCAGCTTTTATTAAGGCAAGTCGGGCTTCTTCACGTTCTACATCGGCACGAAGTTGTAAAATTCGTTGTTTTAAATCATTTGCTTCAGCTTGCATTTCAGGGTCTGCGCTGGTATTTCCAGCTACATCATTAGCCCAATCTGCCACGTCATTGAGCGTGTGCTTAGCAGTTTGAGCGACATTACCTTTTAAATGATGAATTAACAAACCAATTTGACTTGCTAACGAAATCCCTATAATTGGTTCAAGTTGACTGGCAATATCAGGATCAAACCCTGATATTAACTGTTTTACATGCATTAATATTTTGTAGTCGCCTTCGATAGGCAAATTTCCCTCTGGGCCACGTATCAAGTTTAAAAGCTCAGCAACATTAGCGACTTTAATAGTGCAGTCTGGTTGAATGTGTCCCACATCTGCTTGATTGTGCCATGCTTCAACACGCTCATTATTCTGAGGAGAGCTGTATGGGGCGGAACCTTGGGGTTCAAACACACTTTTTTTAACGGTACTCACAGGCTCAAGTCTTATGTGATCGTCATTAAACAGCACATCAAGGCTAAACTTTGGAGTATGCATATCTAAACGCAGAACTTTGCCAGACAAAGGATTTAAGCCCGATTGTGTAATGTGATCACTACGTATGGCAAGGTTAATAAGCTTTTCGACACCTGCTAAAATTAATACGGTTATCATAAAAATGCCTAGAGTTGAGTCTTGAGGTTGTTTAGTGTGAAAATAATTATTTTTTGAAGCCGCGATGCACAGCAACAATACCAGCGGTTAAATTATGATAGTCACAATTTACAAATCCAGCATTTTCCATCATGTTTTTTAATGTGGTTTGATCGGGATGCATACGTATTGACTCCGCTAAGTACCGATAGCTTTCTGAATCATTGGCCACAATTTTGCCCATAAGCGGCAGGGCAGTAAACGAATAAATATCATAAGCTTTTGAAAGCGGTTCAAAAATAGGCTTTGAAAACTCTAAGATTAGCAGACGTCCGCCCGGCTTAAGTACCCGATACATCGAGCGTAGAGCCGCATCTTTATCGGTGACGTTGCGTAAGCCAAAGCTAATGGTTAATAAATCGAAGCTTTCATCTTCAAAGGGTGCTAATGTTTCGGCATTTGCCAGTATAAAATCAACATTATTACAACCTGCGTTAATTAAGCGTTCACGGCCAACGTCTAACATAGCTGCATTAATATCTGATAACACGACCCTACCAGTACGTCCAACTTCTTTGCTGAACGCTTTTGCTAAGTCGCCCGTGCCGCCTGCAATATCTAAAACTTGTTGACCAGCACGTACCCCAGATAAGCTGATGGCATATCGTTTCCATAGGCGATGAATACCAAAAGACATCAAATCATTCATGATGTCATATTTTTTAGCAACAGAGGTAAATACATCAGCAACTTTAGCTTGTTTCTCAGCTTTTTTGACTTTTTTATAGCCGAAATGTGTTTCTTCAAGCCCATCTTTATCAGACGTATGAGGGTTGTTTATGTCATCTTTTGGGTTGAATTTAGGAATGTTATGTTGTCCGGTGTCTGCGCTTAAACCATCTGTTGTCATAGAGTTACCACGAGCTGATTGTGAATGGGTAGTTGAAAAGGGGCGAGTTGCTTGTTGCCCTTGAGGTTTGCCTTCAGGTAAATCGGCAACATCACTAAATTCATCGTTTAGTATAGTTGATTTATTTTTTGTGTGATTATCTGTCATATAGTGGCTTTCTGTTTTTTGAGTAGAGTGACTGTCTGAAAGGTAATGATTTTCTTGAATAGATGAACTTTCTTGAATAGACTGGCTAACATTTTTTTGGGCGCTGATTTCGGCTGAGTCACTGGTGTTCACATCAGGAGGCAGTGAGCTTGAGCTTTGTTGCAGTACCTGCATAACCTTAGCATTTAATATATTTGTATGTGCAATAGAATCCTCGACCAAAATATTCAGTGAAGCTGAGGATTCATCTGTCCTTTGATATGAACTTTGATGTTGATTTTCAATTTGTGTGTTTATGCCCTCGTCGTGCGAGGGGGTAGAGACCTGCTTATCAATTTGACTCATTGCCAATCCAGAGATAATTTGTTGAATATAAGTTTTAGTTCAAAAGTTAAAGGCTATTACTTGTTACTTGTTTAATGTATTGATTATTTAATGATCTTGCATTAATAATATTTTAACGACATGGTTTGAAGCTGCAATATTTTATTGTAGATAACTTGTTTAGTTTAAGGGCTGACAGCTTTTACATTTTATGAGTTGAAACTGACTAAATCTCTGCCAACTGGTAACTGATTATCTAGATAATATGCCACTTTTTCTGCAAAATCATGAGAGTTTGACGATCATTTATCATTTTTCTACCCTCAGATCTTACCCTCAGAGTCTAAATGAGGATAGGATGTTGCTAAGTTTGTTTAGATTTTTAATTATCTTAGCAAAAGCGAGACGGTATCACTTTGCTTATGTTGTTGGCTTTTATGATAGATACTATGATACACCAAATCGATTGATTTGGTGTTATTGTATTAATGGGTGATGAATAACAACATTCTAACAAATAATTAGAAAAAGGGACTGTTTTTATAGTAATAGTTTTATAATGATAGTGCCTAAAGATCATGGGCATTAAATATAGAAGAGCCCTTTTTTGGCAATCTATTTTAAAGTTTGCGCTTAGTAGTGCTCGTTTAATGAACGTCTTCTATTATCTCAAGTTCACGCTCACAAAATGGTTCAATAAAATGTCCCACACTTTTGAGCGGTTTCATCGCTGCAAATCCTGCTGCAATAAAATCATATAGGCTGTGCAAATTATATTGATAGGCTTTCTTTTTGGTCAGTTTAAAGGCTTGTTGCAGTACAAATGAACTGAGGTATTTATCTGTGCGATAGCAGACATCTTTTAAGTCTCGGATTTGTTCACGTCTTGCTTCTGGTTCGTCAACTGTTTGATATGCTGTCAGCATGTTCTGTTCATTGACTTCAAGATTGTTGTCTAAAAGCCATTTAGCAATATTCAGGTCAAGTTTAGTTGACGTTATTGCCGTTCGAATCCCCAAAACACCCGTTTCAAGTGCTGATGATGGTGCATACTTTTCAAGTTTTTGCGCTTTGGGCACAATGCGCTCAAGTTGCTCAGTTAGCTCTTTCAGTGTATCACCGCCATATAGATGCTCTAAAAAGTAATCTGCCATTGGTTGATTCTTTCGCTCTGCAAAAAGCTTTGCATGGGTTTTACGGATGCGATCTTTTTGCCATGATTGGACATGTTCAAGTTTCACAGCAAGTTCAGGGTTGCTATGATGGGGCAATTGTTTGTATTCTTCTATATAAGTACTTAAATTAGATAAAGCAGACATAACACCTCTGTCGTTTTATTTGTGTAAATTTGATTTTTATTCATGTATAAATGATTTGTTTGTTATCTTTTTATGTCATGATGATTTGCATAAGCATTGAGGTAAGACAAGCTATTTGGCGCTGCAATAATACCTTAAGCATTATTTAAACACTGATTTTGTTAAAAATAAGCATGTCTACTATTTGCACAATACATTAAATGACATGTCCAATCTATCTTATCTGTTGAGATTTAGTTTCAGCGGTAGATTAAGCGGTCTCGAAGCGTAATTTCCGATATGATGTTAAGAACGCTAATCTTATGAATATCTTCTATAGTCTAATCACTTAAAATAATAATAAAACCTAAAAAAGGAAAATAGGATGTCTAAAACAAATCAGGAAGAGCCTAAGTCAATTCAAATAGATGCTGATCCGTTAAGTCAGTTTCACATGAGTGAAGATGAGCTAAGGTTTGAGCTTGTTAAAGCCCAGTATGCGCTCCGAGAAACAAGACAAGTTGGCCAAGCGACAGGTTTATTAGTACTAATAAACGGTATGGAGCTTTCTGGGAAAGGCGCAGCGGTTACTCAGCTTAGACAATGGGTTGATCCAAGATTGTTTAATGTGGAGGCAACGATTGGCTTAAAACCTGCATTGTATGAGCCAGTTTGGCAGGCCCATGTTTCTAAGTTACCAAGACATGGGAACATTACCGCATACTTTGGCAATTGGTATGCAGATTTGATAACAGGTGCTCTGACATGCATGAAACATGATAAAAATAAAACAGAAAACGGCGAAGAGAGCTGGGAATACTTTTTAAAAGAACAGTTACAAGTACTGGCGGAGTTTGAAGCAGACTTAAAAGCCAATCATACAAAGATTTTAAAATGTTGGTTTCATATTGATGAAGAAACCTTGCAACAACGACTGAAAGATAACTTAAAAGACCCAACTTGGCTTTACCATATGGATTGGCAAGATAAAAAGATGGTAAAGCGTTTTAATGATATTGCCAAGATTATACTCAGTCAACAGTCCGATTGGCTAATTATTGACGGTAGTAATGACCGAAGTGATGAAAAATCTAAAAACAAAAAGCACCATAAGGCACATAACCATGAAGCGAGCGTTCAGTTTTGTCATGAAGTGCTACATGCGACACAAGCAGCGTTAGTGAGTAGCCAGCAAAAAGATAGCCTCCATGCATTAGGGCAAGGGGTTGTGAGAAATATTAACGCCGCTTTTTCATGGAAAGATGTGCCAGACAAATTAACAGATATAGATGATCCTGATATGGATAAATCGGACTATCATCAAGCGCTTGCAAAGAAACAAGCGCGTATTGCTGAGCTGTTGCGTGCCCGCAATTCACAAAATAATAAGGAAGGTAAAAGTTGTAAAAATACGGGTAATAATCATCACGTTATTTTTGCTTTCGAAGGCATGGATGCTGCAGGTAAAGGTGGGTCTATTAAACGTTTAGTATCACCACTAGATCCACGAGAATATCAAATTTATAACATTTCAGCACCGACACAAATTGAACTGCAATATCCTTATTTATGGCGGTTTTGGAATAGATTACCTCAGTTTCAACCATCCATGAAAGAGGAGCGTTTAAGTCGCGTGGCGATATTTGATAGAACTTGGTACGGTAGAGTACTTGTAGAGCGGATTGAAGGTTTTGCCAGTGAAGCTGCATGGCAAAGGGCTTATGAAGAAATTAACCGTATGGAGCGAGACCTTGCCGATAAAGGTACCATTATTATCAAATATTGGTTAGCTATAGATAAACAAGAGCAACTCGAGCGCTTTGAAGAAAGAAAAGAGACACCACATAAACAGTTCAAGCTCACTGATGATGATTGGCGAAATCGCGATAAATGGCATGATTACGTACAAGCCGCAGCGGATATGTTGGCATTGACCAACACCAAATATGCGCCTTGGCATGTCGTGGCGACCAATGACAAACGTACTGCCCGTTTGGCCGTGCTAGATCATGCCATAAAGCAGTTAGAGAGGGTGGTTAATACATAAATCTAAAAATATTGTTTCAAGTTATATCAGAGGGTAGTATAATTATGACATAACTATGACAAAGGATGTCACTCTTAGTCAAAATGTAAATCGCAGCCATATATAATATTCTAAAAAGAAGAATAAAGCTGTTGATTCGCTTATTGACCAAACTAAAAGGAATTTCCCAAGTTTGCTGGAACCCCGTGGCTTATATAAAGTACGGGGTTTTATTTTATTCACACTGATTTGGCTAACAGACTATTATGCTTCCAAAGTCATCTAACCCAAAAGCGCCCAGTTTTAAAGGTTCAGTAAGAGCCAATTGGTTTTTTGGTTTATTACTCATAGCCGTAACTGCTTATTTTCTAAAGTGGGGTGTAACCTATACCAACCATCATCAAACAACCCTTTTTCTGGTGGCCACCCTCTTTGGTATATTCATGGCGTTTAATATAGGCGGAAATGATGTTGCCAACTCATTTGGCACCTCCGTCGGAGCAGGTACATTAACTATCCCACAAGCCTTGGCTGTTGCTGCAATATTTGAGGTATCTGGGGCTATCATTGCCGGCGGCGAAGTCACGGATACTATCCGTAAAGGCATTGTAAATCTTGATGGTCTTCCCGTTTCCGCAAACCAATTTATTTATGTCATGTTATCAGCATTGATAGCAGCTGCATTCTGGCTATTATTTGCCTCAAAAAAAGGTCTACCTGTTTCTACTACCCATTCTATTATTGGCGGTGTTGTCGGTAGTTCAATCATTATGGGGATTCAGATTGGTGGCACGGAAGTGGCACTGTCAACGGTTCAATGGGAAGCAGTGGGGCATATAGCCATATCATGGGTGTTATCTCCTGTACTTGGTGGGCTCTTAGCCTATGTATTGTATGGTCAAATAAAATTAAATATTTTGGCTTACAACGATCGTGCAGAACAGCGCTTAAAAGAGCTTAAAACCGCCAAAAAAGCCCTTAAGAAGCGTCATAAGGAGTTTGTCAGTCAGTTGTCTGAATCTCTACAGCTTTCATATACATCTGCTATGGTTCGTGATCAAGAGATTTATAAAGATGAAGATACAGAAAAAGAAGATTTAGAAACTGACTACTACCAAGAACTTTTTATTATTGAAAATGAACGCAAAGAGCTGGATATGCTGAAAGCTCTACGTAACTGGGTACCTTTAGTTGCCGCACTTGGTGGCATGGTTATGACTGCAATGGTAGTCTTCAAAGGGCTCAAGAATGTCGATATGTCTTTATCAACATTGCATAGCTTTTTGATTATTATTATGGTTGGTGCATTAATTTGGTTAACCATTTTCATTTATGCCAAGAGTATTAAGGGTAAACAAAAACAAGACTTAACCC
This sequence comes from Psychrobacter sp. CX90, assembly GCF_057396305.2. NCBI lineage: Bacteria > Pseudomonadati > Pseudomonadota > Gammaproteobacteria > Moraxellales > Moraxellaceae > Psychrobacter > Psychrobacter sp. CX90. The sequence continues at coordinate 576,700 of NZ_CM182008.1, forward strand.
GCGCAACTTTTGTACTATTTAGTTGGATGCAAGTTTTCACTGCAGCAGGGTTTGCATTTAGCCATGGTGCTAACGATATTGCGAATGCTGTAGGTCCATTTGCCGCTATTATGGATGTTATCCGTACCAATACTATCTCAAGTGAAGCTGCTGTTCCTAGTGCCGTTATGATTACCTTCGGCGTGGCGTTGATCGTCGGTTTATGGTTTATTGGTAAAGAGGTCATTCAAACGGTTGGTACAAACCTCGCTAAGATGCATCCCGCTTCTGGGTTTTCGGCAGAACTATCTGCAGCTGCTGTGGTTATGGGCGCGTCTATGCTTGGTCTTCCGGTATCAAGCACTCATGTGTTAGTGGGTGCGGTATTAGGCATTGGTATTGTCAATAAAGATACAAACTGGGCACTGATGAAGCCAATTGGGCTCGCATGGATTATTACGCTACCAGCGGCAGCAGCAATGTCTATGATAAGTTATCTAATTTTGATCCAAGTCTTTTAAGTTTAAAGTGTTTGGTTTAAGAAGCTAAGCATAAAATATTCAGGTAAAAAAAATCCCGCATGAAAATGCGGGATTTTTGTCTAAAATACCTAAGAGGCATCCAAAATGTATATTTTACACATTACGACCATGCTGGTTTTGCTGAATCTTTTTAGCCAATCGATAACACTCGTTAATGTGATCTGTGGCTATTTTTTTGAATATCATATAGCCCATGGTTGCCGCAACCATTTGACCACCTAAGGGAATAAACTTAGTCACTTGTTTTGCCACGATACGACCACCGAAGTTTTGTACAGTCTTTTTGACTACACCACGAGTTGCCATTAATCCTGCAAAATCAATAGCCCGATCTTTAACTTCACTCCAATGAACATCTTTTGACTCTAAATCAATGGCAGTATTTCGTTCAGAAATTAATCCGAAACGCTCACTAATCTGAGGTAAAAGTTGAGTTAACATACCTGCATCAACTGCAACATCAAAAAAAGGAACGGGGACAATGGCTACACCAGCAGACAACTTTGCACGTTTTTTTACAAGTGCCTCACACTCTTTTTTAATTTTCTCAAGGTTCAAATCTGGATCAATAGTTTCAGGTAGTTTTTGTATATCTGGAGTTGTTTTCATACATATCCTTATAGGGTAGGTTTATAGGGGTTTAACTGACTTATTACTTATTATAGTAGAGTGGCTATACTTAAGTGCAATCATTAACTACGTCTATTTAATTGAGTAACTTGCTCAACAATGTTAACTCATAACTCAAATTTTTAAATCATAAGCTTAACTACATACAATTGGTATTATTAATTAAATTAATAAGATACTCATTAATTAACTTGCTTAATTTATGTTATATAGCTCTATTTTAATACTAGGGGAATAATGCTCAATAGGTGGTTTGTATTAATTTTGACCAAAAAACGTATTAAAGGCATATATATTAACATTATGATTAAACAAAAGGCTTAAACAAATTACACAAGTGCTAAGATATTCAAACTTATCTATTTTAATTTATTCTAAAATACGCATAGGTTATTTTTTTGCATGAGTTTATGAGTTAAAGATATACAATTTCGGATAGAAAGATGATTAGTGAATAAGGTTATCTTTGCAAAAACGTATTTATTGAATGGATTCTAAGCTAACCCTTTTATCTCTAAAGTATTTTAACCTAAGATCTGTTCATCTAGTAGTCTGGTAATAGTAGTCTGGTAACTGATATTAGTTTTATCATAATGAAAGACAACACTCAGTCCTACAAATATAGCCTTGCCTCAGTTTATAGTATTCAAAACTTTCAAATTCCACTTAAGCTAAGTACAATAGCATGATGCTAAATTTAACCCCCCGATTCACAGGTAAATTGCCTGAAGACCTACCCCCTACCTTATTACCTCTATATGAGCAGTCAGCAACATTGACTCGGCTGTTTATTGCCCGTGGTATCCGCACAGTCAACGAGCTTGATTATTCATTGTCTACATTGCTATCTGCCAGTGACCTATATGATATTGACAAGGCCATGTTATTACTCGATGAGGCCATTGATACCAATAAGCGCATATTAATAGTTGGCGATTTTGATTGCGATGGGGCAACTAGCACAGCCTTGATGATGAAAGTGTTGGGCGACATGGGAGCAAATGTGCAGTTTATTGTGCCAGATAGATTTAAGTATGGCTACGGGTTGACACCTGAAATTGTCCAGCTTGGTATTGATACCTATCAACCAGACGTTATCGTTACCGTCGATAATGGCATTTCTAGTCATGAAGGGGTTAACAAAGCCAAAGAAAATGGCATAACGGTTATCATTACAGACCATCATTTAACCACTAAACCAACACCAGAAGCTGATGCTGTCGTTAATCCAAATCAATTAACTTGTAACTTTGATAGTAAGGCTTTAGTAGGTGTTGGTGTAGCTTTTTATCTGCTTGGACGCTTGTCAAAACATCGCCGTGATAATGATAAATTATCAGTGCAAGTGAGCCAATACTTAGACTTAGTGGCACTTGGTACGATTGCTGATGTTGGTGTGCTTGATCATAACAACCGTACTTTAGTACACCATGGCCTAAAAGCGATTAGGTCTGGGCAATGCTCATTAGGTATTTTAGCCATATTAGAGTTAGCAGGCCGTGATCACAAGAAAATGACAGTGCAAGACTTCGGCTTTGTAATTGGTCCACGTATTAACGCTGCGGGTCGTATGGATAATATGCGTATCGGTATCGAGTGTTTAATGGCTGAGGATTGGGCGGATGCTCAACGCTTAGCTTATGAATTAGACCGTCTAAATAAAGAGCGTCGCCGTGTAGAAAGTACGATGCGTGAGCAAGCAGATGACATACTGAATCAGTTACAACTGACAGACACGGTGATGGATAGTGAGGTCCAAGATAGCGGTATTTTTCCTAAAATAGAGCAAGATAAGGTAAGCTCTCGTGGCATTGTGCTATATCAGGATGACTGGCATCAAGGCGTGATAGGTATTGTCGCAGGTCGGTTGAAAGAAACTTACTACCGGCCTTCTATTGTGTTTGCGCCAGCGGACAGCAATAAGCTAGGGGATGAGGATTTAATTAAAGGCTCTGCACGGTCTATACCTGGCATTCACATTCGTGATGCGATTGAAGCGATTGCTGAAAATAAGCCTGAGTTAATTAGTCACTTTGGTGGGCACGCCATGGCAGCTGGATTAACCCTAAAAAAAGGTAACTACAAACCCTTTATGCAAGCGTTTTGCCATTTAATGGATACAATCGATGAGACAGTATTTGAAGAGGAGAGCTTCACGGATGGTCAGCTTTTAGCTGATGATTTTAGCTTGCAATTTGTAGATGCTCTTAATAATACAAATATTTGGGGTCACGGGTTTGTGCCACCACAGTTTGATGGGATATTTGAGGTTGTTCAATTTAAGGTTTTAAAAGATAAGCATTTAAAACTATCGCTTAAATATCCAGGGGTTCAGTACCCAATTGATGCAATTTGGTTTAATTTTGACCTCCAAGTTTGGGATTACAAGGCTGAGCAAGTACATGTATTGTTTGAGTTAGATATCAATGAGTGGAATGGCAATCAAAATATCCAGTTGATGATTAAAGATTTGTCATTGATTAAACCATCATAGCTTATTCTAAAAGTTGTTGGTCTAATAAGTTGCTGATTCACCGAAATTTAAGTCTATTTGCTGTAAAGTTCAATATCTGGAAATTTCCATTCGTATCGGATAGCAAGTGAGCGAATGATGAAAATTGTCAGCATGGTCGTTATTTCAACTATCCATTGACTAATACCAAACGTTGGTAGTATGAAATATAGGCTACCCCCTAGTAATGCTGGAGTTATGTATATTTCATGCTGTAGCACCAGTGGGATTTCATTACAAATCATATCTCGAATAATACCACCTACAATGATAGTGATAACACCAAACAATAATGAAACGGCAATATTTGCTCCCATGCTTACGGCAACCTTGATACCAATAAGGGTAAAAGCAGATAGGCCAATAGTGTCGAAAAGTTTTAGCAGTTTGTCGACATGTCGTGAGTTAGGATGGAAAAAAACTTGGAAGGCGAGTGAGGTTACTGTAATGACGGTTAAGTAACTCATATCGACCATCCAAAAAAGGGGGTGTCGATCTAATATGACATCTCGTACGGTACCGCCGCCAATTGCAGTAACAATCGACACTAATAGACAGCCAAAAACATCAAACTGTTTGTGCTTGGCCAATATTGTTCCGGATATGCTACAGGCAATTATTCCTATCATATCAAAGGCAAAAATAAGGGAGGTAGGGTCAAAGGTTGTATCCACTATTTTACCTATATACTGAGTTGAAATTAATGTACCATCCTGATCGAAGGCAGATGCCAGTCAAACTTTAAAGCCAAAAGGCGCACTACAAATATGACGCCAAGCATAATAAAGTCATTTAAACCTGTATGCACTCCTAAATACTCCAATGATAAGTAAACACACGAACCAATCAAGCTTGCCGTAATATAGATCTCTCTTTGCAATACCAAAGGTATCTCATTGCATATGACGTCGCGAATCATACCTCCTACAATAGCCGTACATACAGCCATTAGAATTGCAATTATTGGCGAGGTATCGTGGGTTAGGGCAACTTTCAACCCAATCACACTAAATGCAGCAAGACCCACTGCGTCAAATAACTTTAAAGCATTATCAATCTTGTGATATAGATGAAAAAAAACCTGTAATATCAAAGAGGTGAGGCTAATCACAATGACATAGCTTAAATCTGTCATCCAAAACAAAGGGTGGCGATTAAGTAATAAATCACGAATAGTACCGCCGCCAATCGCATTGACCATAGAGACTAAAATACATCCAGTAATGTCGAATCCTTTATGCTGTGCCAACAAGGTGCCAGCAATAGCACAAGCTATGACACCAATCATGTCAAAGATATAAATTAAATTCTCTGGACTTATCAAATGTTCTGGCATATATGTGCACTGTTGTTAAATTAATGAGGGTTAACTTTTAAACTTAGTATTGGTTGTCTTGCTTGACTTAAGTTTGAATGTGTATACACAAATGAAAAGGCCTCTTGAATCAAGAGACCTTTCCCTAAAATTACTTTATCTTCTAAGCTTTATCTTCTAAATTGGTAACGCTTCTCAATATAGCTACTTAGGAATGTATCTTAAAGTAGATATATATCCTACCTTCACGGTTGACTTTAAGGCTGATTCTACGATTTTCATTGTTATCTAAGTTATCTAAACCAAGCAATAATACACCATATTGTATTAAAGTCATTACAATGTCGCATATAACCGCCATTTTACAACAGTTACTTACGTTACACCTAGTGAACGTAGTTAAATGGACTACTTCAAAACTTTAAGTCCTGCTTTGTTTTCACGCTTTGGCTTATTAGGTGCAGAACTTGTGTCAGTTGTCGATTTGTTGTTTTCACTTGGTGTATAGTTTTCATACTCACTGGGATCAAAAAACATACCTTGGGAATTTTCTTTAGAGTAAATCCCCATTACCGCATGCATAGGCACCCACAAATCACGTGAAACACCGCCAAAACGAGCACTAAAGCTAATAAAATCATTGTCAATAGACAAACTACCTGTAGCCTGACTGGCGATATTTAAAACAATTTGACCGTCCTGAACGTATTCAGTTGGAATAATCAAGTTATCTTGAGTCGCATCTACTAAGAGATAGGGCGTTAACATATTATCTTCTAGCCACTCATACATTGCTCGAACCATATAAGGGCGGCTAGGGGTTAAATTTAAATCTTGCACTGACATATCAACCTCTTAAACGCTTAAAATAAAGTAAATATCATTCATATATCGATTTAATAAACATAGAAATTGAATGGTGACATTAACTCTATTTTGTAATTGTATTTATAAAGCTTTCTCTTTCAAAAATACGTTTTTGATATTCAAAAAGTGGGCGACATAAATGGGTTGGCAGCTCTATTTGCATATCATCTAAACGGTATAGCATTACCCCTAGTAAAATATCACACCAACCAAAGTCATCCGACATGAAATATGTGGATTGTCCAAAAATTGGCGATAAAGTCACTAAGGCATCTGAAAGTTTACGCCGAGCTATATCCGCTTGTTTTGCATTAAAGCTGTCTTTATGAGTCAGTAAAACTCTGCCAAGTTTTAACCAGTCGTTTTGAATACGCCACGCCAATTGACGTTGAATCGCTTTCATTTTTGGTGTATCTGGTAGCAGCTTATTGCCATGATACCGATCTTCTAAATACTCAAAGATAACATTTAATTCATATAAGCTAAAGTCACGATGCATGAGAACAGGTAGACTATTGTAAGGGTTTAATTGGCGTAAATCTTCAGGACGTTCACTATCAAGTAACGACAGATAGTACTTTAATTTTTTCTCAGCCAGAATGAATTTTACAACATGACTATCATAACCATCATCGGCATATAAAATTAGCTGGCTATCAGGTATGTCATTTGGGTTTATCATATACTCAGGGTGCCAATAAGTTGACTAGCATCGTAACTAAACTATTTCAGTTTATCAATAGAATAGTATAAACCTATTTCCAAAACTTAATAAAGATTTAACCATATGATTTATAGAGCAACATTAATTTTCACAAACCTCACTTTTCTGTTTAGAAGATATATCAGTTTACTTACCGTTCATGAATTATATCAATTTAAACAATATTAATTGTGTTATTTGAATATTCTGGATTAGCTTTAGAATAAAAAAAGACGATAATTAATATCGTCTTTTTTAAATGAAGAGTCGTTTATTTAATATCTTTCCAGAACTCTTTATTAAGTAGATAGACTGGTATTAATAATACCAGTAAAAATAAAAGTACATAGAACCCATAGCGTTGGCGATCTTCACGAACAGGTTCAGCCATCCATGCCATAAAGTTAACTAAATCACCCACACGATCACGATACTCTTGCTCACCTAATTCATTTTGAAGATTAAGTAAAACATGAGGCATCGCTGCGTTTTTAAGTACTAGGTTATTAGCTCCCCAAGGGCGACTGGGATCTTCATAAAAACTTAGTAGATAGGTGTATACCCAGTCATCTCCACGCAGTCTGCTCTCTAGAGATAAATCTGGAGGGGCAGCACCAAACCATGATGCTTGTACTTCTGGATCAATCTGGGCATCAATATGATCACCAATACCATCAGCAGTCACTAGAAGGTATTTTTCAACCAATTCAGGTGGGATATCCAAATCTTGAGCAATACGTGAGTGGCGAACATATTTCGCAGAATGACACCCTGCGCAATAGTTCATGAACATGGTAGCACCACGTTGTAGCGAGCCCTTATTATTGAAATCAATAGGGGCTGTACTACAAGTTAAGCTTTCTTCATGGCCTTCAGCATTGGTAAAGGTACCGCATCCGCCACCCCCAGATGCTTGGGCAGTGGTAGCAGCTAAGGCAATGGCAACACCAAATCCGAAGCCAGCAAATGATTTTTTAATCGCATTCATTAGTGACCTCCAGTAACGCGTTCAGGTGGTTGCTTACATTTTTCAATTGATGTGTATATTGGCATCAAGAAAAAGAATAAGAAGTACAATACTGTAAATATACGACCTAAGATAGTGTTAAGTGGGGTAGAGGGAGCAACACCCAAATAGCCTAGGAATACAAAACTAATGACAAAGATAGTAAGAGCAATCTTCGATAGAATCCCTTTATAGCGTATTGATTTAACAGGTGAACGATCTAACCATGGCAACAAGAATAACATAGCAATAGCACCGCCCATTGCGATGACCCCGCCAAGCTTATCAGGAACAGCACGTAGAATGGCATAAAATGGGGTGTAATACCATACAGGTGCGATATGTTCAGGTGTTTTAAGCGAATTAGCAACTTCAAAGTTTGGCTTTTCTAAGAAGAAACCGCCACCTTCAGGGAAGAAGAATACCACTGCAAAAAATATGATAAAGAATACCACAATACCTACCATATCGTGCACGGTATAGTAAGGATGGAATGGAACGCCATCTAACGGAATACCGTTTTTGTCTTTAAGTTTCTTAATGTCAACGCCATCAGGGTTATTAGAACCAACATGGTGTAAGGCAACTAAGTGAATAAATACTAATCCAACAAGCACTAAAGGAATGGCAACCACGTGCAAGGCGAAGAAACGGTTAAGGGTAATGCCCGATATTAAATAGTCTCCACGTACCCACTCTGCAAGACCATCTCCAATGACTGGAATAGCCGCAGGTAGATTAAGAATAACTTGAGCACCCCAGAATGACATATTACCCCAAGGCAGCAAGTAGCCAAAGAAGCCTTCAGCCATTAAGCACAGATAAATACCCATACCGATGAGCCAAATAAGCTCACGAGGTTTTTTGTATGAACCGTAAAGCATACCCCTAAACATATGCAGATAAACGACAACAAAGAATGCTGATGCACCAGTTGAGTGCATGTAACGAATTAACCAGCCACCTTTAACATCACGCATGATGTATTCGACAGATGCAAAAGCACCTTCAGCACTAGGGTTAAACATCATCGTCAACCATATACCAGTAACAAGCTGGTTGACTAATACAATCATTGATAGTACGCCGAAGAAGTACCAAAAGTTAAAGTTTTTTGGGGCATAATACTTTGACATATGGTATTCATATGTCTCAGTTGCGGGGAATCGAGCGTCAACCCAGTTCATCAAATTTTTACCAATACTCATAATTAAACCTCCCCGACAGTTAAGATAGGCCCATCTACACTGTACTCAGGAATGGGTAAATTAAGTGGGGCAGGAACGCCCTTATATACACGCCCAGATAAATCATATAGTGAACCGTGACATGGACAGAAGAAGCCACCATACCAGTTATCACCACCTAAATCAGCCGCGCCAACATCTGGACGGTAGTTAGGTGCACAACCTAAATGAGTACAAACCCCTTCAACGACTAAAATACTCGGATCACGTGAGCGAGTTTGGTTTTTGGCATATTCAGGTTGAATGGATGCTTCTGATTCAGGATCACTAAGCATTGGTGTGACATCTTCCAACATGGCTACCATTTCGTCGGTACGTTTGACAACAAATATGGGTTTACCACGATATTTAACCACAATCATTTGGCCATCTTCGATAGCACTAATGTCTTGTGTAACGGCAGCACCAGCAGCTTCAGCTTTCGCACTTGGATACCAAGAGCGGACAAACGGTGTTGCGACTGCAGCAACCCCAACTGCACCTATTGCAGCAGATGTAGCAATCAGTACTCTACGACGTTTTATGTTGACGCCTTCGGCATGGCTCATTAAAAACTTCCTCCAGATAATAGTCATGAAACAACTACCACTAGTCAAGAAATAACTAGTGTCGTTTCAAACTGGTATGTATTACCCAATTAAACTTAAGAGACATTAAAACCTCTTTACCAAGCTTATTAGGTTACATTGGCTTTGCCTATTTATTTCTAATTGTGTCTATTCTAAGCTATTTTGGCTATAAAATAAATTCAAATATGCAAAAAACAAAAAACCCCTGCGTAAACAAGGGTTTTTTTTTGTATCTGATAGTCACGACTATGCTAGTCGTACAAAATTATTAACGTTTAGAGAACTGAGGACGCTTACGTGCTTTGCGTAGACCCAATTTCTTACGTTCAACTTGTCGTGAGTCACGAGTAACAAAACCAGCTTCTTTAAGAGCAGGCTTTAAAGTTTCGTCAGACTCAATTAGAGCACGAGTAATACCGTGACGGATAGCACCCGCTTGACCATTAATACCACCACCTTTAACGGTAACGTACACATCATAGCTCTCGCCAGCTTCTAGCAGTTCAAATGGTTGACGAACAACCATACGAGATGTTTCGCGACCAAAGTACTCTTCAAGGGGCTTGCCGTTTACAACGATGTTGCCTGTACCTTTAGATAAGAATACTCGGGCAGTAGATGTTTTACGACGACCAGTTCCGTAATTGCGTTCCATAACTTACTCCTGATTATGCGATTAGATGTCTAGTTCTTGAGGCTGCTGGGCGGCGTGTGGATGCTCTGTACCAGCGTATAGCTTCAATTTCTTGATAGTAGCATAACCAAGAGGGCCTTTAGGTAACATGCCTTTGACAGCTTTTAAAAGAACTTCTTCTGGCTTATGAGCGATTAACTTAGTAAAGTTAGTCTCTTTAATACCGCCAGGATAACCGCTATGACGATAGTATTTTTTATCCTGTGCTTTTTTACCGGTTACAGTAACCTTATCAGCATTGATAACTACGATATAATCGCCTGTATCAACATGAGGAGTAAAAGAAGGCTTATGCTTACCACGGAGGCGAGAAGCAATTTGAGTGGCAAGACGACCTAAAGTTTTACCTTCAGCATCTACGATATACCAGTCGTGAGTAACCTCAGCGGGCTTTGCACTTTGTGTTTTCATGATTAAACCTTAAGTTGTCGAGTGAAACAGCCGTCATTGATATTATGAAAGATACTGATCACGTCTGTTTCACTTTTGTTGAGAGTGTTAGGGGAAACGGGGCTCTCAAAAAACAGACGCACATTGTATGCATTCCTGACGAAAAAAGCAATAGGCTATTATAAATAGAAGCAGATATTTATTGGCGCTTTACCCTAGGTTCAAGCGATTTGGCTTTGGGCTTTTTTGCTTAAATCAATTTTTAGTAAAGTGGCAAATATTTGTCCTATTTTGCACTGTTTAATCAGACTGTATGAGTATGATAGTTGCTGCAAAGTTTGAGTAATGGGTCGTTTATCTTCTATATAAAACAAAGTGTTTTCATTAACTATTTGCTCGCTGATTAACCCCTCAATCATAGGTACCCAGAGATTTAGGTCGTAAGGAGGATCGACAAATACAATATGATAGTGGAGAGGTTCAGGGTTTTTCTGCTCAATGTTTTGATTGCCACAAACGTTATCATTTGGATCTATTTTTTTAGCTGTCAAGCTAGTGCTTAACCTCCCTGTTAAAGTCGGTATAATATTCATGGCATTAGCGTTATAAACAGTGGCTTGATGTTTATTTAGCTTAAACTTTTCTGCTGTCTGGCTAATTAAAGCGGCTTGAGTTGGTTGTAATTCAATAAAGGTCGCATGAGCCGCACCGCGAGATAATGCTTCAAGTCCTAAAACACCGCTACCCGCACAAAGATCTAAGACATTAGCGTCAAAAAGTTCGAACTGTATCCAGTTAAATAGCGTCTCTCTAAGTCTGTCAGGTGTGGGGCGCAGTCCATCAGCATCTATAAAAGGCACAAGTTGGCGTTTATAGCGTCCACCAATAATACGTACACGGCTGAGGGAGGGCTCTTTTTTTAAGCGTGAAGAGCTGTTACCAGAAGTTTTTTTGGTTGTTAAGTACTGGCTATGGCGACTCATAAGACCCTGTCATCAATTATGCTTATAGTTTAAGTGTTTGTTTTGAAATTTTGTTCTTCAATTAAGCTACTGTTCTGTATCTGTATCCGCTTCCTCTAAAGTATCTAATGCGGCCTTTTGAGCGGCCTTCTCTGCTCTGATTGCTTCGAGTTCTTCATGGGTAGGGGGTAATAAAGGGTTTTTAGGGCGGCGTAGCACCCAATAATCAAATAAAGCACGACCAATTGGCGCTGCTGTTTTACTGCCGCCACCGCCATTCTCAACCAATATGGCCAGTGCAATCTGTGGGTTGTCAACTGGTGCAAACCCTGTAAACCAAGCATGATCCCAGTGGCGTTTATCGAGTTGGCTTTTATTGTAGCTTTTGCCCTGAGCAATAGACTTAACCTGTGCTGTACCTGTTTTGCCTGCAATTCGATAAGTTGGGGTATAAATGCCTCGGGCGGTTCCTCGTTTTACAGTTTGTTCCATTGCACTTGTCATCTTCAACCAATCAGAACGATCACCATTAAATTCAATATGACCAGTTGGTTTATCTATTGGTTGCACAAAGGCTGCCCCTTCAGAGCTTTTAAGCAGGTGTGGGATTATTTTTTGACCGAGACTGGCCGTTATGGCCGTGGCATTAGCGACTTGTAATGGTGTTGCTAAAAAGTATCCTTGACCAATGCTGACTGAAATAGTATCTCCTGGTAGCCAGTTTTTATCATAAGTTTCTTTTTTCCATTGGGGTGAGGGCATGACGCCAGTTTTCTCACTGGGTAAATCAATACCTGTCTTACTGCCAAAACCAAACCGTACCATCCAATCATGCAGGCGCTGAATACCCAATTGATAAGACAATTTATAGTAGTAGGTATCTACAGACATTACTATAGACTTGGTCAGGTTCACTGTGCCGTGTCCACCGCGTTTCCAATCTCTGAAGCGGTGAGTGTCTCCTGGTAAGGTAAAATAACCAGGATCATAGATGGTGTCGTTCCAACTCATGACGCCATAATGAATACCGGCTAGACCTTCGAAAGGTTTGATCGTAGACGCAGGAGGATACATACCTTGCAATGCACGGTTATAGAGCGGTTGATCTGGATCATCTCTTAAGTTGCCATAATCTTTGAAGGATATACCAGAGATAAATGGGTTTGGATCAAAACTTGGATTGCTGACAAAAGCTAATACATCCCCATTTTGAGGATCTATGGCAATGATAGCACCACGGCGACCATCTAATTGCTCCTGAGCTACTTTTTGCAATCCGTAATCTAAGCTTAAATAGATATCATTACCAGGAATTGGTGGAGAACTTTCAAGTTCTCTTAAAACATCGCCATGCACATTGGTTTCAACCGCCTTATAACCTGGCTTACCCAACAATATATTTTCATATTGCTTCTCGATGCCAATTTTTCCAATGATATCTGTACCCGCATATAAATCTTTATCAATCTGTTTAGATTCTTTATCGTTAATCCGTCCGACGTAGCCAATAGCATGGGCAAAAAGTTCATCATAAGGGTAAAAACGGGTAAATTTACTCTGGATACTGACGCCTTTAAAAAAGGGTTTACGCTCACTAAACTGCGCTACCTGCTCCTCGTTCAAATCAATTTTTATGGTAACAGGATCATTTTTGTTTTTATCGATACGCGCCAAAATATCAGTAATCTCCTCATTTGTTAACTTAAAAATAGGCGCGAGTAGCTTTAGGGTACGTTCAGGATCTTTGACATCATCTGGGCTCAACATAGCGGTAAAGACAGATTTATTATCTGCCAATAAATACCCGTTACGGTCATAAATATAACCGCGCGAAGGTGGGTCAGAGATGAGCTTGATACGATTGTTATCAGACTGCATGGTATATTGATCATGCGAGTACACTTGCAAAAACCAGTATCGGGCAAGTAACACCCCTAGACCTAAAAAAATAAATATGGCAGCAAATAAGATTCGATTGCCAAATATCCTGTTTTCCTGGCGGATGTCTTTAGAAATAGGTTGTTTCATTAAAAATTACTTAGCAGGCAAAAGAAAGGGTTACTGCAATAAAGAGACAGATGTTTAAGTCACTATGGCAAAAAAGGCGAAAATGGCATAACAAACCGCATTTTCTTTAGTGAGGTATATGATACTTTAATAAGATAGTTAGAACTAATGAGGTAGCTGGTTATTTAGTAATAGATGTAGTGCTTTACTTCTTATCTAGTACAACTTTAGCCATCTTTAATTTTCCATCACTAATTGTAGAATTATATCATATCAATTTTATATAACAGCTTTATATAAGAAGAGGGATATATAACAAGAAATTATATTTACTATTGGCTTAATGTCACTAAATAACCGCTTCTTTTTAACTAGATATGGTAGTTAGTCATATGACTCATTAATAATACATCACTAAGTAAAATATCCATGAATGTGGTAAAATCCTGCTTTCAAATGTACATAGAAAGTAGCCACACAGGTATACATACGGATCAAGCGTATGTGCCTATTATAATATAGGCGTATGTGCCTATCATAAATGTATAAATGCGTATTATTAGTGATTTATAGGCGATATAATAATAATGCTGTCCAATTTATGGCAAGTCCTTAGCGATCACCCTGAGTTTCTGGCAATGCTGACAATTCCATTTGTTACCGCATTTGTCACGTGGGCCCATGTGTGGATGGCCTTAAAGATGTTATTTTATCCTATATCCTTTTGGGGTATAAGAATTCCTAGCTTGCCTTTTAATATACAAGGCTTAGGTTGGCAAGGAATTGTACCTGCTAAAGCAGGTAAGATATCAGGTGTTATTGTTGATCAAACCTTATCAAAGCTTGGTTCACTTGACGAGTTTTTTCAGGCGATGGAACCTGAAGAAATGGCAGACTTCATTACAAAGACTGTTGACTCCAATCTTGAGTTATTGATTGATGAAATAATGAATGAGCGTTCTGCTGTATTATGGACCAACTTACCTTATGCGGTAAAACGTCGTATCTATGCCCATGCGCATGAAGAGATGCCAAGTATCATGAAGTCATTGGTCATTGATTTAACCAACAATGTTGAAAATTTGGTTGATATGCGCCAGATGATTGTGCGTACGATGGAGAGCGACCGTCGACTGATGGTTAATATGTTTTTAAAAGTTGGTCAAAAAGAGATTGATTACATTTGGCATATTAGTGCGCTTATCGGATTTATTTTTGGCATTATTCAGATGTTTATATACTTAATCGTACCGCAACATTGGACGGTTCCATTCTTTGCAGCGATTTGGGGTTTTTTGACCAATTGGATTGCTATCTGGATGGTATTTAATCCAGTAGATCCAAAGCCCATAAAGTATCTTAAAATTTTTAAGCGTCTTCAAAGTTTCCCATATATAGTACCTGTGCTACCTAGAATAGATACTTATCAATGGCAAGGTGGCTTTATGAAGCGCCAACCTGAAGTATCAGAAGTCTTTGCTGAGATTGTGGTTAAAGACTTGGTAACGCTTGAAAACATCATGCATGAAATGATGTACGGCCCTAAGGCAGCTCAAACTAGGGATTTAATGAAGCAGCATTTGTATGACGTGCTTGAGTCGCCATTGGTCAAGACGACGCTTAGGGTAGGGCTTGGTCGTCGAGAGTTCGGACAGCTAAAAAATACTATTATTGATAAATCTATAGACGCGACCATGATTCCAATTCGCGACCCTCAATTAAATGAAAGCCGAGCTAGCAAAGTTTTTGTCTTATTTAGAGATCGAATCAAAGCCTTATCATCACGAGAGTTTCAAAATTTATTACGACCCGCTTTTCAAGAGGATGAAACTACCCTTATTATTCTAGGGGGGGTAACTGGCTTTCTAGCGGGTTGGTTGCACTTAATTATCGTATTTTATCCTTAACTGAATTGAATAATTGTTCAACACTTATATGAATCAGTTTGTTTCGATATTAATAACAATTTAAGCAAAGTGGCTAGAAGTAGCTAAAGGGCAAGCAAGTATGGTTATCACTGAGCTAGGATATTTTGCATTAATTGCAGCGTTGGTATTGGCCTTATTGCAAATCGTTCTACCAACGGTTGGCATAAATAAAAATGAAATTCATCTACAGCGTCTAGCGCCAAGTCTTTCATGGGCATATTTTATAGCTTTACTTTTCTCATTTATTGCATTGATGGCAGGCTTTTATTTCAACGATTTTAGTCTTATTTATGTTGCTAAACATTCAAACTCTTTATTGCCTTGGTACTATAAACTCTCTGCAACTTGGGGTGGTCACGAAGGGTCGCTATTATTGTGGGTTACTATCTTGGCAGGGTGGTCAGCTTTAGTCGCTTGGTTTAGCCGTGGATTGCCATTAGATATGCGAGCGCGTGTTTTAGTGGTCTTAGGCGCCATTCAGTTTATGATGCTGACCATGCTTATTTTTACATCGTCGCCGTTTGACCGCACCTTACCTAATATGCCAGTCGATGGCGCTGATTTAAATCCATTATTGCAAGACCCTGGATTGATTTTTCATCCGCCTATGCTATATATGGGTTATGTTGGTATGGCAGTACCTTTTGCTTTTTGTATGGCGGCACTATGGGCGGGGCGTTTAGATGCCGTTTGGACCAGATGGTCACGCCCTTGGGCTCTCGCTGCTTGGGCGTTTTTAACGTTAGGTATTGCATTAGGCTCATGGTGGGCATATTACGAATTGGGTTGGGGCGGTTGGTGGTTTTGGGATCCTGTTGAAAACGCTTCACTGATGCCTTGGTTGGCCTGTACGGCTTTGATTCACTCTTTGGCAGTGACCGAAAAACGGGGTGTTTTTAAAGCATGGACGATAATGCTCGCAATATTTGCCTTTGCACTGAGTTTGCTAGGTACTTTTTTGGTTCGTTCTGGCGTAATAACCTCCGTTCATTCATTTGCTGCGGATCCGACCCGAGGCTTAGCCATTCTTGCTATTTTAGGTATAGTAATCGGTACGGGATTAATTGCCTTTGCTCTAAGGGGGTGGCGTCTGACTGTTGAGAGTCACTATGAACTTAAATCACGAGAAACCCTTTTGATAATTAATAACATCGTGATTTTAGTCGCCACACTCGTAGTATTGTTAGGTACGCTTTACCCTATTATTGCTGACTCTTTTAATTTAGGTCAGGTGTCCGTAGGTCCCCCATATTTCAATGCTTTATTTGTCCCTTTGACATGGTTGTTATTGTTGGTCATGGGGATGGGTTCTAATATACGTTGGAAACGAGATAAGCGCCCTTTTTTGGGTATTGCAACTGGGCTGTTTGTGAGTTGCCTATTGTTGGCTGGGATCATTACCTATTTGGTTACAAAAAGCGCGGAAGTCCAAATCATTATCACTGGTTTCTTGTGCTTATGGGTGTTGGCTTGGATGACTTTTGATATAAAAGATAAAACCCGCAATGCGCCAAATTTGCGCATGGGGTTGAAACGCCTCAAACCAAGCTATTGGGGCATGCAAATGGCGCATTTGGGTGTTCTAATTTTGGCGTTAGGAATTGGTGTTACCAGTACTATGAGCATTGAGACTGATGTGGCAATGAATGTTGGTGATACTAAAACAGTTGGTGGTTACGAATTTACCTTGTCAGCATTTGATGAGGTGCGGGGGCAAAATTATGACGCTGTTCAAGCTGAAATAAAAGTAACTAAAAACGATACACTAGTGACGACTTTGTATCCACAAAAGCGTAATTATGTGGTTAGTCAAATGCCAATGACAGAAGCGGGTATTAATACAACCTTCTTTCGTGATCTCTATGTGGCACTAGGAGAACCGATTAATGATAACGATCCAAACAGTAACTGGGCAGTGCGTATATATGTTAAACCCATGATAAGTTGGCTGTGGATTGGTGCAATTGTCATGGCTTTGGGGAGTTTGCTAAGCCTGAGTGACAAACGCTATCGTTTAAAAAGATAGAAGCTACCCTGATAACCCATAAGTTATTTAGTGTTATAAATTAATTTGTAAAACTTAATAATATTTTGGCTATTAGATTGTTTGCCACTTGATCATTTGGCACTTAATTATCTGGCACTTAATTATCTGGCACTTAATGATAATGTTATCTGCCTTGAACGGGTTAGACAAATACCTTGATACTATAAATAAATGAACATGTAGACCAGTAGAGTGACTATTAATTTGATGGCTTGATCTGATAGCTAGACAGGCATTTAGCTGCATAAACAATTAGGCAAATAAACATACCGCTCAGCAAGTAGAGGTTTTGTTGATTAGGGTGCAATGGCCTCAATATTGATAGTATTAATGATGCATTAAAAGGAAAATGGCATGACAGGTCCGATCGTAAAAAAGTCAACCATAAAAACATGGTTTCTTATTCCATTGATTGTGTTTATTGGCTTAATCGTTATGTTGTTTTTTAGATTAGGTAAGCCAACGGATATTGTTGTGGATAATGCCCTTAATAGACCTGTGCCTACGTTTGAATTGCCACTGCTTTCCGATATGTCAAAAAAAGTTAGCAATAATCAACTACCCAGTCATCCCTATCTCATTAACGTCTGGGGATCGTGGTGTCCAACGTGTATTGTAGAACATCCATTCTTGCTTGAATTAGACAAGCAAGGTGTTGATATTGTGGGGGTAAATTATCAAGATGAAGTTGAGAATGCTCTCGCTTATTTGCGAAGAATGAGTGATCCTTTTGTTTTTTCTGCTCATGACTACACAGGGTCTCTTGCAATAGATTTAGGGTTAACGGGCGCACCAGAAACTTTTGTGGTTGATTCACAAGATAACATTCGTCAACATATTGTTGGCGAAATTAATGAGAAAAACTGGAATGAGCGTGTGAAGCCATGTATGACGCTTCTTGAAGAGTTGGGCAATGACGATATTGATTTAAATAAATCAGAAACGACGGCAAGAATTGCTGAGGTATGTAAATGATCTTATCTAACCTTATACCTCTAAAAACTTTTAAGCAGTGGTTTTTAGTGACGCTAATAGCATTGATTTTTACAGTTACTCTTGGCTTGTTTACCAGTACTGCTTATGCGGCGATTGATGTTTATGAATTCGACACTCCTCAACAAGAGACGCAATACAGATCATTAATTGAAGAGTTTCGCTGCCCAAAATGCCAAAACCAGAATTTAGCAGGTTCAGATTCACTGATCTCAAAAGATTTAAAGCGAAAGACTTATGAGATGGTCATGGAAGGAAAGTCAGATGCTCAAATTCGTGACTATATGTATGAACGTTATGGCGACTTTATTAGCTATAAGCCACCCGTACGGCCAACGACGTGGATATTGTGGTTTTTCCCTCCTTTAATTCTAGTGACTTTGATTGGTTGGTGGTTATGGCGAAATAGCCTTAGTAACAGATCAAAACATAAACTAAGCTATGGCGCCGAGTCTGCTGCATCCAGCATAGATAATGTGATAGACAGTAGCAATAACAGTAATAGTGAGATTGTTGAATCAGGACTGTCTACTGAGGAATCTGCTTCTCTAGAGGCACTGTTAAAACAGCATGGTTCTATAAGTAATAAAAATAGTGATATACCAAAATAAAATTAAGTGTCATATTTTTTATACCTTAAGGGTCGACGAGTTGGACACGCCAATTCTTTCGCTATACAACGCTAAATATAAAGAATCACTTAAGGTTTTAAGGTGCTACCAATCATCTTGCTATTCATAGTCGTAGGCTTTATAGCATTTTTATTTATCAGCTATGTCTTGATGCCTCTTAACATTATTTGTTGATATCTCAACTGAAAGGAGTTAAATCATGCCAACGATAACGATTTTTATCGCCCTGGCAATCATTCTAGCAATTGCGCTTGCTTATGTCATAGTGCTGCCTTGGTTTAGAGAATATAATTCAGCAGGTAATAAAAAAGATAATAAACTGATTGCCTTGAATGTCGAGGTATTTCAAGATCGTATCACTGAGTTACAAGCTGACTATGAAAGTGGACAGATGAGTAAAAGTGCTTTTATAACTCAAAAAACTGAGCTTGAGCGACAGTTATTACAAGCTAGTGCTTTTGATAATACGCCATCATCTAATTCTATAACAACTGAGCAACTATCCGAATCCGACAGAATATCTAAAAATGAACCTAATGCTATATCTGACAAACACTTAAATGAAGATCAACTAAACGACGATCATAGCTATTACAAATTTAATGGCAATAAAAAAGCCCGTACGATCGTATTAATTTGCGTTCCTCTATTAATAGGACTTATCTATATATTGGCTGAAGATAGAACACCTGTTAGAGATCTGTGGAATGCGCAAGATAACGTTGGCGAAGTGGCAGATGACTTATTGATAGGAAAAATTGACACCCCGCCAGAATGGGCAACCAAAGATAATGTAGCACTTTTAAATGCCATTCAAACTAATGTCCATCATCATGCCCATGACGCCCAACGCTGGATGCGACTATCAGACATTTATCTGGCGTTTAAAGCAGATAACCAAGCCTTAGAGGCGATATCGCGGGCTTATAGAATTAAGCCTTCAGATGAAACGATAGCCGTCAGATATGCGCAAACTCAATTTTTTGTGAATGGCGGCATGTTGAGTGCTGATGGACTAAGCGCGTTACAACAGGTACTTAAGCAAAATCCTGAGCATCAAGGCGCTCAGATGCTTATGGTAATGGGCGAAGCACGCAGGGGGAACTATGACAATGCTCAAGCGTGGATTAATAGATTGCGTGATGGGATTATGTCAAAAGAGGGTGACCATTCACAAGCGATACAAAGCCTTGATGAATTAAGCCAAAATATTCAGGCGCAGCAGCAAGCAAGTTTATCTGCAGACCCGCAAACGTTGCAAACGGATAAACAAAGCGCAACAGGCATAAGCAGTTTAAATGCATCTGTAAAAATAAACAGTAGCTTGATTCCTCTAATCGAAACAGGTGATACGCTATTTGTTACCATACAAGAAGAAACTGGCGGTGCACCTCTGGCTGTAAAGCGCCTCCCCGCAAATCAGGCTTTAGCCGCCAAAGACAATACTCTGAAAGTCAATTTATCAGATAATGATGCGATGATGCCAACCCATACAATTTCAACGGCAATAAACGCGAATAAAAAGTTAGTGGCAACAGCTCGCATCAGTAAATCTGGTCAAGCAATGAGTGAATCTGGCGATTTACGTTCTGACAGAGTGCCCCTTCAATATACAGAAGGGGATAACTTGGACAATATAAATATCGTTATAGAAATTAACCAGCAACTGCCATAATATCTATTTATCAGTTTATTCAACCTTATCCAATAGCTGTCAAGTTGCTGATGGTCACATTTAATTTTTAATATAACTTGAGCTTTTAAAGATCTCAAGGTAAGGTAACAAAGTTTCAAAACTAGACGTTATGAATTGCAATAAAGCACCTTTTGCAAATATCAATGTGGATATTTGTTGTTATAATTTAATCATGATTATTTTGTTATTTAAGTGATATTGATTATAGACATCTTCCGCATAATGTTATTTGCTCATACTCACTTAACTAGAGGATTTAATTTATGATGCGTATTATATTGCTAGGACCACCAGGGGCAGGCAAGGGCACTCAAGCTCAGTTTATCTCTAAAGAGTTTGATATTCCGCAAATCTCAACGGGGGATATGCTTCGAGCAGCTATCAAAGAAGGTACTGATCTAGGTAAACAAGCACAAAGCATCATGAAAGCAGGGGGGTTGGTATCAGATGACTTGATCATAAATCTGGTAAAAGAGCGTATATCAAAGCCCGACTGTGCTAATGGTTGTATTTTTGATGGTTTTCCGCGTACTATCCCTCAAGCTGAGGCTTTAGTGGATGCGGGGGTTGCGATTGACCATGTGGTAGAGATTAGTGTTCCTGATGATGAAATTGTTTCTCGTTTATCAGGTCGTCGTCAACATCCAGATTCTGGTCGAGTGTATCATGTGATTTATAACCCTCCTAAGCAAGAGGGTATTGATGATGTGACAGGTGAGCCTTTAGTTCAGCGTGAGGATGACAAAGAAGAAACCATTCGTGATCGCTTATCAACCTACCATAAGCAGACCTCTACATTGGTTGGCTTCTATCAAGAAAAAGCCGAAAAAGATGCTGACGCTGCCAAATATCATAAGTTTGATGGTACGGAAGACATCGAGGTTGTTAAACAAAAAATATTAAGTGCGTTAAAAGGATGATTTCAAACCCAAAAGTGGGACGTATGACAAAAGTTGGTTTGAGATGGGCTTATAAATCCGTTTAGTCTTCTATAAATTAGCTATGGACGTATTGCTTGCTGGTAGTGATTGTTTTTAATGTGGATTTGTATTGAATGATCGCTTAAGTTGGTTGCTAATAATCATTGAGTCAAAGCTTCATACCTAAACATGTCTGATAATAAAAATCTTCAACACGTACTGTTTAAAAAGCATTATTTACAAATTACGGGTTGTAAAATGACCTCAGAAGTTAATAAAAAAACCCGCTAAATTAGCGGGTTTTTATTATTTAATGATAGGCTTTATTTAGGTGCTTAAGGTTAACTCAAGCGATGCTAGGAATTAGGCATTGCCTTCAGCTGCGGCTTGTTGCTGACTTTGCGCATAGGCTTGATCAAAGTTAACAGGTGCTAATAACAACTGTGGGAAGCTACCACGAGTTACGATATCGCTAATGACTTCTCGGGCATAAGGGAACAATACATTTGGGCAATACGCACCAAGAATTTGACCAACCTGTTCTTCAGGAATGTCTTTTAATAGGAAAATGCCACCTTGATGGACTTCCGCGATAAAGGCAGGTGCACCGTCATTTTGAGCATTGACAGTAACGGTAAGCACAACTTGATAATGATCTTCATCAAGCTTTTCAGCGTTAGTAGAAAGGTTAATGTCTAATTCAGGCTTCCATTCTTTAGTAAAAACATCAGCCCCCGGTACTTCAAGCGACATATCTTTAACATAAATACGCTCTAGAGCAAGTTGTGGTTGTGCTGCTTGTTCAGCCATTATAAGGCTCCTTTATTTATTGTTTAATTGTATTAAAATAATTAACTATGACTTTTAAGATTAGCCATTTAGCATTTGGTCAAGTTTACCATCTTGGTTCAGCTGGTCTAGCTCGCTAAAACCACCAATGAATGTATTACCTATAAATATTTGTGGCACAGTGCGATAGTTATTTGTTTTTTTCATTAACGCCATACGTTCTTCGGAGCTAATATCATGCATGCCGATTTCGGTAAATTCGATACCCTTAGAGTTCAATAAATGTTTGGCACTTGAACAATAGGGGCAAATTGGCGTGCTGTATAGTGTAACAGGTACAGTCATAACTTATCCTTGAGGTTAGGTCGATAGACAATATGGTACTTTATTCTTGGCTTGCATCAAATAGAACCATACTTAGTACAGTAGGTTACATTGCACTATAGTAGCTGTATGTAGCTGTATAATAAAACTTTGTCTATAAAATAACTTTATTAATGTTTAAAAAATATTTGCAAATAATACAGATTTAGCGAGCTTTAGCTTTGCCATTAATCGTCTTGCCTTTTGGCTTTGCTGTCGCACCTACCAATGGCATACCTGCAGCTTGCCATCCGCCAATACCGCCTTCTAGACGAAATACGTTTGGTTTACCAATCATCTGAACGGCAGCACCTGCCTGAATACCCATGTCGCAGACAATGACAATAGGTTCTTCTATAGCACGAATTTCTTCTAGACTATCCTTAAACTGGGTAAAAGGAATGTTACGGCTACCTTGAATATAACCTGTATTAAATTTTTTCTTTGCACGAATATCAATAATTTGTGCGTTCTGAGTATTGACCAAAGTGCCTAAAGAGTTAGGTGCAATTTTCTTGCCACTGCGCTTGTTCTCAACAGCAAAAAACAACAAAATAAGTACTGCTAAAATTCCAAACAAGAATGGGTGGTTGCCCATAAATTCAAGCATACGATCTAGTGACAAAATGTTTCTCCAATAATGGATTTAGGGAACATGACTTAATGGCTCTTATTATAACGTGATAAGTTGCAGATTGCATTAGACATCCCATGTGAAATTAATCCACTTTGAAGCAATTAATTAGAAGTGTCACTTTGATGTGACACTATAGTTTCCTACTACAATGTACCTCTATAAAAAGCCGCTAAACTGCTGTCTTAGTAGGTGGGGGTATCTGCTTCCTCTTGCAGGGTAACCAAGCTCTCAACGCGTCGTTGCTTCACTTTACCCTCGGCGACAGCCTTCCATAATGCGCAGCCTTTACTGTTATAAGTATGTTTGCAGTCTCTAAATTGGCAGTCTCCCGCTATAGGATCAAGCTCCACAAAGCCTGCTAAAATGTTATCAGGGGTTAGGTGCCATATGCCATATTCACGTATGCCAGGTGTATCAACAATACCGCCTTGGGTCAAGTCACTGGGGTTAAATGGTAGTAAACGACTGGTCGTCGTGGTGTGTTGACCAAGTTTTGAGTTGACTGAAATTGTGTTGACATTTTGATCAGATTCGGGAAGTAACGCATTGACTAAAGTGCTTTTTCCAACACCAGATTGGCCAGCAAAAATCACTAACTTGTCAGCTATTTTCTGTTTTAAGTCATCAAGTCCGAGCTTGTTAGCCACTTGTTGTGAGGGAATAGTATTTGAGGTAAAAGTATTTTCTGGACAGGGTGCGGAGGTTAGAACCGTCTCATAACCCAGCGCCTCATATTCCTCTAATAACGACTTTGTAAATGCATACTCAGGTAGAGACAGTAAGTCTGCCTTATTAAGAACCAGAAGAGGTTTAACGTGAGCGTGATGACAAACAACTAGGTATCTATCAATTAAGCTAGGTGCAGCAGCAGGTAAGGCTGCAAAAACAATGGCTAAAATATCGACATTAGCGGCAACGGGCTTTAGTCTATGATAACGATCTGGTCTTGAAACTAATGAGGTTCGTTCTTTTACAGATTCGATGCGTCCAAATCCCGTATTAGGATCAGCGACCCATCGTACTTGATCGCCAGTTGCGAGCATTGGTAAATTAGTTCGCGCATGACAACGCCAAATATCGCCAAGTTGTATGGCTTGCCAAAAAGGTTCAGGTTCGCCCTCACTAATCTTAGGACGCTCAGGTATCTTGGCTGGTAAAGAGGTCACTTGAACCTCTAGCTGTTTACCATAATGTGCCATAACCACTCCATCCATCAAACCATCATCAATGGAGTCTTGCTGAGCAGTTTGCTGCTTGTCGATGCGTCTTAATTGTTGTTTGGTCAGTTTGCGTTGTCTAATCAAAGCCATAAAATAGTTGTGTCCGTGATGTAATGTATCATATTGTTTGTCATTTTAGGGCATGTCTTCATTGACAGTCATTTAAATCATATGGGTTAAAAATAACTAAATGTCCGCTAAACTTTATCTGATTTTTAACCAATAGGCCTATACTTACTTTGAAACCATTCCTGTTTGACGATAATATATTTTATTTTTTACCTTATAGTTTAAATGAGGATAATAATTTAAATGAGGATACCTCTAATCTGTGGCATTTGCCATAAACGCGCAATCGAGCAAGGTTATATTACGCTAGATCAAAATCTAATCTAAAAGGCTAGATTTGAAAAATGGTTAGTTAATAGTTGGTTGGGTCAATGCAAGTTGCTTATAAAGCTTGTTAAATAATAAAACCAATCGTGTCACTTGTATACTTTGTCACTATAACTTTTTTTTGAGGTAAAAGGCGTTTTGTTAGCTCTTAAATCTATAATTTAACGTAAAAATCGGCATGTTTTTTTAAAATATTTAAGCTAACGGGTTTAAATTTGTTAACATAGGGCTTAATTGACCTTTTCGTTCTAGTTGGGGGCTATTTTAACGCTTATACCAAAGGTAGAAAGGGTAGTCTGATCAACTGTATAGCTCTCTATATCGAGCTATATCGAGCTCTATATTCCATAACTGCCTATATTATACCTCTCGATATGAATCGCTATACGATAACGCTCTATTTTTAACTTATTTATTAAGAGTGAAGATTTAAGATTTATAGTCTCTTTAAATGATATTATTGCCAATTTTATTAAATGTAAGATTTAGGATAACTTATGAGTAATACCGATCATCCCAATAAGATTAAGATTAAGAATGAGGGTAAAAAAGGGCTGGTATGGATCGATTTAGAAATGACTGGTCTTGATACTAAGACAGATGACATTATTGAGATTGCGACTATCGTTACCGATGAAAATTTAAACGTGCTGGCTGAAGGACCAGTATTTGCTATTAAGGTACCAGACCAAAAGCTGAATGCAATGGATGATTGGAATACTAAACAACATGGGCAATCAGGACTAATAGATCGTGTTCGCCGTAGTGCTGTTACGTTAGAAGAAGCCGAGCGTGAGACCATTGCCTTTTTAAATAAATGGGTTGATGCGGGTAAGTCCCCAATGTGTGGTAATTCTATATGCCAAGACCGCCGCTTTTTAGCGCGTCAGATGCCTGAGCTTGAGCGATTTTTCCATTATCGTAATTTAGATGTATCTTCTATCAAAGAGCTTTGTTACCGCTGGCGTCCAGATGTACTTAAAGGGGTCACTAAAACAGGTAGCCACTTAGCTATGGATGATATCCGCGATTCAATCCGTGAGTTAAAGCACTATCGTGATCATTTTTTCAGACTTCTAGATTAAGGTTAGATTGAGTCACTATTACTCAAACACTATTACCTTTAATTAAAGCTGAATATTAATGCTGGAAGTTGATTAGATTAAAACTTTCGGCATTTTTAATGGGATTATCAACTTGAATACGATTTTTAACTATTTTCTCAGCTGTTTGAGCCTCTGAGCTTTCTGGTTGTATTGTGACACCAATAATTGCTTCTACCTTCTCATAAGAACTACCAGGTTTAATAACTCGCCAATCCCCTAACACATAACGTTGCTTAAGTTTATGATTTACTGACAGTTCATGCATATTTGGCCGATGTGTATGACCGTGTAGCAAGGCATCAACGTTTTGTAAAGCCTTAGCCACGGCTAACTCATTGACATCCATAATATATTCTGCTTTTTTTGACTTACCTTTGGCACTGTGTTGCCGAATATTTTCGGCTATTTTTTGGCGGTTATGTAGAGATTTTCTCAGTAAAAACCACTGAATACATGGGTTGCGTATTACTTTTCTAAAGCGCTGATAAGCTTTATCGTCGGTACATAGTGCATCACCATGCTCAAGTCGGAACGTACGTTGGCCTACTTGGATGTTGTACGGCTCGGCTATCAGTTTACCCTTAAATATATCGCAAAACTTTTGCCCTAATACAAAGTCACGATTTCCGTGCATGACAAATATTTGGCAGGTATTATTACTTAAAGTAATTAACTTCTCTAGGAATGGCGTAATCCAGTGGTGTTCTTTTTGAGTGTGACTCAGTGATAAATAAGCATCATCTCCGATCCAAGCATCAAACCAATCGCCTAATATATACAACTCTTGTAGGTTGGGTAGGGCAGCTAAATCATTTAATAATGCCAAAAAAGCCTGCACTAAGGCAGGCTCATCAGTAGATAAATGTAAATCACTAATAAAAACCCGGCGAATACTGTGCGGCTGGGTAGTTATTAGATGGCCGTAATCTGAAACGGCGCTTTGATTTATTAACATAGTCACTTATTCGCTAACTATTTATTCGCTAATAATTTTAGCAGAGTTAATGACGACAGCTTCTTTAGGGACATCAGCATGCATACCAAAACGGCCAGTTGGTACACCTTCAATTTTTTTTACCACATCCATGCCGCTTGTCACTTTACCGAAGACAGTGTAACCCCAACCTTGCATGTTTTTTGCAGAATGATTTAAGAAATCATTGTCTTTAACATTGATAAAGAACTGACTCGTTGCAGAGTTTGGATCTTGTGTACGTGCCATTGCAATGGTACCTTCGTCATTTTTTAGGCCATTGTCTGCTTCAATTTCAACAGGTGCACGTGTGGATTTTTCATTCATCTCAGCGTCCATACCGCCACCTTGCACCATAAATCCAGGTATGACACGGTGGAAAATAGTGCCATTATAATGACCAGCATTGACATATTCTACAAAGTTAGCAACTGTTTTTGGCGCTGCTTGTGCGTTTAGCTCAATTACGATCTCGCCCATTGATGTCTCTAATTGTACTACTGGCGTATCAGTCATTGTTGTTTCCTCTGTTTTAGGTTTTGAATTGACATGGGTAGTCGGAGTGGTGTCTGTATTCGCACAACCCATAAAAAAGATTGGCAGTATCAAACTTGTATAGCCAAATGCTTTAAGTGCGCTCACTTGTTATCTCGCTTATTTAATAATTGGAGAAGACAGGATTCATAAATAGAATGTTCATAAATACAAAGCTATGAATTTAGGCGATAGTCTAACGTCTTTTTTTTAGCTTGTCATGTGTCTAGCTGTTACAGCGTTTAGCAAACCTGATAGAATGGCATCATATTATGATGTTAACTAGATATTATTTGTCGGTTTGTGATTAGGTTTTGTTTTTATGGTTTATGATCAGTCGAGAGCCAATCTTTGATCAACCGTGGGTCAGTACTGATTTGCGGATATCCAGTACCCTGTTAACTTGATAGCTAAGGCAACAACCCTAATGTATAACCGATGACTTATGAGTGCAAAGACTGATTTATTTGAAGATTTAACTTTTGACGCTTTAAAACAGGAGCTGTAAATTAATGAGCAAGACAAACGACAATACTAATGGCAATGTTAGCACCAATATAAATAATGACAAAAAAAACGATTTTATTCGTCATATTATTCGCGAAGATGTTGCCCAACATAAATATGAAAAAATCATCACTCGTTTTCCGCCGGAGCCAAACGGCTATTTGCATTTAGGTCATGTAAAATCCATCTGCTTAAACTTTGGCATTGCCGAAGAGTTTGGCGGTGTGTGTAATTTACGTTTTGATGACACCAATCCGACTGCTGAAAAACAAGATTATATCGATAGTATTCAAAGAGATGTAGAATGGCTAGGCTTCGAGTGGGCTGGTGAGCCACATCATGCTTCTGGTTACTTTGATCAGCTATATGATTGGGCCATTCAGCTTATAAAACAGGGCGATGCGTATGTAGACTTGCAAACACCAGAACAAATAAAAGAAAATCGTGGTTCATTTAATGAGCCAGGTAAACCATCGCCCCAACGTAATGCAAGTGTTGAGGAAAACCTTCAGCTTTTTGACGATATGAAAAATGGAAAATTTGCTGAGGGTAAAGCGGTATTGCGCGCTAAGATTGATATGGCTAGCCCAAACATGAATATGCGAGATCCTGTGATATATCGTGTCATGCATCAACACCATCATCAAACAGGCGACAAATGGTGTATTTATCCCATGTACGATTATGCCCACCCCTTATCCGATGCCATAGAAGGTATTACACATTCAATTTGCACGCTAGAATTTGAAGATCATCGACCTTTTTATGATTGGGCTGTTGAGAAGATTGGAGAAAAGGGGGGAATTGACTATCCTCCCCATCAATACGAATTTAGCCGTCTCAATGTTGATCATACGATGACCAGTAAACGCAAGCTAAAACAATTGGTTGATGAAGGCGTTGTCAGTGGTTGGGATGACCCCCGTATGCCAACCGTGGCTGGTATGCGCCGCCGTGGTTATACTCCAGAAGGTCTACGTGATTTTTGTGACCGTGTTGGGGTCACTAAATCAGACAGCGTTGTTGATTTTCGTCTATTAGAATTTAGTATTCGTCAGTCATTAGAAAATACCACAGCCCGAGGCATGGCAGTGCTTAAGCCGCTCAAAGTAACTATTACTAATTTTGAGGAAGCAGTTAGCGAGTGGGAAAGTTTAAAAGCAGACAGTGTGACCGGCCGCTGGGATGAGACCAATAAAGCATTGTGGCTGACTCAGCCTAAACACCCTAATATCGATATGGGCGAGCGTGAAATTCCATTTACCAAAACCATTTATATTGATAAAGACGACTATGAGCTTGATCCGCCGAAAGGCTATAAGCGTTTGTCGCCTGCAAAGACAGAAATACGTTTGCGCAATACCTATTGTTTAGCCGTAAGTGAGCATATACTTGATGAGGCCGGCAATGTGGTTGAGCTTAAAGCCACGATTGATAAAACAACACTTGGCAAGAACCCTGAAGATCGTAAAGTAAAAGGGGTTATCCATTGGGTATCGGCAACACAAGGTGTACCAGCCACTGTGCGCATTTATGAGCAATTATTTGACGTGGAAGATCCCGCTAATGCGGATGATTTACATGAGGTGCTTAATCCAAATTCACTTACAGTGCTAAAGGCGGTTATTGAACCTGCTCTTGCAAATTCAGACGCTGAAAGTCGCTTTCAATTTGAGCGAGAAGGTTATTTTGTGGCTGACAGTGTGGAGCATACAAAAGAAACCCCTGTCTTTAATCAGATTGTGAGTTTAAGGGACAGTTTTAAGCCAGTTTAGGATGGTTTATAGTATCTTACATGTCTATTATAAATAGATTTTGCAACTAACCCATTTCAACAGTATAGAGGTGAGTTAGTTTTAATAATTAATGGTTCATGGCAGTATTAGTTATATTTTGATGATGGATATGATTAATTTATTAGCTTTTTATTTAATTATTTAACGGTTGTTTTATTTAACGTGCAGTTGCGAGTTATTCAGCTGCTAGTTAAGGCTCATACAGCCCTTAGTTAGCGACTTACCTACTTGCCAATAATTACTTGCTAATAATTACTTGGCAATAATGCTTGCCAATAAAAACGTACCCTAAAGACAAGTTTTTCAGTTAAAAAACTAAATTGGTAATCGTGTATTTTATTAAAACCTTACCAAAAAACAGGAAGTCCCATGCCATTAAATTGCTATCAATGTAAAACAGATACTCTAGAACCCGCGCTGCTTGATGGTAGCCTGGAGGCGTTAAAATGTATAACCTGTAATGGTGTACATGTTTATCTATCGGCCTATCGAGAGTGGTTAGAGGCTCAGACCTTAAAAAACAGCAATAACTTAAGAGCAGAAGGTTCTGAAGTAGCGGATAACTTCGATTTTACCGAAGTTGAAAACACCGATGGTGCTTTGATTTGTCAAGGCTGCGGCAAATACACCCTTAAATATTTGATAGACAATGAGCATGAGAATACCATAAATGTTTGCCATAGCTGTAATGACATATGGCTAGATCGTGGTGAGTGGCAGCTGCTTAAGTATCTAAAAATGCAGAATGCATTGACCGAAGTGATAAGTGACCCTTGGCAAAAGCGTTTGAAAGCTGAGGAAAGAGAGAATAACTTTAAACTGTTATATCAAAAAAAACTAGGTAATGATTTTGCTAAAGCTGAAGAGTTTGCCCAGTGGTTAGTCACACGCTCAAATAAAAACGAGATACTGCATTATCTAAAAGAACGAAAACTATAAATCTGATAACACATCTGAAAAAAAACTAACTGTATCAAACCCGTTAAACCTAATATTTATAGCATTTACAGACGTTTTCCTCCTTATATTAATTTTTAAATTTGGTATTAATAAATCTTAAAATGAAGATAAAAAGGGAGCATTAAACCTAATGCTCCCTTTTTTATTAATAATAAAATATTCAAATTAGACTGATAGAGTATCCGTGCCAAACTGTTTACGTTTATTGGCAAAGAATCGGTCTAGCCTATTCATTGCATCTTCAAGATCCAATAAGTTTGGTAAAAAGACGACTCGAAAATGGTCTGGAACATCCCAGTTAAAACCAGTGCCTTGAACCATAAGTACTTTTTCTTCAACCAATAAATCCATCATAAACTGCATGTCATCTTCGATGGGGTAGATGGAACGGTCCATTTTTGGAAAACAATAAAAAGCCCCTTGTGGCAAGGTGCATGAGATACCAGGAATGGCATTTAGGCGATCAATAGCCAGCTGTCGCTGTTTATATAATCGACCAGACTCATCAGTAAGCGCTTGCATGCTTTGGTACCCTCCCATGGCTGTTTGGATGGCATGTTGTGCTGGTACGTTAGCACATAGACGCATTGAGGCAAGCATGTCCAAGCCTTCAATAAAGTCACTGGCATGTTCTTTCTCCCCTGAGATCATAAGCCAACCCGCTCTAAAGCCAGCAATACGATGTGACTTCGATAACCCATTATAGTTTAGTACAAGCACGTCATGTGCTAAGGTAGACATAGGCGTATGCACAGCATCATCGTATAATACGCGGTCATAGATTTCATCCGCCATGATTACTAAATCGTACTCACGCGCTATCTCAACTATCTCAAGCAACAGCTCGTTAGAATACAGTGCCCCAGTTGGGTTATTAGGATTAATAACGACGATTCCCCGGGTTTTATGCGTAATCTTTGCACGAATGTCTTCTATATCAGGTTGCCAGTTATTCTCCTCGTTACAACGATAATGTACCGCAGTACCGCCAGAGAGGTTGGCAGCCGCAGTCCATAATGGATAATCTGGCATGGGGATTAATACTTCATCGCCATCATTCATCAATGCCTGCATCGTTAACACAATAAGCTCAGAAACGCCATTGCCCAAATAAACATCTCGTACATCAACTGCGCTTAACAGGCCTTTAGACTGATAGTATTGTAAAATCGCTTTTCGAGCTGAGAATATACCCTGTGAATCAGAATAACCTGTGGATTTATGCAGATTTAAAGCCACGTCTTGCAAAATTTCATGCGGGGCATCCAAACCAAATGGGGCAGGATTACCTACATTCAATTTAATGATGCGTTGACCTTGAGCTTCCATTTGCATGGCTGTTTTTAATAGGGGTCCACGAATGTCATAACAAACATTTTGAAGTTTATCTGACTTTTTTACTAGTTTACGAGAAGGGCTTTTGATGGCATTAGGCATGGCTGTTTTACCCGTGTTAGAATTTAAAGTAGATGAAAGCAGGTCGTTGTTGATATTCGATTTGGTCTGCAAGCTTGTTGCTAGCTCTCCTCGCAATAAATAACCTTCAGTACAGTCTAATATTTTAGCTAGGGTAGGCAACTTAGAAGACACAATACCATTGATACCCCGTTCCCAATTAGAGATAGCGCCTCGGCTCACTTTAGAGCCAGACTTAGTCATTAAGACAGCCAGCTGCTCAGCGGTTAATCCTTTTGCTTTGCGAAGCTGCGTTAAACGCTTGCCTTGAGCCTGAAACTCTGATGGTTCTGTGA
This sequence comes from Psychrobacter sp. CX90, assembly GCF_057396305.2. Lineage (NCBI taxonomy): Bacteria > Pseudomonadati > Pseudomonadota > Gammaproteobacteria > Moraxellales > Moraxellaceae > Psychrobacter > Psychrobacter sp. CX90. The sequence continues at coordinate 609,371 of NZ_CM182008.1, forward strand.
TATTTGGTAGTGTGGTCATAATGGTGCCGTCATAAATATACTCTTCAGATACTGAGTAGTGGTTAAAATTTTACGTGCTGGTTTCAAGGGAGACGCTTACTTAATAAAATATATATATTCAATAGTATAATGCAAGATATTATTGCATTTAAAACTTTTTATCAATAGTTTCTATGCAAGATATGCTTGCAAAATTGAATATAATTATTACTTAATTCTCATTTAAATATCAGATACACCATGAGGTTAAGCAGAAATTTTCTTTACTTTTCTATATTGTGATTATGTAACGGGACGGGGTAATTTAAATAATTGGGTTTGTAGATGATATATAAGACCGCATATAGTTAACTATAGTCAATCTTAAAATTTTATCTTATAAAACGTCGAAAACTATAAAATAGCCTATAACTGCTTAAAATTACACTGTGTTAAATGTAGTAAAAAACATTCTGTTATTACCAGCTATGAGGGAAAAAGTAATGCAAGATAATCAATTGAGTAAGTCAGAAATCGAACAGTTAACGGAGGCCGACTGGCGTTCTCGTTTATCAGATGAAGAATATTATGTGTTACGTCAAAAAGGCACTGAGCGACCTTTTACAGGTATTCATAATAAGACAAATGAAAAAGGGGTATTTCGCTGCAAAGGGTGTGGTGCAAAACTTTTCGACTCAAATAATAAGTTTGATGCAGGGTGCGGCTGGCCAAGTTTTGACGCAACCTTGGATGACTCAGCAGTAGAGGAGCATCTCGATACCTCTCATGGTATGCGCCGTGTTGAGGTCACTTGTCGTAACTGCGGTGGTCATTTGGGTCATGTATTTCCAGATGGACCAAAAGATACCACAGGAATGCGGTACTGTATCAACTCAGTGGCTATAGATTTCGATCCTAATAAAGGTTAAGAAAAGGTTAATGTCTATACTTTAATGACGCTATTTAAATGACACTACTTAAATGACACTATTTGATTTAATGACGGTACTATTTTGAAGTCTAACTTAATGCCTATAAAAACAAAGGAATACTAATGGCAACATTATATGATTTTAGCGCACAGGACATCCAAGGAAATCTGGTTAACTTTAAAGACTTTGAGGGGAAAGTGTTACTCATTGTCAATACTGCCAGTAAGTGTGGCTTTACCCCACAGTTTGAGGGTCTAGAAAAGTTATATCAAGCATATAAAGAGCAAGGGTTGGTCATTATAGGTTTTCCTTGTAATCAGTTTGGTGCTCAAGAGCATGGGAGTAGCGAAGAGATTGGTGCATTTTGTCAAAAGAACTATGGCGTTAGTTTTTTAATGATGGATAAAATTGATGTTAATGGCGACAATGAACACCCAGTTTATACGTGGTTAAAAAGTCAGGAAGGTGGGTTTTTAACCGATAAAATAAAATGGAACTTTACCAAATTCTTGATAGGTCGTGATGGTAGGGTTGTTGATAGGTATGCGCCAACGACTAAACCTGATGCGATAGAGAAGGATGTGATTAAGGCACTTTCATCTTAACCCTTAGTAACTTTTCTCATTCTTCTTAGTTTATATATGGCTTAGTGGTTAATTATAAGTATGTTGGCATTATTACTTTAGGTATATACTTTAGCCAATAACCCATGTGTTTTATCAAAATTTCTTTATATTCAAGCTTAGGGCCCCTTTATGCGAATACGTAAGCTATTTAAATTTGAAAACGCACACATAGTGCGTAATTGTAGCTCAGATCGCTGCAAGCGTTCGATACATGGTCACAGTTATCAAATTGAGCTTATCTTACAAGCAGATAGGCTGGATAACGGACAAATGGTTTATGACTTTGGGCTACTTAAGTCATCTATTAAAGATATTATTGATAGTTTTGATCATGCTATCTGCTTCTGGAATAAAGATAATCCTGACTATATTGAGATGTGTAAAGAGTTTAGTGCACGCTGGATTAGCTTGCCAGTGTCTCCTTCTGCGGAGCAGTTTTCAAGAGTTATTTTTTTCTGGGCGCAAAGTATTCTTAAGCAAACGCAAACCACTAATGGTGAAGCAGATGTTAGTGTTTATTCAGTGATCGTACACGAGACAGCAACCGGCTATGCACAGTGTTTTGCTGAGGATGTGGCAAACGTACAAATGGGAGCTCTGAGATTGGAAGATTTCGAATTTAGTGATCAGGTAAAAGCTGAGTGGCATGATTCAAATATGTATGACAAACTTATTTCTGGTAAAAAGTTTGTCAACCCTGAGGTTGAGTTGCAGGTTAAGTAGAGTAGAGATTAAATCTTGATAAACATTTGATTTAAAAATAAAAAATGGTTTTGAGTAGGGTTTTTATGACGAAGAAAATAGTTGAGCTTACTTTAACTTCTGAAGAGGATACGAAAGCTCTCGCTAGAAAGCTTGCCTTAGCAGGAATAAGTGGTAATGTCTGGTTGTCAGGCGATTTGGGGGCAGGTAAAACCACATTAACCCGCTATTGGCTTCGAGAACTAGGACATACGGGCGCCGTCAAAAGCCCAACCTATACATTGGTTGAACCTTATGATTTAAGCCATTGTCAATTAAGTAGTCATGCTACAATTCAATCTGGAGTTAAGACCGTTTACCATGCTGATTTATATCGTTTGCAAGACCCCGAAGAATTGTCTTTCATTGGCTTCGAAGAGTATTTGGAAGACGATGATGCGCTGATAATTATAGAGTGGGCGAGTAGGGCAAAACAGTATTTGCCAAAGCCAGTGATGACGATTCATATTAAAATCGTAAAAAATGAGTCTGAGGATGAGGTTCGTCAAGTCAGTATTGATTATGAAGATGATGCTAGTTTTGATGCGTCTCAATTAGGGGCTGTATAGAATTTAGCTTTGAGCCTCTCTAAAATAAACAAACTCAATGCACATATGCTTTACTTTATTCATCAATAATACAGTCCTTAACCTATAAATCACTATATCAGACCTTTATTAATGACTTCCAACACCACTCAAACCTCCCAAGCTCAACTGAATAATCGTTTAGAAAGTAATCGTTTACAAAGTAATCGTATAAAAAAACTTCCTCCTTTACTTGTTAATCAATTAGCAGCTGGCGAGGTGGTCACGCGCCCCGCTTCGGTTGTTAAAGAGTTAATGGAAAATGCAATTGATGCAGGTGCAAGCGAAATTATTATCAAAATTACTCAAGGCGGCATGGGGCTGATTGAGGTATGTGATAATGGCTGTGGTATTCATCCAGATGACATGGTAATGGCAGTGACGCGATTTGCCACCAGTAAGATAGCAGATGTTGCGCATTTACAGGGCATTTCCACATTAGGATTTAGAGGAGAAGCCCTAGCAGCAACAGCAGCAGTGTCGCGGCTTACCATTAAAAGTAGTTGTGATGATAGTGGTATTGGTCGTGAGCTAACTGTTGCGGGTATTTTAGAGGATACCCCGTCACTCATACCGGTTGTTCAACCGCAAGGCACAACCGTTACTGTTAAAGATCTGTATTTTAATGTGCCAGCTCGGCGTGGTAATTTAAAGTCCATTTCTACTGAATTTAGTCATATTGAATCCGTTGTCAAGCAGCTAGCGTTAGTGGCTAGTGATATTGATATCAGCCTTTGGCATAATGATAGGCGCCGTTTTTATTTTGAGTCTATTCGGCCCAAGTCGGAAGGTTATTGTACGACAACTAAAACCCCTTTAGAGACTGCAAAAGGAATGATGTCTCGATTGCAAATAATATTGCCAAGTTTGGCATCGCAATCAGATTCAACTTTTGAAGCAATGGTTCAGCCCATTAATATAGCTCTAGAAGGATTAGCGCCTCAAGTCGATTCTGCACAGATTTGTCATATCTCTGGGCTGATAATGCCTCAAGCCAAAGGTTTTACCTCAGCAACTTTAAATCTCAAATTGATCTATATAAATGGGCGGTTAGTAAAAGATAAACAAATTGCACAGTGCCTACGTGAGTGTGTGGCAAGTTTTCAGCCTAATAATACTGAAACTATACTAAATGAATTAGGCTATGTGTTGTTTTTTCAGCTTCCTCATTCTTGGTTAAATCTTAACGTGCATCCTTCTAAACGATGTATAAAGATACAAAATTTAGCAAATATAACGGCACATCTTAAAGTAGGCGTTCGAGATGGTTTGCAAACATGGGTAAACAAGCAAACCACTAAATCAGCTCAAGCCAATCTTGAATACGAAAATAGGGTTCGCAAAAAGTCCGGTAGAAACGAATCAGATAAAAACGAGCCAGATAGAAAAAAGCAAGCTGGCGAAAAATATCCTTATTTAAAAGGTTTTGATGCTACTTATTCAAATGCTACTCATTCAAACACTAGGATGTCGAGTGGATCAGTTTCTGAAAAGCCACAGCGATACCAACTGTCAAATATTAACGATTCATTTAATAAGGTTAGATATAGTACCTATAATAATATTACTGCACCTACAAATAACCTGCTTCTTAAGAGTTTGCAGCAACTTCATATTCCGTCTTCCAGACTGCCCTCAGAAAAGAGTATACAGTCTGATAGTTTAATAAGCTGCTTGGCTATATTAGGAGATGCCAGAGATCTTAAGGGGCTATTAGATGATAGTGGCTTATCAAAGTTGTCTAAACGTTATTCTTTTGAAGAGGGCGCTTTAGTATTGATACAGGTTAATAATAGTTTTTTGTTGATGAGCGAATTCAGGTTATTTACGTATTGGCATAAGAATATTGCCCCTATTTTAGACAATACAGTGCATGCCGGTACTGACAACTCAGCACATTACCTGTCGATCAATAACATTAAGTTTCCAAATGACTATTTATCTCTTGACGTAGATGAGAAGCTTGACTATTTAAATACTAGCTTTATCCAGCATTTAGCTGCTGAAGAGGATCATAATGCCCATGAGTATCTCAAAAAGTTTGCAGTAGTCAGGATGAACCATAAAGAGGTTATGGTTGCCCTGTTAAAGCAAGCTTTCGCTAATAGAAAGCTGAGTGAATAATTACCAAATTTATATAAGTCAGCCTATGTAAAAAGGCTCATTTAACAAAGACAATTTAATAAATATCATTCTATTACCCACTATTACCCAAATTACTAACCCGCTAGACGATTGAATGAGCATTTAAATGACTAATACGTTAGAGCAGCATACAGACGCCACTAACGATACTGTAGAGCAGGTATTAAGCTTAAACAAGCTACCTGAAAATGCAGTGGTATGTCTGATGGCGCCAACAGCAAGTGGTAAAACCTCTTTAGCATATGAGTTATATGATACAGGGCGGTTTGAGATTATTTCGGTAGACTCTGCGCTCATTTATCGTGATATGAATATTGGCACTGCTAAGCCAAGTGCAGAGGAATTGCGTCGTTATCCCCATCACATGGTTAATATTATTGATCCAACCGAAACTTACAGTGTGGCTAGTTTTGTAGCAGATGTGGAGATACTGATTGAACAGATTCATGCCCGCAGTAAGATACCGTTATTGGTTGGTGGTACCATGATGTATTACATGGCAATGTTTACGGGATTATCGCCGGTTCCAGAAACAGACATAAAGACCCGAATCAAGGTAGAGAAGTGGCGACAGAATGCGGGTATTGAGGTACTGCATGACTATCTGAAACAGGTAGACCCTGACATTGCTGAGCGTCTCAATGCGACTGATACTCAGCGTATAACTCGTGCTGTTGAAGTTTATGATTATACAGGAAAGCCACTCAGTGAATGGCAAAAACTGCCTAAACAGGCGATAGCTGATCATCCAAAACAGTTTTGGTTGGGTCTAGCGGTTATGCCTGAAAGAGCATGGTTACATGAGCGAATTGAGCTTCGATTGCAGCAAATGTGGGAGGCTGGTTTTTTTGATGAAGTGTTACATTTATTGAACCATTACTCGCTAACGCCTGACACTCCTTCTATGCGCTGTGTGGGTTACCGACAAGTTTTAGATTATCTAATGAATACCAAACATCCAGTAATGCAACACATACTAACGAATGAAAATCATGGTCATAAGACACAAGATAATGCACGATCATGCGAGCTGGAGGTCGCTTGTCAAGACATGAAAAATAAGGCACTATATGCTACAAGACAACTTGCCAAACGTCAGTATACGTGGTTAAGAAATTTAGTGAACACTCATTCTACTGTCTGCGTAACACAAAAGGCAGATGTCGTGCATTCTGAGAATTTGATTTTTGCAATGACCCAAACCAATAAATCTATCACTCCTGATGCTTTGAATAACCGTGTGTCTAAAGTTGTGTATCCTTTTTCGAGCATTAAAGATGCTAAAGATTTTTTATTCGCTCAGCTTTAGCTATAAGATATCTTTACGACATTGTTCCTATCTAAATTTCTAAAATTACCACTATTAATAATCAAAACATTGTTAGACGTTAGTTGTTAAATTAATGAATGTGATACGTGAGCTACTTTTGTAGAAAACACATTAAATAATACATAAATTATTAAATATAACTGATAAAATAAGAATAACTTTAAATTTTAAATAACTTTTTGTTGTAAATATTGTCTGTTGTAAATATTGCTACTGATCTAAATACTTACACATTACTTTGTCATCCATAGATAATAATTATCGATAATAAATTAAAAAAAATAGGAGACACACAATGTCAAAAGGACAAACTTTACAAGACCCTTTTTTAAATGCTTTACGTAAAGACCGTATTCCGGTGTCCATTTTTCTGGTCAACGGCATTAAGCTGCAAGGTCAAATCGAATCATTCGATCAGTATGTGGTACTGTTAAAAAATACGGTTAGTCAAATGGTATATAAACATGCTATTTCTACAGTAGTGCCTGCACGTAATCCACGCACTAGTGGCTCGTCTACTTCGGTAAGTGGTATGCATTCATCCAGTAACCTCCAAGCTCCAAGTGGTTTTTCTGGTACTCCAGCGGCCGGGGCATTTGATCGAGGTTCCGCTGGTTTTGAAGGGGGTGGTTTTACAAATAAACGCACCAGTTTTAATCGCAGTGGCTTTACGGAGAGGGGTTTTAACCAAGAGCGAGGCAGTTTCTCTCAAGAGCGAGGTTTTGCTAACGAGCGAGGTTTTGAGAGTAATAGGAGCTTTGATGACAGAGGTCTTGCCTCAGGAAGTGCCCAGGCGCGTAGCTTTGAAAGCAGGGGTTTTGAGGACAGTGCTTTAGAAAAGCGTGGCTTTCAACCGCCTACTAAGCCATTAGACAAATCTGATGAGTCTACTAGTAAATTTGAAGATGATGATTGATTCACTATGACATAATTTTTACTTCTGTTTACTAAGACCTGCTGTCACTGAGCGGGTTTTTTTGTACGCAATAAAGCGATTGTGAAAATAAAGGAATGGTTAAAATTAGGTCAGTCTACAGAAGTCAATTTACTCGCAACTATTATTTATATGATAAACTTAGCGTATTAACCACATAGCTAACCAGATGTTTTAAAAATAAGAAATCCTATGTTATCCAAGCTATCTATTCAAAAGACAGATAAATATATTGATTATGCCATACAAGCGATTCGTACTGAGCAAGCTGCCTTAGAGCTTTTAATTGAGCAGCTTGATGAGCGATTTGTAGAAGCTTGTGAACTCATCTTAAGCTGTAAAGGTCGGGTCGTTGTCACTGGCATGGGAAAGTCGGGGCATATTGGACGCAAGATTGCCGCCACTTTTGCATCCACTGGTACACCCGCCTTTTTTATGCATCCCGGTGAAGCTGGACACGGTGATCTTGGTATGTTGGTTAAAGGTGATGTGCTATTAGCAATCTCAAACTCTGGCCAATCAGATGAGATTAAAACGCTATTACCGGTGGTCAAACAGTTTTCTATACCACTAATTAGTATTAGCCGTGATACCAGAGGCGTGCTGCCGAAATCTGCTAATGTGTCACTGACTTTAGGTGCATTTGATGAGGCCTGTCCTTTGGGACTCGCACCTACTTCAAGTACTACGGCGACACTAGCATTAGGCGATGCTTTAGCAGTCACTTTAGTGCATATTAGAAATTTTACCTCTGAAGATTTTGCATTGTCGCATCCGGCAGGTGCTTTAGGTCGTAAGTTATTGATGCGTGTTAGTGACCTTATGCATAGTGATGAAACAAAGACTAAACTTCCCACGGTAACGTCAGAAACAAGCTTACATGAGGCATTATTTACAATGACAAGTGGACGGCTGGGCATGGCTGTCGTGGTAGATGAAAAGCAACGGGTTGTGGGAATCTTCACTGACGGCGATTTGAGACGTGCTTTAGAAAAACATATAGATTTGAATACTAAAATGGCGGATATTATGACACCATTACCTAAGACAGTTTCAAAGGATATGCGTGCCTCTGATGCCTTAACAATCATGAATAAAAAAGCGATCAATCAGCTGCTTATTGTCGATAAAGAAAATCGCTTGGAAGGGGTCATTACTATTCATGACCTATTAAATGCAGGTGTTAAATAGCGGTTTTATCAAACTATCATTTGAGGATTACATAGCGATGCAGGATTTAATAAAAGCTGCTGGCAAGGTTAAAATTCTAATACTTGATGTCGATGGGATATTAACCAATGGCCATATTATTTATGATGCTAATGGGGTAGAGACTAAACAGTTTAGTGTCAAAGATGGCATGGGTATTAAAGCGCTTAGAAAAATTGGCATAAAGACTGCAATTATAACCGCACGTACCAGTCCAATGGTGGAAAAACGTGCTGCTGAACTAGGAATAGACTATGTGGTTCAAGGTCGTTCTGACAAGCTCGCTGCTATGCAAGAATTGCTCATTGATCTACCTTATAATTTAGCGGATTGTGCCTATATGGGCGATGATTTAACCGATCTTAAAGCACTTCAATCTGTGGGTTTTGCTGCATCTGCTCCTAATGCGCACCACGAAGTTATTAGCCGCGTTATGATGGTAACGACGCAGCAAGGTGGCAACGGGGCTGTCCGTGAGGTATGTGATTTAATATTGAAAGGTCATGGTAAGTATAACGATTATCTCAGCGATTATTTACTAGATTAATGTTACTCTCAGATAAAGCTAGTAGTTCGCTGTTAAAAATGCGTTATTAAAACTAAAACAATAAGCTATTAAAACAATGCGTTATTAAAGAGGTTCGATGAATACTCGCTTCTTATTTATTGTGTCTTTGATTGTTGCTGTGTTTGCGGTATGGTTTTATCGTAATCAGGGTAATATTGAAGCGCCTATTCAGTTTTCTGAGTCAAATATTGAATATCGAGCCACTGATATTTTAGCCGTTCAAACTGATGAATCTGGTATTGCAGAATATTCACTTACTGCAGATGATTTAACGCATTATTCAGATAAAAATCTAGATCGACTTAAGTCTATGACCATTAATTGGCGTCCCAGCCTTGAACAAAATGTAGTGATTAATGCTGATGAAGCTGAGATATATCATGATGAGTCAAAAGTAATCATGAGTAATAACGTTATCTTTGCTAGTCAGCAATCTAGAGCTAGTCATTTAAGTGATACAGATTCAAGTGAGGTTAAAAATTCAGTAACACCGCCAATGCGATTAATGGCATCGGAGCTTATCGGTAATTTAGATAAAAAGGTTATTTATAGTGACAAACCGATTAAAGTCACTCAATCTAAGAATGAGTTTGACGCAGCAAGCTTTGAGGCAAATATGCAAACAGGCGTATATGATTTTACAAAGGTTGCAGTAACTTTTATGCCGCCTCCGCGTACTAATGAACCCTTATTTTAAGCTAAGCAATAATTTTACGCTTTAAGTGTTAATACCTCATACCCACGTAAATAAGTTATTTAATCCTAGGAACGACACCGTGAATCCATGCCGACATGAATCAATACGAGAATCAATATATCGTTATGCAAGCCGTGATAAAAATGTATTGAGCGCAGTTTTTATAGCAGTCGCATCCGTATTGACCGCTGGCATCTCGATGCACGCTCAAGCTTTGCCTTCGGATGCCCAGCAGCCTATTAGATTGCTTGCTGATAGAGCAACCTATAGTGAACGTACTGGGGTAAACTCATATTCTGGAAATGTTACGATTACCCAAGGTACTTTGAAATTAGCTGCTGATAATATTACGGTTAATCTATCAAATAACCGCAGTATTCAATCAGCCGTTTTAAGTGGTCGTCCTGCAACGATGCAACAAGTGGTTACTAAAGAGAAGGGGCTTGCGCGTGGTCAGGCCAACAAAATTGACTACAATGCAGTTAATGGTATCGTTACGCTCACAGGCAATGCCAAACTGACTCAAAATGGAGCAAGCTTCTCAGGTAATGTTATCAGATATAGTTTAAAGGTTGGAGACGTGGAAGCGACTTCAGGTGGTAGCCAGCGAGTAGAGCTTATTTTTCCACCAAACGCAGCGTCAAGTCGTAAAGGAATACGGTAATTATGAATGAAAATCTATCCGCATCTGAACTGATCCAACTTGATGACAGTCAAGCGATTCACAAAGTTGATTCATATAATGAACCAAAAAATACGCTTACCATGCAACATCTTGCAAAGAGATATGCTAAGCGGTGGGTAGTTAAAGATGTGTCTTTTAGCGTGGAGCAAGGTCAGGTTGTGGGTTTGCTTGGTCCTAACGGTGCGGGTAAAACCACCAGTTTTTATATGGTAGTTGGTCTAGTTAATATGGACAAAGGCGTGGTAAGGCTGGGGGATCAAGACCTATCTAAATATGCCATGCATGAGCGTGCTAGAGCAGGTATAGGGTATTTACCTCAAGAGGCATCTATATTTCGTAAACTGTCTATTCAAGATAATATCTTATCTATATTACAAACCCGCAAAGATTTAAATATATCTGCGCAAAAGCAGGAGCTTGAAAAGTTAATTGCAGACTTTAATTTAGAACATGTTAGGCACTCTTTAGGCATGAGCGTATCTGGCGGTGAACGTCGCCGCTGTGAAATTGCACGCGCGCTTGCCTCAAATCCAAAGTTTATTTTACTAGATGAGCCTTTTGCTGGTGTAGACCCCATCTCGGTTGGTGATATCAAAGAAGTCATCATTACCTTAAAAGAGCGCGGAATTGGTGTGCTAATTACCGATCATAATGTTCGTGATACATTAGCTATTTGCGATAAGGCATATATTGTTAGTGAAGGTTCAATTATTGCTGAGGGTACCTCCGCGCAAGTATTGGAAAATGATTTGGTCCGCGAAGTATATTTAGGTAAGGATTTTCAAGTTTAACTTCCTTATCTACATGTAATAAAACCTTATTAACTATTGTATCTATATAAATCACTGCTGTATCTATATAAATCACTGCCTTTATATAAACCACTAAACTTTTTCTCATATCTCTTCTTATGCCGACTCAATACTGCATGAATGATATGCGCAGTGTTCTGCTAATCACAATCACTAATGTTAGTTTTATTATTCTATTATTGAGCATTCATTAGGTTTGGTGTTTTCAGTCGTTATTATTATCACTATATTTGCTATTAATATATTTGCTATTAATGCCGTTGTTGGTCATGATTCTTATCTATCACATCCCTTATATTAAAAATCTAAAGCTGAGTACTGTCTATGGCCAAGTCTAAATCCAGTTATGTCTGTCAAAATTGTGGTGCTTATTTTGGTAAATGGTCAGGACAGTGCTCCGACTGTGGTGAATGGAATAGCTTAGTCGAAGCCCCAAATGTGAGCATGCCACATCATAAGACCACTACTAAACCCAGTTCGGCACCTCATGCACAAAAGCATTCAATCAGCTCAACTCAAAAAGATCGTATTAATTATGCTGGATCACAAAGTGGCGTTGTACCTCTAGCCTCTATAGGTGTCTCTTTAGATACCCGTTTACCAACGGGTATTGGCGAGTTTAACCGAGTGCTAGGAGGCGGATTGGTAGCGGGATCTGTGGTACTCATTGGCGGTGATCCTGGTATTGGTAAATCTACTATATTGCTGCAAACTGCCACTAATATGGCTGACCCCAATTCATTGGCGGGTAGTGCGCTTTATGTCACAGGAGAAGAGTCCTTATCACAAGTGGCAATGCGTGCACAGCGACTTGGGTTACCGAATGCACATTTAAAAGTAATGGCGGAGACGAATGTCGAAACTATTTGCGCTGCACTGACACAAGAGCAACCTGCAGTAGCGATTATTGATTCAATTCAAACCATATACACCGATGCGATTAATTCAGCACCAGGCGGAGTCAGTCAAATCCGTGAATCTGCTGCGATGCTTACCCGCTATGCTAAACAGACGGGAACGGCACTGTTTTTGGTAGGCCATGTCACAAAAGAAGGCACGCTGGCAGGTCCAAGGGTCCTAGAACATATGGTTGATACGGTATTATATTTTGAAGGACAATCCGATTCGCGCTTTAGAATGATACGTGCAGTTAAAAACCGTTTTGGTGCTGTCAATGAGTTGGGTATATTTGGGATGACTGATACAGGGCTTAAAGAGGTTGCTAACCCTTCTGCAATTTTCTTAAGCCGTTATGATAAACCCATATCTGGCTCTGTAGTCATGGTAAGTCGTGAGGGTACAAGGCCACTATTGGTCGAAGTTCAAGCTTTGGTTGATGACTCTGCTGGTCAACCTAGGCGTATGGCATTGGGTTTGGATCAACAGCGCTTAGCCATGCTTCTTGCAGTGATGCACCGACATGGTGGAATTCATACCAGTGGTCAAGATGTGTATGTAAATGTGGTTGGCGGTGTTAAAGTGATGGAAACAGGTTCGGATTTAGCGGTACTATTAGCTTGTGCCTCAAGTATTAAAGAAAAACCGCTACCATCTTCTTTAGCCGTATTTGGAGAAGTCGGCCTCTCTGGTGAAATACGCCCCGTACCAAATGGCCAAGAGCGTCTAAAAGAGGCAATGAAGCATGGTTTTAAGCATGCGATTGTTCCAAAAGCTAACGCACCGAAGAGTTTAATGGCACAATTCAAAGGTATTAACGTGATTACAGCAGACCGTTTGGATGATGCTATAGATAGAGCTTTTGAGATTTAATAATTAAGCATCAATATCAAACTAAAGTTGATTATTAGTTTTCAACACTTTTAAACGCTAGTATCGTGTCTCTACTTTTACTGGCTTTTAAACCTTATATTGGTTTTAAATTATTTATGGGATACTCATTATAAAGTAAATTAGTAAAACTTATAAAAGTGATGAACAGGGCCATGACCTTGTCCCACATTTAATTTATCAGCTGCTTTTAATGCGCCAGTCAGGTAGTCTTTTGCCTTTAAACAGGCGTCATCAAGTGAGTCTCCATTTCCCCAGAAAGTTGCTATAGCTGCAGATAAGGTACACCCAGTACCATGACTGTTTTTGGTAGCAAGACGTATGCTTTCAAACCACTTTAACTCATCTGAGATGCGCAGTAAGTCTGGTGATTCATCTTGGGTTAAGTGTCCCCCTTTTAAAAACACAGCACCTGGTAAACGCATGGCTTGATCTTTCATCTCTTCTCTATTTTTAGCTTCAGGCTCGCCAAGCAGATCTGCGGCTTCTGGTAGGTTAGGCGTAATGAGCCCAACTCGTGGCATTAACACCTCACGCAGCGCAGCGACGGCATCAGCATCAAGCAGACGATCGCCGCTTTTTGCCACCATAACAGGATCTAAGACCACTTTTTTCGGTCTATATTTAACCAGCGCTTCAGCAACACAGCGAATCATATCGTCTGTGCCTAGCATGCCAATTTTTACAGCATCGACTTTTACATCATTAAACACAGAATCGAGCTGAGCGGAGACTAGCTCAGTGGGCATCATCTCTACTTGTTGTACACCTTGAGTATTTTGAGCAATAACAGCGGTAATGACACTCATTGCATAACCGCCATTCGCACTTATTGATTTGATATCAGCTTGAATACCTGCACCGCCAGTACAATCTGTACCAGCAATGGTTAATATATTGGCAATCATAATTTTTCTCCTATTTTGTCTTTAATAAGGCTTGCGCAGCTACTTTAGGGTTGTTTGAGCTACAAATTTCGGAGACGACAGCAATACCATTGCATCCAGTAGCATAAACTTGGGCAGCATTATTAAGATGAATACCGCCTATAGCAACAGTGGGTAAGGTGCTTAACTGTACCAACTCTTTTAAGCCATTTATACCTATCGGTAATTCATGATTGGCTTTAGTGTTAGTGGCAAACACTGGACCTAAGCCGACATAATTTAATCGCTCAAAATGCTCATGTTGAGCGGCTTGTAATTGTTCGATAGTGTTAATGGTTAGACCTAACCAAGCATCGGCACCTAGTAGACTTCGAGCTTCTAATACGGTCATATCTCCTTGGCCAATATGGGCGCCATCAAGCCCTGCTTTTTTGGCAATTGACACTCTATCGTTGATCAACAGTGGTACACGCCCGCCAATAGCTTCTTTAAGCTGACAAGCCGTATGGTAGAGCGCATTATCTGATGCATATTTATCGCGCAGCTGTACCATTGTTACACCGCCATCTATGGCAGCACAAACAGTGTCTATTAATCCTTTATGACCACACATATCAGCATCAGTCACTAAATAAAGATTTAAAGCAGATACTGACTTTGATGAAGGTTTTGAAATATTTGATTTCATAAAGTTATCACGAGTGTTGTCTTACACATTTATAATCATTAACCAGATCAACAGTATGAACAGTATGATTTAATTAATAAGTCGGGGAGGTTAGCTACTTCTCAATATCAATTGGTTACTGGTTGTATCGAATTTAGATATGCCCCTTAATTAGATATGCCCCTTAAATTGTCACTAATGCTACATGTATATAGGTTTTATAAAGGTCTGTATGTCAGTTATTCAAATGATATTCTATCATCTATATAATAATTAATAATCAGTAGATACAAAAAAGCACCTGCTTAATAGCAGGTGCTTTTGATAGGTATTAGAGTCTTAATCAATTAAAATATTAAGGGTTATTGACCCGTTCAATAGCAACATTAGCCACACCACGAGATACTAGACCAATTTTTTTTGCAGCACCGTAAGATAAGTCAAGCACACGGTTACCCGAAAATGGTCCACGGTCATTGACTTTAACAATAACACTTTTACCATTATTCTTATTTGTGACTTTTAAAAATGTATTAAAAGGCAAAGAAGGATGGGCCGCAGTCATCGAATGCATATTGAAGCGCTCACCACTTGCTGTTTTTCTACCATGGAATTTGCCACCATACCATGAAGCACGGCCAGATTGCTTAAAGCGATTAACAGAGTTAGAAGCCACTAAAGTAAGATGCGAAAGCATATCGGTAGTATGGTCATTAGCTAAGGTATCTTTATCCATTAATGAGCTTTGTGTGGCTAAGGATATCGGTTCGTAAGACGTTTTAATCAAAGAGGGAGCGCGGCTTAGGTGACTTGATAGACCGCTTATTACATTATCTATTTGGCTGGACATTTGAGCTTCTTTAGCTGAATTTGTATTAGCTGCACTAGCCATAGTATTTGCACCAAATATACAGGCTAGAGCACATAGTGTAGATGAAAGCTTATTCATGACTGCCTCTTGAGCATTATGTCTATTGTTTTGTTCGTATTTAGTCAGTACGATATCTAACTAGTGACTTAAAAAATACATAGGTAAACATACCTATGCAAAAACTGAGGTTATAAAACTATAAGTATAAAAACCCTTAGTTTTATAACCAAAATCAGTAGCACCTAAGATATCTATAAAATGTCACATACTTATATGAGTATGTTTATTTTTTGTAACTTACACTAACTGAAACCTTTTTTCAAGTCAACATAACGTTTAACTATCAATAAAAAACCATGCTAACCATAAATTTATAGACAAACTAAATAATTAGGCAAATTTCTAGAATCAAAATGATGCAATTGCTAGGCTATAAAGTAGGCTGACAAGAGTCGATATTTAAGTAGGGTCTTCATTAACAGTTGCATCTCTAAATATTAGCTAGTTAAGTAACTTTTTATGGTTATTTTAATGGTTATTTCAATGGTAAGAAACATTATTCGTAAAGAACTTTAATAACTTCAAACTCAACCAATCCACGTGGCGTTTCGATACGGGCTTCATCCCCTTCAGACTTTCCAATAAGTCCGCGAGCGATTGGCGAGTTAACAGAAATTTTATTAGCTTTAAAATCAGCTTCATCATCACCGACAATTTTATAGCGCTTCTCTTCTTCGGTGTCTAGATTCTCAATGACAACGGTCACACCAAATACGACACGACCTTCTTTTGGTAGCGTGGTTGGATCAATTACTTGTGCCCCCGCTAGTTTCGCTTCAATATCTCGAATACGTGCTTCACAAAAGCCTTGTTGTTCACGAGCTGCATGATATTCTGCATTTTCTTTTAGGTCGCCATGTTCACGAGCTTCTGCGATAGCCGCAGTTATGCGTGGTCGGTCAACCTTTTTGAGCTGTTTCAGCTCTTCTTCAAGTGCATCATGCCCTTGTGGTGTCATTGGAAAGCGTTGCATATCAATATCCTTAGATAAAAAAATATGTATAGTAGATAAAAAAACACCACAGCGCCCTCTGCTTCTGAGAGGGTACTGAGTGCATAAATATTAGATGCGTATAAACCATCAATTAACGATGACAGGTTTATACTTACAAAAATTGCTAATCGAGCATTTCGATTAGCAATTGCAAAACAGTTTAGAGCACACTTAATCAATGGCTGTTAAATCTGGTATGAACTTATCTGAACTAATTGATCAAACAGTATCAGTTAAATAGTATCAGCTTGCTCATGTAGATCTTGTAGTTTATACACTTCAAAAGGTAAGTCAATGGTGTAAGACTTACCTACGGCATCGGCAGCCCCAATTGTCGTGACATAAAATACTTTACTTTGAAGCGCATTGCGGCGTATAGAAAATGAGTCTTCTTGTGCCTGCTTGCCTTCAGTTGTATTAATAATAAGGTCAATTTCGCCATTTTTCAAGGCATCAACAATATGCGGACGACCTTCGGTTACTTTTTTAATGCGGGTGCACTCAATTCCTTGTTCATTGAGGAATTGCTGAGTACCAGTTGTCGCAACAAGCTTAAAGCCAAATCCAATCAGTTTTTGAGCAATTGCAGGTAGATTAGGTTTATCACTATCCCTTACTGAGATGAATACAGTTTTAGTTTCTCCCTCTTTAGGCAGACCAGGTAAGCGCTCATTAGTACCAATCACGCTCTTGTAAAAAGCCTCGCCGAATGTCTTACCAACACCCATTACTTCGCCCGTTGATTTCATTTCTGGGCTAAGAATAGGGTCTACGCCTGGGAATTTTGCAAACGGGAATACCGCTTCTTTTACCGCAAAGAAAGCGGGAATAACTTCTTTGGTAAAGTTTTGGTCAACAAGAGACTTACCTGCCATACAGCGAGCAGCAACTTGAGCCAGCGATGTACCAATGCATTTGGACACGAAAGGGACGGTACGGGCAGCACGAGGGTTAACTTCTAAGATATATACTGTGCCCTCTTTAACCGCAAACTGTACATTCATTAAACCGACAACACCAAGCTCTTTTGCCATGGCAACTGTTTGACGGCGCATCTCATCACATATTTCTTGAGACAGAGAATAAGGAGGCAATGAGCACGCTGAGTCGCCAGAATGAACCCCCGCTTGCTCGATATGTTGCATAATACCGCCGATGACCACGTCATTACCATCGCTTACGCAGTCCACATCAACTTCAATCGCATCGTCTAAAAAGCGGTCAAGAAGAACAGGTGCTTCATTTGAGGCTTGCACCGCAGTACGCAAATAGTGTTTGAGTTCATCCTCGTTATAAACGATCTCCATTGCACGGCCGCCCAACACATAGGAGGGACGTACAACAAGAGGGTAGCCCACATCTTTGGCCTTAATTAAGCCATCCTCTAAGCTGGTAGCAAGCGCATTAGGGGGTTGAATTAAATCAAGCTGATGAATCATATGCTGAAAGCGTTCACGGTCTTCTGCACGGTCAATCGCATCAGGGGAGGTGCCAATAATATTAACACCGGCTGCTTCTAAACTACGTGCCAGTTTTAGAGGGGTTTGACCGCCAAACTGCACAATAACGCCATCTGGTTTTTCAATACGGACAATCTCTAGCACATCTTCTAAAGTAATTGATTCAAAATATAATCGGTCTGAGGTGTCATAGTCGGTTGAAACTGTTTCTGGGTTACAGTTAACCATAATGGTTTCATATCCATCTTCACGCATGGCTAGTGCCGCATGGACACAGCAGTAATCAAACTCTATACCTTGACCAATGCGGTTTGGTCCACCGCCGATAACCATAATTTTCTTGTTATCAGTCGGGTTAGCTTCGCACTCCTCATCATAAGTGGAGTACATATAAGCTGTTGAGGTAGCAAACTCGGCAGCACAAGTGTCCACACGCTTATATACAGGGTACACTTCTAAATCCCAGCGTTTTTTACGTAGCTGTTTTTGCGACACACCCAGTAATTTTGCTAAGCGTAAATCGGACAAGCCTTTACGCTTGTATTTGCGTAGGTTTGTTTCATTAAGCCCACCAAAGCCAAGGGCTTGGACTTGTGACTCAGTTTTAACAATATCTTCAATCTGTACTAAAAACCATGGGTCAATATTGGTTAATTTAAAGACTTCATCTACGCTCATACCAAAGCGGAACGCATCGGCTAGATAGAAGATACGCTCTGGTGTAGGAATGGTTAAGCGGTTGTTAAGCTCTGAGCGTACTTTATCTTCGCTAAGCTTACCTTCTTTTAAGGCAGCAAAGTCGATTTGCTCATCAAAACCATCAGCACCCGTTTCCAAGCCGCGTAATGCCTTTTGCATGGACTCTTGGAAGTTACGACCAATCGCCATGACTTCGCCAACAGATTTCATTTGTGTCGATAAAATATTTTCCGCTTGAGGGAACTTCTCGAAGTTAAAACGAGGAATCTTTGTGACAACGTAGTCGATTGATGGCTCGAAACTGGCTGGGGTTTTGCCTCCAGTGATATCGTTTTGCAGTTCATCCAATGTGTATCCTACCGCAAGTTTTGCCGCAATCTTAGCAATAGGAAACCCCGTCGCTTTTGATGCTAGAGCAGAGGATCGAGACACACGCGGGTTCATCTCAATCACTACCATCCGGCCAGTTTCTGGATTAACCCCAAACTGCACATTTGAACCGCCTGTTTCCACACCAATTTCACGTAATACAGCCAGTGAAGCGTTACGCATAATTTGATATTCTTTATCTGTCAAGGTTTGTGCAGGGGCTACTGTGATTGAGTCGCCTGTATGCACACCCATCGGGTCGATATTTTCGATAGCGCAGATAATAATACAGTTATCATTTTTGTCACGCACCACTTCCATCTCATATTCTTTCCAGCCAATGAGTGATTCATCAATTAAAAGCTGGTTGGTCGGGGAGAGGTCAAAACCACGCTCACAAATTTCGATAAACTCATCACGGTTATAAGCAATACCACCGCCAGAGCCGCCCATGGTAAATGACGGGCGAATGATACAGGGAAAGCCAAGTTTTGCTTGAATTTCAAAGGCTTCCTCCATGCTTTCAGCAATCTCAGCACGTGGGCATTCAAGACCAATACGCTTCATCGCTTGATCAAATAGGTCACGGTCTTCTGCCATTTCAATAGCGTCTTTGGTGGCACCAATGAGCTCAACGTTATATTTTTCTAATACCCCGTTCTTGTCTAAATCTAAAGCGCAGTTTAATGCGGTCTGACCACCCATGGTTGGTAAGATAGCATCTGGACGTTCTTTGTCGATAATGAGTTCAACCGTTTGCCAAGTAATGGGCTCGATGTAAGTGGCATCAGCCATCACAGGGTCGGTCATAATGGTTGCTGGATTTGAGTTTACCAGAATGACTCGGTAGCCTTCCTCACGCAGTGCTTTACACGCTTGGGCACCTGAGTAATCGAATTCACACGCTTGGCCAATCACGATTGGGCCTGCTCCGATAATTAAGATACTTTTGATGTCGGTACGTTTTGGCATAATTTGACCTTATAGCTGTATTAGTTGCAATATTAAATTTTAATTTTTTGGCAGGTATCTTCAACAGTTTCTTTTAAGTAAGCAATGAATTCGCCAGATTTTGTTAAATTTAAGTTATTTCCATCAATTGGAAATAATGTATTTTTCACTTCGGTATTCGGTAAGGCTTCTAGAGACATAAGAATATCCATCTCATGATCGCTTAGACCTTGATAAAACTCCATTATTGTTATTACAAATCCGCCCTGTCCTTCAGAATAAAGTGCTTCAGTAGAAGAATAGAGTGTTTGGTAGTATCTTTGAAATAACGAACCATTATCTGACTTAAGAAAGTCGATATACTTATTGGTCTCATCAAGAGTTAACGGAGCAATAGTCTTCTGAATCTTTTCTTTTAAATAAATCGACGTATTTCGATGTACTTCTTCAGAGTCTAAGCAGTGACTAAAGCTGTTATTTTCTTGATTGACATTTTTAGCCATACCTAAGTAGTCATCGATGGAAAAGACAGCAACCAATAGATTAGTTAATTCATCTTTCTTAGTGCTCGCACTTTTCTCGCTTTTTATAATACTTTGATTATTTAACATATTATTAGGCGAGGTATTTAAAGCTGGTGAACAACCACTCAATACGCTAAAAGAAAGTAGGGCCAGTAGAACTGTTCTAAAAGTTAACATTTTTCACATGCCTTGTATGCTAATAAACCGTCTATTGGCGAAATAGAGACTCAAAATAACCGATTTAAATTTTGTATAAAGGATAGCTATTTAAAAATGACTACTTAGCTTTTAGCAGCTTCCATCATTTCTTCAAACTTTTTAAACAAAGGCGCAGCATCATGTGGACCAGGACTGGCTTCTGGATGACCTTGGAAGCTAAATACGGGTTTGTTGGTCAGCTCAATACCTTGGTTGGTACCATCAAATAACGAACGATGCGTCGATTTTACATTGTCAGGTAACGTATTCTCATCGACCGCAAAGCCGTGGTTTTGACTGGTAATCATGACTTGTTTGGTTTCTAAGTCTTGAACGGGATGGTTTGCACCGTGGTGGCCTGTTTTCATTTTGATGGTTTTAGCACCGCTGGCAAGACCAACCAGTTGGTGACCTAAGCAGATGCCAAACGTTGGAATTTTGGTCTCTTCGATAATATGACGAACATTGTCTATCGCATAGCCACAAGCTGCTGGGTCGCCAGGGCCATTGGATAAGAAGATACCGTCTGGGTTCATTGCTAATACATCAGCAATGGGTGTTTGTGCGGGCACAACGGAAACTTTGCAGCCTATATCGACAAGCATACGCAATATGTTGGTTTTAGTGCCAAAATCATAGGCCACTACGTTATATTTGTGTTCGATATGCTCGTTTAACTGTTTGTAATAACCACCAGTTTCACTTTTAGCAACGCCATGCACACCACGGTCTGCAAGCTCCCATGTCCCTGCTGTCCACTCAAAACCTTCGGGATGACAGCACTCTTTCGCCAAATCCATGCCTTCAAGACCAGAAAATCCTTTCGCTAACTCTAATGCTTTGGCAATATCATCCTCAGTAAGGGTGCTGCCATTAGTAGCGGTCATAATGCAGCCGTTTTGTGCGCCTTTATCACGTAAGATACGGGTCAGCTTCCGAGTATCAATTTCTGCAATGGCGACTGTTTGTTGGCGAATCAGGTAATCCGTTAAACTTTCTGAATTTCGGAAATTTGAAGTGGTCATTGTGGCATCACGAATAATTAAGCCTTCTGCCCAAACTTGATGACCCTTTTGGGAGCTAAAATCAATATTACCAGATTCAGCATCTTCACTATTTGTGCCCGTGTTACCAATGTGGGGGTAGGTCAAGGTAACAATTTGCTTGGCATAACTTGGGTCGGTTAATATTTCCTGATAGCCAGTCATTGAGGTGTTAAACACCACTTCACCAATGCGGTAACCAGGCGCTCCGATAGAAATACCGCGAAAAATCGTGCCATCTGCTAATGCTAGAATAGACTCGACTTCGGTAATCGTTGTATTATTTGTCGAGTTGCTGTTTTTTGAGTTGCTAGCTGGTTTCGAATGACCATGTGTGCTGTCCTGTACGCCCATATTCCTACCCTCATTATTCGTGATTATCAATTATCTTGCCGCGCAATTTGTAACTTGTAAATAATATAAACTAAGTTATTAAGTTATTGAGTTACTAAGTTATTTAGGTTTTATACTTGTTCATAAATAAGTTATTTCTATATCATTTGATCATTTGTTTTCTATAAGTTAATGGTATTTTTATATAGCATGATAAGTTGAGTGTGAAAACTGAATCAACCGACTCTGCATCATAATTGAATTTATCAGTTTCTATCATTCATTAACTTCTGTAAAAGGTTGTGACGACTTTAAACTCAGTTTTAGAGTCGGTATTTCGAAATAAGTAATAATTTTTGCGATAACTTTGTGCTATAAACATGCCTGGTGCTATAAACATGCCTGTTAATAAATTTTAGGCACAAAAAAACGAGTAGAAGAGGACAGAATACAACAAAAGTCACTAATGAATAACTTAATAGTGAATGTTGCAAACTGTCTCATGTCTACTCGCTTAGGTACAGATTTTGCGTATTATACAAAACCTGATACAAAATGGCTAGCAACCAAATCAAAATAGCTGATAAAAAATGGCTTTATTGGCTATCAGCCGAGCGGCGTCGATACTGAATAGAATTGTATAAAGATAATCCAATAAACGCTACCCCAATTAGGCCAGTGACCAATTCGGGAACATGAAACTTCATCGAAAGAAGCATGATAATAGCCAAAGCACCGATAGCATAGTGAGCCCCATGTTCTAGATAGATAAACTCATTTAATGTACCTTTATCAACGAGATAGAGGGTCATTGACCGTACAAACATGGCGCCAATAGCTAGGCCAAGCATAATGATAATGACATCATTGGTAATAGCAAAGGCGCCAATAACCCCGTCAAAACTAAATGAGGCATCTAACACTTCAAGATAGATAAAACCTGCTATACCTCCTTTTAATATGGTGGTTGATACTCCTGCGGTATTGGAAATGATGTTTCCATGAGCGTCAGTAAGCGCTTCCTCTTCATCAGACTCCGTGCTACCTTCAAGCATGGTTGATAGTACATTAACCCCTAGATATACCAAAATCCCCCATATGCCTGCAATCAAAATAACAGATTTTTTAGTATCATCTACCCACGATAACGAGATCATCAAGGTTAAAATAGCAACAAAGGTGCTCATAGCATCTACTTTACTAAAGCGCGTTAGCTTACGTTCGAGCCAATCAAACCAATGCACTTTTTTATCCCCAAACATAAATCCTAAAAACACTAGTAATAAGAACATACCGCCAAAGGCGGAGATTTCTGCATGATGAGCATTCAGGTGTTCGGCATATTTTGCTGGGTCATTTAGCGCAAGTTGCACCACCTCGACAAACCCTAGATTTGCCGTCACTGCGACGATGACGATGGGGAATACTAAGCGCATACCAAATACCGCAACAAGAATACCGATGGTTAAGAATATCTTTTTCCAAAAGTCATTCCATCCTTTTAATATGGAGGCATTAACAACGGCATTGTCAAATGACAATGAGATTTCCATAACCGCTAAAATAGCAGTAATTGCTAAAGCAGAAAACATGGTTGAGATACCGCCATGGGTAAACCCCCACCAAGCAGCCACTATTAAGCATAGGATGGTAAAAATAATATCAAAAAAGAAATGACGCATAAGGTACTCAGCTTTAAAATGGTTATTTAATGCGCAGATAATAGCACGCTGTTACCTCTCAATAAATTAGCTTTGAGTGAACTGAGTCATTAATGTCATAATATAGGATAAACTACATGAGTTTTAGTAACGCGCTTTCAGTGTTATGTCGTTAGAATTAGGTAATTAGGTATTTAGCAACAAGCATTTACTAACTAACAAGCATGTACTAACCAATACTGAGTAATACATAAGGAAGGTCAGATGATTTATAAATATATGGATAAAACCCCACAGTTTTCGACACCTTTTAAAGGTTGGGTCGCTGATAGTGCAAGAGTTATTGGTGATGTCTATTTAGGTCAGCATGCCAGTGTTTGGTTTGGTGCGGTAATACGTGGTGATAACGAGCGTATCAATATTGGCGATTACAGTAATGTTCAAGAAAATGTGGTCATTCACACCGATGCAGGTGTCGAGGTAAATATTGGTAATTATGTTACGATTGGTCATTTAGCCATGCTGCATGGTTGTCAAGTTGGCGATAACAGTTTAATTGGTATTGGCGCAGTGGTGCTCAACAATGCCAAAATTGGTAAGAATTGTATTATTGGCGCCAAAGCTTTGGTAACTGAAGGCAAAGAGATTCCAGATAACTCGTTGGTAATGGGTGCACCCGCTAAGGTGGTAAAAGCTTTAACAGATCAACAAGTCGAGATGTTAAAAATGTCAGCACTGCACTATGCCGAAAAATGTCAGCAATTTAAGACAGGGATAGAGGAGGTGGCACTACCTGAGTGATGTCTTTTCAGTCCCATTATTTTTAGGCTTACTGTGCAAATCCGTGCACATAGTTTAAGTCATCCTAAATTTACGCTTTGTTAATTTACGCTAAGTCACACCTCAGTTATCAGTAATTAGCATTACTTATCTTTAGTTTCAACTGCTTATCATTTAGTTTTTAATAATTTATCATTCGTGACGCATTAAGGTGGAGTAAATATAATATGTCAACAGACCAGCACCAACAAAACTTTGAAAAAGAGCTGGCGCTATTTGATTTGGATCATACCTTACTAGATGTTGATAGTGATTATCTATGGGGCGAGTACATCGTTAAAAATGGCTTGGTTGATGAAGCTCAATACCGCACTGCTAATCAGCGCTTTTATGAAGAATATATTGAAGGCACATTGGATGCGGTTGAATATAACGAATTTGTGGCTGAGTTTTTAACCAGCTTGCCAATAGAGCGTTTGTGCGAGATACGTGAGGCATATATTAAAAGCGAGATTGAACCGCATATTCGTCCAAAAGCCATAGAGGCCATTCAGCTGCATATTAAAGCCGGCCATGATGTGGTCATTATATCTGCGACAAACAACTTTGTGGTTAATGCCATAGCAGAACATTTCGGTATTCACGAGACCAACGTTTTAGCCACACCGCTTGAAATAAAAGACAATCGTTATACAGGAAAGCTAACTGATAAGCCAAACTTTCAAGAGGGTAAATTATATCATCTTAAAAAATGGCTTGATGGCCAACAACAGAAGGGTATTACCTACAGTAAAACCTATGCGTATTCAGATTCAAAAAATGACTTGCCACTATTAGAGTGGGCTGACAGACCAGTTGCTGTGACCCCAGATGATGTGTTACATGCTCATGCATTGGCGCATCGTTGGGCAGTGGAAGACTGGTCAATTGAAACCAGTAGCTAATAGCTAATAAACCTATCGTCGATTCGTTAATGGTAGTGTATTAGCGTTAGCTTGTTAGTAGCACTAGCCTGTTGGCATGATAAGTTTAGTTGAGTTATACATAGTGCTCGTTTTTTCTTAAGTGCTTATTATTACTATCTAATGAATCATCCTTTTAACCTTCTCTTAACCTTTTGGAAAATATATGGAAATTAACCAGTATCAAGAAACCATTAAAGACTTAATGAACCGCTCAAATGACTTAAGGGGGTATCTTTGACTTTGACTCTAAAGTTGAGCGCTTAGAAGAAGTTAACCTTGAAATGGAAAGTCCAGAGCTTTGGAATGACCCTGAACGAGCGACCAAAATTAGTAAAGAAAAGAGTCAGCTAGACGGGGTAATTACCACTATTACCAGCTTAGAGGCAACGCTCGAAGATGCAAAAGCCATGTTAGAGTTGGCTGTAGAAGCGGATGACGAGAGTTTGCTAGGTGACGTACACCATGAACTAGAGACTGCACAAAGTCAGGTAGACGACTTAGAGTTCAAACGTATGTTTAATGGCGAGATGGATGGTAATAATTGCTATGTCGATATTCAATCAGGCAGCGGCGGTACAGAGGCGCAAGATTGGGCAGAAATGCTACTGCGCATGTACACCCGCTGGTGTGACTCACATGGCTTTAAGGTAGACATCATCGAAGTGTCAGCAGGTAGTGTCGCGGGCGTTAAATCCGCTTCATTTAAAGTAAGTGGAGATTATGCATTCGGTTGGCTACGCACTGAGACAGGGGTGCATCGTCTGGTGCGAAAATCCCCTTTCGATAGTAACAATGGGCGTCATACCTCGTTTGCATCAGTGTTTGTGTCGCCTGAAATTGATGATGATATTGACATTGATATCAACCCAGCTGATCTGCGTATTGATACCTATCGATCTAGTGGTGCTGGTGGTCAGCACGTCAACACCACTGACTCTGCGGTAAGGATAACCCATGAGCCAACCAATACTGTAGTGACTTGCCAGAATGAGCGCAGTCAGCACGGTAACAAAGCCACAGCGATGAAGATGCTGCGGGCCAAGCTGTATGAGCTTGAGATGCAAAAACGTATGGAGAAACAGCAAGCGGTTGAGGACAATAAGTCCGACGTGGGTTGGGGTAGTCAGATTCGCTCCTATGTACTCGACGACTCACGCATTAAAGATTTGCGTACCGGCGTTGAGACCTTTAATACGGGCGCAGTACTAGATGGTGATTTAGACCAGTTTATTGAGGCAAGCTTGAAAGCTGGGCTTTAATTAAGCTTATAAGACGACCAGTCTGGAGGGATAATTTCACTCATAGCCTATCAATCTATAAATTAACTTTAAAGTGTATAGCCAAACCCGCTTGTATGTTAAAAAAACCATAGATAAGAGTTAACCATAGCTATGGTAGCAGGTAGAGTGAGCTAGTGATCCCGCTATAGCCAAAGAGCTCGACGCAAAGATAAAGCCCTCTACCTGTATTTCTTTAGATTGAATGGTATCAAAGTGCCTTAGAAATTAAAACTAAGAGACACTGTATTCACAAGGGAAATGCAAAGAAATGACCTATCAAGTATACGTTGGAATTGACATATCCAAAGCTAAATTTGACGCAACATGGCTAAACAGAGACGGTAAAAAGGTTAAAAACAAAGCCCACAGCAAAACCTTTACTAATGACGAAAAAGGCTTTGCAATCTTTACCAAATGGCTAGCAAAGCACAAACAAGAAACCGGATGAGTATCTTATCGTCATGGAAGCCACAGGCATATACTATGAGAACCTAGCCTATGATTTACATAGTAAAGGCTACACAGTAGCCGTTATTAATCCGGCATATGCCAAACAATTTGCAGGTGCCATTGGCAGTCATCATAAAACCGACAAACAAGACGCGTACGTACTCGCGCAATACGCCTATACAAGACACCCTAAAGCATGGGAGCCAGAACCTGAGCACGTCAGAAAGCTCAAGTATCTGCTAGACCGTTTAGACACGCTCAAGGCGGATAAAAAGCGAGAAAGCAACCGTCTAGAAAAAGTTGAATCTAGAAAAAGCTATGACAACGATATCGCCCAATCTATAAAACAAGTGATAAACACATAGATAATCATCCTGACTTAAAGTCAGTCTATGACAACCTAGTTAGCATTCCAAGCATAGGTAAGACAGTCGCACCGAATGTATTGTCGTTACTCCTATCTAAAGACTTTAAGGATGCTTCGCAATGTGCCTCATTTGTTGGATTAACCCCTATACATATACAGTCAGGAATCTTTAAAGGAAGAAGCCGTATTAGTAAAAAAGGGGATGGCAACCTACGGTCGAAGTTGTTTATGTGTGCTTTATCTGCAATTAGTTGCAATCCTGATGTTAAGCAACTATACGAGCGACTGCTGAAGAGAGGAAAATGCAAAAAAGTGGCTTTGATAGCAGGTATGAGAAAGTTATTACAGATTTGCTATGGTGTGATAAAGCACCAAAGCAAATACAAACCTCAAGTTGCTATTTAATAGTAATTTGAGTTGACATATAAGATGGTATCTTTACGCTACTATCTTGGTTGGTACTGCGGCGTGCGCTAATGATACGTGTCGTTCCTGCTTCACGATAACGCCACTTATCAAGCGCACGCACCGCAGTACTGCACCAAGTATATCCGCTTCAATCTGGGCTAAACCGCTCTACCTTACAAATTAAGCTATCATGCAGGCGATAGTTCAAGCAATAATAGTTCAAGCAATTGTTTGCGATCAGCTTTAGAGTAAAGAAACGTTTACAAGGAGATATAAATTGTAGAATAAAGGATGTAGTCAACTCTTATAAAGTGAATGGCTTATAACTATCCCACAAGTGATTAATTGGCTTAGTTTGCTTGTATTTTATAAGAAAATTGTTCATCATAATATATTGAAACTTTGATCTCGGTTCGTTTCAACATTCCTTCATTTTGTTGAAGGCAAATCTTAATATGGAAGTTACTAGGGAAAATACTGTATGAATTCAATTAACCATGAAGAGCGTGTACAACACGAAGGCTTGCGTTCGAAGATCATGACCGCAGAGCAAGCAGCAGAATTTGTCCAAAACGGCATGACCTTGGGTGTGGCAGGCTTTACCGGTGCAGGCTACCCAAAATTCGTTCCTAATGCCATTGCTGAACGTGCTAAAGCTGCACACTCTCGTGGCGAAGAGTTCGGAATTGGCATGTTAACTGGCGCATCAACCGCTCATGACTGTGATGGTGTTTTAGCTGAGGCTAACTGTGTCACTTTCCGTGCGCCATTCCAATCTGACCCAGTGATGCGTAATAACATCAACTCAGGTAACACCCATTACGTTGATATGCATTTATCGCATTTTGAGCAGCAAGTTCGATTTGGCTTTTATGGTGATATGGATATCGCCTTAATTGAAGCGACTGCAATCACGCCTGAAGGTAAAATAGTTCCCTCAATGGGTATTGGCACCAACAATCAGTGGATAAAATCGGCCAAAAAAGTAATTATTGAAGTCAATGTGCGCCAAAGTATGATGCTTGAAGGTATGCACGATATTTACTCAGACATTGGCGAACCACCCCATCGTAAACCAATTCCTATTGTCCACCCAGATGATCGCATTGGTACGCCTTATTTAGAATGTGACCTTGATAAAATTGTTGGGATTGTTATTACTGACGCTCCTGATCGTAATAGCAAATTCGCTGATCCAGACGAAAACTCAAAGCGTATTGCAGCACAAATCATTGACTTCTTAGATCATGAAGTCAAACAAGGTCGCCTACCCAAAAATCTACTGCCTCTACAATCTGGCGTTGGTAACGTTGCAAATGCAGTATTAATGGGTCTGCAAGATAGCCCATTTGAAGATTTAGCTGGCTATACCGAAGTATTGCAAGATGGCATGCTTGATCTTGTACTAAGCGGCAAAATGAAGTCAGCTTCTGCAACGGCTTTGTCATTTAGCCCAGATGCATTGCAACGCTTTAATGACAATATTGAACTTTTGCGTGAAAAAATCATGTTGCGCCCCCAAGAGTATACCAATCACCCAGAGGTCATTCGTCGCCTTGGTATTATCGCTATGAATGCAATGATAGAAGCGGATATCTACGGTAATGTGAACTCAACTCACATTATGGGTACCAAAATGATGAATGGTATCGGTGGTTCAGGCGACTTTACTCGCAACTCGCATTTTTCATTCTTTGTCAGCCCATCAACCGCTAAAAACGGAGCTATCTCTGCAATTGTGCCAATGGTATCTCACCATGACCATACCGAGCATGACGTTATGTTCTTGGTTACTGAGCAAGGGTTTGCTGATCTGCGTGGTAAGTCGCCACGTCAACGTGCAAAACTCATTATCGATAACTGCGCCCACCCAGATTATCGCCCAATGTTACAAGACTACTATGCACGCGCTGAAAAAGCAGGCTCACTGCATACACCGCACTTGTTAACCGAAGCGTTATCATGGCATCAACGTTTTGTTGAAACCGGCGATATGCGTGTTAAGTAAGACTGATTATTGATCTAAATTGTAGATTCATTAAAATTCGCTCAATAACGTTAAAGCCCTTTATCAGCATTTTGATAAGGGGCTTTTTATTGGGCGCGTATCTTAGTGCGTATCTAATGGCTTTTCTTTATTATTACTTTAAAGTAGCCGGCTAAACATTAAATATTTCTCAGAGTTTCGAAGATCAGGTAATAAGCGTACAATCAGTTTTAATTTAAAATGCAAAAAAGTTAATAATCTCTATGATTTTCATCAGTAATACAGTCAGTCTCAAAGATAGTGATGTTGAGATTAGTGCTATACGTGCTCAAGGGGCAGGCGGGCAGAATGTTAATAAAGTAGCTTCTGCTATTCATCTACGTTTTGATATCAATGCGTCAAGCTTGAGCGATACCCAAAAGCAGCAACTATTAAACACTAAAGATAATCGTATCAATAAACATGGCGTACTCATTATCAAAGCGCAGCAGTTTCGTACTCAGGAGCGTAACAAAATTGATGCCATGGAGCGCTTAAGACAATTTATTGTGACTGCTACCCATATCAATAAAACCAGACGTCCTACCAAACCCAGTAGAAATGCAAAACGTAAACGGGTAGATAAAAAAGTACAGCGAGGTAGCACAAAGGCTTTAAGGGGCAAGATTGATTATTAGGTGGTTTTAATACCAGGCCACGACCTAGTGTATAATTGTTTATTAAAGTTTTCTCATGAAAGTTTTCTCATGAAAGCGATAGCGCTTTTAACACATGAGCCAACATGAGTTTGAACGAATTAACACTATACGTCATGCACCTAATATTCAAACATATTCAAACTTCTGTCGATCCTTCAAACTTGTCGTAAACACAATTTAAACCACCCTTTAACAGACTAATAAATAAAATCTTAAAACTGTACTTATTTAACCACCATAATCTTTAATGTCTATAATCTTTAACCACTACAATCCTGCACGTCATAAGGCGAACAAATGATAAATACCAAACTATACAGATCTATCTATGTATTGGCAGAAAAGCTATTAGAAGCGGATAGCAAAGGCAATCAAGCAGAGTTTGATGCGTTATATTCTCAGCTTCAAGCTGTTTGTGCTGACAATGAATCTAATGGCAAAGATCATCCTGAACAATGGGAAACACTGGCGGATTTTACTGCAGATTTAGAGGAAGCTTTGGTCATCTATGCTAAGGCAATGGAAAAAGCGAAGGCGATTAATTCTAAAGACCATATGGCATCCATTGCATTTTCAATGGCTGAATTACAACTTGAGCTGGGCCAGAAAGACGCTGCTATCGAAAGCTTGAAGTTTGCAAAAGTAAGCGCCAATAAAATTGAAGATAAAGAATTTAAAGTTGAGATTGATCAATTGCTTGAAAAGCTATTGGTGAACTAGATATAGCCGGCGAACTTATAAAGAGTTACGGTGTTAATCTCGTTAAGCCTACGCCAGTAGTACTTGCACTCGATTGCCTTGTAACTACTTTAAAGTTCTTTGACTATAGACAAACAAAGTAAAATAAATGCCGTTATTAGAAAGATTTGAGACCTTAAGTAAATTATATAAGCGAGGTACGCATAACGCTGTTAAAATAAGTCCTTTTGTTTACCAATAGAGCAGCTATAGGGCATAAGCTACATCTATTTGCTTAAACGCTATTGATTTGAGGCCAAGAACGTATGGAGATTTTTGCAGCAGCACTTACCCTATTTCTAATTATGGATCCACTGGGTAATATTCCTATCTTTTTGACTGTTTTAGAAAAAGTCCCTGAAAATAGACGCAAGCCTATTATTATCAGAGAGCTACTGATTGCGCTTGGATTAATGGTTTTATTTTTATTTGCGGGTGGCAGCATACTGCATACGTTAGGGCTAAGTACTGAGGCGGTCGCTATAGGCGGTGGTTTGGTAATGATGATTATTGCCATTCGCATGATTTTTCCTCAGCCTGGTGGTATTATGAGTGATGATAATATCGATGGAGAACCCTTTATTGTGCCCCTCGCCATACCTTTGATTGCTGGGCCATCTATATTAGCTACGCTGATTTTATTAACCGAAAAAAATCCTGAAAGTATTTTTAAGTCACTGCTAGCGTTGCTGCTTGCTTGGGGTGTTTCAGCTGTAATTTTGTTTTTCTCTACGAAACTTTATAAAATTCTGGGTCATCGTGGTCTAAAAGCAATTGAGCGTTTAATGGGTATGATACTTATCTCTATTGCTGTACAAATGCTGTTAAATGGATTTACCTCCTATTTGGCTTAACTTTTAAATGAGTCGCTTAGCTCTTGCTATTATCACTTAGCCCTTCCTACTATCATAAGTTGAGAAGCCTCCTAGTTTAGGTCTTTCTTATGTTCTAACTGTTGTAAATACAGGTTCTTAATTAGCCCTTACGCTATGCTGTATTCATTTAACACGCATAAGTATTTACATTTTATATTTGTTAGATATTATATAAGCCTGATAATAGTATTGCTAACTAAGCCTCTTTAATCCATAACATGTCAATGAGGTTGCGCCCTAATCCTTCCATTGACCATTAACCATAACTCGGTTAATGGGATTCAGTCCCATCTGATATGCTAAGTCTGCTGGGCGGGCAATATCCCATAAGCTTAGATCAGCATCCATACCTACTTCAATACGTCCTTTATTAACCAAACCTAACGCTTTAGCGGCATGAATGGTTATACCTGCTAACGCTTGCTCTGGGGTCAAACCGAACAGTGTACAACCCATGTTCAGAACCATTAAGATTGATGTGAGTGGCGAGGTGCCGGGATTGCAGTCAGTTGATAAGGCGATGGCAACATTATGCTGATATAAGGCTTCCATTGGGGGTAACTTGGTTTCTTTCAGCGTGTAAAATGCGCCAGGTAACAAGACAGCGACAACATCATGCTGTGCCATTAGTTGTACATTTTTCTCTGATAAAAATTCAAGGTGGTCTGAGGACAGCCCATTGTATTGTGCCACCAAACCACTGCCATCCATGTCGCTTAGTTGCTCAGCATGAAGCTTAACCGGTAGTCCTAGTGCTTTAGCAGTATCAAATACTTTGGCCATTTGTACTTTACTAAACCCAATATTTTCACAAAAGCCATCCACCGCATCAATTAATCCTTCATCCTTTAATATTGCCATCCATGCGCAGACCTCATCGATATAGGCATCGGCACCGCTAGGCTGATTTTTGTACTCGTTAGGTACAGCATGCGCCGCAAGATAGGTGGTTTTTACCGTAATCCCATAGTCTTGGCCAAGTTTACGAGCCACTTGTAACATTTTACGTTCCGTCTCTAAGTTGAGACCATAACCGGATTTAATCTCAATGCAAGTCACGCCCTCAGCAAGCAATGCTTGCAGGCGACGCTCAGTCTGTGCATACAGCTCGTCAAAACTGGCCGCTCGGGTTGCCGTCACAGTAGATACGATACCGCCACCATTATCAGCAATCTCTTTATAGCTGATACCCTGCAAGCGGGCTTCAAACTCGTTACTACGATTACCTGCATAGACTAAATGAGTGTGGCAATCAATGAGTCCGGGGGTAATCCAGTAACCATTAGCATTAACAATTTTATTTTCAAGAGTCTTGTTATTAATAGCCGTGTCGTTATCAACCTTGTTAATCGCTTGCTGGTATGAACGGCTGTCAAGAGCGACCTGATTGTTACCTATCCAACTAATTTTACCGTCTTTAATAGCGATGGCAGCATTAAGGATTTGACCATAGGGGCGGTGGTGTTTAGCGTTTTTATTGTCTAATACCCCAGCTCCTGACAAAGCTCTATCAAACCCATACTGTTTAGAGAACGTCGCTATATTGGCATGTAGGATAAGGGTGTCAAATTCTTCAGGAAAGGGCAGGGTGGTTGCAGTAGCTGTCATGGAATACTCCAGTATTTAAGATGAACGCCTTACTCTTACTTCGTTATAAATCTTTGTAAACTGCGGCCTTAGCCTACGCCAAAAGGTAAGAGCGGCGTATGGATGCAGATTTTCTTATACCAAATCTGAAAATTAAGATAACGGAACAAATAAGTGCAAACACGACAAGTCGTACGTTAAGCGAATTTGACAAAGGGAATTTGACAAATCTAGTTTCTGTTTCAGAAAAGGTATTACTTTTAACGTATCACTAACTTACCAATAGTGAACATGATTAACATGATACCTAATCTAACAATAAATAATGTTCAACCATCAGTGCCAGCAGACGGGCAGCAACTTTACTGCTAAGTCCATCAATATCATAGGTGGGGTTAATTTCAGCGATATCTGCCACCTTAACTTTGCCACTAGCAAAGATATGCCCGAGACAGCGCTCAACAAAATCTACACTCATCCCCTTAGCCGCAGGGGCACTAACGCCGGGTACACAACTGGCAGAGAAGCCATCCATATCGATTGTCAGATAGAGTATATCTATATTGCTGATAAACTTGTCTAACTGTTGTTCAATGGCAGTCCAAGGCTGGCGAGAGCAGTCATCATCACTAATAATCATTACCCCAAGCTCACTCGCTCTGTCAAAAAGGGCAGCCGTATTAGAAAACTGACTGATACCAATGGCACAGTAATGAAAAGTTCGATGGTGGGTGTGATTGTAAGGTTGGATGTGTTCTGCTATTTGTCGAAACGGGGTACCAGAAGTTCCGCTAGGAGCTTGGCGCAAGTCTAAATGGGCATCAAAATTAATAATACCAATTTTAGGTGGACTAGATGGACGACGTACTTGTGAAGTAGACTCTGGTATCGTTTTATTTACAGCATGCCAAAGTCCTAGATAGCTCGCATAGGCAATGGCATGACCACCGCCTAATCCAATGACAAAACCACCTTCGCCAATAACTTTGGTAACTTGTTCGCTGTATTTTGCTTGAGTTTGTTCTAAAATTTCAGGCACTAAGGTGTCATTGTCATGACAAACGATATCGCCAACATCAGCTAATAATGATTTGCGAGTGTCAGTATCATATTTATCTTGTAGTGCACGGCTAATTGGTAGCTTGGCAAATGCGTGACGAATGGCCTGAGGGGCATCCTTGGCACCCACTCGGCCGAGATTACGCCGTACCCCTTGGTCACACGCAAAGCCAATAATGGAGATTCTTGCGGGGGCAGTGTTTACAGTAGCGTCTTGAACAACCTGATACCAATAACAGGCACGCTCTGACTCATACGGCTCATTACGCCCTGTCCATAGAGTGGCATTAAATGGAGTATGGTCTACGCCTATGCCTTTTATTAAGTTTAAGTCTATGCACTTTTGCTTGCCGTGTAATAGACTATCAGATGATTTAAGCGACATTACTGATTCCTCTCAAACGGTATCAAATTAATCATGTAAAAACCAGTCAGCACGTAAGTCGGCCCAATGCGTATTCAACTCACCGGATAATACCAGCTGTTTTGCTGCTTCAATATCAGGTGCAAGGTAGCGATCCTTATCATAAAACGTTACTTTATTTCGTAAGCGTTGATGCACCACGGACAACGCTTTAGAGGTGTGCATCCCTTTCTGAAAATCAATACCTTGACCTGCGCATAATAGCTCAATACCTACGATGGTAGCGGTGTTTTGTATCATGTCATACAGTCGGCGCCCAGCAAAAGTGGCCATAGAGACATGGTCTTCTTGGTTGGCTGAGGTAGGAATACTGTCTACACTGGCAGGATGGGCAATGGATTTATTTTCAGAGGCTAACGCGGCAGCGGTAACATGCGCAATCATAAAGCCCGAATTCACACCGGGGTTTTCTACTAAGAAAGGGGGTAGTCCACCATTTAAAGTCGCATCAATGAGTAAGGCCACACGCCGCTCAGACATCGAACCAATCTCGCTAATAGCTAGCGCTAATGTATCGGCTGCAAAGGCAACGGGCTCAGCATGAAAGTTACCGCCCGAGATGGCGACTGGATCATTATGACCATTATCGTTATTTTGAAAAATGAGTGGATTGTCAGTGACAGCATTGGCTTCAATCAATAACGTATTACCGGCGTGATTGATGATATCTAAGCAAGCTCCGACAACCTGTGGCTGACAGCGTAGGCAATAAGGGTCCTGAACCCGATCATCATCTTCGGCATGCGAGGCTCGAATTTTACTACCCTCAATAAGTCTGCGGTGTGCTTTTGCAATTTGAATTTGACCATGATGCCCTCGAACGTCATGAATACGGGCATCAAATGGTGCGTCAGAACCACGAGCTGCATCGACTGATAGAGCGCCTACTGCGGTTGCAGAAGCCACTAAATCACGAGCATGGAAGTAGCCGCGCAGGGTAAGTGCAGTGGATACTTGAGTACCGTTTATCAGTGCCAAACCTTCTTTTGCAGCTAAGGTTAATGGCTCAAGGCCAGCTTGTTGCAAAGCCTCGCTGGCTGGCATTTCTTGACCATTAACATACGCTGTACCTTGTCCCAGCATGGTTAAGGTCATGTGTGATAATGGTGCTAGGTCTCCTGATGCACCCACTGAGCCTTTGGCAGGAATATGCGGAATAATATTATGGTTAATTAAGCCAATTAAGCCATCCACAACGTCACGGCGCACGCCAGAAAACCCTTGTGCAAGACTGGCAACTTTCATAACCATAATAAGACGAACCACGCCGTCATCAAGACGCTCACCAGTACCTACTGAATGTGACACAATGAGATTGTATTGCAGCAGCCCCAATTGATCATCGCTAATTCGGGTTTTTGCTAATAGGCCGAAGCCTGTATTGATACCGTATGCACTTTTATCTTCGGCGATAATTTGCTGCACTAATGCCTGCGATGCGTCAATGTCATTATAAGCTTCGGGAACTAGGCTAACGTTGACGGGCATGTCATGAATTTGGCGCAACTGTTTGAATGTCAGTAGGCGGGGCTGAATCACTATATTAGTGTTTGTCATATTATTCATAGTATCGCTCATTTTACTATCCTAGTTATAGTGTTGTTTTATAAACTTAACTTAGACATGGTTAGTTATTGTCTTATTGTCGCAACGGGTCATTATTTACCAATCGTCTGAATGATTGTGCAAAATGATTTTTAAATGATGGTCAATCACCGCCCATCTAAATTTTGCCTAAGTTCTAATATATTTAAATTCTGTGATAGCGCATAAAATAGCCGTTATTTAACCATCGGCAAATTAAGTCCATATTCTTTAGCCGTTTTAATGGCTAGCTCGTAGCCTGCATCGGCATGACGCATCACTCCTGAGCCGCAGTCATTGACCAACACTCGGGTAAGACGTTTGGCAGCTGCCTCGGTACCATCGGCCACAATTACCATGCCAGAATGCTGCGAATAACCCATACCGACACCGCCGCCATGATGTAGCGATACCCACGTCGCACCGCCCGCTACATTGAGCATGGCGTTGAGTAGTGCCCAGTCCGATACCGCATCAGTGCCATCTTTCATACTTTCAGTTTCACGGTTAGGGCTGGCGACAGAGCCAGTGTCCAAATGGTCACGTCCTATCACAATAGGTCCTTTTAACTCGCCATTTTTGACCATTTCATTAAAGGCAAGCCCTGCTTTATCCCGCTCACCTAGTCCAAGCCAACATATACGGGCAGGCAAGCCTTGGAACTTAATACGCTCATTTGCCATATCTAGCCAACGATGCACATGCTCATTTTCTGGAAACAACTCTTTGATTTTGGCATCAGTTTTATAAATATCTTCAGGGTCACCTGATAACGTAACCCAGCGAAAAGGGCCTTTCCCTTGACAAAATAGCGGACGAATATAGGCGGGTACAAAGCCGGGGAAATTAAAGGCATCTGTAACGCCTGTGTCATAGGCTACTTGACGGATATTATTACCATAATCGGTTGCTGGTACGCCCATGTCTTGAAAATCTAAAATAGCTTGCACGTGGACGGCACAGGAGTGAGCGGCGTCTTTAACCAGTTTTTCGTGTTTGCTTGAATCTTCTTGCGCTACTTTCCATTCATCAACCGTCCAGCGAATAGGCAGGTAACCGTTAATGAGGTCATGCGCTGAGGTTTGATCGGTCACGAAGTCTGGCTTAATGTCACCTGCTTTCGCCCGCTTCACAATTTCAGGTAGTATCTCGGCAGCATTACCGAGTAGGGCAATCGAGATGGCATCACCTGCTACTGTATGCTGTTTAATCAGCGCATACGCTTCATCTAAGTCCTTGGCCTGAACATCGACATAGCCGGTGCGCAATCGAAAGTCGATACTGCTTTGCTGGCATTCGATATTAAGAGAAACTGCACCAGCAAAGGTCGCTGCTAAAGGTTGAGCGCCGCCCATGCCACCAAGGCCTGCGGTTAATATCCAGCGACCCTTCCAATTATCGGTACTGGCGGGGGCATCTCCGCTGCCATAATGCTGACGACCTGCTTCTACAAATGTCTCATATGTGCCTTGTACGATGCCTTGAGTACCAATATAGATCCAGCTACCTGCCGTCATTTGTCCATACATAAATAAGTCTTTACGATCCAGCTCGTTAAAGTGCTCCCACGTTGCCCATTTTGGCACTAAGTTTGAGTTGGCAATTAATACGCGCGGCGCATCTTCATGCGTTTGGAATACACCGACCGGTTTGCCTGATTGCACCAATAACGTTTGGTCATCCTCAAGCTGCTTTAGCGATTCCAAAATTTGGTCATAACTTTCCCAATTACGAGCGGCTCGGCCAATACCCCCGTACACCACTAAGCTTTTGGGGTTTTCGGCCACATCAGGATGCAAGTTGTTTTGCAACATTCTAAAAGGTGCTTCAGTTAACCAGCTTTTACACGATAAGGTAGAACCAGTGGGTGAAGCGATTTCACGGCTTTCGTCTCGACGGGTAAATTTAGAATTAGTCATCAATAATCCTTTATAGGCGGGGTGTGTTTAGAGAGAAAAATAGTTAATTTAAGTTGTATATACAAATTATCAAGAATAAAAAAATCATGCAAGCATTTTCTAGTTTTTTAATTACCCTTTATAATAAAATGCAAGAATATGCCGCATTAAAGATGGCAGTTTAATGACAGAGTTTCGATTAATACTATACAATAGTGCGATATAGGACATTTTGATTCTAAATTCATAAACCTTGTTTTAATCTGGGTAATAAATTAATTCATTAGTGGTAAAGCGTTTAATGTGCAACAGAGCCTAACCACAAATAATAAGCTTTAACTCATGTCGACGAATAAAAAAATATCTAAGCGTAGTAAACCTGCTTATCAGCGTATTAAAGAGAGTATTTTAAAA
The DNA here is from genome assembly GCF_057396305.2 of Psychrobacter sp. CX90. Classification (NCBI taxonomy): domain Bacteria; kingdom Pseudomonadati; phylum Pseudomonadota; class Gammaproteobacteria; order Moraxellales; family Moraxellaceae; genus Psychrobacter; species Psychrobacter sp. CX90. The sequence continues at coordinate 648,635 of NZ_CM182008.1, forward strand.
AATATTCATTCCGGTAAATGGCAAGCTGGGGCAGTGATACCAACTGAAAATGCTTTAGCACTTCAGTTTGGTGTGTCACGCATGACGGTAAACCGAGCCCTTAAAGAGCTGAGTGAAGATCAAGTATTGCAACGTCGGCAGGGCTCAGGGACTTTTGTTGCCCAACAGCAATATAATAATACGATAGTTGAGGTAAGAAATATTGCTGCTGATATAAAAGCAGATAAGAAACAGTACAAAGCAAAAGTTATCGTTCATCGGAGTTTATTACCCACTGATATATCGCCAAATGTGTTATCTCGATTTATTAAACCCATGCTTGATGATAATAATCAAAATAAAGTCGGGCGCCGAGCGCAGGCCTCTAAACTAAGTACTAAACATGAGCCTAAAAATATTGTTGAAGTAAAAATTATACATTTTGCCGATGGCGCTCCTATCCAGTTCGAAGAGCGATGGGTAGATGCTGATTTAGTACCAGAATTTATTCATCAAGACTTTACTGTGACAAATACTAGTGATTATCTTATTGCAAAAGCGCCCCTTGAAGGCGGCAGTTATAGTATTAGAGCGGTTGCAGCACCCAAAGAGGTGGCCGAGGCATTACAGATTAATGATGGGGAGTGTGCTTTATTGATTAGCCGCCAAACCTATTCTTCAGGAAAAGTGGTTACGTTCGTTAAAATGTGGCATGCAGGGAGCCGCTATCAGTTCTCAGGGACTCTGTGAGGCAGGGTTTTAGGGTTTGGTTACTGACAATAAATTTTATTGATGCGTCATTAAGTTTTACTAGTTTAATTTTGTCTGCTGATGTTAATTAAGCCAATCAGTAAGAACATCGGATTAAGTAAACATATATAAAAATACTATGTAAATAAATATAATAAAAATATCTATACTAACTCAGTAAACTACTGAGTCGTGGTTAAAGAGTACTAAGGATGGTTAAGACTAAATCTTAGCAAAGCTAAGCGTCAGATAAACGAAAAAGAAAAAAGGTAAGTTGGAGAGTTATACATGATTAGGGATAGAGTTTTAGATGCGACAGAGTGTGAAGACCTTAATAGTCTTATGAGTATACAAGACAATGCTCAAGACAATGCTCAAGAGAATGTCCAAGACAAAGTCAGAGAGCATATTGAATTCATGGATAAAGATACTATTAGGGAGTCCGCTACTCAAGCATCCTTATTGCTTAAGTCATTATCTCATCCAGATCGACTATTACTGCTATGTCAGCTGGTACAAGGGGAAGCCTGCGTTCAAGATATAGAAAAAATGACAGGCATCAAGCAGCCAAGCTTATCACAGCAGTTAGGTGTACTGCGTGAAAATGAGCTGGTTTCTACGCGGCGTGTTGGCAGACAAATTTATTACCGTATTGCCAGTGATGATGCAATGGCAGTAATGCAGGTTCTGTTTGAACGTTTTTGTGATCAACACAATAAAATTTAGCCCCTGTAATTTCTTAGCTGATATTTGATGAGTTAAATTGATTCCAGACATTTAACTTGTTGGTTTTAGAACCTGTATTCACAGCCTAAAATTGGTTATTTTCGCCTAAAAAAAGCCACTACTTCGTTATAAGTAGGATTAAATAGAATGACTATTCAACCCGAGTTTTTAACTTAATAGTGCCTCGTATTGACTCATTTTATTGTAAAACATCCTAACTTTAGCTTATGAATATAGGTTCTTATAACGTTTCTCGACTGCTTATAGTGTTTCATTTTGAGCTTATAGCGCTTTCGTTACATGACTTTGGCTCGTTAACGGGTCTGTCTATTAATAGACCTTTGAGCCAGCAGCAGGTTAAATACTTTTACCAACCCTGAGTCTCTATCTTATCTCCCAAATATCTAATGAAGATGACCCTGCACCAGCGGTGGTAAATGCCTTTTCAAGATAGCTGGATTCGGTTATATTCATCATCACTATGTTGGTAGGCTAAGTTATCGATGCTAATAAGTGACCCATACTAAGATAATGGACAGATAGCGTTAGAAACGTTGTTAAATAGCCATGAAATTATTTGACAGATGAGGGATGAGGTAAGTGGTCGTAATTAACACTCAGTAGTATTTATGATCATGACCCTGTTAACGTTATTAAATTAAGTGGGCTCGCTATGGTCATCAACGCTTTGTTTTGTCTGAAACCACCAAAACAACTTGTGATTGATTGAACTTTTAAAAGTTTTGGGCACCTTAGGCGTCCGCTTTATCAGATCATCAAAAACCTCAGGCTCAATATAATGAGCCCCACCATGTGCCATCATGACCTGTTTAGGATTAAGGGCTTTAACCTTAGCAAGCGAGGACTGATAAACGCGTGGAATATAAATGGGAATCGGCGTTACGTATTTGTGACGCAGCTTAATAATCAAATCTGCAGTATAAATTTGACCAGTATCAGGATGGTAGATAGATAAATCCCTATCGGTATGTCCTGGCGTTTCAAACACCTGCCAATCATCAAAGTACGGCAGAGTATCACCATCGATAACTGTCACATCAGGGGTTAGATAACGAGGATAACCCAGATATTTAATTTGTTTGTTTAAACGTGTGGCTACATAGTGAGCCATTAATATATCGACACCCTGCATGATGCGCCCATTCACTCCTCTATACCACTGGGTATTTTTTCTCGAAGACACTATCAGACATCGCGTGGCTTTTTTAAAAGCTATCGCACCGCCAGCATGATCAGGGTGCATATGGGTAACGACGACGACTTTAAGATCAGTTATTGGGCGTTTTAACGTCTGTTTTATATAACCGAGTACCATGGGTACATCTGATCGGCAGCAGCCATCAAGCAGTAGCAATTTATCATCGTAAACTGCCAGATATATGGTTTGAATATGCCCTTCAAGCTGTACGATATCTTGCAAAATCATAAGCACTTATATCCTTAGAGTGTGTATCTAGTTATGAGGATCATGAAAATGTGCAAGACGTTCAAGTTTCTCATCTGGTAACATCATAAACATTCTGATGCGCTGAGATATTTCCAGTTGCACACGCATCAGCGCTTCACGCTCAGTTTCTTCATTGATGCCTAGAGTACTTGGATCGTTAAAGTGCCAATGGGCGGTAATAGTATCACTACTAAATTCATCCCAAATATTTAACTTGGCTTCTTGTTCACTACTGGTACATAAGGTAAACACAAAATCTAAACTTGGCGCATCATCCTCTAAAAATACCCTGTAATGCTTTGGTATTAAATAATCAGTGGCAAACCCTTCTTGTTGTAATAGCTTTATGGCAATAGGATTTGGTTCAGCAGCAGGGCTTATACCTGCACTATATGACTGAAAACGGCCTTTACCATATTTATTTAGCATAGCTTCAGCCATCAAGCTACGGGCAGAGTTTTCTTGGCAAAGAAATAATACAGTATAAGTGGGCGCGTTCAATTTAGACTCCAAGTGAGGAATATAAGGTAAGGGAATTAGCAATTAACTTATTATAAAGGCTATCTAGTATAATGGATTACTGAAGCGGTTAATATTGCAATTAACATGGCTCGACTATAATTTACTATCTTAAGGATTTTTCATGCCGACGATTAACCAATATTTTGATAATAAAGTGACCTCAATTGCCTTTCAAACTGCGACTTTGCCTGCTACTGTAGGGGTTATGGAGGTTGGAGAGTACGAGTTTAGTACTAGCAAATTTGAAACCATGACTGTTGTGAGCGGGGCGTTAATCGTAAAACTGCCAAATTCTGATGAATGGCGAACTTTTGATGAAAATCAGAGCTTTACCATTGAGGCTAATCAAAAATTTAAGGTTAAGGTCGAGGTTGAGACGGCTTATCTATGCACTTATGGTAAATAGCTTAACTGTGTCTGTCTTTAAATTTTTACTTCTATAAAGTGTCAGCAAACTCAAATTTTGCTGTTTACAATCATTTTAATTGTTTTAGTGATACGTTATGTATTGAAATAAGTATAAAAATGCGGTATTAATATAGGGCTATGCTGTATAGAAAACATTTATAGCAAATATTTATAGACACTGCTGAGAGCTAAATACTGCTGAGCGGCAAATGGCAAATATAGTAAAGCAAAGTACTACTTTGTCTGTCCGCAAGGTAGAGCGGTAACCGAGTGTAGGGTCAGGACTATTTTATAACGCTACTGCGTTGAGTAATGTCTATTTAGCGTGGCTAAACCAGACACTCTTCGGCTCAGGTTTACCAAAGCGCCGTCTAAAAAATAAGCACTGTCAGTGTCATATATGTTTTCTATACAGCCCCTAGACTCTCATAAATCTAATGATCCAAACAAGCTAAAGGAATAGCTAATATGACTAACCCTGTTTTATCCACTGAGCCAGTTCTGCCTTACGCTCAGTATTACAATGATTTTAATCAGCAGTCTTTATTAAAAGAGATATTTAATGACCACCTTGATGATATGAGTAATGCTTATGTTGCCTGTTGTGGTCGTCATGTACGTCATGGTCTTGGCGATAAAACTGCTTTAGTACATGAAGATACTAAGGGCGTTCAAACGCGTCTAACCTTCAAAGAGCTGGCAGAAAAAAGTGGTCAAGTTGCCAATCAGCTTAAGGCATATGGCGTTGGTCGTGGTGATAGAGTAGCGACAATGCTGCCACGCACCCCTGAGTTGTTAATTGTCGTGCTCGCTACATGGCGTATTGGCGCGATTTATCAGCCTTTATTTACCGCATTTGGTGTGGAGTCCATTGAATATCGTTTAGAGAAAGCCCATACCAAAGTTGTGTTCACTAACCCAGATAATCGTCATAAATTCGAAGAAATTGCCAATTTACCAAAAATGGTATTGGTTACCAAAGAGAGTGATGCTGTCACAGAATCTGATACAGGACATCGTTATAATGACGATGATTTTAATGCTGCATTTAGTCAGCCGACTGACTTTGACCCTGTTAAATTAACCCCGGATGACGCCTTTTTGCAAATGTTCACCTCTGGGACAGTAGGTAAGTCCAAAGGCGTTAGCGTCCCCTTATCTGCATTGCCTGCTTTCTATTTATATATGCGTTATGCCATTGATTTACGTGATTCTGATAACTATTGGAACATGGCAGATCCTGGCTGGGCTTATGGGCTATATTACGGAGTGACTGGCCCGTTGTTGATGGGTATGACAACTTATTTTAATGAGGCAGGTTTCGATGCTCAAAATACGCTAGATTTTATGCTGCGTCATAACATTACTAACCTAGCGTCATCGCCAACAGCGTTTAGAATGATGAAGTCCAGTGGTGTGTTTGAAGGCGTGGCGGATAAGCTGTCCTTACGAGTGGCTAACTCTGCTGGGGAAACTTTGAATACAGAGGTCGTTGGCTGGGTCACAGATCATCTGGGTTGTAAAGTTTGTGATCAATATGGACAAACCGAAACAGGCATGACGTGCTGTGCGCATCATGCGTTAAAACACGAAGTGCCGACAGGGTCTATGGGTAAACCTTTACCGGGCCACACTTTAGTTGTACTTAATGATGATATGAAAGAAGTCGATGATGGTATTCAAGGTCAACTTGCCATTGTGGTCAGTCAATCACCCGCTTTTTATTTTAAAGGCTATAGCTGGAATGAAAAAAATGCCTTCCATGAGGATTACTATTTAACGGGCGATATCGTAGAGAGACACGAGGATGGTACATTCTGGTTCTCAGGACGTGATGATGATATTATTATTACTGCAGGTTATCGTGTTGGACCAACCGATGTTGAAAATTGCGTTATGGAACATGAGGCAGTTGCAGAATCCGCAGCTATTGGCATACCGGATGAAGAACGTGGCAATATTATCAAGTCATTTGTCGTGCTAAAAGCAGGGTATGACGGTACGGATGAACTTGCGAAAGAAATAAAAACGCTGGTTCATCAACGCCTGTCAGCACATGCATTTCCACGCCAAATTGAGTTTGTTGAGTCCCTACCCAAAACCCCAAGTGGTAAAACCCAACGCTTTTTGTTACGTCGACATCATTAGTACTTTGATAAGATAGCGCTAATAAACCGTGATAATCATACTTTAGCTACTTTTTGTTAAATTAATGAATGTAACTTATAGACTGATATCTAACCAGACCAATCAAAAACTTTAAAATATAAGGACTTACCATGCAAATCAAATCAAAAACTTTTTTAGTAACGGGTGGCGCATCAGGCTTGGGTGAAGCAACGACACGCCATTTAGTGGAAAATGGTGCCAATGTTATTATTGCGGATTTAAATAATGAGGCAGGAGAGGCACTGGTTGAAGAGTTAGGCAGTAGCGCCCGATTTGTACGTTGTGATGTGACCAGTGGAGATGACGTTCAGTCAGCCGTAGCGTTAGCAGAGACTGAGTTTGAAAGTCTGGATGGTTGTGTTAATTGTGCAGGTATTGCTTTGGTACAGAAGCTATTAGACCGTGACAACAATCCTGCGGATCTTGATGACTTTAATAAAGGTATTCAAGTTAACTTGGTAGGCAGTTTTAATGTGGCACGTTTGGTTGCCGCTAGTATTGCAAAGCGTGTTGCTGCGGCTGGCGGCCCAAACAATGAAGATCAAGGTATTATCATTAATACAGCTTCAATTGCTGCCTATGATGGTCAGGTTGGGCAAGGCAGCTATGCGTCCTCTAAAGCAGGCGTGGTTGGGTTAACGCTACCACTTGCCAGAGAGCTAACCCGTCATGGTATTCGGGTTATGACCATCGCCCCAGGGGTGTTTGGTACGCCAATGATGAAAAGTATTCCTGAAAAAGCGCGTGTCGAGCTTGAGGCCAGCGTACCGTATCCCAAACGTTTGGGTCAACCTAAAGAGTACGCTAAGCTAGTTGGTCATATTATTGAGAATGCCTATTTAAATGGTGAAGTTATTCGCATCGATGGTGCCATCAGAATGATTTAAAGATTGAGTATTTTGCTTAAATATTTAGCAAGAAAAACTAATTTTAAAAGCGTTGTACTTAATGTGTATAACGCTTTTTTATTGAAGCCAAAATTATTTGAGTTCAGTGCTTTAGTCAAAGAATTTTAACATCGATACAAGGCAATCAACGGATAGTACGATAGGCTAAGCGAGGTTAAGGCCGTAGTGAGTGATAAGTTTGCCGACTCGATAACCCTTTCAATTACTTACTCTAACATCATGATATATTTTAAAGTCTATGTGATCCATAAGTGGTAAGTTACTGTAAATAAGGACATATTCTAATATATTTTTAATATCTTTCTAATATTTTTCTAATATCTTCGATGCAAGGTCTTAGGATATCCATCCTATTAATACATTTATACAGTCAGTAATAGTATTTTGGCTGACAAACAAGTAACCTAGCATTGAATGTCACGATTTGAATGAGCATATGTTATTTACTCAAAACAATCCTCCATATCTATCTGTAAGCTTGTTAAATGATATAGACGTCATCCACTATGCAGAGAGTGCTGGGCACTGGATACAGGACATCTCATTGCAAGACTGGGCATGGGTAGGCGTATTGATTCACTTTACCCTGACCCTCTTTATTATCGTGCGTATTATAAGTACGCAGCGCAATACGGGTGTGGCTATTGCGTGGATTGTATTGCTGTTTGTTATCCCAGTTGCCAGTATCATTGCTTATTTGTTGGTGGGCGAGCCCTACCTAGGTAGAAGTTATAAAGCACGTAATATACAAGCGCAACATCTGCTCAGTAAAATGAACAATCCAGATGAGTCGCAAGCCAATAAAATTAGCGAAATGTTACCAGAAAGATATCAAGGTGTTAGCCGGATTGGCATTCTAGATACGGGCTTCAAAGTATATAATAACCATACAATGCAGCTGTTAACCTCTGCTGAATGTACCTTTGATTATTTAATTCAAGATATTAATAATGCGCAGTCATTAATCTTGATGGAGTTTTATATCATCTTTCCTAAAGGGAGAGTTCAAGACGTCTTTACGGCTTTATTAAATGCCGCTAATCGTGGCGTTGAATGTCAAATATTAGCGGATAGTGTGGGTAGCTTCAGTTTTTTTACAGATGATTGGTTTGAAGTGCTAACCGAAGCAGGTGTGGTCATTCATCAATCGCTACCTGTAGGGCTTTTTAAAACATTATTTAAACGTAGTGATTTACGTAATCATCGAAAAATCGTGGTTATTGATGAATATATTGGTTATACCGGAAGTTTTAATTTAGTGGATTCGCAATTTTTTAAGCAGGATCAAGGTGTAGGGCAATGGATTGATCTTGTTATACGTATAAAAACCGATCAACCTTTTAGCGTGGTAAGTGCGTTAACGGCAGTTTGTGTGACCGATATCAGTGCTGAAAGCAGCAGTAATCTCATTGTACTGGGCCAACGTATTGATGAGCGCATTAATAATTACACCCGTAAGTTATTGTCCCGTTCAAAACCGACCATTAACGATCTAAACGATAGAGCACCTGTTGCTTTGAAGCAAAAAATATCGAATGTTTATATTAGCGATGAATATGGTCGAAAGTTACGCCAGCATGAGTCTTTAGAAAGCTCTGAACATAGCAATACGCTTATGGGTGAGGTAAGTCAAGACGCGTTTAAATCGGCACTCCAGACAAGTATAAAAAGTACCCAATCTATAGAATCTATAGATTATCCTATTACTAATCCAGATAATCACATACGTTGTGCATCGGCAACACATACTTTTGAGATAGATAACTTGCCAAAAGTGAATGACGTTATCGCACAGTTGATTCCGTCAGCACCGCGCCTAACTGGACACGTTATATATAATACCTTGCTCACGGTATTGCACCGTGCCAATTGGCGAATTCAAATTACCACGCCTTATTTTGTTCCTGATGAGGCATTACTATCTGCCTTGACCACAGCAGCTAAGCGAGGGGTTGAAGTCACACTTATTATCCCTAAAAAAGTGGACTCTTTTCTCGTGCAGCATGCCTCACAGGCCTCTTATTCGATATTGATGGAATCTGGGGTCAAAATCGGATTATTTACCGGTGGTTTGTTGCATGCTAAAACGGTCGTAATAGATGAAGACTATTGTTTATTTGGCACCGTCAATATGGATATGCGCAGTTTTTATCTTAATATGGAAATTAGTTTGGCGATTTACACCCCTGAGGTAGTGGCGCAAGTTTTGGCTTGTCATGATGCCTATATCGCCGAATGTGAATGGATTGATGCTGAAGAATGGAGTAAGCGATCAGGATATTTAAAACTTTTTGATAATAGTATTCGACTCTTTAGTCCATTATTATAACTAAGCCATTGGGCTATATCGTACGCGCATTATATTGTTTATAGATGGTTATTATTTATAGACAATTATTGTTTATAGACGATTATTATTTATAGTAATTACTAATACCAGATATTCAAGAGTTGATTATGCATAACAAATCTACCGATGGCTCAAAGACAGGCGTTTCCAACTCATTCGACAATGAGTTTGGGGAAGGCGTCTTAGTGCAAGACCAATCAAGGCAAAGAGAGTCAGGGCAAAGAGAGCCAGGGCAAAGAGAGTCAGGGCAAAGAGAGTCAGGGCAAAGCTTGCAAAAAAGTCCACTGGATTATATCGCTGACGCTTATTGGCAAGATTTCATCAATCAGCATCCGATAGATAGTGGCGTGGCATTTGAATATGAATTGAGGTCATGTAACCTTGATGGCAGTATGGACAGTCTAAAGCGTATTGACGCTTTACTAGAAGAGATTCAGTTTCATAATAAAAAACGTCCTGACTTTTTTATGCAAGACTCACGCAGCCACAATTTGGTTCTATTTATTGGTTTTTACATGGGTAGAATACTCACAGAAGCTTGGCAGACAACGGGCAGGTGGGTAGGTCAAGCAGAGTTGCTGAGTCGATATCCATCACTTAATATCCATCCCAATAATCCATTTCATTTCATGGCACTCAGTTATAGCACTGACACGAATCTTGAACAGCTGTTTTTTGTATTGGAACCTATAGCGGTTAAACTGTTTGGTAAAAAATTAAAAATGCCCCCTGTGCTAGGCCAATCCATTGCTTTGAGTCTTTATGAGGCGGTAAATACACGGCTGCCAGCTTCACTTCAAGAAATCAGTAAAGAGAAAAATAATAATAACATTTCTGCTGAAGTATTAACGACAACAGAGCATGGCATCATTTCTGAGTCAGCAATGCAAACTTCAACTCAACAAGACAATATTGTAAACCTTCAAGTAAACGAATCGTTAACCAATGACACTATTAATCAGACTACTAATCACACGACTAATCACAAGACTAATCAGACTACTAATCACACGACGCATCAGTCTGTCACCCAATCATCACAACTAACTATAAAGAACAGTTTAGAAGGCAGTATACAAAGCCAGAATATAAGGGGTCAGCATCCCAAATTTGTAACTGGCAAGCCACATTATTCTAATGAGCAAACGCTCAAGTCTGAAGGGCATAATGCACAGCTACTTAGCGAGACTTTAACGTTAAAACAAGACGGTGCTGTTGCTGCTGATCAGACAGAGGCAGCTTATGAGGCTTTAGGTAGCGATAGCTTGAATAAAATTGCTAAGAAACGCCATACTGCTGATTTGCGACCATCAACTACCACACGCTCCATACCTCCTGCACATGCTACGCAAGATGATTTTAAAGCACTAAAATACGAGCTTGAGGTAATCGAAGCTTCGCAAAATAATGTCGAGGCAAAATACACGGCCATGTACTGCGAGGCGATAAGGGCTTTAGCTGCGGTTACGACTCAAGGTAATACAAGCAAAACAAACGTTATGCCGGCGCTGCAAGATGCAGTTGCGGCATTACAAAGTGCGGCTAACGCTGGGCATACCAGTGCCATGCTTAGTTTGGCTATCCAGTATTTTCAAGGCGAGGGGGTAGATAAAGATGAGCAAAAAGGATTTGAATTGGTACAACGGGCAGCAAATGCTGGAGACATACGTGCTCAGAGACAGTTAAGCCGTCTTTATTATCAAGGTTTAGGTTGTATGCAAAATATTGCAATGGGCAAGCAGTGGTTAGAGCTGGCGGCAGAAAATGGACATCCTGAGGCTACTAAGCTGTTGGAAGATTTGCAGACAACACAACTGTTGATTGCAGAGAAAAACAATACCGAAAAAATGGATAAACGTTACCTTATAATGGTTGTGGGTGCGGTTATAGTATGTTTGGTTATTGCTTTGCTGCTGTAGGTTTGGCTATCAGCAGACGCTAAATATAATCCGATAAGCTGTCTGTTTATTTAAACTTAATTTAAGCAGTTTGTTGACTTATAACCAATGAAAGTACGAATAGCTTGCTACTTTAAACAGGGTTAATAGGTTAAAATAGCCAATCACAATTTTCTTTTAACGTTTCATTCTCTACACCTATCTATTTGGGTCATATATGCCTGACCAACCTAATAATAACCGATTAAAGCCTACTGAAGCCCCAGTGACAGGAGCACTAACAAACGTACTTGATGCGAATCAGGTGTTTGAATTAGGGTTTGAGCACGTTAAGCCTGTGCCTTGGTATTATAAGGTGCTGATTAAACTGCTAAAGCCTGTTTATCATGTTGCTTTATGGCGTCGTTATAAAAATGCAGCTAAGCAAGGTTTACCTATGGCAAACTATGCCGAAGAGATAGATGCTCGCTTTGGTCATGATTATCCAAATCCTCCAAAAAACTTGCCCTACAACCCGGTTACACCGTCTACATATGACACAAGCACTAGGCTTGAGACGACGCTTGACACAAGCCCTTATGGTATTCATATAGGTAATATGGGATCTGAGAAAACGAGTTTGGAGGATGCAATCTATGCAAATGCCCCTTGCATTTGGTGTCATGCGGTATCACTTGGCGAAACAAATACCATTGCACCCATGCTTAAAGTATTTTTACAAAAAGGGGCGGCTGTTTGGTTAACCAATACCACCCAAACAGGCTTTAAACGTGCTCAAACGTTATTTTCTGAGGCTATAGCATCGAAACAGTTGGTACATACTTTTGTACCAGTTGATGACGTCACTGTGGTTAACAAGTTTTTGAAAGTTGCTCAGCCCGATCTAGCGATGTTTGTGGAAACAGAGCTGTGGGCGACGACTTTAGAGTTATTAACTCGATCGTCTATTCCTTCTGTATTAGTGAATGGTAGATTATCGCAGAAGTCATTTGAACGTTATCAGAAGTTTGCGGCAGTGAGTCATAGTATGATGCAAAATCTTAGCATGATTATCGCACAAGACATGCTGTCTGCTAAGCGCTTTATAGAACTTGGTGCTGACGCTAAGAAAGTTAAAATTGCTGATTCGTTAAAGTGGTCGACAGGGGCTCCTATACCTCATGAACTACTTGGACAAACTGAACCGTCTGAAAATGACAGTCTGACACATATGGACTCGTTATTGGCTAAATTTGTTGATAATAAGCACATATTTTCCAGACCTATATGGGTAGCTGGGAGTACACATGAGGGCGAAGAAGATAGAGTGATCAAAGCGCATCAACAGTTATTACAACAAGGTAAACTAAACAATGCGTTATTAATTATAGTGCCACGTCATCCAGAACGCTTTGACGCTGTGGCAGAGCTAATTAAAAGCTCAGGTTTAACCTATCATAGACGCAGCTATCATGAGCAGATCAGCGATGAAACCCAAGTATATTTAGCGGACACAATGGGGGAGCTTAAGTCATGTTATGCATTATCTGATGTGGCTTTTATTGGGGGTTCTTTGGTCAATATCGGGGGGCATAACCCTGTTGAAGCAGCAAGCTTAGCCAAACCAATTATTATGGGTGAATACACCCAGTCTTGTGATGAGGTTGTAGAGGCGTTAAGTGATGTTGGCGCCTTAAGAGTGGTCGGATCAGGAAACAATGTTGATACGGTTATTTCTGAATTAGCCGCATTGGTAATTGATTGGCTGTTAAATCCCGAAAAAGCTTATCAAGCAGGCGAAAAAGGCCAAGCGTTGGTGTTTCATAAAAGCACAGCAATGCAAAAGCAACTCCAGCTCGTTGAAAGTGTACTTTTAGCCAAATTGTCACAGTCATCAAACTCGTCTAGCTTATTAGACTCATCAAACCGATCAAGTGCATCGAGCCCTACTCAGGTATTTAACAATAAAGATAATCAGGCAGAAAAAAGTTAATGAACTGTATTCTACTGCCTTCACTAGCCACTCATTGTACTGAGTATATTTTAGATAATCAAAATCAAATTGAGCACATAACCCAGGTTTTGAATCTAACCATTGGCGACACGTTAAAAGTCGGGATTATGTCAGGTAATATCGGCACAGCACGTATTGCTAATATGATTACCAATGTTTCTTCATGCCCGCAAAAGCATAAAAATAAAATAGATCAGATTGCATTGGTTGATATTCAGTGTGATAGGGCGCCACCGGCAAAGCTTGATTTGACAATTGTGCTTGCACTGCCCAGACCAAAAGTACTGCGCCGTCTTATTATGGACATGACAGCTGTTGGTGTGGCCCATATTATATTGGTCAACAGCTATCGGACTGACAAAAGCTACTGGCAAAGCCCGTTACTTGCTAGGCTTGATGAGTTTGTAGTTGAAGGGCTGCAACAAGGGGTGGATACTATCCCTCCTAAACTCTCTCTACGAAAGCGATTTAGGCCATTTGTGGAAGATGAGTTGAGAGTGTTAACTCAGCACAAACGAGCGGTTGTTGCACACCCCTATGCGCAAAATACTTTTAATGCTTATCAGACCGAAAATGGCTTACCACAAATACTTTGTATTGGTGCTGAGGGAGGGTGGATAAACTTTGAGGTCGATTTACTTTGCAGAAATAGTTGCGAGGCCGTTAATATGGGCAATCGTATCTTGCGCACCGAAGCAGTAGTTAATGCCTTATGTGGCCGTTATTTGTAACCGTTTCATTTACTAGTATACAGGTACAAAATATACAGGTGCAAGCAACGGTATAAATATACTGACAGCGATAGAAATATATAAACAACTCAATGGATCATTTATAGTGTCTCTTAATCCCGTTTTCTTTACGTATAAAACTCATTATCTCTAGGTTTTCTCATGGGTCACTCTCTTAATACTTTCATAAAGCCAATCGCCTATGCCACTATCATCAGTGTTTTTGTAGTGGGATGTGATAGCGTAGAGCGTCGCTCCCATGAAGATGTGGTGGATACTGCTGATTTGGTAAGCCCTAAGGTGCAACCTGATGTAAAAATTGGTACTGATATGGATGTGACATTATTAAGCCCTGTTAGTAAGGCCTACACGGAGCTTACTGGTGTTAATATAGAGTGGGTACCGATTAATGCATCAGATATTACTCAAACTAACCTCTTTCAAACTGACGTGTCTGGCAGGCAACCGCCTAATAACTCTAACAGACCAGATGCTTCTGTAATAGGGGGTACCGAGAGTCGTTTACCTGAAAATACGGATAATAGCCCCTTAAATAACGATAACGCTACCCCTATTAAAGACAATATTAACGCCAGCACTAAAAGCCCAACCCCAGTTAATACAAAGGATAGCACCAACCATAATCTTGATAACCGACCCGCCGATTTGCCTAAAGATATTGATATGCTGCTGATGCACAGTGCTTATAGCATGGGTGCAGCGAGTAAATCGAAGCGGCTACAGCCTATTGGTTCGGAGGTTTTAATTCAGTCTGTTCCAAGTCAATATCAGGATCCAAATGGACAGTGGTTTGGGTTAACTAAGTATGCACGCACTTTAGTGTTTAATAAAAATAAGGTTAATGAACCTGAGCTTCATAACTATGCAGGACTTGGCGCATCTAAATGGGCAGGTAGATTGTGTATGACCGCACTAGAGAATCCAGAGAATCAGGCTATTGCAAAAATGATGATGTTATTTAGAGGCAGAGAGAATGCCGAAAAATTTGTTACTGCATGGCAGTTGAACATGGGTAAACCAATAGCAAATGATGAACAGATTATCCATGAAATTGAGCAAGGGAGGTGTGATGTGGGTGTCATTGATAGTGATGTATTTTGGCGGCATGCAAAAACAAATCCATCTACACCGATAAGATTGATGTGGACGAATCAAATTAATCGTGGTGCGATGACAAATACAATAACGGCAGGCTTAACAAAAGAAGGGACTGATGTAGGCTTGGCACTTAAGTTTATCGAGTGGTTAATGAGTGATAAAGGCCAAGCACTTCTCGCATTTCACACCAGCACATTCCCAATAGTGGCTATAAAAGATGCCACAGTCAATATGGATGCGATACGTCCCGATTGGACTACGTTTGATGAAGATACTCGAAGCCTTGCAGATATTATGGCAGATAATAATATTGTGCTACCTCAAGCTGAAATAGATTTAGAGGGATTAGTGGATTAGATAGGAAACATTTTTTAAAGAAGCATAAATTGAGCTGAACCAGTTGCTTAATTGAATCATATTTAGCCTGTATCACATATCATTTATTATCAATAACGCTTAGGTATTTTACTGACTCATATAAGGGAGGTATTAAGTTTGTTATCAATTGTTATTGATAATTATTACTATTTGTATTAATATCCTCCTATCATATCAATATTAGTATTTAAACCATCTAATTTTATTAATTAAGTCGACAGTTTTAAGAGGGATTTATGGGTATTTTGCAACGTTCAGTAAGCCGATCAACACACATTTTGAGTGCACGCACCTTATTAAGTGTTGGTATTTTAAGTAGCTTTACCGTTTTAAGTGGTTGTAGCAAAACAGAAGACCCAGTGGAACATTCAGAGATTACCACTGAAGAACAAAGCGCCCATGAAGCTAAAGCGCATTCACCCGATCATGATACTACTGCCTCAACTGACGTAGTAACAATCTATTCATCTCGTAATGAGCAGTTAATACAGCCGTTACTGGATAAGTTTACCGCAGAAACTGGCACACCAGTTGAATTAGTTACAGATAAAACTGGCCCATTAATGGCACGTTTAGAAGCGGAAAGTAAAAATACACCTGCTGATATACTGTTAACTGTTGATGCAGGTAACTTATGGCAAGCTGGCGAGCAAGGTTTGCTTCAGCCACTAAAGTCAGAATTAGTCAATAAAAACGTACCTAATAAATACCGCTCATCTGATGATTTGTGGACGGGCTTATCGCTGCGTGCACGTACTATTTTTTATGACCCAGCTAAAGTAAATGAAAGTGATTTATCAACTTATGCAGATTTGGCCGATCCAAAGTGGAAAGGTAAGCTTTGCCTTCGCACTTCTAAAAAAGTTTATAATCAATCATTAGTTGCTAGTATGATTGAGCACTACGGTGCAGAGAAGACAGAAGAGATCGTTAAAGGTTGGGTTGCTAACCTAGCGGCACCTGTATTTAGTAATGATACAAAAATGCTAGAAGCTATTGCTTCTGGTCAGTGCGAAGTAGGGGTTGCAAACAGCTATTATTATGGACGTATTTTGGAAGAAAATCCTGATTTCCCAGTTAAAATTTTCTGGGCCAACCAAGGTACAGGCAGTGAAGCAACGGGTACTCATGTAAACGTATCAGGTGCTGGTATTGTTAAAAACTCTGATAATGTCAAAGGGGCCCGTCAGTTAATCGAGTGGTTATCTTCGGATACTGCTCAGGGCGAATATGCAAGTAGTGATAAAGAATTCCCTGTAAAACAAGGTGTTGATAAGTCTGAAATGCTTAACTCATGGGGCGAATTTAAACAAGATGACATTAATGTGACTGTATTTGGTAAACGTCAATCCGAAGCGGTTCAATTAATGGATCGTGCTGGTTATGAGTAAATAATATATGAGTAAGTAATATTATTTATATAGTCACTTTGATTTAGATAAAACAAGCGGTTTACCGCTTGTTTTATCATTATGTATTATTTGATTACTCCCTAAACTGCAAGCGCATTTATGAGATTAAACGTATCTAATCGTGAATTAGTAGCGAAATCGGTCCTTGGACTTATTTCGCTTTTTATGTTGATACCAATTTTTATTGTAATGCGCTCATGGTTTGAGCCCATGGCAGATATATGGGATCACTTGTTAAGTTATGTATTACCACAGGTATTAAAGAACACCGCATTAATATTAGGCTTAGTTACTGTTATTGCAGGTAGCCTGGGGACTTATTTAGCATGGCTAACAAGCATGTACCGTTTCACGGGGCAAAAGTTTTTTGTGTGGGCGCTCATGCTGCCATTTGCTATCCCAGCTTATGTATTAGCATTTGTTAGCATGGGTATGTTTGATTACAGTGGCATTGTTCAGACGACCCTAAGAGATATGGGGGTTAGTGGGTCATTCACACACATTAGAAGTGTGTGGGGAGCAGGAGTTATTTTATCTCTGGTATTTTATCCTTACGTCTACTTACTGGCGCGGCAGGCATTCTTATCACAAGGTCAGAGAGCGTTAGAGGCAGGGCAAATGCTTGGACTATCGCGCCGCGGTGCTTTTTTTAAGGTAGCTTTGCCGCAAGCTATGCCATGGATAGTTGGTGGATTACTCTTAACTTGGATGGAAACCCTTGCAGACTTTGGGGCAGTGTCAGTTTTCAACTTGGATACCTTTACAACAGTAATTTACAAAGCTTGGTTTGGCTTCTTTAGCTTAACTACTGCCGCTCAACTTGCTGCTTTATTGATTACCACTGTTTTTATTGTTTTATTGTTAGAACGGTATTGGCAAAAAAGACGCAGCTATTTACCCAGTAATGGACAACGTCAACGTGAAACTTTGACAGGTTTCAGAAATATTTGGGCGTTGGTTTTCTGTGGCTGTGTATTTTTTGTAGCATTTGCTTTGCCCATGATTCAGCTCATAATATGGGTGATAAAAAACTATCATATTGATTTGAATGCACGATATTTTGGTTTCGTCGTTAATACGGTGTTGATTGCTATATCTACGGCCACTGTAATTGCTACCTTAGCCTTGTTGGTTGCTTGGTTGCTTAGACAATTTCCCGGCCGTAGCAATCAACTCTTGGTGTCTTTGGCAAATCTAGGTTATGCCGTACCGGGTACAGTATTGGCAGTAGGTGTGTTTATCCCAATCGCTTGGTTAGATAATACGCTGATTGCGAATGGCGTGGTTAAATCGCAAGTGCTAAGTGGCAGTATTATTGTAATGCTATTGGCACTGGCAACACGTTTTATGGCTGTTGGCTTCCAGCCAATTGATCGTCAACTTAACCGTTTGACCCCTTCTCAGGAACAAGCCGCTCGTCTACTAACCCCAAACCGTTGGCAGCGCTGGCGACATGTTTACTTACCTGTTATTAGTCCAGGTGCCTTTACGGCTCTAATAATGGTATTTGTTGAAGTAACAAAAGAGATGCCCATTACTTTAATGACTAGGCGCCAAGGGTGGGATACTCTAGCCGTACGAATATTTGAAATGACCTCGGAAGGTATGTATGAAAGGGCAGCACTTCCCAGTTTAACCATTGTATTGGTGGGGTTGCTTCCGGTTATATTGCTTATTCGGCAATCTGATAAAATCTAATTTATTTAATGATTTACCGCTATCATGTTGCATAAGAGGATCATTAATTTAATTTTTCTACTCAGGTTTTTGAAAAATATGTCAGTATAGGGTATTTAACATTTTTTAAAACGCACTCTTTAAAACGCACTCTTTAATGCATTTAGTTATTTTAATGTACTTAGTTATTAGATGCATATAATCCTTAATACGATTGCCAATAGACTCATCAAGTCAATGTTGCTGTCACAAAACGTTTCATAATAGCTAAAAAAAGATGAATGGTGAAATCTCTATGCAAGTAAGCTCAACTTTAAATAGTGATAACGCAAGTGGCATGGCGAACTCCCCGACTAGCCAGCCCTATTTTAGTTTAGAGGATATAAGCGTAAGCTTTGGCTCTACGGATGTTGTGAAATCGCTGTCTATGACATTGCAAAAGGGAGAGATTGGCTGCTTACTTGGGTTTAGTGGCTGCGGAAAAACCACAGCACTTAGGGCGATTGCTGGGCTTGAAACTCCTACACAAGGTGTTGTTGAGCTAAATAGTAAAACCTTGACAAAGGTTCAAAATAATAAAGTGCTTACGCAAATTGTGCCTGCTAAACGTGGGATGGGTATGGTATTTCAAGACTATGCACTATTTAGCCATCTAAACGTTAGTGAAAATATTGGGTTTGGATTGCATCGTTGGCGTAAGTCGGATCGGCAAGATCGAATCAGTGAAATGCTTGAACTAGTTGAATTGAAAGAACATGCCAATAAGCGTATTAATGAGCTATCAGGGGGGCAACAGCAGCGTATTGCATTGGCACGGGCGCTTGCCCCCAAGCCTGAGTTGTTACTCTTAGATGAGCCATTCTCAAACCTAGATATGATGCTAAGAGAATCTTTAGCGGCTAAGGTACGAGAGATTTTAAAGCAAACCCATACCACTGCTATTTTGGTTACTCATGATCAGCAAGAGGCTTTTGCAATCGCTGATAAAGTCGGGGTAATGCATCAGGGAAAAATGGCGCAATGGGCAACACCAGATGAGTTATATCATGAGCCAAATAGTCCTTTTATTGCTGAGTTTGTAGGCGAAGGTGCGATGATTGATGGCATTATTGAACAAGGGGTAATCAAAACTGCGCTTGGAGATATAAAGCGCTATCCTGAGCCTATTCATGCCAACAATCAGGCGCTGGATTATGATACCTATTTTCATCAAGGCGAGGTGTGCGAATACGATTATCCCAATGGCACTAGAATTAAAGTATTGATACGACCCGATGATATCGTGCATGATGATGATAGTGATAATAGAGCCATAGTGACAGGTCGTGTATTCCGTGGGGCCAACTTTCTGTATCGTTTACAGTTAGATAATGGTGAAGAGGTGCTCTCACTTGTTTCAAGCCATCATGACCATCCGGTTGGCTCCTCAATTGGTTTTCAGCCACTTTTAGCGCATGTGGTGTTATTTCAAGGCGATGGTGTGGATATAACAACTTGGAATCGTATTTAAACCAGTTAATGATAAAAGTAAGCTTGGGTGTCAATAAAACGGATAAAAAAAGGGTTTAGTTGATGGCTAAGCTAAATTTCTGGTTTTTTTAACCTGTATTCACAACCTATAGTTGCTTTTTGCGCCTAAAATAAGCTAACTACTTGGTTAGAGTTAAGATTAAATAGAATACTATTCAACCCGAGCTTTTCACTTAATCTTGCCTTGTATTGACTCATTTTATTCTAAAAACCTCCTAACTTTAGCTTATGACTTTAGTTTATGACTACAGGTTCTTAGATGTTTATTTGCTATTAGATTAATTCTAGGAAAAAGTATCAGATCAGCTCGGATTACTTGCTGCTAATATATGTAAATAGCGTCCTAGCCATTTATAAGGGGCTTGTGTTGAATATTTAAGCTCCATCTCAATGACTGCTTCTGGATTGGTGTGACCCCCTCGTTTGAGTGTGGCATAGTCATGAAACACGCGAAGCCCAGTGACCTGATTTATCTCAAATCCTTCATCTATGAGCCACTCCCGAGCATCTTCATAACTGACGGGATTATTAGGCGTTAAGCTCTTTATATTATCAGACTTAAATTCAGGATTATTTAGCAGGTTAAAATTGCCCATAATCAAGTTGCGATAGACAAAGCTGGCAGGGTTATAAAAACATAAAGACAGCACCCCGTGCTGAGCCAACCATTGGCTAAAAAAAGACATGATATCTTTAGGGTGTCCTAGCCATTCTAATAAGGCATGGCATAAAATGAGATCATATTTACTATCCTTATTATCACTACTAACGAGTGTGCTATCTAGTGTTTGATAAGGGCCGCTTATCCAATGTATTCTATCTTTAATACTTAATCTATCGGCTGTCATTTTGGCTTGGGCGAGCATATTTATTGAGATGTCATTGATTGTAACGTCATGACCTTGTTTCGCTAGGCTCAGCGATATCTGTGCCAATCCAGCACCAATATCTAATATTCTAAGTGGTCGATCAAGCTTTTGAGATAAGTCATCCACTACCTGTTTAAGATCTCTTCTTAGAACAGCTAATCGTATCTCTCCTTTGAACCCGCCATATACCTTCTTGGCAAAGTGTTCGGTAATGGGGTCAAAATTCCGATCTTCATTAAAATCCATGGCGTTTCACTCATAAAGGCTAAGATAAGTCGCATCTTATGTTGACTATGAATAGCCAGAGCTGACTATAAATAGCGCTGATGCTAAAGTTATAAACTCTGAGTATAGACCACTTGCTATTAATTTGAAGATAACGATGGATATTTTTTAGATTGTCTTATTTGGCTTTTCAGCAATACCCTATAAGTAAACCCCAGTCAAAGTCCCGCAAAAGATGAAATTATGGTAAAATGTCCTTCTTAATAATCGTGTTAATTCTGCTATAAAAATTTAAAAAATCGTTTGCAGTTAGCCGCTCTATAATCTTGAAGTGTTTCAAGTTTTTTTGGCTAACCTGTTCACATGGAGAGATATGTATGAGTGATTCGGTCAGTCCTATTGCCATCGTAGATGAGATGAAGCAATCCTACCTTGATTATGCGATGAGCGTTATTGTATCTCGAGCGCTACCTGATGTACGAGACGGGCTGAAACCAGTGCATCGCCGTATTATGTATGCCATGCACCAACTGTCAAACGACTACAATAAACCCTATAAAAAGTCTGCTCGTGTGGTCGGTGACGTCATTGGTAAATACCACCCACATGGCGATACTGCCGTTTATGATGCTATTGTCCGTATGGCTCAGGACTTTAGTTTACGTTATCCAATGGTAGATGGACAAGGTAACTTTGGTTCTATTGATGATGATCCAGCCGCTGCCATGCGTTATACCGAAGTTCGTATGACTAAGCTGACCCATCAAATGCTGGCTGATCTAGATAAAGACACGGTAGATTGGGAAGATAACTATGATGGCTCTGAGCGTATGCCAAGCGTATTGCCAGCCCGCGTGCCCAATTTATTAGTCAACGGGGCAACAGGTATTGCTGTTGGTATGGCAACAAACATGGCACCACACAATTTAACAGAAGTTGTGAATGCCTGTTTAGCCTATGCTGAAAATCCAAATATTTCTGGCGAAGAGTTAACGAATTTTATATCAGGTCCTGACTTTCCTACGGGCGGCATCATCTATGGCCGTGCGGGTATTGTTGATGCGTATCGTACCGGTAAAGGTCGTCTTCATATTCGTGGGCGCTATCACATCGAACCTATGTCGGATACGGGTGTTAACCGTGAACGTGAACGCATTGTGTTTACCGAAATTCCTTACCAGTCAAATAAAGCCAAATTGATTGAGCGTATTGCTGAACTGGTACGTGACAAAAAGATTGAAGGAATCTCTGAGATTCGTGATGAGTCTGATAAAGATGGTATGCGTATTGCTATTGACTTACGCCGTGGCGAAGTTGCTGAAGTCATTGTTAATAACTTATTTTTACAGACCCCACTAGAGTCAAGTTTTAGTATTAATATGGTGGCGTTAGATAATGGTCAGCCAAAGCTTATGACCTTACGTCAGCTTATTGCTGCCTTTGTGCGCCATCGTCAAGAAGTGGTTACTCGCCGAACTATTTATGATTTAAATAAAGCCAAGGCACGGGGTCATTTATTAGAAGGTCTGACAGTTGCCCTAGCTAATATTGATGACATTATTCAAACCATCAAAGAGTCTGCGAACCGCGGTGAAGCCCGTGAAAAGCTATTGGCTGAGATATGGGATTCAGGCACAGTAGTAGCTATGTTATCAGCAGCTGGTCGAGGTACTTTAGAGTCTGGAGACATTCGTTCTGTCCGCCCTGATTTCATTGAAGGTGAGGATTTACGTAATCCTTTTGGCTTAATTGATAATGGTAATAACTACCGCCTATCACTCGAGCAAGTTAACGCCATTTTAGAGATGCAATTGCATCGTTTAACAGGTCTTGAACAGGATAAATTGACCGAAGAGTATCAAGATATTTTACGCCAGATTGCAGAGCTTGAATCCATCCTTGCAGATTTTGATAAGTTGATGACGGTTATCAAAAATGAAATGATTGAGATTCGTGATAATTTTGGTGATGAGCGTCGTACTGATATTGTTGATTCACGTACCGATTTTAGCCGTGAAGATTTAATTCCTGAGCAAACAGTCGTATTAACGGTATCTCGTACAGGTTATGCTAAAACTCAGCCAGTTGATGAATACGTCGCGCAAAAACGTGGTGGTAAAGGTAAGTCTGCTACTGCTATGAAAGAAGATGATGTGATTGATCATCTGGTGGTAACTTCTACGCATGCAACGGTTCTATGTTTTACCGATAATGGTCGGGTATTTAGCCTGCGTGGTTTTGAAGTACCTATTGCAAGCCGTGGCGCTCGAGGTCGCCCTCTAGTCAATATTATTGGCTTAGATGCTGATGAAGTCGTTACAACTATTTTACCAATTCCAAAAGTGGTTGAAGAATTACCAAAAGATAGCGAACCGTTATCAGATGATATTGATGAAGAAGAAGGAAAAGTAGCAAAAGGTCCTTTTGTTTTCTTTGCTACAGCTAACGGTACAGTAAAACGAGTTGAATTAAAGCATTTTGCTAATATACGCTCAAATGGCCTAATTGCAATTGGGCTTGAAGATGGTGATAAGTTAGTGTCTGCTCGCATTACTGATGGCACTCAACAAGTGATGTTATTTGCCTCAAGCGGTAAGGCCATTCGTTTTGATGAAAATGATGCTAGGGTAATGGGACGTACTGCTAAAGGTGTTCGCGGTATGCGCATCATCAAACAAGATATTATTAAATCGTTAGTGGTTATTGAGGACGATGTTAAAGAGATCCTTATCGCCTGCGAAAAAGGTTATGGTAAACGTACACCAATTGAGGAATTTAATGCTCAAAATCGTGGTGGTGGTGGTGTTATCGCCATTAAAACCAGTGAGCGCAATGGATGTTTAGTACGGGCAACTAAGGTAGATCCAGAAGACGATGTTATTCTCATCTCTAATAAAGGTACTTTGGTTCGTACACCGGTTGCGCAAGTGGCGATGTCAGGACGAAATACGCAAGGTGTTACCCTTATTCGTTTAGCAAATGATGAAGTGTTGGTTGCGATGGCTCGTGTAGAAGATACTGGTCAAGAAAGTGAGCTAATTGAAGCCTTAGCTGAAGATGGTTTACTGCAAAGTGCTGATCAAAAAATAGAAGTTAATATTAACGAGAAGATCGAAGATGAGCTCTCTGATGATAGCGATAGTAGCTCCCATTAATAGACGCTTGTTAATCTGCGCTTGTTAAGATTTGAGAGCTAACAGGTTGTTATTAGAGTGCTAATATGTCTCTGCTATGTTCGTGATTGCATTCTAACTGGATGTATAGCACTTTATTTTCAAACTTAAAGTTGAGGTATGCAAATGTCAAAGCTACACTTTCATCATTTAGAAAACTCACGGTCTTTCCGAATTCTATGGCTGTTAGAAGAGTTGGGACTCGATTATAAGTTGACCACTTACCAGCGCACTAAGTCTGGTTTTGCTCCGAGATGCCTCGAACAAGTTCATCTAAACGGTAAAGCACCTATTCTACAAGTTGATGGGTTAGGGGATGATGGGGAAGTGCAATCATTGGTTGAGTCAGGGCATATTATTGATTATTTGATGGCTGCCTACGACACAGACTATAAACTTCATCCTAAAACGGATCCGAATAGTAAGACATGGCGTGACTATGATTTTTGGATGCACTATGCCGAAGGTTCCATCATGCCTTCTTTGGTTATGCGATTGGTTTTTTCAAAAATTGTTGAACGTTCGCCGACCTTAGCAAAGCCAGTTACCAAAAGTATTCGCAAACAAATTGAAGCGTCCATGATCTCTAAAAATTTAGATAAGTCCATGACGTTGGTAGAGCAACAATTGAGTGATACTAAGTGGTTTGCTGGCAGTGAGTTCAGTGCTGCTGATATTCAGATGGCTATTGTGGTCAAAGCAGCAAATGCGGGTCATAGCCTAGACAGGGTAACCTATACCAATACGCTAAACTGGTTAAAGCTTATTGAAGCACGGCCAGCCTATCAAGCGGCTGTAACAAAAGGGGGCGGGCTTGAGTTCTAAAAATTCTAATGCCACACCTTTATCTTCTAAGCCAGAGGAAAGGCCTGAGATACTTAAGTCTTGGAAACCTAAGCTATTGGTACTACTGCTTTGTGCGGTTAGTTTCTATGCAGGATGGCAGGCCAGTCGTTCCTATTTGGTTAAAGAATGTTATGGTGCTGGTGGACAAGCAAGTGTCAAAAACTCTTTAGTTATTTGTCAGTTGCCGTAAAGCTTAGACTGAGTTGGTTATAAAGTTTTATAAAGTGAACCCCATGGGGTTCATTTTTTTTGAATAATAATTAGACAGCGCCACGTCATATTTACTATGCCTTACCTTAAAAGTAAGGCGCTGCTTATTATAGTCATTGAAGTTATTGAAAGTTGATAGGCTATAAATGGCTGCATGACGGTCAAAGCCTGCTAAATGTTTGATTCATATTTTACTATTCTCTCTCCATTATTGGCTAGAGTGGTTTTGGTATAAAAAATGAGGTCTCTAGTTTTCATCTAATAGGAGTAATCTTGAAATTGAACAATAGATAACCATTATTAAACTATCAACCATTTAGGCTAAGGTATCAAAATTCTGGATATTTAAATAGCTTCAAATAGTAATTAGGCGAATGACTATATAGTTATATTAAATGATTGACAAAATAAATAAATTTTGAATAGCACTTGAAATTTTAAGGGTTAAGCCACATATATATGACAGAACAGAGCAACTTATTGCATAAGCAGGTAGCAAACTAATGAGTATGTTTTTGTAAAAGTTTACCTAGAAAGTTAAGCAATATTTTACGTTAGATGATTGCGCCTAATCACTACTCACTAGATAAGTTGTCTCATATTTGAACATGATACTAATTATTAAAAGGATAAATCCATGAGATTTGACAAATTTACCCAAAAGCTTCAAGCCGCAATACAGCAAGCCCAAAGTTTAGCGATTGGACGAGACCACACAGGTATTAGCCCAGTACATTTAATGGCAGCGCTTCTTGAAGATGAATCAAATATATCGATTTGTCAACAAGCGGGCGCTAGTGTACCTGCTCTCAAAAATGGTGTGGCTAAAGCACTCGATAGCCAAGCAACACTCAATAACCCTACCGGTGAAGTTAACCTTAATGCAGATGCAGTTAAGGTTTTGAACTTAGCAGATCGTCAAGCGCAAAAAGCGGGTGATGACTTTATTGCCACTGAATGGGTGTTATTGGTATTGTCTGAGCAGGGCGAAACTAAAAAGATATTCGCTGAGGCAGGTGTCACACCTGAAAAATTAAAAGCGGTTATTGAGCAGCTTAGAGGTAGCCAAACAGTGAATGATCAAAATGCAGAAGAGCAGCGTGATGCTTTAAATAAATACACGATCAATCTGACTGAACGTGCTGAGATGGGTAAGCTTGATCCGGTAATTGGCCGTGATGAAGAGATTCGCCGTACCATACAAGTTTTATCGCGTCGTACCAAAAATAACCCCGTGTTAATTGGTGAGCCAGGTGTCGGTAAAACAGCCATTGTTGAAGGTTTGGCGCAAAAAATTATTAATGGCGATGTGCCAGAAGGTCTGCGTAATAAAGAAGTATTGTCACTTGACTTAGGGGCGTTAATTGCAGGTGCTAAGTTCCGAGGCGAGTTCGAGGAGCGTCTGAAAGGGGTGTTAAACGACCTCGCTAAGCAAGAAGGCAATGTCATTTTATTTATCGATGAGCTGCATACTATGGTAGGTGCAGGTAAAACTGATGGGGCGATGGATGCAGGTAATATGCTGAAACCTGCACTGGCTCGTGGCGAGCTACACTGTGTGGGGGCAACGACCCTTGATGAATATCGTAAGTATATTGAAAAAGATGCTGCACTTGAACGTCGTTTCCAAAAAGTGTTGGTGGATGAGCCGTCCGTGGAAGATACCATTGCTATTTTACGGGGATTAAAAGAACGTTATGAGCTGCATCATGGGGTAGATATTCAAGACAGTGCCATCATTGCAGCAGCTCGTATGAGTCATCGCTATATTACAGACCGTAAACTGCCAGATAAAGCGATTGATTTAATCGATGAAGCGGCTAGCCGTTTACGCATGGAGATGGATAGTAAGCCTGAAGCTTTAGGTAAATTAGATAGTCGTCTTATTCAGTTAAAAATGCAGCGTGAGGTGCTTAAAAATGAAGAAGACGCTGGTGCTCAAGCAGAACGCAAAGTTTTAGATGAACAAATCGAAGAGCTTGAAAAAGAGTATGCTGACTTAAACGAAATCTGGCAAGCTGAAAAAGCACTTGTTAAGGGCAGTCAACAGCTAAAAGATGAGCTCGATAAAGCTCGTATTGCTTATGAGAAGGCGAGCCGTGAAAGCGACTATGAGACCATGAGTAAGCTACAGTATGAAACTATACCGCAGTTAGAGAAGCGTATTACTGAGTCTGACCTTGCAGAACAAAAAGAACAATCAGGCGAGGGCAGTGGCATTAAGCTGTTACGCAATAAAGTAACCGATAATGAAATTGCCGAAGTAGTGGCGGCTGCCACAGGTATACCTGTAAGCAAAATGCTACAAGGTGAACGCGATAAGATGCTAGCTATGGAGGAAAAGCTTCATGAGCGAGTTATCGGTCAAGATGAAGCGGTGCAGTCAGTAGCTAATGCTGTGCGTCGTAGCCGTGCAGGGTTATCGGATCCAAACCGTCCCTCTGGTTCGTTCCTATTTTTAGGGCCAACTGGTGTTGGTAAAACTGAGCTTACTAAATCATTGGCAAACTTTTTATTCGACTCAGAAGATATGATGGTGCGTATCGATATGAGTGAGTTTATGGAGAAGCATAGCGTCAGTCGCTTAGTAGGCGCGCCTCCAGGTTATGTTGGCTATGAAGAAGGCGGGGTGCTTACAGAAGCGGTTCGTCGTAAGCCATATAGTGTGATCTTATTTGACGAGGTTGAAAAAGCGCATCCAGATGTGTTTAATATACTACTTCAAGTGCTTGATGATGGTCGTTTGACAGATTCGCAAGGTCGGGTAGTGGACTTTAAGAATACCGTGATTATTATGACAAGTAACTTAGGTTCGCACAAAATCCAAGAGATGGCAGGCGATGAATACGAAGAGATTAAAGCGGCGGTAATGGAGTCTGTCGGTCAGCACTTCAGGCCAGAGTTTGTCAATCGTATTGATGAGATTGTCGTGTTCCATCCATTAGGTATGTCACAAATGGCGGGTATTGCTGATATTCAAATTGATCGCCTTCGTAAGCGTTTGCAAGAGCGTGAAATGAGTATTAAATTGTCTCCAGATGCTATGCATAAGCTTGTTGCAGTGGGTTATGACCCAGTGTATGGTGCGCGTCCACTTAAACGGGCAATTCAGCAGAAAATTGAAAACCCGTTGTCATTAAAGCTGTTAGCAGGCGATTTTGTAGCGGGCGACACAATTTTTATTGATGTAGATGATAATGACGATTTGACATTTAGCAAAGCTTAATAGTTCACTTTTAATTTAATCCCTTTACATGCCAATGCATGTAAGGGGATTTTTTATGAGTATCAATTTAAAATGATTCTACTAAAGCAACCACGCCACAACTTTGACCAAAGAGTAATTATTAAGTTTTAGTGTATAACTCATAGGAAGATTTATATATTAAATCCGAGCCGGATATCAATACAGATTCTTGGCCTAGCTCAATTAAAATATGGTCTATCTAGATAGATTTTAGCTAATATTATAATTAATATTGTTTAATAAATTTAACTAATTCCATATATTTATTTGATAATTTAGTGACAAATTGTTAAGGTCATGCTTCCAAAATTAATAGGAGTATTTATGAATCACGTCAAAGTCGGCCGCTTAGGGCCATTTCCACGGGTTAGTAAGCCTGTTTTCATTATTTCAAGTATTCTTATTATTGGTTTTATCATCTTTGGTTCCCTCTTTACTGAACAAGCTGGTGCCTTATTTAGTTCCTTGCAAAACTTTATCACAACGACATTTGGCTGGTTTTTTATTATTTTAGTCAATCTAGCCTTGGTCGTGTGCATTTATTTGGCGATGAGTCGCTATGGTGATATTCGCTTGGGTCACCAAACTGAAACACCTCAATATAGTCTTTTATCCTGGATTGGGATGCTGTTTTCCGCAGGTATCGGTATTGGATTAGTGTACTGGGGTACAGCGGAGCCCTTGTATCATTTCATGGCACCTCCACTGGGCGAGCCGGAAACTATAGAAGCAGCCAAGCAAGCTATGAATATCTCATTTTTGCATTGGGGCCTTCATGCTTGGGCTATCTATACAATCGTCGCATTGTCATTGGCTTATTTCCATTTTAGGCGTGGTCTACCCTTATCTATTCGTTCAACGTTATACCCTCTTTTAGGTCAAAAAATTTACGGCCCGTGGGGGCATTTTGTCGATATTTTAGCGGTATTTGGCACTATGTTTGGCGTTGTTACCTCTCTAGGCTTAGGGGTAATGCAAATTAACTCAGGTTTAGAACAATTATTTGGTGTACCAAATTCTTTACCAATTCAGTTCGCTATTATTGCTTTTATTACCGTTTTAGCTGCTGGCTCTGTGATGATGGGTCTTGATAAAGGGATTAAGCGTTTAAGTAATGTGAATATGAGTTTGACGGTTATTCTCTTGGCCTTTATGGTAATACTGGGGCCAACGCTATTTATTTTTGACAGCTTTATCGAGAATATCGGTAATTATATATCAGTGATTATTCCGTTAGGCTTTTGGGGTGAGTCATATAGTGGTACGGATTGGCAAAGTAGTTGGACTATCTTCTATTGGGCTTGGTGGGTTAGTTGGTCGCCATTTGTTGGTGTGTTCATTGCTCGTATCAGCCGTGGCCGTACCATTCGCGAGTTTATTTGGGGTGTCCTATTAATCCCGATGACAATCTTATTCTTTTGGTTTACCACATTTGGTGGTGTGGCTATAAACATGGAGCTTTTAGGCGATCCTGGTTTAGTTGCTGCTGTTCAAGCAGACTCAGGTAGTGCAATTTTCCGTTTAGTTGAGAGCTATCCATTAGCAAAGCCTATAACTTTTCTAATCGTTATCATGATTATGCTGTGGTTTGTTACTTCATCAGATTCAGCCAGTTTTGTGATAGACATGCTTACTGCGGGTGGCGATATCAATCCCCCAAAAATTCAGCGTTTATTTTGGGCAACTACTGAAGGATTGATTGCCGCTATCTTATTGGCAGCTGGGGGCTTATCAGCGCTTCAAGCCGCTGCGATTGTGGCTGGTTTTCCCTTTGCCATGGTCATACTGGTAATGATGTATGCGTTAGTGCGAGGCTTAGGTCGGGATAAATTGATTTTATATAGGAATCAAATACGTTTTATTACTGATGAGTCTGTTGAACATAATTCAGCCAATGAGTTTGTGGATGAAGATCTTCTAAAAGGCCCTCCAAAAATTGTCAAAGGGGACTAGGTTTAATTATGAATAAACTATTCATTGAATAGATAGTAAAATTAATCTATGAGTTGAACCTATTAAAAATAGAAGTTAATAAATAGAATCCGATCAATAAAAAGCCCTCATAAATTAATTATGGGGGCTTTTTTTGAGTTCTATTTATAATCGCCAATTAACTATTCATAAACTTATATACTATTCACAACTAGTGATAACTAATGAAGTTTTACCCTTCTTGACTATTTAGCCTTCTTGACTAGGGGTTACTGCATCACTAATAGGATTTAACGGCCCTTTCATAAGTTCAGGCTCATCATCTGGAGTAATGATTTCTTCTCCGCTCTTATTCATGAGCAAATTACGAACATTGATTTGCGTTTTTAAAGTCAATTGCTGCTCTTCAGTGACTCCATAGTTAACCTGTACTTTATGCAGCGTGCTCATGATTTTTTTATTCTTTTTTAGCCATCGGCTTATATCTAAATACAATATGTTATCTTTAGAGCGGGTAATATTTATTTTATTTAATATCATAGCCAGTGGGTCTTTATGCAAGACACTGTGATAGAACCAAATAAATAGTTTGATACCAGTAAGCTTTATAAATGATTCACAGCGTAATTTTATAACATCCGTATTGGTTTGTTGAGCAAAGACAAAACGTTGTACCTCTTTATCAATCTGGGCATGCACCAGTCCAAAATTTGCCGCTACTTCTGCATATATACCGGCAGCATCGACAGTGCAATATAGTCTAAACCAATCATCGTGAAGTTCAATACGTAGCTCAAGGATTTGTTTAACGTTTTGCGTTACAAACTTGTCTAGTGCAGCATTTAACTGTTCTTGGCTAACAGGAATGGGGAACTCATCATCAACCGCATTTGTTGCTTTATCATACACTGAGGTTAGCTTGCTACTAACAAATGACCAAACATCCGTGAGACTAAATTTCATATTATCATCGTCGTCGTTATATGCTTGGTTAGGCATGACGTTATTAGATTGCTGGCTGTGTGGCACGAATCACCTTCTTAAGTATTAAAGATTTAATAGCAGTGGACTCATTATAATATAGAATGACTCTTATTTTTAAATAAAGATAGAGTTTACCTTTCCAAGAAATAAATTAGCAATGACAACCCGTTAAGCCCGCATAGGTTCTTAAAGTACAAAGTGAGACCATTAATACAAATTTAGAGCATAAATAGGCCAAGCCAGACTTAGAGTCTGGCTTGGCAAAATTAGATGATGTAAAGAGGTGTCATTGGATTAAATCAAGCGTACATTATTGTTTAAAACTTATACAACACACCTATTGTAGTACGATAGGTCGTACGGTTATCTACCATAGGGCTATCGGCTTGTTCATCCGCAAGGTAACCAACTCTTTGACCCAAAGATAACATCCAATCTTTGTTAATATCATAAGTGGCATTCAGATTTATATATGGGCTGATGCTTGAATCCGCATCATATTGCTTAATTCCCGTTTTGACAGACTCTTTTTCAGAAACTCCGAAATAATAGTCATTGTAAGTGTCATTCGCCCATTCTACCCCTACGCTAGGATATAACGTTAAATCCCCAGTCTTATACCTTGTGGCTAAAGACAATTTCGCAAGCGTTCCCTCGCTATTTCCAAGAATATCGGTCTCAATTTGCCCTTTAATCGCACCATAGGGAATACGGCGCTGATAGCTAATGCCAGCCATACCAGACCATTCACGTTCGTCTAAACCTCTAAAGGCACCTTTTGCATCGTCTGGATCAAATTCATAGCCATTAGGTTGAAAATAGGCAGCAACTTCATTTTCAGAGTTATTGATCAAGTAGCCGCCCAATTGGCTACCTCGTGCATACACTTTATCGTTATCATAAATTAGACTGGGTAGGACTTTGACAGCTGTATCATCAAGGTCGTAAGGGCTACCAAGTGCCATGACACTGAGACCTGCATTCAGGCCTATTTTATCATTAGACGAAGATTCCTGTGTATTTGCTTGAGCAGCTCCTACAGATAATAAGGCTATACTGGTAGTAAGCAACGTATGGCGAATAGACTTGCGAATCGGCATTTTCGCTAATATAGATGACGGTATATCAGTGATACTCGAATTGTTTAATTTGTTCATAATATTGCTCATTCCAATTGAAAATAAATAACTAGGGTCGTTAATTTAAAGGTTAGTTTTAACCAGTTGTTTTAAAACGAAGGTTATTACTACTAGTGTGCATATATTAAGTTGATGAGATATATTTAAACTATATCCCTAACTGTAGATGCAAGTCCAGCCATAACCAATAAAAAATTAAAGTTACTAATAAAAAGGCAAACCAAGGCATCGCTTTGAGTAAAGGATGTGCTTTAGTAACAGAAAATCGGTAACCCAATAGAATAAAAATAGTTAAAATAGCACCGGTCAAAGCGCCCCCAATATGACCTGCGTTATCAATGCCAGGAACAGCAAAGCCGTATAAAAGATTTATACTCATAATAAATGCTAAGCTTTTCAACTGGCTTCGGTCCCCAGTCTTAGGTAATTTAAGTAACGTGTGTTTGAGAAGCTCGACTATGAGTAACGCCATGCCAATGCCCATAATCCCACCGGATGCACCAGCTGAAATACCCGGAATACCGTCCGTATTAATGATTTTCCACCAAGTGACATAACTATTTAGTATATTGCCACCAACAGCAGATAATATAAATAATAGAAAAAATTTTATTGAACCAAAGGTAACTTCAGCAACCTGACCAAAGTAATACATGGCAAAAGTGTTGAATAATAAATGCATAAAGCCGATGTGCAAAAACGCACTGGTTACCAAGCGCCATGGCTCGTATCCCAATGTATAGGGTAGGGCGTTGGCTCCCCATGTGATAAGAGACAGACTGCTAGGGCTATTTATATCAACCCCTGTAGCTACTTGGAGTATAAATAGAGCAACAAAGATTATAAGTAGAAGGGTTGTTATCGGAGCTCGGCGGAATAGTATTTGTAAATTCATAAGTTATGTTTGTGGCACATAAAGTACTCATTTTAGCATAGGATCATCCAACATAATGAACAGTTGTAGAGGGTATTAAGCTTGGAAATATAGAATTGATAGGGCGGCGATAGAAGTTTTAATATAAAACTGCAATAATGCAATACAAGTAACAACTGCAAAAAACCACATTAGACTAGGGTGTGCCCATTTACAGGAAATTACGTTTTATAGGTTAAAAAAGGCTAAATTTGCATCAAACATAGGGTAATTTCTAGCTAATATGATACTGTTTTATCGAAATCATTCTTGTTTGATGCTAACGTATATCATTGTATCCTATTCCTATAATCCTATAAATGAGGATACGCCCTAGTGATTAGCATGATTCGTCTGTCTCACTACTCTAGTTTTGGGTAGTGTAGCAGTTAGCAAACGTAGTAAGTGTAGACACTTAATATAAGTAAAGACACTTAATATAAGTAAAGACACTTATACAATATAACTAGACCGAGAAGTTAGAAGTTATGTGTAGAAGTTACCCATCTTTCAAACCTCTTTTTTAGATACATTAACCCCACCGAATCGTGTCAATCTTAGGCGGTGCAGACTTAAGCCCTTCGTAGGATCCTCTCACTAAGATATCGGATGTGACATTTTGTATGTTTGTATGGCCACAGAATGCCATAGTGACATCGCACTCTTTGTAAATTATTTCAAGAGCACGGCGAACACCATCCTCTCCGTAAGCACCTAGACCGTATAAAAATGATCGTCCAATTAATGTACCTTTAGCACCTAAGGCTATTGCTTTGAGCACATCTTGACCTGAGCGAATACCACTGTCTAACCAAATTTCGATATCACTATTTTCAGCTTGCACAGCTTGTACAATATCAGCTAAAGCTGAAATAGAGGAAGGAGCACCGTCTAATTGTCGGCCACCGTGGTTGGAGACTACCATAGCATCAGCACCACTGCGAGCGGCCATGATAGCATCCTCCGGCTCCATAATGCCTTTGATGATAAGCTTACCACCCCACATCTCTTTAATTTCTGCTACTTGATTCCAGTTTAAACCGGGATCAAATTGTTCTGCCGTCCAAGCAGATAGGGAAGAAACATCCGTGACCCCTTTTGCGTGACCAACAATATTACCAAAAGTACGACTTTTAGCGCCTAACATGTTGTAGCACCATTCAGGCTTTGTCATCAGGTTTATAATATTCTTAATGGTGGGTTTTGGCGGTGCGGTTAATCCGTTCTTAATATCCTTATGGCGCTGCCCCAACACTTGTAAATCGACTGTTAGAATAAGGGCCGAACAGTTTGCATCCTTAGCACGCTTGATAAGGTTTGCCATATATTCTTTGTCACGAGTCACATATAACTGAAACCAAAAAGGATTATTAGTATATTCAGCTACCTGCTCGATTGAACAAATACTCATTGTAGAAAGTGAAAATGGCACACCAAATTTTTCAGCAGCACGAGCAGCATGCATCTCACCATTTGCCCACATCATGCCTGTAAACCCAGTTGGTGCTATAGCCACAGGCATTTTTACATCGTGACCAATCATAGTGGTTGCTAAGCTTCTGTTCTCCATATCAACTAATACACGCTGACGCAGTTTAATACGGTCAAAATCAGTCTCATTATTACGATACGTCGTTTGAGTCCATGATCCAGAATCCACATAGTCATAGAACATACGGGGAACTTTACGCTCAGCAACAACGCGTAAGTCTTCAATTTCCGTCATTTTAGATAAGTCTTTCATGATTTTCTCTCACTTTAACCTTATTTAATGGGTTCGAATTATATAATAAACCTTTGGTAGAGTTAGGGCGTGTCTTAATTTACAAGAACTAGCATTTTACGGTTTAAAACGGGTTATCTTCCCGTCAAACAGGGTCTGATTTTTTAGTCAATATGCTTATGCTTGCTTCTAAACCATTCGTGTTTAATGACAATCTATCATCTATCTTATTTTTACACTTCTAATCTAAATGAGGATATCCCTTAATCATAATTTTATATGCACTATGGCTATAGCTATATTAGCAATAGAGCCAGTTAAACTATAATGAGAGGTAGTCAAAATAAAAATGTACTTCCATGATGCCTATGCAGCTAAGTTACTTAAAATGTTTTATAGCTAGAGGTTATTAATTATAGATACATATGTATTTATTCTAGATAATGTATTGAACTCTTTTAAAATGAATATATATGTAAAATAAGGCGAAGGATGATGATGCAGTTTCATAGATTAATAAATAAATTTAGATGTTTATTAATAAAATACGTAATAGAAACTGCATCAGGTTTACTCATTAAGCTTCAGTTATGAGCTTCAGTTATGAGCTTTAGCTTTTGTAAACTTGCCAGATAATGACATGATTAATAAGAAGGATAATGGCCATGCAATAGCCAGAGTCCACCAAACTATACTACCAAATATCACAGCCATGCCTAAGAAACCAGCTTGAACGACATAATAAATCATAGCAACTAGGGTTTTACGTATAACGTAGCCCTCTTTGTTAATGAGACCTACTACAGCACAGGCTGCAACCACATTATGCACTGAGATCATATTACCGGCAGCACCACCAATGGCTTGTAAGGCAACTACTTGTGCAGCAAGATCAGAACCTAAGCCAATTTGACTCGCAGTTGACCACTGGAAGTATGAGAACATCATGTTACTTACCGTGTTTGAACCGGCAATAAATGCACCCATAGCCCCAATCCAAGGAGATACCAATGGCCAAGTGTTTGCAAATGCATTACTTGCACTTTCAGCCAACATTAGCGGCATTGCAGGGAGTGCAGTTGACAGCTCAGATGTGGCACCTGAGTTGATAAATACTTGTACCATAGGAACAGATAGCAGTAAGGCAGGCGCTGCTGCAATCATAGTTTTGCCAGAGTTTGACCAGCTACGCTTGATAGACTGCTTGTCCATCTTATAAATCCAGATGCACAACAATGAGGTAATCAGCAGGATACTGCCTGGCGAATATAAAAGTTGAATCTTACTTGAGATAGTGGTGCCAAATAAGTTTGCAAATTTAATGGTTGCCATATCGCCAACTAAAAAGGCTTTTAATGGTGCAACGACACGGGTAATGATAAGTAACAATATAACAATGATATAAGGAGCAAAGGCTCTTACAACAGAAAATCTAGGGGCAACAGTGTCATCATACTTCTCTTCTTGTAATGATCCTAACCACTCTTTATCCCAATGTGCTCTTGGACCAAAGTCAAAAATCTCTTTAGGCATTAAGAACCCACGTTTTGCAGCCGGAACAACGATCAATAGACCGATAAAACCACCCACCAAAGAAGGGAATTCAGGCCCTAAATATTTAGCGACTAAGAAATAAGGTACGGTAAAACAAATACCTGCAAATAAGGCAAACGGCCAAATTTTTAACCCTTTAACAAATGACCTTTTCTCTCCGAAGAAACGAGTTAAAAAAGCACTTAAAATTAGGGGGATTAAGACACCAATCAGTGCATGGAATAAACCAACATTACCAGTAATTAAAAGTAGGTAATCAGCAACAGTAGAGGGCTCAATAGCTTGAGCTAAATCTTCTTTGTTATCAATACCAGACCATACGCCAACTAATAAAGGCGTTCCAACAGCCCCAAAAGATACTGGTGTAGACTGGATGATAAGAACTGTCATTACAGAAGCCATAGCCGGGAAGCCAAGGGCTAATAATAAAGGTGCACCAACTGCGGAAGGTGTACCAAATCCAGATGAGCCTTCAACTAGAGAACAAAACAACCAAGCGACTATGATTGCTTGAACACGCCTGTCAGGGGATATATCCATAAACCCCCTGCGTATAGCGATAACAGCGCCACTTTCTTTTAAGGTATTGAGTAGTAAAATAGCCGTAAATACAATAAATAAGATAGTTAGAGCAACAATAATTCCGTTGGTTGTTGCTGCTGCAACTTGAGCACCACTCACATTCCATACAAATAGAGATAATGCCGCAGTAACTATATACGCAGCACCCATAGAATATTTGGCGGGAAGCCTCATTACAACAAGTAGTAAAAAAACAATTAAGATAGGCATTAATGCCAAAAATGTATACATATAACTTCCTTGTTTAATTCTTTAAACAATTTTTAAAATCGTTGAAAAAAAATTTATTAAGTTTCAATACTTACCTATTACCTAGCTATTCAAAAAAATGACTAATAAATTGCTAAAATTTTTAGCAACTTATTAGTAAAAGAACCTAGCGACATGAGTCGAGTATTAGAAATAAAAAGGTTAAGTAGAAACTGGGAGTTTAGGACAACTTGATCTAAAAAATTTGGATAGATTCTTTAAATTACATAGCGTCATGAAACAAGTTTATTTCATAAATATAGTGTAAGTAAATATTTAATTTCATTTTTTTGTAATGTAGCTAATGTAATGACTTAAGTCAGCCACTGAAAATGGATAACCAACAATACAATTTGGGAGGAGTAATACTGGAATAATGTCGGTAAACTCGCTCATTAAATCTTCATGCAAATCAGTAATATCCACTTTAATAAATTGAATAGGATATACGGTAGAAAATTGGTTCAACGTCTCTTCTGCAGTATCACATAAGTGGCAGCCTAAAGTGCCGAGTAATACCCATGTGTTTTTATCAAAATGGGGTAAATTAAGTTGCTGTGCAACGAGCTGTCGTGTTTTTTCTAAATTGTTAACTATACTTTTCAAAATATTCATCCTTTAATTCACACGGTGTTAAGAGTATAAATAGTCTCAACTTTTGAGTTTTGTAGGTTTAACATTAGAATTTTTAGGTGCGAAATTTGCTCGTCTTGAAGCTCTATAGTGTCTTTGACTTAATAACTGATGTCGTAAAACTCTTGGTCAAAACTCAATAAGTATTACTATTTAACATAATATGCTTTAAGTTATGTAGCTTGTACTAGTTCACCAAATTATTATAGGCTAAGCGAATAAGTGATGGTTGGTCTTCATTATTTTTCGCTTGCATTAAATATCTAGATCGTACTACCAGTTATTGCTGTGTTAGTTTATCATTGATTAATTTTTAACCGCTAGCTGAGTCAAAAATTTATGACGGTCATATTTACTTTTTTCAGACGTATATTTTGGGCACTACTATTATTGATACTGGCTTTTTATTTATTAGTAGGTAGCCTTCTTGTTGTGTGGAAAACGCAGCCTATTAACAATAGCATGTTTATGATTTCTCATCGTTTAAGTGGCGGCAATGTATCGCAAACATGGGTTGATTATGAAGGCATTGCAAAATCTGCCAAGCAGGCAGCAGTCGCCAGTGAAGATGCTAAGTTTCTCAATCATGATGGCTTTGATATAGAAGGCATAGAGGCCGCAATGACAAAGAATGAACGTTCAGGTAAGTTATCGGCTGGTGGCTCTACCATTAGTCAACAACTTGCCAAAAACCTTTTTTTAACATCGCACCGTTCTTATGTGCGCAAAGGGGTTGAGGCGAGTATTACTTTATTGATAGAGATGATGTGGGATAAGCGGCGTATTTTAGAAGCTTATCTTAATGTTGCAGAGTTTGGCGAGGGTATATATGGTATAGAAGCCGCCGCAGAACATTACTTTAATAAGCCAGCTAGTAAGTTGAATCGCAATGAGTCTGCTTTACTGATTAGTATGTTGACTAATCCAAAATACTATCAACAACATATGAATGCTAAGCGATTACGAAACAAGCAGCGTATCATAATGCGGCGTATGAGTGCAGCAAGTATTCCATAACACCTTTAATGAATATAAGCAGGCTACGGTAAAGATAGAGTTTAGGATGGGAAGGGGCCTCTTAACAGTTTAGCATCAACGAGCGAGTTGGCTCTAAATTTAGATATTAGAGTGTGAAGGTTGTGACTTTTATAAGAGTACTGTTTGTATTGCCATTTTATTGGATTTTGATGAGCGTTATTAAATCGTCATATGTCGATGTTAAACTGAAACTATGTCAATAATGACCATGCGTCTTAATATATTTTATATTAGCTGAGTAGATATCATCAAAAAGTAGATACTATAAAAGTTGCTATGAAATTTTTTATATATTTTGGCTTAATTCATTTAATGACGCTGTAATTCTCATATATGAAAGTCATCATACCGCCCTTAATTAGCGTTATAGAAAGCCTTACAGCCTAGATTTTTAAATAAAAAACCGTAAATAAATTTTATAAGAATACTGAGGAAGTTATGACAAATACATCATCATCTAAGTCTGCATCGAATTCTAATAAATTGTTACCTATCAAAGCCGAAGAGCAAGCAATGACTAATCTAACCACAATAGATTGGCAGAAATTTGAAGATGGATCGTACTCGCCAAACAGTTATATTAATCGTGAATTATCTTGGTTAGAGTTCCATAAACGGGTCTTATCTCAAGCTATGAATCCGCGCCATCCTTTACTTGAACGTCTATTTTTTTTAATCATTTTTTCATCGAATATGGATGAGTTTTTTGAAATTCGCGTTGCGGGCTTATTGCAAAATTTAAATCACGATAATATAGGTTTAGGGTCAGATGGCATGCGCCCTAGCGAGGTGCTACGAGAGATTGCTGAACAAGCCCATACCGCCATTGAAGAGCAGTACCGTATTTTAAATGAAGATATTCTACCTGCACTGGCTCAAGAAGATATTCGTTATTTGAAGCGAGACGAATTAAATGCCAAACAATCTGCGTGGATGAAAGAGTATTTTCTTGAACAAGTGATGCCCGTACTTACCCCTATTAGTATTGATCCCGCCCATCCGTTTCCACGTTTAGTGAATAAAAGCTTAAATTTTATTGTTAGTCTTGAGGGTAAAGATGGCTTTGGTCGAGATATTAATTTAGCTGTTGTTCCCGCACCCCGCAGCTTGCCGCGTGTTATTCGGCTGCCTGATGAGCTAACTGGTGGCAAAGAGCATCACATCATGCTTTCGGCTGTGATTCATGAACATGTAGGTAAATTATTCCCAGGATTATCAGTAACAGGTTGTCATCAATTCCGCTTAACACGCAATGCCGACCTTGAGTTGTCTGATGATGTAGAAGATATTGCTAAAGCACTTGAAGGGGAGCTGGACAATCGCCGGTTTGGTGAAGAGGTGCGTCTAGAGGTGACTACTAATTGCCCTAAACATATTAGTGACTATTTACTTGCAGAATTCGACTTACATGATAATCAGCTGTATAGAGTCAATGGTCCAGTTAATTTAACCCGCTTATTATTTGATTTTGATGTACCAGGACTTCGCTACCAGCCCTTCTCACATGCTATACCCAAACCATTTAGACGTGAGTCATTTGAAAAAGGCGAGAGCATGTTCTCAGTGGTTCGCAAGACGGATGTTTTGTTACATCATCCTTTTGAATCGTTTAACCCAGTGGTTAATATGGTGCGTGAAGCGGCTAGAGATCCTAAAGTATTGGCAATTAAACAGACGCTCTATCGCTCAGCAAATAATTCTGAATTGGTTAAAGCGTTAACGTATGCCGCCAGAAATGGTAAAGAAGTAACTGCCGTTATTGAGTTGCGTGCTCGATTTGATGAAGCGTCAAATATTGAGGTAGCCAATGTACTGCAAGATGCAGGAGCCGTGGTTGTTTACGGTATCGTCGGTTATAAAACGCATGCGAAACTGTTGCTAATTGTGCGTCGTGAGGATAATAAGATCCGCCGTTATGTGCATCTAGGTACGGGAAATTATCACGAAGGCAATGCTAAAGCTTATACAGACTATGGTCTGTTTACTGCTGAGCCAAACATTACTGAAGATGTGCATAAAATATTCCAAGAGTTAACCGGCATGGGTAAACCCGCTAAAGTTAATAAATTATTGCACTCTCCGTTTACCATGCATGATAAATTCATGGCATTTATTGATGACGAAATTGCTCATGCAAAAGCAGGTAAAAAAGCCCACATTATTGTTAAATGTAATGCCCTAACAGAGAGAAAGTTAATAGATAAACTTTATGATGCATCGCAAGCGGGTGTTAAAATCGAACTGATTATGCGTTCTATGTGTTGTTTGCGTCCACAGGTAAAAGGTCTGTCTGAAAATATCACGGTTCGATCGGTAGTTGATCGCTTCTTAGAACATACTCGTGTTTATTACTTTTATAATGATGGTAATGAGCGTTTGTACTGTGGTAGCGCAGATTGGATGAGCCGTAACTTATTTCATCGTGTGGAAGTTGCATTTCCTGTTGAAGATAAAAAGTTATTTAAAAGAGTATATGAAGATGGTTTATTGAGTTATCTAAAGGATAATGTCCAAGCATGGGAGTTAAATGGTGATGGCTCTTGGAATCAAATAAAGCCTGCCAAAAATGAAACGCCTTTTATTGCTCAAAGTTATTTACTGCATAAAATCAATGGCGTATCTCAGTGAAACTTTCGTTAGGATAAATGTTCCAATTTTAGTTATTAAAAAGCAACTTTTTTACAAAGTTGCTTTTTTTTGAACATAAATTCACACAATGCTACGTCAAACCAATAGTTGAAAACGCAGTTGGAATGTAATCTATCAATAATAAGTACAAAGCTTATAAAGGTAATGCCAATAAAGTTAATTCATTATCCAATATAAGATTGTCTACCTATCTACTCTTTGACGTTTATTGACGATACTAAAGCTGGTTAATTGTTATAGGTTGTCTATAGATGCTCATTGAGAATATTTAATGCTTTGATGATTTAATTAAAAGTGAGATGTCATACCTTAAAAAAGGCCATCATTTGATTTTCCTCAAATAACTGAGGCCGACATGATAGAGTCTGAAATAATAAAGGAGCGAATTAAAATGAACAATGATATAAATAATAAACAAGTTGCCACTAAAAACCAATCAAGCGAATCAGATATAAAGTCAGATATTAAGAAAGCAATTAATGATATTGAACCTAGTAAAATTGAGAAGAATTTAAATAAAGATTTAAATGATAGTGATTCGAAGGTTAAGCCTGAGTCTTTATCTAAAGAAGAGAAAACACAATTTATAGATGAATCACTGCGTACCGATAAGTAATGCCTTATGTAATATAAACTTGTTATTCAACTAATTTGTAAGGGTAATGACTCTTACAAATTTTAACACTCAATCACGTATATATAGCCATAAGCCTATTCAAATAATTCTCTGGATAGGAAAAATTACAAAGACAAAACTTAATAGTTATTTTAGTAGATTAATTCAAAAGGATATTATTATGGATACCAAAGATCCCCACCTTACTAAAACCTTAAAAGATAGCTCTATGAGTCACTCCGATAATTTATTAGATAACGACAGCACGCATTTGAATACTGACTCAAATGTTAAAGGCAATGAAACCGTGGATGCGGATACTATCAATAGTGAACATGTCAATGATGGCGATAATCCAGCACGCCAGCCTGACCGACGAGACCAACAAGGTAATGCCTTCGATGAGGGTGTAAATGAATCTTCATCACAGGTAGAAAGCATCGCAAGTGCGAAAATTAATGATAAAAATAAATACAGTTCAATTAAAAATGCTCAGACCAATGCGCTATCTACTGAAAATACTCAGGTTGATAAATAATTTAATGTATAGACGGTCAAGAATGATACTGTCTTATTTTTAAAAATAGCATCTATCTCATTAGTATCTATCTTAAAGGCGTTACAGCACTGGCTTTAAAATATTCTATCTTTTATAACGTTATAAGGTTCAAATATCTATAAAGATAAGACTTAATTTACTGGTACGCCACTATGAAATCTGAATTCATTATCAGGGCTGGTTATAAGCTCTGCTTCAACTGTCCGAAAAAATTTAATACGTTCATCGACATTTAACGTTTCATTAGAGGTGTTTATACTTCCGTTAGTAGTTTGCTTTAAGTTGTGATAATTTATTAAAGCTTTATGGCCAGTACCTTGATTACCATTATTGGCAGAACTAGTAGGTATATTTCTGGATGCATTATTTACTGTCAGTGATTTAGCCAGTGAGATGTAATCCTCAAAATGACGACTCTCCGATTTCAACAGATATCGATAATATTTTGCTAGGCGTTCGTCCTCAATGACTTCGCTTAACACAGAAAATCTTTCACATGACCGAGCTTCAATAAAGGCACCAATAATCAGAACGTCAATCATCGCAGCGGGCTCATAGGTACGCTTATGCTTTAACATGCCCTTTGCATAGCGACCAGCTGGTAGGTGCTTCCAAGGTTGACCCCGTTCTTCCATAATGCCGATGACCTGTTCATAGTGCAACATTTCTTCTCTTATAAGTTGTGCTAATTTTAATTGTAAATTACGATCGAACTCATATTTAAATACTAAGTTCATAGCAGTACCTGCTGCTTTTTTCTCACAGTTAGCATGGTCTTGGATAAGCGTAGGGATGTTTTCCAGCGCCTTATCTACCCAAGCTGTAGGAGTTTGCACACCCAAAAAATCGTAAATGTGAGAAATGTCTGTTTGAGTTGATTGACTCATCGTATTTATGGGGCTTAGATTATCAGGTGGACTATGCTCAATATTTTTAGGCATATGAGGCTTATTGAATATGTCATCTGGTAATTGAGTAGATTCTAACGGTTGACCGATTGGGGGAGATGGTTTTGACATTTAGAGCCCTGACTAATAGTAAATTGAGGATGAAAAACGAGAATAAATAAAAGCTATAG
Source organism: Psychrobacter sp. CX90 (assembly GCF_057396305.2). Lineage (NCBI taxonomy): Bacteria > Pseudomonadati > Pseudomonadota > Gammaproteobacteria > Moraxellales > Moraxellaceae > Psychrobacter > Psychrobacter sp. CX90. The sequence goes on from NZ_CM182008.1 coordinate 692,872, forward strand.
CCGCAGTTTATTCTAACAAATCTGAACTTACTGTTCTGGACTTATTGCTGGATAGCGAATTTAGGCTTATATCTCTATGAATATTTTATATATACCTATTTTATGTGTTTAGTATTTATATTTACCAATTTAATTTAACCTCTATCAAATCGATCAAAAACAGTAAACATCAATTGAATAAACGACTAACATTTTCTTAAAAAATACCATATTCTTGTATATTTAATTCATTGATAGTACTATTAAAATAACCATTTAGAACTACCATACCTATCTTTGATAAGACTGAAAAGTCATCAGTTTTACCACTATTACTACGGGCATCTCTTGTCAATATAACAGTCATTATTCAATTTGTTTATTAACAAATTTATTCACTAACCAAAGGTCATATAGTATGAATAACAACCGTATTCAAAAAGGCATTCTAGCCATTGATAACCAATTATATAACTTCATCGAAAATGAAGTATTGCCACGTGTTAGTGTGGATTCAGAAACGTACTGGTCAAATTTTGCAGATATCGTTAAGAAATTTACCCCACGTAATAAAGAGTTATTGGCTAAACGTGATGAACTACAGGCTAAAATTGACCAATGGCATTTAGACAATCCTGCTAAAAACGGTGAAATCGATTATCCAAAATATAAGCAGTTTTTAAAAGACATCGGTTATTTATTGCCTGAAGGTGAAGATTTTGAAGTATCTACTGAAAATGTAGATGCTGAAATTGCTACAACGCCAGGTCCACAGTTGGTAGTACCTGTCCGTAATGCACGTTATGCGTTAAATGCGGCTAATGCACGTTGGGGTAGTTTGTATGACGCCCTTTACGGTACAGATATGATTGATACCGCTGATGGTAAAGATAAAGGCAGTAGCTATAATCCTAAACGTGGCGCTGAAGTAGTGGCTTATGCCAAAGGGTTTTTAGACGAGCATTTTGGTTTAGAGAAGGGTAGTTATACCGATGTATCCGGTTTTAGTGTTGAAGATGGTGCCCTTAAGGTGGCACAAGGCGATAGTGCAACCACTTTGAAGAAGAGTTCACAATTTGCAGGATATGTTGGTGAAGCGTCAAATCCAACGGGTATCCTGCTTAAAAATAACAACCTGCATGTTGAAATTCAAATTGATGCCAGTCATCCAGTCGGTCAGGATGATCCGGCCCATATCAAAGATGTGTTAATGGAATCAGCGATTACGGCTATTCAAGACAATGAAGATTCGGTAGCTGCTGTAGACGCAGAAGAAAAAGTAGAAGCCTATCGTAACTGGTTCGGTCTAATGAATGGTGACCTAACCGAGACTTTCTATAAAGGCGACAAAAAATTAACCCGTCAGCTGAACCCGGATCGTGAATATACCAAGCCTGATGGCGGCAAACTTATATTGCCAGGTCGTGCCTTGTTATTGACCCGTAACGTGGGTCATTTGATGCAGAATCCAGCTATATTAGTGGACTTGGGTAATGGTCAAGAGCAAATCTTTGAAGGCATAATGGATGCGCTTATCACACCTTTATTGACCCTTAACGATATCAAGGGTAATAATGAACGTTCAAACTCACGTACGGGTTCCATGTATATCGTGAAGCCTAAGATGCATGGTCCTGAAGAAGTGAAGTTTGCAGATGATTTATTTGCAGCCGTGGAAGATGCACTAAGCTTACCACGAAACACGCTTAAAATCGGTATTATGGATGAAGAGCGTCGTACTACTATTAACCTAAAAGAATCTATTCGTCAGGCTAAAGAGCGCGTTATCTTTATTAATACGGGCTTCTTAGATCGTACAGGGGATGAAATTCATACCAGTATGAATGCGGGGCCATTTGTACGTAAAGGCGATATGAAATCACAACCCTGGCAGCCTGCTTACGAGCAATGGAACGTAGATATTGGTATTGAAACGGGGCTTATTGGTCGTGCTCAAATTGGTAAGGGCATGTGGGCAAAACCTGATGAGATGAAGGAAATGGTAGAAACAAAAGCTAACCATCCGAAGGCGGGTGCTACCACAGCATGGGTACCTTCACCCACTGGCGCAACCTTACATAGTATTCATTATCATCAAGTGAATGTACAAGAGGTGCAAGAAGGTTTTAAAAGCCGCGAACGTGCAAGCCTCGATGATATTCTAACGATTCCGTTAGCGAAAGACACTAACTGGACGGATGAAGAGAAGCGTCAAGAGCTTGAGAACAATGCACAAGGTATCTTAGGTTATGTAGTCCGCTGGGTTGATCAAGGGGTAGGCTGTTCTAAAGTGCCAGATATTAATAACGTAGGCCTAATGGAAGATAGGGCGACACTGCGTATCTCAAGTCAACATATTGCCAACTGGTTGCATCACGGTGTGGTAACTGAAGAGCAAGTTATACAAGCCTTGGAAAAAATGGCTAAAGTGGTTGATGAGCAAAATAAAGGCGATTCAAACTATATTCCAATGGCAGGTAACTTTGACAACTCTATTGCCTTCCAAGCGGCTAAAGATCTAATCTTTAAAGGTCGTCAACAGCCAAGTGGTTATACTGAACCTTTACTTCATGAAGCCCGTTTGAAGTTAAAGTCACAACACTAACAATAAGTTATTCGCTTAACTAGATAATAACTTTCCTATTGTATGATAAATCCTGCTAAATATTTAATTTAGCAGGATTTTTTTTGTATATTGATTATTTGTCAACATATGTTTATTTAAAACTTATAATTATTTGTTGCAAAATATTTCAAATTTGTTATTCTAATTCTAGAGTATGGTTCTAATGACTATGTTTCGTATAGTTTTGGTACTCTATTAATATAATATGTAAGATTAAAGCTATTGATAGGTTTTTGGTTTCAATAGAATAATTCCGAGCATTTGTAGATTATTTCCATACTAACTATTCAACCCATCAATCCGGTTTCTCTAGCAGAAACATTTTAAGTATGTTTCTTAGAAGAAATTAAAATCAGGCTGCTAGTTACCAAATTAGCCACCATTCAAATTGTAAAATGGAGATTTACACAATGAAAAAATTACTTTTAGCATCTACAATTGCTGCTTTATCAGTTTCAGCTGCACACGCTGCTCCAACTGTATACGGTAAAGCATTTATCACTGCAGACTATGAAGATATTGAAAATGACACTTCGAATACTGATAAAAACTCTTTAGGTATTAACTCTAACTACTCTCGTATTGGTTTCAAAGGTTCTGAAGCCATGACTGAAAATACAGACGTAATCTATCAATTAGAGTATCAAACTGATATTGATAATGATGATAACTTTACTTTTAAAAACCGTGATACTTATCTAGGTTTGAAAAATGATAGTTTCGGTCAAGTACGTTTTGGTCATCAACACTCTACATTACAATGGGTTAACAACGTTTTAGTGGGTAAAGGGTATTGGGATAGAGCGCATAAAGTATTAGCAGACAGTAGTCGTATTAAAAACTCGGTTCATTGGATTGCACCAAAATATCAAGGTGTTCAGTTTACCGCTATGTATGGTGCTGACGAAGAGAACGGTAATGACGGTGACGGCTTTGGCGCCTCATTAATGTTTGATCAAGGGAGTGGTTTTACAGCTGGTGTTGCATATGAAAGTGACTTAAATTTAAGCAACTATTATGAAGGTGGTGAGATTATTCGCGGAACCGCTAAAGTAGATTTGGCTAAAATGTCTGGCTTACCTTTAGCAATTGGAGGCTTATATCAGGTAGCTGATTTTGACAACTCCACTGAAGATGAAACTGCATTTGCTATTAGTGCAGAAATGGGTCTGGCTAACATGGGTAAACCAACCTCAGTATATGCGCAATATATTAGTGTTTCTGATAGAAAAGGCTTCAAAGATGTCGATGCAGATCAAGTTCTGATTGGTGCTACATATAAGTACCAGCCAAACATGATTATACATGCTTATGCTGGTAATGAAGATATTGATGGTCTTAATGAAACGACGACAATTGGTGGTGGTTTAGAATATTTATTCTAGTCAAAACTAATAAATTAACCATAAAAAACTCACTCCTTTGGAGTGAGTTTTTTATGGTTATTAGCATGGTTTTAAAGTAGTTTGGCTATTATGCAAAGAGCCAGTAGACCTTTGGTAGTTAATTAATGTTGGTGTAAAGAAATGAATTGAAAAGTATTCTTAGATATTTGTAAGTTGATATTTATATAATAATCGATTAAGATGAGCGGGTTAGAAAAATGATGTTACAAATTAACAGGCTAATAATTAAACATAGGACTTTTATTTATAAAGTTTCTAGCTTTTCACAAGTCTGTAATAATTTATTGTCAAACTAACATCAAATCTGGTATCTAAATGAATTAAGTGTTTCGTAATGAAGTTCTTGATATTTAGATAATTAAAAATGGGCGTTAGCTTGCTAGGGCAGCCCATAACTAAAATTGTAAAGTGGAGATATACCCCATGAAAAAACTACTTTTAGCATCAGCCATTGCTGCTCTATCTGTATCTGCTGCTAACGCTGCACCAACTGTGTATGGTAAAGCGTTTGTAACTGCTGATTATGTTGACGCCGAAGATTATAATGATGATGATAAAAAGGTTGATTCTGATTCAGTTCAGATTAACTCTAACTCATCACGTATTGGTTTCAAAGGCTCTGAGGCAATGACCGCTAATACTGATGTTATTTATCAATTAGAATATGGCATTGACATCGATAATGACAGTGGCAAAGCATTTAAAAATCGTGATACATATCTTGGTTTAAGAAATAACAGTTTTGGTGAGTTACGTGTGGGTCATAACCAATCAACAACTGATTACGTTAATAACGTAATTGTTGCTGATGGTTTTTGGGATAATCTTGGTGATGACGGTAACATGATTGATAGTGGTCGTATCAAAAACTCAGTTATATGGAAAGCGCCTAAAATCAATAATATGCCTTTAGAATTTGCTGCTATGTATGCTGCAGATGAAGGTTTTTATGAGGACAGCGATGACCGCAATAACGGATTTGGTGCCTCTTTAATGTTTGATCAAGGTACAGGCTTCACTGCAGGTGTTGCGTACGACAAAGACGTAAATATCGCGCAAGGTGGTGATCTAATTCGTGGTACAGTATCAGTTGACTTTGATAAGTTAGCCAACACTGGTTTACCATTAACATTGGGTGCTCTATACCAAGAAGCAGATATTGATGATACTGATGAGAAAGAAAAAGGTTTTGTTATCAGTGCCGAAATGGGCCTACAAAACTTTGCTAGACCAGCCTCAATCTATGCTCAATATAACAACACTTCTGACGTACTAGGCGAGAAAGGTCTTGACTCAGAGCAAATCGTTGTTGGCGGTAAATACTACTACAAGAAAAACATGATTGTACATGCGTATGCTGGTCAAAACACTCTTGAGCAAGGCTCAAGCGACCGTGATTTATTAGCAGTTGGTGGTGGTCTAGAATACAAATTCTAAATTAAACACTAGAATTTGATTCCAAAAAACCCACTCTTCGGAGTGGGTTTTTTTTGTGTGAACTAAAGTTTTAAAATTTTGAACAAGCTATAAAACTTTTACTTATTATCACTCAACCCTATAAATTTTGTCCTAAATTTAGTAAAATCTTTATTTACCAATTGCCGACGGATTCTTATGACTAAATTTATATTTGTGACCGGTGGGGTTGTTTCCTCATTAGGTAAAGGCATTACTGCTGCATCCCTTGCAGCTATTTTAGAAGCACGTGGTCTTAAAATAACCATGACAAAAATGGATCCATATATTAATGTTGATCCTGGTACCATGAGTCCTTTCCAGCATGGTGAAGTCTTTGTTACTGAAGATGGGGCAGAAACAGATTTAGATTTAGGCTATTATGAGCGGTTTTTACGCCATTCTAAAATGAGCAAAACTAATAACTTTACCAGTGGTCGTATCTATCAAACAGTTCTCAATAAAGAGCGGCGTGGTGATTATTTAGGGGGTACCGTTCAGGTAATTCCGCATATTACAGATGAAATTAAGCATCGAATCCGTGCCAGTGGTATAGGCTACGATATTGCTATTATTGAAATTGGTGGTACGGTTGGTGATATCGAGTCACTCCCTTTTATGGAAGCGGTTCGTCAGATGCAGGTAGAACTTGGGCGGAATAAAGCCATGCTAATGCATTTAACTCTGGTACCCTATATCTCCAGCGCTGGTGAAACTAAGACAAAACCAACCCAGCATTCTGTTAAAGAATTACGTTCCATTGGCTTGCAGCCAGATGTATTAATTTTGCGATCTGAGCATACTATTAGTCAAGATAACCGTCGTAAAATTGCCTTGTTTACTAACGTAGAAGAGCGTGCGGTCATTATGTGTCAGGATGCTGATACCATCTATCAGATACCACGCGCACTTTATGAACAAGATTTGGATGACATTATTTGTGAACGGTTTGCTATACAAGCGCCAGAGGCTGATCTATCTGACTGGGATGAAGTTGTTGAGTCTTTATTGAATAGCGAAGGCGAAGTGTCCATTGCAATAGTTGGCAAATATGTTGAGTTGCCTGATGCCTATAAATCCATCAATGAGGCATTACTTCATGCCGGTATTGCTCATAAGACGGACGTTAAAATTGATTATGTCGATGCTGAGATGTTAGAGAGTGATGATACTTTGCTTGAGCAACTCAAAAAAGCGGATGGTATTCTTGTTCCTGGTGGGTTTGGCGAACGTGGTAAGCTTGGAAAAATGAAGGCGATTACCTATGCTCGTCTTAACAAAGTACCGTACCTTGGTATTTGTTTGGGTATGCAGTTGGCCGTTATTGAGTTTGCAAAAAATGTTATTGGTTTAGAGGCTGATTCAACGGAATTTAATCGCAAAGTTGCTCATCCAATCGTTGGTTTAATTACTGAATGGTTAGATGAGCGTGGCGAATTGCAAATACGCAGCGATGAGTCAGATTTAGGGGGGACCATGCGCTTAGGGAGTCAAAAAGCCGAATTAGTTGAAGGCTCTAAGCTAAATCACATCTACGGATCAAAAACCATTTCTGAGCGTCATCGTCATCGCTATGAAGTCAATAATCGTTTTATTGATGATTTAGAGTCAGGTGGCATGTTAATATCAGGGTACTCTGCTAAACAACACTTAGTAGAAGCCGTTGAAATTCCAGAGCATCCATGGTTTATTGCGGTTCAGTTCCATCCAGAATTTACCAGTTCGCCTCGTGAGGGGCATCCGCTATTTTCAAGCTTTGTTAAGGCAGCGATTGATAATTCAAAAGCCTGAGTAGCTAAAATAACTTTAATGCATCAATACCTAAATTAAGATGTATTAAGTAGGAGGAGGTTGGGATTATTTCCAATCTCTTTTTTATTTTATGTCTATGCCCATAAAATATAGGGTATATAGTTGAGATTCATTTAAAAGCCTTATTTGCAACTTATTCAACTATCTTATTCTATAAGTTAGGTTTCTGTTTATTAGCTTAGATGTTAAGATCAATATCTAATATATTACTACTGCAAACCTTAAAACATATCGTGTTTTCCCTGTATTTAAACTCATAAAAAGAGTGATTTATGACCGAATTAACTAAAGCACAGTCTCATCTCGAATTAAACGGTATCCAAATTGGTAATGATAAACCATTCGTATTATTTGGTGGAATGAACGTTCTTGAATCAAAAGAGATGGCATTTGATATTGCCGAAAGCTATATCGATATTTGCGATCGTTTAGGTATCGGCTATGTATTTAAAGCCAGTTTTGATAAGGCAAACCGCTCAAGTTTAAAGTCATACCGTGGCCCTGGGCTTGAGAAGGGCGTAGATTGGCTTGGACAAATAAAAGAGAAGTTTAATGTCCCCATTATTACTGACGTACATGAACCTTATCAAGCTGAACCTGTCGCAGAGGTTGCCGATATTATTCAGCTACCTGCTTTCTTAAGTCGTCAAACTGACTTAGTAAATGCAATGGCTAAAACTGGCGCTATCATTAATATAAAAAAAGCACAATTTCTGGCGCCGCATGAGATGCGTCATATTATCAATAAGTGTTTAGAGGCTGGTAACGATAAGCTTATTTTGTGTGAGCGCGGGACATCTTTTGGTTACAATAACCTAATAGTAGATATGCTTGGGTTTGATACCATGAAAAGTATGGATGTCCCTGTATTTTTTGACGTTACTCATAGTTTGCAGCAACCAGGTGCACGTAGTGATAGTGCTGGTGGGCGCCGTGAGCAAATAAGTACTTTGGCTCGAGCAGGTATGGCAACGGGCATCGCTGGACTGTTTTTAGAAGCGCACCCAGATCCTGATAAGGCAAAATGCGATGGACCCTGTGCATTAAGATTATCTCAACTCGAACCATTTCTATCACAGTTAAAACAAATTGATGAATTAGTTAAAGGGTTCAAAGCTCTTGACACACATTAGCTTTGTATCTACATCAAGGGCTTGTCTGCATATTAGAAGCTGTATTAAATAGGGTGTAAATCAGGCATACTGTAACAACTTAATTTAAATGGTTGAGTAATAAACTAAGTCAAGGGGCGGGGAGTATGTCAATTCAAATTGCTAAATTTGGCATAAATAATATAGATGATACTAACGGTCTGGATAGCTTAACAAAGGCTTTAAAAAATATCGATGGTGTGACTTCGATAGAGTTAAATTCAGCAAGTCATTTTGGTGTGGTGCATTATGATGACACAAAAACATCATTTTATGCCATCAAGGCGGCTTTGAATACAGTCGATTATATTACTCAGCCATTTCCTGAAGATGCACCTCAAAACCCAAATAACCTGTAAAGTTTGTTAGGGCTAATATTTCTTTTTTATATTTGATCCAATTGCAATTAAGGCTCAAAATGGTTAAGCAAAGTGCAAACAGAATGACTAACATATTATATAGACAACATATATACCAAGGAGATAAATATGGCTCTTGAAACTCGTATAATTAACATATCTGGTATGACTTGCGGTGGCTGTGTCAAAAGTGTACACAGTGCAGTGACTCCTTTAGAGGGGGTGCAGAGTATCGATGTAAATCTTGATGATAATCTTGCTACGGTAACTTTTGACAAAGATAGAGTTAGTTTAGAAACTATTACGCAAGCAATTGAAGATGCTGGATTTGATGCGAGTGCGCCAAACAACTAAGCAGCTCATTTAACCGATGCATTAAATACGATATTTAGTTAGGTATTCACTTAAGTATTCAGTAATAGAGATATGTTCTGGTAATATGATGGGTTTTGGTTAGTCGTCTCAATAATTCTTATTCTCATCTTTGCCTTAGGGTGTATACTTCAAGGTTGATCTATGAAAACCAGCTCTATGCTGGTTTTCTCGTTAATTGACTTATTTTTTAGCCAGCTTTTTAGTTTAGTTAGTTAAATAGTTGTCGAATGACATCAATTGTCCTATGGAAAACCCCGTCTCCCGTCCCCATAACATTTCTATCACTGCTATTCTTTTCACTTTATCGTAAAAACTGGTAATCCTATGTCCGATCTAGAGTCTACTCATCGTAGTATAAATACTGACGCTAAACCTCCGGTTAAATTGGAGAAAACGCAATTCCAAGTTGAAGGTATGTCTTGTCAAGCCTGCGCAACTCGAATCGAAAAGGTATTGAGCAAAAAGCCGGCAATTGAATCGGCAAGTGTGAGCTTTGCAGGCGAAACATTAAATGTATCTTATGATCCAGTACAAACTAATATAGACCAGATTAGTGAATGGGTAGATAAAACAGGTTTTAAAGTCCTACCTATACTCAATAATGATGTGCCAAAAGCACAGTCGATGACTAGAGATTGGCGTTTAATTCTAATTTGGATATGTTTAATACCTTTTTTGATTGGCATGATAGGTATGCTAGTAGGTCAAGGTATGAACTGGATGCCACCTATTTGGTTACAGTTTGTTTTGGCAACCATAGTGCAGTTTGGTTTGGCTGGACCCTTTTATAGTAGTGCATGGGCTTCTATAAAAGGCGGGCTAGCCAATATGGATGTACTGGTAGTAATCGGTACGTTTACTATTTGGGCCTACTCAACTTTTATCTGGCTGCAAAGTTTAGGTGTAAATTTAGCAGATTCTAGTACATTTGTGCTGAGCATATCGGATATTGTTAATCAACACGGCTTACATACACCAGTATATTTTGAAGCCGGAGTAATGATTATTGCGTTTGTTAAGCTGGGCAAGTTTTTAGAGCATCGCACCAAGAAGCACAGTTTGAACAGCATTAATATGTTGCTTGAATTAACTCCGACCATTGTTGAAAGGGTCGTGACTAATAATGACACATCTGACCCAAGTAACGTTAAACATGAGCAAAATAGGGTTGAGACTGTAGACTTAGCTGAGGTCAAAAAAGGCGATATTTTACGTGCCAAACAAGGGTCACGGATTGCTACTGATGGCGTTGTCATTTCAGGGGAAGGCTGGTGTGATGAAAGTCATTTAACTGGGGAGTCGATTGCCGTTAGCAAAAACCTTGGTAAGGCAGTTTTAGCAGGTGCTATGGTAGAAAATGGAAGCCTTAATTATCGTGTGACTGCAACTGGTAGTGAAACCCAGCTAAGCGATATGGTTAAAGCCTTAAGTGAGGCTCAAGGGAGTAAAGCGGACTTAGCTAGACTGGCCGATAAAGTAGCCGCAGTGTTTGTGCCAGTGGTCGTAACTATTGCTTTAATGACCTTTGGCTTAACGTGGTGGCTAACAGGTGGTATTGATAGAGCCATATTACATGCAGTTTCGGTATTGGTTATTGCTTGTCCTTGCGCACTCGGTTTAGCGACACCAGCCGCCATTATGGCTGGCATGGGGGTGGCCGCTCGTCATGGAGTGTGGTTTAAAGATGCTCAAAGCTTAGAGGTTGCTGGTAGTGTTGATACTGTGGTTTTTGACAAAACTGGAACTTTAACCAAAGGTAAACCACATATCGTGGATAAGATGATGGTTAATAAGTCCATTAAAAGTGATGATGTATTACAACTAGCAGCTAGCGTTGAAGCTCATGTAAGCCACCCCCTAGCTACAGCAATTGTGAATGCATCACAAGCTAAAGGTATTAAACTGCTGCAGGCAAATTATGTTGATGTCGTCGCAGGTATGGGGGTAAAAGCTAATATTGTTGGCTTTGGAGAGGTCAAAGTTGGTACTGCCGAGTTTGTCGGTTTGACTCTACCGAAGCAGTTATCAAAAGTATGGCAAGTTGCTAGCACTATTGCAGTAAGCGTTGATGGGTTACCACTGGGTATGTTTGCGCTTGCAGATGAGTTGAAAGAAGAAAGTCCACAGGTAGTTGAAGCATTGAAAAAAAAGGGCTTAGAAGTCGTACTTCTCAGTGGTGACAAATCTTCTGTTGTGGCTCATGTGGCTGATGAATTAAATCTTTCGACTGCACAGGGTCATTTGAAACCGCGTGATAAAGCGCAGTGGATTGAAGCGTATCAAGCAGTAGGTCATAAAGTTGCTATGGTGGGTGATGGGGTTAATGATGCACCTGCTATGGCAACTGCGTATGCAAGCTTCGCCATGTTAGATGGTACGGAGGTGGCCAAGCATAGCGCCTCTGCTCGATTAATGGGTCATTCAATCATGCAGGTAAATTCGGGGATTGATATTGCCCAAGCTACCGTTCGTAACATTAAACAAAACCTTTTTTTCGCCTTTATTTATAATTGCCTCGGTATTCCTTTAGCAGCATTTGGTTTTTTAAACCCAATGATTGCAGCAGCGGCAATGGCATTAAGTTCAATTTCAGTATTAATGAATGCGTTACGTTTAACGCGATATAAAGTATAATAACTTAGGTTTTAACCCTTAGAGTTCAGTGACAATTGCTTGTTGACCAGCTTAGCAATCCAAGAGTTTGCAATTTTGTGCTATGATTATCCCATTTATTCAATTCAAAAAGGTATGTCAAAAATACTGACATACTTATATCCGTTCCTGAGACTCAGTTTTTATGGTACTTGCTTATTATAATTGCTAATTTCGCACAAAGGTGTGTGATTGATATTAAACAGTCGGCTTAACACTTAAACTGTATTTTACATAATTATTTATATAAAGAGGCTTGTAGACGCTATGTACGCAGAAGAAACCAATAACGCAACTGAAATTAAAGATATTCGTGCCCGAGAGATTCTAGACTCTCGGGGTAACCCAACTATTGAAGCGGATGTTCTTCTGGCTGATGGTTCAATGGGTCGTGCCGCAGCTCCTAGTGGTGCTTCTACGGGTTCTCGTGAGGCTTTAGAATTACGTGATGGCGATAAGTCACGTTATATGGGTAAAGGAGTAAAGAAAGCAGTTGCTAATGTTAATAGTCAAATCAGATCTGCTTTAATTGAAAAAGATGCTACCGATCAACAAGCGATTGATGATGCGTTAATCCAATTAGATGGTACCCAAAACAAAGATAAATTAGGCGCCAATGCCATGTTGGCTGTTTCTTTAGCAACTGCAAAAGCAGCCGCTATGTCACAAGATACCTTATTACATCAATATATTGCTAAGCTTCGCAACCAAACCTCATTGACGATGCCTGTCCCTATGATGAATATCTTAAACGGCGGCGAGCATGCTGACAATACTGTTGATATTCAAGAGTTTATGATTGAGCCTACCGGTTTTAGTAGCTTTTCTGAAGCGCTACGTGCAGGTGTTGAAATTTTCCATAGCTTAAAATCAGTATTAAAGTCGCAAGGCTTTAATACCGCCGTTGGTGATGAAGGTGGTTTTGCACCCAACCTGCGCAGTAATGAAGAAGCCATTACCGTTATTTTGCAAGCTATTGAGCAGACTGGCTATCAAGCTGGTAAAGATATCCATTTAGCCTTAGACTGCGCGGCTAGTGAGTTCTACAAAAATGGTCAATACATTTTAGCTGGTGAAGGTAACAAGTCGTTTGATAGCCAAGGCTTCTCTGACTATCTGGTTAAACTAACCGAACAGTATCCAATTATCTCAATTGAAGATGGCTTAGATGAGTCAGACTGGGATGGATGGGCGTATCTAACCGGTAAAATAGGCGATAAAGTTCAGCTAGTAGGTGATGATTTATTTGTGACTAACCCTGCTATTCTGCAAGAAGGTATCGATAAGAAAATTGCAAATGCAATTTTGATTAAGTTTAATCAGATTGGCACTTTATCTGAAACGTTAGATGCCATTTATCTTGCTAAGAAAAACGGCTATGCGACAGTTATCTCACACCGCTCTGGTGAGACAGAAGATAGCACCATTGCTGATTTAGCGGTTGGTACAGCTGCAGGTCAAATTAAGACGGGTTCACTTTGTCGTTCTGACCGTGTGGCTAAATATAATCAGTTGCTTCGTATCGAACAGCAGGTTCGTGCGAGCTATCGTGGTAGTGAAGAGTTTATCGGTTTACGCGGTTAATTCATTACTATTAGTATAAATGATGTTGAAGCTTGTACGCGATAACTTCATAGCTCAATTAAGGGCAATGTATGAGTTATTTAATTTCAGTATCACTGAATTAATACCATACCCAACATTAAATTAGCCACAAAAACGGGTAGAAATACTACAAATATTAGGTGCGGCAAGTTTAATTTTGGGTAAAGGTATATATAACATCACTTAGTGCTCTAGTATAGTCAGCGAAATACTAAACGGTTACGGCGTTAACCTCGTTAAGCCTACTCCAGTAGTACTTGCACTCGGTTGCCTTGTAACCATTTTAGACTTCTTTAACTATATCATTAGAGTGAAGCGAACCTTAACAAGTAATCTTATGAAATATTTTAGTCAGTTCATGTTGTTTTTGATTGCCGTTTCAGTTTTACTGGGCCTACAATATCAGTATTGGCTTGGTAATAATGGGCGCTCTAGCCTTGAGAGATTAGATGCTGAAATACAGGCTCAACGTCAAAAAAATGAGCAACAAGTAGACTATAATAAAATTTTACGTGCAGATGTACATGATTTAAAAACTGGACTAGAAGCAGTTGAAGAGCATGCTCGTTTAGACTTAGGTTTGATAAAACCTAATGAGACCTTTGTACAGCTTTCCACTGCGCCTGTTACGCACACTTCGCTGAATAGCACACCTATTAATCTTGAAGATGCTGTCGAGAGTGTGCCATAGATAAGTGCGCCATAAATAGTAGACAATATAGATTTTGAAAAATATTTGTTTAACAGCTACTTGGTAGCTTTTATTCCCTTAGGATATGAGATGCTAAACTTTTATTTCATGCTACTTTGCCTCAACCAAGCTTCAAATAGTCAAAGAAATGTAATCTCGATATAAGGTAACCGAGTGAAAATACAATAATTTTAGGCTAAACAAGGTTTACACAGCAGGGCAAACGCACACTTTTTCAAAAAGAAGTGATAAAAAGGAGCAAATCGAATAAAGTTATAGGATACCAGAGACAAGGACTATCCTATGACATTTGAAGCCACTTTTAGCATCATTACTGATCCAAGAAAAGATATTAACCTAAAACACAACCTACTCGACATCTTATTTTTAGTTGTCACAGCCATACTTTCAAATGCAGAAGGCTGGGTAGACATAGAAGAGTTTGGTAAAACCAAAGAAGATTGGTTAAAGAAATATCGACCGTTTGAAAATGGTATACCCTCGCATGACACCATAGCTCGGGTCATATCGATACTAGAGCCTGAAACCTTAAACCAATGCTTTATAAGCTGGGTAAACCAAATAAGACAACATCAAGACTTACAAATAATAGCCATAGACGGTAAAACCCTAAAACATTCCTATCAAAGCAGTACAGACAAACTAAGTGCCCTACACAGTGTCAGTGCTTATGCAACAGAGCAAGGAATCAGTTTAATACAAAAAAAGTCACAGGCTAAAAAAAATGAAGTTAAAGCCGTACTTGATATCATAGATGAGCTACAAATAAAGAAAACAGTTATTACTGCTGACGCTATGAGTTGTTTAGACAAAGTCACGGATAAAATCATTAAAAAAGGGGCTGACTATGTGTTACAACTAAAAGACAATCAAGCCATACTACTAAGAGAAACAAGGGCTTACTTTCATAAAGTAAGACGAGACAACCCAGAGTTAATCGAAAAGGGTCAGTATACTGAAACAACATCCGACCACGGGCGCGTTGAAACCAGACAGTGTACGCAACTGCTTGTGACAGATTGGTTTGACCATACAGATAATTGGAACAAGCTTACCAGTGTGATTGAGATACAGCATACTCGGTATAATAAAACGACTGACAAAGAAACAAGTGAGACAGCTTATTATATCAGTTCATTAAAGGTTGACCCTAAACTGGCTAATACAGCTGTAAGACAACATTGGGGAATAGAAAATAGTTTGCATTATGTATTAG
This sequence comes from Psychrobacter sp. CX90, assembly GCF_057396305.2. NCBI lineage: Bacteria > Pseudomonadati > Pseudomonadota > Gammaproteobacteria > Moraxellales > Moraxellaceae > Psychrobacter > Psychrobacter sp. CX90. Next base: position 708,220 of record NZ_CM182008.1, read on the forward strand.
ATGTCACCTTTAAAGAAGATGATTCTAGGATACGGTTAAAGAATGCGACTGAGAACATGGCCATACTACGTCGTTTAGCGTTAAATTTAATCAAGATCTCTGATAAAAAAGGCAGCGTTAAGTCTATCCTTAAGCAGTGTGCTTGGAATGATGAGGTGCGTGATTTGATTGTTATGGGTTAAAAGTGTGCGTTTGCCCTGGTTTACACAGTAGCGTAGTGATTTATAAGTTTGCCGACTATAGCTATACTCTTATACTATGACTATATACATGCTCCCTAAATGACCTTTCTAACTATACCTCCTAACTACTTCTTTTAATGACCTTCAATAAGTGTGTTTATCGCCTGACTAAAACCTAACTAATAAGTGATTGCTTAAGATGTCCTATAAATCAAAAGACTCTCAGCTCAAGAATGCTTATACTGATATCAATGATTTATCCATTAAGAGTCAGCCATCTATTCATGCCCTGATTGTTGCTGCGGGCAAGGGCAGTCGTTTTGGTTCTAAGATAGCCAAGCAGTACACCTCTATTAATGGTAAGACAGTTCTTCAGCATAGTGTACATGCCTTATCTCTAAGCGCTCATATTAACAACGTGGTTATTGTGATTGCTGACGGGGATAAGGTTGCCCCAAAGTTAATGTTTAGTTTGCCAACTCAGTATGCTGTGGGAGGTAATGAGCGGTGGGAATCGGTTCAATCTGGAGTGGATGCTATAGTTGCTGGTGGGGGGCAACCCGATGATTTAGTATTGATTCATGATGCTGCTAGACCTTGCGTAGTTAAAGAGCATATTGATGCCGTAATAGAGGCGGCCAGCCGGACACAGTATGGTGCGATTTTAGGTGTACCAGTTTCTGATACGCTTAAGCGGGTAGATTCTGATAAGCCTGAAAGTGGATCTAGTGAGCTACCAACGATAATCAATACGGTTGATCGTAGTAATTTATGGCAGGCTCAAACCCCACAAGTTTTCAGGTTAGGTGTTTTAAACAAAGTTTTATCTGAAGTGGCTGCAAAAGGCATAACTATTACAGATGAAGCTAACGCATTTGAAGAAATGGGTTATGCCATCAAAATAGTAAAAGGCAGCCATCAAAATATCAAGCTAACATACGCTGAAGATTTAGCCTTGATTAAAATGATTCTGGCATCGAAATAATATCTTACCCTAAAAATAAATCAGCGTCTTTATACTGAGTAGATAGCTATTGCCGGATTTACAGCCTTTATATACTCTATTTAACTTGTTAAATTTGTTTGCTATTAATTCTTCTCTTCTATAAATGTTTTTAAGTCCCTCGTTAGTAATAGCTTAAATTTCTAAACTTAATGTGATATATGACTTAATAATCAATAAAAAACCCAAGTTCAATAAAGAACTTGGGTTTCTATATATTTTAAAAACATATGATAACGATATAGAACTGCTATATAGTTACTCAGATAACACAGAATATGTGGTATCCCGTAGGGGATTCGAACCCCTGTTACCGCCGTGAAAGGGCAGTGTCCTAGGCCTCTAGACGAACGGGACACAGACTACCTCGACTGCTTTCACCATTAATGCCGAAGTGGTGCGTATTCTAAAGGTAAGCGGTAGGTCTGTCAAGAAGTTTTATAAAATATTTTATAAACCAACTGCTTGTTTAAATACAAACAATGTCGGAACTCTAACTCTTTGAATAGGCTGAGAGTATATATAGAGTTTTTTAGCTCACATTGTGGGTATTGTTTGGGTTTTTTTAAGTGATGACGAATCCAAAGAGTCGTTATACTACTAAGTGTCAAAACAAGCAGTATATATCCACCAATAGTTGCCCATATAGCGTATTGTGTTTGCATAGAACCTCCCTTTTCTAATTTATTTCTTAAAATACCAAGCCGTATTACACATGTTTAATATAATGGCTTTATAGGCTTGGACATTAAAAGAATGAACTTTATAAGAATAAATCTTAGAAAAACGTATCCATTTAAACGAATATAGATAACACTATCAAAGTCTTATATTTATAGGCGGTGGGGACATACATGCTAAGGGTTATATGATTAAATTTAATGCCTAGTGTTAGTGTTTAGTTTTAATGTCGATTAAAGATTATAATAAGATATTAGTCGCCAGTATTACTTAACAATACATCAGTTTGCTCTGGCTGTAAAGAGTTGGTCAGCATAGGGTAATTATTAAGGATGAAACAAAATAACTCTGCTGTTTTCTTTGTATCATAAAGCGCTGAATGGGCTTCACTGCCATCAAACTCAATACCAGCAGCCTTGCATGCTCGAGCTAGGACTGTCTGGCCAAAAGCTAATGCAGAAAAGCTTACCGTATCGAGGACTGAAAATTTGTGAAATGCGGTATGGTTTTTACTATTTGTGCGCTCAATAGCAGCATTTAGAAAGGCCAAATCGAAGTGGGCATTATGACCCACTAAAATGCATTGGCGACATCCATGTTCTTTTCTTACCGTTTTGAGCTCTTTAAAGATACGGCGTAACGCTGGCTTTTCCTGCTCAGCAATGGCTTTACGCATTGGGTTACTTGGATCAATGCCGGTAAAATCAAGTGCTCTTTGCTCTAGATTAGCCCCTTCAAAAGGTTCAATATGGGCATTCAAAGCTTCCCCTTGAATAAATTTTCCATTTTCATCCATAATAATGGGGATACATGCTATCTCTAGCAGTGCATCTGTAGCGGCATTAAAACCGGCCGTCTCGACATCTACTACAACAGGCAAAAACTTACGCATTCTATCTGCAAGTCTCAAGCTGTTATTGTTGGTTTCAACATTAGTGGAACTACTAGATTTACTATCCAGAATTTCGCGTCCGACATCCAGTATCAGTGAATCTTCTTCAACTGAACTCGCTCGAGAGGATGCATTAATGCAGCGTCTTGGGTCATTCAAAGCGTTAGTAGAATCTGTTACCGACTTAGAGTTTTCGTTGCTTGCTTGATCTTCAGTCATAAAACAATAATCGCAAATTATGGTGTATATATTTTATAGTTCAACAAAGTGACCGAGTGGTTTGCTATATAAATAGTTCGGTCACGAAGAGTAATACTATTCGTTAAGCGTGTTTAATGGACCACGCTAAGCTCTCACCTGCTAACAATGGTGTTAAAGAGCTTCCATCAAAGTAAGGATAGCTTTTCGGAACGTCTATAGGTTGATTAACGAGAGTAATGAACGTTTCATTCAAGGGTAAACCATAGAATTGTGCGCCAAAACGACTCGCGAAACCTTCAAGCTTATCTATTTTACCAACACTATCGAACGCTGTAGCATAGAGCGGTAGTGCAATAGACGCAGAATAACATCCTGCACATCCACAAGCATTTTCCTTGGCATGAGTAGCATGGGGTGCAGAATCAGTTCCTAAAAAGAATTTAGGATTGCCACTGGTGGCTACGTCTAAAAGTACTTCTTGGTGTTTTTGGCGCTTTAAAATAGGCAAACAGTAAAAGTGAGGCTTGATGCCTCCCACAAGTAGCTGATTGCGGTTAAATAATAGATGCTGAGGTGTGATTGTTGCAGCAACAAATTCATTTTGATCTATAACAAAATCAGCGGCATCACTGGTCGTAATATGTTCTAAAACAATTTTTAGTTCAGGGAACTTGTTCACTAAGTTAGTCAATACCTGATCAATAAACTGTTTTTCACGATCAAAAATATCGATGTGTGCATCAGTTGCCTCACCATGTATGAGCAGGGGTAAACCATGCTTTTGTAATGCATCTAAAACATCTGTACGGCTAGAAATATCAGTGACACCATCGGCTGAATTAGTAGTAGCGCCGGCTGGGTAGAGCTTCACTGCTTGAACAATGCCAGAGTTTGCTGCAATTTTAATATCTTCAGGCGTTGTTTGATCTGTCATGTATAAGGTCATACGCGGGTCAAATGCCGATTTACGGCTTTCTACAATATTTGATGATTGCACTGCCTCTAAAATGCGAGATCTATACTGCACCGCGTCTGCTGTATTTTTTACTGGAGGGACAAGGTTTGGCATGCAGATAACGCGATTAAAACTTATAGCTGCATGAGGAGCAGTTGTTAAAAGTGCCTCGCCATCACGTAAGTGGATATGCCAATCATCAGGCTGAATAATTGTAATTTCTTTGGCATCATTCTTATTGGCGTTTGATATACTTTCTGCTGTATCCGTAGTCATAATCATCATTCATATATAGTAAGGTAAATATAGTTATCAATATCTTTTTAATTGATCATTCAAACAAATTATTAAAACTTGATAAGATATGTCTATGATAACAGGTTTTACGTTTTTATTTGATGAACAGAAGGTATCAAATGACATATAAGTTTGAATAAAAGAATCGTACGATCAGACGTATAATGATAAATGACCTGTATGATAAAAAAATAATGGCGCTAATATAGACGTTGTCTTTAGATAGTATGTTAACGTTGTCTTTAGATAGTATGTTAAATAGTGTAATATAAAGGGTTAGGTCAAATATTTTACTAAGATTAAATGATTGATGAATCAGTTATAACTTATTTACAAGCAGGATCTGCTAGTTTATAAAAATTTATCAGTTGTCAGTGTTGCTCACTAAGGTAGGAAATTATGTCGATAGAAAATAAAGATAATATTAATAAAATTGTTTTAGCTTATTCAGGGGGGTTAGACACCTCAATTATTGCCCAGTGGCTGCAAGATACTTATGAAGCTGAGGTAATTACTTTTACTGCTGATATTGGTCAAGGTGAGGAAGTTGAACCTGCTCGTGCTAAAGCAAAAGCTATGGGTATTAAGCACATTCATATCGAGGATTTACGTGCAGAGTTTGCCCGTGATTATGTATTCCCAATGTTCCGTGCCAATGCAATATATGAAGGCGAATATTTATTGGGCACTTCGATAGCTCGTCCGCTCATTGCCAAACGGTTGGTTGAGATCGCAAAAGAGCATGATGCGGATGCCATCAGTCATGGTGCGACGGGTAAGGGTAATGACCAAGTGCGTTTTGAGCTGGGTGCAATTGCACTAGCGCCGGACATCAAAACCATAGCACCTTGGCGCGAGTGGGATCTCTCTAGCCGTGAAAGCTTAATGCAATATGCTAAAGAGCGTAATATCCCTATTGATTTCTCTAGCAATAAAAAGAAGTCTCCCTATTCCATGGATGCCAATTTATTGCACATCTCTTATGAGGGCGATATTTTAGAAGATCCTTATGTAGAAGCCGAGGATGACATGTGGCGTTGGTCGGTTAGCCCTGAGCAAGCTCCAGACCAGCCTGAATATATTGAGGTTGAGTATGAAAAGGGTGATATCGTAGCGGTTAACGGTGAGGCGCTAGAGCCATATGAGGTCATGATTAAGCTAAATGAATTGGGTGGCAAACATGGCATTGGCCGATTAGATATCGTTGAAAACCGTTACGTAGGTATGAAGTCTCGTGGTTGTTATGAAACACCAGCGGGCACAATTATGATGAAAGCACATCGTGCCATTGAGTCTTTAACTTTGGATCGTGAAGCGGCGCATCTTAAAGATGAATTGATGCCACGCTATGCAAAAATTATTTATAATGGTTACTGGTTTAGTCCAGAACGCGAAATGCTTCAAGCTTTGATTGATAAATCTCAAGAGTATGTGAGTGGTACAGTACGTTTGAAACTTTATAAAGGCAGTGTTAGTGTGGTAGGACGTAAATCTCCTAACTCATTATTTGATGAAAAAATTGCCACTTTTGAAGATGATGCAGGAGCTTATGACCAAAAAGATGCTGAAGGATTTATTCGTCTTAATGGTTTGCGTCTTGCTATCGAAGCCAGCAAAGGTCGTGACTTATCTAAATGAAATAATTAAATATTGAGACTCATAAAAAGCAGAAACCTTGGTTTCTGCTTTTTTATTATTAGCCTAATCATAGTGGTTAATAGAATAAAACCCTTATTTTTCTGTTGGTGCCAATAAGCACTTCTCAAGATAATGAATATTTTGCGGTTTTTCGACAAAAGCTTTATCTTGCAAGATGACATCACGATGTAGTGGAATGTTAGATTTTATACCACTAATAATAAGTTCATCTAAAGCATGCACGCTTTTAGCAATGGCTTGTTGGCGGGTTTGACCATGACAAATCATCTTACCGATTAGTGAATCGTAGTAAGAAGGAATTTCATATCCAGGATATAAATGTGAATCAAATCGCATACCCGCACCACTAGGGGCAAAATACTGAGTTACCACGCCAGGTGAAGGCATAAACGTTTTAGGATCTTCTGCATTAATACGGCATTCAATAGCATGTCCGTGTACATCAATTTCATCTTGACGATAGGATAAGCCATATCCAGAAGCAATCTTCAGTTGTTCGACGACAATATCAATACCCGTTACCATCTCAGTTACCGGATGTTCAACTTGAACCCGAGTATTCATTTCAATAAAAAAATACTCATCATTTTCAAACAAGAATTCAAATGTTCCGGCACCTCGATAGCCAATTTTTTCGCATGCAGTCACACAGGCTTGCAGGATTGGCTCACGCACATCGTCAGAAATATCGGCGGCTGGAGCTTCTTCTAGTACTTTTTGGTGGCGGCGCTGAATTGAGCAATCACGATCATATAAGTGAATAGCGTTTCCATTACCGTCACCTAATACCTGAACTTCAATATGGCGCGGATTCTGTAAATAGCGCTCCATGTATACATTATCATCCCCAAACCACAGCTCTGCTTCCTGCTTAGCTGCCTGCACTTGTTGATTCAGCTGTTCAAAGTGTTCGACAATGCGCATGCCACGACCACCGCCACCAGCAGCAGCTTTGATGAGTAATGGGAAACCAATATTTTTCGCTTGTTCTTCGGCATTATCCAAGTTAACTGTTCCTACAGAGCCAGGAACTGTTGGAACACCTGCTTGTTTCATAGCATGAATGGCAGAAATCTTATTGCCCATCAAACGAATATGGTCAGGATGAGGTCCGACAAAGGTTAAACCGGCTTCCTCAACCTGCTCAGCAAATTCAGCATTTTCAGATAGAAAACCATATCCGGGATGAATAGCATCGGCACCACAAATTTCAGCAGCCGTCAAAATAGCATTGGTATTCAAATAGCTTTGGTTGGCATTTGGTTTGCCAATACAAACCGCTTCATCAACAAAGCGCAAGTGCATGAGTTCTTTATCAGCAGTAGAGTATACCCCGACGGTTTGGATGCCTAATTGTTTACAGGCACGAACGATGCGTAGGGCAATCTCTCCACGATTCGCAATTAGGAGTTTTTTTATCATTATGATGCCTGTTTATTAATTTTTATAGCGAACAATAGGTTGACCAAATTGAACAACATCACCGTTTTCGACCAAAATCTCATCGATGATGCCACTTTGTGTGGCTTCAAGTGGGTTCATGATCTTCATGGCTTCAATAATACCTAAAGTGTCTCCAGCTTTTACCTTTTGACCTGGTTTAACAAAAGGGGCATCATTAGGACTAGGTGCAACATAAAACACACCAACCATTGGGGAGGGCTCTACTGCACCCATGTTAACAGGTTTAGTGGGTGCAGATGGGGCAGTGGGTTGAGGGGCTGCCACCATTGAGTGCACTGGAGTTTCATAATGTCGGGTTAAACTAATGCTATCGTCGTCATTTTTTAACTCAAGTTTAACAAGGTCTTTTTCTTCCATTAGCTCAATGAGCTTGCGAATTTTATCAATTTCCATTTATATAATTTCCCATCTAAATAAGTGTCGCTAGAGATGTTTGTGTGAACAAGTGTACATATTATAGATATTGTAACAAACTTTATCGTAACTGATAACTGTAAAATGTAATTTTTATAGGTAAATTCAAACAATTATCATTTTTTAAATAAACAAAGTGTCAGTGTGATGCTAAATTTCTAGAACTTTTCGTTGTCGATGGTTCAACCGTAAGGTTAGTAACACTGATGATAAAAACAAACCGGTTACCAGCGCTATCCAAAACCCTTTTGCGCCCGTTTCGGTATAGCGAACGAGATAAGTTCCCAGTGGTAGAGCGACGCCCCAGTAACAAAATAAAGTAATCCACATAGGTACTTGAGTGTCCTGCATGCCCCGCAAAATACCTGCGATATTAACTTGCCAGCCATCAAACAACTGATAACCTATCGCAAACAATAAGAGTCCCATTGCTTGAATTTTTACCTCAGAATTTACAGTAAATGCGCTTGCCAGTTGCGAGCGGAATAACGCAATACCGATCATACAAACGAGCGCAATGAGTACTGTCCAAATTAGGCCTGTACGTTGAACTTGCTGTAGTGCAAGCCAGTTTTTTTCTCCATATCGATTGGATACCATGATAGTAAGCCCCATGGAAATAGACAGCGGAATCATGAAAAGTTGAGAGGTTACTGCTAATGCAACTTGATGTGAGGCTACGGCAATCTCTCCCAATGGACTTATGACCAATGACGCCAAGCTAAATAAGCTGGCTTCAAAAAAGATGGCAATGCCAATGGGTAGACCCAATCTAAAAATTTTCTTAATTTGTTGTCGATTAGGGCGTGCGAAATTATAAAAGAACCGCGTTTTTTCAAATGAGCTATCTTTAGAGAAATAGAGATAGGCACCGAGCAAAATGACATTTATCCATAGCACGCCAGCGGTTGCATACCCACATCCTGCACCGCCCATAGCAGGCATACCAAACTTGCCGAAAATAAAAATATAATTCATCGGAATGTTTGCTAAAAGACCAATGAGGCTAATAATAGTAACGGGTATTGGTCTCTGTAGGGCCTCACAGTAGCTGCGTAGAACAGCGTAACAGGCCATAGCAGGAAAGCCCCAAGCGATACCATGCAGGTAGGCGGTTGCTTTGGGTTGGATGTTTTCAGGCACACCCAAAGCCCCTAATATATTAGGACTTAAATTAACCAGTATAAAACCGACAATGCCAATGGCGAAAGATGCCCATAAAGATTGCTGAGTAATATGGGGTACGTGATGGTGATTGTCTTGACCAACTTTTTCGCCAATTAATGGGGTTGTGGCTATTAATATCCCTGTTGCTAGTAAAAACAGAGGCATCCATACGCCAGACCCAATAGAGACGGCGGCAAGGTCTAGTGCGGAAACTTTACCGGCCATAACGGCATCAACTACGCCCAGTGCCGCTTGGCAAAACTGAGTAATTAAAATGGGAAGTACAAGGACTGTTAAGCGTTTACTGTGTTGCTTAAAGTCAGAAAAAGTTAAATTAGGGAGCATATGTCAACTTTTAAAAAGCGCTTTAATGTAATAAGTGCTTTAATTTAATGAGCTATAGTTAGGCTTTAAAAAACTGCCGCTTAATGCTGGCACATTTTAAGACGCTCAATTATCAGAGTTTCAAATGACTCTACCGTTTGGTGTCATTTTTGAAGCGATTAAAAAATAAAACAACCCGCCCATACGGCAGGCCATGTTTACACTCAATTTACTTCACTCATTACTGTGTTTGTGTATCCATCATTTAGCATCTGGTAAATCAGCAATGGTAGACTCAAAACCGATTAAACGATTACTACTATCAAATACTTGGACGACAAATGCATAGTTAGTAGGGTCAGTAGTCATCATTGGATTAAACACGTTAGTGTCACTTCCTTGGATGACCTGGTTAACCACATAACCATTCGCACCAGTTTCAGCTTTGTTCACATTGATTTGGCTGATTAGAGTTAAGTGGGCATTTAAAGGTGCGGACCAGTTTAACTGTTTTGTTGTTCCAATACCGCTTAGTTTTACATCTAAATCGCCACGGTTAAAATCAAGTGGGTATGCTGCGAAATTTGAGCGCTGAGATAAAGTGTAAGTAACCTTACAGTTATCTTTACCAGAAGACAGCTCTTTACCTCCTAACCCATCTTGGTACTCAAATGATCCTGTCCAAGGCTTACCCTCAATTTTATCATTAAATTTACCGCTGAAGGTTGATAAGATATTCGGTGTAGCAATATCTAAGTCTCTAATATATTTAATATCTAAAAACTCTGGTGTGTCTAGACTGCCAGACAGTTTTCCTGTAAAAAAGTTATCTACTTTAATTGCTGAGTCAGTAGACAAAGTTGTGTTGTTTTGACATTTGGCTTGTTGATAGCTGATATGCCCATTAACACTGCCTGCTGCATGCTCACTTATGTCAAAATAAACAGCGCCAATATCTATGTCACTGTTATTGCCATCCTCTAGTTCGACAAAATGTCCTGCGTATAATCCACCCTTACCACCTTCTGGGGTAATTTTATCGAGAAATTTATCTAAAGTTTCATCTGTATTTTCAGGTAAAAAAATCGACTCTAAAATGGTTGCCATATCTTTCTCAGCAGGGCTCAGTTTATCTTCGACTCTCGCGTATTCGTCTTTGACATCATCTTCAATACGATCATATTCTTCTTTGACTTTACTAATAACCTCATCAGAATCGCTACCGCCACAGGCTGTTATACCAATAGCTGTGACTAAAATAGTCGTTAATGCACCCAGTTTTTTTATGTGTTTCATTGCGTTAAGTCCCCTTGAATTTTTGACAAAGATAAGCAAGTGTACTGTTAATTAAGTGTATTGGTTATCAAAAACCACATTCAAATAGCTCATCAGTTATATGTACGCGTATATTGCTTGTTACCTACGTTTCTCTATTTTAGAGCGTTATATTTTTATAAGATGTAGTGAGGTTAAATGACATTAAATATATTTCGACTTTAATGAACCAACAAAGCTTTAATACAGCATCTAATACTGCGTTGAGCAAATATTAAACACGCCCTAGCCACAGGTCGTAGTATGATACTAACAACAGAGCACAGTATAATAAGTCACGTGCTACTTTTAAATGAAACTATTACCTTAACAATGAGCGTAAAAACGCCATGACTATAACATCATCTGCCTTTTAGCATAAGACCTTAAGTATATGTCCTCTTTGATTAATATTACCAAAATGCCTCTTACCTTATACATTCACATACCTTGGTGCATTAAAAAATGCCCTTACTGTGACTTTAACTCACATACGTTGCCGGAAAATGACGGCAATAAAACAAAAGTTTTTGGTCGAGCTGATCCTAATACTGATTATTTTTCAGATTATGTGACGGCTCTTATCGCTGATGTTGACTCGCAATTACCCTTTATTCAAAATCGTCAAATATCTTCTATCTTCATTGGTGGCGGCACACCCTCTTTGCTACCCATCGTTCAGTACAAGCGACTTTTTAAACATTTACGTGAGGTTTTACCATTTGCTGATGATATGGAAGTCACTATGGAGGCCAATCCAGGCACACTAGAACACGCCCCTTTTTCAGAATATTTGGAGGTTGGTATCAACAGGCTGTCACTTGGTGTGCAAAGTTTTGCTGATAGCAAACTTAAAGCTTTAGGACGAATCCATGATGCCAATCAAGCGATTGTGGCAGCAAGGTCAGCGCGAGAAGCAGGATTCAAGCGAATTAATATAGATTTGATGCATGGTTTACCACAACAGACAGTAGAAGATGCATTAAAGGATATTAAACTAGCAAGCCATGCTGGAGCAACGCATATATCATGGTATCAGCTCACAATCGAACCCAATACTGTGTTTTATCGAAAGAAACCAATATTACCAGACGATGAAAAACTAGGCGAAATTGAAGAGCAGGGGAGCGCGCTTCTTAAAAGTCTGGGATACAATAACTATGAAGTTTCAGCATGGGTTAATGAAAGTTTTGAGCACAAAGACCAGCCTTGTCATCACAATGTGAACTATTGGCGGTTTGGCGATTATATGGCCATCGGCGCGGGCGCACATGGCAAAATTACCATAGGTAACAACTGGCAAGTGAATGCAAAGTTTGACTCAGAAACACAGCTAAGAGAAGGGATATACCGTTTTAGTAAATCAAGATTACCCAAAGATTATATGAGCTATGACAATTATCCCAAATATGTCAGCTTGACCACTGTGGCTGATGAAGCGCTCACTGGGGAATTTATGCTAAATGCGCTACGCTTAACTCAAGGCGTACCCGTTGGATTGTTCAGCGAGCGAACTGGCCTTCACGAAGATACAATTTTACCGATACTTGATAAGCTACGTGATAGAGGGTTATTAGTTAATAACCTCGAGATCATACAACCGACAGAATTAGGACGTCGATATTTAAACACAGTATTAGGATATTTTATTTAACGCGTTAACTATTAGTATATTAGGAGAATGGTGTGGCTGGCTACGTTTTAGCATTGGATCAAGGGACAACCTCAAGCCGAGCAATCATATATGATGATAAAGCTCAGCCCATTCAAATTTCACAACGAGCTATTACGTTAAGCACACCTAAAGCTAATTACGTTGAACAAGATGCCTTGCAAATTTGGCACACTCAAATAGGATGCGCACATGATGCAATCAACGAGGCAGGGCTTTTGGCAACAGATATTTCCAGCCTCGCCATAACCAATCAGCGTGAAACAATAGTTGTTTGGGATAAACAGTCTGGAGAACCATTGGCTCCAGCTATCGTGTGGCAAGATAGACGCACTGAAAGTTGGTGCCAAGCATTAAAAAAACAGGCACTTGATCAGTCCAAGATTGATATGCAGTCTTATATTCACTCTATTACCGGTCTGCGTATTGATCCCTATTTTAGTGCTAGCAAGATAGTTTGGCTTTTAGATAACTTTTTAAATAATGACCCAAAGCTAAAAGGGAAGACACAGCGTAATGAGATATGCTTTGGCACTATAGATAGTTGGCTTATTTATAACCTGACTGGTGGGGAGCACGTTATTGACGTTACCAATGCCTCACGTACCTTGCTGTATGATATTAATAGCTTGAGTTGGTCGCAGAGTTTGCTCGATCAATTTAATATATCTGAGCAGACCCTACCAAGAGTCGTGCCTTCTGATGGAGAGTTTGGCAAAACTAAAAAAGGATTGTTTGCAAAACAAATACCTATCAATGCTGTATTAGGCGACCAACAAGCTGCTTTGTTTGGACAGGGGTGTTTAAAAGCAGGTATGGCAAAAAACACCTATGGCACTGGCTGTTTTATGCTGATGAATATTGGCGATACCCCTAAATTAAGCCAGCATAAATTATTAACCACAGTGGCTTGGCAGCGCCGTCTATATAGTCTTCAAAGTGATCATGAGTCGCCTAGGCTGACCCGACTTGTGGAATCTGGAAGACGTATTTTAAATCCGAGTAAACGTGAGACAACTTATGCATTAGAGGGTAGTGTGTTTATGGCTGGCGCTATTGTGCAGTGGCTACGAGATAATATAGGTTTGTTTACGAAGTCGCATGATATTGAACGACTTGCTAGCAGCGTTGATGACAGTGAAGGTGTTGTATTAGTTCCTGCGTTTACTGGGTTAGGTGCGCCATATTGGCGCTCAGACATTACAGCGAGTATCTCTGGAATGACGCGTGGCACTACCAAATCACACATTGCAAGAGCAGCGCTAGAATCGATCGCCTTTCAAACTTATGATGTGCTAGATGCGATGCAAAAGGATAGCCCGAATCCATTGACTGAACTAAGAGTAGATGGCGGTGCCGCTAAAAATGACTTATTAATGCAATTTCAAGCCGACTTACTTGGGGTACCAGTCAGTCGGCCAAAAGATACGGAAATAACTGCTAAAGGTGCAGCGCTTATGGCTGGCATAAAAAGTGGTTTGTATGATGACACTACTATAAATGAATCTTGGATACTGGATAAATATTTTGAGCAAATAATTTCAGAAGATGAGCGCCAGTCACATTTATCTAAATGGCATAGCGCCATAGATAAGATTCTTCAGTAATTGTGAGCACGCGTACTATTTGATGATGGGATTTGATGATAAGTTAGTAAATTTGTACCAGAATAAGTATTCTATAGTCATATCTTGTATTATGCTTGTACCGTTGACACTATTAAAAATAGACACTTAAAGCTTAAAAATAGACACTTAAAGCTTAAAAATGGCATCGAGTTGGATATACAGATAAATGAAAAATGACCCTATTCACGATAAAGAGTTTTATATTGCTACCAGTAATTTACTTAATTTGGCTCTGCCTAATCGGGTATTCTATAAAAATATGGATGTATATACTGAGCCGCAATACCAACATAAAGTAAATGGTCTCTCTGATTTATTAAAAAACGCCAGATCGGATATCTATGCCTTTCAAGAGGTTTGGGATGAAAAGGCGCTACAAGATCTTGCAGTGAAGCTTGGCTTCGAACCGTCACAAGCTCTAGCACCTTTGGCAAGTAATGATAGTACCAATCTGCTTACTTTAGGTGGCGGTGCACAGCATACACCTGCTTTAGGGTTAATATCTCGCTTTAAAGTTAGCCATTGGGATATATTAACTGACTTAAATCCATTAGCGGTCATAGATATTCCCGATCAGGGGCTTTATGAGAAATTTAACCGTCCTCCGTTAGTAGCTACATTAGATGTGTTTGGTCAGTCGATAACGGTAATGACTGCCCATCTAAAAAGTAAACGTCCTCACTATTTGCGTGATGAAGAGGGAAGGCGCTTGGAAGATTATGACGATCCGTTGTTAAGAGTGCGTGCTAAGCTTAGAAGCTTGTGTATGAGAGCGGCTGAAGCAGCCTCAATAAGACTATATATTATAGATAAACTTTACCGCACCGATCATCCTCTCATTCTACTGGGAGATATGAATGATGTAACGGATAGTGTCACAACACAGCTCTTGGCTGAAACAAGTGAAGTTACTTACGATAAGTCAATGCGTGATGTTGCATTGTTTGATGCGGCTCGAGTACAAACAAGCTATGGGTGGATGAGAGATGTTGCTTATACCCATCTTTACCAAGGTATGCCAGAAGTGATAGATCAGTTGTTTGTTTCCGAAGAATTCTTAGTAGATAGTAAGTATTCCCTTGGAGAAGTAGAACGTGTCGATTATTTCAACGACCATTTAAAAAGTGACTATGCAGACAGATTTTCTGATCATGGTATAGTACGAGCGAAAATCAAGTTACAATAAAGTGTGGCTTATAACTCTCGATATTGTTTTTACTCGATATTGTTTTTAAATGTACCTTTACTAGTCTAGGCACAGTATCGTTGGTAAATTTGCATACACTATTATAGGCCTTATGTGACTATAGACCTTATGAGCTAGTTTTTAATTATATTTAAAGAGTTTTATTATGTTTGACGTTCGTGAAGATATCATTGAAGATATTTTGGTAGATTCTGATTTAGCAAAGAAGTTAGTACCGAATAAATTCAAATTTACCAGTAAGCAAGGCAGAGTACGACGCCAAAAACTTTTGATGGCAGCTAAGGAGCTATGTGAGACTCAGCCGGTGCATGCTGTTACTCTAGCAGATGTTTGTGAAAAGGCGGATATTCCTCGGGCTTCTGCGTATCATTTTTTCCCAAATATTGAAGCGATTTTCTTAGCGCTGCGTTTTCTAAATGCTATTGAAATACTGGACACTCTCGAAACAGTAGAGGTTGCTGAATGCGGATCATGGCAGGGGTATGTTGAAGCCGTTATGCAAAAAGGGGTGGATATTTTTGCTGAAGACATTACTAAGGCTAAATTAATTTACGAGACCAATACGCCTGATTTTGAGGGCGATGATTATGGGGTTGAAATTGATGGACAAATTACTGATCTAATCTTAAAGAAACTAACGGAATACTATGATATTCCCAAGCTTGATAACATTAATAATTTATTTTTAGTGGCCTACAACATTGTTAATAGTGTATTTACCATGTCATATAGACGAAATGGTAGAATTACTAAAGAGCTGGTTGATGAAGCGATAATTGCAGCGATAGCTTATTTGCGTAGTTATTTTCCAGAGAATTTGCCTCTTAAAGTAGCTGAGTAGATGATTATCGATGACGCTATTATTAATCTGTAAGTAAGAAAAAGCCACTCAATATTGAACTGAGTAGCTTTTATTATATTTTGATAGTTAACGTTATCTTGCGGTGTAAGTTAAAGAAACTAAATAGTTGGTTCCATCATGATTGTAACGAGAGGCATATTTACCAAAAGTCTCATTGGTTGAATAATCTTCGTTCAACACGTTATTAATTCTGGTAGATACTGTTAGATTGGGATTTAAATCATAACTAGCTGCAATATTAACCAATTGATAGTCTGGTAGCTTAGAACTATTAGTTGCATTGTTAAAACGGCTTCCAATGTATTGTAGCTCGCTACGCACGTCAAAGTTATTGGCTTTATACCCCATGTACACTAGACCAGAGTTTTTTGGTCTGTAAACCAGTTGGTTGCCTTTATTTACCTCAGATTTTACTTCAGTATCTAAATAATCATATTGACCACCTAAAACATAATTATTGATACTCCAGTCAGTGGTTAGACTAATGCCTTGTAAGCGTACATTATCTACATTTGTTGCTTTGTATTTACCGGTATCTGTATCATATTGGTTATCAATAAGATTTTCGACATCAGATTGATACGCAGTTAAACGAATATTGTTAATAGTATCATCATATTCTACAAACACTTCCGTATTGTCAGTGGTTTCAACTTTTAAATCAGGGTTGGGCGTGTAATAATTACTTTTTACATATAGGTCGTTTAAAGAGGGCGCACGAAAGCCAGTCGCATAATTAGCACCAACACGTAGGTTATCCGCTAAATTGAAAGAAGTACCAACGCCATAGGTAGTCTCATTGTCAAATTGGGAGTTATCATCATGGCGTATATTGGCTTGAAAATCATACTTATCCGAATTTAGCTGATAGCCTAAAAAGCCACTCTTAACCTTTCTTTCATTTTTTAAAAACCCTTGATAGTTTGGAGATACCTTATTCGGCGTCACATTGACATCTTGCTCTAACCATTCCAGGCCCGTAATAGCATTACCTATAGGAAGTGCATAAGTACCTATTAGAGTAGCTTGAGTTTGTTTGGTTTGAAAGGCATCCCCTAGATTATTATCCAGATCGTCTACGCTTTGACCCGCCGTTACTTTTAATCCGATTTTATTATCTTTGAAATCAGCAAATACAGAGTAAGAACCATTTTTTTGATCTATATAAGCGCCTTCTTCGTTCGAATAGTCATCAAAATCTGAAGTAGAATCGCTATATAAAGCATTCGCACCTAGGGTCAAATTTTCTGACACAGCAGAGTTGATTGAAATAGCACCATTTTTACTGGTAAAACCATCTGCGTCTTTATTGTGACCAGTTTGGTTATCAAGCGCACTAATACCATCGGTTTCATTGAGACTTGCAGATATGCTTACTGTGGTAGGAGTTTGACCATTTTGCGTATTTGATACCCATTGTCCAGTAGCTCCAACTATATAATGATCATTTGAGCCATAACCAGCAGTGGCCGATATATTTGAGACATTAGCCTCTCTTCCTTTAGTAAATATTTGAATCACGCCACCCATCGCATCAGATCCGTAAACACTTGACCCAAATGCCCCATATAAAATCTCAATACGATCAATTTGATCAGCAGGTAACAGCCCCAAGTTCGGTTGTCCGGTAGTCATTGAGCCATAACGAATGCCATCAATGAGTACCAATACACGTTTACTGTCATGACCCCGCACATAAAAGTTACTGCTTTGCCCCATGCTACCATCTTGTTTAAATGAAAAACCTGGTTGATGTTTGATCACATCTAAAACAGTTTGGCCTTGATAGCGCTTTAAGGCTTCGCTATCAATCACTCGTGTTTGCGCAATCGTATTATTCATCGCAGTCGGGGTCCGCGTTGCGGTAACTATGATTGTCGGTAATGTAACTTTAGGCGTCTGTGAATTTAGTTCATCTTGTGCCAATGCTGGCAAGGTCACTATTGCGGATGCAGTAATAGCTAATGCAGAATTTGTTAACAGTGCTTGAGAGTTAAGAGTAATCGTGCTTTTATTTAGATGTTTATATATGCTTTTATATAACGAAGTGTGAAGAATTTTCATTGAGTGGCCTACAATCTAGTTAGCTATATTAAGAAAAAGTTACAAATCAGTAACACATATTATGAGGGAATTCTAATTGAAATAAATGCTAATATGACGAGTTTTTTTCATGTTTAGATTAATCGCTTTCATGATGCGACTATTTATTTTAAAGCTTTACAATATTAGTCAATGACCTATTAACTTTAAAAGTTTAGCAGCTTCTACTAATGAGCTTCCTTAGTAATTGCAGCAATATACATGAACTTAAATGCCCTTGCTAAGATGAGCATAGAATGTAGAACAATACTCTAAAATCCTCCTCTGCAATAAAGATAAATTATTATTTGACTGCATTAATGAGATAATATTGGAGTATAAACCCTTTTATTTTCTAAAAAATTAACATAGAAACTAACACTAGAACTTTAAATGTCATTAAACGGATACTTCAGACTAAACCCCATCAAAGAGTTGATATTTATATGCAAAAAACATCGAAAATATCGTTGGATAAGTCTACCGATATGGAAGAAAAGAAGCTATATATTAACCTCCTAAGCATAAGTCCTAAAAATAGCTCTATTTCGTCTTTACTTATATGGATAAAGACCTTTTTGGTTAGGACTTTTGTTGTACTGGGAGTGCTATTTTCATTTAATGCTTATGCAGAAGAAGCCGTTCAAGATACAGCAGTAGCATCTTCTGCCGATATAATAGATCCTTTTGGGCGTCAGACGCCACGCAGTACAATGCAAGGATTCATCAATTCATTATCGCAAAATGACGAATCATTAGCATCGAATTACTTAGAGTTGCAGTCAAGTGATAATTCAGTGGAGCTAGTGCGTCAAATTAAGTTGGCTTTGGATACAGGAGGGCGACTGAATAATGAGTTAAAAATTAGCAATGACCCAGCAGGTAACTTGGCAGATAAGCTTCCTCCAAATAGAGAAAAAATAGGCACCATAACTGTAGATGATCAGCTCATTGATTTAATGATGGTGCGAAAAACTGCTGAGCATGGTAATAAATATTGGCAAATATCTTCAGAGACAGTTAATGCTATTAAAAATGCTGATTTATCGCAGCAAAGTTCTATTATTGATAGATATACTTTAGAGCCATTAAAAGGTAAGGCAATTGCTGGCTATAACTTCGCTGACATTATGGCCGTCATTTTTTTGGCTTTATTTTGTGTGGCCGTCTCATACCTAATTGTTGGGCTACTATATTTGGTATTAAAGAGTTATTATCCATCGGTACGTAAAAAGCCATTACCTTTCGATGCAAAATTCATCTTACCTTTATCTTTAGTGATTACATCAATCATACTTTATGAGGTTATGGTTTACACTGGTGTCTCAGTGATAGTAAGAGAGCCTGTCAACCGAATTAAAGATATTGTTGGTTGGTTTGCGCTAACGTGGTTATTACTGCGTGTGGTAGATGCTGTTTTTAATCGAGCTGAACGCGAAAGTTATAAGCGAAATCACACTGAGCGAGTGTCTATATTAAGTTTACTAAGAAAGTTGGTAAAAGCATTATTTTTGATTTTAGCGGCAATTTTTATTTTTGGTAACTTAGGCTTTGATTTAACTACAGGGATAGCTGCTCTTGGTGTTGGTGGTTTAGCATTGGCACTTGGTGCACAAAAAATGATTGAAAATTTGGTGGGTAGCGTCGTTGTCGTTGCAGATCAGCCAGTGCGAGTGGGGGACTACTGTAAGTTTGGAGAATTAGAAGGAACGGTTATTGATATCGGGATACGTTCCACCCGTATCAGAACAATGAACCGTACGGTTGTGACTGTGCCCAATGGCGATTTTTCATCAATGTCTATCGAAAACTTTACTTCTAGAGACATGCATCATTTCTTGCATAATATTTATATTAAAAGAAATGTTGATGCGGAGACTATAGAACATTTTTTGCAAGGGATGAATGAATTTATTATAAATCATGAGTTTACAAACTCTGAATGGAATCAAGTGAGGATTGCTGAGCTACGACAAGACTCAATGATGATTGAGATTCGTGCTTATGTTTATGCCAGTGATGGACTGATGCAGTTTTATGAAATGCAATCGCAGCTCATAATTGACATACTAAAAGAGGTTGAAAACTACGCTGTAGAACATGCACTCCCTGCACAACAAATTACTATCGAATCAAAGCAGTCATATGCATCAAAGCAGCCAAATCTCATGAGTGAGGCCGGAAATGATTAACCATCAAGCTTCATTATCGTAAAAGTACTTATTGCAAAAGTAATTTTCTTGAAAGTACTTATTGTAAAATTACCTTGTCCTTTCTCATATCAGATTAAAGTTGGTAAAAGCCCCTCTGCAATGAGGGGCTTTTAAGTCATAAGTGGGTAAATGAAAAACCTATAATTTGCTATTAGCTACCTAATAGCTTTCTGACGGGTCTATAACAGCGTGCTAAAATTTCTTTCAAATCAATGTGGTTAGTCATTTATCAGACTTATCTTTTTTCAACAGTACAAGCACAGCACCATTGCCCCCATCTTTAGGCGGCGCAGAACAGAAGCCCAATACTTCAGGTAATTGGCGTAACCAACCATTGACGCAAGTTTTTAGAACGGCATCAACCCCTTTACCGTGGACAATTTTTACCACAGTTTCGTTATTAGATTTTGCTTGAGCAATAAGCTTCGTCATTGCTACACGTGCTTCATCAATGGTACAACCATGGATATCTACGGCATCATACCAGCGTAGCTTCCCTTGTTTAAGCTGATTAAACACCTTGTTTTGTAGGGTGGTTTTTTTATACATTAAATAGGCATCGCCGCTAACAGGGTTTAGCAAGGCCTGCATATCAGATAATCCTGAATCTAATAGCTCAGCATCCTCCCCTTGTGCAGCGGCACGTTTTGATAAGGTGGTTGCGTCTGGCTTAGTGACTTTCGGTTTTGCCACATCTGAAATGGTGTTATTGTCTGCAATAGGTTTAACCCCAGCCATTGCTTGCATAAATAAAACCTTATCATCGTCAATATGTTCACTGTCAAGCTGCCTAACTGTTTTATTAACCTGCTTTTGAGTTGGCAGTGAAACAGGTTCAGTGGGTTTTTCATTTTGAGGATCAGTTGAGGCGGTTGCTCGCCCTTTACTTAGTTCACTTTTAAGGTCTTTTAGTTGTTCTTGAACTTCTTTAGAAAATAGAGAATTTGACATAATAATACGTATCGCTTTAAATAATTGATATCTCTTGCAAAAATTGCCCTACGTTATCAAATTTACAGGACTTGGTTTGCAATCAAAGGTTGTGGTCGTTTCATATCCTACGGATTTTAATTCAGTATCTGGTAAAAATAAGTCATCATAAATTAATGTAGTGTATTTAGCTCGAAATCTTAGTATATACGCTTTAACCCGTAACTATCAAAGTAAGCTAACAAAGCAACCTAAAATAGTGTTAGAAAGAGAGTGCGAGGTGACTGACACACTGACTGCATTAAATTATTAACTACATTTATTGAGTGGTCATTTAATCAATTTGGTTTAATAAGTCTTTAAGTGTATCGCCAGGGCGTTCTGTTTTCATAAACTGTTCACCTATTAAGAAGCAGTTGATATGGTTGTTTTGCATGAGAGCAATATCATTTGCATTATGAATGCCACTCTCAGTAACGAGTAAATAGTCATTAGAGAGAGGGTGTTCAATCTTCTCATGATTATGCTCATCAATAAATGCTTTTAATTTTATAGAGGTGTTAAGGTTTGTATCAAAAGTGTTCAAGTCTCTATTGTTGATGCCATATATATTATGCTTTGATTCTGGTAGTTTTAATGCCCGCTGCATCTCAAGTTGCGTATGTACCTCAATTAATACATCCATACCAAGTTGACAAGCAATGCGGTGCAGATCATACAATTTTTCATCATTTAAACAGGCCACAATCAATAATATACAATCAGCACCCATTAGGTAAGACTCATAAATCTGATAAGCATCAATCATGAAGTCTTTGCGTAGTACAGGTAAATTGCAGGCTTGTTTTACCTCAGTCAGATATTGCGAATGGCCTTGGAAGTACTGTTCATCAGTCAGTACAGATAAGCAAGCAGCACCAGCTTTCTCATATTGCTTAGCAATTTTGGTAGGATTAAAGTTCTGAGAAATAACCCCTTTTGATGGCGATGCTTTTTTAATTTCAGCGATGATAGCAACTAAACCATCAGCTTGTTTTAGCCTTAAAGCCATAGCAAATCCGCGTCTCGGCACTTTTTGGCTTTCATAAAGTGCCAAGGCTTCTTCTTTTATCGAGGGTAGGTCTTTAGTTTGTTTTGCCGCTGCAACCTCCCTCTCTTTGGTTAGAACGATTTTTTCTAAGATAGAGGGAATGGCTTGGTTTGTCATAATTAGCTCAGGTCTTTAATGGATTTACTGAATATAGGTTTAAGAATTATTTGTTCTAACAATGAGTACCTTACTGGTTATTTGTAGGTGCATTGTTAAAAGACTGGGTAAATTTTGCAAAATCATTTAATTTTTTTAGGGCAGCGCCACTTTGGATGATCGTTTGTGCCTGATTGACACCATTAGCAAAGTTACTTGCTAGTCCTGCCACATAAATCGCAGCACCTGCATTTAATGCAATCATATCACGCGCCTTCGATACCTTATTGGGATGAATGCCATAGTCATTATCCTCTTTGCCTGAAAGAGCGGAGATAATAAGTTCGAGGCTTTGGCGAGAAGAATCAACACTTAAACCCACTAAGGTTTGTGAATCTATACCAGCGTCCTCAGGGAAAATATCATAAACGGTGACCTCGCCATCTTTTAGTTCAGCGACCTTGGTACTGGTGGCGAGACTAATCTCATCCAGACCATCTTTTGAGCCTACGACCATCACATGATTGGCACCTAGATTCTTTAAGACGTAAGCAAGCGGTTCGCATAATGTATCAGTAAAGACACCAACGACCGAGTTTTTAACCCCAGCGGGATTAGTTAGGGGCCCTAAAATATTAAAGATAGTACGCACCTTAAGTTGACGACGAATTGGAATGGCATGTTTCATAGCTTGATGATGGTTTGGCGCAAAGAGAAAACCAATATGTTGTGATTCAATACACTGGCGGGTCTGATCTGTCGTAACATTTAAGTTAATCCCAGCTTGGTCGAGCAAATCTGAGCTACCCGATTTAGAAGAAACCCCGCGGTTTCCATGTTTAGCCACGTGGGCACCTGCTGCTGCTGCAACGAAAGCTGACGCTGTTGATACATTAAATAAGTTACTGCCATCTCCGCCTGTACCGACAATATCAACAAGATGACTACAACCCTCTAAATCAACTTTTTTAGCAAAATCTAGCATGACACTGGC
This sequence comes from Psychrobacter sp. CX90, assembly GCF_057396305.2. Lineage (NCBI taxonomy): Bacteria > Pseudomonadati > Pseudomonadota > Gammaproteobacteria > Moraxellales > Moraxellaceae > Psychrobacter > Psychrobacter sp. CX90. The sequence goes on from NZ_CM182008.1 coordinate 731,547, forward strand.
AGAAGCAGTAATCTCATCAATGGACTCACTCTTCATATTCAAACCCACTAATAAGGCACCCATCATGGCATCAGGACAGCGACCTTCCATGATGATAGACATAACTTCTCGCATCTCTTTTTGGGTAAGGTCAATACGTTTTAGTATGCGTTCTAGTGCAGTGGTTAGAAGGTTATGTATTTGTTCATCTGTCATATTTACGGTTGTAGATACGGGTAAGGCTATCATAATATTTAACTCTAGAATGTTGGAGTAATAAGGCTGTGGTGGAACCAAAGCTGGGTAAGTTAGGCTATTTATGTCGTGTTATCAACAGTATCGCTATTGAGGTCTTTTACTCATATCTATTATGTTAACTAAATAGCATATTCTTTTAAGCGTATTTTTTAAAGCACGTCTTTGGCTGCATAATATAGATGATTGATAGAATATGCGTGATGGTTAAGGGTATTTGCTCATAATGTATAGGCATAAGCTGATTTTAGTTTAATAGTAGCCTGATAAATCACAAAATCTTGTTTATATCAAATTATTTACTATTAAAAAATTCTTAAATAGATGCAGTCCAGATTCACTTAAAATAGATTCAGGATGAAACTGCACACCCTCAATAGCAAACTCTTTATGGCGTATTGCCATTATCTCATCGACAACGGTATCATTTTTTTGGCTGTTTGAAGTTGCTAAGGGTGTCCAAGCGGTCACTTCAAGGGCGTCAGGCAAGGTTGCTTTGTCAATAATTAGTGAATGATAGCGCGTCACATTAGTGGGATTAGATAATCCTTTAAAAACACCAGCTTGATGATGATACACGCTTGATGTTCGTCCATGCATCACTCGCTGAGCCCTTACAATTCTTGCACCAAAAGCCTGAGCTATAGCTTGGTGTCCAAGACACACCCCGAACATGGGTAGTTTTCCAGTAAAATAACATATACAAGCTAACGTTAAGCCTGCCTCATCAGGAGTCCCCGGACCTGGGCCAAGCACAATACCTTGTGGCTGCATCTTTATAATATCATGAATATCGATAGCATCATTCCTGCATACAACAACCTCGACGCCTAATATTTCAAGATATTGAACTATGTTGTATGTAAAGCTGTCGTAATTATCTAATAGCAAAACCATACTGATGAGATACCAGATTCAATTTAAAAGGTAATATCTTATCATTTTTAATAGTTGTTACATATTATCTAAATATATTTTTCTGTCCTCTGATATAAACTTAATGGTTACCTTTATTGGAAAAATTAGTCGCAAATATAGGGTTATCTATGCCCATATTTAATGCAAATGCACTATAAGTGTGCAGATAGACCTTTTGACCATGCACTATTTTGGTTTTATATAAAAATGTTGCATTCGAATCTGTGCTTAAACTGCGTTTTTAACATCGCATACTTCATGATAAATCATATTTATCGATAAGATCTAATATGGCATATGAGTTGCATATATCAATTTCATAAAGGTGTATTACACTGTCAAAAGCCGACAATAAGGCATCGTGCCTGTGGACGTTATCAGTTGCCAATAGCGTGTTTTTAATTGCTACTATGATTTTTGTGCGCTGTAACCTATACTTAATAAGGTTTAAGATAATAGCAAATGATTAGGCTTTACACTAAGCCGTTATGAGTCAACCTCTTATACCCAAAAATCATGATGTGACATGACAATACTGGTAAGGAATCTTAAAGTAAATGAGGTTTAAAACAGTATAAAAATACAATCACTTTCAATGTGACATAACTAATGGAGATATAGAATGTCGAACAAATTATTTGATTTAATCAAAGAGTCTCAAGCCAAATGGGTGGACTTTCGTTTTACGGATACCCGTGGTAAAGAACAGCATATCAGTTATCCAGCTTCTACCATCGATGAAGACGTACTAGAAGATGGTAAAATGTTTGACGGTTCTTCAGTCGCAGGCTGGAAAGGTATTGAGGCCTCTGACATGATTTTGCGTCCTGATCCAGAAACGGCATTTGTCGATCCATTTTTTGATGCAACCACAGTGGTTGTAACTTGTGACATCATTGAACCAACCACGATGCAAGGATATGAGCGTGACCCCCGTTCAATTGCACGTCGTGCTGAAGAATACCTAAAATCAACGGGTATTGGTGATACTGCGTATTTTGGTCCAGAGCCAGAATTCTTCGTATTTGATGATGTAAAATGGTCTGTCGATATGTCTGGCGCCCGTCATCGTATCACTGCTGAGGAAGCAGCGTGGTCGACTGATAATGAATACGAGTGGGGCAATATGGCGCATCGTCCACGCGTAAAAGGTGGTTATTTCCCAGTGCCCCCAGTAGATAGCTCACAAGATTTACGTTCTGTCATGTGTCAGCGTTTAGAGGATATCATGGGCCCAGATCGTGTAGAAGTACATCATCACGAAGTGGCTTCCTGTCAGTCTGAAATTGGTGTGTCGTTTAACACTATGGTTCGTAAAGCGGATGAAGTGCAACAATTTAAATATGTTGTGCATAACGTAGCCCATCAGTTTGGTAAGACAGCAACCTTTATGCCTAAGCCAATCGTTGGCGACAATGGTTCTGGTATGCACGTTCACATGTCTATCTCTAAAGATGGCGTCAATACCTTTGCAGGTGATGAGTATGCTGGGCTATCAGAAACTGCTCTTTTCTTCATTGGCGGCATTATTAAACATGCACGCGCGCTAAATGCAATTGTTAACCCATCAACGAACAGTTATAAGCGTTTAGTACCTCATTATGAGGCGCCTATTATGCTTGCTTATTCAGCGCGTAACCGTTCAGCTTCTATTCGTATTCCATACGTAAACTCTCCAAAAGGCGTGCGTGTTGAAGCGCGCTTCCCTGATCCAACTGCTAACCCTTACTTAGCGTTTGCTGCACTACTAATGGCTGGCCTTGACGGTATTCAGAATAAAATGCACCCTGGCGATGCTGCTGATAAAAACTTATATGACTTGCCTCCAGAAGAGGAAGGCTCAATCCCAACAGTTGCTGAAAGCTTGGAGGTGGCATTACAAGCGCTTAAAGATGACCATGATTTCCTACTTAAAGGTGATGTATTCACTAAGAGTATGCTAGAAGGGTTTATTGAATTGAAAGAAGAAGAGGTGCGCCGTTTGAATACGACCGTACACCCTGTTGAATTCGATATGTATTACAGCTGCTAATCCTTTTGGATACTCAAGAGTATTTGTGACTTAAAAAACTCATTACATTTTGTTTATCACTAAAATCCAGTTACCGTTGTCGGCAGCTGGATTTTTTATTGAATTTATCTTGAGATATTCTATGGTTTATTAGAATATAGTAGAGATCGACATTAACGTCTAGAAAAGTAGTCTAAAAGTTTCCAAAGAAACCAAGTGCAGAACGTAGGTATTTGTTAAAATCGCTTACAGTGCTAATATGTGAGTTCTATATAACCCTTAAATACCTTTAAATGAGTAACTCAATGAAGTCAAACTTATTTTACCCAATTATTTTTTCTCTATCGATAGGGTTAACCAGCACTCAGGGGTTTGCAGATATATACAAAATAACTAAACCTGATGGTAGTGTGAAGTATACAGATAAGCTATTAACCAATGAGCGTGACATGGTTGACAAAAGTATTCAGAAAAATAAGGTTGAAAGAATTACCCTTCCTAAAGAAGTTGAGTTATCAAATCTAATGCAGGCTGCCAACTCAGCGATTGGTTTGCAAGATTTTCAATCTCATTATGAGCCTGACACAAGATTAGATAGCAATGACCATTTTATCGATGACATATTTGTTGAAAATGAGTCTAATAAACTAAAAGCAGCAAATTACAAGATAAAAATACTCACTCCCGAAAAAGTTAGAGCTTACCATAAACCAGTAGAGGCTATCGATGTTCAAGTTAATATAATCCCAGCATTGGTAGGTGGCGATAAGGTAATTATATTAGTTGATGGTAGGCAGGTAGGTTTAGGACAGACCACAAATATAGCCACGAGTGAGATTAACCCTGGCGGCCATATTCTAGAAGTCAATATAGTTTCAAATAATGGTAAGGTAATAAAGTCTGCAACAATGCCATTTTACGTTATTCAAAATAGAAATATCATGCGAAATAAACGTCATCAAGTACAATAAACGTTTGCAAGCGTTTGCAAACATAGAAATTTATGACGTATGCTCAGCAACCTTAGTATAGAAAAGCAATATTAATATTAACAGGCATTAACTAATTGCTTCCTTAAAACATAGAAAATATATAGAAAAATACTTAGCTAGCTCTGACTAGAGCGCCTCCCAATTGATGTCAATTTGTGGTTTTCTGCTCATATTGTATTTTCTGCTCATACTGTAAATCAGAATACACATTCGTACAGTATTTTAAGTTAATAAATAATGTTACCTAAAAGGTTTTGTCTCGTCCTAAAATAGATTGATGATATTTTAGGACGAGACAGCGATTAATTAATCACTTATTTAAAAGGTATTAATTCAATTGAGCCATTAGCAATCACGGTTACTTTGCTATTACCCCCAGCAAAATCCTGAGAAGGTATAGATTCACTTCGCATAGTGCTTGATGCCATGGCTGGGATAGGATTATATTGATAATCACCATTAGTATTTAATGCTACTTCTAATACTTGATACCCACTCGCATTCCAAGCTTTAGCCATCGATTTAGCTTGTTCTTGAAAGGCTTTAGAAGCCTTGATCATAAGCTCTTTTTCTATTTTATCTTGCTTAGCTTCTGATACGCCAAATTGAATATTTTGCACCACATATGCGGACTGTAAGTCTGATACTAAATTACTCGTAGCCGCAAAATCATTACTTTTAAGATGAACACTTACAGACCCATCCCAACCCGTTATTTTTCCATTTTTATCATATTTTGGATAGGTGTTCTGTGCACCAGTAGTGGCAATAACTGTTGGGTATTTTTTAGCAGTTTTAATTGCCAAATTTATAGCGGTGTTTAGCTCAGTAGCTAGGCGCTTAGGGGTTGTCGCTTGAGCTTTTTTATATAAAGTCGCCGTTACTTCGTCATTTTCAACTTCTTGACTCGCTTGAGCGTTAAAACTAATTTTATTGTAACCTGTAGATTCGGCCTGTGCGGCTTGAACGAAAGCCCCAACAAAAGTTGCAAGAGTTATTAAACCAACTTTAGGTAGTAATTTGCTGATAAGAATAGACATGACTCTCAATCCTTTTAAATAATGTTAATTAGAAGTTATTTCACTTTAGGCTATAAATAAGCGTATTCAAGGTTTCTTCATAGTATTGAGAGTAGCAAGCTTAGGGATAAATTTAAACCTAATTAGTGTGAAAATTTTTATCACACCGGTTTGGTTGTTAAATATGTATATTGAATAAGCTCTTATTTGTTTTAAATAACGAAATATAGTTTAGAACATACAGATATTAAAGCCATATCTTAAAATCTAAATTATATTGAAATTTTAATAGGCTTGTGTATAATACATGCTGGTGGCTCCATTGGTAGCCTCGCAATATTATTCTATGAACCCCGCCAGGACCGGAAGGTAGCAACGGTAGTAGAAATAATATGTGCCGAGGATGTGCTGATGGAGTCGCTTTTTTATGCCTGATAATCCATTTTAAAAAATATCTTTAGGGCAATTTAATAAGAGAAACCTGAGTTAATCAATACTATTAGGTCCTTTTGCTGTATGTATCACACGCACTGAATGTCATAAAGAGTGAGTCAAACAATGAAGACTAAATAATCCTAACTTATATTGAGTCGAGCGTTATTGATGACACACTTCTCAATAAGTAATGCTTATAATCAAAGTATTTAAAGTAACATCGGTAAATTATAATAAATAAAAATACAATTAGCGATAATGGTGCACCTTTACGAACCTCAGCTATATTTATATTGGCCTTTTTCAGAATTTAATGAAGTATATAGAGTTGGTATATCAAGATAAGCGACTGGTTTATTTCAAATTTTATCATTTTAAATCTATCAGCAAAAAAAATGTAAATTCTATTTATAATAATTAGCGATATCAAATGTTTAATAATAAAACAATCGACTTATGAAAAAAATAACTAAGAATCTTATGTGGCTATGCATAGTCGTACTTATCTTAGTAGCAAGCATACCTAGATTCTATAACGCTAAGCCTGGTAAGCATGTCAATAGCGCAGAGGTAAGCCAAGATCCAGTTGTTGAAGCTAAGACTAGTGCTTTAGATAAAGAGCTTTATCGCAGTTTAGATGTCACAGCTAACATCATAAAAGACAGAGAAGAAAGAGCTCGCTTCAATAAGTGTAAATTAGCAGTGAGAGAGGTGCTAAAAGAACCACTATCATTCGATTATGATGCTGGAACTACCTATCATAGCGTGGAACCCGATACAAAATACAATATTGTTTGTTTTAAATTTTATGCAAGAAATGGGTTCAATAGATATATTTATAGTAAAGCAATATGTTCATTCGATGAGAATGACAAGCTAGTTGATTTTGGTACATTTAATTTATAAAGAGTTGTTCATAGTAAGGTTTACAAGTTAATCCTAAGCTAGTAATGTCATCTATTGAAAACTCTAGAGATAATAGTCTCAATTATTAATAAACAAGAATCTTATTAAACCAACCTTTTAAATAAAAGATAATATTAAAAAAAAGACATTAAAAAGCTCGCCGTATTTATACGACGAGCTTTTTAAGTGTTTGGTGGAGATGGCGGGAGTTGAACCCGCGTCCGCCAGCATTACGCCTGTGGGTCTACATGCTTAGTTTCTGTCTATAGTTTTAACCCGCACCGAACCGACAGTCAGGTTGGATTAGGCGATCCTTTAGGTTTGAACTTAAGTAACTAAGGCAGTCACTTAAGCGAACCCATATGCGTGCGCTTCAACTCGACTGACCTACTATGGGTAAAAGGCAGTTGAGTAAGCAGGGGTTTAGGCTGCTAGAGCGTAACTTTCGTCGTTTGCAATTATAACAATATATGTGAGATTTACGAGAGGACATATACTCTCGGCATGCACCATCAGGTTTCATCACCAGCGTCGAAGCCAGAACATCCCCAATAGAACGAGGTATTATATATGCTTGTATAGCATAAATGCAAGTATGGAATTGCTTTAATTACAATGCATTACATTTTTAAGTTGGGCTGGAAATTATACATACAATAAAAAAGCCAGCCGAAGCTGACTTTATTATTTATTGTTAATAAGATGGTTTATGGATAACAGTCATTGCTCAATAATATTTTTACTTAAAAAATAGCATAATTAGCTAATATAAAGTAAGTATTATTACTCGGATTCAGATTCTGACGTTTCGTCTTCAGCTTGTGCAGCTTTCAGAAGATCACCATCTTCGGATAAAATAGTGACTAAAATGTTCGCAAATACATCGTGATGTAGTTGAATATCGACATTGTATTCACCAACTTGACGAAGCGTACCTTCAGGTAACTTAACTTCTGAACGATCAACTTCGATACCAGATTTGGTTAAGGCATCAGCGATATCACGAGTACCAATAGAACCAAACAGTTTGCCATCTTCACCCGACTTAGAGCGCATAATAACATTAACGTCTGTTAGTGCTTCAGCACGCTTTTGAGCAGCGGCTAATTCTTCAGCTTCAATCGCTTCCAGTTCGGCACGACGAGCTTCAAATTTTTCTAGGTTTGCAGGTGTTGCAGGTAAAGCTTTACCTTGAGGAATAAGGTAGTTACGGCCATAGCCTGATTTAACATCTACAGTTTCGCCAAGCTTACCAAGGTTGACGATACGCTGTAATAAAATAACTTGCATGAGTCACTCCTAGTTTGGCTTACTGATGGTTGTCAGTATAGGGAAGCAATGCCAAAAAGCGTGCTTGTTTAATAGCAGTTGCTAGTTGACGTTGGTATTTATTAGATGTGCCTGTGATACGGCTAGGAACAATCTTACCGTTATCACTGATGTACTGTTTTAATAATTCAACATCTTTATAATCGATGTGCGTGATACCTTCTGCGGTAAAACGACAAAATTTACGACGGCGAAAAAAACGTGCCATGGAAGTTCTCCTTAATTAAGCTTGTGTTAGTCGTTAGAATCATCTTCATCAATATCAGAGCTATCAGAGTCATCATCACTGCGTGGCGTTTTACGGGCACGCTTTTCATCAGCACTTTTGGCTAATTGTGAAGGCTCAGTAATTGCTTCGTCACGACGAACAACTAAATTACGGATAATGGCATCGTTATAACGGAATAACTCTTCTAGTTCAGATAGAGTTTCGCCATTACACTCGATGTTGAATAAAACATAATGAGCTTTGTGGATTTTGTTAATTGGGTAAGCCAATTGACGACGGCCCCAATCTTCAAGACGATGAACCATACCACCATTGTCTTGAACCAATTTGATATATCGCTCGACCATACCGACAACTTGGTCGCTTTGGTCAGGGTGTACGATAAGCACCACTTCGTAATGTCGCATTTAAGACTCCTTACGGATTAATAGCCATTGACCCCATGTCAATAGCAAGGAGATTTATAACAAATATATTATGTTGACAATATAAAGCCAGTTTAACTAACGCTTTCAAAACCGAACTATAAAACCCAATTTTAAGAAACAATATTATACTGACGAATTGCTATAAAGCGGCGTATTATAGCAATAACTATGTATTGTATCAAATGGTTTCAATATCTAATTATTGATTGAGCATTACCCGAAAAATGTTTAGAGTAGAAAGTTAATGCGATGTAAAGATTGATTATGAAAATAAGAAGTAAAATGATACAGCATTGTATAAAAAAGAGATGATTTGGAGTTTAGTTTCCAACTATTTTAAATAGCATCTCTTATAGGTAGTGCTAGATGACAGGTTGAGAGGTATATGAAACGGAAAGCCATTATAATTGGGGCAACTGGGTTAGTGGGCAAACAATTGGTTCGTCAACTAAGCTTGATATATGATAGTTTAATAATTATCGCTAGAAAGCCGCCAGAGCTCATGTGTGCAAAGATGCAATATTATCAGCTGGGAGATTTTAGTAATTTAAAAGAAGTGATGGGTAATATTTCTTTGGGGGAGGATACGGATGCGTTTACCTGCTTTGGTACAACAAAAAAGTTGGCTGGGAGTGAGGAAGCGTTTAGGCGTGTCGATTTTGATTACAATTTAGAGTTCGCAAAACAATGTCACGCAAAAGGTGTGGAGCGGTTTTTTTTGCTTTCAGCCCTAGGTGCAGATATTAATAGCCGTTTTTTTTATAGCAGAGTGAAAGCAGAGCTTGAAAGTGCCATTATTGAGCTGGGATTTGACGAGTTACTTATTTTTAGACCTTCATTGTTGCTCGGTAAACATAAAAGAAGACCAATAGAAGCAATAGCACAAAAAGCGCTTACAATTATATCCCCCATTGTGCCAAAATCACTAGGGGTAACCCCTATTTCTGCTAAGTCTGTTGCGGCAGCTATGGTTATGACAGCTCAAAATTTGTATGAACGGAATAAGTTCTTGGACGCAAAGCGCAGTACCCCTAATGTAACGATCATTGACAATAGACAACTGCTTGCGATGACACAGCTATAGTTTTAATCTAGAGGTAAGAGTAACTCAAATTGTTCGTTTCTTTATATGCCATTAAGCATTTTTGGCCAACTAATTTTTGGCCAACTAAGTAAAAGAGAAGATCTAAATCATTTAAAAGGGAATGACTATGACCGACATGACGAAAACTAACTTTGTTACCTGTGATTTATTAGATGCCAATCCTGAAAGCCAAGTCTGCTTGTCAAATATTGACGGCAAGGCATTTTATAGTTTTGGCGGTAAGGATAAATTTTGTGGTGAAGTTGTGACCGTTAAATGTTTTGAAGATAATAGCCGAGTGAAAGAGCTTCTGAATAGCAATGGTATAGATGCGAATGGCAAAGGCAAAGTACTGGTCGTTGACGGTGGTGGCTCCATGCGCTGTGCCTTATTAGGCGATATGATTGCCTTATCTGCCATTAAAAATGGATGGGCTGGTGTGGTGGTTTATGGCTGTGTGCGAGATGTTGATGATTTGGCACAAATGGACATAGGGGTTAGGGCTTTGGGATGTATTCCTCGTAAATCAACGCGCAGAGGAGAAGGGCAAACGGATATCGAAATTAGTTTTGGCGGCTTCACTCTACATTCTGGAATGTATATTTATGCAGATAATAACGGCATGATTGCAAGCGAAAAGCCTTTACTTTAATTATTTAAATCGTATGCGTTTCAAAGACCAGTTTTTCAAAGACCGGTATAGTTATGAATAGGCTATACTGACTCATGATTATTTGTTTTAAATAATGCTCAATTTATAGATGTATTTTAGCGATCAGAAGTCCTGATTTTGGATGTTCAACAGACACTAATACATCCTAAGAGTATAGCTAATCAATGTTTGGATTTACTAGTACTATTAAGCATTACTCGTATAATAGATTTTTGATAAGTTTAGGTTATAATTTGAATGCTTATAATTAATGCTATCACTTACCTATTTATTACCTGTTACTTACCTATTAATACCGAGAACCTAATAATAGTGTCCTAGCTTAAGTCTATTTTTGAAAAGCTGACGCTAAAATTTTTGACACCTAAAGGATTATCCCGCGTTTTTATGTCTATATTATCTGTCTCTTCGCTTAATGATATTTTTGATCCTATTAATCATAATTTGTTTCCCATTCCAGAGTCGCAGCGGCGCTGGTTATCGCAAGCTTATGGAGCAACGGGCAGTTTATGGTTAGCTAGCTTGGCTGACTGTCCTATAGCGGATGTTCAAAATCGGCTAAAGGTGGTGGTTACCAAAAATCAAAATCAGCTGAATCAAATTGAAACTGAGCTCGCATTTTGCGGGGTGGATGCCTATGTTTTTCCAGATTGGGAAACATTAACTTATGACGAGTTATCGCCGCATCAAGATATCGTTAGTGAAAGAATAAATTTGTTAACAGAGATGCCTAAAAGTGGCATCTTACTAATTAGTATCCATACCCTTATGCAACGGGTAGCGCCGCCAAGTTGGCTGATTGGTCAGCATTTTGATTTGAGTGTGGGAGATACTTTTGATATTGAGTCGCAAAGGACACAATTGGCTGCTGCGGGTTATCGTGCTGTTGATAATGTATTTGAACCTGGCGAATTTGCGATTCGAGGTAGTGTGATAGATATTTTTGCAATGGGTCAGCCGTTTCCTTTACGCTTAGATTTATTTGATGATGAAATTGAGTCCATTCGTTTTTTTAATCCACAAACCCAGCGTACGTTGTCTAGTCAAACTTTAGATGAACTGGTCAGCGGCAAATCAACAAATGATATTTCTATTGAGTCGCTATCTTTATTGCATAAGCTGCCTGATGTTTCAAAACCTATTACTGAGTTTCAAATCTTACCTGCTAAAGAGTTTCCGCTTGACGAAGGTAAAGAGACGTTCCGCACTAATTTCGCCTCCATGTTCCCGACGGCAAGCAGCCGTAAATTTGAGCTACATAAAGATGTTCTGGCAGGTATCGCCAGTAGTGGTATTGAATATTATCAACCGTTGTTTTTCGATATAGATGACTGGACTTCAACAGGTCATCTATTCTCGTATTTTCCACGAGACTCTCTTTTTATTATTGACGAAAGTATAACCGAGTCGCAAGCAGACTATTGGTCACAAATTCAAAGACGTTATGAAGAACGACGTCATGACATTGATAAACCCATTTTGGAACCGACACTTCTGTATTTGCCGAGCAATACGTTAAACGAAAAGCTTAATAGCTACCCCCGCGTTATATTAACGGGTCATAAACTTGATGATAGCATTGATGCTGGAGATAAATCGAGTAAAGCAGGCCGAATAGCACTGCCAACGCTACCGCCAACTGAGCTTACTGTGAGCCATCAGAAAGCTGAGCCACTAGCCGAATTGCTTAAATATGCCAATGGGAGTTGGCAAACAGACAAAGAGTTATATAACTTTAGCGATAAGGTAAGCAATAACAACCGGGCTATTTTAGTCGTTGCTGAGACAGCTGGTCGCCGTGAAATTATATTAGAACTATTTAAAAATAAGCTAAATGTACAAACTTTTGACAACTTAACACAATTTTTAAATAGTGAGCTATATCAGAATCCTAGACCGGTAAGCTCGACAGATAGCATAACAACTAAGCCAACTGTGGGCTTGACTGTTGCTCCAATTGAGCGGGGCTCGATAATTATCGGGCATTTCTCTATCGTCAGTGAAACCCAGCTATTTGGCCGGCAAGTGTTACAAACTCGGCGCCGCCGCCAAAGTGATGTATCTGAAGAGTTTTTGATTAAAAGTGTGACAGAGTTGACAGAAGGTAGTCCTGTCGTACATATAGATCAAGGTATAGGGCGGTATCATGGATTACTAACCCTTGATGTGGGTGAGGGAGAGCAGGAATTCATCCATCTTAAATATGCAGAAGGTGCAAGTATTTATGTACCGGTGGCCAATTTACAGCTGATTAGTCGATACAGTGGTGGCGACCCAGCGCTAGCGCCATTACATAAAATTGGCAGTGGTAAATGGGATAAAGCAAAGCAAAAAGCATTACTACAAATTCATGATGTGGCTGCCGAACTGTTAAACATTCAGGCACGCCGAGCTGCTAAAGAGGGTATCCATTTTAAAGTAGATGTTGCCCAGTATGAGCTGTTTGCCAGTCAATTTGCTTTTGAAGAAACGCCTGATCAGGCGAATGCTATTGACGCCGTTATTCATGATATGAAACAAAATAAACCTATGGATAGGCTCATTTGTGGTGATGTTGGCTTTGGTAAAACAGAAGTCGCTATGCGCGCTGCTTTTATAGCGGTAAATAGCGGTTATCAAGTAGCGGTATTGGTGCCAACGACCTTGCTAGCAGGGCAGCACGAAGACAACTTTCAAGATCGCTTTGCTGATTGGCCGATTCGTATTGAGTCACTCTCAAGGTTTGGTGGCAAAAAATATCAGCAAAAAGTCTTAGAGGATTTGCAAAATGGCAAGGTGGATATTGTCATTGGCACACATAAGCTGCTACAAAAAGATGTCAAATTTGCTAATTTAGGTCTGATGATTGTGGATGAAGAGCATCGCTTTGGAGTACGTCATAAAGAACGTATTAAGGCGATGCAGAGTGATATTGATAGTCTCTCGATGACGGCAACCCCAATTCCTCGTACGCTTAATATGGCGCTTACCGGCATGCGTGATATGTCTATCATTGCCACACCGCCAGCGCGGCGACTCGCTATTAAAACGTTTGTGATGCAAAAAACAGATCAAGTTATGAAAGAGGCGATTCTACGTGAGCTATTGCGTGGTGGACAAGTGTTCATTTTACATAATGATGTTGCCAGTATTGAGCGGATGGCTGAAAATATTCGAGATCTTGTTCCTGAAGCACGAGTAGGGGTGGCACATGGTCAGATGAATGAACGTGGACTTGAACAAGTGATGCGTCAGTTTTATCACAAAAGTTTTAACGTGTTGGTATGTACCACCATTATTGAAACCGGTATTGACATTCCTAATGCCAATACCATCATTATTGAGCGTGCTGATAAATTCGGTCTGGCCCAATTGCATCAATTGCGTGGACGAGTTGGGCGCAGTCATCACCAAGCTTATTGTTATTTGTTAGTGCCTTCTGTTAAAGGATTAAAAGGCGATGCTAAAAAGCGTCTGACCGCTATCGAGCGTGCTAACACGTTGGGTGCAGGTTTCATGCTAGCTAGTGAAGATTTAGAGATTCGCGGGGCAGGGGAGATATTAGGTAAGCAACAGAGCGGTAATATGCAGTCCATTGGCTTTAGTCTGTATATGGACATGCTGGATAGGGCCACAAAGGCCATAAAGCTTGGTAAAGAGCCTGATTTGAATTCGCCTTTGTCACTAACTAGTGAAATTAACCTGCATTGCTCGGCTTTGATACCAGAGGATTACGTAAACGATGTGCCGCAACGTTTATTGTTCTACAAACGTATTAGTAATGCTGATGATAAAGAGGTTCTTATAGACATTCGCACCGAAATGATTGATCGTTTTGGTAGTCTGCCAGATCAAACTAAACAACTATTTGCCATCCACCAGCTGAGATTACAAGCAGACCTTTTGGCTATTCATAAAATAGATGCTACCTCAAGTAGTGTGACACTCGAATTTGCACCAGATACTCCAGTCGATGCCATAGCAATCATACAACTTATACAGTCCGATGGTAATCGATATCGTATGAATGGTGCCTCCGGTATTCGCTATACCAATCCTGAAAAGTTGGATAACCCACAAAAGCGGGTGGTGGCAGTGCGAGAGCTATTAAACCATTTTGCTAAGCATGTAAAAAAAGATGCAAATGCAGGGAATAAAATAGGCTAGTCTGATTAACTAGCATATGACTGTTTTACCATAATCTGAATACGGACATAACTAAATATAGTCTAGTTGGCTTGGCTTTCAGGTTGCAGTTAATTTAGACTACAGTAGCTTTAAATAGGCCTTGGATAGGCGATATGAGCCGTAATCAAATTGTCACTGCGAGTTCACTAATTTGTCATATGGTGTCTGTATTCTTGTAAACACCAAATAAAAGGGAATGAAGGAAAACGAAGTAAACAACAGTAGTTAGAAAAGACTAGACAGGAAAAGTACAATGAAAAATCGACTTTTAAATATTTCTTTAGCAGTGGAACTTGAAGATTTACAACTACCAGACTGGTTTGATGATGAAGTAGATGATGCAATGGAAATGTAAAATCTTTAATTTAATTATTGCGATAATTATAATAAAAAGATGCAAATTCAAACTAAGTTAAGATTTTTTAGGAGAATCAAATAATAATAATAACAATAAAAATAACAATAAAAATTAGATAATTATAATAATAACTTGCTCCTTTGACTGATACAGTGTTTCATGAATTTTTTAGACAGCCTTGAGAAATCAAGGCTTTTTTTTATGGGTAAGATAAGCTATTTTAAATAGTTAGCTATTTAGTATTACCTTCATATTCGTTTGCATAACTAAGTATAAATAACTAAACATTGCTAAGCATCTATAATATAAATGCAATACCTGATAAAATGACGGTTTGCTGAATGATTAAAAAAATAAGAGAGCCAATATGTTTCAACTTCATCCAAAACTTGCAAAAGACTCTTTTTTAGTGGGTGACTTTCCTTTATCAACTTGCCGTCTCATTAACGACTGTCAGTTTCCCTGGTTGATTTTAGTGCCTAGAGTTGCTGGTGTACAAGAAATTTATGAGTTATCTGCAGCAGATCAGGCACAATTTTTACGTGAGTCTAGTTGGCTTTCTAGCCAGATGGCAAAGACTTTTAATGCTGATAAAATGAATGTGGCTGCATTGGGTAACCAAGTACCTCAGTTACATTTCCATCATATTGTTCGTTATAGCAATGACTTAGCTTGGCCTAATCCTGTTTGGGGTACACCAGCAGTGCCGTATACTGAGGAGGTATATCTTGCTATGCAACAAACCTTGATGATGGCATTGCGTGGTCACAACCAAATGCCATTTGATTGGCAAATGCAGTAAAATAGAAATTGACTAATGAACATTAAATCATAAGATATCCATGTTTAATTGCTTTATTGCTGATGTTCAAGTGTTTGATAATTTAAGTGGTTTATGAATAAAAGAAAGCACCCAGTTGGGTGCTTTTTTAAATGCTTAGGTAATGTGTGATAGTAGATGGGTTTAATGATTTTCTTTAGCATGATTAAGCGTGTATTTTGGAATTTCCACCACTAAATCCGTATCATCAACTTGCACCTGACAGGATAAGCGTGAATCAGGTTCTAACCCCCATGCTCTATCTAATAAGTCTGCTTCAATATCATCCATTTCTTCGAGGCTATTGAACCCTTTACGAACAATGACGTGGCAAGTGGTACACGCCTTCGACATCTCACAGGCGTGCTCAATTTTAAAGCCTTTGTTTAATAAGCCCTTACAAAGGTTGTCGCCACTTTCAAGCTCAACCTCTGCACCTTCTGGGCAAATTTCGTGATGAGGGAGTAATGTGATCTTTGGCATACAATTTTCCAGTTTTATTGCAAATTAATTTAACAAGCTACCCGTATAATGCTTAGGAGAGTTATAGATGGCTTATAATAAGTCTATTTAGACCAATCCTCGGTACGAGTACCTGCTAGCGACTGCTTGACACTTTGATTCATAATGCGAGCTGCAAAATCATCACTTAGTGGTTTTAGCATGGCTTGCTTCGATTCAATTTCTGATTTGACTTGTTGTAAGTCCGAAGCGTTAGAAGACTCAACTTTATCCAACGACTCTTGCAGTTGCCCCATAGCGTATTCAAGTTTTTGTAGATTATCATGGGAAATCAAGTCTTTAAACTCTACTAAAGCAGAGTGTAAGGCTAATATTTCACGTTCGGCCTCTACTTTTGTTTCGATTAAACTTCGCGCTTGCTTATCGTGTTCTGCATTTTCAAAGCCTGCCCGTAATAGTTGTTCTTGTTGCTCATCACTTAAACCATAAGAGGGAGTGATTTTAATGTCACTTTTTACCCCGGTAGTTGTTTCTAGAGCACTTACAGAAAGCTGACCATTCGCATCAATATCAAAAGTAACCTCAATACGGGCAAGTCCAGCTTTCATAGGCGGAATACCGTAAAGCTCAAATTGACCTAATGAACGGCAATTTTCAACGGTATCTCGTTCACCTTGAACAACATGAATTACCATTCCCGTCTGCCCATCTTGATAAGTGGTAAAGGTTTGGCGCTTTGCAACCGGGATGGGTGTATTACGTGGAATAAGTACCTCTACCAAACCACCCATCGTCTCTAATCCTAAAGATAAAGGCGTCACATCCAATAGTAAGACATTATCAGTTTTGTCTTTTTTAATAAGTTGTTCAGCGACTTGAGCTGCTCCTAAAGCAACGACTTCATCAGGATTGAGATGGGCTAAAGGCTGCTTATTGAAATACTGTTTTACAGCATCTTGAATGACGGGCATACGAGTAGAACCACCCACCATGATAATCTCGTTGAGATCAGATATAGCCACATTGGCATCACGCATTACTTGTTCACATGCTGACAAAGTGCGTTTAATAATAGGGTTAATAATTTTAGTTAATGTTTCGTTATTAAGCTGACCTTTGAAGCTCTTATCCGAGATATCTATTGAAATATCCACGCTATTGTCAAGGCTAAGTGCTTGTTTGAAGGTTTCTGCTTGGCGAGCGATTTGCGTTTTTTGTTGGGCGGTAACGTCTTTGGGTGTAAGATGGACTTGTTTTAATAACCATCCCATAATAAGCCGATCAATATCATCGCCGCCCAATGCACTATTACCACCTGTTGCTAAAACCTCAAATACACCCTCATTCATTCTCAAAAGTGAGACATCAAAAGTCCCACCGCCTAAATCATAAATGAGGTATAACTGTTCTTTGGTTGATACAATATTGTTCGATTTGTTTTCAGTCTGTTTATCTAATCCATAAGCCACGGCAGCAGCGGTAGGCTCATTAAGTAAGCGTAATACATTAAGACCTGCTAATTGTGCGGCATCTTTTGTAGCTTGACGTTGTGCTTCATCAAAATAAGCAGGTACGGTTATAACGGCACCCTTAATACTGTCATCTGGCAAAGCGGCAATAGCGCGCTGCTTTAGAGTAAGTAAAATATCAGCAGACACTTGGACTGGAGAAGTGTCTCCACGGGCGGTTACGAACGAGGGCATCGCATCTTGGCTGGTTGTGCTAGTTTTTAAATCATATGGGTGTGAAAATTTAATATCCTGTATGCTTCTCCCCATAAAACGCTTTGCTGAAATAATCGTATTGACCGGGTCTGATTCAAAAAATGATAAGGCTCGTTTACCAACAATGGGTGTTGAGCTTGATTTATTACCGTAATAGACTACAGAGGGTAATAAAGTGTCGCCGCTCTCATCAGCTTCAATCAAAGCAGGTCTCCCTGAACGAACAACTGCAACCATAGAACGTGTTGTACCTAAGTCTATACCTAAAGCATACGTATGCTCATGGGGTTTTGTGCTTTGGTTTGGTTCTGCAATTTGTAATAGGGACATGACACACTCAATGTAAGAAAGATTTAAATGGTTTTATTTAATTATACAATCTACAACACAGAAAAGTACGGAATGTTTGCTTATAAATATATGTCGTCGTCATTGTCAGATTGCTGATGTAAATCATCGATGGCGATATCCATATCTTTTTTAAGTTTAACGAGAAACCTTAGTTTCTGTGTGGCATCGATAGCTACGGGCCAATCCTTGTTTTGATAAGCAGCTTCAAAACGTGTTGATTGTTTATGTAACCGTTCATCAAGATTAACTTGCAGTGATTTAATGGCAGACAAATTAGAGGAATGGGCTGCGTCATCTAAGTTTATGCGCATATCCATAGCATCATCCAGAAAGCCTAAATCAGAAATTGAAGCATTCATATCCATCTCTTGACCAGAAAGCTCTAATAAATAATTGGCACGACTATCAGGATTAACGAGAATATTGTAAGCATGGTTAATAAGAGCAGAGTTTTTCTGCGAGTTTGGCGGTAGAGACTCATCTGACTTATCAGGATGAAACTGCCTTTGTAATTGTCTTAAACGAGTATTTAATTTTACAGAATCAATCTTAAAACTGATAGGTTGATCAAACAAAGCAAAAAAGTTAGCAAAGGTAGGTTCAGTGTTAGTCATAGTCAAGGGGTGCTGTTAGGTGGTTTAATGCATTATCATAATATGAAATATTAGTGAATAACTAATAGATAATAAATAACTGATATTAAGTAACTGATATTAAGTAACTGATATTAAATAACTATGGGTCAATTACAGAATGAATTAATGATACTACATCATTACAGTTCTATACGTTAGATTGCTTATAAGCTCGTTTACTACGGCGATTCACTTGAAATATTGAAGCTATATTAAGTCTAAACAGCTATTTATTCAATGAAAATAGGTTCGATTCAATAAGCTTGGCAAGTTAGCTTATATTAAGATTGTTATTGTAAAACCAAAACTGACGAGGCTTAGTCGTCAGATTAGATTTTTTATAAATTGAATAATACAAATATTAAGCGGTAGAGTGGCAACTAAGTTATGAGTTTATAAAAGTTAAACAGTAAATGATTCACCGCAGCCACATTCGCCTTTTTGGTTCGGATTCGTAAATTTGAAGCCTTCATTCAATCCTTCGCTGACATAATCCATTAGTAAGCCATCAAGATACACCATACTCTTTGGGTCCACAAAAATATTGACACCATTACTTTCAAATCTTTTATCACTCTCATCAGGCTCGTCGACAAATTCTAATACATAGGCAAGCCCTGAGCACCCTGCCGTACGGATGCCAACTCGAATTCCTTCACCGTGACCACGGTTGCTAAGATAATCTGTAACGTGTTTTGCAGCACGTTCGGTCAATTCAATCATCAAGACTTTCCTATTATTAATATATCAGTTATTTATACTAATTTACTAAATGTTTTAGACTTAGTAATTTAAATGTGAACCTTGAAAATTCCATTAAAGACTACGTAATGAGACGTTAGCAAAGCTTAAACAACTCTGATACTTATTGGAAATAATATCTTTCTAACAAGTAATATCTTTCTAAATAGTATCTTTCAACCAGCTTTAATTAAGCAGTCGTCGATTCAGATTTAATACGGTAGTCATTAATCGCCGCTTTAATAGCATCTTCAGCCAGTACAGAGCAATGTACTTTGACTGGAGGAAGTGCCAGCTCTTCTGCAATATGTTTATTTTTAATCTCAGAAGCTTGATCCAAAGTTTTACCTTTTAACCATTCCGTTACCAGTGAGCTTGATGCAATAGCAGAGCCACAGCCATAGGTTTTAAATCTGGCATCTTCAATGATACCATCATCCCCAACCTGAATTTGTAAACGCATAACGTCACCGCATGCTGGAGCACCGACCATGCCCGTACCAACATTGGCAGCATCTTTATCAAGATTGCCAACATTTCGTGGGTTTTCATAGTGGTCAATTACTTTATTACTATAAGCCATTTTTATTCTCCTGGGTTCTAGCCTAGATATGTAAGTTACTTATTTAAATCATGATTGATTATGATAATGGTACTATGAATAAACCTATTAAGAGTTACCTTCATTCATGACGCATCTGTGTTCGTTCGGCTTAGTTTAGTGTTCCGCCCACTCAACTGAATTTAAATCTACACCATCTTTATACATGTCCCAAAGTGGGGACAAATCTCTTAATTTATCAACGGCTTCATGGATTTGTACTAAGATAGTATCAATGTCTTCTTCTGTCGTATAGCGTCCAAAGCTGAAGCGAATGGAGCTATGCGCAAGTTCATCTGGACGTCCAATAGCACGTAACACGTAAGAGGGTTCAAGGGTTGCTGATGTACATGCAGACCCTGAAGATACCGCCATGTCTTTAAGTGACATCATTAGCGATTCACCTTCAACAAAGTTAAAGCTAATATTAACAATGTTAGGAATACTGTTTTCAGCACTGCCATTTAGATAAATTTCTTCAATATCCTGAATACCATCCCAAAGTTTTTGACGCAGTTTTTTAGCGTGCTCATGATCTTGTTGTAAACGCTCGGCTGCAATAGCAAAAGCCTCTCCCATACCAACTATTTGATGGGTTGCAAGCGTTCCAGAACGCATACCACGTTCATGACCACCACCATGTTGTTCAGCCCGTAATCGGATACGTGGCTTACGGCGTACAAATAACGCACCAATACCTTTAGGACCATATATTTTATGGGCGGAAAAACTCATTAAATCTACTTTAAGTTCTTCTAAGTTAATATCAACCTTACCAGCGGCTTGAGCACCATCAACATGAAAAACAACCCCCGCTTCACGAGTGATTTCGCCAATCGCTTTAATATCTGTCAGGGTGCCAAGCTCATTATTGACCATCATTAACGATACTAAGATAGTATCTTCACGCAATGCCTCTTTAACTTGATCGGGCTTGATAAGACCAGTACTAGGCTCTGGCTCGAGATAAGTAATTTCAAACCCTTCTTGCTCTAATTGACGACAAGGATCGAGTACTGCTTTATGTTCAATTTTACTGGTTATGATATGTTTACCACGACTCTCGTAGAAATGCGCAGCTCCTTTTATAGCAAGGTTATCAGATTCAGTAGCGCCAGAAGTAAACACAATCTCACGAGGATCAGCTCGAACTAAATCAGCAATTTGCTGACGTGCAATTTCGACAGCTTCTTCTGCTTGCCAACCATAACCATGTGAACGAGAAGCTGGGTTACCAAACATACCGTCAAATGTCATGTACTCAGACATCTTCTTAGCTACCTGAGGGTCGACAGGGGTGGTTGAAGCATAGTCTAGATAAATAGGGCGATCTTGATTGCTCATGCTGGGTGAACCTCACTGGCTGAGAAAATTATTTTTGAATTAAGTCTATCGGATACTGTTTCAGATAATAATTGTTGACGATGTGATACATCTGGAACATTTTCCATCTGTAATAATTGGGCTAAAGATATATTTTGCAAGTACTGCTCAATATGTTTTGACAAAGCACACCATAAATCATGCGTTAGGCACATTGCTCCGCCTTGACAGTTTCCTTTGCCTTCACATTGCATAGAGTTCACGGATTCATCTACCGCAGAGATAATGGCCATGACATTAATATCAGTTAATGGCTTAGCTAAATGATAGCCTCCTGAGGCTCCGCGCGTACTTGTTACCAATCCTGCTTTTCTAAGCTTTGAGAATAATTGCTCGAGATAAGAGATCGAAATGGATTGCCGTTTAGCAATATCCGATAATGAGACAGCTTCAGAGGAATTACCGTCTTGAATTGCTAAGTCAAGTAGGGCTGTAACAGCATATCTTCCTCTAGTCGTTAAACGCATAATCTATCTCCACTGATATTGCTATAAGTTTGTATGTAACCTATTATAGTTAATCCCGAGTAAAATAGTCAAGATTAATTATTGTATTATTAGTTATGTTTTGTTTTAGGTTAGTAAAAGAAGGTGAGAGTAGTTTTGAAGGGTTTTAATGTATTATTCTGCATCCAATAGCTGGATTATTTTTAATAAAGCAGGTTTTATTTACGAGAGTTTATTTATGAGAGTAGCCTTACAGTAGGTCTTATTTACTGTAAGTGGGCTTACACCAACACAAACAAAAATGAATGTATAATAGTTATTAACTGATGAGATAAGTGATATAGAAAAAAGTGATATAGAAAACGGTCATACTCATATATGTTATTTATAAACGAACGTCAAACATGACTAACGTTACATAAACAACCACCCTATAAGGGATACTACGGCAACGATGGAAGCTACTACTAAAGCTATTAGAGTGGTTTTTAATTTGCTTTGTTCTTCTTTTATGCTAACTTCAAGCTCACGGTTGCGTACAGATAATGTAGTAATCTGTAATTGTTGTTCTTGTACTTTAGCTTTATAGTCAGCCTCCTTTCTTTGTTCGACGTTTGGCTCTTTACCTTTACTATTTTTATTACCTTTGACAGTTTCAATAACGCCTTTCAAGAGACTAGCAAAGCCTAGTTGAGTTAGAAACTGACGTAATTGAGTAACTGTTTCGGTATTACCGCGCATAGTTAGCTTGTGAACTTGCTTAGTATCGTTGCTAAATAGTGAGCTTATTAGCTGATGACTAAAAGCATTAATAACCACATCCGCTTCAGCGGTTTCTTTAGAAATAGTGCTATCTAACAAGATGCCTCGAGCCGTAAATGTCGCATAAAACTGCACATGCGGTAGGTAACTTCTTATAGACACAACTGTATTTTTTTTTGCTAATGGATACATAGCTTGGCGAAGTTTTGGATCAACTCTCAAAACTATTGTAATTGCTGACTCTGCAAGTACAAGAGCTACATTCAGTAGAGAGTTAGAGATGGAATGTTGACTCATATTGAACCTATTGTAGATTTAAGACTCTAGTTAAAAGCTAAGATAATTAACGATAATGATAATATAGTGCTAAAATGATGTATGTAATTTACATCGCATTATTATTGAATATCAATATTATAAATTATTATAAATTTTTGATGATGGGAATAATATCATATTGAAAGGTCGCACCATAGCTCATTTAAACGATGACTAATGTCAGCTTGTTGATTTAATAATCTTGATCGCATTATGTGCGGAGTCTTTTTTAATATATAACGTAAAAAATTCATGTTTTCAACTTTGATAACTGCAATTCATTTATATGCCCTAAGTTTTTTTAAATTTTTTCCATAATTAAATTATCTATTATTAAAGTTGCTATCGTTTGTGACCAAAGTGTCACAAGTGTTACTTACTAAAAATTTAATAGCTGATATGATAAAGCCTTAACTTTCTTAAAATAGCGTAAATTTTCTTGAAATAGACCGTTAAATAGCTTAAAAAGTACTAATTTGAGAAATATTGTGTAAAATTACTTGCACAAAGCTGTGCCCCTTGCTATAACTGCATTTACCGCTTAATGTATTAGAAATTACTCTATTTGAAAAGTTTACGTTTTGTCATCATTACGTCATTTTTTTGGGTTAAGTTGTTGCTTATTTTTTTGTTAAGCTATAAAATTTACGTTGAATTACATTCATTTTGAAGGAATACCTTATGAACAAATCAGAATTGGTTGATAGCATCGCTGAAAAAAGTGGTCTTAATAAAACCCAAGCGTCAGAGGCATTGAATGCCATGATGGAAAGTGTAGGCGAAGCTTTAGAAAATAATGAATCAATTTCGTTGGTTGGTTTTGGTACTTTTAGCGTTAAAGATCGCAAAGCCCGCACCGGTCGTAATCCTAAAACTGGTGAAGAACTACAAATTCCAGCAAGCCGTGTACCTCATTTTAAAGCAGGCAAAGGTCTTAAAGATCGTTTAAACTAAGCAAATAATTTTTGCTTACTTAAATACGTTTAAATGTAAATAATAACGCACCTAGGGGTGCGTTTTTTTTGTGTGCTAGACTATTTTCACGTATGATATTGCGATACTTTAATTTTAACTTATTAATTGATGATTGCTATGGATTCCATTCGAGATTTTTTAAAAAGCTGGCCAGGTAGAATTCTTCTTATAATTTGTTTGTCGCCTTTAGTCATACTTGGGCTTGAAAGCTATTTTAGTGGCGGATCAAGCGCAAATGATGTGGCCAAAGTGGGTGATCAAGTCATTACACGCACTGAGTATCAAGAAGCTATCAATAATAAACGAAGTGAGCTTGCAGCTTCAGGTATTGACGCAAGCTATATCAATAATGCTCAGCTGAATGAAGAGGTTTTAAAAGGCTTGATTAACAGAGCATTATTACGTCAGCATTCAGAAAAACTGGGCATGCATTTATCGGATGAGATAATCAACGATATGCTGATACAAGATCCGCAGTTTTTAGATGAAAATGGCCAATTTTCTAATGAGCGATTTGCCTATGCTTTAAAGCAAGCAGGTATTACCAAAGATCAATTATTCGAGGACTATAGACAACAGCTGAATGTAAGACAATTGTTTTCAGGTATTGTCCAAACTGCCATTTATCCAAACTCACAGGTCGATAATTTTTTAGCTTTACATCTAAAAACCCGATCCGTTTGGGTACATCGATTGCCATGGAAAAATTTCGAGAAACAGGTTTCAGTTGACAACAATGAGATTGAAGCTTACTACAAAGAACATGCTAATGAACAAAATAGTTTGAAAATGGTTGATTTATCATATGTGGTTTTAGATCCCGCGAAAACAGCTTTAGAGCCAGTTACGGAAGAGGATATTCAAGCTCAATATAATCTTTTTAAAACATCTTATGGCGATCAGTATACTCAACAATTAAGTCAAATATTGTTAACGGGAGAAAATGCGACCAGTACAATTGAAAAAATACAAAAACGTATAAAGAATGGTGAGAAGTTCTCTGTGCTTGCTAAAGAGTTCTCTGAAGATCCTATTAGCCGAAAAAAGGGCGGAGATATTGGTACATTTAACCCTGAGGCATTTGGAGAAGATGGCGAAAAAGTTGCTTTGGCAATAAAAGACCTAAAAAAAGGGGAAGTCTCTGGTCCTGTAAAAACTAGCTTTGGCTACCAGATTTTTCAAGTTACTAATATTGAAGGTAATGACATACCCTCGCTAGATAGTATGCGGGAAGAATTAGTCACTCGGGCTGAAACTCAAAAAAGAGAATCGTTCATAGCCGATAAGATTACTCGAATTAACGAGATGGCAACAGACGGTGTTAGCATCGAAGATATTGCACAGCAAGAAGGGTTGCAGGTAAAAACACTAAAAGACTATACTGAGCTTAGCAATACGACCGTACTGAATCAACCTGCAATAATTGAGGCAGCTTTTGATGAGTTCGCATTACATGACGAGTCAGTAAGCACCAGCATTTCAGTAAATAATCAGATAATATGGGTACAGCCTACTAATTATCGTCCCATTAAACCATTAACACTTGAACAAGCTGCTGCAGATATCAAACAGATTTTAGTGAAGGAGAAGGCTACAGAGTTAGCTCTAGCTAAAGCTAAAGATATTGCATTAAAAGTGAATAATGGCGGCTTAGATGCGGTCGATATTAGCTTTGAATCTTTAGGAGAAGTCAGTCGCCAAACCCCTCAACTAACCTCTGTTGAGAAAGCAGTTGTATTTAGTCAAAATACCACACCAGATAAATTACTTGCTACCTCGCAGGCCACTGATATGGGCGCAACTGTATTAGTAATGGATGTTATTAATCAAAAAACAGCGGACCAAGTCTCTGCGGCTGAGCGTATGATGGTAGCTGGTAATGAGAAGCAAAGTCGTGGACTTGAGGAGTTTTCTGATTATTTGGATTACTTAGAAACGGCGACTAAGGTGGTTAAAAATGAAAGTGTTATTAATGAGATTGCAGGAATATAAAACATAATAGGTCTGAATATCTGTGAACGTTTATGCCTGTAAAGTCCCGTTATATAATAGGTAACAAAAGAAGCCGTCAATATTGACGGCTTCTTTTTAGTCCAATGTAAAGAATGTGCATAAAAGATAAAGAATATGTATAAAAGTTATTTACTTTTAATGACGGAAATGACGCATACCTGTAAATACCATGGCGATGCCATGCTCATTAGCGGCCGCAATAGTTTCATCATCTCGAATCGAGCCTCCTGGTTGAATAATGGCTTTTATTCCGACACCTGCTGCATTATCGATACCATCTCTAAATGGGAAGAATGCATCTGATGCCATAACTGCCCCTTGAGTAGTAAGATTAGCATGCTCTGCCTTAATCGCTGCAATGCGAGCTGAATTAACTCGGCTCATTTGTCCGGCGCCAATACCTATTGTGCGTTTTTCTTTACCATATACAATAGCATTAGACTTAACGTATTTGGCGACGGTCCAAGTAAATAATAAGTCTTCAATTTGATCGGCGGTTGGCTTAAGATCCGTTACTATTGTAAGCTCACTTTCAGTTATCAGATCAAGATCTTGATTTTGAACAAGTAAGCCCCCAGTTACACGTTTATAGTCAAGCTGGGGTTGACGCTGTAGCGGGCTAGGTAAATTACCACAAGTTAATACACGTACATTTTTCTTTTTAGCGGTAATATCTAGAACACCTTCTTCTATACTGGGTGCGATAATAACTTCAGCAAACTGAGTATCTATAATAGCTTGTGCAGTTTGAGGTGATAACGGCCGGTTAAAGGCGATGATACCGCCAAATGAAGATTCAGGATCAGTACTAAAGGCTATTTTATACGCTTGAGTTTGATCAGAATGAATAGCTACACCACATGGATTAGCATGCTTAACAATGACACAAGCTGAGTGTTCGAATGATTTTACACATTCAAGTGCCGCATCAGTGTCAGCAATATTGTTATATGATAACTGTTTACCCTGATGTTGTTGAGCAGTTGCGATACTAGCTATAGCATTTTTACTATTTCGGGAGTTACTATTTCGAGAATAACTATCTTCTACATAAAAAGCTGCTTTTTGATGCGGGTTTTCTCCATAACGTAAATCTTGTAACTTGGTCATATGCACATTAAAAGTACGAGAAAAATCTTCAGGCTGTTCAAATGATTGAAGACGGCTACCGAGGAAGTTGGCAATCATACCGTCATAGTGAGCAGTATGCTCAAACGCTTTAACGGCTAAATCATAACGGGTTTTTTGTGAGAGATGCCCTGCTTCTTTGAGCTCACTCAACACTTTCTCATAGTCATTTGGATTAGTAACAATGGCAACATGCTCATGGTTTTTGGCGGCCGCGCGGACCATAGTGGGTCCACCAATATCAATATTTTCAATGGCATCGATTTTGGTAACATTAGGATTTGCAACTGTTTGAGCAAAAGGATATAAATTGACAATAACTAAGTCAATAGGTCGTATACCGTATTCAGTCATTACGCTATCATCTTGACCACGGCGACCTAAAATACCACCATGAATTTTAGGGTGGAGTGTTTTTACGCGCCCGTCCATCATTTCAGGAAATTCAGTGTAGTCAGCTACTTCTGTTACCGCTATCCCTTTATCAGATAATAAACGATAAGTGCCTCCTGTCGAAAGTAAATCATAGCCAGCATCAAGTAACCCTTGAGCAAAAGTATCAATTTTAGATTTGTCTGAAACTGAAATAAGAGCATAGGGCTTTGTAGTCATAGTAGTTTCCAATTATTTAGGATAGGTAATGTAATTTAAACGACCTGATAGAAGAATTTAAGAGTGGCGTAAAAGTTAGAGGTGTATTCCCACTCGTTCAACACACACGCATAAACAGATAATATTTATAGAGTGTAGAATCAAAAAAATTAGATATTATAACAAAGTTAAACTTATATTTTCCTAGCAACTAACTAGCGCTTTTTGGCTTAAAGGTTGTGAATTTTTGCAGCTTAAAGTTTTCCAAGCTAAAAATTAAGGTGGCTAAAACTTGACGTAACAAAAAAGTATGCCATTCACGTAAGCATCTATTTTTTAAAAATTAATTTTTTTAAGACAACTCTAGACGTCACATGAGTCCATATAATTCTAGTTTTTTTCTCAAAGTTCCGCGATTTAACCCCAAAATTTTCGCAGATTTAGATTGATTACCTTGTGTCTTTGCAAGCACCACCTCCAATAGGGGTCTTTCGACTTCTTGTATGACTGTTTGATATAAGCTGGTAGGAAGTTGGTCGTCTAATTCTGATAAATACTGGGTAACTGCTACATGTACATGGTCACGTAGAGGGGTTTTTGCTGAAGTATGACAAATATGAAGTGAATCTCCATTTTTAATAGCCTTCTCAACAATAGATTCTTGACTAGGCGTTGAGGTAGTTATATCCATTCTAATTATCCCGAGCAAATATAATATTAAAAACACAAAAAAGGCATAGAATTATTTAATATTAGTGAACTATTATCAGCATGTGCTGAATAAAACGACGTAAGCATGCAGTATATTTTACAAAAGCGTATACCTTGTGGCAGTAATGCCTTGAAGCATTATAATACTATTAATTGATTAAGGTTAACTGTATTTAATGTCAGCTGACCTTTATGAGCTGGAAGATAATATTAGTGTCGTTAGAGAGTTTTTAATGGAAAATTGCTAAGAAACAGTTGTTAGTAGAAAGGGGTAATCTCTATTTTACTAATGTTTCTTTTTTCAATAGGTACCGTTAGCATAAAAATACTAAGCTGTGAGTGCCCGATAATACGTTGCGGTGTTAGCAAGTATTCTTCTGGCAAGGCTATAAAGTCACCAATAATACCTTTTGATCCATAAATCTTTACTTTGATGTTTGGAAATATTTGATCTTCCCTGCTCATATTAGTAATGGCAGCCATAATGTCAGTAGCATTTGCTTTAATACTACTCGGTTTAAATATCTGGTTTGTAATTGAAATTTTAGAAATATCTGCGTTAGGTATGGCACATGTTAAAATATTGCAGAAGCTCTGTAAATAATGCCTATGTGATGGATTTTTGACCAAATTATCTAGGTTAAAGAATGTGTATTGAGCGATTAAAAGAAGCGTCAAAAACAAACAGCCTATAAACCAAACAAAAGGCGTAATATAGGGTGCGGCCTTTGCTCTTTTACTTAGCTTTTCAAAATTTGTTTTAGACGAGACAGGTTTGAAAGTTATATGTTCAAATGGAATGCTAAGATCTGCATTAGTGCTAACATAATAAGGAGGGGCGCCATTTAAATCTATTGGAGGGCGTTTAATAGACCAAGAGGCATAAGTATCCTTTTTATTATTTATGTGAGTATTACTTAAATCATAAAGTTTATCTTTGGTCTGAAGTTCTGTGATTGGCTTCGACCATTCATCACCAAAATCATCAGAAAAAGGGTTTTCTCCTTCGAAATCGAATTTATCAGTGTCGTTAATGGCAAAACTCTCTAAATAATTTTGAGAATCATTAGATTGTTTTAAGCCAATATTTTCTTGGGAAAGGGGTGTTGTGTGTTTATTGTCTTGCGGGGTGTTTTGGCTATTTTTTTGATAAGTAGTATCCAAAAAAGAATGATTGACCATGTTCTCTTTAATAGTAAAAGAAGTCTGGCAGTGTCCACATTTAGCCTTAGACTTTCCAGCAGAAACCACATCGAGGCTGACTTGATATTTTGTTTGACAATTAGGGCATTGGATGTAAATAAAGTCATTCATAAAAATTTAAGGGGCTCTAATAAAAAT
Source organism: Psychrobacter sp. CX90 (assembly GCF_057396305.2). Taxonomy (NCBI): domain Bacteria; kingdom Pseudomonadati; phylum Pseudomonadota; class Gammaproteobacteria; order Moraxellales; family Moraxellaceae; genus Psychrobacter; species Psychrobacter sp. CX90. The sequence goes on from NZ_CM182008.1 coordinate 761,332, forward strand.
ATAATCAACGAACTACAAAGTTGCTAATAGTAGAGTCGGTTAATGTAACATCCGTAATAATTGGAATTGTATTATTGATTTATGTTTAATTGTTAAAGTTTACCAAAGCTTTAAAGATTATATTTGAAAGACTTGACAGCATTAATTACGCATTGCAGCTATAGACAATTTTAGATAATCTCAGTCCAATTATCTTATATATACTAGCAGATGTTGCTATCTATCGCTACAGTTTATACTTGCCTGACAGGCGATGCCAATGCGCATCTTCAAATTTCTCATACGAATGATTCGAGCTAAGATCGAACCAAGGTTCATAGGCCATTATGACATCATTAACTTGGTCTGCAATTAGCCCAGAAAGCACGATACTACCATTTGGTTTGCTTAAAGTAGCAAAATAAGGAGCTAGATCGATTAAAGGCTTAGCCAATATATTGGCAATAATGATATCCGAGTCGAGAATATTATTGTTATTAAGCTCTTTTGAGAAGTCCTCTGGCAGATAGGCGTTAAGTTTATCTTTAATCCCATTGCGTTCAGCGTTTTGATTGGTTGACAGGACAGCTTGAGGATCAATATCAACACTATAAACCTGTTTAGCGCCTAATAATAAAGCGGCAATGCCTAATATTCCTGAGCCGCAGCCATAATCAATAATAACCTTATCTCTAACATCTTGATCGGACAACCAATCTAAACAAAGGCGAGTGGTAGCGTGATATCCTGTACCAAATGCTAGACCAGGATCCATCATTATATTAATGGCATTCGGATTAGGGGGTGTCATCCATTTTGGCACAATCCACAAATTATTAGTGCATTCAATCGGATTGTAGTGAGACATCCACTCTCGTTCCCAATCTTTATCTTCAAGTGGGGTTGTCCAAACACGGCTGGCATTAATTTGACTAGCGATATCATGGGCTATTGTTTCAATACTGTGCGCGCTGCCTGCTTCAAATAAACCCGTTAAGACAACGTTATCCCAAAGTGGTGATTGTCCAGGCAGAGGTTCAAATAAAGGCTGATCTCCAGCGTCCTCTAGGCTTATAGAAAGTGCGCCTTCCTCGAGTAACAAGCTCTCTGCTAACTCAACATCCTTTTTTTCGCATTGTAGATAAAGTTGTTGCCAATTCATAAAAATCCTTAAAGGCTTGCCTATTATAAGCAGTACTTGATATGTTCTAATAAAAGTTTACAGGCGCTACTTATTTAGATAAAGCAGCCCTAGCTTCATTGATGACTCTTTGATTGCCTTGCATTTGAGCAGATTTTAACACCAGCTGCCATAGGGCTTTTTTTCTAGAAGTAGATTGAGCAACAACTAAACCGCGCCTTGCCATCGCTTCCGCTTTTAAGGCTTGATTTTGTTTCAAGGCAACTTGCCCTAAATAGAAGTAAACCGCTGAAGATTGTGGTGCGAGACGTTGTGCTCTAGTAAAAGTGCTTTGGGCTGAGGATAGCTGACCTTGACGAAGTTGTCTAACTCCCGTGTTCATTAGTTTTCTAAATGCAGGAATATTATCGCCGTTTTGAATTGCTCTTGAAGATATTGTCTTTTGTTGCGAATTTTGTCTTGCCTGTTCTAGAAGTATTTGTCTTGCTGTTTTGGCATCATTTTCTGGGGGCTTAATGATATAGATAGAATTAGGTTTATCGGATGAAGGTTTATTTTCGCTAATACTTGGGATAACTGGTTGTTGTTGGTCATATTTCTTGCTATTTGTTTTAGAGCTGGATTCAGGAGTAGGGGCAGATAAATCAGGTTGTGATGGATTTGTATAATCGCTAGGTTGCTCTTGTATAGTGTCATTACTAGGCTGTTGTAAAGGCTTGTTTTTATTTTGGATTAATTTTGTACTTTGATGTTGGGTACTTTGATGAGAGCCCTCATTGATAGTCTGCGAATCTGCTTGATAAATGGTGGGGTAGTTTGTGGTTTTATTTGGTTGAGGGTGTGGCACTCCAGTGGTTGTTTGGCAGCCAGTCAGTGTTAGGAAACCAAAGCATGATGCCGTTATTAGCAACTTATCTATTTTTTTCTGAGTATCATTATTCGTATTAGTCAGCATTTTGAAAACCCAAAAGTTATTGTTTAAAAGTATGAAAGCAGAATATAAATTGAATCGTCTATACTTTTAAACCAGCACAGACGTTTGTATTGATCAAATAATGATAAACTTAAAACCATTCAAGTGCCTGATCGTACCAAGTACTGTCATTAGCAGGCTCACGACCATTACTTTCACTGCTTATATTTCCCGATGGCGTGGCTACATTATCTTCATTTTCAGTAGGACTATTAGGTTGTTGTTCACCAGCCCCTTGTTCAGGTGCAGCTTGCCTACTTTGTTCACGTAGTGCCTCTTGTTGACTTTGTAGCCACTGAATTTGCTTACGAGCCTGCTCTTGTTGATAGAGCCTAATAGCACATTCACTAGCCTCCTCAGGTATATATTTACTACGTACCGGTAGATACTTCGCTTGAGCACAACTTTCATGCGAGAGCTTACCAGTACCGTTTTCTAACCACATCCATTCAATGTTTTCAGGTTGGGCCAAATTAACAGGAGTCAGGCGTAATCTTCCCATATAGTCTTTCCAAACAGGGAGTGCGCCGCTACTACCACTAAGACCTATAGGCTTATTGTCATCACGCCCCACCCATGCAACGCTAACATAGTTGCCACTATATCCTGCAAACCAAGCATCTCGATAGTCATTGGTCGTTCCTGTCTTACCAGCAAGCTTTAACTGGCTTCCGAGAGATTGTAAAGACTTGGCAGTTCCATTACGTACCACTTCTTGCATCGCATAATTGGTAAGATAGTTCACATCAGGTGGTACGCTTCGTTTGGTATCAAGCCCCGAACGTTGTAGGATTTTTCCTCTGTCATCAACTACTGAGCGAATACTGATAATTGGGGTACGAAATCCGCCGGCCGCTAACACTTGGTAGACGCCAAGCATATCCATAGGGCTAAGCTCAACAGATCCTAATAGAACCGAGGGATAGGTGGGGATTTCAGTTGTGATACCTAAGCGGTGGAGCTGATTGATGAAAGTACCTATACCGAATTCCATACCCACATTAACCGCCGCTTGGTTATAGGACTTGGCTAATGCTATAGTTAATGGAACATATCCATGATCTCGACCATCGTAGTTTTTAGGAGACCACGTAGTACCATCTGATAAGGTCACCGTCACCGGATTATCACTAACTTGACTCGCTAAATTATACTTGCCGCTCTCTAGTGCGGTCATATATATGAAAGGCTTTAGTAGGGAGCCAACCTGTCGTTTGGCATCAACGGCCCTATTAAACCCAGTAAATTCACTTCCACTACCTACAACAGCTACAAGTTCGCCTGAAGCTGGATTAGCACTGACCAATGCTGCCTGCAAAGATTTAGTTTTAGCGCTTTTCTTACGTAATGCTTTAAGTTGTTTGGTAACTGCTGAATCAGCTGCTGATTGTGCGATTGGGTCAAGGGTACTAAAGATACGTAACCCTTCATTTTTTAAATCTTCTTGGTGGTAGTTAGCCTTTAACTCTCGTTTTACTATATCTAAAAAATCAGGGAAGCGGCTTTTACCGACGTTTGGTTTTTCAACAACATCTAGCGGCCTTTTAATTGCTTCATCATAAGTCGATTGGTCAATTTTCCCCATGGTCAGCATATTCATAAGTACGGTATTACGACGTTCAAGGGCACGCTCTGGGTTACGTCTTGGATTATAAGCAGTCGTCCCTTTAGCCAATCCAACTAACATAGCTTGTTGATCAAGTCGTAACTCTTTAAGAGGCTGATCAAAATAAAACTGTGACGCTAACGCAAAGCCATTAATTGAACGGTTACCATTTTGACCTAAAGTAATTTCATTTAAATAGGCTTGCAAAATTTCATCTTTATCATAATGTAGCTCAAGCAGTAATGCCATAACTGCCTCATTGGCTTTACGTTTGAGTGTGCGATCTGAGTTCAAATAAAAGTTTTTAACCAATTGCTGAGTTAGGGTAGAGCCCCCTTGCATAGATTGACCTTTTAAATTATTCAATACAGCCCTAGCAATACCTCGTATTGATACACCTTTGTGGTCATAAAAACTACGGTCTTCAGTTGAAATTAGAGCATCGATTAGGGGTTGAGGAACATCTTCAATGGCCACGACCATTCGGTCTTCATTATTATCCGGATAAATCCCACCAATGGTTATAGGCTCAATGCGAACAATACCCGTATCACTCGGCTGCGTACTTTTGATGCTAGTAATTTGCGAGTTTTGGATATTAATTTTTATGACTTGGTCTGGGTCAACATCATTGGCACTATATTTAAAACCTCGAGTATGTATTGTATATTGGCTAGAAGATTTACTATAAGTACCGGTTTGTTTATAGTTGGCACTCACTTTGTAATTAAGCATACCAAGCCAAGATTCTAGATTTTTACTGGTTAGCGGTGCTCCTTTATAGAGCTCTAAAGGTTGTGAGAAAACTTTAGCAGGTATATTCCAGCGTTTACCTTCAAACTTAGCGGTAATCACTCTATCTTGTTTAATAAGATACATTGCTAAAAGCAACATACCTACAATCAAGATGATTAATAATAACAAGCTAAAAACCACCCCGCGTTGATGGCTTTGGTTTGGTTTGCCAGCAGGGCTATTGGATAAACTGAATTTATTTTGGGAAACCGCTGACGCTTGCTTTGCTAAGGTTAATTTTGGATAAGATGAATTGCTTTGCACGATAGAATTACCAACTAAAAAAAGACCAGATTATAATGACTTAAAACAATGATTTTTTCAACGTGGTTAAGGTTAATACACAATTAAATCAACATTATTTCATCTTTTTCATTGATATTACACATAACTCAAACTACTTAAGGGTACATTTATGATAGTTACAAACGCAGGGTGCCAAATGAAAAAGTATAAATCAAAATGATGTTTATGTTTTCAGTACTTTAAACTGTCATACGACTGGCGTTAACCATTCAATGATGGATGAATTAAGATAAGGTAACTTGTGGCAAATTCTTATTTATAAAACTTACCCCACGGTTTTACCTGATACAATAGCACATACTTTTTGTTCAATATTTAGTGCTGTATACAATAATATGACTCATCAGAATAACGTGCCTTCGCTTAAGCATAATGCTCCTTCTTCCGCGATTATGAATAACCAAGTCGCTTACGATATTAACGACTTAGTATTGCCAGATGAAGGCTGCTGCTTCCATTGTGGTGATCCCGTCCCAACCCCCCCTTTTACTGCATTTATACTTGGCGAGTCTAGATTAATGTGCTGCATGGGCTGTCAGTTAGCGGCAGAGAGTATCGTAGAGGCAGGGTTAGAGCAATATTATTTAGACCGTTCAGAGATTAATAGAACAGCCAGTATGCCCACTGAGCTCGAACGTTTGCAAGCTTACGATCATGATGACATCAAGTCCCAGTTTATCTATTCACAGGAGGGGGCATCTGTCGCAGAATTGTCCGTTAATAATTTGCGCTGTGCTGCCTGTACTTGGTTGATTGAATCAAGACTCTATGAGCTTGATGGGATTAAGCAGTGTCAGGTTAATTTAACTAACCAACGTATGCGAGTTATATGGGACGAAAAAAAGTTGCCCATTAGTGAGATTTTAATGACGATTAATAAGATTGGTTATGATGCCAAACCTTATCGTCAAGATACACATGAAGCGATGCTGGCAAGTTACAACAAAACCATGATGATTCGGTTAGGTATAGCGGCTTTAGGGGCGATGCAGGCGATGATGTTTGCCGTTGGAATATATTTTGGTAATTACAGCGGCATGTTAGTTGAGCAGCGGGATTTTTTACGTTGGGTATCATTATTTGTCAGCATACCTGTTTTCTTTTATTCAGCCGTTCCCTTTTTTACCTCTGCATGGTCTGCCTTAAAAATTCGCCAAGTTAATATGGATGTGCCGGTTAGTATCGCTTTAACCGTAACTTTTTTTGCAAGTTTATACGCAACTATAACCGGTGGGGGCGACACCTATTTTGATTCAGTCAGCATGTTTGTGTTCTTTTTGCTTGCAGGAAAGTATATAGAGCATAATGCCCGCTTAAAAGCCGCTAATATGGCGAATGACTTAGTAGTGGTTGAACCAACCATTGTACAAAAGATAACCTCTGAACCAAAGTTGGCTCTCTCGTTAGTCGATGCATTATCCAATAATGCTTTAAACAAAAGTAATGAAGCAAGCGCCGCTGAGCCCAATACCAGTAGCTTCAATGTAGATCGCCAAAATAATAAAGATAATGGTAGTCTTGACCTCTACCTTGATACCAATAATGTTTCTAAAAAAGACACTGCTCTTAATAAGTCTTCAATAACAGAGGCGTTTTCAAGTCATGCAATCAGCCTTAGCAAGCTTAGCCAACTGAAAAAGTTGGGCGAGTTGATTCAACATGCTCAAAATTCAGCGCCTAGTGAACGCAACTATATTTCAGCAAATGAAATAAAGGCTAACGAACCAAATGAGATAACCCATCTAGAAGATCTAGGGCATTCAACACGGATAATTGACCTATCAAGCCCAGAAGATAAATCATCTAAAAATATAGATACAAGAGGAAGTGATACCTTACCAGCGACTCAAATGGTCACATCTCACTCTTTAAAAATTGGCGACGTTATTATGATTGAGGCGGGGTCTGAAGTCGTTGCAGATGGAGTGCTGTGTAGTGAGACAGCGACAGTATCACAAAGTTTGCTAACAGGTGAGAGTAATCTTATCGTAAAAAAACGGGGTGATAACATTATCGGTGGCTCACAAAATGACAGTCAGCCCTTTATTATGCTAGTAACTGCCTTACCTGAAAATAGCCAAATTGCGTTAATTGACCGGTTAATGAACCGAGCAATGAGTGAAAAACCTAAAATAGCTGAGCAAGCGGACAAATGGGCTAGGTGGTTTATTGCCCGAATTTTATTGCTATCAATTATCGTATTCGTAGCGTGGTACTTTATTGATCCCTCGCAAGCAATTTGGGCAACAGTTGCTGTATTAGTCGCCACTTGTCCATGCGCTTTATCACTGGCAACACCTATTGCATTAACGGTATCGACAAATCGGTTAGCCAGTTATGGGTTTTTGACCACTCGAGGGCATACTATCCAAACCTTGGGCGAGATAAGCCATGTTGCTTTTGATAAAACAGGGACGTTAACTTACGGTAAGCCAAACTTGTTGTTTATCGATAATTTAACGACTCAACAAGGTTCGCTTAATCATACCAACTTTAATCATACCAAGGATGATTTATTGGCTATCGCTGCCTCATTAGAAGTAGGCAGTAGACACCCCATTGCTAGCGCGCTATTAGATGCTGCGTATCAATTGCATCTTCCTTCTGTCACTAAGCTTACACATTATCCTGCAGGTGGTATTGAGGCACAAGTAGCGGGCATTGGTAAAAATAACAAATACCGTTTGGGACATATTGACTTTGCCCTACAAAATGATAGTGTCAGTTCGGCTGTAGATAACCACTGTGACATTGATATCAACCTTAAAGCACATAACGCCAGCTCGGCAGTCCTGCTTTCTAGATGGGATTGTCAAAATATAGAGGCAATAAAAGAAAAACAAAAAAGAGAAGGCATCTGGCAGCCACTTGCCTTGTACTATTTCAGCGACAGCATAAGAGAGGGCATGGCAGAGATGATAGCTGCGCTACAAGCCAAAGATATTGAAACCCTTATTTTAACAGGAGACCCCAGTGATCATGCTAATAAAGTTGCTGCTGAGTTGGGTGTGAATCAAATGTACAAAGGATTGTCTCCATCAGATAAAGTCAACCATATTAAAAAGCTACAACAAGCTGGTCATGTGGTAATGATGGTAGGAGACGGTATAAACGATGCGCCTGTTTTGGCCGCTGCTAATATCTCTACTGCTATTGCTGGTGCGGCTGATTTAGCCCAAGTATCGAGTGACAGTGTCATCTTAAATGGTGCAGTGGCTTCTGTATATGATGCTAAACGAGTCGCTGATAAGGCTCAAGTTATTATTCAACAAAATATACGCTGGGCTATTGGCTACAACGTAGTTGTTTTATTTCCTGCTGCTTTTGGCTATGTTCCCCCTTGGCTTGCAGCCATTGGCATGTCTATAAGCTCATTGTTTGTCGTGCTAAACGCTCTGCGCCTAAAAAAAGAGTAGCATGAATGAAATATCAAAAAGGCCGCCGTGATCGGCAGCCTTTAAAATGAACATCTTGTTAAATTAAGACTGTTTACAACTTATACATAATTGAAAAAATAATTTAGTCATTAAAGTGGCTAAGCAAACGCATAAACTCAAAGTACATCCATACTAGTGTTGCTAACACACCAATACCAAATACCCATTCATAATCTTCAGAGACACCCATCGCAACACCACGTTCGATGTTATCAAAGTCTAATAATAAACTAAATGAAGCAATAACGACTACAAATAGGCTAAATCCAATCGAAATCATACCACCGTTGAACAAGAAGGGTAGGCTAGAGCCAAAAAGAACAAAACCCCATTGAACGATGTAAAGTAACATAATTGCAAATATGGCTGACATCATGATTGAACGGAACTTTTCGGTCACTTTAATCATGCCGGAACGATATAGACCTAACATAACAGCCGCAGTAACAAAGGTGGCGGCCAGTGCATTTGTCGGAATACTTGGGTCAATACCCATAAACATAATAGATACGCCGCCTAGAAATAAACCTTCCAGAATTGCATATGGGGCGGCAAATGTTTTGGCCTTTTGAGGTTTAAACGTTATAAACATAGCTAAGCCAAAGGCAATAAACATACTGCCAAACGTTACCATTTGAGCCATGCTAGCACTAATAGAGCCGCTAAGGATATAGAAGAAAAAACCGAGAGCCGCTATGGCACTAAGTGACAATAAAAAAGTGGTTTTACGGATGACGCCTTTTACCGTCATCGCTTCGCCGCCAACGGCCAGATCAGTGCGACTGACAATAGGATTTGCCATAATACTCTCCTTAATAATTTGAATAATGACTATGTTGAATAATGACCATAAAAGATGGGCGATAATTTAATAGTTCTTAAATAAAGGCAAAAACATGAATATATTTATTATGATAACTAAACTAAATAAAAATAGTAAATTTTTGTGAATATATAAAAACCGTAATCTACTAAAAGATAAATGATTTTTGAAATATAATAACTCTAAGATTAACAATTCATCGTAAATTATAAAAGAATGTTATAGAGCCATTTAATGCGAAAGCTTTAATAATATGGTACGCTTGCGGCCTAATAAAAATTGAATGGTCTTCATTGCGTTCATTACAAAATCATACTTTTAGAATGATTAAGTCTACCATTAGATTACGACTTAATTTATGGATGTTTTAGATTTTTTTTATATAAAATGTCTATTTTAACCGCCCTATGTTAAAAGCTCTATGTAACACGCTTATTTTAACATCCTTAGCCAAAAAGTATTATAACTTGATTAACTTATTAAGCTGAATTCTTATGGAAAATTCCGCCCAGTCTGATAAATTATTAAACCTAACTGAATCGCCTCACTTTCATTCTATTAAAAACCCTGCTTTTAGACGAATTGGCATCATGGGTAGAGCTAAAAAACGCAGTGTCGTGAACACTATAAAAGAGGTTGCCCATAAGATTAATATTATGGGACTGAGTTTATATATAGATTCTGATACTGCAAGTTTGCCTGATTTAGATCTGGATCAGCTAAGCGAGTATCAAATTGTAAAGAGAAGTTTAATTGGCGAATTTTGTGACCTTGTTATTGTTGTCGGTGGTGATGGGTCGATTCTTCACGCTGCTCAATCACTAGCACGCTATAGAGTTCCAGTACTCGGTGTAAACCGTGGTCGTCTTGGGTTTTTGACTGATGTGAACCCCCATGAAGTGGGTTTAAAGTTGCGTCAAGTGTTGTTGGGAGATTATCAGCTTGATCAACGCTTTTTATTAATGATGGAAGTTCACGAAAATAATAAAGTCATTCATCAGGACATGGCACTAAATGATGTCGTGCTTCATGCTGGTAAATCAGTACACATGATTGATTTTCAAATGAAAATTGATGGTTTAGATGTTTATCGACAGCACAGTGATGGATTGATAGTAGCAACGCCTACTGGGTCAACTGCCTATGCATTATCAGGTGGAGGACCAATTATACATCCAAGTATGGATGCAATTTGTCTAGTCCCAATGCATCCACATACTTTATCGAGTCGCCCTATTGTGGTTAGTGGTCAAAGTGAAATCATTATTAGAATTCATAAAGATAACCGTACTCAACCCATGGTCAGTGCGGATGGCAAACCAAGCATTTCATTAGATCAGCATCATAGATTATATATCCGCAAGCATCCTGATAAGCTGACACTACTACATCCTCCCGGCTTTGATTTTTATGAAGCATGTCGTACCAAACTTAATTGGAACGTGCATGCTGAAGAGTTTGCATTAGATGATTTGGATTAGGTATCACAAACATTGTTTTAAGACTAAATAATGAGTAGTGGGCAGCCAGCCCCTGTAAGCTAATTGAATTTAAAAGGTTTTATAAAAATGAATAAAGAAAATATCTTAGCCGCTATGACACCAGAGGTAGTGGCATCTTTTCGTACAGCCATTGAGATAGGAAAATGGCCAGATGGTACAAAATTGACCGCTGAACAGCGTGAAACGTGTCTACAAGCAGTGATGGTTTGGGAGCATGAAAACCTACCTGCGGAAGAACGTATAGGTTTCATACATAAGCCGGTGAAAGAAGATGGCACCATAGTCGGGGAGGAGTGCGATGTTGAACATAATCATCATTACCCCAATCTTCCCAATCCTACAGGTCAAATTCAGCCGGTAAAGTTCAAAAAATGACCTTTTAAAATACCCTGTTAAAAAAGGCATTTAGACAAATATAGTATTCATCCAAATATCGCATTATTTGTTACCTGATCACTGTTTCAGATACATTTTGTATTTCATACGACTTTGGCTATACTAAATATCAGCTGCTTATAGATCATTGCACAAAACGAGAGGCGATAAAAAAGGCTAACACGTTAGCCTCTTTTATTGCCAAGATAAACTATAAGCAAAGTGTTTATAATTAGGTTATTAAATATTTGCTACATTAACTTCAGGGCGCGGTGTCAATGGATTTTTTTCCATCAGAAATGCCTGCCAACCCCAATGCATAAAGTTACGGATATTAGCATGATCATTACCATTTGGTGAGGCTAAAACAGAGTCATAATGTTCACCAAATAGTTTTAGCGTATCTAACTGACTTAGACCATGAATTTTGGCAAAACCAAATATCTTTGCACTACCTTCATTTTGTCCTGGATAATTGTGAACCTCCCCGTTAACAAATTTAACGGGGGTATAACGATAAAAATCATCGATGAAATTTATAACATCATTAAAACCGATTGCTTTCTTATTCAACCCATTTAAAAGTGCGGATACGTCAGAATAACGGATACTCATAACAGTCTCATTATCATCAATTAATGGTTGTCAATTAAAGTAATTTAAAATAGTGCATCAATCTAACTAAGACACTATAAAAACGTTAACAAAAGACTTAAAGTTGCAATATTAACGATTAAAGAAATCATCATCGTCAAACGAAGCAGGGAAACTGTCTTGCTCTAAGTGCTGCATCTGAGATTGCATTGCACGTTCATGTTGAATGCGCTGATAAATTTCTTCACGATGCACAGCTATGTCTTTTGGGGCATTAACACCAATTCGAACTTGATTTCCCTTAACGCCTAAAACAGTAACACTAACTTCATCACCTATCATTAGAGTCTCGCCAACACGGCGAGTTAAAATTAACATGCGTCACACTCCTTATGTCGCAATAAAAAAGAATGACAAATGTCATAAGTAAATTTAAACATAACGTTGCCCTTAAAGTTTGCCCTGTAAAGAGGTAATCCTATATGCTTAGAGCCATCTCAAATATAGTAGCATGAAAATATGCAAACATATCTGTAAGTCAGCCTAAATTACGGCATACATCAATATTTTGCCCTGAAATACAGTAAAATATCTCATCATACTGATACTCAAAATAATGATACTTTGGGCCGCAACAGAACATGACATTATAATCATTTATTAAGCAACTGTCATTAAATATGCATTAATTATGGTTACAGTTAATTTAAACTATGTAACTCAGTCCGTTAATAATGCTTGGCTTTTTAATCTGCTTATAATAAATGATAAAAAGAGCTACTAAAGCTCTTTCATATATCTAAACATACAACAAAATGTTTTAGCCTGAAGTTTAAATTCCTGCAACTTTGCTTTCGCCATCTGTTCTATCTAGACCAAAGGCGGTGTGTAAAGACTTAACAGCCTTATCCAGATACTGCTCTTTAATTAATACAGAAATTTTGATTTCGCTGGTAGAAATCATCTGAATATTAATATTATTTTCAGCTAAAACTTGGAACATCTTACTAGCGACTCCTGCATGGGAGCGCATCCCCACACCAACTAAAGATACTTTAACCACATCACTATCACCATGAATTTCTTTAGCTTCAATATCTTCTTTTACGTCTTCTAGGATATTCAACGCTTTATCGAAATCTGGGCGGTTTACAGTAAATGTAAAGTCCGTTAAACCTTGAGTAGAAAGGTTCTGTAGGATCATATCTATTTCAATATTTGCATTACTAATTGGTGTTAAAATGGAAGAAGCAACGCCGGGGTGGTCAGGCACACCGCGCACTACAATCTTAGCTTCATCTCTATTAAATGCGATGCCTGAAATGACTGGCTGTTCCATGTCGTCTCCTTCGTCTACTGTAATCAGTGTGCCAACATTCTGGCGAAAATTTTCGTCAAAACTACCATCAAGACTCTCATCAAAGCTTGAGAGAACACGTAGAGGTACTTGGTATTTACCAGCAAATTCAACCGCTCGTATTTGCAATACCTTTGAACCTAGACTGGCCATTTCTAACATCTCTTCAAAGGTAATTTTATCAAGCTTACGTGCTTTAGAGGTTACCCTTGGATCTGTGGTATAAACCCCATCCACATCGGTGTAAATTTGACATTCATCGGCTCCAAGTGCGGCTGCCAAAGCCACCCCTGTGGTATCAGATCCCCCACGCCCAAGGGTAGTAATATTACCTTTATCATCCACACCCTGAAAACCTGCGACAACCACAATATTGTCAGCATCTAATTCGCTTTTAATATGGTTGCTGTCTATATGCTCAATCCGAGCTTTGTTGTGCATACTATCGGTCAGTATAGCGACTTGACCACCAGTAAATGAACGGGCACCTATTCCTAGCTCGTTAATTGCCATAGATAATAATGAGATTGAAACCTGTTCTCCAGTAGAAACCATTTGATCGTATTCACGAGGATTGGGGTGTTTACTGATCTGAAACGCTAAATCGATTAGTCGGTTTGTTTCCCCACTCATTGCTGAAACCACCACCACCACTTGATGACCATGGTCATGCCAGCGTTTTACCCGCTTTGCAACATTTTTGATACGGTCGATACTGCCCATAGACGTACCGCCATATTTTTGTACAATCAACGCCATGTTGAACCCTTTTTAAAATTTGGCTATTGCGAATTGCTTATTCCAAAGATTAAAACATTAAAAAAATTGGACGATTAAACAAAGTTGCAATGCAATTTATTAATTAAACTTGATTTATGGGCATAGTGCCATAAAACAGTCGTATTTTATAACATAACCTTGGCATACCATCAAAGGTAGAGTAGGGGTTTAATGATGGTAAATAGTTATTATATTTATAACTTATTGATATTAATACCTAAATTTGGCATTAGTGATTAAGCTTAAGAACTCATTACTTCTAATTTATTAAATAATCCATTTCTTTAATGACTTTATCATTAAGTGTTAACCATTATGACTTTAGCATAGGTTTAGTAGGTCTGGTCCTCATGATTTAAATGAGGACACTTTCTTAACCTAGTGACTACTCATAAGTCATAAGCTGTGACTCTAACCAGCGGGGTAGTTGGTCAAGTAATTTTGATAATTGCTGGCTATTTGGTGCGCCACCTTGAGCGTAATCTGGTTTACCACCACCCTTACCCCCAAGTTCAGTTGCTATGTGTCTAATAATATCGCCAGCTTTGATAGTAGAAATCAGACTTTTACCTACAGACGCAGCCAGCGCGAGTTGTTCGTCTTTTTCGCCAATCAATATGATGATATGATTTTGTAGCTTCGACTTCATATCATCCATCAAACCTCGCATTGATTTACCGTCAATTCCAGATATTTTAGCGATAAGTACGTTATGTCCCGCTATCTGTTGAACATTCTCTACCAAGGCGGCTGCTTGACTACTGGCGAGTTTTTGATTTAAACGTTCGATCTCTTTTTCCAGTTCACGCTGCTTATCTGCCATGGATTTAACTCTATCCGCTACTTCATGACGTTTTGTCTTGAGTTGGTTAGCTAGTGTGGTTAATTGGCTGTCGGCTTGTTGAACATACTTAAGTGCACCAATACCGGTTAGTGCTTCGATACGGCGAATACCTGCTGCTATTCCAGCTTCAGATGTGATTTTAAATAAGCCAATATCTCCTGTGCGTTTAACATGCAGCCCACCACATAGCTCGATAGAGAAAGGCAGGTCTTTTCCATCAATATATTCATGTGTACCCATTGTCAATACACGCACAGTTTTGCCATATTTTTCGCCAAATAAAGCAGCTGCTCCTTTTGCCATTGCATCATCAATATCCATGTATTCAATTTTTGCTTCAACATTTGCTAAAATCTGTTCGTTTACCAAACGTTCAATTGTTGCTAAGTCTTTTGCACTTACTGGCGAATCAAATGAAAAGTCAAACCTTAATACGTCGCTAGTAACGAGTGACCCTTTTTGATGTACATCATTACCTAAAACCTTTCGTAAAGCAGCATGGAGTAAGTGGGTCGCTGAGTGGTTGCGGGCACTTGCTGCGCGGAGGGCTGAGATGACCTGTGCTTCAGCAACTTGGTTAATCTCCAGACTACCCATATTTACCACACCATGATGAATAATG
Organism: Psychrobacter sp. CX90; assembly: GCF_057396305.2. Taxonomy (NCBI): domain Bacteria; kingdom Pseudomonadati; phylum Pseudomonadota; class Gammaproteobacteria; order Moraxellales; family Moraxellaceae; genus Psychrobacter; species Psychrobacter sp. CX90. Next base: position 776,466 of record NZ_CM182008.1, read on the forward strand.
GCCTGCCCAGATTTTTTAGTGTCTTGAACACTAAATACGCCACTGTTTGTACGAATTTCGCCCACCTCACCAACTTGGCCACCGCCTTCTGCATAAAAAGGAGTGCGGTCTAAAACAATCACGCCTTCCTCCCCTTCGTTAAGTGAGGTTACGTCATTACCTTCTTTGTAAACACCAATAATTTTGATGTCTTTTTCAAACAATTGATCATAACCAATAAATTCAGTTGGTATGTCAGCTTTAATACAACTTGAATAGTCAACATCAAATTTTCCTGCATCACGAGCACGCTGACGCTGAATATTCATCTGCTCATCAAAGCCTGCCTCATCTATAGTGATACCTCGCTCTCTGGTAATATCGGCAGTCAAATCAACTGGAAAGCCATAAGTATCATATAATTTAAAAGCAGTTTCGCCTGACAAAACATCACCGGACTTTAGGTTTTGTAGTTCGCTATCTAATAAACGCAAACCATGAGCCAGCGTTTTGGCAAATTGCTCTTCTTCTTTTTCAATAGCGGCCTCAATATAGGATTGTTTTTCAGTCAGCTGTGGATAGGCATGACCCATATCCTCGACAAGAGGCGACACCATCTTGTAGAAAAACCCTTCTGTAGCACCCAACTTATTACCATGACGTACTGCACGACGGATGATACGGCGAAGCACGTACCCACGTCCTTCATTACTTGGTAAGACACCATCAGCAATCAAAAAGCTCACGGCACGAATATGATCAGCGATGACTTTTAATGATGCTTGACCCTTGTTTTCGACCTCAAGAATTTGTGCAGCAGCAGTGATTAAATTAGCAAACAAATCGATTTCATAGTTACTATGAACACCTTGCAAAATTGCACTGATGCGTTCAAGCCCCATGCCAGTATCTACACTGGGAGCTGGTAATGGCTGCATTGACCCATCTGGCTGACGATTGAACTGCATGAAAACCAAATTCCATACCTCTATATAGCGGTCGCCATCTTCTTCTGGCGTGCCAGGTAGACCTCCCTCAACGTGTTCCCCATGGTCATAAAATATTTCTGTACAAGGTCCACAAGGTCCAGTGTCGCCCATTGCCCAAAAGTTGTCAGAAGCATAGGGAGCACCCTTATTATCGCCAATACGGATAATACGATTAGCAGCTAAACCAACTTCGTTATGCCAAATATCAAAGGCTTCGTCATCTGTTGCGTAGACAGTCACATACAACTTATTCTCATCGAGTCCTAACCAGTCTTTTGAGGTCAGAAACTCCCAAGCATATTGAATTGCATTTTGTTTAAAATAGTCCCCAAAAGAGAAGTTACCCAGCATTTCAAAGAAAGTATGATGGCGGGCCGTGTAGCCAACATTATCTAAATCATTGTGCTTACCGCCTGCACGTACACATTTTTGCGAGGTAACGGCACGAGTGTAGTCACGTTTCTCAGAGCCTAAAAAACAATCCTTGAACTGGTTCATACCCGCATTGGTAAACAAGAGGGTTGGATCGTTAAATGGTACCAAGCTTGATGAGGGCACCTGTGTATGCTGCTTACTCACAAAAAAATCTATAAACGCTTGGCGAATATCAGCTGAGCTAAAAAACTTATTAGAATTAGGTTGTGTGTTATTGGCAGGCTGAGTCACTTGAACTCCTTTAAGGGCTGAAGGCGAAAATATTGTATGTTCAAAATAGGGTATATTTAAAACACTGTGCTTTCTAAATGGGGGCTATTGATAATTTTTAACAGCCCGCATAAGGCAATGAAAATTGGGCTAAAAAATTCGGGTATAAAATTAATAACGCTAAAGTTTATCACATTTAACGCTAAACATGAGTTACATAATAAAAGCTTTATTACTAATTTAAAGCTGATCTCTGCAAGTTTGATACATGGCTAGATAGCTTAATAGCCAAGCGGCTTACTGCACTGAGACTGCTTGTCTATACCATACTTTTTATTATATGCTTACCTGAAGATGGTGTTGCAATCTAGCTCTCTAAGATATACATAAACCCATATATATAAGATTAAAGACCCATATTAAGATAAGGCCTCATAAAACTGCTTTTTACTCTTGCGATAGAATTTTTGCATCTGTATTGCTAATATTATCTTCGGTAGAAGGGCTTGAATTGATCACAACGACAGGTAAATAACGAATCTGTATCAAGACAGGCTTGAAACCTGAATAGGATCGTTTAATAAGATCGTCTACTTTGCTTTCAATAATTTTTGCATCACCAACTGAGGGTTGGGTTTCTCCGCGAATCACAGCACGCACCGTTTGATGATCATCATGATTAACAAACTGTGCGGTTGTTAATATATTGCCAGTTTGTTCAAAGTAGGTATTAATGGTTTTTTTAACCTCATTTTCAAACTTTTGTTGTTTTGTAATCGTATTAAAGTTATAAGTTAAATATCCACCAATACCCACTAAAAGTATTAGGGGAACGGTATTGCGTCGAAAAAAAGCAATCAGTGTGCTGGTTTTATAATCATCTTTAACCAGCCTTCTAAACCCAGTAAACCAAAGCACCAGCGCATTGGTAAATTGAATAGCAATTATGTTTGTTATGGCTAAAAGTAGCGCACCGAGACCAAGTGATCCTTCGCCATGCGCCATTAATATGCCACTGGCAGCAAGTGGTGGTACTAGAGCAGTGGCTACCGCTACTCCAACCACTGCCACCGATAGGTGCGGCGATATCATAGCGTAAGCACCCGCCGTACCACCGGCTAAAGCAATCATCAGATCCATTGAAGTAGGCTGTGTTCTCGATAGAATTTCAGTGGTTAAAGGGGTATCTTGATGTAACAGTCCAACGATAAATCCTATGCTAACCACCATCAAGCCCCCTGCTAAAACTGTGAATAAAGATTTGCGTAAGAATGGGGTTCTATAATCAATTAAAGCCAGTGCTACTCCCGTAATTGGGCCAAGCATCATAGCTACCAACATTGCACCAATAACGACTGCTGAAGAGTTGATAACCAAACCGTAGCTGGCAATAATCGCAGAAAGGGCATTCATAATAAAATACATGCGGCTCGGCATCGCGTTTGCTTCAATACGAACACGTATACCTTTATAATCAATTTTAACTTGGTTCTGCTGAGTTGCTAAAAACTGTTTATAAGACTCTAGCTGGGCTTCTTTAACCTCCTGCTCTTTTTCTTCACCACTCAATCCCTCATCTAATTTAGCTTTCTTTGTTTTATCATTTGAATCAATCGAAGATATATCAGAATTATCAATGCTATATGTGCTACCAGCCGAGTCATTTGTCATTGTTTGATTCTCATGGGGCTTTAAAGATGAGCCATCTCTGCTAATTTGTTTAGATTTCGCATCTTGCAAGTGACCAGGGGGATTGTCATCTTTTTTCGATTTGTTTTGTGATAAATCATTCGCATGAGAAGGCGGCTCTAAGGCGGGCTGGTATGGATGCTGAGTTAATTTTTGAGCACTCATTTGTGTTGAGACATCGGCTTTAGTTTTAGGGTCGATTTCAGTCTTTTTATGAATGGCGGGCACAAAAATACAAGTCTCAAAATTAGGAAGGTTATTTAAATAGAATAATTGTTTAGCCAAAAAAGGAGGAGTGTCAGCAAAGATAACAGGAGTATTTGGTTGCTGATCCTCATAATCGCTAGCTTCTACAATAGCAATATCCTCTAATGGCAACTCAATGAGTTGAAGGTTAATAACAATAAAGGGATAGTGGAAGTTTATTCTCTTATTAGGAACCGTTTTATAATGGTAGAGGGATAGATCGGTAATTGCTGGATTTGTAAAAAATTGATAATAAGGAACAGGCAACAAGCTAATTTGAGACATAGTAAACCTAAGACAGATTTAATGGTTCGTGGAGTCAAACTTATAATATGGTTAGTATAGGAGTGGTTAAAACGTGTGCGGTAAAAACAGGGTTAACTCATCATCATGTTAATTAAAAAATAAGGTTTTTAAGCTATTAAGCGTTAAAATAACAGACTGTTTTCACAATTACTAACATTATAGCAATTTAATGACAGGGTTACTTGAACAAAAAGCGACTGCTGAATAGCGAGTATATTTTTAAAAACCCTTAAAAAACTTGTGGAATTAGTGTATAAATACAATATCAACAGTTAACTTAAGGTAAACAGTATGAACTTACAGCTATTTAGTATCATTTTGTCTATTTCATCTACCGTATTGATAGGGGTTTTGATGGTTATCGCACTGGTGGTAGGATTTGATGATATACCGGAGATTATAGGCGCAGTTATCGTGGGACTGATTATTTCTATTCCAATCGCTTATGTTATTACTAAAAAAGTAAATAGAATTAAAGAGTAGCTTCAAAAGGGTGGTTCACATTTAGCGGTAAACTCATATCTACTATTCATCTATAAATTATTAACAAGAATAAATCCTTACCAATCTGCCTAATTTTATGATTAATATTCTAAAAAGACGTAGATTGGTTTTTTTTGTCATTTTTTTCTGCATATTTTACGCGTATAGTTGATTTTATAAAGTTGAGTACATAAAAAACACGGTTCAAGCGCTTATTAAGCTTTTAAACTTATAGTATGTTTTTTAACCTATATTGCAATCGAGCTTATGCCAACATCTACCTAATATATTAATGGGCAAAGCCGTCATCTTTTATTGTCATTGTGTCTTTAAGTTTATTGAGTTTAAAGTAGAGAAAAATACCGAACAATAAATTTAGGAGGCCTGTGAATAAAAATAGTTGTGGCAAAGACAATTTAAATAGATTTAAAATTACAATAGCAAATATTGCAGACGTAACCATAAATATCGCATTAAAAATATTATTAGATCCAATAATTCTAGCACGATGGCTAATAGGCGAATAAGCTTGCATCGATGCATAGAGTGGAACAATGTATATACCGCCACTGAATCCTAAAAAGAATAAGTCAGTAAATACTCGCCAACTACCCGCTAATGCACTAACCTCGCTAAGGTTTAATAATCTATCAGTGGCTACGTTTAAATTTGATAGCGACAAATACAGGTCGAAAGCGAAAACACTTAAACCTAAAATTCCAAATGGTAATAGCTTAAAGCTGACTTCATTTTTAGTCAGCGTCTTACAAAGTAATGAGCCTGTCGCTACCCCGATTGAAAATAAAGTAAGTAGGAATATCACGACCGATTCATTGCCGTGTAAAATGACTTTGCTGAACTCAGGCGTTTGTGTTAAGAAGGTGGCGCCATAAAACCAAAACCAACTGTTACCTAGAATAATGTAGAAAAGTAATGGCAATGAATATAGATATTTTACAGTGTCTAGACTGGTGGTAAATATATTCCAGTTAATTTTAAGACTAGGCTGTACAGCAGGCGTTATAGGGACCAGCTTTGCGCTAAATAACCCCAAACCTGCGATCAAAATTATGAGGCCACTGACCCAATATAAATAATAATCCATTTGAGTCATTATGCCCGCAAAAATCATACCCAATAAAATTGAGAGGGATGTTCCTGTCTGAAATAAACCATTAGCCCCAACCAGCTCTTCTTTGTGCATAGCTTGAGGAAGATAAGCGTATTTAATTGGGCCAAAAAAAGTAGACTGTGCGCCTAACAAAAAAAGAGCAATAAATAACAGCCAATATAACTCCATGATCAGCCCAATAGCCGCAATTAACATAATCACGATTTCAAGCACTTTTATATAGAAGGTTAAACGCGACTTTTCGTATTTATCCGCCAGTTGTCCAGCAAGCGCAGAAAATAAAAAGAAAGGTAGAATAAATAGCATTGCTGCAAGATTATTGAGTAAGCTTATTGAGGCACCAAGCTTTGCAGCAGCTGAATAGGTTAGTACCAATAATAAGGCTTGTTTGAAAAAGTTATCATTGAACGCACCTAAAAATTGAGTAAAAAACATGGGTGTGAAGCGGCGGTGCTTAAATAGATTAAATTGAGATGCCATAATTTGGCTTCCTATCCTATAAATATATTACAATTGATGGGGGCTATTATAAACTGGTTTTAAAAAGCTAACGAAGAAGATAAATGAACCTTTAAAGACGTTAATAACTAAATTAGCCAGTAGACTAGGGTGATTTCCAAACCATTAATGGCTATCTAACTGATGATTTGTCAGGTTAGTACACTACATTATTGTAATGTCATCTTGTATAAGATGCCGACTTATAAAATTTGCTATAAGATTTAAATATTAACAGCCAAATCATTTGAGTCGAGGTATCATAACCTCTAATTATCAAACTTGTGTTAAATGTCTGTATTAATAGCTGTTAATTGCGTATTAAAATGCGTAAACGTCATCTGATATATTGCCGTTGTTCAATAGGCTATATTTAAATTGGTTTAAATAATAGGTCTAAATAAATGGGTAGACACACTGTGATTAAACAAAAAAATGAAATGATACGACAAATAGAATTAACGTCAATGTCAGTTAAAAATCATCGCCCTAATTCTTTTAAATATTCAAGACTGGCGTTAAGTTTGTCGGTTTGTTTGATGGCGCAACTATGTGCCCAGCAGAATGCGTATGGTCAAACAATACAAAGTAGCAGTGACAGCGATAGTAATGTACAAATCGGCAAAGGTACTCAACGTACAGAAGCTGATAGAAACAATGGTTTAGCTTCAGCTGTGACAAGTAGTACAGAACAAGAACAACTTGAAGAGGCATTGATTGCGTTAAAGCTAAAGCAAGCGGTTGAGAGAGGTCTTATTGATGAAAGCGTTTTAGAAGATTATAAGCGTGAAACCTTGAACACGCCAGTGCCGTCACGAGTACAAAATGCTGCTCAAGCTAAACCAAAGCAAGATTCTACTATCAAAAATACTCCCGCAATATCCAATAAAAACGTCAATGGAAATAATCCATTAGTATCAAAAAAATCAAATGTATTAGAGTCCTTTGATAACCGCCCACGTCCAGTACAAAGTAATAGCACTAACTTAGATGTCGCTGATAATATGAATCAAAAATTCGACAATACTTTAGCTGACAGCGATATCTCACATAGTGAAGCTGAAGGGTCTTTAGGCATTGATGAGCAAAGTATCAGCACCCCAGAAGAGCTTGAACAGACATTAGCTCAAATTGAAGTGTCTGATAACTTGGAGAGCACTTTGCCAGTCGCTACGCTCGACTCTACTGAATTACCAATTGGTCTGGATAGGGGGGCGGACGACTTAGGACTTATTCAACCCAATAATAGAAAAACCCTGGGTCTGGATGATATTGTGGCAGTAAATAGCGAAAATGAGAGTATAAATCATAAAGACGCGAGTATAAAACCAACCAATAAAAAGGGCAGTCAGGAATCGTCAGATACGAATATTTCAGCTGCCGCTGATAGCTCAGCTGGCATAGATCCAGATCAATATCTTCCTGAGTACGATGAAACATCAGCTAAAAATTTAGCGGATACTACAGTGACATCAGCTAATAAAGAGACGGCTGACGTAAACGAAACGGGCTTTTTTAAAGGTTTATATAATCGTTTATTTAACGATGGGTATGCAAGCTTACCTAAAATTAAAGCTAAAGTCTTTATCCCCGATAATCGTAAGCAAGATTCATCTGGCAATCCATTATTAGTTGAGGCAGATAAAGATTCGCAACCTGCTAGTAATATAAAAGCAGCAATGGAAAACATTACCATTGAATCTATCAGCGATTTTACCGCAGCTATGCCTAAGTTACGGGAAGTATCTACTAATGCTGCCCAAGCAGTTGGTTACTATGACATAAATATGAGATTTGAACGTGTTGATCAAAGCCACGTTAATGTGATTATTAACAAACTTGGTGAGCCTGTGCAGGTAAATAGTCGTATTGTAGACATTCGTGGTGATGGGTCAGATCTGCCTGAATATCAGTCAATTGCAGAGAATGCAGCCCCTTTAGAGGCTTCGACTTTTAACCACGGGCAGTACATTAAAACTAAATCAGATATAGAAACTGTTGCAGAAGACTTTGGTTTTTTTGATGCGCAATGGTTGAACAAATCAGTAGATATCATATTGCCTGATAACACCGCAGACGTTGACTTAATTTACAACACTGGAAAGCGTTATAAGTTTGATGAAGTCGTATTTTATACGATCGATAAAGAGGCAGGCAAGCTGACCACCGACCCCGATAAACTGCCAGTTAAACCCGAGCTTTTACATCAGTTGTATGACTTTGAAAAGGGCGATGATTTTTATCGCCCTTTGATTACTGATTTTGCCAATAATTTATCTGAAACCCGCTATTTTAATGCGGTAAACGTTGAAAGTGTTAGGCCTGTTACTTTAGACTCAAACAATTCCACACTAGGGTTTGAAAATCAAGATAATATTGATGATGGAGTAGGTATTGATAATGATACAGACAAAAGCGTTTTAGTTGATCAACAAGCTGACACAAACGCACTGCAAGATGACACTGAAATGCAGCCTATTGAGTATTCAATAGATGATCAAACCAGCGAGCGGTTACAGGCAATTAAAACTAAGGCTGAACGTTTGTCTCAGTTGCCTGATGATAGAGTTCTAGATACCGAAAAAGAAGATGCAAAAAGCCTGTTAGGAAAAGTAAGTAACGCTATTAGTAATGCTGTAGAGAAAATATTACCTGATAATGAAGACGACTTATCTGATGCTCAAATATTAGCAAATGGTGCTCAAAGTAGGCTTGATAATCGCAAAACGTCCGAAGATGTTGCTGAAAACAAAGCGGTACCCCTATATGTTTTCGTTACTGCAGACAAGCCTAAAGATGTTGATTTGGGTATTGGTTATGGCACCGATACAGGCGTGAGGGCAGTGGCAAGACTTGAGCATAATCTTATTAATCGTGATGGTTATCAAGCAGGGATAGAAGTGGGCGCATCTGAAATTAACAAGTCTATCAGTCTTCATGCTAAACGCCCATGGAAGCATCCGCTTGATGATACCTTATCAGCAAGACTATCCTTTGTACAAAAAGACGCTAATCAAGGTCAAGGTAATTTAGACCTACTGACCAATACCATAGAAGCTGGGCTTGCGCGTAAAATCCGTAGTGATTCAGGATGGAACAGAACTTATTCAGTACGCTATCGTCTAGATGAACTAGAAAGTGGTATTAAGGGTACTAAAAGAGCAGACTTACCGGTCCCATTTAATCGTGAGAGTGCTCAGTTTGATCAGCAAGCCCTATTATTGGGTTATGCGATTGACAAAACATCTACTGATGATTTGACTAACCCAACTAAAGGCTGGCATCAGTTTTATTCTATTGAAGCGGGTTCGGAAAATGTAGTAACGGATACGAATATGGCCATTGCTAGAGCGGGAATAAATGGCGTTTATAGCTTTGGCGATTATAATAGGCACCAACTTGTCGGAAGTATTGAGGGGGGCTATATTTGGGCTGACGATTTTAATAATGTACCTTATATGCTCAGATTTTTCGCTGGTGGAGACCGTAGTATTAGAGGGTATGACTACAATAGTTTATCCCCTCTTGAAAAAGGATATCTTACAGGTGGTCAAGTTCTCGCATTAGGTAGTACCGAGTATAATTATGAATTCAAGCCTGGTTTGCGTGGGGCAGTGTTTGCTGATGTTGGTAATGCTTATGATACTGACTTTTCAAACGATACTAAGCTGGGTGTCGGTGTCGGTGTACGCTGGGCCTCACCGGTTGGTATGGTTAGGTTGGATTTAGCTGCTGGTGTGTTAGAAGATAGTATTCCAGTGCGTCTTCACTTCTTTATTGGTTCGCCTCTACAATAGTTCGAGAACGCTAAATATTGAGCAGGTTCATCAAGAGTAGAAACGTGGAGCATAGGGTTACTGATGTTTGGCATAGCAACCAAACTAATATGACAAAGTGTCGTTATCCGATTTCATTGCCCCAAGTTTGAATATACATTACTATAGGGCAGTTTTTTGCTTTATCAGCGTGACAATCAGCTTAGCCAATACTCGATATATTTTAATGCAGATTGTCGTTTAGGTTATATAAATATTTGACTTACTGTTATTTGTTTTTATGATCACTTTAATATGATTATTTTAAAAAGTTGTTTTATCCATGACCCTATCGCAAACGCCCTCTCCTAAAAAACCTGAAGATCCTGCTCAGCGTGATGCAGAACGAGTAAAACGCCATTACCCGTTATCCTTTTTACTAAAGCTATTGGCATTTTTAGTTGCCATATTTTTGATTATATGCATTGTTTTTTACTTCATGGCAGGCACGCCACGCGGTACTAAGTTTATAGTTGAGAAAATCATCTCAGAGACAGGGGTAGATATTGAATATGAAAGAGGGAACCTGCGTGATGGTTTGGTTGTCAAAGATATTGCCTTAAGTGTCAATAAAGACATAGATATTCACTTTTTAAACACCTACGTAAAAATTGGTTGGCGTGCTATTTTTATGAAAGAGGTGCATCTCAGAGATGCTGAAATTGATAAAATAGAAATTGTCAATCGTAAGCCCTCTACAGGTGAGCCTTTTGAATACAACAAGTTAGAGTTGCCTGTTAATTTGCGATTTGATAGAGCACGTATCAACAGCATTACCTATAATCAAGTTGGTAATGAGCCTATCGTGGTAACAGATGTTTCTGCTGATGACTTAAATTGGGTAGGTACAAAATTAGAGGTTGGAGATGGACACTTCCAATATAGTGACGTGGTTAATATTGCTGACTTAACTGGTTTTATAGATTTACATGATAACTATCCGTTAGATCTTGATGCCACAGTCACGCTAGATAGTTTCGAAAATATTTATATTGATCCACTTAAAGTCCAAGCATCGGGTAGTCTCAAACGTACACATGGATTAGTCAGTAGCAAATACAACGATAGCAATGTCAATGGCGAGTTTGTGGTACAAGGCATGGATAAAAATGCTCCGTTTGATGCTAAGTTGACATGGGACGAAGCCACATTACCCTATGCTCAAAGCCAAAATATAACATTACAAAATGGCTTAGCAGTGGCTTCTGGCGTTATATCAGATATTGATTTACGCATTAAAAGTCGCATTCTTGCAGAAAATATACCGACTGGAGAATATCATGGCCGGGCGCATATAAATAATAGCAAGATGCATATTGAACATCTATTAGCAGATACCCCTGAAGGTCGAGTAAATGTCAAAGGTATATTAGATTGGGAGAAAGATTTTACCGCCAAGCTATTGGCTAATGGCCGTGACTTTGACATCAGAGCATTCGTACCAAAAGATGCTGTGCCCTATGCTCCAAAAATAATTAATGGTCAGTTAGCGTTTATATTGTATACCAAAAACAAAGATGGTTTGCTACAGATGAATGCTGATTTACAGCAACGAGATGGCGAACATATCAACGCTAAGATAGTGAGAGGCGAGCAGCCAAAGAATCCAAGGTTTGAAGCACCATGGTTCATTACGGGTAGTTGGCAGAATTACCGCCGTCTTAATGTCCCAAGTATTGGTAATATAAATAGTCCAGTAGGAAGAGGAAATGTTATCGTCCGAGATAGTCGTATATGGGTCGATGCAGATGCTAAAATCAATGAGCTTAATGCCGCCCCAGTTGGAGACTATAAGCTGAAATTGAGTAAGGTTAATAATCGAATCAATATTCGATCATTTGACTATGAAGGTGTCATTGGCAATTTAAATGGACAAGGCAATATCTTATTAGCCAGCAAAAATAAACCACTAAGTTGGGAAATAACGGCTCGTACTAAAGCGCTTCTACTTAATGATTATAATAAAGATGTGCCAGTTAAAAGGTTAGTTGGTAATATAGATGCTAAAGGTCAGTTCATTGATATCAGCAAAAAAGTCAATGGGAAAACTTTGAGTGGACAGCGTCATATGATTACTGTCAAGGGTGCTGATTTAAATGCCATTTTAACCTCGCAAGTTGCGCCTAGCTCATCCAGTAAAGCCGTAGATAAGCGTAACGACAACAGAAGTCGCCAAGCGACTGTGTCTGAAAATCGCTATGTAACAGTGGCTGGTATAGCAGATGCAGCAGTTGACATTATTGAAGGTAAGTTAGAAAATTTTGATGCAAGATATAAGGGGACTCTAGGCTCACAAGGAGTTCCAAAAGGTCAGTATGAGGTAGATGCTAAGGGCACTTTACAGAACATAACCATCAATAAATTCAATCACGAAGGTAAAGCGGGAAGACTGATAGCCTCAGGAAAAGTGAATCTTATTAATGGGGTAGCATGGGATGTTAAGGCGAATGCCAACGCTCTAAATATTGGCTTTTTTACTCCAAAAACTGAAGGTGTTATTTCTGGAAACTTAATCACATCGGGTCAATGGCGTGACAAAAAAACAGCCAAAAATCAACGTGACAATGGAGTGCTAGAAGCCTTTAATATTAAATTTGATGGTAGCGTAGATACACCAACTCTACCACAAGGTAAACTTATAATTGATGCTGGTGGTAATGCTAAAGCCATTAAAGTACGTCAGTTTAGTCATATTGGCGCTGCGGGTCAGTTGCTTGCTAAGGGAACAGTGGATGTTACTGATGGTATTGCATGGAATATAAATGCTGTCATGGATCAGTTTAATGTGGGCTATTTTGTTAAAGATATGCCTAGTAGTCTGACAGGTCGAGTTGTAAGTACTGGTCGCTGGAAAGATTCGGAACAACGGATTCAAATAAGCCAACTAGAAGTAAATGGTCAGTTAAAGGGCAAACCGCTTGTTGCCAGAGGAAATTTAAATACCATTTTGCACCTACCCAAAGATATGAACGCTTATCTTAAAACGTTAAGAGCCGCAGATGTTAAAGGGCAAGCCTCTCAAGTGAACGCGCTTATTGATACGCTTAAGGTGGATGATTTATTAGTTAAATGGTCGAATAATCAAATAGTGGCCAATGGTAATGCAGACCGTTTACAAGCTAAGGTTGATATTAGCAGTTTATATCAACTCTCAGACAACCTGACAGGGTCTTTGGTGGGTGGTATAACGCTTATTCAACCAGATGGCAGATCATTGCCAACACTATATGTTGATTTGATTGGTAAAAAGGTGACTCTGCCAAATTTTGTTCTAAGCAACGGCTCAATTAAAGGAAAAATTGCCGATCTTGCTAAGAGTAACAGCAAACTCGTTATTAATGCAGACGGTCTGGAGGCTTCAAGTACTAACTTTAATAACATTCAGGTGGTATTCAGTGGCACTGAGCAAAATCATTCATTGTCATTAAATGGCACAACCAGACGAGGTACATCTGAAGTAGGGATTAAGGCCATAGTTAAAGGTGGGTTTGAGAGAAGTGCTAGGCGCTGGAGCGGCGTACTTGGTAATGGTAATATTTCTACCAATCATGTATCTCTAAAACAAAACCAGCCAGCTCAGCTTATAGCCACTTTTACTGGAGACTCACCGCAAATTCAGTTGGCGGCACATTGTTGGCAAGCAACAGATCAAACTGGCAAATTATGCTTACGTGAAAAATTGATTGCGTCTGCCAATAAAGGTCAGATAAATCTAGCCATACAGCAGATAGATACCACGTTATTTACCCCATTTTTACCCAAGGATTTAAGTTGGCAAGCTAAGCTTAATGGTAAAGCCGTTATCGCATGGCAGCAGGGTAGCAACCCTTCAATTAATGCTACTTTATACTCCGATAATGGTAAGGTGGGCATGACTCAAGAAGATGTGACATCGGTAACGTTGCCTTACAAACGCGTCTCTTTAATTGTTAAGTCTTTTGAGGATGGGTTGAAGTTACGAACAGATATAAATAGTGGTACAGGTGCACGAGGATACGCGGATATCGTGGTTGATCCTTTTAAACAAGATAAACCAATATCAGGTGCATTGGTGTTAAACGAGTTTAATCTTGCGATCATCAAACCATTCTTTCCGGGTATGCGCACCTTAAAAGGCAATATTACGATGGCAGGTGGCTTGGGTGGAACGCTAACTAGCCCTGTATTCTTTGGCGACGCGAACCTTAAAAATGCCAGTGTTTCAATACTAGATTTACCAGTTAATCTAACTAATATTAATGCTAAGGCAAAAATACGCGGCCAGAGTGCAACCCTCGATGGCACTTTTATGAGTGGAGAGGGAACGGGTAGTCTGGGAGGTTCAATTAATTGGCAACAGGATTTGCAAGCTAAGTTACGCTTAAAAGGTGAGCGCTTAGTACTTACCCAGCCACCACTTTTGTTTGCGGAAGTCAGCCCAGATCTCAATATCATTGTTAAGCCTAAGCAGCAGTACGTTAATATTGTTGGTGCTGTGTCAGTGCCTACGGCGACAATAAGACCACCTGAAGCAAATGAGGATGTCATTACTAAATCTAGTGATGTGGTGGTATTAGATCGTCGTCTCATTGGTAATATCGATGAAGTTCTAGCGATATCTAAACCTTGGTCTATCAATGCTGACATTGGTATTGACCTAGGTAACGATGTTGAATTTCGCGGATTTGGCGCTGTATTACCCCTTGCCGGTGCCATTCATGTTACTCAAAAAGGTCAGGGTGTGATGAATGCACTTGGCGTTGTCCAAGTCAGTCGTCGAAGTGATATCGATGCGTTTGGTCAAAATCTTGAGCTAAACTACGGTCAAGTTCGATTTAATGGCGATGTCATGAATCCTCGTCTGAGTATTGAAGCAATTAAAAAAATTGAAGGTCAGACAGTAGGTGTTAGAGTTAAAGGTAACGCCTCAGATCCTAATATTGTCGTGTTTAATGATGCAGGATTAACACAGCAGCAAGCGATGAATGCGTTAATAACAGGTAGGATATCGAACCCAGGCGCTACGCAGACAAGTGAAGAGGGCTTTAAGTCTGAGGTAACCAATCATCTAGCTGCGGCAGGTTTAAGTTTAGGCTTGAGTGGCACACGTAGTTTAACGAATACATTAGGTAATGCCTTAGGTTTACAGCGACTGACAATTGATGCTTCAGGCTCTGATAAAGATGCAAATGTTAATGTGACGGGTTACATTACACCAGACTTGTATATACGTTATGGTGTCGGGGTGTTTAATGCCCAAAGTGTTTTAACGTTGCGTTACCAGTTAACTAATAGAATTTATGTAGAGGCGACCTCATCAGCAGAAAGTGCGATTGATTTTGTCTATAGCTTCCAGTTTTAATCCCTATGTACTTAATTGATACGCGCTTAGTTAATATGGATTTTATTAACAGGTTTAATGTATTGATAATTTATTGCCGTTAGCGCAAAATTTGTCATGATTAAACGCCCTACTAGGTAAGAGCTGTAATGGTTTTCTCAATCATTCGCTGCAAGGTATCGTTTTATTTGAAATCATTTCATATTGAAATTGAATAAGTGATGCATTAAAAAAGTACAACTCGTGGGAGCTGTACTTTTTTTTATATATCGTGATGCGTGTAAAAGAAAGTGGTTTAAGCACTATTTACTTTGTTAGGATAAGACGGTTGTTTCTAGTTAGTCTTAAACGATATTCCTCGCCCTCATGCTGAATTCTCACCTCTTTTGTTAAGGCAAACAAATGCTGAGACTGAAGCATAGGGAGCTGGTTGTCACGTAGACGTAGTGAGCGTGAAATAATAGTAGACATGGCTGAATCCTTTTAAAAGAAGTTGCTGTTTTAAGTGAGTGGAAACTCGATTAAACTATGTTTGAAATTGCAATGATAATTACTTTATCCAGTCATCTTTTAGATCTACTGTGGTTATATCTACTAAGAAAATTGACTGCATGATAAAAATTGAATAAGAAAAACGTTAATAAGATATATTCAATTCACAAGTTGAGTCTTTTTTCTATTTGATAATAATTATCATTTATATTTATTATTCACAATTACCTTGAACATTGCAAGTTTTTTTTTAATTAAATTCATCCACTTTCATTCTTTGCGCTTTAAATCTTTGCATAGTGGGGTTGCTAATGTATAAAAATAGTAAAGGTAAGCCGATCAGCGTAGCAATAGGTGTTATCCACTATAATGATCAGTATCTACTGGGATTTAGAAATGGTCAGCAACATCAAGGCAATCGATATGAATTTGTTGGAGGTAAAATTGATGCTCACGAAAGACCTGATCAAGCTTTGATAAGAGAGGTAAAGGAAGAAGTTGGTTTAATAATTGATAGTACAAATGTCATCAATCAACTAGGCGTTCTAAACCACACCTATGTTGAACAAAAAGTCGATCACATCACGTCGGTAAAAAAGGTTTGCTTGCATGTGTTCAGAGTAACGCTATCGCAGCAACAGTATCAACAGCTGATAATAAAAAATGAAGGGTGTGAAGGGCAAACTCTAAAATGGGTTAGCTTAAAAAGCTTAGTGGAGGGGCAATATAAGCTGCCGGATGCCAACAAATCTATCTTAGAGTGGTTAAAGCTGCCTAATACAATTGTAATAACGTATGACTTATTATTAAACGCATTAAATGTTTTCGATAATGATCTTGATAAAACAAATGATGCCTTAGCTGTATTTGAAGGTTATCAATCTCTAAATGACAATGATATATTAACTCAATGGTTAGTCTTTCATTCAGAAAAGCTTCCTCACAAAGGGTGTGTTTATGTTCGACTCAAGCGGGCGACTATGGAGCAACAGCGACACGCTATCATTTCTTTAATAGAAAAAAGACCGGACTTACAATTAATCATTAATAAAGATGTGGCTGCAATTCTTAGCGAAAAAATGGCAGCACATGGTATGGGATTACCTAAGCAGATTATTGCCCAGCACCTTACCCATAATCAATTGACAACGCTAGTAAAGGATAAGAAAACCTTATCTCAGTTTGACAGTCAGCAACTTAACTTACCGATTGTGGTAAGTTGCCATGATGTTGAAAGTATTCAGCACGCAAATGCACTGGCTCAACAAAGAATTGAAAAGGCTCTATCTCCAGTCGTTGGTGCTTTTATCTCTCCAATCGCAGTGACTCAGTCTCATCCTAATCATAAACCTTTAGGATATGAAAAATTTGCAAAACTTGCGGAAGCAATGCATGTACCCGTGATTGGGTTAGGGGGGTTGGACCCTAGTGATTTAATAACCGTTCGGCAGCATGGTGGCGATAAAGTTGCAGGTATACGTCATTTCATGACTTAAAGCGTATATGATTTATCCCTGCTGAAAACGTTTAAAGGTTCAGCAGACCCTAATATCAATAAAGATACGTATTTGAAAATTTATATTTATACACATTATTTACAAACCGTTGCTTATATATACATTATTTGTATGGTGCTGAAAGTAGAGGAGGCTATACTAGCTTTAAGTTACTACCTATTACCATTACTACCTATTACCAACTAATCAAAATATATGATTTGAGAACTTTCTCAAGTTAACATTTATTTTAAAAGACTTATATTTTAAAAGACTTAAGTTTTTAAATATGAAGAATCTATTTAAGATAGATGACGCTATAACACGAGGTATACTATTATGTCTGATTTAAATAATGCTTTTCATGAACGTCGTTTCATGACAACTTTACTAAAGCATACCGGTATCGCTTTGGCTATTTTAGTGCCATTAGCCGCATATTCATCGCTTGCTGAATCAGCTACAATATCTACATCTACGCAAAGTAGTTCAGATACCTCTTTAATGACAGATAAAGTAGCAAACGTAACACCTTCTACACCTATTGACAATCAAATGACTAATAGTGTTTCTCATTAAAAATATATTGATTGATATGTTCTGAAATTGATATGTCTTGAAATAGGCGTTTGATATAATATCATGGTCAAGTAACTATATATTTAGTAATATATTTAATAATAATTTTAAGGCTCTAGGCTCTACTAAATGCTCTAATAACTGGGTTACGCAAACTACAAAAAGTATTTTATTATAGTTTCTAAGTGTTTCTCTAATTGACTCTGCTATCTATCTCTTTACATAGCTAGCCATTTATTAAAATTAACCTTAATACAGCAACATTTCTAATGCCATTGTTGTATTAAGTTTTTTTTAGTAGGTTAGTATTATATATCCGCTCACTTTTACCCTTTCAACCATAAAAATTTACCTAGTATAGTTTAGGTATTCATTAGGCTGGCTTAAATAGGGATTTTCATTTAAAATTGACCTCAAAAGGTAAGTAAGTTAAATAAAACAGTTAACATTCTGTTGATTGACAGTTTGTACTGATTTTTCATTGATTATTATAGGATGACTATTGTGAGTAACGCTGATTCGTGCCGTAAGTTGCATCAAGACCACTTGACTGCATACCAAAAACAAGAAACAAAAGCGCTTAAGCTGGTTAGTCTATTACATGATCTTTATACAAATAAAGATATAAAAGTGACATTGTTTGGTGAGTCTCTCAATGGGCTGTCAACCGCTGATCTGTTAACTAAATTACAGCAATCCTCTACTCGCAATAATGGCGCTGCCTTAACCATTGATGCCGTATTGGCAGTTGTTGAAGATATTAAAGACGTAGATGATTTACAAACTGCCATTGTTGAAGTAGGGCAACTACTTAAACATAACGTTAGGGTTGTTGACGCAATTAATAAGATTGATAAAACCCTGACAGCAAATAGTGAGGCTACTGATGTTGTATTATACGGCTTTGGACGTATTGGCCGTATCCTAACCAGATTGCTGCTAAATGAAGCTGCGACTGATAAAGGATTGCAATTAAAAGCTTTTGTGGTGCGTCCGGGTAAACAGGGAGATATTGCTAAACGCGCCTCTCTACTAGAGCGTGACTCTGTCCATGGTACGTTCAAAGGTTCAATTGTTGTTGATGAAGAGAATCAAGGTATTATTGTTAATGGCCGCTTTATTCAGGTTATTTATGCTAATGACCCTAGTGAAATTGATTACACCAGCTACGGCATTAACGATGCAATTGTGATTGATAATACCGGTATCTGGAAAGATGAGGAAGGCTTAGGTAAACATTTGCAAGCTAAAGGTGTCAAAAAAGTATTGCTGACTGCTCCTGCTAAAGGTGACATTAAGAATATCGTATACAATGTCAATAGTAATACCATTGGCGATGATACTATTGTTAGTGCTGCCAGTTGTACTACCAATGCCATTACTCCTTCATTAAAAGTGTTAAATGATAAGTATGGTATTGAAACTGGCCATGTAGAAACGATTCACGCATTTACAAATGATCAAAACCTCATTGATAACTATCATAAGGCTGACCGTCGTGGTCGTAGCGCTGTATTAAATATGGTTATTACTAGTACAGGGGCTGCTAAAGCGGTCGGTAAAGCGCTACCTGAATTAAATGGTAAACTTACTGGTAACGCTATCCGTGTGCCAACGCCAAATGTAAGCATGGCCATTTTAAATTTAAATCTAAAGGAAGCTCCTGAAAGCGCAGATGCGTTAAATAGTTTTTTTAAAGAGGTGGCAAATAGCGACAAGTGGCAATCACAAATTGCTTATACTGATTCGACCGAAGCTGTATCCACCGATTTTATCGGAACCAAGCAAGTTGGTATTGTTGACGCACAAGCTACGATAGTTACTGATAATCATGCTACTGTTTATATCTGGTATGATAATGAGGTAGGTTATAGTACTCAAGTATTGAGAGTTGCTGCGCAAATGGCTGGCATTAATTATGTTAATATCAGCGTTTAATAAGTATGGCTGTAATAAGCGTGCTAAATGAGTGACCGAGAGCATTATTAACAATGCCCGATAATCTTTAAGGTTATCGGGTATTTATTTTTTTATAATGCTGTAGAATATGGCATGAAATTTTAATACTGTTTTAAATGCCGCGTATAAACTGACGGGTTGTAAGTTCAATGTTTATAAACTTATGATTTATACTTTTAGTGACGTATAGGTATATGAAGGGTCAACGTGATGAGTTTTGAGGGTTTTCTAAAATATTACCTATATATCGATTATTACACACTAGCTATATTTATATAATATTAAGTGAACAGTTAGTCTACAGGTCATGGTGTTAAACTTTGTCGTACATTTCCAGTGTTTATGCTATTAGAGCTTTAAAATAGCTGCGTTTAAGATTAGGAATAATCTATAATTTATAGCAATTTAATGTTATTTATATATCAAGAATTATTTATATATTAAGAGAAGTTAAGGGAGCAAGACCAATGCGATTTATTGATGAAGCAATTGTTACTGTCAAAGCAGGAGATGGCGGTAACGGCATTGTGAGCTTTCGTCGTGAAAAATATGTGCCACGTGGGGGCCCTGATGGTGGAGATGGGGGGAAGGGAGGTGATGTTATTGTTGTGGCAGATGATAATACCAATACACTCGTAGATTACCGATATACCCGTCGTTATGATGCTGGTCGAGGCGAAAATGGACATAGTAAAAATTGCTCTGGAAAAGGTGCAGACAATATTTATCTGCGTGTACCAGTGGGTACCACCATTATAGATAACGAGACAGGCGAAGTTATCGGAGATTTGACTGAAATGGGTCAAGAGTTACTTATTGCTAAGGGTGGAGATGGTGGATTAGGGAATACTCATTTCAAAAGCTCAACCAATCAAGCGCCGCGTAAAGCAACTTCGGGTTTTGCCGGTGAACTAAAAGAATTAAAGTTTGAGCTAAAAGTAGTGGCTGATGTTGGATTAATTGGTTTACCTAATGCGGGAAAATCAACTTTTATTAGACAAGTTTCTTCAGCCAAGCCAAAAGTAGCAGATTACCCATTTACGACTTTAGTGCCAAATCTAGGTGTCGTAGATGTTGGCTTACAGCGATCATTCGTTATGGCTGATATTCCAGGGTTGATTGAAGGGGCATCTGAAGGGGCTGGCCTTGGCATTCGTTTTTTAAAGCATGTTGCTCGAACTCGTAGACTACTACACATAGTTGATATAAAACCAATTGATGGTAGCGACCCTGTTGAGAATACTGAGGTTATTCTTAATGAGTTAGAAAGGTTTTCTCCCGAGTTGGCCAATCTACCGCAAATATTAATTTTAAACAAAATTGATCAAGTGCCGGATGCTCAAGAACTAAATGAACTGTGTACTCACATTGTTGCTGAGCTTGGGTGGACAGGAATGGTATTTCGTACCTCTACATTGACCGGTGAAGGTGTGGATGACGTTAAGTATCATTTAATGAATGAGATTGAACGTGAACGAGAGCGTGAAGAGGAAGATCCAATATTTGCTGAAGCGCAAAAAGAACGGTTTGAACGCTTAGAGGCGGAAGTAAGGCTGAATACCGAAGAGCAAAAAGAAGCCTATCGAGCTGCTAGGAAAGCGCAACGTGAGGCGGCAGCTGAGCTTGGATTAGATGACGATGATGCTGACGACGATAATGATGGTGTAGAGATTATTTATGCACCATAAATGTTACAGGGTAATAGTTTCTTGCAGCGTGTCAATAAATTTAACCTGATGTTTTTCATATTTACTCATGTAAATGAGCTACGATGATGTATCATTGAAGAGCACGATAGTGTTGGCTAGACCCTAACACATCATTACCCCATTCATTATTGACCTATCAACACTCAAACGAATTTGGTTTTATTGTCAATAATGTGTCATTTATATTTAAGTCATTAATAGTTTTGAATTTAATTTAAATTTTTAGGAGATTTATGAGTATTCAAAAGAAACGCGAAGACTCACATTCTAACCCTATGAAAGTAAGCATTCCAAAACCGACTGATGCAAATGATGAACGATTTATTAGTCAAGGACGTGACTTTAGTATACAACGAGTAATTGTAAAAATAGGGTCATCTTTGTTAACTAATAATGGCAAGGGATTAGATCGAACTGCCATATATGAATGGGCTAGCCAACTTGCTAAGCTTCATAAAGAGGGTAAAGAGGTCATTATTGTGTCTTCAGGTGCGGTTGCTGAGGGCGTGGTAAGGATGAATTTGGAAGAGCGTCCTAAGAAGTTAGAAGCACTGCAAGCTTGTGCAGCTATTGGACAAATGGGGCTTCTTCAAACGTGGTCGTCAGCATTGATTCAAAGTGGCATACAAAGTGCACAGATTTTACTAACCCATGATGATTTAGCTAACCGAGAAAGGTATCTCAATACTGCTAATACATTAGATAGATTGCTAGATTGGCGTGTTATACCTGTCATTAATGAAAATGATACTATCACAGTTGATGAAATAAAGTTTGGTGACAATGATACGCTGGCTGCTATGACAGCTGCTATGGTTAGTGCAGATTTATACATTATTTTGACTGACCAAGAAGGTGTGTTTACTGATAACCCAAGAGACAATCCGGATGCAAAAATGATACTGCAAGAGCGTGCAATGGCAGACTATCTTTTCGATATAGCAGGTGAAGGTGGTAAGCTTGGTAGTGGCGGTATGCTCACAAAAATACGCGCTGCACGGCTAGCAGCGATGGGCGGGTGTCCTACCGTTATAGCAAATGGTAGCAAAGATAAGGTTATCACACGTATTGTGCAAGGCGAACCTGTGGGTACGTTGCTTAAAACCAACCAAGCTGACAAAATAATTGCACGCAAGCAGTGGCTGGCTGCACATTTACGTATGGCAGGCACGCTATTTATTGACTCTGGTGCAGTCAATGCCATTACTATTCAAAATAAAAGTCTACTTCCGGTTGGGGTGGTCGAAATACAAGGCGACTTTGATAAAGGGGATGTGGTGGCTGTTGTCGATATCAATACAAAAGAACGAGTTGCCGTTGGTCAAGTTAACTTTGCTGCCTCGGAAGCGCGACGTGTGGCAAGAGAGCGTACCCAAAACTTTGATAAGATTTTAGGCGAATCTGAAGACCGTGTGGTTATGATTCATCGTGATGATATGGCGATAGTCAATAAATAATATATGTACTCACTTCACTATGTCATCGGCACATAATTAAAAATTAGGTTTATGGGTATACACTTCTGAGTCCGTTTTTGATAAAAGTGTTAATACTAAGTGCTGACATTATGAGGCTACTTTCAAGCTTTCTATAAGAGAAAAAAATGACAATAAATAATGCTTCCTCCCCTGAAATTGATTCTATTGTAACAAGTGATAAATTTGCCCCTTTAAAAAACGATCGTTTATTGAGAGCATTACGCTTTGAGACGGTCGATGTCACGCCTGTTTGGATGATGCGTCAAGCAGGAAGATATTTACCAGAATACAAAGCTACTCGAGCGGAAGCTGGAGACTTTTTAAGCCTATGTAAAGATACTGCACGGGCGACGGAAGTTACATTGCAGCCTCTTAGGCGCTTTGATTTGGATGCCGCTATATTATTTAGTGATATTTTAACCATCCCAGATGCTATGGGGCTTGGTCTTTATTTTGAGGCAGGTGAAGGTCCTAAGTTTAAGAAAACAATTCGTACTGAAGCAGACTTAAAGCAGTTACCAACTTTAGATGTTAATGATTCACTTGATTACGTGATGCGGGCAGTGACAAGCATCCGTAAAGAGTTAAATGGTGCAGTGCCTTTGTTTGGTTTTTCTGGTAGTGCTTGGACACTTGCGACTTATATGATTGAAGGTGGCAGCTCAAAAGACTACCGTCATACTAAAGAGCTTTTATACGGTAAGCCTGAATTCTTGCATTTAGTTTTAGACCATATCGCGATTGCAGTTGTAGACTATCTTGATGCTCAAATTAATGCTGGTGCGCAATTAGTGCAGATATTTGATAGTTGGGGCGGTGCACTAGCACACCGTCAATTTATTGAATTTTCTCATCAGTACAATAAAAGAGTGGTTGCTCAATTAAAACAGCGTCATCCAGATATTCCCGTTGTGTTATTTACTAAAGGGGGCGGGCTATGGTTAGATGTTCAAGCGGATAGTGCGGCAGATTGTTTAGGGCTAGACTGGACAATGCCAATAGATCGCGCTAGAAGAATTTTAGCCAATGAACAAGAAGGGCTGACTACAAAACATAAAAATAAGCGAACGAACAAAGCCATTCAAGGAAATTTAGATCCTGCAACGCTGTATGGTTCGGCAGAAACCATAAAACAAAATGTTAAGCAAATGCTTGATGATGCCTATTCTACTGGCGAGAAATCAGGGTATGTTGCAAATTTGGGTCATGGGATTACCCAATGGGTAAATCCTGATAATGCGAAGATATTTGTTGATGCTGTACACGAATATCAAATATAAACATTGGTAATAGGGAATATGTTTTAAAATATTGAGTTTAGAACCTCTATTAGAAGAAAACATATCTAGTTTCTGATAATGATAAAACGGTTTCAATTTAGAATATTTAATTTTCTTATCGAATTTTGATGCTCAAAAAGGGTTAGGAGATACCATGCTACAAGCAGCTATAGTCGGTGGAACAGGATATACAGGTGTTGAGCTAATTCGATTACTATCAGTTCATCCAAAAGTGTCCATTAAATGGCTCACCTCACGTAGTGAAGCAGGCAAGCCAGTCACTGAAATATTTCCTAGTTTAAGTGGGTTCACAGATTTAATATATAGCGACTTAGGCGAAGGTACTGTTGAGGCACTATCAAAGTGTGATGTGGTATTTTTTGCGACACCTCATGGTGTCGCTATGCAGCAGGCTCAAGCATTGGTTAATAACGGAGTTAAGGTTATTGATTTGGCAGCCGACTTTAGACTCCAGTCGTTAGAGGACTTCGAGAACTGGTATAAGCATAAACATGTTTGTCCTGATTTACTAAAAGAAGCCGCTTACGGTCTACCGGAAGTTAATCGTGATGCTATAAAATCCGCTAAAGTTATTGGAAATCCAGGATGCTACCCCACAACAGCAATATTGGGATTGAATCCGATTATCAAAGCACAAAATAAACTGAATGAAGCACTGGTTGAAAAACGTATTATTATTGATGCTAAATCTGGCGTATCAGGTGCAGGTAGGCAAGCTAAGCTTGATTTAAACTATGCAGAAACAACCGATAATTTTAAGGCGTATAGCGTTAGTGGACATCGACATCTGCCAGAAATAGAACAGGGCGTACATCAAATTTTAGAGAGTGTATTTACCCATAATATTCGATTTGTGCCGCATTTAGTTCCTATGATACGTGGTATGTTTACCACGATTCATTTGAGCTTAACTGAAATGGGTATTGAGCAGGATTTACAAAGCTTGTATGAGACTGCTTATAAAGATGAGCCGTTTATTGAAGTGTTACCAGCTGGAAAGTTGCCTGATACGCGCAGTGTGCGAGCAAGTAATAGAATGCATATTTCAATATATCAAAACAATAGCAGATTTGAGGCGACTATTTTAGTGGTTCAAGATAATTTAGTGAAAGGGGCTGCAGGCCAAGCTATTCAATGTATGAATGTAATGTTTGGCTTTGATGAAACACTTGGTCTTAACCAAATTCCTGTTGTACCCTAATCCTGTCACAATTTCCTATAGTAAAATGTTTTTACATTAAAACTTTTAATTTTGATGAATAAGTTCGCAGCTTTTAACGAGGTCGTAAGAGTGTGATAGGCTGCGAGCAACTGTTAGGTATAATAATAATACTTAGGTATAATAGCGTGCCCCAAAAGTCTGTTGAAAAGAAAGTAGTAATGCAACATTGCGACTTTCGCAAATTTCAATTTATAAACAGACACACCTAATACGAGCCGAAATAAAATGTCAACTGAGATGAGCAAGTCTAATCCCACATCTGCTAAGAGACCATTACCCAATGTGTTGAGTCCTTTTTTATTAGCGCTATTTGCCTGCGCTGTCATATTGACAGGCATCATTATGGCAGTTTTTGGGCATAAATTTGGGTATCAAAGGGGATTCAATGCTTCTCAGTCTAATATTAACGCACATGGTATTAATGCGGAGCTGACCTCTCAAGAAGTTAAAGAGCTGACTCGCAAAGTTGACTCGCTTAATCAATCATTAAATGCAGCTAAACAAGAAAGAGATATTAGCTTAAATAATCTTGGTGTTATGCGTAAGAAACTTGAAGATATAGAAGTGGTTAATTTACAGTTGCAGCAAGTCAATGATTTTTATGCCGATGCTTTGATTGAGCAAAAAGGATTACCCTTACAAGTTATGGGTGCCAAAATTGAACCATTACCTGAAAATGCGTTTGAGTATCGATTTGATGTAGCAATGCTTGCTGCAGATGGAAAATCACATAAGTTGAGACCGCAGTTAATACTGCTTGATGAGACCAGTCTAGTAGAAGTGCCATTGCAACCATTGACCTACGATATTAAGGGTATTTCTAGAATTAGAGGTAGGTTTATAATGCCTACTGGTTTTCAGCCTCGTCAGGTCAAACTTATTTTAGCAGCGAATAACGAACAAGTTGAGCAGATATATAACTGGCGTTTATCCAGTCCAGTGGATAAAATGCCAATGTCGCTCTCTGAAGTGCCTAAAACCGATCAACGTCCTGTGACAGAGGATTAACGATATTCAGTGGTGTTATACATAATGAATATATTAACCTCTTTAGTTATCTATAAACT
Organism: Psychrobacter sp. CX90; assembly: GCF_057396305.2. Taxonomy (NCBI): domain Bacteria; kingdom Pseudomonadati; phylum Pseudomonadota; class Gammaproteobacteria; order Moraxellales; family Moraxellaceae; genus Psychrobacter; species Psychrobacter sp. CX90. The sequence goes on from NZ_CM182008.1 coordinate 802,871, forward strand.
AAAGATAGTTACTCTAAAAGCTATTGATTATCCAATTATCGTCTCTAATGTTTATGACGTAATGCCAGACGGCAGGTTTAATTTTAATAATACCCATTAAATTATTAATACTAATTTGATACTCTAAATTAAGATACATAAATAAAGTGCTGTAAAAACCAATATAGTAGTGAGCTAAAATAGAGTTGAATAAGATATGAAGCTAGTTAACTGCGTTAAGTAGTTAAAAAAACATTTGGATAAATATAGGATACTCGGCATAGAATCGATACCCATTATGAAAAACGTAAAAATATTACATGACGCCCCAATTACGTGCCTTTTAAACCAATCAAACCAAATGGGCGACTGGCATCATCCTGCTACCTTACCGGTCATTAATCCTGTAAAGAGATTGCCTACCATAATGTCGGATGATGATGAAGAGCATCAAAAAGATGTTGATGTATTAATTGCTGAACCAGAAATTGCTCAGCCACCTATGTATGCCGTCATTATGTATAATGACAACTATACACCGATGGAGTTTGTGGTTTATATCTTAGAATCTGAATTTAAGCATTCAATCGATAAAGCCGTTCAAATCATGTTAGATATCCATCATAATGGACGTGGGACTGCTGGTATATATCCTAAAGATATTGCGGAAACAAAAGCAAAAAAAGTTAATATGATTGCGCGTAAGGAGGGTTATCCACTTTTAACTCAAATAGAACCTCATCAAGAGTAATAGTGCATCTTTTAACTTCTCTCTCTATAGGTTAAATCAGTTTTTAAATATACATTAATAACTGAAATATAATTTCATTAAATTTTTACATAATTTTTACAACTCATTATATATACTTAGATTATATTAATGAGTGTATTGTTAATAAATGATAACTAAACCTAAACCTGCGGATAAGATTTTCTTAAAGGTTTTACCTAGTAAAAACTTGTTATATAGCACATTTTGCTTTTATTTTGCTATTTTTTATTTTTCTATTAGAGCAGAGCGGTTCTTAGACATTACTAAAACTCTTTATGAGTTGCTCTTCTTAAAAAGTCCAATATTAGACCTGCTTCTTCCCTTTAACACCCCTTTCACGTGGTATTACCCTCTCATTTTATATTAATAATTACTTAAAACCTTTGCCATCTTTAAAAACATCTTATATAACGACTTGATATTTGTAGTTGTTAACCCTACCTACTAGGTATGAGTTATCATTAATTGTCTTTGATTTATAACGAGAATTTGGACTATATTAATGATGTACATTCCCATTTTTAAGCAAATACTTATTATCTTATTATTCAATTACATTATTTAAATAAAAATATCAGGAAAGTTCTATGTTAAGTCGTCATCTTGAAGTTTCATTACGGTTAGCCATGACGTTGGCGAGACAAAAATCACACGAATACTTAACGGTGGAGCATCTTCTTCTGGCTTTGCTTGAAAATAATAATGCCTCAACTACATTAAAAGCTTGTGGTGCAAATATTGCTGAGTTACGTACTGATCTGGAAGCATACATAGAGAAGCACACGCCTACGATTGATGAAGATACCGAGCAAACCCCACAAGCTACCCAAAGTTTTGATCGTATTTTACAGCGTGCTATTTTTCATGTGCAATCCATTGGTTCTGGACGTCTTGTGCAAGGCTCAGACATCTTAGTTTCTATGTTCTCAGAACATGATACCTATGCTGTATATTTACTTAAAAAACAAGGCGTAAGTCGTCTAGAGCTAACTCAGTATTTGTCACATGGCAATGAAGAGGATGAGGTACGCACGTCAGCTAAGGGTGAAGAGGGTGCTAAGAAAGATGAAAGAGCCAAAAAAGATCCGCTAGCAGAGTTTGCTACAAACCTAAATAAGCGTGCGGCTGAAGGTAAGACTGACCCTTTAATTGGTCGGGAGGTTGAAATTGAGAGAACGGCACAAGTCTTATGCCGTCGGCGTAAAAATAACCCGTTACTCGTAGGGGAGCCGGGTGTTGGTAAAACTTCAATCGCCGAAGGACTTGCTTGGCTTATTATTAACGACAAAGCGCCTAAACCTCTTCAGGGCTGTGTGATTTATAGTCTAGATATAGGCTCATTAGTTGCCGGTACAAAATACAGAGGGGATTTTGAGAAGCGTATGAAAGGGCTATTAGACGCTCTAAAAAATAAGCCTAATGCTATTTTGTTTATTGATGAGATTCACATGATCATTGGGGCTGGTTCATCAATGAGCAGTAATATGGATGTCTCTAACCTTATCAAACCTGCTCTAGCAAACGGCGAATTAAGATGTATTGGTTCAACTACCTATACAGAATACCGACAAGTATTTGAAAAAGATCATGCGCTATCACGTCGTTTCCAAAAAATTGATGTGAATGAGCCAAATATTGAAGATAGCATTGAGATATTGCGAGGGTTAAAACCTCGTTATGAAGAGTTTCATAATGTCGAATATACAGATGCTGCCTTAGTCAGTGCTGTTAAACTGTCAGCTAAACATATTCATGAACGTTTTTTACCAGATAAAGCCATTGATGTTATCGATGAAGCTGGTGCTTATAAACGCTTAGGCATCACGCCAGACTTGGATCAAATTGAAGACGAAAATCAATTAATTGATGAAATTACGAAAAACGAATTTCATTTAGCGCAGTCTGAAAAAAATCAGCAGCCACCTAGTACACAAGTTGATAAACAAGAAGACAGCCAAGAAGGCAAAGAAGAACAACTACTAGAAGATGCAACTGATATATCACAGGTTGAAAAAGACTCAGACATCGCTTTTGAATCTGACAACTCAGAAGATCCGGTTGACCGAGATAGTAATGCTGTCAATGATAAAAAGAATGTGTTAGATACGGATTCGACTTTGGAGACAGAGTTAGAGAATGTGGAAGCTACTGTCATTGATGTTGAAGATATTGAAGCAATTATTGCCAAACTTGCTCGTATTCCACCAAAATCTGTATCTAATGATGATAAGTCTTTACTCGAGCATTTAGAGCGTGATTTAAAACGTTTAGTATTCGGTCAGGATGAAGCTATTAAAACCTTGTCTGATGCGATAAAGCTATCACGGGCAGGGTTAAAACCAGCTGATAAACCAATCGGTTCGTTCATGTTTGCAGGACCTACAGGTGTTGGTAAAACTGAAGTGTCTAAACAACTGGCTAACTTGATGGGTATTGAGCTAATACGCTTTGATATGTCAGAGTATATGGAAGCTCATACGGCTTCTCGGTTAATTGGTGCACCTCCTGGGTATGTTGGATTTGATCAAGGTGGTTTATTAACGGAAAAGATTAACCAACATCCCCATTGTGTGCTACTTTTGGATGAAATTGAAAAAGCACATCCAGATGTGTTTAACCTGCTGTTACAAGTTATGGATCATGGTACGTTGACAGATAATAATGGTCGAATGGCAAGCTTTAAGCAGGTCATTCTAATTATGACCACAAATGTCGGTGCTGAGAATATTAGCCGTGCCTCTATGGGCTTTACTAAGCAGGATCATAGTAAAGATAATACAGAAGCAATGAATCGAGTATTTACGCCTGAGTTCCGTAATCGTCTAGATGCTATTATTCAGTTCAATCCACTTGATCCGATAGTGGTCGTATCTGTAGTGGATAAGTTCTTAGTGGAATTACAAGCGCAACTTGATGATAAACAAGTGGTACTTGAAATCGATGATGCTGTACGTGATTATCTTGCTGAGAAGGGCTATGATCGTTTGATGGGTGCAAGACCAATGCAGCGGTTAATCCAGAATGAGATTAAGAAACCATTAGCCAATATGGTGCTGTTTGGTAATTTATCTGAAGGTGGCGCGGTTCATGTTACATTGAGTGACACACCCTTTGAGCAGCCATTAGATGAAAACGGCAAAGCTGCTGCTGAAAATAGCCGTATTTTACTGACGGTTGTTGAAAAGCATAGTCATCATAATAAACAATTTGAAGAAGGACTCGAAGAGAGTTAATTAAACCGTTTAGAGTTATTATATGCAGACATTTTCTGAAGCTCCAAAGGATATATTAAACGTTAAGACAGAGGCTGAGAAACAAGCGATTTTAGCCCGTGTACAAATGCCTGAGGATTGGAAACAGGTATTAGCGGATGAGTTACTCTCTCAAAATATGGACAGCTTGCGGGATTTTTTAAAGCAAGAATATAAACTTGGTAAAATTATATATCCACCAGCTTCTAAAATGTTCAATGCATTTAATCTCACACCCTTCAATAATGTTAAGGTGGTAATTCTAGGACAAGACCCATATCATGGCCCGGGTCAAGCGATGGGCTTGTCTTTTTCTGTCCCTAAAATAATACCTAAACCGCCATCCTTAAATAATATTCTTAAAGAGATGGCTGATGATATTGGCACCACTTATTCTGCACATGGCGATTTGACGCATTGGGCAAAACAAGGCGTGTTACTTTTAAATACATCGCTCACTGTAGAAGAGGGCAATGCAGGTAGCCATCAAGGTAAAGGCTGGGAGCAGTTTACTGATGCTGTCATAGAAGCTATTAATAAGCAGACCCAGCATACTGTGTTTATTTTATGGGGCAGTAAAGCGAAACAAAAAGGTAAATTTATTGATACAGATAAACATCTTGTGCTGTCAGCTGTTCATCCCTCTCCATTGGCAGCGAACCGTGGTGGTTTCTTTGGTACTCGACCTTTCTCAAAAGCCAACGACTATTTAATACAACATGGTAAGCAGCCGATTGACTGGCAATTGCCTCAATAAATTTGTGTTTATGTATAGACCATTATTACCTGATTACAAGTTTGCTGCTAGACCTATTGTTCTAGCAGATGCTAAGTTTTGGACGCTGGATGATTTTAGATTTATGCAGCAGGCGCTTATACTTGCAAAGCAGGGTAATGATCAGGGTGAAGTACCTGTTGGCGCAGTTATGGTGTGTAATAATGAAATAATAGGGGAAGGGTATAACAGACCAATCAGCTGTTCAGACCCTACTGCACATGCGGAAATTGTGGCGTTACGTTTAGCGTGCACAAATATTGAGAATTATCGCCTCCCTCCAAACACAACACTTTACGTGACCCTAGAGCCTTGCACGATGTGTATTGGTGCCTTAATACATGCAAGGCTCTGGCGACTTGTATTTGCTACTCATGAACCCCGTTCTGGAATGGTAGGCAGCCAATTAAACCTTACCGATCTTGAATGTTATAATCACAAAATTTTGATTCGTTCAGGGCTTCTACAGTCGCAAAGTCAGTCACTGTTGAAACAGTTTTTTAAGGTAAGGCGGCAAAAGGCATTGGCGTATAAACATAGGCCTAAACTTAACTCTAAATAATACTATTTAAAGTAATAGTCATTCATCCATGGACCTTGCTATGAGTTATCCACCTATCATAAGTTATAAGTTATGTTTTTATGTTAGCTTCCTCTTAAAAAATAATATTTACCTGTATTAAATAAGTATAGAAATTATCATCTAATCAAATTATCATCTCATCAAAAAGTTACTCAAATTATCATCTCATCAAAAAGTTACGCCGTTTACTTTATAGATTAGAGTATCTTACTCTTGTTCAAGCAATAAATAATATCTGGATTTAGATATTGATATTTGCTATAATCCGCCCCTATTTGTATTTATCGTAGTCTCGCATAAGTTTGTCAAAGTATATTATCTCGATTTTATCGATAGGTTTTGAGTTTAATATAGTGCGGTATTTGTTGATATCATTAAGGGCTAGCCATATCCAATGAATTATCCTGTTATCACAATTGATGGACCTAGTGGTGCTGGTAAGGGCACGGTCTGCTTTAAGCTTGCTCAAGTACTTGGATTTAATCTGCTTGACTCAGGTGCTCTATATCGTATTGCAGGATTGAAAGCTTTCGAAGCGGGTCTACTAGCAGATAATGATCCGACTGAGGATGCGAAGCAAAAAATTACTGAACTCACTGCTAATTTGGACATTCAGTTTGTAGCCGATGATAACACAGGACGAGTTGATATCATTGTAGATGGTGTTAATGTCGCAGGCAAAATTCGTAATGAGACTGTTGGAGGCTACGCTTCTAAAGTTGCTTCACTACCAGATGTTAGAGCGGCACTTCTACAGTTGCAAAAGAATATGGCTTCTCAAAGAGGGTTGATTGCAGATGGTCGGGATATGGGGACAGTGATTTTCCCAGATGCAGATGCAAAAGTTTATTTAACAGCAAGCCCTGAAGCACGAGCAAGCCGTCGAGTTTTGCAATTACAAGAATCGGGGCAAGATGCTGATTATGATACCATATTAGCAAACATTGAAGAACGTGATAGGCGAGACGAAAATCGCAGTATCTCCCCATCGATACCCGCAACAGATGCTTTAATTGTCGATAGTTCTGAGATGAATGCGGAGCAGGTTTATCAAGTGATAAAAAAATTCTGTCAAGAAAAAGGCATTTGCTTTAGTGGTTAAATGACAGTGACTTAAAAAATTTTATTTATTAAGGTGTTACTCCTATTATTTTACGGATAAGTCGCACCAAGATTTTACAGATTTTAGCCTATTTTTTATTTATTGTGCATAGGCATAATAACTGTTGGGCATAAATATCAAACTGATATTTTAATTAAGCATTTATTAAATGAGTGTAGAAGAGTAAAACCAGCGTAAATCTTTTGTGCTCATAAACTTGAACCGTACTGTGCTGGACAGGATACGGCTATATTAAGGTAAACATAATGGAATCAATGGAATCATTTGCTGAACTATTTGAAGCGAGTCTAGGAGAGCAGGGTCTTGATATCGAGCGTGGCTCGGTAATTAGCGGCTCTGTTGTAGCAATCGATAGCGATTGGATTACGGTTGATACTGGATTGAAATCTGAGGGTGTTGTTGCTCGTGAAGAGTTCTTAGATGACAATGGCGAGCTTGAAGTAGCAGTGGGCGATAGCGTTGATGTGGTGGTAGAAGCCGTTGATAACGGTATGGGTCAAACCCTATTGTCACGTGAAAAAGCTAAGCGTGTAGAAACATGGAACGCACTTGAAAAATTATTTGAAGGCGATGAGATCGTTAAGGGTATCATCTCTAGTAAAGTTAAAGGTGGTTTTACAGTTGATATTGGTTCAGTAAGAGCATTCTTACCAGGTTCTTTAGTTGATGTTCGTCCTATTCGTGATACGACGCATCTTGAAGGCAAAGAGCTTGAGTTCAAAATTATTAAACTAGATCAAAAGCGTAATAACGTTGTTGTTAGCCGTAAAGCGGTTATGGAAGCTGAGAACTCAGCTGAACGTGAAGAGCTACTTAATAAGCTTGAAGAAGGTATCGAGGTTGATGGTATCGTTAAAAATCTAACTGATTATGGTGCATTCGTAGACTTAGGCGGTATCGATGGTCTATTACATATTACTGATATGGCATGGCGCCGTATTAAGCATCCATCTGAAGTTGTAGAAGTGGGTCAAGACCTTAAAGTTAAAGTTTTGAAGTTTGATCGTGAACGTAACCGCGTTAGCTTAGGTCTTAAGCAATTAGGTACGGATCCTTGGGATAATGTTGGCGGTACTTACCCAGTAGGTAGCATCGTTAAAGCCCGGGTAACTAACCTAACTGATTATGGTTGCTTCGCAGAAATCTCTGACGGTATCGAAGGTCTAGTTCACGTATCAGAAATGGATCATACAAACAAAAACATCCACCCTTCTAAAGTTGTACAGATTGGTGATGAAGTTGATGTAATGATCCTTGATATTGACGAAGAGCGTCGTCGTATTAGCTTAGGTATCAAGCAAACTATGCCTAACCCATGGGAAGAGTTTGATAAGAAATTTGACCGTGGCGATAAGCTAACGGGTACTATTAAGTCAATTACTGACTTTGGTATCTTTATTGGTCTTGATGGCGGAATCGATGGTTTGGTTCACTTATCTGATATCTCTTGGAATGAGACGGGTGAAGAAGCAATTCGTAACTACAACAAAGGTGATACTGTTGAAGCTATGGTGCTTTCAGTCGATGCAGAAGCTAATCGCATTAGTTTAGGTATTAAACAGCTAACCTCTGACCCATTTAACGAATACCTAGTAGATAATGATCGCGGTTCACTCGTTACTGGTACGGTAAAAGAAGTTGATGCTAAAGGGGCTGTTATTACTTTAGCGGATGACGTTGAAGGTTACTTACGTGCCTCTGAGATTCAACGTGATAAAGTTGAAGATGCGACTAAGCATTTAAATGAAGGCGATAGCGTTGAAGCGAAAATTATCAGTGTGGATCGGAAGTCACGTGGTATTAGCTTATCAATTAAAGCCAAAGACGAAGCCGAAGAACGTCAAGCGATTAAAGAACTGGGTAGTACTGCTACATCATCTACTGAAGCTCAGCCTAAAACGATTGGCGACTTAATCAAAGAGCAAATGCAGTAAGTCTATTGTTATAGATTTATATTGTAATGAAATTTAAATTAAAAGGGAGTAACTTCGGTTACTCCCTTTTGGTTTAAATAGGAAATAATAGTTATTTCATTTTACAAAAATTTAACTTATAGTATAAAAGTGCTCTGTCTTATAAATGATACTGTTACTTAAAAGTTTTAGTATGTTTTATGAGTTTATTTCTTCTGTGGTAGACTAAATGCTAGATAAGATGTTTATAAGAACACGCTTCTATAGACTTTTGAATTTGAAGTCTAAACGTATTTGTTTTGGTTAGATTTACTGGTAGCAGATAACTTATTTTTTATAGATTGACAGTTTAATTTTTAAGCTATAATTTAAGTATTTTAGATGAATTAGAATAGGGAAGCCTTGAAAGGTCAAATGGATATGACAGAAGTTATTAATAAATCAGATTTAATGCATAATATAGCTGCAAGATGCGACTTTGTTGCAGATTCAGAAGTGGATTTAGCAGTACGCGAAATCTTAGATTTACTATCAAAAAGCTTGGTAGCTAATGATAGGATTGAAGTCAGGGGGTTTGGTACATTCTGTTTACATCACCGTAAATCTAGAAAAGGCCGTAATCCTAAATCGGGTAAAACTGTGATAGTGCCAGCTAAAGCCATTCCACATTTTAAACCAGGTAAAGCACTGCGTGAGGGTGTAAATGATAAATAGATGTAATAGATAACGTTTAATGCTATCCTTGGTACTTATTATATCTTTTTTTATAACGTCTAACTATATTAGGTTCTTGACTTGAAAGATCGATTCCGAACAACCGCATGGGTTCCTCGTTTTTTAACTCCAATTCTTATAATTATTATTCTCGCACCCTTGCTAGCTTTTGCTGCTGGAAAAGATGCTGATGCAGCGATTCAAAGCTCTGGATATAGCATTCATGTAGTGCTTTTGACACTATTTATCGTATTGTCAGTCGTGGTTTCCTTTGTTTGTTCGGTTTCTGAAGCCTCATTATTAACGATGACACCCTCATATGTGGCGTCAATCGCTGAAGAAAACCCTAAAAAATCTATGATGTTGCAAGATATTAAGATTGACAACATAGATCAGTCTATTGTTGCTATTTTAACTTTAAATACAGTTGCGAACACCATTGGCTCTTTAGGTGCTGGCGCACAGGCAATCATTGTATTTGGTAGTGAATGGTTTGGGGCTTTCTCTGCAGCGATGACGTTATTGATACTGATTGGTTCAGAAATCATTCCTAAAACTATGGGCACCATATATTGGCGTCAATTATCTGGGCCTATTGCTTATTTTGTTAAAGGTATTATATTTCTTTTATATCCTTTAATTTGGGTCTCTGAAAAACTGACAAAGCTACTTACCCGTGGTCAGCAAGCACACACTTTTAGCCGCAATGAGTTTGCAGCTCTTGCTAGTGTGGGAGAAAAGTCAGGTCAAATAGATCCTTTGGAATCTCGTATTATTAGAAATCTATTGGCTTTTGGGGCGATTAAAGCTGAAGATATTATGACCCCACGATCAGTCATACATGCGTTTGAGCAATCAATGACTGTTGCAGAGCTATTAGCAAACCGTCCTAAGCTTATATTTTCCAGACTACCAATCTATGATAAAGATCTAGATAATGTTACAGGATTTGTATTAAAAACAGACTTACTTTTGGCTAAAGCAAACAACCACATGGATAAACCTTTAGAGAGCTATAAACGTGAAATAACGTTTGTTTTCTCTAAAATGAAGTTGTTTGATTTATTGGACTTAATGCTCAATACGCGTATCCATATTGCTGTCACTGTGGGCGAATTTGGCGAAGTTAAGGGGCTTGTAACCTTAGAAGATGTACTCGAGACCTTATTGGGTTTAGAGATTGTTGATGAGATAGACAGAGTTGAAGATATGCAAGATCTTGCTAGGCAATTGATGCAGAAAAGATCTGCAAGGTTAGGAATGTTGGTTGAGAATGATAATCCAGAAGATAAGATTATTCAATAAGGGTCTTTCCTAATACATATATTGGCAAAATTTTTCTTAACCCTACTGTCATTAACATAGATTACCTAATGCGATAATACCTAGTTTCTTGTTGAGTTTTAGAGATGTGGACAGTACACACTATTTTTCATCAAATGTTTAAATTGGTCGATTTTAAATGAATATTCAGTATGAGTCATTCTGTGACTAAATATTACACGAGATTAATATTGCCTTATCTTAAGTGTACTATCATGAAGATATACCAAAGGACTTTAATTTAGACCAGTAGGTCATCAGTAATATCTATGCCATGATCAGGTCTTAGTATTACTAAAGGTATTGAAAGCTCGTGTTAAAGATTCATGAGTATATAACTGGTACAGTATTTTGTTATGAAATCGATTGAGTAATATGATTAAGTTCTTATGTTTAAATATTATTGATCAAATAGGGTTACTTAAGAGCACTTACTATAGTCATAATATGCGAAGTTATTTATTACTAAGTATTAAAAGTTAACTAAAAAGGAAGACTCATGTTCAATAGAACTTATTCATCAACATCAAACATATTAACCGCTTCACTACCAGTAGCTATTGCTAGTGTGTTAACGGTAACCGTTGCCACTGGGGCACATGCCGCAACCATAACAGAAGCATCGGTCAATAATTATGCGACCACTATGCGCCAAGCGGCTAACAGTAAAAATATTTCACAAGTAGCTAAGTTAGTCGCAGATGATGCACTTATATCTATGTCGCGTAAAGGCAAAACAACCAGCCTCGATAAATCTGCTTACCTTAGACTTTTACAGGACAGTTGGTCGCAAACCAGTAATTATCAATATGATATTCAAGTGTCTAACATTGTAATTAGTGGTAATCAAGCTAAGGCTAACGTTGTTACTGTGGAAAAGTGGGTTAAAGATGGTAGTCAAACCACACTTACTACTTCGTCACGTGCGACTTTAAAAGCAGATAATAACAATGCCGTTTTATTGAGAGCTGTTGCCCAGGTTTCGATCGAATAAAAGTGGAATAAAAAAAAGCTAAATGACGAAAGTAAATAAATAACTCAAATAGCAAGTCAAATAGCAAGCCTCTAATATCGTATTAAATTGCATTCAACGATGCACTGATAGCCAAGTATTTATTATTACTATATCCCTGCATAAACTTTAACTTTCTGGTAAGTTAAAGTTTATACACTAACCAATATGAAATCCAAAAAACTAATTCAAAAAAGCGTAGTTAATAATGAGTATTAATATGACACTTACTATAATACAAGCATTATTATTAAAGCCCTTATGACTACAGAATTTATTACAATAAGATAATTTTTGGATAACATATAATAAATCACATCACTATGTATCTATATTAATGGATCATTAATGGGTCATCATTACCATGAATTTTAAAACTATCTCTCTGCATTTTTGTAAGCTTCCTTTAGTCATTGCCGTCAGTTCGATATTGATGGTTGCTTGTAGTAGCAATTCCAATATGGGCAATAGCAGCGGTGTTAATTCATCGCATCGTATCCCTGTCGCTCAGTCAGAAGCAGTGTCTTCAGTGCCAGCAGGCGATGGCTATAGTACGTCTTTACTCGATGATGAGAGCCTCGAAGAGTTGGCTAATTTGTTAGAAGCAACTGACATGAAGATGGTCGAAGATGACAAATTAGCCATCCAAAAGTTTGGTAACTTATGGGATAGGGTACGTGCTGGTTTTAGTTTGAATCAGTCCCAATATCAGAACAATCAAAGGATTGAGGCGCAGAAAAGTTGGTTCATAACTCGACAGGAATATATTAATAGGCTTACGGCACGAGCCAGCCGCTACTTATATCATACCGTGCGTGAAGCTGAACGTCGGAATATACCGACCGAACTTGCTTTACTACCCGTCATTGAAAGCTCTTATGACCCAACGGGTACAAGTAATGCCGCAGCTGCGGGGCTATGGCAATTTATTCCAAGTACAGGCCGTATTTATGGCTTAACTCAAACACCAAGCTATGATGGTAGACGGGATGTTGTTGAGTCAACGCGTGCAGCCTACGACTTTTTAACCTCTTTGTACAATCAGTTTGGTAGTTGGGAGCTTGCTTTAGCTGCTTACAATGCGGGTCCCGGAAGAGTGCAAAAGGCAATTGATGCAAACCGTGCTCAAGGGTTACCTACCGATTTTTGGTCATTAAGCTTGCCAACTGAAACAATGAATTATGTTCCTCGCTTTTTAGCAGTAGCACAAATTGTGAAAGACACCAGTAAACATAGCATCTATTTACCTGCAATTGCGAATCGACAGCATTTCCGCAGTGTGCCCGTTAACTACGGCGTAAGCTTGCAAGAGGTGGCTAGACTCACTAATGTAAGTTATGATGAGCTACGCATGTTAAACCCAGCTCTTACTAATTCAACAGTTGATATGGCAGGACCGAATCGTATTATTATTCCAAATGAGGTTAATATTACCCTTGATAATACATTAAGTAAGCTAAGTGGTTCTGGAAGCGGTACCTTTACGGCGAGTATTCCAGATACTGAATATAAAAAAATGGTAAAAACGTCTGAGGGGTTAGCAGAGTTCGCGAGTAAAGCCAGTGCGCCTGTACAAAACAGTACCTATATCGTACCAACACCTACAACAACGAGATACACTGAACCACCTCTAAGTGCTTCTGAGAAAAAGAGAATTGAAGCAGAGCTGGCTACCTCCAACACCTTGCCAACTACGTCAGCTCAAATCACAAAGAATTCAACTATTGTACAAGAGCCGCCTCTATCAGCTTCGGAAAAGGAGTTTATATCCGCTCAGATTAAGAGTCAGACTTCCGATATCGGCGAGGTGGTAAGTTCTATTGACGGTAATATTAAACTGGATGCTGTCCAAACTCAGCAGTCAATCTTAGAGGCCAAAGGTCAAGAGAAGCGTATAAGCTTTGGCACAACTAACAATGAAGCCACGCAAAAAAGTGCACCTAAACCCTCAGGAAAACGTACGACTTATACGGTTATGCCTGGTGATACCCTAATTAATATTGCTTCTAGAGCTGGTCTATATTGGCGAGATATTGCCGATTGGAACCAAATTAATCCAAATGCCACACTATTATCTGGCACTAAGCTCTATCTCTATAATGCAAAACCAATTGCACCACTTAGTGAGTCGGCAAAACCTAAAGACGCTAATGCAGTTAATAGTCAACCCAATACCTATGTTGTTCGTCCAGGAGATACACTGATTGGTACAGCAAACAGAGTAGGGCTTAGTGTTTCTCGCTTAGCGAGCTATAACGGATTATCAACTAAAGCTGATCTTAGAGTTGGTGATAAGCTGTGGTTAATCCCAGGCATGGTAGAATCTTCAAAGCTCGAAGCTGAAAATAGTGCAAGTGCAAAATCAGATTATAAAGGCGATACACAGTCGTATACAGTAAAGCGTGGAGAGAGTCTAATTGGACTTGCAAACTCATTTGGTCTGTCTTTATCTACGCTTGCTGCAATGAATGATTTGAGCGCTTCTGAACAATTATTAGTAGGACAGCGTCTAGTTGTACCCGCTAACAAACAATCTGATGCGTCAAAAAAAGCAACGACATCTAGTAGTAGTAATTCAAAATACAGCGGTAAGACTACAAATTACAAAGTAAAAGCAGGAGAGTCTTTAATCGGTATATCCAGAAAAATTGGGATATCGGTTAGTGACATTGCTGAAATAAACAATTTTTCTGAAAATACACGCTTGCAACGGGGTCAGAGTATTAAATTACCTGTTGATAAACAAAGAGTTGCGGTAGTGTTAAATAATGAGTCGATAAAGTATAAAGTACAATCTGGAGATTCCTTAATTGGTATTGCTAATGAATACAATGTGGCTCTCAGTGAGTTAGCAGCAGCCAATAATTTATCGACCAGCTCGCAGCTACTACTTGGTAGTACCATTGTTATTCCAGGTGCTGACGATATTCACTCTAAGAAAACAGATGCGCAGTCGAAACCATCTTCAAAAGTCAATCAGACTGCCTCTGCTACTAATCTGACTAATTATACAGTGAGCTCTGGCGACACCTTAATTGGTGTAGCCAATAGATTGGGGGTTTCAGTTTCTAGCTTAGCTGACGCGAATAATCTTTCAACTAATTCGCAGTTGAGGATTGGTCAGAGATTAAGCATTTCAAATGGTGCTAGCCAGTCAAATGATAAATCAACCTCATCGAGCCCAAGCGCTGATTATAAAAATACTTACAGCGTTAAATCTGGAGATACGCTTATTGGTTTAGCAAAGTCATATGATGTCTCAGTGTCAGATTTGGCCTCTGCTAATGATATGAACACCAATAGCCAGCTACGTATTGGTCAACGCTTAAAAGTGCCAAGCCGTGTTGTCAATAGTTCTAAGAATATACCTTCTCATTCAACAAGCGCTAGGAATTCAGAGGTTGTTAGGTCAAATTCGTCAGCCAATTATACGGTAAAATCAGGGGATTCATTAATTGGGTTGGCTAATAAGTATAAAATGAGTGTCAGTAAGTTGGCTGCCGCAAATGACTTAACGACCAATGCCCAGCTTCAAATTGGTCAGAAGATAGCTATTCCCGCTACGATAACAACTTATAGGGTTCAAGCAGGAGATAGCTTGATTAAGTTATCCAGAGAATATGGCATATCAAGCTCTCAATTAGCAACATTAAATGGCATCGACAGTAATACGATGTTGCAAAAAGGTCAAGTAATTAAAGTGCCCGTTAAATAAATTTGTGGGCTAATAAGTGTCTTGTTATGATACTGATGCTTTTTGATAGTCAATTTGGCAAAGTTATATACATATAAAAGCGGTCATATATAAAAGAGCCCATCTATTCTATTAATAGGTGGGCTCTTTCAATATAAACTATTCAAGTATAGCGAAGTTTAAGTGTGGAAGATGATCATCAATGATACAAAAACATTTCAAAGTTTGTTATGGCGATAACTTCGTTTATCTTACTGATGTAGCAATTAACAATATAGTTACTAATGCCAGTTATCTTACTACTACCGTATTACCTGAATCAATGGTATTTGACTCTATTTAAAGAGCTGAAAGTAAGGAGCAAGAATTCAAACGTTAGGTTAATTCTGTCGGTCTGGTTTTTAATACTTCCAAATAACTACGGATGTTAGTCACGTAATGCATACATTGAATATAACGAGAGTTGCTTGAGGCGTTATTTGATAAATATGAGTATACGTTAGCCCAGCTGTTTGGATTTAAACCTTTCGTTTCAAGTTTGCGCTGAATTTTCTTAACCGCATTGGGTCCCATATTATATGAAGCAAGAGCAAACCATAATCTATCTGGATTTGGAACATCACTGAAAGTTGCTTTCATTTGCTCAAGATAGCGAGCACCGCCACCGATACTCTGGTAGGGGTCAACCCGGTTAGATACTCCCATAGCTTTAGCAGTGCTATTGGTAAGCATCATTAGCCCTCTGACACCGGTAGGCGATACAGCGTTAGCATCAAGATGTGATTCTTGATACCCCATAGCTACCAAGAGTTGCCAATCGTGATCATAGTTGTTTGCTTGTTCTTGGAATGAGGTCTTATAGCTTGGTAGATTGGTATTCAGTGATTTCTCAAAGTGTTCACGATTATAGTCGTCTTTTAATAAGTTCTGATCATAAAAGTCTGCAAGTTTTGCGGTACGGACTAACTGATCATTCGCACATAAAAAATGACTGGCTTCAATGGCTAATGGGTCAGTGCCATTTTTAAAGCTCCAGTTAGTTTTTGGGTGTAAACCATTATTTATTAATGATTGATCGTAGCCACAGCTAACATTCATTGCGGATAGACCCGCATTTTCCGTATCACGAGTACTGGCTGTGGTTAAAGCCATGTCTGCTTGACCAAGGTTTACCGCCTTTAAAGCTTGGGCATCGTTCTCAAAATCTATGACTTTAATTTCAACGCCCAATTGTTGAGCGTAAGTACGAGCAAGGTCGTAACCAAATCCGTGCTGAAAGCCATCAGTCGAAAAAAATGTACTATCACCTTTTACTGATGCCACCACAAGTGTGTTTGAAGATTGCACTTTATCATACGCAGCATGATCACTGCCTTGAGTCGTAGTCAAGGTAATGCTTTGGGCAGGTAAGGATAAAAATGCAATACTAGAGAGTTGAGCAAATTTTTTTGTTTTTGAAAATCTTTTAGCAGGTGGTATTTGGTAAGCGTCAAGTCTTTTTATAGAAGGTACTGATAAAAAACCGCGAAGGCTTTTAGTAGTATTTGAAGTTTTAAGAGGTTTTGATATGTGAGTGCTTTTGCGTTGTAACCAATAGGTCATGCGTTGCATGGATGTCTCCTTTGTCCAACCATCCATAATGTGTAGAGACTGATACACCATTGCATCAAATTCTCGTTAAAACCACATATATGAGCAACATTTAATGCCATTTAGCGCATTGATTATAAAATTAATCGGTCAATGCGTTTAAACACATTATATTAGCTAATGTGCTGGGCATAGGTCTTGAGAAGCGTAATAAGGCAGTAATTAAAAAGCGAATACTGCGTTACTCTATCTACAAGAGTTGCTAGCAGACGAACTTAAGACGTTTAAGAGATATACAAGAAAGGACAGCTATCTTGTATACATACAAATATAAAATATTAATTTGCATTAATGAGGTTTTAATACCTTAATCTATAGGGTATTGGTGCAACCTATCATTACTCTTAATAAATCTTATACACAGTCTTAGAACCTGCATTCATAACTTATAATTGGCTGTTTTCTGCAAAAACA
The DNA here is from genome assembly GCF_057396305.2 of Psychrobacter sp. CX90. NCBI lineage: Bacteria > Pseudomonadati > Pseudomonadota > Gammaproteobacteria > Moraxellales > Moraxellaceae > Psychrobacter > Psychrobacter sp. CX90. The sequence goes on from NZ_CM182008.1 coordinate 820,074, forward strand.
AGCCCCTACTTCGTTAAAATTAGCATTAAACAGAATGACTATTCAACCCAATTTTGCTTCGTATTGACTCATTTTATTTTAAAAATTCCGTAACCTTCACTTATGAATACAGGTTTTAAGATTAAAATATCCTAAACCTGTGCATTAGTTGAATGAGGCAAATAGTTACGATTAAATATTATGATTGAGTTTGATAACTCTAAAATAACATCCATCAAATGTAACTAAATAGCTAAAGCAACTAAAATCCGCACTTGCGATGATTTGTAAAATTTGCCAGTTTATAGCAAAAAGAAAATACATCTGAAAATATCTAGACAAAATATTGCATAGGCAATATTTTGCTTAAGTGTACTCTATATTGGGCTGTTACTACATTAATTCAAGTTTAATATTCAACTTGAATAGGGTTGAAAACGCCGAATAAAATAAAAAAGGCAGACCCGTAACTGCTCAATTATATAATATTTAGTGAAACAATTATAGAGTTATAATTTAAACCCCTACGATTTACTAAATCAAAACATTTGTCACTCTAGTAGTGGCGGAGGAATATTAACGTGAATAATTAAGCAGGGTTTGGGTCATCAACAAATAATACCTCAATACCCAGTCTTTTCTGAATTAACTCTCCCAGATTTTTTATACCGCCTCTCTCAGTGGCATGATGCCCCGCTGCCAAATAATCTATACCCAATTCTCGTGCGCAGTGCGTGGTACGCTCAGATATCTCACCAGATATATAAAGCTGGCAGCCCATTTTTGCAGCCTGTTCAATCATATCTTGAGCACCACCCGTGCAAATACCAACTTTCTTGATCCATTTATCAGATGTTTGATCGTTCGTTGTTGAACTACTATTGGCTGAAATATGCAGTGGCGTTCTACCTAATATCTCCGTTACTGTAGTAATAAATTCGCCAATAGACTGAGGATCACCTTCTGCAATATTGCCAACGGGATGTTTTTCTGTAGGGTAGAGTGCCCCAGTAATGGTTAGGCCAAGCTGATTGGCTAATACTGCATTATTGCCAATTTCTGGATGGGCATCGAGTGGTAAATGGTATGCGAGTAATGAGATGTTGTTTTGCATTAAAGTACGAATGCGTTTTCCTTTTATTCCGGTAATAGGTTGGGGTTCTCCTTTCCAAAAATAGCCATGATGGACTAAAATAGCGTCTGCATTTTGAGTCACAGCCGCATTAATTAAATTTTGGCTAGCGGTAACGCCAGTGATAATTTTTTTGATTGGCGCATCTGCATCAACTTGTAAGCCGTTTGGGCAATAGTCATTGAAATCATCTGCTCTCAAATAGGTATTACACCAACGTTCTAATTCTAACGGGGTTGCTTGACCGTGAATCATATTATCCTCATTTATTGTGAGATCATCTTTTAATATAAACTTTACTATAATGATAGTTTATGTATTTAATTATCTTACTTCTATCTTGTATCCCTATTTTTATCTTATATTGGTATAAGATTTGCTAAGCTTTAGGTATTTAATTTAGGTATTTAATGAGCTATCTCATTTATATTAACTATTATGCTTGCTTAACTATTTAATTGCAGGTTAATTTCGGGCTACTGGTCTAGTAAATTACTGGACTTTCTTCTAGATAGACTAAACTATAATAAATAAGTAACTAACTAACTAACTAATGATGTGTTGACTGATTATTAAATAGTTTGTAGAGATTTTATCTAGTGTAAACTATCTTGGTTAGTGGCTACAGTAAGGGCATAAAATAGCAATTTATATCAAATAGCGTCAAACCTAATTATATAGATTACAAATGTTACATTGCTTGTTGGTATCTGTTTTCTATAGAATTTCGCATAAGTTTGTATTCATCATAAAGCTTAGTGTGTCATCTAGTTTGGTTGTGAACATTGATATAATTGCCGCTGTTAATATGCATTCCTGCTTATTTTGTATTGCTATTTCTACGCTGCTACTGCGTAATCTTTTACCGAGTACCGCAAGATTTCGATAGTGCAGTTATATCAACTTACTGTCTACTATAGATAGTATTGGTAATAAAAGTTGAATTTTAAACCCTAAGGAGCGATATGTCCGCAAAATCAAACACAAATGTCTTATGGAAAATACTGCCATGGTTATTATTGGTGGCTGTATTAGTGGCATTTATTTGGGTATATATTGATTTAAAAGCCAGCCAGCAAAATACTTGGCAGCCACCGCGTAGTGATACGACAAGCATCCCCTTAGGCTCTAATAACACACTAGATAAGCCAGAGCCCATCTCATCTTATCATGATGCTGTGGCACGTGCGTCGCATTCTGTGGTCAATATTTACACTACTCAGGCAGTCACAGAGCATCCTTACATGAATGACCCAATCTTGCGCCGCTTCTATGAGTTTCATGGTCAATTACCAGAGCAGGGAGGTAGTTCAACTAACCTTGGTTCAGGGGTTATCGTCTCTAAAGATGGGTTCATTGTAACCAACGCCCACGTGATCGCTAAAGCCGACGAGATTGTTGTCGCATTAAATGATGGTCGTAAAGCCGTGGCTAAAGTGGTTGGTACAGACCCAGATAGTGATTTAGCCGTTATTAAAGTTGATATGGATGGGCTTAACCCGCTATCGTTCCGAGAAGCACCCATTGAGGTTGGCGATGTGGCATTGGCTATTGGTAACCCTTTTGGTGTGGGTCAGACGGTTACTCAAGGTATTATTTCAGCCACAGGTCGTACAGGGCTTGGTATTAATACCTTTGAGGACTTTATTCAAACCGATGCAGCGATTAACCCAGGCAACTCCGGCGGTGCATTAGTGGATGCTAGAGGCGAGCTTGTGGGTATTAATACGGCTATTTTTTCACGCTCTGGTGGGTCAATGGGTATTGGCTTTGCCATCCCGACGGCTTTGGTAGAGCAGGTAATGAATGCCATCATTAAAGAGGGTAAAGTAAGCCGTGGTTGGTTAGGCATTGAAGTACAGTCCCAGCTACGTGACCCTACTTCATTTGATAGCAGCACAGGGGTTGAGGTATTGAATGTGATACCCGATAGCCCAGCTGCTAAAAGTAATTTACAAGTGGGTGATGTTATTTTGTCGATCGATGGCAAAGAGATGAAAGATGCTAACAGTCTTATTCAGTATGTTGCCCGAAAAATGCCAAATACTGTGTTATCTGCTCAGGTTGTACGTAAGTCTAAGACGATGACTATCAATATTACTCTTGCAGAACGTCCTACCCAGAAAGGTATGCAGCAAATACCTGAGTTTTTACCTGCGCCCGATAGTGAGGAGGGCGTACCAGACGAGTCAGAACTCATAGAGCCTGGCCTCGAATCGCCGATGAGCTTAGAGGATAGAGCTAAATTACGTGAAGAATTAATTGAGCTATTTGAAAAAGGCGCAAGACCCAACAATTAAACGACTATATGAAGCAGTCTTGTGGTAACAAAAGCGTTTGGTCTACTTTTAAGTATGTGATTGTTGCTATGGTTTAGCTTAATTTAGACCTTCCATAAGTTCTGGCTACCAAGTTAGCGTCCAGAGTTGATAGGTTGCACACAAGAAGCCTGCAATAATATTGCGGGCTTCTTGTGTGTGATGGGGTAACTACTCAAATATTATTGTGGGTCAAACTAAGAGGATTAATCTGCTCGATAGTCGAAGCCGCTAGTGTAAATCCTTTAAATGAATCATACCTTTGACTTGGCAGCAGCAGGGAAGTATCTCATTGTTTTCAACCATAGCCAGTGGCGGGGTGGCGTAATTGACAGGGTATGAAGATGCAGTAAGCTTAACACGACAGCTACCACAATAACCTTCACGGCACTGGAAGTTCACATCATGACCAGTACGTAACAAGCCATCAAGTAACGTCTCGTCTTCATGTAAATAAAAGCGTGTTTTAGAGGTAAAAACCCAAGTCATAAATTAACCATACTACATCTATAGTCAATCCACTTTAAACCTGCTACGGTGTTAACCGCCCTAGATGTACTACTTGTACTATCTGCGGTCGGTTGTCGTGTAGCAGAATTAAATTGAATCGACTATATAAAAATAGCCTAAGCAGATTCTAAAAAGATACTTAACCCAAAACAACAAGTCCAAATGTTTAGTTAGTATGTCCTGCATTCACCGTAACCTAGCTTCATGAATAAAATATGACAGCCGAGCTACCAACAATTTTTACTATACCCAATTAAATATACCCATAAATATAGCTAGTCAAATGCTGCAACTCTACATCCTAGAGTTACTGGCGTTCAAAATCATCACAGTTCAAAATCGTCAAAGTCACTATCAGACAAGTCGGAATCAATCTGACCGACTAGATACGAGCTAATTTCTGTCTCTTGCGGCGCAACTTGCACATTGTCAGAGGACAACCATGTATTAATCCATGGAATAGGGTTGCTCTTAGAATCAGGGAAAATGGAAGGTAAACTAACTGCTTCCATACGTAGATTGGTAATATACTCAACATACTGACACAGAATATCTTTGTTCAGTCCGATCATCGAACCATCTTTAAACAGATATCCCGCCCATTCTTTTTCCTGCTCAGCTGCCGTACGGAATATCTCTATACTTTCCTCATAACATTCTTTAGCAATTTCCGCCATTTCTGGATCATCTTTACCCGCTGCCATAATATTAAGCATGTGCTGGGTACTGGTCAGATGTAGCGCTTCATCACGGGCAATTAACTTAATAATTTTGGCATTACCTTCCATCAGTTTACGTTCTGCAAAAGCGAACGAACAGGCAAATGACACATAAAAGCGAATAGCTTCTAATACATTCACTGCCATCAAGCACAGATACAGCATCTTTTTCAATTTACGCAAATCAACGTATTTCTCTTCACCATTCACTATATGCGTGCCGGGGCCGAATAAGCTGTAAAGCTGTGAGTATCGGTATAACTCATCATAATATTCAGCAATGCCTTCAGCACGATGCAGGATATGCTCATTTTCCATAATATCATCAAACACGACACTAGGATCATTAACGATGTTACGAATAATATGAGTATAGCTACGTGAATGTATGGTCTCAGAGAATGACCACGTCTCAATCCATGTCTCTAATTCTGGAATGGAGACCAGTGGCAACAGCACCACGTTAGGACTACGGCCTTGAATTGAATCGAGTAGAGTTTGGTACTTTAGGTTACTGATAAAAATATGCTGTTCGTGAGTAGATAAATTACCATAATCAATACGGTCTTTCGACACATCAACCTCTTCAGGACGCCAAAAGAATGATAACTGCTTTTCGATGAGTTGCTCAAAAATCGGATGCTTTTGCTGGTCATAACGCGCCACGTTGACAGGCTGACCAAAAAACATGGGTTCTTTCATCGCATCATTTTTAGTTTGGCAAAATATTGAATATGTCATGGCTTTACCTTTTATTTCCAGAGTGTTTGAAGTGGGTGTATTTTAAAGCATGTCATTAGTAGGGTGTAGATATAATGCTTTATAGTGGTTCAACGATGTGTGTTAAAAAGTTAATAGTTGACTCAATGTTTCTTAATTCTGCCCTACACATAGTGTCTATAAAGTTAAAAATGCGGGAGCTAATCCCTAAAAAAATGTTAAAAAATTGCAGTACCATTTCTCAACGGGTCTTAACGGGCTTTAAATCAAGAACTAAATAGCTTTTTTGAATCGAGTTGCGGTGTTCTTTTAGAGCTAATCTGTGTTTCATAGTGACTTAAATCCATCCCCAGCCCTTCCTTTGGAAAAGGAAGGGGGCGTTCTTTATGAGTTTGATACGTCAGTGTTTAAAGAACAACTTCCGCATCAAAACAGTCCTAAAGTAGGTTGGTGTAAAGGTACGAGACCCAACAGGTTGTAGCACGTTATTTGTTGGATTTCACTTCACTGCCACAATGCTACTCGTTAGGGTATGAGTAATACACAACATTTTCAAGATTAGGGTCACCATAGCTATCTGCATTAGACAGATGACCGTCATATGCACCTACTTTACTAACAGACAGTCCTTGTTTAAAAACTATTTGCAGACCGTGCTCAGGCTCCCAATCACATTCACATTCTAAGGAAATATAAATCGCTTTATCACCATATGGGCGACGCATTACAATGGGTGTGCTATCAACTTGGATATGTTGCCAAACATCATTAGGATTACCAATCTTAATAATATCGTCTTCGTCTAACATCGCTTCTATATCTTTATAGTATTGATAGATACCATCTACAGCTTGTTTTAGAACGTTGTCATCTATGGTTAAAAAATTAGCGATGGCTTGATGAAAGGCTTCTTTATCTTCGTCTTCCTCGTAATCTTCTAAAACAAAGCGATATTTTTTACCGCCTAAAACTTTCACAGCGACAGGTTGACTGATTAGCCAGTTATCAAAATCGCCTTTCTGAAGTTGGCCTAGATAGGGAATATCAGTCATATGAGTACCTTTGATTGATTTTAGATAAAATAAAAAGGTTAGATGTAGTATGGTAGCGTGGGTAATAACCCATGATGAGGGGTATTCAATCCGTGGGTTTCACTGCATTTTACCTATGCTACGGATTCTTTTTTATGCAATTAAGAATCTTAATTCGTCAGACATCAAAAAATTGCCCAATTTATATTGTTCATTTAGGAACTCAATATGCTTATCCAGAAATAGTTCAACGTTTTCGAGTTCGGTTTTATAGGTTATGTTGATAATGAACATCTGAATTCCTTATAGCTTGAGTAGGCGCAGGTTTTATTGCACCTCGCTACGCAGTTATTAGAGTAGGTTGATGTCGGGACACAAGACCCATCAGGTTATAAGGTGTTATTAGTTGGGTGTCGTAAACTCGCTCAACCTATGGACTAAGAGATTTTACCCTCCGAATTAGCCATGGGGTGTTCTCCATAACTACTTCTATACATGTCAACTTTCTCTTTTTTCCAGAACTTAAGGTTGATTGTTCCAGTTGTCTCTCTACTAGACCAATACTCACCATCCATCTCTAACTGGTTATTTACGATTGAAAGCATCGCAGTACCAAAATGCGGAGGGCTTCTATACTTGATATCTGCTTTAGGGTCACTCCTATATGAATAAATAAGTTTGGGATTTTCATTTTCCGTGCTAATAATAAACCCACTTGAAAAACTCTCACTACACATTTCGCCAGTTCTCATTACGCAACTAACCTTAGTAAATGTTTGATTGATAGTTAGTATAGTAGGTATTTCATCAGGCTTTTTACCAGTGTTTGGACAAACCCAGTTTGATTTCAAAACCCCTTCCCATGTACCATTTAAGTTGGGGAATGGAACTAACCAAGGATAAAGTTTTTCCCATTTCCATAACCATTTCACGAATATAGTAATAACTATAGTGTCTACAGCAACTACTATAGGTAAGGGTTTGAAAAAGTCATAAAATACTTTACTTTCAATAGGATTAATAAGAGTCAAGAAATATATTGAATAAACTAAAGATGATATTAATACTAAAGCCCAAACATAGAAGGGGGTATTTAAGTTTTTCATTGTTTAAACTCTAAAAAACGCCACATTTGTAGAATAAAATTATTGGTCTTTTCAACGTTCCATTTCCTTGTGCTATTAAACAAAGGTAAGATGCCTGATGCTTCATACCAATCACTGCATTTACTACTATATTTAGTTTGGTTATAAAGATATGCAAGTGTGTTTCTTAGTCTTTCAGTCCGAAAATCTATTGTTATGATGTCGTTTGGTACATTATATACTAAACACTCAATTAGAAATGAGCTTATAGCACCATCTACAGGTAGGTGTTCTTTAATCATTTGATGTCTTATGCGTTTTACAATTCTAACGAGTCTCTTATATCTACGTTGCGTTTCTTCATTTTTTAACTTACCATTTTTTGTGTGTTGTTTGGGATAGTTTATTACTTCTATACCATCGTCGGAATAAAATTTGATACCTTCGGCAAATGTTTCAGGATCATAGCTATTGATATGCTTATAATTTCTGTATTGGAATGCTGGTATAGCGTCTGCCTCAATTCTATGAGATGAGTTCTTTATTTTTAAAGACTTATTTCCAGCTATAACTTCAGGAAATTTACTTCTCAAAGCTTTCAATAAGTCTTGTCTGAATTCTGTAAAACCATAATCCCCTTCAGTAAAACCATAATAACTACTATTGTAGCCAGTAGGGTAAAGTGTATAAAAAGGATGTTTTAACATTACGCAAACATCAACATCGCTATTTGCTCTTACATTGGTATTATTCTCATACGAACCCTGAATAAAAATTTCAATATTATTTCTTCTAGTCTTTAAGACTTCAGAGGAATTAATAGCGTCTTTAATCATTCTTATCGCATTTGAAATGCGTTGTTCCTCGTTTTCACTAGCTGGCCGTTCCCAGTCTATTAAATTTTTTTCTGAATATTTATTCATAAGTCATCCTAGTTGACGGTTTTAATTAGTTTGTAGCCTCGTAGGGTGCGTTCCACGCACCATAACTATGAGCCAAATTATATTTAAGCGCATTAATTACAAGTGTTTATGCAACGAAGCCCAGTCATACTATAGTGCGAGTTATAGCAGCGTGCATGATAAGCCACGACGTATGGTATTTAATACGTGGGTTTCTCTTTGTTAAACCCACGCTACGTAGGCTCTGTGGTATTGAAAAGGTAGACTGTAGGTTTAGGCCACCAAAGTTAAGATGATGTACTTAGAAAGATGGATAGAGTAGGTTGCCGTATTTATTATTTATTATTTATTCTTTTCGTCTGTTCGTTTAGGATTTGATAAATCAGATTCGAATATATCTTTGTAGTTCCTATTATCTATATTTATTTCTCTTCCTTCAAAACCTGTAGTTAGCTTTGGCTCAAATGAACTCTCTGGCATGCTAGGATTTTCTTTAGGTTCTACTTTGTCGTTGGTAGTTTTAATCGTACTAGTCGGTAAATCAGGATATTCTTTAGTCATAAAAACCTCCATTCTTAGCTATAGTCAATCAACCACTAAAAGTGGTACAAGGCAAACGAGTGCAAGTACTACAACTGTAGGCTAAGTAAGTTTAACGCTGTAACACCTTAACAGTGGTTTGACTATGTAATAAATTAATTTAAAGTTAAAAGGACTTAATTTGTAAGTATCTACTACTCATTATTTATCTTTTTTATCGGAATTAATACTATCAAATACTGGTATAGCACCTTCCATAATTGTAATTATAGCTGGCTCAAATGAGGATTCAGGCATTGCTGTATTAGTTTTTTGGCTAGATTGACTGTTTTGAGCAGCTTTCGATGGCTCTATAGTTATAGTAGGAGGGTGGGGATATTCTTTAGTCATATTAGTCTCAATAAAGTTAAGGTAAAAATTGAAAAAATTAAGGTAGCTATGAAGAGTTTTACATACTTTGCAACAGTAATTATATGTTCTTGTTTATTTGAAGCTACTGTGTCCATGTTTCTAATACTTTCGTCATAGGCTTTGATCATATAGTGTTTGTAAGCAACTATATCTTCCGAACCAGTAGTTTTTAAACTTTCTAGAATATTTGGTAGCCTAGGTGTTTTAACAAGTTGGAGACTTGCAAAAAGAGATTTGAAAGTTAAATACCCAAATAAAATCTCTAATAAAGAGGATATAATAAAGAGTACCGATATGATTATAGGTAAGCATGAGTTAACTGTGTTAAAACTAAGGCTCTCTATACTCTTACTTGAAAACATAATGATAGTACCCGTCGTAACAATAGACATGACTACAAGGTATTTATTAGCTTTCTCATCAACATTTCTGATTCGAGTCAAACTTTGTAAATACTCATCTTTTAGTACTGTGAGGCTTAAATCATACTTTCTACTCCAATCTAAATTTGCTTTTTCAGAGTTAGAGGCAGGAGTAGTAACAGGGGCAGTAGGAATAGACTCACCTTGATTCTTAGAAATAGATATATCAGGCTGATTAGGCTTCTCTATAGTCTTAAAACTACTATCCTTAATAACTAACTTATTAAAGCTATTGAAAATCATAACTTACAAGCCCCACTCGCACAGCCATCATCAATGTCAGCCTGTGCATCGTTAGCACCATCACGGGTGTTATGGTAATACAGGGTTTTCACGCCAAGTTTATATGCCATGAGTAAGTCTTTGAGGAGCACTTTCATTGGCACACGTTGACCTTCATAATGAGTCGGATCATAGTTGGTGTTGGCAGAAATACTCTGATCAATAAACTTCTGCATAATCGCAACCAGCTTGAGGTAACCATCATTGTTAGGCATTTGCCACAATAGCTCGTACTGATTCTTTAGGTTTAAGATATCAGGTACGACCTGCTTCAAGATACCGTCTTTAGAAGCTTTGACCGATACCAAACCGCGTGGTGGTTCGATACCATTGGTGGCATTAGCAATTTGGCTTGAGGTCTCAGACGGCATTAACGCAGATAGGGTCGAGTTGCGTAGACCGTGCTCGACAATCTCGCTACGTAATGCTTCCCAGTCTAGGCGTAGTGGCTCGTTGCATACTTTATCTAGGTCAGATTTATAGGTGTCAATCGGTAAGATGCCTTTTGAATAAGTGGTCTCATTAAAGGCAGGACAAGCGCCTTTTTCTTTGGCTAACTTGTTAGACGCTTTCAATAAATAATACTGTAAGGCTTCAAAGGTTTGATGGGTGAGGCCAAGGGCTGAGTCGTCAGAATACTTAGTGCCATTTTTCGCTAAGTAATAGGCATAGTTAATCACACCAACCCCAAGGGTACGGCGGCGCATACTGCCATTTTCAGCTGCTTTAACAGGGTAGTCTTGGTAGTCAAGTAAGGCATCAAGCGCACGTACGATAAGCTCGGTCGGCTCTTCCATGTCGTCTAAGTTTTCAACTTCGCCCAAGTTGATTGCCGATAGTGTACAAAGGGCAATTTCGCCTTCTTCGTCATTGATGTTGTCAAGTGGCTTAGTAGGCAGGGCGATTTCCATACATAAGTTGGACTGACGGATAGGGGCGACAGTAGGGTCAAAGGGGCTGTGAGTGTTGCAATGGTCAACGTTTTGGATATAGATGCGGCCAGTGCTGGCACGTTCTTGCATCATTAGACTGAACAATTCAGTAGCTGGCACTTGGCGTTTGCGGATGTTGTCGTCTTGCTCATATTGGGTATAGAGCTCTTCAAACTTGTCTTGATCGGCAAAAAAGGCTTCGTACAGTCCTGGCACGTCAGAGGGCGAGAATAAGCTGATGTCTTGACCTTTAATCAAACGGGTGTATAGGGTTTTGTTGATTTGAACCCCATAGTCCATGTGACGGACACGGTTGTCTTCTACGCCGCGGTTGTTTTTGAGTACTAATAATGACTCAACTTCAAGATGCCATAGTGGGTAGAATAAGGTTGCTGCGCCGCCACGGACGCCGCCTTGTGAGCAGCATTTAACGGCGGTTTGGAACAGTTTGTAAAACGGAATACAACCCGTATGCTGCGCTTCACCGCCACGGATAGGGCTACCTAGCGCACGGATATTACCTGCATTGATGCCGATACCCGCACGCTGTGAGACGTAACGCACAATGGCGCTGGTGGTAGCATTGATAGAGTCTAAGCTATCGCCGCATTCAATTAGTACGCAAGAGCTGAATTGACGAGAAGGGGTACGAACTCCTGACATAATGGGCGTTGGTAATGAGATTTTGAACTGCGATGTCGCATCGTAGAAGCGTTTAACGTAGTCTAAACGCTCAGACTTGTCATAGCTTGCGAATAGACACATACCGACCAGCATGTATAAGAATTGCGGACTTTCAAATACGGTCTTGGTGACACGGTCTTGTACCAAGTATTTGCCTGCCATTTGCTCAGCAGCGGCGTAGGCAAGGTTCATATCACGCCAGTGGTCAATGTACTCGTTTAGCTCATTAAACTCTTCACGTGAGTAGTCTTGTAAGATGTGTTCGTCATATTTACCCGCATCAGTAAGCTTGGTGACATGGTCAAATAAATGAGGAGGCTCAAACTGGTTATAAGCAATTTTGCGAAGATGGAAAATCGCCAAACGTGCGGCCAGATATTGGTAATCTGGGGTGTCCTCAGAGATTAAGTCAGCAGCGGCTTTAATGATGGTCTCGTGAATGTCACGGGTTTTTATGCCATCATAAAACTGGATGTGCGACTTAAGTTCGACTTGTGAGACAGAGACATTATCTAAACCTTCGGCTGCCCAAGTAATAACTTTATGGATTTTATCTAAATCGATTGGCTCTAATCGGCCGTCTCGTTTCATTACTTGAATCTTATCCATATTTGTCATTGCTGTCTCCGATATTGAATAGGTTGGTTTCTTAATAGGATTGGTTCTAAAATCATCGTTGGTTATGAATACTGGTACAGTTTAAAGCATGGTTTTATGATGAATACAGACGCTAACAGGGTGTTTAGTCTTAAACCATAAAACCCCACATAGAATATGTGGTCATTTCTGTATAGCCACAAGATATGGGGTGATTTTTATGTTATAGACACAATATAAAGGAAAAAAAGTGATTTTTCTATATTGACAAATTAGGACAAGGGGGGTCGAGCTTCCTATTTAAGCCGAATATTATGATGTCTAAAATGAGGGTAAATCTGCAAGCGTTGAGAGTATGAAGGCTAGGGCAGATATTAAGACAAAATAGGCATGTGAAAAGTAGTAAAAATTTTTTTTAAAAAAAATGTAAACCAAAGGGTCATGGCTAGAATAATTACAATTCAATTTTATAATCGGAAAGTCGCTTTAAGATTAAGATAAGCATTATGCTTGGTTGATATTCAATCAATGGAAATTAAATTTGCAAACTTAATTTCAAGTTATTTGGTCAAATCTATTTTTTTAGCCCCATAAATAACAAAAAGAGCAGCCTTTAGAAAGGCTACTCAACTTTAGATATAGTCAGCGAACTACTAAACGGTTACAGTGTTAACCTCGTTAAGCCTACTCCCGTATTATTAGCTACTTGCACTCGGTTGCCTTGTAACCATTTTAGACTTCTTTGACTATAGAGGGCTTGTCAACGTTACAGATGAGCTAGTAAGTTAGGGGTTCATTAAGTGTCAGTAAATTCAGTCATCATTATGATCTAAGTGATCTAAAACCTGTTAGTACACGTATAGCTTATCGACTGTATTTAAACAGGTCTCTAAACAATAGTCTTTTAACATCTGTATTTAAACCACAGTACGTACTGTCGCTGCCTTATCCAGCGCAGCATACAGCTCGTTTACTTGCTCAGCCTCAGTAAAGTACAGTTTTACGCGTAATGAGCTAAAACGACCGGTACTCGATTTTTTTACCTGAATAGTTTCGTGATCAAAATCAGGGAAATGAGTGCCTAAAATTAATTTTACTTCATTGAGCAGAGTGTCATGCTCACCTTCGTGACCGATAATACTCATTGGGTAGTCCATTGGAAATGCCCAGAGATCTGGGTTCTGAATATCTGTTTTTTTCGCTAATGGATCGGTACGTAAGGTAAGCTCACGAGTTAGGTCAATATTTTTGTTTTTATTAGCCATAGTGCCTCCAATATTTGTAGAATAGCTTATTTATACAATGCGTTATTCTGAAAAGTAATAGCTGTTCTTAAAACAATCGCTTCGCCAAAACATAAAATAGCAGCGCTAGACTCAGTAAGTCGATTATTTGTAGCGTTTATACTCACTGTCATTACCGTGTTAATGTTCAGATTTGGTATGACATAAAAAAAGCCGAGACTCACTCAGCTTTTTTATAAATCAACCTGCTGTGTGACTTATGCAAATTAGTCGTTTTCTAAAAACGAACGCAAGTGCTCAGAGCGAGAAGGATGACGTAGCTTACGTAACGCTTTGGCTTCTATTTGACGAATACGCTCACGGGTAACATCAAATTGCTTACCCACTTCCTCTAAAGTATGATCTGTTGGCATATCAATACCAAAACGCATACGCAATACTTTCGCTTCACGCTCGGTTAAGTTCCCGAGCACATCACGAGTCGCTTCTTGCAAACCAGCTGATGTTGCATCTTCTACTGGACTAGAGATGGTCTGATCTTCGATAAAGTCGCCCAGATGCGAATCTTCATCATCACCGATGGGCGTTTCCATAGATATGGGTTCTTTTGCAATTTTCAAGACCTTACGAACCTTGACTTCATCCATCTCCAAACGTTCGCCTAATTCCTCTGGCGTTGGCTCACGTCCCATTTCTTGAAGTAACTGGCGAGAGACACGGTTGATCTTGTTAATGGTCTCAATCATATGCACTGGGATACGAATGGTACGTGCCTGATCCGCAATTGAGCGAGTAATGGCCTGACGGATCCACCATGTCGCATAGGTTGAGAACTTATAGCCACGGCGATATTCAAACTTATCAACCGCTTTCATCAAGCCAATGTTACCTTCTTGAATGAGATCCAAGAATTGCAGACCACGGTTGGTATATTTTTTAGCAATAGAGATAACCAGACGTAAGTTAGCTTCGACCATCTCTTTTTTTGCACGGCGGGCTTTGGCTTCACCAATGGCCATACGCCGCGCCACTTCTTTCATTTCGGTAATTTGCATGCCTAGCTTGTCTTCGTGATCACGGATTCGGCGCTGCAATACCACCACATCGTCAACCACTTTGGCAAGACTATCGCCAAACTTAGGATTGCCTTTTAAGCGATCGGTTAACCAATCAACATTGGTTTCATTACTTGGAAAAGTCTTACGGAATTCAGCACGTGGCATCTTACCACGGCGTATAACCAGACGCATAATTTGCCGTTCTTGTTTACGCACGTCGTCATAAACATCATGCATAATGGCCATAACGTTATCAGACATACGATTGTTCAGCTTTAATAGCATAAAGCGTTCAGCAAGTTGCGCATATGCTTCATCAGCTTGCACACTACCACGTCCAAAATCATCTAAGGCTTTTTTAGCTGTTTGAAATAATTCACGAATCTCATCAATACGGACGCGGACAATTTCGGGGTCTAGACCACTGCTTTCTTCTTCTGCGTCTTCATCTGCCTCAGTATCTTCCTCTTCATCATCGTCGTCATCTTTGACCGGCTTTGATTTAGTATTGATAATAGGTGTTTTTTCATCGTCGTCGTCATCGCTGGTAGCGACTTCTTCCTCTTCTGGATCTAAAAATCCGGTAATGACATCTGATAATTTCTTTTCGCCCGCTTCAACTTGTGCGTATTCATCCAGAATAAATTGGACAGTGCCAGGCCAAAATGCCATGGCATGCTGAACGTCACGGATGCCTTCTTCGATACGCTTAGCAATTGAAATTTCGCCTTCACGAGTCAACAGATCTACAGTGCCCATTTCTCGCATGTACATACGCACAGGGTCGGTCGTGCGACCCGGCTCTGTTTCAACAGCCGCAAGAACAGCAGCTGCTTCATCAGTTGCCATCTCATCATCGCCAGACTCATCGTTCATTAAAATGTCATCAGCGTCAGGTGCTGATTCATAGATTTTAATACCGACATCAGTAAGCATTTGCACGATGTCTTCAATTTGATCGCTTTCAGTAATTGAGGCGGGAAGTTGGTCATTTACCTCAGCATAAGTCAAATAGCCCTGTTCTTTACCCATTTGGATAAGCGTGGCTAATTGTGAGGTAGATTGAGAGGCAGGCTTATCGGTCATAATATCTCGCTTGCAAATATTGAGGTGTATTGAGTTTAAAATGAGGGCTTAGGTGGCTAAGGATATTAGGTGTCTAGCCATATATTGCAATTAAATAATGTGAAAGTCATCTGAGCGAAAAATTGCAACAGTTAAAACGCTATAATAACCATGTATTATAACATAACATCGAAATCTGCACCTAAATGAAAACGGTATCTAAACGCAGTTTAACCAATTTTTACACGTCGTATTGTTAAACTAGGTATTTGTTCAATGCTAATACGCAATGTCAAGTCTAGTTTAAGTCCATTAGGCATTCATCTTTACTTCTTATAGTATGGGGTTAGTTGATTTTTTTTAAACCCCTAATTTAGTTATTGACTTAGTTAAGTTTGGTAGATTGTTGTGCTTGCTGCTTTTTTTGCCAGTTCATTAATGTTTGTCGTTGCCTGTTTATATGGCTAGCGATAATAATATTATTTTTATTTGCCATGAGTTGTTTTGATAGGGCTTGTAGCATTAACTGAATAAGTAAGTCATCGGTCAGCTCATCAACATCAATAATCCCCCGATTGTTTAAGTTTGACCAAAAAGGCTGCCAGCGTTTGGCTAGATTTTGCTGCGTTTGAATCGGCAGATTTGCTAATATAAAATGCGCAGCCGCATTGGCATCCTCAGGCAGATGTGGCAGTAAAGAGCTAATGACTTGGGTAAGTTCATTTAGACTAGGGCTATCAAAATCTTGCCAGCTAGGCAGAGGAGGTAGCTCATATTTTTTTTGACGCATATCAGGCGGCACTTCATCTTGGCGTAAGCTTTGTGGCAGTTTAATGTCAGTGACACCCGACTCATGCCACAGGCGCTTGATAGGTTCATCAGCCAATAGATGTGGTGCAAATAATAGACAAAGCTCTAGCTGGCGACTGACGGTCATGTCACTATCAAAATCTAACAATACGTCATGTGCGGCAGTTTTTTGTTTATTTTTGCCGCCCAGCTTTTGATAAATATCATTATTCAATAAATAACGAAAGCTTGACCCTTTTGGCAGTTGGTTGGTCAGCTCACGAACTTTGGACATGAGTTTTGCTTTGCCTTCTGCCATGCCTAAATCATAGCGATCACTTAAGTATGCAAAAATATACTGCGACAACGGCATGGCCTGTTTTATTTGCTCACGCATGGCATCCACCCCATGTTCTGTGACATACGTGTCAGGGTCTTGTCCACTTGGCAACGTTAAAAAACGTAACTCTTTATCATCACTGAGCACAGGTAGGGCAACTTCAAGTGTGCGCCATGCTGCTTTTTGCCCCGCGCTATCGCCGTCAAAGCATAAGGTTAGGGTTGGGTTCATTTGCAAAAGGCGTGAGATTTGGCTCTCATTGATTGAAGTACCCATCGAAGCCACTGCGCCATAAATCCCCGCTTGATATAGCGCAATGACATCCATGTAGCCTTCAACCACTAGCCAATCATTAGCACGATGTTGGCGAGCCTCATAATAGCCATATAATACATGTTGTTTATGAAAAACTGGTGAGTCGCTTGAGTTAATATATTTTGGTTTAATGTCGTTATCTAATGCACGTCCAGCAAAACCAATAACCCGACCTTGGTTGTCACGGATAGGAAAAATAACGCGATCACGTAATAGGTTATAATCACGCCCTTTTTCGGAGTTACGAATCAAACCCAGTAGTTTTAAACCGTCAACATCTTGAGGAAACGACTCTTCTAAGTGTTGCCAGCCAGCTGGCGCATAACCCAAACCAAACTCTTGAATAGTATGGTCGGTCAACCCTCGCTGTTTGAAATAGCTTAAAGCTTGAGTGTTTTTTCTTAGGTTTGCCTGATAAAACTTATTAATATTGATTAATAAATCGTATAGGTTGCCCTCTGATACAGGGGCCGCATTTATAAAGGAGTTACTACTCTGCTTAGGGGCAACGCTGTTTTCAAAAAAGCTAGACTCGGCATTACTTTCCCAATTAGGCGTAGGCGGTGGGGCATCATTGTAGTAGCTGTTAAAATCAGACTCATTAAGGTCATCACTCTTGGCATTATGTGCGTTATGAGTTTCGACGGCATCGTTATGTTGAGGGGCATCGTTAAATACGGGGTTATTGATTGAATGGCTATGAGGCGTGTTTTGATTTAATGAAGCTGGAGGCGCCTTACTTGACTGTGGCACTGATAGTGACTGATTAGCAACTTGAGTAGGGCGACGCTTGTAGCTCAAGTCTTTTTTATCATCTTTAGGTACTTCAATGCCTGTTTGGCGAGACAGCTCATCAACGGCTTCATGGAAGGTTAAATTCTCATAGTCCCGCAAGAAGCTAATGGCATTTCCACCAACCCCACAGCCGAAACAATTATAGACATTTTTTTGCGGGTTGACATAAAAAGAAGGCGTCTTTTCACCATGGAAAGGGCAGTTGCCTTTAAATTCTTTGCCTGCACGTTTTAAGGTGGTGTGTTTACCAATAATTCCGACAAGGTCTGCTTGACTATTGAGCTGATCGAGAATATGACTGGGAATACTCATAACTATGGCTACAGCACAAAATATAATCAAAGGGTCATAAAAGAATTAAGGTGTAAACCGTCCGGATATATCAACAGCACAGTTTGCGGTCATTCGTATAGCTGGCAAACTTCTAAACGGCTACGGTATTAACCACGCGAGATATACCTGATTTGATAAATTAGCGACTAATCAGTGGTCGACTACCTTGTACCTACTTTAGAGTTGCTTGGCTACATAAACCATCAACTCTGTTAGCTAACTATGGTTTAACTACTTTAAAAATCACGTGTGTTACTTATTACATAGACGCTATTTATTCAGTAGTTTCATCTGGCACAGTAGGCTCAGAATCGGTGTTCTCTGGGCTATCATCTGGATACATAACACGTGGGCTGACAATTCTACCCGTTTGTTTAACGTTGGTTGGGTTGCTCATTTGCTGTGTTTCATCTTCTGGTAAGTCTAGTCCGAGTTTTATATTGCGGTTTCGGGAGTTAGTCAACGAAGGTAAGCTATCTTGCGAGATAGTATTTGCTGCTGGTAGTCTTAATTGAGCAGCACGCTGAATGACTTGAGTTTTGGTTGGCCCTGAATAATCAATAGAGGTCACAGCCTCTGAATCATTGCGATTAACAGCACGGCCAAGCTTACCAAAGGTAAGTTTGTTCAGTAATCCACTTTTTCGATTGGTATCTAACTTGACTCTACCGTTTGATGTTAACCATTCTGGGTAATTGATTTGTAGTAGGGTTTTATACTCTTGTGCCAAGTCGGTCATGCCAAGTTGGTCATTACTAAACGCTAATATGGCAATGGCTTCTGGAACTTGTTCACTTAGCGGATAATACTGGAATACCCATTTTGCCCGGTTTGCAGCCGCAACATACGCTTCACGTTTAATATACCATCTTGCAGCGGCAAGTTCATTCTCTGCAAATTCATTGTAAATAAAACTCATGCGTTTAGCAGCATCTGGTGCATAGGCACTATTAGGATAACGTGAAATTAAATCTTGAAAATTACTGAAGGCTAAGCGTAGATAGGAGGTATCACGGTGTGCTTGCTTTAACTTTGCCAAATGTAATAATGTACTGCTATTGGCCTGCATATTTGCCACACCACGAACATAGTAAGCATAATCTACTTGTATATTATTAGGATAAAGCTTGATGAATTGTTCAGCACTGGCTGCGGCAAGCTCATATTCTTTAGTGTTAAATTGGCTATACATTAAATCTAGTAAGGCTTGCTCAGCATAACGACCAGTCGGGTAGAAAGTACGCAATTCAGCCAGTTGTTCAGACGCATAAAAGTATTTTTCTTCATCTAGAGATTTTACCGCATCTTGATAATATTCTGCATCTGTTTTAGATGCTGATGATACGGCATTCTCATCTTTATCAAATACACCTTTAATGGTTTGACAGCCCGTTACACTCAGCATACTGACAGTTAGGACAGCTAGAGTCAACTTGGCCAGACGTGGCTTTAATGCGTCTACTAAAGCTAAAGAAGCCGCTTGAGTGTTGGTTGGAATAAGTCGTATGTTTGCAGATGTCGTTGTTGGTGTTTCACGCTGCATGAAAGTCTCCGCAGAAGAATAGTCTTGTCGAATTAAATAATTAGCATAGTTTAGCATGAGTGTAGCACGCTACTAAATTATTTTGGTATAGGAATGTATGCTGCATGATTAGAACAAGTAACGGTTAAAAAACATTGTTAATATAAACTTTGTTAAAAGTCCCGTTATAAATGCACTGACAAATATTGTTGAATAAGCCAGCAAAGTTGCTCAATTCAGTTATATACCTTTGTATAAGGTATAAGTAGAATATAGTATGAGATAAAATATGCTAAACTTAGCGTATACTAAATACCTAACTTAACCAATATTATGATACTAATACTACGCACAAAAATTACGCACAAAAATTTAGCCAATGCAATGTATTTAGCAGCTATATATTTAGTAAAAGTAATTTAGTGAAGGCTAAGTATCAAGGGGCATTATTATTAAGCGCCATTGGTATCTAGAACAATTGGTATCTAGCACAATAGTTAAGTCAAAAAATAAGGCTGTAAATATAATGTCGTCGAACCTAACTGATGATAGCTCTAATATTGAATTAAATACCCGCTCCAATACGCACCTTTCTGATCACAATAATGCACATGATATGAGCTTTGAAGATTTGGAAGACGATGCTGATCTGACCGATGATGCTGATTTGACCGATATTGATAACTTGCCAAATAATATTAATGGTATTGAAGACGGACAAAGCATTAATAATATAAGCAAAACGGTAAATGCAGAACACGTTGTTGTGGAAAGCGAAGCCGGGCAGCGAATCGATAAACTAGCATCAGCCTTGTTTGCAGAGCATTCTAGAGCACAATTGCAAGAGTGGTTAAAAACGGAACAGCTAACAGTCAATCATCAGGCCATTAAACCAAAGTATCGTGTGAAAAAAGGCGATAATATTCAATTGCAAGCTGAGTTACAAGGGCATAGTGCAGATAAGCCTGAGAATATAGCCCTAGATGTGGTTTATGAAGATGACAGCGTCGTGGTCATTAACAAACCCGTCGGCATGGTTGTTCATCCTGGAGCAGGTAATTGGGAAGGTACATTGGTAAACGCCCTATTATATCATTATCCAGACCAAGCTCATTTACCGCGCGCAGGATTGGTACACCGTATTGATAAAAACACCTCAGGACTGCTGGTCATTGGAAAAACCAAAGCGGTCCAACTGGACTTGCAAGACCAGCTCAAAGATAAGAGTGTATATCGCCATTATCGCTGCGTAGTGGCAGGCGATGCTCCTAGTTTAATTCGTCAGCGGGTCATAAATTTACCTATTGGGCGACATCGTACCCAGCGTACTAAGATGGCAATCACTAGTACAGGTAAAGAGGCGATTACCCATTTGATAGACATTACACCATTAAGTTCAGTGTATACGTTGCTTGATGTGCGTTTAGAGACAGGGCGAACCCATCAAATCCGAGTGCATTTAAGTCATATTGGCCATCCGATAATTGGTGATGATGTCTATGGTAAGCGCCAGCAGTTACGTGCGGGCATCACTCAAGAGCAACGTGATGCGGTGCAAGGATTTAACCGCCAAGCATTGCACGCTTATAAGCTTGGATTCATCCACCCCGAAAGTGGTCAAGAGATTGAAGTGACTGCACCAATGCCGGACGATATGATGCAATTAATTGAAGTGTTGTCTGATAGGGCGCTTAATATTTGAAACTGTACTTACAGTAACAAACATTATTTCTCTATTTAACCAGCAATCTAATTAACCAGTACCCTCGCTATGTTCTCAACGATATAGAGTGCTGCTAAACTATTTAGGTCACTGTTTAAAAAACGGTAGTAGCAGTCATGTAGGTTGTCTTTACATATAGCTGTCTTAATAGTGACAAGACCCTATACTCATTTTAATCAAAGCCGTTATTAACCAAAGTTATTTTTATGCCTATAACTTCTCATAGCCTCAGGCCAGAATTTGCTAAGTTGTTTGATGTCATCGTACATACAAACGATATATTGGTCATACAAACCCATTCGTCCGATTATTTAGAGGGTTGTTTAGATAATCATTTAGATAGTTATTTAGATAGTCATTTAGACAATGTAAGGGGCGATGAGCGAGGTAAATCTCAAGATGATAAAGTCAAAAAACTGGGCAGAAATGCATCTAAAATAAAGACAATAGATTCAAATAGTACCAATAATAAAGGCATCAAAAACGACAATAAAAACGAGACGTTTGGTCAGTTTAACTTGGGGATGCATGTGAATGATGCCCCAAAAAAAGTACTGTTAAACCGTGCGAGCTTGCTAAATAGCATGAATCAATATCTGGCCAGCTCAAATGGATTTAGAGCCAATCAATCTGGGGACAAATCTAATGCTGGATTTGATTCGAGGTCAGCCTTAGTAGAAAGCATCCATTGGATAAATCAAATACACAGTAATGATGTATACCGAATAGGTGGGCAGTTGAGAACTGATGCGGCTCAAACAGTTGTATCTCTTAATCCGCCATCAGCAGATGCGCTCATTAGTGACA
This sequence comes from Psychrobacter sp. CX90, assembly GCF_057396305.2. NCBI lineage: Bacteria > Pseudomonadati > Pseudomonadota > Gammaproteobacteria > Moraxellales > Moraxellaceae > Psychrobacter > Psychrobacter sp. CX90. Next base: position 842,329 of record NZ_CM182008.1, read on the forward strand.
AGGCCAAGACTGCCTTAGCTATTATGACAGCAGATTGTGTGCCTATCGTCATATATGATGAGTCAACAGGTCAACTTGCGGCAGTACATGCAGGCTGGCAAGGCTTAGCTAAAGGTATTATTGCAACTACCTGCGACGAGATGCGCCATCACAATAAGGTAACAGAAGCCAGTAACTTAGATAGCAGTAGTAACGGCTCGACTGAGCAACCTTTGCAGGCTTGGATTGGTAGTTGTATCAGCCAGTCGTGCTATGAAGTCTCTAGAGATGTTATTGATAAGCTGTTGGCTGGCTGTGAGAAGATTGGCTTGGATAAAGCTTCTGTAGAACAGCGTATCGTAGCTACTCATAAAAATCCTGATAAAGCATGGCTTGATTTACCTGCACTTGCAGCCTTGCAACTACAAGCAAATGGTGTGTTGGTAAATACTTATTCTGATGTTCAGGCGAATACTTCAAAATGCACAGGTTCAAATAGTCATTTAAATAATAGACAGGGGCATAATAATCACTATAAGTTGCCTTCTTCTATTCAATCGAAGGTGTCAAGTCATGTCTCTGAGCAGGTAGCTTTTGCATGTAGTTATAGTGATAGTCGTTACTATTCTTATCGCCGTATGACCCACTTGGGTAATACAAATACAGGCCGAATGGCTATGGTAGCCGTGCGCCTTAAATGATGATTTTAATTTAAAAAGCTTATTTAAAACGCTTATTTTAAATGACGATTTTAAGTTGTATTGGCAAAAGTCGTTATAGTTTGATTTAGATAGCCGCTTTAAATCTATTAAATCATCTTTCCAACATAGGTATCAGATTTATAGTTTTATCAGACTTATAGTTTCTCAGTTTTAATTAGGGTTTAATTGTCCATGACTTCTCAAAATAGCAAACAAAATTCAAAACAAAAAACGACCGCTCAGAACCTCTGTTTAAAGATGGCAATTGTTTACCACAGTAATTATGGTCACACTCGCCGAGTTGCTCATGCAATTGCTCATGGTGCACAAGGATACAGTTTAAAAACTATTGATGTTAAAGCCCTAGATATTAATGAGATGGATTGGGATTTTATCGATGCTGCTCAAATGATAGTGTTTGGTAGTGCCGTTTATATGGGTAGTGTTCCTGCTGAATTTAAAACCTTCATGGATAGCACCTCTAAGCGTTGGTACAATCGTCAATGGAAAGGTAAGTGGGCGGCAGGATTTGCAAATTCAGGGGGGCTTAGTGGAGATAAGCTGGCTGTTTTACAGCAAATTTGTATCTTTAGTATGCAGCATGGCATGAATTGGACGGGATTCCCCATTACACCGACTGGATATAGTGAGCAAGACGTCAATCGATTGTCTAGTTTCCTTGGATTAATGACTCAGTCAGCTGATGCACCACCAGAAGAGACACCCTGTGAAGGGGATATTCAAACGGCTAAACTATTTGGCGAACACTTAGCGCAAGTACTGATAGAACAGCCGCCTAACTTTAAATCTGAGTAAAGCAAGCCCTAAGAGTATTAAATGCAAGGGGTAAGTACACGGCTTAATAGTCTCTAATAGTAATAGGCTGAGTTTGATGCGTTGTGTTTATGGAATTGTGTTTATGGAATTGTATTTACGGATCAGCAGCGTATTGCTTTAGTTCTGATTTGACTGGAATTGGATTACCTGCAATTTGAATATGCTGACAGGCGGTTAAAGATAAGGCTAAACCTATGAATGTATTTAATATTATAGCTCTTGGAACAAAAAAAGACGGGGTCATGGGGAAGGCTCTTGCTGTAAATATAAAAGTCTTTATTATATAGGCAAAGGGCTCTAAAATCGATCCAAGGCAACCGATTGAAAGCACTATAATTGTAGGCTAGATCAGGTCAACGCCGTAGCGATTTATAAATTCGCCGCCTATATTGAAATGAGCCAGAATTTAAATGAGCCATACTCAAGTTTACTATGTTCAAATTATTTATACATTAAAACCACACATAAAAAACCTCAGTCATAAACTGAGGTTTTTTATGTGAAATTATAATTCAGGGTTGTGACAAATAGTCCCTATTTACTGCTTACTGCTTGGTACCCAGACAGGAGAGCGAACTGTGCCATTGATTCGTTTCGAGATAGTTTGACCCCCCTCTAATGAACGAATGACTAAAGTGCTTGTATTAGCGCCTTGTGAATAGACAACTCGCTCACTGCTTGGCGAAAAACTTGGGGCTTCGTCGATGCCTGTATTACCTAAATTAGCAATTACTGCCCCAGTATTACTCATTATCGCAGCACTACGTCCATTTAAATAACCAATCTTGCTACCATCGGGGCTAACACTCGGGTCGGCCGCATATCCACCACGGGAAATGCGAGTTATGGCACCAGACGGATAGCGGCGGTATAAGCTAGCGGTGTTTGATTCGGGGCTTTCATGGTCTGATGCAAATACAAAACTACCATCTTTGGCAAAGCTTGGTTGCACCTGATCCAGAGGCAGCTTAACTATTCTGCGTGGCGCTCCGCCTGTTATGCCTATGCTGTAAATGTCATGGTCACCACTAACATTGCTGGTAAAGATGATCTCATTGCCTGTGTAGGAGAAGCTTGGGCTTAAGTTGCTGCCTTTTATATCTACTAATTTACGGACTAATTTAGAATTAATATCTATAATATATAACCCTGCGCGTTGATTTTTTTTCTGTACGGAATAGGCGATATATCTCCCATCAGGAGAGGCAGCAGGCCTATAAATACTGGCATTTTGCACGGTAGTCAGTAAGCGTGGATTTTCTCCATCAGAGTCACTTATATAAAGTGCTGAATCTTTGCCATTTGACGTTTGTTTTTCAACAATGTAAGCAATGCTGGCATTAAGGTCAGATTGTTTTTTGCCTGTGATAAGCTCATATATACGGCTTGAAACTTGATGTGCAATCTCTCTTTTATCCTTACCTCTTATCGTTTGTTGACCTAAAATATTACCTGTGCCAACTTCTATCACTTCAAAGTTAACCACAGTGTTACCTCGGTCACTAGATGTGCTACCCACAACCAGATAAGGGATGCCAAGATTTTGCCAAGCGGGTAGGGTTGCCGATAACTCTGTACTTGAATGTGGCTGTTGAATAAGACCGTCAGAGGTTGTCTTAAGTGACGTCGTTTTTAGGTCTTGTAATACGACATTAGAGATGGCGTTATCGCCAGCAAAAGGAACAAAGGCAACCTGATGTTGAACCACACTGCCTTGTTTTTCAATGGTAAACTCAAGCGCATCTTCAGCATGTAAAACAGCTGGATATGACATCATACTGAATAGGAAAAATGCAGCAGATAATTTAGAAGGCTTTGAGTTAGGCAGCTTTGAGGAAGCAAGCTCGTTAGTAATTATCTTGTTGTTACTACAAGTGTGCATAGAGGTATCCATAAATTAAGAAAACGAGTATTGTTTCATTGAAAATATATAAAGTACACTACATCCATATTTAGTTATAAGCAAATCATCTATAGTAAAACCACTTCTTAATGCGCCTTGCTAAAGGGATCACGGTGTTTAACTCACTTAGTTTAAACAATTAATTCCTATTATTTAAGTCCAGTTCAATCAGTCAAGTCCGGTGCGAAGCTTAATGTGCTATTTAACGTATTTTGTTATATCAGTGACTTAAGTTTCGAGCTATTCAGTGACTTTAAAAGTGGGTCTTAGAGTGGTGTGTTTAGTACCAATAACTGGGGTTAATGGACTTGCACTGCGGATGGCTTCTTCAAGTGATTGATTAAGCGCACTATCATCTGAGTTTGCTGTAACACTCAACACGTCTCCATTGGCATTTACTTTAATTTCTACTTTGATTGATTTGCCAATGCGTCCAGCTGGGGGATTCCAGTATGGTTTGATATGGTTGACAAGAGCGCCTTTCACGGCATTACTTGAGTTTCCAGCGCTGCTACTGGCAGAGTTAGATCCTAATCCCGAAGCATTACTATTGCTAGATTGGCTGTTACCAAGCTCAATGGTTTGGCGTGAAGAGTCCGAGCTTGTTCGATTCAAACTTTGATTTTTCAGGGAGTCAGGAATTGATCGTCCCCCCGTTTGTTTATTGTCATTACCAGATGACTCCTTTAACCTCTCTTTAAATTGACCGACTTGGTCTTTTTGAGTTTGAGATTCTTGGTCAAAATGTTCTTCGATTCTTCGATGTTTAAGTTCCGTTTCTTCTTCAGATTCTCTTATCAACTGTTCATGAGTTTGTTCAATTTCAAGTCGTTTACTACTTAACTCGTTAGCGTAGTTTGGATCAAATCCATTATCTTGGCCGCTATTAATACTATCATCAAATCTATCAGCAGGATCATTTGTTCTTTGAAATATTGACTCTGCATGACGCTTATCACTAGTTATCGAAATGGGCTGATCAGTGCTATTTAAATTTATGTTTGCTGTGCTTTGGTCAGTATTAGGATTTTCTTCATTGGATGCTATGCTTCCAGCAGCCATCGATTCACGATTGGCGCTGATAGAGGCTTGTATTTCAGCCAACTCTTGTGGCGTAATAATACTAGTCTCAATAGTCTGGGGTGTATGAATAGTAGGAATGCGATTGGCAAATAAAACAAATGCGATGATTGAACCATGCACAATAAGACTCATGATTGAAGGAATAGCAAGACCATTGTCTTCAGGTTCAACAGGAACATAGACGGTAGGCGCACGATTTAGCACTTTTTATTATCCCAAAATAGTAATCGATCATAACATTCATTTAGCATTTTTTATTGCTGAGCAGTAGGGAGGGGCTGACCCGTTAGCAAGCCAACTTTTTCAACGCCTGCTTGTTGTAAGTTTGCCATAAGCTGCATAATCATGCCATATTGATTGTTCTGATCAGCATTAATCATTACTTTTATGTCATTACCGTTTGATTGGCTTTGTAGTCGAATTAATGTATCAATCAAATCAGCTTCGCTAACTGGAAGGTCTATATCATTCTCATAACTTACAAAAATTTCGCCATTGCTTTTTAGTGATACAATCACAGGCATTTGCGTACCACTACCTAAGCTATCGGTTTTTGCTTTGGGTAAATCCACATTGACGCCAGTAGTAAGCATTGGGGTCGTGACCATAAAAATGACCAATAAAACCAACATCACATCAATATACGGCACCACGTTCATTGAAGCATTAAGCTCTTTTTTATGCCTGGCAAAGGGGCTGGGTTTCATCTTTTGGCTCCTTTATTTAGACGAGTGGTGTTGTGGTAAGTTCTTCTGTTGCTACTGGGTTATGAGGCGCTGGGACGCTGTCATTAATTTCACGTTGTAGCATACCGGTCATCTCATCACAAAAAAGGGCACGGCTATCATAAATAGTGGCCGACTTTGAGGTAAAATGATTATAGGCTAAAACAGCTGGAATAGCGGCAAATAATCCCATAGCAGTTGCAATCAAGGCTTCTGCAATTCCAGGAGCAACGGCAGATAAGCTCACTTGTTCTGTCATTGACAACCCCAAAAAGGCATTCATAATACCCCACACTGTGCCAAATAGGCCAATATAAGGTGCAACAGAACCGATGCTAGCAAGTAGTGATAATCCTGATTCTAATGCCTGCTGTTGACGACCCAGCCCGACTCTTAGTTTGCGTTCGACACCTTCTATAATATGAGTTTTAGGCTGGCGCTTTTTATTCATATGTAAAAACTCAGAAAACCCCACATAAAAAATATTAGCCAATCCGTTGCGATCGGGCATGTTTTGTACACCTTGATACAATTTCGCCAGCTCTTTACCAGACCAAAACCAGCTTTCGAATTGCTCATCATGACGGCGAGCAGTGCCCAAGCGAGCGCTAAGACGGAATATAAGCACCCAGCAAACCAGAGAAGCCAACAGTAAAATACCCATAACAATTTGTACAAGCAGACTTGCATCAATAACTAGGGCGATGAGGTTTATCGAATCGGACATGAATGACTCACTCGTTGTAATTAAATACTAAATTAAAGATTGATAATAAGATGAATGCTAACCTGAGTATTCTAATCTACAATAGCGTAATAAGCATAGCTATCTTTAAAACTTGCCTTTTACCTTTATTGGCTAGAATTTAACCCTTAGTATGTCGCTATAGTATTCAAAAGGCTAAGTTTAAGGTTAAATTGATAGATTAATCAGTTAAATGGATAAGGTTGATGAATCATGAAATGAAAACATTTGAGTGCAAATTAAACCGTTTATCGTGAGGTTGAATGAGCAACTATGTATTATACATTTGTTAGGAAAGCACGCCTAGATGAGTTAATAAAAAGTTATTTTATAACGTCATAGATGGTATAGCTACGGGTTAGCTATGGGGTAGATGTTGAACTCATCACAGTATAAAACAATATATTTGCCTTAGTAGCTATCCTTTATAATTCATTACTTTATAATACATTCTTTTTTAGTTATCTTAATGCTTTATTACCTTTTGTATGTTTTCAGTTAAGCAAATGATTTACCTAATTTGTTTGCCCTACTTATAAACAAGCATGGGCACTTTTTTAATTTTCTGTCCCAACTCTAACTCCAAGTATAGTCAGGCAATAACCTATGAATGCAATTGAACGTTATTTTGGAATCAATGGTAAAAATACCACTGTCAAGACTGAGATATTGGCGGGTATAACTACATTTTTAACGATGGCATATATTATATTTGTTAACCCAAATATTTTAGCTGAAGCAGGCATGGATCAGGGCGCTGTTTTTGTTGCGACCTGTCTGGCTGCTGCGGTTGGTTGTTTGATAATGGGGTTGTATGCCCGCCTGCCTGTTGCTTTAGCACCGGGTATGGGCTTAAATGCTTTTTTTACTTACGGTGTTGTACTAGGTATGGGTCATAGCTGGCAAACGGCTTTAGGAGCTGTATTTTTATCCGGCTGCATCTTCGTTTTGCTCAGTTTGTTTAAGATACGCGAATGGGTAATTAACGCCATTCCACTTAGTTTGAAACAAGGTATTGTTGCGGGTATTGGCGCCTTTCTAGCGTTTATTGCGTTACAGAGTTCAGGCATTATTGTTGCCCATCAAGCAACGTTTGTTACGCTTGGCAATCTAAAAGAGTTCTCGCCAATAATGGCAACAATTGGCTTCTTAGTCATCATCGCACTTGTGCACCGAAATATACCAGGAGCGGTAACGATTGGGATTTTACTGATTACTATCGTCGGTATAATTGCCGGTCAAATTCCATTTGATGGCATCGTCTCTATGCCACCCGCTATTGCACCAACATTTATGCAATTAGACATAGCCAGTGCATTTGATGTGGGCATGATTAGTGTGATTTTTGCCTTCCTATTTGTAGACTTGTTTGATACAGCCGGTACACTAATTGGTGTTACCAAAAAAGCGGGTATTATGCGTGAAGATGGGACCATTCCAAACTTGGATAAAGCTTTATTAGCAGATTCTACGGCAACGGTTGCTGGCACTATATTTGGTACGTCATCAACGACGAGCTTTGTTGAAAGTACAGCCGGTGTAGCAGCTGGTGGACGAACAGGGTTAATGGCTGTTACCGTAGGTGTGTTGTTTTTATTAAGTATGTTTTTTGCTCCGTTAGCCGGTATGATTCCTGCGTATGCGACGGCAGGTGCAATCTTTTACGTATCCGTACTCATGCTTTACACCCTTAAAGATATTGACTGGGAGGACCTAACTGAGGCTGCCCCTGTTGCTGTCGTATTGTTATTGACCCCACTCACATATTCTATAGCCGATGGTATCGCTCTAGGCTTTGTGACCTTTACTGCTGTGAAAGTGCTCACTGGTAAATATCATCAGGTCAGTATCGCTGTGTGGGTCTTGACTGTGATTTTGCTGGCAAAAATCATATTCTTATAAACTAATGGTAATGGTTTAGAGTGCAGTGTTAGCTTTTATACAAGACAGCTTGCGATTTGTAGCCAATTCTGCCACCCGGTTATATTTACTCACGTATGCGGAGCAGGGATTAAGGCTATAGGGATTACTGTTATGTCGATACCCCCTATAGCCAACTCCCTATAGCCAACTCTCCGTTATCCGCCCAGACCAGTAGTATATCTTTATAACCCCCCCCCTTTAAGGGATTTTACCTTTGCAGAGCAAACCTAAAATTGCAATGCAGTTTTTAACGGTCTTTACCTCAGGGCTAAACCGCTTTCTCCCTTATTATTTACCTAAAATTCGAGAATGGTATAGATGCTATAAATATAGATGGCTTCATAGCCAAATGTTTGATAACATTTAGTTATCAAGCTCATAACCTCAATCAACGCCGTAGAGGTTTTTCTTTCCCTGACACCCTGTTAGCGTCCTGCTAAGCCTCGGTCAGAGCCAACAAAGAAGAAGGCATTAGTGAGCTTGATGTTTCCAGTTATTAATATAATTTTAGGACCGCACATAGATTATGTGGTTCGAGATGATTGTATGTATTAATGATTAGGTAACATATTTTCTTGTGTTAGTTACTGTAAGAGTTGTCTAAATAGGGTTATATAGTTATAACTTTTAGGGTTGTAATTTATATGACTATGGACGGCACTCACAGTAGCGACATTTTGGTAATTATACGACGTCTTAAACATCTTACGTATTACCAATGTTGGCTTAATTAAGTGGTTTTAGGTTTATATCGTTCAAACGCTTATTCTATTGATAGTTATTGAAAAGTAATGATAGCTATATAAAAAGTAACACATCAACATAACATGATGTCTGCGTTTAACTTCGGACAACTTAAAGTCAGCTAGTCTGATAGCATTGGTTTCTACGATTATTGGATAAGATACATTGTTAAAGTTACCTTCTTTTAAATACATTATTTAAGATGCATAACCTAATTTAATAACAATGCAGTGTCGATATTCGAATCAGTAAATAGTGCCTCTTAGGCGTCAGGAGTTATGATGAGTCTTTCCAATAAATATTATCCGCAAAACCCAATTCAGTTTACTCCAAAAGAGCTGATGCAGCCTGATTATATTAGTCAGCCTAGCGCTCAGCTTTATAAAAAAATATCCCCACTTTATAGTGTGGATGAAGACAAATGGCTTGGCGAGCTATTACCACTAGCAGAGCCAGTAACACATCAATCAGCTAATGGCACAATTGATGAGCGGGTAGCGATTAGCGACCAAACGAGAAGCTTAGTGGAGCATGTAAGAAATAATAATGACGCTGTTAAGATGGTTGATTCATTATTATTAGAGTATAGCCTAGATACTCAGGAAGGTATCTTGCTGATGAGTTTAGCAGAAGCGTTAATTCGTGTGCCTGATAAAGAGACGGCTGATGCGCTCATTAGCGACAAAATGAGTGTGGCAGACTGGAAGAAGCATCTAAAAGATGATAATGGATTTATTGTTAACGCCTCAACATGGGGGCTGATGATGACGGGGCGTGTGGTCAGTGTTGATGAAAAGTCGACTGCCTCAAGCTTTTTAGATCGTATGACTAAAAAGATGGGAGAGCCTGTTATTCGTAGTGCCATGCAAAAAGCCATGAAAATTATGGGACATCAGTTTGTATTGGGCGAAAGTATTGAAGAGGCTAGTCGAAACAGCCAGCAATATAGGAACAAAGGTTACACATATTCGTTCGATATGCTTGGTGAAGCAGCCATTACGCACAAAGATGCCGAAAAGTATTTTAGTGATTATTTGAATGCTATCAAAGCAACTGCGCACATTAAAGTCAAAGAAGGGATGCCAAAGCCTTCTGTCTCTATTAAGCTCTCCGCACTGCATCCTCGTTATGAAGCAACTCAAAGCAATCAAGTCTTGGGCTTGCTACGTCAACGTTGTATTTTACTTATTGAAGCAGCACGTGATGTTGACGTTGATATTAGTATTGATGCTGAGGAGGCGGATCGCTTAGAGATTTCATTAAAGCTGTTTGAATCACTATATCGTGACACGATGACTCAAGGCTGGGATGGATTAGGTCTGGTAGTTCAGGGCTATTCTAAACGTGCCATTTCAGTATTAGCTTGGCTGGCAAGTTTGGCTAAAGAAGTTGGTGATCGTATCCCAGTGCGCTTAGTAAAAGGGGCTTATTGGGATTATGAGATTAAATTGGCTCAGCAAAAAGGGTTTACAGACTATCCCGTCTGGACGCGTAAAGAGGGCACGGATGTTGCCTATCTTGCCTGCGCAAGATTTTTGTTATCTGAACAAATTCGCGGGGTATTGTGGCCTCAGTTTGCAACGCATAATGCACACACTTTGGCGTCAGTAATGACCATGAGTGAGCATAGAGACTTTGAGTTCCAGCGTTTACATGGTATGGGTGATGCCCTTTATGACCATATATTAGAAGCTTATAACATTCCTGTTCGAATCTATGCGCCTGTTGGTGCTCATAAAGACTTGCTTCCTTATTTAGTACGCCGTTTACTTGAGAATGGGGCGAATAGCTCATTTGTGCATCAATTATTAGATAAATCTTACCCTATTGATAAACTAACCGTACATCCGTATGACACACTAATCAGCCAACCAACTTTACATAACGAGCGTATACCGCTACCACTTGATATTTATCACGATAGAAAAGCCAGCTTTGGCCCTAATATTTTTATTGACTCACAGTGGATAGCTTTTAAATCGGATATTGATAGCTATTTAAGCAAAGTGTGGCAAGCAAATTCAATCGTAAATGGCCAAGATGTCTATGATGAAGCGGAGCCTGCGGTCTCAATTGTTGCGCCTTGGAATCACGATGTTAAAGTGGGTAACGTAAAATTTGCCACTGAAAACACGGCGCAAGAGGCGGTAAAAGCAGCCATTGGAGGACAGCAGCAGTGGCAAAAAACACCAGCGAGTGAACGTGCTGGTATTTTACGCCGTATCGCAGACTCGTATGAGGCTAACTATGCCGAGCTTATCGCTCTATGCCAAAAAGAAGCAGGCAAAACGATGCAGGACAGCATTGATGAGATCAAAGAAGCGGTTGATTTCTGCCGTTTTTATGCTGATGAAGCTGAGCGATTAGATATTCAGACTAATGAATTTATAGATCTAGCGGGCAATAAGGTAGTACAAAAGAGGGCCGCACGTGGCACCTTTGTATGTATCAGCCCTTGGAATTTCCCATTAGCGATTTACACAGGTCAAATCGTAGGCGCTTTAGCGGCTGGTAATACGGTGGTCGCTAAGCCTGCTGAGCAAACCAGTTTGATTGCTTACTATGCGGCAAAGCTCATGTATGAGGCTGGCGTGCCAGAATATGCGCTACAATTTGTGATCGGTAGTGGTGAGGTAGGTGCTGCTTTAACATCATCGGACTCCATTGCTGGGGTAATCTTCACTGGGTCTACACAAACGGCTCAGCATATTAATAAATCGCTCAACTCTAAAGCAACCTCACGTTCATCGGTTAATGAGAGAGCTGTTAAAGAGTTACCTATTTTGGTGGCAGAAACGGGTGGTCAGAATGCAATGATTGTGGACTCTACCGCATTGCCTGAGCAGGTAGTTAAAGATGCGGTATTATCTGCCTTTGGTTCAGCAGGTCAGCGCTGTTCTGCTTGCCGAGTGCTATGCCTACAAGATGACGTTGCAGACGACATAATCGAGCTACTAAAAGGTAACATGGCGGAGCTTATTGTCGGTAATCCGATCCATGTGTCAACCGATGTTGGCCCCGTTATTGATAAAGAGGCTCAAAAAGGCTTGCGTGGGCATATTGAGAATATGCGTAAACAACCTAAAGCTCATGTTATTGCGCAAACACCCATAAGTGCCGATTGTGCTGATAAGCTTAGCAATAGTACTTTTGTACTACCCACCGCCATTGAAGTGGATAGTATTGATGTGATAGGGGGCGAGCACTTTGGACCAATATTGCATGTACTGCGCTATAAATCCCATGAGCTGGATGAATTAATTGATGCCATTAATGCCACTGGATATGGGTTAACTTTAGGTATTCATAGTCGAATTGAGAAAAGAGCTGACCATATTGAGCGCCGTGCCAAAGTGGGTAACACCTATATTAACCGTAATCAAATTGGCGCAGTGGTTGGTGAACAACCGTTCGGTGGTTGTGGTTTATCAGGGACTGGGCCTAAGGCAGGTGGTCCGAATTATGTGGCTCGGTTGACTAAATGGCAACAGGTTTAATAGAGGGTGTGCAGTATTTTTATCAAAAGGTTTTATATATTTAGTTGTTATTGGAATGATATAAAAAAGGAAAGCTCATGAGTGCAATATTTAAGCAAAACCATGCCCAGCAATGTGAAGCATGGAGTCAGCTAAGCGCCGAAAACCGTGCTGCTATATTACGTGACGCTAGCGGTAAATTAGCAGAGTTAACCAGCGATTCAGCTAAGGCTGATAAACTAATCAATCATTTGCTTATGCAATCACACCGCTTAGATGAAGTAACCAGACTGACCGGTGCAACCGGAGAATCTAACGATTTTTACGCTAGTGCGCGTGGAAAAACAATGATAGTTGGTACCGAAAATGCGGAGACTATACCTGTATTAGGTCAGCTTGTGGCAGCTCTGTTAGCAGGTAATGAAGTGATTTTGCATTATCCAACGGCCCCCTCTTTTTGCCAGCAGGCCTTGGATATTTTGCAACAGTGTGGAATGCTTCCAGAAGTAATGAGCGTGGCTAATGACTCTCAACTGAACGTCTTATTACATATGAATCGATTGGCTTTAGTAGCTGCTGTCGGTACGTTTGACGAGACGATGTCTATTAGCCAAACGTTGGCAGAAACGGGAGGTATATTAACTCAGCTGGTCAGTGTGATCGATACACAAGCGTGCCGTGAGATGTTTGAACCTGAGTATCTTGAACGTTTTACAACTGAGCGTGTTAAGACAGTTAATACTACAGCCATCGGTGGTAATGCAAGTTTGATTGAGTTGGGAATGGGTTAGCATATTTTTTAGGTCAGTTGCTTATGGCATATCCTCATTTAGATTATGAGGGTAAAAGTCAGATAAATTAACGTCAAACACGAATAATTTCGAATAAAATAGTGGCATATTGGTTAGAAATGAGACACAGTTTGGCGCTAATTTAGCCATTTTTTACTCCTAAACTGCCAAGTGTTGTCAGTAAGGGTACACCCTAAATATTTATTGTTGAATTTAAAAAAGAGCGCTTAGTTCAAACTGAATTGAACGCTTGCGCTCCTTTTAGAGTTGGCTACATCTTTAGAGAGATATCAAAAAAAGAAGTTCTTTCATAAAGTTCGTAGCTTAAATTAGGAGCTTAAAACTGAACATTTAACCCCAAAGAAATATTACGTCCCATTTGCGGTACAAATGATAAAAATGAGTTGTGCACATAAATCTCTTCATCCAATACGTTGTTGGCGCGTAAGGAAAGGGTGTAGTCTAAGGGATTTTTTGCGTTGCCCCATGTGTTTTTGTAATCCAGCCCTAGGTTTAATAATGAGTAGCCTTTGGTGGCGTTTTCAGGGACTTTGGTGACTTTGAGTAAGTCTTCATCTTTGGGTATTCTGGCCACTGTCGCTGTCGAGGTTTTGTCTTGGGTAAAGACTCGGGTGAAGTCAAGCGAAGTTGACCAGTTGTCATTGTATTCGTTGTTTAAGCGAAAGCCTAAGCGTAGTGGCGACATACGTGGTGCATTACGCTCTGGGCGATCTACCTTGTCGATTCCAATCACTTCATAGTCAGTATAAGCACACCTTTCTTCATAATCTGCATCACCTGGGTTTGCGCCACAGAACTCTGGAGGATCATATTTAGTTATTTCTTCATAAATTTTGTTGCCATATACTGGCGCAAAACCGTAGAGCTTGCCACGCACATAGTCACCAAATACAGTAGCGCTATGCCCAGGTAGATATTCATAGCCCACTTCTGCTTCTAAGCCTTGGATTTTGGCTTTGGATTGGGTCATGCGTCGAAGATATAAGTTGCCGTCTTTATGTAGGTTTTCGGCATGGACATAGTTGTCAAAGTGATTGCTGTAGGCACTGGCTTTGTAGTGCCATTTATCGTTATCAAACTGAATGCCTAGCTCAATGTTATCTGATTTTTCTTTATCTAAGTCTTTATTACCGTATAGAAATGAGTTAGTCGCTAAGTTTTTACCGTGATAGTAAAGCTCCATTGGCGTGGGTAAACGCTCATTGTGCGAGTATGAGAGATCCAAACGATATTCTGGGGTAATGTCCCAGATAGTGCCTAGCGCATAAGAGAAAGCAGACTCTTCATAAGGGGTTAAATCTGGCATTTCTGGTTCTGAAAGCTGACTATGCAGCTTGTTTTGAGATTTTATTGCCTCTAGGTCATAAGTGATAGGTATTTTTGATTTCTCATAACGCAGACCTGCTTCAAATAGCCAGTCATTGAGCTTATATTGCTCAACACCAAACAGGCTAAATTGACGCTGAGTATTTTCAACCAAAAGGCGACGGTTTTCAGCACGTTCTTCTTTAGAAGGTATCAATGCACTGCTTTTGTGAGATTGGCCTTGAATACCCCAGACTCCTTGCAAATGCTCGGTTGGTGTATGATAGGCTTGCAACTTGGCATTGTAACCTTGGTTGTCGAAATAAGAGGGGTTGGCCTTAACAAAGACGCTACCTTGAGCGGGATCTGGGATAGTTTTGCCGTGGTCTTGCTCTTCATGGTGGTAGTTGTGATACGCAACATCCAATCGGACTTTGTCGATAGCGGTTAGGGGGTTTAGTAGCTCACCTTGTAAATAGTAGCTTTTGCTATTCATATCTACCCAAGGTCCAGCTTGTGTATGATCGTGGTTATGCCCAAACGGATGATCATGGCTATGTCCAGGGTCCATTTCATGATCGGTACCACAATGGAAATGGAAAGAGTCAACTAAATCATCATCCCCCATTAAATGCGGATAGACGTTCAGATAAGGGCGATTTTTGCCAATACCTAGGAAGTTTAGCACATGCCCACCACATGAATCGTATTTGTGGTTGTGACCGACTAAGCCATAGTTGTCATGGCGCTCACTATAGGCAACGCCAATATGACCTTGATCCCCGATGTAAGATAAACCAACAGTGCCTACATTAGATTTGTTATGTGAGTCGGGTAGGTAGTTAAGCTTTTCAGCAAGATTAATCTCAGGTACTTCATAGTTATTGGCTTTACGTGACAGGCCTTCCACTCGTAGTGCGACATTGTCTGTCAATCCAAGTGTTACCCCTGCTGTCGCTACTTTTTCATCATTATTCTCATTAAAACGTAGTGTTGCTTCCCCTGTATAACCATCGCTTGGGATTTCCGTTGGGATACGCCCATCTACGACGTTAATCACGCCGGCAGGCGAGGCAGTGCTATAGAGTAGAGTAGATGCACCACGTATCAACTCTACTCTATCGGCAAGTAACGTATCTACCCCGACGGCATGATCTGGCGATAGGGTAGACATGTCTATTGCATCCATCCCGTTTTGTAATATTTTGACACGCACCCCCTCTTGGCCTCTTACGACAGGGGCGGAGGCACCCCCGCCAAACGGATTGCTATGTACCCCAAGCTCATCTGATAATGCGTTGCCTAGCGTCGCAGAACGATGACGTAACTTTTCATTGCTGACTACCACATCACTGGCTTTTTGCGCATTATCAAACGCAAGGCTGGTAGGCGCTATAGGTGCAGCAGTGACTGTAATGGTATTTAGTACGGCAACTGGATCTTCGGAGTCGCCTAAGGATCTTTTAACTTGGTTATTAGCTTCAGCAGCTTGTGCCATCATAATGATGCATATTGAAAGCGTTAAAGGTGTTTTTTTCATGATGATTTCTATCGCCAAAAAAGTAATTTAGACTATTTCAATTAGGGCTACCTTTTGTTTCTACTATGACAAACAAAAGATGAGTCAAATGAGCCATATTTAACGGTATGTTATACTATAACAAAAAATATAAAATGCAATACTTTCAAAGATATTAAGAGTACATATTGACTATTAATTTTAAGAGGTATAATTTTTTATCAAAGTCTTCGTTAATGGTAATAGGAGCTAGTTCAATTAAACGTTAAAATAATCGAAGAGAAGGGGGATAAAAACACATAGGTAGAGTCAACACAACAATGATTAATGTGCTCGAATCTAATATATGTCAATAATCTAATGGCTTAAATTCTAAATAACATTTAAATGATTTGTGAAAGATGAGTATTGAGTAACGATAATCGATGAAAATAAACCCTCTTAATTTATAATAAAATACATCTAATAATAAAAGTACTCTTGTAAAGTTGTGTAAAATTGCTTAATCTCCCAATTAAATATATGAAGAGTATAGCGCACATATGGAATCACTCTCTTTCCTTCCAGTTACGCTGGCATCAGTTTTAGCATCATTTTCCAACCCCAGTGTCCCTCATGAACAAGCCGTAATCAGTACTCATATTAGCCCTGAGATAGCAGGGTTATGGGAGCTTGATTTGCAAAGTATTCCTAAAGTAGCTGCTGGCACTGCTCACTTTGATGTAGATAGAGACAATAAAGAAGCACCTGTTTTGGAGGGGAATTCAAATATAACGACTGATAATGAGCGTCTTAAGTTCAAACCTAAAGTTCTAATGCTTTCCCAAAGCAGAAAAATAAGGTCAAAAGGAGTCTCTACTCAAGGGACCCCTTGCCGAGAACGCTATAATTTTGCCGCTGATAATGAGGTTTTAACGACTAGTGGTGCAGAATGGACGTATGGTGAATATATTTATCAGCACCAGAACGAAGGTCTACCTATCATTGCAATTAGTACGATTTATGATAATAATAAAACCGATTGTAGTGGTAAACGTATTGATCAAACAGGTGATGCGATGATCGCCTATGTCGACTATAAGCCAAGTAAAAATGAGATGCGGTGGTGTACAGATCAATTAGGCAATGAGTGTTTCATGACTTTCCGTAAACTAATACCCTAAATAAATTCAATAGATAAAATAAAACAATAGCGTAAATAAATAGCCACAATACTTGTTGTGGCTTTCTTATACCTGCTATATTAATTAACAATATATCAGCCGCCATTAATAAAATTTTTATCTCAATAAATCCGAAAGTTATCAACGTTCTTAAATCCATAGTTTTTGATACTTGCATCTGTTTGTTGGCTTTTGAATTTGGCATAACTTTACAATCATATGAAACATAATTTATGAAACAAGCAACTGCACTTGATATTTTAAAGACAGGCGAAAATGTTTTTTTAACTGGCTCTGCTGGTTCTGGTAAAACATATACACTGAATCAATATATCCATTATCTGAGAGCAAGAAAAGTAGCGGTAGCGACCACCGCCAGCACTGGTATTGCTGCCACACATATGAATGGTATAACAATTCATAGTTGGTCTGGTATTGGTATAAAAGATGAGCTATCTGACCATGACTTGGCCAACTTGGCACGTAAGCAAGTTTTAAAAGATCGTATTAAAGAAACCTCTGTGCTCATTATAGATGAAATATCAATGCTTCATGCCAAACAGCTCAATCTGGTTGATCAAGTTTTAAAGCATATCAGAAATAGCAATAAACCTTTTGGTGGCATTCAAGTTGTTGTTGCAGGAGACTTTTTTCAGTTACCTCCTGTTGGTAGTCGAGGCGAAACTAATCGAGATAAATTTGCCTTCATGTCAGAAGCGTGGCTAGATGCTCAATTTAAAATATGTTATTTATCTGAACAGCATAGACAGCTAGCGGATAATGGCGAAGATAATAAAAAGCTCTCGCTTGATAGTATTTTAAATCAAATTCGAGCACAAGAGGTTAGTACTGAGGCAATAGTAGCTCTGCAAAATACCTTTAATCAAGATATTGACATGAGCCGAACTCGGCTTTACACACATAATGTTAACGTTAATAAAATTAACGAGAAAGAACTGGCTCAATTGCAAGGAGAGGCGGCTACTTACAATGCAATAGCTTTTGGAGACGCTAAACTCGTTGAAAATTTAAAAAAGACCGTCCGTACCAGTGAAGCGCTTACCTTAAAGGTTGGCGCTAAAGTAATGTTCATTAAAAATAATAATGAGCTCAGCGTCTCAAATGGTACGATGGGTGAACTTATTGGATTTGTGGCTATAAAACCGAGCAAGTCTACCTTAAAAAATGGCAAAATTCATAGCAATAGATCAGATGATTTAGATGACGCGGAGGGCTTAGATGATTTGGATAAGTTAGTAGAGACAGATAGCTTTGAGGATGCTGACGTTGACGTTCCTCAAAAAGAAGCAGCTTCTCCTATTAAATATCCAATCGTGAAACTTAATACGGGTAGACAAATAGTAGTAGAGCCAGAAGAGTGGGTCATAGAGGATGAGCATGGCGACGTCCTAGCTAGCTACTCGCAAATTCCGCTAGGATTAGCCTGGGCGATAACCATCCACAAATCACAAGGCATGACCTTAGATGCTGCTGAAATTGATTTGTCAAAAACATTTGAGCTTGGTCAAGGTTATGTTGCCTTGTCTCGTTTAAAGTCACTTGAGGGTTTGAAGCTTTTGGGTATGAACGATCTCAGTTTGAGATTAGATCCATTGGCGCGTGGTGCTGATGTGAGATTTAAAGAATTGTCGCAAGACGTAGAAGCGTCTTTTATCGAGGCAAAAAAGGATGATCTAACAGAATTGCACAATATATTTGTGCTAAAGTCAGGTGGAAATCTTAGTAAAGCAAGTATAAAAGCGTATGAATCACAACACAAAAACCGGTTAAAGAAGCAGGCGAAAAGTCTTGCTCAAAAAGATAAGCTAAGTAATCAATTAAGTGATCACTCAGAGAGCACGTTGATGGCAACACGAATACTGCTTGAAGAGAGCCTTAGCATTGCTGAAATAGCGCAGAGCAGGGGATTAGCCCAATCTACTATTATGGGTCATATCTCAAAGCTAAAGCGCCAAGACCCCACCTTAAACTGTGAGCATTTACGACCAGATGAGCAAGTCATTAAAAAGGTATGTGATGCAGTTAATGCTATTATCACAGTAGGGGACCCAAATGACTTTCGTAGTAGTGATGTAGAGCATGATCATGAATATGCTGTTACTGCAACCACCCAACAGTTTAATAAAGATCGAATTAAAATACGTCCTATCTATGACTATCTAAAAGAAGAAATAGACTATAATATCATTCGCCTAGCACTGATTTTTATGGAATAAACTTCTGCCATTTTATATTTATTAGGCACTCGTTTAGACTCCCATAATTAACATCATATTAAGTTGTCTCTATGTTGCCACAATCATACAAACCCGTTCCAAATTTCGAATCTAGTACTAAAGAGAATATATCAGATTGTACCCCGATCCGGATCGCAATCAATGGATTTGGGCGTATTGGACGCAATGTTTTGCGGGCATTGTTGGAACGATTTGAAGTATTGGGTAGGTCAGTTCATATTGTGGCCATAAACGACATCGCCGATAAAGAGACCTTGCTGCACTTACTGAACTATGACAGCACTCATGGTAGATTGAGTCGACTAGGAGTTACGGCAGAACTGAATACCGATGGTAGTCAGCTATGCTTAAGCAAAGGCAACAAATCATATTGTATTCATCTATTTTCCAAGAAACATCCAGAGCAACTGCCGTGGAAACCGCTTAAAGTAGATGTGGTCTTAGAGTGTACCGGCTATTTTAGATCCTATGAAGATGCCAGTAAGCACATTAAAGCGGGCGCTAAACAAGTTATTGTCGGTGCTGCACCCTTTGACGAAGTAGATGCTTGTATTGTCATGGGTGTGAACGATATAGAACTAACTAGAACGCCACCTGTTATATCCAGTGTATCTTGTACGACTCAGGCGCTGGTACCTTTGATTTATGTGCTGGATGAGGCTTTTGCTACAAAGTCTGTGATGATGACGGAGATACATGCAGTAACTGCAGATCAAAATGTATTAGACCAACCTCACCGTGATAAGCGCCGGGCTAGGGCATCTGGTCATAACATCATTCCTACGACTTCAAGCAGTATCGCGGCAACGGAGCGCACATTGCCGCATATGCTGGGTAAAATTAATGGCCACTCTATCCGTGTGCCAACAATAGATGTTGCCGCAATAGATGTGACCTTTGTTTTTGATACTGAGGTCACTATTGATGAAGTAAGAAGTGTACTAAAGTCTGCTTGTGAACCATCAAGTAGACTATACGGTATCATGGGTTATACCGATGAGCCACTGGTTTCTAGTGATTTTATACACCAATCAGAGTCTTTAATTATTGATGGACAGCAGCTTATGCAAGCAGGTAATCAAATAAAAGTTTTTGCATGGTATGACAATGAGTGGGGGTATGCCAATCGCTTACTTGATATGTGTTTGCATTTGCAACAAGCAGGGTAATGCACAAATTCAATGACCTGACATAGGGTTTTAAATAAAGCTTAAAATGCAATAGGGCAGGGCAACTAAGTCCGTTTAAAGATGGCGGTAGATTTAAGTTTATCTTAGGTAAATCCGCTTTAAGTCTTGTGAAAATAGTCCAAATAGTTACTATAGTCGATCTTGCCTAAAAACAAAAAAATAAAAGTGTTAAAAGTAACCGAGCGTAGATAGTAAAGTTGCACATCAAGCAAGGTAATAAAATAACTGTTTAAAATTACTTTCAAGAGTGAATTTAAATATAGGAATAAATTTTTAATTTTAAGACATGAAAAAAAGGCCAACTTATTTAATAAGTTGGCCTTTTTAGTATATGGCGGAGTCGGAGAGATTCGAACTCTCGAAGGGCTATGAACCCTTGCCGGTTTTCAAGACCGGTGCATTCAACCGCTCTGCCACGACTCCGTAGGTGCAGTATTATAGAGCGTTTCAAATATAATGCAAGGGGTAATTAAACTTTTTTAGAAAGTTTTTATTAACTTAGATTCTATAGTAGGGTACAACCCTTGATAGAGATGAACGTTTATAGCCGCTAAATAAGTTATTTAATTTAAAAAATTACCGGGATAGTTGATGTGATAATTAACTTAGGGATTTAGCTTTAGTATAGCTTTCAAGCAGAAATAATGGGATGGTTCTAGGTTATAAAGATACATCAAAGATAGGGTAAAATCCGAATTGAAAAAAGCCTGAAACTTTGATACCTCAAGCTTTAGATTTTCTAGTTTGTATATAAAAGTGAATATGGGATTAGCATGTGTTTTGAGCTACTTTTCCTCAAACTGCTCCTCTAAAAGGCACTTACTACTACAGTCAGTATGAGTATCAATAATGGCTTCTTCAATAATAGCTTCGCTCACACCTTTAGCACGTAAATTTTCGATAAATACTTCATCATCAGCAAGTGTGTATCCGGCGTGGTCACGATCTAGGCCTTCACGAATATACAGCCGAATTAAACCTTGTATACGCCTAAAATTATGAAGCTTTGCTGTCTCCTCAAGCATCTCAATCATCTCTTCAGATAATTTGAGGCTGACAGGACGTTTAATTTTTTGAGGATGGCCTGAATATTTATTACGTATGTGAGGGGGTATTATAGACATACTAAATCCAAATGGTTTTATTTCATCTATTATAGAGTAAATAGAACATAACTTAAACTGATACTACAAAACTTAGTATAGTCTTGTTTGCAATAGCATCATAGAGACGTTTTAGATAACTGAAGTTTTAGATAACTATTGTGAGAAACACAAATGGGAAAAACAAAAAAAGCCCTAATATTGAATTAGGACTTTTATAGAATATGGCTCCCTAACCTGGGCTCGAACCAGGGACACACGGATTAACAGTCCGATGCTCTACCAACTGAGCTATTAGGGAATAACTTAAGAGATATACTGATTTAATCAGTGACGTCTCATCTAAGTGGAGGCTATTCTAGCCAAGCTTAGAGTAGGTGTCAACCCCCTACGCTAATAAATATTACCATTTAAGCTGTTTTCTCAGTTATTGGGGTTAATGGTAGTGTGCGGTGCACTCCTATTAGCCATATTATTGTTGCTATTACTGGTATAGCTTGAGGTACTGTCTTCTGCTTTATCGATTGCCTTTTCTATTCGATTGTGAACCACATCGGGCAATTCTAATTCATGTAAGCTAGCACTGGCAGGGTTTGTATTAATAGAGGTTTTATTTGAAGCGGGTCTAGGGGTGCTGTGATTATCAGTATTCTTACCGTTCATAGGCGAGTCTTCAACAGGTTTAAATTGAGAGTCTACCAGTGTGCGAGTTAACGCATTAATATCTCCTCCACCAGATAGTCCAAGCTCACCTAGCAGGTGATCAATAAGCGGCGCTTGGCTACGATAGCGGAGGGCAGAGCTAACCACTTCATCAGCCAAAGAGCCACTGTTTGAACTGCTGTTGGTAAGATTGACACCTGAATCAGAACCGCCCATCTTACCGCCCACTTGCAATATCTTAATACCATCAATGTTTTCGATAGGCTTAACAGATTCAGCAATGATGGAAGGCAGGCGTTCAAGTAAGGCTAAGCGTACTTGCATATCTATTTGATCTGGAGATAGGGTATTGGCAGCATTATTGATTGCTTCATTGCCTTCCGCCTCTACTCGATATTGCTCGGCTTTGGCCTTAGCAATTACCAGCTGTGCATCAGCCTCACCTTGTGCAATTAAGCGTTGTTTATCTGCTTGAGCTTGCGCTTCAATGCGAACAGCTTCAGCCCGATCAGTAGCAGCAATTTTATCAGCCTGCGCCGCTACTTTAATATCAATGGCGTCTTTTTCAGCATCTTCAGAAGCTTTAATCAGCTGTACTGCTTTAGCACGTTCAGCAATTTCACGTTCTCTAACTGTCGTAACGTTCTCAGCTTCTTGTACTGCTAGGGCACGGGCTTTATCTGCTTCAGCTTTCGCGACAGATTCTGAACGAGATTTTTCAGCTACCGCAATTTGACGTTCTTGTTCAGCAAGTTCAATAGCTTTTTGACGTTCTATATTGGCCTGCTCTAAGGCTTGCTCTTTAATAATGTCTTGGTTTTTGATATCACGCTCTGCATTAATGCGTTTAAGGTCAATCTCACGCTGAGCAGCAATTTTAGCTTCTTCGGCTTCACGCTGTTTCATGCTTTCTTCGGTAGCAATATTTGAAGATTGCTCCGCGCGACGAATGGATATCTCACGCTCTTGTTCAAGTTTTGCATATTCTTCTTCACGAACGATATCAATACGGCTACGCTCAGCTTCTAAATTTTTGGTTTTTATTGCCAAATCGGTTTCTTGTTCAATATCGTTACGTAGCTTTAAACGGTCTTGAATGGTTTTGGTTAGGCGAGTCATACCTTCAGCATCAAAAGCATTTTGGGGATTAAAATATTCAAATTTAGTTTGATCTAGACCGGTAAGCGACACGGTTTCTAGCTCCAACCCGTTCTTTGACAAATCTTCTGACACTGCGCGCTGAACACGCTGAACAAAGTCGACACGTTTTTCATGCAGTTCTTCCATTTGCATTTCGGCAGCGACGGCTCGAAGTGCGTCGACAAATTTACCCTCTACTAAGTTTTTAAGCTCATCAGGCGCCATTGTTTTCATACCTAATGTTTGTGCAGCAGTGGCGATAGATTCTTTGAGGGGACTAACACGCACATAAAACTCAGCCTTGACATCTACCCGCATACGGTCTTTGGTAATCAATGCCTCTTCATTGGCACGGCGAACCTCAAGGCGTAGGGTATTCATATTGACAGGGATAACTTCATGCAGTACAGGCAGTACAAATGCACCTCCATTTAATATAACGCGCTCACCACCCATACCTGTACGTACGAATGACACCTCTTTACTCGCGCGTGTATACAGTCGGGTTAAAATAAAACCAATGAGCAGTAATAAAACAAAAATAACACCAGCAATAATGGCGTATGTGATTAAACCTGACATATAGAATCCTTTTTGAATAAGTATTTGAAGTTTTTATAGTTATTAACTGTTATTGAAGGCAAGACCAATTAAGCGTTATATTTATTAAGGCAAACGTAACTAAGGGCAATAGTAGTTCAGGACAGTAGTGTTTAAAATAATGCCTATAAGATAAAAGCAATAAATGGAGTAATAAAGTATAGACATCTATAAATGTAGTGTATTTAATTAGATTTAGACTTTTTTTACTAAATAACGTTCGCCAACTTTTTGGGTAATGATTAAGGTATCTTCTGCATAGATCTTGCTTAACTCACTGATATTAGGGATAGACAAATGGGACGGATCTGATACTGATGGTAACGCTGTCTTATCATGGAGATATTTAGGGTCTGGTTCTACCATGATATAGTGAGTCTGACCATGCTTGTCTACTGTTTTGGCTTGAGCAGGACTGCCAATAGTAGCGTGACCAATTAATATATTAGCAGGACGCCCTACTAATGACTTACCACTAACAGCAGTGGTTTCATCTTTAGGAAGTATAGGATAAAGAAGTGCAGCTAAAATTTTAAGTACAGGGATACTAATCACTACAGCATCAAGACTGGCAAGCCAAGGGGAGAGATAATGACCTAAAGTTAATAACGACACTTGCTGCAATAGAATACCAGTGATACAAAAGCTACCCATAAATAAAATGAGTAGAATCATAGTAGGGATGCGGCCAACATACAGCCAATCTAAAGCTTTTAATCCCAAACTTATATCACTGTTAAAATCTATATCAACATCTGTATCAAAGTCTGCCTCTAGCAGTGAATCGGGCACGAGATTGTCTAAAAAACCGCTTAACCCCCCAAAAAAGAAGCCAAGCATTTCAACGATGAGCAATATGAGTAAAACGAGTCCGGATACAATAAAAGGTGCAAAAGCAGGGGAGTCAAAAAGTGGCCACATGAGGTATCTAATAAAATTGTGTAAGGTAGACTATAAAAGACTTATTATTTAAAGAATATTAACTTGAATATGAATATTATAAAAGTATTAATTAATTATAAGAGATCGAGGTAATAGTAGTTTAGCTTAAATTTTATACGATAAGGAAATAATTTACAGACACATTTAACTGAGGGTTTAAATGAACCCCCTTGTTTTGGGCACAAAAAATTTTGGGCATAAAAAAAAGCCCTTATCATCAGATAAGGGCTTTGGCATACGCCATAAACGGGACATAAATCTTTGACTAGCTAAAAAACTATCTAGAATTTGGCTCCCTAACCTGGGCTCGAACCAGGGACACACGGATTAACAGTCCGATGCTCTACCAACTGAGCTATTAGGGAATAACTAATTTAACGCGACAATGAATGTACTGATTACGTTAAGTGGGGCGTATTCTAGCAGATACAGTTATTCAGTCAAGCTTTTTTTTAACAAATTTATCTATTTCCTGTAAGAGATATTTCCTGTAAATTTATTCATGTTCTTAAACGACTTAGCATAGTCAATATATCAATAGATATCCTACATTTAACCAATAAGGGTAAAGGATAGGCTTATGGTAATTTAAATACTGTAAATTAAAATCGCAATTTTTACACTCTAAATCATAGATTAATTACAGCCTAGCTTATTAAGCTTCAACCGTTCAAAAGAAATAAAACATAGATTTACTCAATTAAGTATAATAACCATATTAAGTATTTAAAGCGTGTTAAGTACTCGCAAATAGTTAATTTAAATGCCATGTTCGAATGTTTACCCGCCCTATAAAAATGTTATTTGACTTAGCAATAGAATTAAGGATTACTATGCCACAACGCAATACCACGTCTACAGCCAAAAAAGCGCCAGTACAACATGAGCTTTATATGTCAATTTTAATGACACCCGACATGGCCAATTTTACCGGTAATGTTCATGGTGGCGATTTACTTAAGATGTTAGATCAGGTGGCATATGCATGTGCGACAAGATATAGCGGGAATTATGTGGTTACTTTATCGGTCGATCAGGTTATGTTTTTAGAACCGATTTATGTCGGTGAGTTGGTAACCTTCGCCGCTACTGTAAATTATGTGGGTAAGACTTCGATGGAGGTTGGAATAAGAGTTGAAGCAGAAAATATTCAACAGCGAACGGTTCGCCATACAAACAGCTGCTATTTCACAATGGTGGCCGTAGATAAAAATGGTAAGCCAACCGAAGTTCCGAAGCTTAATATTAAGACACCATTACAAGAATGCCGATTTGAAGCAGCCATTGAACGGAAGCAGTTACGTAAAATTCAGGCTAAACGTCCAAGCTGTGATATTGATACTATAAAAGATAAATAAAGTAAAAATAGAATGAACGCTTTCTACATATAATAACGTTAAAAGGCATAAAAAAATGAAAATCTTACAAAATACAGTGTTAGCTTTTATCATGGGTATTGGAGTCGTGTCGTTACCCGCTTATGCTAATACGCCAACGGATACTTCTTTAACCAAGCTCATGACAGTTATGCAGATAGATAAAATGATGACTGAAATGCTGGGCGATGGAAGCAACATGATGCCAATGTTGACTGAATCTATGATAAAGAATGACTCATTAGATGGTTTGACTGAGTACCAACGAGAACAAACCACTAAAATTATTGCTAAATATACCCAAATGTTAGTTAATCAAAGTAGTAAAGAATTAACCAAAATTACTAGAGATAGTTTTGTAAAAGCTGCAAAAAATTACTATACCCAAGAAGAGGTGGATGCTCAAATAGACTTTTATTCCAGCCCGATTGGTCAGAGTATTATGAACAAACAATCAAAACTAATGCAAGACTATATGATGGATTCAATGCCAAAAGCCATGCAAACTTTGGAAAATAGCATGGATGCTATACTACCTAAAATGATTAAAGAGCTTGAGGCATTAGAAGCAGAGTCGCAGTAAGAGATTAATAATACTATTAAATAAAAAGCTATAAGAATTAAATAAAAAGCTAAAAGAGGCAGTACTAAAAGAGGTAGTAGGGTATTTAACTACCTCTCTATTAGTCAAATTAAGCGTACAGATTAAAGATTCTGTTTGGGCTTTGGTACCGCCATCAAAAATTCATTGCGTGCTTGAGCATCCGTTTGAAACACACCCAGCATAGAGGTGGTACGAGTGCTAGATTGTTGTTTATTAACCCCGCGCATCATCATGCACATATGAGCAGCATCCATGACCACAGCCACACCTCGGCAACCCGTGACTTGTTCAATGGCTTCGGCGACTTGTTTGGTCAGGTTTTCCTGAATTTGTAAGCGGCGGGCGTACATATCAATAATACGGGCTACTTTTGACAGACCGAGTACTTTGCCATCAGGAAGATAGGCGACGTGTGCCACACCATAAAAGGGTAGTATGTGGTGCTCACAGAGTGAGTAAAACTCAATATTTTGCACCATAACCATCTCACGGTTATCCGTAGGGAAAACAGCATTGTTGGTTACTTCTTCAAGTGTTTCGTGATAGCCTTTGGTTAGATAATCAAAAGCTTTGGCCGCTCGAACTGGCGTATCCAATAAGCCAGGACGGCGCATATTCTCGCCCGTAGACTCGATCAGAGTAAAGTAATTATCAGCGTTTGGAACTTTTATAGAATTTGAATTAGACATGGTCTCAAATGACAAAATTAAAAAGATGCTATAGCTTAACTTCTTAAACTAAATTGTAAAGTACTTTGTAAAAAAAGATGTTAGTATTTACTTATTCAGTGTACACTTGTTACAAACTGGGTGGAAACAATGCTTAATTTCTAGTTTCTATCTTTAGTTTCTCTACTATGGTTATTATCCATTGTTTTTATCTCTAACAGTTAACAGATACGGAAGCAGGAGCGAGGATGTTATTACAAGGTAAACGTTTTGTGGTTACTGGGATTGCCAGTAAATTATCAATTGCTTGGTCAATTGCTGAGGCGCTACAGAGAGAAGGCGCATCGCTGATTTTGACCTATCCTAATGATAAAATGAAAAAGCGTGTAGAAAAAGCAGCCGAGCAGTTTAATGCGGATATGGTGTTGTCTTGTGATGTGGCATCTGATGATGAGATTAATGCTTGTTTTGCCGAGGTTGCTAAGCATTGGCCTGATGGTATAGATGGTGTGGTACATGCAATTGGCTTTGCTCCGGGAGACCAGTTAGATGGCGACTTTACTGAAGTCACTACGCGAGAGGGTAGTGCGATCGCGCATGATATCTCTGCTTATAGCTTTGTTGCTTTAGCTAAGGCGTCGCGTTCGTTATTAGCACAGCGTCATGGCTCACTACTGACATTGACCTACGAGGGCAGTGTTTCAGTCTTACCAAACTATAATGTTATGGGGATGGCAAAAGCTAGTCTTGAGGCTTCTGTGCGCTATTTAGCAGCATCACTGGGTGGTGAGGGTATTCGTGTTAATGCGATTTCTGCTGGACCGATTCGTACACTAGCAGCAAGCGGTATTAAATCGTTCCGTAAGCTACTTGATGTGAATGCGAAAATTGCGCCACTACAACGTAACGTCAGCCAAATGGAAGTGGGTAATGCCGCTTTATTCTTATTATCGCCTTGGGCATCTGGCATTACTGGCGAGATACTCTTTGTCGATGGTGGTTTTAATACTGTAGCCATTAGTGAGCAATTGCTCATAGAGGAAAGCGAATAAGTTTTTTATGACAACCCCAGTGGTTATAATTCAAGTTTAATAAGTGGGTTACCATAAAAACCAAAAAAAAGACGTTGCTTAAGCAACGTCTTTTTTTTGGTTTTTATAACGGCTATTTCATAGAAAGTTGCTATTCAAAGTCATCTTCATCGTCGTCATGCTTTTCATGTTCATGCAGACCTTTCATCA
Source organism: Psychrobacter sp. CX90 (assembly GCF_057396305.2). Classification (NCBI taxonomy): domain Bacteria; kingdom Pseudomonadati; phylum Pseudomonadota; class Gammaproteobacteria; order Moraxellales; family Moraxellaceae; genus Psychrobacter; species Psychrobacter sp. CX90. Next base: position 871,029 of record NZ_CM182008.1, read on the forward strand.
TCTCGAGCGGAGAATCATCTGTACGTTGCTGATCTTTTTCATCTAAATGGTCTTGATTAATGTCATTACGAGCCATTTTAGTCGTTTTGCAAGGTTGATTAGGCATTTTAAATCTCCATTTCCATTAAAGTCGATGAGTATCCTAAATCGACAGAACACCCTTATTATAAAACGAAAATCATAAACTTGTGTTTACAAATGTAAACTTAGAAAACTTTAATGTTAGTGTTCAAGTGTAAGCAGGTAGAGTAGGTACTTAATCTGAGCGGTAACTTGATTTATAAAGTTTATGTTTTAAGAGGGTAAAAACGGCTTTATTTATATGCAATGCTGTTTAATACCTTACTTTTATCGTCATAATGACAATTAGGATTCACTCTAATAATGCGTAGAAGATTTAGTTGTTACTAATTGATATAGATCCTTTAATAATCTAGCCAAACCCAACCATTTTCTAGCCACGTCATGATGGTTTGCGTATTAATTAGTGTATCAGTATCTACAAATATATCTTGAGCCGTTAGAGAGTTGCCATCGGCAAGACATTTTAACAATTGCATTTCACACTCGTCGATATTATCCAGATGTTGACCATTTGCATAAACAGCTAGACCCTGATTCCATTCAGTATAAATCAATCGACTGCTATAATCAGGATGTAAACTAGCCCCATTCGCTAATGCCAGTTCCAGCTCATGACTATCGATGGTTTCTTCTGGAATGAGTAGGTCATATTGACGCTTGCTAACCACCTCACTAACCGCTTGTTTAATAAGACTATCGCCCTGTTCAGATTTCAACATACCTAATAGTTGGGCTTTTATTTGTTCAATGCTTGATTCATCAAGCTTACCTGAGGGCTGAATACCTTGCTCAAGGTTTAAAGGTATAAATAAGTTTTCCTCAGAGGTCGACAGATCAGCAACGCTATCGAGAATTTGCATTAGATTAGGACGGCGAAAGCCAAAAGAAAAGGTTAGGCAGTCATCCTCAGCAACACCATAATGGGCAAGTTTTGGGGGTACATATAGGACATCCCCAGGTGCTAACACCTCATCAAAAATAATGTCTCCCATATCATCAAAAATTCGAATGGGTTGGTTTTGAATAAACTCAGTGGTGGCATCGCAAAACTTACCCAGTTGCCAGCGGCGTTGACCATAACCCTGTGCTAAAAAAACATCATAGTCATCATAATGCTTACCAACTGAGCCACCTTTTGGTGCATATGACACCATAATATCGTCTCTTTGCCATTGCGGAATAAAGTTGAAGGCATTCCATAACTGCCCAAGCTCAGGTGACCATTGCTCAAGGTTCTGAACCAGCACGGTCCATTTTTCTGTTAATTCAGAAAAGATATCTTCACTCAAAGGGCTTTGGGTCACTCTCCAAATATATTCAGAGTCTTTTTTGGGTGAGCTTTGAGGCACTTTGCTTTGAGTGATAAGGCGAGCGGTGGCATCTTCCTCTAAAGCAAGGCCTAAAATATCTTCGGGTTCAAACATACCGGCAAGCTGGGGTAAACCCTGCTTGATGAGCAGAGGTTTCTTTCGCCAATATTCTGCTAAAAACTGATCGGCACTTAAGTCATTTGGTAAGCAAAAATTCATAAGTTATCGCTTTAATTGAGATTAATGAGTGATTATACACCGCAATGTCATGAATATGAATTTGTCTGAATTAACACTATAGGAGAGTATAAGAAAGCGAGCACATCGCTGCCTAACGGAAGCAGCAACACTATGAAATATATTTATGGTATGGAGTCTGATTATTGAGAAAGCTGATCATATGGCTATCTTATATATAGGAAAAGCTAGGGCTTGTGAGTAGAGGTTAATTCTAAAGTTGAGGGTTCTTGGGGTTCTATAGGAGATATTGAGGTGTTTAGACCTCCATTACTTTTGTTATGATAGTGTCCAAACTCATAATTAATTTTATTATCTCTAATCTCGCCAATAAATAATCGATGGATATTAGCATGCAAGTATTTCCAGCCAGTTTTAAAGTAGCCGTCTTGTTTTAGTCGTCTTGGATCAAATGAAAATGTAATGGGTAACATTCTAAATTTGGTAACTTTACTGGCTCTGTTAACATAGTCACAGTCTTCGCACAAAGTAATGGTTTCATCAAACCCATTGATGACTTTGTGAATGGTCTTAGTGGAAAACATACAGGCGCCAATAGCGGTAGGAAATAAGAATTGAGTGATATAAATACCGGCATTGAAAATTTTATAGCCTAAAAAGAAATGTTTGGGTAAGCCCTTCGCCGATAGATAAACAGCGGCGACTTCAAGCTTTTGGTTATCAAGATAATCGAGTGCATCGGCGATAAAATGAGCAGGCAAGCGAACGTCAGCATCTAAAAAAAGCAATCGTTCGTAATTAGCGAGGTTAGCTCCTGTATTACGACCTAAACAAACCCCTCTCTTTTGCATTTTATATATGGTTAGCCTAGATAGGCTACTGCTATAACGCTGAGCAATATCGCAGGTGCCATCTTCACTATTGGAGTCGACTAAAATCACTTCAAAATTCTGATGTGATTGCTGACACAAATCAGAAAGCAAATTCCCAATACGTTCAGCTTCATTCAAGGTAATGATTATAATACTAATGGGAGTCATGGCACATTCCTATAGTCGAAAATAGCTACCGTAACCCCATGATACTTATTAATTGTGTCGATTTGATTATACGGTGTCATTTGATGAGACCGTTTTGCGTCTGTGTTATAGTCACTGAGTAAAATATGATATGTGGCAGTAAAATACTGACTTGAACAGACTCTAGTTCTCAAGTTAGTGAATTTTTAGAATAAAATGAGACAATACGAGGCAGCATTAAGTTAAAAGCTCGGGTTAAATAGTCATTCTATTTAATCCGAATTTTAACGAAGTACGAGCTTATTTTAGGCTAAAATAGCAAATTGTAGGTTGTGAATATAGGCTCTTATTTCGTCGAACAAGTTGTTCAATAAGTTGTTAGTCTAAAATGTAAATGTGATACTATTTGCGTATGTTTAGTTTTTGTAGAACAGATAAGTTTCAACCTCATTTAATATGGGCAGCGCTATTTTTCCGAGATATTGCCAATTTTTCTGACTAAACATTTTCGTTAGCAGTAATATCAGTGTGAATGACCAAAAAACCGCGTATTACCAAAATAGTTTTGGTCAGTGTTACGATTGAATGTTCAACAGCCATAATCTACGCACTTTAAATTCAAAAGCCTTAGCTCTAAAAGGCTTATATTTAAAGGCTTGTATTGAAAGGCTATAAATTATTAATTAAGAGACGATATATAAAATGAATTCAAATTACCCTATAAAATCTATTAAACAAATCTCATTCTTAGTATTAATAGCCAGTACATTATTAATGCAAGGTTGTGTGCATAAAATTGTGACAGTACCTGCTAAAGTCGCTTATAAAACAACCAAAGGTGTGGTAAAAGGCACAGTTGCAGTTGGTAAGGCAATTATTCCTGGCAACAGTGACGATGAAGATGATAATAAAAAGAAGTAATAACCGTTTGGTTTAATGTTCAAAAAGCGCTTACTAAAGTTTAGTAAGCGTTTTTTATTATGTGAGAATAGGTTGTCTATAGCTTGTTAATCCACTCGTCAATAGCAAGTGCTTGCTCGACTGCATTACCAATATAGGTTGCCGGTGTCAGCTCACGTAGGCGTTTTTTGTCCACATCGCTGACATTACCAAGCTCATCGCTATCGACAAACTCAAGCATGGCTTCACGAGTCATCGCTTGGCCTCGGGTCAGCGCCTTAAGTTTTTCGTATGGGTTTTCAACACGGTAACGACGCATAACTGTTTGAATGGGTTCTGCCAAGACCTCTTGAGCGTTATCAAGGTCACTATCTAGCTTTTCAGGGTTTACTTCAAGTTTATCAATACCTTTTAAACAGGCATCATAGGCAATAATGCTTTGAGCAAGCCCCACACCTATATTGCGCAACACTGTTGAGTCGGATAAATCTCGCTGCATACGAGAAATCGGTAGTTTTTCACCTAAGTGAGCCAACATCGCATTGGCAACCCCTAGATTACCCTCCGAATTTTCGAAGTCTATTGGGTTTACTTTATGCGGCATAGTAGAAGAGCCGACTTCGCCTTCTTTCAATTTTTGTTTGAAATAGCCCAAACTGATGTACTGCCAAATGTCACGATTGAAATCAATCAATATCGTATTAAAGCGGCGTACAGCATCAAATAATTCTGCTATATAATCATGAGGCTCAATTTGAGTGGTATATGGGTTAAATGTAAGCCCCAGCCGTTGAGTAATAAATTGTTGGGCATGAGCTACCCAATCAACTTCGGGGTAAGCAGAGAGGTGGGCATTGTAATTACCAACAGCGCCGTTTATCTTCCCTAAAAGCTCAACGTGTTCAACTTGCTTAATTTGGCGGGCTAGACGATAAGCCACATTCGCCATTTCTTTTCCCAGTGTCGTTGGGCTTGCAGTTTGACCGTGGGTGCGTGACAGCATTGGTTGATTGGCATGTGCTTTTGCTAAAGCAACTGTAGCATCGGTAACGGCTTGTAATTTAGCGACTAGGATTTCACGGCTATCTTTTAACATAATGGCATAAGATAGGTTGTTAATGTCCTCAGAAGTACAAGCGAAGTGGATAAACTCTAAACTGTCTTCAAGTTGGGTATTGCCACGAAACTTATCTTTAATAAAGTATTCGACTGCTTTTACATCATGGTTGGTTGTTTTTTCAATATCTTTAATCGCTTGCGCGTCTGCTTCACTAAAATTTTCAACGATGTCATCTAAAAATGCGTTGGTTTTTGCATCGAAATTATTAAGTTCGGCAATGGCCTTATTTTCGGCTAAAGACTGAAGCCAGCGAATCTCTACCGTAACCCTTGCTTTTATTAAGCCAAATTCTGACAAGTGAGTACGAAGTGAATCCGCTTTGCTGGCATAGCGGCCATCGATGGGGGAAAGAGCAGTTAGAGCAGATAAAGAGAGTGACATAAATATCCTTCAAGGTTTATGATAAGTTTAAAATAGGCGTTAATGAATCTATGTGTTAATTATAACAAGAAAGTGACTCGGGTAATGGCAATCGGTGGATTAACTTTGCCTATAAATATTGGGGCTGAAGTAGATAAGGGTTAAATATCACACCATTTTCTCAGAATTTTAAGCTGATTAGATGGTGACCCATAGTTAAATCTAAACTCACACTCTTTTAAAAACAAGTGGAAGTTCTTTTTATCTATTCCATTATATTTCTAAGAATACATCTAGATTGATTCCAGAAGTTTTCAATGCCATTGATGTGGTTACGACCTTGAGCAAACTCTTTATAATGATTTACTCTAAAATGCTTAAATTCGCTCACATCCAAGGCGTTATAACTACGATAGTTATCGGTATAAACAAAGCTGTCAGGCTTTATTTTACGCTTAATAACAGGCATTAGATATCATCTACAACAACGGTATAAACCTTACCGTTTCGTTTTAAAATGCCAAATACGGCGGTCTTACCAGCAGCATCTCGACCTCTTTTACCTTTGCGTACACCACCAAAGTAACTTTCGTCTAATTCGACTTTAACGTCAAAGACGTCATCTGCTTCAAGAGATAAATAATACTCAATAACGAGTCTTATTTTATGGTAAAAAAGTGCCGCTGTATTGGGTTGAATACCTAGCAAATCAGCTGCTGTTCGAGCCGTTACTTCAGCGGTATAAAACTTAAGTAGTCTTAACTGTGTGTTTTTACTTAATTTACAACAGGTTAGCCTAATTGTAGAGGCCTAGCATAGTGCTTGTCTATTACAGCCACTAAAGTAAATATGTGCTTTGTAGAAGGTGGTAGCTTTAAAATGGGAGGATTTGGTTGTAAGCTAGATTGGATAGAGGGGCATATTTGCTTAGAGATGCAGACAATGAGCCGTTACACAAAGTGACTTTGGATACCTTTAGCATGGATACTTATAAAGCGACTTAAGGTAGTCTCTTTGCGCTTACTATAAATGGCATAAGTCATTATTTAGACAACTCTTCACAGTTGCCGATTTCATCTAAATTTTTAGATAAAGGTCATGCTTGATAGATATCATTATTACTTAGTATAGGGTTGCTAATATCATCTCCTAATACTGCAGTGTTGTCCTGTTCAGGGCTGATGGCAGCGATATATTGATTGGTATTTCCATGGTTAATATAGATATCATATCTAGGGTCTGTGTTTTTAGCAATTTCAGTTCCTTTTAGGTATTCTGATTGTGGTTGGACTTTATGTCTCATTTCTAAGTATAAATCAACATATGGGCTGACTGCTTTAATTCTCCAGTTACTGCCAGAATTAATATGATTGAGCACACTTTTTTCATTCGCCATAAGTATACCGTAATTTCAAAAACGCATAATATCCCCTCAATTTATGCCAAGATTACTTTTTTCATTTAAAGGGGAATATGCTGTAATACATTTTGCCATTCATGTTTTAGCTACTAGTCAGTCCATCTCCACAAAAGCAGGGTCGTTTAAATCTTTAAGTTTAGGCTTGGTTAAGAAGATAGGATAGCCAAGCTCAGTGATAAACTGCCCTTGCTCTGGATCAATAGGTGCCTTTGAAAACTGATAAGCCCCATCTAAGGCAATCTTTTTATCGTCTTTAATTAGATAGCTGTCTTGCAAGATTAAGTCCTTATTAAACTCAAGGTGCAACGTTGCAAAGTCATTAGGGCTGGCAGCTTGGTCATTAGTAGACAGTGAACGGTTGGGGTAAAGCGCTTCAAAGTAACTAAAGAAGCGATTCAGGTTAGGGTCTTGATAGTAAGGTTGATAATAATCATCTCTTAGTGCTTTAGCGGACCATTTGGGTCTTGGGTACAAATGTACCTCAAGTCCTGTACGCTCACCTGTTTCTGGATTCGTTGCCCAAGTTTTAATGGTATGAGGCACAGATTTTAGCTGCTTATTATGGATGTAAAACTGATCATCAAGTATGGCGTATTTTTCAGTGTTAGCAAACTCGGCATAATACTCGCCATTCCATTCTTGACCATCAATAGTGACTGATAGATTCCAAGGATATTTAGTTTGCATCTTTTTGTACCAGTCTGATGAGATGCTCCACTCTCCTGATTGCCACTTTTTATAAGCGTCAGGGTATCTGTCTTTAAACTCTAAATGATACTCATTCTCTTCTTTTCTTTCTTGATAGGCGTTATAGCTCATATATAAGTATTCATCAGCACTAGAAATAGGTCTTCCTTCCAGTGTTTTAGGATCAGGTTCAATAGGCGTGGCTTGAAAGGAGGCTACTTCTACACGTCCCGCCCGACCAGTAACGAAAACAATAACCCAGCCCTTTGGTGCAAACGCAAGTTCTATATCATCATAGTTACTATCTCTCTCACCTGACTCTATAATCCAAGGATTGCTATCTTGCATCTTTTTATAATGACTGGTCATCAGTGAATATATTTTATCTGTCGGTAGAGGATGCTCGCCTTGATAGTAGTGATTGGTTATTACATCTAAGTAAGTAACACGTACCTTATCTGGTAATGGCTGCTCAAACTCATTACCACCTAGTGGTCTGGCACCATAGCCCCACCTACCTGTACCCCCGTCAAGAGAGCGTAGCCAAGTACCGTCATCTAAATAAAAGCTGGTACTGTAACTTTGAACCTTGTTTGACTTTTGTAAGCTAACTTCGTTATAAAAATTATTCTTTTTATATAGCGTATAGCTAGCGCTGGATAATGCAGCACCCCATTCTACAACTTTGTTATCCTTCATTTTTTTATCCTGATATAAAGAGACAAACGCCATCGTTAACAGTGATAAGACTGCAATAATGGCAAGCTTTAAGATGGTAGGGTAGTGTCGTATCTTCATAAGATTAACTCGGTTATATGTTAGCCATGGATGTTTTTTCTTCTTGGAATGCCGCTCTTTAGTCTAATTGTGCTTGATCACAAAGATATTTAAAAATCCTTAAAAACGGACTGATCATACTGGTCTGGATTGGCAGCAGCGTAGAAGGTTGGGCTGTTATAGTCGTCCATATTGCTATACGTATCATAAAATGGCTCGGTATTCTTAACTACTTCGATGCCTTTAGGGTAGATGGGTTGTACTTTTTAAGCTTTATAGTAACCTTATCAATCTTAAACCTCATTTAATATAATCACTTAGATAATCATAATAAAATATGAGTATAATTCCTTTAACTTGTCAACAAAATATAGCTGTAGCCGTTATGAATGCAAAACTTTTGTTTGTATCCTTATTTATCCTACCTTTATGTACTATGACTGCCTGTGCTCAGGAGCCAACACCTAAATTAGATAGCAACGGTATACCGCAAACCCGAGACAACCTCACGGTAGAAGAACAACAGCAACTAGATGACTTTTTAGCCCAGCAAAAGAAAAACATGCGCTTTATAGAAGGCGGCAGTTTTGAGATGGGCGACTTTGGTCATAAGCTTGATTGGACAGAGGGGTTGCCTTTATTAGGATATGCAGATAATAAGCCATTACATAAAGTTACGCTTGATAGCTTTAGTATGACTGCTTATAAAGCTACTTATTCTGACTTTGACGTTTATAGCATGGCGACAGGACAAGAAAAAATAGGTATGCAAAAGGTAACTATTGGCGTGCGTCAGCCTAATGCCGCCGCAGGTATTAATTGGCAAACGGCGCAGCACTATTGTCAGTGGTTGGGACAACAACTTGACGTACCTATGAGTCTACCAACCGAAGCGCAATGGGAGTACGCGGCGCGTAACAAAGGAGAGTATGTTTTATTTCCAACCGATACAGGCAAGATTGATCCCGGACGTAATATGTGGACCTATGAACAAAAAAGTGAGTTAAGTGAAAAATATAAAGCAGCTTTAGCCGTACCTATGGTAGGCCTTTATCCTCCAAATCCTTTAGGGCTGTATGATATGATCAATCAAAATTACGAATGGATGCTAGATTGGTATGATCCTAAGTATTATAGCAACAGTCCAGAACATAACCCACAAGGGCCTGAGACGGGTACTGAGAAAGTATTAAGAAGTGTGAATGCTAATGAAGGCTCAGCGAGTAATGTGCATGTAGGTGGTCCAGTTACAATTGAGCGATATCAAAAAGAGCCTGATCCTCCGTCTCTTGAAATTGCTCCTAAAGCCAATCAAAATGCATTCACTTCCACTCGTTGTGTGGCTAATTTAGGTAAACCAATGTCATAAACATTATTGATATCTGACGTGTTAGACGTCATAAGTATTGTCATTTCTATGAATTGTTAATTCATCCCTATAATTATTAAAGACAGACTGATCATACTGGTCTGGATCGGCAGCAGCGTAGAAATTTGGACTGGTATAGTCGTACATATTGCTATACGTATCATAAAATGGCTCGGTATTCTTAACCACTTCGATGCCTTTAGCGTAGTTAAGAACATGTATAATTACATTTAATTAACTCTGACTCTCTTAACGGCTATTCAATAGACTGTTTTCTAGCATGTATATCAGGGATTATGCCACCATTATTGGTTTTATATTGTTTAATAAAATACCTGCCATGTCTATCAGTGACTTTAATAGTAATTAATCTATTAGGTACAGGATCGTCTGTTATATTCACTAAACTTGTTTTAATAGTTGAACCATCACCTTTATATCTGTACCAATTGAAATCATCATTTTCGGTTCCAGCTATATAAACCCTTTCTAGTTAGTTAAAATTCCAATCTGGAGTTTCTCTATATTTTCTTGGGGATTTTATATGCAAAGCATTTTGAGCCTTTGGGCTATAATATAATGTAATCATTCCAGTTTCATCAGGAATACTATTGTCATAGATTGGTTTCACTAATTGCACTATTCTCGTACTTAATTTATTTAATTTACCATTACTCATTGAGTTGTATACATTTTTATAATTAGGGCTACTAGCTCTATCTGTATAGGCGTCGTATCCTGAGTACTTAATTACTTCAAAAGCATTTTTTCTAGAACGCCATTCTCTAAAACCAATACGAGTAATTATAGATCTTGCAACTGTTTTAATAGCCTCATCACTTGAACCTCCAGCTTCGCCTGCAATAGTGCTACAGTATACTTTAAACTCTTCACTATAAGACATATTCGTATTTCCTTTATCAATCAAAATTACAAGGATTAGCAATCTTATAATTTTTCTCAGATCCATCTTTTTGACGTATCTTTACATTGAATACATTCTGATCAAAAGTGCTGTTTTGACTATATAGCCAAATGGGAATAGCCGTATCATCAGCATTCGCATCCAGTTTCAATATCTCTTTTGTTTTATCTGAAAAAATCTTTCTTGATGTGAAGTTATTCTTATCAATATTAAATTCAATTAAACAAATGTCATTATATGCAATGAGTTTATGACTCCAGTCTTGTTCTTTTTTATCGTTCACAAAAACATGGTTACTACACGGATTCCCACAACTGTAGACAATGTGATAGAGTTTATCATTCATTTTTTTAATTCGATGTAATTCAGCGTTATCATCAAATATTTCCGTTTGACCCGAAACACGAGAATAGATAACACACTGTGTATCTGAGCACTCACTAAAAACACTAAAATCATTGATATTATTTGATTGAGGTTTTGCGGTTAGACATCCTACTGTCAAGTAAGTAAAAAAAGATATCACAACTATCTTTTTAACAGCATCCAAAGTCATCATCTTCATAACACTCTTCATATTCATAATCCTCATAACTTAAAAGAACAGCATCAAGCCTTAACTCAACATCCTCAGCCTTATTCCCAAAAACCCTAGCTGTTTGTCCATTCTCATCAAGAACACCTTTAAACTCAGTGCCTTTGCTATGATTAATCAGTTTATAACTAACTCCTTGGTTTAGTAGCTCCGTAGGAATTAGTTTTTTTAGATCAAACGCTTTACTAAATAATCCAGACTTAGGTAACGACAGCACAGGAGCAAATACTTTAGCCCCACCCACCAAACCCTTCTTAACCGCCTGAATCTTAATCGTCCCTGGGCACACAAACTTAACCCCGCTCTCATCAATCGTTAACGATGCTCCGCCGCTTGTTTGTACCTTAATACGAGTCGGGGAGGTCACATGCACCTCACCTGATGCGCTACCTATCATCATCCCTTGCTGAGAGTGCAGCTGTAGCTCACCGCCTTGCGCCTGTATTGCTAGCGGCTTAGTGTTTGCACTCACATGAAAGCCTGACTTAGCTGCTTGTCCAGATACACCTGCAAGAGACGTTAACGTATCGCCAAGTAGCTGATAACTACCGCCCACCATATCCGACTGAGTTAACCCAGACTGTCTAACCACACTCTTAGCCGTAAACAGCGTGTTTCGGCCTGATGCCAACAGACTGTCTTTGCTTACCAGCATCACATCAGATGCGCCCATCACCTCCGTGTTCAGTTGATCATCTATGATCTGAGCCGTCTCTTTAAACGCTTTTATCTGCGCATCTACATCTTGAGACGACTGCAAATGGCCTTGCTTTGCCTCACTATAACTATCAGATAGCGTATAGCCTAGATCCAACTGACGAGCGCCCTCATCATTGACCCAAGCTGACTCATGACGGCTTTGAGAATGGCGTATCCCAAACGTCGATAACAAAACACCATTATCCCCTGACAGCTGTAAACCTTTATCACTTGCCACCTCAAACCCAGCACCACGAATACTAGACTGATGATTACCAAAGCGGTGTCGTAGAACTCCCAGCTCTATCACATGCTCACTTGGGGAGAACACACCCTTATCACTTGATGTCGGTGTACTGGCATTGGCTTTATCCTGCGTATTGACTGACCACTGAAGCCCAAGCTTATTTGGCGTATCATCAAACAGCAGACTACTCTCAGAGCGGTTATCCAGCCCAAACTGACTAATACCTGATATAAAGCCACTGTGTGCATCATCCTCATTAATTTGAGAATGACCCAACCCCCCGCCATGCCAACGAGGGGAGGCGCCTTGCATCAGATTATAACGATGCGATGCGCCGCTATCTTGATACGTCACATCTCGCTCATCCACATCCCCCATGCCAATACCATCATAGAGGCTACGGGTAATCACAGGACTATCGATATCGCCATACCAATGTGATAACAGCACGGCTTGCCCAAGCCTTGGCGCAAACTGCCAACCATGTGACGCGCCTGTCGACAGCTGCAAGGATCGAAGTGGCGGGGTGTGTTTGTCATCATGATCACTGATACCTGCCCAAACAGGGGTAGTGATGACTTTATGTCGTCCGTCATCACTAATCTGTGAGTCATAGCTTGGGGCACTAACGTCGCCACTACGTGCTTGAATAAGACCGCTATAGGTATAGGAGGCAAAAGACAATAGGCTTGGGTAGCGGGTATAGGGGATATCAACAGCAATCAGCTTAGCTTCTACCCATACCCCAGATTCGCCAGCGAACTGACATTGATCAGCGGACACCGCTTGACGCATCAGCCAAGCATGTATTGATTGATGGTTATGATAAGAGACACTGTCACTTGCAGGCTCTATGCCAATTAAGGTTGAGGCAAGGCAGTAAGCGGATAATGAATGAATAGTGGGCAAGCGGGTAATTGATTTGAATGCTGGTAGTGAATGACTTGGATGATGTTTTATTATTGTAGCTATTCACGCTTTACGCTACTATCTGTCCGCCAGCATAGGGCAGTGGTAAAGGCTTGAGATGTCGCTTGCTTCGCGTGCCATCTCAAGCCTGACCACAGCAGCCTATGTTGCCGTTCAGTATATCTGCTGCAATCGTGGCTAAAGTGCTCCTTGTAGTTGGGTTAGCTACCTTGTGGTAAATTTAGTTATTTATAGGTTTTAAACTATTCTTACTAATCCAACCAGTTTTACTATTATTTTTATACCGTATACTAACCCAATCTTCGTTTTGATGGTCTGTCGTTACAGTATCGCCTTTAATAAAATAGTTAGGCGGATTTCTAGGCTTAAAATTATTCGTTAATATTTCAGCTTTATTTGAGGTAACAACGTATTTGTTAGCTGGCAAAGGGCATAACTTAGCAAGTTCTTCATCACTACCTGAAGAGTCAATTTTATAAACATAATCAGTTACTAAGACTTCATTTTTATCAACACAATAATAAAATTGACCAGTAGGAGTATGTCCTTCAGTTGAAGTAGTCGATATATACCATCTATTATTCTTTAAGGTATAGTAATATTTATTCTCAGGATAGCCTTTGCTAGAGAATTGGGTATTAAGTATAAAACCATTACCATTTGGACGTGGTAATATTTGAGATAGAGAATCTCCCCCGTCACTAGCATGATTTGAGGTACTTAGACTCATCGTATACTTATTATTTTTATCTCCTGTAAGAACATAAAGCTCATCACCTTGAAATAGATTGTTCTCATCATTTATTCTAGAAATTAAAATATCTTTTATATTATCTTGATTGACATCAAAGATGAAGAGTTTAAATTGTTCATCCGATAGGTTCTTCCTGATATAATCCAAAGATAAATCTTCATTAAAAGTCAAACTATCTAATGTACCGTCTGGATTCCATAGTTTGGAAATACCCACCTCTTCATCTTTTTTATACTCGCTTTCAAAGATATAACTATTTGGTTGGTCAAAAAGCTTAGAGTAGCAACGTCCGTCAGCCTTGCCACTAATGTAGCTGCATTCTCCGATTAATACGCCCTTGTCATTCCATGTCTTACTAGTCCCATTAATTTCTCCATCATGATAAGGAGTTTCCTTAGACTTTTGTCCATTCTCAAAATATTCAATCCAAAGTCCAGTAGGCTTATTTTTTTTATAATAGGATTCTATTTTTTTTGTGCCAGATTCATACCATTTTGTTATCTCTCCTTCCCTAGGGTAATAATTATTAGGGTGAGCAACATCTTCATTGTCGTTATATTTGAGCTGTCCGTCCGTGAGAATATAGGGACTAGTAAGTTTCTTTCCTGAAATATAAAAGTCTTGAACCAAGTATTTTTTCTTGGGCAGCTCTTTTAGTAATACTCTATAGTACTGTGCCTCAGATTTAGAGGATATCTCAAGACCCCATAAATCATGGTTAGTCATGTAAGAAATAATTTCGCCCTTGCGATTTTTTTCTAGGCTTTCAGTTAAAGATTTTTCGCTAGTAGTGTTATTCTGAGATGCAGATTGATAATTACAGGCTACAGTAGAAATTGTAAGCGTTAAAACAAGAAACTTTAGTAAATTTTGCATATATTAGCTCTCTTATAAGGATACAGTTACTAGGTTAAAACGACTATCTAGTTGATGACTTACCCCATCCTCCCCAAGTTATTCCTAGCTTTTTCATTTCTGATTCACTTCTTTTTGGCGCAACATTTTGGTTTTTCGCCATAGGCATATACGATTTTGGAGCATAAAACTCATACTGTTTTATCGGACGAACATCAATAGTAATTTGATTACTTTGATTTCCCCCTAGTCTATAGAAATGTGTACCATTAGGATGTGTTCCGATTACTAAAGCAACATGGCTAGAATGATTAGGCTTACTCATGTAACAAGCTATAGCACCATATATAGGTTTCTGCAATTTTTGGAAGTGTACTTTATCTTTCCTAAATCCATTAGCTCTTACTATATCAAATGTATTTCCTGTATTAACAACATCAACATTAACTTCTTTCAAGCAATAATTTATAAAAGATGCACACCAAGCTCTATCAGTACCCTTCATATTACTCCAGTTCATTCCCACCAATTTATGATAGTTATCTCCAAACTCTCTATCATATTCAGTGAAGCCTTTGTGTTGCATACCTTCTCGAATAGCTATATCCATCCAAGGTGCAATTTGATCTAAGTCTTCAACAACGGGCTTTTGTATTCCTGTACTGATACATTTGGAAGGGTAGTCAAATACTGACTTTAAACGTTTAACGTTTTCTTTTCTATGGGTAAGTCCATTTTTTCCACCATTGACAAGATAAGTAATTAAATTAACATTATCATCATCAGCAATTAAATTGAAATCAACAGTTCCATAGGTTTTTCCAGCTGCCTTAATGATTGTTTTAGGGTAATCTATACGTTCATTTCTAATAAATGGAGGTGGTTTTTTTGGTCCAGTCCAACGAGAAGAGTTACTTAAAACCTTGCCTTCTTTCCAAAACCAGCCAGATACATCACAAGAAACGTCTAAAGATTTTTCAACTAAACTACTATCGCCAACTACGTCTAAACCTGAATAACTGGAATAAAGTTCATAATTATTTTTCCAAGTAAGCTGGATTAGTCCGCGACCCTTATATCTAGGACCATCCCCTCTCTTAGTGTTACCATTCCCAATTGCATTTAAATTTTTACTTCCATCCGCATAATAAGGTTCATAATTACTGCCATCACCAAATTCTGTTGTAGTAGTAAAATATGCTGACTCGTGGTGACATTGAGCGATAAAGTGGATTCGTCTGATACAGGTGTTGATTTCATATTTATTAAAAGTTTTATTTAAGTATTTTAGAAGGCTTTGCAAATTTCTTTCGTTTGGATTCAAAACACATTTATTATGATTAAATACTTCTATACTTCCTGATGAGCTTAACTTTTTAACAATATTTTCTAACTCATTTAGCGTTAAATCTCTATTACAACTACAGTCCCCTATCTTCACAACATCAGTCTTGGGTGTACCGTCCTTACTATTCGTATCTGTATTTTGCGTTTCAACAGGTATTTGTGGTTTTACAGGTGTTCTTTGCGGCGCAGGAGTAGGTACAGAATTCTGACTACCATTTGAATCACTAGGAATAACTAATTTTTGCCCAACTAAAATTGTCGCATTATAATCAATGCCATTAGCACGGGCTATATTATGAGCAGAGACACCATATTTTTTTGCAATACCAGTTAACGTATCCCCACTCTTTACAATATGTACCGTTTTCGATGAACTAGTAGAGTTGTTAGTATTATTAGTAGTAGATTCACCTTCTTTTTTACCACTAATTGCTTCATTAAAGTCCTCAAACCCTTCTTTAACATTCTTCCATGTATCTGAAATTGCATCACCCACTTTATCTAGTAAACCATTATCATTATCTTTAGGGGATCGGTTACTACTAGAAGAGGGTAAACGTCCCATTGGTGGTTTTTCTAAATTATCAATGTTTGGCGCGCTTTTACCCCGTAGCTTAATGGTCTGCCCAGCTTGCAGCTTTTTAGGTTCACTTATATTGTTTATTCTTTTAAGTTCGCTAACAGGAATACCAGTTTCTTGAGAGATATCCCAAAGCGTATCATTTTTCTTAAGTGTATAAGTTTCTTGTGAAGAAGGTATTGTAGGTTTGTTATTGGATAAGCTGCGTAGTCCACTATTTTCAGGAGGAAGCTTTAACCACTTACCTGGATAAATTTTATAATCTGCCTTTACTGTATCCCTATTCAAGTTGTATAACACTTGCCAAGTAGTATTAAAATCTTTAGCAATTGAATAAAGACTTTCACCAGCTTTAACCTCGTGCATTTTTCTTCGATACTGCCCAGCTTGATCAGCAAGTGCTCTGAGTTTCATTTGTTGAAGAGTGAAAGGTGCTTGGACTCTTAACGTTCCTTTTGTTTCAGGAACATTAAAATATTGAGGTAACTTAAGACGTTGTTTTGTGATAGGGTGTTTTATGACAATCTCTAACAACGTTCCAGGAGGTCTACTGATCGGCACGCCCTTACCAGATTCATTAGACTTACCCGCACTCATAGCGTTCCTATCACCTATCACTCTTATCTCATGGTATAGACCCGCAATGGGTTGATTTAACAAGTCGATAAATTGGATCGTAAATATAATGCTTGGGCGTTTTTTCATAGGATTATCCAACTATATACTGATTGACTGTTATTTAAAAACAGGTAATGACAGCTATCTGTGCTAACGTTGTTACGTAGGGTCTGAATCATTGTCATCTGGCGGCCCTTCATCGTCAGGTATAAAAGACATACCCCAATCAGCATCTTTAAAACCAACCATAACTTCGACTTCTTCCTCTTTATCACTGATTACAGGCGCTGTTCGTCCATATTTATCCAATACGCCTTCCACTAGCTGTCCATCTTTACGTAAGATCTTAAATTCAATATCATTAAAATCATACTGATAGAACAAGTCATACACATCCAGCTTGTTACTAAACAGCGGAATAGTATCAGGCATCATCGGTACACTATAATTAGCCCGAGCCCCAGCAACCAGCCCCTTCTTAACCGCCTGAATCTTAATCGTCCCTGGGCACACAAACTTAACCCCGCTCTCATCAATCGTTAACGACGCCCCGCCGCTAGTTTGCAGTTTAATACGAGTCGGGGAGGTCACATGCACCTCACCTGATGCGCTACCTATCATCAACCCTTGCTGAGAGTGCAGCTGCAGCTCACCGCCTTGCGCCTGTATCGCAAGCGGCTTAGTATTTGCACTCACATGAAAGCCTGACTTAGATGCCTGACCAGACACTCCTGCAAGTGAGGTTAACGTATCGCCAAGTAGCTGATAACTACCACCCACCATATCCGACTGAGTTAACCCAGACTGTCTCACCACACTCTTAGCCGTAAACAGCGTGTTTTGGCCTGATGCCAACAGACTGTCTTTGCTCACCAGCATCACATCAGGCGCACCAAGCGTCTCCACACCGAGCGTCTCATCAATAACCTGAGCCGTCTCTTTAAACGCTTTTATCTGCGCATCTACATCTTGAGACGACTGCAAATGACCTTGTTTCGCCTCACTATAACTATCAGATAGCGTATAGCCTATATCCAACTGACGAGCGCCCGCATCATTGACCCAAGCCGACTCATGACGGCTTTGAGAATGACGTATCCCAAACGTTGATAACAAAACACCGCCTGAGCCTGACACCTGTAAGCCTTTATCACTCGCCACCTCAAACCCAGCACCACGAAGCGTAGACTGATGATTACCAAAGCGGTGTCGTAGAACACCCAGCTCTATCATATGCTCACTTGGGGAGAACACACCCTTATCACTTGATGTCGGTGTACTGGCATTGGCTTTGCCCTGTGTATTGACTGACCACTGAAGCCCAATCTTATGTGGCGTATCATCAAACAGCAGACTACTCTCAGAGCGGTTATCCAGCCCAAACTGACTAATACCTGATATAAAGCCACTGTGTGCATCATCCTCATTAATTTGAGAATGACCCAACCCCCCGCCATGCCAACGAGGGGAGGCGCCTTGCATCAGATTATAACGATGCGATGCGCCGCTATCTTGATACGTCACATCTCGCTCATCCACATCCCCCATGCCAATACCATCATAGAGGCTACGGGTAATCACAGGACTATCGATATCGCCATACCAATGTGATAACAGCACGGCTTGCCCAAGCCTTGGCGCAAACTGCCAACCATGTGACGCGCCTGTCGACAGCTGCAAGGATCGAAGTGGCGGGGTGTGTTTGTCATCATGATCACTGATACCTGCCCAAACAGGGGTAGTGATGACTTTATGTCGTCCGTCATCACTAATCTGTGAGTCATAGCTTGGGGCACTAACGTCGCCACTACGTGCTTGAATAAGACCGCTATAGGTATAGGAGGCAAAAGACAATAGGCTTGGGTAGCGGGTATAGGGGATATCAACAGCAATCAGCTTAGCTTCTACCCATACGCCAGAGTCAGCAGCGAACTGACATTGATCAGCGGACACCGCTTGACGCATCAGCCAAGTATGAATTGATTGGTGGTTATGATAAGAGACACTGTCACTTGCAGGCTCTATGCCAATTAAGGTTGAGGCAAGGCAGTAAGCGGATAATGAATGAATAGTGGGCAAGCGAGTGAGTGATTTGAATGCTGGTAGTGAATGGCTTAGATGATGTTTTATTATGGTAGCTATTCACGCTTTTCGCTACTATCTGTCCGCCATCATAGGGCAGTGGTAACGGCTTGCGATGTCACTTGCTTCGCGCGCCATCTCAAGCCTGACCACAGCAGCCTATGTTGCCGTACAGTATATCCGCTACAATCGTGGTTAAAACGCATCACAAGTTAACCACTGTACGGAAATTAAATATTTGAATAAAACCACTATTTGATAGCCATTAGCTTGAACTTTTAAAGGGTGTTTTTTTTGGTTTGATTACCTATCATAACTAGCGATGTATTTCTTAAGTTTTCAAAAAATATAAAGAAATTTATAGCAAGATATGAAATATTATATTTCTTCTCCATGTGCATTATATATCTCAAGCGCATTCTGACAGATAGTTTCATTTTCATATATAAACTTGTCCCATCCTGTATTATCCCTTGATAAATTGATGCCTGCATATTGCATCAAGTCTTCGCTATATTGACAATTCATGTTTGATAGTTTTTTTAAGTTGAGTTGTTCACAATGCCGTGTGGCTTCAGTTAATAAAGGGCTAAATCCCCAAGCATATAAATCTGTATGAATATGCATTTTTGACATTTGTTTTGTAGAACAAACTGAACTAAAAGTATCTTTTTTTATTGGGACATTTATTTCAGGCTGATGTATTCCATTTATATTTTCAGTTAAAGAAGTAATATCGTTGCATCCCAAAAACAACAATGTAAAAACTGAAATAAACTTTAATTTTTTCATAATTAACGATCCGCTTTATCGAGAAAAACATTAGGGTTTATTAAATCACTTCTACGTTGATATATACCCCCGCTAGCACCTTTTATAGTTAGTGTGGAAGTGTCATTAACATTAGAGAACATTTCAAGATGCAACATATTACTAGGTACATTTATTCCAATTAATCTGCCTACCTTTCCAATGGGATCACCTCTACCAACTTTTTGATCTTTCTTAACCATTATACTTTTAGGGTCAAGTTCGCCATATCTTATAATATGAGATTCATGCTGAATTGTCACTTGATTCGTGCCTGCATAGAATGGTCCTGTATTTAATACAACTCCTGATTCCATTGCACGAACTTTAGTACCTGTAGGAGCATATAAATCAGCCCCAGCATGCTTTCTTTTGCCTTTGCTTCTATTACTTCCAAACGATCTCATTCCAGATTTATAATCAGCAGTTGGTTTTATGGGTAAGGGAAATAAATAATTTTTAGGTCTCTTAGCTTTATAAACATACGGTTTATCTCTATCGTGACTGACAGTAAACCGACCTTTCTCAACTTCTTTGCCATCTTCGTATACCAGTACTGTTATCTCGACACCGATTAGTGACTCATGTGGTCTTCCCCTTGTACCATCACTACCTGTCACCGAAGGTTTTTTGCCATAATTAGTAGACTTAGTATAATATGTCAGTCCAGATATCGGTTTATTTGTAGATTCATCCAAGAACTTAATAGTGAATAGTGTTTCATCAGATTCAACCTTATGGGTTGGACCCTGCGACGTTATAACCTCCTTCTCTTTAATTTTAGGCTTTTCAACTTGAAGTTCAGGAGTATTATTATTCGTAGAGGAATTTTCTTCAGCTAAAGAGTCTTCATCCTTAACTACATCTGGTGTTTTACTACTAGTTTTACTTTCTTCTAGAGCTGAACTGTTGATTCTGATGATGATTTGGAGTCCAAGATGTGCCTGGTATTTTTGCTACTCCACCACTGGGCTTAGTGCCTGTATAAAAAGCACTAAACTTAAATTTTTTGAGAGGCCGTTTGAGTGTTGGTAGTGAATGGCTTGGATAATGTTTTATTATTGTAGCTATTCACGCTTTGCGCTGCTATCTGTCCACCAGCATAGGGCAGTGGTAATGGTTTGCGATGTCACTTGCTTCGCGCGCCATCTCAAGCCTGACCACAGCAGCCTATGTTGCCGTTCAGTATATCCGCTGCAATCGTGGCTAAAACGCATCACAAGTTAACCAGCGTACTGTAGTAGATTTATTCATTCACGCAAGGTAGTTATAATAAATCCATCTCCACAAAAGCAGGGTCGCTTAAATCTTTAAGTTTAGGCTTGGTTAAGAAGATAGGATAGCCAAGCTCAGTGATAAACTGCCCTTGCTCTGGATCAATAGGTGCCTTTGAAAACTGATAAGCCCCATCTAAGGCTATCTTTTTATCGCCTTTAATCAGATAGCTGTGTTGCAAGATTAAGTCCTTATTAAACTCAAGGTGCAACGTTGCAAAGTCATTAGGGCTGGCAGCTTGGTCATTAGTAGACAGTGAACGGTTGGGGTAAAGCGCTTCAAAGTAACTAAAGAAGCGATTCAGGTTAGGGTCTTGATAGTAAGGTTGATAATAATCATCTCTTAGTGCTTTAGCGGACCATTTGGGTCTTGGGTACAAATGTACCTCAAGTCCTGTACGCTCACCTGTTTCTGGATTCGTTGCCCAAGTTTTAATGGTATGAGGCACAGATTTTAGCTGCTTATTATGGATGTCAAACTGATCATCAAGTATGGCGTATTTTTCAGTATTGGCAAATTGAGCATAATACTCTCCATTCCACTCTTGACCATCAATAGTGACTGATAGATTCCAAGGATATTTAGTTTGCATCTTTTTGTACCAGTCTGATGAGATGCTCCACTCTCCTGATTGCCATTTTTTATAAGCTTTGGGATAATGACTCTCAAAATATATATGAGAATCGTTTTTACCAGTTTTTTTCGTTTCAAGATAAGCGTTATAGTCTATATATAAGTATTCATCAGCACTAGAAATAGGTCTTCCTTCCAATGTTTTAGGATCAGGTTCAATAGGCGTGGCTTGAAAGGAGGCTACTTCTACACGTCCCGCCCGACCAGTAACGAAAACAATAACCCAGCCCTTTGGTGCAAACGCAAGTTCTATATCATCATAGTTACTATCTCTCTCACCTGACTCTATAATCCAAGGATTGCTATCTTGCATCTTTTTATAATGACTGGTCATCAGTGAATATATTTTATCTGTCGGTAGAGGATGCTCGCCTTGATAGTAGTGATTGGTTATTACATCTAAGTAAGTAACACGTACCTTATCTGGTAATGGCTGCTCAAACTCATTACCACCTAGTGGTCTGGCACCATAGCCCCACCTACCTGTACCCCCGTCAAGAGAGCGTAGCCAAGTACCGTCATCTAAATAAAAGCTGGTACTGTAACTTTGAACCTTGTTTGACTTTTGTAAGCTAACTTCGTTATAAAAATTATTCTTTTTATATAGCGTATAGCTAGCGCTGGATAATGCAGCACCCCATTCTACAACTTTGTTATCCTTCATTTTTTTATCCTGATATAAAGAGACAAACGCCATCGTTAACAGTGATAAGACTGCAATAATGGCAAGCTTTAAGATGGTAGGGTAGTGTCGTATCTTCATAAGATTAACTCGGTTATATGTTAGCCATGGATGTTTTTTCTTCTTGGAATGCCGCTCTTTAGTCTAATTGTGCTTGATCACAAAGATATTTAAAAATCCTTAAAAACGGACTGATCATACTGGTCTGGATTGGCAGCAGCGTAGAAGGTTGGGCTGTTATAGTCGTCCATATTGCTATACGTATCATAAAATGGCTCGGTATTCTTAACTACTTCGATGCCTTTAGGGTAGATGGGTTGTACTTTTTAAGCTTTATAGTAACCTTATCAATCTTAAACCTCATTTAATATAATCACTTAGATAATCATAATAAAATATGAGTATAATTCCTTTAACTTGTCAACAAAATATAGCTGTAGCCGTTATGAATGCAAAACTTTTGTTTGTATCCTTATTTATCCTACCTTTATGTACTATGACTGCCTGTGCTCAGGAGCCAACACCTAAATTAGATAGCAACGGTATACCGCAAACCCGAGACAACCTCACGGTAGAAGAACAACAGCAACTAGATGACTTTTTAGCCCAGCAAAAGAAAAACATGCGCTTTATAGAAGGCGGCAGTTTTGAGATGGGCGACTTTGGTCATAAGCTTGATTGGACAGAGGGGTTGCCTTTATTAGGATATGCAGATAATAAGCCATTACATAAAGTTACGCTTGATAGCTTTAGTATGAATGCTTATAAAGCGACTTATGGTGACTTTGATACCTATACCATGGCGACTGGCCAAGATAAAGTCAGTATGCAACCTATTAGCATAGGAATACGTCAACCCGATGCGGCAGCAGGTATCAATTGGAAAACTGCCCAGCAGTATTGTCAGTGGCTGGGTCAACAGCTTGATGTACCGATGGATTTGCCAACCGAAGCCCAGTGGGAATATGCGGCGCGTAACCGAGGGCAGTACATTCTATTTCCAACTGATACAGGAGTGATAGACCCAGGTCGTAATATGTGGACGTATGCGCAAAAAAGAGCGTACAGCCGAAAATACGACCCTGTTCTTACAGTACCTATTGTCGGGTTATATCCACCCAATCCATTGGGGTTGTATGATATGGTGAATCAAAACTTCGAATGGATGCTAGATTGGTATGATGCTGAATATTATGCCAACAGTCCTGAACATAACCCTCAAGGTCCAAAGACAGGTACAGAAAAGGTATTACGTGGTGTGGATGCCAATGAAGGCTCAGCTAATAATGTCAATGCAGGAGGTCCAGTCACTGTTAGGCGCTTTCAAAGACTACCAGATCCACCTTTGATTTCTGATGATCCTGACTTAAACCAAAATAGAGCAACTTCTGCCCGTTGTGTCGCAAACAGTAAAGTGCCATTGAATTAAACATTTGATTTTATCCTATGTGTAGGAGCTTAATTTTAACTTGTAGAACAATAAACTTATTAGGCTGAAGATGCTAGTTTACATGGCTATTGGCTCAGGTAAAAAGTTACAAAGTAATCTTTTAGGTTGGGTAACTATCATCCTTATCTTTACCAATATTATTCTGAGCCATTAATGTATTATCTTGTGCTACTGTTAAATCTTGTTCACTACCAAAAACAGCTGAATCAAATTGTTCTGGATTGGCAGCTGCATAAAAGGTAGGAATAGCGTAATCATGAGATTAAAATAATTAAAACGAATAGTTAGGTCTAGTGAAATCTATTTTAAAAAGAATTCGTTGTAATTTAATAACAATCAGCAAAATATGATTAGCAAAGTTTACCCTCAAAACCTATAATATATTTATAATACGTTAATTAAATAAGACTTAAAAGGTCCCACCCTATGAATGTCGCTATCACCTCCTTGATACTGTCCATTGGTACACTGTGCCTAACCGCTTGCGCCGCTGAGCCAACACCTAAAACCGATGCAAATGGCATTCCGCAAACCCGAGACAATCTTACTGATGCAGAACAACAGCAGCTTGATACGTTTTTAGCCGAGCAAAAAGCAAACATGCGCTTTGTAGAGGGTGGTAGCTTTGAGATGGGAGACTTTGGTCATAAGCTAGACTGGACAGAGGGGTTGCCATTGACGGGAGATGCAGATAATAAGCCATTACATAAAGTCACGCTTGATAGCTTTAGTATGAATGCTTATAAAGCGACTTATGGTGACTTTGATACCTATACCATGGCGACTGGCCAAGATAAAGTCAGTATGCAGCGTATTGGTATAAAAATACGTCAACCCGATGCGGCAGCAGGTATCAATTGGCAAACTGCCCAGCAGTATTGTCAATGGCTGGGTCAACAGCTTGATGTACCGATGGATTTGCCAACCGAAGCCCAGTGGGAGTATGCGGCGCGTAACCGAGGGCAGTACATTCTATTTCCAACTGATACAGGAGTGATAGACCCAGGTCGTAATATGTGGACCTATGCGCAAAAAAGAGCGTACAGCGATAAATATGATACGGTTTTAGCAGTACCCATTGTGGGATTATATCCACCCAATCCATTGGGGTTGTATGATATGGTGAATCAAAACTATGAATGGATGCTAGACTGGTATGATGCTGAATATTATGCCAACAGTCCTGAACATAACCCGAAAGGCCCAAAGACGGGTACAGAAAAAGTGCTACGCAGTGTGCCAGCTGGAGAAGGCTCAGCAGGTAACCAACAAGCCGTTGGAGAAGTTAATGTGGGGCGTTTTCAAAAACTACCTGATCCACCTTTGATTTCTGATGATCCTGACTCAAACCAAAACTATAATACCTCTGCCCGTTGTGTCGCAAACAGTAAAGTGCCATTGAATTAAACATTTGATTTGATCTTATGTAGTAAGAGCTTAATTTTAACTTGTAGAACAATAAACTTATTAGGCTGAAGATGCTAGTTTACATGGCTATTGGCTCAGGTAAAAAGTTACAAAGTAATCTTTTAGGTTGGGTAACTATCATCCTTATCTTCGCCAATATTATTCTGAGCCATTAATGTATTATCTTGTGCTACTGTTAAATCTTGTTCACTTGCAAAAACGGCTGAATCAAATTGTTCTGGATTAGCAGCTGCATAAAAGGTAGGACTAGCGTAATCACCTAGACTGCTATAGATATCGTAAGCTGGATCTGTATTTTTTACCACTTCGATGCCCTTAGGGAATTGAGGTTTTACTTTTTGTAGCATTTTTAGATACTCATCAACATAATAGCTACCAGTGTTTGGCTTAGTTGTATTGCCTGAATTTATGATATCTAGGACTGATGACTCATCTGCTAATGCTTCACCATAATTAAGCAAACGAATGATATCACCCTGATTTTTACCTAGACTTCCCTTACTTCCGTCAATAGTCATATGTTGAACTGTATTGAGCCACTCAGGTGAAGTGGTAACAGTAGTAAATATAATGATAATAGCTTGTTTTCGATAATCCAATAAATCAATATCTACATCATTTAAACCTCTGATTGACGTAGTAGGAAGATCACTTAAGTGGCTAATTTTTGCATGGCGAGTCAGTTGATAAAGGAGCATACCTTTTGCTTCAGGTGTGGCGTACTTTAACCAATCATCATCACGTTTACTAATGATACGTTGTGCCAGTTTAACTCTTGCTTTATCGGTATCTATGTAAGTTAAAAACTTTTCAAAATTAAATTCAATATTTTGTAATGCCAGAGTAATATTTGAGTCTTTACCAAGCACCATAACAGAAAGCTGACTTAAATATGCAAAGGCTTCTTCGTGGACAAAGACTAAAGTACGAAATCCTGCATTCATCAGTTGATATGACAGCCAACGTACAAATTCTAAAATTAATCCACTGTCAATCTCAAACTCTGCACTCCCTTTACCACCCACACCAAGACAAAGCGCCGCTTGTACTCTTATTTTAAATTTTCCATTGCTATAAAAGACATAGAAGCTGCCTTTAGCACCAATACCAGCACTCCCTGCAACGGTTGCCGATATTTTTGCAAACGCTTTAAAGCCTTTGGCTTCTGGGCTTAACCACTCAATGCTACCAGCAGGTGTAATACCTGCTTCTGCACCAGCAAAGGCATCAACGCCAATATCAGCGCCTACGTTTGAGTTTGCTTGTAATACTTCAGTGCGCTCATAGCTTCTTTCAGCGACAAATTTAGGTCTGTGTTTTGCCGAATCCCACATATTAGCAATGGTTTCCGTAGGCGCTTTACGTGCTGCATTTAATCGTTGAGCGCCCCGTTCAAATTTAATAGAAGCTGCACCTGCGATACCAGCTTTTGCACCGACAAACCCGTAGAAGTTGCAAGATAACACAAACCGAATAGCGCCAAGATCTATTTCGCCAGCTGAATCAAAGACTGTTGCCACTCTCCAACCATCCAAGGATGGCAGAGCAAGCTTAGTATTTAAGTTACCTTCACAAAGCACCATCTTACCGTTTAAATTAAACCCACCTTTTAGACCAATATCGCCTTGGGAGGGACTCCATGAAGCAGAGCCATTCGCAGATGCACCTGCTACTGCTCTCATCCACTGAGCATCTACATCTACTTTGAAATGTTTAGATTCATGGAGACAGCGACTAAGCTCATTAACTGATTTAATCATACCTTCACGTAGACCGTCAAAATCTTTGATGAATGTTTGTGTTTCGTTTTTAAAACTTTTCGAAACAGATATCGATTTAACACTATCTTTCAGGTCGTTAAGTTTAATAGATTTGGGACTGGTGGATAAGTCTATACCACTAGGAGCTTTTATTTTGATTTTATAATTTGTTTTATTGAGCCTATTATTACGATACCTTAAATACCTATCTTTTTTTAGGTATTTTCTCGCTAAGCGTGTATTACCCTCACTATTAGATCCAGCATAACCCTCAACTAAGAAGACCTCCTTTAAATCAGCTTTGTTTTTATAGTTACTATTTAAGTGCTTTTTAACGCTATCCTCAGACAGTTTTAAGTTATCTTCTATTGTTTTAACTTGTTCTAAGGTACGATTTTGCGTGCTTTGTAAAGCATTTGAGTAGTCGCCACGTAACTTAGAGGTTCCACCTATCAGCTTTGTCAGCTCTGATGCTATCTCCTCAAACTGTTCATAGTCAGATGGTTTTAAAACTATTAATTCTTGATTTTCTAAGTCATATACTAATGGCGGCTTAATTTTAGCTGATACAGATGCCAAAGCTGTTTCATTAGCTGATGCAGATGGAACGGTTGTCGCAGTAGAAATAGGTATAACAATATCGTAAGTACAGCCTTCAACTCTAGGTGTCGCTTCTTTATCAGCTCTTCTATTCATCAGCTTAGCATTCGGAATATGCTTGCCATTGAGTAAGACTTTTACATTTCGTTTATAATCTGCAGCTATTTTGTCAGTTAAACCATCGGCTCTGACTGTCAGGGTCTTAACTACTCTGTTACTATGGCTCAACAACTGTATCTTTACATTTCGAACATTTATTCCATTACTTCCTTTTACTTTAAATTGTAAAAAAGTTTGCAACCGATAGCGCTTGATATAGGTATATCCTTGCCTTTCCCAAGAATCTTTTGCTAATTCTGCCTTATTAGGTATTCTTAATATTAATGGCTTAGCGCCATTCTGACCTTTTAGATAAGGGCTAATTAACTTTGAGCCATTACGTAAGTATATTCGATAATTTGTGCCAAATATAATAGGTATTTTTTTTGTATAAGTATGATTGTAAGTTAATTCATCAACTGGACCAGTTTTACCTGGTATTTTTTTCAGTTCACCTTTATCTTTATAGTCAATTTGATAGTCTACACTGCCATATGTAGGAACTACTTTTTTAGTACTGCTGTTTTCATAAACTTCCGCATAAAACTCTAAACGCATGATTCCGCGAGAATCACTCAAATATAATATCTTTGAGTACGCATAGTCGTTATCTCGTGGATTGGCTTTGAGGGTCCTGATAACTGAGTCACTGACTGAAACATCATAACGTCTGCCTTCATTTCCATAATCGAAAACAACGACCGACTTTAGCTCGTCCCATGTTTTAACTTTTACAAAAGTTTTGGTTCTATACCCTGGACTAACCCAAATCTCTTTTTTACTATTACAGACGATGAGAACTTCTTTAGCATTAATTTTTGATCCAGAACCGTCAGCCATCTTTCTCATGATATCAATTCTATAGCTCTTTTCTTCCATTATTCAGATCCTTCCATACTAACCGTAAATCCTTCGTAGTCATCGCCAGAAATATGAATACCAACTTCCTCTGGTGTCTCAGTCACAACCTGCTTAGTTCTACCTTGGGCATCGGTTCTCCCGCTTTTAGTAGTGCCATCTTCCATAAATAAGATATAGTCTGTATTTGCGATAGGCTTTCCCATAGCATCTTTAACAATATAGGTTAGATAACTCTTTATATTAGATCCATGTAGTGACAGTGGTTTAGCAGTAGCCCGAGCCCCAGCAACCAGCCCCTTCTTAACCGCCTGAATCTTAATCGTCCCTGGGCACACAAACTTAACCCCGCTCTCATCAATCGTTAACGATGCCCCGCCGCTAGTTTGTACCTTAATACGAGTCGGAGAGGCTACATGCACCTCACCAGACTCACTACCTATCATCATCCCTTGCTGAGAGTGCAGCTGCAGCTCACCGCCTTGTGCCTGTATCGCTAGCGGCTTAGTATTTGCACTCACATGAAAGCCCGACTTAGATGCTTGTCCAGACGCACCTGCAAGAGACGTTAACGTATCGCCAAGTAGCTGATAACTACCGCCCACCATATCCGACTGAGTTAACCCAGACTGTCTAACCACACTCTTAGCCGTAAACAGCGTGTTTTGGCTTGATGCCAGCAGACTGTCTTTGCTTACCAGCATCACATCAGGCGCACCAAGCGTCTCCACACCGAGCGTCTCATCAATAACCTGAGCCGTCTCTTTAAACGCTTTTATCTGCGCATCTACATCTTGAGACGACTGCAAATGAGCTTGTTTCGCCTCACTATAACTATCAGATAGCGTATAGCCTAGATCCAACTGCCTGACGCCCGCATCATTAACCCAAGCCGACTCATGACGGCTTTGAGAATGGCGTATCCCAAACGTTGATAACAAAACACCGCCTGAGCCTGACACCTGTAAGCCTTTATCACTTGCCACCTCAAACCCAGCACCACGAAGCGTAGACTGATGATTACCAAAGCGGTGTCGTAGAACACCCAGCTCTATCATATGCTCACTTGGGGAGAACACACCCTTATCACTTGATGTCGGTGTACTGGCATTGGCTTTGCCCTGTGTATTGACTGACCACTGAAGCCCAATCTTATGTGGCGTATCATCAAACAGCAGACTACTCTCAGAGCGGTTATCCAGCCCAAACTGACTAATACCTGATATAAAGCCACTGTGTGCATCATCCTCATTAATTTGAGAATGACCCAACCCCCCGCCATGCCAACGAGGGGAGGCGCCTTGCATCAGATTATAACGATGCGATGCGCCGCTATCTTGATACGTCACATCCCGCTCATCCACATCGCCCATGCCAATACCATCATAGAGGCTACGGATAATCACAGGACTGTCGATATCGCCATACCAATGCGATAACAGCACCGCTTGTCCAAGCCTTGGCGCAAACTGCCAACCATGTGACGCCCCTGTCGATAGCTGTAGAGATCGAAGTGGCGGGGTATGTTTGTCATCATGATCACTGATACCCGCCCAAACAGGGGTAGTGACCACTTTATGTCGTCCGTCATCACTAATCTGTGAGTCATAGCTTGAAGAAGTAGACTGTCCACTACGTGCTTGGGTAAGACCGCTATAGGTATGTGAGGCAAAAGACAATGAGCTTGGGTAGCGGGTATAAGGGATAGTATCGGCAATCAGCTTAGCTTCTACCCATACCCCAGATTCGCCAGCGAACTGGCATTGATCAGTGGACACCGCTTGACGCATCAGCCAAGTATGAATTGAGTGATGGTTATGATAAGAGACACTGTCACTTGCAGGCTCTATGCCAATTAAGGTTGAGGCAAGGCAGTAAGCGGATAATGAATGAATAGTGGGCAAGTGGGTGATATCCACTACGTTTGCAACATGCAGTCCACGCATCGAGCCTGCGGCAAGATAGTACTCACGGTGGGCGTTGTTAGCAGCAACCCACTGTTTGGCTAATCTTGTGGCACTATCACTACTGCCCACACGGGAGGGGGCGGCAATAAGTAGGGTCGTGTCTGCTGTGGTAAGAGGGGAGTCATCCGTGGCGATGCCTTCATAGAGGGTATCCGTCTCTAAGCCATCACTACGCACGATGACTTGCTGACTACCCAGCTGTTTATGCATTGGGTGTAGCTGGCTTATGGTGTCTTGTCCTGATTGCACGGATGCTTGGGCGTAGCTGTAGTAACAGGTGTCCCCTAAGCTGTCATCAGGGGTGAGTAGTTGCCAAGTACCAAGCTGTTGTAAAGAGTCGCCTGACAGCCATAGGGAGTTGATGCCAATATCGGCAAGTAGGTCTGAAATAAAGTCCCAGTCACTGATGTCAGATTGGGTGCGCAGAGCAAGCGGCTGATTAAAGAGGGGGTGCTCAAGTAGGGTATCTGTCGGTTGCCAGTCAAAGTCATAATCGGTCAGGATAGCGGTTATGATATCTAAGGGCGACTGATTGATAAAGGTACGGGTGTGACACGATTGGGTCAGTAGCCAGTCGGGGCTGACAACATCAAGCTGATAGAAGTGTAGGGGGCCGTTTGAGTGTTGATAGTGAATGGACTGGATGTAACCAGTACGAATGGTTGGTTGACGCTGTGCGTCTAAGGTGGCCAGGCATAAGCTGTTGCCAATTAATTTTTGGCAGTCGTCAGGCAGTAGTAGGTAGGTGCTATAGGCAAGAATGTGAGCGTGATGGGGCTGGTTAAGGGTAGATTGCCAGATAAAGGCTAAAGGATAAAGGGCGGTGTGGGGTAAGTGGTCTGTGTCGATAGTCAGTTGGTGCAGACGACTGGTTTGCAGTGGCATTGGTTTGATATCCAGTTGGGCTTAGCCTTTGTAAGTTTGGCTGTGCAGATGATGATTTAAACCATATTAAAGCTCAACAAAATATATGGTGTTATATTTATAATATAAGCATAGAACTGAAACAAATGTCTATTTATTATAAGAATAGACTCATTTTATATCAAAAAAAAATAATGTTTAGTGGATATGAGTTACATAAGAGTCATTTAGATAGTTCATTTTAATCGATTTAATTTTTATATTATTAGGGTCTGTTGAACATTCAAATATTAGGACTGCTGATAGCTAAAATTTTTCCAAACTAGGTATAAACCGACGATAATGTCTAGACCTTAGCTAGGTTTATAACAACGTTTGGGGCAATTTTAGCATCAGCCCTGTGGGGCAAGGCTATTTTTTGCCAATATATTGAGAGATTTTCTAACTTAGAATGACTAAGCGTCAAAAATTTCCCTGCATATTGCCTAAAAAATCGCCTCCGCCAGTTCCACATTTGAATGTTCAACAGACCCTAAAGTTATGATGATAGTATAAAAACTATACTATAAATAGATGATAAAGCTCTAAATGATATTTAAAAAGTATAGAGTTTATTGTAATGTTGTCAAGTCTAGGTATAATCAAAAAAATAGTAGTTTTCAAAATTATCCATTTCACGTAAATTTTTCAACAAGATAATGACAATTTTATGAATAGAATCCTATCATTCCATGCTAACCATACCAAAAAAATCATTTCTTCAATTATGTTAATGGCAATTGTATCATTTGCTGGCTGTGGAAAATACGGCTCAACAACTGATCATACGAGCGAATTAATTGACCCTTCACAAGTTGAAATCAATGCTCCTACAATAAGCTATTTAAATATAGATCTTAAAGAGAATGTAGAAGGCGAAAACTCTAAGAAGATAACTGCTAAACAGTGGTTACAAGCCGCTCAAACATTCTATAAGAACAAAAAGTATTCTAGAGCATTACGCGCAGCTGAGGAGTCGTTAACACTTAGTGATTCAGAAGAGGCATATAAGATCGCAATGTTATCAGCTATCAATATCACTCAATCAAATATGGATAAGTACAACAATCCTGATGTGCTAACTGACAATGATAAACAAGCTATTAAAAGTAGATTGACTAAAGTTACCACAGCTATCAATACTACTAAATATTCTAAGAATAAATCTGTTAATAAATAAATGTAAGACGATATAAGAGAATTAAGATAATGATTATAAATGCGAAGAATTGGCTTCTAATATCTAAAAATAAAGTCACCACTGGTTTATTTGTTGCTAGCCTAGGAATGCTGGGACATGTAGGAGTGGCTTATGCTGAGTTAGCGATCATGGAGAAAGATCCAGAGTCTAGTATTGTTAATCAGTATGATCAGTATAAAGCATCTGATCTAGATGCAGCCTCATTCATAAACTTTGTCGATCAATTAAATAAAAGAATTGATCAAAATCCTCAAGATTCTTTAGCATGGGAAATACTAGCCAAAGTATATTATAAACATGGTGATATAGATTACGCTGTGTTTGCAGCGAGTGAAGCTGTTGATTTAGGCGCAACTGATAATGAGTTATATTCTATTTTGCTGACAGGGAGTACTTCAATTGCAGTAGATCAGATAGAGGCAGGTTATGCTGAACAGATTAATAACAAAAGCTTTTTAGAGCAATATCAAGCTTCCCTCAGCAGAGCTTATGGCACTATGCATGGCTTCAACTACAATGAGGCACTGCCTAAGCCAACCATACGCAGTACTCCTTCAAAAGCTATCAATAAATATAAGCCCAAAAAACGCGTTTCACGAAACAAAAGAGCTACGGTTAAACCAAAACCAAAACGCAGTGTTACACCAAAACCAAAACGCAGTGTTACACCTAAAAAATCAAATAGACCAGTGAAAAAATCCAACCCCCAGACACCTAGAAAAACATCATCATCAGGTGATCCATTCAAAATTTTAAGGTAACCCGCTTATTACAGTTTGTAATGTAGTGAAAATATGGTATTTTAAACTTCGTTAACGACACGTCAAATCTTAGTATATTTAAAGTAGACAATTTAAAGTAGACAAGCGCTTAATCAATACGATTAATAAAATTTAAATAGTGTTTATACATAATAGGTATCGCAACAATTAAAAGGTTAGGTGAAAATTATGGCAAAGCAGGATAGCGTACAAAAAAAACTAGCAAAAGTTAGAGCGCCACGCGTCCATCTCACTTATGATGTAGAGATAGGTGATTCGATTGAAACAAAAGAAATCCCTTTTGTTGTTGGCGTCATGGGAGAGTTTTCAGGGGATTCCACTCAAGAACAACCGAGACTTAAAGACAAAAAGTTTGTAGAAGTAGATTTAGACACCTTCGATGAAGTGATGTCTGGTTTAGCACCAAGAGCTACTTTCAGAGTTGATAATGAATTAAGTGATAATGGCGGTGAGTTTGCAGTTGATCTAGCCTTTAATAGTATTGATGATTTTCGACCTGAAGCAGTTGCTGATCAAGTCGAGCCTCTACGTCAGTTAGTACAAGCCCGTGAGCGTCTAGCAGATTTGCGAAATAAAATATCAGCAAATGAAAAACTAGAAGACTTACTAGATGATGTATTAAAAAATACTGAACAAGTTAAAAAAATGGCTGGGCAAAATAACAATGACAGTGAGGAGTAATTAATGAGTATACAAAGTTTACAAGGCTCAACCACATCTGAAGCAGAATATGATTTATTAGAAGATATTGTTAACAAGAGTAATATTGCTAAATCAGAAGAAGAAAAAATACGTGCCAAGAGTCAAATTTCTGAATTAGCGAATGAGGTAATGCAAGGTACGGTTACTATTTCTGAAAACTTAGCTGCTTCTATAGATGATCGTATTGCTCAAATAGATGCTCTTATTTCAAAGCAGCTTAGTACCATTATGCATGCCCCTGAGTTTCAAAAACTCGAATCAAGTTGGCGTGGTCTACATTATTTATGTAGTCAAACGCCGTCTGAATCTATGCTCAAAATACGCATGCTTAACACCAATAAAAAAGAACTTATAAAGGACTTTCAATCTTCTATTGATTTTGATCAAAGCACTTTATTTAAAAAGATTTATGAAGAAGAGTTTGGCAGCTTTGGTGGCGAGCCATATGCGGCGCTAATTGGTGATTTTGAGTTTACTCGCCAAAATGCAGATATTTATTTGTTAGAACAAATGTCTCATGTTGCTGCAGCTGCGCATGCACCATTTATCTCTGCAGCTTCCTCAGAGATGTTTGGTCTTGACTCATTTACAGACATTGGTAGACCTAGAGACTTATCTAAAATATTTGAAACAGCTGAGTATATTAGATGGCGTGCATTTAGAGAGTCAGAAGATGCACGTTATGTTGCGTTAACAGTTCCTAGGTTCTTAGGGCGCATACCGTATAACCCAAAAGAAGGTACTGTGGTTGAGGGCTTTAATTTTGTTGAAGATGTTTCTGGCACTGATCATAATGATTACTTATGGGTTAATGCAGCCTATGCATTTGCTTCACGTCTAACATCTGCCTTTTCAGATTATCGTTGGTGTGCTGCGATTCGCGGCGTTGAAGGGGGTGGTTTAGTTGAAGGTTTACCTGTTCATACCTTCAAGACGGATGAAGGTGACCTGGCATTAAAGTGTCCGACTGAAATTTCAATCACTGATCGCCGTGAAAAAGAACTCAGTGATTTAGGATTCATCCCTTTAGTGCATTGTAAAAATACAAACTATGCTGCTTTTTTTGGTGCTCAGTCAACTCAAAAAGCGAAGGTTTATCAAAATGACGATGCCAATGCGAACGCGGTGTTGTCAACTCAACTACAGTATATTATGGCAGTCTCTCGCATAGCACATTATCTTAAAGCGATGATGCGTGATAAAGTAGGTAGTTTTCTATCTGCTGGAAATGTCGAGTCTTTTTTAAATGATTGGATTTCAAGATACGTTTTACTCGATGACGGTGCCTCACAAGAAGCCAAAGCTCAATATCCATTGCGTGAAGCTTCGGTAAAAGTTGTGGAAGTGCCAGGTAAACCTGGTGTCTACAAGTCTGTGGTTTTTTTAAGACCACATTTTCAGCTCGATGAGTTATCTGTTTCTTTGCGTTTAGTGACCCAATTACCGCAGTCAAGTAACAGTTAGCTTTATTTTTTTTAATCGATAACTTAAAAAGGTAATAACTATGAAGGATATTTACATTCAGTTTAGAGGTAAATATAAGATTGACGGTGAGTCACGTGATAGCGAGCACAGAGGTTGGCTTGAAGTTAACACTTGGGAGCATCTAATTCGCCAACCCAAATCTGCAACCGCTAGTAGCGTCGGTGGTCATACTTCAGAGCGTTGCGAACATTCTGATATGACATTCATGAAAGACTTGGATTCAACCAGCCCTAAGTTATGGGAAGCGTGTTCTGCAGGTTATACTTTTGATGAGATTCAAGTTGATTTTTATCGAGCAAACGGCGATAAACGAGTTAAGTATCTTGAAATTAAACTAAAGCATGCGTTAATTTCATTTGTTAATCCAACAGTAGAAACTGAAGGTGTTCCTACTGAAAGATTTGGTCTTAAATATGCAGCTGTTGAATGGACTTATACGCAGCAAGATATCGATGGTACTGCTAAAGGCGCCGTAACGAAGAAATGGTCATTAGCTAATAACACAGCGACTTATACTTCTTAAGATAAGTTATTATGGCTTTCGTTTTCATTCTATGTAAAAGAAAGGTTTATTATAGGCCTTTCTTTTTTTTGGGATCTTTTAAATGCTCGAGGTAATAGCTTAAAAACAGGTAATTAACAATGAGAAAAATAAGTGATTTTGGTAAAAGAGAAAATGGATTTAGACCAAATTTATTTGAGCAATTATTTGATGATAAACCAAAGAAAACTGAAAACGAAAGAGTTGTAAAACGTTTAAATATTGAAGAGTTAAAGGCATCTGTTGCTAGAGACCTGGAGTATCTTCTAAATACCCGTTCAGTTATATCATCTTCTATCGAAGAATATGAATTAATCAAAGCATCAATCTTAAATTTCGGTATTCTGGACTTTGTGGGACTGAGTAGTGCTAATCCTGCTGATTGTGATTATATATGTCGTCAGATATCTAAAACCATTGAGCATCAGGACTCTCGCTTAAAAAATGTTAGTGTCAGTCTTGATATTGGGGCCGTGGAAGTTAATCAGCTTTGTTTTTCTATTGAAGCATTGCTAAAAGTTTATCCCTCTCAAGAGTTGGTTAGTTTTGATGCCTATTTTGAACCTAGTTCTCAAAGATATGAGATAAAATAAAAAATAGACTTACACGTCATAATTAAATAAGCAAGAGATACTATGGATAGTTTACTTCCCTATTTTGAACATGAGCTTAGTTTGTTCAATAAACAATCTAAAGCCTTTGCAAAAAAATATCCCAAAATTGCGAACCGTTTGTTAATGTCTCAGGATACAGTAGATGATCCGCACATCGAACGACTTATTCAAGCTTTCTCTCTCATAAGTGCCCGAATTAATAAAAAACTTGACGACTCCTACGCTGATTTTACCGAGTCACTTTTAGAAGTGGTATATCCTGATTATTTAAAACCTTTTCCTTCTGTATCAATAGCTCAGTATAATCTAGGGGTACAAGCTAACTCCTTAAGTGATCCAGTTCTGGTGCCACGTAACACTAATTTCACAACCCATAAAATTAAAGGTACTGCTTGCCAATTTCAATCGACTCAGGATGTGACGCTTTTTCCATTAGCTGTTGACGATGTTGTTTTTGAAATGGGTCAAGAGGTATTTGAAGAAAAACATGGATATTTAAATGGATGTATAAGAATTAAGTTTAAAGCGCTCAATGAGGCGTTTGATTTTAGTAAATTGCTTACTCATCCTATAGATATTTATATTGATGAAGATGCCAGTCAAGGCGCTAGTTTATGGGATTTATTAAGATTTGATGTTAAGTTAACACAAATTAAAAGCCGGCTATCACACACTATAAAAGGCACCCCGTTCAATTTATTAGGTTTTGAACCTGAACAGCAGATACTACCTAAAGAAAATATTAGTAATGCGGCATCTAACCTCTTAAAAGAATACTTTTATTTTCCTCAAAAGTTCAACTTTTTGCGATTAAACTTGTCTGGTTTACCAAAAGGATTTAAGTTTGATGAAAAAGGGTTTGAGCTTAGCTGCTATTTTAAATTTGATAAAAAAAATAATATTAAGCTAAAAAATCTACAGCAACTTAGTCGCAATAGTATTAAGTTATTTTGTACGCCGGTGGTAAATCTATTCTCAGCAGCGGGTAAACCCATTCAAGTTAACCATACTCAAGTATATTATGATTTAGTACCTGATACTCATACATTACATCAGTACGAAGTTTATAGTGTAAAAAAAGTAATAGAGTCTAAAAAAGTAGACAGTCGACTAATTCAACGCCAGTATCATCCTTTTTATGCCCTAAATCATTTCGAACAGCATGATGAAGGACGGTACTACCATGTTAAGCGCGATCAAAATATGGCAGAATTTCAACAGGGATATGAATACCAGATTATGTTTGTTGAAAAGAACAAGGAGGAAAAAAGTGGCACGGTTAGTATGAGTACATCTTTACTTTGTACGAATAGAGATTTGCCATCACAAGTTCTTTTTGGACAGAGTCGAGGTGATTTATTCACAGATGCTGCGTCAGGATTTAGTAGCTTATCATTTTTACAGCAGCCTTCTAAAACAGCTCGTTTTGATTATACGGGCGATGAGCGTTGGCGTCTAATATCTTTAATGAGCTTAAACTTTTTATCTCTTGCATCTCAAAATGCTGCATTGATGAAAGAATTCTTGTCACTATATGATATCAAGCAGTCACCTGCAAATAGAAAGCTTATTGAAGGTATTATTTCGGTAGATACTCAAGTGAAAGCGAGACGGATACATCGAGACCCTCAACCGGGATATGTACGAGGAACCTTGGTTAAAATTACCATTGATAAGGCTCAATTTGCAGAAGTAAGTATAAGACAGGTTGCGCACTTACTATCTTACGTTTTTGGTTATCATGCCAGCTTAAATAGTTTTGTAGAGTTACTTATTGTTGATGCAAGTTCTAAAGAGGAGATTCATAGATGTCATCCACGCAGCGGCCTCACTCCTCTTATTTAAGTGACTTATTGAATCAGCCACAACGCTTTGAGTTGCTCCAAGCAGTACGCTTGTTGCGCCATGAAAAAATGCTGGGTTATGATCCTTTAACAATTAAATATCGAGCATCACTCTCACTTGCTTTTCCGCTAGCAGAGATTGAGTCAATGCAGGTGGTGGCGCAGGAGTCAACGGACAATTTATCTGGCAGTAAAAATACCAGTACTCAATTAGAGCTGTATCCTTCAGTTATAGGCTTGACAGGGCCTTTATCCGCTTTGCCATCATTATATACAGATTTTTTGTCTT
This sequence comes from Psychrobacter sp. CX90, assembly GCF_057396305.2. Lineage (NCBI taxonomy): Bacteria > Pseudomonadati > Pseudomonadota > Gammaproteobacteria > Moraxellales > Moraxellaceae > Psychrobacter > Psychrobacter sp. CX90. Next base: position 909,828 of record NZ_CM182008.1, read on the forward strand.
CTCGTGTAATCCATGCAAAAGATAAAGCGGCACCTGAGTTCTTAGATATATTTAACCACAGGTTAACTGAGCTGTACGTGGATTCAAGTTGGTTTTACAACTTACCACTGCAATATGAGCTAAATAGTAAAAAAGATAAGTATTTGCTATGTTTAAGGTCACTGGCTCAACAACCTAAAAAAGTAACCTCAATTGATAGTCTAATAGCTTATGCAGGGGTTATAGTTCCTGGACGGGTAACTGCGCATCAAATATCTCATGTCTTATCGAACTTTTTAGGTCTGAAAGTGGATGTTGATGAATTTGTTCCTGAGTGGTTTGAGCTGCCCAGCGAAGAGCAGACAGCCTTAGGCGAACAAAATGCAGCTCTTGGGTTGTCTACCTTTTGTGGTAGCCGAGTGGTACAGTATGACACTAAGATTAGAATAAAGATTTATCAATTGGCTGCCGATTATTACTTGAGGCTGCTACCTAATGGAGACATGTATCAATTAATTGTCGACTTTGTGCGTAAGTGGTGCGGGGTTATGATGGCGGTTGAAGTTCAATTGGAACTTGATAAACAGTATATAAAAGCAGTTTCACTGTCTGAATCAAACTTTGGTAGCTTAGGGCGTGGTGGGTTTTTAATGTCTAAACCTGCAGAGAGGAATTATGACGATACTCGTTACTTATTGCCTATTGAAGCTTGTAGATAAGATATAAGATATTTTTGAATACAAATGAATTTGATTGACCGTTTTGGCTTGATAATAATTGTTGTTGATATAAATCTATTCGTTAATAAGAGTATGTTTAAATAAGAATATTGAAATAATTAAAAGATAAAAACTATTAAAAGGATATAGCATGAGCCAGTTAAAAGCAGTCATTACTCGTTTAAGTCCAAGCTGCCGTCAAAGTCTGCAGCAAGCAGCACGATTGTGTATTAGTTTAGGACATAAAGAGGTGGATATTATTCACCTTATTTATGAGTTACTATCAACGCCTAATAATGATGTAGAGTGTATTCTGCAGTATACAAAGGTTGATAGAAAAACATTGTTAGCTAGTTTGGAAAATAATTTATCTGTTTTTGATAAAGCCAGTGGCTCGACGCCAGTATTTAGTGATCGTTTAATGCAACTTCTTGAAGAGGCGTGGCAGGTGGCGAGTGCACAGACTGGCACTACTGCAAAAATTCAGATTCGATCTGGACATGTCTTATTGGTATTACTGAGTTTTAAAGAGTATATATCGTTATTAAGTGAGTTACCTTCTGAGTTTAAGTATATTGATGTTATTGCTTTAAAAGAAGATTATGAGACACTATGCCAAGGCAGCACTGAAGCTCAAAACCTCTCAATCAAACCCTATTCATCAAATAGTACTAATAGCCATGATGCTATTGATAGCAAAGAAGAAGATCATTCTGCACAGCTTGCAACACCCGCTTTAGATAAATATACCCATGATTTAACCGCTAAAGCAAGGCAGGATCAGATTGACCCTGTTATAGGTCGTGAATTTGAGATTCATCAGTTAATCGATATTCTAATTAGACGCCGTCAAAACAACCCTATCCTAACAGGAGAAGCGGGAGTGGGCAAAACGGCTGTTGTAGAAGGCCTTGCTCAAAAAATTATAGCAGGCACTGTACCTGATCAGCTAAAAGATGTCAGCATTCGTAGCTTGGATCTAGGCTTGTTACAAGCAGGGGCAAGCGTGAAAGGTGAGTTTGAAAATCGGCTTAAGCAGGTTATTGAAGAGGTTCAAGCGTCGACCAAGCCGATTATATTATTTATTGATGAGGCGCATACCATGATTGGTGCTGGCGGGCAAGCCGGTCAAAATGATGCTGCCAACTTGTTAAAACCTGCATTAGCACGAGGAGAGTTGCGTACTATAGCAGCGACTACTTGGTCGGAATATAAAAAGTTTTTTGAAAAAGATGCGGCACTTTCAAGACGTTTTCAAGTCGTAAAAGTTGAAGAGCCAGATATCGATACCGCTGTGGCTATGATTCGTGGTTTGAGTCAAAAAATGCAGGATCACTTTGATATTGTTATCCAAGATGATGCTTTATTAGCTGCGGTAGAGCTGTCAGCACGTTATATCAGTGATAGACAGTTACCTGATAAAGCCGTTAGTGTGCTTGATACAGCAGCAGCTCGGGTGAGTTTGTCCAAAACTTCAATACCAAATAAGCTAGATACGCTGCAAGCAAAAAAAACTCAATTAGAGCAACATATTAGCAGCCTAGAACAGCAGTTAGAACGCACTGGGAATGTTGAAGATAAAGAAAAACTGAGTCAACAAATTGCGGTGTTGGATGAGCAACGTCAAGAAAATGATCAGGCCATCGCAGCAATGAGTGAGGCATGGGAGGAGCAGCGTCAGCTAAGTCAGCAACTTGATGCGTTAAATAAGCAGCTAACAGGGAAGCTTGATGCAAATAAGAGACTTGACGTTCAAGAAGAGTATCAAAAAGTAGAGCAGGCGCTAAAACAGGCACAATTATCTTACAGTCTAGTGCATTCGGTACTTGATCGGCAGGTCATTAAACAGATTATTGCTGATTGGACAGGTATTCCGCTTAATGATATGGCAGGAGATGAAAAAAACAACATTCTACAGTTGGCAGATACCTTGCAGCAGCGTGTTGTTGGTCAAAATCATGCCATAGAAGCCATTGTCAAACGGATTCACACTGCCAAGGCAGGGCTTGATGATCCAAGCCGCCCTCAAGGTATCTTCATGTTAGTGGGCCCTAGTGGCGTGGGCAAAACTGAAACGGCATTAGCACTATCAGAGGTGTTGTATGGTGGTGAGCGAAACCTAATTACTATTAACTTATCAGAGTATCAAGAAGCGCACAGTGTTGCCTCTTTAAAAGGGTCGCCACCTGGCTATGTCGGATATGGCGAGGGCGGGGTATTAACAGAAGCGGTGCGTCGACGTCCATATAGTGTTTTATTATTAGATGAAGTTGAAAAAGCGCATCCAGATGTATTAGACCTGTTTTACCAAGTATTTGATAAAGGGGTTATGGAGGACTCTGAAGGGCGTATTATTGACTTTAAAAACACCATCATACTGCTGACCAGTAATGTGGGGTCATCTACCATCATGCAGCAGTGTATCAATACTGACCCAGACAATACTAATTTTGAACTGCCTGATAGCGATACATTAAAACAGGCGATAAATCCGCAATTATACAAAGCCTTTAAGCCTGCCTTTTTAGGACGGTTAACGGTATTGCCTTATTATCCACTGACTGATGAGGCGCTAGCGTCAATTATTGGGCTGAAGCTTGATAAGATTATCAATCGAATTCGTGATAGCTATGATATTGAGTGTGACATTAGCCCAGATGTCATTGAGCTTATACTATCCCGTTGCTATGAGGTAGATTCAGGTGCCCGTAATGCAGATGCCATTATCAGTCATACGTTATTGCCGCAACTGGCAAATGAGCTACTAAGCTATGATGAAAGCAAGCAGTTACTCACAAAAATAACCATTGATGTTGATGATCAAGATAATTTTGTTTATATGTTAGACACCAGCCCCATTGTGCCTCTTAACCAGATGGCTCAAGACAGTGATGACAGTAGTAAAACAGCGGACAGTTTGGCTCAAACTGATCATTTAGCAGACCAAACACAGTCCGAGCTAGGGGAGGTGGCAGATGATAAATAACCCATATTTAATGGATATTGAACAGCTAATAGCGCCCATTGAAGGGACAGATGCAGGGGTAGGTGAAGACTTAACCTTTGACCCCCGTATTGATGCCATTGATGCTGCCCGTAGCGAAGATGACCCGTTACTCGCTCAAGGCGACTGGGTAACAGAGCTTAAAGTTGCCGATTGGGACTTTGTAAAAAATGAAAGTGCGACGTTACTTGCGAGCACCAGTAAAGACTTAAAGTTAGCGTTATGGTATGTCGATGCACTCTCTCATACTGATCATCTTAGCGGCATTATCCATGGGATTACTTTTCTTAAAGCGCTCAATGATACCTATTGGACGAGCATGCACCCCTCTTTAGAGGAAGACGATAGTCTGGATATTAGAGCCGGTCTTTATTCATGGTTTGTGAAAGCGCTGACCGAGGATCTAAAGCAACTGCCATTATCTGATAGTGAGCATCATAGCTATAACTACAATACGTATCTAAGCGCTCGAAATCACGATAAACAGCGCCAACAAGATCCTGGCAGCCAGTCAGAAGGCTTGGCGCTAAGCGACTATCATCAAGCCATCCGAAACAGCAGTAGCAACTGGCAACAACAGCTTATCAGCCAACTACAACACCTGAATGAATTATGGAAAACCCTGACAGAACAGCTTAATGAACTTATGGGAGAGGACGCCCCTGTATTTGCTCCTGTCAGTGACTTACTTATCACATTAAGTACCCACCTTAATGCTCTATTGCCGCAAGCATACGAAGCCCAAGAACAACATGCAGAAACTGATGAACAAAGCGATACCCAATCACACCCAACCTCTATCGCCCCAAGCCATAAACAGCTAAGCCAATCAAGTCAAGTCGCAGACTTTAACCCAAGCAATCAAAACCACCAAGCCAACCGTCAGCAAGCCTTAAAGCTGCTAGGACAAATACAAACCTACTTTGCCGTTAACGAACCGCATAGTCCAGTTACCTTTCTATTAAAGCGTGCCATAGACTGGGCAGACATGCCCCTTGATGAATGGCTGACCCATGTTATAAAAAACCCAGACCAGCTGAGTGCCCTATCAGACATCATTGGTATAGAAAAACCACAAGACCCCAACCAGCATAATGATGGCTATTAAACGATGGCTATCAAAGGCCACTTAATCAAAAGTAACCATATCAAAAGTAACAATGAATTTTGAATTTTAATAATAGCAAAGGAGGTTGTTATGGTGTGGACGCAAACCAACCGTCATCTACAACTAAGCTCTGACAACCAAGACATAAACAGCAGTCTTATCAGCAGTGCCCATCTCTGTGAAAGCCTACTTGGCAGTAAGCTGCCTGATAGTGTCTGGCAAATACCAGACCTTATGCCAACTATCAGCCATTATCCAAGTCCATATCACCATAATCAAACAGAACAAAGCTATCAAACAAGACAGATGAGCCTATATTGTGGCTACCGCTACCAGCTTACCCTAATCCATGAAAATGCAAGCCTCGGCATACAAGACTGGATAGGGCAGAGTATTACCTTAATCTGGGGCACAAGCACCCATCATCTGCAAACCCGTCACAGTATCATTACCGAAGCCACCTCCCTAGGTAGCAATCAAGGCATGGCCGCCTACCGTATCACCTGTGAACCCGCCCTAAGCCAATTACGCCTGAACAGTCACAACCGCCGCCATCACCACTTAAGCCTCAGCGAGCTGATACAGGACATCTTCGCCCCCTATAGCTTTGACTATCAACTCGATGATGCCCTAAATGACATCCACATACAGCACAGCGTCCAATACAACCAAACTGATCTTGCCTACCTTACTTGGCACCTAAGCCTTTACGGTATCACAGGCTACTATCAGCACAGCGACGACAACCACACCCTAATACTCATCCCACATGATAATGAAACACTGCATCCTGACAGCGGCGACATCAGCAGCATCCTAAGCCAAAACCCAGCCAATCTTGCTGACACCCAAGACCGCATAACCGCCTTAATCCCGAACACAGCGCACCACATTACCCAAACCGACCTATACCGCTATGACAACCGCCTGACCGATCATCACACCGGCAGTTACCAAAGCGAACATAGCCAGAAACAGTCAACCGCCCACACCCGATTTATCCACAGTCATACTCGGCTCAATAATGATGGCATGAACCAGCTTGCCACCCGCATCCAGCAGTGGCACATCCAAGAGGCCAACAGCGGGCTCATAGAAGGCAACATCCGCCACCTAAGCCTACCCAGCAGCCATTACATCAGCGGTAACCCGTACCAAACAAATCCTATTAGCATCAGCGCTATTCATCATCAGATTAACAACCACCTACCCATCAACTGGCTAGGTAGTACGCCCCTTGACCCCATTACCTTACAGCCAAGCCTAGCACAAGAAGATACAGACAGTGATCAGGTGCATCACATTACCGCACTCTATCAGCCATATCCCTACAACCACCATATTCCGTACGGTGACATACTAGAGCACTTAGGACGACCGCACCCCAGTCTAACAGGCCTTATGAGCGCTAGTATCATCGCCGATGACACTCAAAGCGTCAGCACCGACCGCAACCACAGAGCACACATCCGCTATCACTGGCAGACAGCAGATGACAGCCAAGACGATGCCCAGTGGATACCCATAGCCAGCCACTTAGTGGCAGACCACATGGGACAAACCCACCCCCTGCGCCACGGGCAACACGTCCTTGTTGACTTTATCGGCGGTGATATCACCCAGCCCATCATCATAGGCAGTACCCATAACGGACAAGGTAACGACAATGCCCAGCACAACCGTATTACCAGTGACACAGACTTTATTGATGCCACCAGCCCCGTCTGGTTTATCAACCCAACCCATGCCCACCCCATAGACGGCATCAAAACTCAAAGCATCGACACCAGCCGCACAGGGGATAGCAATAAAGACAGTGACATCAATGGCTACAACCAGCTTATGTTTGACCAGCACCCAAGCCATCCACAAAGTCAGCTATATACCACCGCCCATCAAAGCAGCCTAACGCTTGGCAGCCTACACCAGCACACCGACCACAGCAGAGGTAGCGCTCGAGGACAAGGCATCAGCCTTGAGACTAAAGCGGCCGGCAATCTGCAAGGCGCAAGCGGACTCCACATCACAAGCTATAGCGCAGACACTCACGCCCACATGAGTCATCACAGCCACAGCAAACTACAAACTGCCGACCAACAGCAACTGGCTTACAGTCAACTCGCCGAGCAACATCAACCTGTAGGCTTAGGTATTACGCCTAAAGCATCAAAAGAGGATACTCAAACCCCTTTTGCCCTCTTTAATGAAGACACCAACAACCAAGCACTAGAGTCAGGACAATGGGCACAGCCGCATATCCTAATAGACTCACAACACAACCTAGCCTTATTAACGGGTCAACACAGCCAACACACCAGTACCCAAAACAGCCACAGCCATGCAGTAGATAACACCTATTACCACAGTCAAACTCAGCTCAATCAAATAGTGGCAGGGGACATCCATTACTACAGCAATAAAGCACAAACCCACACCGCCGCTCATGGCGATGTGACCCTACAAGCCCACACGGATGAGATGCGCTTAGACAGTGAGCAAGTACTACGCGTCCATAGCCGAGATGAGATAGAGATTATCGCCCCTGACACGCTAAGTCTAAAAGCGGGGGGCAGTGGTATTGAAATCAGTGGGGGTAATGTGACTTTAATTACACCTGCTCAAGCGGGGTATAAAGCCAGTAAGGTGGATTGGGGCAGTGGGAGTGGTGTAAGTATTGGATTACCTCACTTGCCAAATATGGAAATGAACAACTGGATTGGACTTCATTATCTAGGAGTAGATGGTAAGGGCATACCAAACCTTAAGTACAAGATATTTTTTGAAGGTGGTCAAGTTATTAAAGGAAAATTGGACAAGGATGGTAAAGCTTATCATGAAAACGTCCCTGAGATAGCTATTAAAGTTGAGTATGAAGATAATGATTTTGAAGACACACCTCCAGAGTCATTTTTGAAGGTTCTAGAAGCTGCTAAAAGCTATAACAAAAAATAGGGTATAGATATGGGTTTTTTACCAGAAAATAAAAGGCTTTCAAATGCGCTTGCTTGGTTTACTAAACCTTTAAATGGTGCTTTGCAGAAAGGTAAAGAGACCATAGGAGACATTGCTGATTGGCTATGGGTAGTCATACAAGGAGATTTTGCTGAAGAACCCTCTACAGCTCAAGTCATCACTGGTACAGCTGTTTCAATGATTCCATTTGTGGATCAAATATGTGATGTACGCGATATTTGTGCTAACTGTAAAAAAATTCATGAAGATGATAGCAACCCCTGGGCATGGATAGGTTTAATCCTAACCTTAATCGGTTTATTTCCAGTTTTAGGGTCGCTTTTTAAAGGAATATTCAAGGTTTTACTTGCACCAGTTAGGCGCTTTATGATGAGACCCTTATCCAAAGCTGGTAAACTTTCAGGTAGTTTGATATACAATGCAGTTGAGCCGAGTATTGAGCAAGGAATTAAGGAGGTAAATAAATATTTAGGCCGTCCTGAGGTTAGAATATTTCTAAGAATTGAAACGTCTGGCAATATATATAGATGGTCAGCCAAAGAGTTACGAAAAATTAAAGCCAAAGTTAGTAAAACTCAGTTATTGGCTGTTCTTGATGAATACATTGGCTATTTAGAAGAAACGGTCGAGTTTATACAGGAATATGGTAGTAGGGGTATTGGAAAACAAGCTGGCGAAATGCTCAAAGTCGTACTAGATATACGTAGAAAAGCGAATAGACGTCTTGGTGAGTTTCTAGCGCCAGTACAAGACTTTTTAGAGCGTTTAGCTATAAGGTTGGATACTGAGGGAGGGTACAAAGCAGTCACAAATCTAACTAATATAGCAAACTTTAGAAAAGTTCATACCGATGGTGAAGTGAAATTGGTAAAAATCAGTCCGCCTAAATGGGTAGATGTTACAAAAAATATTAAATATCCTGAACTAAGAAAATGTCCAAAAATTCCTAAAGGCTATCCAAATATTTCTAATACCGCCCCTGGGCCCCTAAATAGTGCTTACGATACTTTTAATACCATAAAAGCGGTTAATCTTCCTGAGGGCACTGTACTATATCGTGTCGTTGATCCTGCTAGTAATGACAACAGTATCTGCTGGATGAGAAAATCAGAATATATAAAACTAAAAAAACGAGCAGATTGGCGCAGACGTTTCGCCGTTTGGGCAAGTTGGAACAGTAATGGCGAGGTGGTGAAATATATCGTACCTAAAGGGGGTATGAAGGTTTGGGAGGGCAGAACTGCAAGTCAAGTACTGAAAAATAGTAAGGGGCAAGTTCAAACTGCTAATCGGCACGGTGATAAGTATGTATTAGAAGGTGGAGGTGTACAGATTGTGCTTGACCCAGCAAAACTCATTAGAAGCAGAGTTAAACCTCGGCAAAAGACAGGATGGGGCTATGGTAGTGATTTAAAAGGGTTAGAAACTACCAATATGGTTGGTGTGCCAACCCTTAAACAAAACTGGTATGGAGATAAATAAGCAGTGAGCAACTACATTATTAGACCCCAAGAGATTTATCTATTAGAGCGCTACAGTTCTCCTGCATATTATAAAGAGATGCGCGATGCCTTTGCCAATATGTTAGAAGCGGCGGAATATGCCCTAGAGCTATTTGTTAACGACTTACCTTTTGATTACCGTAGCCGCCCTTTAAACATGCAACCTGATATTGTCTGGGGCGAGCGTGTCTTACCCAATCTGCGTAGTACTCTAGATAGTTTAAACATCGGTTATCGACAGCTACTGAATGGAGACTTAGATGCTATCAGCTACGGAGGAAATGTAAAAAGTGATTTTCGCGCCATTAATATGGATTTCCCTATTGACTGGATGCCAAAGCAGCAACAAGTTGAGTTTGAAAAATGGCGTAACAAGGCTGGTACATGCGCTTTTAATATGAAAATAACCAGTTATTATGGCTGGTGTATTGGTGATTTAGCTGGAGACTATGCCTCAGAAGCAAGAGGCCCATTAAATCCACCCGAATCATGGCCTATATATCGTCTCAACCCAAAGTATAGTGCTGGGTTAGATGAAGTTGTCCCTGTTGGCGGTATCTATGTGCCAGATAGAGAAGATGCCAGTGCTCAAGTATTACCAAAAGGCATGCAGGCCATGGAAGCCTATGTTGGCTATGACCCAGAGACCATGCAAGCAGTCGGTAAGGCACCGGTTAACTGGATGTTAGTAGAGCGTATCGCTGATAGTGGCGGAGGCAGCCAGTACGTTGCACCAAAGCGATTACGTTGTGAATCAGGCAAGCCCTGTCCTCAGACAGGATATTGGTGGACACCTGCTAGTGAAAAGCTCATGTACTTTAAAAAAAATGACGTCATGCCTAAGATGAAGCGACTAGAATGGAAAACCATATGGTATTTTAACGAGACCAACCAATTAAAAGAATAAGATATACAACCACTTAGCCCTATCAATTACTCATTAAAAAGAGCTCTAAATATGTTAAATCAACTAACTTCAAAGGCTTTACTAAATATGAGGTTTTTTACTATTACACTATTTATTGTAGGAATGACTCATACGCCACTTGCTAAAGCTGATGATGTTTTTAATAAGTTCTCTCCAACTACAGAAGCACAGAGATTAGAACTTCTTAAAGAGTTTGATGAAGAGTTCAAAAATCTATACTTTGAGAATTTTGCCACTGATCCTGACGACATACCAATCAGTGAATATGAAGATGGTGTGGACCACTATTTGGGAGATTTAATCCTACAAGGCAATCAGCTTTTATTAGATGTTAGTGGTGGTAAATTGATTATAGTTACAAAGAATGAACGTCAAGAGCAACTTAGACAACAACTCATAAAATTCGTATCAGAGCATAATAATGTACCAGTCAGGGTGGGCATACTAGGTTTTATAAATAATACACGTATCCATGAAGCAGAAGAGGTAGATGAGCTTGTGCTTGTAAATTATAACAATTTAGGAGCCAATGCGACTCATAATTTTTTTAGCATAATTGAAGCACTTAATAATATGAAATGAGATAGTTTAATTAATTTCATATTCTAAGTTGCAGAGGGAGAGGAATAGTAACTGAAGAATTGTATACCTATAATCATTCACTATGGCGCTGGCGTATTATCTGGATATTACATACCTTACTGATCCTCTGTATCATTGGGTTATTCTACGCGTTATTTCTAGGCTATGTTGATGATTACTAAAAGGAGATAGACGATAAATACTTTACCCGCCCATAATACAACCAGTATCACTTTACTACCCCGTCCTTACAGTGAGGTAGAAGATGTGCCTACAGACCATCCTAATATGCTGTATGTGGCAAAAGATGTGCGTGGCATCACGCCCTATGCAATGACCTTTAATGATGTCGGTAGTAGTATGCTAAATGAGGGTGGGGTTGTAATGATACTCATGCTTTTATCTAGTGGAATTATAGCTATACCCCTTTCCATTGAAGCTGTTCTCGAAAAGAGTGTTTTAGGGATTGTATCGACTATTTTATTTAATGTACTAACGTTCGTCCTGCCAATTGCAATGCTCCGTAAAGTCTCAAAGCTAACTGACAGCGACAAACCCATAGACGCCTTCGATAAAGTAGGCCAGCGCATCTTGCAATATAACGTCACTCAAGAAGACGGTAGCATAAAAGTCGACTACCATGGTATCAACGAGTTGCCATATAAAGACATTCATGCCAGTGTCGAAAGCGTCAATATTGTTAGTGCGGGCGGTATGAGTAGAACCTACTTTTTACAACTCAACTGGCTAGATGACGAGCGCAATATTATTAATCAACTGGTCTCCTCATTTCCAGCGACATCAGACGCTTATGCTCGAGCACAGTGGCAGTTTATACGAAACTACATGGAAAAGGACGCAAACAGCCTACCACCAATTACACCTTTTGATCCGCCAAAGACAACTAAAGAGCATAAGCTCTATCTATATACCGACAGTATCTTACCCAGCTATGGTGTCACTCAAAACTTTAGAGTATGGCCGTGGTACATCCCTTTATTAATACTACAAGCCTACGTCAAACTCGGAGGTGGCTGGATACAGTCTAAAGGACGCAACATACTAGATGAACCCCAGTACCAGCATCTACGCTACCCACCAGATGCACCAAATCCATATATAGACCCAAACATAAATCCATACCGTATTAAAGTGATTAATAACCAAAGCAAATGGTTTCTATGGCGTTGGCGAATTATATGGATATTACATACCTTACTAATACTGAGTATTATTGGGTTTTTTTACGCATTATCTTTAGGCTATCTTGATGATTACTAAAGAGGGTCAGACTAGAAGTACCTTACCCCTTTAAGATATAGTAAGTATTACTCTATTACCTCGCCCCTATAGCAATGTTCAAGATGTCGCTAAAGACCACCCAAATATACTTTGTGTTGCTAGAGTTGTTTGAGTCGTGCTCTCGTTAGCTTTATTGTTGATGACAATGCCCAGCCCATAGACGGCATCAAAACCCAAAGCATCGACACCAGCCGCACAGGAGCCGTAAATAAAGACGGTCTGACCAACGGCTACAACCAACTCATGTTTGACCAACATGACCAGTATGCACAAACTCAGCTGTATAGTACCGCCTATCAAAGCAGCCTAACCCTTGGCGGCCTACACCAGCACACCGACCACAGCAGAGGTAGCGCTCGAGGACAAGGCATCAGCCTCGAGACTAAAGCGGCCGGCAATCTGCAAGGCTCAAGTGGCGTCCACATCACAAGCTATAGCGCAGACACTCACGCCCACATGAGTCATCACAGCCACAGCAAACTACAAACCGCCGACCAACAGCAACTGGCTTACAGTCAACTCGCCGAGCAACATCAACCTGTGGGCTTAGGTATTACGCCTAAAGCATCAAAAGAGGATGCTCAAACCCCTTTTGCCCTCTTTAATGAAGACACCAACAACCAAGCACTTGAGTCAGGACAATGGGCCCAGCCGCATATCCTAATAGACTCACAACACAACCTAGCCTTATTAACGGGTCAACACAGCCAACACACCAGTACCCAAAACAGCCACAGCCATGCAGTAGATAACACCTATTACCACAGTCAAACTCAGCTTAATCAAATAGTGGCAGGGGACATCCATTACTACAGCAATAAAGCACAAACCCACACCGCCGCTCATGGTAATGTAACCTTACAAGCCCACACGGATGAGATGCGGCTCGACAGTGAACAAGTACTACGCATCCATAGCCGAGATGAGATAGAAATTATCGCCCCTGACACGCTCAGTCTAAAAGCGGCTGGCAGTGGTATTGAAATGAGTGGGGGTAATGTGACCCTAATTACCCCTGCTCAAGCGGGGTATAAAGCCAGTAAGGTAGATTGGGGCAGTGGGAGTGGGGAGAGTAAAGCGATCGCCTTACAACAAATGAAGTTTGAGGCGTGTTCTCAGCTGGCAAACGAAGCTGAAAACAATCATGCTGCAGTAAGTGACTTATAACGTTTAGAGCTAAAAAATAGATGATATGAATAAAAATAATACGCCCACATTAACTCTGAATAGACAAACGCAAGCATTAGACTGTAGAGCTATCAATACTTTTGATGTCCTCATTGTGCATCATAGTCAAAAGCAGCTTATTAATCATATAAAAAAAGAGAATCCCAAAGCGGTTTATGCCTTGGATCAAGATTTGCTACGTTATCACATGATTGATAGCCCCCTTATGATTGTGGTAGAAGATTGTAGCGATATAGGCGTGATCATAGAGGAGCATATTAATCGTTGTGAGTTATTAGATACTGATGATGGGTTACTTGCTTTATTAGATTATACACCTGCTGAAAGGCGCATTGATAAAACGCGCATTAGTGCTTATGAGTTTTTGCCTGACTCTTATCTTACGCAGAGTGCTCAGTCATCGGCGCTAAAAAAAGACTCCACCCAAGAGCTGGTAGATGATGGGTCACTTAATATGGCGGATATTGCTATCAAATTAAGTCGCAATCAAATCATTCAATCAGGACAGCGCAAAAAACATCTTCGCTATTTAGACCCCCAAGTATCGATTCACTTTTTATCATTACAATATTCAGCTTATATCGCCAATCGCTTCGCTTATCCTAAGCGAATGTGGCTGCCTATAGACAGAGAGTGGTATCGTGTTGATGGTATTGATTATTACCTAGCTACTGACACTAAGCACTTCGAGCGATATTCAAACTATTGCCCAATAACACAACAGCAACTAGCAGATATCAGCATCATTAATCGTTTTTTAACCCAAAATGGAATTAATACTAAACCGCTTATCGTAGATGATTATCCGCTAGTTCAACAATGGGTAGATGACTCAAAAAAACGATTGGCGCACGCAACGCATTTAACCAACCGAGTGGATCGTCAAACCATGATGAATCGTTGGTTATTAGAATGCTATACACAATATAACGCAAGTAAACAAAGCACAAATTAATATATAAAGGGTAAGGGGCTAACAGTGGCTGATAAAAGATGTGATCAATGCGTGACACAAGGCGTTACTCTATTGCCGATGCGTTGGGGCTTTAAAATAAATAAAGAGGATTTGACAGTCAAATCTTACGGAAGGTTGGTTAGAGAAGGCTATATTTATATTTTAGATAATAACAATACTTGGTATGGTTATGTGGTTAACGCAGGGAGATATCTTGAGTCATTTAATATTCATGATCCAACAGATAATCCTGATATCACTAAAACTGACTTTGTGTGTCATAAGGGTGATAACTGTAAAGCGTTAAAAAGCTTTATCCGTATACCTAATCCAAATCAGGATATTAACACTTTATGGATAGCCTATAGCCCTGTTAAGTGGACAAAAGCTATCATCAGCAATCATCAAAATAATGTTAATAATGCCAAAGATAACAATATGATTGAATTGCCAGTTTCTGCAACTAAAAGCACCTCAAAAGGCTCTTTAGGAACTGAGTCAAGTCAACCTGCAGGTGGTTATGATTTATGGGAGTATGACCCAGATGGAGAAGGAGAGGATAAGGTAACAGAGTATTATGCCTCTGAATATTTTGGCAGTATTAATCCATTAACAGATAGAGCCTATCAACCTGATAGAACTGATGAACGTGAGAAATTATACACAACGCTTAATACCATAGAAAAAAATAATGCAGAAGAAATTAACCGAGTTTTAAGTGTGTATTTTAATGATCCTGTGGGTGAGATGATTGATTTAAATGAATTTATGATTCAGGCTCAGCTTGCTTATCAGCCTATTGAAGATGATATATATAGATATACAGTTGCGTCACTTATCAATACGTTAAAACAAAACATAGACGAAAAAACGAAAAATGACGCCCAGCGTCATATTGACAGAATCAATGAGCATGCTGAACTAATGCAACCTATGCCTAGATGGGAAGGTGATGGAC
Organism: Psychrobacter sp. CX90; assembly: GCF_057396305.2. Classification (NCBI taxonomy): domain Bacteria; kingdom Pseudomonadati; phylum Pseudomonadota; class Gammaproteobacteria; order Moraxellales; family Moraxellaceae; genus Psychrobacter; species Psychrobacter sp. CX90. The sequence goes on from NZ_CM182008.1 coordinate 925,026, forward strand.
CAAGCCAAGCAGAACGACTAGAAGAAGAGAAAGCTCGTGAAGAAGGTGCTTTAAAATATAAAGAAAGTCAAGTTCAAGCAGCATGGTCAAACTATAGTAAGCTTATTCGAGAAAATGAGATGAATGAATGGGTTGAAAATTTTGAAGCGTATTCTAAAAATAGAAAATTTGAGCTGAATAATATATTAGATAAGCTAGCCTCTGAATATAAAAGTATTTTTGAAAGCCAATTTCTTAAGAACACCATGATTCATAACTTTGATAAAGAAGATGATATTAGCCGAGTCTATTATACTCTTACTGTTCAGCAGTTTTTAGGATCAACAGCAATCATACCGATGTTATCTGATTTATATGATTCACATTTATCAAAAAAAATCGCGAGTGACGATAATAATTACCTAGCACGTGCTTTAGTATTTAACCAAGATGAAGTGGTTAATTTTATTGACAGTCTGCCACCTATTACGTCAGGACTAACTCCTAGTGAAGTTATGACCAACTCATGGTCTGGGCTTTTATACACCGGCTCGGCTACTATATTTGGTAAATACGATGCAATTGCAGGTCAAGTAGGCGCAACCGTTAGCTTAGCCGAACAGCTGGCGGTTCCTTTCATGAAGAACTATCGTACGGGTCAAACACTAAATGGTTTGATGCTGTCTCAAAAGGAATATTTATTTGGCTACCATCACGAAAAGGCATTGATTATTGTTAAAGGCCAAGGCAGCTACGCAGATGCGAGAAAAGCGCTGATTAATGGCATTATGCATATTACAGAAAATGGAAAATTACCTACTAGAATAAGAGAAAGTGTTGATCAGGCATTAAAAACCTCAGGTGAAGCTGCACGATTAAATAAGCCATTTGCTCAAAGCTTCATCTACTATATTGACAAAAACGAGTTAAGAGCTGGTATGAGTGTCTATGAAAATAGCAATAAAGCTTATGCTAATAAAGGCGCCCTTAGGCAGGCAATTGATCGTTCTATTTACACCACTCCTGAATTATACGAGCATGGCCACAATAACTACAAAAAATTTGAAGATATAACTAATAGACGAATTGATCAAGCGGTTAGAATCAATTATTTTGGAGCGATGCTACAAACGGTTGCTTGTATCTTTTTAATCAGTGCGTTCTTTCAAGCAAAATCTCAAGAAGAGAGATTAGCAGAAGGTACAAAAGCGGTCGCGGGTCTAATGATGCTGTTAGGTGGTGGTTTAGAGCTGCGCGGGAATGCAAGTAAGCTAATGGCAAGTGAGCTAAAGCTTAAACGTGGAGCAGGCAAAGCCGTATCAAATGAACAAGTATTAACTGCTGGACGTTCAGCCAAGACTTTGTCAATTGTTGCAAGAGGTTTAAGTATTGGCGGGGCGGCAATATTTGCAGGATTCGACATTCAATCAGGATATCAAGCAGGTCGTAATGACAATAGCATAATTCAATATGCCTATTATGGCTCAGCTTTTACAGGTGCTGTTTCAACAACTCTTCTTAGCTTAAGTCTAGGTTCAACGGCAACTGGTATTGGCGTTGTGTTATTAATAGGCTTTATTGGCATCAATCTTTTTATCGGTTACTGGAAGAAGACAGGTATGGAGAATTGGCTTAATCTTGGTATTTGGGGCGTAGAAGATGGTGGTTGGTCATTTGAACATACGTTAGAACAATTTGACCGTGCGGTAGTTGGTGAAGATATTGATTTAAAGGATAATTAAATGATAGATATCAATGGCAGGAACCCCTTTACGAAGTTACATTACAAAGAAATTAATCAAAAGCTAGATGAGTCTTTTGGTAAAGGACTGGGGGGTAGGGTTCAAGAAATTAAAGACTTTAAGTGGCTAGATAAAAATCAAAAGTATGACGTACCCCTTTATCCACAGCGTACCGTCGTTCAGTTTAATTCTACCTATATGGAACTAACAGGACGTCAAGATAGAATACGAGGTGATGTTACATCTGGAAGTTTCTTTTTTCTAACTATATTTATTATCGGAATATATTACACAACTTTAAGTATTCTATTAGATTTGAGTAAAAATAACTTTATTAGCGTAGCTTATGTTGGTTTTATATTATTTGTATTTGTATTAATGGCAATATACTTAATAACTTTACTCTCAACCGAACTCTTTACTTACACCTATCTTCCTATACGCTTTAATCGAAAAACCCGTAAAGTATATGTGCGTCAAGCCAACCGTAAGGTAGAAATCTTTGACTGGGATGATCTCAAGTTTTATATGGCAACAACTTACAAAGATGGTGGCGATATCAGAGGTATTACCATAGCAGAGGATGGTATGACCATTACGGGTATGTTTAGCCTGCCTTTCGTAAATAGTTTAGGTGCAGATATACATGATGAAGGCGCATTGTTAGGTCATTTTGAGTTTGTCCGCCGCTATATGGAAGGAGATGAAGAAGACCTTATAGAAGTAAAGAATGCCATTCGTTATATTCATCCCGTACATCAAAAAAGAGAAACCCCATTGGTTTCTTTGCAAAGAATAAAGCTTGGTTATCATGCCAGTCATGTCAATCAAGAGTACCCTAGTACATTTAAACCTGTATTAGTAGAGTATCTTTTGATACCGTTTGCATGGCTACGCTTCATCGGACGCCTTATTTCTATCAATACCAGCATCACGCCACACTTTAGTGCCGAGATTGAAGCCGAAAGTGTCATAGACCCCAATGATCCGTATGACTTAAACAAACACTTGCCCGAGGGCAACCTTGAGGACAGTAATCGACCCCTATGGAAAACGATACTTTATTATATAGGATTAATCTTATTCGGTATTGTCATGCTGTTTGCCTTTGCTTTCTTTGTTGACATGATTGGTAATGCTAAGGGGCATGACTCAGGATTTTTTGATAAGCTTTGGTATTTATTTAGTTTTAATTGGTTGCCTTAAATCATTATCGACACTTTGACTGTCTTTATTGATAGGATCTAGTTCACTCAAACACGAGTTAGCACAGTATGAAAAAGCGGCGGAAGGCGAAGATATTGATCAAAAGGATAACTAATCATGTTAGACACAAATGGTAGAAATCCTTTTGCTAGATTTGGATATATAGAAATAGGTAAAAAAGTAGATGGTACTTTTGGTCAAGTATTTGGTGGTCGAATTCAAGAAATAAAAGACTTTAAGTGGCTAGATAAAAATCAAGGTTATGATGTACCGCTTTATCCACAGCGTACCGTCGTGCAGTTTAATTCTACCTATATGGAGCTTACAGGACGTCAAGACAGAATACGAGGTGATATGACTGCATGGAGTTTGTTCTTCTTAACTATAGGGAGTTATATTTTATATGCCATAATCATAATGTTGAATATAGAATCTGCTGAAGAAACTTCATTATTTTATATAGTATTTTTATTATGCAGTCTGTTATTTATCATTTTCCTTCTTGCTATGCTAATAGCTCTACTCTCAACCGAACTCTTTACTTACACCTATCTTCCTATACGCTTTAATCGAAAAACCCGTAAAGTATATGTGCGTCAAGCCAACCGCAAAGTTGACATTTTTGACTGGGATGATCTCAAGTTTTATATGGCAACAACTTACAAAGATGGTGGCGATATCAGAGGTATTACCTTAGCAGAGGATGGTATGACCATTACTGGTATGTTTAGCTTTCCCTTTGTTAGTGATTTAACAGCTAAAGAAATATTAGGGGGCACACAGCTAAAACAACATTTCGAATTTGTCCGCCGCTATATGGAAGGAGATGAAGAAGACCTTATAGAAGTAAAGAATGCCATTCGTTATATTCATCCCGTACATCAAAAAAGAGAAACCCCTTTAATCTCTTTTCAGCGAGCAACATTAGCAGCACTTAATTCAGACGAAAACATGGAATATCCAAAACAAGCATTGAAGCTACATTGGACACATCTAGCAATCGTTATACAGTTATGGCTACGCTTCATCGGACGCCTTATTTCTATTAACACCAGCATCACGCCACACTTTAGTGCCGAGATTGAAGCCGAAAGTGTCATAGACCCCAATGATCCGCATGACTTAAACAAACATCTGCCCGAGGGCAACCTTGAGGACAGCAATCGACCATTATGGAAAACGATACTTTATTATATAGGATTAATCTTATTCGGTATTGTCATGCTGTTTGCTTTTGCTTTATTTGTCGACATGATTGGTAACGCTAAGGGGCATGACTCAGGATTTTTTGATAAGCTTTTGTACTTATTTAGTTTTAAATGGCTTTTTTAAAAGGGGAGTTTGTAGGTTTTATTGGCATCTCACTATCCATAGGCTATTGGAAAAAAACAGGTATGCAGAATTGGCTTAATCTTGGTATTTGGGGTGTAAAAGATGATGGTTGGTCATTTGAACATACGCTAGAGCAATTTGATCGTGCTGTCGTGGGCGAAGATATTGATCAAAAGGATAACTAATCATGTTAGACACAAATGGTAGAAATCCTTTTGCTAGATTTGGATATATAGAAATAGGTAAAAAAGTAGATGGTACTTTTGGTCAAGTATTTGGTGGTCGAATTCAAGAAATTAAAGACTTTAAGTGGCTAGATAAAAATCAAGGTTATGATGTACCGCTTTATCCACAGCGTACCGTCGTGCAGTTTAATTCTACCTATATGGAGCTTACAGGACGTCAAGACAGAATACGAGGTGATATGACTGCATGGAGTTTGTTCTTCTTAACTATAGGGAGTTATATTTTATATGCCATAATCATAATGTTGAATATAGAATCTGTTGAAGAAACTTCATTATTTTATATAGTATTTTTATTATGCAGTCTGTTATTTATCATTTTCCTTCTTGCTATGCTAATAGCTCTACTCTCAACCGAACTCTTTACTTACACCTATCTTCCTATACGCTTTAATCGAAAAACCCGTAAAGTATATGTGCTTCAAGCCAATCGTAAAGTTGACATCTTTGACTGGGATGATCTCAAGTTTTATATGGCAACGACTTACAAAGATGGTGGCGATATCAGAGGTATTACCTTAGCAGAGGATGGTATGACCATTACGGGTATGTTTAGCCTGCCTTTCGTAAATAGTTTGGGTGCAGATATACATGATGAAGGCGCACTGTTAGGTCATTTTGAGTTTGTGCGCCGCTATATGGAAGGAGATGACAAAGAGCTTACAGAGGTTAAAGATGCAATTCGCTACGTACATCCCGTACATCAAAAAAGAGAAACCCCATTGGTTTCTTTGCAAAGAGTAAAGCTTGGTTATCATGCCAGTCATGTTAATCAAGAGTACCCTAGTACATTTAAACCTGTATTGGTAGAGTATCTTTTGATACCGTTTGCATGGCTACGCTTCATCGGACGCCTTATTTCAATCAATACCAGCATCACGCCACACTTTAGTGCCGAAATTGAAGCCGAAAGTGTCATAGACCCCAATGATCCGCATAACTTAAACAAACATCTGCCCGAGGGAAACCTTGAGGACGGCAATCGACCCCTATGGAAAACGATACTTTATTATATAGGATTAATCTTATTCGGTATTGTCATGCTGTTTGCTTTTGCTTTATTTGTCGACATGATTGGTAACGCTAAGGGTCACGACTCAGGATTTTTTAATAAGCTATGGTATTTATTTAGTTTTAGATGGCTTTTTTAAAAGGGGAGTTTGTGGGTCTTATTGGCATCTCACTATTCATCGGCTATTGGAAAAAAACAGGTGTGCAGAATTTGCTTAATCTTGGTATTTGGGGTGTAGAAGATGATGATTGGTCATTTGAACATGCGTTAGAACAATTTGACTGTGCGGTAGTTGGCGAAGATAAGGTGTATTCGCATAAGCAATATCATCATCGTCAGTAAACTTAAACTGTTCTTTATAAATAGCGCCAGCGATAAACTTAGGCAACCCACCAAGCCCCAGCCCATCAAACCCACCCCTCGCTGGATTATGCTTACCTGCTTTTTCAATAAACTCATTAGCCTTAATCGTAATATCACCGCCCTCAAGCGTAATACTTGCAGAGCCTGCATGAATCGTCACCTTATTACTCGCCGCAATCTCAACTGCTTGGGTTGAAGACGATATATTTACATCCTGCTTAGCCGTTGCCTCAAGTCGTCCCGTATGTGCCGATACCATGATATTGTCTTTCGCATTGGTCATGCTCACACTACCGTTTGCTATAAGGGTCGTTGACTCACCGCTTACCTGATGATGACCCTTACCACTGGTCACCATCCTATCTTGCTGAGTGGTAGACAGCATCTCACCCATAGAGCGATGAACCAGTAAATCCTCACTGACATAACCACTATCAGCGGCGCTATCTATCAAGGTATAAGCTTTTTGCTGATGTGTGGTTTGGGTTTGCTCGTCAGCGATAGACTCAAGCTGAGTCTTAATCTCTTTATGGCTATTAACATGACGACCTAAACCTGTCGCAAGCTGGGTTAAGCGCTCGCTTAGATGCTGACCACCAAGACTGGTTTGAGTGAGGGTCGGGGTATGCTGCTGATAATCATGCGTTGTGCTTTGCGCATGAGTTTGAGCATAGGTTTGGGGTTGACTCGATATTACCATAGCCTGCCCAGTCTTCACACTCACTTGCGCATCGGTTGCGACATGAATACCGTCACGTTTGCTAGCCTCTGTAGCAGGGTGAATCACACCCATCTTAACTCTAGCCTGTACTTGGCTATTATTGAGTGATAACTGAGAATACGCCTGATCAGATCGGTGCTCAGTCACCCACTCGGATAACGCATCATCTGCCTGATGCCGATAGCCACTTTCTACCGCTTTGTCATCATGACAAGCAAACAGGCTAGGGCGAGTGGTCGATAGTAGACTGCCTGTATTGATTAAATGCTCACCATCACCAACAGACTGTACAAGCGTTTGATCATCTGCTCTATGCGTGAAGTGAGTGCCATAGTTCGCTCCTGCCTGTGCCTCAAGTCTTGATATAGGCTGAGCAGGGGTATCAAACAATACAAGTCGAGTAGGGGTCATATGATCACGACTGTCAGTGTCTGACTGATCTTCTGTGATGCCTGTCATAGGAGGCAATACTTGTTTGCGATATGGATGACCCACCCAAGGGGTGTCGGCTAATATCAAGCTTAACTGAGTCAGATGACGGCCTGCTTGTAGATGTGAAGTATGACGCTCACGGTGGCGACGGCTTTGAGTCAGCCCTGTGATGGCGTGTGGAGCATTTCCCGCTTTACACTATTATCTTGGCTTGCACAGGGGCAGTCGCTAAGGCTAGTGTCATTCCTGTGCTGCGATACTGCCACTAGCTAAGCGCCTGCAACCCTGTGCTTTACCAAGTATAACCGTTACAATCGGGGCTAGCGGTTAGATTGTATTCTTGCTTAGGGTGGGCGTGGTTTAAGCTTTCTAAAAAACCAGTGTGGAAGTTAGTTTTTTACCTTGGTGTTGGGACTTAACTATGGTTAAGTCAGTTTAATCTAAAGTCTCTTTGATTTTTTTAGAATTTTCAGATATTACTGTTGACATATCGAACGAAAGTTCTCTGCCTTTCATGCCAGATAGGCCACTTGAAATGAAAACACTACAGCTTTCTTTAACTTTATTTTCTTCTTCCACTGAAATACAAATTTTTGGGCTTGCTATTTGTAAGGACTCAAAATTTATAGGTAAAGTTATTTGATTTAATATTTGTTTATTGTCTTTATCATAATAATAGGCAAAGGATTTAATATCAGGACTCAATCTACATATGTAATAAAAATACTCTCCCTTAATATGTTCACCTCCTCTAAACTTATTAGTAGACATACCTATACATTGAGGTGTATTTTCAGGGCTCTTAGTTATCTCGTCTATCTGCCTTTCAAAATGACAAGCCAAAGCAAGCTTGGTTAATAGTAGTAATGCTAAAGCCATAAATCCTATTTTAAAAAACTTCATTTTAAGACCTTTTAATAATTTTGCTAATTTCAGACTTTCCAACTCTAAAGGTATGATAGCCTTCTTCCATATGAGAGATGTTTATCTTATGCGGTTTTGACCAAACCGTCATATCTCTACCTTTATTATACTTTTTGCGGTATTGCTGATAATGATGATTAAAAATTGGGAACAATAAATCATCAGGGTCGACTGAGGTTAAAACCTGCCCCGTTCTAGAGTTTGCGTTATACGGTAAGTTATTAACCGTATTCTTAAAGACAAGATTAAACTCAAAATCATTTTTATTCCAATGCCCTAAATAATCATCGGGAACACTCATAAAGTCGTAACTATCAACCATATAACATACGATTGATTTAATGGTTATTTGAAGCAATTCATCTGATAAAGCAGTAATACTATAATCACCAATGGCAGCATATACCGCGAATGAACCAAATGTTGCCCATAGATCATCAATGCCAAGTTCTGCTACAAAGGTTACGCCTTTGCTAAAGTTGCTACTATCGATTTGCTTTAACTGTATCTGCCAATCTCTATGAAGGATTTGGCAATCATTACCATTAGCAATACTTTTATAATTACTACTGCCATAAATAGTCGTTTTAAGCTTAGGAAGGTTTGAATGTGAAAATGCATTGTCAAGATACAGAGATTTAATTATTACTGGCTTCGATCGAGAAGTTATGACATTGTTTGTAAGATGTTCAATGCCGTCTTTATAACGTGTAAAGCCACTTAACCAACTATGGTTAAATTTGGAAGGGTTATAATAGTTCAACCTTTTATTTGATTCACCCCATTTACCTTTATCAGCGTTAGTCATTTCGATATTCTCGCCATTCAGCCATTGCTCATTTAAATAAGCAGCATTATGCCAACCTTTAGCTCGCATAGCTGAGGGTATATCTGTAAGCTTAAACAGTGTTTTCTGGGTAGATGTTTTGTTAGTTGAATTATTTGGTTTTAATGTGGAAGTACATAGCTGTTCAGCACTACAAGTTATATTTATACTTTGTTTAGTTCCTAGCTTGAAACCTTCAATTGATACTGTTCCATTACTGTTATAACTGACATCTTTTACCAATATCTTATAGTTACTCATATGTTTAACCTATAAATACATCTGTTTGTATGGGTGCGATAAACTTAACCTCTTCTTCTTTATGGTCAGTAATTTGTGGTGTTTTACCTTCCTCATCAGTTTGTACCTGTTCAATATCACCATTTTCGCGCTCTATCCAAACAGTCTGGTTAGCAATAGGTTTCCCAGTTTCTGACTCTACTAGATGAAAGCCTTCTCCATATGCCAAACTCATCATACTATCAGTTAGTTTAAGTGCTTGAGCAGGCAACCCCCCAAGCCCCAGCCCATCAAACCCACCCCCAGCCAAACTATGCTTACCAGACTTCTCCGTAAACGTATTCGCCGCAACCGTAATGTTCGCCCCATCAAGCGTAATCGTCGCACCGCCAGCACTTAGCGTGATTTTTTTGTTAGCGACTATCTCAACCTCCTTAGTTGAAGACGATATATTTACATCCTGCTTAGCCGTTGCCTCAAGTCGTCCCGTATGTGCCGATACCATGATATTGTCTTTCGCATTGGTCATGCTCACACTACCGTTTGCTATAAGGGTCGTTGACTCACCGCTTACCTGATGATGACCCTTACCACTGGTCACCATCCTATCTTGCTGAGTGGTAGACAGCATCTCACCCATAGAGCGATGAACCAGTAAATCCTCACTGACGTAACCACTATCAGCAGCGCTGTCTATCAAGGTATAAGGAGTTTTATGATGTGTGGTTTGGGTTTGCTCGTCAGCGATAGACTCAAGCTGAGTCTTAATGTCTTTATGGCTATTAACATGACGACCTAAACCTGTGGCAAGCTGGGTTAAGCGCTCGCTTAGATGCTGACCACCAAGGCTGGTTTGAGTGAACGTCGGGGTATGATGCTGATAATCATGCTGCTCTGATTGGGCATGGCTTTGGTCATGAGTTTGGGGGTGACTCGATATCATCATTGCTTGACCGTTTTTTATACTCACTTGCGCCGTAGTGGTCGCATGAATACCATCACGCTGGGGACTAGAGTTTGTTACTGGATGAATAATGCCCATTTTAAGGGTGGCGCTCACGTCGTCTTGATTGATATTAAACTGTGAGTAGGGGTCTCGCGTCTCTTTTTGGTAGTATAAGGCTTTCTTGAATTACACTTGATACTATTTAAGTCGCTTTATTTCATATATTGCCAAAAGTCGGGTGTTTCATAGCTCTCATCTATCTGATAGCCTTCACTCTTTAAATTGAGTTCTTGATGATTTCGATCTTTAGTACTCTGCATAACTAATTGTATATTTGCTTTTTCAAGGTCTTCTCCTTCAATTTTGAATCCGTTTTCTATAAGATTCCGCCCTATATAATCAGCCGTATTGAAAGAGAGCCTTATCAAATATTGCTCAAACCCTAAATCATTAGTACCCGTTTTTTTTATGGTCATGCTCATTATGACACCATCAAGAAATAAGTTGTGGTAGAGGCTATAATAAACTTTATTTTTAAAAATACCGCACCATTCTTCATAAGAAAGTATATAACTAGGATCAACTACTTCATTAAACTCTTTAATTGATCTTAAATTATCGACTTTTGAAATACGAGGTTGTGAGTGAGAATAATATTGATGCCAACCCTTTTGATTAATTTGTGTTAGTAATTCTTTATAAGCCAAATAAGCTTTTTTAGGCTCAACAAACTCAGCTTTGTTCAATCCGGCGTCAATATCTATACCATTAATTCCATCACTATTTTGTTCAACAAACTTACTCCCTAACACTGAAAAGACATTTTCTATAGTCAAACTGTGCTTGTTATGATCAATATTAACTTTGCCTAAATCAGGTGGAGTCCAAACTAACTCATAAAAGCTCATTCCAGCGGGTTGAACATCCACTTTACCACCAGTATAAACGGTAAAGTCTTCGACACCTTGCTGACCGAAATGTAAAGTAACGTTATGTGGTGTAGGCACTAGCTTTGTCCTTTGTTGAAAATGATAAAATAAAATTAACATAACTATCGAGATTAAAATAATTATGCTAATTTTAAAAACTGATAATCGCATTAAGTTTTGCCTTCATTACTATTAGAGTGAATTCTAAAGTTTGCCCGACTATTGCCCCAAGTTGCAATAACTTTTAGTTCAGAAATTAGGAAGTTTCTACCAGAGCTATTTAGCATTAATCTATGATATTTATTAGCTGCTAAGTTTATCCAAGCCATTCGACTGTCATAGTTTTCTAATATAGTTCCTTCTGGCGGTGTACTCCATGGCTCTTCCGATAAAGCATTAACATCATTTCTTTTCTTTAAATCGTCAATATTATAATCACTTGATAATGCCAAGGTTTGATCGATAGTGGCCCAGTTTAGGTACCAACGGCGCTGATGACTTATATTGCCTTTTAGCCCCTCATCTTCCCATGCAATTTTTTGTAAGATATTTTTTTGTTCTTGTACTGCTATATCCAACAAATGATCAAGTAACTGATCCTTACTATTTTCAAACTTACTTCTAATGTTAGATGTATTATTAAATTTCGATTGTATTTTAGGTAATAAATTAAAAGCCGAAACGATTTCAGGTGTTAATCCTAGGTAGTCAATATCCTCTAAACAAGATGACCAGGGTAGATTATTGATTGAAGTTTTAAGATCATGAAAGTTCTGTGTACTTCGTTGTCCTTTGCACATTTCAAATGATGATGAAGAAACACTCCATACATAATGCCACACTGAGATATCCATAAAAAGCCATAAATTACCCTTTGCAAACGTATCTAATGCTTTGTCTGAATCAAAAAAAACATCAAAATTGTATGCTAGTGAGCTTCTACTTGCGTTAAAAACCATTGCAACGGTTTTTGATGCGAAAGCTCCAAGGCCCATCCAATAGAAACGTCCTAATAGATCAGTCTCACCACCTACTTCATTTTCTAAAAAAATATTAGCATATACAGAAGCAATTCTTCTTGCTCGTGCTTCATAACCTGGTTCAAGCTCATAATGGTTAGCCGATACGCGATTAGATACTCTTTTCATAGCTTCTTGTTGATATATTTGTAAAAACTGAATGCAATTGCATTGTGCATCTGCACAACTACCTCTATTTGCATTTGTTTGGCTGTGCCAGTCTAAAGAGTTGCTACCAGACATTATTTTATCTCGCTTTTATTATTTATATATTTATTAGAATAAGAATAGAGATTATTTACTTTTATTATAAGTAAATGTTGACCAAACAAGTTTCAATTTTAGATTATCTTTTTCGTATCCTGAATCTATACGAGGAGTCTTGCCTTCTTGATCAGATTTAGATTTGATGTTAACAATTTTGCTAGTCAGCTGATACTCTATGTCTGGCAAAGGAACACCTGTAGGATCTAGAAACTGCACCTGCTCATCATAAAACTCCTTTTGCCTTAACTTATCATAAGGCAATCTCGACAAATAGTTTCCATCAAACCCACCCTTAGCTGGATTATGCTTACCTGCTTTTTCAACAAACTCATTGGCCTTAATCGTAATATCACCGCCCTCAAGCGTAATACTTGCAGAGCCTGCATGAATCGTCACCTTATTACTCGCCGCAATCTCAACTGCTTGGGTTGAAGACGATATATTCACATCCTGCTTAGCGGTTGCCTCAAGTCGTCCCGTATGTGCCGATACAATGATATTCTCTTTCGCATTGGTCATGCTCACACTACCGTCTGCTATAAGGGTCGTTGACTCCCCGCTCACCTGATGATGTCCCTTACCACTGGTCACCATCCTATCTTGCTGAGTGGTAGATAACATCTCACCCATAGCGCGATGAACCAGTAAATCCTCACTGACGTAACCACTATCAGCAGCGCTGTCTATCAAGGTATAAGGAGTTTTATGATGTGTGGTTTGGGTTTGCTCGTCAGCGATAGACTCAAGCTGAGTCTTAATGTCTTTATGGCTATTAACATGACGACCTAAACCTGTGGCAAGCTGGGTTAAGCGCTCGCTTAGATGCTGACCACCAAGGCTGGTTTGAGTGAGCGTCGGGGTATGATGCTGATAATCATGCTTTGTGCTTTGCGCATACGTTTGCGGCTGTGAGGACATCACCATAGCCTGCCCAGTCTTCACACTCACTTGCGCATCGGTTGCGACATGAATACCGTCACGTTTGCTAGACTCTGTAGCAGGGTGAATCACACCCATCTTAACCTTTGACTCAACGTGGCTGCTGTTATTTGATAACTGAGAATACGCCTGATCAGATCGGTGCTCAGTCACCCACTCGGATAATGTATCGTCTGCCTGATACCGATAGCCACTTTCTACCGCTTTGTCATCATGACAAGCAAATAGGCTAGGGCGAGTGGTCGATAGTAGACTGCCTGTATTGATTAAATGTTCTGCGTCACCAATAGACTGCACAAAAGTTTGATCATCTGCTCTATGCGTGAAGTGAGTGCCATAGTTCGCTCCTGCCTGTTCCTCAAGTCTTGATATAGGCTGGGCTGGGGTATCAAACAACATAAGCCGAGTAGGGGTCATATGATCACGACTATCAGTGTCTGACTGATCTTCTGTAATACCTGTCATAGGAGGCAATACTTGTTTACGATATAGATGACCCACCCAAGGGGTGTCGGCTAATATCAAGCTTAACTGAGTCAGATGACTGCCTGCTTGTAGATGTGAAGCATGACGCTCACGGTGGCGACGGCTTTGAGTCAGACCTGTGATGGCGTGTGTAGCATTTCCCGCTTTACACTATTATCTTGGCTTGCACAGGGGCAGTCGCTAAAGCTAGTGTCATTCCTATGCTGCGATACTGCCACTAGCCAAGCGCTTGGAATCCTGTGCTTTACCAAGTATAACCGTTACAATCGGGGCTAGCAGTTAGATTGTATTCTTGCAGACAGTGGGCGTGGTTAAAGCTATTCTAAGCTTCTCCATCAAATTGCCAAATGACGACTCCCCAATTATTGTTTGGGTAGTCTGGCATGATTGTACCTTGTTTGAAGTAGGCTCGGCTGTCAGCTTTAGCATGGGTAAACCAGAACCCTGATTTAGGACAAGGCTGATTTGCAGGACAACGTCCTCTAGCCTTTGAGGTGACTTCAGGTTTAGCTTTTGGTTGGTTTTCGTAGTAAGGTGTCATGTCTTCGCCAGCTTCTTGACGTTTAATGAATTCCTCGTAGGTTATTTTATAGGGGTCAATCGATACAAATTTGCTGGTGTCGATACCTGTCTTCTCTAGCACAATTGGTAAGGTGTAGTCTGGTTGATCTTGTTGAATGTCGAGGCCTATCTCTAAAGCTTGAGTTTCAGCATATAGCCTTGATGTAGGTAAGTCTGGATATATCTCTGTAAAGAGTGATTCCATTGTATCGTTTGGATTGTCATAACTGAGATAGCTGTTAATATAATTTTCTTCAGAGCTAAAATCTAAGCTGACCATATAGACGTAATTATTAATTTCTTCTTCAAAGTGGTATTGCATTGTAATATCTAAAAAAACATCAGTACCATGTCGTAAGCTCCAAGACTGCAAACTATCCAGTTTTTTAAACTGATTAAAAGTCAAAGGATAATGATAGTTCAAAAAACTTGACGATACTTTTTCACTGGTGCCATAGGCATAACTATCTTGAACAGATATACGAGCATTGGTGATACGACGGTCGTTTTGCCAACCTTGTTCTTCTAACTGTTTAAATAACTTTTGTATGGCGATATACGCATCTTTTTGTGTAATACCATAGCCCCCTTGCGCATTTTCAACGAAAAAACGGATATCAGTAGATTGTATTCCTCTTTCTGGTTTATCGTGATCAAAGTAGCCTGAGGTGCTACTAACATTTTCAATGGTAAGCGACGGAACATTAGGGTAAGTAAACGTGACAGTAGCATAGTTGTCGCTAGGGAAACGTAGTTTATAAAAAGTAACCCCTAGGCTGCCAATATTGAGTGGCTTATCATCAAAACTCCAATACTGTTTGATATTCTCATTATTCTTTTTAAAGGATTCAGGACTTTCTTCAACTGAAACGGTTGCATGAGGCGGCATAGTATTTCCTTTATTATTTTCACTACAAGCTACTGAAGATAGTGATAATGAAATTGCTAGTAATACTGTTTTGATAAGCTGATATCTAAACATAACTATTCCTAAGTTTTATTAATCCATCCTGCTATTTTGACTATTTCTCCTTCAACAATATCTCTTTTATCACCATTCATGAGTTTAATAAATTGTTTAGCAACATCCTCAATCCAATCCATCCTTTTTGTAATATCAGCTAGTTTAATATCATCAGGTGCAATATTTTTTAAATCGGGATCATTTGTGTCTGCTTTTGAGGTAAATACCATTTGCAGTTCAGGAATAGACAATTTTCCTCTTCCCATTTCAGCTAACCATAATCCACGTTTAAAAGTATTTTTTTGATAGATTATTTTTTGTAATACTTCACGCTGTTCATGATTGGCAATCTTCATAAGATTTATTTTTTGCATAGCATTTCTTTGTTTTCCATCATTAGAAGGTGTCTTCTCAAATTCTCTTGTAGCAACAAAAGCAGGCTTGATATATTGGCTTTCACCGAGATTGCGTATTTTAGGTAATACATCGTATGCGCCATGTGAATCGTAAACCATCGCTTTAACTTCATCAATATAGTTCTTAGTATTACGTTGTCCCATACATTCAAAGAAGTTCGGACTACATTGATTGTATTCAAAATGCCATCCAGCGATATCCTGATATAACCAAAAGTTGCCTAGTTTAAAATTATACTCAACACCGAATGCACCACCATCTGCTGACGTTGACCAATGCCCCAGCGCATCAGCTACAGTCTTACTAGCAAAAGCGCCAAGTCCCATCCAAAAATGGCGACCTTTAAATTTTGAATTGCCATTCACATCACTATGTTCTAGATAAAACTTAGCATACACCGCCGCAATTCTTCTTGCTCTTGCTTCGCCATCTTGTACTACGCTTAGATGGATCGAAGAAGAGCTCTTATCTGAGCTTGTTGTTAGTTTTTCAAAACACTGGTATTGAGCGATTGACCATGTAAAGCTACAATCCATTTTCTTAATAGCACAGCTATTTTTGACGGTATTTGTATCAAATGTTAATGTAGTCATCATAAAACCTTTTTATAACTTTTTAAGACCCTGAATAGGCTTAAACAATACTTTAGTCTTTACTTTTTCAGATTTATTTTTAGTATCAGCTCGTATTGTTTTACCCTCTAGATCTACTGTTTGTTTGGTAGCAATGTCTTTACCATGCATTTCATATTCAATATTGGTAATAGGTATACCAGCGGTATTAACAAACTGCACCTGCTCATCATAAAACTCCTTTTGCCTTAACTTATCATAAGGCAATCTCGACAAATAGTTTCCATCAAACCCACCCTTAGCTGGATTATGCTTACCTGCTTTTTCAACAAACTCATTGGCCTTAATCGTAATATCACCGCCCTCAAGCGTAATACTTGCAGAGCCTGCATGAATCGTCACCTTATTACTCGCCGCAATCTCAACTGCTTGGGTTGAAGACGATATAGTCACATCCTGCTTAGCGGTTGCCTCAAGTCGTCCCGTATGCGCCGATACAATGATATTATCTTTCGCATTGGTCATGCTCACACTACCGTCTGCTATAAGGGTCGTTGACTCCCCGCTCACCTGATGATGTCCCTTACCACTGGTCACCATCCTATCTTGCTGAGTGGTAGATAACATCTCACCCATAGCGCGATGAACCAGTAAATCCTCACTGACGTAACCACTATCAGCAGCGCTGTCTATCAAGGTATAAGGAGTTTTATGATGTGTGGTTTGGGTTTGCTCGTCAGCGATAGACTCAAGCTGAGTCTTAATGTCTTTATGGCTATTAACATGACGACCTAAACCTGTGGCAAGCTGGGTTAAGCGCTCGCTTAGATGCTGACCACCAAGGCTGGTTTGAGTGAGCGTCGGGGTATGATGCTGATAATCATGCTTTGTGCTTTGCGCATACGTTTGCGGCTGTGAGGACATCACCATAGCCTGCCCAGTCTTCACGCTTACCTGTGCATCAGTTGCGACATGAATACCGTCACGTTTGCTAGCCTCTGTAGCGGGGTGAATCACACCCATCTTAACCTTTGACTTAACGTGGCTGCTATTATTTGCTAACTGAGAATACGCCTGATCAGATCGGTGCTCAGTCACCCACTCGGATAACGTATCGTCTGCCTGATGCCGATAGCCGCTTTCTACCGCTTTGTCATCATGACAAGCAAACAGGCTAGGGCGAGTGGTCGATAATAGGCTGCCTGTATTGATTAAATGTTCTGCGTCACCAATAGACTGTACAAGCGTTTGATCATCTGCTCTATGCGTGAAGTGAGTGCCATAGTTCGCCCCTGCCTGTGCCTCAAGTCTTGATATAGGCTGGGCAGGGGTATCAAACAACACAAGTCGAGTAGGGGTCATATGATCACGACTGTTGGTGTCTGACTGATTTTCTGTGATACCTGTCATAGGCGGTAATACTTGTCTGCGATATGGATGACCCACCCAAGGGGTGTCGGATAATATCAAGCTTAACTGAGTCAGATGACTGCCTGCCTCTAGATGTGAAGCATGACGCTCACGATGGCGACGGCTTTGCGTCAGACCTGTGATGTGAGTGAGGCTATTACGTGCTAAGTGAGTCAGATGGGTAACGCGGTAATGGTCATTTAAGCGGTTATGACCGTCTAAGATAAAGGTATCTGCCACATGAGCATCAGTGGCGTGTGCTAGGGCAGTATAGCAGTTATGAGCTGCCGTTAAGCTTTGAGCGATACTCACAGCATCATCGATACTTTGAGTATCTGCCACAGGAGCAAAGGCGGCTGGGGTATCAATGGCTAGCTTGGCGGTAAAGACACTTGAGTCATAGACGGGTGTGGTGGCTGTGCTTTGCTCTGGATGCAACACTGCGGCCGTATTAAAGCGCTGAACATTAACTTGGCTAGGTAGGGCAGTAACACGATGCGTGATGGCAAGTACTGGTGCATGAACTCGATCATGCAGTGCTTGATGATAGCGTATAGCCCCGATGTTATGACTGATATTGTCAGCTTCGCTGGGCGTACTACTCGTGATAACCAAGCGTGGTGGGGTGTGCTGGGGTGTTTGGGTGTGACGCAGATACCCTGTCAAGCCTTGACGCGATAGACGCTCACAGATATGTGCCCAGTCGCTTAGTTGCCACTGGGTCATGCGTGCTGGGGTCCAGTCATGGCCGCTGTCATCAATGACTTCAACATTGATGGTAGATAGGCGCTGTGCAACCATACTTACCACATCGGTATGGGTCTCTATATGGGCTCGGGCATGTTGATGCAGCGTTGAGATAATGGGCTGGGCGATAAGGCGGTAGTAGCCATAGCTACCTTCATGATCTATTTGACGTATGGCGGTAATATACAGGTGACGATAAGCCGTACCACTTGGGGTGTCAAAGCTTAAGGTCAAGGGAGAACCAATAAGGTGCGCCAGTGAGCTAAAGGGGGGCTGATGGCGTTCATGAATATAGGTGTTGATGACATAGGTGTCTAATCCATGTTGAGCATGTTGTAAGCGACTGTTTGGGTTTAGCAAGTTGATGATAGCTTGCTCATTGCTACTATTAAGTAGCGCATCAAGCCAATGGGTATGCGTGTTAACGTTTTGGCTTTGACTGGCATAAGCGGCTTGCGTGCTGACCTCTGAGGCATAAAGCCTGTCAAGGTGCATGGGCAGCGCTGTGTTAAGTAGGGTTAGCATAGAGTAAGTTCCCTTTATTCTAGTCGCCTAGGGTAAATTCGATACGCCGATTACGGGTTTTGCCCTCTTCGGTGTCGTTACTGGCTATGGGGTCGGTGTCTCCTTTACCTGAGGTGGTAAGGCGGGTAGCATCAATACCGCGTCCAATAAGGTACTGTTTAACGGCTTCAGCACGCTGGTTTGAGAGGACGAGGTTGGCGCTCGGGTCGCCTGTGTTGTCTGTGTGCCCAGTGATGGTAATGGGTTTGTCGCCAACATCTTTGATAGCGTTTGCCATGTCATCGAGTATACCAAGCCCTTTAGGGGTTAAGTTGGCGCTGCCTGATTCAAATTCGACAATGCGGTTATCTAGAGTGTCGTCTATAAGCTTTTGTTCTCCTTGGGTAACAACCAGCTGATTGTCAAGTTGATAGAGGTCGGTAAGCCTGCTGTGTATTCTATTTTGAATGGCTTGCTTTTGTTCAAAGCTATCAACTTTACCGTACAGTCCAATGCTTGTGCCGTTAATATCTATGCGACCTTGGCGGATGGCGGTGATGTCGCTATCAATAATGGCTGTTGAGACTTCTTGCCAATTGGTTGGAATGCTTATATTAGAGCGTACCTCTATTTCATCACGAACAATACGATTAGGGTATTGGGCTTTTAGTTTTTCTAAAAGCTCGGCTTTATCAGAAACACTTGGAACAACACCCTTGATGACAACAGGGGTGTTACTATCTGTAGTAGCCGCTTGCACTGTATAAAATAGGGAGCCGATTGTTAGACTTATGAAAGTAGCTAACGTTACAAAAGATTTAGTTGGGCGAGAAGTACCCATAGGGTATTTATTTTTTATTGTTGTTAAATTGCGCTTTTGATTAATAAACATGAGTTACCTTTTATTTTTTTATATAATATTCATAAGCATGAACTATTGAGCCAAAAATACTTGCTTAAACAGCTGACGAATATCATACAAATATAGATGGTCTTGGGATAAAAGATCATAAAACCGGCTTAAGCCGATATCTTCTTGAACGTAGTTTTGAGTCCAGTCGCTGTTATCCATCATTACCCAGCTATCTAAATCATGACTAGTTCCTTGCGGCAATTGTGCTAATACATGGCTTTGAGGCTCATTGAAGCTTAGGGTTAACAAGTAGTTTTCAGATGATTGGTAAAAGTAAGTATTGATTTTTATTTCATGTGGGGTATAAAACCCATGAATCAAATCATGCCAAAAAGTCGCCATATTGATAGCCAATTCCTGATTAGTCCCCAACGACCAACATAGCGTTTTATTTAAGCCTATAAATCCTTTACTCAAGGTAGGTAAAAACAATAACCCAGTCGCAATAATCTGCTCTATAAGCTGGACTTTATTGATCATCATTTTATGAGCTATATCATTTAAAGTTATAGAATTGATAAAGTCATAATAATAAGTCACAGCATTATCATCGACAGCTAGCTGGGTCTTATTTAAACGTTCTATTGCATCATTATCTTTGGTGGCTTGTTTCGCATGTACCAAAGTTGTGTTGACACTCTGCCATAATGAGAACGACTTGACAGGTAAATATTTGATCCAGTTTTTTGTTTTTTCAATATATTGAATTTGCATCCCGATAATAGGATAAACTCGCTCATTGCTGTCGTTACTAGGGCTTATAACCCCAGTTATAACCTCTTTATGTAATGTATCAACATGACTAAAAAAGATAAGAGGTAAAGAGGCTGATGTATGTACTGGATATTCAAGAGCACCGCTTATCCAGTCATCAATTGCATCTATCTCACTGGCATTGTGACGCGAACGTATAAAGTCGCCGCGCGAAGGTAGCTTCCCAAAGTATACGAGGGGTAATAGTTCTAAATTCAAAACGGTTACTCCTGCGTACTTGATGAGGCTGCTCTAGCCTTAGACTGTCTACTGTCATTCACTTGAGTAGATGTGTTATTACTATTGACGCTATCATCATTATTAGGGGTGGCCTCTTCCGTACCGGAATTTGATTGACCACCTAACAATGAAGCATTACTAGCAGTCCCTGAGTCATCATTCGCTTGATTCGTACTGTCTTGATTGCTTTGATTATTCTCAGCTGTAGGTTTAGCAGAACGTGTAACGCCCTTACCTATAACGTCTTCAGGTAACTTCATTCCAGTGAAGGGGTTGCTTGAACCACCAGTAGCAGAAGATGAATTACTGCTACTAATAATTCTAAATCGAACTGGGACTGTAATACCGTCTCCGGTCCATGACATCTCAAAAATTGAGTCACCAATTTCGGTGCGTTTGGCCTGATTAATAAGCTTTTCTACACCAAAGTTACCTGCTTCTTCAAAGACAACGAAATCTTTACCGTCGTAATCTTTTGCTCTAATACTTGCCCCAGGTTGGCTTGTGGGATTAGGCCAAACAAAGGTTGTCCATGCTTGAGTACCCATACGATACCGTAACTGCTGACCATCAATAATAATAGTGTATTCAGTGAGTCCACTTACCGGTAGTGGCATAATTTGAAATGTGGTTCGATTGTTTGAGCTAGTCGCACTAGAAGTATCATTGTTAGAGCCACTATTACCAGTATAGTTCATGAAATAGCGACCAAAATCAGCGACAAACTTGGGATTTAATCCTAAACCTGAACCATTCCAAATTTTACTAGAAATTTGGTCGCCACGACGAATAATGAAGGGACTCAGTGTCTCATTAACAAACTTAGCGACATAACCATCATTTCCAAAAAACTGCCCAATTTCCGCAGGAGTAGCTTGTATATTGGCGTTAGCAGTAAAGGGGTATTTGCCTTGTAAGTTATCAACAAAAGGCTTATATACTTGAGCTTGCCACACTTTATTTATTTCAGTTTTTGTGGGGTCAAGCAGCATCGTAAATGAGGCTGTCAATGGTTTACTCAATATAGGTCTAATGACTTGTTTCATCTCAGTATTTGCTTGGCTTAATATTTGTTCATCAAGTATCTGCAAAGATTTTGAAAGCTCTGAGCCTTCAGGACTTAGAGTTTGTGATGCAAACAACAGTGCATCTGGCCCTATATCACCACTACGAGAGATATTATTAAAACGGGTTCTTATATCACCCAAGCTGTTTAAGTAGCTGTCTAATAATGACAAATTTTGATTGTCTTCTCGAGGTGTCACCAATGCATGAATCGAGGTAAATTCTTGGGCAATAACTCCGGCGTTAGGTGTCGTAGAAGGTACAGAATCAGTATTACTTCTATTAGCTAAGGCTTCAGCTTGACGCAGCTCAGCAGGGCTTTGACGAAGTATGGTTTGTTTAAACCATTCAATAAATCCACGACGAGCATTAGCACCTGTTTGGTTAGAGGACGCTGTTTTACTGTCCCATTCAGTTTGACGATCAACAGTCTCAAACAAAGCTTTCAGAGGTGAGTTATCGATATTTGATAGCTGGTTCATTAGTGTGGCGTGATCATCAAAGCTAGTGCTTTCACGAACGTGGGTTTGGGACAAGAACTTCTTCCATTCGTTAACATACTCTTTCTTATAACGGCTTACCAGATCTTGTCTTATTTGCTCGGGACTACCGGTTAAAGTGAGATCATTTTGTGCGCTAGTACCTAAGACCCAATCATTAGCAACAATTTTAGAAGTGGCAGCTTTATCAATCTCATCACTCACAAATGATTCCCATGCTTGCTTTGTGAAAGTTCCTGAAATTGAATATCCACCTAATAGAGCTTCACTGCTACTTTCAGGTAAAATTTGTGCAATGGTAACACTTGGGAATCGCGCGGATGCTCTCATTTTTATTTCAGCATACACACGGTCACGAGCTGGAACACCTTTACTAACTTCAGTGATATTTGCTCGGGTTTGATCAATCAGACCCAAGTCGTTTTGAGTCAAAGGGAATTCTGGATGGGTAATATGAGCCAATGAAAAACTTAATATTTGCTCTGCATCTCTAATCATTTTACTTTTAGGCATTGAACCACGATTGGCTTCTAACCATGTTCGCCAAAAGCGTGTCATCTGGTCACTTAAGTGACTGATTTCCAAATTAGTATGATCGCTAAGCATTAAGTATGCTTTAAGAGCATTATAGGCATCTTCAACATTGGTTGGGTCAGCGCGTTTGTAAGCAGTCACGCTATCTAATGACTCAGTATTTTGTTCTTTTAAAGTTGTAGCTTTTAAGTTTTTGGCATTGGAATTAACTTCCGCCAAAAACTGTTCAATATTCTGCTGAGTTGGCTTCATTAAGATTATACCGATGCCATTAAAGTACTCTGTAAACAGCTTTTGTTTGAGCTTGTCGCCTTGGTACATGCCAAAGCTTAGAGAAAGGGGACGGTTTTCATCGTATTTTTCAAGTTGCTGTATGCGTTTTTGTAGAATGCTTAATGACTGCAGTTGACTTTGAAGATCACCACTAGATTCTGCTTGAATATTAGCAACTTGTTGCAAATCGGACTCTACACGTTCGACCAGCTGTTTGTTATTGGTGTAAGACCAAGTCCATAAACCTGCTGCAATGCATAAAGCAACAATTGATGCTAACGCTACTATGGCTCTATAGTTACGTTGATTTCGATTTTTACGTTGTTTAACCAGATGTTTATCTTTCAAAATAACTTTTGAAAATAAATCATTTAAAAAGTATGACTTATCACTTTCAATTTGTTTGCTATCTATGGGTATAGTAGGTAGCTGTAAGCCATACTTTTGCATCATAAGTTCAGTCATCTGACTATTGACTTGGCCTTCTTGAAGAGCGCTTGTAAAATAAAAACCACGTAAAATGGGTTTAAATTGAAAAGGGTTGTCTTCAAATAAAGAGTGCATCAAGGTTCTGATGACAGGACGCAATGACTGAAACTCCATAGGGAAAGTCATTAAGCTTGGCGACACAGTACGCTGATGTCGTAAAGAGAGTTTGGTGGTACTTAAATCCTTTAGTCCATTGACCAAGACATTAAAATGCTCTTCAAAAATCTCATCAATATTGACATCATCAGGATGCTCAGGATACGGAATGGTTGCGCCCCAAACCTGTTCTCTTTCATTTTTATCATAGTCACTAAAAAAATCTCTGAATCCTGAAATGAGATCCATTTTGGTAAAAACAACGTAGACCGGGGCATGCACTTCAAGCTGTTCCGTTAAATCCTGCACACGACTGCGCAAGTTTTTAGCGAGATCCAAAGCATAATTTGGGTCATTTTTGGTAAGTTCAGCAATACTAACTGCAATAATAATACCGTTAATAGGTGCTTTTGGACGATTCTTTTTTAGCAAATTCAAAAAAGATAGCCACTCAGAGCGATCATCTTCATAAGCTGAGTAACGACCCGCTGTATCAAGTAAAATGCCTTCAGTTGAAAAGAACCAGTCGCAGTTTCTCGTTCCTCCCACACCCTTAACTGATAGTTGGTTGTTTTTTTCCATAAACGGAAACTTAAGTCCTGAATGCAATACAGCAGAACTTTTGCCAGCAGCAGGGTTGCCTATAACCATATACCAAGGCAGCTCATATAAAGCGGCACGACCAGTTTCATCACCAAGCTTTGATTTTCGAATGGTCTTTATAGCTTCTTGCATTTGTTGGCGTAAGGCTTGGACTTCTTGGCTATTATTACTAGCTTTATGGGCATTTTTACCTTCACTAACTGTATCATTGCTTTCTACCAAATCTGCCAGTTCAGATGCAGTACGCTTACGTTTTTTCCAATAAAAATAGGCTATCGCCATTAGCACAGCCAATGTCACTAGCGCCACAACAATAATAGCAAACGTTTTATATGGGACATAGTCATATAAAAAAACTAGTGCAACAATGATAGCAATAATTAAGAGAACTCTTGGATTGTAAAGCAGATGAAAAAATCTTGAAAACATGCGTGCTACCTGATATATGCTAAAGGCTGATTAAGTAGAGTCTTTAATAAATTGTTTTAGTTGAGTATTACTTAGCTAGCTTTAATGATAAAGATTTGATTGTTTTATTTTCGTTATTTATTGGTTTAAATAAACAGTGTCTAGATAGTAACAGTAGTTGTCGTTATCCACAATAATGTGTCTGTTTTATCATGAGTAATTAGCAAGGTTTTATTAAATGTATCATCGCCGTCTATGTCAATATCTGCAAATAATGACAAACTAATGAGCTGACTCATCCATTCATTTCTGGTTGCATATCCTCCCAAATGATGCTCATCAACACGTGCACCTTTGTCAGTTAAATCATCAATAAGATGCATAAATAGCTTTAAGTTATAGGGTTTAGCTAATGGCGATATATCGGATAATGCGGTTAAGTTAAATGATGCCAGAGGGTGCTTGTCATCAGAACGGTCAGTGTCTTTAACTTTTTCAGGGTCTGTTAAAAAATCATGTTGAAGGAAGTCTGAAATTGACCGTATATTAGTCGCGTAATGAGTGGCATTTGATGGTTCTTGTACTATAGGCGTGTTAGATTCACTTTGATTGGAGAACTTCATCAGAGATGTTGCAGTGAGGTTTTCTATCTTTAACATAGAGGTAGCAGAGGTATTCATCACGAAAAGTATAACTCCAGCTTCCTCTGGAACAATGGATGATGCATTGGAGTTTGTAAAATAGTACTCTTCTAACCACTCATCATTAATTTGAGAATCAACCCCGATAACTAGGCTTAACTGAGGATCTTGATTTTGTGAGATACTAATAATATGGTTTTTTATTACACCTAATGGAGTTAATGACTCCTTTTGGTTTTGGCTATCAATTTCATTTGAACCCTCAAGCGTAACGCTACGAATATCAATAACATCCTCTGAGAAGCCATAATTTACAAGTTGTTTTATTAAAAATTCTTTTATGTAGGGCTTATTTGCCAAATCAGGTATAAGTAAATAAATAGGTAAAGTACTTAATTTGGTGTCTGATGACTGAGTATTAAGTGTGCTTTGTACCTCATTAGTTTCGCTTAAAATATGAGATTGTTGCCACTTTGGATGCATACTTAATGTTAGGTTTTGCTGATTCTTATCGAATGGAGTATTTAGCTCAGAAACAAACTGATTGGCAACTTTAGTCAGCTCCGTTTCGTTTTGAGTCAGTATGTGCTTTATGATTAAGCAAATCCTTTGAGTGATGCTATCAATATCATCTTCTTGTGGATATAATTCGTCATCGTAAGAAATAATATCCTCAATGGGCTTTATTAAAATAGGGAGATTGTCAAAGGATGTATATTCAAGGCTCAGCACAGTGAGATCGTCTGAGTTTTCAATGATATCTATAAAACGCTCACCTTCAGGCAAACAGACATAACTATGCATGAATACATCATAGCTTAAAGGGCGTTTTGGTGCAGTATGCGAGGAGGTAGATGATTGCTCATCATCTTCATTCGATTTATTTTTCTTTTTGTTATATTGCCAATGAACCAGCACAATTGATGCCAGTATTATTAAAGGAATAACGACGAAGCAATTTATCAACTCAGTTGATGTAGTGTTAGATACGTTATCTTTAAAATACATCCATATTAAAATCAGATAAACAATAAGTAGTAGGATGAGAATATAACGAGTATAAAAAAGATATTTTTTTATTTGCACAGGCAGTACTTCGCTTTTGATTTATAGTGAGTAAATTTAAATTACAAATATGAAGTTATTGTATATATATCACACGACATGAGCTTTAGTTATTATACATTATGGTCTATTTTATCGTTATTATCTTAACTGTTATTTCAGTATTTTTCATTACATTGCTTTTTGATCCACGTATATTTTCAGTCCTTTACATAAGATTTAGAAAGTTT
The DNA here is from genome assembly GCF_057396305.2 of Psychrobacter sp. CX90. Classification (NCBI taxonomy): domain Bacteria; kingdom Pseudomonadati; phylum Pseudomonadota; class Gammaproteobacteria; order Moraxellales; family Moraxellaceae; genus Psychrobacter; species Psychrobacter sp. CX90. The sequence goes on from NZ_CM182008.1 coordinate 951,619, forward strand.
ATCAATATCTTAAGCTTACACTTATTTAAACGGGCAAATAAAAAAACTGACCTGTTGAGGACTCGATCTTTACGCATAAAGGCAGATAATAGTCTGATACCTTTGCTTACAAAGCATTATTTTATGATAGCATCAAGTGCTTTAGTTATAGTAACTATAGGGTTGTGCTATTGGCTATTAAACTACTCCTCATTGGATGTTTATCATGATGTTGATGTCAAACAAAACAACTATAGCTCGCAAATTAACCAGCTACTGATGGGCGAACGATTACAACCACCCCCAGCACCTCCAGAGGAGTTGTTTGAAGAGCTTGATGCAGAAATTGCAAGCTATAACGCCTTTAAAAAAGAAGATGATGTTTGGGAGGAGCTAACGACTAATACAACAAAATTCTCATTTCCTAGTCCAGACAGGGAAGAGCCTGCTATAGACATAGAAAAATTAGAAGGAGGGTATTCATCAGACATGCTGAGTACTCATCTAAATAATGGTTATATTAATATTAAAAATGCTGACCGTAATTGGGACAAAATGAACTCTCAGTTTGTACAGCGGCTACTGATGGTCTATAAAATCATGCATGATCAATATGGTTATGATATGGTTTTGTTGGAGGGGTATCGTAGTCCAGAGCGGCAGGCGAGATTGCTTGCAAAAGGCAGTCACGTCACTAAAGCAGGTTCTTATAAAAGTTACCATCAATTTGGTTTGGCTGCTGATAGTGCTTTTATAAGAAACGGAAAAATTGTTATATCAGAACGTGATCCATGGGCGATGAGAGGTTATAAGTTATATGGCAAAGTTGCAAAATCTGTGGGTCTGGTGTGGGGAGGAGATTGGAGGATGAAGGATCTGGGTCATGTAGAGTTAAGAAAAAAAGGCGTCCTCGGTCGTCCAGAAATGGCTAAAATTCTTATTGATCAGTAATGTATTTTTCTTTGTGATTTCATGTGTTCTAAACGTTACTCAATTTAGTTATATATAATGAATTTCAAAGTTGTGAAAATTTGATGCAAAAGGTAATTATTATAATGAAAAAAATCAATTTTTTGATGCTTACAGTGTTACTCGTAGGATGTGTAGGAGGACAACAATCCAAAGAATCTAAGAGCATTTCAGATTCGCTCAGCTCACTGATAAACACTAAAAAAAATAATCAAGATGAGTTGACGCAATTACAATCTAAGCTGGAGTCTCAACAAGCAGTTATACAAGACGTCTTGCAAGAGCAGCAGAAGTTAAAAGAGCAGTTAAAGCGTTCTAAAATTAATATTCGTATTCAACCTGATAACGTCCTAAATGCTGGTAAAGGTAATCAGGGGAACGCCAGTACACTCTATGTTGCCTTACTTGAAGATAAGTCTCAATTTGTTGAACTACAGGAGTTAGCGGTAAAAGAGATTACCTTAATACCTGGGCGACCTAATGAACTTAATGTGAACGTCACAGAAGACACACGTTACTTAGCATTAAAGATAGATTTAAGATATACCAAAAAACGTTCACAGTTTTTAATTCCTCTTGAAAGTATCAATTATGAAGAACCCTTGTTACTTAATATAGGCGCATGTGATGCCAATATAAGTAGTGGCTTAAATTTGACGACTGATACTGAATTTTCTAAAAAATTAAAATATTACCAGCAACCTTTAGTGAGTTGTCGATAGGAGAAACGATTTGAGTAAGCAACAAGTACTATGGGGCGAAGGGCTTTTTTTGAGACCCCAACATTTTCAAATGCAGGATGTTTATCATAACCATCAACGTAGTATGAGTATGAAGGTCTTGCATCCTTATGCGTACGGAATTATTGAAACAAACCTCGATAAGCCATTATTAGAAAGCAATGTTGTTAGTTTTGAATCAATTTCGTGTGTTTTTCCAGATGGTACGATTTATCAAGCACCTTACACTGACAAATTACCCAAATCTGTCAATTTAGATGATAACTTGGGAGATGATGTTTATGTGTTTTTAAGTTTAGAGATTTTGCATCATAGTGGGGGTAATATTCAATTAGAGTCAAGTGAGAATCCGTCTCGGTATATTAAAGACGTTCAAAGATCACAAGATTTATATACTGATGCAACAGAGTCTGTGGTTGATATATTAAAACTATCTCCCAGTATTCAGCTTAGTAATGAGTCAATACCATCGAGTAATGATGGCATATCATTATTAATTGCCAAACTTGAACGCACGCCTCAAGGATCATATCAATGTGTAGACGATTATCTGGTTTCAAGTGTCCATATTTCAAGTAATGGCTCTTTGTTAAATCAAGTTAACCGCTTAATGACTATGATTAATACCAAATCAACTTCTTTATATGATCATCATCGTCAAACCAATAATGACTTACTAGAGTTTAGATCGTCTGATATTGCCTCTTTCTGGTTATTACATGCTCTAAATTCTGCCTATGCTCAATTAAGTCATCTTTATAATAACCCAAAACTGCATCCTGAACGTCTATATGAAGCGTTATTGAATGTGGCCAGTCAGTTGGCAACCTTTAGTTCATTATACAAAGTGGGAGATTTGCCCAGTTATAATCACAGTCAAACTCATGATTCTTTTAATAGTATTATTAAAATTATTAGAGAGTTGCTCAACACTGTAATTGCCAGCAACTTTATCTCAATACCACTAAATCATACGAAGCCTTCTTACTACATTGGTGAGCTCAGTGCAGATAATATAACCCGAAATTCACAGCTGTACCTGTCAGTGAGTTCATCACTTCCAATGCATGAGTTAATCGACATTGTGCCACGGCGCTTTAAAGTAGCAACACCAGATGGAGTTGAAAAACGTGTTTTGTCAGCTCTACCAGGGACACCGATTTCATACGTCACTCAAGTGCCAAGTGCTATTCCTGTTCGACCTGGGTTTAGCTACTTTTCCATTGAGCCAGTCGGTGAGATTTATAACGAAATGATTAAAGCTGAGTCAATATGTATTTATGTACCTAATGGCTTTGACGATTTAAAAATTGAGCTGATGGCAATTAATCAATAGTATAAAGCTATTAAATAATAAAAATGTATTTAAACCTTATATTCAGAGAGTAACATGTCAACAAATAAAACCTTAAGTACAGCGCCATCTTTACTTGATTCAGGTGAAGTGGCCTCGGGAGTATCGGTCGATGGCCTTGATCGACGTATCAATCGGCAGTCACTTGTCGATGTTATGTATGATGGCTTTTATTTAGTTTTCTTATTGCGTAATCACTATTATAGTACTCAGCCACAAGAGTTTAGATCTAAGATTTATGATTTTTTAGACAGCTTTGAAAGTGCAGCTCGAAAAAAGGGTTTTGCATCTGAAGATATTTATGAATCTAAATATGCTTACTGTGCTTTAATTGATGAAACAATTATGACTTCTCAGGAGCCAGAGTTTCAGCAGTTAAAAAATGCATGGGAGATGAATCCTCTACAGCTAGACTTGTTTGGTTCACAAGTTGCAGGTGATGAGTTTTTTGAACGCTTAGATAAACTGCGCGAACAAGGAGATAAGCATCTACCAGCGCTTGAGGTTTATCATTACGCTATGTTGTTAGGCTTTCAAGGGCGTTATCGATTAGAGGCACCTGAAAAAATACGCTATCTTATCTCCAGACTAGGGGATGAAATCGAGCACCTTCGCGGTAACAAAAATGAGTTTTCTCCTTTCTGGGCTATTCCTGATCAGATCAAACATACCCTTACCCGCGAAACCCCTATTTGGGTCATCCTTTTGGTTGTCGGTCTATTATTGCTAAGCATATATGGCATCATGTCTTATTATTTACATTCACAAACACAAAACCAGCTGGCAGGTTACAGCCAAATTATTCAAGACAATAAAGAACAAGCGCATATTTCGATATTTTTACCATAATCAAACTCTATGATATCCGCTCTCACATAACATCAGGATAGTACTATGGCTGCTTACATCACTGTTGGTGCTAAGACAACACATGGAGGAACGGTTATTTCAGGTTCCCCTCATTCTACCCATAATGGCATACCTATCGCTCGCAAGGGCGATAAAGTCATCTGCAAAAAGTGCAAAAAAGTCGTCACTATTGTGACAGGTGATCCTACCTTTATTGTAGATGGTCAACCGATTGCTCGTGCAGGCGATGTTACCAGCTGTGGATCAAAGCTCATAGCTATTCAGCAGTCATTTGCGTTTTCTGATTTTGATGTTGGTGGGATTGAGCCTGCTGAAGAGGTAGCTTTAACTAAATCAAGTGAGGATGAATCATTTGAGAATGCGTACAACGAAAAGTTCCAGATACTAGATGAGTTGACTCAAGAGCCGTTAATAAATGTGCCTTACCGTTTAAGATACGACGGCAAGGTGGTATCTGGAATTACTGACTCTCAAGGATTTACTCAATTGATTGAATCTGATAATCCAGCAGAAGTTAGTATTTCATTGCTAGTAGATGAGGAGGAGTAGTCATGGCTCAACGTGAAGTAGATTGCGGTAGTTATCGCTTAACTAGAGCTGATAGTAGTGGTCATAAATGCGTATCTGTACCAACCAAGAGGGTTTTAACATCAGGTGAAATTGCTATGGCGAAAGCTATATTTCAAGATTCTATAGATTATTCTAAAGTATTGATATGTAGAGGTTGGCTTTTTCATGACTTAACTAGAAATGCAAGAACATTAGGTTATAAGATTACTTTGCCCTCTGATGACTACGAAGAACATTCTGATTTTTCTCTTAGTTCAGTTCAACAAGAAACCAAAAATTGGTTTATCCACGAAATGGCCCATGTATGGCAACATGAAAGAGGCTATAGTACGATTTCCGCGGGAGCTTACATGTTAGTCTGTGGAGATTACTTTGGTAAAAGTGCGCAACATAATGGTAAAAATGTTAATAAACCTATGGCATATGATCTACACATAATTGAGGATAAAAAGGACTTTCCTAACTATAATATTGAACAACAAGCTGAAATCATAGCTCATTATTATGACATATCTGTAAGAGGGTCTAATTCAACTTATTATCCATATAGAGATCGCTATTATGAATGTTTAAAAGTCTTTTTTATTGACCCCTATAGTTCAGAATTAATGCCTAGGTAACCTAAATATGAATATTCTATATAAGAAGTTATTTTTACTTATAACCATGTTGACGTTGTCGGTTGTATCTCAAGCTATGTCAAAACACGACTATGGACAAATTGATATCACGGTTAAAGACATGCAACCTTGCTTTTATTTAGCTAATTATAATAGAGAAGTACCTTTAGAAGAGGACAAAAATAAGCTGGTATATGTAACAGTATCTAAAGGCTCTGAGATGTTTTTTATAATAAATAACACTTACTTAGACATACCTAACAGTCCGCAAACCTGCCTGCCTGTATCGGCTACGAAAGCATTAACTGATGAAAACGCTATCTTCACTGATACTCATTACTATGTGACTATGATTTTAGGTATAGAAGATAAAGTCATTAATGGTACTAATTATTCTTCTGAATTTTGTTTAATAAAGGATAATAATGGTTACAAAATAGTAGAAGGCGATCGTGGAAGAGTGACACCAAACTCAGATAAAATCACTAACTATTGTACAGACATACCATTTGAAGAACAAAAAAGCTGGTTTCAAAAACTTAAAGAATGGTTGAGTGAAATCTTCTGAACTAAACTTCGAATTTTATTAGATTTATAGGTAGTCATACAATAAGAATTGACTATATAAGCAACTGAATAAAGTAAAAATTATTAGAACTAGCCAGTATAGGCTAACCTACTTTAATTCGACTTTAAAATTAATTTACTTAATTGGGTAGTATCGGTGTATTTATCTTATTTGTTCGACTGTATAAACTGTTTGATTTATCGACATTCCATGAGTAGTTACTCAGTAACACTCTCAGACTTTTTAAATGATCCTAGTAATACAAAAAAACTAGCCTATTAAGGATAATCATCATGTTTAAAAAGTATTTTTGTAGCTTAATAGTCATTAGTCTGCTCTTAAACACATCATGTGTCAGTCGTAATCCTTCACACAAACTACCTAAGATAATTGACAATAATGTTTTCATAAATAAAGATGATAAGTTATGCTTTAAGCCAGACTTTTCAACAGCAACTGTTAATTCTGAGCAACATGAGCTAGATGAAATTATTCGTGTTTCTTTTACTCTTTATCGGTTTGAAAACGATGACTACGTCCTTATGCTACATAATAAACTGCCTGAAGACGAAAAGTATCGCGGACTACCTATGTGCTTAGAAGAAAAAGTTAATACTTTATTAGCTAAAAATAATAAGTATGTTTTGGATATGATCGGGGTTGATCCGAAAAATTTTTTCCATGTACGTTCTGGCTCTGTTTTTGTTTATGATAAAGATCATACAATACGAATTGTGAGCAAGATATCGGATTAAAGTTAATATTAGTTAATTTAGTCTGCACAGACTAACCTACTTTTAGACTGCTTAAGAATAAGTGATTTGATTGGATAGTATCGTTTATTCTTCCTCATTCGACCGTATGGTTGTCAAGGGAACGAAGTCAAAGGGTTAATTATGTTAAAGTTAATGTTAGCACATTTAATTAGCTTAGGTATGTTTCTGTTAAGCTTTGGAATACAGTCTTCCGGCGGTCTCTATACTCATTCATATATTGTCGACAATGATTTATATCGTTTATCCGACTTACAAGGCTCGGGCGGTAATGATTTCGTATTGCTAATAATAGGAAGTGGAGTTTTATTTTTACTTCTAACGTTTATTAGCGTCCTTTATTTTCTTAAGCCGATAATAAAAAGCATACTTTTTTTAATTGCTATTATTATATCATTATGGTTTTTTGAGCTTATGGAGACAGCTAGTTTCATTAATATTAGCTACGCCACCATTTTATTCGGAAATAATATTATATTTTCTATATGGCTCTTACTCTTTATTTTGCTTAATGTATTAGTATTTTCTAACATTTTCATCTCAATAAAAAATAAATTATCCTAATCTAGAGGTTTAAACTAATTCAAAATAATCGAGGGTACCAGTTTTATCCCAATGCTTACTATCCACCGATGAATTTTTTTTGACCGTGTGGTAGCCAATGAAACCGATGTTAAAGGGCTGTTATGGATAAGTCAGTTGGAGATTTATTAGATGAGATTAATGAAACTATGTGTCTCCTTGATGTTGGCTAGTATAATCCTTTCAGGATGTCAACAAAAAGTCAAATATATGACGCCAGAAATTAAAGGGCAAGTTATTGATAGGCAAACAGACCTGCCCATTGCTAACGTCAAGGTGTTTTTGACTTCAAAGGAGTATGATATTACTGGTCAAGATGGGCTGTTTGTAATCCCAGCAATTGAGTACAAATATAGAGTATCATCTCCTGCACACTATGAATACAAAGCATATAGTGATGCTTCTCTCATGTTTATGAGTGACCACTATATTCATAAATCTTACTCCTCAGGTGATTTTCCTAGCACTAATATTGCTCAAAACAAAGTAACTTATGATGCTAATATAAAGACCTATGTCAATATGGGTAAGGTCTACTTAACCCCCATTGATCCTAATGTATCTGAGCGTCAGGAAGAGTATATAGAAGGGCCTATCAAATACTGCCTACCAAACCAATCACAAAAAGAAGTAGAGTGTATTCCTTTGCCCAAAAACATGACTTATGATCAGGTTAGTCCGAATCGGCCGTTGGACTAGAGATAGGGTAGATTAATCATTAGGAAGACATGATGAGAATAATAGTGGCAAGAATAACCCTCTCGCTATGCACATGTTTAGTTATCACATCTTGCATGACTAATGAAGATGTGACACATAACGATGATAAAGTTATTCATAATCATACGGCTGAAAGGGATGAATTAGAAGCGTGGTTTGATGAGAATATAAAGCCTTACAAAGGTTATAAAGGCTCTGAAGCTATTTTTAGAAATATTGTAAGTAAATGGGAAAAACCTATCTCTGCTACTAAAAAAGAAGAAAACTATAACTCTTTGCTTAATCTTGAAAAAGAAGGAGACAGGGAGTTTGAACAAAAAAACTATGGTACAGCATGGAATCGATATAGCTTAGCGTCTATTTATTATCCATCTCCTAGATTGCTAGTCAAAGCAGGTGATGCTCAGCTATTTCATATTATTAATAACTTTGAAAGTATTTGTGACTGCGAAACAAGTTTGAATGCCGAAGGTAGGATTACTCAAAGAGAAAGAAATGGCGTCAAACACTCGTTTCTTTCAACTTATGGTGTAGCTGTTGATTTTAACGATTATCCTAAAACAGACTATCACGATGATCAGAGTTTGAGTCAAAATGAGGTGCAAGAAGTCAAGAAAAAAATTAACTGTCTGAATAAGGTCCTAGATTTTGATGGTAATTTTGCTGACACCACTATTTTAAAGCAATGTATTTGATATCTGAACCTTTGATAATGTCATTTGTAACTTTGAAATTAATGTAAAAATTAACGGCAACCTTATATTTTTTTAGCCTAACTTTTTAAAGTATCTTAGTTAGTTTGAACTAAGCTAATATATATGCAATATGTCGGAAAATTAAGTATTAGGAATCTTGATTGATGCGAAAACTATTGATTATATCGTTCACTGTAATGGTTATGATTTCTTGCACTTCTGATCATGATTCTTACTCTTCATATAAAAATAACAAAGCAGAAATTAAAGAATTAAATCAACCTGTATACTCTGACATCATAGAATCGCCTATAGACAATCATCAGCCACCCAAAAATTACTATAAACCTGAATACATGTTGCAATCAGCAATAGAGAGGCTGCAAAAACTGGACTCAATAGATAAGAGAAATGAAGCCTACAATTTGTTATTAGAGTTCGAAAAGGATGGCAATAAGTATTTGTCTCAGAATAAGCTATTTAAGGCATGGGATAAATATAGCATGGGTGCAATGTCTTATCCTTCTCCAAGGCTAATTGTAAAAGAGGGGGATATTTTGATGCTACATTATATTAGAAATATTAAAATAATATGTAACTGTGAAACCATAAATGACTTAGAAGAAGGTTTTCAGTCAGCAACTACTGTTAAAGAGTTTAGATACAGGATATTAAACAAATATAATTTAGCTCTGGATTTGAATCAATATACAAACCTGAATATTATCGAGTCGCAAAGACTAAACAGTACGCAAGAACAGGCATTGATCAAAAAAATAGATTGCTTAGAAGGTAAACTAAATTTCCCAGATAGAACCTCAGGCTTTGAAAAATTTTCCGAGTGTGTCTTGGATTAAGTAATTAACATCAAAGGTTATATAAAATAAACTTTTGATTTCAAGTGTATTCTCAACCTCTGCTATGTCTGTAAACTAAATCATTAGGAAGACATGATGCAAAAATTAGTGGCAATAATAACCCTCCCGCTATGCACCTGTTTGGCTATTACATCCTGCATGACTTACGAAGATGTGAAGCATAATGATGATAAAGCTATTAATCATCATACGACTGAAAGAGATGAGTTAAAATCATGGTTGAATGAAAGTATAGAATCTTCTAAAGGTTTTGAAACTTCCGATGCAATTTTAAACCGGTTTATTAATAGTTGGGAAGCGCCTAAAACTGTTGCTAAGAAGGATGAAAGGTATCAATATTTGCTCAACCTTGAAAAAGAAGGCGATATAGCACTTTCTCAAAAAAATTATGGAACAGCATGGAATCGATACAGTACGGCTTCGGTTTACTATCCATCTCCTAAGTTGCTCGTAAAATCAGGAGATGCACTGATGTTACAGTATATTAATAACTCAGATAAAATTTGTAAGTGTGATACAAATGACTTGCCAGAAGAGGTGAGAAGAAAAACCAAAGAACTGGATTATATAAAGTATAAAGTTCGAGTAAATTATGGACTTGCGCTTATGCTTGTTTTAGGAGGCTATACCAAAATAGACTATAACGATGAGCAGAAGTTAAGCCAAAATGAGGAACAATCTTTAATGGATAAAATTAGCTGTCTGAATAACGTCTTAGATTTTGAAGGTAACTTTGCTGACACCGCTATTTTAAAGCAATGTATTTGATATGGTAATCACCCCAAAAAATAATAACACGTAAAAGTAGAAACTAACTGCTAAAATACTAGCAGGAGATTTCGACATGAAAAAATCAAGATTTACCGATACACAGATCGTTAATATTCTCAAACAGGCAGAACAAGGCGTACCAGTCAGTGACATACTACGTGAACACAATATAAGTCAGAGCACCTTTTACAAATGGAGGAGCAAATATGGCGGTATGGATGCCTCACTGATTACTCGTCTTAAAGAATTAGAAGCTGAAAACGCTCGTCTGAAGAAGATGTACGCCGAGGAAAGGCTTAAATCAGACATCTTACAGGATGCCATGTCAAAAAAGTGGTAGCGCCTTCTAGGCGCAAAGACTTAGCTAAATATTATGTTGATGCTCGCAGTATAAGCATTCGTTTAGCCTGTCTGATCTTTAACATCAGCATAACCTGCCATTACTATCAGCCAAAGACAGCGGATGAGAATAAGCAGATAGCCAAGTTGTTGATTGATTTGGCAAACGACCATAAAAACTGGGGCTTTAAGCTATGCTTTCTATACTTAAGAAATGTACTCAGATTACCTTACAATCATAAGCGTGTTTATCGTATCTACTGTGAGCTTGAATTAAACCTGAGAATAAAGCCTCGCCGCCGTATTAAACGAAATAAACCCAAAAAGTTTGCCGTGCCAGCTAACATCAATCAAAGCTGGAGTATAGATTTTATGCACGATGCCTTAACCGATGGTAGGTCTATTAGACTCTTTAATGTCATTGATAACTTTAATCGTGAAGCATTAACCATAGAGATCGACTTCTCATTGCCGGTTCAAAGAGTCATACGCAGTTTAAATCAACTGATTGGATGCCGAGGTAAGCCTGATCAACTCAGGTGTGATAATGGTCTTGAGTATATCAGCAATGACTTAAAAGACTAGGCAACTAAGCACTGTATTGTTATTGAGTATATTGAGCTTAGTAATCCTCAGCAAAATGCTTATGTAGAACGGATTATTTCGTAAAACACAAAATAATCAATCAGTTAAAAAACCATTACCCACAAAAAAACCCTAAGCAAATGAACGCTTAGGGCTGAAACTTTGTACTTACTTAAAAGGTAACTTAAGTTTTAAAATATGGCGCAGCGGACGGGACTCGAACCCGCGACCCCCGGCGTGACAGGCCGGTATTCTAACCAACTGAACTACCGCTGCTTAGGTCGTTTATAACTTTATTTAACCACTCAGCTGTTAAACTGTAGTTAAGTAGTGGTGGGTGATGACGGATTCGAACCGCCGACATTCTGCGTGTAAGGCAGACGCTCTACCAACTGAGCTAATCACCCTTGAAAAACGTATTAAAAAAGCACTGCTTTTTTAATTTCGTAAGAGAAAACTAATTAAAAATAATTTTCAAATAACTTAAAACTAAAACTATATCGTCTTAATGTAGGAGCGTATTATATAGATAAAGGAGAGGGTGTCAAACACTTTTTTTTAAAAAGTTTAAAATTTGACTTCAAATGTAGGAGATGTAGGTATTCAATGTCTACCCTGCTATCAAAGTAGACATTTATAACTAGGCATCAATAAGGCTTTTACCCAAAGATATTTATAATAGGGCACTTATAAAGCGATAGGTCACTTATGGTAAACTACTCTTAATCTAATTTACGCTTAATGATTGATAATTGATAAAAAAGAGACACTATGAATAACGCACATAATCCAAGCCGAGTTGTCATTAATTTAGATGGCAGTCTAGATGAGCTTGATGATGACGATATTACGTTGCCCAGTTTGATCCTGACGGAGGATATTCCTGTTGTTGAAACGCCTCGTAATGAGACTATTAATAAGTCATCTTATGAGTTACCAGCCTTTCCACTTGATGATCAGCAACTTGATAAGCAGACATTAAATCAGCAGCCCAAGCCTGTTGAGCATCCGCAGTCTCAAATCAGCGAACCAGATAGTAACGCTAATGATACAGATAAAAGATCTGGTAGCTGGTTTAGTCGGATGAAGTCTGGGTTATCTAAGTCACGTAAGAACTTGGCGGAAGGTGTGGCTAACATCTTAATTGGTGGCAAAGAGATTGACGATGAGCTGTTAGAGGAAGTAGAAGACCAGCTTTTGGTTGCTGATATTGGTGTGGAAGCTACGGATAAAATTATCAAGAGTTTAACCGAGCAGACAGCCCGTGGCGATTTGATTTATTCGCACTCTTTATATAAAGCGCTACAAAAAGAGTTGGTGGAGATATTGGAGCCTAAAGTTGCTCCTTTAATAATTGATACTTCTAAAAAACCGTTTGTTATTTTGGTTGTTGGGGTAAATGGCGTCGGCAAAACGACGACCATCGGTAAACTAGCAAAACGTTTGCAAGCCGAAGGTAAATCGGTAATGCTCGCAGCTGGTGATACTTTTAGAGCCGCGGCAACAGAGCAACTTCAAGTGTGGGGCGAGCGAAATAATATACCCGTTGTCGCGCAAGGTCATGGTGCAGATAGTGCGTCAGTGGTCTTTGATGCGATGCAATCTGCCAAAGCCAAAAATATTGACGTATTAATTGCGGATACTGCTGGACGCTTGCAAAACAAAACCCATCTAATGGCTGAGCTTGAAAAAGTAGTGCGTATTATGCGTAAATCAGACCCAGATGCGCCGCATGAGGGGATGATTGTACTTGATGCAGGGACAGGTCAGAATGCCATAAATCAGGTCAAAATATTTAACGATGCTGTGCCTTTAACAGGTATTACTATTACCAAACTGGATGGCACAGCCAAAGGTGGTGTGGTGTTTAATATCGCCAATACTACCGATATTCCCATTCGCTATATTGGGGTTGGTGAGTCGATCGATGACTTACGTCCGTTTAGTCCTAAGCAATTTGTGGCTGCCTTATTTGAGACTGATGACAAATAAATTTTAATCCTCGAATATTATTGTGGTCCACTGCCCATACTATATTAAATGGCATCATTGAGATGCCATTTTTTTTGTGTCAAGATAGTAGAGAGATGAGCCTCCGTTATTTATGATTTTTTAAGGCAATTGTCAATGAGTCAATCACTCTGTAAGGATACTTCAAAGGCGAATGTAATGATTGTTACTAAAACTGATATTGCAGGATTTCCCTTGGTTTTGATTGCAGGTAAGGTGGCTCAAGTGTGTGAGGCACCGAAACTTCTAGGAGTCAACTGGTTAGGGGCGGGGCAAGAGTGGCAAACGTCCAAGACGGTTGTGCAGTTAAGGAAGTATCTAAAACTTAATGAGGAGAGTTTTAAGCCTCTTGATAAAAATAGCCTAAGCTGTAAAAAACAAACTGAATCACTATTATTAACTGCCATCGAACAACTGAATGAATATCAAAATGGTACGCGCACTACTTTTGACTTACCGCTTGATATGTCTATTGGTACATCTTTTCAACAACGCGTTTGGCAGGCTTTACAAGACATTCCTTATGGAGAAACTATTAGTTATTCACAATTGGCGCAAAATATAGACAAACCGACGGCTCATCGTGCGGTTGCTAATGCCAATGGCAAAAACCCGTTTAGTATTATTATCCCCTGTCATAGAGTGATAGCGAGCAATGGCGGGCTGGGGGGATATACTGGCGGACTGGATAAAAAACACTTGCTGTTAAAGATGGAACGTGCCACGAATTAATTGTGCTCTGTCATAATTTTGTCTTATTAAGTTGTTAGTTTAAATGGATAACAGTATACAAGATTAAGGCTAAGTCATCATGTTTCTAACTCCTTATCTATTTACAAATTATAGATCAGTAATTTTCTCTGAGAGCTGTTCAATCTTTAATTTTTGCGACAGGTATGTTGTATGAGAAGGCTATCCCACTATGATAAACGCAGAAGGTGGTGGGAGTTTTCAACGCTCTATCGGCAACTTTCTCAGCACTCCATTAGTTCATCATCGTATCAGAATCAACCCTCTTTTTATTGGCATTCAGACTATTGCGCAGACCACTTACAGTCTACACCACTAAATAGGGTATCTACTAAACGGTTAGTTTCGAATCTTTCCAGCTATAATCAGTCTAACACCCTTAACTCTTCACATCGGCTAAATACTTTAAAGTCTAATTTGAATAACTTCTCACAAATCTCTCATAAGCTTATCAGTTCTAGCAGTAGACAAAATCAAATCAAACGCCAACGTGAATGGGTTTATCTTAGCCATTATTTGGCTATTGAAGGTTTAGATCCTGTGTATATTATTTCTGGAGATGATGATGGACGAGAGCCCGATTTCACTTTAATTTTCTCAAAAAATCGGGAGTTGATATACATTGGTATTGAATTGACCACCTTACCACGTCTACGCGATAGAATGGGTGAAGATGATTTAATTGCAAAACGTTGGTATTGGCAGGGTCTGCAAGTAGCGGCAAGACAACGAATAAAAACACAAGAAGATATGCGCTGCTACGAGAATGGGTGCTATCCAAATTTCGAGCGCTTTAAGTTGCCAGTAAAAACGTTGTATATGCCAACTAATCAGTTTTTAAAACGTAGAAAGCAGGTAACTTTGTCGAGTATAACCCAACAAGATGTTAATGATGTCATGACTAAAAAAGCACATAAAGTGGACGGCTACCACGCACGAAGACCATTGGATGAGCTGTGGCTACTGGTTCATACCGATAAATATCAGCCTGACTGTATTTTGACGGAACCAAATCCTAGGGTAAGCTTGACTCATACTAGCGGATTTGATCAGATACATATTACCCGTTATCCGAGTCACAAAGTGTTAAAGGTTGAAAGGTTGACGAAAAGTTAATCAAGTGTACTGATTTTTAAAGATAAGCCCCTCGCTAATTTAATTAGCGGGGGTTTTATCATAAAGGGTCATCATTGAGAGACCTGATTAAACAACACTAATGCTAAAAATGAGTTGAGTGAGTTATTTACTTAAAAGCACACGACAACAACACTTTGTAATTAAAAGATTTTTTTATTTTTATTAAGATGATAAAGGCAATATAGAGCTTATTGTGTTTATTAATCTTGTGTTTATCAATCCAAATGTGTGTTTCACCTATACCAATTATTTTATCGCCTTAATTATTTGACTCTAAAACTTATAGAACATACCTCTTAAGTAGTTCAATTAATCCTACAAACCACTTGCCAGCGGACGCCAGCATGACTACCTTAACTTTATCTATTAATAATAAAAGCTATCATTTCGATGATCTCGATCCCCGAACGACTTTACTTGATCTGTTTCGCCATCATCTGCAGATTACAGGCCCCAAAAAAGGCTGTGATCATGGACAATGCGGTGCCTGTACTATTCTCATTAACGGTCAACGTATTAATTCATGTTTAACCATAGCGGTAATGCATGAAAGTGATGAGATAACCACTATTGAAGGGATTGGTTTACCTGAAACTCTATCTGACTTGCAACAAGCGTTTAAAGAGCACGATGCTTTCCAGTGTGGCTATTGCACACCGGGTCAGATTTGTTCTGCTACTGCCCTTATTGAAGAGGTTAAGCAACAGTGGCCCAGTTATGTCACTGAAGACTTAACACAACCTAATGCGCTTTTAGTCAATGAAATTGCCGAGCGTATGAGTGGTAATATATGCCGCTGTTCTGCGTACCCCAATATTATTAATGCCATATCTGAAGTGCTGCAAAAAGAACTTAAGCTTTTTGTGGATTCAAATAATTCAGAAAGCTCAAATACCTCAAATAAAGTGTCTAACTCTTATGCGAAATCAGCTTCTACCTCGGCTGTCTCAGGTATATGGTCGCCAGCGCCCAGTCAAGCCCAATTACAAGATAATCAATCGACTAAAGCCTCTAACAATCAACACATCACTAACAATAACCAAAGCACTAACAATAACCAAAGCAACAAGAACGCTGCTCAACGTTTAGGAGAAAACTCATGAAACGTTTTGAATATGTCCGTGCCAATGAGTTACATCCTGCTTGCGTTGCTGCCAGTTCAGAAGGCGCTGCCTTTATCGGTGGCGGTACAAACTTACTTGATCTAATGAAGCTTGAGATTGAGACACCGATTAAACTTGTTGATATTACTCAGTTAGAACTTAAGCAGATTGAGCCGACATCAGAAGGAGGTTTACGTATTGGAGCCTTGGTGACCAATAGTGATTTGGCAGCTCATCCTGACATCATAACCAGTTATCCAGTACTCTCTCGCGCCATATTAGCGGGTGCATCAGGTCAGCTACGCAATAAGGCGACGACTGGCGGTAATTTTCTGCAACGAACCCGTTGCTACTATTTTTACCAACCAGATAGTCCATGTAACAAACGACAACCGGGCACAGGCTGTCCAGCAATTGAAGGTCAAAACCGCTCACTTGCCATATTAGGTACCAGCGATCATTGTATCGCACAGCATCCCTCTGATATGGCAGTGGCTATGCGCTTATTAGATGCGACGTTAGAGACCCAAAAACCAGATGGTAGCACCAGAGAAATTCCGATTAAAGATTTCTATCGTCTGCCTGATGACACTCCTCATATTGAAACAGTATTAGAACCGGGTGAACTGATCACTCATATCATACTTCCAGCGCCCATTAAAGGCATGCATACTTATGACAAGATTCGTGACCGTGCGTCCTATGCCTTCGCTCTAGTATCAGCAGCTGCAGTGATAGATAAAGATGATACGGGTACGTTAACCACTGTACGTTTGGCGTTTGGTGGCATCGGGTCGCAGCCGTGGCGTAATGAGGCGGTAGAGGCGTCCCTTGAGGGCACTAAAGGAGCTATTCCTGATATTGTGAATGCTGCCAATATTCTTTTAGAAACGGCGAAAGGTCAGGGACAAAACGACTTTAAAATTCCACTAACCCGCCGTTTACTTAAACAAATTATCCAGCGCGCTCTTGACGCTAAGGAAGCTTAACCATGCCATCATTAAATAAAGCGTTAAATGAAGCATTCAATAAAGGAATCCTTAATTCCGAACCCAGCAAAAAAATGATTATGAATGAGCCGGTTGCGACCCTATTTGACAAAACATCGAGTCAGTTAGTTGGTCAACCTATCACTCGTGTCGATGGTTCTTTAAAAGTGAGTGGTCAAGCGACCTATGCAGCCGAATATCATGTAGACAATATGGCTTACGGCGTATTGGTAGGCGCAACTATTGCTAAAGGTCATGTTAAAGATATTGATAAAAGCTCAGTTGCCGATATACCAGGCGTTATTAAAGTAGTGACTGATCCAAAGCATTTTATTAGAAACTCTCAGCAAGGCGGCAAAATGAAAGCGCCGACCCAAGGCACTAACGAGATTGCCTATCATGGTCAGCCGATAGCGGTTGTCATCGCTGAAACCTTTGAAGCGGCTACCGAAGCGGCTAAGGCACTTAAAGTAACCTATGAGGATCAGACGGATAAAGCGGCGTTAGATTTCAAGACAGAGCTTAAAAATACTCATGATGTTAATGAGAAAGAAGGATCTGATAAAAATAGTGAACAAGGCGACCCTGAAAAAAGCTTAGAGAATGCAGCGGTTCGTTTAGACCGCATTTATATCACGCCTAGCCAAAGTAACTCGCCAATGGAGCCTCATTCATCACTAGCGCATTGGGAGGGGGATAAGCTCACTATTTATACCTCAAACCAGATGGTGGCTTTTGGTAAAAAACAAATAGCGGATGCCTTACAGATTGATGCTGATAACGTTCATTTAATTGCACGATATGTCGGTGGCGGCTTTGGTAGTAAATTAGGTATTGCACCAGAGTCTATCGCAGCTGCTATTGCAGCCAAAGAGCTTGAGCGTCCTGTACTGATAATGATGACACGTCCGCAGGTGATGGAGGCAACGGTGAGACGGTCTAATACCCGTCAAAGAGTCGCCATTGGCTGTCGTGAAAACGGGGTAATAGACACCATCATTCATGAATCAATATCTAGCAATCTACCTGATGAAGCATTTTTTGAGCCATCAGCCTTGTCGACACATTTTCTGTATCGTGGTGAAAACCGCAAAGTCGAATACCAAATGGTGGATATGAACTGGACGCTTGCAGGCTCGATGCGTGCACCAGGTGAAGCGGTTGGTCAGATTGCGCTTGAATGTGCGATGGATGAGTTGGCCTGTCAGCTCAATATAGACCCTATTGAGCTACGTCGTCTTAATGAGCCTGAAGAGGATCCATCAAAGCAAATCCCTTTTTCAACACGACAGCTTATACCGTGCATTGAGCAGGGGGCAAAAGCATTCGGTTGGGATGAGAAGCATATCGCAAAACCAGCCAGTCGTTTAGAAGGCGATTGGTGGATCGGTACTGGTATGGCAGTCGCCTCAAGGGGCAATCAGCTAATGCCAGCAGAAGCTCGTGCTACCTTGCAGCTAGATTCAACCAAATCTTACGGCATTAAAGCGGTGATTGAATCCGATATGACTGATATCGGTACGGGATCTTATACCGTATTTTCTCAGGTAGCAGCGGATATTTTGGGCTTACCTATCGACCATATTGAGATGAAACTCGGTGATAGTAATTTGCCAGCCGCTCCCGGTTCTGGTGGAAGTTTTGGTGCAGCTAGTGCGGGTAGTAGTATTTATCTTGCTTGCGCCGAATTACGGGAGCAAATTGCTAAACGGGTCGGCCTGCATGCTGACACTATACAGTTGCAACAAGGTCAAGTCTCTAAAATCGGCGATCATGACGCCACACTGACAGAAACGGCAATTGAAGCGGGCAAGAATGCGCTTGGTAGTGTTCTTAGTAAGTTAGATAAGTTAGATAAGTTTGACAAACTTGACAATATTGCAGAAAAAGCTGGGTTACCGATCTCTATTAACGGATCTGAGGCAACTGAAAAAGAGGACTATGACTTTAGTCATTTTGCCGCTTATCCACTAGCCGATATTATCGCCAAACTTGATAACCAACAACTAAGTGCAAAAGGCGAAATTGCACCCGGTAAAAACGGTAAAACTCATCGTCAAGCCTGCTATGGTGCCAACTTTGCTGAGGTAGCCGTGCACCGTTATACCGGTGAGATTCGTGTGAAAAATATGACGGGTGCATTCACGGCAGGACGTATTTTGAATCATAAGCTTGCAACCTCACAATGTTATGGCGGTATGGTATTTGGGATTGGCTCAGCGTTGATGGAAGAGGTCATTCATGATAAACGAGATGGAAGATTGTGTAACCATGACTTGGCTGAATATCATATTCCTGTGAATGCAGATGTCCCTCAACTCGAAGTCATCCTCGTTGAAGAAGATGACCCGTATACCAATCCTATGCACATTAAAGGGATCGGAGAGACAGCCATATCGGGCGCTGCTGCTGCTATTGCCAATGCGGTTTATAATGCGGTCGGGGTACGCGTTTATGATTTTCCAATTACTCTGGATAAGCTGATTGATCAATTGCCTGATTAAGACGCGGGCATTTTATAGCGTTGGCATTTCGATAGGGTAGGTCGTACATCACTGTGCTATTTGCCCTCATTTTATCGATTAGCAGTTCTATTAAATCAATTCTAAACAGGCCTATCTTTTATTTTTAAACGTCTTAAATAAGTCGATACTATGAATCATGTTTCTGATATTTTGAAATTGGCGTCTGAAGCCTACCACAGCGGTATCGAAGCGGTACTAGCCACAGTTGTGCGTACTGAAGGTTCTGCGTACCGTAAAGAAGGTGCGATGATGCTTATCTGTGCAGATGGCCGCTCAGTAGGCATGATTAGTGGGGGTTGTTTAGAGCCACATATCATTAAAAGAGCTTTTTGGATTACCCGCAATGGACCTTCTGTTCAGGTCTATCAAACGGGGGAGGATGATAGCGCTCATCAAAACAATACTAAGCAAAATAGTAATCGTAATAGTATCCGAAATGATGAAAATAGTGATTTGAATGCTGATAATAAACGTGATTTAGACTGGAACTATGTTTTAAAGGACCAGTATGATAGTCATAACGACGATGATATAGATCTCAATTTTGGTTTGGGTTGTAATGGACGTGTTCATGTTCTATTCGAGCGATTAGCATCTGCGATGCCTTTGATTAAATGTATTAAGGAGGTTCGCAGTAATGAGCAAACGATGCGAATAGCCACTTTAATTCGTTCAGACGATCCATCTCATCCTATTGGCGTTCATATTAATTTAGATGATTTTGCAGCCCACTCAAATATAACCATCTTAAATGAGGATTTAAAATATATTCCCAGTGATCCTACCCTGATACAAGCGATCAAAATGCTATCCTCTAAGTCTTCAGATAATAATTCACTAGCTGGAAATGACTATTCTAAGAAACAGGCTTTTAAAAAAAAGCCTTCTAAAAAACAGGCTCAATTTGTGAGTGTGAAAGGGGTAGTCGACAATAATTTGGACCATATTATCGAGACACAGTGGTTAGTAAGACACTTGCAACCGCAAATTAAGCTGCTGATTTGCGGAGCAGGCAATGATGTATTGCCATTGGTCACGCTTGCGAAAATGCAAGACTGGCAGGTTACAGTATTAGATAGCCGTGCTCATTACGCTACTCGAGCGCGCTTTATGCAGGCTGACAATGTCCTATGTTTGCCAGTAGAGGATAGCGACACCCTTATTAATCTAAGCCGAAATGCTGCCGTTGCCATTATGTCTCATAGTCTCAGTCAAGATAGAGCACGTCTAAAAGTGCTGCTTGCCAATCCACCGGCATACCTAGGTCAGCTAGGACCTAAATATCGAACAGAGCGTTTGATTTCTGAAATCAAAGATATTTACCAAGGCGACATCTCTCATTTACAACAAGGTTTCGATCAACTGCATTATCCTATTGGTTATAAACTTGGCGGTGATGGGCCAGAGGCATTAGCCTTAGGCATCATTGCCCAGATTAATGCGGTGATGCATTGTGTTGATTTTATGGCCTCAAACAATGCTGCAAGTTTAGAAGACCCTATAAAGTCCAAATCTAAGGAGAGTTCAAAGGAGAGTAACGCTGGTGTGCCTGTCTTAAATTCTGCTTTAAACCATATAGTAAGACTTTAAGTTATGCCGAACCTCACTCATACCACTCATGCAGTTATTTTGCTGGCGAGTGGATTAAGTCGGCGTTTAGGAACTCCCAAACAGCTCTTAACGCAATGCGGTGAGACTTTAATAGAAGTCATGCTTCGCAAAGCCTTTTCTACCAGTCCTAAAATTATAGTTGTTGTTATTCCCGAAGGTCATTTGCCGATCAAAAGGGTCATAGATAGATTGATTGCTGACATTGAACCTATTGAAGTGGTTTTCAGTAAAGAACCTGAGAAAGGTATGGGGCATAGTTTAAGCTTGGGTATTGATGCTTTGAATACTCTAGCTACTGATAATTTAGCGACTAGTCAATTAACTACCAACAACTTGGCGATTAATAAAGTTATGATTTTAGGGGTAGACCAAATTTTATTAGACACTCAGCATTTAAATAATTTACTGAAAGAAAGTACTAAAGTTGTCGCCAGTCGCTATCCTAAATCTGACAAGATTATGCAGGACAATCGTTTTGATAGTCGCAATGCTACTAATCCTGTCTTAAAAACAAGTAACGACAACCCTAATTATTCTAAAGATGTCAGTTTAGATAGTAGTGAGACAGTCGTTGGTTTACCAGTAGTCATTAACTACGAGCTTCTAA
Source organism: Psychrobacter sp. CX90 (assembly GCF_057396305.2). NCBI lineage: Bacteria > Pseudomonadati > Pseudomonadota > Gammaproteobacteria > Moraxellales > Moraxellaceae > Psychrobacter > Psychrobacter sp. CX90. The sequence continues at coordinate 973,364 of NZ_CM182008.1, forward strand.
AAAATTGGCAGTCAAGTTTACAGGGAGATAAAGGACTGCGTCATCAAATTAGAGCATTCGCTGCTGATGAGGTCGCGATTGTTAATAACCTCAATTTAAGTCTTGATATTGATACTCCTGAGCAGCTTAAGTTTGCAATTAATATGGGTTGGTTGGATAGGTAAAATTTATGATGTTTTAAACAGTCAAGTTAAGGCAAAAACAAAAAAAACAGACCCTAAACGCATAGTTAAGGCCTGTTTTTAGTAAGGTAGATTTTATTATTAATCGAAAGTATCCTGCTTAGCTATTAACGAGATTCTGACTAGCTACTAAAAGTAAGTTATTCGGCGCCTAATTGCTCTAAAATCTCATCAGTGAAATCAACGTTGGTGTGTACATCTTGTACATCGTCAATATCTTCAAGCATATCAATCATTTTCATGACTTTTTCAGCATCGTCAATATTATCAATCATTGCACTCGTTGAAGGAGACATAGTTACTTCAGCATTACTTGATTCATAGCCAGCTTTATTGAGCGCGTCTTTTACCGTCCCAAACCTTTCAGGCTCAGTGATTACTCTTAAGCTTTCGCCATCGTTCTCAATATCTAATGCACCGGCATCTAAGGCTACTAGCATAATCTCATCTTCTAATGACACGTCATCGAAGGTGATTTCGCCACGTTTGGTAAATAAATAGGCCACTGAGCCAGCAGTACCCAAATTACCATCAAATTTAGTAAAAGCATGACGCACTTCACTAACGGTACGATTAACATTATCTGTCATGGTTTCTACTAACACCGCCACACCGCCAACACCGTACCCTTCGTAGGTCAGCTCATCCATATCACCGCCTTCCGTATTACCGGCACCACGCTCGATGGCTCGCTTGATAGTATCTTTAGTCATATTGGCCGATAGTGCCTTTTCTACTGCGGCACGTAAGCGGGGATTAGCCTCTGGGTCAGGATCACCTTGTTTGGTAGCAGAGATTATTTCGCGAATTATTTTGGTAAAAATCTTGCCGCGTTTCGCATCTTCTTTGGCTTTTTTATGTTTGATATTTGCCCATTTTGAATGGCCGGCCATAATAAATTCCTTAATATAGAACCAAGAACTTTTAATTAGCATTAGTCAAGCTAACTAAACTTACTTTACCAATTTTTAAACACTCATTGTTTTAACAATGAATGTTTTGCAGATATTACACTGGCAGCGTTACCGTTAAGCCATTGAACCAAAATATAAATCAATGGCACTATTAATGAGGAGTTATAAAGATATCCCTCATATAAAACAAAGTCCTTCTTATTGGTAACATTAACGACATAATGCAGTATAATGACCTAACATTATAGACTACAAACCTGTGTTTATGAAAAAAGCTAAGACAAAACGTAAAACGATAAGTGAGTTAAAAGAAGATATTCACATCGTAATGGATGGAACGGATACGCCATTAGGGCGCTATTTTGACATCTTTTTATTAGTTGCCATAGTTGCAAGTGTGTCTGTCGTTATGCTGGATAGTGTACTATTACTGCGTTTGGAGTATGGCACTTTATTTTTTTATGCTGAATGGTTCTTTACTATTATATTTACCATTGAGTATGTTTTACGTTTATTCTCTACGCCTAACCGCATGCGCTATGCGTTTAGCTTTTTTGGTATTGTTGATTTATTGTCGGTATTGCCTAGTTATTTAAGTTTGATTTTTGGTGGTATTCAGTACCTTATTGTCGTTCGTATTCTACGAATTTTGAGGGTGTTCCGTGTACTCAAAATGAAAGGGTACATGCAACAAGCGGGCTTTTTAGCATCCTCATTAAAAGCCAGTCAACAAAAAATATCGGTATTTTTTCTATTTGTTCTACTACTGGTTACTATTTTCGGCTCAGTAATTTATGTTATTGAGGGTCCTGAAAACGGCTTTACCAGTATCCCTTTGTCAATCTACTGGGCTATTGTTACTCTCACTACCGTAGGTTATGGTGATATGTCACCAAAAACGGGGCTAGGTCAAGCCATTGCAAGTATGGTTATGATAATGGGTTACTCCATTATTGCGGTGCCAACCGGTATCTTTACCTCAGAATTGGCAAAAAACATGCGGCCTCAGTTACATCCTGTTACTTGTCCTAATTGTGGTAAATACGGTCATGCCGCTGGTGCAGAATTTTGTGACCGCTGTGGTCATGATTTACATCTATAGACACTTTAATCTACAGTCACTTTAATATGATAAGTTGTTTTCGTGTGATTATTAGTAAATTGATACCATTTGCATTCGGTATTAATACTAGCGCTGAAATATAGAGGGTAGTGCAATGCTCTCTATATTAGGTATCTCTAAAGGTTTCCTTAGATGACAATATTGAAGATAAGTCCTAAAATTAAAATCGTTATGTTAATTACGGTTGATGCCAACCATTAATGCCTCAATATAAGTTTAAATATATTTTCAATCTATAAGTTTATTGATATTTATGCCTAATTTATTAAAAAAATCTTTTAACGTCGTTAACAGAGTACGTCATACGGCCAGTGTTGCGGGTCTGTCAGCTCTTCGAGTGGCTAAAGGCGAAGATCTTGATGCAAATTTATTACGTGAAACGTTTGAACAGTTAGGCACAACGTATATTAAAATTGGACAGTTTATTGCCAGTACGCCATCATTATTTCCGCGTGAATATGTGACGGCATTTCAAGGCTGCTTAGATCAAACCACTCCTTTGTCATATAGTTACATTGAGCAGGTTCTTAAAGAGGAGTTGCTCACTGCTGAGATGTCTCATCAAGGCATGACGCTAGACGATCTATTTATGGAGATTGATAAAACCCCTCTGGCATCAGCGAGTATTGCTCAAGTACATGCGGCTAAATTGCATGACGGAACTGATGTAGTACTAAAAGTTCAGAAGCCTGGTGTAGATACTATCATGCAGACTGACTTAGGTGTGCTGCATGGTATCAGCAAAATAATGGAAAAGTTGATGCCAAAAATGAAGTTTGCCAGTATCTCGCCAATCATTGATGAAATACGAATTCGTATGATGGCAGAGACAGACTTTATAAATGAAGCAGCGAATATTCGTGATTTCCAACAGTTTCTAGAAATAACAAGTAATAAAAAAGTTATAGCACCAGAGGTAGTGGATGAGTTAACCACAAAGCGGGTTCTAACCATGAGTCGCTTATATGGTATGTCTATGGTGGATGAGGTCGCCATGCGTCAATATTGTGATGATCCGGCGCAAGTTATGGCCGATACTCTTAACACTTGGTTTGCCAGCTTGATGTTCTGTAATAGCTTTCATGCTGATTTACATGCTGGTAATTTAATGCTCCTTGAAGATGGCCGTATTGGTTTTATAGACTTTGGCATTGTTGGTAAGCTAAAACCTGAAAGTTGGAAGGCGTGCATGGGAATGATGCAAGCTTTGCAGGATAATGACTTTGTAACCATGGCAAGCTGTATGATTGATATGGGTATGACCCATGGTCGAGAGCAGGTTAATGAAAGTCAACTTGCTGGCGATCTGGCTCAAATGATTACTCGTATTATGGCTGAAGATAAGACGTATACCAGTGGTAAGCCTTTTAATAGCAAAGAGCAGGCAGATGAATTAAATAAAATGATGCTGGAGATTGTCGAAGTGGGCAAACGGCATGGCATACATTTCCCTAGAGATTTCGCATTATTAACTAAGCAAATGCTATATTTTGATCGGTTTATGCGAACTTTAGCACCTGATATGGATATGTTTAATGATGCTCGCGTCAGCTTATTAGGTAACGCTTGATAGGTCTTAACCCTTTTAATAGTAAAGCTGCAATAATCAAGCTATTAATATACATAAGTAGATTATGATAACCAAATTGCCTCGCTGGATTCTAATTGGTGGTGCGGTACTTGCCTTTAGTGCTGGGTGTATAAACGTAATTGCCTTGACTGGTTTTACCAATCTTTCTGTGTCACATGTTACGGGAAATGTTAGCTTGTTTTCGGCGGCAATGGCACATGCAGATTGGCAGTCAATATTATTTATTGGGGCATCTCTACTATCTTTTTTAACCGGTGCTATTTTAAGTGGCTATATAACGGGTCAGACCTCCCTAAAACTCGGTAATCGATACGGTGTTGCACTTTATCTTGAAGCTGGCATGTTATTGGGTAGTTTTTTATTGTTCTTTCAGCACGATTACTTTGGTCAACTGCTAGCTGCTATGGCGTGCGGTTTACAAAACGCACTGGTTGCTACTTATAGTGGTGCGGTTATTCGAACGACCCATTTGACTGGATTAACATCAGATATGGGCGCTGCCATAGGCAACTGGTTAGCAGGTAGGCAGATAAGCAAACCGACGTTATTGTTTCAAGCATTGATTTGGTATAGCTTTTGTGGTGGAGGGGTAGTCGGTGCCTTCGGATATAACTATGTCGGTTATGCTGCAATGCTACTGCCAATCTCAATCGTATTCGTGGCGGCATTATTTTACCAACAAGCCTCTAATCGGTTATCAAAAAAGCCTACTAGCTAATCATATCTTGAACTAATCATATCTTGATAGTCAGTGACAAATTATTAGCCATGCTATAAAGTAATGCGGCATGCAATATATTTACTCAACAACCTGAGCGATGATGGTTTAATCTTTTTACACGATGCCACGTTGGAATACTTGTCGTAGCTCAAAACTCGTACGTACTTGGGATACCCCTTCGATGTGATTTAAGCGATGAAGTAAAAACTCTTCATAGTGTGCCATGTCACGTACGACTACTTTAAGCAGATAATCTTCAGTACGCCCCGTCACAATGCTGCAACTTACGACTTCTTCAAAACTCTTTACTTTATCTTCAAATTCTGAAAATCGCTCGGCGGTATGTCTATCCATACTCACGGAAATATACAAAGCCAAGCTATAGCCAAGCTTTTGAGGGTCGATATGTGCATGATAGCCCGTGATTATACCAGTATCTTCAAGTCGTTTAATTCGTCTGGCACAGGGTGTTGCTGATAAATAAACCCGTTCTGCTAATTCAGTAACGCTCATGCGTGCATCATGTTGAAGCAGTTCTAAAATTTGTCTATCAATATTATCCAGTTCGTGGGATTGGGATTGTGTATTGGCAGTACTATTGTTGGTTTTAGATTTAGACATTTTGATAAAGCCTGTAAAATAGTGTTTTTCACTAATAATATAAAATTATTTGAGTTAATTAGCTAATTACAGCTTAATATATCACATATTTTGTAGAATTATATTCTGAGACTTTGATATTATATTGAGTATCAAATTAAATTATCTTTTTTTATAGTCATTAATACGTTAGAGGATCAATATGAGCCAAGTCGCCCCCCCTGTGTCTGAGCCAAAAATCAAACCTAAACATGATGCCTTTGATTATCGCAAGTATCAGCCTTTTGCGTTTAAACCAAACTTGCCAGATCGTACATGGCCAGATAAGACAATTAAAAAAGCACCGATTTGGGCAAGTGTGGATTTGCGAGATGGTAATCAGGCGCTGATTGATCCTATGAGCATCGAACAAAAAATGATGTTCTTTAAGTTGTTGGTAGATATTGGTTTCAAAGAGATTGAAATAGGCTTTCCTTCAGCTGCCCAAGTAGAGTTCGATTTCGCCCGCAAACTTATTGAAGAAGATCATATTCCAGATGACGTTACTGTACAGGTATTGGTTCAAGCCCGTGAGCATTTAATTGAGCGAACTTTTGAAGCGTTAAAAGGAGCACGGCGTGCGGTAGTCCATGTCTATAACTCGACCAGTCGTGTGCAGCGAGATAAAGTTTATGCAAAAGACCTAGCGCAAATCAAACAAATTGCGATGAATGGGGCGCAGTTATTAAAAGATCATGCCGCTAAACATCCTGAAACTGAATGGGTGTTCCAATACTCCCCAGAAAGCTTTAGCCAAACTGAACCCGACTATGCTATTGAGGTATGCGATGCGGTAAACTCAGTGTGGCAACCAGAAAAGGGCCAACAAGTTATTATAAATTTACCAGCTACCGTTGAATCCTCAATGCCAAATATTTATGCTGATCAAGTAGAGTACTTTTGCCGTAATCTTAAAAACCGTGAGCATGTGATTGTCAGTTTACATACGCATAACGATCGTGGGTGTGCGGTTGCCGCCTCTGAGCTTGGGGTATTAGCAGGCGCAGATCGTATTGAAGGCACATTACTTGGTAATGGTGAGCGTACGGGAAATATGGACATCATGATTATGGCTATGAATATGTATAGCCAAGGGGTAGATCCTGAGTTAGACTTTAGTGATATGAGTAGAATTGTGCAGGTGGTTAGTGAATGTAATAATCTGCCAGTGCACCCCCGTCATCCCTATATTGGCGAGCTTGTGTTCACTGCTTTCAGTGGCTCACATCAAGATGCGATCAAAAAGTCGCTTGATTATAATGAGAAACACAGCGCTGAAACAAAAAATATCTGGGATGTGGCCTATCTACCAATTGATCCTGCACATATTGGGCGTAGTTACCAAGATGTGGTACGTATTAATAGCCAATCTGGGAAGGGTGGAGTGGCCTATATCCTTCAACGCAATTATGGCTTTAATCTACCACGTTGGATGCAAATAGATTTTAGTGGTGTGGTTCAAAAGCAAGCTGAAGATGCTGCACGTGAACTTAAAAACGAAGAGATTTTACAAGCTTTTGAGAACACCTATTTTAATACCCCTGGTTATAAATTACTTGATTACAGCGTGAATAATAAAGGCGGTGAAGTTGAGTTTAATGGTCAAGTCACTATTAATGGTGATACCATTGATATCTCAGGTAAAGGTAACGGACCATTATCTGCATTTATTAATGGGGTAGCACATCATACTGGTAAGCGCTTACATATTATTAATTATGCTGAGCATGCAATCAGTCAAGAGAGTGCTAATAATGTTGATTTTGATCATGAACAGAGTGATAAAACGAATGCCAATGCTGCGGCTTATATCCAGCTAAATGTTGATGGTAATATTTATTCAGGTATAGGCACCTGTAGTAGCACGGTATCTGCAATGTTGAAAGGTGCGTTATCGGCATTAGCACAAGCTATTTCATAGTCTAATTATTTGTAAAAACCAGTTAGGCTATTCTCAGCTGGTTTTTTTAAATTATTAAATTAGCTTACCCATTTCTTCGATAAGTAGGTTTTTTATCCGCTCTGTAAGATTTATTTTTTATATATAATAGGAATCTGGCAATCAATAATGGGGGGGGATAAATAGGTAACAATAATTAGTGACAATTTATGTTTAATTATTTTATTAACTCTACTTACTAGTCTTTATTTAATTATAAAGTTTATATTTCACATGAGAAAACTATCTCTCTCTTACTATAAACTGACAAAAGGTATATTTTAACTGACAAAAAAAGGCAGGGTAACTGACAAAAGCTGTCATATATACAAATTATATGTCCAAAAGAATTATACACAGATAAAGCGTCGTTCATTAAAAAAGTATGATTCATAAAAAAGCCGAGCAATGCTCGGCATTTAGAGTTATTATCTCTAACATACAATTAACAAAACAAACATATGGTTATTTTTTCAGAACCTCTGCCATTGCATTAGCCACATAATCAACATTGGATGTATTTAATCCTGCTACAGAGATTCTTGAATTCGATACCATATAGATTCCAAATTCCGATTGTATACGCGCAACTTGTTCAGGGGTTAGTCCTGTAAAACTGAACATACCATTTTGACGCGTAATATAATCGAAGCTACGACCAGGAATATTCGCCTCTAAAACAGATTTAAGTTTTAAACGCATTGCTTTAATGCGGTCACGCATTGCATAAACTTCGCTAACCCATTGTTCATAAAGTTCATCATCATTCATAACGATATCAACAATATGGCCCCCATGTGATGGTGGCGTTGAGTAGATACGACGTACTATAGATTGCAACTGACCAAACACTCGTTTAGCCTCATCGGCAGATGGACAGACAACGGATAAACCACCCACACGCTCACCATAAAGCGATAAGTTTTTAGAAAATGAATTGCTTATAAATACTGTCAATCCCATGTCAACTGCTTTACGGATAGCGTATACGTCAGTTTCCATATCTTCGCCAAAACCCTGATAAGCAATATCCATAAATGGAATTAAATCATGCTCTTTAATCACATCTAAAACGGTATCCCATTGCGGTTGAGTTAAATCTACCCCTGTTGGGTTATGACAGCAAGGATGTAACAATATCACGTCATGTTTATTAAGAGATTTTAAAAACTCAACCATGGCATCAAATTTGATACCACCGGTTTGTTGGTCATAATATGGATATTTAGCAACTTCAACATCTGAGCCCTCAAAAATAGCAATGTGATTTCCCCATGTAGGATCACTGACATAGCATTTAGATTGTGGGAACCATTGATGGATAAACTCCGCACCAACTTTCAAAGCACCAGAACCCCCTATAGTAGCAATAGTCGCCACTCGATCTTCTTGTAAAATCTTCGCATCTTTGCCAAAAAGTATTTTTTGACAGCCTATTCTATGTCCAGGTAAACCTTCCATTGGCAAATAAGGTCTGGGAGAAATTGGATTAGCAATGCGTTCTTCAGCTATTTTTACACAGTTAAGAACAGGAAGTTTACCCTCAGCATCAAAATATACACCGACACCTAAATTAACTTTATTGGGTTTGTTATCCGCTATAAATTTATCTTTAAGACCCAAAATAGGATCGCCAGCGTAATAGTCCACACGTTCAAACATTTTATTTCCTTAGGAGATATGAGACAGGAGATTAAAAGGATAAACCAGTTTTTGTATTAACTCAATATATTGCCCTATTTAGGAAACAAATCAGCGGTTTTTAAGATGACATTATTGACTATAAGTCATTCACTCTGATAAACAGCTGCTTTTTTCAGTAATTTTAAGTTTTTATGATCTTTCTCATTCTGGCTTTTGTATGACTATTATATATAAGTTCAATATCTATAAGTAATGGAGAGTTTCTATCATGATAGTTAAACTTACCAAAATATAGACTTGAGATATTTAAAAGAGCCAAAATAATATTTTTGTTTATAGTAAGGCTTATTATCGTTATAATATAATGACTCAGATATGAATGGGTTTTAATCACTTAGATTTAAACATTTTACAAGTTTAGTTAATAACCACATCAATGGGTAAAATTTTGATTTTTCATCAGCCGTATCTTATAATACTAGTAATATATAGAGCTATTAACACAAAGATAAGAAATAAGTTTGGTTTAATTTATGAAAACACCAAAAACTCCGTTTTAACCTTTGCGAACGCCCTGTTATCTTTTACCTAATTAAATTAAATAACTCCTGCTTCTGTCTACGTAATTTTACATACCTCTCTATCTAAACAGACCATATGTAGCCTATTTAATTCAGATTATCCTCCTATAAACAAATGTTCACTCTTGTACTATAATGCCAATTACCAATTACCGATTATCGGATATTAATTGCCTTACAGCTATAAAATTAACAATATTATATATTTGGCACAATAATTGCTTCTAATATACTAAATTACTTACAAATACTAAATTACTTACAAATACTAAATTACTTACAAATACTATTCGATCAACTTAACAACCTCTCTACTCCCCACTAAATCTTTAATTTAAATCTTCGTTATCAGGGTCACTTAAAAATGAAAAAAAACATATTAGCACTATCTTTAACCGCCCTAACTATTGGCTCAATGATCACGACAGCGAATGCCGTTAACATAGTTGATGAAGCGAATAGAAAAGCAGTTGGTCATGTAATGTGGCACAAACAAGAGGCAATTAAACCAGAAGATTTATTGAATAAACCAATACCTGAGCACAGTACCAGCTTATTTTTTATTAGAGCAAAAGACAACGACCCTGAACAATCTAGCACCAATATCGCCATCAACGACAGATATCAAGTCAGCCTACACCCTGGTAACTACACTCAAGTTTACTCCTGTGCCGGTATCAACCGTTTAAGTGGCGAAATAACCGGATTAAAAACCAATGATTTACTATTAGCCACTCAGGATTACCAACTAGAAGAAAAAGGCACCTACTTCTTTTTTATTGATATAGATGAGCAAGGTCAATCATCAATCAAACAAATGGAAGAAGAAAGCGCCTTAGAAGCCCTGAAAGACAAATACTATCAAGCCCATCAAATTACCCGAGTGGTACCAAACTGTCCTCCCATTATGAAAGCCCCTGTACTTGAAAAAGAAGTCAGTATTGAACTTGAAGTACTATTTGATACAGACAAAGCCTTTATCAAACCAGAATTTGTAAACGAAGTGAAAGAAGTCGCTGACTTCATGACCCTCTACTCTAATACAACCGCCGTTATAGAGGGGCACACAGATAGTCGAGCAAGCGAACCTTATAACCAGAAACTATCTGAACGCCGTGCAGTCGCAGTCAAAGACATGCTCATTAATCGCTTTGGCATTGCTGCGGACCGCTTATCAGCGATTGGCTATGGCGAACTGCGCCCAAGAGCCACTAACAGTACTAAAGAGGGTATGCAATTAAACCGCCGTACCATTGCCGTCATTAATGAACGAGTCCGTGTCGACCAAGACGGCAACCAAATACTTAACTAATACACCCAATCGCATATAGCATTATAAGCACATTAATAATATTTAAAGGTAACTATCCATGAAGAACATTATCGTAAAAACACATGACACAGCAAAAACAATTAATGAAATTAGCGTTATTACAAAAGATGGTCATATTGACATAATTAAAGCGGAAAAAGACGTTAACTATGAATTCTTTGATGAATCCATTGGTCGTGCCCCGAATCATATTATTACCAAACGTGTCGACAATGATTTACATGTATCGTTTGAGCGTGAAGGTAAGGACACAGACTTAATTATTGAAGGTTTTTACGATAATGATCAACAAGCCTTAATTGGTATCGCTGAAGATGGTAGTTACTATCACTATATTCCAGATACCGGTGAAGTTTATGACTATGTTACCCAACTAGAAATGGGCGATGTTGAAGGTGCCGCTCTAGGGGGAGAAGAAATGTTAACCCCTTGGTGGATTACAGCACCAGCCGGTTTTCCATGGTGGTTAGGCCTTGGATTAGTCCCATTTTTATTTAATGATGATGACGATAAAGATCCACAAACAGCACCAACCGCCAATGATGACCTAAAAGAAGGTAATAGTGGAGAACCCGTTGTTATCGACGTAGTGGGTAACGACACTGACCCTGAAAACGATCTTGACCCAAGCACAGTAGTCATTAGTAAAGCGCCAGAAGGCAGCACCATCTCTGAAGATGGAAAGAGCGTAACCGTACCCGGCGAAGGGACATGGGAAGTTGACCCAGAAGGCAAAGTAACCTTCACACCAGAAGCCGGATTTAGCAAAGACCCTACGCCAATTGAATACATTGTTTCTGATAAAACAGGCAAGGCATCTAACCCAGCGACTATCTCTGTGGATTATCCACAAACAGCACCAACTGCCAATGACGACCTAAAAGAAGGCACTAGTGGAGAACCCGTTGTTATCGACGTAGTGGGTAACGACACTGACCCTGAAAACGATCTTGACCCAAGCACAGTAGTCATTAGTAAAGCGCCAGAAGGCAGCACCATCTCTGAAGATGGAAAGAGCGTAACCGTACCCGGCGAAGGGACATGGGAAGTTGACCCAGAAGGCAAAGTAACCTTCACACCAGAAGCCGGATTTAGCAAAGACCCTACGCCAATTGAATACATTGTTTCTGATAAAACAGGCAAGGCATCTAACCCAGCGACTATCTCTGTGGATTATCCACCTATAGTTAGTATTCAAGCCTTAGATGCTGAATCAGTTGAAGGTATTGATAATGTTTTAGTATTCCGTATTGCACAAGACCAACTCAGCACAAAAGACACAACAGTTGACGTTAAACTTGGCAGCGCAAGTACCATTGAACCTGAAGACATTGTATCAATCAGCTACACTAAAGCCGATGGCACTCAAGTCACATTGGGCGACCAAGCTGCCATTGCAAACTTCTTGACCAATGGCGATAGTATATTAATCCCAGCGGGAGAAACAGCAGCCCCAGCCATTACAGTGACAGTAGATGATGACAGTGTTTACGAAGTATCAGAAGACATGGTACTTGAGATTAGCAACCCAACCAATGCTAAGCTAGGTACTCCGACTGCAACAGGTATTATCTTAGACGAAGACCAAGCTGACAATGACAACAACCCGAACAACCCGGACGATCCGACTGACCCAACAGACGGCGACAAACCCGTGGTTAGCATTGCCGCGACCGTCGCCGAGGCTATCGAGGGCGAAGAGACCGCCCTTGAATATGTGGTCAGTCAAAACAACCTAAGTGAACAAGACACCACCGTCGACGTCAACTTTAGTGCGGACAACGCCATTGACCCCTCAGACATCAAACAAGTGGTTTACACCGATGAAACAGGCACAGAAGTTACCTTAACTGAAGCTGCAGACATTGAAGCATTCTTCACGGACGGGGTAACCGTTAAAATACCAGCGGGCAGCAAAGACGCCCCAGCGATCAAGCTAACGCCAGCAGACGATGACGTTTATGAGCAATCAGAAGACGCCATCTTAGAGATCAGCAACCCAACCAACGCCGCGTTAGGCACCCCAAGTGCCACCGGTGTCATCAAAGACGAAGCCGATGCAGACGGCAACCCAGAACAAGGCGACAAACCCAAAGTCAACATAGAAGCGACCGTCGCCGAAGCCGTAGAAGGGGAAGAGACAGCGCTTGAATTTGAAATCAGTCAAACCAACCCAAGCAATGACGACACCACCGTTAATGTAAAACTAGGCAATGACAGCAGCATTGAGCCTGCCGACATCGAGAAGATAGAATACACCGATGTCGACGGTAACGCCGTAGTACTGACAGACCCTGCCGACATCGCCGACTTCTTAGAGAACGGCACAACCGTCTTAATTCCCGCGGGAGAAACCAAAGCCCCCGTCATCAAGCTCACACCAAAAGACGACGACATCTATGAGCAAGCAGAAGACGTGGTTCTAGAGATCAGCAACCCAGACGGTGCTGACTTAGGCGAGAGCACAGAAGCCACCGGCGTGATCAAAGACGAAGCCGATGCAGACGGCAACCCAACCGAGGGCGACAAGCCAACCGTTAGCATTGCCGCAACAGATGCAGAAGCTATCGAAGGAATAGATAACACCCTAGCATTTGAAATCACTCAAGATAACATCAGTGAATTTGACACAACAGTTGACGTTAAACTTGGCAGCGCAAGTACCATTGAACCTGAAGACATTGTATCAATCAGCTACACTAAAGCCGATGGCACTCAAGTCACATTGGGCGACCAAGCTGCCATTGCAAACTTCTTGACCAATGGCGATAGTATATTAATCCCAGCGGGAGAAACAGCAGCCCCAGCCATTACAGTGACAGTAGATGATGACAGTGTTTACGAAGTATCAGAAGACATGGTACTTGAGATTAGCAACCCAACCAATGCTAAGCTAGGTACTCCGACTGCAACAGGTATTATCTTAGACGAAGACCAAGCTGACAATGACAACAACCCGAACAACCCGGACGATCCGACTGACCCAACAGACGGCGACAAACCCGTGGTTAGCATTGCCGCGACCGTCGCCGAGGCTATCGAGGGCGAAGAGACCGCCCTTGAATATGTGGTCAGTCAAAACAACCTAAGTGAACAAGACACCACCGTCGACGTCAACTTTAGTGCGGACAACGCCATTGACCCCTCAGACATCAAACAAGTGGTTTACACCGATGAAACAGGCACAGAAGTTACCTTAACTGAAGCTGCAGACATTGAAGCATTCTTCACGGACGGGGTAACCGTTAAAATACCAGCGGGCAGCAAAGACGCCCCAGCGATCAAGCTAACGCCAGCAGACGATGACGTTTATGAGCAATCAGAAGACGCCATCTTAGAGATCAGCAACCCAACCAACGCCGCGTTAGGCACCCCAAGTGCCACCGGTGTCATCAAAGACGAAGCCGATGCAGACGGCAACCCAGAACAAGGCGACAAACCCAAAGTCAACATAGAAGCGACCGTCGCCGAAGCCGTAGAAGGGGAAGAGACAGCGCTTGAATTTGAAATCAGTCAAACCAACCCAAGCAATGACGACACCACCGTTAATGTAAAACTAGGCAATGACAGCAGCATTGAGCCTGCCGACATCGAGAAGATAGAATACACCGATGTCGACGGTAACGCCGTAGTACTGACAGACCCTGCCGACATCGCCGACTTCTTAGAGAACGGCACAACCGTCTTAATTCCCGCGGGAGAAACCAAAGCCCCCGTCATCAAGCTCACACCAAAAGACGACGACATCTATGAGCAAGCAGAAGACGTGGTTCTAGAGATCAGCAACCCAGACGGTGCTGACTTAGGCGAGAGCACAGAAGCCACCGGCGTGATCAAAGACGAAGCCGATGCAGACGGCAACCCAACCGAGGGCGACAAGCCAGTACTTAACCTAGTAGGCACTGATAAAGAAGCCGTTGAAGGCGCTGTTGATGACGCCATCGTCTTTGAAGTACAACTCACAGGCGCAACCGAACTTGAAACCACAGGTAAAGTGACCCTTAACCTAGGCGAGATTGAGCCTGAAGACATACAATCCATCTCGTTTACAGACGGAGACGGCACCGTTAAGAGCGTAACAGTAGCAGAAGCACAAGCCGGTATAGACGTTACCATACCAGCAACAGGAGGCGTTACCCCGACCTTTACCATCGTACCGCTAGACGACTCTATCTATGAGCAATCAGAACAATTTAGCATGACGCTATCAGACATTGTCAACGCGAAGGAAGGGACACTTGAAGACACAGGTATTATCTTAGACGAAGACCAAGCTGACAATGACAACAACCCGAACAACCCGGACGATCCGACTGACCCAACAGACGGCGACAAACCCGTGGTTAGCATTGCCGCGACCGTCGCCGAGGCTATCGAGGGCGAAGAGACCGCCCTTGAATATGTGGTCAGTCAAAACAACCTAAGTGAACAAGACACCACCGTCGACGTCAACTTTAGTGCGGACAACGCCATTGACCCCTCAGACATCAAACAAGTGGTTTACACCGATGAAACAGGCACAGAAGTTACCTTAACTGAAGCTGCAGACATTGAAGCATTCTTCACGGACGGGGTAACCGTTAAAATACCAGCGGGCAGCAAAGACGCCCCAGCGATCAAACTAACGCCAGCAGACGATGACGTTTATGAGCAATCAGAAGACGCCATCTTAGAGATCAGCAACCCAACCAACGCCGCGTTAGGCACCCCAAGTGCCACCGGTGTCATCAAAGACGAAGCCGATGCAGACGGCAACCCAGAACAAGGCGACAAACCCAAAGTCAACATAGAAGCGACCGTCGCCGAAGCCGTAGAAGGGGAAGAGACAGCGCTTGAATTTGAAATCAGTCAAACCAACCCAAGCAATGACGACACCACCGTTAATGTAAAACTAGGCAATGACAGCAGCATTGAGCCTGCCGACATCGAGAAGATAGAATACACCGATGTCGACGGTAACGCCGTAGTACTGACAGACCCTGCCGACATCGCCGACTTCTTAGAGAACGGCACAACCGTCTTAATTCCCGCAGGAGAAACCAAAGCCCCCGTCATCAAGCTCACACCAAAAGACGACGACATTTATGAGCAAGCAGAAGACGTGGTTCTAGAGATCAGCAACCCAGTCGGAGCTGACCTAGGCGCCAGCACAAAAGACACCGGTGTCATCAAAGACGAAGCCGATGCAGACGGCAACCCAACCGAGGGCGACAAGCCAGTACTTAACCTAGTAGGCACTGATAAAGAAGCCGTTGAAGGCGCTGTTGATGACGCCATCGTCTTTGAAGTACAACTCACAGGCGCAACCGAACTTGAAACCACAGGTAAAGTGACCCTTAACCTAGGCGAGATTGAGCCTGAAGACATACAATCCATCTCGTTTACAGACGGAGACGGCACCGTTAAGAGCGTAACAGTAGCAGAAGCACAAGCCGGTATAGACGTTACCATACCAGCAACAGGAGGCGTTACCCCGACCTTTACCATCGTACCGCTAGACGACTCTATCTATGAGCAATCAGAACAATTTAGCATGACGCTATCTGACGTTGTCAACGCGAAGGAAGGTACACTTGAAGACACAGGTATTATCTTAGACGAAGACCAAGCTGACAATGACAACAACCCGAACAACCCGGACGATCCGACTGACCCAACAGACGGCGACAAACCCGTGGTTAGCATTGCCGCGACCGTTGCCGAGGCTATCGAGGGCGAAGAGACTGCCCTTGAATATGTGGTCAGTCAAAACAACCTAAGTGAACAAGACACCACCGTCGACGTCAACTTTAGTGCGGACAACGCCATTGACCCCTCAGACATCAAACAAGTGGTTTACACCGATGAAACAGGCACAGAAGTTACCTTAACTGAAGCTGCAGACATTGAAGCATTCTTCACGGACGGGGTAACCGTTAAAATACCAGCGGGCAGCAAAGACGCCCCAGCGATCAAGCTAACGCCAGCAGACGATGACGTTTATGAGCAATCAGAAGACGCCATCTTAGAGATCAGCAACCCAACCAACGCCGCGTTAGGCACCCCAAGTGCCACCGGTGTCATCAAAGACGAAGCCGATGCAGACGGCAACCCAGAACAAGGCGACAAACCTAAAGTCAACATAGAAGCGACCGTCGCCGAAGCCGTAGAAGGGGAAGAGACAGCGCTTGAATTTGAAATCAGTCAAACCAACCCAAGCAATGACGACACCACCGTTAATGTAAAACTAGGCAATGACAGCAGCATTGAACCTGCCGACATCGAGAAGATAGAATACACCGATGTCGACGGTAACGCCGTAGTACTGACAGACCCTGCCGACATCGCTAACTTCTTAGAGAACGGCACAACCGTCTTAATTCCCGCAGGAGAAACCAAAGCCCCCGTCATCAAGCTCACACCAAAAGACGACGACATCTATGAGCAAGTAGAAGACGTGGTTCTAGAGATCAGCAACCCAGTCGGAGCTGACCTAGGCGCCAGCACAAAAGACACCGGTGTCATCAAAGACGAAGCCGATGCAGACGGCAACCCAACCGAGGGCGACAAGCCAACCGTTAGCATTGCCGCAACAGATGCAGAAGCTATCGAAGGAATAGATAACACCCTAGCATTTGAAATCACTCAAGATAACATCAGTGAATTTGACACAACAGTTGACGTTAAACTTGGCAGCGCAAGTACCATTGAACCTGAAGACATTGTATCAATCAGCTACACTAAAGCCGATGGCACTCAAGTCACATTGGGCGACCAAGCTGCCATTGCAAACTTCTTGACCAATGGCGATAGTATATTAATCCCAGCGGGAGAAACAGCAGCCCCAGCCATTACAGTGACAGTAGATGATGACAGTGTTTACGAAGTATCAGAAGACATGGTACTTGAGATTAGCAACCCAACCAATGCTAAGCTAGGTACGCCGACTGCAACAGGTATTATCTTAGACGAAGACCAAGCTGACAATGACAACAACCCGAACAACCCGGACGATCCGACTGACCCAACAGACGGCGACAAACCCGTGGTTAGCATTGCCGCGACCGTTGCCGAGGCTATCGAGGGCGAAGAGACTGCCCTTGAATATGTGGTCAGTCAAAACAACCTAAGTGAACAAGACACCACCGTCGACGTCAACTTTAGTGCGGACAACGCCATTGACCCCTCAGACATCAAACAAGTGGTTTACACCGATGAAACAGGCACAGAAGTTACCTTAACTGAAGCTGCAGACATTGAAGCATTCTTCACGGACGGGGTAACCGTTAAAATACCAGCGGGCAGCAAAGACGCCCCAGCGATCAAGCTAACGCCAGCAGACGATGACGTTTATGAGCAATCAGAAGACGCCATCTTAGAGATCAGCAACCCAACCAACGCCGCGTTAGGCACCCCAAGTGCCACCGGTGTCATCAAAGACGAAGCCGATGCAGACGGCAACCCAGAACAAGGCGACAAACCCAAAGTCAACATAGAAGCGACCGTCGCCGAAGCCGTAGAAGGGGAAGAGACAGCGCTTGAATTTGAAATCAGTCAAACCAACCCAAGCAATGACGACACCACCGTTAATGTAAAACTAGGCAATGACAGCAGCATTGAGCCTGCCGACATCGAGAAGATAGAATACACCGATGTCGACGGTAACGCCGTAGTACTGACAGACCCTGCCGACATCGCCGACTTCTTAGAGAACGGCACAACCGTCTTAATTCCCGCAGGAGAAACCAAAGCCCCCGTCATCAAGCTCACACCAAAAGACGACGACATTTATGAGCAAGCAGAAGACGTGGTTCTAGAGATCAGCAACCCAGTCGGAGCTGACCTAGGCGCCAGCACAAAAGACACCGGTGTCATCAAAGACGAAGCCGATGCAGACGGCAACCCAACCGAGGGCGACAAGCCAACCGTTAGCATTGCCGCAACAGATGCAGAAGCTATCGAAGGAATAGATAACACCCTAGCATTTGAAATCACTCAAGATAACATCAGTGAATTTGACACAACAGTTGACGTTAAACTTGGCAGCGCAAGTACCATTGAACCTGAAGACATTGTATCAATCAGCTACACTAAAGCCGATGGCACTCAAGTCACATTGGGCGACCAAGCTGCCATTGCAAACTTCTTGACCAATGGCGATAGTATATTAATCCCAGCGGGAGAAACAGCAGCCCCAGCCATTACAGTGACAGTAGATGATGACAGTGTTTACGAAGTATCAGAAGACATGGTACTTGAGATTAGCAACCCAACCAATGCTAAGCTAGGTACGCCGACTGCAACAGGTATTATCTTAGACGAAGACCAAGCTGACAATGACAACAACCCGAACAACCCGGACGATCCGACTGACCCAACAGACGGCGACAAACCCGTGGTTAGCATTGCCGCGACCGTTGCCGAGGCTATCGAGGGCGAAGAGACTGCCCTTGAATATGTGGTCAGTCAAAACAACCTAAGTGAACAAGACACCACCGTCGACGTCAACTTTAGTGCGGACAACGCCATTGACCCCTCAGACATCAAACAAGTGGTTTACACCGATGAAACAGGCACAGAAGTTACCTTAACTGAAGCTGCAGACATTGAAGCATTCTTCACGGACGGGGTAACCGTTAAAATACCAGCGGGCAGCAAAGACGCCCCAGCGATCAAGCTAACGCCAGCAGACGATGACGTTTATGAGCAATCAGAAGACGCCATCTTAGAGATCAGCAACCCAACCAACGCCGCGTTAGGCACCCCAAGTGCCACCGGTGTCATCAAAGACGAAGCCGATGCAGACGGCAACCCAGAACAAGGCGACAAACCTAAAGTCAACATAGAAGCGACCGTCGCCGAAGCCGTAGAAGGGGAAGAGACAGCGCTTGAATTTGAAATCAGTCAAACCAACCCAAGCAATGACGACACCACCGTTAATGTAAAACTAGGCAATGACAGCAGCATTGAGCCTGCCGACATCGAGAAGATAGAATACACCGATGTCGACGGTAACGCAGTAGTACTGACAGACCCTGCCGACATCGCTAACTTCTTAGAGAACGGCACAACCGTCTTAATTCCCGCGGGAGAAACCAAAGCCCCCGTCATCAAGCTCACACCAAAAGACGACGACATCTATGAGCAAGCAGAAGACGTGGTTCTAGAGATCAGCAACCCAGACGGTGCTGACTTAGGCGAGAGCACAGAAGCCACCGGCGTGATCAAAGACGAAGCCGATGCAGACGGCAACCCAACCGAGGGCGACAAGCCAGTACTTAACCTAGTAGGCACTGATAAAGAAGCCGTTGAAGGCGCTGTTGATGACGCCATCGTCTTTGAAGTACAACTCACAGGCGCAACCGAACTTGAAACCACAGGTAAAGTGACCCTTAACCTAGGCGAGATTGAGCCTGAAGACATACAATCCATCTCGTTTACAGACGGAGACGGCACCGTTAAGAGCGTAACAGTAGCAGAAGCACAAGCCGGTATAGACGTTACCATACCAGCAACAGGAGGCGTTACCCCGACCTTTACCATCGTACCGCTAGACGACTCTATCTATGAGCAATCAGAACAATTTAGCATGACGCTATCAGACATTGTCAACGCGAAGGAAGGGACACTTGAAGACACAGGTATTATCTTAGACGAAGACCAAGCTGACAATGACAACAACCCGAACAACCCGGACGATCCGACTGACCCAACAGACGGCGACAAACCCGTGGTTAGCATTGCCGCGACCGTCGCCGAGGCTATCGAGGGCGAAGAGACCGCCCTTGAATATGTGGTCAGTCAAAACAACCTAAGTGAACAAGACACCACCGTCGACGTCAACTTTAGTGCGGACAACGCCATTGACCCCTCAGACATCAAACAAGTGGTTTACACCGATGAAACAGGCACAGAAGTTACCTTAACTGAAGCTGCAGACATTGAAGCATTCTTCACGGACGGGGTAACCGTTAAAATACCAGCGGGCAGCAAAGACGCCCCAGCGATCAAGCTAACGCCAGCAGACGATGACGTTTATGAGCAATCAGAAGACGCCATCTTAGAGATCAGCAACCCAACCAACGCCGCGTTAGGCACCCCAAGTGCCACCGGTGTCATCAAAGACGAAGCCGATGCAGACGGCAACCCAGAACAAGGCGACAAACCTAAAGTCAACATAGAAGCGACCGTCGCCGAAGCCGTAGAAGGGGAAGAGACAGCGCTTGAATTTGAAATCAGTCAAACCAACCCAAGCAATGACGACACCACAGTGAATGTAAAACTAGGCAATGACAGCAGCATTGAACCTGCCGACATCGAGAAGATAGAATACACCGATGTCGACGGTAACGCAGTAGTACTGACAGACCCTGCCGACATCGCCGACTTCTTAGAGAACGGCACAACCGTCTTAATTCCCGCGGGAGAAACCAAAGCCCCCGTCATCAAGCTCACACCAAAAGACGACGACATCTATGAGCAAGCAGAAGACGTGGTTCTAGAGATCAGCAACCCAGACGGTGCTGACTTAGGCGAGAGCACAGAAGCCACCGGCGTGATCAAAGACGAAGCCGATGCAGACGGCAACCCAACCGAGGGCGACAAGCCAGTACTTAACCTAGTAGGCACTGATAAAGAAGCCGTTGAAGGCGCTGTTGATGACGCCATCGTCTTTGAAGTACAACTCACAGGCGCAACCGAACTTGAAACCACAGGTAAAGTGACCCTTAACCTAGGCGAGATTGAGCCTGAAGACATACAATCCATCTCGTTTACAGACGGAGACGGCACCGTTAAGAGCGTAACAGTAGCAGAAGCACAAGCCGGTATAGACGTTACCATACCAGCAACAGGAGGCGTTACCCCGACCTTTACCATCGTACCGCTAGACGACTCTATCTATGAGCAATCAGAACAATTTAGCATGACGCTATCAGACATTGTCAACGCGAAGGAAGGGACACTTGAAGACACAGGTATTATCTTAGACGAAGACCAAGCTGACAATGACAACAACCCGAACAACCCGGACGATCCGACTGACCCAACAGACGGCGACAAACCCGTGGTTAGCATTGCCGCGACCGTCGCCGAGGCTATCGAGGGCGAAGAGACCGCCCTTGAATATGTGGTCAGTCAAAACAACCTAAGTGAACAAGACACCACCGTCGACGTCAACTTTAGTGCGGACAACGCCATTGACCCCTCAGACATCAAACAAGTGGTTTACACCGATGAAACAGGCACAGAAGTTACCTTAACTGAAGCTGCAGACATTGAAGCATTCTTCACGGACGGGGTAACCGTTAAAATACCAGCGGGCAGCAAAGACGCCCCAGCGATCAAGCTAACGCCAGCAGACGATGACGTTTATGAGCAATCAGAAGACGCCATCTTAGAGATCAGCAACCCAACCAACGCCGCGTTAGGCACCCCAAGTGCCACCGGTGTCATCAAAGACGAAGCCGATGCAGACGGCAACCCAGAACAAGGCGACAAACCCAAAGTCAACATAGAAGCGACCGTCGCCGAAGCCGTAGAAGGGGAAGAGACAGCGCTTGAATTTGAAATCAGTCAAACCAACCCAAGCAATGACGACACCACAGTGAATGTAAAACTAGGCAATGACAGCAGCATTGAACCTGCCGACATCGAGAAGATAGAATACACCGATGTCGACGGTAACGCAGTAGTACTGACAGACCCTGCCGACATCGCCGACTTCTTAGAGAACGGCACAACCGTCTTAATTCCCGCGGGAGAAACCAAAGCCCCCGTCATCAAGCTCACACCAAAAGACGACGACATCTATGAGCAAGCAGAAGACGTGGTTCTAGAGATCAGCAACCCAGTCGGAGCTGACCTAGGCGCCAGCACAAAAGACACCGGTGTCATCAAAGACGAAGCCGATGCAGACGGCAACCCAACCGAGGGCGACAAACCAACCGTTAGCATTGCCGCAACAGATGCAGAAGCTATCGAAGGAATAGATAACACCCTAGCATTTGAAATCACTCAAGATAACATCAGTGAATTTGACACAACAGTTGACGTTAAACTTGGCAGCGCAAGTACCATTGAACCTGAAGACATTGTATCAATCAGCTACACTAAAGCCGATGGCACTCAAGTCACATTGGGCGACCAAGCTGCCATTGCAAACTTCTTGACCAATGGCGATAGTATATTAATCCCAGCGGGAGAAACAGCAGCCCCAGCCATTACAGTGACAGTAGATGATGACAGTGTTTACGAAGTATCAGAAGACATGGTACTTGAGATTAGCAACCCAACCAATGCTAAGCTAGGTACGCCGACTGCAACAGGTATTATCTTAGACGAAGACCAAGCTGACAATGACAACAACCCGAACAACCCGGACGATCCGACTGACCCAACAGACGGCGACAAACCCGTGGTTAGCATTGCCGCGACCGTTGCCGAGGCTATCGAGGGCGAAGAGACTGCCCTTGAATATGTGGTCAGTCAAAACAACCTAAGTGAACAAGACACCACCGTCGACGTCAACTTTAGTGCGGACAACGCCATTGACCCCTCAGACATCAAACAAGTGGTTTACACCGATGAAACAGGCACAGAAGTTACCTTAACTGAAGCTGCAGACATTGAAGCATTCTTCACGGACGGGGTAACCGTTAAAATACCAGCGGGCAGCAAAGACGCCCCAGCGATCAAGCTAACGCCAGCAGACGATGACGTTTATGAGCAATCAGAAGACGCCATCTTAGAGATCAGCAACCCAACCAACGCCGCGTTAGGCACCCCAAGTGCCACCGGTGTCATCAAAGACGAAGCCGATGCAGACGGCAACCCAGAACAAGGCGACAAACCTAAAGTCAACATAGAAGCGACCGTCGCCGAAGCCGTAGAAGGGGAAGAGACAGCGCTTGAATTTGAAATCAGTCAAACCAACCCAAGCAATGACGACACCACCGTTAATGTAAAACTAGGCAATGACAGCAGCATTGAGCCTGCCGACATCGAGAAGATAGAATACACCGATGTCGACGGTAACGCCGTAGTACTGACAGACCCTGCCGACATCGCCGACTTCTTAGAGAACGGCACAACCGTCTTAATTCCCGCGGGAGAAACCAAAGCCCCCGTCATCAAGCTCACACCAAAAGACGACGACATCTATGAGCAAGCAGAAGACGTGGTTCTAGAGATCAGCAACCCAGACGGTGCTGACTTAGGCGAGAGCACAGAAGCCACCGGCGTGATCAAAGACGAAGCCGATGCAGACGGCAACCCAACCGAGGGCGACAAGCCAGTACTTAACCTAGTAGGCACTGATAAAGAAGCCGTTGAAGGCGCTGTTGATGACGCCATCGTCTTTGAAGTACAACTCACAGGCGCAACCGAACTTGAAACCACAGGTAAAGTGACCCTTAACCTAGGCGAGATTGAGCCTGAAGACATACAATCCATCTCGTTTACAGACGGAGACGGCACCGTTAAGAGCGTAACAGTAGCAGAAGCACAAGCCGGTATAGACGTTACCATACCAGCAACAGGAGGCGTTACCCCGACCTTTACCATCGTACCGCTAGACGACTCTATCTATGAGCAATCAGAACAATTTAGCATGACGCTATCAGACATTGTCAACGCGAAGGAAGGGACACTTGAAGACACAGGTATTATCTTAGACGAAGACCAAGCTGACAATGACAACAACCCGAACAACCCGGACGATCCGACTGACCCAACAGACGGCGACAAACCCGTGGTTAGCATTGCCGCGACCGTTGCCGAGGCTATCGAGGGCGAAGAGACTGCCCTTGAATATGTGGTCAGTCAAAACAACCTAAGTGAACAAGACACCACCGTCGACGTCAACTTTAGTGCGGACAACGCCATTGACCCCTCAGACATCAAACAAGTGGTTTACACCGATGAAACAGGCACAGAAGTTACCTTAACTGAAGCTGCAGACATTGAAGCATTCTTCACGGACGGGGTAACCGTTAAAATACCAGCGGGCAGCAAAGACGCCCCAGCGATCAAACTAACGCCAGCAGACGATGACGTTTATGAGCAATCAGAAGACGCCATCTTAGAGATCAGCAACCCAACCAACGCCGCGTTAGGCACCCCAAGTGCCACCGGTGTCATCAAAGACGAAGCCGATGCAGACGGCAACCCAGAACAAGGCGACAAACCTAAAGTCAACATAGAAGCGACCGTCGCCGAAGCCGTAGAAGGGGAAGAGACAGCGCTTGAATTTGAAATCAGTCAAACCAACCCAAGCAATGACGACACCACAGTGAATGTAAAACTAGGCAATGACAGCAGCATTGAACCTGCCGACATCGAGAAGATAGAATACACCGATGTCGACGGTAACGCAGTAGTACTGACAGACCCTGCCGACATCGCCGACTTCTTAGAGAACGGCACAACCGTCTTAATTCCCGCGGGAGAAACCAAAGCCCCCGTCATCAAGCTCACACCAAAAGACGACGACATCTATGAGCAAGCAGAAGACGTGGTTCTAGAGATCAGCAACCCAGTCGGAGCTGACCTAGGCGCCAGCACAAAAGACACCGGTGTCATCAAAGACGAAGCCGATGCAGACGGCAACCCAACCGAGGGCGACAAACCAACCGTTAGCATTGCCGCAACAGATGCAGAAGCTATCGAAGGAATAGATAACACCCTAGCATTTGAAATCACTCAAGATAACATCAGTGAATTTGACACAACAGTTGACGTTAAACTTGGCAGCGCAAGTACCATTGAACCTGAAGACATTGTATCAATCAGCTACACTAAAGCCGATGGCACTCAAGTCACATTGGGCGACCAAGCTGCCATTGCAAACTTCTTGACCAATGGCGATAGTATATTAATCCCAGCGGGAGAAACAGCAGCCCCAGCCATTACAGTGACAGTAGATGATGACAGTGTTTACGAAGTATCAGAAGACATGGTACTTGAGATTAGCAACCCAACCAATGCTAAGCTAGGTACGCCGACTGCAACAGGTATTATCTTAGACGAAGACCAAGCTGACAATGACAACAACCCGAACAACCCGGACGATCCGACTGACCCAACAGACGGCGACAAACCCGTGGTTAGCATTGCCGCGACCGTCGCCGAGGCTATCGAGGGCGAAGAGACCGCCCTTGAATATGTGGTCAGTCAAAACAACCTAAGTGAACAAGACACCACCGTCGACGTCAACTTTAGTGCGGACAACGCCATTGACCCCTCAGACATCAAACAAGTGGTTTACACCGATGAAACAGGCACAGAAGTTACCTTAACTGAAGCTGCAGACATTGAAGCATTCTTCACGGACGGGGTAACCGTTAAAATACCAGCGGGCAGCAAAGACGCCCCAGCGATCAAGCTAACGCCAGCAGACGATGACGTTTATGAGCAATCAGAAGACGCCATCTTAGAGATCAGCAACCCAACCAACGCCGCGTTAGGCACCCCAAGTGCCACCGGTGTCATCAAAGACGAAGCCGATGCAGACGGCAACCCAGAACAAGGCGACAAACCCAAAGTCAACATAGAAGCGACCGTCGCCGAAGCCGTAGAAGGGGAAGAGACAGCGCTTGAATTTGAAATCAGTCAAACCAACCCAAGCAATGACGACACCACCGTTAATGTAAAACTAGGCAATGACAGCAGCATTGAGCCTGCCGACATCGAGAAGATAGAATACACCGATGTCGACGGTAACGCCGTAGTACTGACAGACCCTGCCGACATCGCCGACTTCTTAGAGAACGGCACAACCGTCTTAATTCCCGCGGGAGAAACCAAAGCCCCCGTCATCAAGCTCACACCAAAAGACGACGACATCTATGAGCAAGCAGAAGACGTGGTTCTAGAGATCAGCAACCCAGACGGTGCTGACTTAGGCGAGAGCACAGAAGCCACCGGCGTGATCAAAGACGAAGCCGATGCAGACGGCAACCCAACCGAGGGCGACAAGCCAGTACTTAACCTAGTAGGCACTGATAAAGAAGCCGTTGAAGGCGCTGTTGATGACGCCATCGTCTTTGAAGTACAACTCACAGGCGCAACCGAACTTGAAACCACAGGTAAAGTGACCCTTAACCTAGGCGAGATTGAGCCTGAAGACATACAATCCATCTCGTTTACAGACGGAGACGGCACCGTTAAGAGCGTAACAGTAGCAGAAGCACAAGCCGGTATAGACGTTACCATACCAGCAACAGGAGGCGTTACCCCGACCTTTACCATCGTACCGCTAGACGACTCTATCTATGAGCAATCAGAACAATTTAGCATGACGCTATCAGACATTGTCAACGCGAAGGAAGGGACACTTGAAGACACAGGTATTATCTTAGACGAAGACCAAGCTGACAATGACAACAACCCGAACAACCCGGACGATCCGACTGACCCAACAGACGGCGACAAACCCGTGGTTAGCATTGCCGCGACCGTCGCCGAGGCTATCGAGGGCGAAGAGACCGCCCTTGAATATGTGGTCAGTCAAAACAACCTAAGTGAACAAGACACCACCGTCGACGTCAACTTTAGTGCGGACAACGCCATTGACCCCTCAGACATCAAACAAGTGGTTTACACCGATGAAACAGGCACAGAAGTTACCTTAACTGAAGCTGCAGACATTGAAGCATTCTTCACGGACGGGGTAACCGTTAAAATACCAGCGGGCAGCAAAGACGCCCCAGCGATCAAACTAACGCCAGCAGACGATGACGTTTATGAGCAATCAGAAGACGCCATCTTAGAGATCAGCAACCCAACCAACGCCGCGTTAGGCACCCCAAGTGCCACCGGTGTCATCAAAGACGAAGCCGATGCAGACGGCAACCCAGAACAAGGCGACAAACCCAAAGTCAACATAGAAGCGACCGTCGCCGAAGCCGTAGAAGGGGAAGAGACAGCGCTTGAATTTGAAATCAGTCAAACCAACCCAAGCAATGACGACACCACAGTGAATGTAAAACTAGGCAATGACAGCAGCATTGAACCTGCCGACATCGAGAAGATAGAATACACCGATGTCGACGGTAACGCAGTAGTACTGACAGACCCTGCCGACATCGCCGACTTCTTAGAGAACGGCACAACCGTCTTAATTCCCGCGGGAGAAACCAAAGCCCCCGTCATCAAGCTCACACCAAAAGACGACGACATCTATGAGCAAGCAGAAGACGTGGTTCTAGAGATCAGCAACCCAGTCGGAGCTGACCTAGGCGCCAGCACAAAAGACACCGGTGTCATCAAAGACGAAGCCGATGCAGACGGCAACCCAACCGAGGGCGACAAACCAACCGTTAGCATTGCCGCAACAGATGCAGAAGCTATCGAAGGAATAGATAACACCCTAGCATTTGAAATCACTCAAGATAACATCAGTGAATTTGACACAACAGTTGACGTTAAACTTGGCAGCGCAAGTACCATTGAACCTGAAGACATTGTATCAATCAGCTACACTAAAGCCGATGGCACTCAAGTCACATTGGGCGACCAAGCTGCCATTGCAAACTTCTTGACCAATGGCGATAGTATATTAATCCCAGCGGGAGAAACAGCAGCCCCAGCCATTACAGTGACAGTAGATGATGACAGTGTTTACGAAGTATCAGAAGACATGGTACTTGAGATTAGCAACCCAACCAATGCTAAGCTAGGTACGCCGACTGCAACAGGTATTATCTTAGACGAGAATAACGGAGATGATGATAAACCAACTATCACTGTCGAAGATGCTGAGATTACAGAGGGTTTAGAGTTAGTTCACACAGTTACTTTGAGTGAAGCAGCACAAGCTCCGATTAGTTATGAATTTCTACTAGAAAATGGTACAGCCACTGAAGGTGAAGACTATAATAATAGTCCAACATTCTCTAACGGCGTAACCTACGATATTTCAACAGGTCAAATTACCATACCACCTGGAGTAACTAGCTTCACAGTTACCTATCCAACAACGGATGACACAATTTACGAAAACGACGAGACCACCTTACTAACCATAGGTGGCGACAGTGGTACAGGTACAATTCTTAACGATGACAATCTCGATATAGTAGTCGAATCTGCGCAAGCTGATGAAGGGAATGACTTAATACATACAGTTTCGATAAGTTCTCCGAGTGCGACAGATGAAACATATGTATTCAATATTAGTGACGGAACAGCTACTGAAGGTGATGATTATACCAATGCACCACTGTTTAGTAACGGGGTAACATATGATTCAACAACTGGGGAAATTACAGTACCAGCAGGCGTTACTGAGTTTACAGTTACCTACCCTACGATTGATGATTACATTGCTGATGATAACGAAACAACAGTAGTTACAGTTGGTACCTCGACGGCTACTGGTATTATTAATGATGAAGCAACAGCGGACATTGTTACAGTTAATATAGCTGGTCCAGCCACCGTAACGGAGGGTACTGATACTCAAGCCGTTTATACCGTCTCATTAACTAAGGCTGATGGCAGTGTTGTTACACCTACAGTTGATATGACAGTTGATGTGACATACGAATATATCTCTGCGGAAACTTCTGATATTGTTGAGGTTTTTAAACAAGTAACTATACTTGCAGGTACTAATTCAGCAAACATTACAGTAGGTATTGTGGACGATAAAGTATACGAGGGGGACGAAGTATATAACGTTAAGATTTCCAATCCGAGTGATGGTGGCTTTGAATCAGTACAAATTGGTAATGATACTGTCACAACCACAATTAAAGATGATGATGTGATACCTGCACTAGTTATTAATGATGTCGAGATACGTGAAACTGATGCGGATCAGACAGTGCAGTTTACTGTTTCATTTGAAGATCCAAACGTTACAGCTGATGCAGATGTAACGGTTGACGTTGCAATTGAACATGTCAATACCGTAACAGGTGATGTTATGACAACAGTCACTAAAGTTATTGTTCCTGCTGGATCCACATCACAAACAATAGATGTAACCGTAGTGGGAGATGATTTTTGGGAACCAACAGAAACTTATAATGTCAAATTATTAAACCCAATAAATGCAACTATTTCTGATGACACTGGATTGGGTACTATTTTAAATGATGACATTTTAGCTAATGATGATGCGAGTACTGCTATTGAATCTGGTGGTCTGGATAATGCTCGTGCAGGTATAGACGCCACTGGTAATGTCTTGAATGGTGGTGGTAGTGATGTTGCTGATGATCCGACTAATGCAAATGCAACTGTTACTGAAATTCGCACTGGTAGCGTTGAAGGCTCTGGTACAGCTGGTGAGGTAGGTTCAGTACTGCAAGGTACTTATGGCACTTTAACTATTAATCCAGATGGTACTTATATTTATGCCATTGATGAAGAAAATGCTGCTGTTGAGGCATTGAATATAGGCGATACATTAGAAGAAAGCTTTAACTACACAATGAGCGATGGTAGTTTATCGGATCAAGCAGTACTTAAAATTACTATTCAAGGCGATAACGACGCTCCAGATATTCTAGTCATTGAATCAACGCGTATTTCTGAAGAGGGTCTAGCTGATGGTGGTATTACTGACAATAAAAGCTTCAATGAAGCAGATGCCACCTTCACTGCTGCAGTTAACGCTGGGATTAGAGATGAAATTATTGCTTTAAGAGCAGCTAATGCTGCTGCTGCTGCGGACCCTACCAATCCAGATTTAGTGGCGGCAGTAGAAGCTGCAGAACTTGCTCTTAATGATGCGCGTGCACAGGCTATAGAAGATAATCAATTACTTAAAGATGACCAGACTAACCTGATAACATCATCAGGTAACATAACTTTCACAGATGTAGATACTTTTACAGCTGGTGAGTTTAAAATTGTCCCTGATGATATCGATATTACTGTTCAGGGCGAACCTGTAGTGTGGAATTGGGATAATGCTACTAAAACCTTACAGGGTACTACGACGATTGACGGCGTGGAAACCGATGTCTTGAAGATTGAATTAACAGACCCTATTGGCCCGGACGCAGATGGTAGATTCTCAGCAGATTACACGGTCACCTTGCAGCATGCTATAGATCATCCAGATAATGATGGTGAGGATGCTATGGCATTGAACTTCAAAACTGTTGTTAATGATGGTACTGATGATTCTGCTCCAGAGTTCTTAACTGTTATCGTTGAAGATGACCGACCAACAGTAGCTGAAGGGAAGGAGACAATCTTATTAGAACCTATTACTTCCAATATTCAGATAGTTTTAGATACATCAGGTAGTATGGGGTTCACATCAGGTGTCACTACTGAGTTTCCAATATTCGATATTAATGGAAATTTGGTTGTACTGAGTGATAACGCAAACGATGCGGTCTATAATGCAGGTATAAATGTCTATACTGCTGAAGGAAAAATAGTTAATGATGCAAATGGAGATCCTGTATCATATTCAACTACATTTAGTGAAGACAATATTGGAGAGTTGATATATTTTGAGCGTGCTCTTAATCGTTTAGAAGTGGCACAAAAAGCTGTTCTCGATATGGTTGAAGCTTACGATGATATTGGGAGTTCACGTTTCCAATTTATCCAGTTTGCTACTGATGGGTCAGATGTTAATGGAAGTCTGTGGTTAACTGCTCAGGAAGCAATCGATATTTTATTTGACTTCAAAGTGGGTGGTGGTACCAATTATGATGGTGCTTTAAGGGAAGCAATTCAGCAATTTGATAAACCTGGTGCCATTATTGATGCAGATTATAATAGGAGCTACTTCATGACCGATGGTAATCCTACGTTTGGTCAGTCTGACTCAACGGTAATCGATACTTACGTATATACACCTAATGGTGTAACTTATCGGTACAATAAATCTGTTGACGATAGCAGTGGACTGTTTGGAACTGTTAGAAGCGGATCTGGTAATGAATATTCTCCAAATCCCGATAACGGTATTCAATTAGCCGAAGAAACACAGTGGACTGACTGGCTAACTTCAGGTAGTTCAATAGCGCCCAATGGTATTACAGCATTTGCGTATGCGATGGGCGAGTCTGATGATGTTAATGCAGGAAATCTAGATCCTATTGCTTATGATGGGGTTACTGGAGAAAACTTGAATGGTGAGCAAGCTGACTTTAGCGATTTATCCCAACAGCTTTTAAATTCATTGCCTAATCCTATTTCTGAAGATAGAAGTTTAATTAGTGGAGATGTCCCTGGGTTCGTAGGCGGTATGGGTGCTGATGGTGGAGACTTTGTATCGGTTACAGTTGGCGGAATAACATATGAATATGATCACGAGACTGATACGGTGTTTGCTGATGATGGATCTAGTGTTATATACGATTCAGATCAACACTTGCTCACAGCAACATCTAGTTTGACAGGCGGTGTATTTAGTGTGCATTTTGCAGATGGGGTTAGACCTGATGGAACAGCATACAGCAAGGGTCAATATAGCTATCAAACAGCACCAACTGTACTTGGATACAAAGAACCCATTTACTTTAATGTACGCGATAATGATGGTGATCTTGTGGCGTCTGAACAACTACTTGATATCTACCGATTAGCTGCTCAAAATGATTTTATCATTACCAACCAATCAGGTACGATTACCATTGACTCATCAACTATTATGTCTAACGATAACACGAGACTTTCTACACAGTTTAATGGTGCAACTGATCTTGACCCAACCCCCGTTGGTGTAATTGTTGATGCAGATGCGGTAACTGTGACACTAGATGCTAATAATACTGCTAGATTTAATTATAATATAAGTGAAGGTGGGTATAATGCAGATGGCATTGTTAATGTCACATACACCGAAAGATTAGTAGGGAATAATTTTGATAACGTTATTATAGGTAGTGATGATAAAGATGATGTATTATCTGGCCGGGGTGGGGACGATGTAATGCAAGGTAATACTGGCGCTGATAAAATGTATGGAGGTAATGGCGATGATATTATAATATTTGATCTAGAAGATACTGTATTGCGTGGCGATAATGGAATAGATACCATACGCTTAGATCCTAGTTTAGGTTCTTTAGATATCTCTGATTTCATATCTGATACTTATATTCGTACAATTGAAGTACTCGATATTTATGATAATGTAGGTCAAACACTTACAATACAAGATGCAGCAACTGTAAGAAGAATGACGAGTGATGACTCTTTATTCATCAATGCTGATAAGAAGGATACTATTAACTTAGTAGGTTTTACAGAACTGGATAATAGTGATCAAGCAGGTTACAACCAATTTGAATTAGGTCTAGCGACAGTTTATGTAGATATTGATAATGTTGTAAATATTCTTTAATCTGTTATAGATTATTTTAAAACGTCTTCCTCGGAAGGCGTTTTTTATTGATTTATAGTTTTATCCCTTAAAGAATGAGTATGCGCAGAATAATGAAAAAGCGATGTAATGGACAACATTCTTGCTGAAACATTCTCTTAAGTTATATACTATCTATATTTGTAAGGATTGAAAGTCATGAATCAAAAAACTGCCCTTTTTGTCATCAAAAACATACTAAAAAGAACGGGCGCAACCAAGGCAAACAGCAGTACCTATGTCTAGCTTGTGGTAGACATTTTTAGGTTACAGGAGAGTTCATTATCAAATATTATGGATGGAATATGCGAAGGGTAAACAGACTTACAAACAACTGGCCGATAAGTATAGTTGTAGTATAAAAACTATTCAGAGACGCTTAGATAAAGCTATAGTCATAGGCAACTAAATAAGATACAAGACAACCGAGCGCAAGTACTACTCTAGTAGGCTTAGTGAGGTTAACGTTGTAGCTCTTTAGTTTGCCTACGACTATAATATTCAATATCGTATTAAGCGGCCAAAGCACGTGAGTATCATTATGGATACCACGTACTTTGGACGCAAGTTTGGTCTCATGGTCTTTGTAGACAATACCACCCAAGCTGTTTTACATTACGGCATAGTTGGTCATGAAACCAACCAAGACTACAAACAAGCCATAGACCACTTAAAAGCCTCAGGCATTGAGATACAAAGCATTACCTGTGATGGAAGACGAGGATTAAGAGCGTTATTTAATGATATACCTTGTCAAATGTGCTAGTTTCATCAAATACAAATAGTGACCCGCTACCTGACTCGTCGACCTAAAAATATAGCGAGTATTGAGCTCAGACAGCTTGCTCTAAAGCTTACAAAGCCCGATAGTAAGTCGTTTGTCACTGCCTTGGATGACTGGTATTTGACTCATGAAACCTACTTAAATGCGCGTAGTGTGAATGAAAATACGGGTAAAACTTGGTACACTCATAAGCGTCTTAGAAGTGCTTATCGTAGCCTACGAGTTAATAGTGATTGGTTATTTACTTACCAAGAATATGAGCATTTAGATATAGCAAATACAATCAATACTCTTGAAGGTTTGTTTAGTGATCTTAAACGGAAATTACACAGTCATCATGGACTAAATGAGAGCCGTAAGTTACGGTTTATTAAAGACTTTTTAACGTCAAAGTCTCTCAAATAGCATGAATTTTGTCCATTACACCTATTTTAATACTGACAAAATAAACGGGCAATAAAAAAGGCTCTCAATCTTTGAGAGCCTTATATTTCAATACTTTTACTGGTGCGCCCAGTATTAAACACATTGTATAGATAAGTTGTTGATTATTAATTAAAGGTTTAATATTTTACTATTTTGCTTATACCAACAAATATACCAACATTAATTTCATAGCTCATATATTGTTAATAGCAAAAGACCGTTAATAGCCAAAGCCCTGTTTTATACTGAATAAAGCATACATCCGCTCTAGCGGCGCCAATACACCTTAATAACTATCTCTGAGCGTGTCAGCCCCAATCTTGACTGTAATAGTCGGCGTAGCTGTTTGGTGGTGCTGGCTTCAAGAGCACCCCATACTCGGTTTATATGTGTGGGATTTTCATTTAAATAACTTTCTAAACAGGCGTCAATACGCATAGCCAATGTCTCAAATTTACCCTCATTCGTCTTAAGTGGCAAGATAATTGGCCTATCGGTTAGAGCATTGCTAAAGTCGACTTGTTCAAGGTAGTCCTGATCTGCTGGGTCTTGGGTGACACAAATAACCAATGGCGGCGTGGGCTGTGTCCAAAGCTCTAATAACCTAGCCACTGTTGGTATTGATGTTTCATCAGCAATCAATAGACAGCGTGTTTGACCGTTATTGCTGCTGATTTTTGCATCAGTTGTTGAAAGGTTGCTTGAGCCACCACCAAGTGCACCAAGATGAGCGAGTTTTTCTGGGATTTCACGTTTGGTCTTAATGATGTCTCCTGCTTGCAGTGCCATTGCCCAGTTTCCGCCTGGCGTGTCGCCATGAATAAAAATATCAATCCATGCTAATGGTTTACCCGAGTCGACCTCATTTCGGTATGCCTTACGCAAGGTGTAATAACAGTGCTGGCGAACTTTACTTTTTTTGGTAGCCTGGTTTGTTATGGGCTTAAATGAGACAGGGTCAAAAGTAGCTAAATCAAACAAATAAGCATAACCTGCTTCTTGAATCAGCACCGTATCTACTGAGCGCGGGTAATGGTAGGGGTCATTGTATTGCTTATGCTGCTTATCGTGCTGGTTGTCTTCAAGGGGTTGTGATAATGGGCTTATGACCAAGCGCAGCATGTTTTTAGTGACATAATAGCGCTCTTTTACCTCAAAATACTTATC
This sequence comes from Psychrobacter sp. CX90, assembly GCF_057396305.2. Taxonomy (NCBI): domain Bacteria; kingdom Pseudomonadati; phylum Pseudomonadota; class Gammaproteobacteria; order Moraxellales; family Moraxellaceae; genus Psychrobacter; species Psychrobacter sp. CX90. Next base: position 1,008,723 of record NZ_CM182008.1, read on the forward strand.
AGTTAACTTGATGGTTCTTTTACCAATTTGTTTATCCGCTTTTTGTTTAAGAAGCACAAAGTGTAGCGGTAGCTCCTCTATATTCTCGATAGGGGCATCAAAGGCAATAAAATAAAGGTGCTCTGCTTCGGTATCGGTGGTCAGTTGTACCTGAATATCAAATCCTTGCTGATAGATTTTAACTAACTTTATAGGGGCATTTTGTAGCTGCGATGGGTCAATGTGATGGAACACACGTATTAAATCAGACAAATCTTCAGTGTGCTCTTCATTAATATGACCAAGGATATGTTGTGCATCGGGGTAACGGATAGGTGTCAGCGAGTGACGCTGACCATCTGAGGGTTTATTTAGGGAGTCGATGGTTTTGGTCATACAATATCTCGATGAGCGTGTGTAGAGGATCGTCTGTTATTTGTTTAATTATATTAGATAATGATTCTCATTACTACAAAGGCATGGTGTAATGGTGTAAAGGTAATATAATAATGAGAATTGTTTTTATTAACATTCGTAATGTATAATACAATATTTAGATGAACATATCTTGTATCGCTTTATTTTTCCTCACTTTAAATACGGCAATTTTATGTTACGAGCCCAAAAGCTTTCTATAACTCGTCAAGACAATACGCTATTACATAATATTCATTGCCAGATTACCCCTAACCAATTGGTGGCATTAATTGGACATAATGGATCGGGGAAAACTACGTTCATTAAAGCGTTGGCCGGAGAGATGTCACCCAGTGCGGGGTCATTAAGTCTGGATGATATGCCGCTTAATGCTTATGACAGTAAGGACTTGGCAAAAAAGCTGGCCTATTTGCCGCAGCAGCTGCCTGATGCTGCTTCCTTTACCGTCAGTGAGCTTGTGATGTTAGGGCGCTATCCGCATCAAAAATGGCTACAAAAACCCAGCAAAATAGACCGTGACAAAGTCAATGAGGCGATGCGCTTAACCCAAGTGGTGCCTTTTGCCGACCGTATTGTTTCTACCTTGTCAGGCGGGGAGCGGGCAAGGGTGTGGTTGGCCATGTGTTTGGCTCAAGATACGCAGTATTTGCTATTGGACGAACCACTGGCGGCATTGGATATAGGCTATCAGATAGAGGTTATGGCGCTGATCAGAGAGCTGGTAAAAACCCAGGGCTTGGGTGTGGTCATGATTGTGCATGATATTAATCTTGCTGCTCAATATGCAGACCGTATTGTCGCGCTCAAAGCAGGACAGATATGCCACGATGATACGGTGGTCAATATCATGCAGCCACACGTGCTAAAAGATATCTTTAATGTGGATATGCAGCTATTAACCCATCCGATTAATGGTCAACCTGTAGCAGTGGTGTAGTATGAAAGTCCGCATGTACTTCCCCAAAAAGAAGCTATCTATCTGCAATAAAGCTGCCTCAGCTACGCCAACTGTCTTTACTCGCTGTCTCACAAAAGCTACTTTTATTCCCTCTATTGCTACCAAATATACCACTATTAAACAGCTGCTCGCATTTGGCTGTGCTGCTCTGATATTACCAATAACTGGCTGCGGTCGCACCGATCAAGCAGTAGAGACTGCCCAAGCACAGCCGAATGCTAATGCAGTAGCTTCTGCAAATGCAGATACGACTGATCAAGCAAACAATCATTTGGCCTCCTCTCTTCATGTGGTGTCACCTGATTGGGGTGTAGCCGCCACGCTGACCGCCATGGGGCACCCACCAATTGCAACTGGGGATACCCGAGTATGGGATCAATGGGTTGATGAGCCCAAACTACCAGATTCTGTGTATGACTTAGGCATACGCTACCTACCAAACGCTGAGCTTGCAGCGCAGCTGCCTGTCGATTTAATTATAGATAACTTTTTTTATGAGCACTCACGTGTGGTGTATGGTGATGTTCCAGCCCAGTCGGTTATGTTTGCCAGTCAAGATGACACTGCTCAGTGGTCTGATTATGCAGAGCCGACACGTCAGCTTGGCGAGCTGATTGATAATCCAGCACAAGCAGAGCGTTATATCGATGAGAGTCAACGACGTATTGCGAAGGCAGCAAAGCAACTACAGCAAAGATATCCTGCTATCAAAAAGTTCGCTGTCGTTCAGTTTGTTGATGCCAATAATATGCGGATGTACGCAAAAAACAGTTTGTTTAATGCGGTGCTCAATCAAATGGATCGTCAGTTAGTGGCATTGGATAAAGGCAATGACTGGGGGTTTGTGCCTATCCAAATGGGGGATCTTACCCAGCTTGATCCTGATGTGTGTTTATTAGTGATTAAGCCGCTTAATCCAATAACGCAGCAACAAATACAAGACAGTTTGGTTTGGCAGCGTTTGGGCTATGGTGCCAATCCTAATACCTCCACCAATAGCCGCTGTATGACTATTTTGCCGCCGATATGGATTTATGGTGGTATGGCATCACTCACAAGTCTGGCAGAAAATCTTGCCTCAGCAACTTTAGTTGGAGGCCGCACGCATGACATCAAATAATCGTCAACCTACCCCCAATAAAACTCGGCATACCTCGAAAAACACCTCTCAAAAGTGTCAACCGCCTCAAAAACAAGCAGTGGCAGATACCACGTTTACCGCCTCATCTTTATCTTCAGCGGTAGAGGTGAAGCATTGGCGGGCTTGGGCATTATTACTGTTATTGCTGCTGGGCATTGGTGCTAGCAGTGCTGTCTTAATCAACACACTGTGGTCACTGCCGTTAATGGATCTATTCAAACCAAGCTTTGTACTTGATGTTGCGGATATGGCAATACAGCTAAAACTGGTTGCAACCAGTTTAGTGGCTTTATTGGCAGGGGGTCTGCTGGGGGTGGTCAGTGTGTTATTGCAGCAACTGGTAAAAAACCCGCTGGCCTCTGATACCACTTTGGCCATTGGTACAGGCGCTCAATTAGCCTTATTGATTACTACCTTATTTGTGCCAAGCTTGGCTATTTATGGCGGCGTCTGGATTGCCTTTGTTGGAGCTCTCTTTAGCTTAGGCTTGGTATTTAGTTTGTCGGCACCAAGTCGTTTTAATCCGCTGATATTGGTGTTAGCCGGACTGGTGGTTAATATTTTATTGGCATCTATAGCCAGTACCCTGGTGCTGTTTTTTACCGAGCGCAGTGTGGGTGTGTTGTCTTGGGCGGCAGGGTTTTTGACTCAGAATAACTGGCATACCAGTATGAAGCTGGTGATTACAGTCGCCGTATTGGCAGCTCTGAGCGTGCCTTTATTAAAGCCATTAACGCTGATGAGCCTTGATGATATGCAAGCGAAGCGTCTGGGGGTGCCTATTAATGCTTTGCGTTTGATCGTGATTGGCATCTCTGCGGTCGTGACGGCGCTGGTCATTAGTGAAGTGGGCCTGATTGGATTTATCGGTCTGGCTGCTGCCAGTTTGGTCAATGCGTTAGGTATTGCTCATATTGGGCGTAGATTGATTGCAGCCTTTGGGTTCGGTGCTTTATTACTTTGGCTCACTAGTAATGTAGGGCTGCTTTTAGAGCCTGTACTTGGTATGCCAATACCGGCAGGCTCTATCACTGGTATTTTAGGTGCACCACTGATTATTTGGCTTATTTTACGTCAAAGACGTCAAGGTGTGGCGCCGATTACTCCTATGCTAAGCCCGCAACGCAAAGCCATTAACTGGCATCTCTGGACAGTGGGATTACTGCTGCTAATTGTTGTTGTAAGCGTATTGGTAAAAGATATCTCAGGTGTTACCTTGAGTACCAATTGGGCGTTAACCAGTCAATACCGACTGCCGCGCACCTTTAGTGCTGCTGCTACTGGGGTGATGCTAGCGACAGCGGGGGTTCTATTACAAACATTAACCCGAAACCCAATGGCCAGCCCTGAAGTGCTTGGTATTAGCTCAGGTGCGGCTTTAGGCGTGATTACTGGGTTTTTATTATTACCTATGTTTGGTGTTAAAGCAGGCGCACTGAGTTTGGTAGGTTCGGGACTAGCAGGGGCGTTCTTAGTGTTGCTGCTGATTATTTGGCTGGCAAGCAAAGTCACGCCTGCTTATTTATTACTAGTCGGTATTGGGATTGCCGCTATGATGGATGGCGTGATGAGCATGGTAAAACTCTCCGGTGATCCAAGGCTTGAGGCGATGCTCAGTTGGTTATCTGGCACGACTTATAGCGCTAGTCCAGAAACCGTTTGGTATTTGATTACCGCCGCTGCGATTCTCCTAGCGCTGAGCATGTTATTGATTAAGCCCTTACGCGTATTAGGGCTAGGCGAGCCGGTTGCCCGCAGCTTAGGCGTTAAGGTTACCGCTTATCGGCTGTCACTATTAATTGTGGTTGCTGCGCTTAGTACGGTCAGCACCTTGGCGGTAGGGCCGTTGAGCTTTATTGGACTGATGGTGCCTCATTTAGCGACCTCTTTGGGCGCTGTACAACTTAAAAAACAGTTGCCATTGGCAGCGCTACTGGGAGCAGGGGTAATGGTGCTGGCCGACTGGATAGGCCGTTATATCATCTTTCCTTATGAGCTGCCGGCTGGCACTATTGCCGCCATTATAGGGGGGCTTTACTTTATATGGCTCATTCGCCGCAGCACGGTACATCCATAATGACAATACCTAACCAAAAGCCTAAATGACCGTGCCGATAAGATAGCACGTAGCGACCGCAGTCTTACAAAAATAACACTGCGGTCGCTGACAATCGCAGATTTTAATAAGGTAAATGGGTAATTCCATTTAGCTTAAGATTTAGCTTAAGGTTCTCTTAACTTGAGTTTCTTACCTGACGCTTTCTACAAAAAATTAGTTATTTAATATCAATAATTTAGCAGGGGTTAACACTTATTATTTTTCTAAAAAAATAATCCAATTTTAGGTTGACAGCAGATTTAATGTCAGTAAGAATATAGCTATCAAACGATAATGATTATCATTATAAATAAAAGAGTATTTATGATTGTAATCGTAAATACTCTTTTTAGTTTGCGCTTGTGGCTATCTCATTCAGCAATCTATCTGCTAGCCCACCTGCCTTTTACGTTGATATTTATTTTGAAGGCATCTACTTGTAGCAACGGATAAACACACGCTTGGTATTACGCAAAACTAGCGTATAACTTATTTGCAAGTGACTTGCAGGCTTAAGTTATTCAAAACCATAAGGGCTTTATTATGTATCTTTCCTTCTCAGCAAAAAAAAGAAACAACCAAAATTATTTAAATCGTCAGTATCAGTTTGAGTCTGAGGTGCTAAGTTACCCTCGCAAACTACCTTTTGCTATTGAGTCGGCTAAAGGGGTCTGGATTACGGATGTTGAGGGGAATAAATACATCGATTGTCTGGCAGGTGCCGGTACATTGGCACTGGGACACAATCATCCCGTGGTTACCCAAAGCATCAGGCAATTGCTCGATAGTGACATGCCCATGCATACACTAGACATAACCACGCCATTAAAAGATGAGTTTAGTGAGTTCGTCTATAATCTTTTGGCAACCGATGACACGGAGTATTGTTTACAGTTTTGTGGTCCTACAGGGGCAGATGCGGTAGAAGCAGCGATTAAACTTGCCAAAAAGGTAACGGGACGATCAGGCATTATTAGCTTTAGTGGCGGCTATCACGGTATGACACATGGCGCCTTAGCCGTCACAGGCAACCTAAGCCCCAAACAAGGGGTCGAGGGGCTAATGGGGCAGGTACAATTTATGCCTTATCCCAATATATACCGTAGTGCATTTGGATTGCCGCAGCCGCAAGATTTAGAAGCTCATATGGTCTATTTTGAGAACTTGTTGACGGATGTTGAAAGTGGGGTAACAAAACCTGCTGCAGTTATCTTAGAAGTTGTACAAGGGGAGGGCGGTGTTAATCCAGCGCCGATTGAGTGGCTAAAGCATGTTCGTCAAGTGACCAAAGCACTGGATATCTTGTTGATTATAGATGAGGTACAAACCGGATTTTGCCGTACAGGTCGCTGGTTTGCTTATCAACATGCAGATATAGACCCAGATATGGTGGTAATGTCAAAAGCCATTGGCGGCGGGCTACCCATGGCTGTGCTGGGCATCAAAAAACAATATGACCAGTGGCAAGCGGGCAACCATTCTGGAACCTTTAGAGGCAATCAATTGGCGATGGCGACAGGGCTAGCGACCTTAAAGTATCTAGAGCAAAACGATATGGCAGCGAAGGTGGCGGCCATGGGCTCAGCATTTATGACGCAGCTGCAGCAGCTACAAAAGCAGGAGCCACGCATTGGTAATGTGCGGGGTAGAGGGTTCATGATTGGCGTGGAAATTATTAATCCCAAGCAGCCCAAACAGGTTGATGGCAGTCATCCTGCTGATGGAGAGACAGCAGCACGCATTCAACAGGCATGTTTTAAGCAAGGTTTAGTGATTGAAAAAGGGGGGCGTATGGGCTCTGTACTGCGCTTCTTGCCACCTTTAACCATTACTGATTCAGAGCTTGAGCAAGTGTTACAAAAATTTCGCGCCGCGTTACAGACCACCCACTAATACACAAGGGGTGTCGTCCACAGTCTCTTCGATAAGAGGCCAATACGCCACCAGCCAGCATGATTTTGTCGCTAAGGATGAGGAATGTTTTGCAAATTTTAACTCACCAAACCAGTACCCAATACCTTGTCGATATACAAAAAGCCAGTCGTTTGATTAAGCAGTGGTTAGATAACAATAACCTATATTTAGGCGGCGACTGTGAGCAGCTAAAAGACGCTTTAGATTTAAGTATTACCCCGCAAGGCCGTGATATGCAGGCCATACTTGCAGATATAGAGCAGCAGCTATTACCCAACTGTGTATCAACTGCCCATACACACTGCTTGGCACACCTGCATCCACCGACTTTAGTGATTGGACAAGTCGCTGAGCTGATTATTGCCGGAACCAATCAAAGCATGGATTCATGGAATCAAAGCCCAGCGGCCACGTATATTGAACAAAAGCTTATTGACTGGCTATGTCAGCTCAGTGGTTTTGATTCAGCACCACAGACGCATTCAGGGGGTGTATTTACCAGTGGTGGCACTCAGAGTAATTTGATGGGGCTACTGCTGGCACGCAATCGGCATTATCAGCAACAGGGTGTTGATGTTCAGCATGAGGGTCTGGGTGGTCAGGCACCAGCCTTCATTTTATGCTCGGATCAAGCCCATTTTTCTATTGCCAAAAATGCCAGTTTGTTAGGTCTGGGGAGCGGTTCGGTTAAAACTGTTGATACCGATGACCAAGGCAGGATGGACATTTATGGTCTAAAAGCACGCATTGACCACTACGGTGCTGACAATATCATGGCCATTGTTGCTACCGCAGGCACTACAGATGCTGGCGCAATAGATCCTCTGGCTGATATTGCAACGCTTTGCCAGCAGCAGGGTGTCTGGCTGCATGTCGATGCTGCATGGGGCGGTGCATTACTGTTATCACAGCGTTATCGAGAGTGGATTGAGGGAATACATCAAGCAGATTCAATCACGCTTGATTTTCATAAGCATTTTTTCTTACCTATCAGTTGTGGGGCGTTTTTGCTAAAAGATAAACGCCACTTTGAGAGTATCCGTCAGCACAGTGATTACTTAAATCCAACCGATGATGATCAAGATAATATCCCAAATCTGGTGACCTACTCTCTACAAACAACGCGTAGGTTTGATGCGCTAAAGCTATGGCTGGCATTAGATCTGCTTGGAACTAACGGCTATGGTAAATTAATTGATACCTGTGTGGATACCGCGCAGCAAGCCGCTGATTTGATTCGCGCGCACCCAGACTTTGTGTTAATACATGATCCGCTCATCAGTAGCGTCTTGTTTTATTACGCGCCAAAGTCTGATGCAGTTCCACTAGAGCCCAACTGGCCTACCTCGGTACCGCTAGCGTCAGTAGCAGACCAGCAGGCGGGGTTGTCTGATGCAGCACTGATTATGCTCAATAGAAAAATTGCCCAGCAACTGCTTATTACAAACAGCGCCAATATCGCAACAACTGCCTACAAGCAGCAGTTTTGTCTTAAGTTCACTGTTTTAAATCCTGAGACCCAAGCGGCTGATATTCAAGATATTTTGGATGAGATAAGCAGGTTAGGTCGCACCCTTATTGCCGAAAATGGTTAAAAAAATAATTTGAAGGAAAACACAGATGATTCAACAAAAGACACTCGACCGATTGGTGCTACAAAATCTAATTAATGCTTATGCCTTTGAAACGCAGCAAGGCAAAGTAATTGACAATCAGCAGCAAAATGCCCAACAAAAGCAGCTGTCTCAGGGCAGACATTTGTTAGTGTTCAGACTTAAGCCGCTAGATATTACGATGGCAGTTGCTTTGGATAATGTGAGCAAATTAGGGCAACATCGTCTGGCTGACATACCCTCTATTTTAAAAGAGTCTTCGTGGGAGAGATTAGCACCAGCCAGCCTTGCGGCGCTTATTATTGAAGATTTAACGTATCGACAAAATAAAGGTAGTGGTAATAATACTGCTGCACTTGATGGTAATGGCGTGATGAAGCGCTGGCTTGAGAGCTATGAGGGGCTACAGATTATTTTGGCGCATCGCAGTGATGAGATTGATGACATCATCGAGGAAGATTTAGATTTTATAGAGACCGAGCAAAGCCTGATCTATGGGCACGCAATGCATCCAACTCCGAAGGGTAGAGCTGGGTTTTATGATAAAGAATGGGCACGATATGCACCAGAAACACAAAGCAAGACACGGCTGCATTACTGGTTGGTAGACCCACAATATATTGCAGATGACTTCGTCGATGGAGACAGTATTAGTGAGGCATTAAAACAGCAGCTTATTGATCATATGAATAATGATGCTCTGAGCATGAGTCGTTATCAGCTGGCGCTACTTGAGCAGCACCCCACTTATAAGCTATTACCTTTGCACCCTTGGCAGGCTAAATTCTTGCAGCAGCAAGACTGGTATCAGCGTTTGCTTGAAGACAGTCAGTTGTTTGATATGGGCGAGATGGGCTGGCAGTTACATCCCACCACCTCCGTACGCACGTTAGCTGCTTTTGATGCCCCTTGGATGTTTAAAGTATCTTTATCCGTGGCCATTACTAACTCAGTACGTATTAACCTTCCTAAAGAATGTCACCGAGGCATGCACGCTTGTCGCATATGGCGCAGTGACTACGGCAAGCAATTAAAAACCCAATATCCAAGCATTGAGGTGCTCAATGACCCAGCTTGGATTGCGCTTAAGATAGATAGAACGATTGTTAATGAGACAATTTGTATCTTACGTGACAATCCTTTTGATGCAGAGTCGGCAGTCACTAATTTGGCAAGCTTAAGCCAAGATCACCCCATGCGATTGACCAATCGCTTTAATACCTTATTTAAAGCCATCCATAAACGTACCAATGAGCCGTTACCACAAATTGCACGGCAATGGTTTGATACTTATTTGCAAGTTGGGTTCGTGCCGTTGATCCAAATGTATTATGAGCAAGGTATCGGCTTTGAGGTGCATCAACAAAATAGCTTGATTGAGCTACAAGAGGGCTATCCTACTAAATTTTGGGCACGTGACAACCAAGGCTTTGGCTATATTGCCGAATATGCAACAGCACTTATTGATGCCAATCCAGCGCTAATCAGTGAGGCTGAATGTGTTATCCCTGAAAACTTTGCCGATTCACGTGTGGCGTATTATTTGGTGGGTAATAGTATCTTCGGTCTCATTACGGCGATTGCTCGTACAGGTCTGGTCAGTGAAGATGAATTGTTAGAGCAGTTTAAGCAGTGTCTGCTAACCCTTGAGGCGCAGTACCCCCATCGCCCATTGTTTGATCTGTTGTTACGCAGCCCAACCTTGCCATTTAAAGGCAACTTACTTACCCGTTTGTATGCCTTAGATGAATTAACTGCTCCTGTTGAAACACAGTCGGTATATGTCGATATCCCTAATCCATTAGCAGAAGGCTAGTGCATGCAGCACTGAGGCAAAGCATACAATCATAAATAAATATTATTGGCTAAATCGGAGTCGCAGATGCTAGATCTTATTGGAATAGGTGTTGGGCCGTTTAATTTAAGCTTGGCAGCATTGTTAGACAAACAGCCCACGCTTGAGAGTAAGTTTTTTGAACAAAAACCCAACTTTGATTGGCATAAGGGGATGATACTGCCACACACTACTTTACAAGTGCCCTTTATGGCGGATCTGGTAACATTAATTGACCCCACGAGTCAGTATAGTTTTTTGAATTATTTGCATCATCATCAGCGCTTATTAAAGTTTTATTTTTTGGAAGACTTTAAGGTTTTTCGTCAAGAATACAATCACTACTGCCAGTGGGTAGCGGCGCAGTTAGATAGCTTGGTTTTTGATGCCCAAGTGCGAGATGTGGCTTTGATGGAGGATAAAACGGGGTATGTCGTACAGGTGTGTGAGCAGGGCAAGATAAACACTTACCACACTAAAAACTTAGTCATTGGTACAGGGACACAGCCGACGTTACCTGACGTGTTACAACCATTGGCGGATCAGGCACCGCACCGCTGTATGCATACCGCAGATTTTGCAGATAATTTTGATTATGACCACATTGCAGGGTCAGATACACGGCCTAAAGTGCTGGTATTGGGCTCGGGTCAATCCTCTGCCGAGGTGTATCGAGCTTTATTTGATCAGCAGTTTGATGACCAAAATCAGCCCAAGTTTCAGTTGGATTGGGTGACCCGCTCAGCTGGATTTTTCCCAATGGAATACTCGCCACTAGGACTTGAGCATTTTAGCCCTGCTTATACCCATTATTTCCATCAGTTACCCAATATGACCAAGCACTCTGTACTACAAACACAAGACCTACTTTATAAAGGTATGGGGTTTAGCACCATTACAGATATTTATGGCCGGCTATATGAGCGCAGTATTGCCAATCAGCCGACATATTCAAAGCTAATAGCACATTGTGAAGTGATCGATGCTCAAGGTAAAGGTGTCACTGATTCAGATAACGATCCAGAAGCTGTCTCAAAGCTTAAGCTGACATTAAATCAGCGTGAGCAGCAGCGTCAATTTGTGGTCGACTATGACTGTGTTATCGCAGGAACAGGGTATCGTCACGGGTTGCCGCGTTGTCTAGATTCTTTAGCCGAATATATAGAGCGAGATGCTTTTGATCAGCCGCAAATTAACTATGATTATTCTTTGGTGCTTAAACACGCTACCGCAGGCAGTACACCACAAGCTACGTCTGGCGGGGCGACGGGTCAAGTGTTTGTCCAAAACCAAGAAATCCATTCGCATGGTATTGGAGCACCAGACCTAGGCTTAGGAGCGTATCGTGCCGGCTATATCGTTAACCAGCTACAAGGCGAGCTGGTATATGACACCCAAGCGCTTACCGTTTTCCAAGATTTTGGTGTGTCTACTGATGCTTTATTGCAGTGATTATCTAGCTTATAAGCCGTGTATAAAAAAGCCAATCTTTGCACCTGTTTGTATTGGTCCACATGGCTTGTCATTTTTATCTATTATTGTTTATTTATAGGACACTATTTATGCCAAGCATTGCCCAAGGTCTGCCCGATACATTTTCTGTTCAAGTCAATCAAAAACAGTTTGGCCTGCGTCCCGTTAAGTATCCGGAAGATATGTCATTACTGTATCGCTGGATGCATGCAGAGCACGTTGTGGACCAGTGGCAGCTACATCTGGCCATGCCACAGCTAAAGGTGCATTTTGAAAAAATGATTGTTGATGACCATCAGCGTCTTTACATCATATTGTGTGACGACAAGCCCATAGGTTATACCGAGATTTATGAGACTTATCGTGATCGACTGTCTTTATACTACAAGGCCAAACCGACAGATATGGGCTGGCATATCTTACTTGGCGAGCCTGATGTGGTGGGCCGAGGCTATTTAAGACCAACAGGGATGATGATCTCTCGATTTATTTTTGAGCATACCGATGCCAAAAAGATTGTCACTGAGCCTGATAGCAAGACAGAGGTGTATCAGTGGGTGGCAGATAGCTTTGCTTATAAGATACAGCGTTTGGTTGATATGCCTGAAAAAAAAGCGGCTCTTTATTTTTGCTATCGTGATGAGTTCTATGAGTCTCGAGGTTATTTAGGGTTTTATGGAGAAGCAGAAGCGTCTGATTCATAATGATTAATACTTATTTAATCTTACTCATCTTGGAATTTTATTAACATTGAACCCGCTTAAGACAAATTTTTTACAGCTACGATCTCGTGTTTTCCAAAAAAGGCCGCCTGAGCGTTTAGACAGCAGCCAGATACGCCGTGTACTGTGGACTTTGTTGTTAGGCGGTACAGTCGTCAGCTTTAGCAATAGCGCATTAAACCCTGCTATTCCTGTTTTTATGTCCCTATTTTCAGTAGATATTGTGATGGGTGGCTGGGTGCTAAATGGCTATGTGTTGGCAATGAGTGTGGGCCTGATGCTCAGTGGCTATCTGAGTAAACTCTTTAAGTTTAAGAGTTTATATATCTTTGCCATTACTGGGTTTATGGCAGGATCAGTGCTGGGTATGTTGGCAAGCAATATGTCGTTTATTATCGCTGCAAGAGCCATTCAAGGGCTGGCAGGTGGTTTGATTATCCCCTTATCAATTGGGATGCTGTATCAGGTTTACCCTAGCAATCAGCAAGGGCGGGTGATGGCCTTGTGGGGCATTGTCATTATGATGTCTTTAGCCTTTGGCCCTTTGGTGGGTGCCTATTTAGTGGCTCATTTTGCTTTGTGGACGTTATTTGGCATCACTTTGCCACTTAGTATTTTAGTTGTGGCTATGACAGCGTGGTGGGTGCCCTTATTGCCGGAGTCTCAAGCACAGCAGACGAACAATACTTTATTTGATAAAAATGGATTCGTCAGTCTGGTGGCATGGCTGTTGGCGCTGACGTTATGGCTAAATAGTTTAAAGTCAAACTCAGTAATCGAGATATCAAGTGGCTTCGTTCAACTGGCGGTATTGGCTGCTTTTATTGTGAGTGCTGTTATCTGGTGGCGCTATGAATACCGACACCCAAACCCACTTCTTAAGGTAAGTTTGTTTGCCAATAAGACCTACTTGCATAGCATTGTGTTAAGCATAACCCAGACCCTTGGGCTGATGATGGGGCTGTTGTTTTTACCTATTGTGATTCAAGATGTCATGCATAAGAACGCTATGTGGACCGGTTTGGTCTTAATGGTCGCCACCTTGGTTGCCAGTATGACCACGCAGGTTGCCGGTGGTATTGTCGATAGATATGGTGCAAAAGAGATCGGCAGTGCCGGCGTTATTATCAGTGGTGCAGCCATGCTGATGTTGGTTTGGTGCCTATCTAGCCCAAATATTTGGCTGGTAATGTTGGTAATGAGTCTACATGGCGTAGGGGTTGGATTGGCCTATTTACCGACCACGACAGTCGGCTTTGGTAGTTTGGAGAAGCATCTTGTTACAGAGGGGGCAGCATTAAATAACATCAGTCGCCGCATTGTATCCACTGTCTTTATTGCGCTGGCGACTTTGTACATTAACAGTGAGGGTCTGGGTTTTTTGACAAAAATAATGCCAAGTCTATCTGCCTCTGATGCGTTAGTTGCCCCCATGCAAGAAGTGTTCTTTGGTCTGGCAATAATGCTGCTACTAACGCTTATTTCTACACGAAAACTGCCATAGCAGCATAAAGAGAGTCCAAAAGAGTCGTCGTTTAATATTAGCATTGAAGTTATAAGATTAGGCTGTTTAGGCGTTTTTTAATCTATATATGTAAATGATTATCATTTTGTTATTGAGAAGTATCAGTAGCATGAATCAGCACTGTAACTTATCAAAGTGACATTTATATATAGTAATACAGAGTCTAACGAAATATTTAATTACTTACATTGATAACAGTCAGCAGGGGTTTATCTATGCAACAAACAAAGTATTACCATACAAAGCACGCGGTAACGGCGCCGGTTTTAGAGGCAAGCTGGCCATGGCAGGCGTACGCTACAACACAGAGGCTGGCGTCCCAAAGTACGAACCATTCGGTTAATGAAAGCAGTCAAAGCCAAAGCAATAAAACCAATAACGATAATGATATTACGCCGCGGGTATTGTCCCAACAGCAGTTGCAGCGTATAGAGCAGCGGGTTATTAAGCAGCTATTGCAAGCGCTATTATTTGAGGAGATTATCAATTATGAATGTCAACCTACCTCAGTAAACCATGCAACTGGTAACTCTCCAAATACAGATCACGCTTTTGTGATTCCAGTGTCTGAGCAGATCAGCTATGTCGCCAAAGGTGCCGTTCATTATAGTTTTGATTTGATTCGTTTTAATGACCAAGAGGTAATGCGAGTAGAGCAGGGACAGTCGTCGCAATCTGCCACCTTAGAAGGCGTTATTAATGACATTATATTAAATATTGATTCGACTAATATCCAGTCTATACAAGTGGGCACAGAACAGGCTAAGACCGCCACAAATCAGTGTCCAAAATTAGTCCAATCCTTTATCGAAGAGCTGCGCCATACCTTGATTAATGAGATTCAGGCACAAGCAATGACCCCTTATGTACCAACGGATATTCAAGCGTTGACTTATCCTCAGTTAGAGGGCTACCTGATGGCAGGACACCCTTATCATCCCTGCTTTAAGTCGCGTATTGGGTTTAATTTAAATGACAACTATCAGTATGGGCCAGAGTTTGCACACAATATTGACGTTGTTTGGCTGGCAATAGATCACCGCTTGCTTGTGAGTAATAGTGTTGAGTCTGTATCTATAAATGACTGGGTTAAGCAGTACTTGGGCAGTCGTGATTATGAGGTGTTAATGACAACTCTAAAAGCGATTGTGGCTAATGATAAAGAGTATGGTTTGCTGCCTGTCCATCCTTGGCAATGGCAAAACACGCTTATTTATGCACTGCAGCCTTTGTTAACTACGCAGCAAGTGGTTTATTTAGGACCCACAGACACGCAATATCAAGCACAGCAGTCTATACGGTCGCTGTCTATGCTGTCAGAGGGTAAGCCATATTTAAAGCTGAGCATGCATCTGATCAATACCTCAAGTACTCGTATCTTGGCAAAACATACGGTAATGAATGCTGCGATAGTCACTCGGTGGCTAAATCAATTGACGGCAGAAGATAAGACCGCTGCTGCATTAAATATTGCATTTTTGGGAGAGACAGTTGGTATTAGCTTAGATCATGAGGTGTTGCGTGAGCAAGGGTATCAGCATCCTGATATTTATGGCGGGCTTGGTGCGATTTGGCGCGAAAATGCGAGTGAGTATCTCTCGGACAATCAGCAAGCCTTTCCGTTAAATGGGGTCAGTTATATAAATAGTGATGGTAGTCTATTAATTGACCCTTGGATACAAAAATATGGAGTAGAGCGCTGGATAAAACAGCTGATTGAGGTTAGTACTCTACCCATTATACATATGTTATTTGCACATGGGGTCGCCCTAGAATGTCATGCACAAAATATCGTGTTAGTACATGAAGAGGGGTATCCGATTAAAGTGCTTTTAAAAGATTTGCATGATGGTATTCGTTATTCTCCTGAGCACTTAGCAAGACAAAATCTGCGTCCTAATTTCTTTAGCTTACCTGCCGCACATGCCGCTTTAAATCGAGGTTCATTTATCGAAACCGACGATACAGATGGTATTCGTGACATGACCGTAGCCTGCTTATTTTTTGTGGCATTTGCTGATATGGCCATATTCTTGCACACTCATTATAGCTATCCAGAGCAGCATTTTTGGCATCAAGTGGCTCAGTGTATCTCTGAGTATCAAAAGGCTCATCCAGAGAATCACGCGCGTTATAAGCTGTTTGATGTCTTTGCCCAAAAGACTCGTATTGAGTCATTGGCAAAGCGACGATTATTTGGTGATGCGGTATTTCCCGTAAAATATTTAAATAATCCGCTGTATAAGGCTGCTAGCGATAATCAAACCGATTTGCAGACCAGCAGTAAAAGAGATTGATGCCATGCTAAGCTTATTTCCAGTACAGACAAAAAACCATAGCGAGGCTCTAGAAACAGCCCAGTGGCGACTTATTAACCAGTTGTTAGAATGCTGTCAACTTGAACAATGGTTAGCACCTGAGAATGTCATTACTACCAGTAGCCGTGAGTACGCCCCCACGCTCTTAGCCCAAAAAGGGAAGGCTAATGATCTTTTGTGCTTGCGCGATGTTGAGGGTCTTTGGAGTCAGTTGCAACACTTATCAGTGCCTTATGACAAATCGATGACAGAGGCGCTGTGTCAACATGACACCCCTATGGTGGTTATTTTATTGCCCAATGATACCCAGCTGCTGTTATTGATTGCCCCAAATCATTGTAGCCAGTGGTTATTAAAAGAGGCGTGTTTGCCTCTTTTATTTACGCCGGTCATGTCCAATCAAAATAATGACAGCAATACAAACAAACAGCCGTCAGATGTGCATGCTATAGAGGGTAATGCCGCTTCTCAATTACAAGCAATAGACTCAGCTGAACAGCTATTGACCTTGTTATTATCTGCCATGCAGGAGCGTGGGGAGGCGCTACCTGAAGGCGGCGTCTTAAAGCTACAAGAGAGCTTAATGGCGTCGTTCAGGGCGCAGCAGTGGTCGGCACAGGCACAGATGTCATCGTTGGTTTATCAACAAGAGCACTGGTATCAAAGCTTGATTGCTGCTGAGCAATGGGCTTCTTTGACTGATCGCCCCTTTCATCCTCTTGCGAAGGGAAAGCTTGGCTTTAGCCAGCAAGATTATGAGTACTATATGGCTGAATTTGATCAGCCTATTTATCTTAATTGGGTGGCAGTAAACAAATCCCATCTAATGATCTCAGAGCAATTAGAGCACATACAGACAACCACAGATCAGGAAACGAAGACGGCTTTGCAGCCGGCTCATTATTTGCTCAATAATCAACAGAAAAAGATACTGGAGCAAGAGTTACAGGCACGCGGCGTAGCAGGCTCTCATATTGCTATTCCTATCCACCCTTGGCAGATGGCGCACGAATTGAATGCTTTTTTTG
Source organism: Psychrobacter sp. CX90 (assembly GCF_057396305.2). Lineage (NCBI taxonomy): Bacteria > Pseudomonadati > Pseudomonadota > Gammaproteobacteria > Moraxellales > Moraxellaceae > Psychrobacter > Psychrobacter sp. CX90. Next base: position 1,025,764 of record NZ_CM182008.1, read on the forward strand.
AGGATGATTTGGCGAATAAAACCGTGGTTAAGCTGCGTTTTAATCAATTGGTGAGTCATGCCAGTGCATCGATGCGCAGTATGCTGTTTTGTCGAAATACTGCTTACAGCATTAAGCTGCCTTTGGGTATATATGCGTTAAACTCGAAGCGCTATTTACCGATATTAAAACTGATTAATGCAGAAAAAAATCAAGCCTTATTGGTACAAGCCTGTCAGCGTGATGTGGTGCTAAAACAGCAGATGTGGCTGTGGGATGAGCGCCTTTGGTGGGGATATATGCCACCTAAAAACCGCCATGACAAAAGCTCGATCAACCCAAGCTTTTATCAAGAAAAACCCACCCATTTAGGTGTGCTACTGCGCTGTTTACCAAAAGAGCTGAGTGATAATTCCGTGCGCCTGTTGCCAATGGCAAGCTTGGGTATGCTGGTGTACAAAGACCAGTCATCCCACCATATTTTTGATGAGCTGATCGAGTCATTCCGAGAAGATACGGATCATTTACCGTCAACTACTGGGGGTACGCAGCACCACGGCACTCAAAGTCAGCTGGCTTGTGATGCGATTAAGATGCAGGTTATGACGTGCTTTACTCGTCTGTGTCATGTATTTTTGGGTACCATGCTACGCTGCATACGCTTAGGGTTAATACCTGAGCTGCATGGTCAAAATGTGGTCATGGTAATCAAAGACAATCAATTTAGTGGGGTGTTACTGCGTGATCATGACTCCGTACGTATCCATCTGCCGTGGCTGGGCCGGCATAAGATAGATGACCCTGATTATCTAAGCCCTCCTAATTTCAAAAACAGACTGTATAGAGACACGCCGCAGGCCTTAATATTTTACTTACAGTCTTTAGGTATCTTGGTAAACCTTCGCGCTATTATCGAATCGTTAGCGGCTCACTATGGTATGGCTGAAGTCAAGTTATGGGCCACCGTTAGAGGGATGATAGAACAACTGTTACTACAGCTAGATTTTGATGCTGATCAGTACTTAATTCTAAAAGAGAGCTTATTGGACAGCCCCTATTATCCGCACAAGACATTGATGCTACCGGTAATTGAACGCGGTCAACAAGCGCACGGCAGTATGCCAGCAGGGGAGAGCAGAGTGAACAATCCATTGCCCATATCAACGCTTGCTATCCACGACCAACCTAATACTCAACTTTAGTCTTTACATGAGTGCTTTAGACAAAAAAAGTTAAATGCCAGCATCAAATTAAGGGCTAAGTTTATTTATGATAAAGAGAGAAATATGACAGAACCGACCATTGAGTCCTTGATCGCCGCCTATCAGCACATTGATAGTTCGACCATTGGACATTTAACCGAGCAGGGATATCTGGCGGGTATAAAACCAGTAGTACCTTGTACTCAATCACTGGCTGGACGTGTGCTTACTGTACGTCTAAATTCAGATAATACCGATGCGATTAACGAGGCATTACGATCTGCTCATCCCAAAGACATATTGTGCATTGATGCACAGCTGTTAAAAAACAAAGCCTGCTGGGGAGCACTACGTACCTGTGCGGCTATATATGAGCAGTTAATAGCAGTCATCGTACTGGGAGAGGTAACGGACTCTCAAGCGTTAAAGCAGTTGGACTTTCCTGTATTTGCTCAGGGTATCAGTTCATTAACGACAGCAAACAGGGAAGGTCGGCAAGGTGAGATAAAGAGCGATTTGTATTATCAATTACCAGATGACCGTGCCACTGTGTGTATCAAAACTGGTAATTTGGCAGTACTGGATAATGATGGTGTGTTTGTTTTATCCGTGTCACAGGCAAATGCGTTATTAGTACGCTGTCAACAAAAGCAGCAAAGTGATGATACTAAGCTGCAGCTATTTATGGATGCTTATAAAAATAATCAGTTAGATCAGCTGGTTGACAGGTTAAAACCGCAAACGACTATCGGCATAAAAGATTAAGATAGAAGAATATTTTTTTGTAAAAATATAGAAATAAAAATTATTATCATTTAGAATAGCATTTGTATTATTAATTACATATTCAATACCTTTTTATTCAAAAGAGTGTTAATTGTAACTGTATTTAGTAACCTGTCTTATAGGTCTTAATCTAGACAGGACAGGTTACCACTCAAAAAGATAACTGTCGCTGGTCAGTTGATTATCTGCAAGCAAACCTTAATAAGTCCAACAAGAGAAGATTATTCTATGAAAAATCATCACCTTGCATTATCTGTTCTAAGTTTATGTATCAGTCAGCAACTATATGCACAAACTGATACGAATGTTACCGCAGCTCAAAATGATACGAGTCCTCATGCAAATTCGATGACCACCAGTGCAGCTATAGACAACACCTCATCAGCTATGGAAGCGGCAGATAGGCCAAGTGTAACACTGGATACAGTGGTGGTAACAGGATTCGCAAAAACAGGGACGGTACTTGCACAAAAAATCAGTGAAATGCCTGCGGTGACTCAAGTGATTGCAGAAGAAGATATACATGCTCAAGCTGTGGGCAGCCGTACCACAGGTGATATATTGGCACAATTAATCCCAAGCTTGGGTACCAGTAGTGGTGGAACAAGTAACTATGGCACCACCATGCATGGTCGACCAGTTCAATTTTTATTAAACGGTGTACCATTAACGGGGTCACGTAATCTATCACGAGAGCTAAATAGTATTGATCCGGCTCAACTTGAGCGAGTAGAAGTACTATCAGGGGCAACCAGTATTTATGGGTCAGGCGCTGCAGGCGGCCTCATTAACTTGGTAACCAAGTCGGTGGAAGGAGAGGGGTTTCAAGGTCAAACTCGTATCGGTATGAGCGCTGCTCGTGATTTTGACTCTGATTCATTAGGCTATAATGTCGGTCAGACTCTAGCCTATGGCGGTAATAATATCTGGGGGCGCTTAGATGTTGATTATGAGGAGAAGGGCGGGCAGTTTGATAGTCATGGCAATCGTATTAGCCCAGATGTTAACCAGACCGATCAGCAAGATACTCAGTCGCTTAGTGTGAATGCGAATGTGGGGGCAAATATTGATGAATCGCAAAGCCTAAACTTAGCTGTCACCTATTACAATGATGAACAAGACACAGATTATGGTCCAGATTATGGCGATAATTTAGAAGTGTTATTTGGTGCTACACCTTCACTGCGTGCTATCGATGGGGCGCATATCAAACATGAGCCAGAGACCCGTAAAACCTCAGTTAACCTAAACTATAATCATAATGACTTTCTAAACTCCAATCTAAGCATTACGGGGTATTATAGAGATGAAAAAGGGCGTTTTTATCCATCTGGTAAAGACGCAAGCGCTCAGGCAGTCGGTGAATGGGTAGCCAATGGGTTAACCGATGAAGATACACTGAAAAAGCTGGCAGGTGCGGCTGTGATAGCGACTCAGTCAGAAGCAGATATCGAAGTAGCGGGTGTACGCGCCGCCATGCAAACCGAGCTTGATATCAAAGATATGCCAACACTTATAAGCTATGGCGCAGATTATGAGCGTGAAAAAAGTGAACAGACTTATTATGGTCAAGATTTAAATAAATTTATGGCCAGCAATGGTTTGGTATCTGAGCCTAATGGCCGTACCTATTATGGTGGGCCAGATACGACCATTGATAAAATTGGTGCATTTGTCAATGCTGATATAGATGTCACAGATAAGTGGCATGCCAGCGCAGGGGTACGTTATCAAAAGCTCAAATCAGATACCGATAGCTTTACCCCCATCTATGAGCAGGTGCTAGAAGAGTATTTTCAGGATCCTCGTATTGCCCCTGTAGCCAATGCTTATGGTATTGACTACCAAGCAGGCAGAGTAGAATCCGGTAATACTGACCATCATAAAACCTTATTTAATCTAGGCACCAGCTATCAGATTACCCCAGAAGATCAAATCTTTGCCAACTTTTCACAAGGCTTTACCACTGCTGATATTCAGCGTGCCCTACGTGATGTTCGTGCAGGCTTCGTTGTTAACTCAGATAATGTGCAGCCGATTGAAGTGGATAACTATGAGCTTGGTTGGCAAGGCACGCACGGTAATACCAGCGCTAAGTTGAGCGGATTTTATAATGAATCGGACAAAACCGTTCGATTTACAGAGGATTATACGGTTGAGGTGGTGGATACTGATGAGCGGGTCTATGGGGCAGAAGCCTCAATTAGCCAAAAGTTAAGCGATAACTGGCAGCTGGGCGGAACATTCGCTTACACGCGTGGTCAATACAAAAAAGATGGCGACTGGCTAGAGCTGGGCGCAGATCGTATATCACCGTTTAAAGGGACGGCCTATGCGCAATATAACTTCAACAATGGCAGTAATATCCGCTTGCAAGCACTGGCTATTGATGGCACAGACAAAGCTTATAAAGATCAGCGCAAAGACCCTGATGCCAAGGCAAATGAAGTATCTGGCTATGCCACCTTTGATTTGGTAGGTCAGGTGAAACTACCTAAAGGACAAGGCACAGTCGATTATGGGGTGTACAACTTACTAAATAAAGATTACTTGAATGTTTATCATCAGACGACCTATGGAGCTATGAACCGTCTGCCCTCACAAGGTACGACTTATGGTATCAGTTATACCATTGACTACTAATCGTAATTAAGATCAGTCATAAAAAAGAGGGCAGTAATGAACTGACCTCTTTTTTTATGTTGATTGGTTTTATATTTGCTTGACAGTTACTACAGCCTATTTAAAGCATGCGCCTGTTTGAACTGCCCCGACTACTATATCGGAGAGTAGATTACTTGAGTCAGGCAGCTTTGTCTGACTCACTAAGGCTATCATAGTATTGTCTCTCAAACCCAAAAGGCGACACATAATTAATTGTGCTATGCAAACGTGTTTTGTTAAACCTGAGAAGCGTTAAAAATCGATTAAGTATCGATTTAGCTTTGCAAGGCAAGAGCTGTGCTCGAGTGACAACCCATTCAAGGGTTGCCAATTCAACATCGCTCACACCTTGCTACTGGTGTTTTAAATAATCAATCATCTGTGTTTTATAAAGCCCATTAACCGTTTCAGCTACCGCATTATGTATGAGCGAGGAAACAGCAAAGCACTGCTTTGCCCGAGCGCAAGGGGAGAGTCGAGTAGATTACCTGTCGTACCAACAGATATAATGACGCCAGAAGCAGCCATCTTATCAGTATAGTGAATGGATAAATACTGAATCCCTCTATCACTATGATGAATCACATATTTCGGATGGTTTCTGCCCGTTATCGTTTGGTTTAGTGCTGCCATTACGATATCAGTGTTCATAGGATCTAACACTTTCCAGCCAACATTCTATACGTACCGCTGTAGTTCTATGATTTCGGTAACTTGCTTAAACTTGCATAAAAAAAGGCTTACCGAATATGACGGTAAGCCTTGAATGCTTATAATAACAAATATGGTGGGCCCAGTAGGACTTGAACCTACGACCAAAGGATTATGAGTCCTCTGCTCTAACCAACTGAGCTATGGGCCCTAATATTAAGCGTTTCACTTAATCAGACGCATTATAATACCTTATTTTTTAAACTTTGCAACCCTAAAATTAACCTAGCACTAATTTTTATTGAAAAAAGAGTCGATCGCTTGGCTTCGTGCACTATTTAAGGCGTTACCAATGTCACGGCCTTCTAAATTACTATCAATATTATCCATACCTATTTTATTATATGCACCAATTATTTGTTCAAACTGGCAGTGTATATAAGCAGTTTTAACCACATAAAAAGTGTTTATTAGCGCATCCAGAGTAATGCTATCTTTATGGGCTTTCGTTAAATTAATAAGACTGGTTAACGTTTGAGCATTTAGGTTTTCCAGATTGGCAAGATCTGCAAACATGTTGGCAAATAATGTGGCAAATTGAGTTATTGACTTTGGCGTTGTTAATAACACACTTAGATGATTAATTTTGCTTGTCCAGATCTTCGCTTCATCGCTAGTTTCTATACGCTCAACACTATTAGAACTGTTAAAGCTATTAGGTTTGTTAAACCCTAACAGTGCTAAGTATTTTTCTGGCATGTAACTCATCTGCAACACGGCCCAGCGGTTAGCTAATGGCAAATGGTAGTCGCCACATAGAGAGAGCGCATGAAATACAAATTTTTGAATAAAACCATTGCTTAGAGTTTCTGCGAGCGTTGGGAACAAATAGGGCAGGGCACCAATCTCTATTAAGCACTTAAAATAAGCGTGGGGGGCATCCTGCATAATCGCTCTTCTGGTTTCTAGCCAAACACGCTCTGCCGTTAAGTGCGCTAATTCCCCTGACTCATTAATTGATTTAATTAATTCAATTGTCTCTGGGGCGATGATGAAGTTACTCGTAGCAGTACCATTATTATAGAAACGGCTGTAAAATCTAGCTATTCTTAATACCCTAAGAGGATCCTCAGAGAACGCACTGGATACATGGCGCAATGTTTTACTTGCAATGTCATCCCTCCCTCCATATGGATCAATGACATTACCTGTAATTGGCGTATCATCATGTAGACCACACACTTCTATAGCCATTGCATTTATTGTCAGATCTCTACGTTTAAGGTCTTGTTCGATAGTAACATCAGGTGCAGCGTAAACTTCAAACCCTTTATAACCTTTACCAGACTTGCGCTCTGTACGAGCAAGGGCATATTCGGCTTTTGTTTTAGGATGTAGAAAAACGGGAAAGTCAGAACCAACTTGTGTAAACCCTGCATTTAACATGTGTTGTGGCGTTACACCAACAACCACATAGTCTTTATCTTTGACAGGGCGCTTTAAAAACTGGTCACGCACCGCGCCACCAACAATATAGACATGCATAGTCAACTAATCCTAAATTTGGGCCAATAAGAATGATGAAATAGGGTACAACTTTTGCTGCGTACTTTCACTCGATTGCCCTGCATCGGTTTTAAAGTTCTTTGACTATCTATATTAACTAAATAATGACATCAAATCGACCAATAAAAAAGCCAGCGTTAAAGCTGGCTTTTAAATAATAAATATTTTAAATAGGACTATTTTATTGCGAGTCTGAGTCGATATCCTGAGCTTCGGTAACCGCTAAAGCAGTCATATTGACAACACGACGTGCGGTGGCAGAAGGGGTTAAAATATGTACAGGTTTATCGGATCCTAATAAAATTGGTCCAATTGAAGCGCTATGTGTCGCCGTTTTAAGAAGGTTAAAAGCAATGTTTGCGGCGTCTAAAGTGGGCATAACGAGTAGGTTAGCTGAACCCGTTAATTTACAATGCGGGAAATCATTGTGACGGATACGATCATCTAAGGCGGCGTCACCATGCATTTCCCCGTCAAACTCAAAATCGACTTGCATGTCTGTTAATAGTTGAAATACTTTGCGCATTTTAACGGCACTTTCAAGGTCTGAAGTCCCAAAGTTGGAGTGAGATAATAGAGCTACACGTGGTGCAATACCAAAACGGCGCATCTGAGCTGCTGCCAGTACCGTCATTTCAGCAAGTTGCTCCGCTGTAGGATTATCATGAATGTAGGTGTCCGCAATAAATATATTACGGTCTTGGGTCAATACAGCATTCATCGCATAAAAGTCGTTAAAGCCTTTTGATTTTCCAATGACTTTACTGACGTAATCTAAGTGCAGTTTATAGTGGCCGAAAGTTCCACAAATCATACCATCAGCTTCACCTTTCTCAACTAATAATGACCCAATTAAAGTTGTTTTACGGCGGACATCTCTGCGAGCGAGCTCTATACTCACACCATTACGTTTATTTTTCTCATAATAATACTCCCAGTACTCTCTATAACGAGGGTCAGAGTCTTGGTTGACAATCTCTATATTATCGCCATCAGTCAGACGTAAGCCTAATGCTTCAATTTGAGCTGCAATAATAGAAGGGCGACCAACCAGTATAGGATACGCTAAGCCTTCATCCACAACGACTTGTACACCACGTAGAATATTTGGATCTTCACCTTCACAAAATACTATACGCTTCGGATTCTTTTTGGCTCGCGCGAAAAGTGGCTTCATTACAAATGCTGAGTTATAGACAAACTCCGAAAGCTTTTGACGATAGGCGGCAAAATCATTAATAGGGAGCGTCGCCACACCTGAGTCCATGGCAGCTTTTGCTACCGCAGGGGCAATCTCAATAATTAAGTTTGGTTCAAGGGGTCCTGGAATTAGATAGTCTTTACCAAAACTTTTTGCGGTATCCACATATTTTTGGCCGTGCATTGGCGTGGCTTCGACATGCGCCATAGCTGCAATGGCATGTACACAGGCAATTTTCATTTCTTCATTAACCGTAGTAGCTCCGACGTCTAGAGCACCACGAAAAATGTATGGAAAACATAATGCATTGTTAACTTGGTTAGGGTAGTCGGAACGACCCGTCGCCATAATGACGTCATCACGAGCAGCATGGGCGATTTCGGGTAAAATTTCAGGAGTGGGATTAGCCAGTGCGAAGATGATAGGGTCTTTAGCCATTCGTTTAACCATATCTTGATTCAAGATACCGGGCATTGAAAGACCTAAAAACATATCTGCATTTTCTATTACATCGTCGATGGTTTTAGCATCGGTGTCACGTGCATAACGCAGTTTAGATTCATCCAAATTTTCTCGGCTAGTAGAAATAATACCACGTGAATCAGAAACAAAAATGTTGGATTTCTTGACACCTAATGCACATATCAAGTCCAAGCATGATATTGCTGCAGCACCAGCACCAGAACAAACAACTTGAATATCATCAATCTTTTTACCAATTAATTGCAAGGCATTCATTAAGGCCGCACCGACAATAATTGACGTACCATGCTGATCATCATGGAATACTGGGATGTTCATACGCTCACGAAGTTCACGCTCAATTTTAAAACATTCAGGGGCTTTAATATCTTCTAAATTTATACCCCCAAAGGTTGGTTCAAGCGAGGCTACTGCTTCAATAAATTTGTCTGGGTCATTTTGAGCGACTTCAATATCAAAAACATCTATCCCTGCAAACTTTTTAAACAAGACGCCTTTACCTTCCATAACAGGTTTAGACGCTAATGGACCGATATTACCTAACCCTAAAACAGCAGTACCATTTGTAATAACACCAACCAAATTACTTCTAGCGGTGTATTTAGCTGCCAGTTTGGGATCTTTTTGAATTTCCAAACAGGGTACGGCCACACCGGGTGAGTAGGCTAACGCTAAATCACGTTGGTTGGCTATCTGTTTAGTTGGGTTAACTGATATTTTTCCAGGAGTAGGATGTTCATGATAATGCAGAGCAGATTGCTCAAACTGCTCTTTGCTCATATGCGCATCTTTAATAGAATTTGAAGTAGAAGGTGTAGTCGTGGTAGAAATATTATCGCTCATGATTAAGACCAAAATGATATTGAAAAAGGAAGTCCCGTTGGAACACTCTAAGTACAATAATTAACTTGAGTATTCTAGCATCATTACAGACTTTAACCATAACTAACCTATGTTAAATACTGTAAAAATACCTTGTATTTAGAAAATAAATGACAAGATTTATTATTTAAACATATTGTAATTTAAATAGAAATAAATATTTTAAGTTAAGATCATCGTGGATATTCTAACCTGTCATTCCGGGTTGATGGCTAATATTCAATAATTTTAGCTATTAGCAGTAATTATTAGCATAAGTAGTACAAGCTAAACTACCAGTTATTTTATTAGGAAGAACAACTGACAATGATGGGTTTGTCATCTTTATTGGGTGGTAAAATATCATGCATTGTTGCTTTATTTTGAATTTCATAAGGCGTTCTAAGTAATTCAAATAACCTATCAACTTCACTAAAATCATTTAATTCAGCATTTGCAATGGCTTTTTGTGCCATTGAATTTCTTAAAATATAGGCTGGATTGTTTTGTTTAATATTATTAACTATTGAGTCTTTTGTAAACACAGGGGTAGAGGCCTTATGATAAGCGCTATATTCAATTTGCGAGTCAATATATTGAAGGTAATCTCTTTGCCAAACATGCCATCTATGCAGTTGAGTTTGATTAAGTTCACTGTTTAAAGTGTTTAATAACTGAGCTTCATGGCTGTGTTTATCAGATTCTATAATAGCGATTAATGATCTAAAACTATTTGTATAGTCCAGTTGATTATCCTCAATTATTTGTAGAAGCTCAAAAGCGAGTGCCAACTTTTTATTTAATGTCTCATCAATAAAAGCACTATTTTTATTAGGCCAAGACAATCCAAGTTTGGCGCAAATACCTTGTTGATAGTATTGACTAAAATATATGTCATAATTTGATAGACATTCATCTAAATTGTTTCGGCTAATGATCTCTGAGTGTTTGGTTAAGCTATGTCGTCCATTATGAAAAATAGTTTTACCAGACAACTGCATAAAATGCATCATCCAAATATTTAGATTCCAACGTCCAATAGCGGGTTGATTCTGGTAAGCATAACGACCTGAATAGTCTGAATGATTATTAATCCATGCTGGATCAAATCTTTCTTGAAAGCCAAACGGTCCATAATCAAGTGTACTCCCTGTAATTGATAAGTTGTCAGTATTCATAACGCCATGAGCAAAACCTATTAATTGCCAATCGGCAATCATTTTTGCTGTATTAATAACCACTTGATTAATAAAATCTAAAATCGGGGTGTCTGAATCAATGACATTGGGATAGTAAGTCTCAATCATATATTTAGTAAAGCTTGGCAATAAATCTGGAGCAAAGCTGGCTATCCATTCCACATGGCCTAATCTTATATGAGTGTCAGCGACTCTAAGTAAAGCGGCACCTGGTTCCAGACGCTCACGCTGTACTGGGGTGTCAGAAGTAATAAAGCCTAATGAATTTGAGGAGGCAAGACCTAAAGATGACATCGCATGACCACATAGATACTCTCTAATAGTACTGCGCAGTACTGCGCGGCCATCTCCCATACGTGAAAATGGTGTTAGCCCCATACCCTTTAAATGTAAATCAGTAAGCTTAGCGTCATTGCCTACCACTTGGGCCATTAATAGACCACGCCCATCCCCAAGTTGTCCCGCCCAATGTCCAAACTGATGTCCAGCATAAGCCATTGCTAAAGGTTCAAACCCCTCTGGTATACTGCTGCCTGACAGTATCTGTACCCAGTTATCCATGAGGTAGCTATCTTTATCCCAGTCGATCTGTTTAGCCACTATGGGGTTAAAATGACCTGCCCGCGGGTTTAGCAAAGGTGTCGGCAGTTGCTTATGAAAAAGACGAGAATCAAGCTTGGCATAACTATTATTAAATTTCATAGAGATTCTTTAAATTTCAGGTGTGGTTTATACTTTAGCGAATTAATTAATGCTATGTGATTGATAGTAACAAATCGAATCTGTCATTAATATGACTTCAATGTTGTGGTTATGCTTAAATAATAGTCGCTCTATATAAAAACCTCCATATAAAAAAACCCTCCATCGTTAGATGAAGGGGAGGAGAAACCATTAAGCGATGATAACTGTTAAGCAACAGTTTTTATATCCACTGTATGAAATGCTTGTTTTAACTTTTGATCATGAGCATTAATACGTTGTTCTAAGATATGGTATTGCTCCTTAAGCATTTCGTCGACTTCATTAAGTTTATCTGCAAATTCATTTTTCTTCATTTCAATGGCTTTGGCTTTCAGCTTTTGCCATTCTTTAACCGTTTCATTGAATGAATCGTATTCAAACATGATGCGATCACGGAAGGTTAGCATTGACGTTGGTAGTACACCATGATTGGTATCGGTAGTAACATTTGATAGTTCTTCGATCTTCTTTTGCGCACGTTTGAACTGCATATTTACTTCAGCATGTTTGATAGTCAAATCATCTACTGTACGTAAATCAGTTGCTAAGCCAAATTTAGCAAGTGCAGCGATAAACCATTTGGAAGGATCATATTGCCACCATTTAACCCCATTTCGATAGTCGTATTGGAAAAAATGATGATAATTATGATAACCCTCACCCCAAGTGGGAATAGCTAAAATCCAATTATCACGTGCCGTGTTTGAATCAGTATAAGGGCGCGTACCATACATATGGCACAGCGAGTTGATAAAGAAAGTAAAGTGATGATTAATGACCAGACGTAACAATCCGGCGAGTACTAATGTACCCCAGACGTCACCTACTAGCCAACCTAGTGCACTCAACACCCCTACATTAGATACAAGTACCCATAATCCATAATATTTATGTTGAATTTGTAGAACCTTGTCGCGGGTTAGATCTGGAATATTTTTATAGTCATAGACACCACTTGGATATTTTCGTAGCATCCAGCCCATATGGCTAAACCAAAATCCACGTTTTGCTGAATACGGATCATCCATAGGGTCATCAACATGACGATGATGAGTTCGGTGGCCTGCGCACCAATCAAATGCCGAGCTTTGAACAGCCATCGTAGCACCTAATAGCAGGAAATTTCTAACTGCTGGGTGTGCCTTATACGCTCGATGCGATAACAGACGATGATAACCAACCGTAATGCTCATGCCTGTCCACACAGTAACTGCGCCAAATAATGCCCAAACAGGCGCGCTGACACTATGAGTCATTAAGTACCAAGGAGTAATCACGGCTGCAGCGATAGGGGTAGCAATCAAGAAAACTGCAGGTATCCAATTGACAGGAGCGCGTTTGAAGGCTAGCTCATTCTCAACCGAACTATTATCGTTGTACTCATTGAGCGAAGAAAGATGGGTTAGAGCAGCGTGATTTGAAGTCGGCTCGACTTGTTCTGGAGTTTTTACTCTGGCAAGGATCTTTTTACCAGTATTTACAGCAAGATTTATAGATGATAAGGGTAGTGTACTAGCAGACCTTAAAGCTTTAAACGCTGTAGATGTAATTCGAGTCATTATATATATGTTCCTAAAAAGGGCAAAGTTCTAGTAGGGATAAGCATACAGTAAATTGATAGTAAAGTGAACACTCATACACTGTAAAATCAGAGTTATTAAGCTTATAAAAATTTAAATAACAATTAAGAAAGGATAGATAAACAATTAAGTAGAAATATCTATAATTATCAAAAAATTCTCTTTGTGTGTCTATACTATTTAATGAGTTTGCCTGCTTTCACTTTAATTGAATAGTGTTAACATACGAGAGGGATAATCCGTAATAATATGATTTATTTCAAGATCAATTAACCTAAAAACCTCTTGCGGTTCATTCACAGTCCATGCACTTGTAGATAAATCAAGACGCTTACATTGATTAATGATATTCAAGTTACATAGGCTATAGTGAAGTCCTAAGTGTTCACAACCAAGCTGGCGAGCAAAATTAGGAAGGTTCATTATATATCGATTTTTAAGCAGTTCCTGTTGAAGGACTTGAGGGCTATGCTCGTGAAAGGGAGTTTTATCAGTTGATTTTGCGGTTTGCTGATTATCGTAAAAAGGATAACCAACGCCTTTGATTGGCTCGACGAGAAGCCCTTTTTTGAAACGAGACAAAACCGGTCGCGTTCTCATTAGATGTAGTAAGTGTGTGTCAAAACTAGTGAGAGTAATTGGTAGGGCGTGAAAAATAGGCTGATTTAGAGTATTGGCTAAGGCAGTCATAAGGTTGAGATGATTTGTACGTGGGTGGGTCTTTATTTCAAGTTCAATGTGCTTGAATTCACTTAGCAAAGTAGTAACATCATTTAGCAACATAAAATCATTCGTGAATCCAAGCCGCTTTGTCAATTCATAATAAGTTAATTGGTCAACCCTAGATTGCTGCCTAAAGAGTCTAGACAACGAATCGTCATGAAAAATAACTAAATGATTGTCACGGGTTAGTTGAACGTCAAATTCAATACCGCTAACCTTACCGTTTGATTGTTGAGCAATTTTTAAGAGATGCTCAAAACCATGGCGGCTGTTTTCAAAGGCCTCACCACGTGCACCGCGATGCCCTAAAAGGTATGTTTCTATAGGAGTATTGTTATTTAATTTAATGGAATTTAGCATTTTTATACGATCTAGATTATGTTATTAAAAGTAGGTTTAAGATATTTATGCTTATGTAATAAGTGAACTAACAAAAGGATATTAATTGACGTATAATATTATGCTAATTGAATACAGTAACTTAAATTTAAGATTATAACTGCAGTTTAAGCTTATAAAAGAATTATATACTCAGTCATATTACTTAATTTACAGAGCTATTATACATAAATTCTAGTGTTCTTTAATACATATGCAGTCTAAATGAGTCTGTAGTTTATCTAAGAGGTAGTAATGAAGTTGACGGTTAAAAACAGGTCGAATAAAAATAGTTTTCTGAGTATTTGCATGTTATGTAGCTTAACACTCAGCACTTTGCCATTGGCGGGTTGTAACAAAAAGGCAGACTCAACTGATGCTGACGTATCAGAGAGTCATTCAGCAGATACTGCTCAAGTTGAACCCCCTTTAGTACTGGTAAAATGTGACGACGATATTGCAACGAGTAAACTTGAAAAGTCTATTAAAGAATCCATCAAGAGCCGCTCCCAAATTCTCATAAATAGCTATGCAGATAGCGCTGATACCTCATTAGATTTAACGGCATTTAATGGTGTAGTAGAATCTATTTTGATAGATCTTTCAAATGTGAAGAGTATGCAGCCCATTAATGACAATGGCATGGTAACTTGTGGCGCTAAAGTGAGCTTGACCTTACCGACTAAAGATGTCAGCCGTGCAAATCAAGCCTTTGCCTCTTTAGAGGGTAAAAGTTTCTCCCAGCGTCTGGAAGACAAAAATATTACTCTTAATAATAATATGCTGGTCAGTGATAACTTTACCTATGTAGTTGGTATGCAAGGTGGTCAAACTGCCGCTAAGATTGTTGGACAACCTGAAATTATTAGTGCAGTTTCGGATATTATCGCTGCATCTCAGTTTGAGGTTGCAATGGCTAATAAACGCCAATCTGAAGCTAAGAAAAGAAATATAGCATCAGCGGCACCCGAACCAGTTAGACGCGTAGAAAAACCTAAACCAGTTCAAAAGACTGAACCCACACCTAAGGTAACCCCACAGCCTCCACAACCCCCGACTCCTAAACCACAAGCTAAGCCTGAACTTAGGCCTGCTCCAACACCTTCTGCCTCTGAGACTCCGTCTGTAAAAGCACCAGTGAATACTGATGATCCAGCGGACTTTAATGTGCCTTCAGATGAAAGTATTGAAATGGTTATTATCGAAGAAGAAGGTACTTACTAGAATTGCTGCACAAGAAGATTAAGCAGACGACTAGATAAATGATAACTTATAAAAGCCCTATTATTAATTTATAGGGCTTTTTGTAGTGATACAAGTATTTTAGAAATACTTCTTTAAATTCATTAAGAAATTAATTAAGTTAATTTTTCTAAAATAGATTTGTTCCATAACACCTCATTGGAATGTTCGATTTTTGCACAATATCTTGCTAGAACAAATAGCCAATCAGAGAGTCGGTTTAGTAGTTTGAGAATATTAAGGGATATTGAGTTGGGTTTATTTGACTTTAACTGTACCGCCCCCCTTTCAGCTCTTCTACATACAGTACGAGCAATATGTATTTGGCTAACGAGTACAGATCCTGCTGGCAAAATGAAGTCTTTAAGCGGTTTTAAATGACTATTTAAACGGTCAATATCTTGCTCTAACCATTCAATGTGGTTTTTACCAATACCTTGATACTCAGGCATTGCTAATTCGCCACCAATGTTAAATAACAAATGCTGAATAATACTAAGTGTATTACTAAGCTCGGAAATCTGATTACTCGTGTTAGCCAATGAATTGTTTTCTTTATTTTCTTTAATGTGGTTAGTATCTTTCTCAATACTATTATATAACGTTGAGACGTATGCAGAAATCATTCCAATGTGTGCATTTAGCTCGTCTACATCACCCAATACCATAAAGGTAAAATCGGCTTTATTGACCCGTTTCCCGTTTGCTAAAGCAGTTGAACCATCGTCACCGGTGCGAGTATATATTTTTGTTAGACGATTTCCCATTGAATTAACTCCTTATGATGGCTTATATTTTAAATATTTTTATACAATATTAGTATAAAATATATCAATTAATAGTATTTTTAGTAAGGTTTCGGTAAGATAAGCTACTTAATAAAATAATCAGGATTTTGAGGTTTACATGTCATTAATAGCTAGCGCATCTAATGTATTAGCACTAAATAAAGATTTAACACAGCAGATTCAGCAAAGCCAAAGTTCTCTTAAAATTTTTGACTCTTTAAGCACCCAGAAAAAGATTTTTAAACCTCTTCAGCCGGGTAAAGTTGGTTTGTATGTGTGCGGTATGACGGTATATGACTATTGTCATATTGGTCATGCTCGGGTCATGGTAGCTTTTGATATAGTAGTACGTTGGTTTAAGTGTCTTGGCTATGACGTGACGTACGTGCGTAATATAACAGATATCGATGATAAAATTATTGCTCGTGCTAATAAAAACAATGAATCTATTGGCGTATTGACCAATCGTTTTACTAAAGCTATGCATGAAGATGCCGCTGCTTTAGGTTGCCTTACTCCGGATATTGAACCAAAAGCAACAGATCACATTGAAGATATGCTTGATATGATTGCTACTCTTACAGAAAAAAAACACGCCTATGCGGTAGAAGATGGAGACGTCTATTACTCAGTAGAGACTTTTGAGGATTATGGAAAATTATCAAAACGTAAACTTGAAGATATGGAGGCTGGTACTCGGGTAGATGTCAATTCGCATAAGAAAAACCCGTTTGACTTCGTACTGTGGAAAGCAGCAAAACCAGATGAACCGCAATGGCCTTCAAATTGGGGTAATGGACGTCCTGGTTGGCATATTGAATGTTCAGCAATGTCAACTAAGTGCTTAGGGAATAGTTTTGATATTCACGGGGGAGGTCATGATTTACAGTTCCCACATCACGAAAATGAAATTGCACAGTCTGAGGCAGCAACAGGGTGTAATTATGCTAATAATTGGATGCATGTGGGTTTTATAAATGTTGATGGTGAGAAAATGTCTAAATCTCTAGGTAATTTTTTTACCATCCGTGAGGTTATGAACAAGTTTCATCCAGAAACCATTCGTTTCTTTATTTTATCCAGCCATTATCGTAGCCAAGTTAACTTTTCAGATGTTGCCCTAAAAGATTCGCATGCAGCTCTCACTCGTATATACCAAGCCTTAAAAGTAGCCGAAATAGTTTTGGCTGAAAATTGTGAGGAGGATACTAATAATCCTCCAAATGAGTTTTTAAATAATAGCTATGTGACTGATTTCATAAGTGCAATGAATGATGATTTCAATACACCCTTAGCCATTAGTGTCTTATTTAATATTGCAAGAGAATTAAACAAAAAAGTTCGTGATCAGCAGACTAAGGTATGCGAAATCAAAATACTTTCGAATCAACTAAGAGATTTAGCAAGTGTGTTGAATATTGGTCAATTAAATCCAACTGATTTTTTGCAAGCTCAAGTTGGCGATGAGAGCGCCACCGAGCTTAGTGATAGTAAAATTTCTGACTTGATTGAAGAACGAAATAATGCTAAAGCCACTAAGAACTATAGCCTAGCTGATGAGATACGTAACCTGCTACAAGCTAATGGCATTGAGCTTGAAGACGGAAAACTTGGTACTACATGGAGACGTACATAACAGATATTTGGGTAGGGATCTACATATCTCTATTTAATATTTTTTCTATAAAATATATCTGTTTGCTATTTTATATAGCTTATGGAGGTGGCTAATAGGCCACCTTTTTTTATCGTTATTCCTATAATTTAAGTCCCTTTTTTAGGGTCTTTTTTAAACCTAACGACGATGTTTGAATGGGTATAATTAACTTATATCTAAGCTCATATTCGAATCATGCCTGAATCAACATAGTTGAACTATTATATTCAGATTCATAGACTTATATTGTCTTATCAATTAAAAACAAGTTTTTCATAGATATCACATTTTTATACTCTCAAATTTTCATAATTATTGTTATAATAAAGCGCTATTTTACCCGGCTAAGAGGTCTGTATGTTGCGAATCGTAGATGATGCCCTAACTTTTGATGATGTTTTAATGCTACCTGCTTATTCAGAGGTTCTTCCTAAAACGGCTTCTTTGGAAACTCGGCTAACAGAAGATATCTTACTAAATTTGCCTTTAGTATCTGCGGCTATGGATACGGTAACTGAGTCTGAAATGGCGATTACCATGGCGCAGCTTGGTGGTATGGGTATATTGCATAAGAGCATGGATATTGCCAAACAGGCCATGCAAGTACGTCGTGTTAAAAAGTTTGAAGCCGGTACTGTTGTCGATCCAATTACGGTTAATCCTGATATATCTGTAGGCGAGCTATTAAAAATTACTAGAGCAAATAATATCTCTGGTGTACCTGTTGTAGAAGAGCAAAGTGGTAAAGTAGTGGGTATCGTTACCCATCGTGACTTACGTTTTGAGACAAACCTGAGTCAACCGGTTAGAAATGTCATGACCCCTCAAGATAAATTGGTTACGGTTAAAGAGGGGGAGAGTAATGAGAATATTAAAAAACTATTGCATGAACACCGCATTGAAAAAGTATTGGTAGTAGATGATGATTTTGGTTTAAAAGGGTTGATTACAGTGAATGATTTCAATAAAGCTGAAAACAATCCAAATGCATGTAAGGATTCTCGGGGCCGTCTTAGAGTAGGGGCTGCGGTTGGTACAGGTGCAGACACTGAGGCACGGGTTGAGGCTTTAATTGAAGCAGCAGTGGATGTGTTGGTGGTTGATACAGCACATGGTCATTCAAAAGGTGTCATTGATAAAGTGGCATGGATTAAAAAGAATTATCCGCAGATACAAGTGATAGGCGGTAATATTGCCACAGGCGATGCGGCTTTAGCCTTACGTGATGCAGGTGCTAATGCGGTTAAAGTTGGTATAGGTCCGGGCTCTATATGTACAACGCGTATTATCGCTGGTATTGGTGTGCCACAAATTTCAGCAATCGACAATGTCGCTTCTGCTTTAAAAGACTCTATTCCTCTTATTGCTGATGGTGGTATACGTTTTTCAGGCGATATGGCTAAAGCAATCGCAGCAGGCGCCTCTTCTATTATGGTTGGATCTCTGTTGGCGGGTACTGAAGAAGCGCCGGGTGAAGTTGAGCTGTTTCAGGGTCGCTATTATAAAGCGTATCGGGGTATGGGTAGCTTAGGGGCTATGTCTGGGTCTAATAACTCATCTGATCGTTATTTCCAAGATGCGAAAGAAGGCGTTGAAAAGCTTGTTCCTGAAGGTATTGAGGGACGTGTACCTTATAAAGGACCTGTGAGTGGCATTGTCAGCCAATTGGCAGGAGGATTACGCTCATCTATGGGGTATACCGGTTGCGCCACAATTAATGAGATGCGCACCAAACCACAATTTATTAAGGTTACGTCTGCTGGCATGAAAGAGTCTCATGTACATGATGTGCAAATTACCAAAGAGGCACCAAACTACAGATTGTAACCTCAACGATGCAACGGATATTTATTAAATGCGAATATTAGCTTAACTAAAAAAGACCAAAAGGCTTGCTCCTTTTGGTCTTTTTTGTAGTATATTGATTAGATAATAGTTTTGATTTTTTAAAATTTTTGAAATAAAACCTAACCAATAAAGAGGGTCAAATGAGCTACTTTGGAACCGACGGAATTCGTGGATGTTTTGGTCAATTTCCTATTACTCCAGATTTTTTGTTAAAGCTTGGATTTGTGACTGGTCAAGTGCTTATCGAAAAAAATGATAATAAAAATCGTAGACCTTGTGTTGTTATTGGCAAAGATACAAGGTTATCAGGTTACGTCATTGAAGCTGCTCTGCAATCAGGTTTTAATGCTGCTGGAGTCGATGTTCATATGGTGGGGTCGTTGCCTACGCCCGCTATTGCTCATTTAACTCGTAGTTTCCATGCTGATGCAGGTGTGGTCATATCTGCATCACATAACCCGTATCAGGACAATGGTGTTAAGTTCTTTTCAGGTGACGGTCGTAAGTTGACGGATGCCATGCAAGAGGCTATTAATAAAAAACTTGATGAAATCATGACGGCTACTACAGTAGACATGACTATTTCTGATCCCTCTAAACTTGGTAAGAATTACCGCATTGAAGATGCTAAAGGTCGCTATATTGAGTTCTGTAAGGGAAGCTTTCCCTATCAGTATGATCTGACAAACTTGACTATTGTCATTGATTGCGCTAATGGCGCAGGTTATAGCGTTGGCCCCAGAGTGCTCAGAGAGCTAGGCGCAAAAGTTATTCCACTTCATAATAAACCCGATGGTACAAATATTAATAGAGGGTGTGGGTCTACACACCCAGACTCTTTACAGCAAGCAGTGATTGAGAACCATGCCGATGTTGGCATTGCTTTAGATGGCGACGGCGATAGAATCATTATGGTAGATGAGAAAGGCAGTCTTGTAGATGGAGATGGTATCTTATATGTATTAGCCACTAAATCTGAAACTAAAGTAGCAGGGGTTGTCGGTACTTTAATGAGCAATATGGGATTACAATTAGCGCTAGAGCAAGCTGATATTCCACTTGAAAGAGCAAAAGTGGGTGATCGTTATGTGATGCAAAGCCTTGAAACACAAGGGTGGATTTTAGGTGGGGAGCCCTCTGGCCATATTTTGTGCTTAGATAAGAGTCGTACAGGTGATGCTATTATT
This sequence comes from Psychrobacter sp. CX90, assembly GCF_057396305.2. Lineage (NCBI taxonomy): Bacteria > Pseudomonadati > Pseudomonadota > Gammaproteobacteria > Moraxellales > Moraxellaceae > Psychrobacter > Psychrobacter sp. CX90. The sequence goes on from NZ_CM182008.1 coordinate 1,046,503, forward strand.
GCTGGTTTACAGGTATTATCTGTGATGGCTAGAACGGGACAATCATTAAGTAATCTAATAGGGGATTTTCATCTTCTACCTCAAACGTTAGTCAATGTTCGTCTCAAAGAAATGAAAGATCCTTATGACTTTCCAGAACTGGTCTCTGCTTTTGAAGAAGCATCACAATCTATTGAAGGCCGTGGTCGTATATTAATTCGCAAGTCTGGAACTGAGCCAGTAATTAGAGTCATGGTGGAGCTTAATGATGAAGAAGAGTGTCATCAATTGGCTCATCAGTTGGCCAACAAAGTTGAAAAAGTTATGGCCAGTTAGTAATTAATACTAAAAAACACCCAGTATAATGAGAACGGTAAGGACAAGTTATGGATTTTACCAATAAAAGAATGTCATATGATAAAGGTGTGTTAACTCAGAAAAATGCACCTAGTAATCCGTTTGACTTATTTGAATTATGGATCAATGAAGCAGTCGAGTATAATTCCCCTGAGCCTTATGCTATGAGTATAGCAACTTGCGGTGCAGACCAGATGCCATCTGTTAGAGTAGTTCTGCTAAGAGAAATTACCGAGTCAGGCATTGTTTTTTATACTAATTATCTAAGTGATAAGGGTAAAGATATTGCTGACAACCCACTTGCTGAAGGTTTGTTTTTTTGGCATGACATGCAGCGGCAAATAAGAGTACGAGGCAAAGTTAGCAAAATTGAACGGGCTAAAACTGAAGCGTATTTTCAGAAAAGACCTTATGAAAGCCAATTAGGTGCTTGGGTCAGCCAGCCACAAAGTGGTGTAGTAGAAAACCGTAAGGAAATTGATGCTGCCTTTATTGAGCTGAAAAATAAATATCCCGAAGGTAGCCATGTTCCAACACCAGAGTTTTGGGGTGGCTATGAGATCAGTATTTCGGAGTTTGAATTCTGGCAAGGTAGACCAAACCGTTTGCATGATAGATTGCTTTATAAGCAAGATAGTAATAATACTGAATGGATTATTCAGCGTTTATTACCCTAGTCAGGCACTTTTTTGATAGCACTTACCTGTTGAATAGGTAAAGTGATTTCTACTTAATAAATTTAGGATTTTAGTTTTATGACCCGTTTTGTAAGTTTTAACATTAATGGTATTAGAGCAAGACAACATCAATTAGAAGCGGTTAGGGATATTTTAGATCCTGATGTGATGGGGCTACAAGAAACTAAAGTTCATGACGAGCAGTTTCCATTAGCTGCAGTGGAGTCTCTTGGCTACCATGTAGAGTATTTTGGCCAGAAAGCCCATTATGGTGTGGCGCTGGTTTCAAAAGCTGTCCCAATTTTTGTGCAAAAAGGATTTTTGGGCGAGGAGGAGGATGCACAAAAGCGGTTTATTCATGCGCGCTATGTATTTGATGGAAAAGAGGTTGACGTCTTAAACGGGTATTTCCCGCAAGGCGAGAGTCGTAATCATGACACTAAATTTCCTATGAAGCGGGATTATTATGCGGCATTAACCGAATATATTGACCTCTTAAAAGAAGAGGGGCGCACTCTGATTATTATGGGCGATATGAATATCTCTCCACAAGATATTGATATAGGTATTGGAGAAGCTAACGCAAAACGCTGGCTGCGAACAGGAAAGTGCTCATTTCTGCCCGAGGAGCGTGAATGGTATGATACGCTAATGAGCCGTGAGCTATTCGATACTTATCGCCTACATTATCCTGACTCCAATGAGCTTTTCAGCTGGTTTGACTATCGTAGCCGTGGTTTTGATGATGACCCTAAACGCGGTTTAAGAATTGATCATATTCTGTGTACAGCTGACATTAAAGATAAATGCATGGCAGCAGGTATAAGTTATGAGCTACGAGCAATGGAAAAGCCGTCTGATCATGCGCCAATATGGGCTGTGTTTGACTTCTAAAAATTGATTTCTAGAATGGATTTGAGTATTAGAAATAGGCGCTTACTTCTATAAATCTTCTCTTATTGTAAGGAATAATATGCCAGTAGGAAATATAGCACCGCCAGAATTAATCCATACCATTGATGGTATTGAAATTGGCGTAACAGCAGCGGGTGTTCGATATAAAAATCGTGATGACTTGGTTGTATTTAAATTAGCTAATACGGCAAAAACGGTAGCTGTAACTACCAGTAATAAATGCTGTGCAGCGCCAGTTCATATAGTACGAGAACATCTTGTTGCGCTAAAGTCAGAGCAAAAACCGGTTAAATACTTAGTTATTAATACAGGCAATGCCAATGCAGCAACAGGAGAGGAGGGTTATAATCGCGCAATGGGCGTGTGCGAGTCTTTAGCTAATAAAGTTGGCGACGCTACCGAGCAGGTTTTACCTTTTTCAACGGGTGTTATTGGCGAGCCATTAAATAGCGATGCCATTATTAACGGTCTTGATGACTGTTTAGCCTCACTGGCGGGTAATAACTGGCTAAAAGCGGCAAATGCTATCCGTACAACGGATACTATTCCTAAAGTAGCGAGCGAGTCTGTCGAAATTGATAAAGGCACGAAATACCATGTCACTGGTATTTCTAAAGGTGCTGGGATGATTCGTCCTAATATGGCAACCATGCTTGGATTTGTCGCGACTGATGCTAATATTTCAGTGTCCTTATTACAGGATATGATTGCCGAATTATCTAATCAGTCTTTTAACCGTATTACTATCGATGGCGATACTTCAACAAATGATTGCTGCGTATTAATTGCCACAGGCGATGAGACAAAACCCTATATCGATACCAAACAACATCCACATTATGAGGCTCTATTTAAGTCGCTTTTGTCGGTTTTTAAACGGCTTGCAACATTAATCGTTCGTGATGGCGAAGGAGCAACTAAATTTATTACCATCAAAGTAACGGGGGGTGCGTCTACCGAAGATTGTTGTGATGTTGCTTATGCTGTCGCTCATTCGCCTCTTGTTAAGACGGCTTTTTTTGCTAGTGACCCAAACTGGGGACGTATATTAGCGGCTGTTGGATACTCTAAAGCACATAACCTTGATGCCACTAAAGTTGCCATTAAGCTGGATGATGTTAGTATCTGTACACGTGGTCAGCTTGATAGTGATTATACTGAAGCAAAAGGTCAAGAAGTAATGAGCCGCCCTGAAATTACCATGCATATTGATTTAGGTGTGGGTGAGGCAAGTGATACAGTATACACTTGTGACTTATCATATGATTACGTGAAAATTAATGCAGATTATCGTAGTTAGTACTTGGTCGCACTAGCTTATCAATTAGATTAAGGTATTAAGTCACTGTTGACGTTGAAAAGAGTGCGATGTCGCACTCTTTTTTTGTGAATTGCTACTACCATTTTCTAGGTGTCTTCTATTAATTTTACACGACTTCTATTAATTTTAGATGTCTTCTTTGAGATTACTGCGACTTTTCTTATTTCTGCCTGTTTATGTTTCTTATCCTTCACTTATTCAGCATCTAACTCTTGATTCTCACTAAAATGCTCTGCAAACAAATCAGCCAAATAACGTGCTAATTGATACGGTATATCATGTCCTAATCCAGTGACTAACTTTAGGTCAGCATGGGGTATCGTTTTAGCCAGCGATTTACCGTGAGCAGGCGGTAACAGCCTATCATGAGTGCCATGAACGATTAAAGTAGGTTGCTTTATAATGGCATCAATGTTTTCAAGTGAACCTGTCGCCATCACTGCCAATAGTTGGCGAGTCACGCCTTTTGGATAAAAACGACGATTGAAAAAAAGTTCAGCCTTCATAGTGGCATGATTTTCATCAAAGAAATCTGGCGAGCCAATTACTCTTTGCAGGTTTACATTGTTTTCAATCACAGTAGCAGAGTCTTTATTATCAGGTAAAGGTCTAGTTAATGCTCTTAATGCGTCGATTTTTGGAGGCGGTAGAAAAGGTTTGTTATTACTGGTAGCCAACAGACCAAGTTTGCTAACGCGGTTGGGGTACTTGGCAGCAACAATTTGTGCAATCATCCCACCCATTGACATACCCAGCACATGGCATTGATCAATGTCTAAAGCATTTAGCAGCTGATTAACATCTTCTCCCATATCATAAAGGGTATACGGCACATTGTTATCAATATGCTTGTAACGTAAACCAAGTTTATATCTAGATATTAATTTAAGTTGCTTAACTAGAGTTTGGTGCTCCTTGGTTAGCTTATTCTTGTGTTTAAGCTTGCTAGATTTGCCGATATCTCTATTATCAAAGCGAATCACTTGAAACCCAGAATCAATAAGCCGCTTACAAAATACATTTGACCATACTAAAGATTGCGCACCCAATCCCATAATCAATAAGATAATGGGGTCATTGTCGCAACCACCTCGCTCGAGATAAAATTTATACTTTGGTGTTTTGACTTTATAAGCGGTCATAAAGTCGGCATATTTGGATGCTTTGGTTCTTATTTGATAAGGCGAATTTGATTTATGCATGATTTACATATAAATAGTGTGCTTTTCAATGACCAAGATTAGCGTACTAAACTATTAAATGAAGCGTAATTTCTAAAAAGATCTCTTATAAACTTAAAAATGATCCGATTTTAATAGTCACGGTTTATTGGATTTTTAAAATTCTTATATAAATTATTTTAAGGTAATGTTTTATCTATAATGCTATCGCAACAATATAGTTTGAATAGTGTTTAATTAAATATTATCAACGGCGTCTGACGCTTATGTCTATGGATAACTTTTGATGACAGATACATTTGTTTATTTGTGCTTAAGTCAATAGTAAAAGAAGTCTAAAATGGTTACAAGGCAACCGAGTGCAAGTACTACTGGAGTAGGCTTAACGAGGTTAACGCCGTAACCGTTTAGTAGTTCGCTGACTATATTTGCGTTTGAGACAAGCATGGCAAAGGTCGATTATTTAAATTCGCTAATTAAGTATTCGAATAATAAAGAATTATAATGTCAATTTGATGAACCACAATGGATTGGCATTATTAAATTACTATTAACAATGGTTATTCATGGTCGTCGTTTGAAGGTAGATAGTTAAAAGTAGAGGGTTATATATCTAACATGTGCTTTTTTAATTGGCTAACGATAAACGGCTGGAAGTAATCGGGAAGATCATGTCCCATTCCATGGATGCGCTTAAAAGTAGCGTTAGGGATGCTCTTAACAAGCTCTAAACCATGTGACATTGGTACTAGTCCATCATGAGTGCCATGCAAAATAAGCGTTGGCGCTTTGATCTCTTTAGAATACTTTTTTATGGAGCCAGTCGTTAGAATGGCATTAAGCTGCTGCACTGGACCAGTAGGATAAAAACAACGATGGTATCTTAGTCTTGATATTTGACCTACGACCTGTTCATCAATATTTCCTTGAGAGCCAACCATATTTATAAACCATTTGCCATGTTGCACAATATCTTCTTCACTATGGCTAGTAGGTCGCTTAATTAAGGTATAGAGTTGTTTTGGCTTGGGTGGGGGTAGAAAAGCACGGTTATTGGTAGAAAAAATAAGCGCCAGACGGTTGACAAGGTGTGGGTATTTAGCGGCTAACAGCTGGGCTATAATACCGCCCATTGAGGCACCAAGAACATGAACTTGAGAAAACCCTAAAGATTGAATGAGGCTTGCTGTATCGTCGGCTAAATCGATAAGAGAATAGCTACTGGGGTATTTAGCGTTGTTTAATCCAAGTTGTAGTCTAAGCATAGCAGGCAAGAGGTTTACCCGCTCTCCAGTAGATGATTTCACTTTAGAGGAGAGTCCAATATCTCGGTTATCAAAACGTATAACGTAAAAGCCGGCATTGATTAACCGTTTTATAAAGTTTTCAGGCCAAAATATAAGTTGTGATCCTAACCCCATAACTAAAAGTATTGGTGGACTTTTGGGGTTCCCGCCTACTTCTACACATAGTGTGATGTCATCTGATACTTGAATAAAAGCTTGTTGCATGAAATCAGTTAAAGGGGAGGGTACCCAATGATGAATATCAAGCGGAGGGAACAACTGACCCATAGTTTATTGCCCTAAGTGATAGTTTTAATATTGATTAATAACTTCAATAACCTTTTTAAAACTATGCGTTAAGTAACTGATTAAATAGACAATGGCACGCTCTCATTGACAGTAGTTTAGCCTATTAAATTTCCATCATTTCAAAATCAATTTTACCCACACCGCATTCTGGACAAGTCCAGTCTTCTGGAATATCCTCCCATTTTGTACCGGGTGCGATACCTTCTTCAGGACATCCTAGCTCTTCGTCATATATCCAACCACAAACGATACATTCCCATTTTTTCATCAAACAGCTCCAAGATACATAAATCAAAAAATAGTGGTTGGATTATAACAAAAATGCGTTCCACCATGTATTCAATTTATTGGGATTAAAATTATTACAATGACTTAATAATGCCTAGTTATGATAAAATTTAAATCATCAGTAAATTTAAATCATTCATTTAGGCCACTTTATGACCAACTTGCTAAATACGACAGAACCTAATACATCTGAAGCAACCCAGCACGAATTCTGGAATATTATTCGTACTGTTCATAATTTCCCGAAATCGGGTATAGATTTTTATGATATTACGCCGATATTGCGCCATCATGTCAATGCTGTCATTGACGAGATGCTAGCGGTTTTGCCTGAAGGCTTATTAGATGAGGTAGATTGCCTTGTTGCCATTGAAGCTCGCGGATTTATTTTTGCAGGATTATTGGCAGGTCGATTGGGTAAAGGAATGTATTTATTGCGCAAACCCGGTAAGCTACCGCCTCCAGTCGCCAATAAGTCTTATGCTTTAGAATATGGTACTGATACCTTAGAAATACAAGATGGTTTACAGAAATCAAAAGTGTTGTTAGTGGATGATATATTGGCAACGGGTGGTACGTTGAACACGGCTTATCAGTTATGTGTTGATGCCGGACATGATGTTGCTGGTGTGTTGGTGTTGCTTGACTTAGTAGATTTACATAGTGAGTTTCCTGTACCTGTTTATTCAGTATTAGAAGGTTAGGGTAGGCCTAGTATGAGTGCTTCTTTAGACTATGAGGATTAAAGAGAGATAAATTTTAGTTAAGCAGCAATCGTTATTATGCAAGTAATGATATATAGAAATATATATAGAGTATAAATTGGCTTCACTTTGGCGATAATTGAGATATTTTAAACCATAAAATTTAAACTACTATAAATAAATGACCCCACACCTTCACTTATCATATGTCATCTGCATTAAGTATGAATTAAGAAAGCTCTATATGTATTCATATAGAGCTTTCTCTTATTCTACAACCAAAGGATGATAACGATACCAAACATATTATTATTTATGTTAAAGCAACTTAAAAACAGAGTAAGGGTTATTTGCTAAGCTTTAGCAGTGCTGCTGTCAATTCGTCTCTTGCATTTATAAAACCTTCAATACCTTTAGGTAATAGCGTCTGAGTAATGCTATCTTGCTCATAGGCGGCACTAAATGTATCAGCGTCTAAACTGACTTTTTGCATGGTCTCACTACTCATATCTGCGGAGAGTTGCTGCTCAACTTGTATGTCCAGTGCGGCTAACTCATCTAATAGATTAGGGGCAATGGTTAATAAGTCACAACCTGCTAACGCTAATATTTGATCGATACTTCTGAAACTTGCCCCCATAACTTGGGTGTTATAACCGTGTTGTTTGTAGTATTGATAAACACGTTTTACTGATTGCACACCCATATCATCGCTTGGAGGAATATTTTGACGGTTTTGCTCTCGCTTTTGCCAATCTAAAATACGTCCAACGAAAGGTGAAATTAGCGTTACGCCAGCATCCGCACAAGCTACTGCTTGGTGCTGACCAAAAATCAAGGTTAAGTTGCAATGGATACCTTCTTTTTCGAGTTGCTCAGCGGCTTTGATACCTTGCCAAGTCGCAGCAACTTTAATCAATATACGCTCTTTATCGACACCTGCTCGATTATACGCTTCCATAAATTCATGGGCCTTTGCAATGGTAGCTTCAGTATCATATGAAAGACGCGCATCAACTTCAGTTGATACACGACCTTCTATAAGATTTAATATGTCACAGCCCACCTGTATAGTTAAGTTGTCAATGACATCATCAATCATACTGTCGCCACGGTTAGAAAAGCGGTTTAGCGTATCAGATAACATGGCTTGTTTGTCAGGATGAGTCAATGCCTTAGTGATTAAACTCGGGTTGGTAGTAGCATCGACAGGCTTTAAGCGTTGGATGGCCGAAAGGTCGCCTGTATCGGCAACAATGGTTGTCATGGTTTTTAATTGTGATAAGGCGCTCATTATAAATTCCTATTAGGTTATAATCGATTATAATCTTTTCAATAAACAAAACCGCACTTCAATAAACAATATCACTGTGTCCAACTTTGTGAATAGTTATTTGTAGAGTTTTAAGCGTGCTAAATTAGTAAGTGGTTTTGGCTTTAGTGCTTATTACTTAGCATTTTACTCAGCATGGAAAAACAGATGCTAAAAAATTGCTACTATACAAAGGTGGTCATGTTATTGAAAGTACTAAATACTGATAACCATACATATGGTCATAAATATAATCTTAATTTTATTAAAACGTAACTAAAAAAGGATGACTTTTTTTAAATATTGTCAGTTTATATTTTTTGTGAAATACCTTGCTACCAAAACAGGCCATAAGTTTGGTATAGTTTAAATAACTGAGTGTAAAATAATATAAGATTTATTTAGTCACTTTAAAAACGGTCTCTTTCTTTAAAAATAATCGCCTTAAACTTAAAGATAGGCAGTTTTAAAGCAGTCACTTTTAAAAATTATCATAACATGACCCATAGGCTTTTTTATGACCTCACAATCAAAAAACGATACTGATAATAGTATAAATAACCACGTAAATAGTAGTGATTCGGCTCTAACGCAATCCTTATCTGAGCTTCGAGATCAAATTGATAGTGTCGATGGTAGTATCCTTGAGCTTATTAGTCAACGCGCTAAAATAGCTCAAAGCGTTGCGGCGTTCAAAAAAGAAAATGCTAACGAGGCGGAAGCAGATCCTATTTTTTATCGGCCTGAGCGAGAAGCTCAAGTGTTGAAAAATATTATGCGCCGCAATCAAGAATCAGATAGCCCCATTAGCGATGAAAAAATGGCACGTCTGTTTCGTGAAATTATGTCAGTATGTTTAGACTTGGAGGCACCTCAGAAGATAGCATTTTTAGGTCCTGTTGGTACATTTACTCATGCAGCCGCACTCAAACATTTTGGTAAGGCTTCTACAACAGTACCATTAACCACGATTACCGATGTCTTCCGTGAGGTTGAGTCAGGCTCAGCAGCATATGGTGTTGTTCCGGTTGAAAATTCTTCTGAAGGGGTAGTTAATCATACACTTGATGGGTTCTTGGCATCATCGTTAAAGATAATCGGTGAAGTGGAATTGCCTATTCATCAAAACTTTTTGGTTGCTGAACACACTAAAATTGACAGCCTAAGTCGTATTTATTCACATCAACAGTCTTTGGCTCAATGTCGGCATTGGTTAGATGTTAACTACCCTAATGTAGAGCGTGTGCAGGTTTCCAGTAATGGTGAAGCGGCAAGACGTTTAAAAAACGAATGGCACTCTGCCGCTATCGCAGGTGACGTTGCTGTTGCTGAATATAATTTGCATAAACTTCATGAAAATATTGAAGATAACCCAGGCAATACCACCCGATTCTTGATTATTGGTCATGAAGATATTGCCCCCTCTGGCGCTGATAAGACCTCCATTGTCGTTTCAGCCCACGATAAAGCAGGTGCTTTGATCGAAATTTTACAGCCATTATCCAAACACGGTGTGTCAATGACCAGTATTGAGACTCGTCCAGAGCGTCCAAACAAATGGGCTTATGTCTTCTTTATAGATATGGAAGGTCATATTGAAGACGATAATGTAAAAGCGGCGATTGAAGAAATTAAACCAATCGTTAAAGAGGTGCGTGTACTTGGGTCTTATCCTAAAGCCGTTATTTAAAGTTAGTGACTCTTTGATCATGACTTATTCAGTAAAGTGGATGATAACGTGAGGATTAGTCTTGGTGTTTGGTCTTGATATTTGTTTAAAGTAATCTGCTAACTAACGATTTATGGGTAAGGTCATGCTAAATATCATATATATTCAATATTTTTAAAATAGAAATAGCCCTTAATCTTCAATATTTTAGGTAGAACTATGAGTAATAAAACGTTTGCCACACCCGCTTACGACAGTATACTAGATCTTAAGGCATACCAAACAGGTAAGCCCATAGAGGAGTTGACCCGTGAATACGGGGTAAGTGATGTTTTAAAGTTGGCCAGCAATGAGAACCCTTTAGGATGTTCGCCTTATGTTACTTTAGCGATTACTCAGCAGTTAGGTCAGCTGGCTCGTTATCCTGATGGTAATGCTTATTACTTAAAGCAGGCCATTGCTGATTACACTGATACCAATATTGATCAAATTACTTTAGGCAATGGTTCAAACGATTTATTAGATATCATTGCCCGTACTTTTGCCGCTAATGATGATGCCATTATCTATAGCGAATATGCGTTTATCGTTTATTCAATGGTAACTAAAATGTTAGGCGCAACTGGCATAGAAGTACCTGCCAAGAGATATGGGCATGATTTAGATGCTATGCTTGAGGCTATACAAAATACTGAAAATGCACGGTTAGTGTTTATAGCAAATCCTAATAATCCTACAGGTACATTACTAACTGGCGAGCAGATTCGTAAATTTGTAGAACAAATACCCAGTCATATTTTAGTGGTTCTTGATGAAGCTTATATTGAGTATACGCCAGAGAGCAATAATCGTGCACTTATCGATGAGTTTGACAATGTTATTATTGTTCGTACCTTTTCAAAGGCCTATGGTCTGGCTGGTTTGCGAGTAGGTTATGCCTTGAGTCATCCTGAAATAGCGGATATGTTAAACCGGATTCGCCAACCCTTCAATGTGAGTCTAGTGGCGCAATCTGCTGCCATTGCTGCACTTGGTGATCAAGACTTTATTGCCAAGGTATGGAAAATCAATGATGGTCAGATGCGCTGGATATGCAAACAGTTTGATGGGTTGGGGTTAGAATATATTAAATCGCATGCCAATTTTGTGATGGTCAATGTTGGCGATGCAAAAGGTATTTATCAGGCATTGCTAGAACAAGGTGTTATTGTGCGGATGTTGGCTGGATATGGTCTTGACAGTTGGCTACGCATTACGGTTGGTACACCAGAGGATAATACCCGTTTGATTGATACCCTACGCGATACCCTTGAGTCTTATTAGATACATATCTTTTAATCTTAATATCTTGGATATTTGTAGGTCATTAAGGAGCTATATTGTGGCTCTATTTTTTAGCTTATTGCAGTTTGGTATGAATACCGCCCGTTGTTCAATATGGTGGTTAAACACAGTCATAGTAAATTATCGAGCTTAGTGAATAGTAATAGGCGTCATTAATAAAAGATACTTCACTATTAAGCTATGCCCATTGTTTGTCGTATCATTATCAGTTGTTATTAGCTACTGTTATAAACCAGTGTTGTTACCATGTAAGGTTTAGAGTGTATGTTGTTTGAGCAAGTTTGTATTATTGGTCTAGGACTTATCGGTGCCAGTCTTGCACAAGCCATAAGAGACCGGGAACTATCAAAACGTATTGTCGCAGTTGATAAACATGCACCAAGTATTGAAGCTGCCATTGCCGAATCGGTCATAGATGAAGGGGGTGCTCTTTTAGAACACGTTGCTAGTGGCTCTGATTGTGTGATTATTGCTGTACCTGTTAAAGCAGTACCTCAAGTTTTGTCAGACATACAGTGCGCTATTGATCAAGGCATATTAAATCAGGATTGTATTATTAGTGATGTCAGCAGCACCAAACAAAATGTAGTTGATGCCGCTAAATCGATATTTACCAATCTACCTTCGGGGCTAGTACCTGCACACCCAATTGCAGGGGCGGAGCTGTCTGGCTTTCATGCCCGTCAAGGCAACCTATTTGTTAACCATAGTGTTATTGTGTGTGAGCTTGAAACGACTTCACAGTTTGCGATTGATAGTATTATAAGCCTATGGGAATCTGCTGGTGCAACGGTGATGAAAATGGATCTTGCACACCATGATGCAGTTCTCGCTTATACGAGTCATTTACCTCATCTATTGGCCTATAACTTAGTCGACCAGTTGGCAAGTCATGATGATAATATGGATATTTTTCGATATGCTGCAGGTGGGTTTCGAGATTTTACCCGTATTGCCGCAAGTGACCCCGTAATGTGGCACGATATCTTTTTTGCTAATAAGCACGCCTTACTTAATGCCCTTGATGAATATAGCGAGTATCTGGCTAAGCTACGTCATCTCATTGACAATGAAGAATCGACTGAGCTTTTAGGGCTACTTGGACGAGCGCAATCCGCGCGAAAACACTTTGGTCATATGCTTACCAGCACCCCATATACTACAACTTTATCGGAACCTTCGACTACGGATAAATCTATGTCTAATCATGAATCAACTTCCAGTGCTTACATTATTACACCAAGTGTTCAAGTCAAAGGGATAATATCAGTTCCTGGCGATAAGTCGATATCGCACCGGAGTATTATGCTAGGTAGTTTAGCAGAAGGCATCACTAAGGTTACTGGATTTTTGGAAGGAGAGGATGCGTTAGCCACTCTACAGGCATTTAGAGACATGGGGGTAACGATAGAAGGGCCAGAAAATGGCCAAGTCATCATTCATGGTGTCGGTATTAATGGGCTAAGACCAAGCCGTACACCGCTATATATGGGTAACTCAGGCACCAGTATGCGGTTGTTATCTGGCATTTTAGCGGCGCAAACCTTTGATAGCGTTATGACAGGTGATGCTAGCCTATCTAAGCGTCCTATGGAGCGTGTCGCTAAACCTTTACGCCAAATGGGAGCTATGTTACAGACAACAGGCGAGAAGGGTACAGCACCAATAAGTATTACTGGCAGTGATAAGCGAGGATCAAAGCTTCACGGTATTACCTATGATATGCCTGTGGCATCTGCTCAGGTCAAATCTTGTCTTTTGCTAGCGGGTCTATGGGCGGAGGGTAAAACGACCATTAGGCAACCCGAAATTACCCGAGATCATACCGAGCGTATGTTAAGCGCATTTGGTTATGCGGTAGAAGTTGATGGCAATACCATTAGCCTTAATGGTGGGGGTAAATTAACCGCTTGTGATATTGCTGTACCTGCAGATATTTCATCAGCCGCATTTTTTATGGTGGCTGGCAGTATTGCTAAGGACAGTGAATTAACTATTACTCAAGTTGGCATGAACCCAACCCGAACTGGGATTATTGATATTCTAAAACTAATGGGGGGTAATATTGCCTTGACTAATGAAAGTTTTGTCGGCGGCGAGCCTGTGGCAGATATAACCGTTAAATCGGCTCAACTAAAAGGCATTCATATTCCCGAAGCGCTTGTACCACTGGCTATCGATGAGTTTCCTGTGTTATTTATTGCCGCCAGCTGCGCGTCTGGTCAAACCATCCTTACAGGTGCCAAAGAGCTTAGAGTAAAAGAGTCAGATCGTATTATGGTAATGGCAGAAGGGCTTGTTAAATTAGGTATTGATTGTACGGTAACTGAAGATGGCATTATCATTGAAGGTAAAGGCACAGCTGGCGCGCATGATGCAATATTTGGTGGCGGCGAAATTTACTCACATCATGATCACCGTATTGCTATGAGCTTTGCTGTAGCAAGTATAAGAGCGAGTGATACTATTACCATACAGGGGACTGAAACTGTCAATACAAGCTTTCCACAATTTGCAGAATTATCAAATAAAATAGGCATGAATATCGCTATAAGAAGTTTATAAGGTCGTTTGTATAGTTAAGATTCGTCTCTTTATTGTTTATGCAGGATACTGACCTTGATAGCCACCCCTTGCTTGGGTGGCTTTACTGTTTTGAGTTAAATCTAATAAATAGGTTTTTGAAGCACTAACATTATATGGCTAGGAATATCACTATGTCACTAACAAAACCTACGAATCAAACAGCAAATTTACCAAAGACGCCCATCATTCAAACAACCAGTAAAGGTATCATAACTGCACTTAGTGCGTTTTTAATATGGGGATGTTTTCCTTTTTATTTTAAGCAGTTGGGTAATTATAATGCCATAGAGATTATCGGACACCGCATAGTTTGGACATTTTGTTGTTTACTCATTGTCCTCATTGTTAATAGACGATGGAGCTGGGTACGTGTGCTCAAAGCCAATCCACGTCTAATAGGTATTACTTTTATTTCTGGATTCATTATCACAGCTAACTGGTTGGTATATGTTTGGGCAGTAAATGCAAACCAAATTCTGGAGGCAAGTTTAGGCTACTTTATTAGCCCTTTACTGGGGATATTGCTCTCCTTAGTTTTTCTTAAAGAGCGCTTGCGTCCGTTGCAATTGGTGGCTGTCGCTCTAGCAGTGTCCTCAGTTATTATTCAAGTCATTATGCTCGGTAACCTACCTTGGATCTCTCTTGTTTTAGCAGCGTCATTCAGCGTATACGGTTTAATGCAGCGACGTACCCCATTGCAAGCTGTGGATGCCCTATTTATAGAGACAGCATTACTCGTGCCCATTTGTATCTGGTGGTTTATGACTACTGAGGTCGCAAGCTCATCACTATCATTTTGGTTAAGCGATAAAATATGGTTTTTAATGCTTGCAGGCCCTATAACCTTAATCCCCTTATTGCTTTTTAATAAATCGACAAAAATGGTAGCGTTTAGTATTTTAAGTTTCATGAACTACATAACGCCGACGCTAATCTTTTTATTGGCTGTATTTTATTATAATGAGCCCTTTGATAGTAAACGTCTTATGGTATTTGGCCTGATTTGGGTAGGTTTGGTTATATTTAGTATTGATTTATGGCAGAATCGTCCCAGCAAAGTATTAAAGAAATTGGCAGCATAAAAGTTAGCAAATGATCAAACTAGCCTAAACCATTAAATAAGCCAGATTAAACTATCATTGACCTTAAAATAGCCATTAAAACATGTTTTTTTAAACAGTGACTAATAAACAGTGACTAATTAGAAGAAGTTAAGCCAAAATACTTTCAATAACTTACAATAATTTTCTAGATTTGAATAAGAAGTAGTCAGTATGAATAATACAGATACAATTAAAATAAGCGGTCTTAAAGTAGGGGCTATCATTGGGGTATTTGAGTGGGAGCGAGCCATAACCCAACCTTTATTGATAGATGTTGCAATACATACAAATACTGAAAAGGCTGCTCAATCAGATGACATTGATCATGCCATTAATTACAAAAGTGTCTGTGACGACATAACAAAATGGTGTATTGATGCCGAAGCTAAGCTTATCGAACGTTTGGCTGATATTATAGCCAGTAGGTTACTCACGCACTATGATACTTCGTTGGTTGAAGTCACTGTTGCTAAACCAACGGCAATCTGTGAAGCAGATTGTGTTTCTGTGAGCATTATCCGCCAAAAAGCATAAACATGATTATAAATAATAGTTATCCCCTATAATTTGTCAGTCTCTATCTGTATTATTTGGAAGATATTTTGATGAGCTTAAATACAATACCCAACTTTCAAAATAGCCAAGGTAAAAGCATCCTAATAAGTAACAGAGATGAACTGGTAAGTAATACTGCTAGTGATTTGATAAACACTGTCCCTGATGATATCTGTCATATATTTGTAGGTATTAAATCACTCATTGAAATTGATTCTATACCTATCGAAGGCATGATAGTGGCATTGGGTAGTAATAGTAAAAATGCGTCACTGAGTTTGAGAGTTGCCAGAGAAGAACTAGAGAATGTTTACCAGCAAGCAGTCTGGTCATCTGAATTTGTGAACCCTGATTATACCGCCACTATTGATAATCCTAGACCTGACTATACCAATCAGTGTGGTTATTTGCTATTTTCAGAGAGTAACTCAACAAAGTTTATTACTGATGTCACACAGCAGTGTAAGTTGATAGAATCCATAGTTAAAACTGAATCTGAAAACAAAGCGACACCCATACACACAGATGGTTTGGATAAGCCTCAATATAAAATAATTCTAATTGATATCGATGTTTTAGCCGTTAAGACAAGTCTGGGTTTGATTGCTATAAAGAAACGCTATCCATTCAAAAAACATGAATGGATAGGTATTCAGGAGTTGTTGCAAAAAGGAGCGTTGAAATAACTGGCTTATAAACAAAATGATTATCTAATCAAACAGTCTGTGTGCTAAATACTACTCACTACTAAAGTGTTTTAGAACTTGTATTTATACGCTAAAGTTAGGACGTTTTTAGAATAAAATGAGTTAATACGAGACAAAATTGGTTGAACAGTCTGAAGAGTCATTTTATTTAATCCAAATTCTAACGAAGTAGTGATTTACTTTAAGAAGAATAGCCAATGATAGGTATTGTGAATACAGGTTCTTACTTATTGATTGCTTCAATGTCATCTACAGAAAGTTGCTTTGATTTTTTGGGTGTAAAAGTAGGATCTAGCTTTCTGATAGCTTTTTGTAGCTCTTCAATTCGGCATTCGGACTGCTGTAAATGCTCTAGAATTTTATTCAACGCTTCAGCCACTGGATCTTCAGAATTTTGGTTTAATCCGTAAGCACTAAAATCCAAGTCATCAACATTTAGACGTTTTTTGTCACAATCATCCAAACTTAGTGCCGTATTTTTTTCATTGTTGCTGTTTTTTGGTTGAGATTTGACAGTGGTTTGGACATTATTTGTCTGTTCAATATGCGTATCTTTATTATCTGTTTCCTTGAACTTAACAGTATCAGAAGAATCAGATTTTTTGTTAATCATACGCGCCACATCGCCAACCATTGTTGCTCCTTCAGGTACAGACTTTACCACAACTGCGTTAGACCCAATTTTTGCATTTTTACCGACGGTAAAAGGCCCAAGCACTTTTGCACCAGCACCAACCACGACACCGTCTTCAAGAGTAGGGTGGCGCTTACCTTTATTCCACGATACGCCCCCAAGCGTTACGCCATGATACAGGGTAACATCATCGCCAATTTCAGCGGTTTCACCGATAACAACCCCCATGCCGTGATCAATGAAAAAGCGTCGACCAATTTTCGCAGCCGGATGAATCTCGATACCGGTTACCATTCGGGTGCAATAAGATAAGGCTAATGCGGACAAACGTTTGTTGCGATTCCAAAGATGGTGTGAGCCTCGATGCATAATGATGGCATGAATACCTGGATAAGTGCATAAGACTTCAATGCTATTGCGGGCTGCAGGGTCTCTATCAAATACAGAGTCAATGTCTTCTTTTAAAGCAGCTTTGGCTTGACGTAAGGCTTGAATTAGTTTCATGGTCGTATCTTAATAAAATTTGAGGTTTGAAAGGTATATCTTACATGATTAGTTGGCTATTGCGCTTGATTTTTGAGACTCATTCCTGAGATTGATTAAAGGTTCAGATGTTTATCTTAGAATGAGAGTAGGCTGGATTCAACTAATATTCGCTCGAAAGTTAGAGCTTTAAGTTTATCTTAGCGATGATAGCATTTAAAAGCTCATACTCTTTTTGATCTAGTTGTAAACGTGAAACAAGCCTTGATAATCGATAGGGCAAGTCATTTAACTTATCATGCTGAGTATTATCCACAAGATCTAACTGATGCATTAGATTGATAATTCTAGATTGCAAGCTCATTTTTTGGTCGTGGTTAATAGCGGGTACATCCCAATTTTGACGAATAATGACATCAATAGTGGGTAATTTTGCGCTGTTAATGGCATCATATTCGGAATTTTCATGGTCGGCGTGATTGAATTGATCTATTTGCTTGAGGGGTAAAAGATGAGTGATATCATCGATAAATTCATTGTCAGTTGGATGCAAGTCAGTCATCAAAGCGCTATATATAAAGCTGGATATCACTTGAACGGCTGAAGCAACATTTAGGACAGGATAATCAGGATTGGCATCAATTTGGATATGATAATCCGCTAATGCTAGCTCATCATTAGTCAGGCCTCTATCTTCTCTACCAAATAAAATTGCAAAGCTTGCATCCGCTATAGAATGATTTAGTATTATTTGAGCGGCTTGAGATGGGTTTATAACCGGTTTAGGGATGTGACGTTGTCGGCTACTGGCAGCAAATACAATATGAGAGCTGCTGATGGCTTCATCAATTGTACTGACAACCTGACAGTTTTCCAAAACTTTTTGTGCGCCCGCAGCATGTGAGATGCTGGAGTCGTCAATAGGGCGTTTCGGGTCAACCACGGTTAGATCCGTTAAACCCATCGTAAACATGGCTCTAGCTGCAGAACCAATATTAGCAGGTAAGGTGGTATTGACTAATACAATTTTTATTCTATTTAAAGTGTCAATTTTAGTCTGGTTTTGTAAGGAAAATTTAGGGTGTGGTTTTTTTGAAGGCGCAGTCATAAATTAACAGCTATACATAATAGGTTCAGCGTTAGTCTAAGGTTAGTTTAACCTATTTTCAATCTCTATATTTGTTGTAATAATTTCTTGTTGAATAAGAGAGACAAGTTCTGCTGCTTCATGAATCTCATTTCTACGACAAGTATCTTGCATGATGCTACATAAAATCGTTAGCTTAGAGAAACCTAGGCTGGCGCTAGCGCCTTTGATTTTATGAGCTACCTCAAAACCTTCTCGATTGTTATTGTCAGCAAATGCATCGGCTAATCGCTCAATACACTTATAGCTAGACTGTATATAATCTTTAATTAAATCATCGAACTCCTCATCTAATAGCTCGCGCATCTCTTCAAATAAATCATCATCGATATGTGTTGTCGTATCTTGATAGGTAGCATCCATAAAAAAACCTGGCTTAAATTATTAATTTTAGTTAGAGGCTTGATTTTATGCATAATGAAAATATAAATTATCGACTGGAACTAATTTGTGCAATTCCATGAGGTTGTCATCTGTTGGGTACAAGCGCCAATCATCATTTAGGGCAACATTTGCTATGGCGTATTCAGTAAACACACTGAGCCCAATCGGGATACAACCATCGTTAGGGTTCATAGATGAATTTTTATCAATTACTTTAGTATTTTGATCATCTATGTCGTAATAAGTATTAGAGGCTTCTTGACTATTTAAATCTTCTATACCTCCATTGAGCATTTGAGCAGGTATTAAATGCTTTTGTGCTGGTTTTAGTAGAGGTTTTAAAGAATCAAGTAAAGTAGCGTCCTCACTGTCTATTTTAATACTTATTTTTTTAACCCAACGTTGTCGACATTCTATTAAAGTATATGCATGCTCTAACCTTGCAAAAATCCTGCCATCTTTGTCTCGGATACTACCTTTAATAACAATAACGTCATCTATTTTAAGCTTTTCTTTAATTCGGTTGAAACGCTCAGCATAACAACTGACTTCCATACGTGTAGTACCATCATCTATGGTAATAACAATACGATTACCAAAGTTTGCAACATCCATAATAAGCCCAGCGAACAGGGTAGTACCGTTATATCCTGTGTCTTCAAGGCTATCTAAGCGATTGTTAGAGGTATAGACGGATACCTCTTTGCGATACTGGTCTATAGGGTGGCCTGTTAAGTAAAGACCTAAGGTGTCCTTTTCGGCTTTTAAACGATGTTTGTCCCCCCAGATAAGGTCACTACCTGTCGGTAATGGTGGGGCAGTGGTTGCGCTATCTAATTCACTGAATAGATCAATGATGCCAAGCTCGGAGTTTTGCCGATCTTGCTCAGCAGCTTGCACAGCACTCGGCAGTTGTGACATTAATGCGCCGCGTATTTCGTAGTGGTGGTCACTATCAAGGTCTGGTCGTAAAGTGGCAGCAAAATCATCGAAGCAGCCAGATTTTATTAATGCTTCAAGGGTTCGCTTATTGACTTTTTTGGTATCCACTCTACGGCAAAAGTCATATAAATCGGTAAACTTACCACCTGACTTGCGAGCGTCTACAATAGACTCCACCGCACCCTCACCAACCCCTTTAATGGCACCAAGTCCATAAATAATATTTGTGGGAGTATCTGATACAAAATGCCATTCACTGCGGTTTACCGAAGGATTGTCAACGGTTAGGTTAAAGTTCTCACGGCAATCATTAATAAAGAACACCACGTTATCCGTATTGTTCATATCAGATGTCAAAACCGCTGCCATAAATTCCGCAGGATAGTAGTGCTTTAAATAAGCGGTTTGATAGGCAAGTACACCATATGCAGCAGAATGAGATTTATTAAAACCATAGCCTGCAAATTTTTCCATCAAATCAAATACACCGCCTGATATGACAGGATCAATACCTTGTTCGGTTGCACCTGTTACAAAAATATCACGCTGCTTGGCCATCTCTTCAGGTTTCTTCTTACCCATTGCACGGCGCAGCATATCCGCACCGCCTAGGCTATACCCTGCCATGACTTGAGAGATTTGCATGACCTGTTCTTGATACACAATAACGCCGTTGGTATTGGCTAAAATAGGCTCAAGATTAGGGTGGTCATACACTACTTTTTCGCGGCCGTGCTTACGGTCAATGTACATCTCTACCATACCTGCATCTAGCGGACCAGGACGATAAAGTGCACACATGGCGATAACATCTTCTATATTGGTTGGTTTAAGCTTAGCCAGATACTTTTTCATCCCAGAGCTTTCTAACTGGAATACCGCAGTGGTTTTTGCATCCTGTAATAGCTTATAAGCACCCGCATCATCCAGTGGCAAATCATCCAGCTCAAGCGGAGGTTTTCCTTCACGTTGTCGGCGGAGATTAATATTTTTGACCGCAGCATTGATCACGGTTAAGTTACGTAGACCCAAAAAGTCGAATTTGACTAGCCCAACGGCTTCAACATCATCTTTATCAAATTGGCTAACTCGGTGGCCTTCTTCATCACAATAAATAGCACTAAAATCGGTAATCTTATTGGGAGCAATAAGAACACCACCGGCATGTTTACCCACATTACGGGTAATACCCTCAAGCTTTAACGCCATCTCCCAAATTTCATTAGCATCCTCGTAATCCATATTGTCTGGATTAGACAACAAGTCTTTAAGTTGCGGCTCTTCTGCTAAGGCATCTGATAGAGTAATCCCTGGTGTTTTTGGAATAAGTTTTGAGATTTTATCGGCCAAGCCATAGGATTTACTTTGTACGCGCGCTACGTCACGTACGACTGCTTTTGCCGCCATCGTACCAAAAGTGATAATTTGGGAAACTGCTTCACGGCCATATTGACTGGCGACATAATCAATGACTCGGTCACGACCTTCAATACAAAAGTCAATGTCAAAATCTGGCATTGACACACGTTCTGGATTTAAAAAACGTTCAAATAGCAGGTCATAATGCAGAGGGTCCAAATCTGTAATATTAAGGGAATAGGCGACTAACGAGCCTGCACCAGACCCACGACCAGGACCTACGGGTACGCCATTGGCTTTTGCCCAACGGATAAAGTCCATCACGATAAGGAAATATCCAGGAAAGCCCATGGATATGATAATGCCTAGTTCGTGCTCTAGGCGTTCATCATAGGGTTTGCGGATCTCTGGCCAAGTGTCATCACGCTCATCATTGGGATACAGTTTGTCGAGACGCGCATTTAGACCACGCTGAGATTCTGAACGAAAAAATGACTCAATGGTTTCGCCTTCAGGTACGGGAAACTCAGGTAAGACATTAATACCTAGCGTTAAAGTAACGTTACAACGTTTAGCCAATGACACGGTATTATCGATAACTTGAGGAATATCGCTGAACAGCTCTGTCATTTGCTGCTGAGTTTTAAGATATTGCTCATTTGAGTAGTCGCGTGGTCGCGTAGGATCAGCAAGTACATAGGAGGAGGCGATGCAAACACGGGCTTCATGCGCATCATAATCCTCTTGATTTAAAAATCGAACATCGTTATGAGCTATTATCGGAATGCCATGTTGATAACCTGAGGAAATTGCTTGTTCAATAAATGTATCTTCATCTTTTCTATTTGTGCGTTTGATAGCAAAGTATAATCGATCTGAAAATACACTTTGATAGTCTGCAATAAGCGCATTTGCCCGTTCAGGGTTGGCTCCTAAGAGGGCTTGACCAACGTCAGACTTTTCAGTTAATAAAATAATGACGCCGTCACTATTATCTATAAGATACTGTTTGTTAACGATAGGAACGCCTCTATTTTCTGGGTTCATACGTCCTTCAGTGAAGCCAACTGATACAATACGGGTAATGCTTTTATACCCTTCATTGTTCATAGCCAGTAAGGTTAACCGTGTGGATTCATCATCTAAAATAATTTCTGCACCAATGATCGGCTTAATACCTGCGCCTAAACAAGCACGATAAAATTTCACAGTGGCATACAGGTTTGATAAGTCAGTTAAAGCAAGCGCCATCTGTCCATCAGCTGAAGCTGCTTTTACGAGAGGTTTAATGCGAATGATTGAATCAGTAATTGAAAATTCGCTGTGCAGACCAAGGTGAACAAATGCCATAAACGACCTAATAAACGGATATAGAAATGAAATTGAAGGGCTTAACGATTATTCGTTGGAATAGAATAATGAATAATGTAGATTAAATATTTTAATATAACTCGAGCCAATTAGCAGCCCGCTAAATTTAGAAAGCATTTAAATAGAGAGCCTCTAAATTTAGAAGCCATATAAGTTTGCAAAGGTAGTGGGGATTATGTCTGATAAAAGTGAGTTATTAGCTAAACACAAGCTGAATAATAAGCCAAGTTATAAGCTAAATAATAAGCCATATAATAAGAAGGTTACTATAGCATTTTTAATATTATTGAGCCATAGCTAAGCCGAGTGTTGCACTCACATACTGGCACACGTTTTTTCAAAATAATTTAAATCGCACCTAATATAAGCCGGAATAATAATGCATGTCACGGCTAAATTCCATGCAGGCAATATCGAAGTAATAAGGTTAGACAACCAACAAAACATTTAATCAATTGGCGATTCGTCCAGATTTTGAAGGCCAGTTTTTTCAGTAGTTTAACTTTCGTCTATCAGGGGAGATGGTCTAGCAGTACGTGCTGAGTATAATGAATACGGGCGAAGCGTCATGGGTTGCTATACTTGTTGTGGTGGATGAGCTGCGTTAGTTGGACTCTAAAGATTATAGTCAATAAAGCATGGTAAATAAAAGGACAACAACCGGAAGGGTAGCAACAATGAAACATAATGATGTGAAAAATGATGTGAAAAATAATGTCAGTTCAAGTATAGAAATATATGACTTGGATAATGGCCAAGCTCATATCAAAGTACAGTTTGAAGACGATAGTGTCTGGCTTAATCGCCAACAAATGGCAGAGCTGTTTGATAGAGATGTTAAAACAGTCGGTAAGCACATTAATAATGTGTTTAAAGAAGGCGAACTAGAGTAAGAAGCAACTGTCGCAAATTTTGCGACAGTTCAACTGTAGTGGCATAATATAATTGGACAGTTTATAAGATGTTATACTCACTCAAAGAGGATAACCAGTATGACTATCAAACGCAGAGAATATACCGAGAATTCAAATTAGAAGCCGGCGGTTTGGTGGTTAATCATAAGCTTAAGATTGCAGAAGTGGTAGAGTTGTTAGGAGTTGGCGCATCTACTCTAGATAACTGGGTGCGCAGGTATAAAAAAGAGCAGAAAGGGGTTACGCCAGCTCAAATTTCAGAAAGGGTTAATGCTCCAAGTTACCTACATGAGTACACAATAATTTTACTGTAAGACAGCTTTATGAAATTATATCAGTGTTCCACAGTTAGATTAACCGCAGGAGTTAAAGTTAGATTATTATAAATTATAGAACTGCTTTGTTTTTAAGTGTCTCACGGGGAGTTTCATCAAATCTTTTTTTATATTCCTGAGAAAAGCGCCCTAAGTGGTTAAATCCCCATTCGTGAGCCAATTTTGATATAGATAAGTTTCTATGCTGATGCGCTGTTAACACCTTGTTGATCTGGTCAAGTCGATGATTTTTCAAAAAAACCATGGGGCTGACACCATAATAACAACGAAATTCTTCATATAATTTGGATTTAGAGACACCCACTTGGCGACAAATATCTTCAATGCTAATCTTATCTTTTGAATATTGTAATATTAACCGCTTAACCTTAACTAAATACGCCGGCTCTTCAGTCAATAACTGTTGCTGAATCATATCAAAATAATTGTGATCTTGCGACAATAGTAAGCCTTTGATCATAAAGTCTTCATAGTCTTCAGTCCAAAAATGTAGGTTCGGATTACCAGTGGTAATTTGCGATTTTACAAATAACTCAACATTTTGCCACCATAGCTTATTCAAACTATGATGATTAATCCGCATAATTGGCGAAAAAGTAACAGGCTCGCTAAGAGGTGCTGAAATTAATGAGGATAAAACCTTATAGAGCTTATGCTCAGGTATGACAAACTGAAGCTTCTGACAGTTTTCTTCGATAATTAAACTTTGCTCACTTGAATTAGAAACAATAATCGCATTATTTTTATCAGATTGATAAGTAATTCCATCATATGTCAAATATTGTTTGCCATAAAAAGGTAAACTGATACTGTACGATCTAAGTGTTGAAATATCGATACACACATCTGCCCCATATTGGATGGTGCCTATGCCGATACGATTATAGGGTAGAATAACCCCTTGATAACGAAAGTCTAACGTATGCTTTGCTTGGGTACTTAGAGAATGATAGCCACAGATCTTGGACATAACATCATGGGCGTCATGAGCATATTGAGAAGTAAAATTTAACACTCCTTTATCGATAGCTACTGACATAGCGGATTCCCTTCGACCTATTCGTTGATTAATACAACATCATCGTATTCCTTTACGATGCTTATATTTCCTTTACGATGCTTAATTAGGGTCTGTTGAACATTCAAATATTAGGACTGCTGATAGCTAAAATTGTTCCAAACTAGGCGTAAACCGACGATAATGTCTAGACCTTAGCTAGGTTTATAACAACGTTTGGGGCGATTTTATCATCAGCCCTAAGGGGCGGGGCTATTTTTTGCCAATATATTGAGAGATTTTCTAACTTAGAATGACTAAGCGTCAAAAATTTCCCTGCATATTGCCTAAAAAATAGCCTCCGCCAGTTCCACATT
This sequence comes from Psychrobacter sp. CX90, assembly GCF_057396305.2. Lineage (NCBI taxonomy): Bacteria > Pseudomonadati > Pseudomonadota > Gammaproteobacteria > Moraxellales > Moraxellaceae > Psychrobacter > Psychrobacter sp. CX90. The sequence continues at coordinate 1,071,739 of NZ_CM182008.1, forward strand.
TGAATGTTCAACAGACCCTAATGTTTTGATAGCGTCGCATCAGTTACAGTTAACTTTGAGTGAGTGGTACGTGATTTAATGACTAGTGCAATAGCGGCAATCAAGACTGGTAGAGCAAGAACTAAAATCAATTTGCCTAAACCCCAGTTAAATGCTAGTAGTTGTGAGCCGAATAACGCACCACAGATAGCTCCGATACGCCCGATACCATGCATCCATGACACCCCTGAAGCGCGCCCTTGGACAGGGTAATTGAGCGCAGTTAACGTTGGTAATGATGACTGTGCACCTGCAATTGTACTGCCACATAAGAAGATAAAAAACCCTAATAAATAAATATTATTGGTAAAAAAACTCGTTAGCACAAACAATATAACGGCAATAAAATAGGTAATCTTTATGGTACTGACCGGACGAAAACTATCCATCAGATAGCCGATTATAATGGCACCAAATACACCGCCAAATGGGAAGATAGCAGCAAGGGTACTGTACTGTTGTGTGTTAAAACCCGCTTGATTGAGCATTATTGGCAACCAACTTGTTAGGAGATAAAACACCAACAAACTCATAAAACAACAAAGCCAAAGCATCATTGTGCCTAAGCGATAACTTGGTGATAGAATTAAACTTAATCCTGACTTTTCTTGCTGAACTGCTGAATTTTCTTGCTGAACCATGGAATCAATAAATAATTCAGACTGATTGATTGCAGGATTGCCAGTAATTTTCAACATAAGTTTTTTAGCAGCATCTTGCTTAGCACGATTTAGCAAATACGGAATTGATTCTGGCAGCATGGCGACCAAAACAACTGTTAGTACAATCGGGAAAATGCCACAGTAAATAAACATAGGTGACCAACCCGAAACTGGGATAACTTTTGATGCTAATAAGCCGCCCACCGTAATGCCAAGCGGAAAGGCACAAATCACAAAATTTACCATTTTGGCGCGATTTCTTTTCGGCATATATTCTGCAACTAGTGTGGCTATATTTGGCATCGCAGCACCTAGCCCTAACCCAGTCAAGAAGCGATAGACAGTTAAATCATTTAGCCCTGTGCTAAATGCGCTTAAAAGGGTAAATACACCAAACCAAGCTGTACTAATATTAATCACCCAACGACGACCGAATTTGTCCGCCAAAACCCCTGAAACCAATGCGCCAATTGACATACCCACCAAGGCTGCACTCAATGCAGGCGCTAATTGAGCTTTACTAACCCCCCACTCTTGGAGCAAAGATGGTGCCACGAAACCAATGACGCCTGCATCCAAACCATCAGCAAAAATAATCAAAACACCAGCGATAAAAACAAACCATTGTAATGCCGACATTTTGTTATCATCGATATATTGTTGCACATCTAATCTTTCCATGACATCCTGCTTAATATAATCTTGTTGTGTTTCTTTAATTTGAGCCATCCTAGGCTGCTGTAAAATTTTTAGAAAATCGATAGTTGCACTTTGCAACCATCGATTTTATACAATACGATTACAAGTGGTAAAAATCGAGAACCGAGTCAATCTTGTCATTGAGTAACACAGTGTGCTGAGAACGAATGCGGAAGCTATCCTGCTCTGGTCGTAGGATATAGGTCGCTCTGCCATAGAAGGTGCCTTCTAACCCTTGACGATTGTAAAGTGTTTGCCAGTTTACCTTTGCTTCAACAAGGTTGTCGGGTAGTGTTTTTACTCTGATATTACTAATCATATGTAAGGTTCGTGGTAGTGGCGTGGCGGATGCGGCCTTGCCTGTACGAATGCGAAAAACCCGATCTTCAAGTCCTGTTCTATCGGCATAATAGATATACGATAGCCCTTGATTTGGGTCTTCCACATAGCGATGCTCATCAATCCACTGGGGTACATGATAGTTACTATCTTCATCATATAACGCTAAGTAGTTATCCCAATCATAGTTATCACAAAATTCTGATTTTTCGTTTAAAAACTGGGTAACCTTGAACGTTAAATCTTGTATTGTTAAATTTTGCAACATGGTTTCCTCCTTGTTTATGCTTAACGATAATACTTCGCTTAAAAGGTGTATTAGTTAGGCTTAATTTGCATGATTTATTGACCGTCTCATTGAGCTGCTTGCTGATCAATCCCTTTTAAAAGCAAACGTTGCCATTCCCCATGTTGGTTCACATATAGGCCTTCTTGCGTAATCTCAGTCCCAGTAATAACAGGGCTGATACCCAAGTTTTTAGCATGTTTTCCTTGCGTGTATAGCCAGTTTTGATGGCCGCGAGAGATATCACTCCACTTTTCTAGGCGTGCTTGGAAGCCACGTTGTTGCTCTCTAAATTCGACTAAATCATCCGGCGTTCCCATACCAGAAACATTAAAGAAATCCTCAAATTGACGAATACGATTACGCCGCGCCTCTGCGCTTTCGCCTTTCACACCAATACATTGACTCACGACTTCGGTTTTATTCCACGCAACTGGGCGAATGATACGCAATTGTGAACTGATTTGATCCATTAAAAATAAACTTGGGTATAAATTGAGGTTACGAAGTCGGTGCATAGCCCACGTAGCATACTCATCGCCATACTCTTTCTGCAATCTTGGCATGACATCCTTATACCCAGGACGTACTGTAGGATTGGGCATATCGCTAAATAATACGCTATGTCCATTTTTGAAGGTGAACCAACCGTCATCGGTTTGGGCATCCCCTGCGCCTAATTTGCTGTAATCTAAGGTATCAGCATCATCTTCTGCTTGCTTAAATTGTTTACGGTGTTGTACGGTGGCCACGTAGTTATAGTGCACTGTGCTGACATGGTAACCATCTAAACCATTTTCATTTTGCAATTTCCAATTACCCGCAAAAGTATAGGCAGATTTACCAGGCAATACTTCAAGCTCACCTGTCGGTGATTGATTGACCACCATATCCAAGAAAATCTTAGCGTCACCTAAAAAGTCTTCTAACGTGTCTTGTGCGTTGATATCTAAGCTGACAAACACAAAGCCACGATAACTTGCAACACGTGCTTTTTTAAGGTTGTAATTGGTTTTGTCAAATTCTGCATGGTATTCTTTAGGGGATTTTACTTTCAATAAACGACCGTCTGATTTATAGCACCAAGCATGAAATGGACAGGTAAAAGTAGATTTATTGCCACAGGAGCTACGTGTTAAGGTTGCACCACGATGCTCACAGGCATTGACCATTGCATTTAGGTTACCTTGATGATCGCGGTTGACAATCATCGGCTGACGCCCGATTTGTACCGTTATGAAATCATTATTATTTGGAATTTCACTTTCATGACAGGCATAAATCCATACCTTCTCGAAAATATGTTCCATCTCTAAGTCAAAAAGTTCTTCTTGGGTAAACATATCACGCGAGATGCGAAATACCCCATCATTAGGTCGAAAATCAACGCTATTTTCGATAACTTTACGCCATTGGGTTTGATCAACTTTTTCCATTGTTTGTAGGCTCCTTGCTTAACTATTGATATAGACCATTAAAGTCGTTTCTATCATTTAAGGCTTTTTTTTGATGTATTACTATCCGATTATTCCAAAGTTTTATCCAATATAACGCATAGTCTTGTTTTATCGATTCCGGTGAGACACAGCTTAGCTGACAGCTAATAACTCAATAAAAAACTGACTTACGGTTTAAAAAAATAGCTCAAACTAAGCTGATTGGGACCACGTTTTGTGCTGTTAATACTATAGGGATATATAAACCTATCAGACAATTGTGCTAGATAAACACCTTAATAAGTTTATTAAAAGCGTCAAGTTGTTTAATATTGGCAATATGCGATGACTCAATCAAAGGTTTCTAATTCGGCTTTTGCGCTGATGGCGTTGCCTTTATGAGCTTTAATTTCGTCTAATACCTCATCAACATAATCAGAACGGTCGCCCAACACGACTTTACCGCCCTCACGAGCGATCTGTAAAGCGACGCCCCGACCAATGCCTTGGGCAGCCCCAGTGACTATAACGACTTTGTCTTCAAAACGCTTATTTGAACTTAGAATGTTGGCTGGTTGCCATGCTTGGCTTGACTCACATATTGGCTTAATACGTTTTTAAAACGACAAAATTAGTTGGCAGAGAATTTTTCAAAAAAGAAATTGGCAGGTTGTATACCTTTGCCATCCATCCAACCTTTGACTGCATCCACCATCGCTACGGGTCCGCACAGATAGACATCGACATCGCCATTATTGAGCCACTCATCTTCAATGTGGGCGGTCACGTAGCCTTTACGTCCATGCTGAGATTCTTCACTGGCAACGACGGTTCGGTAATCAAACCAAGAGTGGGCGGCTTTAAAGGCGTCAAGGCGTTCAATATCCACAAAATCATCATCGTTTGTCACACCAAAGACCAAACGAATCGGATGTTCTGAGCCTTTTTCATCTAGCGTTTTTAACATCGATACAAATGGGGCAATCCCTGTACCCCCTGCCAACATCAAGGTCGGTCGGACAATTGGACGCAAATAAAAACTGCCATAAGGTCCATTAAATTGCATTTTATCCCCGACTTTGGCGGTATCGGTCAGAAAACTGCTCATTTTGCCATTTGGTACATTGCGAACAATAAAGCTGGTTTTGCGATGTAAGGGTTTTGAACTAAATGAATAAGATCGATGTTCATCGGTATTTGGTATGGCGACTTTCACATATTGACCTGATAAGAAACTAATCTCAGGTTGCCCTTCATCCAGCGTTATCTCAAAGCTAATCGTTGAATCAGAGATTTTATGCAAAGCGGTTAATGTGCCTTCAAAGGTATGTGTTTGGGTTTGACAGGATTCTGATGACGCTAAAACCTGTACAACCATATCGGATGTTGGGTTGCATTGACACGCCAAAATATAGCCTTTGGCGGCGTCATCGGCAGTCAATGCGTCTTCAATGTACATATCTTCGTCCATCTCATACTGCCCCGATTCACAGTAGGCTCGACAAGTACCGCACGCCCCATCACGGCAGTCAAGGGGAATGTTGATTTGTTGACGATACGCCGCATCCGAAAGTAACTCACCGTCATTGACGTTAATAAACTTGGTGACCCCATCTTCAAATTGTAAAGCAACATTATGGCTCATACTAAGTCCTTCTCTAATAAAAGTAGTTTTTAATAACAATAAAATCTTTTTTATTGTTGAGTTAACAATTAGCTGTCATCGTGACGGATCGATGATGCATGGCGATTAAGTGGAGTGACTTCAATTGTCATAAACTTATATATCGGTAACGCTTGCTAGATGGTGTTAAGCTCATCGTTGCTTTCGACATCAAAGATACTGATATCGGAATACTACCCCGAAATCTGCCACAGATGACGCCATTTGCCTTGACGGTGTAGCTCTTGCGAGTAGGCTTATTCGGTAGCTTTGATATTTGCTGCGAGTTTTTCATTAAAATCAATAGGAATATTGGCATCCATTTTTACGTGATACAGCATAGTAACTCCAAATTTATTCAGTGTTTATTGACGGCGCAAATTATCTATTTTAGCTTCATCAAGCTCAATGCCCAGGCCTGCCCTAGTCGGGACGACCAGTTGAAAGTTCTCGTAAGTTAGTGGGGTTTTTAAGATTTCTTCAGTCAAAAGCAATGGCGCAAATAGCTCTGTACCATAGGCAAGATTGCTAAAGGTACTAAAGGCATGAGCTGAAGCAATGGTTCCGACTGCTCCTTCAAGCATAGTACCGCCGTATAGGTCAATGCCTTCATATTGGGCGATTTTGCCAATATCACAGGCTTCGATAAGCCCGCCAGCTTGTTCGATTTTGACAGCGAACACATCGGCGGCGTGTTGTTTGGCAAGTTGATAGGCATGACTAGGGTATTGCACCGCTTCATCTGCCATAATCGCCACATCAAAACGTTCGGTTAAAAATTTTAGGGTATCAATATCATCAATGGCACACGGTTGTTCAATCAAGTCAATCCCGCCTGTTTGCAGTTGGCTAATACCATCGATACACTGCTTCCGTGTCCATGCTCGATTGACATCAACCCGGATACTGACGTCTTTTCCCAAGGCTTGTTTAATGGCAACGACATGGTCAACGTCTTCTTGCACTGAGCGTGAGCCGATTTTAAGTTTGAAAGTGTTGTGCCGTTTAGCTGCAATCATGTTTTGGGCTTCGGCGATGTCCTTTTCGGTATTGCCCGACGCCAATACCCAAAGCACGGGTAAACGGTCACGCAAGCGTCCGCCTAGCAATTCGCTTACAGAAACACCCAAACGCTTACCTTGGATGTCAAGTAAGGCTGTTTGAACGGCACATTTAGCAAAGCGATTGCCCATGATATTGCGACTGATAAAACGGATGGTTTGGGCGATATTGTGGCTGTGTTCTTTAGGTAAATTGGTTAGCAAAGGGGCAAAATAGCTATCAAGGTTGGTTTTGATGCTCTCGGGGCTTTCTTCGCCATAGCTTAACCCACCGATGGTGGTGGCTTCTCCCCAACCGACAATACCATCTTGGTCGGTAATTTTAACCAATACCAATGTTTGCTTCTGCATGGTGGCGACCGACATTTTGTGCGGGCGAATAGTGGGAATGTCTATAATAAGGCTTTCAACGGAGCGGTACATAAATCCCTCTATACTAAACAGTTCTTTCCTTTGATTTATACTTTATTAGAATATAATCGAGATTACCAAGACATTATAACTATAGTAAAATACCTTTTAGATATAATATTTTGGATAATATTGAGGTCGCTTTGCGATAAGGAAGTTTATATGGAAATTCGCCATTTACGTTATTTTGTTGCGGTAGTTGAAGAGCAAAGCTTTACCAAAGCGGCAAATAAATTATTTATCACTCAGCCGCCCTTAAGCCGACAAATTCAAGACCTTGAAGAAGAATTGGGCATTGTGTTACTTGAGCGAGGCTCACGCCCTGTCAAGACCACCGAAGCGGGGCAATTTTTTTATCAGTATGCCAAAAAACTGTTGACCAATCTTGAGCAAATGGTGTCCATGACTCAACGTTTAACGACGTCGCAACAGGTATTGCGTGTTGGCTTTGTTGGGTCACTATTATTTGGGCTCTTGTCAAGAATCATTTATCAGTTTCGCCAGTTACACCCTGAACTAAAGATTGAGTTGCTAGAGCTTGGCACGCAACAGCAGGTCGAGGCATTAAAACAAGGCAAAATTGATGTCGGTTTTGGTCGGCTTAAAATCAGTGATTCGATGGTACAGCGTACTTTGCTACGCCAAGAACGTTTGATGGTGGCTGTGCACGCTCATCATCCTTTAGCCGCTATGCATGAAACCGGTGTGTATTTATCCGACATTGCTGATGAGTCTATACTCTTGTACCCCAATACCGGCAAGCCAAGTTTTGCTTCGCATGTGTTGGCGTTGTTCTCGGAACATGGCTTATCACCGACCCATTATCAGGAAGTGAGGGAGGTCAAATTGGCAATAGGGTTGGCGGCATCAGGGGAGGGTATCACAATTGTTCCACGTAATTTGGTAAGTGTACAACTTTACAATCTGGTGTATGTACCGCTGTTAGATGAAGAGGCCACCAGTCCGATTTTTATTGCGGTGCGACATCTTGAGGATAGTCCATATATTGCGTCATTACTAGATACCATTAAGGCTATTTATACAGAAACAAAGGTAATCTAATTGTTAGTATAATTATAAATTCTTCAGCCGATAATCCAGTTTTGCTCGACTAATATTGAACAGTCTGGTGGTTCTAATTATATTATCATTGCTTTTTAACAATACGATTTCAATGACTTGTTAATTACATACCTCTAAATCAAAACCTTCTGTTAATAAACTATCGATACCCAAAATAGGAGTAGCAGCGCTACCCTTATTGACTTGATTATGGGTAGTTAATCGCTGTAAACCACTAGATACTAGCAGTTTTGAAGCCATCTCGATAGTTGGTTCAAATAATTGATCAGGTAATAGGCTACCCGCCTAAATATAACCTTCGGTTAGTGTCAAAATCAAACCTCGTTCAACCGCGTTTTATCGTTCTCGCATATTGCTAATATAAGCGTGTTTTAGCAATATGCGTTGGGCTTGGTCGGTAAAGCCCAAAATAGATTTGTTATATATAGTACGAAATTTTTTTAGAAAATACTCTGCCAACAGTAAAATATCTTCTTTTCGTTCACGCAGTGGCGGAAGGGCAAAGGGTAAGGTATTAAGCCGATATAGTCAGCGAAGTTAAAAATAGTCACAGAGCCAAAGGAAATAAAAGAATAAAGTATCGATGCAGTCTATCCTCCAATCTTTGCGTTTACGTTTGACCCAAGCCCAGACCTGTTCAATAGGGTTTAGGTCTGGACTATATGGTGGTAACCATAAAATGGTATGTCCTGCATTTTCGATTAGCTCTTGTATATCTTGTCTTTTATGAAAGGTTGCATTGTCCATTACAATAACACTTTCATTAGGCAATTGAGGCAGTAATAACTGCATTACCCAACTATGAAACACATCACTATTAATACTACTGTCGTAAAGTCCGACACTGAACAGTACGTTGTTGTAGATAGCTCCAATAGCATTCGTCTGATTCTTTAGTTGCCAATTGTACTCACCTAAGCATGGTTGACCTTTGTACGAGTAGCCATGAGGTCTGTTGTCATGAGCCTTAAACCCACTTTCGTCTAAATAGATAATAGGTCTACCGTCACTTTCAAATTGCCACAATTGTTCAAGAAATATCTGTCTTCTTGCCTCGTCAGCCTTCGGATGGTGTAGTGTCTTTTTTTTGAGTGATACCTAAACGCTTTAAGGCAGTTGCTATACCTCTGTCGCTACAATTAAAGCGTCTTGCTCGCTCATAATGGTAGTCATCAGGATGTGCTTTAACGTCAGCGATAAGTGCCTCGTTGTCTATTTTCGCTGGTGCTCGTTGGTATTTCTTTGGTTCAGGGTTTTTCCTCCAGCGTTGAATAGTAGTGGCACTGATCTGATATTCTTCAACAAGCTCTCGGTAGCTGTAGCCTGCTTCTAGGTTGTCTAGTATCATTTGTCTGTAATCTTTGGAGTATGCCATAGACTTTAGTGTAACCCTTTTTCGATTCGCTGACTATAATACAAATCTTGACCAAATTTCCCCATTTTTACTGCCGCTTCAAGCGATCCATTGGTGGCTGCTAAAGGTATTAGCTTTGCCCTTTACCATCCGTTACCGTTTCAAACAGGGCAGTATATCAATCTGCAAATGCAGGATTTCGAAGGCTCACGAGCGTTTTCAATCGCTAACCCACTATCAATAGCCAATACTGTAAAATTACATGTACATAAATCCGATGACAAAGACGTAATTTTTATCGCCGGTGGCTCTGGCTTGTTTAGCCACGAACCAATGATTTTAGACTTACTTGAACAAGGTAATAAGCGTCAGATTTATCTATTCCAAGGGGCAAGAAATTTAGGCGAACTTTATTTTGGTTCAAAAAGATTTAATATAAATATACCTTTAAGATATAGTTAGATGCTTATAATGTGTTAGCCAAACGCCAAAATATGGCTTAAATTACTTTTAAAGTATGATATTAGGATGAAAGGAATATAACCAAGCAGTTTCTATGAATTGTATATAGCTTGTTTATACTGGCATATACACTAATCTGTCGATCATAGGGAGATAACCATGACAGCGAAAAACGTAAAAATATTTGATAGCAAGGATGTACAAAATTTTCTAGTCTTAGTGAGTGGTCTAGAGCAAGACGGTGGTAACCCGCGTGTTAAGCAAATTTTACATCGCATTGTCTCTGACTTATTCAAAACTATTGATGATTTAGACATCACCCCTGATGAATACTGGCAAGCCATTGCATATATTAATACGCTGGGACAAAGCAATGAAGCGGGACTCCTTTCACCTGGCTTGGGCTTTGACCATTTCTTAGATATGCGTATGGATGCCCAAGATGCAGCATTGGGGATTGATAACCCAACACCACGTACCATCGAGGGACCTCTATATGTTGCAGGTGCTCCTGAATCAGTCGGCTATGCCCGCATGGATGATGGTAGTGATGTCAATGGCACACCACTTATCTTACATGGTACGGTATACAGTGCAGAAAACAAACCTGTTCCCAATGCCAAAGTCGAAATCTGGCACGCCAATACCAAAGGCTTTTATTCGCACTTCGACCCAACGGGTGAACAACAACCCTTCAATATGCGTCGTACTGTGATAACCGATGCTAAAGGTCAATATAAAGTCCGTACCATCGTCCCAGCAGGTTACGGCTGTCCCCCTGAAGGTCCTACCCAACAGTTATTAAACCAACTCGGTCGTCATGGTAACCGCCCTGCCCATATTCACTACTTTGTTACCGCTCCTGACCATCGCAAACTCACCACCCAAATCAACGTCGCCGGTGACCCTTACACCTATGATGACTTTGCGTATGCCACCCGTGAAGGCTTGGTCGTAGAAGCGATTGAACATAATAGCCCTGAGGATTTAGAAGCCTTTGATATGGAAGCCCCGTTTGCCGAAATGGTGTTTGATATCCATTTAAGCCCGTTAGTCGATGGCGTGGATAACCAAGTGGTAGATAGACCTCGCCTACAGCCTTAATCAGCCGTTTTGTCGTAGAAAATAGGTAAAAGTAATCAGACCAACTAGCAATATTGGTCTGATTTTTTCTAAGCATAAGTATTTGTCTAAAAAATTTATTCAAAAAAGCCATAACAAGGATATTATTGCTATGATTCTGCAACAATTTGATCCGCTTTATGCACCTACAGTATAGAAGAGGTTGAGGATGGGCTAGGTCGCAAAACCAAAAAAGAAACCATGATTTTCCCACGTTATCATCAGTGGGATGTAGTGACTAAGTTGATTGAAGATGCAGTTAAGCAGGATAAAGTCAGACAAGCCAAACAAGAGAATCCGAACTTAAATAAAAAGGTTCAAAACCGTTACCTGATTCAGCACAGTGCAGGCTCGGGTAAATCTAACTCGATTGAGTGGACAGCGCACCAATTGTCAACGCTTTATAACGAGGCAGGCACGAAACTGTTTGATTCAGTGATTGTGGTAACGGACAGAACAGTGCTGGATGATCAATTGCAAGACACCATTTATCAGTTTGAACATGCGCATGGGGTAGTGGGGAGTATTAACCGTAAAGAGGGCGAGGGATCTAAGTCTGAACAACTGGCAGAGGCGTTGCTAAACTCTCAGCCGATTATTATCGTGACTATTCAAACCTTTCCGTATGTGCTTAAAGCGATTGAAGACTCTAGCGTATTAAAAGAAAGACGCTACGCCATCATGGCCGATGAAGCGCACTCATCACAATCGGGTACGACCGCACATCAGCTAAAAGAAGTGCTGATAGCTAGCCCGACGGCTAATAGCGACACTGGTAGTGAATCACAATCACAAATCGATAGAGAACTCTCCGCCGAAGATATGCTTGATGCGACCATTAGCGCCCGCCGCGGCAGTCATAACTTAAGCTATTATGCGTTTACCGCCACGCCAAAATCAAAAACCTTTATGACATGCTGGTAGATCTAAGCAAGCGGATGTAGTCTTATATGCTATCCTTTCAGGGAAATATTCTGAATAGTTTGTTTCATTACTTTACATTTATCTTTAAATATAAAGTACCGTTTCACAAGATATTTTTTTACAAAAAAACCTTTGGCGAAAAATCCTAGATCCGGCAGTAAACCACACCTAAGACTCTCTTTATCTAAGTTTATTACTGTAATAAAGCTGTTGTTGCTTTAAGATTTTTGCATAAATGTCGTCATCGTAAGGGATAACCAAACTTTTAGGAACATCAATCTTGAAACCGTCCGATTGAATTCTTATAAACGCCTCATCTAACTCAATAACGTTCAGTCCATAGTGACTTAATTCTTCTCGTAGCTCAATCAAAATCGCTTGTCTATCTGTGTTGCTAATTTCAGGTCTGGAGTAACTCTCAGGTTTGATGATAATGCGACCATCGACAACTTCGTGATTATCTATAGGGTGTCCATTTAACAAAACACTCTGTTCAATTTTATTTTTATATTTATCATTAATGATACCCATTACTGTCATTCCTTATTAGCTATTCTAAAGATGCTACTATCGCTGCAATATTTTAAAATGATTTTTGATAAGGTGTCTGCTAGCTATTGCATAATGTGCAAATTTTAATAAGTCTGTAAAACTATTATCAAACGACATAGTAATTGGCATTAACTGGTGCGCTTTGAAAGACCAGTACCTGCATCAATGGCTGTATTTAACTCTCATAATATCCTGCCTGAAAGTTTTAGTGCGTCCGAGCCATTTGGTGTCGCTAATGACTATGACGGTGCCAAAGTTGAGTATATCGACCCGTTAGATAACGCTCAGATTACTAAGTCTTATCCACATGATGCAATCGCCAACCCGCACACTGAGAAACTAATAGGTGTGCGTAACGATCTACAAGCAACCGCTCACTTGATACGCATCTACAATAAAGATCGATTTACTTATAAGTCGTGTGAGATAACAGCAGGCGATGAGTCTAATACTGTCATACGCACTAACAGAATCACGATAGCGTCTCAAACAGATGCAAGTGTAGTGCAGTGTTGATGCAATCAAGGTCATAGATAACGATATCGTGCTATTTAGTGATACACCTATTGATATTGATAGAGACGCCAACCTATTTATACAGACAATAAATAATGGTGTCGAGTCGATTAGATGCAGCCCTCGTGATAACTATAGTGTTGTATTGAGTCGATTGCCAATCGGTGAGATTAGCACTGACATAACAAAAAGTGCGGTCACAGCAGTCTATCAAATTGTCACTCATAACGACTTGGATAGAGACTCGTATATCGTGACTCAAAAAGACCCGAGCGAGGGCATGACTAACAAACTGATTTCAACAAACTACGATAGTCGATTTTACCAGAACGATTTAGATCATCTAACTACCTAGAAAATTAAACAATATGCGCCCTCCAATTCGGAGGGCTTTTTTACAGGAGAAAGAAAAGTGGCTAATGTAAAATCCATATTAGAAGATGTAATTGAAGATTCTATACCTTTTAATAAGTTTTTAAATAACCCTGCTGGTCAGAAAGTGACTTGGCGATTGGCTGGCGAAATGGAGACACTCGATCATTATATTCAGTTTTTTGAAGCATTAAAACAAATAATTAGCAGCGAGTCAGGTGCAGTACAGGTCAACGGCTCAACGATTAAAACTGTAACTCAATCTGTAAGAGATGCGCTTAACAACTTAAATAATACAACTCAAGTTGGTACATTAATTACAGTTACCTCAAAGTCTGTAGATTCAATAGCAAGAACCCAAGCAGATGTTAACAATGATGTAGTGAATATTAAAAATTTCCTGAATTTATCTGACGACGACCACACCTAGGGGATTAAAAAGGCAATATCCTATGCCAAAGCAACAAATAAAGCGCTCTTCATGCCATCTGCCATCTACAACTACTCATCCGATATTACGTTTGATGTTGACACATACGGAGAGGGCTGTGACTCTACCATTTTGAACAAAATAGCGCCAGCAACAAACTATCACACAAAAGGTCGCTTTGAGCATATTGGGATATATCCAATTAGATTGTCAGTACTAAAGGGCGATACCTCGAATGGTTTTGTCATGACTGATATTTACCGAAAATTTGTAGATGTTAAAAGTGAATATCATGGAGGACACGCTACAGTCTTTGAGTCAGGCAACTTATCACGGATCAAAATACGAGGTATGCGTTCAGGCGGATATGGCTTGTATATCTCAATTCACGAGAATGGAGATAACAGGGCTGTAGAGGCTTTGGGTGGAAGCTACGAGGAATGGTTTAGGGGGGACATTTTGAAACAGAACCAACATTTACCAAAACAGCGTCACACTGGTGGGGCAGTTTTATCACACAACATAATGGCGGTGCAGGGGTTGACTTAGGAGGTAGAAACCATAATTTAAGAGTATACTCGGAAAAAAACGATGTTGCTGCAAATTTTAGCGAAACTCTTTCAGCAAGTAATATTGATTGCATTAATTTTTCAACTTTGATATCTTCTGGTAGTGTTGATAATATACAAAATGTTATTACATCTTCAACGAACAGCCAACGCTACCAAGAAAATCTAACAACAAAAGAAATTCATTTACGAGACTAGCAAAAAGTAGGTGGGCTTAATATAATACAGTCAGATGATAGATCTTATTTATTATCTGGTTACGGTTCATCTGCTAGCCATGCTTTATTGATCGACCCCAACCTAATATTAGTGAAGAAGGGTGGGGGTACATATACACAATCTATATCGAATGGGGGGTCTTTAACTTTCGGAAGTATTCTAGCAGGAGGTCAAATTGAGAAATCAATAACCCTAACTGATGATGTAGTACCTCCAGTCTATGCAATGCCAAGAACTTTAATGCCAAACGGTTTGACATGGTGTGCTTACTTTGACCTAGAAGAACCAAAGAAGGTATGGATAACAGTGTCAAACATTACGCAAGATTTAATCAATATACCAAAGTAACCGTGGGTTGTGACTGTAATTTGGTAACCCTCAGTTTTATAGTAACTTAAGTGCATATGGAATATTATATCCATAGCTAAAACTTATTTTCTGACAAGGAGTATAACACAATTGAATGTTGAACCTAATGTTACAATGGTGTCTGTGAAAAACTTCGGTGTGGTTGGGGATGGTAAAAAAGACGACACCTTAGCCATACAAAAGGCATTAAATAATACAGGGGACGTTTACTTCCCAAAAGGGGACTACTTAATATCTTCCCAATCGACATCGTCTATAGGCAGATATACGTATGCCCTAAAATTGTTAAGTAATACTAACCTTGTTTTTGAAAAGGGGGCTAAGTTAGTTTTAAAACCTAATGAAGAAGAGCGATGTATAATGCTTCTTTTGGATAGACAAGACAATATCACTGTCCGAGGATTACATGCAGTTGGAGATAGAGTTGGTCATCTAGGCAATTCAGGGGAACAAGGTCATGGAGTCGGCATATTTGGTGGTAAAAATATTACATTCTATGATACTACAATAGAGGAGTGTTGGGGAGATGGTGCATATATCTGTTCCAATTATTCTGCTGACCCTGAAAAAACTCCACCAAAGAATATTAAATTTATTAATGGGTATTTTCACAAAAATAGTAGAAATGGCATTGCAATAGTCTCAATAAGTAACGGACTATTTAGTGGATTGAATTTTGTTGATAATGACAGACTAGCCCCAATGGCAGGTATTGATGTCGAACCAGTATATGATTTAGGGGTTGTAGAAAACCTTGTCATAAGGGATTGTACGTCGTCAGGGGGCTACTCAGGTTTTAATGCCCTTTTTAGTAATTCTGACATAGAATCTAACTCCCTAGTGTTATCAGACTTATACGTCTCCAATACCGAAGTTGGGTATATCATTAGCAACAAGAACAAAGGAGATAGAATAAAAGCTAGAAATTTAAGCGCTAAAGGTATTAATCAAAATGGTCTCCTCTTACCTCACTTAAGCTCTATGTCGTCTGTAAGTATCGATGGTGTTGACTTTAAAGACTGCAACTTAACTAAATATGACGATGTAACTAGAAGCTCAGCTATATCAATTTTAAATCAAAACACTCGACCATACGTTTTGGGTAATGTCTCTTTAAAAGGGGTTAAGGTAGACAGTCCTTCCTCTAAATATGGAATACTCTTATCCGAGCAATCTCAAAGTATAGTTGAAAATGGTTACCCCTTTAATATAAATCTGGAGATAGAGTATGTTAATGGAGTATCACATCCTATGTTCAACAGTGGATGCCCTTATAAACTCTCTGGTAACATAGGGGATTTCAAATTCACTTTTGAGGATAGGGAACATAGTCTCTACGTGATACAGCCTTCGGGAGTGGAGGGGATATATAATACCTATAAAGGCTCTCCTAATAAAAGAACTGCATTCAGGTTACCAACACATTCTGATCTACCTAATACAGAAATTAAGATAGAGAATGGGGATTTCGGAGATGTAACAGTAAGTCCTAAAGATGGAGATAAGATAATATATCAAGGGTTGGAAGTTAATGAGTATTTACGAAGCCAAACGAGAGGGTCTTGGATCAAATTCGTAGCCTCTGAGGATGGATTTTGGCATGTTGTCGACCATTTCGGTAACTGGACATCCCCAATAGACTAACTAACGTTAAATCAGGGTTTTAGTAATTTGACTTGAACCTGAAAATACTCATATGCTTACTTGGGCTGAAAATAGATATAAACAGACTATGGAAAGAAGAAGCATGAAAGGCGTTGTAATCCAGTACCTGAATGGTAAAGAAATAGCTAGGTTTAGAAGTCAGAAAGAAGCAGCTAAAGAAACGGGACTTCATCAAGGTAATATTTCTACGCACCTGAATAGTAAGAGAGATCACGTTATGGGTTTTGCCTTTAAATTTGAGTCAGAAGTCATCGGCATGCCATGTGCCGTCATTACCTTATAACAGCCGTTATGACTTGTCTGTTTACATCAGCAATCTGCATTCATAGTGTTCTCCAGTCGTTTAAGTAAATTTGTTTAAATCTTAAATCTATGTGACTTATTATGGTCTAATATTATTAGACTTATTTTCTGAATATTTTTCAACTTTTTGCAATAGAGCTTCCCAGTCTTTATGTTGCATGGTCACATCGCCTTTTTTATAGAAATAAAATGATGCTCTATCAATCTCAAACATTTCAATAAATGCTTTGTTAGTCATACCTGTACTATCAACCAATGTTTGAAAATTGTATGGAGTGAAGCCCACCTCTTTAAAGTCAATCATAGATACCTCACGTCAAATAAATAATAGTCTAACATAAATAGACTATTATTACTTTAAAGAGTCTAAATAATCAGCCCATACTTGCATCATCTCACGACGCTTATCAATAAATATTACTCTTTTGTAAGCTCTGCCGTGCATATCTCTAACATTGTGGCCTAGTTGCGTTTCAACTAGCTTTTCATCATACTTTAATTTTTCAACAAGCAAAGTCCGAGCAGTAGCCCTAAATCCATGTATTGTATGCATGTCGCCACTATAGCCGAGGCGCTTTAATGCTAAATTCATTGTGTTGTCTGACATTGGGCGATTTGTGTTGTGTAAAGAAGGGAACACTAAATTACTTCTTTTGTGCTGTTCAATTTCTCTAAATAAATCACAAACTTGGGTGGATAACGGCACTATCAATGATACCCCAGTCTTTCTTTTTGTCTTACGCGGTGTAAACGTCCAAGTTCTTTCGTCAAAGTCTATATCCTCCCAAAGTGCATGCCTAAGCTCGCCAGACCTGACAAAAACATATGTCATCAACTTGATAGCGATGCGTGTCTCAAACATGCCATCATAGCTATCAATTGCTTTCAGTAGTTCGCCAAAATCTGAGGGGTCAGTAATAGCGGCATAATGTTTGATTTCGGTCGGTTTTAAAGCACCTTCTAAATCTTGCGTTACATCTCTCTCACATCGTGAAGTTTGTATGCCATATCTAAATAATTGACCTGCAAGCGTCCGCATTTTCTTTGACGTTTCAAGGTACCCCTTACTTTCAACCAACCTGCAAGCGTCAAGTACATCGATGGGCTTAATATCAGCGATGGCCATATTACCAATAGTGTTGTTTAGACAGTCAGCATATCTACGGTTATGCTCTAAAGTGTCATCTGATAAATGAGACTGCCTGCTAATATATTCTTCAGCGGCCATTTTAAAAGTATTGTTCTGCTTTAATAGTTCTTCACGCTCTAGTTCACGCTTTTTCATGATCGGATCCACATCAATTGCTAAATCCGCTTTCACATTTGCCCTTATCTCCCGAGCTTGAGCCAAGCTAATATCAGGGTATTGCCCCAATGTAATTGTAGCCCTCTTTTTATTAATAGGGCGCTTATAATCAATTCGCCCAGACTTTGTACCGGTTGTCGAGACATACAAGTACAATCCGCCACCGTCAGCTAGTTTGTATGCCTTGGCGGTAGGCTTAGCTTACTTAACTTAAGTGTTCGAAAGGGGTGTTGTTAATCTTGACATCGAATTACGGTATCCATATACGGTATTTTTGAGTATTACCCCTTATAATACCGCAAAAAATAGGGTATGCAATGACTTATTATGATGCGTTGTGGTGTGACATGATATGCAAAAGCCTCACAGCATTTACGTTGTGAGGCTTTATGAAGTGTTGCGTTGTGCTAATTTGGTGCGCTTACAGGGACTCGAACCCCGATCGATCGCTTAGGAGGCGACTGCTCTGTCCTGTTGAGCTATAAGCGCATATGCTAAAGAATGGGTTATTATAACAGGATTGAACTTAAATAATTAGGGCGTGTCCTCATTTTGAAAATGCAGATAAAAATAAGATAAATCGCAGTCAGACAAGGAAAATAATGTCGTAAATATCGAGATATTTCCCCGTTATTTGACGTGGTATGACAGGATTTAGCTATTTTTAGCCCTTTTAAATACAATTGTACGAATTGAGGACACGCCCTAATAGAAATATCCCTTTAGAAACTTACTGTGCTTTAGCTTTTAATGGTTCTACTATAGGGGGTTCATCATCGGTCATGGTTGGTAAAGGGTGTGCTATAGAATTATTTTCAATTGCATAAAACTAAAGACTAAGCCGAGAAACACACACATTGAACTGACCGTTATTTTGACATAAAACGATAAGGGTTTATGGCGAGATGGCATAACAATATGGCATAACAATGCTCTAGTGGTGAGAGGTGACTGGTCGTGAAAGGTATTAGACTATAGGCAATTTAGTTGCTCGTTAGCTATTGTACCGTATTTTAGTTTAAATCGAAGCGTTGCTTTAAGCCCGTTATAGCACGATGTTTGACTGTGAAAGCCCGTGCTTAGAGTTTTTAGGCGACATTAATTGACGCCTGAGAATGTTATTTGCTTTTAAAGTATCCAGAATCAGTTATGCTTAGGGTATGTTGAACCATCAGATAAGTCCAATAATAACAACCAAAACCAATAGTTGCTGTGAGCAAAAGACTAAGTCCCTATGTTTAAAATTATTCAATCTCATCGAACTGAAAACCTCGTTAATCATTTACTTGTTGATTACCAGTCTAAAGATCAACCAGTGTTTGAACCTTTCATTGTCATTGTCCCCTCCATGGTATTGGGCGATTGGTTAGATAAAACGATTGCCAGTCGTGCTGGTATTAGTACGTTAGTACGTACTAAATTTTGGGGTCAATATCAGTGGACGCTGATGCAAGAGGTTTTAGAACGCCGCAATCGCTATTTGTTAGCTCAAAATCCTAACGCTAAAACGTTTGATGTACCTGAGGTAGCCGTTTTATCGCCGACGGTTATGCAGTGGCGACTGTTTGGTTATTTGACCAATTATCATCAACAGATTATTGCTAATGACAATCATCCACTACACCCTGTATTAATCTCGTTAATTGAATCGATTGAAGATCAAAAAAATGGTCATCTTGATTCTGCACAAAAAGAGGCTCGACTTTGGCAACTGGCAAGTGATTTGGCACGAGTTTTTAACCGCTATTTAACCCACCGTGACGATTGGCTGGCGTTGTGGTCGCACGATAAGGTGCTTGATGTTAAACAGTTAATTAAAGAAAAAGACAGTTTATCACTTCGTTTTGATAAATACGCCCGGGGTACGCCTGAGTGGCTAGTTGAGCATTATGTTGAGTTAGAAGCGGCACAGCGCACTCTTTGGAAAAATTTATTTGCTGATGTGCATCTGTATCGGGTTGCGCTTGAAAGAGTGTTT
Source organism: Psychrobacter sp. CX90 (assembly GCF_057396305.2). Taxonomy (NCBI): domain Bacteria; kingdom Pseudomonadati; phylum Pseudomonadota; class Gammaproteobacteria; order Moraxellales; family Moraxellaceae; genus Psychrobacter; species Psychrobacter sp. CX90. Next base: position 1,091,559 of record NZ_CM182008.1, read on the forward strand.
TGGGAGGCGCTTGAGAGTAATAAGGCCAATGAGCGTGATCAGCTGCCAAAAGTGTTGCGTATTTTTACGATTCAGCAGTTGCCGCAAACGGAGCTGGACTTTTTACAGCGTCTGTCTAAATACATGGACATCACACTACTGCACTATAACCCCTCTAAGCTGTTTTGGGCAGATATTGTCGATAAGTCTTGGTTACAGAGACAGCAAATTATCAACCCTGAAAGTGTTTTCTTAAGAGATTATGGGCACAGTTTGCTATCACGGCTTGGCAAGCAGTCGCGTGATACCTTTGCCATGCTTGCTAACCTGTCGGGTAACGATGATTATCTAGACGATCGGGTAGAGTGGTTTGACAACTTCGAGGACGATTTTCTTGATAGCAATAACTCTAAGGTTAATGGGTTTGAAGCTTCGATAGAAAAGGAAGATGACCGAGAAGCTTATTCAACAGAAAAAGACCAAGCAACCCTTAAACCAGATCAACCAGATCAAAGTAATAGTACCCATCAAGCGCCGAGCTTATTGCGTAAGTTGCAAAATGATGTGTTGATGCTCGATGAGCAGTCGACGCAAGAAGCAACGGCGGCCAAAGTATCCAAAGATCTTGGTGAGCAAATTGAGCTTGGTCTAGAAACTGGAGGTAACCCTTATGCGGATGATGTATTAGAAAATAAGTATTATCAAAAGCAGCGCAGTTGGGAAATATCATTACGTGATAATAGCCTAAGCATTCATTCTTGCTATAGTTTACAGCGTCAACTTGAAGTACTACGTATTATGATTGGCCGTTGGTTAAACGAGCCTATTAAGAAGGGCGAAAAGAAACGGCATGTATCGGATATCGTGGTGTTATTGCCTGATGTTGAGCGTCATCATACCCTAATTAGATCTATCTTCGTGAATGGAAAAGGGCAAGATGGATTAACTTTGCCAGCTAAGGTAACGGGTGTGGTTGATGCTGAAATTAAACAACTGTGGGAAGCAGTGCTTGGGTTTTATAAATTACTCGGTAGCGAAAGCGCCCGATTTGAGGCGGCTGAAGTACTTGATTGGTTGATGCTACCACCCTTATATGAAAACTTTAGCCTAACGCATGAGCAAATGAGCCGAGGCTGTGATTTACTAATTGAAGCTGGATTTATACGTGGTTTTGATGAGGTGCATCTTAAACAAACCTTAGATAGCAATGACTACGATTATCGATTTACCTTTGCTCAAGCATTAGATCGTTTAGTATTGGGATTGATCATGCCAGAGGCAGGCTTGACCGATTGTTTGTATCCGCTAGATCAAGATGAATGGCCTGATAGTGCACTACCCGAAAAGAGCTTACCCCTGTCACAAGTAAGCTTAAATGATGCGCCAATTATTGAAGCACTTTGCCGAATATATTCAGGTCTGGTAGAAAGGCGCTATGATCATCAAAAGAGTATGAAAGCAGAAGACTGGCTAGATCAGATTGAGACTCAAGTAATTCATCGCTACTTTGCGGATGTGGATCAATCTCGTAGTATGCGAGCGATTTATAATGCCATGAATGGCTTTAAATCCAGTTTGCGTGCCAATCGCCATTATAGTCAATATACCAATGACCATCAGGCACGACGTGAAATGAATAAAGCCCTGCATAATGTGGAAGAGTTACCCCTTAAATTAAGCTTTATGTTAGACAGTATCGAGGCCGAGCTTGAAAGTCAGCAAGTTAGTGCTGAGCCAACTGGGGTAATTACCTTTGGCCGCTTTGGTGCCTTACGAAACGTGCCGTTTGAGCTGGTTGTGATGCTCAACATGAATCTATCTGAATTTCCTAATCAAGATAGAGACAACCGTTATGACTTGATGAAAGCCACCATATCACGCCGTGGTGATAGGGTCAGTGAAGATGATGATAATGGTGCATTTTTGGATGCTTTATTATGCGCGCGCAGTGCCTGCTGGATTTTTTATAACGGCCAAAGTCTGACCGATACGCATGAGCATCTTCCCGCCAACCCAGTAAGTGAGTTGCTGCAATTCTTACAAGGAGAGGTGCAGTGGCAGGTTAGGTCACTTGAAAACATGCCGAAAGATATTAACCCCGATGCAGAAAGTGTGAAACGTCAACTGCCAAATTTGATTAAGCAGTGGCTGGTCACTGAGCACCCTGCGTTACCGTTTGATAAGTGTTTATTCGAGACTGAGACTAACATTGACACCAAAACGCCAGACAGCCTGTCAACTGGCAAGGTAGACAGTCAAGAGAATGACACTTCAACGTCTCATGCCAATCTAGCTGAGCAAGCTAATAATGAGCAGGACTTGCTAGAAGTGCAGTTAAACAAAGCCATGAGTAAGACCAAACTTGCTCAGCAACAGCAATTTCCACCAGCGCCGTTATGGCAAGCGGTATTTGATACGCTAAATAGCCATCATCAGACTGAGGATGTGCTACCCCGTGTGTCGTTGCCAACTAAAGAACAATATCAAACGATGGCGAAGATCTTAGGGGCTCAAGCAATAGCTGAGCCAGCATCAGAAAAACATTCGATATCGCCAGACAAACCGTCAGATGCACCCACTAACAATGGACTTGGCAGGCTGGGCAGTATTGGTGATAAAGGTATTGAGTTGCTAATCAATATGCTGAATCTTGATTATAAAGAGGATGCCGAAGCAAAAACGGCACTGAAGCAAGCAATATTTAATATCGAAGAGATTGATATTGAGGGTGCATTAACTTACCAAGTGCGCCACCCTGCCAAGGCATTTTTACGCACTCAGCAAGTACATATTGTGCAAGGTGAGGCATCAATTGCCAGTCAAGAGCCTCTATTTTTAGACAGTTTGTCAACGTATCAGATTAACGATCACTTGATTAATAAACTGGCAGCTGACAATAAAGCGGATGCCAATATAAGTGAAGAGGTGCATGAGGATGAGGAACATTTAATCTATCAAAAGATTATGCCAGCGGGTGTGGCACGTCAAACCACGCTGTCTAATCAACAGCAAAAGCTACTGCATAAATGTGAAGAATTTAAAGAGCAACTGATTAAAAATGAATCAGAAGCGCAGCCACTGATTGAGCATATCAAATCAATAGATCATCCGTTTTTATTAACCCCTACCAAAGAAGAGCCGGTACGACTTGATATAAGACAGCTGTTTGACTTTAAAGGGCATTCTAAACAAGACTCTGAATTAAGTATCGCAAAAGATACGGAAAACTGGCTATCTGTATTACCTAATATCATAAAGATTAAAGGTAAAGTGCCTGTTTCAATGAGTTCTGCTAATGAGGTTGGTAATAGCGCCCCAGACTCAGGCAGTACTAATGACAATAATAATAGTGACAAGACAGCCAAGCCCTATGCCGAGCAGTCGCCAAGATACTGGCTTAATATTTTATCGAGCTCTGCTAGTCCTCAGCATTTATTGAAATTTTGGTTGTCGCATCTGTATTGGCAGGTTGCCAGACGCACCACCGCTGAGCAAGTGGCGCTGCATGATGGCGTTAGCCTATGGTGTTACAATAAATCTCGTCCTCAAGTGTCAGAGTATAAAGATATCGTCGCTTTTAAGCTTGAGCCGATTGAATATAAGCAAGCGGCGATTGAGCTGATTAAATGGGCAGTATTTGGCAATCTTGTCGGTCAAGTGCCTATCACGTTATTACCAGATTATGCGTTGCAATATGTCTCTAAAGTGCACACCGAGCAGGATAAAGGCCTCAACTACTGGCCGAAACGTTCTGACTTTTCATCGTGGTTTGCGCCAGGTTTTCATAGTGACATGATTTATGACAATTGCGTACAACATGCCATTTGGCAGTACGTACTACGTGATGAGGATAAGTACAAGGCGCTCACTACAGGCTTAATAAACCTAGCACAGCCCTTGTATGAGCCTATGTATGCGTCACTCATTAAGATTAAATAGTTTGAGTATCGTGCTGGCATCATTTATTTCATAGGGTAGTTTTAATCCACCTCTAAATAATATCTAGATAACGACATCCTTATAAAGACAATAATAAGCGTATAGCGATATGACACCAGTCAATATGACACCAGATAATATGAATAATACCGTAATGGATGAAGATCAAACTCACGAGCAGGCGACTAAAGAAATCATACCTGCTGTTGACGTTGATTTAACAGGCAAGCACTTGATTGAAGCCTCTGCGGGCACAGGTAAAACGTGGACGCTCACTGGGATTGTATTACGCTTACTTATTGAAGCGCGCCGTTCTCCTGAACAGATTATTGCCACGACGTTTACTCGTGCGGCGGCAGCTGAGATGCGTCAGCGTATTCATGATCGTTTGGTAGAGTTTTATCAGCTTTTACAGTGGGTAAACGTGCTTAGGGGTAACCCTGAGAATAAAGAGTTTCTTTATCCAAAAGGTTTGGTTATTGAGCCCGATTCAAAGACCAAGAACAAGACGGATAAAGAGAAGAAGGATAAACACAACGAAAATAAGAGCAACTTAGATTTATTTGCTGCTGATACTCTAAATCAAGATGATGAGAGTGCTTATAAGCTTAACAATGAGCAGCGCCAAGTTTTGGTTAAAAAACGTGTGAAGTGGCTAACAGATCAAGCCAATCACGCCCACTATGACAAGCTTATAGGCGACCCAGTTAACCTTCATTTAGTGCAATATCTATTAGATCATGTATATACCTATCAGCTATCTGAGGCTATTCGACGTACCGCTTTGGTATTAACAACGCTAGATAAGCTGTTTATTGGCACTCTTGATAGCTTGGCACAAAAATGGCTAACAGAATATAGTAGTGAAACCGGCCATCAGTTGGGCATGGCAATTATTGAAGATCACAGCATTGAGCAAGTGACGGACAGTATTATCCATGATGAACTGCGCCAGTTTCAAAGTCGTTTGTACTATGAGCAGCCTAAGCTATACGACTTACTGGAGCAACAAGGTAAGTTAACCGATGTTGAAGATCATCGAGGGCATGTCAGAGTCTCATTAAACTTTATTTCAGCGCCTATTGATGAAGTACAAGCGAGTAATTTTTCTCTTGAAGGGTATGAACGACTCATTAAAAAAATAATTAGGAATAGTGATGAGTTAGATGTTTTTTTTAAACCAGATGGTGAGTACTATGATGCCCCTAAAGGACAGCTGCTTAATAACAGAGATTCTTGGCCAAAGATTATTCAAGCACTAGAGGTTTATGGTGCATCAGCTTATAAGTTCATATCTAGTAATAAAGTCGATACTGGAAAACTAATTGAAGCGTTTCAAAAGACAGATGATATAGGGAAACAATTCTATAAGACAAAAGATATGGAGCGAATTAATTATCATTTTAATGAGCTGTCAGTTGTTCAGGATTTTAAACGCTATATCGAAGAAAGTAAAAAGCTCGATGATTATGTTACTTCAGTATTAGCCAACTTGAATCGCCACATTGTACTTGCTGTACGTGAAAAACTACCCATTATCTTAGAAGAGCGCTCACAGACGACATTTAGCTTACAAATGGTGCGATTAAACCAAGCATTAAGTGGTAAGCAAGGCGATAAGCTGGCACGTTATATCCGTCACCATTATCCTGTGGCACTTATCGATGAATCACAAGATATCAACGGTGAACAGGCAATGATGATTCAAAACATCTATTTGCCAAATAACAGTAAGAACAAAGAGCGCTCCAATCATGAATTCTTACTGTTAGTGGGTGATCCAAAGCAGGCTATTTATGGATTCCGTGGTGGTGACGTTGCTAACTATAATTTTATGAAACGTCAGTTCGATGACAAGCATATTTGGACACTGGATATTAACCGCCGTTCCAATGCTGGCGTGATCAATGCGCTGAACCATTGGTTTAGTATGCCCACCCGTACCTCAAATAAGCAAAATAGACTAGCAGGACTGGGCGACAATATTTTTTATCAATATATTGAAGCAGCTAATCCTGATGCCAAGCTCTCATGGTTGCAACCACAGGAGCTATCCCAAAAAGAACAGCAATTGGCACCCACCACAGACACTCTGTATCAACAAGTGCTGCCTAATCGTGCCGTTAGTGTTATCAACCTGCCTTATAATACCGATGCTGAGTACAATGAGCATGAAACAACAGCACGACATATTGCGGCAATTCTAAAGAGCGGTCAGAGCTTGGATGGCAGGCCAATCCAGCCCAGTGACATCGGTGTTCTGGCACGAGTAAAAAATGACTTAAAGCAAGTAGAAGATGAGCTAGTTAAGCTTAAGATACCCACATTAACCACTAGCGATGTGAGTATCTTTGAAACGGTTATCGCAGAAGATGTGGCGGCCGTACTGAGTGCGATGCTACAGCCTTACAAGCACGATATGATTAATAGGGTTTTGACCAGTCATTTATATGGGCTAAATATTCAGCAAGCCAAAGCAATGATGATAGACCATGAGACAGGTGTGACAGAAGCAGACGAATATATATCAACTGCTTCTGCCACTAGATTGGGTAAAGCGAACTCTAACCATAAAGACAGTCGCAATAAAAAAAGCGACAAAAAAAGCTACCAAGATTTTATTACCTATCTGAAAGAAGGCGCTGAGCGTTGGCAACGCTACGGCATATTATCTGCTTTACACTACTTGTTTAAAGCCAGTCCTTTTCAGCCTCAAGGTGTTTGGCAGACACTGGCGATGCACAAAGACGGTGAACGTCATATCATGGATTTACGTCATGTGATGGACGTGTTAGCCGAGTACAGTATTGGAATGGGTGAATACGAGTTGCTCGCATGGTTTAAGCAAAATATTGAAGATGCGCCAAATAGTGAGTGGGCGAAACAATATCCGCTACCCACTGAGTCTGGGGTGCAGTTGATGACCATTCATAAGTCAAAAGGCTTGGAGTTCCCGATCGTTTATGTGCTGGGTATGGATTCGGCCAGTCGTAAGTCAGGTAATCGTGAAGACTACGGCTTATATTTGTACAACGTTGAACAGGATAAGGCGCAGGTAAACAATGAACGGTTAGAGACTAATAGCAATTTAAACAGCTTTAGTAACGACTCTAATAGCAATCCTAGTAACAATCCTCCTAACAAAACAGGTGCTCAACGCCGTTTCTCTCCTGTGAAGGGCACAGCCGTGGATAAAGAGCACTATACCGATCTTGAAACGAAAGAAAACTTTGACGAGCGCAAGCGTTTGGGCTATGTGGCTTTTACCCGAGCCAGTGAGCAACTGTACATTGTACTTAGCGACCCTAAAGATAAAAGGGATGAGAAATTTAAGCCTGTTAATTTTTGGTTCGATACTGGTTTGAAAGAATACCATCTGCCTGACAGATTAAAAGGTATTGTTGGCTACTTACCAGGCGTTCAAATAACTGAGTTTTATGATACTTATTATGCGAAAAGCACGGCTCATTTTGCTGAGCTAGAATCTGATAGAGTTAGAAAAGAACCTATCAAATATGATGCGTTTGATAAGGTAATGAAAAACACCTATTTTTATGGCTGGGCTAAGACCAGCTTTACTGCGCTGGCACGTCAATTAGATGAGTCTACGCAAGCAATGGCTATAGTTGATGAGCGTATCGATGATGCGATTGACTTAAACCTGTCGCAATCAGGTTCCTTAGAGAGTGTTTTTTTTAATGAAGAAGACGCCTCAATAACGGTTACAGACAACGAAAACGTTGAACATCTAAAACCAGACGATGATATACGCTTTACTTTTGTAAAAGGGGCAAATGCAGGAACGTTTTTGCACGAAATATATGAAAAAATTGATTTTAAAAATAAAACACAATGGACGCAAGTGATTGATCGAGCAGTCAGTAGTTATCAGTTACCGATGATTTATGCCAGTGTAGTACAGCAAGAGCGCCTTTTAAACCCTAAAGATAACCATGATACAGGCAATAAGTTAGATCAGCTTAAGCTTACCGCGGATAGTACTTATCATGACGCATTGATAAATTGGATAGAGGAGGTTTTACATACGCCTTTACTGGCCTCTAACCAAGCCTTAATCAATATTGAGCCTAATCAACGCTTTGCAGAGCTTGAATTTAATATGGGGCTATCTGATACCTTTAAGGCTCAAGATATTAATCAATTGTTTGAAAAATACGTACCAGATACAGACAAGTACATCAACCTATTGCCACAGAATCATGACCATATTTATCGCTACTTACGTGGTGAAATTGACTTAGTCTATGAGCATGCCGGTAAGTTTCATGTCGTGGATTATAAGAGTAACTTTTTAGGAAATAGCCTAAGCAAATATGATGAAAATTCCTTAAAGCAAGCCATGACTAAAGCAGGGTACTGGTTACAAGCCGCCATCTATCAAGTTGCTTTACATCGCTTCTTATCCATGAGGATTGAAAATTATGCAGGCAATGAAGCGCAATATTTAGCGCCAGTTGAGTATGTGTTTTTACGCGGTGTTTATGAGCTAGATAGTCAATGTGCTGATGAAACAAGTGATGTGAACCATTTATCCCAGAGTGCACATAATCGCTATGGTTTGGTGACATGGGATATACCCATAGCGTTTATTAAGGCGCTAGATGCACTATTTGGTCGACCAGCCCCTTAAATAAAATGTTAAATCTCTAATTACTAAATGGGTCAATGTTAACTATCACATAAAAAATATAAAGATTAAAGTCCTATAAATAATAGCTATAAAATCATCGCGAGAAACAATGATTATGAATAATAATAACACCAGTGTTGGATCCATTAGTCTGCAAGAAAGCTGGGCGACTCATATCAGTGATTATATCCTACAACGTCGTATGCAGACGCATTTGGCATATGTCAGTGCTGAAAAATCCAGCACGGTACAAGCTAGCCAAAAACCGTCGACCCAATCTGATGACTTATACAAACAAGAGGCGTTATTTTCAGCCTTTTTTATTCTATTAGCCAATCAGCTTGAAGAGGGACATACCGTTTTAACTTTAAGCCAAGCCAGCGACGAGAAACCTCTATCAGGTCAAATAAATAACCAACCGGCCGAGTTATATGATTGGCAAATCAAGGTATTAGAGTTGCTTGTTACACCGTTAATAGATTTTATTGACGTTGATGAAGACGTTGAAAGCAACGGGTTGTCTATATTCGATGTGCTCTCTGTCGTCTTTCATAAAAGAGAGCAGTTATGGTGGCAAGCATCGTTAAATGCAACGCAAAAGGAGTTGCTAAACGAGCGGTTACAGCTGGTTATTAATGTTTACGACAGTCTTTATTTATCAAGCTTAACAACACTGACTGAGCAACTCCAGAAGCATCCTTTATTTAACCAAGTAGGGTATGGTAATAGCAATCAATACAAAAATAGCCTAAGCAAATCAAAAGAAAAAAAATCTCCAATTACTTTCCATCTTAGTATTAAACAAGATACAGCCAAACAAAAAAGTAAGAAAAAAAGCAACCCAGATAATCACATGATAATTACCTTATGGTTACATCGTGCATGGCAAGCTGAATACAATTTAGCAGAAAAAATAAAGCAGATTTTGCATAACCCCATCAATTCGCTCAATATAAAACTAACGGACAACCTCAATGAACAACAGGTAAATGCCATTAAAGTCGCTAATAACAATGCTTTTAGTATTATTACGGGTGGCCCAGGCACAGGTAAAACCTATACCGTTGCCCAGCTGGTTATGGCCTTACAACAAGCACAAGAAAATGATGAGCAAGAGGGTAGTGAAGATAATAATGAGCATATTAGATTTAGTACCGACAGTGCCCGCTTAGCATTAGCAGCCCCTACTGGAAAGGCTGCCCAACGCATGCAAGAATCACTGCAAGTGGCATTAGCTTCAGCTAGCGTCGATATACAGCTTCAAGAAGCGAAGACTATTCATCGCTTACTGGGTATTGGCCGTGCGGGTAAGCCTCGTTATAATGCCGATAATCAATTAGGTGAGGATATCATCATCATCGATGAGGCGTCTATGCTTGGGGTAGAGTTGGCTAATTATTTGGTCAGTGCTGTTAAGCCAGGTGCGCGTCTTATCTTATTAGGAGATGCCAATCAGCTGGCAGCAGTTGATGCAGGGGCGGTATTGGCCGACTTATGTCGTATACCATTATTATCGCAAATTCATGCTGAACTCACTGAGAGTCGCCGATTTAGTAAACACTCTGGCATCGGTAAGCTTGCGTATGAAATCAACCAAGGTAGTGTCAATCATACCGCGATATGGCAGCTATTAAGAGAGGATGATGCACTTAATTTTAATAATATCAGTTTTGACAATATTCAAGCATATAACAACGATACTTTGAGTCAAACAGCGAATGATCACATAGTAGCAAAAGATAAGATAATAAATAGCCTAAGCAATAAAAAACAACGTCAAAAAATCGCCAATTTCTACCAGAACTACGTAAATAAAACTAAAACATTACTAAAAAATCCAATAGCAACTTACCAACCAGATGATGTTAATGAGACCATCTCCGACTTAATGGCTGCTTTTAACGAATTTAGAGTATTAAGTGCAGGTCATCATGGAGAATGGGGAGACCATTACCTCAATAATTATCTTACTCAATGGCATACGACTGAGTTAAAATTACCGATTAGGCAAGACGTTTGGTATCACGGACGCCCTGTTATGGTATTACAAAACAACTATGAGCTTGGGCTCTTCAATGGTGATATTGGAATTTGCTTACAAACGGCAGGGCCGCAGGGTAGGTTAGAGGTGTTTTTTGAAAATAAAACGCAAGGCATTGCCATAAATTTGCTCAATGAAGAGCTGATCGCTACTGCGTATGCCATGACCATTCATAAGTCGCAAGGTTCTGAGTTTGATCATGTGGCGATTACTCTTGATAACAGCCATACTAGATTGCTGAGTAAAGAGCTTATTTATACTGCCGTTACTCGAGCCAAAAAACAGGTAACTATTTTTAGCTCAAAGCAGAGTTTAGAAAAGGCGGTTGCGACTCCTACTCAAAGGCACACCGGATTGGCATTACAATTTGATTAAACAAACAACAATCAATCAATAATCATTAAAAAAGGCATCCTTTGATGCCTTAAAACTATAAACTATAAATAATCAAAACGTTAAATGAGCCACAATAAACAATTATAGTTTATCTTCTTTAATGGCGTAGATACCTGGCAGATGACGTAAATAGCCATGAAAATCCATACCACAGCCATAGACATAGCGATCAGCAACATCTAAACCAATAAAATCAACTTCAAAGTCTTTAACTTTACGATCATGTACCTTATTTAATAGCACACAGCAATCAATTGACGCAGGGTTCTCTTTAGCTAATGCGTCTACAATTTGTTTTAAGGTAATGCCTTCATCAAATATATCGTCAATAAGCAAAACATGTTCACCTTCAACACTCACATCAGGCTTATACTTCCATATCAACTCATTCGTACCTTCATTTGCACGGTAACGAGTGGCATGTAAATAGTGCATACGATGATAGAATGTCAAATGAGTCAACAGTTGACCAGCAGGTATCAAGCCACCATTCATCACAACCATGACAATCGGGTTTAAACCTGCGTAATGCAAATTAAGTGTTGCCGCCAGACGCTCATATGCAGCGGATACCTCAATACTACTAATCAGACACTCTGAATTGCGTAATGTTTGTTCGATTTCTTGATTGCTGATTTGACTCATAATAAATACACTTAGATAAATTTTTATTCTAACAGAAGTCTTTTTATTCAGCCAACCATGATAGAACTATTTTACTTAAAAAACCAAATAAAGCTTAGTCAAGCTCCAGTTATTCGGGTTTCTCAATGATAAAAGGTCGATAAAATCGAATAAGTCTAGTTAATGCCTCATCGTCAAGCTGAGGAAATAATTTATTTACCGCCATCTCGATGCCTTTACTGATGCCTGCATAAGCTAAAGGTACTGATTTTCTTTTGATGATGCCTAGAGGTAGGGTTTCTGAGAATCTTGAGATGAAGTGTTCAAGTACTACATTATTCAAGGTTATTAGGGCTTTACTTAGCTGTACTCTATCAACTTTATCATTACTTGCTTTTGCAAAGGCCTCAGTTATTGGCTGGGCGACGTCAGGGGTAAGTTGACAGCCAACACGCCTGACACCCTTATTATCGATAAATACCGTCTCGTCGCGCAAGTAATAAATATTTGGCAGTACTTCAGCATTTTTATCTTTGCCTAAGAGCAAATTTAGCATGGTTTCAGTAGAGCTTTCTATCGTATTAACCACTTTTTTCATAGCGGCCTTACGCTCTTCATTAGGTATAATATCAATAATTTCGACCAGTAAATTTTCGATAAGCTCCCGGCCTATTTGTTTCGCAGTTTTGTTTCTTAAAATGTAGTAGGGTTGATCACTCTCAGTATCAAGTAGCTCTAAAACGTCATCAAGCATCTTTGATAGTTTTTCAGAGGGTTCAAAGCCAAAGTAATACGACATCATGACTCCTTCAGAAGTAATATTTTTAATAAATCGATAAAAGGTGGTTAAAAGTTATTAATACCCTTGAGGTAAATATGTTATAAAACACTTGCCATAATTTGTATATAAGTTTAATTTTACTGAAAAGCAGTTTATAACTGCACTTATAACTTTATCAATATTATCTTAACTCTATTATTGATATAAAAACAAATACGGGTTACTTTTAGCTTAATAAAATGTATTAATTTTAAAAGTAGTAACTTTAACAACAGTTCTTTAAAAAAAGCTCTTAAAAAAAACAGCTCTTTTATAAAAAAATCTATCTTTGAGGAGATTATCATGAAAGGAGATTATCATGAATAGTGCCGTAGTACTATTATTTGGTGTACTGGCCATGTTGTGTGGCTATTTATTTTATTCTAAATATATTGCAAAACATATTTTAGGGTTAGATGATTCTATCGTAACACCCGCTCATACAATGAAAGACGGTGTGGACTATGTGCCTACTAACAAATATGTGTTATGGGGGCATCATTTTACATCGGTAGCTGGTGCAGCGCCTATAATTGGTCCTGCGATAGCCGTAATATGGGGATGGGTGCCTGCCGTTCTTTGGGTCGTATTAGGTACTATTTTTATGGCTGGTGTCCATGACATGTCTGCCGTTTGGGCAAGTGTGCGTAATAAAGGCCAGTCTATTGGTTCTATTGCAGGTTCAGTCATGGGTGGACGAGTACGGACACTTATGATGGTAGTCATATTCCTGCTGTTACTCATGGTTAATGCGGTATTTGCTGTCGTTATAGCTAATATGATGATTAAAACACCCTCGGCAGTTATCCCAGTATGGGGGGCATTAGTCGTTGCGGCTATTATCGGCCAGTGTATTTATCGATTTAAAATGAGCTTACCAATCGTCTCTATTTTAGGAGTCATTGCTCTTTATTCGTTAATTTATCTTGGCACATTGTATCCAATCGTATTACCAGAGACGGTATTGGGGCTTCCAGATAACGCCATATGGATTATTATTTTATTCGTCTATGCTGCGGTAGCGTCTCTGCTTCCAGTATGGATGTTACTACAACCGCGTGACTATATTAATGGCTTACAGCTTTTTATTGGTTTGATCTTATTGTATGGCGCTGTACTTCTGGCCACACCTGATATTGTTGCGCCTGCTATTAACCACAATATGCCAGCAGGCTCTCCTTCTATGTTACCCCTACTGTTTGTGACAGTCGCATGTGGCGCCATTTCAGGCTTCCACGGACTGGTCTCTACGGGTACCACCTCAAAACAAATCGACAAAGAAGAAGATATAAGATTTGTTGGTTACTTTGGTGCTGTAGGTGAGGGTTTGCTAGCACTTGGCGCGATTTTAGCGGCTACGGCAGGTTTTGCGACCTTAGGAGACTGGGAAGCCGTATATCAAAAATTCGGCGACGGTTCAGTGGGTGCATTCATTGATGGTGGTGCCACTATTCTTAATGCTGGCGTAGGTATTGAGATTGTATTATCGCAAACTATTCTAACCGTTATGGCGGCTTTATTCGCAGGTACAACAATGGATACGGGTGTACGTCTTCAACGTTATATTTTCCAAGAGTTTGGAGAGGTATATAACTTACCCGCATTGAGAAAAGGCAGTATTGCGACTCTATTGGCAGTGGGCACCTGTTTATTACTTGCATTCGGTGCTGGCGGTATTGATGGTTCTGGCGGTATGTTGATTTGGCCTTTGTTTGGTACCACTAACCAGTTGATGGCCGCTTTAACATTGATGGTTGTTACTGTTATCTTATTAAGAAAGGGAAAGGCTGTCTGGTATACTTTAGCTCCTTTATCCTTCTTATTAGTGATGGCAATATTTGCTTTGATATTACAGCTAAAGACTTTTTATCAAGATGGCAACTGGTTGCTTATCATCATGGATATTATTATTTTAATAGCCACAATTATGGTAACTTTCGAAAGCTTTTCGGTGTTACGCCGCGAATGGAATCAACATAAAGGGATTGCCAAATAATCAATTTTTAATTTGGTTTTAAAATAAAAACGCTGGCAATTGCTGGCGTTTTTTTGAGCATATTAGAGTTAGGCTGAAATAAAGATTTCAAGTAAACATATGGGCTATATAAATGAGGAAATCCTATGGCTAATGATACATCTGACACATCCGATACATCAACTTGGCGACGTTTTTTGGACGGTTTAAATGAATTTTATCACGCACCATACCGTCAAACATTAGCAAGAGCGGCACGAGAAGAAGAAGATTTATTTATGCTGCTCCTGTTTTCAGAGAGCTTGGGCATAGATAATCCCGCTAGCTTTTACACGCTTGAGTTACAACCTATATTTTTAGAAAAATTTCATGATTGGCATATTAGAATGGGAATGCCGCGCTGCCCATTACAACATGGGGGCTGCTGCTGAAATTTATTGCTAATGTATCTTTTGGGAATTAAATACTTTATTTAGTTTTCTACCTTCTTTCATTTCAGGTATTCATATATGCAGTCATTATCTTTATTAGTGAAGCAACTGGTGCATATGCCAGTCATATTCGTTGGTGGTAAAGGTGGGGTGGGTAAAACGACCACAGCAGCAGCTTTAGCAACTCAATTTGCCGCGCAAGGCGACAAGACATTAATCATTTCAACCGACCCTGCCCATAGCTTAGGTGATGTCTTTAATCATAAGCTGAGTAACACTACAACGTCCTTAAACCAGAATCTAGATGCTATTGAACTTAATCCAAATGAGATTATAGATAAACACTTTAAACAGGTTGAACGAACCATAAGCAGCTACGCAAATCCAGATATGATGCCTAAAATAAAAGAACATCTTAAGTTATCTAAAAGCGCACCTGGCGCACAAGAAGCAGCAATGCTGGAAGCAATTTGTACGCATTTAGTCGATGCAGTAGAGTCTGGATATTATAACCATGTTATATTCGATACCGCACCAACAGGGCATACGCTGCGCTTGCTCGTGCTACCTGAAATGATGGAAGCTTGGACAGACGGATTATTAACTCAGCAGCGTCGTCAAGCAAAGCTAAAAAGTGCTGCAGACAACTTAGCTCCGCATAAGCCAACTCTTGGTAAATCCAAATTAGCCAATCCATTTGCGGCCGCAAAACCTATGGACCGCTGGGAAAAAGCTGTTGAAGTCTTGAATAAACGTAAAGCTTTATTTGCGAAAACAGGCAAACTGCTGCACGCCAGCAATAAAACAGCTGTCGTCTTAGTGATGACGGCTGATAACCTGCCTATTGAGGAGACAAGAAGGGCAGTAAATCAGCTACAAGAAGCTAAATTAGCGCCAGCTGCTATTGTCATTAATCAGTTGATTAGCCCCAAACAAAGTGATGCTTTTTGGCAACAACGAGCCACACGCCAGCAAAAGTTACTTGGCGACATTGAGCAGCATTTTAACGACTACCCATTGTACGGTATTGAACTGCAACAAACTGATATTAGAGGGATTAACGAGTTGCAGGATTTGAATTAACAAGGTTTATACTTTTTTTAATTTCACTTTTTGTATTGCTATGCCAATTTTTAGATTTGCTATTAGCGGGGTTTTAGAATAGCGAGATATTGATAATACTCAGATAATAAAATTAAACCCGCTTAGGGTAACGTTTATTTTCGTTTAAGCTTACTCGATAACGACCATGAGGCATCAGCGCGCAATTGAGCAGCTTGTTCGCTGTTACTTTTACCTAAGCTACTCCATTGCGGCTTCCCACGTGCTTTTTTCAGCTCGGAGGGCAGCTTATGAGCCTCCCAAGGTGGGTTAGTGTGTTCTTGTAATTCTGCTACTGGGCTATCAGGTGTGGCAGCATGACCACGATGGCGTAGTGATGCTAGTAAGTCAACAGAACGGGTAGCTAATAGCGTTAAGGTAGCAGGGTCAATGTATAATCGTTTTACCCCTGTGATTTTATCAGCGATGCTACTGGTGTTCGACAGTAAACCACCCGCAATACCTCCAATCGCTGCCCCTAATCCCATGGTTGTTCCCAAGGCAGCGGCATCTATACCAAGCCCTAATAAAGCCCCTGCCGCTGCACCAGAAGTAGTCCGAATGCCGTAGCTTTTTAATAATTCAGGGTCAAAAGGGTCTTGCTGATATTCGTGCAGCTGTAGGGGCGTAACTACAGCAGTATTGTCATAAAATTTATAGAGATTCATAAGTTTGCTTTGCATAGCACGCTCTGATTGACGCACCGCTTCTTGCATTTCATTCAACACGGGTAATGGGTCGTCATCTTCATCAATTTCACGCACATAAGCAGCAACGTTAATTAAAAAGCCGGCAATAATAATGGTGGCTTGTTCATAAAGCTGTTCCCAATCGGCGCGTCGACGCTCAATCAATCTATGAAGTGTTTCAGGGTGAGTCAACATGGTGGCAAGATTCTGCCAGAGGGTCATTTCATCCTCAAACTCAAAAGCCACTGAATCAAAACGAGTGGATATATGCAGGTTACGACGTGCTAGCATGGTTTGCCACTCGGTAATATTAGCCTCTTGATCACTGGTAAAATTAAACACCGGCATCACTGGAATTGCTGCCCAAGATAAAATGGTCAACTCATCTTTATATTTACCGAGTAAAGGTTCGCGCGCATCGATCACATAAATAGCCAGATTGCTTGTCAGTAATTGCTTGATGACTTTGGCTTCTTGTGAATAATCATTATTAGCCGTCGTTAACGTCGCGCCATCTGATGTGCTTTTAGCAATGTCACTGGCTAAAAATAGTTGTAATCTGTCGATGCCATCGCGGCGACTGGCGGTATTGTCCTCCAGCCAGTCCATGACCCCTGAAGCATCTTCTAAGCCTGGGGTATCAAATAAAGCAACGAGCGTTTCGCCAGTCTGGCTATCACTAATTAGGGCGCGTTCAACATGACGGGTAGTGGCTGCTTCGTTTTGAACTTTACCAAAATACATATCACGGAGTAGGGTACGAAGAATGGAAGTTTTACCTGTATTGGTGTGACCTACCACAGCCAGCCTTAATGGCTCATCCTTGGCAAGCGTTGTTTTTGCTGTCTCCTTAATCATTTCTGACATACTTTTTTGATTACTGGTGGTATGAGTCTCGGCTATATTGGCTGTGTTATCCAGTACTAAAGCTTCAGTCATTGCGGTGCTGTGAGTAGCATCATTATTACTAGGAGCATTCGCATTACTATTACCGCTATTCTCTACTTGCTTTTGCGCTGTATCTTTTGCAAAGGCTTTATCGCTGAATAAACCACCAGATGGTTTATTATTAGTTTGATTCGTCATAGGTCTCTCAAGGTTTCAGTTATCAATGTAAATAAATCGCTTGAATCTTTTACCAGCCTAAATATTTTTCAATTTTTAAGACATTAAGCCAATATTACGCTCTGCCAGTGCAGTTTGCCATTGGTCACGGCGTAGTTTTTTGCTTTTTAACTTTCTTTCATAAAGGTCGCTGTTTTGAGTACTTTCGCTACTTTTTTTCATGTCGCTCCTTTCATTATTGGTGCTATCCTCATCTAACAATTGCACAATCAGACCTTGTTTGGCATGAGTGGCTATGTTATCTAGCTTACGCATCGTACCACGGTCAGGCAATGCTTGGGCATGTAGACCAAGTAACACTTGAACATCATTGTTATTCAAGTAATCAATCAATCTATCCATATCATCACGGGTGTCTACAATACCAAAGTTATGAACCTCGATACTGTCATCAAAGTGATACCAATTTTGGTTGGCATACGGATATTCAAGTAAGGCCACTAACTTTTTGCCTTTAGTGATTTTTGCAATGGGTGCTACTGGAACTACTTTTTCCTCAAAATCATCTGCATCAATTACTTTACGTTGCCAAAAGCTAATTATTTTTTGATAATAAGGCAAATTAATATCTAGTTTCATCTTCTTACGAGTAAACATCAGCGTACAAAATGCCCAAGCAATGGCTCTAGGCACAATGCCGTACATCAATAAACTACCCACCAATAAGCTTGCCCATTGGCGGGCAATACTGAGGGGCATAACTCCTGTAACCAGTCTACTTTGCACAACTGCATCGGCATCAGGTACATTAAAACCAACCAAACTGGGTAACCAGCCAAGCCAATGCGTTAAACTCATCAATGCCTCGTTTGAGAGTATGGTTGATTCCCAGCTAAAGCTATATTGACGCACAACCAGTAAAAATATAATCGCAAATAGCATACCAGTGAGGGTGGCAAGCCAAAGCTGATGGCTGAATTTGCTTAAATACCAGCGCATACCGGTATGCTGTAATTGGCGCTCGTACAAATTTACTGACGCTTGCGTAACATCATCCTTACCGCGTATCAATGCTTTTGGGCTAATAAAGCTCGAAAAAATACTGGGAGACTGATTGCCACGATTTATAATGGTTAAAACCAACCAGCCAAGCAGCATAAGTGTATGAAAGCCGAGCAGACATACCAAAACATAAAAGAAGTTAACCACATTGGCTTGTAGCAGGGTGAACAGACCTAGAAACCCTGAAATACACCACACAATGCTCAGTATCAAAATAATGCCTTTAATACGGCCATCTATCTTGCTGAGAGTACTATTTAAATTGCCATTACTATCAATACGCTGGGCACGCCTATGCAACTTTTCGATTGGCGAGCCCTCTTCATCCTGCATTTTTTCGGTAATCAGCAGTGGATCAGTGGCAAAAACATGGTTGTTTACTTCAAGCTCTCGCACCAGTTCGGTCAATTGGTCTTGTTTTGATAACATAGGTAGCGTTGTGTCCTATAGCATACATTGGTCATGAATTAGTTATGGTTTGTTTGTACTAGACTTTATCTTCACTGACAGTAACTTACATTTTATGGGTTAAAACGACCACATTATCGCTAAACTGGGTTTGATTTCCAGCGTATATACTTTTTTCATTCAAAATGATTCGCATACGGCGATAATTTATCTCATTTTTATTCTTATCCTCTAAATGAGGATAGTCTTTAGATGATATTGTACTTAAAATTAATTGATTTTGTTGTTTCAATATATTCTAAGGACAGGACGGTATATATGCTGAATGAATAGGGGTGGTAATCATTCAGTCAATAAGAACGTAAGGATTAACTTAGTCACTAAGATGATAACTAAGATGGTAACTAAGATGATAGTTAAGCAAAATGCTAGCCAAAAAGCGAGGCAAAGCGTAAACCAGACTCTAAACTATTCAGTAAACTAATTAAGTCAGCAAGCAAGCTAATTATTAAGCCAGTCAGCAATTAAGTCAGTATTCAAGGCAATGATTTGATCATTTTTGCTGTGGATTAGCCGTGACTTAAAAGGTATGTTGAGGGGGGTGAGATGATTGCTTTTTCTACCGCATTTTCCACTTAATCTTCTAACTTAATCTTCTATATTACCTCGAAGTAACTGGAAGTCTTGATTGGGAGAGGGGTTTAGCCCCGATTGTAGTAGATCTACTACAATCGGGGTTAGCTATAAACCATTAAGCCATTACATCTTCAAGAGTGAGTATGCGGTTAAGGTTTTATCTTGGTTATATTAACAAGTAGGCCAAACCAAAAATTATGGCAGCGGCTATGACATACAGTAAGGCGGTTAACGGCTTGAATTTATTTAATTGGGTCGTTTTGAGTTTGGTTTTGCGTTGTGCATCCAGCACCATATTGATATGTTCCAGCCCATCTTCAAGATAAGGGGCACCTTGAGTGACAAAACCCAAAGATTGATAAAATGCAATTAAGTAAGTCTGCGCCGAAATAAAAATGCTGTGTTTACGGTAGTGACGGCGACAATGTTGAATTGCCTCAGCCATAATTTGGCGTGCTAAGCCTTTACTGCGATGTTCCGGCAAGACTAAAACGCGACCAATAACCGCCATTGGCTTCTCATTCAAATCTTGTTTATGGGTGTACTGGGGGGGGGAATAATTCGGCAGTAGCCAATTAGTGACTTATCTTGATGCGCGACCAAGTGTAGAGAGTCGAAATCAACCTCATCAATATCTTGATAAACGCATTGCTGCTCAACAACAAATACTTGTGAGCGAGCCTGTAGAATATAATATAAATCAATGGTGGATAAGGCATCGAAATTTTTAATTGAAAAAATAATACTCATAAAATACATCTTAAAAGTTATTGCGATTTGAAAGATTTAAAGAGCAGTAGAATTTAATTTAAGTCTTTAAAGTTTGGCTAATTTTATCGAGATTTAAACTGTCGGACATGGCATTAAATATTTCATAATATTTACCACGTTGGGCGTATAAGGCTTCATGGGTACCCGTCTCCATGACACGTCCTTCCTCAATAACGACTAAATCGTCAGCATCAATAATTTGAGAGATATTATGTGACACAATAATCACCGTTCGATCTTTTTTAATTAAATCTAAACTTCTCTTGATTTGTTGGCTTGCTATGGCGTCTAGACTTGCGGTCGGCTCGTCTAAAAACACAATAGGCGGGTCTTTTAAAAACATACGTGCTAATGCGATGCGCTGCTGTTGACCACCTGATAGAGATTTGGCTTCACTATCGTACCCTTCAGGTAAGCCCATAATCTGTTCATGAATTGAGGCTTTTTTTGCAGCGGCTATAATCTGCTCATCAGTGGCATCCATATCACCATAGCTGATATTTTCTTTAATAGTTCCTGAGAATATATGGTTTTTTTGAAGTACCAAACCAATTTGCTCTCTTAAATCCTGAGTACTGTAATCTTCTAAATTGCGTCCATCTAGACAAATAGTACCGCTACTGGGTTCGTAAAATTTAACCAGTAAATTAATAATGGTGCTTTTACCAGCACCACTAAGACCAACTAAAGCGGTAATGCGGTTAGGGTGTATCTCAAAGCTAACATCATGTAGCGCTTGCTTACCGTTTGGATAACTAAAATCAACATGCTTGAGCTCAATGTGTCCCTGTAAATCTTTACAGGTTAGCTCGCCAGCTGTTTCAATTTGCTCGTCATCTTCAACAATTTCAAAAAAACCTTCTGCATAGGTTAGTGCGTTATTTATTTGGTCATAAATTCGGTGCATCTGGCGAATGGGCGCCGCGACGTTTTGAAATAGCATTACATGAAACATAATCATGCCAATGGTCATTTGATCATTTAATACAAAGTACGCGGTCAAAACAATAATGACGACCACCCCAATCTGCTCAATAAAGCTTTTAATCGCATCGTAAATAAATGCAATACTGCGGATTCGCAGCTGGTTTTCAGTCATATCCTTTTGAACGTCAAAATGCTTTTTTGACTCGATAGGCTCACGTACAAAGGATTTAATAACGGTAATGGAGTTAATCAATGAAATTATCATACCGCTTTTGGCTTCGCGGAACTGACGCATTTGGCGGCGAAAACCTTGTAACCGATTGGCCTGCTTTTGGCTGACATAGAAATATATAGGCACAATAATCAAACCGACCATGCCAACCCAAAAGTTGGCATTAAACATGATGACCAAAGAGACGATTGCCGTGGCAAATAATGGCAACATATCAATAAAAAAGTTTTGTACTAAGCTGGTTAAGCTGCTGACACCTAAGTCTATTCGGGTTTGCAGCTTACCGCTGTCATTCTGTTCACTGGTATAAAATGACATACGATAGGTCAATATACGGTCAACAACTCTTTGCGATAAATCTCGTGATAAGTTAATACGAATTCTTTCGCCAAAATAACGTTGACCAAAGGATATTCCAGCGTTCAATACCTCCTTTATTAAAAGCACCACACTTATTACAGTCAATAACTGTATACCTCTTGCCCAAGGGTCGGGGAGGCCGGCAATATCGGTTAACGTATCTACGGTGTATTTTAGGACGAACGCATTAACCTGAGCGGTAAATGACCCAAGAACGGTTAATATCAGAGTAAGAATAATAAGCGGTCGATATGGTTTTGCAAATCCGGCCAGTTTTTTTAATATCGACCATAGCAAAGCGCCCCTTTCAGTTTTTTTAGTAGGCGGCTTGTTATCAAGTGGAACACTACGTGGGGGAATGGTCATATTTTATCAATAATTTAATTACCAATTTTGGCGCTATGATTCGTCTTCATTGACAGCGATTTACATTTTATGGGTAGAGAAGGGCTAAACTTACTTCAAAATGTGTCTGATTTCTAGTTAATATACTACAATTTTCTTCAAGATCATTTGTGTTTGACCCTAATTTATTTTTCATTGTACCTTCATAATCTAAATGAGAACACCCTCTAGTGACTAAAAAAATTAGGGTTAAGAAAGACTTATTTCTTAACCCTAATTAAAAGTATAAAATCATATGATGTAAGCTCAATATCAATATATATTAACAACTTAGTGCCAACCAACAAGACTCTGACAAGTGATATATATTAGTTATTAGAATTAAATAGAATGACCATTCAACCCAATTTTGCATCGTATTGATTCACTTTATTATAAAAATTCTCTAACTTTATCTTGTGAATACAGGCTCTTATTTTAATAAACGTTTTTGATTAGCTTGTACTGTTTTTGCATAGGGACTAATACCTTTATTCATGATTTTAATTGTCTCTTTATCAATGTGTTTATCAAAGTCATTGAACACCTCAGTGTTGCCTAAAATAAACCTTTGATAGTCATACATCCATTGCCGTGCCAACGTCATTTGTGAGGATATAATCTGCGAGTTTACATCATTAAAAGACTTCAAAAAAGCTTTTTGCTTCTCTGCAATCATGGTATATATTTCTTGTTGTGATGCAGTAGAGTTGATTGGAGAGGTAGAAAGCATCCAAATACGAGAGGCCATAACCTGTGGAACAGCAAAACACATAGCAATGGTTTTTCGTTGCAGTTTTAATGTACGTGCTGAATTAATAAGCATATTTGCCTCAATTTAAATAGATAAAGATAAATATAGTTGTTTGTTAACAATAAACTTAAACTAGCTCAACTACGATTTTAAGTAGTGAACCTCAATGATTGACATCCGTTATATCAGTACACGCAATAATAGGTAGTATATTCTTTCTACTTCATTTGTTCGGATATAATAACTCTCAATACTGTTTGGTTTATGAATATTTTGTTAACTGTTTGCAAAGCTATGCCTATAAAATTATTTTTGAGTAATTTGTTTTACCCAAACCATAAATCTTAATAAATATGACCTATTCATGATAGTTAATCGCAAAAGACCTCACTACGCTGTGTTAGTGAGGTCTTTTAATACGTGTTATTACAGTAGTCTTGTATATAAAGCTGATAATTCGATTAAAAACTATCGGCTGGTACGTAAACCTCACCAACCATAATGCGGCGTGCTGAACGGCTCATAGACACTTTTTTGGCTTGCCATCGGCCCTCTACTAATTCTGTTTTACCGCCGACCAATAGGGTGCCTGAAGGATGTCCAAACCTAACTTCCTCTAAAGAACCACCACCGGCAGCTTCATTGACTAAAGTACCTTGCGTGGTTGCTGCTGCTGCAATGGCAACTGCTGCTGTACCCATCATTGCGTGATGTAGTTGACCCATACTCATGGCACGCACTACTAGATCAATATCAGCATCATTGACGTCTTTGCCACTTGAGGAGGTATAGCTTTGCGCAGGTGCCACCCAAGCGATTTTGGGGATATGTTGGCTACTTTGTGCATCAGACTCATTGTCGAACACACCCATCGCTACGCCACCTCTTGCTCGAATTTTCTCAAGCTTTGCCAGCGTAGCACTATCACTATTGATATCGCCTTGTAATTCGGTACCGGTAAAGCCTAAGTCTTTCGCTTTCATGAATATAGTAGGGATACCAGCACTAATAAACGTCGCTTCTACTTTGTCAGACTTTAATCCGCATCCCGAAACATCAAAATCATCGATTAAATTACCTGTAGGGAACATATCACTTGATGAATCTACTGGGTCTATAAACTCAATTTTGACTTCAGCAGCAGGGAAGGTAACGCCATCTAATTCAAAATCGCCCGTTTCTTGAACCTGCACGTTACCATTTTCATCTTTATAAACAGGTACATGAGCGATAATAGTTTTGCTGATATTCTGTTGCCAAATGCGTACCTCGCAAACCCCATTCTCATTATTATCACTGACACTTTGGTTAACTCTTTCAGCGTTAACTAAGCCCATATTGATGGCGCACGCACCAACGGCAGCAGTCAAATTACCGCAGTTGCCGGCCCAATCTATCATTAGCTTACCGATATTCACTTGTCCAAATAAATAATTGACATCATGGTCAGCTCCATCAGATTTTGACAAAATCACTGTTTTAGATGTACTTGATGAGCCATTGCCTAGGCCATCAATTTGCTTGCCATAAGGATCTGGACTACCAATAACACGCAGTAGAAAGTTATCACGAGCGTCGCCAGCCACCTGACAGCGTTCTGGTAAATCAGAGAGGTTAAAAAACACGCCTTTAGAAGTACCACCACGCATATAAGTAGCGGAAACTGGGATTTGCGGGGCAAAACGTGATTTAGTCATCAATAAATCCTTTTTATTTACGTTTGATATTAGGGTTTTTGAACATTCAAAAATGAAGACGGCTGATAGCTAAAATTGTTCCAAAATAGGCATAGAAAACAGCAGAAGTGGCATTGTTTGTGATTTTTTTGCAAACGTATATGGGGGACGACCTCAAATGATAATCTACCCTAAAACAATAACCGACCCTAATAATGATAACGACAGGCAATTATGGTTAAGTAGTCATCATCAACGGCATACACTAAGCGGTTTGTTTCGTCAATTCGTCGCGACCAAAATCCAGAGAGACTCTCTTTTAAAGCTTCTGGTTTGCCAATACCCTCAAATGGGGTGCGCTTGCACTCGATAATAAGTTTATTAACTCTTTTTAATGTTTTTTTATCTTGAGTTTGCCAGTATAGATAATCTTTCCATGCGGCATCTGTCCATGCCAGCTTTCTATCCCTCACTAAACGTCCCACCAACTAGGTTTTCATTATTTAACCCATCATCAATTAAGTCTAGCTCTTTTATATTTTGAGATTTATATTGTGCAATAGATTCGGCAAGATGTGCAGCGTTGGCTGGAGATTTTAATAAATGCACGGTTTCCATCAAACTATTATAGTAATCTAAGGAAATAACAACCGCATCTTCAGCATCGCGGCGAGTAACAATGGTTGCATCAGCGTCTTCTACTACGGCATCTAAGACATCTTTTAGGTGTTGCCTAGCTTCTGAAAAAGTAACTACTCTCATATTGGTTCTCCTGATAAATAATTTGTCTAATAAGTAACTTGTACAATATATAGTACATATTATGGCATAGTAAATACAGGATATATAGCATTGGTTATAAAAAACGCACAAACACACTTAATTAAGGTATTTGTGCGTCATATATAGCAATCAGTAATTACTCATCAAAAATCAACTTATTTAAGTAGTTAAACGACTTCACCTGCTAAAAACTCTTTGGCAAAGCGCTGAAGCATACCACCAGACTTGTACATTTTGACTTCATCTGCGGTATCTAATCGGCAAATAACAGGTTCTTTATCTACGTCGCCATTTGTACGATGAATAACCAATGTCATCTCACCACCAGCAGACACATCGCCTTCAATATCAAATACCTCCGTTCCATCGATATTTAGAGTCTTACGGGTGGTACCTTCTTTAAATTGAATGGGTAGGGCACCCATACCCACCAAGTTTTGACGGTGGATACGTTCAAAATCTTCCGCAACCACACATTCAACACCTGCTAAGCGAACGCCTTTAGCGGCCCAGTCACGACTTGAACCTTGCCCATAACCATCACCTGCGATGATAATTAATGGTTGATGACGAGTCATATAAGTCTCAATAGCTTCCCACATACGCATGGTTTGACCTTCAGGCTCAACACGCGCTAAAGAACCTTGAATGACGTTACCGTTTTCATCACGCACCATTTCATTCAATAGTTTTGGATTGGCAAAGGTAGCACGTTGCGCAGTTAGGTGGTCGCCTCGATGAGTTGCATAAGAATTATAATCCTCTTGAGGCAGTCCCATTTTATCCAAATATTCTCCAGCTGCACTGTCTGGCATAATGGCATTTGAGGGTGACATATGGTCAGTTGTTATGTTATCACCCAGTACAGCAAGGGGACGCATGCCTTTAAGCTTATTAGCTTCAGCCATTGAACCTTCCCAATAAGGAGGACGGCGAATGTAGGTGCTGAACTCACGCCAATCATATTGAGGGTCTATCACAACGGCATCATGTCGTCCGGCATCGGCTTTGGCCTCATCAAACATCGGAATGTACACTTGATTGTATTGCTCAGGTTTAACCGCAGCTTTAACAATAGCGTCTACCTCAGCATCATCAAACCAGATGTCTTTTAGATAGACATCATTGCCATCTTGGTCTTTACCTAAAGAGTCTTTTTCAATATCGAAGCGTATCGTACCAGCAATAGCATAAGCCACTACCAAAGGAGGAGAGGCTAAAAATGCTTGTTTGGCATAGGGGTGGATACGACCATCGAAGTTACGGTTACCTGATAGTACTGCGGTAGAGAACAAATCACGATCGATAATTTCTTGCTGAATATCTGGGTCAAGCGCACCACTCATACCGTTACAAGTCGTACAAGCGAAAGCAACCACATCAAAGCCTAATTTTTGCAACTCTGGTAATAAATCAGCTTCTTCCAGATACAACTTAACCGCTTTTGAACCAGGTGCTAAAGAGGATTTTACCCAAGGTTTACGCACCAAGCCTTTTTCTACTGCATTACGGGCAACGATACCTGCCGCTACCATATTGCGGGGGTTTGAAGTGTTGGTACAGCTGGTAATTGCCGCAATAATAACTGCACCATCAGGCATTAAACCGTCTTCTGGCTCAACCAAAGGCTGGTCGGCAGCATGAGCGATGCCGACTTCTGCTAAATCACTTGTTGAAACACGAGCGTGAGGACGAGAAGGGCCTGCAATATTGCGCACTACTTTTGATAAGTCAAAACGTAATACACGGTCATATTCAGCATCTTTCATACCATCTGCCCAAAGACCGGTTTGTTTGGCATACGTTTCAACAATTTTAATCTGCTGTTCGGTTCGCCCCGTTAGGCGCAGGTAATCAATGGTTTGCTCATCAATAGAGAACATGGCAGCCGTTGCACCATATTCTGGGGTCATATTTGAGATTGAGGCTCTATCACCGACCGTTAACTGACGTGCTCCCTCACCAAAGAATTCAAGATAGGCTGAAACAACGCCTTCCTCGCGCAAAAATTCAGTCATAGCGAGCACTAAATCTGTACCCGTGATTCCTTCTTGTAACTTACCCGTTAACTCTACGCCAACAATATTAGGTAGGCGCATGTAGGAAGGATTGCCCAGCATTACACTTTCAGCTTCCAGCCCGCCAACACCGATAGAAATAACCCCTAAGGCATCGACCATTGGGGTATGGCTATCTGTGCCAACCAATGTATCTGGGAAAGTAATGGCATCACCGTTTTGATCTGCCACGACCTGTACCACAGGCGACATTTTCTCTAAGTTGATTTGATGCATAATACCGTTGCCAGGAGGTACGACATTCACATTATCAAAGGCATATTCACACCAGTTGATAAAGTGAAAGCGGTCTTCATTACGGCGCTCTTCAATGGCACGGTTTTTCTCAAACGCATTTTCTTCATAGCCTGCATGTTCAACAGCCAATGAATGGTCAACAATAAGCTGTGTCGGTACAATTGGGTTAACTTTTGATGGGTCACCACCTTCGGCAGCGATTGCGTCACGAAGACCAGCTAAATCGACAAAAGCAGTTTGCCCTAAGATATCGTGACACACCACACGGGCAGGATACCAAGGAAAGTCTATATCCTGCTTATGATAGATATGCTGAGATAACGCTTCTGTCAAGTCTTGGGGTGGGCATCGACGTACTAAGTTTTCACACAAAACTTTTGAACTAAAAGGCAGTTTGGCATAAGCACCTGGCTCAATGTCGTTAACCGCTTGTTCAACGTCAAAGTAATATAAGTCAGTCTCGCCTCCATCAAGCGCAGGGAGTGGCTTTTTATAGTTTTGATTCATCTTCTGGGGGTTGGTTTGAGTTAGGGGCTTTTTGTGAGGATTAGGATTTGGCATGAGAAGCTGTCCTTGATAGTTGATTCATTAGAATAGTTCATCAAAACATGGGGGTTATAGGGGGGTAGTCTATTTAGTTGTAGTCTGTTTAGTTTAAGAAGGTATTGTGCATTTAAAGATAAAGTGTTCATTCGCAGTCAATAGCTATTTATCAAGCAAGCGTTTATTAGGCAACCACCCAAGCACCCGTTCAAACACCCCTCCAAACAAGAGGAGGGCATATATTGCTATGGATAGTATTAATCAAAAAACACCAAAACTAATAATCAGCCATGCTGCTATCCCCAATGGAATAAGCAGCATAAGCTCACTAAATAAAATATAAACGACAAGTTTACCTATAAAATCTAGCACGCGTTTTACAGAAGATGAAAAATCCTTTTCTGTCTTATCGTTTATATTGTTTACGTTTGGCTCAAGATTGTCGTCTATTATTACTATCTATATATCTTGAGTTATTAATGCAATCAAACGATTACCCACGCTCACTAATAGCAGGTACTTCTCTTGGTTCCTCACCAATATATTCTGCACTTGGTCTAATAATACGGTTATTAGCGCGTTGCTCAAATACATGCGCTGCCCAACCCGTTAGACGTGAACACACAAATATTGGCGTAAATAGTTTGGTTGGAATTCCCATAAAGTTATAGGTTGAGGCATGGAAAAAATCCGCATTACAGAACAGTTTTTTCTCACGCCACATAACTTCTTCACAGCGTACAGAGACAGGATATAAAACCGTATCCCCAACATCTTTAGAAAGCTTTTCGGCCCACTCTTTAATGATGACATTACGAGGGTCAGACTCACTATAAATAGCATGGCCGAATCCCATAATTTTATCTTTACGCTCAAGCATACCCATTAGGCCTTTTTCAGCGGCATCTGGAGAGTCGAAGCTTTCAATAAGATCCATAGCTGCTTCATTAGCCCCGCCATGTAATGGGCCACGTAGTGAACCAATTGCACCAGTGACACACGAGAAGATATCAGATAGGGTCGAGGCACAAACACGTGCGGTAAAGGTTGAGGCATTGAATTCATGCTCAGCATATAAAATCAAAGAAACGTTCATAACACGTGTATGTAGGTCACTGGGTTTCTTACCTGAAAGCAAGTGTAAGAAATGACCACCGATCGTCTCTTCATCAGTGACACAATCAATTTTGACACCTTCATGGCTGAAGCGATACCAATAGTTGATAATGGCTGGGAACGCTGAAAGCATACGATTTGTTTTATCTAATTGCTGATCAAAGCTATCTTCTGGTTCTAAATTACCAAGCATAGAACATCCCGTACGCAGAACATCCATAGGATGGGCACTTTGCGGTATGCGTTCAAGCACATCTTTCAGGGCTTGCGGAAGGTCACGTAACTTTTTAAGCTCTGCTTGATACGCATCTAACTGTGCTTGAGTAGGAAGCTCACCGTACAACAATAAGTAGGCGACTTCTTCAAATATACATTTTTCAGCAAGATCTTTGACATCATAACCACGATAAGTCAGACCAGATCCTGATTTACCAACAGTTGATAATGATGTTTTGCCAGCGACTTGACCACGAAGTCCTGCGCCTGTTAATTGTTTACCTGCTGCCATAATAAAATCCTTTTAGTGGGTTGGAGGGCATAAAAATTAAACGATTGAAAATCTTCTTAAGTTGTTAAACTACTTTTTATCAGCAAATAATTTGTCTAACGTTTGCTCGAATTCATGGTAGTTTAAGAAGTCATACAATTCCATGCGCGTTTGCATAGTATCAACAACCTGTTCTTGAGTGCCGTCGTTAAGTAAGTGCTGATAAACATTTAATGCCGCTTTGTTCATCGCACGGAATGCTGATAACGGATATAAAACCATATCAACGCCTACTTTATATAACTGCTCAGTAGTGTAAAGGTCTGTTTGACCGAACTCAGTCATATTTGCTAATACTGGAATGTCTAAAACGTCAGTAAACTTGCGATACATCTCGATGTCAGTTAATGCTTCTGCAAAAATCATATCCGCCCCAGCTTCTTGAAAAGCAACAGCACGTTCCACTGCAGCCTCGAGTCCTTCAACAGACAAAGCATCAGTACGTGCCATAATGACGAAGTCAGGATCTATTTTCGCATCAAGAGCTGCTTTTAAACGATCGACCATCTCACTCGTTGAAACGATTTCTTTGTTTGGACGATGGCCACAACGCTTTTGAGCTACTTGGTCTTCAATATGAACTGCTGCTACGTTGGCCTTTTCCATCTTTCTAATCGTTTGAGCAATATTAAATGCACCGCCCCAACCTGTATCAATATCTACTAGTAGGGGCGTGTCTACTGCATTGGTAATGCGACTTGCATCTTCTAGAACGTTATCTAAACTGGTCATACCGAGATCGGGTAGACCGTATGAGGCGTTAGCAACACCAGCACCAGAAAGATAAATGGCTTTATGACCTACTTGAGTTGCCATCATTGCTGTATAAGCATTGATCGTACCCGCAATTTGGAGAGGTTTATTGTTTGACTTTTGCTCAGTTAGAGCGTCACGAAAACGTTTACCAGCAGAGTTTATGGTCATATTTCAATCCTTGATATCTAGATATGAGGTAAGAAAAATAAAAGATTATGGATAAGCGCTTAACAGTAAGAATTTTTACTAATTAGTATTGTTTTTACTATGTTTTATTTGTCACTATTATTTATATTGTTAAGCACATGCTAACTTACAAAGCAGCTATAAAATAGCTCGCTATGAATCTTATTAAAATGAGCATACTCTCTAAAACGATAAAATTAAAGTCATTTTACAAACCCAATATTTAAGTTGAGTTAATATTAATAATTAGATTAGCTTTATATATTTTAAATATAAATACTTATATTCATTTATTGGGTTTTTTTAGCAAGGTAATATTCGATATATGTTAAATATGCGGCATTAGGTCAGGACAATAGTAATGTTTTGTTACAATTAATCTTAAACGAAACAATGGATCAGAATTTATAAGCTAAATAAATTTGATGTCGCAATAGATTTTGATAACGCGATAGAATTTAGAATTCTAAACGTTATATAAAATTAAGTGGCATATCGAAAAACTTATATATGACGACGGTAGGTAATACCCCGCTTTTCATAAACAGAATAAATGGCTTCAAGCAAAGTTTCAAATGCAGGATGAGTGGGCTGCTGTAAGCTACTCAAAAAAATTGGTGAGGTGGTATCTTCATGCAGAATAGAGCAATAACTAATTTGTTCAGGACGAACGGTTTTTAAGCATTCAGGGACAAGTGTAATTCCTTCACCTGCGGCAACAAGACCTAATGCTACTTGTATGTCACTAACTGCGGTCGTCATATGCGGCAGAGTAGACTGTTTGTTAAACAAATGCAGGATAGGCTCACTAATCATGTTACCGGCATCATTGCGCGGTACTGGTAAATGGGTTTGATGATAAAGAATGATTCTATCGTTAACGAGCTCACTTAATTTCATTTCACTTGAGTTAGCCAATATATGTGACTTGGGTATAGCAGCTACATAACGCTCGTGACGCAGTAATAGCTGTTTAATGTTAGCGTCATCATGTTCAAACCTTCCAAAACCGACATCGATTACGCCAGATTTTAATGCTTCAAGCTGTTTAAATGAGCTGATATCTTTTAAATTAACTTCAAGAGTGGGAAGGCGCTGTTTTAAAGTAGATAGAATGACTGGTAGCAAACCATATAACACTGAGGGCACAAAACCAATATTTAGTGTATCAGGTGGGTTAGCAATTTTTTGCGTCAGAGCAACGGTGCTGTCAAGGTCTTTTAACAAAGTATTTGTTTTTTTATATAAAAAATCCCCCGCAGGCGTTAATTGCAAAGGTCGATTATAACGATCAATGAGTTCTACTTCCAAATCAACTTCCAATTGTTTAATCAATCTACTTAGCGTTGGCTGAGATAAACCAGTAACTGACACGGCTTCGCTAAAACTCTGCAGACGTGCTACCGCATTAAAGGCTTTCAACTGTTTAAGTTGCATTTATTTATACCGTCATAACTTATCGTTAAAAGTAAGTTTAGAAACAAGTTTATGGCTTCGTTTCGGCAAACGCAACTGTTTAGCTATTGTTACAGGTACTTTTTATTCTAATAGATTTTGGCTCTATGAAACTTGTGTTTATAAATAGCCTTAATTACTTTTATAGTCCAGTGTCGCAAATAAAAACTAATACTCTTTTAGAGGCTATAGGATTTTTAGTAGTAATGAGCTAGAGTTAATGAGGTCTTCGTAAATACATAAATTAAAAGACATTTTTGAAAATTTTGCCGAGAATATAGTAATGGATTATGGGTCAGATTAGTATAATCTGTGATATGTTTAAAGATATAATAGCGTTGATTATTGGCTTTTTATATCATTAATAGAGTATGGCGAATATGAGAATATCTACCTAAATCCTTAATTTTAATAAGGTAATTAGTATATGAGTGGTGGGTTACATTCTGCGTCGTGTTGGTTATAATAGAGCTGTAATAGCAACATATAAGCAAGTTTAAATATGAAAAAGCCATCAAAAACAACATTAAACTCTAAAAGCCTTAATGGTTCTGTAAGAATGGGGAAAAGTAATCCTCAATCTTTAAAAAGATTTAATTCTGCCAGTAAATACAAAATTGATTCTAAAAACGATGAGAAATCAGGAATATCTTCCACCACCTTATCGAGTCATGGTTTTGAATTTGTGGATAATGACTTTGATAAAGTAGATAGTCACAATGCCACTGATTCTGATTTATCAGTTATCAAGTCAACCTATAATGACAATAAATGGTATTCTTTAAGTGGACGAATTAGTCGAGTACAGCTTCTTGCTTATACTATGATTCTGAGTATTGGATTAGTGCTAATAATCGCCACAACTTTTACCTTATTAGAATCAACATTTATCAGATCGTCTGATATATCAAATCAAACATTAAAACTATTTCTTGCATTTGTTACACTTCCAACTTTTGTAATAGCAATATTTGCCTTTATAATTTATCCGCGTAGACGTTTACATGATGTTAATAAAAGTGGGTGGTGGTTAGCTACTTATTTTTTACCACCAATCTCTTTTATACTTTTATACTGGTTAATTATAAAAAAAGGGAATAATAGTGCTAATAATTTTGGGCTGTTACCAAGGCCAAATACAGGTTGGCAAAAAGCTTTAGCGTGGTCATTCGCCCTCTTCCTTGCTATTAGCCTCATAAGTGGCTTAATGTTGTCAAACGATATTAAACAGATGCTCACGAACTGGGTAGGTGTGCCAATAAAAAAACTTTCTATTAGTCGGCAAGGCTTGGAGAGTTATAATCAACAAGAAGATATTATTATTAGTGAGGGAATTCAAGATACTGCTCTAATTGACAGCACTGCTATATCTGAGGGTACTTCAGAGGCTAGGGATCATTATAGTACAAATGATTTAAAATCTGGCCAAACTGATATGACTAATGGTCCTGTGTTGAATACAGATCCTGAAGCAGACCCCGAGGTTCAGGAGGCCATTAACGATGCTATAGCAAGTGATTTTATTACCCAATCAAATGAAAAAAAGTCGACGAATGACTATTATGAGTTTTTAAGAGCGTCTGAAACCCCTTTGTTAATTGAAAAAGAACCATTAAAGACTTTGAAAGATACGCTTGAAGATATTGAAGATATTCATGTTGATGAGTCCTCAAATGAGGCCTTAAGTAGTAGCGATCCTTAACTGCTTACCATTAACTGTATTTCATTAACTATCGGACCTCTTTCGATACAAAACTAAAACCTTTAAGTCATTAGTATTAAAGATTTCAAGATAGGTGGGGCTTTAAAGAATACTATTAAGAAGGTAAATTGACAGACCTATCCTCTAATAACTTACCTCTTAATCTCTCATGTTTTAATCATTATAGATTCCTTAGTGCTAAATTTTTATAATCGTTTAGCTTTACTATCCGAAGTTTAAATAAGTTAAGGCTTACTATACAAGTCAGCTTCTGGCTTTGATATCGCTCTCCATAAAATCAGAAAAAGTTCATCAAAATTATCATTAAGTGGGCTTTTTGACTTCCGAATAACCTGCATGGTGCCAATGCGCATAACAAATCCCATAAACACATCAAATAAAACATACAATGGCACGCTATCATTAAGTACGCCACGATTTTGCCCATCAGCTAACACACTTGCAAAAGCATTTATCAGATCTTTATTCTCATAAATAGCAATCTTACGTATACCGGCTGTGGACACAGAAGATAACACCATAACCGCATCAGGATGCGAATCAACAAAATCAAAACAAACCCATAGTGTCTTACGCAGACGATCTTGAACGCTATCAATCCCTTGTAAATGATCGATCATTCTTTCAGCTAGCCTGCCAAGCACCCTATCCATAATGGTATGAAATACAGTTTGTTTGTCACCGAAGTACTTATATAACGTTTGTAAAGAAACATTTGCGGCTTTGGCAATTTGAACCATCGTTACTTCCTGAGCATCATCTCCAGAAAATAATTGATGTACCGCTTTTTCAATCTTGTCTAAGGTAGCAGGTCGTATTTTGGACAAAGGAGCGAGTGCTCTATCATTAAGTAAAAGGGTCTCATTCGAATTACTAGCAATTAAATGGTGCAAGTTTAAGTTCTCCCAATCGGTAATTTAAATTACTATTTTTTAGTGATATGTTGCGAAGCGATTTCTAGTTATGTAATATCAAAGCTCACTTAAGATAAATAAAGGTTTTATTTTTATTTATTATAACATTTATGGTAATAATTATTACCATAACATAAAACTTAATTTTATCCTCGTTAAGGATTGACGCTATGAGCATTGACACTTTTAAAAGCAACTGGATGACCGAAGAACATGAAATGGTGTATGACAGTGCGCTTAAAATGTTTAAAAGCTGGGAAACAAAAGATGAACAATGGCGTGAAAATGGCAAGATAGATCGTGAAGCATGGAATGAAGCTGGCGAAATGGGTTTTTTATGTGCTTCAATGCCAGAAGAGTTTGGTGGTGGCGGTGGTGACTTTGGCCATGAAGCGGTTATTCTTTTAGCCCAAGCACAAGCAAACCAGTCTGGGTTTGGCGGTATGGTTCACTCAGGGATTGTTGCACCTTATATTCTAAAACATGGTACTGAAGAGCAAAAGAAGCAATGGTTACCAAAGATGGCCACAGGTGAGTATGTTGGTGCTATTGCAATGACAGAACCAACAACGGGTTCCGATCTTCAAAATATTAAAACATATGCTGTAAAAGATGGTGATGACTACATTATCAACGGTTCAAAAACTTTCATAACGAATGGTCAACACGCGAACCTAATTGTTTTAGCTTGTAAAACCGATCGGGAGCAAGGGGCACAGGGTGTTTCTCTGATAGTGGTTGAAACTGATGGATTAGAAGGGTTTTCTCGTGGACGTAACCTTAAAAAAACCGGTATGTCAGCTCAAGATACTTCAGAGTTATTCTTTAGTAATGTGCGAGTACCTCAAAAAAACTTATTAGGTAGTGTTGAAGGACTTGGATTTATCCAGATGATGCAAGAATTACCACAAGAGCGTTTAATTATTGCATTAAGTGGCTGTGGTGCTATTAAACTTGCACTTGAACTTACCTTAGATTATGTGAAACAACGTGAAGCTTTTGGTAGACCAATCTGGAAGTTCCAAAATACTCGATTTAAACTAGCTGAATGCCAGGCCGATTACTTAGCAGTACGAGCTTTGTGTGACTCAGCTATAGAAGCTATGATGAATAATACGTTAACAGCACCTCAAGCCTCATTAATTAAGTATTGGGTAACAGAGAAGCAGTGCAAAGTGGTAGATGAATGTTTACAACTGTTTGGTGGCTATGGTTATATGACCGAATATCCAATAGCGCGTATGTATGCTGATGCTCGTGTACAAAAAATTTATGGTGGCACCAATGAAATTATGAAGGAGCTTGCGTCTCGCTTTATGTAGCAGAGAGTAGCTCGCTAGCTTATTAAGCATAGAAAGTAAATGCGACAAGTCGTCGTCGGTATCAAGAGTTTAACAAGGTTAGGTTTGTTATTTTGCAAGGTATAAAATAAAAAGGGATATTTATGACTGAAGTTGCCTATATATATGATGCTATTCGTACACCGCGTGGGAAGGGTAAAAAAGGCGGATCGCTGTATCAAGCATCTCCTATCTGGTTAGTACGTACTTTATTACAAGAAATGCAGCAGCGCCATAACCTTGATACAAGTTTGGTTGACGATGTGGTACTTGGTTGTGTGACACCCG
The DNA here is from genome assembly GCF_057396305.2 of Psychrobacter sp. CX90. Classification (NCBI taxonomy): domain Bacteria; kingdom Pseudomonadati; phylum Pseudomonadota; class Gammaproteobacteria; order Moraxellales; family Moraxellaceae; genus Psychrobacter; species Psychrobacter sp. CX90. The sequence continues at coordinate 1,128,446 of NZ_CM182008.1, forward strand.
TAGGCGAGCAAGGTTCTGATATTGCTCGTATTGCAGTCATAGATGCCAATTGGCATGAAAGTGTCGCTGGTTTAACGTTATCTCGCTTTTGTGCCTCAGGATTAGAATCTGTGAATCTAGCCGCAACAAAAGTTATGTCTGGGATGGAAGATTTAGTCGTTGCGGGCGGTGTTGAATCTATGAGCCGTGTGCCGATGGGTTCAGATGGCGGTGCTTGGTATATGGATCCTCGTGTCAATGATGCAACTCAGTTTGTCCCACAAGGCGTCAGTGCAGATACTCTGGCAACTTTACGTGGCTTTAGTCGTCAGGATGTTGATGAATTTGCCGCTGAGTCGCATAAGAAAGCCGCCGCTGCATGGGCTAATGGCTATTACGATAACTCTGTAGTTCCTGTGACTGATATAAATGGCATGCTGCTGCTAGATAAAGACGAAACTATTCGTCCAAACACGAGTATTGAGACTTTAGCAGGGCTTAATCCCTCTTTTACAATGCCTGGTAAAATGGGTTTTGATAGTGTCATTCTTGATAAATATACCACTATTGAAGAGATTAACCATGTACATCATGCCGGCAACTCATCTGGTATTGTAGATGGTTCAGCATTATGCCTCGTAGGTAGTAAAGCTGCTGGAAAAAAGGCTAATCTCAAGCCTCGTGCAAAAATAACCATGGCTTCAGTGATTGGCTCAGAGCCAACTATTATGTTAACTGGACCGACGCCAGCTTGCAGAAAAGCGTTAGATAAAGCGGGTATGACAGCAGCAGATATCGATCTTTGGGAGATTAATGAAGCCTTTGCAGCTGTGCCGATGAATACAGCATTAGATTTAGGTATATCTTTAGATAAAGTTAATGTCAATGGGGGTGCTATTGCCATGGGTCATCCACTCGGGGCAACAGGTGCAATGCTTGTCACAACGGTACTTGATGAACTAGAACGCAGAGACCTAAACTCCGCTATGATTACCCTATGTGTAGGCGGTGGCATGGGTATTGCTACTATTATTGAGCGTGTTTAACTCCGACAACTAATTTTTAATCCAAGATACGGATATAACCTACGCATAGAGAATAAGGATATAAAATGAGCACAGATAGCGTTAATGCCATTAATGAACTAGAAAACTTTTCTGCAGAGTCTGATAACGGTATTGTGATCGTTACTATTGACCAATCTGATCGTAAAATGAATGTCATTGGCGATGGTTTCAATGAAGCTTTTGCTGCCTTAGCCGATGCATTTATTACCGATGAAGAAGCAAAGGGCTTAATTCTTACGTCTGGAAAATCTACCTTTGTGGTAGGTGCTGACATCGATCAATTAGCTGGAATAGAAACAGCTGAGCAAGCTTTTGAATTGGTTGAAGATTTCAAAACCAGCCTTCGTAAGCTTGAAACTTCTGGTAAACCAGTTGTTGCTGCAATAACTGGTACAGCACTAGGAGGTGGTCTAGAGCTTGCTTTAGCTTGCCATTACCGTATTGCTATTGACTCTCCAAAAACTAAACTTGGTTTACCAGAGGTCAAACTAGGTGTATTACCTGGTGGGGGTGGTACACAGAGGCTACCACGTTTAGTTGGTATCCAAAAAGCTCTTGAATTAATGACTCAAGGCAAGGAATTGCGACCGAAACAAGCATTAGATATCGGTCTTATCGATGCGATTGTTAGCAATAAAGAAGAGATGTTTGAACAAGCTCAACAATGGATTATAAATAATCCAAAAGCTACACAACCATGGGATACTAAAGGATTTAGAATCCCAGGTGGAGACAGTAAACACCCTAAAGTGGCGCAAGTATTTTCTATAGCCCCAGCTATGGCGAACCAAAAATCACATGGCAATTATCCTGCTATCACTCATATTATGTCGAGTGTGTTTGAGGGTTGCTTAGTTGATATCGATACTGGCCTCAAAATTGAATCCCGCTATTTTGTCGCTTGTGCGCTTTCTGCTGAATCTAAAAATATGATTAATACCTTGTGGACTCAGTTGAATAGCCTTAAAAAAGGTCAATCACGTCCAGAAGGCATTCCTACTTCTAAAATAAATAAAGTAGGTATTATTGGTGCAGGTATGATGGGTGCGGGCATAGCCTATGTGACTGCTAAAGCAGGTATGGAAGTCGTTTTAATTGATACTTCAATCGAAGGTGCGGAAAAAGGTAAGAGTTACTCTACTAAGATATTAGATAAAGCCATTAGCCGTGGTCGCTCAACTGAAGAGAAGAAGCAAGCTTTATTAAATTTTATTAAACCTACCGTTTCTTATGATGATTTAGAAGGGTGTGATTTAGTTATTGAAGCTGTGTTTGAAGATCAAGAGATTAAAGCGGAATGTACGCGTAAATCGGAATCAGTAATACCTGAAACGGCAGTGTATGCTTCTAACACTTCTACACTACCTATTACTGGTTTGGCTGAAGCTAGCAAACGACCAAATCAGTTTATCGGTCTGCATTTCTTCTCACCTGTAGATAAAATGCCATTGGTTGAAATTATCATGGGCGAGAAAACCGATGATGAAACTTTAGCCAGATCATTTGATTTTGTGCAACAAATAAGCAAAACACCTATTGTTGTTAACGACAGCCGCGGTTTCTATACCTCTCGTGTATTTGGTACTTATGTATCAGAAGGGATTGCTATGTTAGGTGAAGGTATTCATCCGCGCAGCATCGAAGTTGCAGGTATGAAGTCAGGCATGCCTATGCCTCCGCTTGCTCTGCAAGATGAAGTCTCGTTGGGTTTATCATTACATGTTATGCAGCAAACCAAACTTGCTTTAGAAAAAGAAGGCAAAGAATTTGTGCCTCATCCAGCACAGCCAATTATTGAAAAAATGGTAAATGAGCTTGGTCGTGAAGGCAAAAAAGCCAGTAAAGGTTTTTATGAGTATCCAGAGAACGGCGAGAAACATTTATGGTCAGAATTAACTGAATTATATCCTACTAAATCTGTGCAACCTTCGCAACAAGACTTGATTGATCGCCTGCTTTATGTCCAAGCTAATGAAACAGCAAAATGCTATGAAGAAAATGTTGTTCGCTCAGTAGCAGACGCTAATATTGGTTCAATTTTTGGCTGGGGCTTTGCGCCAAATCAAGGTGGGACACTACAGTTTATCAACTCAGTAGGCGTTAACAAATTTGTTGAACGTAGCCGTGAATTAGCAGCCTTATATGGTAAGCGTTTTGAGCCAGCTTCTATTCTCGTTGAAATGGCTAAATCCGGTCAGGAGTTTACTGATGACTGATAAACTATTGCATCAAATGACGGACTGCTTACAGGGCATCAAGGTAGTTGATTTAACTCGTAATTTACCGGGACCTTTTGCTACTAGATTACTTGCAGATCTAGGTGCAGATATTATTAAGATTGAACCTAAAAATGGCGATCCTGCGAGAGCTTTTGGAGAGTTGTTTACTGCTTTAAATCACGGAAAGAGCACACATAAAATCGATTTTCGTGATCCTGATGGCATTGGAGTTATCAAACAGCATCTTAATGATGCTGATGTTATGCTTGATAGCTTTCGTCCTGGCACTTTAGAAGGAATGGGGCTTGATAGTAAAACCCTGCTAGAAATCAACCCAAAATTAGTAGTGGTTTCTATTACCGGATATGGTAGCGCAGATGACAAAAGTATCAGCCATGACTGGAGTAATAAAGCGGGACATGATATCAACTTTATGTCCATGAGTGGTGTACTCGACCAACTTAAGTCTGCTGAAGGTGCTCAAGCTATGCCCAATGTACAATTTGCAGATTTAGCAGGTGGAAGCGACACAGCGGTTATCGCTTTATTAGCCGCTTTGCTAGCGGCTAAAACAACAGGTAAAGGTCGTCATATTACAGTTAGTATGACACACAGCTTATACCATCATCTCGTAATGCCTAAAGCAACAGGTAAATTGATTGAGCAAATGACGGGAAGTAAACCTGCCCCCCAATACGATTTTTTAGGCGGATTATTACCTTGTTATCGGTTATATAAAACATCTGATGATCGGTTTATGGCAGTAGGTTCATTAGAGCTGAAGTTTTGGCAGGGGTTATGCGACGTGCTAAACCTTCCTGATCTCAAAAACGTACATTGGCAACGCGGCGTGTTACCAAATATGCCTGAAAGTCGTTCAGCGATGGAAAGTATTGCTGAAACTTTTTCAAGTCAACCTTTGTCGTATTGGTCAAGTGTTTTTGAAACCGCTGATGTTTGTGTTACCCCTGTACTAACGCTTGAGGAGGCTCAAAAGCATCCTTTGTTTGCGCATCAAGATAAGTACGGGGCTACCGCTGGTTGGCAAGTTATTGATTAGTTTATAAAAATAATTTGATTTTACAGTAAAGTATATAAAAGTATATAAGAGCTTCTTTGCAAAGATATGACTTCATTTCACTGTTAATTATTTCTTAGCCTCTTTTATTAAGTTGATCCTATTACCAAGGAAGGTAAAATATGACAAAGTTTTGGACTAAAAATTATCCAGAGGGTATTGCCTCGGATATTCCTCAAGTCGATGAAACATTAATTGATTTTTTCGATGCTACTCTAAAAAAGTTTGCAACTAAAGATCTCATGACAAATATGGGAGTCTCATACACCTATGCCCAGGTTGATGACATATCCCTTAAAATTGCATCTTGGATTCAAAGTTTAGGTTTAGCAAAGGGCTCATCAATTGCTTTGATGATGCCTAATGTGAATCAGTATCTGCCTATTATAATAGGTGCTTTACGAGCTGGGATGGTGCTTACTCTTATTAATCCACTCTATACGTCACGTGAGCTCAAACACCAGCTTGTTGATTCAGATGCTAAAATAATATTTATTTTAGAACCTTTTTGTCATACTTTAGAAACTATTGTCGCGCATACCGCCATTGAAAAGGTTATTATCAGCCCTATTGGAGATATGTTGGGATCGGTAAAAGGCGCCCTTGTTAACCTAGCGGCTAAGCATATTAAAAAAGCAGTTCCAGCGTACCGTTTAAGCTCAAATTCAAATTATGAAGTGTATCAATTTAGATCCATATTGAATGATGCTAAAACCCTAAGCTATTCTCGTCCTGATGTTAAAACAGATGATTTAGCGATGATTCAATATACGGGTGGTACTACTGGTGTGGCTAAAGGGATATTGATTAGCCATCAAAATGTCGTTTATGGCACAATGCAATATGAAGAATGGTTTAAACCCATCTATAGTAGCCAAAACCCAAATGATCAACTGACCTGTGTTGTGGCGCTACCTTTTTATCATATATTTGCCTTTATTATATCTTTATTAGGTATGCGAATGGGTCAGCATTTATTGGTCGTGACTAACCCTCGAGATATTGATGCATTTATTAAGCTACTACAGAAGCAACCTTTCCATATGTTACCCGCAGTAAACACCTTGTTCCATGCCTTATTGCAGCATCCAGAGTTTAAAAGTATCGATTTTTCATCTTTAAGACTGTCTTTAGCAGGGGGCATGGCTGCCACACCTGAGATGGCTCGAAAGTGGTTTGAAGTGACGGGGGTACCTATCATTGAAGGATGGGGGATGTCAGAAACACTTGGTGTCGGCACAGCTAATCCGCTTACCAGTACTGAATTTACCGGTACAATTGGCATGCCATTGCCAGGGGTTGATATACAGATTTTAGATGAGGAAGAAAATGCATTAGAGGTAGGAGAGGTTGGCGAAATTGGAATTAAAGGTGGGAGTGTTATTTCTGGTTATCACAATCTTGACAATAGCCAATTTTTTTCAAAGGATGGTTATCTTAAAACAGGTGACATTGGTACAATGGACAAAAATGGCTATGTCAAATTGCTTGATAGAAAGAAAGATATGCTGATTGTCAGCGGCTTCAATGTCTATCCTAATGAAATTGAAGGGGTTATCGAAATGCACCCCAAAGTTAGAGAATGTTCAGTGGTTGGCGTTGATGATGAGCTTCAAGGTCAATCTGTTAAAGTATTCATCGTAAAAGATGATTCAAGTTTAACTAAGAAGGAGATTACTGATTTTTGTAAGAAAAACTTGGCTGGCTATAAACGTCCTCGTCATATAGAATTTATTGATGAATTACCAAAATCAACAGTTGGTAAAATTTTAAGACATAAATTACGTTCCTTAAGCAATAAAGAATAGATTAATTAAACAATGATTCTTGTTAGGTCAATAACGTCGTTATTTACCTTCATTTATAACCTTCTTTTAGTCGCAATGGATGTGACTAATAATACTGCAATGGAGAATGCACAATGTCAAAAACTTTCTATCTAAATCAATTAGCTGGTGCTTTAGCATTGGTTTCTTTCGCTTCAATGGCTGGAGCTGCTGGCCTTGATCGATCTGGTCAACCAAGTGCAGATTTTACTAAGGAGGGTACTTACGCATACGCCAGTGCTTATCGTATTAGCCCAGAAACCAGTGGAGAATATACTAATGATGGCGTTACTAGAAAATATGACGGTGTTGCTCAAGATTATAATGGCTATGGTTTTGGTGTTAAAACCGATCTAAACGATAAAGTTAGTGTGGGGGTGTTTTACGATCAACCCTTTGGTGCCGAAATTGAGGTTGAAGGCGATAATAACCCACTGGTTAATGGCGATGTCCATACTAAAGCAAGTGTAAATTCAGATACTTTTACTGGTTTAGTTAACTTTAAGCTTGGTGAGGCTGAAAACTTTAGAGTTTATGGCGGTCCTGTCCTAAGTAAACTTGAGGGTAGGTTAAATTTAGCGAGTGGTGAAACATCTGGCGATTTGAAAAACTTATCGCTTGTTAATGGTTATAATTTATATCTCCCAAAAGATCAAGCTTATGGGTATATGGTTGGCGCAGCTTTTGTTAAGCCTGAAATAGGCTTAAAAGCGGCAATAACTTATCGTTCCAAAATTGAGCATGATGTCAAGTTTGGTGAACATATGCCAGCTATTGATTATGTGAACTTAAACCCTCAACTTCAGCAACTTGGGTTAGTATCACGTACCAATGAACAAGCTACGCTGGAATTACCAGAGTCTATAAATATTGATTTTCAAACTGGTCTTAACCCAACAACCTTATTGACGGCAAAGGCGCGCTGGGTACCTTGGGGAAGTTTTGAAATCACGCCGCCTTTATTAGAAAAAAATGTTAAGACACTTGCTCAAACTGCTAAAGCCCCTCTAGTAGCTTACTCAGATGACTCATACATGGTAGAGTTGGGGTTAGGAAAACGCTTATCGTCAGCCCTTGCTGTTTCTGGAACTATTGGTTGGGATAAAGGAGCGGGTAATCCTGTAACTGTATTAGGTCCAGCTGAAGGTTACTACAGCATAGGTTTAGGTGCCAAATACAATGTTACTCCAGAATGGTCTGTTGCTTTAGGGGGTAAGTATCTTATGTTAGGGGATGCGGATACTCAATTATCTTCAACTAAAGCACCTATGGGTAAGTTTGAAGATAATGATGCTTATGTAGTCGGTTTGAAATTAGAATACGCTTCTAAATAATTTCTCTAATAATGCACTGATTCCAGTCAGTCTCGATGATAAGTTTTAAAAAGGGTGGCATACAAAAAAGTATGCTACCCTTTTTTTATTAATTCCTTGCAGTTCAAAATAACTAAATAAACCCTAATAGTTGTACTAAGAATAATAGCGCGATACTACTCAAAAATATAAGGCCCGTTATGCTATATACATTCATGGCAGGTGATAATTTTTCGGCATGTTTCACTAATGAATAATTTAACCAACCGAAAATTGGCGCTGAAACAAATGCTGATATCATCGCAAATTTAAGCATTGCACCAAGCTGACCAGTAAAGAAAGAGATAATAATTAACCCTCCCACAATAGCATAAGTCGTCCAGAATAAAACTTGACGTCCATTTATTGCGCTATCACCTTTAATAAGCCTCCAACTTTCTGCGTTAGCTCTTCCATAACCATCTGCACAAGTGATGGTGGTACCAAACATAACCATAAAGGCTACAAATGAAACCAATAACTTTGACCAAGAGCCAATAGTTTGCGTGTACATGCTTATAAGTTGGGCAACATAAGCACCACCTGCTGTTTGTATCTCGACACCAGAGCCATATTGAACAAATACACCAAGAGCTAAAAAGAATAATGCTAAAATAGCAGTGGATATATAACCTACGTTAAAATCTATTAGGCCTTGACGATGTGTCGTATGGTCATTTTTTACTTTAGCAGACGTCCACATGGACGTAATTGCCGCGAACTCAAGCGGAGCTGGCATCCATCCCATTAATGCTACTATAAAACCCAGTGTTGCTAAGTTCCATGGTGATGTTGCAATAAAGTCAGCGGTCATTACTGATGGTTTTCCTGCAGCAATTACCACTGCTACTATGGTAGAAAAGGTTAAAAAAACCATAATCCACTTAGTTATTTGGTCTAAAAATTTATAGTGACCCAGTATTAAAAATAGCCAAGAAATGCCCATAACCAACATGGATAGGGTAGTGGTGGACAATTCAAAGGTTTCAGGCAACATAAAACCAAGTATCACTGCAGCTAGCAAGCCTACTGCGCCTGTGCTTATAACTGCTGAAACGATTGAGAGAATAAAATAAACCCATAAATAAACACGGGATTTCTTGGTATAACCTGCAATTAATGACTCTCCAGTGTCATAAACATAATCGGTAGCAAACCTAAAAAATGGATACTTAAAAAAGTTTGCTAGAACAATCATAATGGCAAGCTGCCAACCATACAATGCACCTGCTTGGGTTGATGATATTAAGTGTGATCCACCAATAGCCGCAGTTGCCATCAAAATACCAGGCCCAAAAATTCCCCAGTTAAAATTATTACTCTTATCAATAGCGGTTTTACTCATGAGGTATTTACCTTTTAAATAGTTTGTTTATAAATAAAAGTCTGCAAACTACGGTAACGGTAGTAAACAAATACACATAATCCTATGTGATAAATCAGCCTTAATATAATAAAAGATGTCTGACTAGACAACTTATAACCCTATAAAATTTATAGAGTGCTGTTTTATAAACGAATTTTTTTAGATAAGATGGAACAATTCGATCAATCTAATAGCATAGAAGTGGTTATATAGGTAAATGTCACTTAACTGGGTTCGCTATGGTTAATAACATGGTAAATGAAATGGGCTTAGATGCTTTATTTAACATAATATACATTATGCGAAAACAAACCAATTGGATTTGAAATAAACTATTAAAGGCCTGAAGGCGTAATTGCCTATTAAAGGCCTGAAGGCGTAATGAATCATCTTCTTAAACGTATAAATTATGCGAAAAAAAACCAATCAAGAACCCGTTATGAAACTAGAATTATCAATATAATCAACGTTAGACAAAGCAGAATCAGATTGAGTATTATTAATTGAACCATCATTAATATTTCCAAAATTACTATGATGCTTAGTTTCAACTAACTGTCTAGACTTCGGAATTAAAGCAGGATTTTCATTCATCTCATAACATAAACTGTTTGATATAAGAAGAGGTTCGCCATAGCCATTATATGCGACACATGCTCCAGATGAGCTGGCAATAACCATGGCCGGTCGAATTTCTTCATGCTCTGCCATTACAGCAATATGCTTTGGTAAATACTTTGCTTTTAATTCTTCAAGCTCAAATCTCAATTTATTTATCTCTTCTAATTGTTGCTTAGTTTGATTATCTAAATCACTAACAACATCTTCATTAACTTCTTCATTAACTTGTTCAGAACTGAATTTATCAGAAAACATACTATCTTTTGCTAAATGAAAAGTAATACCAAAAATCAGAGGAATAGCAATAACAAAAGGTATTAACTTAGATGGAATCTTAAATTTAAACTTAGAATGAGCAGACGCAGATTGATAAGCATTTTGAAACTTCTTTTTAAAAAAGAATTTTTCACGCTCAAAAGCATTACTTATAGCAGTATCAGAACGAGGATTCAGCTGAAATTCATCCCATTTATAAACCCAAGCAAAATTGGAACCATGCAAACGTTTAACATGATAATGAGTTTGTATTAAACCACGTATGTGAGTGTGAATATATTTGGGAAATTGAGTAATTAAACGTATGTCATGACCTATATGACCATGCTCATTCAAACTAATCGTTGTGGGATTCTTAGATAAAGAACCCGAAACATCTTTAACCCATTCTAATTTATGACATTCATCAAAATAAAAAATAGAGTTTGGAGGCGGACACCAATAACCCTCAGGAACTTCATCGGGTTGAGTTAAATAATCGCCAAACCAGATAGGCTTATCAGTCGGTATTGGTCTAACTTCATGCAACTTAGTTGGTGTGTCAGGTGCATTTATACCCGAAATATCGGCAAAAATGGGTCTACGCTCAAGCCCTTGTTTTTGAAGTTTATCATTCTGCTTAATATCATCAAAAATTTGCTTGACAGCTCTTTGTGATTTGCCGTTGCGAGGCTGTCCAGTGTATAGGTCAATAGCCATATTAAGTCACTTTACTGAAAAAGGTACGCATACTTGCAAGAATAGCCTTAATTGACATAGCACCAATAACAATAGAAATTGCATGGTCTATGTGAGATATACCAATCAAAAACCCCAAATCTGACGGCAAGCCAGACATCTGTTGTAAGCCAGAATTAATATATTTATCAAAGAAAAATTGAACAATAGTATAGCTACCTATACCAATGCCAAGTATTAAGAGACCTTTTAAAACAAAATAACGAGTAAACCAAGAAAGAACAACACCTAAAATGGCAGGCATTATTAATCACTCCCAACACTTAAAATAATTTTAGCTCCAGAAAAATACGCTAACATCAAAAAAACGGGCGCTAAACTAGCAAGAATATTGCAAACAGGAGACATCGGAATTGAGAAAGTCTGACCCATAACGGAAAACTGTTTATCGGCAGGACATTGACGAGATGCATTAATTCTATTTTGACTAATATTAAAACCTTTAAGAGCGCCTAGAGGGTCAAAAGTAGAAACATCAACCTCGGGTAAATCAACATTTGGGGAACCATCCGCCCTTTTTTCAACTCTTAATAAATCTCGAATTTGAGCAAGAAGAGATGTTTGCTCATCTTGTCTTGATGTTATTTCATCAAAATCTAAATCTTTATTAATAAGCTCATCAATCTTTTGCTTAAGTTCAGTATCATCATACTTATTAGACTTTACAGCAGATATAAGCTCATCAATCTTTGCATTAATATCAGACATATCAAAATCGTTATTATCAGAGTCATTACTATCCATCTTACTAATAATCTCATCAATCTTATTTTCAATTGATGTTGTATCAACCTTAATATTCATATTTTTAATAGCATTAATAAGCTCATCAAGCTTACTGTTTGTCTGAACAATATTGTTATTAACAATGCTCATATTATTATTAATAGTCTGTAAATTATTACTCACATTAGATATTTGATGACTAATAACAGTCTGATTAGTGACCAAAGTTTCTGTTAAAGAAATAACACGATTATCATTATTAATAATAGTCTGGTTAGTATTTCTAAGCTGTCTTAAAGCATTACAAATATTACAATCAGATTGACCATCTTCATTGCAATTCTGAGTCGATGGATCACAATCATCTGGCTTATCATCATTTACACAATTCTGACCGACAAGTTTCATACCGCTAGGGCATTGCCAGACGCATTTACCATCTTTTTCTGAATAACCCGAAGGGCATTTAGGAGATGATACACATTTTTTACCATCCCACGAATAACCAGCAGGGCAAGTATTGGGGTTCCAATCACTACAATCAGTTTGATAAATGGGAGCTGTCTTGAGACCTTTTGTGACTGGACCCCCACCGAAATTTGAATCTCGATAACAAAACTTGTCAGAAGAATTATAGTAACTACGTACAACACCACGAACTTCTGAATTAGCTTTATCACAAGCCTCTTGGGGAGTTGCAGAAGCGTGGGGACAGTAACCATTGGGGGTATAAGGTAAATTAACAATAGTAGGAGAAGTAGAGCCAGAGCCAGAACCAGAAAAGCCATCAGAATTGCCCCACGAACCGCCAGCGCCATTGCCACCGAAAGCACCACCGCCACCGTAATAACCCCAAGAGCCACCCGCTCCATTATTACCGAAGCTGCCCCCTCCTCCTTCATAACCCCATGAACCTGCCCCGTCAGCATGAGCAAAAGAGATAAATAGAGATAAGAATATGAAAAATATATATTTCATGATAAAAGAATTCGTAAAGCAGTTATGAAAGTCCAAACAATCAACCAGTTCAAAATTGAAGAATTTTCCATATACACCCCCAAATTTGCTTTATCAAACTGACTAGCAAAAGCTAATCAGCTTTGTAAAACAAACTTATAAAATCATCGTATGATACGACGTAAGAGAGAGAAACCAAGAATGACAACAAGAACACCGAGAATAGCCATACCGATAGTTTCAATATTTGTTACTTGCTCGCTAATCTTAGTAACAAGTTCAGTAACATCTACTGCAGCATTAGCAGAATTTGAAGCCAAAACAGCAGCAACAACACCAACGGCAGCAGCAGCGGGAACAGTTTTAAAAGATTTATTTTGCTTAACTTGAATTTGAGCCATTTTTTTCTCCTTAGCCAAAATAGCTATTAGAATTAGAAATTAAACTACCCACTTTTTTTAATCCCCATGCAGTAATTAAAACAAGTGAAATAGCAAGGGAAATTTGCCCAGCTTCGCTAGGCGTTATTGCTAGAGAATCTAGCAAACTTTCTTGAACAACCCATTTACTACAAACGTTGTTCACTAATTCGATGCAATCGTATTTATGCATTAGGCTTGTGTGGCAACTTAACAGAAGTCACAACGGTAACAGGCTGGTCATATTGATTTAATTCTTGACCTAATTCGATTTCAATCTCGCACGGCAATTTGCCACGTAAACTTTCTAATTTAAGAAAATTAGTATGGTCGCCATACTGATAACTGATTTCTTTAGAGCCAAAGCCGTCGGGACTCGAAAAAGGAACATCACAAACTAAATTAGTTTGGTCGATTGTATAAGCATTACCGCTTTTGCTAGTACCACTTCTATTGACACGCTCAATACGCTTTGCTATGACTTTCACTTTAAATTCTCCTTCAGTCTTTTTATGCGACTAGACGCAATTGTGGTTTAAGATACATATTAAAATCATTAATATGCGACGAAATTGGCGGTTGATAGCCATGTGGATATTGGTTTTGGAAGTCTAAATTTAACAATTTAACGACAGGTATCGTTGTATTTTGTTGTTCTGACAGATTTTGTAAAAGTGCCCTGGGAAGACCAATATCTACCAAAGACTTAACATTTATCTGAAAAGAACGAGCTTGATAACGCTGTTTAACATTTTGCCAACCATCAGATTTTAATAACTTATAAAAATTAAAAGCATTATTAGCTCTAGTGCGTGATAACTTACCGCTCTTAGTAACCGTAGTTAACTTATCTACACATAAGTCATAAATCTCAGCATCGTCATAATTATCCAAAATAGTACCCTCCAAGCTTTGTAAAATCGGCTCAAACCAAATTCGCCAAAGGGTTTTCAATACATCTCTATTTTTTTGCTGATGTTTTATAAAATCCCATAAATTAGTTGGTAAGCCTATCTGCTCTAACTTGCGTTTTTTTGTACGAGACTCAAAACGTAATAACTTCGATGACCAGTCGATTAATTCAGGTGTAAAAATCTCTAACTTTTTAGCTGATTGAATACAACCCGAATTCGCTTTTTTTGTTAAATCCTTAACCTCTCTCAACACATCATTATGTTTGCCATACGCAACTGCATTACCTAATCTTGTAGTTGCTCCGCCCCAGTAAACTGTATTGAAAAAGTCACGTCTATCTGTATCGTTACGTCTTTGACCATTGCTGACATTAGACAAAAAACGCAACAATGGCTGTACAAGTTGTTCACTTTCTAATCTAACGCTATACGTACTATCAATACGTGATATAGATGCGTTTTTAAGGTCAAGACATGCAAAAAAAGCGGGATAATAATCTTGCAATAAATAAAGCATTTCTGACGCTAAATTTTTAACACTCTCGCCACCATAAATATTGTGACCTTGAAGAATTTTGGGACTAGCAGACAAAGAAATATAAGGCAAAGTATTAGCTACATTAACAGCATTAAACTTTATAGCCATATTTGAGTAGCTTGATGGAAGAGCTTCATAAGGATGCTTCAAATCTCCATAAGTTACTTCGCCAGTCATTAAGTCTCTTTTTAAATAACTGGGTACTGCTCGAATCTGATAATCAGCAACATCGCCAATAATTGAATATAAATTGCCAGTTTGTTTGACAAACTCATCACGCATTGGAATATGAATAATAAGCGTATCAAGCATCTCGAGCCTCAAATATTTACTCAATTGCGTAAATTTACAAAAAATATAATATTACGCAATTAAGTAAATTTCAAGAAATATTTTGCCTAAAAGAGTAAATTAATAAAAAATAATCAAGAGACTCAAAAAATGAAAGAAAATATCGACCTAAAGGAAAAAATAGAAACAATATGCAAAGCTAAAAATATATCGAAAAGAGAACTGGCAAAAAAAGCAGGAATACCAGCATCAACAATCTATAGCATTGTAGAAAGAAGAAAAAGCACATCAATTGAAAACATAATGAAAATATGCAAAGCAACAGATATGACAATCGACGATTTCATAAATGAAACAAGAGACGAAAAAATAACAAGAATAATAATGAGTTTAAACAAGCTAGATGAGAAAGACAGGGAAATAATATTAAAAATGATACAAGGGGTAACAGGCTCGGAAACGAAAAATTTTTCGCAAGAATCCACTACTAAATAACGTGGACTCGTTTGCGTGTGTGCGTGTTCGAAGGGGTACTCACACTCACACACGCAAACAGGTAGTATCATTTACTAAATTAATCAATTGACCGTTGACAACAAAAAAAACAAAAGGACGTTTTTTTTGTCGCAACAGGGTCAGAGAAATTTTTGATATGTTCAACAGTTTTTGTTAACTGTGGAAGGGGTTTTCGCATAATGCGGATTATGAGCCAGACAGCAAAAAACGCTATGAGTTGAAATTATCTCATAGCGTTTTTTGTCATAATCACGTGCCATTATGCGAAAACAAACCAATTGGATTTGAAATAAACTATTAAAGGCCTGAAGGCGTAATTGCCTATTAAAGGCCTGAAGGCGTAATGAATCATCTTCTTAAACGTATAAATTATGCGAAAAAAAACCAATCAAGAACCCGTTATGAAACTAGAATTATCAATATAATCAACGTTAGACAAAGCAGAATCAGATTGAGTATTATTAATTGAACCATCATTAATATTTCCAAAATTACTATGATGCTTAGTTTCAACTAACTGTCTAGACTTCGGAATTAAAGCAGGATTTTCATTCATCTCATAACATAAACTGTTTGATATAAGAAGAGGTTCGCCATAGCCATTATATGCGACACATGCTCCAGATGAGCTGGCAATAACCATGGCCGGTCGAATTTCTTCATGCTCTGCCATTACAGCAATATGCTTTGGTAAATACTTTGCTTTTAATTCTTCAAGCTCAAATCTCAATTTATTTATCTCTTCTAATTGTTGCTTAGTTTGATTATCTAAATCACTAACAACATCTTCATTAACTTCTTCATTAACTTGTTCAGAACTGAATTTATCAGAAAACATACTATCTTTTGCTAAATGAAAAGTAATACCAAAAATCAGAGGAATAGCAATAACAAAAGGTATTAACTTAGATGGAATCTTAAATTTAAACTTAGAATGAGCAGACGCAGATTGATAAGCATTTTGAAACTTCTTTTTAAAAAAGAATTTTTCACGCTCAAAAGCATTACTTATAGCAGTATCAGAACGAGGATTCAGCTGAAATTCATCCCATTTATAAACCCAAGCAAAATTGGAACCATGCAAACGTTTAACATGATAATGAGTTTGTATTAAACCACGTATGTGAGTGTGAATATATTTGGGAAATTGAGTAATTAAACGTATGTCATGACCTATATGACCATGCTCATTCAAACTAATCGTTGTGGGATTCTTAGATAAAGAACCCGAAACATCTTTAACCCATTCTAATTTATGACATTCATCAAAATAAAAAATAGAGTTTGGAGGCGGACACCAATAACCCTCAGGAACTTCATCGGGTTGAGTTAAATAATCGCCAAACCAGATAGGCTTATCAGTCGGTATTGGTCTAACTTCATGCAACTTAGTTGGTGTGTCAGGTGCATTTATACCCGAAATATCGGCAAAAATGGGTCTACGCTCAAGCCCTTGTTTTTGAAGTTTATCATTCTGCTTAATATCATCAAAAATTTGCTTGACAGCTCTTTGTGATTTGCCGTTGCGAGGCTGTCCAGTGTATAGGTCAATAGCCATATTAAGTCACTTTACTGAAAAAGGTACGCATACTTGCAAGAATAGCCTTAATTGACATAGCACCAATAACAATAGAAATTGCATGGTCTATGTGAGATATACCAATCAAAAACCCCAAATCTGACGGCAAGCCAGACATCTGTTGTAAGCCAGAATTAATATATTTATCAAAGAAAAATTGAACAATAGTATAGCTACCTATACCAATGCCAAGTATTAAGAGACCTTTTAAAACAAAATAACGAGTAAACCAAGAAAGAACAACACCTAAAATGGCAGGCATTATTAATCACTCCCAACACTTAAAATAATTTTAGCTCCAGAAAAATACGCTAACATCAAAAAAACGGGCGCTAAACTAGCAAGAATATTGCAAACAGGAGACATCGGAATTGAGAAAGTCTGACCCATAACGGAAAACTGTTTATCGGCAGGACATTGACGAGATGCATTAATTCTATTTTGACTAATATTAAAACCTTTAAGAGCGCCTAGAGGGTCAAAAGTAGAAACATCAACCTCGGGTAAATCAACATTTGGGGAACCATCCGCCCTTTTTTCAACTCTTAATAAATCTCGAATTTGAGCAAGAAGAGATGTTTGCTCATCTTGTCTTGATGTTATTTCATCAAAATCTAAATCTTTATTAATAAGCTCATCAATCTTTTGCTTAAGTTCAGTATCATCATACTTATTAGACTTTACAGCAGATATAAGCTCATCAATCTTTGCATTAATATCAGACATATCAAAATCGTTATTATCAGAGTCATTACTATCCATCTTACTAATAATCTCATCAATCTTATTTTCAATTGATGTTGTATCAACCTTAATATTCATATTTTTAATAGCATTAATAAGCTCATCAAGCTTACTGTTTGTCTGAACAATATTGTTATTAACAATGCTCATATTATTATTAATAGTCTGTAAATTATTACTCACATTAGATATTTGATGACTAATAACAGTCTGATTAGTGACCAAAGTTTCTGTTAAAGAAATAACACGATTATCATTATTAATAATAGTCTGGTTAGTATTTCTAAGCTGTCTTAAAGCATTACAAATATTACAATCAGATTGACCATCTTCATTGCAATTCTGAGTCGATGGATCACAATCATCTGGCTTATCATCATTTACACAATTCTGACCGACAAGTTTCATACCGCTAGGGCATTGCCAGACGCATTTACCATCTTTTTCTGAATAACCCGAAGGGCATTTAGGAGATGATACACATTTTTTACCATCCCACGAATAACCAGCAGGGCAAGTATTGGGGTTCCAATCACTACAATCAGTTTGATAAATGGGAGCTGTCTTGAGACCTTTTGTGACTGGACCCCCACCGAAATTTGAATCTCGATAACAAAACTTGTCAGAAGAATTATAGTAACTACGTACAACACCACGAACTTCTGAATTAGCTTTATCACAAGCCTCTTGGGGAGTTGCAGAAGCGTGGGGACAGTAACCATTGGGGGTATAAGGTAAATTAACAATAGTAGGAGAAGTAGAGCCAGAGCCAGAACCAGAAAAGCCATCAGAATTGCCCCACGAACCGCCAGCGCCATTGCCACCGAAAGCACCACCGCCACCGTAATAACCCCAAGAGCCACCCGCTCCATTATTACCGAAGCTGCCCCCTCCTCCTTCATAACCCCATGAACCTGCCCCGTCAGCATGAGCAAAAGAGATAAATAGAGATAAGAATATGAAAAATATATATTTCATGATAAAAGAATTCGTAAAGCAGTTATGAAAGTCCAAACAATCAACCAGTTCAAAATTGAAGAATTTTCCATATACACCCCCAAATTTGCTTTATCAAACTGACTAGCAAAAGCTAATCAGCTTTGTAAAACAAACTTATAAAATCATCGTATGATACGACGTAAGAGAGAGAAACCAAGAATGACAACAAGAACACCGAGAATAGCCATACCGATAGTTTCAATATTTGTTACTTGCTCGCTAATCTTAGTAACAAGTTCAGTAACATCTACTGCAGCATTAGCAGAATTTGAAGCCAAAACAGCAGCAACAACACCAACGGCAGCAGCAGCGGGAACAGTTTTAAAAGATTTATTTTGCTTAACTTGAATTTGAGCCATTTTTTTCTCCTTAGCCAAAATAGCTATTAGAATTAGAAATTAAACTACCCACTTTTTTTAATCCCCATGCAGTAATTAAAACAAGTGAAATAGCAAGGGAAATTTGCCCAGCTTCGCTAGGCGTTATTGCTAGAGAATCTAGCAAACTTTCTTGAACAACCCATTTACTACAAACGTTGTTCACTAATTCGATGCAATCGTATTTATGCATTAGGCTTGTGTGGCAACTTAACAGAAGTCACAACGGTAACAGGCTGGTCATATTGATTTAATTCTTGACCTAATTCGATTTCAATCTCGCACGGCAATTTGCCACGTAAACTTTCTAATTTAAGAAAATTAGTATGGTCGCCATACTGATAACTGATTTCTTTAGAGCCAAAGCCGTCGGGACTCGAAAAAGGAACATCACAAACTAAATTAGTTTGGTCGATTGTATAAGCATTACCGCTTTTGCTAGTACCACTTCTATTGACACGCTCAATACGCTTTGCTATGACTTTCACTTTAAATTCTCCTTCAGTCTTTTTATGCGACTAGACGCAATTGTGGTTTAAGATACATATTAAAATCATTAATATGCGACGAAATTGGCGGTTGATAGCCATGTGGATATTGGTTTTGGAAGTCTAAATTTAACAATTTAACGACAGGTATCGTTGTATTTTGTTGTTCTGACAGATTTTGTAAAAGTGCCCTGGGAAGACCAATATCTACCAAAGACTTAACATTTATCTGAAAAGAACGAGCTTGATAACGCTGTTTAACATTTTGCCAACCATCAGATTTTAATAACTTATAAAAATTAAAAGCATTATTAGCTCTAGTGCGTGATAACTTACCGCTCTTAGTAACCGTAGTTAACTTATCTACACATAAGTCATAAATCTCAGCATCGTCATAATTATCCAAAATAGTACCCTCCAAGCTTTGTAAAATCGGCTCAAACCAAATTCGCCAAAGGGTTTTCAATACATCTCTATTTTTTTGCTGATGTTTTATAAAATCCCATAAATTAGTTGGTAAGCCTATCTGCTCTAACTTGCGTTTTTTTGTACGAGACTCAAAACGTAATAACTTCGATGACCAGTCGATTAATTCAGGTGTAAAAATCTCTAACTTTTTAGCTGATTGAATACAACCCGAATTCGCTTTTTTTGTTAAATCCTTAACCTCTCTCAACACATCATTATGTTTGCCATACGCAACTGCATTACCTAATCTTGTAGTTGCTCCGCCCCAGTAAACTGTATTGAAAAAGTCACGTCTATCTGTATCGTTACGTCTTTGACCATTGCTGACATTAGACAAAAAACGCAACAATGGCTGTACAAGTTGTTCACTTTCTAATCTAACGCTATACGTACTATCAATACGTGATATAGATGCGTTTTTAAGGTCAAGACATGCAAAAAAAGCGGGATAATAATCTTGCAATAAATAAAGCATTTCTGACGCTAAATTTTTAACACTCTCGCCACCATAAATATTGTGACCTTGAAGAATTTTGGGACTAGCAGACAAAGAAATATAAGGCAAAGTATTAGCTACATTAACAGCATTAAACTTTATAGCCATATTTGAGTAGCTTGATGGAAGAGCTTCATAAGGATGCTTCAAATCTCCATAAGTTACTTCGCCAGTCATTAAGTCTCTTTTTAAATAACTGGGTACTGCTCGAATCTGATAATCAGCAACATCGCCAATAATTGAATATAAATTGCCAGTTTGTTTGACAAACTCATCACGCATTGGAATATGAATAATAAGCGTATCAAGCATCTCGAGCCTCAAATATTTACTCAATTGCGTAAATTTACAAAAAATATAATATTACGCAATTAAGTAAATTTCAAGAAATATTTTGCCTAAAAGAGTAAATTAATAAAAAATAATCAAGAGACTCAAAAAATGAAAGAAAATATCGACCTAAAGGAAAAAATAGAAACAATATGCAAAGCTAAAAATATATCGAAAAGAGAACTGGCAAAAAAAGCAGGAATACCAGCATCAACAATCTATAGCATTGTAGAAAGAAGAAAAAGCACATCAATTGAAAACATAATGAAAATATGCAAAGCAACAGATATGACAATCGACGATTTCATAAATGAAACAAGAGACGAAAAAATAACAAGAATAATAATGAGTTTAAACAAGCTAGATGAGAAAGACAGGGAAATAATATTAAAAATGATACAAGGGGTAACAGGCTCGGAAACGAAAAATTTTTCGCAAGAATCCACTACTAAATAACGTGGACTCGTTTGCGTGTGTGCGTGTTCGAAGGGGTACTCACACTCACACACGCAAACAGGTAGTATCATTTACTAAATTAATCAATTGACCGTTGACAACAAAAAAAACAAAAGGACGTTTTTTTTGTCGCAACAGGGTCAGAGAAATTTTTGATATGTTCAACAGTTTTTGTTAACTGTGGAAGGGGTTTTCGCATAATGCGGATTATGAGCCAGACAGCAAAAAACGCTATGAGTTGAAATTATCTCATAGCGTTTTTTGTCATAATCACGTGCCATTATGCGAAAACAAACCAATTGGATTTGAACCCTTTAATACAATTAAATAATGCAACTAAATATAGTTACTTTATGGGTTATAACTCGAAACTCGTTATAGTAGTTTTGGCTCGAACAAGTTAGTATAAGCTACCAGCATTTAAATAAATCAAATCCGTTTAATATCTATCTATAAAATAATCTGCTATAAATTAATCTGACTAAAATAATGACGAAATCTAACTTCGATACACTTCTTAATATCAACACCTTTGATCAAAATCATCTCTGGCATCCATATGCAACATTGCCACCGCAATATCCAAACATAGTCATTGATCACGCTGATGGTGTGTATCTTTATACAAAATCTGGTAAACAGCTTATTGATGGCATGTCATCTTGGTGGGCAGCAATACATGGTTATAATCATCCCATATTGAATGATGCCATCCGAAATCAATTAGATAAGATGGCTCATGTCATGTTTGGCGGTCTTACCCATCAGCCTGCCATTGATCTGGGTCAAAAACTCCTCTCTATAGCCCCTAAAGGTCTAGATGCCATCTTCTATGCAGACAGTGGTAGTATTGCGGTAGAAGTTGCACTGAAAATGGCGCTTCAGTATCAATTGGCTCAAAATAAGCCTGAGCGCAATCAAATAGCGACAACCCGATCTGGCTATTATGGAGATACTTGGCATGCCATGAGTATCTGCGATCCTGTTAATGGTATGCATAGTATTTATGGCAAACAGTTGCCAATACAGCTGTTTTTTGATAAGCCTAAGTCTGGATTTGAAACACCTTTAGACTACGATAGTAAACAACAACTAACAGAATTTTTTGCAAAAAATCAGCAAAATATGGCAGCTTTTATCATAGAACCTGTGGTTCAAGGTGCGGGTGGAATGCGTTTTTATAGTCCTGAGTACCTAAAATTGTTACGTAAATTATGTGATGACTACGACATTTTGTTAATTGCCGATGAAATTGCAACAGGTTTTGGGCGTACTGGTAAGATGTTTGCGTGTGAATATGCCGACATATCGCCTGATATTATGACAGTAGGTAAAGCGCTGACGGGTGGCTATATGACCTTTGCCGTGACATTATGTCAGCGTCACGTTGCTGAACGCATTGCCAATAGTGAATATTCTGCTTTAATGCACGGCCCTACGTTTATGGGCAATCCCCTAGCCTGTTCTGTCGCTTTAGCGTCAATTGAGCTCATTATTCAGCATGATTATCCTAAACGGGCGTTACATATTGAACAGCAACTTAATCAATATTTGCAGCCATTGATAGCTTTTGATCAGGTAGCGGATGTGCGCGTCCTTGGAGCTATTGGCGTTATTGAGTTACATGATGCCGTTGATATGCCAGGGTTTCAGCGTTTATTGATTGAAAATAAGGTTTGGATCAGACCCTTTGGAAAATTGGTCTATATTATGCCACCAATTATCATGACCGATGATGAAGTTCTATTGTTATGTAATAGGTTAAAGCAGGTACTAACGAGTTATTTAAATCCATAGTTTTGATAATGGTTAATTTGATAACTAAACTGAATTTTGGATAAGAATTTTTTAAGCCATTGTTTTTATTGGGTTTAAAATTCCATCCCCAACCCTTCCTTTCGAAAAGGAAGGGAGCTAACCTTTACAGATTTAAAATGAGATAAATGACCGTTTTTTTAAAAGATAAGATGCATTGCTTTGCAAAAGAGGAATGCCTATAACCGTAAATTAGATGAGTTGATTATCACGAATTTAGGTTATGCTATTAATTATACTATTGAGTTAATAAAATTATGTGTGTGTATTTTATAACAGGGATTGATACTGATATTGGCAAAACTATTGCCACGGGATGCTTAGCCAGAGTTTTGCATCAAAAAGGCTGTAAAGTCATCACTCAAAAGTTGGTGCAAACAGGGTGTGACGGCATCGCTGAAGATATTATGACGCATAGAGACATGATGGGCATAGACTTACAGTCTCGTGATAATGATATGACAACTTGTCCCTATGTACTTCAAAAGCCGGCCTCGCCCCATTTAGCATCAAAACTTGAAAATAAAATAATTGAGCCTGAACACATTACTAATGCAACCAATACGCTGAAACAAGAATATGACATTGTGCTCTTAGAAGGCGCAGGCGGGCTTATGGTGCCACTCACTGACTCGTTATTAACTTTGGATTATATTGCGGCGCAAAATTATCCTGTTATTTTAGTCACATCTGGCAGATTGGGCAGTATTAATCATACGTTATTGAGCATTGAAGCTATTAAATCTCGTTCATTACCTTTGCACGCTGTCTTTTACAACCATTGGCAACCTGACAAGCGTTTAGCATCAAATTATGAGCCTGATGTTGAGATTGTGGATAGCACCAAAGATTATTTACATTCTTACTTAGCTAAACAATATCCTGATACTCACTGGGTTGATTTACCTTATTTGTCCTATTATGAAGCTAAACCAGATAATCAATCGTCTAGCTTGCAAAAATATATCGAAAGAATTTCACAAAATTTTTTATAAGCTTTGTAGATTAAATTTAGGAAATTAGAAGCATAGTTATGAGTGTTTTTTATGACAGATATAGAAAGTAACATTGGCAAAACATAAGCTGCAAGTTATATAACCAAGCAACTTCTAAAGTATGGTATAGTCAGCCAACTACTAAACGGTTACGGCGTTAACCTCGTTAAGCCTACTCCAGTAGTACTTTCACTCGGTTGCCTTGTAACCATTTTAGACTTCTTTGACTATATCAATATCATTACTCAACAGTTGATTGAAATGGTCTGAGTTGATAATACTTTTCAAAATATTGTCGTCATAGGGATATGATTAAGCTTACTGGCATTACAATAGATTATAATGAAGCAAATAATTAGATACCTTCCCATACTATGGAGAAGTAAGCTCAAGAAATCTCTGATAATACCTTAATATGCAAAATCATTATATAAAAGGATCGCAAAAAATGAATGCCAAATATAAATTAATAGGTCTTGCTACTGCGGCTGTATTTGTTACCTCATGCAGCACTACTTTATCAACAGCTAATGATACTGGAGATGTTTCTAAAAACCCTTTGATAAATGATTCTGAAACTAACATTCATGAGCTAATGGAGAATAAAAAAGCTATAATTTTGCATCAATCTGAACAGATACAAAGTTATTTATCACAAGGTCAATATGAACAAATAACCCCTCTTATTCATCCTACCAAAGGGTTGCGCTTTAGTATGTATGCTTATGTGAGGCCTGAATCGGATAAAGTATTTAGCCGTGAACAATTCAATACTTATCTGCAGCAGTCTCGCATCAAGTTTACTTGGGGACAGACGGATGGCAAAGGGGATTTGTACATCACATCACTTCCCGATTATTTAACCATGTGGGTAAGAGCAAAAGACTTTAACGATATTAAAGCTACTTATAATAGCTTCCAAGGTTCTGGTAACAGTCTTAATAACCTCGAAGAGGCTTATCCTAATGCAGATTTTGTAGAATTTTATAACCCAGGAACCAATCCAGAGTATCAAGGTAAGTATTACTTAGTATCCATAATTAATGATCAGTGGACGATTTAGTAAATTACAGAGGCAGATACGGGTTAGATATTTAGGTTGTTTCTAGTGCTAGTTGTTCAATTTAGTCCGCTGCATCAGACTGCATCAGAGATATACTCCCCTAACCACTGCAAAAAATCATCACTGGTTGTCGCAACGTTTAAGCGTAGGTGTGTTGAATATTCACCATTTGGGTTAAACAGTTGACCCGGAGCTATGAGCCAACCGTCATTATGCGCTTTAAGGGCAAGCTTGGCTGTATCACATCCGACATCAATCCAGACAAACATCCCCGCCTGCGTGTGTTCAGGATATTCAAGTCCCATCTTAGTCAGTTTTTGACGTAGTTGTTGATGGGCCGTATATAGATGCTGTTGCAGTTTTTTGAGTTGGCGACGACTTTCGCCATGTGTCCACAGCTTATGTATTACTCGTTCGCCAAATTCAGGCGTGGTCATGTTGCTTAAAGTTTTTATCCCGATGACATCATCTATGAATTTATCGGGGCATACCAGCATCCCGACTCGCCAACCCGATGCCATATATTTAGAAAAACCCGTGGCATAAAACACCCGTTCAAACTGATCTAGACTAGAATACCTCAGCGCATTGTCCTCTGGTAATAAAGAGGCATACAAGTCATCTTCAAAGATATAAGCATCATACTTATGAATAAGGTTGAGCACTTGGTGCACTCGTGCAGGATGCAAATTATAGGACGTTGGATTGTGAAGAACACTATTGGTTAAATACATCTTAGGACGATGACGTTCAAATATTTGCGACATTTGTTCAATGTCAGGCCCTTGATGATCACGCCTTACGCTCACTACCTTTAAGCCTTGGCGCTGTAAGCTAATTGATAACCAAAACCAACCGGGTTCATCAACAAGTACGGTATCCCCTTCGCTTAACAACACTTGAGAAACTATTAACACGGCTTGGGAAATACCTGCGGTGGTAATGACATGATCAGGGGTCGTTTGCATGCCTAACTGACCCAAATATTGAACCAGTTGCTGTCTTAATGGCAGGAAACCCTGTATATCTCCGTAGTCATATATGAATTCATCCGCTTGCTTGGCTATCTGCCGTATTGCCCATTCCATTTTATCATTTCGTACCCATTCCAATGGCAAAATGCCTGAACCAGGGGCTCTATCTAGTGGCGTTTTGCTGAACATTTGTCGTACTAACCACTTGGTATCAATTTCAGGATTCTTATCCACTTCTTTTATGGTTTCTGCGGTGAGGGTTTCCTCAATAATTGGGGTATTCACATAATAGCCCGAGCCTTGCTTGGCCGTTAATACATTAGTAGCCACTAACTGCTCGTACGCTTGCGACACGGTAAAACTTGAAACCCCTAGTAATTTTGCTAATTTCCTAATTGAAGGCACACGCTGGTTTGGCTTGTAAACGTGCCATTCAATGCGCTTATTGATCCATTCGATAATGGCTTCAGTTTTGGTTAAGCGTGGATTAAGGCTATAAGTTTCTGACATAACTTTGTCCATATTTATGACTACGGTTTTATATCTATGGTTGTTAAGACTACGGTTATTAAGCCTATGGTTTTTATGGTTGTGGTTTTAAGAATATGGTTCTTAAAAATATGGTTATTTCAAACTCATTATTAGTTTCAAATAATGTGAATTAAAAGGATAGTTAAATTGAACTGTGTTGAACGTTAATCTTAACACTTTATAAGCACTCATAAAAACTGTATTGATACTGTATAGATTATTTTATTTAATAAAAATTTCTAGATTTAATTCTTTTAGAAAATTGTCATGATTTATTTATCAGTACACTTTGTTGGCTGTTATATATTTTGTATAGGTACTGTATTAGCGATAGGTTCTATAGTAGATAACTATATTTGAAATAATAGATGGTCTTGTGTTTGGAACCGATATGACTCTTAAAGAAAAGCTCTTACTATTAATTGTCGTCCTCGTTTGGGGGGCTAACTTTATGGTTATCCGTTGGGGTCTTGAGGATATGCACCCTTTTACTTTCATCTTCTTAAGATTCCTTTTTACAGGTATACCGTTAGTATTTTTCTTAAAAAAACCCGATGTCTCTCTCGGTTATGTTGCTCTTTATGGATTAGCGCTGGGTATAGGTGTTTGGGGTCTGGTATTTTTGGCCGTTTTCAATGGTATGCCATCTGGTATGTCATCATTAATTCTGCAAACCAGTCCATTTTTGACCATTTTAATCGCTATTTTGGTGTTTAAAGAGTCACTAACCAAGCAACAAGCAGTAGGTATCTTTATTGCGTTTATCGGTTTGGTAGTTATATGTCTGTTTAAGTCGGACAACTTTAGTCTTGGAAGTTTGTTATTAGTGCTGTTAGCCTCAGTATTTATGACCTTAAGTAACGTGATTATTAAAATTGCGAAACCGCAAGATGTGGTGAGCTTTACGGTGTGGTCAAGTTTGTTTATTCCCCTACCCGTTTTCGCTTTAGCCCTTGTGGCTGCAAACTTAACCGATGTTGATTTTTCACTCTTTACACAATTTCCAAGCTTCAAAAGTTGGATGGTTGTATTTTTTGAAGCCTTTATTATCACGATTATAGGGTACTCTATTATGGCTAGATTGATTACCAAACATGGACTTGCTATTGTCACGCCCTATACCTTACTCATCCCCATATTTGGTTTGTTTTTTGGCTGGCTAGTTTATGATGAGACGTTATCTCAAATTGAAATTATTGGATCGGTGTTTATTATGGTGGGATTGACGTTGTTGACGGTTAAGTTTTCAAGGAGGTCAAAAATAGTGATAAATGATTGAGGTAATTTGCAAAGATTTAACGGGTAACATGAGTTTTAAAATATATTAATTGAGAACACATTGAGTATTCTATGAAGCTAAAAATCCATATTATTGACGCTTTCACAGATTCCGTTTTTAAGGGTAATTCAGCGGCGGTTATTGTGCTTGAGCATTGGTTAGACGCTACAGTAATGCAGAACATTGCCATGCAAAATAATTTATCAGAAACGGCCTTTTTGGTGAAGTACGAGGCGGATTTAGATTTAAATATAGTATCGCCTACTTACCATATTCGTTGGTTTTCTCCCATTAAAGAAATAGATTTTTGCGGACATGCGACCTTAGCCTCTGCTTTCTTGCTATTTAGTGAACAACCTGACTTGTCTTCGGTACAGTTTTATGCCAAAGCAGTTGGCTTATTAACCGTTACCAAACGAACAGACGGTAAGATAGAAATGGACTTTCCAAATCAAAAACCTCAACTTTTAACTAGCCTGCCTCAAGCCCTAGTCGATGGGCTGTCTATTAAACCTGATGAGGTTTATCAAAACCAGCAAGCGTATTTTGTGGTGTACCAAGCTGAGGAAGAGGTGCTTACTGTAGAGCGGAATAATGAAATCTTAGCAACCCTTGCCCCATTTGATGTGGTGGTAACGAGTCTACCAAACTCTAAAGAATACAAACAGTATGACTTCATATCCCGTTATTTTTGGCCTGCAAGCGGTGGCGATGAAGACCCTGTGACAGGTTCAGCTCATACAGGGCTAGCGCCATTATGGGCTGAGCGTTTGGGTAGAGACACCCTACTCGCTTATCAAGCATCAAGTCGTGGCGGTGAACTAACTTGTGAAGTGCGTGGTGATAGAGTGCTAATATCAGGGAATGCAGTACGTTATTTATCTGGGGTTATTGAGGTTTAATTTTTATCATAAGTACCTGAATTATAGATATAGACTTTGAATATAGGTTAACCAATATGATGACAGGATTAGAAGGCAGTGTTTTTGCTTTAGCCGTATTTATACTTATCAACTCCATAACGCCTGGGCCTAATAATTTGATGCTATTGCATGGCGGTATCAAAAAAGGGCTATGGGGCTGTCAGGGTCATTTATTAGGCATAACGTTTGGTGCTGGCGTGATGACGTGGTTAAGCTATTGGGGTATGGCCGCTATCGTCGTTGACCACCCTACCCTTATGTTGGGTATAAAAATATTGGGTACGGTATATCTATTATGGCTAACTTATCAAATGGCGATGAGTGACTTTAGTGCGATGGTCACTGAGGCTTTGAAACTTGAGTCTTCTGAGGATGCGGATGCAAAGATTAAAAAGAAATTTGGAGAACTGCCCCTTACTTTTTGGCAAGCAGCGTTGTTTCAATGGTTAAACCCAAAGACTTGGACAATGACGGTCATGCTACCCAGTATTGCACTAATACATACTGCAGATACTGGCTCAAATTACGCATGGTTAGCAAATTGGCCTTTAATTATTTTATGCATGATTGTAAGTTTACTTTCTATAGCGGTATGGGCAGCTGGCGGGCAATGGTTACGACGTTTAGTACATAATCCTAAGTTAATGAAACTGATTCATATCATCATAGTGGTTATGACTTTATATTGCGCAGTTGCTTTATGGATTTAGGGTAGTTGAGGTGATGTTTGGTCAATCAATAACTTTGAGCTTTTATTCTGGCATTCTGGGGGCTTCTTTAAAGAAAAAACGATCTGCTAGTCTAGCAACCATGATTAAAAGCATTATTGAAAACAAGACTCTACCAAAAAGAATGACCCAAATGTCAGCACCAAGTAAAAGCATGAGCAAGGTATCTTCAATCAATGCATGTATAAGTGACAAACAACTTAAAGACATGAATAAGTCTCTTCGCCTAAAATTAACTTCATTCACTTTTTGAATAATTAAGCCACCTCCGTATGAAAGGCCAAGAAGCAAGCCTATTGTTGTCATCGGGGCTAGCTCAGGATTCTGACCTGTTAACCTTAGAAAAGGTTCCAAGCGTCTTGACAGCCATATAATAAAGCCTATGCGCTCTAGAAAATCCATTACGAAGTTAATGGCGGTAATAATAATAAACATCGTAACCATAATTTTGACGGTACTTTGAATCCAGTACAGCCAACTTTCATCGCTTGACACTTCAGGTAGCCATGCGATATTTACCGGTTCTTGCATAATACCAAAGAACTCGAATAAATAATGAGCAACGATACCATAAGTAATCGCAGCAAACAGCCTTAACAGCCCTGTAAAGATGGCACTTGCACCAGCCACTCGAACGACTGCCTGCTCTACTGGCAAAGCATGTACAAATAGCATAGCTGAGCTAAGAATACTCAGTTGTCCAATAGTTAACCCATCAGCGGGTAGTAATGTTGCTAAAACACCGATTCCGCCATAAATATTAGTTAATATGGTCACGGCCCAGATGAGCCCTGCCTCTCCAGGTAACCCCATAACTGACAAAGGTACGGCAAGTATCTTGCTTAGCCAATCTGCAACTCCAACCAAATTCAAAACCCGAGATATAAACATCATCGGGATAGTAATCTTTAATAGAAACCATGTTGTAATTAGAGATTTTTTTATGATAGCTAGAATATAGGACATTTATTGCGACCTGACTTGACATAAACCTGAGAGCTACTATGGTCTTATTACAAGATAGCATTAAGCTTTTTAATACATCATAACATCTCTTAAACAAAATAATTAAAACAGGATGAAAATATGAGAACTCAAAAAACGTTGGGCATCATTGGTGGAATGAGTTGGGAGAGTATGCAAACGTATTATCAACTGATTAATAAAGGTGTTAAAGATGAGCTTGGGGGTCTGCATTCCGCTGATATAATCATACACAGTTTGGACTTTGCCCCTATTGCTGCCCTGCAAGCTAAAGGCGACTGGGAAGCACTATCCGATACACTCATTGATAGTGGACTACGCTTAAAACGTGCTGGGGTGGAAGGATTATTAATAGCAACTAACACAATGCACAAAGTTGCTGAGCAAGTGCAATTAGCAGTCGAGTTACCGTTGATTCACATCGCTGATGCTACATCAAGGGCGATTAAAATTCATGGCTTAGATACTATTGCGCTATTGGGGACTAAATTTACGATGAATAATGAGTTAGCTGAGCCACACTTTTATCAACAACGCCTTATAGATGCAGGATTAACGGTGCTCGTGCCTGAATCAAAGGCACAAGACAACATTCATGACATTATTTATAACGAGCTGTGCCAAGGTCAATTCTTAGCTGAATCTCGCGAGTACTATATTGAGGTAATATATGACTTGGCTAAGCAAGGTGCACAAGGTGTGATTTTAGGCTGTACTGAAATTGGACTATTAATTAAGCCTGAGGATAGTCCAATTCCTGTTTTTGATACGACACAAATTCATGCGGAAGCTGGAGTTGATTTTTTGTTGAATAAAACTTCGTAAAAATGTGAGCAGATTATGACAAACAAACAACATTATATAACTCAATATTCAATATCAAACATTATTAATGACATTCTCAAAGATAAAACCCTTTGCAAAGTCCGAACCGTAACCACTTTCATCAATCTTACGAAAGATATGGACGCATGGGAACATGTGCTTGCTGATGCTATCAGACAATGCAATATCTTAGCCGATGCGTATCACTTGCAAGGATATGAGGTGCAATCCATTCGTATTGTAACTAACCCCTTTGGCGAGTATTTAGATACCAGCACTATTGAATCAGCTATCATTGGTTTAGAGAAAATTACTCAATTATTGAATCAACTAAATCAAGATACTAGTACACTTAATTTACGCATTCGCTTTGCCATCGGTGAAGCCAAAACCGTGCAAGAAATCAAACTACTGCCCCAGCTTATCGCTCAATATGGCGATTTATGCAATGCGTGCGTCAATGTACCAGTCGATGACTTGGGTGTACTTGATAACGAGCTGATCGAACATTGCATCGAGACGGTGCAACACATCGCAAAGATTACCCCACGTGGCGAGGGAAACTTTAACTTTACGGTGAATTTTAATTGCGACGAGTATATCCCCTACTTTCCAGCAAGTTATCATAGCGGACAGACGGATAAAGGGTTTGTGATTGGTCTTGAGACACCAGACTTATTAGTTGCCACCTTAAAGGCAGTAAATGAGCATCATAATAAGCAAGTTCGTAAGGACAATCTAACAGAGAGTATAAGTTATCAACAGCAACGCCAACTTGTCTTTGATGCTATGAGTTATGTTCTGCAATATCATATCGATATCATAAACGAGATAGCGCAAACTAAGTGCTCATATTCAGAAACTACGGATTCAGAGGCTACAGTTTCAGAAGCTACGGACTGGACATACGTTGGTATTGATACTTCAGCAGCACCTTCTAAAGACTGCGCTTCAATGGTTGAGGTGTATAAGCTACTTGGTGTACCATTCTTTGGGGCATCGGGTACGGTTGAAGCCTCTAGCCTGCTGACTCGGGTATTTAAGTCTATCAAAGGTATTAATGCGGTTGGATTTTCAGGTTTGATGTTAGCGGTAACTGAAGATACGGGATTGGCGCAAGGCACAATTAATAATGACTTTGATATTAGGGCATTATTAACCTATAGCGCAGTATGTGGTATAGGACTCGATACCGTACCTATTGCTGGTGATACGCCAAACGAGAAACTATCGGCATTAATGAGAGATACAGGTACGATGGCGTTTAGACTTAATAAACCTTTAACAGTTCGGGTTTTTCCTGTACCTAATCTGTCTGCTGGCGAGATGACTCAGTTTGAAAGCGAGGACTTGTGTAATTGTGCGGTGATGGCGGTGCCTTAACGGTTTAATTATTTGTCAATAATCTAACTAAGTAACCTAACTGTCAATAACCTAAATAAGTTACCTATATATATAAGTAACCTTAATAACCTATTGCCTAGCCTTCGCTATAACCGTGAGAGCGTTTTAGCCCTGATAGAAGCGGTATACTGCTCGTTCAGGCGGGTGCGGTGACTTAGTTTTGGAGTGGCTACGCTGGCAAGAGACGCTCCAAACTTTAGTCACTGCCCCGCCTGACGAGGAGATATAGCTGAAAGCAGGATTGGCTACAACAACCCTTGCCCTAACCCTTATCCTGAATTCGGGTTCATAAAATAGTGACTCATTTATAACGGATTCTGTCCAAAAAACTCGACCATAAGTTCAAAAATTTCAGGATAAGCGTCTTGTAATAATGTAGGTCGCTCAAAGAAAACCTCACTCAACACCGCAAAAAATTCAGCAGGATTAGTTGCCCCATAACTATTAATACCTGCTTTAGGATGCCGTTTAAAATCTTCAAATCCGTTTTGCATTATTTGAGTCCATTCGGTAGGGTTCATTCCTGATTGCATAGGTGGAAAACCGTTGGCACGACCGTTTAGCATGTCAAGCTTATGCACGAATTCATGAATTACTACGTTATTTCCATCGAGTTCCCCCGCTTGCTTGACATCCCTCCATGACAGAATAACGGGGCCCCGTAGCCATGCCTCACCACTACGATGTTGATGACCTTCGTGCACAATACCAAACTCATCTGTAGTAGTGTTCTTACTGGTATAGGAGCGGGGATAGATGATGACGGATGACCATCCTTTGTACCATTCAAGACCTAAATTTAGAATTGGCAAGCAGGCTTGCAATGCGATCGATTGACGCATGGTGTCTGTAACTTCAAAGTCTTGTGCTCCTTGGATAGACTTATGGTGTAAAAACAAAGTCGCCAGTTCAAATAAGCGCTCTAGCTCATTTTCGCTGAGTCTATCTAGTATAGGGAGCTGCTTTGCTATTTGTTGCCAGTCCGCCTGTTTATAGGGACTGTTATCTATGATGCGCTGTTCGTGCCAGTCTTTTATTTTTTCAAACATGATTTCATACCCTGCCTTGTACTGTCATAAAGCGGTCTCAGCTGAGATGTCATCTAACCAACCACCAGTCGCATTAACTGAGTACTAACATACCCCCCAACTGTACCCACTGCGTAGCCTAAAATACCTAGAAATACACCAACTGGGGCTAAAGACGGGTGAAAGGCTGTTGCTACAATAGGTGCTGAGGAAGCTCCGCCCGTATTGGCGTTGGAACCGACCGCTAAGAAGAAAAATGGCGCTCGAATGAGTCTGGCAACCATAAATATAATTGCGACATGAATACTCATCCATAATAAGCCAATTAACAATAATCGCCACTGCGATACTAATCCATTCAGATTAATCTGCATGCCAATAGCGGCAATGAGTACAAAAATAAAGACCGTGCCAATCTTTGAGGCACCTATATGATCCAAGCGTCGAATCTTGGTAAATGAAAAGCCCACCCCTATTAAGGTAATGATAACCACCATCCAAAAAAATGAACTGGCAAAGCTATATTGAACCGCCCATGCGTAAGGGGAGAAATAATTGGCGATTTGCCCTCCAATAAAGTGAGCGAGACCGACCATCGCAAAGCACAGTCCAAACATTACCATTAAGTCATTGAGGCTGGCAGGTCGTGCGTTTTCTTTCTCGTAACTTTCAACAGCAGCCACTACTTTATCTATGCTATCGGTATCCGCTTTTAAAAAGCGATCAATTTTAGCACTATGTTTGGCCATAATTAGAATTGCCAGTAGCCACAATGAGGCATTGGTGGTATCCACCAATATCATCATGCCAAATAAGTCATCACTGACGCCAAATAACTCTTTCATAGCCGCTTGGTTAGCAGCACCGCCAATCCAACTGCCGGCGACCGCTGAAAATCCTCGCCATAAGGTATCATCCATAAACATCTCTGGTGATAACCATTTAGCAATGCCGAGACTAATAGGCCCACTAATGATAATGGCGACACTGGCAGCGAAAAACATGGCTATTGCTTTCCAACCTAATCCTAAAATTTTTGGCACATCCATCGATAGTGTCATCAGCAGTAAGCTGGCGGGTAATAAATAAGTAGCGGTAAAGCCATAAATCTGCGAACCAATGCCTGCGGCAAATACGCCAAGACTGTTCAAAATGGCAGGGATGAAACAGCACAATACGATACCAGGTAGCACGGCATAAAATCGTCGCCAAAACTTACTAGGCAGACCTTGGGTATAAAAGATAAGTCCGATAATTGCCATTATGATACCAAACGCTAGGGGTAAGCTTTCTATGGCTAAAGTTGAGCTTTTAAGCATCAGATGGCTCCAAACGTTATCAAAATTTAGCGAGTATAAATAACCATTTGCTAGGGTGCAACCAATCAATACGTTTTCTATAGCCTCTTTTTATTGGCTATTTAAGTATGAACGACCTCATCTTGAGACTCATAAAACGGTCAGTACTGCAAAATGTTATCAAATCAATACTAATAGTTGGCTTATTTAAATACGCCACACAAATCGATGACTACCAGAAGTATTTAGCGTAAAATGGTCAAAAGTATTTACCTCATATTGTCCAGTCTATGAATATAGTTGTCTTTAAAATTCATTAACCTTAAAAACCATAAATAATAAATAATAAACCATCAATAATAAGGATAATATAATGAAAGTAGCCATTAGCGTTGGCATAGAGTACGCTCTAAATTGCGATTACTCACTATACCCTCTTGTTGATATTGCCACTACCGACTTTACCGATATGGCTGCCATTGTTGTGACGATGGAAGATTTACCTGCCACTCATGCTGAAATCATCTATACCGGTTTTACTATCCCTATTTTTGTGGTAATAAAGTATGGCGATAGTATACCTGACGAATGGCTGCCCCATGTGTATGGTGTTTTAGAATTGGCTGATGACCAAAAATACTATAACGGACAACTGATTAACGCTGCCGCCGCGCATTATATAGACACCTTAGACCCACCATTCTTCCAAGCACTGCGTGAATATACCGATTATGGCAATGCGGCCTTTGACTGCCCAGGACATCAAGGCGGACAGTTTTTTAGGCGTCATCCGTCTGGTAAGCGTTTTTTTAAATATTTCGGTGAGACATTATTCCGTGCAGACTCTTGTAATGCTGATGTTGGTTTGGGTGATTTGCTAATACATGAAGGCCCAGCTTATCAAGCTCAGGCACATGCAGCGAAGGTGTTTAATGCGGATAAAACTTATTTTGTACTAAATGGAACTTCCTCTTCAAATAAAGTAGCCATCGGTGCTTTGGTTGCCCATGGTGATTTGGTATTATTTGATCGCAATAATCACAAGTCTGTTTATCAAAGTGCTCTATCGATGAGTGGTGGTACGGCTATTTATCTTGAAACGGATCGTAATGCTTATGGTTTGATAGGGGGAATAGCAGCACATTGCTTTGATGAAAAAGAAATTCGAGCGAGAGTGAAAGAAGTAGCACCAGAAAAAGCCGATGCCAAACGGCCTTTTCGAGTGGCGGTTATTCAGTTAGGTACGTATGATGGTACGATTTATAACGCCCGTCAAGTCGTTGATAAAATAGGTCATCTTTGTGACTACATTGTTTTTGACAGTGCGTGGGTGGGGTATGAGCAGTTTATTCCTATGATGCGAGATTGCTCCCCATTATTACTTGAGTTAACCCCAGAAGATCCCGGTATCATTGTCACTCAGTCCGTTCATAAGCAACAAGCTGGCTTCTCACAAGCCTCCCAAATTCATAAAAAAGACAATCATATCAGTGGTCAGAGCCGCTATGTCAATCATAAACGATTCAACAATTCGTTTATGATGCACGTTTCAACCAGTCCGTTTTATCCATTATTTGCCTCTTTAGATGTTAATGCAAAAATGCACGAAGGCAAAGCCGGTCAACGCATGTGGCATGAGTGTGTGGTTGGGGGTATTGAGGCTCGTAAAATGTTGCTAGATACGTGTACCCTCATTAAGCCATTTGTGCCACCAACTATCGATGGCAAGCTTTGGCAAGACTACGATACCGAAACGATTGCAACAGATATTCGCTTCTTTGAGTTTAAAGCTGGTGAACGTTGGCATGATTTCGAACAATATGCCGATAATCAGTATTTTATTGACCCCTGCAAATTACTATTGACGACCCCTGGTATTGACATACAAACTGGTAAGTACGAAGAAACAGGCGTCCCTGCGCCCCTGTTAGCGCACTACTTACGTGAAAGTTCAGTGGTCCCTGAAAAGGCTGACTTAAACTCTATCTTGTTTCTACTAACTCCTGCTGAAACCTTAGCCAAATTTCAACATTTGGTCGCACGTATCGTACGCTTTGAAACCCATATTAAAGCTAATAGTCCTGTTACCGAGGTTTTACCTTCGCTAGCAAGAGCCTATCCTCAATATCGTGGCTTAAGTATTAATGAGCTGTGCCAGCGCTTACATGACTTTTATGCCAAGCATCAGTTGAATAAATTACAACAGCAAATGTTTGAACAAAAGCACTTCCCTAAATTTTCAATGCGTGCCTTTGATGCTCACAATGCTTTCATACGCAACGATATTGAACTGGTGCCATTAAGTCATATTAAGGGTCGTATTGCTATGGAAGGCGCACTACCTTATCCACCGGGTGTTTATTGTATTGTGCCGGGAGAAGTCTGGGGCGGCGCAGTACTGGACTATTTCCTTGCACTGCAAGAGGGTGTGAACACTTTACCGGGGTTCGAACCAGAGGTTCAAGGCGTATATTGGGAGTACGACACTCAAGGTCGCAAACAAGCGTGGGCATATGTACTTAAAGATGAGAGTATAGATACAAGTGGTTTACCTAAACCTATCAAAAATATTGAAGAAGATCCTGAGATAGATAAAGACGTCTTTTTAAACAAACAAGATGCTCTAACACCGTTTGGGCATATTTGATTAAAAAAGGAATAGATTGTCATTAAATATGAAGTATCTTTAAGATAACAGCGACATTTTGGCAACTATACAGCTATTTAGAACCTATAAAATATCATTTGTTATAAATGCGGAGATGGCCTGCTATAAACGTTATATTTATTCATACGGTAAACCAGAAAAGGCAATCAACATTGATTGCCTTTTCTGGTTTACCGTTACTTTTTTCAGTTTAATGGTGTACATCTATGTACTTATGTACTAGTATATAAGTACAATTATCATTGTATATCTCTACTTTATAAATTAATATTTTAATTTTCCAAAGTTAATTTTCAAAGTTAATTTTTAAGGTCACTTTATGAACGATTCATCCTACGAGACATTATTAAAACATTTAGCTAAGACAGATCAACCGAATCAGATCAAAGCATTATTCACAGCATTGTTGACCGATAAGGAACAGCAAGATATCGCTAATCGCATTAGAATTTTTGACTTGCTAGATCAAGGGGTTACTCAACGCGAGATATCACAACGTCTAGGAGTGGGTATTGCAACGGTTTCGCGCGGCGCTAAAACCATTCAACACAATGACGTTAGTGAATTGCTTAAGACATTACGTGAGACGGGTAATAGTTCACAATAGAGAATTAGAAAATTAGAAAATTCTATTTGGTTTTTAACTACAGATTCAACCAAGAATTCAACGACTCGCTCTTCAACTCATTCAACAACTGCTTTACTTTAGCCACGGATTATTTATGACCACACACTCTCATAAAGAAACGCCCTCTCCTATACAAATCCCCAGTAAGCCAGTACGTATCAAATTAACCGAAGATATTAATTTTTTTGAACTTTTTAAACGTATAGAGGCCGAATTCGAGACTTGTTATTTACTGGAATCTTTAGGTGCAGAAAGCCATATGTCACGTCATCATGCCATTGGTTTTGCGCCAGCCATGACCATTGCAGCGCCTGACCGCCATACTCTCAGAATTGCCAATAACACCACAGGGGTTATTACAGATTATAAGACAGATAATCCTTATCAATTGCTGCGTGAAATTACCCCTCAGCACGTCATTGCACGTGATCAAACCGGCGGTTTAGTCGGGTATTTGGGCTATGATAGTGTCAACTTTTTCGAGCCGAGTCTGAATGCTAAAGCAAGTGAACATTTTGAAGTCTTTAAATTTGGCGTTTATTTAGATGGACTAACGCTAGATAAAATGACGGGTGAAATTTTCTATTTCTACTACCCCACCGAGCAGCAAAACAATCGCATTGACATAGTAAAAGAATTTCTAAAAGCGGAAACGCCCACTTACACTGCCCCCTCAGTTGAGTTTATTGGCGATGGTATGAGCCGTGAGGCGCATGCCAAAGCGGTTATGCAGGTTAAAGAAGATATTATTTCAGGACGTATCTTCCAATGTGAGGTTGGTTTTAAATCCAATTATAAAATAGTTGGAGATCATATCCCAATTTATCAGAAACTACGCCAAGTAAACCCATCACCGCACATGTATTATTTAAAGTTTGGGTGCCAGCGTATTATTGGTGCTTCTCCAGAGCTGTTATTTAGATTACGTCAAGGGGAAATGGAGACGTACCCTTTAGCGGGTACAGCAAAGCGTGGTAAAGATGAAGTGGAAGACCGTCAATTAGCACGAACCCTATTAAATGATGAAAAAGAGATTGCTGAGCATAACATGCTTGTTGATTTGCATCGCAATGACATCGGACGTGTGGCTAGGTTTGGCACAGTGAAAGTTCGCAGCCTCATGGACATAAAACGCTTCTCGCATGTACAGCATATTTCATCAGAAATAGTCGGTATTTTGCATCCAGATGAAGATATGTTTAGCGCTTTGGCAAGTAACTTTCCCGCAGGCACTTTATCTGGCGCTCCAAAAATTGAAGCCATTAAGGTTATTAATGAGCTAGAACCAGATGGCAGAGGTGCTTATGGCGGAGCATTAGGCTCATTTAATTTTAATGGCGACTGCATTTTTGCTATCCCGATTCGCAGCTTGTTTATTAATGGCGAGTCTGCTTATGCTCAAACCTGTGGTGGTAATGTCTATGATTCCAATCCAGAAGATGAGTACTTAGAGATCCAACGTAAATTGTCTGCTATGAAGGTAGTGCTCGATAGCTTTATGTAAATAATTTGGGAATGCAAACAATGAATGTATTAATAATAGACAACTACGACTCATTTACCTTTAATTTATACCAATATGTTGGCGAGATATTGCAGACTGAACTGGATAAAGATGAGGTTAAAAACAGTGTTACTGTTAGACGTAATAATGAAGTTAGCTTAAAAGATATTAAAGAGCAAAATTACGATCGTATTATCATATCTCCCGGTCCTGGTTCGCCTGATGATCCTGTTTATTTCGGTATCTGTGGCGAGGTTATTCGTGAGCTTGGCTCGACTATACCCCTGCTCGGGGTTTGCTTAGGTATGCAAGGCATAGCCCATGTTTTTGGAGGAGATGTCGTTTTAGCAAGTATACCTATGCACGGTAAAACCTCGCCTATTTTTCATAACGAGCTTGGTGTATATCAGGGATTACCCCAAGATATTGAAATTATGCGTTATCATTCCCTGATGGTAAAAGCTGAGACCTTACCGCAGTGCTTAGAGGTGACCGCAGTAGTGGATAATAAAGATAACCAAGATTTGAGTTTAGACGCACGGGCAAAAGCTGGGGATGAAATTATGGGGTTACGCCATAAGCAATATCCTATACAAGGTGTGCAATTTCATCCTGAATCATTTGCGACTGAAGGGGCAAAACGCTTACTAAGCAATTTTTTAAATCAGGTATAAGCTGATTTTCTAAGCAAACATTAATCTTGCTGGTAATACAATGCTAGTAATATAAATAGCTATTTACAAATAGTCAGCGAACTTATAAGTTGCTACGGAGTTAACCTCATTTATCCTCCAATGGGAGTAATTTCAATCAGTTTCCCTGTATTTATTTTAAGTGCTTTGACTACATTCAACATACTAAAAAGGGTTGGTAGAATCAACTACCAACCCTTTTTTTAAAAATAGCGGTTAAAGGTGGGTTAATAAGAAGGAAAGTATTAAATTATTTAAATAACCCATTGCTTAATCCACAACTTTATTAATTTGAGCATTTCTGCAATTTATTAACACTATTTATAAGTGTGAATGGTATGAATTGATGTGTATTCAGCCAGTCCCTCCTTGCCAAATTCAACCCCAAAGCCCGAGTCTTTCACACCACCAAATGGCGCAATAGGTAGTACTGCCGCATGATTATTAATCCACACGGTACCACACTCCATGCGAGCAGCTATTTCGTTTGCCTTTATTAGATCTTTTGACCATACTGAGCCACCAAGGCCGACAGAAAGGCGATTTGCACTGGCGATAGCGTCTTCAATATCATTAAATTTAACAATTGGCAGGATAGGACCAAACTGTTCGATATCTACAAGCTTGGCACCATCTTCAATGTTACTGACTAATGTAGGAGGATAGAAATATCCCTTTTCATCAATCGCCTGACCGCCACATAGGAAGTTAGCACCACGTTCTTTAGCATCTTTTGCAAGATCTTTCACAATGTTTAATTGTTGTTCGTTTTGCAATGGGCCAAGATCTGTATCTTGATCCATGCCATTACCCACCTTCATACTGGTAGCTATTTTTGTTAGCGCATTACACATCTCATCATAGATAGCTTCATGAACGTAAAGTCGTTTAAGAGCAGCACAGGTCTGACCATTATTAATAAAGGCGGTGGCAAAAATCTTCTCAGCAATCTCAGCAACATCAACATCCTCTAATACAATCCCTGCATCGTTACCTCCTAGTTCAAGAGTTAAACGTTTTAAGTTGCCAGAAGCACTTTTCATAATTGCTTTACCGGTAGGTGTTGACCCTGTAAATACAATTTTACGAATGTCATCATGCGAGGATATTAACGCTCCCAACTTTCCATCTCCTGCCACAATGTTTAGAACACCCGCAGGCAGAATATCTTGAGCTATCTCTCCAAAGCGCAGCATAGTTAAAGGCGTCATTTCAGAGGGCTTCATAACAACCGTATTGCCCGCTAGCATTGCAGGAATAATATGCCAAATACTGATTAATAGAGGATAGTTCCATGGGGTAATAGACCCAACAACCCCCAGCGGCTTATGATGAATTTCAATCCGCATTGTGTCGTTATCTTCAATAATTTCTGGCAAAATTTCAAAATCCGCAGTGGTGCGCATCCAATTTAAAGTACCTTCGAATTCAAAACCTGCGCCCAGATTAGCAAAGCCTTGTAGAGGCTTACCCTGCTCTTTAGTCAGTAGCTCTTTTAGCTCATCAGCATGCTCTTCGACAGCATCAGCAAGCTTTAATATCAAATCACGACGCTCAGTATGCGCAAGTTTAGACCAACTGACAAATGCCTCTTTAGCAGCAGCAACGGCATCATTAAGTTGTTGCTCAGTCGCTTTAGGGGCTCTAGCCACCACAGATTTATCTGCTGGGTTAATAACATCAAAATGGTCTGATGTTTCGACTAAGTTTCCATTGATAACTAATTTAAAGTCTTTCATATTATTTATCCTTATTAGCATTAGTAATTATTTATAACTCATTATTCATTAATTTAAATTTATCAAAAAATCAACGTTATTAAATTTATCTTAACGTTAAATCCGACTCGAACCGGTATTTTTATAGTATTTGAAAACATTACGACCTGTAAATTTAACTTTTGAAAATATCAGTAACAACATTAACATAAATTTGTGAATTTAAGAGTTTAGGAGTAAGTACTGTTCCGAGTAATAGCATGAGTTTCAGCGATTATCCTAAACCTAGACAAATATAGGAATTTCAAATGAACGCTAAATTAATAACAAATTTACCACTGATATTAATATTATTTAACGAAGGTTTAATGACAAGATATATTTTTTCAACCATTTAAGTTTTTAATTTGGACTATAATTTCAAATATCAATTGTCTATACAAAATATAATTTTTACACATAATAATTAGTTATAATGATCAAAATATTTATCTATAAGTATGCATTTCGAAGTAAAGTTTCAATCTATAAATCTGGAATAATTTTAAATGATTAGTTTATTTGATATGTTCAAAATTGGTATTGGTCCATCCAGCTCACACACTATGGGTCCGATGATCGCTGCTGGCTTGTTTCTTGAGGAGTTAGATCAGCAATTAGGGCTGCATAATATTAGACGAATACAAGTAGATTTATTT
The DNA here is from genome assembly GCF_057396305.2 of Psychrobacter sp. CX90. Lineage (NCBI taxonomy): Bacteria > Pseudomonadati > Pseudomonadota > Gammaproteobacteria > Moraxellales > Moraxellaceae > Psychrobacter > Psychrobacter sp. CX90. The sequence continues at coordinate 1,171,021 of NZ_CM182008.1, forward strand.
GGATCCTTAGCTTCTACAGGCAAAGGTCATGCGACAGATACCGCTTGTATATTAGGTCTATTAGGTTTTAAAGCCAACACCATTGACAGCAATAAAGTGCCAGACTATCTTGCACCAGTGTTAAATAGCAATCAGCTTAATTTGGATCATAAGAATATAATTGTTTTTGACTACGACACTGATATCGTATGGCATCCTCAAACCAGCTTACCACATCATCCAAATGGTCTAAGCTTTAGTGGTTACGACAGTGGCGGTAAAAGCTTAAGTAAAATCTACTATTCAATTGGTGGCGGCTTTGTAGCGACAGAAGAGGAGTTTGAGACGCCCCTAGTTGAATGCTATGAAGAAGAAACGAACGCACATCAAGCGGATAGTGTCGCCATTACCAGTGATTCAACCGTACCCTACCCCTTTGCCAATGCAAATGAGTTGCTCTCTCTATGTGCAAAAAATAATCTGACAATTAGTCAAATTATGATGGCCAATGAGCTGTCCATTCGTGATGAAAATACCATCAATAGCTATTTAGATGATGTCTGGGAAGTGATGCAACAATGTGTTAAAAATGGCTGTCAAGGACAAGGAGTTCTACCAGGTGGTTTAAAAGTAAAACGTCGGGCAAAAACGCTGTATGAGCAACTAATGCGTGAGCTTGAAAACCCGCTACATCACACAGATAAACTGATGGCGATGGACTGGGTGGATTTATTTGCATTAGCGGTCAATGAAGAAAATGCCAATGGCGGACGTGTTGTTACCGCGCCTACGAATGGCGCAGCTGGTATTATTCCTGCCGTACTACATTATTACCGTGACTTTTTACAAAGTTATAGCCCACAAGGGGTAAGGGAATTTTTATTAACCGCAGCAGCTATTGGCACAATCATCAAACAAAATGCATCGATATCAGGTGCCGAGGTAGGTTGCCAAGGTGAGGTAGGTTCAGCCTGTGCCATGGCCGCTGCTGGTCTGGCACATGTGATGGGTTTATCTCCATCCCAATGTACCAATGCCGCAGAAATTGGTATTGAGCATAATCTGGGTTTAACCTGTGACCCAATTGGCGGGTTGGTTCAAATTCCTTGTATTGAGCGTAATGCAATGGGTGCAGTAAAAGCAATTAATGCCGCAAGGCTGGCAAGCCGCGGAGATGGTGAGCATCATGTATCACTAGATAAGGCCATTGCTACAATGAAGGCAACGGGTGCTGATATGATGGACAAATATAAAGAAACGGCGATGGGTGGACTAGCTGTTCACGCTTTTAATCCTGAACAAGGACGAGAAAAAGGGTCACGTATCGATGTGGTTGAAGTTGCCGTAGGCTATCCTCAATGTTAAATAGCACCTTAATATTAAATAGCACCTTGCACTTTAATGTTGAGAGTCATCCTAATCCCCCTACTCTTTCATAAAAATAATTTAGCAGTATTTAACCCACTGAGCTTACGATATTTTGTGAGGTATTCGTTCCTAGTTTTTTTGATTTGGTATTAGAGTCATGTTGTTTGCAGATACTATCCTAAGGCTCAGTAATTTAAGTATAGTCAGCGAACTACTAAACGGTTACGGCGTTAACCTCGTTAAGCCTACTCCAGTAGTACTTGCACTCGGTTGCCTTGTAACCATTTTAGACTTCTTTGACTATAATGTAAAAGCGTTGTTTACTTCACTTTAATTAATTCAGCAAAAAAAACCAGATTAATAAATCTGGTCTTTTTTTGTTTCTAGTACTTTCATCTAATATTTATGACGGTTTATAACTGCCTATAACTAGCCGTTGCTACTGCGACGTGCTGGACGACCTTCGCTTGAGCCTGAACGTGATGGGCCACCACGACGTTGACCTGAAGGCTTACCTGCACCGCCGCCCGCACCAGCAGGTTTGTTACCGCCAAAGCGACGACCTGCTCCTGCACCAGCTGGCTTGCTGTCTGAATTACCACTACGACCGCCTTCGCTATTTGACGTCTTGCCGCGATACCCACCGCCGCCATTACCACCACGACGGTTACCTGACCCTGGTCCACCACGGCGATTACCACCACGACCATTCTTAGAAGCAGTACCAACCTTCATATCTTTAGTATTCTTTTTAGGTTCCATGCCTTCAATCTCTTCAACTGGCATAGTACGTTTAAGATAACGATTAATGGCTTCGAGTTGTGGACGGTCATCAATGCTACAAATGTTGATAGCAACACCAGTACGGCCCGCACGACCACTACGACCGATACGATGGACGTAGTCTTCAGTTTGACGTGGTAAGTCGTAGTTAAATACGTGGGTAATACCACTAACATCGATACCACGAGCGGCTACATCAGTAGCGACTAAAATAGTAATCTTACCCGCTTTTACGTCATTAATAATACGGGTGCGCTTGGCTTGTGGTAAATCACCGTGTAAAAAGCTGGCTTTATAGCCTTGTTCTTTTAGGCTTTTAGCTAAGGTTTCACAGCTACGCTTGGTCGCTGCGAAAACAATGGCTTGATTGACGTCTTTTTCAGTAAGTAGCTTATCTAAAATACGATTTTTATGATTGAAATCATCTGCATAATATACAGACTCATCAATGTGAGCTGTTTCAACTTTAATCGCAATACGTTCAGGGTTGTTAGTAAAGCTGGCAGCAATTTTACCTACTGGACCATCCCAAGTTGCAGATGACATAATAGTTTGGCGAGTTTTAGGCGCCGCTTTCATTACTTTTTCGATATCATCCGCAAAGCCCATATCAAGCATGCGATCAGCTTCATCAAGAATTAGAATATCTAATTGTGATAAATCAATTCGACCAGAGTTCATGTGATCAATAAAACGACCTGGTGTCGCAATAATAACCTGAACACCTTTATTTAACGCACGGATTTGACCACCATAAGGTGCGCCGCCCACTAAGGGTACACTGAAGATATTACGTGTTTTTGAGCTGTATTGACGTACACTATCACTGACTTGGTTAGCTAGCTCACGCGTTGGCGTTAAGATAACAGTATGTACAACCTGATTGGTCGCTTTATCACGGATAATTTTATCAAGCATAGGCAATACAAATGCAGCTGTTTTACCACTACCCGTCTGTGCAGATAGCAACAAGTCACGACCAGCCATCGCTGGCGGGATAGCTTGGGCTTGAATAGGTGTTGGCATTTCATAACCGCTAGCCGTTAACGCATCGATTAGCTCAGGGGCTAATTCTAAGTCAACAAAGCTTAAATCGTCATCAGTTTTGATAACGCCAGTAGGCTCATTGGTATTGGCAGTATCTAAAGAGTTGTTAAGAGCGTTGTCTAAGGGATTGTCTAAATTTGACATAAATGTGTGTCCATTTAATCACTGACACTATAATATATTGCCAATGCTGAAGGCAAATAGTGAACAGTTAGAAGTTTAAGGCACAACACAGATAAGCGTTATTTAAAATGTACATCCGATGTACAAACTAAAAACGTATTTTGGTGGTTGTTACCGTGAAATTATTAGCTATAAAACACTGTTTAATCTTTTAAATTATTAATTAATACAAAGTGTTAAAGATATAGCTAATAGCAAAATCATCGGCAACAATTTTAAATGGTGTCTTCTCCAGACGACAATTGCGGGCGATGTTATCAATCAGCAAGGCGCATAGTATAACACAACTATTTTAAATAGGTGTTTTATTTTCAACCATTTAGAATAGTATTCCCTATTATTAGCGATAAATGTGACAGTTTCATGAACGACCAATAGTCAGTTATCTATTATTAACTACATTACCTGATACATTAAGGATTGGTCTTTTTCAACCAAGCGTTTGATGAGCTAGTTAGTCTACTACCCATTTAAGAAAATAGTAAAAATGTAGTAAATTATCTTTTTAAACTTTAAATAAAGAATTTTAAAGTTATGCAATCTAAAAAATGAGGATTATGACTTTAGGTCTTATTTAAGCGTTACTTATTTAGCAAGGACAAAAAATAGTTAGTCATTATAGCAACAGCAAAGAACAAAATTAGAGCTGTCAAAAGGTATGCACTATATTTAAAGAATGGATAAGCCCTAATCATGTATCCCACTACTGACGTTAACAGGATTAAAGTTAACGCCTTAGTCGTATCACTACCGCGACGAGCTGTGGTAGCGACTATACCAATTATAATGACTACGAGATACCATATGAGATTAAAATTTAACACTTTTGCAGTTCGCTAATTATTTATAGGTATGATTTATTTACTTATTTATTGGGCGTAGCTCCAATTCAACTGCCCTTTTCACCGCTGGACGGCTGGCTATTAGCTTTGCCCATCGCTGTAAATGGGTATAACTTTGAACCTCTAAGAACGTTCCAGCATTATCATACAGCTCATCAAGCGCCAAACGTCCATACCAAGGCCAGATAATCATATCGGCAATCGAATAGAACCCCTCCCCATTACCCAACATATATTCGTTATTCGCAAGATGTTTATCCAGAACATCTAATTGGCGCTTAGTTTCCATAGTAAATCTATCAATCGGATACTGCATCGGATAAGGTGCATAGTTATAAAAGTGTCCAAATCCGCCACCCACATAAGGTGCGCTTCCCATTTGCCACATAATCCAGCTTAGGCAAGTTGCTCGTTCAATAGGATTATCGGTCGCTAAAGGAATAAACGTTTCAAATTTCTCAGCCAAATACATCATTATTGCACCAGACTCAAAGATATTCACCGGAGTATCTTTGTTTGTATAATCTACTAAAGCGGGAATTTTAGAGTTTGGGTTAATCTCGACAAAGTCTGAACCAAACTGATCGCCTTCCATAATATTAATCAAAAAGGCATCATATTTAGCTCCTTTAATGCCCAGTTCAGCTAGCTCTTCTAATAAAATATTAATTTTAACGCCATTAGGTGTGTTTAATGAGTATAACTGTAGCGGATGCTCCCCTTTCGGCAGGGTTTGATGCTGTCTTGCACCCGCCGTTGGTTTATTAGTATTGGCAAACTTACCGCCATTACCTTCGACAGGTTGCCATACTTTTGGTGGCGTATAGTTAGCATTGTTAGTAGTAGTCTGATTGGCTGATTGTTTGTTTGACTCATTTGAAGAAGTATTATTCATATTTTTTCCTAATTTTTATTAACGATATGTTAGCAATATTATTATAGGATGATAGTCTATCAATACATCAAAAGCAGTACAGTTTGTTTAACCAATGGTTCTTAATAGGTAGTAAGTCCTAATTAGTTTATTTTAATGGCTTCTTTATTAACTGATTTCGAAAATAGATAACTACAGTGCCGAGTACCTATACTAAATTTTATTGACAAGCTTCCACATAAGGTATTGATATTAATGGATAACTATTTAAAAGCGCTGTTATCGCTTTATTTACCTGATATAGATGAGCAAGATAGCATTAAACTCATTGAATCAATCAATCAATTTCCAAAAATCCCGCTAACTAAGTTTGAAAAGAACCAACGTATTTATAGCAAAGGCCAAACGGTAAAAAGTATGTTCCTACTCAAGTCTGGTCTAGTTCGAGTGTATGATCAATCTGATAGCCTATCAAATACCCTCGAGGTTAATCTGCGGTTTTTATGTGACGATTCGTTAGTCTTGCCTATCTATGTCGTTTCTCAATACTGGCAACTTGCTGGAATCACACAACCCTTGATAATAGCTTCAGAAACTGCCGAAGCCGTCACCAAATGTAGTGGCTATCAGATACCGCTAAAAGCCCTCGATCAATTAGGCGAATGGCAATATAGATTAAAACTGGAATTAACTATTCGTCATTATCGCTCAATGGAAGACCGCCTTAGAATGTTGCAATTACAAACCGCTTTTCAGCGCTATGAGACCTTTATTAATACAGCCCCGAAAAAAATCATTGAGCAAATGCCAAGCTTACATATTGCTTCCTATCTGGGTATAACGCCTGAGACGCTGAGCCGAATAAAGCGTCAATACACCACTAGCGACAAAAATCTATAACGTCAAATTGACTGATACCCTGAGTGCGTCTTGATATATGTCAATGCTTTCTCTAAAGGCGCGACTTATAATCCCTATAAACAGGACAATAATGATTAAGGTAGTGACTAAACAGGGACTCAACATGGCAAACTTTATACAACCCATAATCGGTATGATTGGCGTAACTGCAGGCGTGTGGGGGTTTATGTACGTCAAACGCTTAAACTACCTCAATAAACATAACTTGGATCCCCAATCCATTGATACCCCTGAAAAAGTTAATTCTGTATTACCCGATGCAATTAATCTTCCATCGAATAATTTAAAAAATCTGTTTGAAATGCCCGTTTTATTTTATGTGCTATGTCTTGCGTCTGAACAGTATCGTACTCATGATTTACTTTCCTCTAATGATTGGATGCTCAAGCTGGCTTGGGCTTATGTTATCCTTAGAGCGTTACATAGCGTAGTGCAGTGCACCTACAACAAGGTCATGCACCGCTTTGCGCTTTATTTTTTATCTTGTATTATTCTATGGATAATGGCGGTTAAGGTAGCTATGCTGGCTTGAGATTTGACTAATAACTTTATGAGACTTTATTATCTAAATTTAGTAAAACGAGTATTCAAATGGAACTCTATATTTTAATTCTGATGTTACCGATTGCATTTACACTGCATAACATTGAAGAAGTTTTAGGTATGGAGAAATGGACTCACTCAATCCCTTCGTATATTCACAAACCTGTCTCTACCAAACAGTTTGCAATAGCTATAATACTATTTTCAATTTTAGGATTTTTTATTAGCTATTCAAAAGATTTTTATTATACTGAAGAGTTGTATTATTTAGTCATTTCGGGTTTTGCAGGAATGATTCTTTTGAATGTTTTTTTACCACATTTATTATCAACGATTGTATTGGAAAAATATTCGCCCGGTTTGGTCACTGGATTAGTCATTAATCTTCCCATTTCCTTAATGATATTGATAGGACTATACCAAACTGCAGCTTTAACACTTAAGCAAATATTATTTTCCATTTTAATAGGTGGAATATTAGGGTTATCGTTAGCCTATGTTTTTTTAAAAATAGGTAAGTTTTTTGATATGGAAAAGACATGAATGAGATGCCCATGAAAGCTAGTTATTGGTTTAGATACTCAGCTTTTAAGCTAATCATTAAACTTTTCTGTTCGCTATAATCAACATAATGCTTGTTAAGATCGCTGTTACTGTGAACGGATTTATTAACACTATTAGAACCTGTCTTCACAACCTACAAATGGCTATTTTTGCCTAAATAAGCCTCTACTTCTTTAAAATTAAGATTAAATAGAATGACTATTCAAACCAAGCTTTTAACTTTCAAGCTTTTAACTTAATGGTACCTCGTATTGTCTCATTTTATTCTAAACACTCCCTAACTCTAGCTTATGAATACAGGTTCTTAATTCTTATCTTGCGTTATTCTATAGATAATGACACTTAAGATTGCTATTGTGGGTTGGCATATTACTTTATTAATTATAAAACTAAATAAACGCTTAAAATTTTAAACTCTTTTGAACAAGATTAAGGACAATCTAATATGAGTAGCTTCCAATTTATGACCAGCAAAGGCCGTTACCCCGTTAATGTCAATATAGCCTCTCCGTCAATTGATAACCACCTTGCCCACTCTTTTGATGAAACAGCCTCGAAAACAACCCTAATCATGCTAAATGCGCTTGGCGTAACCATAAAAAAATATGGAAAGCTTATTAAAGGTTTGACTGAAAAAGGGTTTACTGTTATCTATGCCGATTATCCAAATTGTGGTGAAAATATGCCACATATAAAACGAGGCATTGATTACGGCTACGATGAACTGGTAAATCATTTTGTGCATCAGTTGGTTGAAAAAGCCAAAGCGCATACGCCAAACAACGATATCGTTTTAGTGGGACATAGTTTGGGTGGTCATCTTGGTACTATTTATTCAGCCATTCACAATGTACCTGTCATAGGTATCGCTTGTGGTAGTACCCATTATAAAAGCTGGGAGGGTCGTGGACGAATTAGAATCTTTCAGGCAGTTGCTGTTATTCAAGCTTTGATAAGGATTTACGGGTTTTTGCCAGGTAACAAGATTGGATTAGGTGAACGAGAAGCCAAGACGATGATGCACAATTGGTGCAGAATCGCTCTTACGAATAAATTTGATTTTATAACTCAACAAATGGACAGTAAAAAAGGCCGGGGTCTATATATCAACATCATTGGCGATGACTTTGCTCCCTTAAAAGCAACCCAAAAACTCGCCGATCTTTGTGCCACTTCTAAGATTGTTAGAGTAAAGCTCGATGCTGATCTTAAAGGTAATCAGCACGGCATTTGGGTAAAAAGACCGGACAAAGTGATTGAGGCTATTTGTGACAATTAAGATTTTGTAGAGTCGAAAAAAGCAACCTAACTCTAAATTTATTGTTATCTAAGAACCTGTCTTCACAACTTTTCACAACCTACAATTGGTTATTTTTGCCAAAATAAGCCCCTACTTCTTTAAATTAACATTAAGTAGAATGACTATTCAACCCAAGCCTTTAACTTAATGGTGCTTGGTAGTGTCTCATTTTATTCTAAAAACATCCTAACTCTAGCTTATGGATACAGGGTCTAAGTATTGATAAATGGTAGTATTTTACAACAGTTAATACTTCACTTTTAGCGTAAGAGGGGATTAATTAATCTGTGCTAACATTAATACAAAATAGTTTAAGCAATCTTCATGATAACATAGTGAGTTAACACCGTTTATATTTGAACATACCTAAATATTTAGGTCGCCTTATGTCTGAAACATCAATAACGCCAACATCTTTAACGAATGATACCGATCCAAAATTCAAACTAACACCTTCTCAAACCAAATTTCTGCCATATGTTCTCGCTGTTGCTCTCTTTATGCAGATTTTAGACGCCACCATACTAAATACTGCGCTACCAGTGATGGCTCAAGCACTCGGTGAGTCGCCACTAAAAATGCAATGGGCAGTTATTAGTTACGCTTTAACCTTAGCTCTGTTTATCCCTATTAGTGGCTATGTAGCTGATAAATATGGCACTCGTAAGACATTTTTGCTGGCTATATTAATTTTTTGTATTGGCTCCGTACTTTGTGCTATGTCCACTAATTTAAATATTTTAATTGCGTCTAGAGTGGTACAAGGCATTGGCGGTGCCATGATGACACCGGTAGCAAGGTTGATTCTAGTAAAGTCCTATCCCCGCAACCAGTTATTAACTGTGATGAACTTTGCCGTTATTCCTGCTTTAATAGCACCGCTTATAGGGCCTCTGCTGGGGGGTTACATTGTTCAATATACTAGCTGGCACTGGATATTTTTAATCAATATACCCATGGGGCTATTGGGTCTTGTGCTTGGTTTTAAGCTGATACCAGATTTGCGTGAACAAACAGGGCGTCTGGATTGGCAAGGCTTTATATTATTTGCCTTGGCCGCGGGATTGTTGACCTTAGCAGTTGAGATGGTCTCAAAGCCTGACGAGATGCTAGTAGGTGTGATGTTAATAGTATTTGGACTGGCACTATTAATAGGGTATGTGTTTCATGCTCGCCACCATCAATCCGCTTTATTCCCTTTATCACTGTTTTCAGTACGCACCTTTAAAGTTGGTATTACAGGTAATTTATTTACCCGATTAGGTATCAGTGCAGTGCCCTATTTGCTACCGTTATTGTTTCAGGTTGGATTTAAATACACACCCTCAATGGCAGGCTGGCTGCTAACTCCTATTGCCGTAGGCGCTATGGGCATAAAGCCATTTGTTAGCAAAATTATTCAGCGCTTTTCTTATCGTAAAGTATTGGTAGCAAATACGACCTTACTTGGTATTTTAATTTTGTTACTTGCTCAGCTTGACGAGCAAGTGGTTTGGTACTGGTATGTTCCATTATTGCTTATAATGGGAGCTTGTAATTCAATGCAATTTAGTGCCATGAATACCATCACTATTGGCGACTTAAAAGGAACGCAAACCAGTAGCGGAAACAGCCTAATGGCAGTTAACCAGCAATTGGCAATGAGCTTTGGCATTGCATTTGGTGCAGCGATATTGACTGTGTTTAGCGATAGAATTAAATTGGATATTATGACTGCTTTTCAGAGTACATTTTGGGTAATGGGAATTCTCACTATCGTATCGGGCTTATACTTTTTGCGATTAAATGCCAAAGATGGTCAAGGTTTATATTAGCATTCTACTTTGGGATTATAAAAACTTTGGGATTATAAAAAATAAAATACAAATGAGTATAATGCTAAAGAAATTGTATCTTCAATCAGCTTCCAAATTTGTTAATAATAGATCTAATGGGTTACAAGTTATTGGAATTAGTGACAATTCAATGACGATGAATCCAACTTTAACTCAAACTTAATCAATAAGGACAGTGCCTATGAGTATGCAAGCCGTCATTCGAAAAGTTGAAGAGCGCTATCCACATCAGCCTGAATTTATTCAGGCTGTCAAAGAGGTGGCTAGCACTATTGACGTTGTCTATGATCGCGATCCGAATTATGCAAAATATAAGGTGTTCGAGCGCCTAACTGAGCCTGACCGTATTATTAGCTTTCGAATTAATTGGGAAGATGATGAAGGTAACATTCAAATCAACCGTGGCTGGCGAGTGCAATTCAGTAACGCGTTAGGCCCTTACAAGGGAGGTATTCGCTTCCATCCATCGGTTAACGAATCTATTTTAAAGTTTTTAGGGTTTGAGCAAATCTTTAAGAATGCGTTAACTGGCCTACCAATGGGCGGTGCTAAAGGTGGTTCTGACTTTGACCCTGCTGATAAGTCAGACAATGAAATCCGCCGCTTCTGCTATGCATTTGTGCGTGAATTGTTTCACCATATAGGCAAAGATATGGATGTGCCAGCAGGCGACATTGGTGTGAGTAGCCGCGAAGTGAATTACATGTTTGCTATGTATAAAAATCTTAGCAAAGAATTTACTGGCGTTTTTACAGGTAAAGGGGTTGGATTCGGTGGTAGTCTTTGCCGCTCAGAAGCGACGGGCTACGGGGCTGTATATTTCTTACAAAACATGCTAAACGCACATAATGACAAAATGGAAGGTAAGATTGTATTGGTATCAGGGGCTGGTAACGTGGCGGTTCATGCTGCTGAAAAAGCCATGGCTTTAGGGGCTAAAGTCATTGCCCTATCAGACTCAAAAGGAACGCTTTATGATGAGTCAGGCTTTGATCAACAGAAGATTGAGTGGGTAAAACGGCAAAAAGCAGCCCGCAAGCCACTGGCTGAATATGAGCAGGTATTCGACGGTAGTTGGCTTGCCAGTACTAAGCCTTGGCAGTTTGATGGCGATATTGCCATACCCTGCGCTACTCAAAATGAAGTGACTGCGGCAGATGCAAAAAATATGTATGAGCACGGTATTAGGTATGTGGTAGAAGGGGCAAATATGCCACTGGATGCCGATGCCATTGACTTTGTGCGTGAAAATAAGATGCATTATGCCCCTGGTAAAGCAGCCAATGCAGGCGGCGTTGCCGTATCTGGTTTAGAGATGTCTCAAAACTCTGTGCGTCAATACCGTACCTTCGAGGATGTGGATGAGCAGCTGCAGATCATTATGAAGAACATCCACGATGATGCCGCTGCTGCTGCCGAAGAATATGGCTTTAGCGGTGATAACTGGATTGATTATATGTCTGGCGCAAATATTGCTGGCTATAACCGTGTGGCTCAAGCTTTGATTGCCTATGGGATATTAAATTAATTGGTTTGCAGTTTTATTTTATTTAAATGAGCCTTAGAGTTTTTTATAGTATTGAGGTAAGATTAAACGATTCAAATAATGTTTCAGACATTCAAACTAAATTGAAATCTAAAACAATAAATAAGCCCCTAAGAAATGACCTTAGGGGCTTTGTTTTTAGGTACTACACCCCTCTCCTCTGAAATAAAATATTATAAGCCTTTACGAGAGGTGTGTTCGGAGGTGTGACCTAATTAACGCGCGAGACAATTTTGGTCAAATAATTGGCAACATGTTGATAATTTTAGTCATAGAACGTCATCTTTTATCCTAAGCTGTAGGCCATGGATTTTTTCTAGGCACATCCTTCAAATATTTTGCGTAAACTTATCCCAAACTTGATACCAAATAGTGTGTTCAGTTATGGCAGAGTTTTTATTAACTGGATTTCACAAATCTCCTAACATTTTGCCTATCCTTAATATTTGCAGTGGTAGTGTTATCGCATCCTTCACGACACCCATTGGAATTACACTATGTTCTAGCTGATTTTTGTAGTTTTTAGAACCGAGCTGTCTTATCTCGACTTGTTGCCCTTCTTTTAAGAAATAATTTTCGGCCAACTTATCAACATTCATATCAGTAGAGACAATGGCGGTCTGATTAGTAGGATTATTGCTAGGCAAAGATAGATGCATAGTAGATATTGCTCTAATAGCTACAGGGGTATAGATGCCCCCTTGTAACGACGCATAGCAGGGATAGTCTGTTGTATCAGACCCTGCTATTTGCGTAGGTTGTATAGACGGACATAGCTGAGCAAGTATCGAGCGCTCTTCAGATGTATACAAATGACTGGGCTTAGTGTAGTGAAATGCTAAACGCATGCGGAAGCTTTTATCAAGGTATCTGTATATAATAATTGGCTGTTTTATATCTATAAAATTGTCATCTAACAGGGTCATTTTTTGCAAATAATCGGCACCAATCGACACCCTATAAGAGTAATTATCTCCTAACAGCACCATCCCTTTTTGACGTACCCCCTTATATGATGGATAACCAATACCCCTTAATGTGTCGTGATTAGATAAGTCATTATTATAGTTAAGGTTATTTGATTGATCATACGATACAGATGCACAGCCAATTAATAAACTTGATAGTGATATACCAAAGATAATGTTGGTAAAAACTTTGCGTAAGGATGGATTCATAATGATCTTTATGATGAATAAATGATTGAGTCTGAGCATTTAATTAATATTTTAAAACTTTTAATCATAACCTATCATTGGCTATTTTCGCTTAAATTAAGCTGTGTGCTTATAAATAAAGGGTTTATGTGTAGTAGTTGATGTTTAATACTAGATGATTGCTAAAGATTGTGAGTATAAAAAAATATTTGCTTAGGCTATTTTTGTAATTTATATTTTGATATTTCGATTTTTAGCGGGTTTAACGTTCCGTCTCATTAACCCGTCTCATTAATTCTTCCGCACTCTCTACCCGTTCAGAATATCTGTCTACTAAATATTTCGCATGATCACGGGTTAAGAGGGTAAAACGCACCAGTTCTTCTAACACATCGACGATACGCAGATAATACCCTGACCGCCTCATTCTTTTGACCGTATTTCCCTCAGGGTCAGTGACATCCTCAAACTCTAAAAATGCTTTGGGAACTGAAGATTGATTCGGTATCGTTAGCATACGCATCCATCGTCCTAATATCCGCAATTGATTGACCGTATTAAACGATTGCGAACCGCCATTGACTTGCATCACTGCCAAAGTCTTACCTTGCGTTGGACGTACAGCCCCTATTGATAAAGGAATCCAATCAATTTGCGCTTTCATAACGCCAGTCATTGCACCATGACGTTCCGGAGAACACCAGACCATGCCCTCACTCCACTGAACCAACTCACGCAATTGTGCTACCTTAGGGTGAGTATCATCCTCATCGTCAGGTAGTGGCAGCCCAGACGGATTGAATATCTTAACCTCAGCGCCCATAGCGGTGAGTATTCTTGCGCTCTCCTCTACCACTAAACGGCTATAGGATATCTCTCGTAACGAACCATAAAGTAATAAAAATTTGGGTGCATGGGTAGTGTGTTCTCTTTGCAAATCCTCCATGGTTGGTATACGAAACTGTCCGGCATCAATATTTGGTAGCTCAGGATCCAAAGTTTCAGGTAAGGTTGGTTTTTTGGGTATATTTTTCATAGGAGTAAAGTTTTTATTATGGATTATATATAGGGTTTTTCGCTGAATGATGATGGAGTAATAAGAATTTTTTATTGGATTTTTTATTGGATAATAATTTTATTTGCTTAGGCTATTTTTAATTCTAATAGGGCTTTTTGACGCTTATCATTTGGCATATCTGCTATTTCATAAAGTGTTGACACTCGCTGCTCAATAATCGCTATAGCTTCTGCAAAGTTTTTCTGGGTTTGTGCTTCATCATCCGTATTCTTTGAAGGATCATTCAGCCCCCAATGCAATTTAACCATATTGGGCAATTTACCAAGCCATAAAGGACAGCTCTCGCCTGCGGCATTGTCACACACCGTTATTAATATATCAGGCTCAAAGTCACCCATATAATCTTTGTCATCCCATGAGTTGCTGGTCAATCCATCTATACAATAGCCTGATTCTGACAAATATTTTAACGTCAGTGGATGAACCTCGCCCGCCGGCGCACTTCCTGCACTCTTAGCTATGAACCGATGTTGGCCATTTTGATTAGTAATGGCTTCAGATAAGGCACTACGGCAGCGATTATGAGTGCAAATATATAGGACTTTTAAAGGATGTGTTTCAGTTTCTTTTGACATTAGTATTAGCCCTTATCAAAAATTGTTTGTTAAATCATTAAAAATATGTGCGATGTAAACCTTGAATGAGCATAAGGCCTAGTTGATCTTATCAAAGTTTAATATTTACTTAGGCTATTTTGTAGATTGAATCAGCCTCCTGCCCCATAATATTTACATATGAAAAATTTAAATAACCATACTCAAACGAACGAAAATTGACCCACTACTAACCCAAAATACCTAGCCATATCACTAATGCACACAGCGTAGCAAATAACACGGGGACCGTTAATACAACGCCAACTTTAAAATAGTAGCCCCATGTGACCTGTACATCTTTACTGGCAAGTACATGTAACCAAAGTAAGGTCGCTAAGGAACCAATGGGGGTTATTTTTGGCCCCAAATCACAGCCAATGACGTTAGCATATACCATTGCTTGTTGAATCAATGCCGGTTGAGCTGTATCAGCGATTGCTAATGATTGGATCAATACGGTAGGCATATTATTCATAATGGAGGACAAACCTGCTGACATAAAACCAGTGCCAAGGGCTGCTGCCCATAATCCTTGGTCGCCTAAATAATTTAACGCAGCTGTCAAATATTGAGTTAACCCTTCGTTTTTAAGACCATATACAATCAAATACATGCCTAAAGAAAAAACAACCACCTGCCAAGGGGCACCCTTAATGACCTTAACAACCGGCAATTTTTTATTAAATGAAGCCACCGCAAGTAGCACTGCCGCCCCTATTGCTGCTATAAGACTAATAGGAATACCCATAGGCTCTAATACAAAAAACCCAACTAGTAGCGCAAACAACACAATCCATCCTATCTTAAAGGTTGCACTATCTTTGATGGCAGAGTTTGGGGCAGGAAGCATACTCACATCATACGATTGTGGAATATCACGACGGTAAAAATAGTACAGCACAACCAGAGAGCTTAATACAGATACTAAGTTAACCGGTACCATCACTTTGGCATAGTCATCAAAAGAGATATTAAAAAAGTCAGCAGATACGATATTGACAAGATTTGACACCACTAAAGGTAAGCTTGCGGTATCAGCGATAAAGCCAGCTGCCATGATAAAAGCAAGCGTTGTGGCGGCAGACACTCGCATACGAATCAGCATGGCAATAACAATAGGCGTGAGAATCAGGGCTGCACCATCGTTAGCAAATAAGGCGGCAACGACGGCACCCAATAATACGATCAAAGCAAATAGCTTTTTGCTACTTCCACCCCCAATGATAGCAACATGCAGGGCTATCCATTCAAAAAACCCAGACTCATCAAGCAGTAAGCTAATAATAATCACAGCGATAAATGCAAATGTCGCATTCCAGACAATATCCCACACCACCGGGATGTCATTAAAACTAATAACGCCCATGAGCAAAGCAACAATAGCACCGACTGTTGCGCTAATGCCAATGCCTAACCCACGCGGTTGCCAAATAACGAATACTAAAGTAATAATAAAAATTAGCGCTGCAATTAACATAATGAAATCATCTTTTGGGTTATTACTACACCTCCTAACGATAAGCCTGACCTATATGGGCTTAAACTCGAAGGTGTGCTACTATTAAAAAGCAATTAAAAACCGATAAAATCTTAATACCCTTAATGCTGTTTACCAAAGTATTGTTGACCAAAGTGCTGTTTAGCAATTTTTAGCTATTAAGACTTTTAATTACAAATGAGGGTTGTAGCAACAAAACTTTCTCATTACTTTTATTGGTGTTATTGGCCATATTTTTTAGCCATATATATTCTTAAGCATAGTGCTACCAAATTTATTAAGTAGAATTATACTATATTCGCATATCCGAATATATACATGTTTAGACATTTGATAGGCTTTTTATGTCACAGCAAGCCCCTGCCTTTTTTAAAGCGTTAAGCGACCCTACTCGGCTAAATCTTGTTTTGCTGCTTCGAGACAGTGAGTCTCTTTGTGTTTGTGACTTAACGACTTATTTAAACCAACCTCAGCCTACGGTATCACGCCATTTAAGCCATTTAAAAAATGCAGGATTAGTAACCAGTGAAAGGCACGGTACTTGGATGTGGTATGCCATTAACCCTGATCTGCCAAGATGGTGTTTGCAAGTTATTAATACGATTGAAAATAAGTAATATGCTAGGCGGCTATACCTAATTAGGTTACACTATAAAAATTACGATACACTATACCAATCAGTTCTCACAAAATAAGTTCTCATCTAAATAGCTAAGTTTTTAATAGTTAAGTTCTAAATCTAGATAGTTACTAGTCACTTAACGCCACACCTTCTCATATGACTTAAAGCCCCATTGATTGACTAATTTATTAAATAGCAACATGGAATGCAATAAAGGAATACTCTATGTCAAACTCTATAAAATCGTCTTCTGACCCGCTTATTTTAGCCTGTATTGATGGCTCTAATGTGACACAGTCGGTTTGCGATTATGCAGCTTGGTATGGGACACATTTAAACTTACCTGTGGCTTTATTACATGTGATTGATGTACCTAAATCTAATAGACATGATTTAAGTGGGTCGATTGGTATGGATAGCCGCCGGACTCTGCTTGACGAATTAACAAGATTAGACGAACAACAATCAAGGATTGCTAATAAACATGGGGAAGCGCTGGTTTACGATGCTAAATCGCATATCTCATTAACCCATGATGCCCTGCCTGTACACACCCATTTACGCCGAGGTAAGCTGCTACCAGCAATCGAGCATTTCTCCAATAAGACAAGGCTTATTGTTTTAGGTAGACGGGGTCAAGACCATCAAAGCGAATCTGCTCATTATGAAGGTAATAAGGGGGTAAATATTGGCAGTCAGATAGAAAACGTTGTTCGTGCTATGCATGTGCCAATTTTAGTATGTTCAGATACTTTTATACCCCCTACCTCATACATGCTTGCCTTTGATGGTAGTTCAACGGCAAAAAAAGCGGTAAATATCATTTGTGAGAGTAAAATCTCGCCCGCTATGGAGGGACATATTGTTATGGTTGGGCATAGTGACACTCAAAATGAGAACGAGCTTTATAAAGCCAAAAAACAAATGAAAGAGGCTGGGTTAGATGTAACGACGCATATTATAGATGCTAAGCTTTATAATAACGATGTGGTTTCAGCCCTAACTAAATTTCAACAAGACAAGAACATCAGTATGATAGTCATTGGTGCTTATGGACATAGCAAATGGCGACAGTTTTTTGTAGGCAGCACCACAACAAAGTTATTAACTAAAACAACGACGCCCACCCTGCTACTACGCTAAACGTCTATGCCGATGGCGGCATCAACATACCCTTTTATAATCAGGGCTATTTACACTTTTATCAGCTCAGTCCTTTAATGTACTGTATTTAACGTATTAAGAAACCCCATTAAATATGTTAATGGGGTTTTTTGGTCATGATTTCGATTAAACATTATTTTAATTAAAAAATGTCAGAGTACGTGTGGTTATGTGAAACGTTGCGCCTTACCAGTCTTAATAAAAGATTGCTGTACGCTAATCCCACTTATCTTAACCTTATCTTAATAGTACGTTTTGGTGGGGTTGAATTCACTAACTTCTTGACGGACATTATTAATGGCTAACACAGCATTAGCACTATTAGAATACTGAGCTGGCACTCCGCATGCATATCCAGAACATTTTAGATTTGGATTAGAGAAGACACCAATCTGGTTTCTGGTATTATAAGACTGAGGATAGGCCATGATAGTTGAGAAGCGTCCCATAATACCGTGACCAAGACCATATGCATAACGAGTACCAGAGGTATCGCCTTGCTGACGAGAATGTAATAAACCCATGTTATGACCCATCTCATGAGCCAGTGTTAATGACCCACAGTCAGCACCAACCACACTATATGCTGCACTTTTGTGCACTGATGTATAACCAACACCGCAGGTTTTAAAACGACCGTCATAGGCAGGTACATTTTGAATAAGCGTCACAAAATCTGCACCAATAGCATTACGACGCTCATCAACATAGCGACTGCCGCGAATTTCAGTCAATAGGTCTGAAGGAGTTCTTGCCGAAGAGTTGTAGAACTCCTTACCGACAATACGAAGTTTTAAACCTACACCACTATTGGCATAAAAGGAGTTAACGTCTTCCTCCCAGCCTTTTAGCATTGTTGTCACAAATTTTTCACTACCATAATAATCAACAGTATCTTGATCATATAAGGCAAGCAGATCAATAGTCTCATGAGATACTTCATCACAATAGGTTCCTGCATCTTGACAGGTCGTATTATTGTTATCAGCAGCAAATGCAGATGAGGCGCCAAGCAGTAATGCTGAACCAGCTACTAAGTTAGTTATACTTTTACGATTACTCATAAACCATTCCCTTAATTGAATATAATAAAGTAGAGTGAAAGTCTTACTGGTTGCCATCAAACCTAACAACTTTCTTATGACAAGTTGTCGCCATAAGTTTGATATATTAATAATAATGAAAGCTTGGCTTTAAGCTGATGTTGACATCATCTCATTATTACCTGACATTAACTAAATTGGTATACTCAAATATTCTAAAGAACTTCTCATATATTTTATTTAGTCAAACTTGTTTATTACATAGTTAACGTTCTTCATCGTGCATATCTAGTGATATTGGTATTATTTTTTAGCAAATTTTTAGTTGGCTGTGCTTACTATGATTAACAATTATCTGAAGTTTACGCATTAACCTCCTAGTGTAAGCCATGCTGTTCAGGCTCTCCTGCAATGCCATTCTCATCTATAGGAATAATCACTTCGCCGCCTTTGTTTGTCAGTGTACCGCCTGGTACAATCCAGCCTTTATCATCAAAGACATCAGTAACATAAAATCCCTCAGGAGTATTAATACCAATGTGGCTTACTGTTTTACCATTTTCATGACCTTGAATAATATTAACTCGATTAATACTATCAAAATCTTCAAGTTTGCCTCGCCATACGGTTATATCAGGGTCATCATTGTCAACCTCTTCAACCACCATAGTGAAGGTATCATTCATATGTGGGATAGGCATTTCTAATCTGTCATTGGGTACAAGTGTCTCAATTTTGACAGGATCAAAGCGAATAAATACCCTCCCGTCTTCAGCATCACCTGGTTTTAACTTGTTGCCTAATTTGCTTGCTATAGAGCTATCTGCCTGCCAAGCATCTGGTTTATTTATAAGCGCTTTTAGCTGCGCTAGACTGAGATCCAGTTCAGGACGACGCTTACGTATTTCATTAAGCCTGTCTTTTAGTTCAGGCTCAGTAATATACATATCGTCTGTAGGCATTATAGTTGCGCTATCGTTATCAGTATCGGCACTTTTGTTTTCATGAGATATAGTGGTGGATAAATTATGGTTGGCTAGTGACGATTCACTCAAAGAGTCGGAGTTCTCTTCCGAGTTCATGTTTGCTAGTGCATGGTCTTTATTATTATTCTGGTTACCATAAACCAAAACTGCGCTTCCTATAGTAATTACTAATGCTGCAACTGGTCCGATAACTTTAAATTTCATAACTAACCACCAATTTGTTTTAAAACGTATTTCGAATGAACCAAATATATAATGATGCTGTAAATGTATTTGTTGTGTTTAAAGGTTCATGCACTTATTTTCGAACTGTATTGATAATGCTAATAAATTATTTCTAAATTGTAAGAGTAGAGTATATATTTATAAATTAATTAACGAGCTATGTTAATTTGTGACCGTATGAGTGTTTGAGAATCTTTTATGTTAGTTTTTTGTCAGTTTTTAAATTAATTATTCAACAGAATCATCAATTTGTCATCCGCGCTTAACTGTAATGTCATCTTTTATGGGCAAACTGTATGCTTTATACACGCACTAACTTTCAGTGATTAAATCTAGTATGACACCCCATAAATAACGGATAGGTAAATATAGATGAGTAATCTCAACCTCAAAAAAACCCCTTTTTTATTTAAAAGAACGAGCTTCTGTTCAGCGCTTCTGTTCATGTCAATTGGACTGCTAAGCGGATGTGATGATGATAACGAATCCGATACTAAAGTTGACTCTACCTTTGAGCCCATAAACTTAACCATTGCTCATATTAATGACCACCATTCTCATTTGGAACCTGAAGGCAAACAAAGCTTTTTGATTGATGGCATCACTTACCGTGCTGATAGAGGTGGGTTTGCTCGTGTCAAAACCGTATTTGACGCATTAGAAGATACCTATGCAAATGGTAACTTTTTGAAGCTGCATGCAGGTGATGCGGTTACAGGCACGCGTTACTTTAGTTTTTATAAAGGCGATGCAGATGCTGACATGATGAATACCATTTGTTTTGATGCATTTAGTCTTGGGAACCATGAATTTGATGAAAGTGATGCAGGATTAAAGACCTTTTTAGACAGGCTAAATGGTACTGAAGGCAATACTACCAACTGTAAAACCCCTGTGTTGGGCGCAAATGTGAAACCAGCCTTAGGTACACCATTAGCCGTCAGCAATGTAGATGATTATATTAAACCTTATACCATCAAAACCACTAAAGACGGTGTACAGATTGGTATTATCGGGATAGATATTGCCAGTAAAACTAAAAACTCATCACGCCCGCTAACCTCAACTGAGTTTTTAGATGAAAAAACAACCGCACAAAACTATATCACTGAGCTTAAAAACAAAGGTATCGAGCACATTGTTTTATTAACGCATTACACCTATGAAAATGACAAAAAATTAGCTGCTGAATTGTCCGGTGTTGACATTATTATTGGTGGTGATTCGCACACATTACTGGGCGATTTCACACGCTACGGCGCATCTCCAGATGATAATTTTGGTGCTCAAGGCGAGTATCCAACAGTGATAACCAATAAAGATGGCGATACGGTATGTATTGGTCAAGCTTGGGAATACACCAAGGCTGTAGGTTTGATGGATGTTGGCTTTGATGATAAAGGTAAAGTGACTCACTGCCAAGGCTCGGCCATTATTCCAGTCGCTGAAACTTTTGAAAAATACAACGAAGCTAAGTCAGATTTTGAGCCTTTAGATGCGCAAAGCAATCAAACCCTACTGACTAAGTTATTAGCAGGTAAGGCCGACTTGTTAAGTAAAGACCTTATCTTGCCCTATAGCGAAAACACACAGGCAGCAGGTGTACTCGCCACTTACACCAACGCATTAGATGATAATTTATCTAAAAAGCTTGGTCATTCCGATGATGCACTTTGTCTTGTTCGTGTGCCTGGCACCACACGCTCTGCTGACATTGCTGGATGTGAAAAAACAGCTACTAGCGCACGTGGTAGTGACATTGCCCAAGTGGTGGCCAAGGCATTTTTAGATGGTGCTTTACGTGCTGACTTTGCTCTACAAAATGCGGGCGGTGTGCGCACCACAATACCAGCGGGCGATTTGACCTATAACGATGCCTATACCCTACTCCCATTTGGTAATACACTGGTTAATCTGGAAATAACCGGTCAACAAGTCATTGATACTTTAGAAGATGCTATCTCTAACCACTTAGAGATGGGGGGCTCATCTGGCTCTCATCCTTATGCTGATGGCCTACGTTGGGATTTAGATCTCACTCAGGAAAAAGGCAAACGTGTGCGTAATGTTGAGACACGTGATCGTAAAACGGGGCAATGGTCTAATCTTGATTTGAATAAAACCTACATCATGGTTACCAATGATTATATCGCCGAAGGTCGCGATGGATACTTAACCCTTGGACCAATATTTGCGGATAAGAGCAAGGTGGAGGATACCAAACTTCTTTATACCCAATCTTTCATTGATTATGTGAATAAAGTCGGCACTATCAAACGCCCTGACCGTAGCGAATATTCACACAAGACGGTTATTACAGCGGATGGTACTTTGCTTGACCCATAAGGCTTGATTAACAGTTCGTGATACTTAACGCTGATGTGGCAACAAAGAAAACGAACTTATATCATTTGTAGAGCACACAAGACCTTATATATAACATAAAAAACACCTGACATATTGTCAGGTGTTTTTTGTTTTTCTGAGAAGATAAAAAGATAGCCATTAACCAGTCTTAGTAGTTTAAAAATCGTAGTTAACTCTAACTCTAACTCTAACTCTAGCTCTAGTAAAGCCTACTATACCAAATCTAAAAAGTCTGCCACAAAGTCACTCGCAGGATGGGCAATGAGCGTCTCTGGGGTGCCAATCTGCTCTATTGATCCATGATTCATTACCACAATCTCGTCTGATACATCTCGCGCTTCCTCTTGGTCATGGGTTACCATGATACTGGTCACACCTAACTCGTGATGAATTGTTTTTAACCACGTTCGTAATTCTTTGCGCACTTTGGCGTCAAGTGCGCCAAACGGCTCATCTAATAGCAAAAGCTTAGGCTTAACTGCCAAAGCACGGGCCAATGCAATACGCTGACGCTGACCACCAGATAACTGGTGGGGGTAGGCATTAGCTAAAGTGGGTAATTGTACTAAATCAAGTAATTGGTTCACTCTTTTTTTGATATCGCTATTGCTGGGTCGCTCATCTTTTGGCAACAGCTTCAACCCAAAGGCAACATTCTCACTAATGGTTTTATGACGGAACAAGGCATAGTGCTGAAACATAAAGCCAATATGGCGCTTTTGTACAGGGGTATCTGTGACATCTACCCCATCAAACAAGATGCGGCCACTGTCCGCATACTCAAGTCCTGCAATAATACGTAATAAGGTGGTCTTACCACAACCAGAGGGCCCCAGAAGTGTGGTTAACTTACCCGTCGGCACACTTAAAGAAATATCTTGCAGTGCGACAAAATTGCCAAAGCTTTTGTGAATGTTATGAATATCTATGCTCATCTTTACACTCTTTGTTAAGTTGCATTCATTGCACTTATGGTAACTGCACTTTTAATGAAAGCCATCTAAAGACAATGGACAAATGGACAGACGATAGGTTTATACCTTTATTCGCCTTACTCATTTGTGTGGCTTAATCTTTTACTTGACGTGATCTTTGTTTGTCTTAGTTGACTGTGTCTGGTCAGTATTTATTGCGGTATTAGAAGCCGTATGAGCTATACTATCAATATTAGTAGACCTCTCTGGTTTATCGGGGTTTATCAGCATCATGACCTTTGGGTATGACCAAAGCAGGTGCAGTAATCGCTTCACGGTCATTACCCTTAGCGTATTTACGAGTCTGTAATTTTGACATCACTTGTTGCACAATTAACGTCAGTAATGCCAAAGCAGCCAGTAAGCTCGATAACGCAAATGCAGCCGTAAAGTTATACTCGTTATAGGCAATTTCCACCAACAATGGCATGGTATTGGTTTCGCCGCGAATATGGCCGGATACCACACTAACTGCACCAAACTCCCCCATCGCACGCGCATTAGTCAAAATAATACCGTATAACAGTGCCCATTTAATATTCGGTAAAGTAATATGCCAAAATACTTGCCAACCTGAAGCACCCAGAGTCAATGCCGCCTGCTCTTCGCTATCGCCTTGAGACTGCATCAGAGGTATAAGCTCTCGAGCGATAAAGGGAAAGGTAACAAATAAAGTAGCCAAAACAATACCCGGTACCGCAAATATCACTTGTATCCCCATTGATTCTAACCAACCACCCATGGTTGAGTTGAGACCAAAAAGCATGACAAACATTAAGCCGGCTACCACTGGCGATACTGAAAATGGTAAATCCAGTAATGTGGTTACCAACTGCTTACCTTTAAACTGATAACGGGTAACCAGCCATGCGATGGCAATACCCAGAACAATATTAATGGGTAGCACTATCGCCGCTGTAATTAAGGTCAATTTAATAGCGGAAATGGCCTCAGGATCAACCAATGCCGCAAGGTACAGCTCCCAGCCTCCTTTAAAAGCTTCGTAAAACACAGCCAATAACGGGATAACCAACATGACTATCATGAATATCGAAGCAACACCGATAAATAAGGCACGCACCCATTGTGCATCCTTAGTAGCGGCATTGTCTTGATAATTGTAGCCATTTGAAATTTGCATAACGCTTTCCTAGATTATCCCAATATGCTTTAGTTTAGCTAAATTTAATAACTGCACCTGTACGTACTTGAAATACTTTTACTACTATAGAGGTTGCCATAAGTTTGGCGTTAACAGTGCCTTCAGATAGTTTTTATGACAGCGTTTATTTCGCACCAACTCGACGAGACAAATGCCACTGTAATAAGTTAATCGCCAGTAAGATAACAAAAGAGATAAGCAACATAAATAAAGCAACAGCCGAAGCGCCTTCAATATCGAATTGCTCAAGTTTACTAATGATGATTAACGGCAAAATCTCAGATTGCATCGGAATATTGCCAGCAATAAAGATGACAGACCCATACTCGCCAGTGGCACGAGCAAACATCATGCCAGCACCCATTAACAGCGCTGGAAATAGCTCTGGCAATATGATAGTACGAAAGGTGGTCAAGCGATTGGCACCCAATACGGCTGCTGCTTCTTCGAATTCAACCGACAACTCTTCTAATACGGGCTGTACAGCGCGAACAATAAATGGGAAGCTAACCACCACTAAGGCCAACCAAATACCAATTGGCGTAAATGCCACTTGAATGCCTACTTTGTCAAAAAACTGACCAATAAGCCCATTGGGCGCATATAAAGTGGCCAGTGAAATACCTGTGACTGCCGTGGGTAAGGCAAAAGGTAAATCGACTAAAGCATTAATTAAAGATTTGCCAAAAAATTCATAACGTACCAATACCCAAGCCACTAATGTGCCAAACACCATATTGGTCAACATGGCATAAAACGACATCTTTAACGACAAGATAATTGCTGCTTTCACTTGTGGCTGACTAATTGCTCCAATAAATCCGCTCCAGCCCATTTGGGTGGTGGTATATGCCATCATTGCAAAAGGTAATATAACTAAAAGCGATAAGCTTAAGACAGTAATACCCAGTGATAAGCCAAAGCCTGGCAATACATTACGCTGACGCAATCTTGTTAGCCAAGAGCGCTTAGGTTCTGCTATCACTGTCGATGGGGCTGGTTGATTCATTACCGTCTCACTGCTTAGATTTTCAGATTGCTTCTTTAAATACCGCTACTTTTAAAATAGCTACTTTTAAAATGGCTACTTTTTAGGTAGTGCTCATGCTAACAGGGCTCGGTTATTAAGTTTAATGATGAATAAGGCTATCGTAGTGAATAAAAGGAATATACTTAGATTCTGGCATACCCTTTTTAAATGACTTAATAGATTAAATATTCAAACGCTATTAATCCTTTTATCCTTGACATGTTTATTGAAATTTTTATGTCACTTTTAATGGCCTACTGCCTACTACCTACTACCTACTACCTACTACCTACTGAGTGGAACAATTGTACTTTATGGTGTAATAAGCTTTTACCCAACAAAAAATGCAGTGGGTCAAAGCAGCGTTATCAATTAGATAAACGCTTATTCCCAACTGCATTTGTTGAATAAATAGACTGTGTTAATAGCCGGCCCTTAAAACTAGATTGATTGGCCAATTAAAGGTTTGAAATAATTTAGAGCGTTACTGAAAACGCCCTATTATTAGTCAAGTTAGATAATTATTAACCAAACGTCTTGCTAAAACCATATAAAAACCGGATGTTGTAACCATCGTTTTATAACGAGCTTTTTATTAAAAGATGGTTTAGTTCGGTGCATTGATCGCCAATTGGTCAAAGACGCCACCTTCACTAAAGAAGTTGTCCATAATCTCATCCCATGATCCAAAAACATCATTCGGACGGAAAGTATCTACTGGTGGTAGCTTGTCACTATTGGCCTCAAGTACAGACTGCACACTGGGGCGTAAGTACAAATCAGCTGCCAATTGCTGAGCCGCATCGCTCCATAAGTAGTTTAAATACTCTGTGGCAGCTTCGGTAGTGCCTTTCTTGTCAGTAACGGTCTTAACAACGGCTACTGGACTTTCTGATTTAATCGAATAATCGGGATAAACAATATCAACTTGACCTTTACCAAACTTTGTCGCCGCTAAATTTGACTCATTTTCAAAGGTAATTAGCACATCGCCAATATTACGTTGAACAAACGTAGTGGTCGCTGCACGCCCACCATTTTCATACACTTTTACATTTTTCAGTAAGTCTTTCACAAAACCTTTGGTTTTATCTTCATTATTATTAAAAGTATGTAATCCATAACCATAAGCCCCTAAAAAGGCATATCGGCCATTACCGGTCACTTTCGGATTAGCCATGACGATTTCTACACCTGGCTGAGTTAAATCCTCCCAACCTTTAATGTTTTTGGGATTGTCTTTACGAACTAAGAACACGATGGTACTGGTAAAAGGAACCGAGTAATCTGGGAAAGCATCCGTCCAGTCGTCAGCTACTAGGCCTCTTTTTTGCAATAACTCAATATCAGAGCCTTGATTCATGGTTGCCACATCAGCTTGTAAGCCATTAGCAACTGAAAGAGCTTGTTTGCTTGATCCACCGTGGGACTGTTTGATTTTAATATTAACATTAGGGTGTTCAGCTTTATAATGCTCAACAAACATAGGGTTGTAGTCTTTATAAAAGTCACGTGCTACGTCATAAGAGACGTTAAGTAGCTCTATATCTTTTGCTTCTTCCGAGGTTGCTTTAGTACTATCAGCATTGCTATCCGCTGTCTCATCTTTACTTTGATTGCTACAGGCGGATAGACCCAGCGCTAATGCTGCTACTGTGCTAATTGAAGCGAGCTTAGCGGTCTTTGTGAGGGTGCCTTGGCTGAAATTAAATGTAATTGCCATTTTTCTGTGTCCTTTGTTGGCAGAAGTATATTTTTTGATGCTGGTTATGCTAACAGGGGTTATGACTTATGTTTAGTGATGAGTTAGGCTATCGTATTGAAGAAATGGAATATGAATGGCTCTACTTAAAAGTTAAAATAGAAAAATAAAATGAGGCTCTGGTTAATAAGATAGCCATTGTGGTCATAACATTTTAAACTGGCAGAAGGTAAGACTGTTAGAAAAAAATGAGCGATTGTTTTGTGCTAATACGGTGTAACTGATATATTAATATTCGTCTTTAGTCTAATTTAGTCTAAGGCATTAAAGGTTTATAACCATTTAACTGTTGATTGGATTTATATTTTCAGTCGTCAGTTAAATATTAAAAGTATCAGTAGGTTTATCATGAAGTAGTTATATTCATTAATGTTTAAGCTTTAAACTTACCCCTAGTCTCAAGGAGAAAAGTTATTAAAAATCTAACCCTAAACACCCTGACCATTACTCTTTTTACCATTGGCCTTATTGGCTGTTCATCCTCAGTAAATAACACTCATTCAAATACTCATCCAAACACGCAGAATGTTATCAATAAACATGCGGATAATCATGTTTCTATCTGGAGTTACCTTGGAGACAATGGTCCAGAATTTTGGGGTGATATCAAAGGAAATGAAACCTGTAAGATTGGCGAAGAACAGTCTCCCATTAATATTGAAACTGTATTAAAAAGCTCTGACGCTGCCCCTAAATCAAACTTTTCAACGTCAAATATAGAAGTTATCAGTAATGGCCATACTGTCGTTTATACACCACAAGATGATAAAAATACAACGACTATTAAAGGCGAGTTATATACCTTAAAACAATTTCATTATCATACCCCAAGTGAACATCAAATATCTGGGGTAAACTATCCCGCTGAAATTCATTTTGTACATGCAAATGCTAAAGGTCATTTAGCTGTGATTGGGGTTATGCTAAACCCGAATGCAACCGATACATCTAATGATACAAACTTTAAACGTTTGGTTGATAGTAGTAAGGCTACTGCAAAAACAGGTCAACCGGTTTTAGTAAAAAATATTAACATTAGTGAAATTCTACCAACAGCGACTGGCTTTTATCACTATCAAGGATCTTTAACAACACCTCCTTGCTCAGAAAAAGTACAGTGGTATGTGATGCAAAACCCAAAGTCCATCACTGCAACCCAGTTAGTAGACTTATCTACACTGTATGAAGGGAATAACCGCCCCGTGAAGCCTTTAGGCAAACGTGATGTTTTATTGGTTAAATAGTTGCACTTATGGTTATAGTATTAATGATTGTCTAGTTTGCCTATAAAATCTGACCATTGTTAAATGGCAAATGATCAACTTAATCAAAACCATTTCAGTAGCAAAAAAGCAAAAAAGAGCACCAAGTATTTTAAAGTTACTTGGTGCTTTTTAGAATGTAGCGACTGACCGCTTAAAATTTGTCAAATTGATTTTAACGATATTTAAACTGCTGAAGCACCTGTTAGCTTAATCTCAGCACGGTCTTCTTTGGCAATGCCCGCATAGTATTCGCGTAAGATTGCTAACACTTCTGGACGACTGAAATTCTCTGGCACTGGAGCATCTTCTGATAAAGCCTTACGTAGCTTGGTTCCCGATACTTTTACATGGTGCTCAGCATCATGCGGGCATGTTTTGGTCGAGGCCATTGCTTGACACGCATTGCACCAGAAGGTCCAATCAATCTTGAGCGGCTTGGTCTCCAGCGCATCTTTATCGATAGTATCAAAGATGGCTTGCGCATCAAAGGGGCCGTAGTAATCGCCCACACCGGCATGATCACGACCAACAATCAAATGGCTACAACCATAGTTTTGACGGAAGAGCGCATGCAATAGAGCTTCGCGAGGGCCTGCATAACGCATATCTAAAGGGTAGCCTGCTTGAATGACCGTATCTTTTTTAAAGTAATTATCAATTAATGTCTTAATGGCTTCTTGACGCACTTCCGCAGGAATATCGCCCGGCTTTAAAGCACCTAGTAAAGAGTGAATCATTACCCCATCACAAATCTCGATAGCAATTTTTGCCAAATATTCATGTGAGCGGTGCATTGGGTTACGGGTTTGGAAGGCAGCCACGGTTTGCCAGTTCTTTTCTTCAAATAAAGCACGGGTTTCGGCAGGGGTTTTGTAGATTTCAGGATATAGGGTTGGGAATTCGCCTTCGCTAAATACTTTAACAACCCCTGCGACATTGACCTCCCCTTGCTCAAGTACTTGCTTAACACCTGGATGCGCCGGATCAGTAGTGGTAAATACTTGCTGACATTCATAATCTTTGTCAATCTCGTAAGTCTCTTCAACCGTAATGACGCCCATGATTTCGCCATCAGCAGCTACTAAAGCAACTTCATCGCCAGCAGCTAAGGTTGCGGCTTGCTCTTTACTGGTCGACAAAGTAATGGGAATTGGCCAAAACAATCCTTTGTGATCGCCCGACTTTAAGGTCATCTCATCGACCACACCCTGCCAGTCTGCTTGATTCATAAAGCCGTCTAGCGGAGTAAAGCCGCCGATACCTAGCATGATTAAGTCGCCACGCTCTCTTGAGCTTAAGGTAATTTGTGGTAATGATTTGGCCGCTTCAAGCGCTTTGCTCAGTGCTTCTCCTTCTAGCAATAAAGGCTTTAGCTCAGAACTTCCATGCGGGGGTACGATGCTCGTTTTACCTAAGCGTTTTACTATTTTTTGTTCAGTCATAACATCATCCAGTGTTTATAGAGTGCAAAAATAAGCTTAAATCAATGATCTAAACTCTTTTAAAAGTTTGATTGCACTAGACTAACCAACTTTGCTTATTCTTATCTATGCTGTGTTTGGATATAGATATGACTATTATGAATTTATGGATTGGACAATGCCTAGGTAGTATAGTGCCATGATTTTTATTTATCTAAAGGCATAATAATTATGTATAAGTACACTCATGCGGACCAAGCCATGGTCGATGAACGGGTTGAGCAGTTTCGCGATCAAACCCGTCGTTACCTAGCTGGGGAGTTACCCGAGGAGCAATATTTACCATTGCGCTTACAAAACGGTCTTTATATTCAACGTCATGCGCCTATGTTACGTATTGCCGTGCCTTATGGTCTATTGGCAAGCTATCAATTACGCAAGCTAGCAGATATTACACGCCGTTATGACAGAGGCTATGGTCACTTCACTACCCGCACTAACTTACAATTAAACTGGCCTAAGCTTGAAGAAGTACCGGATATCCTTGCTGAGTTGGCCTCGGTGCAGATGCACGCCATTCAGACGTCAGGAAACTGTATCCGTAATACTACCACTGATCCTTATGCGGGCGTTAACGCCAATGAGATTGAAGATCCACGCCCCTATTGTGAGATTATTCGTCAGTGGTCAACCTTTCATCCTGAGTTTGCATTTTTGCCACGTAAATTCAAAATTGCTGTTATCGGTACATCAGAAGACCGAGCAGCCACTCAGGTTCATGATATCGGCTTACATATTATTAAAAATGAACAAGGCGAGATTGGCTTTGAGGTAATCGTCGGTGGTGGATTAGGTCGTACCCCTATTATCGGTAAAACCATACGTGAATTCTTACCGCGGAAACATTTATTGAGCTATTTAGATGCCATATTACGCGTCTATAACCTACACGGCCGACGTGACAACAAATATAAAGCCCGTATCAAAATTTTAGTAGAGAGTATGGGTGCTAGAGAGTTTGGTAAGCTGGTTGAAAAAGAATGGGAAACGTTCACTAAAGATGGACCACTTACCTTAACAGAAGATAACTTTGCAACCGCTAAAAGCTACTTTCCAGAATTCGATTACGAAAACATCGATGAACTGGCCAGCAAAACCGAGCTCAACAAACACTTTGAAGAAAAGGCCTTTTCAGACTGGTATTCACGAAATACAGTAGCACACAAAGTTGCTGGCTATCGTGCTGTCATCGTGTCTTTAAAATCAGGTCTCGTTAATGGTAAATATGTACCTGCTGGAGATATTACCGATCATCAACTTGATCGCTTAGCTGACCTAGCAGATGAGTACAGCTTTGCTGAGATCCGTGCTACGCATCAGCAAAACTTAGTCTTTGCAGATGTTAAAGAGACTGATCTTTATACGTTATGGCAAGCTCTAACGGAGCTTGACTTAGCACGGGCTAATATCGGTACACTTACTGATATGATTGTATGCCCAGGATTTGATTTATGTGCGCTGGCCAATGCCACTACTTATAACATCGCTGAGCAAATTGAGAAGTACTTTGATAATTTAGACTACTTATATGACTTGGGAGATATCCAGCTGAATATGTCTGGTTGTATGAACGCTTGTGCTCACCACCATGTTGGAGATATCGGTATCTTAGGTGTTGATAAAAAAGGCGAGCATTGGTATCAGATCAGCTTGGGTGGTAGCTCAAAAGAAGACACTCGTCTTGGTAATATCTTAGGGCGCTCTGTTGCCACTGAGGAGGTAGCGCCAACCCTAGAGAAGATTTTAAACGTATATACTAATCAGCGCCACGTTGAGGGCGATAGCCCCGAACCCTTTGCTGACTTCGTGCAACGTGTGGGTATCGAACCATTCAAGGAGGCAGTATATGGGTAGTTATCATATCTTAAATGATGAAGCCATTAACATGACAAATGATGATAGTTGGTATGCAATTAATACGGCTGAGCTTCCTGAATCTGTATCCATTAAAAGCATTCAGCTGAGTGAACTACTGCACAAAGACGAGCGCTTAGATGTGATCTTGCCATTAATTGAAGTCATCGCTCCTAAGGCAGATACAAAAGCCACTACTATAGGCGCTCCTAAAGGATTATTAAAGGAGCTGTTAGATCTCATTGCAGGGCGCTCAAGCCGTATGGGACTTTGGGCAGATACCAATGTGAGTACTGACCAATTAGATGATTTACTTAAAGCCAGTAAAGATGCTGACCGTCCACTATTACATAACCTTGACCTAATCGTCTTATTTCAGCCAGCTTTTGTTGATGGACGTAGCTTTAGTCAAGCACGTCATCTACGTCAACAGGGGTTTAAAGGCGAAATTCGCATCGCTGGCGAGTTTGGTCTTGATCAAATTGCTTACTTAAAACGTGCGGGTGTAGATAGTTTCGTCATTCCTGATGAGAATATGACAGAAGATATTCCCTTCCTATTTAGTGCTCTACCCTCCTCATACGATGGTAGCGTAGCCAGTCAGTTACCCATGTTTAGATAAATTTTTAATGATTATTTTAGAGTTTTACTGATTAACTATTTCACTGATTAACTATTTTACATTTTTTCGCTTAAGGACATTTTATGAGCATCGATATCAATATTGACCAAGCTAACAAAGAATTAAACGGCAAGACACCAGAGCAAATCGTAGAATGGGCGTTAGCAAAAGCTGAAAACCCGATTATTACCACCAATTTCCGTCCTTATGAGTCTGCAATTTTGCATTTAGTGGCCAAGCAAAAGCCTGACATCACTGTATTATGGGTAGACTCGGGTTATAATACTGATGCGACTTATAAGTTTGCTAATAAGCTGATTAAAGACTTAAATCTTAATGTCGTGACATATATTCCTAAGCAAACCAGCGCTCATCGTGATGCGACGTTTAATGGTATTCCAAGTGTTAACAACCCCCTACATGCTGAGTTTACTGAGCAAGTAAAACTTGAGCCATTCAAACGTGCCCTTAGTGAATTAAAACCTGACGTTTGGTTTAATGCTATTCGCAAGGATCAGACTGAGTTCCGTCAGGGTTTAGACGTACTCAGCCAATCAAAAGATGGCGTGTTAAAAGTAGCGCCGTTGTTCTACAAAACTGACAACGATTTAGATGCTTACTTAGAAGAAAATGACTTACCCAATGAGTTTGATTACTTCGATCCCACTAAGGTTGAGGAAAACCGCGAGTGTGGATTGCATACTCAGCTGTAACTTTAGCTTTTAATAATAGATTTATTTATAAGAGATGATGATTTGGCTAATAAAAATACCGCTTCGATGTAAGCGGTGTTTTTTTTGTTTGTTATCTTTCATCTTATCCCACTAATGCTTAATAGCATTCAAGTCATCGGTTTTATATATGCTGCTATTTAACATAGATAAAACCAAATTTTAAAAACTCCTAAAGAATAGAAAACCAGACTCTGTTATGAAAAATACGAATTAAGTAATATCAACTTCTAAGATGTTTGTTAACGCTTCTTACGACATAATGGCAACATATTTTCAGTGTAAGTTTTTGGATTATGGATACCTTTCCTTTATTTTTTAAATTAACAAATCAACCGGTATTAATTGTCGGTGGTGGCGAAGTGGCTCAGCGTAAAGCGGATCTGCTGTCTCGTGCTGGGGCACTTATTACGATATTGGCTCCAGAGATCAGTGAAGAGATACGTGAACTACTGCCTGATGAAAAACACAGCTTGATTACGGCCCAGTACGACAAAAAATATATTGAAGGTAAACGAATCGTCATCGCGGGTACAGACGATGAAAGATTAAACCGCCGAGTACATGCAGATTGTAAAGACTTAAACATACCGGTTAACGTGGTTGATACACCGCCACTGTGTGACTTTATATTCCCAGCCATTGTCGATAGAAACCCTATCGTTATCGGTATTTCATCAAATGGTAAAGCGCCTGTGCTGGCACGCCTTACCCGTGCTCGGTTGGAAACTTTAATACCTCAAGGCTATGGCAGACTGGCGAAGCTTGCCGGCGATATGCGAGATGAAGTCAAATCAAAAATACCGACACTAACGGGCAGACGTCAGTTTTGGGAAAAAGCGTTTGAAGGCAAGGTTAGTGAACTCATGTTTTCTGGACGTGACAGTGAGGCAGAAAAGGCGTTAAAAGATAATTTAGAGGCTGCTACTAATGAGATAGCAAGCAATACCTCGGATACAGAGTCTAACAATAAAAAAAATATAGGAGAGGTTTATATCGTCGGTGCTGGCCCCGGTGATCCTGAACTTTTGACGTTTAAGGCGTTGCGCCTTATGCAACAAGCCGATATTGTCTATCATGATGCGCTGGTATCGGCTGAGGTATTAGACCTTTGCCGCCGAGATGCGCACAAAGTATTTGTGGGTAAAAAACGCAGTAACCATGCCGTCGCTCAGCAAGGGAT
This sequence comes from Psychrobacter sp. CX90, assembly GCF_057396305.2. NCBI lineage: Bacteria > Pseudomonadati > Pseudomonadota > Gammaproteobacteria > Moraxellales > Moraxellaceae > Psychrobacter > Psychrobacter sp. CX90. The sequence continues at coordinate 1,205,606 of NZ_CM182008.1, forward strand.
TAATCAATTGATGATCAATGCTGCCAAGTCAGGCAAACGTGTGGTGCGTCTAAAAGGTGGTGATCCCTTTGTGTTTGGGCGTGGTGGTGAGGAGATTCAAGCGTTACGTGCAGCCGGCATACCCTATCAAGTAGTGCCCGGTATTACTGCTGCTGGTGCTGCTGCTTGCTATACCGGCATACCCCTTACCCATCGTGACCATTCACAATCGGTGCGCTTCGTCACTGGTTTCTTAAAGTCTGGCGAGCCGAATAATGGCTTTGAATCTTTAACCAACCCTAATGAGACCATTGTCTTTTATATGGGGCTGCACTCGCTTGAGCGCTTGACCAGTGGACTTATTGAGGCGGGTCGTTCTAAGGAGACGCCAATTGCCATTATTTCGCAGGCAACCAGACCTACCCAGCAAGTCATCACTGGCACGCTTCAGGACATCGTTGCTAAACATCAAGCCAATCCCCTACCAACACCTGCGTTGTTGATTGTTGGCGAAGTGGCAAAGTTGCATGATGATCTGGCATGGTATGGTAACCATATTACCAATAGTGACCAGCAAGCGCATGCGCTTAATATGGTTTAAGCCTCTTACTGCAACAACCCTAAGAAGAAACAAAAGCAGGGCCTCAGTATCGAAAGACTAAAAGCCTCAGAAATATGCGTATCAGAGCTCCGCTTTTCTGTAATGACTCAACTCGGTGCTCGTCCCTCGCACAACTACAATTGCAGTGTTTTACTTAGACTATTTAAGTTAAACACCACAGCGATGTTAATTCTTTACTACGTGCTTCAAATAACGGATCCGTGATATCTTGGCTTTTACCATGAGTAGGCTCAGTGTCAAGTCGGTATTTTACCGTCAAACCAGCCTCTTCAAACCAGTCTAATAGTTCTTCACGGGTACGCAAGTTTAAATGCTCAGCCAAATTTGACAAAATCAGCCAAATCTCGCCATGCTCCGCTAAATGCTGCTTTGCGCCCATTAAGAACCCTCGTAGCATGGTACTATTGGCATCATAAACGGCATACTCTAACGGCGAGCTTGGCTTAGCGGGTAACCAAGGCGGATTACACACAATTATATTGGCAGATGGCGCATCTGTCGGAAATAAATCCGCCTGTTGCAATTGCACGTTCGCTAACTCTAAACGATTCAAATTATCCTGAGCGCAGTCAAGTGCACGAGGGTTTACATCTGTCGCAATTACCTGTTTCACGTCTCGCTGAGCCAAAATAATGGCTAATAAACCGGTACCTGTACCAATGTCATAAGCAACGTCATGTACAGCAGGCAACGGTGCATCAAGTAGTAGTTTTACATACTCCTGACGCGTAGGTGCAAACACACCATAGTGCGGATGAATAGATATCCCCAATGCTTTAATTGGTACGCCTTTCTCTCGCCACTGCGCCGCACCCAACGCCCCTTGTAAGTCACGGAATGACAACATGCATGGTTCAGATATCTTGCCAAATGCCGCAGTACAAGCAGCACTCACATCAGGCGCACGACGTAGCTTGCTGATATAGTTTTCATCAAGCTGTAATAACAGACGACTTAATAATCGAGCCCGTTGCGATTGAACTTGGCGATTTTTATGAAAAAGACTGGGTAAGTCGTTGGAGAATTCTTTTAAATCAGCTGTAGTCGCACCTTCAATTATATCTTTCGCAGATTTGTTAGGTCCTTTACTCTTTTTACGCGCTTCAACACGATCTATACGTCGCTGGATGGCTTGTAGTAATTGCTTAGCATTATGAAAATCGCCTCGCCACAGCATAGACGTGCCAGCGTTGGCTAAGCGATAAGCCTCACCTGCTGTGGTTGTGTCATCGACTATTACGATACGGATTGGCGGCTCGTAATTACTTTGAGATATCCAAAGTGCCTTATGTTGGGTATCGCCTTCTTGCCAAGTTACATACTGTTTGGTTGGTTCTAACACTTGTTCTGCCTTTCACTTAAAAATTGGATAGGCATATCATACACTATAGTCAAAGAAGTCTAAAATGGTTACAAGGCAACCGAGTGCAAGTACTACTGGAGTAGGCTTAACGAGGTTAACGCCGTAACCGTTTAGTAGTTCGCTGACTATTATAGACGAGCCAACTTCGCCACCCTAGAAGGTAACTACTCAAAGCTGTTAGCAAGCTTCTTAAAAAGCCGTCAAAGAAATAGGGCAGCAACTTCTTAGAGCTGCTCAGAAGCCTGCTTAAATTTATTTGTGGTATGATATTTCAGGCACCAGTCTAGCTGTTAAATTTACTGCTTTTTCAAACCTTATTGCGTTGTACCTTCCTCAATGACGAACTCAAACTCTATGGCGAACTCAGATAAATCTCTTTCCGAAACCAATCCTTTAACCATACTGCACACCTCAGATTGGCATCTGGGCCGTCGATTATATGGTCAGATGCGCTATGAGGAATTTGAGGCTTTTTTAGCATGGTTAGAAGACGCCATTAGCCACTATCAAGTCGATATCCTTATAGTCGCGGGTGATATTTTCGACACCATGACACCGAGCAATCGAGCACAGGCGTTGTATTATGAGTTTTTGGGGCGGGTTGCGCTTTCAACCTGTCAACATATCGTCATCGTTGCAGGCAATCACGACTCCCCTACCTTTCTTGATGCGCCCAGCAATATATTAAAGTCATTAAATGTGCATGTGGTCGGAACGGCTTGTGAGGATTTAGAAGACGAGGTATTGACCCTCACTGATAGCGAAGGCTCTCCCTGTTGCATCATAACTGCTGTGCCTTATTTGCGTGATCGTGATGTGCGCAGTAGCCGTGCTGGTGAGTCTGATAGTGATAAAGACAGCAAGGTTATTGAAGGTATCAAAGCACATTACGATGGCGTGGCAGAAATTGCCAAAGCCCAACAAGATAAGCTTACTGAACAATACCAATGTCATATCCCAATTATCGCTACCGGTCACTTGTTTGCCTCTGGTGGACGTACCACAAATGATGACGGTGTACGCAATTTATACGTTGGCTCATTGGGCAAAATATCGGCTGATATGTTTGCAGACTGTTTTGATTATGTGGCGCTGGGTCATTTGCATGTACCGCAACGTGTCGGTGGACGTGAGCACATTCGTTATAGTGGTTCGCCGATTCCGATGGGTTTTGGGGAGGCTCGCCAGCAAAAGCAAGTTTTATTGATTCGGTTTGGCGACTCAATAGATGAGCGTTTAGATGATAGCCAACGGTTAACATTTAATTCAAATGAAACCTTTATTACTCCGACATTACAAACATCTACGTTAGAAATATCTACTTCTGAAACACCCTCAAAAACATCGGTTAAGCCTAAACTTAAAAATAAAGACAGTCTATTTATAGATGATCTGTTTGCGGGTATCGATGATGCGACTAGTGAAGGTAATAGCGAGCAAGATAAAATAGATAAATCGTCTGAAGAACTCCCGAGTAATACTATTAAAACTGATCCAGCTAATGTAGATAGCTTTGAGAAAGATAGCTTTGATATAGACGTTACCGACTCGCCTGCCCTTGTTTATCACGATCACGATAAGCAGATGCATATTACCTCTATACCCATTCCTACTTTTCAAAGGTTAATGCAGATTAAAGGAGATATGACACATATTGAGCAGTCCATAAATGCCTTACCGAAAGATGCGGTGATATGGTTGGAAGTTATCTATGAAGGTAATGAAATCGTGAGTAATCTTAATGAGGAAATACAGGCGTTACTTGAAGATACACCATTTAAAGCGTTAAAGATAAAGAACACGAATAATTATAATAAGGTATTAACGTCGGAAAATAGCACTGAGACGCTGCAAGACCTGAATGTGATGGAAGTGTTTGAACGCTGTATGACGGTGCATGATATCGCCGAGTCACAGAAGGACGAACTACGGGATGCTTACCAGCAAATTTTGCATGAAGCGACTCAGGAAGATGTTAATTCGGGTAAGGTTTGAATCAAGTATGACGTATTTAAACAGTCAAATCTTCAAGAAAACTAAATAACGCTTATCAACCAACACCGCATCTAGTCGTCTTAAATACTCTTAACTCGTAAATAACACCCTGATGGTTTATCTTATAAAGCCCCTTCCAATATAAACATAAATACAGGTTGTAAAATTTGGATATGCTATGAAACCGCCCTTTATTCTCACTAATACCATGTTTAGGGGCTGTTGAACATTCAAATATTAGGACTGCTGATAGCTAAAATTGTTCCAAACTAGGCGTAAACCGACGATAATGTCTAGACCTTAGCTAGGTTTATAACAACGTTTGGGGCGATTTTAGCATCAGCCCTGCGGGGCAAGGCTATTTTTTGTCAATATATTGCGAAATTTTCTAACTTAGAATGACTAAGCGTCAAAAATTTCCCTGCATATTGCCTAAAAAATCGCCTCCGACAGTTCCACATTTGAATGTTCAACAGACCCTAATCAAATCGTGCTAATCTCACAACAGATAGGACGATTAGAAGTAGCCTATCAAAGGCAACTGCACCTAAGAAAAGACAATCGCCTGCGTTCTATTCAGTCGTCATTAGCCATAGAAAATAACTCATTAACCCTAACGCAAGTGACTGATATTATCAACGGTAAACGGGTGCTTGGCAACCCTAGAGAAATTCAAGAGGTTAAAAACGCCTATGATGCGTATGAGCAAATCTTAAAATTTGACCCTTATAACATCAATGATTTTTTAACCGCACATGGGATGATGACAAAGGGCTTGGCAGATTATTCAGGGGAATGGCGACAAAGCGATATTGGCATCTATGACAGTTCAGGCAACCTTATCCATATGGGAGCACGCCCACAGTTTGTCCCTAAGCTCATGACGGATTTATTTAACTGGGCAAAAACCGACGACACGCCTATCTTAATAAAAAGTGCGGTTATGCACTATGAAATTGAAGTCATACACCCCTTTAGTGATGGAAATGGGCGCATGGGTAGGTTGTGGCAAACCGTATTATTAAGTCTGCAAAACCCTGTGTTTGCATGGTTACCTGTAGAGACGATTGTCTATGAAAACCAAGCACAATATTATAGAGCACTAGGGCTCGCAGATAAAGCCAATAACGCCACTGTTTTCATTGAGTTTATGCTTGATGCTATTTTGAATATGGTCAATGCCTATATCAATGAGGGTACTGACAAAGACGTTAGCTATAATCCTGATAACGCCAAAACCACTGATGTGAGCGATAAATCGGTAGAAATGAGCGATAAGAATGATGATTTGAGCGATAAAGATAGCGAAATGGGCGATAAAGTTGATATAGTGAGCGATAAATTATGTAAGCTGACTGACAATGAACAACAAGCTTATTTGTTGATTAGCGAATTCTTACAGACTCATTCGAGTATTAGTAATAGTGACGCTCAAATCTTGATACGCAAATCCGCCTCTACCGTCAGACGCTACCTAAACGCTTTAGTTCAGCAAGATTTATTAATCGCCAGTGGCGAGCGCAAAGCCAGAAAATATCGTTTGCCCGATCAATTTTAATATCACCAGCAATAACATAAGAATGCAAACTTGGGTAATGATATTAACTTAGATTTTAATCAAAGAAAGTCAGAAAGTGATTTAGTAGATGTGGATTAAGTTCGTAGGCTGGGCTAAAATCCCAACCTACTGTCGATAATACATTCTTTTAAATTAAGGTCATTTATGGATATCTTTTGGCAACAGCTCCTAGGCACGCTTGCCGGCAATACACTATTGATTGGATTAGCAGGCTTTTTGGGTAAGATATATATAGAACGCATAGCCCGTAATGAGCAAGCAAGTATCGACACAGTTGCAAGACATGACACGGCAGAACTGCAAAAGCAAATGGACAAATTGAAGCAGGAGCACGAAAAGATATTAGTTAAAGACGAACATTTTCATCAAATATCACAAGAAACGTACCAACGCTTATTTGAATTTAAAATAGAAGTTTATAAAGAACTTAATAAGTTGAAGTTGGAGTACGAAGTACCAATCCCTTATGATACGAACCAAATTGAGTTTAAAAACATTGATAACAGGGACTTACTAACCTTCAGAAAATTTCAAAAAATAATTGCTTATATAGGGAATAAAGCTGTATACATTACGCCAAACCTTCACGAAAAAGTAGATAATTTTAAAACTAAAACGGCGAAAAAAATACATGATATTGAGGATTATATATATTTTCACAGTGACTTGGTAAGTGATCCCGAAGATGCTGACAATCTTAGCAAATATGAAGCAGTTGAGTATTCTAAACTTTTTGAAGAAACGACAATTGAAAGGTTAGAAGTTATAAAACAGATAAACAACGATATCCTAAAAATAAGCCGTTATATACATGGAGATACTTTGTAATTGTAGTCTCTGTAGGGTGGGTTAGATTTTTCAAACCTCAAAGAGGTGTAGATAAAACGTAACCCACCATATATTTATTAAAAGACTGCATTTGTCATATTTATTGGGTGGGTTACGCTTCGCTAACCCACCCTACACTGGCAAAATATATTTATTCAAATTCAAATATTACTTGTCCTGGTTTAGCAGACGCTATACTGCGTAAATCCATAGTGGATTTTTTTCCAGCATCTTTAATGATTAGTTTGGCGTTATTATTAAGTGCACTTGCAATACTACGCAAATCCATAGTGGATTTTGTTGATGAAATCCTAATGCTACCTCCTGCACTTGCAATACTTCGTAAGTCCATTGTAGATTTAGTCATGAAATTATCCTTAGTTATTAGTTATACTTCTATTTCCCAACGAGGGGTAAATGTATTATCTGTTTCCTGAACTGAAATTATGTTAGATACAAAAAGATTCCTAGTTCCGCCTTTATTAATATCATAGCAGAAGAATTTCTCCGTACCAGCTGTGACTCTGTAGCTATAAGGCTCTGCCTCTCTTGTTTCTATAGAACCATCCTTTTCTTTAGCAGTAATTAGTATAGTATGTCGATTACGACCAGCAGAACTAATAGTATCTTTGATACTCATCTTACAAACCCCTTATTCTATGTGTGGTTCTATTTATATAGGTCTAATTTAATAACTTTCAAGTTATATTCAAAAAAAATAATTGATACACTACATGAGTTTTAGAATATTTCTCTTTATGAAACGTTAACCTTTCATCAGAGGAGCGGTTTAGCCTCGATTGAAGCGGATATACTGTACGGTTGAGTGAGTTGTGATGGCTTGGTTTTGGCGTGGCGCGCGAAGCAGGCGACACGTCAAACCTTAGCCACTCGCCTCACTCAAACGTGCAGATAGTAACGGAAAGCGAGATTAGCTACCAATCCTGATTACTTCAAAGCACCCTTTTAACTTCTTATTTCAAATATTAATTCTAAGATGACATCATGCGCTTAATTGAACTGCGACTTAAAAACCTAAACTCCTTGAAGGGCGAATGGCGTATCGACTTTAGCGATTCGGCGTTTGTGAATGAAGGGATTTTTGCCATTACGGGGCAGACGGGTGCAGGTAAGACGACCATTTTGGACGCTATTTGTTTAGCGCTGTATGGAGCGACGCCTCGCCTTGGTGAGATTACCTCAACCAATGATGTGATGACACGGCAGACTGGTGAATGTTATGCCGAAGTGGTGATTGAGTTGAACGGGGCACAGTACCGATGCCGTTGGGGTCAACGCCGAGCGTATGGCAAGTCTGATGGGAATTTGCAGAGTGCGACGCATGAGATCGCCGAGGTAAATATCGATAACCCGAGTGCGGGCGATAAGGTGCTTGAGGAAAAATCTTCGCTGACAAAAAAGAAAATTATTGAACTGACGTCGATGGATTTTTCGCAGTTTACCCGCTCTATTCTGCTAGCGCAGGGTAGTTTTTCAGCTTTTTTAAAAGCAAAAGCAGATGAACGTGCCGATATTTTGGAGAAGATTACCGGTACACAGATTTATGCCGATATCTCTAAAAACGTGCATGAGAAGTTTCGTATCGAGAAAGAAGAGTTGGAGCGGATGCAAGCAGTAGCTAATAGTTTGTCGCTGTTGGATGCTGATACCGAAGCAGAGTACCGAGAGACGATTGGCACTTTGAGTGATGAACTTGATACTAAGAAAGCCACGCAGGCAGGGTTTGAGGCGCAAATTAAGTGGCTGGATGCGGTTGCGGATTTACATGGTAAGCAAAAACAGTATCAGCAGGATGTGCTTAATGCTGAGCAAGCGAAGTTGGGATTTACTGCGGATGCCGAGCGTTTGGATAAGGCAAACAAGGCGCTTGAAATTAGCAATGACTTTAATCAATTAGTGATCTATCGTCAGCAATTGGACAGCGTAAAAACAGACCAGCATCAATGTAAGCAGGACTTGACGAAGGCTGAAAGTCAGCTTAGCCAAAATAAAGTTGATTTAGACTATGCCATATCAGCCGAGCAAACGGCATCCGATCAGTATGAAAAAGCACAACCTTTGATTGCTGACATAAGGGGAATCAATGGTCAAATTTTGCAGTTTCAACAGCGTTTGGATGACCAACGGACTCGCCATAAAACATTAACCACCAATATTGATACGTTAAACACTTCTTTAAATACGTCTAAAGTTGATCAAGCGCAATTGAAGACTCAGCTATATAAAGCAAACGACTATCTTGCTACTCGCTCGCATCATGAACAACTGGTCAGCCATATTGAGTCATTTCATCAGCTTGGGAAGCAGATTAAAAGCTTGTTAAGCAATAATGCGGATAAGGCATCAAATAGAAGTCATGCGTTAAGTAACTTTGCACAATTAACGCAGAAACTTGAAACGCTCAAGAGTAGCCAGCAACAAGCGGATGCTCAAATTGAAAGTAAAAAACAAGAGGTTGACTCTTTAAAGGCGCAACATCGTAACTTACTGCAAGGGCAAACTCTACAATCGCTACGTCATCAACTAAACCATATCGACCAAAGTAGCAAACAGCTTAGTGATATGCGGGCGCAATTTAGTCAGATAGGTGAGCTTACCTCACAAGTGCAAGCGTCTCTTTCTTTGCTACCGAGTAGTCAATCCAAGATTGATAAGTTTCAGCAGCGTATTGAGACGAATGAACAAACGCTAGATAGACTGAATACCGAGTATGAGGATAAAAAGACCAATTTAGAGCTATTGCAACAAGTCGCTAAGCTTGAAGATTTTATTGATTTGTTGCAACACGATGAGCCTTGCCCACTGTGTGGATCTCTTGAGCATCCTTATGCGAGCAATCATCCGTTGTTAAAAGACACGTCACAGGATGGTTTGGATAAGCCCTCTCCCATTGCTGAACTTAAAAACCGTTTAGGTGAATTATCCATTGAGATTAAGGATATCGAGAGGCTTATTGCTGAAGATAAAATTAATTTGGCAACTTCGAAAAATGAGCTGAACGGTTATCAAAAACAGTTAAGTGATCAGTTAGCCCAAGCATCAAATTTAGTCGTTAATAATTCATCACAGATAGCGACCTTTAAACAACTATTAAATACCGTTAGCCCTAAGCTTGTAGAGAGTTTTGATAACTATTCATTAGTGACGCAACTCAATGAATCGCAAAAGACTTTAAGCGCTAATTTTAACAACCCAGCTCATGATGTTTCCAATGAAGCGTTAGAAAACATAAAGGCGACTTCTAATGATTTAATGACGCTGTTGCAAGAGGTTATGCAAGACTTAGCATCGCAAAAGGATTACCTGAATACCTTACTTGATGATAACGATAGGTTAATGCAGGAGATTAGCCAAGGTGAAACGGCACTTAAAGCTTTGCAAGATAACGCCCACTCTGCTTTGCAAGAAATAAATGATATCGAAACTAAGATTAAACTGAGTCAACAACAAGTTGCCAGTGATGACGCTTATATCGAGAGTAATTTTACAGAGATTGAGCGTTTGGTTCAGTCTATACGCCATTTAGCTAGTTCCTATAAATTTGATGATAAGGATAAATGGACGACCCTTGATACAGGGCTTAATAAATTATGTGACTCTATAACCAATAAACAGGTTCTAACCACACTTGAGTCTGAAACGTATATAGAAACTCTGCGCAACTATTGTAGAGGGATGCAACAACTTCAAAAGGACTATGGACAACAGCGAGAACTTAGCCAATCGCTTAATAGTGAAATCAGCAATAGTGCTACCAAAATCAAAGGCTTAGTAAATCAGCTTGAACAGTTGCAAAGTGAATGGGATTCTTTATCTACTGCTATTAATGATTTGCAAGCTCAGCTAACAACACTACAAGACAACAGACAAACGCACTATCAGAAGATGGTTAGTGAGCTTAATATTAAGGTGCCCAGTGTTGAGGATGTTGACGGTATTGTTAAAGACAGCAACGAAGAAGCTCCTGCTTATGTAGTTGCCGACATAGACGCCATTGATAAACGCCTGCGTTTGGCAATGGATAGTGCAAGACTAACGCTATCTAAGGTGAGAGAATCATTTATTAATAACCAACAGCGTATCGAACAACTTAAACAACAGGTATTAAAACTGGATAAGGTAATAACAGAAACCAGTGAAAAGTTAGTACAGCAACAAACTGTGTTTGAAGGATTGTTAAAAGATAATAACTTTGATGATGAAAGTGAGTTTAAAGATGCCATGTTGGAGCGTGAGACTCGTGAGGCATTAGCCAGACAACAACAACAGATAGACAGTGATTTAAAAATTGCTCAACATAGACTTGAGGATAGCAAAAAGCAACTAGTAGAAAAACTCGCTAATCCGTTGGTTAAAGACTATGACGGTAATGAAACCGTTAAAGCGACGCTCACAACCAAACTGTCAGCAATAGAGGACGAGATATCAGAGCTTAATAAACAAATTGGCGCACTTGAACAAAAGCTGAAAGACAATGAAGCCAATAAAGCCAATCAACAGGCACAACTTGAGGCAATTAAATCTCAACAACAATCATTTGCGGTTTGGCGTAATTTACGCGAGCTCATTGGGTCGGCTGATGGCAAAAAATATCGCACCTTTGCGCAAGGTTTGACCTTCCAAATCATGGTCAGTAACGCCAATACCCAGCTTAAAAAGATGAGTGACCGTTACCTGCTTACCCGTGATGAAGAGAATCCATTAGAGCTAAATGTCATTGATGACTATCAAGGTGGCGAGATTCGTAGTACCAAGAATTTGTCGGGCGGTGAAGGATTTATTATTAGTTTGGCGTTGGCGCTTGGATTGTCCAAAATGGCGAGTCAAAATATCAGTGTGGACTCATTATTTTTGGATGAAGGGTTTGGGACGCTTGATGAGGACTCGCTTGATATTGCCCTTGATACTTTGACCAATCTGCAAGCAGAAGGCAAATTGATTGGGGTCATCTCACATGTACAGAGTTTAAAAGAGCGAATACTCACTCAAATTAAAGTCGAGAAAATATCGGGTGGGCACAGTCAGATTAGCGGTGCAGGGTGTTATGCTGTGGAAACATAACTTTATACCTCAACCTCAACTTAATAGCCGGCAATATTAATAACTGAATTATCAACAGTACTTTTAGCTGCTCAATTGGAAAATACTGAAAAGGGTTGCAAGTCTCCCTTTTTTCAAAGGGGGATTTTACCGAAAACTCATCCCCAAGCCTATTTTTACCTTCAGTTTAATATTCCACATTCTAATAATGACTTACACGTGAAAAGATAGAGCGGTTTAGCCCTGACAGTAGCGGATATACTTGGTAAAGCAAAGGGCTGATACGCTTGCTTTAAACCGTTATCGCGAAGCAGGAACGGGTTAAAGCGTAGCGGTTCGCCCTTTGCAAACCAAGATAGTAGCGGATGGCAGGATTAGCTACATAATCTAACAAACAGCCAGCTACTCTCCAATCAACTTATTAATCTCACTAATCATGACGGATAAGGCAGATAAGCTAACAGTGGCACCATCAAGATTATCCATCTCGGTAGCCATACTCTCAATAGATTGCTTATGAGCATTTTGCCACTGTTGTAACGCTTGCTCAGGCGCTTCTTGCGACAGCAACTTGGTCATCATTTGTCTTAGACTACGGGTTAGTTCATTTAATAGGGCATAACGAGCGCGTCTATCCCAATGATCTTGCTGAGGAAGCTGTTCAACTTGAGACAATAACCAGTCGATATGCAGGTTCTGATATACCTCAAAGTAAAGCTTAGCAATGTCATCAATTGTGCGGTCATATTTCTCTGCCAATAACACGGTATCTAATGCATCTATGGCATACGGTAAGATGGCAAATGTCTGAGAATCACTTTGATCTAGGCCTACCGAGTTCAGATCTGCAATATCATCTTCTAGATTTGCATCAAACTGGGTAGCAATGATGCCTTGAGGCTGAGTTAATTCCTCTACGCCTTTTTTGAAGCGTTCCACCGTATTTGCAACCTCTAAGTCACTACCATAAGCATTAATTAACCAGACGATGCCTTGCTCTAAGACATCTCTGATTCTATTTTCAAGCTCTAGTAAGGTAATGGCATCAACCTGATTATCCAGTGTTTCAAGCGTTTTCCAGCTGTGAGTGACTTGGAAAATGTCCCTAGCAATCGCATACGCTCTAATAATGGTCGCAATGGACTGATTGGTTTCTTCAAATAAGCGGAAAATCGCTTCGATACCCAGACGGTTAACCACACTATTGGTCAAATAGGTACTGATGATTTCACGGTGTAAACGGTGACGGGTCATCTCTTCAAAAAAGCGATTTGCTAACTCATCTGGGAAATATTTACGTAGCTCATTGACAAAATAGGGATCATTTGGCAAGTCTGATGCTAACAATTGATCATAAACCCACATTTTGCCATACGCTAATATCACTGACAGCTCTGGACGGGTCATGCCAGTTCCCGTTCGTCTGCGCTGCTCAATGACCTCATCAGTAGGCAAAAACTCAATGGCTCTATCCAAACGGCCTTCGGATTCTAAATAGTTAATGATGCGCTTATGATCGGTTAGATTATCCATAGCATTTAAATGGCTAAGCTCTATAGCCTGCGGCTGCAGATAATTTTGACGTAAGACTAAGTCTCCCACCTCATCCGTCATACTTTTTAATAACTCATTGCGCTGCTTGGTGGTCATATCACCTTGTTCAACTACCTTGCCCAATAAGATTTTTATATTCACTTCATGATCTGAGCAATTAACACCACCTGAGTTGTCAATAGCATCCGTATACAGTTGCCCACCTTTTTGTTCTGGACCCCCATATAGGGCATATTCAATACGGCCTTGCTGGGTACAGCCTAAGTTACCCCCTTCCCCAAATACTTTGGCTCGAATGTCTTTACCATTAACCCTAACGGCATCATTGGCTCGGTCGCCCACATCAGCATGGCTCTCTTCACTACTTTTAACGTATGTGCCAATACCTCCGTTCCAAATCAAATCCACTGGGGCTTTCAGCAGCTTGTTTATCAGCTCATTTGGCGTCAGGGTATCGTCTTCAATGCCAAAGGCAGACTTCATCTCTGCCGAGATATGAATAGATTTATCTTGACGAGAAAAAACGCCACCACCTTCGCTAATGAGGGACTTATCGTAATCATCCCAAGTAGATCGGGGCAAGTTAAACAAACGCTCACGCTCTGCATACGAGCTTTCTAAATCTGGATTGGGATCAATAAAAATATGCAGGTGATTAAAGGCGGCTTGCAGTTTAGTAAACTTAGAAAGTAGCATACCATTACCAAACACATCACCACTCATATCACCAATGCCGACAACGGTAAAATCATCTTTATGTTGAATGTCACGTTGCAGCATTCTAAAATGACGCTTAACCGACTCCCAAGCACCGCGCGCAGTAATACCCATCGCTTTATGGTCATAACCGACTGAACCACCTGAAGCAAAGGCATCATCTAACCAAAACCCATATTCAGCTGCTACTGCATTAGCCACATCAGAGAAGCTCGCCGTACCTTTATCCGCTGCTACCACCAAATAAGGGTCATCCTCATCATGGCGCACCGTATTATTCGGAGGCACTACCTTACCGTCGACTAGGTTATCAGTGATGTCTAGCATTCCTCTTAAAAAAGTCTGATAACAGGCTATCCCTTCTTTTTGAAAAACATCTCTACCATCTGCTGGTGTCTTTTGTTTAACAATGAAACCACCTTTAGAACCAACCGGTACAATAACCGCATTTTTAACCATTTGAGCTTTCACTAAGCCCAAGACTTCCGTACGAAAATCCTCCATTCGATCTGACCAACGCAGTCCGCCCCTTGCTACTTTGCCACCACGCAGATGTATCGCTTCAACACGTGGAGAGTAAACAAAGATTTCAAACATAGGTTTTGGCTTGGGCAGATTGGGTATCCTACTGGCCGCAAACTTAAATGACAGTCTATCTTTACGATTCCCTTCTGCATCACGCTGATAGAAGTTAGTACGCAACATGGCATTGATCAAATCCAAATACCACCGCAAAATCCTATCTTCATCCAAGCTTTCAACTTTTGACAAAGCGGTTAGCAGTTGTACTTGGTAATCATTGGTTTTAGACTCACGTTCGCTATCGCTATATTCAGGATTCATACGCGCATCGAACAGATTAGCCAGCATGACTGCGACATCGCCATTTTTAACCAAAGTTTGCTGAATATAATGGCTCGAAAACGGCGCTTTCGCTTGTAAAATATAACGCATAAGTGCTCTTAGAACCACAACTTCATGAGTATCTAAGCGGGTAGCCAATACCAACTCGTTAAGCGGATCACTTTCAACTCGACCTGCCCAAATTTGTGCCAAGCTGTCCTCAAACTGCTCACGCACCACTTTTAAATTGATAGTTTGAGCATGACGAAGGGTTAACTCATATTCTTGCAACCAAGTCGGTTGATCAGCCACATCAAACTCATAGGTCTGAGCTGAGATAACAGACACACCAAAGTCTTCTAAAATGGGTAATATATTCGATAAGATGGCAGGATGATTTAAGCCATATAATTTCAGGTGCAACTGATTTTTCTCATCACCTGTAGACTGATAGATTTTCCATATCATTGGATTATCGCTGCTGAGTCTTGCCAGCCTTTTTATATCAGTAGCGCCTGTACGGGCATCAAATGTTTCTTTATAAGCGGCTGGAATACTCTGTAAATAACGCTTCAGTAAACTATTGGCTTGTTTTTCGCCAAGCGTCTCCACCATGACCTGCTGATACTGATCTGACCAATCGTCCATTAGCCCGTTAAGTTCATCTTCTAACTGATCTAGATCTACAGCATTAATTCTGCCTGGTTCAGTACGCACATGTACATGCACCCGAGCATGATAAGACTCATCAAATTCGGTAGTAAACCTCGCTGAGTAACCGTTAAACGCATCAATCAAAGCTTGTTGCATTTTCAGGCGCATTCCGGTATTGAATTTGTCACTTGGAATATATACCAAACATGACACAAAGCGCTGATAATGGTCCACACGGCAGAACAAACTCAAGCGTTTTTTATCTTTAATCTGAGCTATGCCTGTGACAATGGTATATAGCTCATCAGTACTTGCCTGAAACAAGTCATCTCGAGGCAAGGTATTAATGATGTGCATGTATTTACGGTAGTTATAACCATTTAATGGGAAATCTGCCATTTCCATAATTTTTTTGCATTTTTCACGCAATAAAGGAATCTGTTGCACACTTGATTGATAAGCTTGTGAGGTTAATAAACCAACAAAACGGTATTCACCAATTAACTGTCCCGACTCATCATATTTATGAATACCCAAAAAATCCATATAAACTGGACGGTGAATTGGAGACAGATGACTCGATTTTGATAACAATACAACACGAGGTACGGTCATCAGTACCTTTAAACTATCGGGTAGCTGAGAGAAGCTTTTTGAGCGTTTGTCTTCAGTGTCTCCGTTTAACAGCCCCAAACCACTATTGCCGACGGCGATAAGATCTATCCTTTGTGCAGCGTCAGGAGACAGAGCGGTATCAAAATCATTATCTAGCTTTGGTAAATACTCAACGCCTTCAAGACGGTACTCTTTAAACCCTAGAAATATAAAATGATCATCTAAAATCCACTGTAAGAAGGCCTTAAGTTCCTCAGCACTATGGTACAGCTCCGGAATAGGGTTTTTGTCTAACTCATCTTTGACATGGCTAAGCTTATTACGCATGGCTTGCCAATCCCCAACTATGGTATCCAGAGTTGATATTTTGTCTTTTAATAGCTCTCCTAAAGCCTCCATTGTCTTGCTATCAGTATTCTCAATCTCACAATGCACGACTGATAAATAGCGGGTATCACTATCTTGTACATCTTTAATAGAAACAATCTCGCCTTGATCATCTCGATCAACATCTATGATGTTGTTATGAATCCAATGCACATCTAGCCCAAGTTCATCAATGCACATTGATAAAGTCTCTACCAGAAAAGGTCTATTATAAGCGACCAGTTGCAATACCGTATGACGGCTATGGAAATGCTCCTCTTCGACATTTGGATTAAATAAGCAAATCTCAGGCTGATTGTCTTGATAAGACTTTAATAAGACAAAATGATGCAACGCTATTCCCGCTAAATCTATATCTGATACTTTTTCAGCTATCCGTGGTGCTAAATTTTGATAATATACGGAGATAAAGTCCTCTACTAAGTTTTTATCATTACTGACATATCCCTGTGCAATATTTATTATATTTTTAAGACGATCGTTACTTAGAGAATGTTTATTTTTCATTTTCAATCCTTTATATTATTTGTTTTAAATTATTTTTAGACACTAAGACAATGCATTAAATACTTTAAACTTCGTTCATAAAAGCCCGCTATTTCTATCCTATTGAATAACTTACCTTTAATATCTTGTATACCTTGCTTTTTTATATCGCCTTTTTTACACTTATTTTATGGCAAAATTAATTCATCCTAACTCATAGACTTCTATCACTGCAAAACGAGGGCTTGTTCTTATAATTCCAGTGAGAACAAGCCCTGATTTTGTGATAGAAGAATTAAACGTATTAGGATTATATATATTTAATAGCCCGCATAATGACTATTAAATATGTGAAGCAAACAAGTTTATGATAACCACTATGAACACCCTGACCGTTTATATAACCTATTTATTGATATCATTCAGCTAGTTATGCATTGTCTATGCTAATTCTACCTTCTGTTGCTCTCAGACTAAAGGGTTTAACTATGTTTCATACGTCGCCCAGTCAATCATAATAATAAGTAGGCGATTGAACAAAAAAAGCAATAAGATAGATGGCTTAGTGTAACCCATGTTTATGTCTAAATTAATTCACTTTAATTATTAGGCAATGACAAAAGCCGCAATCTAATCTATAGACTGCGGCTTTTACCGTCAAAAAGTATTAAACGCTTAAGTCTAAACCTCCTGATCCTAAATAAAGAAATACTGCGGGTTGAGTTATTTAATAGACTGAAATCTGATGGTTTAAGGTACTTTTTATCGATTAAAAAATAAGCCAGCCATGACACTAGCGATGGTTAGGGATAACAGCATAGATACTAACGTGTGACTAAAAAAATGATCGCCAAATAACATTTTATACGCTCCTAAAGTCCATCCAATTATGGTTATTATTGTAAATAATTTATAACGGTACTGGCAGAGCTTGGGTATAAATACCATACCATACAAGGCAAATCCAGTACTTGCATGAGCTGCAGGGAAGCATTTTGAGGGTATTTGAGCCTGTATATTTTCCCAAATACTTAGATAAGGATAGTTGCCACCAAACAATACTAAATGATTAGGGCAACTCACATGGGTTACACTTTTTAGCACTGCAATTGAGGCTGGCGCAATAGCAATAATTAATAATAAGTAGCTTATTTCACTTTTTGATAAATTCAGAAAAAATTTATTTAATTGAGTCAGAAACTTGGGTTTATTTAAGTCTTTTCTATTAAAACCTCTTCTATTAAATACAAACGCGATGTGTTTTAAATAGCCACTCTTAATGACCAATACAACTAAAAGGTAAATAGCAAAAACAATCAACAGCAGCTTTGGTAAGTTATAGAATATAAAAGCGTAAGGTTGAGCTCCTTTTTCTAAAAGCCAATGTCCATCGCTATAAAAAATCTTACTTATCATAACGTCGAATTGGCTATGCTCAAACGTCAATGTGGCAATGATGGTCAAGCAAAAAAGCTTGAACCATAGGTACTGATTGGACTTATTAGTTAAATTCATACCACTTCTGTATCCGTCATTAACATCCATTAAGTTATAAAAGAGCTAAAACATGTGAGCTAAGGTAGACATAGCCATTGCCCATAAAATGAATAATAACAATAAGGCAAGAAACTGAGCAGCAGACCCAACATCTTTAGCTATTTTGGCAAGAGGATGCTGTTCTGTTGAAGTATGGTCAATACTGGCTTCAATACCCGTATTAATAAGCTCTGTAATTAGGGATAGAAATGAGGCGAATACCAATGTCATTTTAATACTGAGTGTAAAAGGGATGAAAACAATCCCAACAAACAGTATTGAATTTAACCAAACAACTTGGCGAAAAGCAGCTTCATTTTGATAAGCAGCCTTAAACCCATCTGTCGAATAGGACGCTGCTTTAAGAATCCGAGCGATGCCTTGCTTACCTTTGAGCCGGCTTGCAAAACTATGCTCATCAAGACTTTTTAGGGTAGATTGATTAGTATGAGTCGCAAATGTAGTTTTCATCTCGCAATTTTTAGATCTCGGCTGCGGAGATGGTAGGTTGCTATAGGACATGCGGGTAGACTGTGAGGAGGTAGGTTTGCTCATGATAACCCTCTTAACCAAAGTAGTACCAAATCTAGAAGTTAACCTATCGAGTAAGACGAGTGCAGACGCTGTAAATAGTAGGTTCAGCGAGCCTGCCAAACATAGGTCATTTAATAGAAAGGGCATAAGTAGTGTTGCTTTAAAACCTACAATCTAAGATGACTTAAATTAGGACTGCAAACAGCAATTTTAGACAGTATAGGTATACGTAGGTTAAGATTACGTTAAGAAGAAAAATCAAAAATTGGTAAATGTCATTAATCATGCACGCTAGACCATATATCATGCCCCAGTAGTTTTAAGCGTTAAATATAGTTTAGTTGTAAAATACAGTAAACGTACTGCCTTTTGATACATTGATATTTGAAGCATGGTTATTTGAAGCATGATTACTTGAAACATTGATATTTGATACATTGCTAGTATGAGTAAGTGTCCAGCCAAGGTGAGTCATGATTCGCTGGACAATGCTTAAACCAAGACCAGAGCCCTCAACATTAATACTGTTTGGTTCAACGCGCTCAAAACGTTTATACAGTAGTGGCATCATACTGTCTGGTATGCCATGCCCCGTATCTGTTACTGTGATTGTCTTATCATCAATGCTAATAATTACCTCACCTTCATCCGTATACTGAAAAGCGTTTTTGATTAAATTTCCCATTGCCATCTTTAATAACTCTGGACGTACGAAGGCATAATAATCATTGTCGGCCTGAACCTTACAAGTCACGGACTTATGCTGAATTAAATAGCGCAAACGTGTCACTTCACTATTAACTATCTTATTTATAGAAGTCAAAGGCTTATCAAGCTTTTCAGGTGCACGCGATAATAACAATAAGGCACTGATAATATCTGAAGTTTCTTTAGCGGTCGTATTAATACGTTTCGTAAACTCTAAAGCTTTACTGTTATCTTCAAGTTGTAAAGATAGAACTTCGGACGCTCCCATGATAATTGTTAGAGGTGTCCGCAGCTCATGACTCACATCACCTGTAAATAATTGCTCACGCTTAAGATACTCGAATAATTTATTGTTTTTATCGTCAATTGCCCGCGCTAAAATCCCTACCTCTGAGGGTAAGTTAGTCAACTTTTCAAGCTCATAGGTATCCGCTTCAACGGCTTTCTTTAGATCTGATATAGGTTTGACGATAGCTCGGTGTGCAAAATATGAAAAAACAAGCGCCACCAATAGGCTTACGCCAATCGCACCGATTAGCGCTTTGTAAAATATATTTTCCAATGCTTCGAACATGGCCAACACAGGGTATTGATTACTTGTGGGGTCATCCCTGTCTGTGTCATTAACAATAGTACTGCCAGTATCAAGATAGCTTAAGATATAATCTTGATCATGATAATGATATTTAAAGAAATACAGATCAGCTTCTTTTCCCGTAACGTTTTCAGACTTTAATACTTGCATCTCATTTGATGCTAATGCTTTTAACTGTTTTGGTGCTGTCTGTAGCGTATAAATAGATACCTTAGAAGATTTATAGGGCTTATATTTATCAACATTTAACTGATTGTCTGTATCCTCTAGTTTATTATCGTTGTCACTAAGTTGTAATTGCTGTAGCAGATAACTCTCTACTAATAACGCTTCAACCCTCTCCTCTGCCATATGAAAAATACTGATGAATGAGCAACACAGTAATACCGCGAATAACAGATACGATAAACGCAGTTTGTTACTAATTGCGTGCATATTAAACATAGTAGTCAGTCATATTTAGAGAGATATTAGGTCAGGGATTTAAAACATGGGTGATAAAATTTTAAAATTAGGACTTACACAGCTTCGAAAGGGATAGTAAAACTAATCCTAATGAATTTAATCTTCTGGATTCCTTAATTGATAACCTACGCCTGGCACGGTATGAATCATTGGTGTTTTGAAGGGTTTATCTATTTGGGTACGCACACTATGCATGTGTGTACGAAGCGCATCACTATTGGGAATATCATTCCCCCAAACCCGCTCCTCCAACTCCGCCTTACTCACGACATTTGGAGATGACTGCATAAGAATATGTAAGATTTTGAATCCCGTTGGGGTCAGCTTTATCGGCTTATCTTCACGATATACCGTGTGTTTTTCAGCATCTAATATTAAAGAGCCTAGTATTATTTCATTCTTAAAATGTTCATCATGATGGCGACGAATTAAAGCCTTCACTCGAGCTTCAAGCTCAACCAATGAAAAAGGCTTAACTAGATAATCATCTGCGCCACTATCAAACCCTGCGACCTTATCAGTAATGGTATCTCGAGCTGTCAACATTAATATTGGTGTTTTAATATGGTGATTTTCTCGTAAATCCTTACACAGCTTTGTACCCTCTATACCTGGAAGCATAACATCTAACAATATGACATCATAGCGATTACTAGAGGCTAACGTTAAACCACTATATCCATTATAAGCATTGTCTAACTCATATCCTTTAGGCTCAAAAAATGCAAAGATATTTGCCACAATATCGGGATTGTCTTCAATAATTAGAATCTTAGTCATTGCATTTATCCTTCATTGTCGCTTTTATATTGTCGCTGCTGCTTTTCAGACTTAAAATAATACCGGCTTGTTCGCTACTTCCGCAGTACTGATATTAAAAAATTTGAGCAAAGTCGGTGTAATATAATCATGAGATACAGGCTTGTTTAATTGACGCGCTAAACTACTGCTATCAATATGATTTGAAGAAGGTAACCAGATAATTATGGGTACATTCTTTTGAGCTTTCGGAGCTAATTTATATGGCATACCATGTAAATAAATATTATTTTCGCCAAGACTTTCTCCGTGGTCACTCACATAAACCATTACCACATCATAATCCTCTTCATAGGGCTTTAATGTTTCGATTACTGTATTAAGAAAATAATCTGAGTAACGAATAGCATTATCATAAGCGTTTATAACTTCCTGAGAATCACATTTAGCTAACTCACTGTTTATACAAACGGGTGTATAGGCTTCAAAATCCTTTGGATAGCGCTTGTAGTAAGCTGGGCCATGATTGCCCATTTGGTGCAATATAATTAAGGTGTCTTGAGATGAATTGGCCTGTACTGTATTGGTCTGTGATGTATTAGCTTGAGAAATGGCTCCTGATTTTACCAAGTCGCCAAATCTATTAAGCATACCAATGTCACGGCACTCGATATCGCAGACTGGATTCGTCTTTGATGTCTTAAAGTCCTCATAGGTTACTCGGTCAGCCACACCTTTTGAGCTTGAATTGTTATCTCTCCAGATTACTTTCACGCCTTGCTTGCTTAAAGTATCCAATACATTTTCATTATACTTCGCTAAATCCATATCATAATCTCTTTGGTCAGCATAACTGAACATACAGGGTACTGAATAAGCAGTGGAAGTACCACAAGAGGTCGCATTTTTAAAACTATAGACGTCTGGATTTTTAGATAATAAAGGCGTCGTATTACGCTCATAACCATTTAATCCAATATGATCAGCACGCACAGCCTCCCCTACCACAAACACCATAAGTTTGGGTTTAGACGAGACAGGTAAACCATCTGAACTGCCACCATTACCGTCATTCGCCAAGACATGTTTGGCGTCAACTGCATGAGCGATTAAAGTATCCGGACGTTGCATGTCATTTATCAAATCAGTACCAAGCTTAATGGAAGAGTATAGGGGGGTTATGGGGTTGGCATAATAACGTATCTGTTTGTGCTCACGAAAAAAGCTTGCATATTGATCGCCAAAGGGAATAATACTAAACCCAATTAAGGCCAATGAGAGTAATATACCTGCACCCTTTTGTAAAACTGCCCATTTTAATGGAACTTGTTTTAATTTGATTTTAAATATAATAAAGGCAGGTAAGATACCTAATAATAAAATACGTATTAGAAATATTGGCGACAGTAAATCTGCTGCTTCAGCGTGATCAGTCTCCAGCCCATTTGTCAGCATATTAGAATCAAAAATAGTGCCATAGGTGTCAGTAAAATACCCACAAACTGCTGCAATAATTACCATGATTATTAAAACAGTTTTGACTGTATATTTATTGCTAATAAGCTCTAGAACTAAGCCTATCAAACCGAGCAATAGCCCTGCTATAGATACGAAAAAACCAAAATTGTATTGCAGCGGATAAGTATGGGTAACTTGACTAAAGAAACCTAGATTTGCTGTCATTAATAGATATACAGCCACTATAAATAACAATATATGGTAGTTAATGTCTCTCTTAAAACCAACGTGCTTAACCTTATTAAACAGTTGTTTTACAAAAGAGGTTTTGGAATGAGGTTCTGGCGATACAGAGTCAGTTTGCTTGGTTGTATAACGATTTAGCATGATCGAACTTCTCGAGATAGTTGAGATGTCCGTCAAAATAGCAAAAACAGTGTTAAGATAACGTTAAGATGCCATAGAGGGCTATAGGGGCGGTATAATAAAGGGTTACCTTAGCTTATTTCTGTTAAAAGGCTGGATATGTTAAATTAAAGGATTTGTATTGGTTTCTTAGTATCTAGCATTAGATTAAACGATTTAAATTTTTTATTAATGCTTATTATTCGTTAAGCAAAACTGTACCTAATTTCTCGTTTAGACCCTGTATTCATAAGCTAAAGTTAGGTAATTTTTATAATAAAATGAGACAATACAAGGCACCATTAAGTTAAATGCTTGGGTTGAATAGCCATTCTATCTATTTCATCCTACTTTTAACGAAGTAGCCGCTTATTTTAGGTAAAAATGGTTAGGGCGTGTGGAACATTCGCAAATTAGCACTGCTGATAGCTAAAATCGTTCCAGACTAGGCGCAAACTGACGCTAATGTCTAGACCTTGGCTAGGTTTGTAACAACGTCTGGGGTGATTTTAGTATCAGCCCGAAGGGGCGGGACTATTTTTTGCCAATATATGGCGAAATTTTCTAACTTAGAATGACTAAGCGTCAAAAATTTCACTGCAAATTGACTAAAAAATAGTCTCCGCCAGTGCCATGGTCGAATGTTCCACACGCCCTAATTATAGATTGTGAATATAGGTTCTTAAATATAGGATAATTTATTATGTCTTCTACCTCCGAACCCAATAGAGAGGATTCTAAAGTCGATAAATCGTCTGCGGATGAGATGACGTTGCCGCAAGCTAAATCCTTAGGCTCTAAACATTCAGGTTTTCTACAACCATCTCCCAATAATACGAAGTCTCATTTATTGGCCATAGGTTATCAGCTTCTTGCTAATAAAGGCTTTACTGCCGTCGGTATCAAACAAATATTGGATACCGCTGGTGTTCCTAAAGGCTCTTTCTATCATTATTTTGATTCCAAAGAAGCCTTTGGGGAAGCCGTTATCAATGGGTATTTCGAACATTATAAAAACCGTCTTGATTCAATATCTGCGCAAGACATCAGCGCGCAACAAAAGCTCTACACCTACTTTGAGTTCTGGTACAACACGCAACAGAATCAATGCGACCATGAGAAGTGCTTAGTGGTCAAACTTAGTGGTGAGGTGGCCGATATCTCAGACCCAATGCGTGATGCACTAGCCGGAGGATGTAAGCAGACCGTTGATTGGATAAGCTCGCAAATAGAAGCCGCTTGGGCTGAGAATTCGATACCTAAAATAAACGGATTAAGTGCTGATAGTTTGGCGAAGCGTTGGTATTATGCTTGGCTTGGTGCCAGTCTCATTGCTAAAACAAGTCAATCCAATTACCCTTTAGAAGAAGTATGGGAAATGACAAATCATGATTTGGGATATGGCGCTTAGTTCTTGATAGTGCTTTTAATGTCTATTCTGTTCTTAATGTTCTAAAAGTACTTTTGATTCATGATTGTACTTTTGATTTTAAATAAAGAGGTATATTAGTTTAAGTTATACCCCATCTAGAAATCAACCTATCAAGAAAAGCGATTGCAAGCATTACAAATAGTAGGTTTAATGAGTTTGACAGAAATAGGTTATTTCTAAAAAAGGGTTTTTCCATTTGCTAATGCTTTAAACGCTCACACAACTCTGCTCTAAATAACAGTTCACTACATAAAGCATTACTTAGTTTCTTATTCGGTTTAAATACTCGGTTACAATTATTATTACTTACTTACTAGACGACCGGTCTATTTTAAAGGTAAAATTAAAAGGTAAACTTAATCTGCTGACACAATCTCACATCGCTATTTAATAACGTTATACCAAATCTAGAAATTTACCTACCGAGGAAGGCGAGTACAAACACTACTATAGTAGGTTCAGTGAGCTTGACAAAGATAGCTTGTTTTATAGAAAAGGTTTTATATTTTTAAATAAACTTGTTCTTGACTAAATACATTAACGCTAGAGGTTTTTATGAATAACTTCCAATATTACAATCCCGTCCGTATCGTATTTGGGGAAGGCCAGATTGAACAATTATCAAAACTTGTACCTGAAAATGCGCGTGTATTAATAACCTATGGAGGCGGTTCAGCCAAACGTACGGGAACTCTTGACGAAGTCAAAACAGCACTTGAGTCTAATGGTAACCGTGAGATTTTTGAGTTTGGCGGTATTGAGCCAAATCCTGAATTTACTACCCTGATGAAAGCGGCGGATATGGTGAATCAGCACGATATTGACTTCATATTAGCAGTCGGTGGCGGTTCGGTTATTGATGGCAGTAAATTTGTGGCATTAGTGTCATCGTTAACAGAAGAAGATGGTAGTGTATCTCGTGATAAAGCGTGGGAAGCATTGACCAGCTATTGCAAAGATATTGATTCTGCCGTGGACTTAGGTACGGTATTGACCATACCTGCCACAGGCTCTGAGATGAACTCTGGCGGTGTCATCAATTATAGTGAGCGGCATGCTAAATTGCCCTTTGGTAATCCTCTGGTCTATCCAAAATTCTCAATATTAGACCCCACCAAGACCCTTACCCTACCTGAGCGTCAAGTGATGAATGGTATTGCCGATGCGTATGTTCACGTCATGGAGCAATATTTAACCTACCCCGTCAATGCCAAGGTACAAGATGCGTTTGCAGAGAGTTTGCTTAAAATACTCATTAGCGAGGGCTTGGCGGTTAAAGAGAACCCTGATGACCTTGAAACTCGTAAAAATATTATGTGGACGGCTACAATGGCGTTGAACGGTCTCATTGGTGCTGGTGTTCCTCAGGACTGGACAACCCATATGATTGGTCATGAGCTCACTTCGCTTCATGGCATCGACCATGCTCGAACGTTAACGATTGTGTTGCCTTCGGTTATGCGTGAGCTTAAAGAGAGCAAAAAAGAGAAGTTAATACAATATGCACATAATGTCTGGAATATCAATATAGAGGACGACACATTAACCGATGATGAGATCATCGAAAACGCTATTATCTATACCGAAGAATTTTTTAAAAACCTTGGTTTACCTATCAATCTAGTGGATGCTGGACTGGATGACACAGCGATTGAGCCTATTCTAAAACAATTAGAGGAACATGGCATGGTGACACTTGGGGAACATAAAGCCAATGACTTGGATGTCTCACGTCGCATCTTACAAAGAGCAGCAGGTACCGAGTCATCGGACAACGCTTAAGATCAAAACTAATCTTAAATCCTAATACAACTCAGAAAACAAATCATAAAACAGCTCTTAAAACAGCTCTTAAGAATAATCACTTTAACTAGGATAATAATAATGACATTTGCAAACACCCAGTCAAAAGACAGCAACCGCCAAATTAAACTGGCCAGCCGTCCTCATGGTAAACCCACTGATGATAATTTTGAATTATCAACAACGGAAATTCCTATTCCGAACGATAATGAGATGCTGCTGCGTACCCTTTACTTATCACTAGACCCTTATATGCGGGGTCGTATGAGTGATGCTAAAAGCTATGCCGATCCTCTGCAAATTGGGGATATAATGCTGGGCGCTACCGTCTCACAAGTGGTTGAGTCAAATCTCGATAATTTTAAACAAGGCGATATTGTTATCGCGTATTCTGGATGGCAGGATTATAGCGTGAGTGATGGCGAAGGCGTCTATAAACTAACCAATGACATGAGCCATCCCTCTTACGGTCTTGGTGTGCTAGGTATGCCAGGATTTACGGGCTACATGGGTTTAACGGATATTGGCAAACCACAAGCAGGTGAAACCTTGGTAGTAGCAGCGGCAACAGGCCCGGTGGGCGCCACCGTCGGTCAAGTCGGCAAATTGCATGATTTAAAGGTTATCGGTGTCGCTGGTGGTGCAGATAAGTGCAAATATGCGGTTGAAGAATTAGGCTTTGATCAGTGTATCGATCACTATGCCGGTGACTTTGAAGAGCAGCTAGCAGCAGCTTGCCCAGATGGTATTGATATTTATTATGAAAACGTCGGTGGCCGTGTCTTTGATGCTGTATTGCCTCTACTCAATGCTCACGCACGTATTCCTGTATGTGGATTGGCTGCTCATTACAATCAGACTGAGTTACCAGATGGCAAGGATCGCTTAAGCGTATTGATGAGTACGATATTAAGACAACGCATAACCGTTAAGGGCTTTATCATATTTGAAGAATATGGCGACCATTTCCCTCAATTTTTACAAACCATGGGAAAACTGGTCTCAGAAGGGAAAGTTAAGACCAAAGAACACATCATTGAAGGGCTAGGTAATGCCCCTCAAGGTTTTGCCGATATGCTAGAGGGTAATAACTTTGGTAAAACAGTGGTCAAGGTTGCTGATCCTGAATAAATGAAATCATAGTGACGTCAATAAAATGTTGATTGATACCAAATTTAGAAATAGACCTATCAATCAAAGCGCGTGCAATCGCTACGAATAGTCCGTTAATTGAGCTTAACCGACTCTTAAAAGGATAGGTTATTTTATAGAAAAGGTATAAGAAGATTCTGATCACTTTTAACCGAATTAAAAACAGATAAATAACAAGGATTATTATGAAAATATTGATGGTACTGACTTCACATGACAAGCTTGGAGATACAGGCAAACAAACGGGCTTTTGGTTAGAAGAGTTTGCTGCACCCTATTATGCTTTTAAAGATGCTGGGGTAGATATCACGTTAGCGTCGCCTGCTGGTGGTCAACCACCGATTGATCCAAGCAGTGATACAACAGATGCTCAAACTGAATTTACAGATCGCTTTAAAGAAGATACAGCGGCTCAAGAACAACTAGCGACTACTCTTAAACTAGAAGATATCAACGCTAAAGACTACGATGCTATATTCTACCCCGGTGGCCACGGCCCAATGTGGGACTTGGCTAATGACAAAAAATCGATTTCCCTAATTGAAGACTTTGTGAATACAGCCAAACCGGTTGCTTTTGTTTGCCATGCGCCCGCTGCCCTTAAAAACGTTAAAGTCGATGGCGAATACTTAGTTAATAATAAGAAAGTAACAGGCTTTAGCAATACCGAAGAAGAAGCAGTTGGCCTAACTAATGTTGTTCCTTTCTTGCTTGAAGACGCTTTGAAACAAAATGGTGGTCTTTACGAAAGAGGTCCTGATTGGCAGTCATACGTTGTAGATGATGGCTTATTACTGACTGGTCAAAACCCTGCTTCATCTGAAGAAGTTGCCAAAAGACTTATTCACAAACTTCAAGCTTAAGGAGCCCTAAATGATTAAATTACACCATCTCAATCAGTCACGTTCATTACGCATATTATGGTTATTAGAAGAGCTCGGACAGCCTTATGAAGTCGTGAGCTACCAGCGAGATGAAAAAACCCACCTCGCTCCAGCTAGTCTAAAACAAATTCATCCTTTAGGTAAGTCTCCTGTCATTGAACTTGATGGGCAGGTTATTGCTGAATCTGGTGCAATTACACAGATTTTAATCGACCGTTTTGCGACGGATAGCTTGCGCCCTGCTCTTGAAACTGAAGAATATAATCAGTATGTACAGTGGATTGAATTTGCCGAAAGCTCACTAATGGTTCCGTTATTACTTGAACTGTTTATCGAAAAAGCTGGCGTAACTGATAATGAATTTTTATCAGGATATATTGCCCAAGAAAAAGACAAACTACTGAGCTATCTTAATGATGCTGTGGAGAGTAAATCTTTTATCGTTGGCGATAAGCTCAGTGGTGCGGATTTTATGTTGTCCTTTGACCTTATCCTGTTAAACCAGCATGGCCAGTTAGATGACTATTCGAACATCAAAGCCTATGTTCAGAGCTTGGCTAAACTTACCAGCTTCCAGCGCGCTATGGCACTTGAGGCAAAGTACGATACCTCAAAGTAGCCCTACTCACTGTCACATTTATAAAAAAACAGCTCCTAGTGAGCTGTTTTTAGTTTTGAGTCATTATTGGCTAACAACTCACTCCATTACCTTTGGTATCGATACACATTTTTTTGCCATTTTTTAAATTACCTATCCAAGCTTTACCTTCTTTGAAAACGAAGGGCTGTTCTCCAGTAGTCCCTTTACGATCAATGCCAGACTCTTCAAAACGAAACGGGATTATTAACTCGCCTGCCAAATTGACAAAGCCCCATTTGTCTCCGAAACGCACACCGGCGAGACCTTCTGAAAAGGGGGTAACTTGCTCAAATGAAAATGTAATCATTGGCACACCGTTTCGATCAATGAACCCCCACTTCCCATCTCTTTTCTCAGGCTGCCAAATTTCGCTTCGCCCTAAGGAGCTATTGGGTATCACTTGGCGATCACTATTTTGATAACTTTTATTTTGGGAGTTTTGAGTTAGATTTGGAGTCTCTAATGGGGTCTTGGTAGTGGGTTGGCGTATATTTGGATTTGCTGTTCTTCTAGCATTAGTATCAATCCAGAAAGTTTCGTTGACTTTGACCACTTTTGCAACACCAGCACTAAAATCAGTAATGGTCTTATAACTGGATGAAAAGGGTAATATGACGTTATTATTTGCACTAATGATCCCAAACCCTCCTCGCTTTTTAACGATTATTCGATCGTTATTTGCTGCACGCGCCCATCCTTGAGTATTAGGATCTTGCATGATCGGATCATAGATGGCAGGCACAACTTCACGACCAGACATATTTACATAACCGACCCTACCTGCACGCTGTACGGGCATGATACCGTTTTTCAGTTTACTCACATCAACTTGTGAATAACGGGATAAATCAACCGCTCGGTTGCCCTGTTTATTAATCAGGGCAACGGGTGCGCCCGAATCTTTAACCGCTAAAAAGTACCGACTACTTGCGGTACACGACACATTTTTATAGTAACTCTTAGGAATATTGCAGGCATGAGCTGGCATCGCTACTGCCTGTAAAGAAAGAAGCGCAGCAATACTATAAAAAAATGATTTAGCGAATTTTAAGTTGCGATTGCGTTTAACCGCCATTATGTGTTTTTTAGGCGTTAATTCAGTGTTTTTAGCTAATTCAGTTTTCATAGAATGTTCATTCAACTAATTTGTATTTTTAAAATCTGTCATAATATATTCTAAAACCGAGTGATTTTACTCATCACGTATTAATATATAACCACTGTTACTTTAGAACAACTGCTAATCTAATACCGAGGATGTAGAAAATAGCAAATATTTGAAACTATAACCATATTATTTAGATGAAACCCTTCTAATGAGTAATGAAAACCCTAAAAACTACATTATTGATTCATGTTAGAAATATTATAGAGATATTGAGCACCTTCTTTTAAGATCAATAAATGATAAACATAAGCACTAACACCTATAGAAGACTATAATCGCAGACATCAACCTTTGAATTTCTATAGGTCTATGAGTCTATATATTATCCTATAGGGCAGTAATTGGATGTTGAGGTCAGCAATTGATTTAGCTTGCTACATTTCAAATTAAGCACTTTAATCATTACAAAAAAAAGTCGCAACATGATTCAGCTACGACTTTTGAAATAATGGCTCTTTGAAAAATAGTGTCGCTGGAGAAGATCAATAAGACTCAGTATAAGACTTCAAAGAAATGAAATAAAGTAAAATAAAAAGACGACTTATATTTCGCTTTGACCAGCATATAACTCACGCATAAGTTTTTTGTCATGTTTGCCGACTGAGGTCTTAGGTAATTCAGCCACAAATTTAAAATGCTCTGGTATACCGTACTTTGGAATCATACCTTTTGCCGCAGCTTGCTCTGCTATGGCTCTAATATCTTCAGGCTTGGTGTCCTGACAATCATGCTTTAGTACAATAGCCGCAAGTGGGCGCTCTCCCCATTTGGCATCACGCACCCCAATAACAGCCACATCAGCCACTGAAGGGTGTAAGGACAAAATAGTTTCTATCTCTAAAGAAGAAATCCACTCTCCCCCTGTCTTAATCACATCTTTTAGGCGATCCGTAATTTTTAGCATACCCGCTTTTGTTATAAAGGCAATATCTTGGGTATGCATATAACCACCCTCCCAAAGCTCATCTCCCGCATCGGGGTTTTTAAAATAACTTTGGGTTAACCAAGGTGCACGCAATACTAATTCGCCAGTTTGTTCGCCATCCCGCTTCAGCTCATTCCCATCATTATCCCAAACCTGAGCTTCGACCATCATGACCGGTTTACCTGTTAAACAACGGCGTTTTATATCTTCCTCCAAGCTCATTTCAGGGTCATCAGTACTAAACTCAGTAATACTAATAAGAGGAGCAGTCTCAGACATACCATAGCCCGTATAAACCTCAATACCCGCTGACAGTGCCCTTTTAGCAAGTCCTTCAGTCAAACGTGAACCACCAATAATCATTTTAAGACCATTGAATTTTTTACCTTCCACCCTTGCCTGCTCAAGCACCATTTGCAAAATCGTCGGCACGCAATGAGTAATACTAACGTTTTCTTTATCAATTAAATGCATCAACTTCTCTGGTGTATATCGACCAGGATAGACTTGTTTTAAACCCAGCATAGTCGCAACATACGGAAATCCCCATGCCATCGCATGAAACATAGGTGTCATTGGCATATAGACATCTCCAAGTACCACCCCTTGCTTTTGCGGTAGTGACCCTAAAGTGGCGGCTTCCGCTAATGTATGTAAAACAAGCTGCCGATGACTAAAGAAGACCCCTTTGGGGTTACCGGTGGTACCTGATGTATAAAAGTTAACCGCTATGCTATTTTCATCAAAATCTTTAAACTCAAACGTATCACTTGCGGTGTTAAGTAGCGCTTCATACTCGCCAACCACCCTTGATTGATTATTACCAAAAAAACCATCACTGCTCACACCATCGTCATCAAGCCATATAATATGCTCAATGGATGAGTTCTCAAATTGGTAGTCTTTTACTAAAGGGGCAAACTCCGAGTTTAACAGCAGAACTTTGGGTTTAGCATGATTAATGGTATACAATACTTTTTCTGGAGATAAGCGTATATTGACAGTTTGCAAAACATATTGCGACATTGGAACTGCAAAATAGGTTTCTAAAAACCTTGGTGTATCCCAATCCATCACAGCAATAATATCACCTTTGTCAAGATTTAAACTATCAAGTACATTGGCTAATTTTGCTATACGCGTGAATAACTGGCTATACGTCATTCGCTGCTTATCAGCGAAGATAATTTCTTGGTTTTGTGACGTAAGCTTGCAGCGATTTAGGAGTTGTTTAATAGTAAGGGGAAAGTGATAGGCTTGTGACGCTGGGGCATAATTAATATTCATGATATAGTCCATTATTTCATAAATTGAGCTTAGATTGATTATAGAAAAAAGCGCTTTAGAGGATTGCGGGCTGTTTTAAACCATTCGTTTTGAACGTTCAATTTGAATTCAGTAATGTATCTAAAGGGCCGCCAAAATCCGTTTATTCTTTAATTAGCATAATGAACTACCACTATGATGTAAAGCCGCCTAATTTACTAGATAGTATCTATTATCCCATGATTCAATTTGCTATTATCATCTTTCTTTGAGCTACAAGGGTTAAATGTATTAAATATCTACGACTAAGCTACAGTTTAGTGACTTATTAAATGACTACTTATAATGACTACCTATCTATATAGTATGCTCATTTATAATACATAATGACTTATATTTATTTAATGACTTATATTAAATTAATGATTACTATGCAACCTTTATTGACCTTCTTTAGCACTTAAATCTTATACGAATTAAGACTTTGGGAGAAGTAAAGGTATTAAACTATTTTGTCATTTATTTAAATTTTACCTTATTAGAACCCTTATTTCTCATAACCCATTTTTTATATTAATTAGCCTTTTATGCCAAAGCCAGATTTATCACGCCTTAACTCACTTTCATCTGCGGATACTGCTTTTGAATCAGCACATTATGCCCTAGATGAATTGAGCCCTTCTTTAGACGATGACCTCGAAAATACGGTTTTAAGACTCAGTGATTACTTAGCAGCTATTGAGCTTGTAGTCAAAGAAACATTCAATCACAGCGTTTGGGTTAAAGCAGAGATACGTAATTTATCAAGTAAGAATGGACATTACTATTTTGAGCTAGCAGAAAAAGATGATAGCGGTAAAGTCGTCGCCAGTTGTCGAGGTAACTTATGGAAATTCAAAGCCACTAGAGTTCTTAGTAAATTTGAGCGTGCGACTGGTATGCCACTAGAGCGCGATGTTACGGTGTTACTCAACGTAACGGCTACCTTTCATTCTCTTTATGGGTTTTCGCTTGCTATCAATGATATCGATCCAAGTTACACCATTGGCGACCTAGCCCGACAATATGCGGCAATGCTTGAGCGGCTCGGCGGCGAGGGTTTATTAAACCTAAATAAGCAGCTTCCTGACCCCTTTGATATTGAACATGTTTTGGTCATAGCGCCCGAGAAAGCAGCTGGTCTTGGAGACTTTCGTGCAGATGCCGATAGATTACAAGCAAGCTCAGCTTGTCATTTTCACTATCATTACGCTACGTTTCAAAGTAACACTGCACCTACAGAAATTCGCCATGCCATTACCAGAGGAATGTTAACGTTTAAAAAAGACTATGGTAGGCTACCTGATCTTATGGTTATCATACGGGGTGGCGGTGCTGTTGGTGATTTAGCCTATTTGAATGATTATGAACTTGCCGCCTTAGTGGCTGAACAGCCTGTACCCGTTTGGGTGGGCATTGGCCATGAACGAGATAATGTTATATTAGATGAAGTGGCGCACACAAGCTTTGACACCCCCTCAAAAGTTATCGCTGGTATTACCAATCACTTAGCGCAACTGATGCATCAAACGCAAAGCTATGTTGATAATATTTACCGATTGAGCCAACAACAACTATTAAATGCCAATCGTGCCTCAGAACGTCAATTTAGCACCATTCAAAACTCAAGTGTTCATAGCTTGCAACGATGGCAACACTTAAGCGACACGCATTTTAATACCGTTAAACAGCATGCTAAATTTCAACTGCGCGAAGTATCTGTTAACTCTCGTAATTATTTCAATCACATTCAAAAACAAGCTTACGCAAATCTTGAGAAGTACCAATCAAACCTTAACTTATATCATGACTCAATAAGAAGAAATAGCTATCAGCTAGTGTCTAGTACCGCAAATGATTTACGCCATTATCAACAATTAATACTTATTCAGCACCCTAACAGTCAATTAGATCAAGGGTATGCCTTAGTTAAAGATAATAACAATACTTATCTAAGCGGTATCCAAAGCATTAATAAAGGCGATTTTGTCAATGTAATGATGAAAGATGGCCAATTTTCAGCAGTAGTGACCAGCGTGCATATTACGCCTCATGACTCGAAGTGACCTTGTCTGCCAAACACAAAAACTTATCACTATTAATATATAAGGGTTCCCCTATGGCATCACGAAAAAAAATAGCCCCTAAAACCTTTAAAGCGGCCTATGCAATTTTAAAGAATAATGCCGAAGAGCTGCAAAACTCAAATGAACCAGATATCGATAATTTAATGACCACGGTTGAGCAGTCCATTGCTGCCTATAAAGTGTGCCAAGCTCGCATTGAAGCTGTTCAGCAAGCACTTGATGCCGCTTTTAATGAAGATATTGAAACTGAAAGTAGCAGCAATACCTTAAATAACAGCGAAAATGAAGTTGAGCAACCCTAATCGATATGTTTATCGCTGAGGTTATCTATTTATAAGCTTATGACAGGAAGGGTACTCTCAATGCAAAGCACTTTATACCTTGCTATACTGCCGATTAGTCTGGGTATGATTACCTTTGTATTAAGCCTTATCTGTTTTTTCGGCTATTTAACCAGCGATGACACTCTTACCAAACGTCAGCTTTGGCCTTGGTTTACTAAGCTACTCTTGCTGGCTTTTTTGTTGCTCAGTATAGGTGTATTTTTTACGACTAGACACTTTTAATCGGTAAATTTAATCAAAAGGTTGTCTAATCAGTTAATTAAGGATAATTGACTGATAGACCTCTAAGAATTGTCATATATTTTGTTTGGTTTCTTGAGTTAGTAATATGATTTAGTGACATCATTTAGCGATATTATTTAATTAAAATATAATGTTACTGATACGATGAGGCTCCTCATGTTTTCATCAAATAGTAGAATTAATTTGATATTTTGATTTATCCCCCCATCTATATACTCTATATATTTCAACAGCTAGGCTCATTTTTATAATGTTACCTGCAAAATTTAAAAGGAAATTAGCGTAATGATGCGTATTGGATTATTTTTATTGACAAACTTAGCAGTAATAGTTGTCTTCAGCATCGTATTTGGTGTGTTATCCAAATTTTTTGGTATTGGCGGTGTACACAGTGCAGGCGGACTAAATTACACTAGCTTAGCCATAATGTGCGGTATCTATGGCATGGTTGGCTCAATGGTATCATTGTTTATCTCGAAATGGATGGCAAAAAGGTCAACGGGTACCGTTGTTATTGAAACACCGAGTAATGCTACTGAAAAATGGTTAGTTGATACAGTCGCAAGGCAAGCAAAAGCTGTAAAAATTGATATGCCGGAAGTAGGGATTTTTAATAACTCACAACCAAACGCTTTTGCCACAGGTTGGAATAAAAATAAAGCCCTTGTTGCTGTCTCATCAGGTTTACTGCAAAGCATGACGCCGGATGAAGTTGAAGCAGTATTGGCGCACGAGATTGGTCACGTGGCAAATGGAGATATGGTTACTCTTGCACTAATCCAAGGTGTGGTCAATGCCTTTGTTATGTTCTTTGCTCGTATTATCGGTAGTTTTGTTGATAGAACAGTATTTAAAAATGAAGGCAATGGCCCTGGTATTGGTTACTTTGTGACCAGTATGGTCATGGATATTCTACTTGGGTTTTTAGCGTCTGCTATCGTTATGTGGTTCTCACGTTTACGGGAATTCCGAGCTGACGAGATGGGCGCAAAACTGGCCAGTAGAGATAAAATGATTGGTGCCCTAAACGCCCTTCGTCCTGCTGAACAGCTTCCAGACCAAATGCCTGACAATATGAAAGCTTTTGCTATCTCTACTGGTCGAGCTCAGGGATTCAGCATTGCTAATTTATTCCGCTCTCATCCTTCATTAGATGATCGCATTGACGCTTTAAAGAAACATAATCCCAGTAAAGCCTAATTTATGCTTAATTAGGATAACGAAGTTTGAATCTCTATAAAAATGCCGCTAAATCGTTAGCGGTATTTTTTTAATCTTATTTTACTCTATCAACAAAAACGCCATAACCAGACTGTGGCATCTTATCGACAGGAATAAACTGTAGCGCACCACCGTTAATACAATAACGTAAACCAGTTTTATCTTTTGGACCATCGTTGAATACGTGTCCTAAGTGAGAATCAGCCACACGAGAACGCACTTCTGTACGTACCATGTTATACGCCATATCTCTATGCTCGGTAATAACCTGCGGGTCTATGGGCTGCCAAAAGCTCGGCCAACCACAGCCAGAATCATACTTATGGGTGGATAAGAACAAGGGTTCACCACTTACCACATCCACATAGATACCTGGCGCAAATAAATGATCGTATTCATGGCTAAAAGCGCGTTCTGTCCCCGCCTTTTGAGTAATCTCATACTGCGATTTGGTCAGCGTATTTTTTAGGGCATTTTTATCAAAATTTGCATAGCGCTTAGGATCTAAAGCAGCTTGGATGGTATTGGCTGGTGCTAATTTAGGCGCACTACTGCTACCTGAAGACTGTACTTTATCATCAGCCAAGCTTAAGTCTATATGACAATACCCATTGGGGTTTTTAGCCAAATAATCTTGATGATACTCTTCCGCCATTGAAAAATTATTTAAAGGTTTATTTTCAACGACGATGGCCTTATTGTATTTAGGCTTAATCTGTTTCAGGGCTTTGTCTATCGCTGCCTTGTCTGAGGCATCGGTATAATATATCCCTGTACGATACTGAACGCCCCTATCATTGCCTTGTTTGTTCAAACTGGTAGGATCGATTACTCTTAAGTAATACTTGAGCAGAGTTTCTAAGTCAATCTTATCGGCGTCATAAACTACTTTCACAGTTTCAGCATGTCCAGAGCCAGCAATCACTTGCTCATAGCTCGGGTCTGCAATACTAGGGTTACCATTAGCATAGCCTGAAATGGCATCGACTACCCCATCGACACGCTCCATATAAGCTTCTAATCCCCAAAAACAGCCCCCAGCAAGGTAGATGGTTTTAGTATTTATTGGGGCGCCCTCAGAGTTATAGTAAACGCCATTTTTGCTTTTTGTGTTTTCTGGCTTCGCAGTCGCCGTCACGGTATTGCCAGCGTCGGGCTTGGCTTTACTATTTTTTAAATCCTTAAAGTCATTTGCTGCATTTTCAGCCAGACCATAAGCCTGTTGTTCAGTTAGATTACCTTTAATCAAGCGTACCAAATTACCCTGCTTATCTAAGATAGCCCAACTTGGATAGACTTGAACGCCCAATTGCTTAATGAGGTTTCCAGAGTCATCAATGAGTACAGGAAGCTTAGGATAATCAGCCTGCACACCGGAATACCATTGTTTAAATTCGGCAGTTTCCTTTTCATTTAAATGTCCAGGACTGGCCACGGTAATAACATTTAAACCTGCAAAAGCTTTATCATTTCGCCAACTTTCTGTCTCTTCTAAAGTCCCCAGACACAGTGGACACCAACTCGCCCAAAACTTCACTAAAGTAGGCTTATTAGGATCTATTACCGTCGCACCTGTATCGCCTAAACCAGCCGTCAGTTGCGGAAGTGTTTTTAATTGATTCAATAACTCACTCGGCAACATATCGCGGCTATTGGTAATGCCTTGATTTAGCTCAGTAGTCGGCTGAGCGGTATTATTTTTACCATTGTCTGCGCTGCTTATTTGCCCGCAAGCCATTAATGATAATGCCATTACGCCAAAAAGCCCAATCTGGCATGGCGCATTTAAAGAAAGCGTTTTTTTTTGCAATGATGAGGTTTTAGATGGAATAGATGTCAATTTTGAGTACATTTTTTTTGAGTACATTTTTCGCTGGGTTGGCATAGAAATCTCACTAAATCAGAAGGGTAATACGAGTAGCGCTATCTTAGGCTATGAATCATAAGTTATGATAGGTAGTGTCTTATGACCTTATAACAGACAGGCTTATATTATATACATTTATAAAATAGTAGTCAGTTGCATAAACTTTACGGGATATATCCCAAAGGTACAGGCCGGTTTAATAAGCTTTGAGTTAGATAATGGTATAAACAGCTGAATATAAGGCTATAAGCAACTGAATAAAGAGGTCATTTGAATGTAAGCCTACAAGGTTTAAACATTTTATAATAGGGTATTATGGCTTACATATCTTCGAATTCAACGCTTATTTTTAAATTACCCGCTAAATTTATCGACATTTTTGCAAGACGCACTCCATTTCCGTATTGAGGCTATGCAGCGCTTAATTGATGATCCGAATACACCAGAGAACGAATTAGCTAAAATAGATTATGGCAATGACTAGATGATTTTAAAAAGTGTTTCGGATGAGCTAAAAAAACCAAGTAACCTGCTTGAAATAGAAGCTGATTTTCATCGACTAAGCCAAAGTGCTAATCATTCCGAGTGAACCTGACAACCTTTTGGACAATCCGTTCCGTTTTTATAGCAAACATATTATGTTTGTGTTTTCAGCAAGCTCTTATTTAGCAAGCTCTTATAATGACGCTATGGCAGTTTGCAATCAGTTTTTGGGCTTTGCTCCTTATAAACCAATTCCTTATAAACCAATGCCCTACATCATCGTTGCTTCTCAGATATATCGTTTTACCGATGAACATGCGATAGAGCATGAATTAACAACAATATTGTATCAACCTCAACAATTTGACATGACTTGGCAATGTGACTGCCATATCTTAGGCTATGGGGAGCAAATTTACCCAACCATTAAGGCTGTAGACAGTACTGAAGTCATTAAACTAGCCATAGTAGCCCTAGACCCTAGAAGACTGGGTTCGTCAGTTTGAGCTCGATAACCCCATCTTACAAGCAAGTGATAAAGTGTCAATTTAACTGAATCAAATCTAGTCTATTGACCTATTGGCCTATTAAATAATGGATTAATGGATTAATGGATTAATAACGATAGTGACATAGCCTGCATAGAGAACTACGGATATAATGATTTAATGATCGGCCATAATAAAACGTTTTACGTACTCATCAACTGGACTATCGCGAAGCTGATCTAATGTACCCGTTTGTACTAGACGCCCCCCATTTAAAACACTTATTTTATTACCAAGCTTTATGGCCTCATCAATGTCATGCGTAATAAATACGATCGTTTTATTGAGTTTTTCTTGCAGCTTTAATAACTGGTCTTGGAGCTGTCCACGTATTAAAGGGTCTAGTGCTGAAAAAGCTTCATCCATTAATATAATCGGCGTATCAACCGCTAGAGCACGTGCTAAGCCCACCCGCTGCTGCATACCGCCAGACAATTCATCAGGATAACTGGATTCAATACTCTCCAACCCCACTTCATTAAGCCAGTAACGTGCAATATCGTGTCTTTCTGCTTTGGGTATTTTTCGAACTCTTAGCCCATAAGCTACATTTTGTACTACCGTCATATGGGGTACTAAACCAAAATGCTGAAAAACCATGCTGACATTATCTTGACGAAATTTCTGTAATTTTTTATCGTTTAAATTCAGTATGTTAATAACATTTTTATTATTTATCCTCTCATTTACTGAGACCTCAGAATCGTCTATTTCATCAACACAATCCACCCAAATCTTGCCTACCGTTGGGTCAATCAATCGGTTAATATGACGCACTAATGTTGATTTACCAGATCCAGATAACCCCATAATACAGTGGAGCTCCCCTTTATCAATGCTGAGGTTTACATCATATAATCCTACAGAATATCCTGTCCTCTCACGTACTTCTGTGCTGGTCAGTCCATCCTCAAGCATAATCAGCACTTGGCTGGCTTGCTTCGGATTCGCATTAAACACCTTGCTCACATTCTCTAAATGTATATGGCTCATGATAGGACTCTTGTACAAAATTTATTTTAAATCAAGACATTGAAGAAAATTATACTTATTAATTTTTAGGGGCTGTCCTAGATAACTAGTTCAAACCCTGTTTAACCCATTGTTTTAATTGCAATAATTGCGACTTTGGGTCACTGTGATTAAATCGCCACTCACACTCCTTTAAATAGAGGTAAAAATGCTCTTTTGGAACACCGTTAAACTTACGTAAATGCCGTTTAGCTTGGTTCCAGAAGTTCTCTATGCCGTTAATATGGTTTTTATCATTAACAAAGGTTTTAGAGTGGTTTATACGATAATGAGTAAATTCACTGACATCTAATGCGTTGTAACTTTTAAATGAGTCAGTGTAAACAATGCTATCAGGCTTTACCTTTTCTCTTATGATTGGGATCAAGGTATCTGCTTTAGCATTAGGTATAATACAGGCGTAAACCTTGCCATTACGCTTTAATAGGCCAAACACGGGGATTTTACTACCAGCACCTCGTCCTCGTTTGCCTTTACGGGTTCCGCCAAAGTATGATTCGTCTACTTCGATTTCACCTTCGAATAGACCAGGCTCTTGGCTTTTCTCGTAAATAAGCAGTCTTAGCCTATGAAAGTAATAACTGGCTGTGGTTTTGTTAACACCGACTAAGCTTGCTGTTGTTCTTGCTGTAGAACCTGCAACAAATAGTTCGATTAGTCTGGTTTGTTTATACCAACTTAGTTTACTCTTTCTCATAGTGCTATCCTAAATAATTTTACTTATCTAGGACAGCCCCAATTTTTATTATGATTGAGTAGCTCATCTCTTTTACGCCTACCTCTACCAAAGGCCTGAGTAATACGATCTATGATTATTGCCATAATAACGATAGCGGTTCCTGCTTGTAAGCCTTGACCGATATTAAGAGTTTGAATAGATTGCAGCACATCTTCGCCGAGTCCAGGTGCCCCAATCATTGAAGCTAAAACCACCATAGAGAGTGACATCATGACCGCTTGATTGATTCCCGCCATGATACTGGGTAGTGCTTGTGGCAACTTAATCCATAACAACAGCTGCTTATGATTACTACCAAATGAGCGTCCGGCTTCTACCATCTCGTGAGGTACTTGATTAATACCAAGCATCGTCAGCCGAATAAGCGGTGGCAACGCATAAATAACCGTGGCAAATAGTGCGGGCACTTTACCAATACCAAATAGCATTAATACTGGAATAAGATAGACAAAGCTTGGCATGGTTTGCATCACGTCAAGTACAGGTGTTATGGTTCGCCGCAGCAACTGACTACTCGCCATTAAAATTCCAATTGGAATACCAATGACCATCGTAATCAGTACAGATACTATCAGCAGAGACAAGGTCTGTACCAATGCAACCCATAATCCAAAAGCACCAATCAGAAACAACCCAACAACGCAGGCGATAGCAAACCATAATTTACGAGTAGCAAACCATCCAATCAACCCTATAAAGGCAATCACTAGCCATGGCGGCGTCATACTAAGAAGCTTTTCGATGGGTAGTAGCAGATAAGTTAACGTGACCTGACTAATAGACCTAAAAACATCTCCAAAATTTTGGACAACATAGCTCAGTGTATTATTTAATGAATTTTCAAATGACCAGACGGGAAACCACTCTAAAACATTATTGGTTTCAGTTAATGAAGCATCATCGCTTTGATGAGTATTGCTGCCTATTGCCAAATCAGTTAAGGACACACCAAGTGAGTTTGCAAGATTTTGTGACGCGATAGGGCTTAACCAATTTTGCCAAACTTGAGGGTTTTGTTTTAGAAACAGCCTTGCCTGCTCCTCGCCGCTACGCTTATTTTCAGTCATCTCCAAAATAGCATTGTTAAGTGTGTCAGGCGTAAATTGAACCTTTTTAAACGCATCGACAAGTTCAGGGTT
Organism: Psychrobacter sp. CX90; assembly: GCF_057396305.2. Classification (NCBI taxonomy): domain Bacteria; kingdom Pseudomonadati; phylum Pseudomonadota; class Gammaproteobacteria; order Moraxellales; family Moraxellaceae; genus Psychrobacter; species Psychrobacter sp. CX90. The sequence continues at coordinate 1,247,761 of NZ_CM182008.1, forward strand.
ACTAGCAATAAAAGGGCTAGATAAGGCAATACCTAACTCAGATACTGGAAAACCAGAGACACAGTCCGTTTGACTATTGGCATCCAGTAATTTATCCCAGCAGTCACTGTCGTACTCTGGAAACTGAATCGGAGCAAACTCATACTTAGCCATAAGCCCTGTTGGCTGCCAATAATAAAACAGCAATGGTTTGCGTTGCTCAAAAGCTGAAGATATCTCAGCATCTAGTGCCGCACCTGTACCTGGCAATACGTTATTATAGTGTTTATCTAGACCAGTATTTTTAAGGAGATGCGTATTAAAAACTTCACATGTCCAGCCGGTAGGGCAGTTTAGAAAACGGGAACGCCTCGGATTCTCTGGATCAGTAAATAAATGAGCTAACTTAGGCAGGTCGTGGTAGGTTTTAAGCTCAGGATTATCTTCTAATACATACTGGGGTACATACCATCCTTGAGTGGCACCGCCCTTCAACGTATCTCCAATAACCTGTGCTTTGCCTGCTTTAATGGCATCTTCCATAATGGGTGAACGTCCTACCCATTGCTCGCCTATTACATCAATATCATTTTGTGATAATGCCGTTTCTAATGCGGGTCCAGCGCCTGGTACAAGAATCGTCTCGCACCCATAACCTTCTTCAGTAATGGTCTGCAATACAGCAGAAATAAACTGACCACTCTCCCAAGTCAATGAGCCAAATTTAACTGGCGCTAACTGATCATCCCCACAAGCTGCAAAAACTTGTGAAGATAAAAAAATCAAGCTTAATACCAACCACTGTCGAATTTTTATAATGAGATGCACAAGACTGCCCAGATTAATTATTGATGTTTGGGTTATTTAAAACCTGTTCACTTTTCAGTTTACCGTTATCTATATTTAATTGCGAATAAATAGTGTTCCTTATTCTGCAACAAAATCCTATAAAAAAGCCCCTATCATCTAGTAGAGGCTTTGTTTTTCTTAACGCAGGCTTAACTTTAGAAAGTTTAACTAGAAACCAAGTTTTTATTTTAATCCAAACCGTTTGAGTTTACTTACTCAAAAGCTTCAGCCCTTTCTTAAACAACTCACTGTATGGCGGCAGCATAACACTCATAGCATTCAGATTAGACTGTACAAAAACGGGTTTCATATGACTAAAACGCTCAAACCCCCACTTGCCATGATATGCGCCTATGCCTGAATGCCCCACCCCACCAAACGGCAATTCATTTTGAGCCACATGCAGAATAACTTCATTCACAGCGACACCACCGGATACCGTATGATTGCGGACATAATCAATATCATTGCTATTTTTACCGAATACATATAAAGCTAGGGGACGTGGACGGCGGTTAACGAACTCTACGGCATCACGTACACCATCAATATGAACCAACGGTAGAATTGGCGCAAAGAGTTCATTTTGCATAACTTGCGAATCTGTCTCAGGATTCACGACAATGACCGGCGGCATTAACCGACTTTCAGCATCGGCTTCGACCTCTGTTAAAGGAACAATTTTCTCTTTTGGTAATTCGTCAAGATAACTTGTTACACGCTTAAACTGGCTGTCGTTGATAATATAGGTGTAGTCGTTATTATCTCTGATGTTAGGATAGTGTCTTTTTACCCATTCTTTGGCAAGTTCGACAAATTTTCTATGCAAAGATGAATGAATTAATACATAATCAGGTGCAATACAAGTTTGTCCCGCATTAAGGGTTTTACCCATCATCACGCGATTGACCACATTTTTTAGATTTGCATCTTCCAACACAACTACGGGAGACTTACCACCCAATTCAAGGGTTACTGGGGTAAGGTTTGGTGCAGCAGCAGCCATTATTTTTTTGCCCACACTAGTCGAACCCGTGTAGAGAAGATGATCAAATGGCAACTCACTAAAAGCAACGGCTAACTCCACCTCTCCCACCACAACGGCTATCATATCGGCAGAAAAATGCTTAGCCACCGCTTCAGCAAATGCTTGGGCAAACAAAGGTGCTGACTCACTCATTTTAATTAATATTCGATTGCCTGCGGTTAGAGCATCAATCATAGGGCCAACTGATAAGAATAATGGATAATTCCAAGGTACCATAATACCTACTAAACCAAGAGGCTGAGGCTGAACTTCATTATGGGCAGGGCGATATAACGCTGAAATACTAGCGCGACGGATTTTCATCCAATTTTTGCCATGCTTCTTGGCATGTGAAATAGCTTGAAAAATTGGAACTAGCTCAGCAAAGTTAGTTTCAACTTGACTGCGGTTACCAAAGTCCTGATTAATAGCATCTGCAAACCGCTGCTTGTTTTCACTTAGCATAGTTTCTAAGCTATCGAGCAATGACGCCCTTTTATCCCACGAATTTAACGGTTTTTTTCTTGTTAGTCGCTGCATGTGCTCAAATTGTGATTGTAATTGAGCTTTTGTCGTTATTATATGCTGACTCATGTTATTCTCCTTAACAGGTAATTAGATTTAAACGATCGCTAGATTTACACTTTTTCTGGTAACTTTGTCAGTCGTTTTTAATATCTAAGCGACCTATATTCAAAACCTAAATTTGTGTTATGTTATGGGCTTAACCCTTCATTATTAGCATAGTGCTCTCTATGACAAAAATCTATGATAACCTTGCAGCCACATTACGTCTCCGTACCTTAATAGATGCAGACTATCAAAGTACGCATGCGGATATGCTACAAATTACCCTAGATCGTATTGACAAAAAAAAGCAAGGGATCTCTACCCCTGATGAACTTTGGGTCGTAGAGCATAATGACGTTTACACATTAGGACAAGCAGGTAAAGAAGAGCATATCTTACAACGGGGTAATACCCCTATTATAAAAACTGACCGTGGCGGTCAGGTCACATGGCATGGTAAAGGTCAGTTGGTTATATATTTTTTATTTGATTTAAACGCACTGGGCTGGACCGTACGCAACTTAGTATCTCATGCCGAACAAAGCATCGAAGATGTCTTGAATCAAGAACTTAAGTCACATGTTTCAACACAACAGTTTTATGCTAAGGCGCGTAAAGATGCACCGGGCGTATATATTTATAATAATAACGATTTAATGCTGGGTAAGATTGCCTCACTGGGCTTTAAAATCAAGCACGGGTTTAGCTATCATGGCATCGCTTTGAACTTAACTTGTGATTTAAAGGTATTTAATGCCATCAACCCTTGTGGTTATGCCGGTATGCAAATGCTTAAGCTGGCTGACTTTGTAAATTTAACTAACGTTGATTCGTTAACTCAGATTAATAAGGCTAATGGGGATGAGAAGGCCTATTGGGTTAAACCACCACTCTCTGGTCTTGATATAGCTACTGGTACGGTTACTGAATTACAGATTACGGCAAAGCTCGTTCGTAATATAATGCAGCGACAATCAGGTAATATCAAACTACGTGCATTAAAAGATGACAATGAGACATAGTTTATGACGATACATAACAATTACTTTGTGAATAAACATAGCTCGGATAAACATAGCTCGGATAAACATAGCGTCAATCAGCATAGCCTACAGGTAAATCCCAGCTTAAACCCTAATGATAATTCAAATGCCAATATTCATACCAATACGAATACGAATATCAATACCAGCGACAGACACACGCTTCATAAGCCTGATGATCATAACCAAAATAATGCCAATATTATTAACCATAAAAGCGATATCGTTACTCAAAGCAATAACATAGACATAAACTTAGTGAGCGTCAGTGAAAACAGTGAAGAGGCTAATCTTAATGATGCCGCTTATATACGGGTCAACGCCCGTCAAGGCTACCCAAAGCAGATTGAAAAACCCTCTGACAAGCAAACAGAAGTCTTCAATATCTCCAATAATAGTAATAGCTTAGAATTTAATAGTTTAGACTCTAACAGCTTGATCCTTAATCAAATCATTGTTGATGCAAACACACATTGGCAGATACATAACTGTAAAATTATAGATAAAACGCTTACGCAAAGTGAAAAACTACCATTTATATATCATTATGATGCTTTGGACGAAGAGATTAAAAGTCTGCACCCATTGGAAGGACAATTGTTAAAACAGTTTCAGACACCTATGTTTGCAAACGAAGCGGCTCAACACCTACACCTATCCGAAGATTTGATTAAAACACCTTGGCAAATCAAAGTTACTGGCACGTTAGTCATGTTTTGTGAGCCTCTACAAATTGCATTACGCTTGAAATTTACCAATACGGCAAAACAACGAGATCCTGTTTATACTGAGGCTAAAGAAGATGCTCTACTACTTTCTATGAAGAAATGGCATTTTTATGGCGATGTATTTGTACTTAATAAAAACAGCCAACCTCTGATTATAATGTTAGAAGATGAATGGATGTCGATTCCCCGTCTAGACGACTATCAAGCATTACCCGCGTCATATTCAGTGGCGACTTTAGCATTATTAGAAGCGCATATAGATACCCTACCTCAGTTAGATGAGGCCATCAAAATAAGACTTATTTAGCAGCTTCAGCCTCCGGGTTCATATGCATACAAAACGTTTAAATCGCTTTATTAAGAATCTGTTTATAAATACGTTGACATGAAACTTTAAGTTTCAATAATCTAGATTAACGGGCTATATTATATGGCTCTAGCCATTCGCACTGATTATTTTTCAGTTAATCTTTAGCTATAGCGTGTTAATCATAATATTTATTTATACTTGAGCAATAATTTTTCCTTTAATTAAAATTGGTTTTATACGTTACAATAGATTATTACATTTAACTCCTATTGATGAGAAGGACGACCTATGCAATATCGCTCTAAAACGTCTACTTCAGGCCGAAATATGGCTGGCGCACGTGCTTTATGGCGTGCTACTGGCATGACTGATGGTGATTTTGACAAACCTATTATTGCCATCTCAAACTCGTTTACCCAGTTCGTTCCAGGTCATGTTCATTTAAAAGACATGGGTCAATTGGTTGCACGGGAAATAGAAAGAGCTGGCGGCGTCGCAAAAGAGTTCAACACCATTGCTGTAGATGATGGGATTGCTATGGGTCACAGCGGTATGCTGTATTCGCTACCCAGCCGTGATTTAATAGCCGACTCTGTAGAGTATATGGTCAATGCTCATTGTGCTGATGCTCTCGTATGCATTTCAAACTGTGACAAAATTACACCCGGTATGTTAATGGCAGCGATGCGCTTAAATATTCCAGTTATCTTTGTGTCTGGTGGCCCAATGGAAGCGGGTAAAGTATTGGCTTCAGACTTAGCACCTAGCCACAATTTAGATGCCCCAGTTAATGAAGATGGTAAGGCCATTCGTAAACTTGATTTAGTCGATGCCATGATTGATGCAGCTGATGACAATGTCAGTGATGAAGATGTACTTGAAATTGAACGTTCTGCTTGCCCTACATGTGGCTCATGCTCTGGTATGTTTACCGCAAACTCTATGAACTGCTTAACCGAAGCACTCGGTTTGTCCCTTCCCGGTAACGGCTCATTACTTGCCACTCATGCAAAACGTGAAGCATTGTTTTTAGAGGCAGGTCGCCGTATTGTCGACTTAGCCAAACGCCGATATGAGCAGGATGATGATTCTGTCCTACCCCTTTCAATCGCTACCAAAGCCGCTTTTGAAAACGCCATGAGCCTTGATATTGCTATGGGCGGTTCAACAAACACTATTTTACATTTATTGGCTGCCGCTCATGAAGCTGAAGTTGACTTTAAAATGGCAGATATTGATGAGCTAAGTCGCCGTGTGCCTTGTTTGTCCAAAGTGGCACCTGCTACTCAAAAATACCATATGGAAGACGTACACCGTGCAGGTGGTGTATTTGCAATTTTAGCAGAGCTAAATCGTGCAGGTCTGTTAACGACAGACTTACCCACAGTGCATAGCAAGACCCTACAAGAAGCCTTGGAGATGTGGGATGTGATGAATACGGACCACCCTAACCATCAAACCGCACGTGATTTATACATAGCGGCGCCAGGTGGTGTACGTACTACCCAAGCTTTCTCACAGAACAAAGCTTGGTCAAATTTAGATTTAAACCGCGAATCAGGCTGTATCCGTTCAGTAGACAATGCTTATTCAACCGATGGCGGTCTTGCTGTACTATTTGGTAATATTGCTGAGCGTGGTTGTGTGGTTAAGACTGCTGGCGTCGATGATAGCATTCTTACCTTTACTGGTCGTGCCCGAGTCTTTGAATCACAAGATGATGCAGTAGAAGCCATATTAGCTGATAGAATCGTAGCGGGGGATATTGTCATCATTCGCTATGAAGGTCCAAAAGGTGGTCCTGGTATGCAGGAAATGCTCTATCCAACATCCTACCTTAAGTCTAAAGGTTTGGGCAAAGAGTGTGCACTATTAACAGATGGTCGTTTCTCTGGCGGTACTTCAGGGCTTTCAATTGGTCATGCCAGCCCAGAAGCGGCTGAAGGTGGTGCGATTGGACTGGTCAATGAAGGCGACACCATTCATATTGATATTCCCAATCGTAGTATCAATTTAGAGGTGTCAGACAGTGAGCTTGCCCATCGCCGTGAAAAGATGGAATCTCGTGGTAGTAAAGCTTGGAAGCCCGTTAATCGTGAGCGTCACGTTAGTCAAGCGTTACGTGCTTATGCGGCTATGACCACCAGCGCAGATACCGGCGCGGTGCGTGATGTGAGTCAAGTGGAACATTGATTCTAGGTCATAAATAGTATTAGTGCTTAGTAGGTTAAGCTTGGTAAGTTAAGTCAGCTTCGGCTGGCTTTTTTATTTTTATACAATTCTTTATGAGTGACGTCATGAGTAAGTACTGGTAAACCATTTTTATTACTAAATTACAACGATTCCGATGAATCTTTTACTAAAGCAGAATTTTTCTTTATGCTGGAATCAGGCATTATTACCAGCTTTTTCAAGATGACGGTGGTCTATTTTAGACCCTACATTAACTTAAACTTCAACCTTTTGTTTCAAGTGGCGCAAAAATAATGAATGATAACTATAATGGATTTTTATTAGTTTGCGGTATTGCTTTTTTATTTGGTGCATTTGCACCCATTTTGTTCAAACGCTTACCTTTCTCACTCCCCATGCTGCAAGTTAGCTTCGGTTTAGCAATGGGTTATTTTTGGGCTTCGTTACCCTTTTTAAATCCAATCGAAAATGGTATAGCAGTTGAAAAATTATGTGAGCTTGTCGTCCTAATATCCTTAGTAGGCGCTGGGATTAAACTAGACACTCCCCTAAAATATAAGTATTGGCAACCAACGATTAGGCTGTTATTAGTCACTATGCCTATTTGTATCGCTGTCATGGCAGCATTGGGCTACTATGTATTTAGTTTTAGCCTTGGGGCAGCATTACTTATGGGAGCTGTTCTCGCTCCTACAGATCCCGTTTTAGCCTCAAGCATTCAAGTCGGACCACCCAATTCTGGCTCAGAAGATACGCCACGATTTACACTGACCTCTGAGGCGGGTTTAAATGATGGCCTAGCCTTTCCATTTGTTTATTTAGCCATTAAGATTGCAGAGCATTACGGCAAAGCTGATGGCATCACGACTGGCCTAATATGGGATTGGTTTACATATGATGTTCTATGGAAAATTATTGCGGGTACCGTCATTGGTGTTATCGTTGGTAAAAGCATCGGACGATTAGTATTTAACCGACGCTTTAGAGAAACGGTTATTTCGCAAGGCTATGTCGTTATAGCATTGACCTTATTAGCATATGGGATAGCGGAATTTATTCATGGCTATGGGTTTATCGCCGTCTTTATTGCCGCCTTTTCATTTCGCCGTTCAGAACACGGTAATAAATATCATACTGAGCTTCATGACTTTTCCGAGCAGTCCGAGGGTTTGCTCATGTCATTGGTGTTAGTTTGTTTTGGAATTGTGTTAGGCCAAGCTCTAAGCTCAGGAGTTGAACTACCTTGGCAAGTGTATGCAATTAGCCTGCTATGCTTATTTGCAGTGCGTCCACTGGCAGGTTGGGTGGGTCTAAGCGGACTTCAATTAGCCAATAGGGAACGCTTTATCATATCTAGTCTAGGCATCCGCGGTATCGGAACTTTTTATTATCTTGCTTATGCACTAAATAAAAATGTATTTAGTACGGATGAGGCAACAAGCTTATGGATTATTTGTTCTATAGTGGTGTTAGTTTCAATATTTTTACATGGTATGAGTGCACCAACTCTGATAAAACGGACTTAGTGATTAACGAGCTAACCATTAAAAACATCGCATTTAAAAACAGGGCATTTAAAGTGTAAACCATTTAAAAGATCTTAATTTCTAAACTATATAATGGCTAACAAGGTTGATGCGTTAAATATACTCATCAACCCACTTCAATATGGCTTCATTTATAGCAAACTGACGAATGTCTGTACTCATGATGGTTCTATAATTATGCACAAAGGCTACCGCCAGTTTTCTATCAACATCGCACCATGCCGTTGAACCATTATAACCCATATGACCAAACGCATTAGGGGCTAAGTTACAACGCGTGAAAAGACGATGATATCCTAATCGCCAATACATGCTTGATGGTGCTGTGGCTGCCATTATCGCATCACTACCCGTCACATAAACTTTGGTTAACTCATTGAAGACTTTTGGACTAATTAACTGCTGTCCCTCCCATTTGCCTTGATTGGCAATCATCGCATACATCTTTCCAAGGGCACGCGCAGAAGACACATTATTTGCAGCGGGTATTTTTGCAATGAGTGCCTTATCTTCATAATAATTTAAAGGCTCTTTTCCAGAAGGCCACAGCGCATTTTTATAATCAATCAGATTTACGCTACCCATTTCAAAATACAACTTGGTAATATCCGCAGTGGTTAGCTTAAAGTCATCTTTCAAATTGTTTTCTTGCTTAACCAGTTCATACCAACAAGCATAACTGGGTAGTGTTTTATAAGCATTAGTAACAGCCTCACTATCTTGCTTTAATGTTGGTTTTGAACTTTTATTGCTCTTTTTGGCATTACTGGCATTATCTAGATGCTGTTTTTGCCCTGGTTTATCATCAAAATATTTTATCAGCGTCGCAACATTATCAACTTGGCTTTCTTCGACACCAAATATCATCTCTCCTTCTACGCCGAGGGGTTTTGCCAAATAATCGTTTAACGCTTTATTGAGTGGCATTTCGGTTACTTTTTCGATTAATCCACCCAGTACCCAACCCGATACCAATGCACTGTAACAGCTTTCTACTGACTGATTCCTAGGCACTTCTGGAGACATTTGCTCAATTTTTTTAAGCATTTCCTCCCAATCCAGCATATCGTCTGCTTGTTCAGTGATAGACTGAATATTAAAAAGATTTGCACGATGGGTTAATACATCTCTAAGTGTGATTTTACTTTTTAAATCATGCGCTTCTGGATCTAAATCCCCACTGACAAAACTTGGCCAATATTCAGCAATTACTGTATCAAAATCAAGTTTTCCTAGGGATACCAAAACATGTATCAAAGTGACTAAGACACCTTTACCCGTAGAATAATTGAGCGATAAGGTATCGGCAGCCCATTGTGAGTTTTTTGTGGCTTGCCCAATGTTACACTCCGCTATAAGCTCGCCTTCATGAAAAACGACTAGAGATCCACCCGATGGCGCATTTTCGAGTTGAAGTGTTTGCATTAATTGTGAAAGCTTTGTTTGCAACTCTTGCATAATGTCACTCATATATATTTAAATTATAGTGGGGTTTATACCATTAGATTTGTATCACTGTATTGAGCTGTATTAAATTAGTACGCTAAATTCAAAAAGACCTTCTAATACAAGTGATACAAGCCTCTATTTTGAAAATAAGTGTATTACCTTATATTATTTAACGCCCTTATCCCTTAGTGTATCCTTAGAGTACCGTTATTAACTTAATATGATTAACTTAACATGAATTATTGTCAGCCGCTAGGTTTAGCGCTAGCGTGGTACTAATAACCGCATACGTACATCTTCCTCTAAATCACTTTGTAACCCGTGCTCCACACCACGTTGTATAGCGGTATCCATTTTACGCCCACGCAACCAGCCTGCTCTCAACGCTACACACGCACCAACAAAATTACCAGTTGCACAATGTATCAATGTTTTTTTACCGTGATGTGTACGTAAAGCTTTATCAAATTCTAGTAGGTTTACCTGCTTTAGGTCATTTACGCCTTTAACTGGCAAATGCGTATACGTTATACCTTGAGCTTCAACGTATGATTTCTCATCAAATGTTAACTCATCTCTAGGCTGCAAGTTAATGATATGCTCTATACCTGCATCAGCAATTGTGGCTATTTTATTCGCATCTAAAGCGCCCGTTACTACTGTATTTGGATCAGGAAATTTAGCCCCTGTAATAACTCGCTTTAATGCCATCTCAAGGGTAGATTCGTTGGCATTACCTGAATCCGCATTGCTATCATCAGTCATTTGACGTCGTCCTATTAAGTCACTTTTCAAAAACTAAATAAATAAAGGGCATATCATAAATGCTGATACACCCTTTGTCGAATATGCATAAGACTTATATTCTTATTTTGTTATGATAAAAGGATTAAATTTTACTAATTTTACCCAATAAATGTGGCTTGTCCTTTCTAGCATTCACTAGGGTAAAAGCTGCCTCATTTTCAAGCTTGGCCATATTGCTACTGATTAATTTTACTTCTGCTGGCAGGAAGATAGGTAGCTTGAATTGAACATCCACTTTAAAGGCTTCAGGCAACTCTATCAAACTTAAACATTTTGCCTTAGACCACATACCGTGGGCAATAGCTTTAGGAAACCCAAAGGCCTTTGCGGTTAGGGGATGTAAATGAATTAAGTTGAAGTCACCTGAAACTTTGGCATAGCTACGCCCGATAGACTCAGGCACTTCAAATACATAGTTCAGCACGCTATCTTCTTCTTTACCATTAAAAGCGGTAGATTTAGCCTTGCTACGCTTTGCCGTAGCTGGTGATAATTTAGAAGACTTTTGACGAGATAAATAAGTTGATGTACCTTCCCAAACTAGCTCCTCGCCACTGTGAACCTTAGTTACAAAGTCAAATTGTTTTCCTTTTACATGGTCCGCTAGATTTGCAAAGCTAACCGACATTGATATCGTCTCAGTATCTGCTATATGACGATACTGCGTCACTGAATTTTCAATATGTACTAAACCTAACATAGGAAATGCAAAGGGTTCATTGACCATCATATTCATTTGCAACGTTTGGGACAACACAGCAAAATAAGTAGGAGGCACTAGACCATCATCTACAAAACCACATATGCGGCGATAATCTTTTAAGTTGAATTTGTCTAGCTTAAATTTATTCACACTGTAGGTTGCCACTGGCAGCGTATCTTTTGACCCTTTATTGGCTTTACCAACAATAGGTAACATGGATTTAATAATTTTAGGATACGTAGTATAGGCTTTTGGTAACTCTTTATAGACACGTGTAGTCATTCTTGAATATTCCCATGTAATATACGGTTGTCATACAGAAGATTAAACAGACTAATCTAATGAATTTTGTGCGTTTATAGTCGAATACCTTGATAACTAAATACTTTATAGCTAAATACTTTATAGTTAAATAGTTTTGACTCAGCTACTATGTAGCCGATGTGAATACTACAGCAGTAGGACAAACAAGGGGAAGGTCTTAACTGTTTCAAAACACCTTAACTGTCTTAAAAGGTATTTGACTATACTTGTCTTATAAAAGAGCCATCCGTAGACAGCTCAAAATATTATTTTGTGTATTGAACAAGTTTATGCTCTTTTTCTACACCTTTTATGCCCCTAGCAAGCTTTGTCCACACACTCTAACAGTGTTGCCATTTATACCGCCTGACGCTGGAGAAGCGAGCCATGCTATGGTCTCAGCAACATCAACAGGTAAACCACCTTGACTCATTGAATTCATTCGTCGTCCCGCTTCACGAATTGCAAAGGGGATTGCCGCCGTCATTTGCGTTTCAATAAATCCTGGTGCTACAGCATTTATAGTAATGCCTTTATCTTCTGACTTTAGCTTCTTAGCTGTGGCTTGTACCAAACCGATAACTCCCGCTTTAGAAGTTGCATAATTGGTTTGACCTAAATTGCCTGCAATACCGGAGATGGATGATACGCACACAATTCGAGCATGGTTATTTAGCACTTCATGATCAAATAAGTAATCATTAATCATAGCGATACTTTGCAAATTAATGTCTATAACCATATTCCATTGATTTTCATCCATGTTAGCTAAGGTTTTATCACGAGTTACCCCAGCATTATGAATAACGCCATCAAGTCCACTACGTTTAGCCGCCGCCTCAGCAATTTTCTTACCCGCATCATCAGCAGTAATATCTACTGCCAAAGTAGACCCTCCGATTTCACCGGCGACTTTTTGTAAATCAGATTGTTGTGCTGGAATATCTAGGCAGATAACATGTGCCCCATCCCGAGCCAAAACACGGGCAATAGCCTCTCCAATCCCACGACTTGCGCCGGTCACTAGCATGGTTTTACCCGCTAAGGGCTTTGACCATTCTACATCGACGGCGCTACCCTCTCCAATACGAACCACCTGTCCAGATACATATGCAGAACGTGCTGACATAAAGAAGCGTAGAGCTGAATCAAGATTTGATTCTTGACCTTTGCTCACGTAGATCAATTGGGCTGTAATGCCTTTTTTAAACTCTTTGCCAACAGATTTGACAAAACCTTCCAATGCACGTTGTGATAATGTTTTACCAATACGATCGCATTCTTCAGGAGGACGTCCGACAATAATAACACGCCCAGATTGTTCTACTTGACGAGCCACTGGATGAAAAAAATCATACATCTCCTTCAAATCTGGCGCATGACTAATATTACTGGCATCAAATAACAGTACCTTATATTTATCAGTATTACTATTGCTTTGTTTGGTATTCAACCCTATAGCAGAAAAGGAATCACTATGCGGATCATTACTAGCCATATATACATCAGCATGTAATTCATTTAACACATTAGCAATAGAATCACTTAAACGACTGTCTTCCCCCGCGGCTGAACCAAATAATATACTACCACGAACGACTTTTTCTCCAGCTTGGTAGCGGTCTAATCTAATAGGTAAAGGCAATCCAAGGTTTTTGGCAACTTTCTTTCCAAGGGATGACTGTACAAACTCTCCATAACGATCTGACATAATGTCTCCAGTTTTAGTAATTAAATGAATGAAATTCTTACTGTCTTAATGTAGGTCATTGAATCAACTTTCAAATCTAAACTCGAATTTACATAGGAATAGACACGACTACCCAGTTCAAAATAAAGGTAGCATTATTAGCATTAAAAGTCATTTATAGTATCCTTGATAATTGTTATAAAGCCACAACACAAGTATATAGGCACAAGTTTGAATATTAGTCTTCTCTAATATTTTGTGTTTCTATATTAAAAAAACTCTTACAACCTGTAACGTTATATGACGGTCTCGTTAAATGATTGTGCTAAAATAAATACCTAATCATGAGAATAAGTTATGAGAAAGTGATTAACTCATAAAACTCACTTATTATATAACGTCGTCATACTAATATATTTAGGGACATTGTTATTATATTGGTTATTGGATTGGTCAGTACATTGGTTATTATTTTATGCATTGTCGTCATATAATACCATCAATAAATTCATGATTGCTTTTAGAGCGCTGTCATTACCAGATCAGGGTAAGACTTTTTCAAAGACAATCAATGTTGGTAATCTAGATATAATCACTAATTTTTAAATTACCTGAAAATTTCAATTCCAAAACAAACTACTATTAACTTTGTAATATTTAAGGACTATTTATGAGTGGCTCTAAAAAACCTTCAAAAAAAACAACTGTGGTAACGGAGACTAAGGTCATTAAATCTGGTAAGTCTTTACTCGATGAAACCATTAACGATCAAAAAAACGACGGTAAATCTGAAACGATAGATGGGTTTGCAGAGTTGCAAGAAGAAATCTCTCCCTCTTCAAATACCAATACCGATAAAATTATCCGTGAAGATAAAGCTGCCAAGCAAAGAATTATTGAAGATAGTAAAGAACAGTCTGAAATAGACGATATGACGACGGCATTGACTGAGGATAACGCTATGACTCAAGAGATTAATGTCGATAATGTTGATAATAACGTGAATGATAACACAGGCGACAAATCTAATAATGAAGTAAGTGCGGCGGATAAGCCTGAAAAAAATAAAACGCAGGCTTCGGCAGATAATGATAGAAACAACTATGATGAGACTCAACCAAATAATAAAAATAATAAGGGAACACCAATGACTAAGTCGTTAGATAATGCCAGCAATCACAGCAATCAACTTCGCCGTGTGGCTATTTTAGGGGGTAATCGCATTCCTTTTGCTCGCTCAAATGGTAGTTACGCCGATGCGAGTAATATCGATATGCTGAGCGCTGCCTTAAATGGTTTAGTTGAGCGTTACGAGTTGCAAGGTGAACGTCTTGGTGAGATCGTCGCAGGTGCAGTTTTAAAGTTAAGCCGCGATTTAAGTCTAACTCGTGAATCAGCATTAAATACTTCTCTAGATCCACACACCCCAACTTATGATATTTCTCAAGCATGTGGCACTGGCTTACAAGCAACGTTCGCTTCTGCAAATAAGATTGCTTTAGGTATTATTGATTCAGCGATAACTGGTGGAGTAGATACTACTTCAGACGCCCCTATTGCGGTGGGGGATGGTCTCCGTAAAGCACTGATTAAACTCGGGGCGGCTAAAAATAATAAACAACGTTTTGCTGCCTTAACCAGTATTAATCCTAAAGATTTAATTGATTCTCCTCAAAATGGCGAACCACGCACTGGTTTATCCATGGGCGAACATCAGGCCATTACTGCTTTAGAATGGAACATTAGCCGTGAAGCTCAAGATGAGCTTGCTGTAAAAAGTCACCATAACCTAGCCCGTGCCTATGAAGAAGGATTCTTTGACGATTTAATTACCCCTTTTAAAGGTCTGACCCGTGATAATACGCTTCGACCTGACACTACTCTTGAAAAATTAGCGACACTTAAACCGGTGTTTGGTAAGCTTAATGCCAACCCAACGATGACGGCAGCAAACTCTACACCGCTAACAGATGGTGCATCCTGCGTACTACTTTCAAGTGAAGCATGGGCCAAAGATCATGGTCTTAAACCATTGGCTTATCTGGTCCATCAAGAAACTGCTGCGGTTGACTTTGTCGGTAAAAAAGGTATCAAAGAAGGCTTGTTAATGGCACCGGCTTATGCGGTACCACGTATGCTTGAGCGTGCTGGTCTAACCCTGCAAGATTTTGATTTTTATGAGATTCATGAGGCATTTGCATCACAAGTTTTATCAACGCTTGCTGCATGGGAAGATGAAACTTTCTGTAAAGAACGCTTAGGTCTTGATGCCCCTCTTGGTACGATTGATCGTGACAAACTCAACGTCAATGGTTCTTCGCTTGCTGCAGGTCATCCGTTTGCTGCAACTGGTGGTCGCATCCTTGCTACTGCTGCTAAACTTCTGGATCAAAAGGGATCTGGTCGTGCCTTGATATCAATCTGTGCTGCGGGTGGTCAAGGGGTTACCTGTATTCTTGAAAAATAATCAATAGGTCATTGCCATGTTAAACGAGCCACTACAAATTTTAGTGGCTCTTTTGCTATCGAAAGGTTAAATGGTTTAATCATATCTATTTATGTTTATAAGCCAATTAAATAAGCTACTCTAGGGGAGTCCTAATAGCCTAACTAGATTGTAATAATTGTATAAGTATCATTCTAACGTCTAAGTGACACATTTAATCGATATTGCTTTACATGGTATAAGTAGGCTCAGCTGAGTTAATCATTCCAGCCAATAACCGTTCAATCTCATTTTTCATTCTCAAACCAGCTTCATCCTTTTCAAACTGCACTGCAAAACCAGAAGGTCTATTCGATTGATTGCGCTGGTTTATCCAAACTACCTTGCCATGCAGGGGCAGTCGCTCATGCGAGCCGGGTAAAGTCACTGCAACAAAAACCTCATCTCCTAGATTTTGTAAGTGTTCTGAAGGGATAAAAATTGCCCCATTTTTTACAAAGGGTAAATAGCAGGCATATAGGGATTGTAAATTTTCAATATGACAGCGTAAAATACCACCACGACTGGGTAAAGCCATACCTTACTCCTTAAGTGTGCATAAAATACTAAATTTTATTCATCACGATATTAAGTTAATGCTAAATTCGAATAACTCATGCATCAACAAATAAACGCCAGTCTGCACACAGCGCTTAGTAACAAGCTGCACATCTGCAAATATTAGCTTATAAGTATTTAACTATAAATCCTCTAACTATAAGTTTTCAAGTACTAACATTATCTTATCGTAAGCCACTTTATCCTGTACATTTTGTAAAGTCGCGGTTTTAATATCATCTATCTGACTCATTACCCACTGCACGGTTTCAATATCCAAGTCTAAAACTGATGGATAGCTACGTAAGTCTAAATCAAGTTGTAACGTAGGCATACCAATGCAGCATCGACACAAATCCATTAACATCACTTCTGATAAGGTAATAAACTCGGTTAAGCTCAAGTTACTTTGCCAGTAATCGCTTGCCGCTATTCCACTCCGTTTTGCTGAGCGTAATGCTAGCCAAGTTTGCAACCACGTATTACGATGTTGATACCAGTTACTGGTTAACATATTAAGCGCTGCTAATGGTGCGCCATTAGCCAGATTTAACAGTTGAGTAATTTGTATATTCAGATCAATGTCATTAACCCCTTCTCGATTATATTGCGTATTGCTTGGGAGGTTATCCTGCTTATTATCTCGAGGGTTATTAAGAAGTTTTCTACTTTTTATAGTCTCGGCTAAATAACTTATTACTTTATCACGCTCAATTTGATCTATTGCTACTTTTTGAACACGGCTTTTAATTGTTGGTAATAGTTTTGCAGGGGCATCACTTATTAAAAATAACAAGACACCATCACTTGGCTCTTCTAACGTTTTGAGTAAAGCATTGGCAGCAGCAATAGTCATGGTTTCAGCATAATCAATAACACAAATTTTTAGTCCTAGACTACTTTGGCTTATAAACGGTTGCAATGCCCTAATATCATCTACCTTAATTGAGGTACTCCTCTTATCCTCGCTTTTGGAGAGAGCGACACTTTTTTTATTAGAGGGCGTTTTGGACTTGACGCTTTTAAGTTGCCTGTCTAAATTGTCGTTGCTAGGAGCGTCAGGATGCATAGGCAGAGGAAAACTGGCTTCAGGTAACACTCTAAAATCTGGGTGTGTGCCTGTTGTTAACCAGTGACAACTTTGGCAATGGCCGCAAGCTCGCTGGGTGTTTTCTTGTCTATTTGCACACAGCATCCATGCCACAAATCGCCACACAAAAGCCCGTTTACCTATTCCCTGCATACCTGAAAACAACATGCCATGTGGTAATTGCTCGCTTCTTGCAACTAAGTCTTCCCAACCTTTAGATTGCCAAGGTAACAAAGGGGCAAAATATGACATTTCCATTAACTGTTCTGAACCACTCATAACCCCGCTACCACCTTAACTTTAAATTTGTGCATGAACCCTTTTAAGATGTGGCCTAGACCTAATAAAAGACAGCACTCAACAATCTGCTTTATAGAAGTGCGTCAATTGGCATAGAATTTAATCTTGCCAAGTCTTCTTCAGTGTCAACCCCCGCAGGTAGCTGCATTGATGCCTGAGCTATTGCAATTTTTCCACCATTTTCAAGCACTCTTAATTGCTCTAAACACTCAATCATCTCCAGCACACCTGGCGTCCACTTAACAAAATCCTGCAACAGCTTAACGCGATACGCATATAAACCTAAGTGTCGATTGGCATTTTTTGGCACACTAAATTGTTTTTCGTCTTGTAGCAAGCTCTCATTATTACATTGGTGCTGATTGCCCAGAGCAAGAGCATGCTCACGATCACAAGGTATAGGAGCTCGGCTAAAATATAAAGCATGTCCAAGAGGGTTTGTAACCACTTTAACAGCAGAAGGGCGTACAAACTCCTTGTGATTAACAATTGGTTCACATAAGGTTGCCATGACACATTCTGGTTGATTCATTAATAAATCTTTAACTTGTTGCAACAGTACAGGTGGTACCAGTGGTTCATCGCCTTGCATATTGACCACAATATCGTCTTTACCCCAGCCTTTTATATTAGCCACTTCTGCCAGTCTATCCGTACCGGACTCGTGACTCTTATCTGTCATAACCACATCATAACCTGCTTTAGTACACACTTCAGCAATTCGCTCATCATCCGTTGCAATACAAAGGTCATCGGCAAATGTCGCCTGTTGTGCTTTCTGTGCTACCCATAATATCATCGGTTTACCATGTATATTCAATAAAGGTTTACCTGGTAAGCGGGTACTTTTATAACGGGCAGGTATCACTATATGTACTGCTGGATTCACTTGGTTATGTGAATGTTGGTTACCCATGACACATCCTTATATTTATTCGTATATTTATTCTAATATTTGAAGTCACGTTCATAGTTATTATTAAATCTGTATATATAACCATACTTCGAACAAGTGAGAGAGTTAAACCACTTTAAGTAATTTTAATTGAGCCATCAATGTCGTATAACATTCTTTAGATAAAACTGCAGTAACAGGCAATACCCAAATTGATAAACGACTAAGTTCGGTGTTTTGTCTCACAAGCGGAGCAATTTTCACAGCATCTTTAGACGTGATAATGATTGGATAATCCGTTAATTGCAATATATCGCTCACAACAAATTTATGATGATCTGGCATCGGTTTTGCGATGACCTCAAACCCCAGTTCAATCAGTGTATTAAAAAATCTTTGTGGATATCCAATACCACTGACTGCATATACCGTTTTAATTGTTTGATCATAATTACCAAAATTTACTCGGTCATTGAATTTAAAGTCTATTTCAGCTTTTGAATTAATGTCACTTTCTGTTTCTAAAGGTATTAAATGACCTGGCAGTAAATGCATGGTTAGCTTACTTTGATGATGTGTTCCGCTATGTTGTCGCTTATCGCTACCCTGTCCTGATATTTCAGAGCTATTTTCTGACAATGGATTATCGGAAAATGAATTATTAATAGAGGAAGCTTCTGAATGATGATAAATGACTGTCGACCCCTTTAGCCTGCTAATAGGCTCTCTTAAAAACCCAGTTGGCAGTAGCTGTTTGTTTCCAAAGCCACGTGAACTATCCACAACTATCCATTCAATATCGCGCTTAAGTTTATAATGCTGCAGTCCATCATCGGCTATAATAAGCTGAATGCCTTGAGTGTTTTTTAATAAACACTCAATAGCAAGTTGCCGATTAGGACACACGCTCATTGCCACACCTGTTTCACTCACTATCAAGTAAGGCTCATCTCCTACGTCACGCGGCATACTATTGCTGGTAACCATGCACGGCATAATTTTACCATTACCGCCATAACCTCGGCTAATTACCCCAATTTTAATACCATGAGATTGCAGAAAATGTACTAATTGAATAATGAGCGGTGTCTTACCACTACCTCCGACCGTGATATTACCCACAATCAAAACTGGCACTGGCGCATGATATGACTTTAAAACACCAAGCCTATAAACATAACGCTTAATATAACCAATCAGGCCATAAATCCAACTTAAAGGTAACAACAGCCACAGCCACCAAGCTTGGGATTGCCACGCTTTAACCATCTTCAACTCAACGTTTGAGCCTATTTCTTCTAATCGTGATTGAGAATGATTGGATGTTGAGTCTTGATGTGGAGTCATATAGAGTCCAACTGGTAAGGTAAGTATTTAAACAAAAATGATAGTTATTTAATCACTCTTAGATATTTTTAAGTAATTTGTAAAGTATTTATATAATGATGATGTTGCTTAGGCTATTTTTTAAAAACAATTCAAGTATTAACTTAGTCTCTCTTAACGGAATTCACAACCTTTTAGAAAGAAAATGCATCATCATCAATGCATTGAACAGCCATATTTTAGGTAAAGTCTCTATCGTACATCTGGGCATAATGTCCAGAGTTTGCCATCAATTCACTATGAGTACCAGTCTCAATAACCCGACCTTCATCTAAAACCACAATTTTATCTGCAGCGTCGATGGTGGTTAGACGATGTGCAATAACCAATGTGGTTCTATCAACCATCACATTATTTAAGGCTTGTTGGATATAGTATTCCGACTCATTATCCAGTGCACTGGTTGCTTCATCTAAAATAAGTATCGGCGAATTTTTTAATAAAGCACGTGCAATAGACAAGCGCTGACGTTGACCACCAGAAAGCTGTAACCCCTCAGCGCCAACGGGGCTGTCATACCCTTTTGGCAGTTTCATTATAAAATCATGAGCAAAAGCGGCTTTGGCAGCGTCGACAATCTCATCGTCGGATTTAACTGCTAAATCACCATATGCTATATTGTGTTTAACAGTATCGTTAAATAAAACCACTTGCTGGTTTACCACAGCAATTTGAGATCGCAAAGCATTTAAAGATATATTCTCAATTGGCTGCCCATCAATACAAATCTGACCAGAGGTTGGAGTTAGTGTGCGGGTCAATAAATTCACTAGGGTTGTTTTTCCAGCGCCACTTCTACCTACCAAAGCGACCGTTTCACCTTTATTGATAGTTAAATTAAATGCTTCAAGCGCTTTTGTACCATCATCATATTCAACGGAAACATTATCAAAATGTATTGAGCCGCCAATAGTAGGATTGAGTGTTCCTAAATCTTCCTCTTCTGGTTCATCAAGTAACGCAAAAATGGATTGACCAGCAGCAATGCCTTTTTGCAATTTCTGATTAACATCTGTTAATGATCGTACAGGCTTACTGATTAACCCTGCTGCAGTCAAATAGGCTATAAACTCACCAGCCGTGGTTCCTGACATAACCTCAGGACGTATTGCTAACCATACCACCACTGACATCGCTATCGCCATCAAAAGCTGAACGGCTGGCGTGTTTATGCTATTGGTCACAACCACCTTCATGCCCTGCTTCAAATTCTTCAAGGAGGCACGGTCAAAACGGTTGGCTTCATACTCCTCGCCGCCATAGTTCTTCACGACATGATAACCACTTATGACTTCATTGCTGATGTGACTAACATCTCCCATCGTTTGCTGGATACCTTTTGACAAATCAAGATAACGTTTAGAAGCAATTCGAATTAAAATGAGGATAGGTGGCAATACCAGAAACAATATTAGAGTGAGCTTCCAGTTCGAATACAACAGAAAACCCAATAATGAAATGACAGTTAAGCCATCTCTTAACAGGGTTTTTAATGAATCCGTACTGGCAGCTGTGACTTGTTCGACATCAAAGATAAGCTTGGATGAGATAGTACCTGAAGGATTGGCTAAAAAGAATGCACTTGGTAGACTTAAGAGTTTATTGAATACTTCGACCCTTAATTTATATACAAGATTACGTGATATTAACGCAGAAAAATAATTACCTAAAAAGGTACCAATCCCACGCACAAAAAATAGAAGCACAATTAAAAGTGGAAATAAATTTAACTCGGCCTGTTTACCCTTATTAATAGCATCTGTTATAAATTGAATTAATTTAGCAACGCCAACTTCTGTAGCAGAATTAATAGTAAATCCTACAATTGTTAATAAAATAGCCCACCAGTAAGGCTTGATATAGCTTAATAGCCTTAAATAGGTCGCAGTCTGTGAGGGCGGTGTTGGTTTGGTTGCTTTAAAGGTTGATGAAATTAATTGAGGATTTAAATTGGTGTCATCAGTAGATGAATGTTGTAATTTGGCAGTGGATGATTTTTCAGTATCTGATGATTGCGGCATCTTTTGCCCTTAGTTGTTGAAACCTTTATTTCAAATAAACCGACTTTAAAATTACTTCCAAAGCATCTAGATCTAGTTATCAGATCTAGCAATTTTAATCCAGTGAGGTTTTTTAAAAAGTAAAAATATATAAAATTAAACGTGATTAAGGCACTAAACCCACTTGTTGAGATTACTCAAAATGTTTTAGTAGTTCATCAAGCTCTTCTGGGCTGTGAAAGAAAATCTCAACACTGCCTTTACCGCCTTTTTTTTGTTTAAATTTTACCGTCGTACCCAGAAAATCTGATAATTTTTGACTTAATTTTTCAACCTCACCATCTAATCGAGGCTTAATGGTTTTAGAATCTTTATCAGGATTTAAAATTGATTTTACTAACTTTTCAGCATCACGAACCGTCATTGAAGCATCAATAATCTTTTCCGCGATTATTGGCTGTTGTTCAGAAGATAATGACAACAAAGCGCGCGCATGTCCCATATCAATGCGACCTTCACTTAGGTAAGTCTTTACCACTTCATTCAGATGATTCAATCTCAATAGATTTGAAACCGTGGTTCTGGCTTTACCCACCACATCAGCAATCATCGCATGACTCATACCAAATTCGGTATGAAAACGCTGTAATGCCGCTGCCTGTTCAATGACTGATAAATCTTCACGTTGAATATTTTCAATGAGTGCAAGAGCTATTGCAAGCTCATCTGACAAGGCACGCTCGATAGCTGGTATGGTAGATTGATCCGCCATTTTTGCTGCTCGCCAGCGCCTCTCGCCCGCAATAATTTCATGAGTAACCTTATCAGAAACTTTTTCCTCCCCTGATAACAAAGGACGAATAACAATAGGTTGCATCACGCCGTGCTGACGTATAGAAGAAGCCAACTCAGCCAATGCTGATTCACTCATATCACGCCTAGGTTGGTATTTACCAGCTTGGAGTCGTTCAACATCCATCTGTACCAACGTCATTTCTTCATCAGCTATATTATCTCTATTGGTCTTACCAACTGATGCGGCAACCTCTTCAGATTTTTCAGATTTATAGTGACCATTGGCAACACTTTTGTTGTTTTTTAATGTCTGCCTAGCTGGTAATTTTGAGGGTGTTGACTGACATTTAGATTTTTTAGCTTCGCCTGCAGGTTTAGCATTATTAACTTGACTATCGTCTATTGCTAAATCATCACGTAAAGCGACTGCTGTGATTTGCTTTTCTTTTTTAATTGAACCAAGCAGAGCATCCAACCCTCGGTTGGCGGCTAATCCACGCTTTTTTGCCATGATGGTTATCCTCTACCTGCATATAAAATCTAAATAAGAACTAACTATAATATAAAACGATGAAAAAGCCAAAAGCCAAACCTGTATTTACATTATGTGTTTATCCGTTACCACTCTAAGCTTATCAATTATCGACTACTGATATAATTTAGGGGTTGAACATTTTAATGAAAAGTATATAACTTGCAAGTAAAATTATACTTCGCTCTAAATTAATTGCTCAATAGCCTAAAAATCAAATAGGCTAGTATAGATTTAGTGGCTATAGGTTTAGGGGTAACTGCCGACTTTGTTTAATTATTTCTAAAGCAAATTTTCGGTACGCCTGCGCCCCTTTCGAGCTTTTTTCATAATCCAAAACAGGCATACCATGTGCAGGTGCTTCCGCTAGCCTTACATTACGTGGGATGATTGTCTTAAACATCAAGTCGCCAAAATGTGCCTCAAGCTCGTCTGACACATCATTGGCCAGTGTATTACGTGAATCAAAAAGGGTTCTCAACACTCCCCTGATATGCAGCTTTGGGTTTAAATCTTTTAGTCTATCGATAGTTTGAGACAAATCAGCAAGACCTTCAAGGGCATAATATTCACATTGCATTGGAATAATGACACCTTGAGTCGCTACCATAGCATTTACAGTCAATAGATTTAAACTGGGAGCACAATCAATAATGACATAATCGTACCCCTCAAGTGATTGCATTGCCTCTTTGAGCAAAAGATGGCTATCATTTTTACCCATTAGCGTAATATCAATACCAGATAAATCTCTATTTGAACCGACAACATCAAAACCAGCTGGGCTGCGCTCAATCGCATCAGCCAAACTAACACCTTCCAATAACACATCTGCCATACTTAGTTTAAGGGTGCGTTTTTCAAGTCCTGTTCCCGTTGTTGCGTTACCTTGTGGGTCTAAATCAATCAGCAACACTTTTTTGCGTCTGGCAGACAAACTCGATGCCAGATTGACTGCCGTAGTAGTCTTACCTACGCCACCTTTTTGGTTTGCAACTGCCAAAATTTCCATAAAATACTCTACATGACCTAAATAAAACAAGTATAAATTAATAAAAGTTAGGTGCTTTTTTTTCTAGACAGCTTAACAATATGTCTTGTCTCATTAAGTTGAGGCACAGCTATGGGGAGATTAGTGATGTTCCAATCCTCTTTTAAACCTTGTAAATCGTTGTTATCTGGTACCAAGCCTTTCATCGCTTGTAGATATCCATTTTCTGCTAACCTAGGCGCAGAGGCACTCACAAAGTCCGTTAAACTCGCAAATGCTCTTGAGGTTACCACATCAAATTTTTCATCTTCTCCAAGGTTATAATCCTCAATACGATTGGCAATGGGTGTTAAGTTTGTTAATTTTAACTCACTGGCCAACTGTTTAATAAACCTAATCTTTTTTTTGTTACTATCTAGCACGGTCACTGGACGTTTAGGCTCACAAATAGCCACAATTACCCCCGGCAACCCAGCACCTGTACCTATATCAAGCAGTCTACCCGAATGTAAATGAGGTATAATGGCTAGACAATCAAAGATATGTTTTACAAGCGCTTCTTTAGGGTGTTTGATTGCTGTCAGATTATATGCTTTATTCCAAAATAACAGTTTATCTAAATATAGTAAAAGCTGCTGCTGCTGACCCGCATCAATTTCAACTTTTAGTTGTTTGACTACCTTGGATAGGATACTCTTAAACTCATCCAGCTGATTTGATATTACCACAAATTTAACCGTGTTCATGCCGATTCCAACATTAATAATAGCAAGACAAAATGCTAAGCTTACCTTATAGTTTTATTTAAAACTAAACAGTTGAACGCAAGATTATAACACGTTCACTTCGAATTGAAGATGCTAGAAATTATTAAACACCTGAATATCACTCAACAAAATTTATCTGAGTATTTTTGCATCACTTAACTCGGCCTATAGAATCTTATACACATTTTAGAGTATTTTATGTCTGATAAACTTAAAAAACCAATTAAATCAAGTTGCAATCAACCAAAGAAAAAACAGAGTGAAAAACGCACAAATTCATTTTTAGACTATAAATCAAAAAAGACTACTCCAATATCCACACATCATCACATTCAAAAGGACACCATACAAAGTGCTGATCACTTAGTAAATAACGTGACAGATTTAGTTAAAAAAAACTGTAGAGTATCTTTATCACAGCTTAAAAGACATACTGATCCGCAAACTCTACCTGAATCAACTGATTTGGTGCCAGAACCACCCATAGGCTTTGGTCAGCCTCGTGCGATTCAAGCACTGGAAACAGCCTTTGACATAAAAGCCTCTGGATATCATGTTTTTGCTGTTGGAGAAAATGGTCTTGGTAAACGTACTTTTATTACTAATTATTTAAAAAAGTTAGGCAAAACTCAAGCTGTCTTAAGCGACTGGGTTTATGTGCATAATTTTAGCAATCCTCTTTTCCCTCTTGCAATCTCTGTTAAAAAAAGCACAGCACCTGCATTAGCAGAAAGCATGCTTAGTATATGGAAGGCACTAACTCAATGTTTAAAGACGCAATTACAAAATGCTCATTCTTTACATTACAGCTCTACACTTAGTAATTTAAAACCTAAAACGATACCACAAACCCATACTCAAACTGAGATAGCCGAGCTGCAGGCAACCGCTAAACATACTTTGCTGCCTCTATTTGAGACTTTAATAAAGTCTCATAGTAACAATCAAAAACTAAAAAACCATCTAAATACCGTTATGAATCATATGCTTCATAACGCTTATGATATTGCTATTCAATACGCTAACATTGCTAATAACCCTTATACTAATAAAACTTATACTAGTGCCACTGAGAATTTAAATTCAATACCAGCTGAATACTCTATAACGATAATTAGTGACTTCTCAAAGGTGAGTGAGTCCAGTCATAATTTTGCAAAATCGCCACGCTATGCTTCTAAAACTAATTTTAGTACCACAGCAGATGGGGCACCAATTGTGTTTGCTGATACACCGAATCAGTCTAATTTGCTTGGACATATTGAGTATGCAACGCGCTCAGGTTCTGTGGTTACCGATGTCAGTATGATTCGATCTGGCGCTTTGCATCAAGCAAATGGAGGCTACCTATTAATCGAAGCCAATCGATTGCTTAAAAATCCCGAGGCATGGCATGACCTAAAACGCGCCTTACAACTGAAACAAATTCAGTTTGTAAAACCTCAGATGTCATCAGCAGCGTCTGTCTCTTTAATGCCGGAACCTATACCCCTAAATATCAAGGTCATATTACTCGGTGATTTGGACTTATACGATAAATTCATAGAACTTGATGATGAGTTTGAAGCTGTATTTAAAATACGAGCAGACTTTCATGATCAAGTAGAGAGAACGTTAGATAATGAATTGGCTATGGTTTCAAAAATGGCAGATATCATTAAAAAACATGATCTTTTAGCATTTCATTGCTCGGCCCAAGCTGAAGTTCTGGATAATTTAAGTTTACAAATTGAAGATCAAAATAAGCTCAGCCTACATATCGATAGACTGACTCAGCTCATGCTTGAGGCAAATCGCCATGCTGTTCAACAACAGTCCCAGCACGTACAATCAATACACGTAGAGCATGCCTTAACCGACATACAATACCGGTCAAGTTATCTTAAGGAGCTTTATTGGCAGGAGCTGACAGATGGTCAACAGTTAATTAGCACATCTGGTAAGGCAATTGGACAAATAAATGCTTTAACGGTTATTGAATATGCAGATATAGAGTTTGGTATGCCAGCACGTTTAACGGCTGTTGTTCAGCATAGTATGGGTTCAGGAGATATTTTAGATATAGAACGTGATGTAGAGTTAGGCGGTAGTTTGCATGCTAAAGGTATGCTAATTATGAATAGCTACTTGCGGGCGCTATTTAGTCCCTTCCACCCATTAAACTTTACCGCCTCTTTAGCTTTTGAGCAAAGCTATGCGCACATCGATGGAGACAGTGCCACGCTTGCTGAGGCTTGTGCCTTGCTATCAGCATTGGCCGATGTTCCTATATCGCAATCTTTAGCTATTACTGGCTCTATGAATCAATTGGGCATGGTGCAAGCGGTTGGTGGTGTTACTGCTAAAGTGAATGGATTTTTCGATGTGTGCTGTCATCAAGGTTTGACAGGAGACCAAGGCATTATCTTACCCGTTGCAAATATTTCCCAATTAATGCTTCGAGATGATATTATTGAGGCGGTCAACTCAAATCAGTTTCACATTTATGCCGTGCGTACCCTCAGTGAAGCGCTAACAATTTTATCAGAGATGCCCATTGATGCGGTCACTAAAAGAGGACGCTATCGTAAATCCTCATTATTTGGTAAAGTCATTAAGAACTTAAAAAAATGGGATGAGCAATTGAATCCAGCAGAAGAGGCGGTGTTACCAACTACAGATACATCTTTATCAAAATCTAAGCATTAGCCATAACCATACAACAGCTAATTTAACGACTAAAACACTTAAACATGACAAAAACTAGGTTTATTGAGTTTTATCTGTTGGTTTATTTTGGAAAAGCTATCAAATACACCCTATTATCCATATTAACCTATACTTAAATGAAATCAATAGCATGTCTCATATAACAAGTACGGATAAAGCCACATCAGCTACGTTAGAACCTGCTTCTAGTCAAAGCTCTACAAGCAGCTCAGCAACTACTGCTCGGCAGTGGGAACTATTAAATCAATTAGAACGAACACGTTGGAGAGGCACTCATCATCTGCATGAACAGCTGCGTCTTGCCAACTTCGATGTTAGTCTTCGCACGGTACAACGCGATTTAAACGCATTATCAAAACGCTTTCCGATTGAAAAAAATAACGCAAACCCTCAAGGTTGGCGCTGGAAAGAAGATGCACCTGTGCAAAGTCTGCCACACATGAACTTCTCTCAGGCTGTTGCATTTAATATGGTGGAAGCAAATTTAACTCAGCTCTTACCCCCAGCCATATTAAAAGAGCTATTTCCTTGGTTCAACTTAGCTAGACGACAGCTTAAAGACAGCAAAGTCACTCACAACTGGCTTGATAGGGTACGTATCGAACCCCCCACTCAGCCCTTAATTGCGCCGGATATAGATATTGACTGCAAAGATGCAATTTATGAAGCCATATTTCATGAACGTCAGATTTCAGCAGAATATAAAAGACGCAATAGAGAGGTAGCAGGAGACTATGTTTTAAACCCGCTTGCTATTGTACAGCGCGGCGTTGTCATTTATTTATTGGCAACTAGAGTTGATGATCCAGAGTCTATTATCAGAACTTTTGCCCTGCACCGCTTTTCCAAAGTAACTGTCAAAGACACCTTGGCCAACATCCCTATAGATTTCGATTTAACGGCTTACCTTGAAGCTGGGGGTATGGGATTCGCGCACCATTTGTTTAGAGATTTACCTGGTCGTGGCAAAAATACAAAAATAAAGCTCGTATTCAAAGGAAAGTCTGGCTCAAGCCTACTCGAAAGCCGATTATCAGAAGATCAAGTGGTTATAGAGGGCGAGGATACTCAAACCTTTGAAGCAACGGTCAACTTAACCTCACAATTGGTTTGGTGGCTGCGAAGTTTTGGCAATAACATTATCTCAATTGAACCACAAATACTAGCACAAGCGGTAAGTATGGATAGCTAAGTATGACGAGCTAAATGAAAGTATATTAATTTCATAATGTCTATTGACAGGTTAAATCAAACCCTTTTATATAATTCTCAAATCTAATACGATATAAATAAAATTTATTCATCAAAACCTTTATATTTCAATCTTCCTTTGGAGCATCTCTTGTCAACACCAGTATCCTCTACGCTGCAAAATAATACGAACAATATCAGACCTAATATACTTGATAATGGCAGTCATCTTCTAAGCGAATTGCCACTACATACGGATAACTTGCTATTTGGGTTAAACTTTAAATACACTGAAGTAGAGAAAAAGGGGGTTATTAGCCGCCTAAAAGGTAAGACAGAGCCCTTAGATATAGACTTATCATGCATTTTACTTGATCAAAATCTTAATGTTGTTGATACGGTATGGTTTAAAAAATTACGTGATGAATCTGAAGCCATTCGCCACCTTGGTGATAGCTTAGATGGTAGAGACCGTGGAGATATGGCTGAATTTGATCGTAGCTTTGATGTAGAAACAATAGAGTTGAGACTGCCTCAGCTACCTAGCAATATTAACCACATTGCCCTTATTGTGTCTTCATATAATGGACATTCAATTAAAAGTGTTGAAAGAGGAGATATGTATATCAGTGACGATGAAGGTAATGAAGTTTATACTACAGACCTTACCTTATTGAACACAGAGACTTCTGCCATATACGTGGCCACATTGAGTCGAGAATTATCTGAATGGCGCTTTACAATTAATAACTTACCCCTAGAAAGCAACAAGATGGAAAATATGACTCAACAAATTATCAATGAGCTTTCAACAGAGTACTCTCTACATTAAAATATTATTTAATGTAGTATTTTAAATATTAGTAAAAACCTAACTGATAAAATAAACAACCAAATAATATTTATATTTGCTTTATCTATTACAAGTTAGATACTTGTTAGAGCTTCTCCCCGCAATGGGGACAATAATTGCGTTTTTCAATTTCTTTCAATTTATTTTCATAAAGCTGTTCACGCAATAAATGCTTGACGACCTCTTCTGCTTGCTGGCGATCTAAACCAACCTCACGTCTATGTTTATCAATTTTAAATTGATTATTTATTAAATCCATATCTTCACTAAGCAACAACTCTCGAAACTTTTGTTCTAGAATCTCCCGACGTTGTTCAAGCTCAGAGGCCAGACCAGAGGCCAAAATACCTGCAGGCAATGCAGCTAAGCCTACGCCTAAAATAGTAATAACCGCCCCTAAAAACTTGCCTAACGTTGTGACTGGAATGACATCTCCATATCCCACCGTCGTCAAGGTAACTACAGCCCACCACATTGACTTAGGAATAGATTCAAAAACCTCTGGCTGAGCTTGATTCTCTACGACGTAAATACCGCTAGAAGCTGTTACTATCATGATAATCAAGATGAATATAACTGCCTTAAAGGACTCTTTCTCTTTTTGTAAAACGATCAATAAAATACGCATCGCCGCAAAATAACGGGTCAGTTTAAGCAGTCTAAATAACCTTAAAACACGTAAGAAACGTAAATCAACCGAAACGAAAAAGTTCATGTATGCTGGGAAAATTGAGATAAAGTCAATAATTGCACCTGGGCTCTTTATCCAAAGCAAACGCTTCTTCCAATTGGGTAATTCAATTCCTGTAGACTCTGTCTCTTCTATATCCTTCTCAACAATGACCCATAAACGTAACCAGTACTCAATACTAAATATAAGTATTGAGATATTCTCAAACATTTGAAAAGCATGCTGATTTGGGAAATACCATCGATCGACTGATTCTGCGATAACAGCAGAAACGTTTAATATAATAAAAAATATCAAAAACTTATCAACAAACTGACTTAGCGGGCTTTGATACGCATCGTTTTCGATAATATCGTAAACTCTTCTACGTAGTTTTTTGTAAATTCGTAAGTTGATCATGAGAGGCTTATATTTAGTTAATTTTTAACTACACTTAATTTTTCTTTAAAGTCGGGAGATTGATTTTTGGCTGATTATATTATAATAAATTATTAAAAATATAATTTAAGGTATAGATAATTGTGCTGCTAATGATAATCTAATATCCTTTTAAAATATAGGCTCAGCTTCATAGATAAAATATAGGATCAGCTTAGCTGAAGATATTTAGCCTAATGTATATAGTGCTTATACCCATTTTACTTAATGTTCTAATTGTTAAAAGCGCGAAGGGCTTATCAATCGTTCGCTTGAAACTGGCTTAAAACTGTTATTATTAATGTGAGAAATACTATTACTGTTGAATCCTATAGTCAAAGCAATTTAAAATCGATACAAGTCAATTGAATGAAAATACTACAATTAATTGTATGCTAAACAAGGTTAACACCGTAGCGATTTATAAGTTTGCCGATTATATATACTATACAGAAAATCCCTGCCAGTTGCTGACAGGGATATTTATGTAATGTATTAAAGTGCTTGTATTATTAGGTATATCTATTTAATTAACACTAAAGAAGTATGCGTCTTGGATCGGCCAATAGTTTGGCAACATACCGTGTAAATACTGCGGCATCAGCACCGTTGATAACTCTATGGTCATAAGACAATGATAACGGTAACATCAAACGGGGCTCGAAGGTCTGCTTAGCATCATTCCATCTAGGCTGCATAGATGCTTCTGATATACCCAATATACCGACTTGTGGCCAATTGACCAATGGAGTAAAGTATGTACCGCCAAGATTACCCTGACTTGAGATAGTAAAGCTCGCCCCTTGCAGATCTTTTGTTGTTAACTTTTTATCTCGAGCTTTACCAGCAAGCGTACCAATTTCTATGGCAATCTGTTTAATACCTTTATTTTGAACATCCTTAAGTACGGGAACTATCAAGCCATCATCTGTAGCAACCGCAATACCCATATTAACTGTCTTACGTATGTGAATTTGAGTATTATCATCACTTAGATGACTGTTAAATCTAGGATGCTGTGTCAAAGCATAGGCGGTTGCTTTAACAATAAAAGCAAGTATGGTTAGTCCAATACCTTGAGCTTTGAATTCGCCTTTAAGCTCTCCACGCAGCTTTTCAGTTTCAGTAATATCTGACAAATCAAACTGGGTTACTTGTGGCAAATAAGTATTATAATTCAGCTGAGGTATGGATACCTTTTGCAGACGGCTTAAGTCCTGAGTCTCAATCTCGCCCCATATCTCAGATTTACTCATATCTGGGAGTGAGGGTAAACCTGAACCAACACTTATCCCAGTAGTGACCGGCTTAGATGAAGCCCCCGTTTGTATATGAGATTTAACATAACTAAAGACGTCTTCTTTTAATATACGCTTATTTGGGGCAGTGCCCTCAACTTGGGTAATATCAACGCCAAGCTGACGTGCAATTTTACGGACGGCAGGACCCGCATAAACGTCTATCAATTTTTTATTAACTTGCGCCTCAGTAAGCTTACTTTGCTGATTAGCAGTTGTGCTGTTAGAGCTAGGTTTTTCTTGAGTACTTGTATCTTTCTGAGCTGCTTGTGCGTTTTTATTTTCGTCCTTATTGTCAACAGTATTGCTATCGGGTTTACTGATAGCAGACTTACCTTCAGAGCTATCCTTTGAGACAGAGGTGCTATTACTTTTGGCTGAATCAGCGCTTAGAATAATCAAAAAGTCTTGACCATTTGTCACAGTGTCACCCGCTGACACTAAGATTTTTTCGATTGTGCCTGCAACAGGTGAAGGAACTTCTACAGAAGCTTTATCCGACTCTATAAGTAATATAGATTGCTCTGCTTCAACTGTATCGCCTTCAGCAACCATGATTTCAGCAACTTGCGCTTCATCTACACCTAAATCTGGCAGTGAATATGTATGTAAGCCACCGGATTGAGTCTCATCGGACTGAGTATGACCACTATCATCAGATTCTTGTGTTTCTAGGTTTGCCTGAGAGTCCATATCAGAGTGGCTGATAGGTTCTTCTGTCTTATCGTTCGACTTTTCGGTTGCAGAGTGACCTTCTGTATCTTCGTCTGCATCAACTCCAACCTCACTGTCGATTTCAACAAGCACCACTCCTTCACTTACTGTATCCCCAACCGATACCATGATTTTTGTGATTTTACCGGCTGCTGAACTAGGCACTTCAACAGATGCCTTATCAGATTCTAATAAAACTATATTATCATTCTCAGTGATTATATCACCTTCAGCTACTAAGATCTCACTTACCTCAGCGCTATCCACACCCAAATCTGGGGTCTTAATTTCCATGCTATTTCTCCAACAATTAGTTGTTATTCTTCTTTTTATTATTCTTCAATGTTTTTATCATTTAGAATCTCGGCGTCGGCTTTATCTTCAGCACGACCTTCACTACGAATTTCTTCGTCATCTTCTTCAACTAATTCTGGCACGGGATTTGGATTCACAACTTCTGGAGCTGGGGCATCCGGGAAGTGATCGAATTGTGGCTGTACTTGCCAAGCTGGAGGTTGATCAGTATCGATACCTAAACTCGTAATGGCATCTTTAACCAATCTCATTTCGACTTCGCCTTCATCAGCAAGACGTTTTAACGTCGCTACTACGATGTGTTCAGCATTAACATGGAAGAAGTTACGTAATTGCTCACGACTATCAGAGCGACCATAACCATCAGTACCCAAAGTCGTATAAGGTCTGCTATCAGGTAACCAAGCTCTTATCTGCTCTGAGAAATTTCGCATATAGTCAGTTGCGGCAACCACCACACCCTCATGTTTGGCTAACTGCTCAGTGACCCAAGGCACTTTTTCCTCTTCCATTGGGTGCAGGCGATTGTAATCATCACATGCCATACCGTCACGGGTCAGCTCATTAAAACTGGTCACGCTCCAAACGTTCGAGCTGATGTTAAACTCATCACGAAGAATGCGAGCTGCTTTCTGAACTTCTCGCAGGATAACACCAGAACCTAATAACTGCACATGGGTGCTAAGTTGGTTTTCACTATTATCTTCTAACAAATACATACCACGTTTAATACCCTCTTCCACACCTTCTGGCATCTCAGGCTGTTCGTAGTTTTCATTCATTAGGGTAATATAGTAGTAAATCCGCTCACCATTACCATACATACGGCGTAAGCCATCATGGATGATTACCGCAAGCTCGTAACCAAAGCAGGGGTCATAACACACACAGTTTGGTACTGTACCAAATAAAATATGTGAATGGCCATCTTGATGCTGTAATCCCTCACCATTGAGTGTCGTGCGACCCGCAGTGGCGCCTAGTAGGAAGCCTTGTGCCTGACAGTCGCCAGCCGCCCATGCTAAGTCGCCAATACGTTGGAAACCAAACATTGAATAGTAGATATACAAAGGAATCATAGGTAATGCATTTGTCGAATAACTGGTTGCTAATGCAATCCAAGCACTCATTGCACCTGCTTCGTTAATCCCCTCTTCAAGCATGTGTCCATCTTTAGCTTCTTTGTAACCCATAAGCGCATCATTATCTTCAGGCGTATATTTTTGACCTGCAGCTGAATAAATGCCTAGCTGGCGGAACATACCCTCTAAACCAAATGTACGCGCTTCATCAGGCACGATAGGTACAACCCTATCTTGAATATCTTTGTTCTTCAACATTGCTGAAAGTAAGCGCACAAACACCATTGTTGTTGATTGGGCTTTACCGTTACTGCCTTTTAAGATTCTATCAAAAATGGATAGATCAGGGATCTCTAGCGGAATATGACCACTACGACGGTTAGGGAGATGTCCGCCTAAAGAATCACGGCGCCCATGAAGATATTTCATTTCTGCCGAATTTTCATCTGGCTTATAAAATGGCAGTGTTTCCAATTCTTCATCTGTAAAAGGCAAATCAAAACGGTCTCGGAAATAAACAAGTCCTTCTTTATCCAGTTTTTTGATGCCGTGTGTTTTATTTACTGCTTGCGCTTGATCTGAAAGTCCATAACCTTTTACAGTCTTAACCAACACAACTGTTGGCTGACCCTTTGTTTTCATTGCTTCACTAAATGCAGCATACACTTTTATAGGATCATGACCACCACGATTTAAACGTATGATGTCATCATCAGTTAACTCATTGGCCATTTCTTCAAGTTCAGGATACTTGTTAAAGAACTCTTTGCGAGTAAATGCGCCATCACGTGTTTCATACAGTTGATACTCGCCATCAACCGTTTCTTCCATACGTTTTTTTAACACACCCGTATGATCTTTAGCTAACAAGGTATCCCATTTACCACCCCAAATGACCTTAATAACCCGCCAGCCAGCGCCTCGAAATACTGATTCTAGCTCTTGGATAATCTTACCATTTCCACGTACAGGACCATCTAAGCGCTGTAAATTACAGTTTACTACCCAAATAAGGTTCTCTAAATTCTCTCGACCAGCTAACGATATGGCACCGAGACTTTCTGGCTCATCAGTCTCGCCATCACCTAGAAATGCCCAAATTTTACGTCCT
Organism: Psychrobacter sp. CX90; assembly: GCF_057396305.2. Taxonomy (NCBI): domain Bacteria; kingdom Pseudomonadati; phylum Pseudomonadota; class Gammaproteobacteria; order Moraxellales; family Moraxellaceae; genus Psychrobacter; species Psychrobacter sp. CX90. Next base: position 1,283,139 of record NZ_CM182008.1, read on the forward strand.
TCATCTTCTAACAAACCACGGTTAATCAAATAATTGTGTACATGAGCGTGGTAAATTGACATTATCGGACCAAGGCCCATTGATACAGTAGGAAACTGCCAGTAATCAGGCATCAAGTAAGGATGCGGATAACTTGATAAACCTTTACCACCTACTTCTCGACGAAAGTTGTCTAGTTGTTCTTCAGTCAAACGGCCTTCTAAAAATGAGCGGGCATAAATACCCGGTGCAGAGTGACCCTGATAGTAAATCATGTCACCACCAAAATGATCACTGGCCGCGCGGAAAAAGTGGTTGAAACCTGTCTCATATAAAGTGGCACTGGAAGCAAATGTCGCTAAGTGACCACCCAAATCATCATCGTTCTTGTTTGCCCGCATTACCATTGCTAAGGCATTATACCGAACGAGTGCACGGATTTTACGCTCAATCGCTAAGTCGCCTGGATAAGTTGGCTCATCTTCAACTGGAATGGTGTTTATATATGCTGTATCTAACCGGTTAAACGGCAAGCCCTCTTGTACAGCCATATTATAAAGTGCTTTGAGTAAAAATTGGGCACGATCTTTATCTGCATGCTTAATAACAGATTCAAACGCATCTAACCACTCTTGCGTTTCGATGCCATCCGCATCTTTATAATAATTCATAATGTTTATCCTTATATTTGACCGATGTGATTTTTAAAATGAATAAAATTGAGCAATGAAACAAGTTATTTGAAATTTCATCTATCTACAACTTCTTTTATATAACCTATTTATTAAAATAATTATATGAGTATGCAATAAATCCAAAAGAAATACAGTTGTAGACTATATTAAACCATTGATAGTATAGCGACATGTCAGATGTACAGCTATCACTACAGAGAAATGATTACAGCTAGACTATTTAGATACTAAATGATGAATATATACTTTTATTAGATTCAATACTTTTATTAGATTCAATACTTTTATTAGATTCAATACTTTACTTATTTTTAACAATTGATAACTTTATTAAAATAGCTATTTTTGTCAAAAAATATTAAAGCTTTGTAGCTTATATATTGCTATTAAATGTGAGTTTAAATATGCTGGACGAAATATAGCTCATATTGATCGTCCTATTTTATTTGCAATAAACGTATGTATAAACGTATTTAATAGGTGTCTTTTATAATTTAAAGAAGCCTATTAAATTGCTAATTTGCCCCACATATTTAGTATTATATAACAAGTTAACCATCTTATTAATTAATTACTCAACAATCGTTGATTAATTGTACTCACAACTAAATGTTCAGATATCACAGCACCATACTACTAGTTAGCAAGTTAGCCTTATTTATTCATATTAAAAGCGTTATTGGTTTTTAAAGAAGTTCTCTAGTAGTAAATCTCATACATTCTAGGTTATGATATTCAATTGCAGGTGCATAGTTACTTCGCCATACTACTCCGAGCAGAGGTAAGCCATTCATTAGTGCGTTTACAATAAGAAAGATTAACACAATTACAATATATAATTGATTTCAACCTATTTTATTGGAGAATATCATTTTTTACAGTAGTGAATAATTGTAGTTGCAAATTACCTATATAATTATTAAGGATTTAATTTAAACTAAAGTGATGGCACCGAGTGCTTTTAAAGATTTCTAATGAAAAAAGTTTCTAATGAAATTAATGAAAGCAATCTTTTACCTCAAGGAGTTTGCTTTGTCTGTTATTAGTCTGCATCAATTCTCAAGCATAATGCCTTATTCGAAGAGGTTAAGCTATGCTTCTTTATTTGCAGGTTTATGTATTTCAATCACTTTATCAAGTCATGCAAACGATGGTTTGCTAATGAAGCTTCAAGCCAATAAAGTGGTCAGTCTATCGAATGGAGATATTAAGTATATTCCAGTTAATACAGCGAAATCTGGTACGGTTATTCAATACAAAGCAACTTATGTTAATATGAAACAGCGACCTATTTATAACTTGATGGTAACCTTACCTATACCTCAGGGAATGACCTTCACAGGTGAGGTATATCCGCCAAGTGCTCAGGCTTCTATTGATGGTAATAATTTTATAGACATGCCCCTCATGCGTCGAGAAGGCATCAGACTGGTTGAAGTTCCATATTCTGAATACAACTCTTTACGTTGGCATATTAAGTACTTACCCGTTAAAAAAGCGGCGACTGTGAGTCTAAATGCTTTGGTAGATTAGCTCGATACTTCAGATTTTGCATTATCTAATCTATGTTCTAGTTTCAGATAATCTTCAGATTGCATTTCAAGCAAACGAGAACGAGTGCGTTCAATCTCGAAGGCTAACTTTTCCCCTTGATATAATTCTAAAATAGTTTGCTGCGCTCTAATTAATAGCTTAACACGACGATCATAAAACTCGTCTACCAGATAAATAAAGCGTCTGGTCGGATCTCGTAGAAGATCTGACAGTTCAGGAACATTATCTATTAACACAGTAGTAAAGCGGTTTGCAATTTCAATAAAATCCGATGCTGCACGTGGCTCCATACATAACTGTCTGAAATCACAAAATAACACGGTTTCCGTTCTTCCATTAATCTCAATTTTCCGCCCTGCAATAATGATAGGCTCTTGATAAATTTTTTGGTTACCGGCTAAATCAGAAAAGCGATTTGCTAACCAATGCTGATTGTCTTCAGTTAATGGCGACATGTAAAGCTCTGCTTGTTGCAATAATCGTAAGCGGTAATCAATCCCTGAATCTATATTCATTACCTCAGTATGACTTTCCACCTCTGCAATAGCAGGTAAGAATCTGTCTCGGTGCAGGCCATCTTTGTAGAGCCCGGAAGGTTCAATATTAGAGGTTGCTACTAAAGTAATACCCCGCCTAAATAGCATGGTAAATAAATCGCCCAATATCATGGCATCAGAGACATTCGACACAAAAAACTCATCAAAACAAATGAGTATGGCTTCTTCATGAATAATATCAGCCACTTTTTCTAAAGGATCACTACTACCTTGTAGAGCATTCAACTCCTTATGAACACGTTGCATGAAATGATGAAAATGCATGCGCATCTTACGTTTAATAGGAATCGACTCGAAAAACATGTCCATCATCCATGTCTTACCTCGGCCTACTCCACCCCACATATATAGTCCTTTTGGTGGTTTAGGAGTGGACTTAAAGAATCCTAGAAGCCCTTTTTTTTCAGCAGAAATTTCTATTAACTCGTGATAAATTGCATCCAGATATTCCATTGCTTTATGTTGAATATCATCATACTTAAAGTCGCCTGTTGCAATTGCAGCGTCGTAACGTTGTAACGGAGTTTGATTCATTGTGGTCATTTCATCATCTGTACGTATAAGGAATAGGATTATTACATATCTTCAAGCAGGATGAAAACAGATAATTTAAGCCACAAAAATGTACTTAGAACCTGTATTTACAACCTATCACTGACTATGAGATAGAAATATACAATTGTAAAATGCCTGATTAACTTTTAATTAAGAGGCTTTTAATGACAAAGCTTTTATGACTAGGCTTTCTTTAAATCGCTAAGCGTTAAATTGTCATACTCAGATTTTAATCCGTAGAATCATGCTTAAAGTTGCTATTTTCAAACTAATTGAGATTTTTTAAAAGCTTCTTTTAAGCCGCCATGCTTATAATTCCAAGCGTTAGAGTAGACACTTTAAATTACAAGGCATGCTTTTCTAATAAATTTTTCAACTCGCCTAAACGGCCATGAAAGAAGTGACCTGCTTCTTCAATAATATGCGTTTCAATATGCATTTTTCTGGCAAAGGCAGCCATACTATCAGGGGAAACAACTTCATCAACATTGCCATATATCTGAATTGTTTTTTTAGTTGGCAAAACCAAATCAGACACATCATTATTAACCACGGATGGTGCAATAAGTACAACTTTTAACAGCTCTAAATCAGTAAGACCCCAAATGTGCGGTGTTAGCATCATTTGTTCTGCCACTCTTGCAGTGATATAACCCCCAAATGAAAAACCGCCAAGCCATAACTTACAGGCCGAGCTTTGACTATTTAACCACTGTAATACGGTCATTGCATCTTCAAATTCGCCTGGACCAAAATCGTGTTCGCCTGTTGAGTTCCCAGCACAGCGAAAATTAAACCGTACCGCATGCATTCCCTCATCCCTTGCAAAACGATACATTGTGGTTACCACCTTGTTACTCATAGTACCACCGTGACGAGGATTAGGATGACATATTAGGGCAATCGTATCAGTGTGCTGATCCTGAGGATTACCATTTTGCCATAAGGCTTCTAGTTCTAGCTTGCCTGCAGGCCCGTTGATTAAGTGTTTTTCCGTTTTTACGCTCATAATACTCACAACTAGTTAATTTAAATCTTCTAAAGTTTTATAAACAATTGCGTATTATACACACAGCGTCATTCATAGCTCATAGATTAATGATAATTAATAGATGGTGTGACTAACCTCTTGGATCAAAAGCATCACGCAGTGCCTCACCGATAAAAATCAGTAACGACAATACAATTGTTAAACTAAAAAAAGCAGATAGAGCCAGCCAAGGGGCATCAAGGTTGTTTTTCCCTTGAGTCATCAACTCTCCCAGTGACGGCGACCCTGGTGGTAAACCATAGCCCAAAAAGTCTAATGCAGCTAATGCGACGATATTAGCCGTCAAAATAAAAGGTAGTTGAGAAAGACTTGACGCTAAGGCATTTGGCAGAATATGCCGAAGCATAATTTTTAAATCGGATACGCCAAGATTGCGAGCTGCCCGCACATAATCGAAGTTACGTGCTCTTAAAAACTCAGCTCTTACCAATCCTACTAAACTCATCCAACCAAACAGTAACATGAGCGCAAACAATACCCATATACTTGGACTAAATAAGCTGACTAAAATAATAATCATGAACAGCTGTGGAAGACCTGCCCAAACCTCCATAAAACGTTGACCTATCAGGTCAAACCAACCACCATAATATCCCTGTATAGCGCCAACAATAATACCAATCAGCGACCCAGCTATTGTCAAAGCCAAACCGAATACAAGTGAGATACGCATCCCATACAAGATACGTGCTAACACATCTCGGCCAGTATCATCCGTACCTAACCAGTTACTAGCATTAGGCGGGGCAGGATATGGCATATTAATTTCAACACTTGGGGTCTGATCCGCAAACTCAATCAAAGGCATGAGCATAAACCCATCTTGTTCGATAAGCGATTTAACGGCTGGATCTTTGTAGTTTGCCTCAGTTTCAAACACCCCGCCAAAGGTTGTTTCAGGATAGGCTTTAAGGATAGGAAAATACAAACTATCTTGATATTTAACGACTAAAGGTTTTTCATTAGCAATAAAATTGGCGCCCATACAAACAACAAATAAAATAAGGAAAATACCGAGGGATAGCACACCCTGTTTATTCTTTTTAAACCTTTTAAATCTGGCTTGCCAAATAGGATTTAAATAGGCAGTCTTTAGCGTATTATCATCTACAGCCATCACTTAACGCCCTTCAAAATCAATTCTAGGATCAATCAAATGATAGCTAACATCACTGATAAGCTGGAGCAGAAGTCCGACCAAGGTAAAGATGAATAGAGTACCAAAGATGACGGGATAATCACGTTGTAGAATAGCTTCGAATCCGAGCAGACCCAAACCATCGAGCTTAAATATAATTTCTATTAAAAAGTTGCCCGTAAAGAATATACCGACAATGGCAGCCGGCACGCCAGCAATAATAATTAGCATTGCATTACGAAACACATGACCATAAAGGACTTGATTACGGCTTAAGCCTTTAGCGCTTGCCGTCAATACATACTGTTTAGATAGCTCTTCTATAAAGCTGAATTTTGTCAAATAGGCTAAGCCAGCAAAACCACCTATTGTACTAGCAGTCAATGGTAATACTAAATGCCAAAAATAGTCTGTAATTTTACCAAGCGTAGTCAGCTGGTCAAAGTTTTCAGAGACCAGCCCTTGCAGTGGAAATATTTGCCAATAACTGCCGCCTGCAAACAAAACCAGCAATATAATCCCAAACACAAATACAGGTATCGCATGACCAACTGCTAACATAATGGCCGTTGTCTTATCTATACTGGAACCGTTATGCATGGCTTTGTAGATACCCAGCGGTATGGCAATGAGATAGATCAGAAGTGTACTCCACAAACCCAGTGATATAGACACAGGCAGCTTATCAAAGATGAGCTCCGTCACTGGTTTTCCTTTAAAAAAAGACTGACCAAAATCAAGAACCGCATAACTCTTAATCATCAACCAAAAGCGCTCAGGTGCAGGCTTATCAAACCCATATTGCTCTTTGATGGCTTGAACCATTTCATCAGATAACCCCCTTGAACCGCGATAGCTACTATCCTCTATAATAGTGCTACTGCCTAACGTAACCGCAGTAGAATCGCCAGTTATCGGTGCTTGCTCAATTTGAGCAATTTGCTGCTCAACTGGGCCACCAGGTGCGGCTTGTACTAAGATGAAATTGGCAAGTAAGATTAAGAACAAGGTAGGTATAATAAGTAATATACGTTTTAAAATATAACGACCCATAGCGACTAACCCTACCTAATATTGCCTATCTATTAACTGCAAACCGATTTATTAACGCTATACCAATCTATTAACTTCAAACACAACTATTGACATTAAATCCATGACTGATGTGCTTTGATTGATACTCTAAAACTATCATTATTAATAACTATAGCTATTAAAACCTTTCTTTTTTAAAATATATTTATTTAACGAGAGAGATATTAAAAATTATCTTTTAGTGCTCGTAACGCGCTAAATACGGTTAATGGCTTAGTATTAGGCAGCTCATGATGCACACTTACCCCTTGAATCACATTCTCTTCCATAGTACGTAGAAATACATTTACCTGTCTTTCATGGGCAAGTGTCACTGGTAGTGAGGCTTTACCAGCCGCTGTTAGCGCTTCTACTTGAGATAGTGTTTGTTGCATTACTTGATTATTAGGCTCAATGCTTAAACCGAATTTTAAATTATTCGCTGTATATTCATGTGCAGGATAAAATAATGTCTCTTCAGGAAGTTTATTAAACCGTTTAAAGCTCTCAAAAAGCTGCTCAATAGTGCCTGTAAATACACGCCCACATCCCGCACTAAATAACGTATCACCACAAAATACTTGTTTTACGTTGTCTTTTTCAAAAATATAAGCCAAATGATGTTCGGTATGTCCAGGTACAGCCCAGACCTGTGCCGAATACTCCCACATATTTACTGTGCTACCTTCTTTGACTACCTGATCAGGATTCACATTGTGCTCTGCGCCTGCAACGACATGGGTCATCGGATAAATCTCACGCAGCTCTGCCACACCGCCAATATGATCATGATGATGATGAGTAATCCAAATTGCCATTAACTCAAGACCATACTCTTCTAAATATCGAGCTACTGGCTGAGCTTGACCTGGATCTACGACAATGGCTTGTTTATTCGTATCATTAACCAATGCCCAAATATAATTGTTCGTAAATGCTTTAATAGGTGTGATAATTAAGCTCATACCGCTTCCTGTAATTTAAAATAAGTTATGGCGTTATTCTCGTATATCTCTTTTATTCTACAGAAGATTATTTGAGATGAAATTAATACAAATAGCTGCTAACTTTGGCTTCAGCGGACTGATCTACCCACCAGTAATCAAGACCTATTGCATTATCGGGTAAATCTTGTACATGGCGATATTTATCCCAATACGCTACTCGAGTGCGCGTCGTACCGTACATTGGTACCATATAATATCCTGCACGCAGCAACCTATCTAGCACTTTGGTATATAACACTATCTCATCTCGATTACTGGCAACAGTAAGTTTAGCTATCACCTCGTCAATCGCTTCGTTTTTTATACCACTATAATTGCGATTGCCTAACTCATCCGCAGCAGCACTGCCCCATAAATAACTCTGCTCACTACCAGGAGATAAACTCTGTGGAAAGCCACCTATAATCATGTCATAATCAAATCGTCGTAGCCGCTCAAGATATTGAGGTCCATCTACCAAACGAATGGAGGCATTAAAACCAAGCCTTTTAAGATTGCGGATATAAGGCAATAAGACACGGCTTAACTTATCATCGGAGATTAATATCTCAATCTTTGTAGGTTGACCATCCGGTTGATAAAGCCTCATATTTTGATAATAGAAACCAGCCTCTAAAAGCTTTTGACGGGCTCGTAGTAATGCCTCACGGTGATACCCATGCCCACCTGACTGGCTTAGACGCCATTCACTGAGCACCTTTTGTCTTTGAATGGTTTCAAGCTTTGGCAATAAAGGGTTTAATACAGCCATCTCTTTAGCATTAGGCTTACCTGTGGCTGCTAGCTCAGAGCCATGAAAGTAACTGTTAAGACGCTCATATTGCCCATAAAATAAAGTTTTATTCATCAATTCAAAGTCAAATGCTTCGCTCAAAGCTTGACGCACTCTAATGTCATTAAATATTTTATGGCGCAGATTCATGACAATACCCTGCATGACCACTGGCGTTTTAGTAACAATTTCTTCTTTTTTTATAAGTCCTGCTTTAACAGCAGGAAAGGTATAAGCGGTTGCCCACTTTCTAGCGCTACTTTCCTGTCTAAATTGAAACTGACCTATTTTAAATCCTTCTAGTGTCGTTTCTTCATCGCCATAATAAATATACTTGATTATATCAAAGTTAAATCGACCTTTATTTGCCATAATGTTTTGACCCCAGTAATTAGGATCTCTCATATAAGTCACACTTTGACCTTCTTGAATATTCGAGATTTTATAGGGGCCGCTGCCCATCAACGGCTTTAGAGTCAAAATATCAAAATATTTATCAATCGATGGCTTGGCAAAAACAGGAAACTGCCCCACCATCAATAAAATCTCTTTATTATCATCAGATTTAAAATTAAATTTAACCTTATATTTATCAACAACCTCAATATTATCTATATTTGATAGATAGCTACGTATATGCATTGGACCTTTGCTTAATAGCGCATCAAACGTGGCTTTCACATCCGCACTAGTCACTGGTGTACCATCCCAAAACCTTGCCTTAGGATTGACATGGTATATTACCCAACTGGTATCGTCAGGATCATAAGTTACTTTTTCTGCTAACTGCGGGTACAGGACGTAGGACTCATCTAATGAGCTCGTCATCAAGGTATCGTAAAGATATCCTGTACCACTCATCGCTATCCCTGTCGTCATCCACGGATTGGCGCTATTAAATGTACCTAAAGCAGATAATGATAATGTTCCCCCTTTAGGTGCTTCAGGGTTGGCATAAGGGAGATGATCGGCTTTAACATACATGGCTTCACTATTGTGAGCCAATGTTGTCACTGTAATAGGGGTGGCCAAAGCGCCAGATGAGATTGAACCTACAACCCCAACTAAGACAGTTGTGGCTATGACAGAGCCTTTGAGACGGTTAAACCAACTATTCATGCGTTTCCCAAACTTCAGTAATGCAGGCTAAGGCATATCCATTAACTTAAAAACTAGGCGTACTTTTTGGCAAATTTAGTCATAAAGTCACAAAGGGCTTGAACGGATTCTAGGCTAACAGCGTTATAAAGGCTTGCTCGCATGCCGCCTACATCACGGTGTCCTTTAAGATTAAGCAACCCCGCTTGCTCAGCTTCTGATAAAAACCTACCATCTAAGCTGTTGTCTTTCAAAGTAAATGGCACGTTCATAATAGAGCGATAATACGTATCTACCTTATTGGTATAAAAATCATTATCGTCAATTGTTTGATACAAAAGCTGTGCTTTCTGACGATTGATTTTAGACATCGCCTCAAGCCCGCCACGTGCTTCTAGCCATTCAAATACCAGTCCTGCTAAATACCAAGAATAAGTGGCCGGCGTATTTAGCATAGAGGCTTTACTTGCCTGATTGGCGTAATTAAGCACAGAGGGGCACCACTCACTCGCTTTGCCGAGTAAATCTTCACGCACAATAACAATAACTAATCCAGCAGGACCTATATTTTTTTGGGAACCCGCATAAATCATCCCAAACTTTGATACGTCAATAGGTTCTGATAAAATACAAGACGACATGTCTGCGATAATTGGCGTAGTAACATCAGGTGTGTCAAATATTTGCACACCATGAATGGTCTCGTTAGCACAGTAATGAAAATACTGAGCTCCCTCTGTGAGTTGCCATTCACTACGCTTAGGTACAGTGGTAAAGTCTGACGCTTTACTTGACGCCACCTCATTAACCCTACCTAGTCCTAAATTAGCATAACGTTTGGCTTCTTTAAGCGCTTTGGTCGACCATTGCCCTGTTGTTAAATAATCAGCCATACCGCACCCTTGGTTTTCTGAGCCTTCTGCTACTGCGCCTTGACCATTTGAAAGCAGATTGAGGGGAATGGCTGAAAATTGTAACGTTGCACCCCCTTGCAAAAACAACACTTTATAGTTATCTGGTATTTGCATTAAGCGGCGTAGACTTTGCTCAGCACGCTCTGCCACTGTCACATAGTCACTGCTTCTGTGACTCATTTCCATAATCGATACACCCCTACCTTCCCAGTCTAGCATTTCAGCTTGAGCTTTCAATAAGACGTCGGTTGGTAAGGCAGCTGGTCCGGCACAAAAATTATGCAAACGGTGTAACTTATTGGCGTGAGTTGCCGTATTCATTGTCATATTTGATCCTACATACTCATTAAGATATGGTTCAAAAAACAGATAAATTAATAAATCACTTTATAATGGTTTGATTTTTAGGTAACCGAGCAAACGCATTACTAAAGCATGTTAATTATCGCATTCTATTTTAGAAATAATTTCATTATTAACAGCTAATGGAAGGCTGTTATCTAATGATTACTCTTCGAATTTGGAGTAGCCAATAACGTAAAAACAGTAAATAAGCATATATCAGTGACGATATGTCAATTAAAAGTTACCAGATAGCAAGTGCCAAAGTTGCTTTTTTTGGCGACTGTCTTCTAACATCTCAGTTAAGTATGGCACTCTAATCAATCGATTATGATCGATACCTTCTGGTAATGGCGTCACTACCGCTAATTTGGCATTATCCCTTTTGGCTAATCGGAAAATAAAACCAGCAACACTAGCATTTGCAGACTCTTTATCACTGATACCTTCACAAATTGGGAATTTTAACGTTTCAGCGGTCAACGATAAGGCGTTTAATAGATTATGCCAAAGCGCTGAGGTCTGCTCATCTTTTAAAGCGTGGCCCTCTGCTAGTATTACCCAATCACCGTAACGCGCCCCGAGTAACTCAAATGGATTTACTTGCTCGAAGTGAGTTTCTTGTCTAACGGGTACACTAACCTCTTGCTGCATTGTTTGCGGTGGCGCTTCAATACCTGAACTCAATGATACATTTGCTAATGAAGGCTTATCTGATAAAGAATTCAAAGCCACGTGTTGGATGTTGTCAGAACCCTTTAGATCGCTTAGGTCATTAACGCCACCTGGTAAGGTAGATAAAGTCTCACTTTTTTCAGAATCATTAGACAGAACTTTCTCTACTCCACTGCTCAACACATTGGGTTTAGCCGGTTCGTGATCTTGTTCAGTCTCATTAAAATCAGACTCATTTAAATGGTTATCAACACTAGTAATCGCAGCCATTAGCTGATTAGAAATGCCTTCTACAGCTTTATTATAATCGACTACAACGGTTGGTATATGTCGTTGTAGCCAAACCTCTACCCCCATCATTGACAGTATCTGTCGCTGCTGAATGATTACCTTCATATCATTCGAAACTACATGAGACGGTGTACTTGGGTTAATCATAATTTCATCGAATTATTATAGAAGAGGTCACAAGATCATACGTTATATTCAAAAGATTAAAAATACATAACCATTCAAAATTGAATCAATTCCAGTTTAGCAAAGTTTAAGGTAAAGCTCGATACTATTTAATTCAGTTCGTTAATTTAGCTCGTTATTCAGTTCGTTAATTTAGCTCGTTACTATCTTAATTAAATCTTCAACCGTCATAGCACCTTAATCTGTAATCTAAACACTAATGGACTAAATACTAAGAAAGTAACTATTAGATAAAGCAAATATTAGATAGAGCAAAAAACGCTCAAAGTCACTAATGGGAAGCAACTTGAGCGTTTTTAACACAGTATAGTCGAGGTAAGACACCTGTACTCACAATCTACAATTGGCTATTTTTGCCTAGAATAAGCCACTACTTCGTTAAATTAGGATTCAATGGAATGACTATTTCAACCCATTCAACCCAATTTTGTCTCGTATCGTCTCATTTTATTCTAAAAACATCCTAACTTTAGCTTATGAATACAGGTTCTAAGTGATTATTGTACTGCTGTTTCCGCCTTCTCTTCCCATATTGCTGGGTATTTATAGCCTGGGAAAGTTTCGTGAGCATACTTTTTGAAACTATCTGAATTATAAGCTTCAGTAACGTCTTTTACCCATTTTGCATCTTTATCTTCAGTACGAATAGCAGACCAATTGACATAGGCAAAGCTTTCTTCTTGATATAAAGCATCCGTCAACTTAATACCTGCATCAGTTGCATAGTTGCCATTAATAACAGCGAAATCAACTTCATCACGGGCACGCGGTAACTGAGCCGCTTCTAACTCAATAATATCAATGTTCATAGGGTTAGTAGCAATGTCAGATTTAGAAGCGGTTAATGGGTCAACACCGTCTTTTAAAGTAATCCAGCCTAAATCACTCATCATTACTAACGCACGAGCAAAGTTACTCGGATCATTAGGCGCAGATACTTTCATACCATCATATGTCTGATCTAAACTGGTTTTTTTACCAGTATAAATTCCCAAAGGAGCCGTTGGCACTTGGAATACTTCTACCAAATCTAGATTGTTTTCTGCTTTGAAAGTATCAAGATAGGGCTTATGCTGGAAGATATTAATATCCAAATCACCTTCAGCCAGCGCTAAGTTAGGACGAACATAGTCAGTAAATGTTGTTAACTTTACCTTATAACCCTGAGATTCTAATTCACTTTTTACTTCATCACGAACCATATCGGCAAAGTCGCCTTCAGTAGTGCCAATGACAATAGTGGTTTTTTCTTGCGCTGCAGATGCATTAGCTGATGTATTTTCCTCTGCTGTATTATTGCTACAGCCCATTAACATCAAACCTGAAATTCCCGCTACCGTTGCTGCAGCTAAGACGTTATTACGAATATCTGTTAATTTCATACCGTGTTCCTTTAATTTAAAAAATAATTTAAAACTCAATCACTAAATAATTTAATACTGTGATAATTTGATACTGTAGTAGATAAATGACATTAGCACTGTCATATTGGGTACATCATAGTAAACTATTCATTTGACTAATTATCATGAAAAATTTAGAGCTTATTATGAGTTAAATTCACTGTCAGCCTCCCCGAACCACTCAACTAACGCTTGTCCAATCTTGTCGCTAACAGGTTACCAATACCTTGAATTGCAATAACCATAATAGATAACATAATCACGATAAATATCATGACTTCTGTTTGATAACGGTAGTAGCCATAACGAATAGCTAAGTCGCCCAAGCCGCCACCACCAATCATACCAGCTGCAGCAGAGTAAGAAAGTAAACTAATACAAAGTATCGTGATAGACAAGACTAATCCTGAACGCGCTTCGGTTAATAATACCTTGATAATAGTCAACGGGCTGGCACCCATGGATTCACTAGCCTCAACAATGCCGCGTGGAACTTCACGTAAGTTTTGCTCAACTAATCTAGCAAAGTAAAAAGACCCAGCAATAGCCAATACCAACGAAGCGGCAACTGGCCCAATACTGGTGCCAATAAGTGACTTTGTGAAAGGACTCATCGCAATCATCAAAATAACGAATGGAAAGGCGCGCATAAAGTTGGTAATACCACCTAAAACACCATATAGTGATTTGTTTTGTAACAGCTGCCTATCGCTGGTTAAAAACAAAAAAATACCGAATAGACCGCCAATAGTAATGGCCGCTGTGGTAGAAATACCTAACATGACAAAGGTATCGATAGTCGCCTGCCAAATCTCTCTGCGCAGTTCCCATAAGCGAGCACTAGCATCATTAAAAGTCATTGCTAACATTTTTAGTCCTCCTGAACTAGGCCATTGCCAATTTCAGTGTTTGCGATAATTTGACCGTCAACAATATCAGCCACTTCTAGTAAATGCCCGTCATGTAATAACGCTGCACGATTACAAATACGACGAATAACGCTCATTTCATGCGTCACTATAACGATAGTTACGCCTAGCCTTTGATTAACTTCTTTAAGGGTAGTAAGAAGGGCACGGGTGGTGTCGGGGTCAAGCGCACTGGTTGGCTCATCAGCTAATAACACTTTGGGATTTGGCGCTATAGCACGGGCAATACCCACTCGCTGCTTTTGCCCTCCAGACAACTGGCCCGGATAATGATTGGTTCTATCGGTTAAGTTGACGATTTCCAAACATTCCATAACCCGCTGATAAATATTATCTTTTGCATAGCCAGATACTTTTAGATTAAAAGCAACATTCTCAAATACTGTCAGGTTAGACATTAGATTGAATTGCTGAAAAATCATACCCACATTATGACGAGCAATACGCAGCTGCTTGGCATTTAAGTCAGTTAATACCTCGTCATCAATAATGACAGTACCGCCATCTGGGCGTTCAAGCAGATTCATTAAGCGTAGTAAGGTTGATTTACCCGCACCGGAGTACCCCATTAAACCAAATATCTCCCCCTGCTTAATGTGTAGAGAAATGGGTTCGACAGCTGTAAACCAATGAAGTTTGCCATCTTTTTGAGTCTGAAATTTTTTATATACTTGGTCTAAAACAATCATATCTTTCATGGCATCTGTCTTAAATATTAAGTTTACAGCTTATAGACTGAAAGTAAGGAAAATAAAATACTTGTAACCCTTTGCTAATACATCACACATTAATTAAAAGCTATGTAGGGACACAAAAAAATGGGAAGCGCAATAATATAGCATAACCTACCCTATAAGACATTATTTTATGCTGGATAATCTCATGCCGTTGTGGAATATAAGTGAAGCATAGAGAGTTATAATTAGGACAAATTTAAGGCGTGTTATTATCTCGATATGCATACGCTTTACTCATCATAGGCTTAGCCATACCTCTGGCAGATGTCATTGATAAAGGATAAATAGTTAGTCGATTGAGGAAGCTTTAGGACTTGGGTTAACGATTAAATAGATTAAGCAGTACACTTAGAACGATGCTCACGACGATCATAGTCACAATCGGAAAGTATATTCGGGTATTACCTGTTTCATAACGAATATCTCCCGGTAACTTACCAAACCAAGATAAAGCACTTGGAAACATTGTCCAAATAATGCCAATAACAATTAGAAAAATACCAATAGCGATTAAAACCTTGGGCACAGTTTTCTCCTTTAATATTGTATTTAATGTCAGCCTGATGATGGTTGTGCGAATTTTTATAATCTTGTCTTTATAACCTTTAAATCGACAACATGTATTCAATAGTTGACTATATAATATGCTGGCTATTGAAAAAAACTCCATATTATTTATGTGACGTCTTTTAAATAAATTAAATTTTAATTTCAAATAACAGAGTAAGAAAACTGCCCCTGTTGGGGATATTTTGATAAAATGGCTGAATTTCTGCTTAAATATGGATGGCGGTTAGACTTTAGTGGCTACTAAAACCGATAGCTATTTAAAACAATAGCCATTTAGAACTACGTCTAACACTCCATTTAACGACATATCAAATTCAACGACCTATTATCCATCAACCACATAAAACATTAAGCTAACAAAGGATATCTATGAATATTTTAATTATTGGTTCAGGGGGTCGTGAGCATGCTTTAGCATGGCAATGCGCTAAAGATGCACACGTCGATACAGTCTATGTTGCCAATGGCAATGCTGGTACTGAGCAAGAACCAAAATGTCAAAATATTGACCTTGATACCACCAAACATGATGAGATAATCAGATTTTGTCAAAAAAACACCATCGAGTTGGTAATTGTCGGCCCTGAAGCGCCCTTGGTGGCAGGATTAGTTGATGACTGCACTAAAGCAAACATTGCCACATGGGGGCCAACAGCGTATTGTGCACAACTAGAAGGTTCAAAGACCTTTGCTAAAGAATTCATGCAAGCTAATAATATTCCTACTGCTAAATACCAAGCCTTTACCGATATTGAAGCTGCAAAAGCCTATGTTACTAAAAATGGTGCACCTATTGTAGTAAAAGCTGATGGCTTAGCGGCTGGAAAAGGAGTTATTGTAGCCGAAACAATTGAGCAGGCACATAGCGCTATTGAAGATATGTTGGGTGATAACAAGTTCGGAGAGGCAGGTAACCGTGTCGTTATTGAACAGTTCTTACAGGGTGAAGAAGCCAGCTTCATCTGTATGATTGATGGAGAGAATATCTTACCTATGGCGACTAGCCAAGACCATAAGCGAATTGGCGAAGGCGATACTGGCCCAAATACTGGCGGTATGGGCGCTTATTCCCCTGCCCCCGTAGTTACTGACGAAGTACATGAAAAAGTGATGACGCAAGTGATTGAGCCAGTCGTTCAAGCAATGAAAAATGCAGGTCATCCTTATACTGGATTTTTGTATGCTGGTCTTATGATTGATGAAAATAATGACCCGTATGTTATTGAGTTTAATTGTCGCTTTGGTGACCCTGAAACTCAGCCCATTATGATGCGCCTTCAATCTTCATTGGTTCAACTTATTCAAAAAGGTATTGAGGGTAAGTTACCGAATAAGGCAGAATGGGATAGCCGTGCTGCATTGGGTATTGTTCTCGCTTCAAAAGGATATCCAGAAAGTTCATCAAAAGGTGATGTCATAACAGGCTTACCGTCTTTAGACAACAATAATAGCGTCAAAGTATTTCATGCTGGTACTAAATATGAAGAGGATCATGTGGTAACTAATGGAGGACGTGTACTGTGCGTCACTGCTTTAGGCGATTCAATTTCACAGGCACAGCAAGCTGCTCTACAAGGTGCTGCTGCTATTAGTTTTGAGGGGGCACACTATCGTCGTGATATCGGTTATAGAGCCATAAAACGAGACTAATAACACTCACATTACTCACTCTTTTGCATACTGTCGCTAAGGTGGTATGCTAGTTCCGAACATCGTCATAACGATAAAGTGAAAGCAAACACGATAAAATGTGGATATAATGAAGTTGATGAATTCAAATAAATTTGGTATCACTCATCGCCTTATCGACATACCTTCAACCCACACTGTGTTAATTTTATTATGGGTTATTCATGGCTAATTCAGCACCTCCAAGCTCAACTCAACACTCAAACCTTGACGCCCTAAATAATGAGATAAATGAGCTAAAAACATCTCGTTTTGATCGTCGTTTATCTATTGCCAAAACATCATTAAATATTGGTAGACGTTGGGCTGGTAATAGCTTTAGTGGTCTATTTTTAAGTAAAGAAGCAAAAGCATCTCGTAATCAAGAATTTATGAAGGATCAAGCGGAATACTTAGCTCAGGAGCTGGGTAAGCTCAAGGGCTCAGTAGTTAAGATTGGTCAAATGCTTGCATTGTATGGTGAGCACTTTTTACATCCAGAGATTACCAAAGCTTTACATAATCTTAATGACAGTACTGCCAGTTTATCGTGGCCTGTTGTAGAGCAAGCTCTTAAATCTCAGTTAGGTAATGCGCTAAATGATCTAGAAGTCAATCGTACCCCAATTGGAACAGCATCATTAGCGCAAGTACACCGCGCTACCATCAAGTCTACCCAGCAACAAGTGGTGTTAAAGATCCAGTATCCCGGTGTTGCTGATGCTATTGACTCAGATTTAAGTCTCTTTAAACGGCTGTTAACTGTTACAAATGCAGTGCCTCAGACCAAAGCACTTGATGCTTGGTTTATTGAAATTAGAGACCTTTTGAAAGTTGAGGTTGATTACATTACCGAGGCAGCAACTACGCAACGGTTTTATGAACGCCTTAAAGATGATGAGCGTTATATCGTTCCTGAAGTTATAGAGAACTATTCTAATAATAAAATACTGTGTTTAAGCTTTGAGGATGGTGTGCCAGTTACAGATGCCAACCTGCAAAGTTTATCGCAAACCCGACGGGATAAATTAGGTAAAGCTGCAATTGATATCATGCTGAATGAAATTTTCATTTGGGGAGAAATGCAGACGGATCCGAACTTTGGTAATTATTTAATTCGCTCAGAGCCTAAAGGTAAACCAGACGGACAAGACAAGTTAGTTTTATTAGATTTTGGTGCAATGCGCCAGTTTGATAATCAAATGCTTACCATTGCACGCAATCTAATGCTGGCAGGTTATCACTATGATAAACAACGAATGATTGACTCTATGACAGGCTATGGGTTTTTCGATACGATGAGCAATGATGTTAAATCTAATGTGGCAGACATATTCTTACTAGCGACAGAACCATTCAGAGCACCTACTCTACTAGATAATACTGCTAATGACCATGTTACTGATAAGGGTTACTATCACTGGGCAGCCAGTGACTTGCATAAAAGGCTAATAGAAAGCTCTGGTAGTGCCATACAGTCACGCGAGTTTAGTCTCCCACCAAAAGAGTTTATGTTTATAAGTCGCAAGTTTATCGGTGCCTATACTTTCTTGACTGTTCTTGATGCGCGAACCAAATCTCAAGATTTAATTAGTAAATTTGTACCCAGTGAGTAGTCAAGTGTTTTGCTATATGGGTATCTGAAGGTCAATATACCATCCAAAGTTGAGGATTTACCTAGAAAAAACCTATATTTTATCCATGAGTTGTGGATATAAACACTTTAGAAATCGCTTAATCCGCTACCTTCATCAGATGCCCTATACATTTACAATCAGAGCTTCCAACTTTTTCAAAGGGTAAGTAGCCTGTATCTATAAACGCTTGAGCAAGCTCACACTCTAGCACGTTTTCAGTCATATCTTGTTTGGTATCATTTAAATTCAAAGGTTTATTTTCAATTATCCAGCAACCTAATACAGTCATTTCTGCTCTCACATAATCAATATGCCAACGTT
This sequence comes from Psychrobacter sp. CX90, assembly GCF_057396305.2. Lineage (NCBI taxonomy): Bacteria > Pseudomonadati > Pseudomonadota > Gammaproteobacteria > Moraxellales > Moraxellaceae > Psychrobacter > Psychrobacter sp. CX90. The sequence continues at coordinate 1,302,292 of NZ_CM182008.1, forward strand.
TCTTTTTATAGTCACTTCTATTAAAATGACGTCCAATACGCGCTGCTAATCCGCCTGTACCCTTGGCACTACCAACATACAAATAAAAACCGGACTCAAAACATATCGCACCAAGCGCACCTACTTCGATTGATTTTGCGCTATATAATGCTAGCTTTAATGCATATACACCTGATTTGTTGGGTAATAGGCTTGAGTCATCAATCCACTCCACTCTATTTAAACCTTTTTTTTGAGCTATTAAATCAGTAACTTTATGAGGTAAAACTTCCATTTACGTATCCAGAATATTATTTTTGAGCGCAGACAACATTCAGACCTCAATGCATGTTCAAACTACCTGCGATAAACCTCTTAAATAATGAGAATACCAGCCATCAAATCTAGTTCTATAGTACTCAGGTTTTATCATTTGGATTTCCCAGCATGTTTCATTTCGAGCTAAATATTTAATTTCAAAATGAGTTCTTGCACTGTGTTTAGGGATTTTAAATTTTGTTGTATAAAGTTGCCAGGTATCACAGGACTGTTTATAAGCATTTTCAATATAACTTTCAATATTACTTGCCAATATAACTTTACCATTCGGCTTTAGACGTGATAATAAAAACTCAAAAAACGGCATATTTAACCACTGCTGATTGGCGTTTTTAGGCTCCGGATTTGGATAGAGAAGAAAAAATGTATCGATACTCATTGGCGCAAAGGCAAATACAGAATACGGTATGGCATCAGCATGCACTGGCAATAAATTGTCTTGAATATCCTCTTTTTGTTTTAAAGCCTGCGTAGTCGCTGAAAACACAGAAAACTTATTCAAAGTACGCTCAATCGCTATAATATCATGGTCAGGATTCTGTTTTGCATAAAGACATGCATGCATACCCTTGCCAGCACCAATCTCAACAATTAAAGGTCTCACTTTGTTGAGTCGCTCTGCACTATATGCCTCAGAGCTATCTAACTCATTAATAAGTGGCCCAGCATCATCATTAATAGTAACAACGTGTCCTTGGCGCTGCTTAACAAACTTAGGGAGTTTAAAGTCACGTGGCTCTCTTAATTTATCTGGTTTAAAAACTCTACAGTTATTATGGGTAAGAGAGTCCTGAAGACCTGCTTGTAAACTTGAGGGTATTAAAAGTTGCATAAAATACTTATCTATTAATTAAATGGGTAGAATAGTTAGTGCAAATAATATATAACGTTACTTATTGGCTTATGATCTTATTCATTTTTAATATTGGTAAATGAGTTGATGTAGACGCACGTTTTACTATGATATATTGACACTACTGCGTATAGATATAGAGACTGTATATCTGACTTTTAATTTTAAATTGAAAAATCATATATGCAGGAGATTCATGTTATTAACTGAAAATATTCAGCGCTACCTTTTCTCCATATCTTTTTGAATGTCTGCGTCAATGTAATCTAATTGCAATCCAATCTCAACTGTTGAATCACTCTAAGATTAGCCAGCGTTATTCATTATATCAGTCAATTAAACTCACTTAATTTTAATAATTTGTTATGTATGCAAAATAATAATATTTCTACCACTAAAACCTATCCATGCCCGCAATGTCAAAAACCCACAGTATGGGATAATAATGACTATAAGCCATTTTGTAGTAAGCGGTGTAAACTGATTGACTTGGGTGCGTGGGCAAATGAAGATTATCGTGTCCCCGCTCACAACGATCCATTTACCAATGAACTTGAGTAATGTAAATTGTTTAATAATTTGTCTATAACATTAGGATAATCATGCCAACATCACATTCATATATCATGCCAACCTATAGTCCACAACCCATAAGTTTTTCACATGGGCAGGGAAGCTGGCTATATACAGCGAATAACACTGCATATTTAGATGCACTAACTGGTATTGCAGTTTGTGGCTTAGGTCATTGCCATCCAGCGGTTACTGAGGCCATAACTCAACAGGCTTCTACCCTTGTTCATACAAGCAATCTTTTCAAGATCGAATGGCAAGAAAAAGCAGCAGAAGCCCTTTGCAGAGCTGCGGGTATGGACAGTGTTTTTTTTGCAAACAGTGGTGCAGAAGCCAATGAGGCGGCACTTAAAATGGCACGATTATACGGATATAACAAAGGTTATAAAAAACCAAAGGTTATTGTGATGGAACGCTCCTTCCATGGTCGTACCTTACTTTCTGTCTCTGCCACTGCAAATCCAAAAGCGAGAGAAGGCTTTTATACTTTAGATGACGACTTTATTCGTGTTCCATTTGGTGATATACAGGCAATCAACAAAGCAGCAGCAGAGCATAATGAAATTACTGCTGTTCTACTAGAGCCAATTCAGGGCGAGGGTGGACTTAATACGCCCACAGAGGGTTTCGTATATTTGGAACGGGTTCAAGATATTTGCAATAATAACGATTGGTTATTTATGCTAGATGAAGTGCAAACCGGCAATGGACGTACTGGTAAGTTTTTTGCTTTCCAACATAGCAATGCTCAGCCTGACGTCTTATCTACCGCTAAAGGGCTTGGCAATGGATTCCCTATTGGGGCTTGTATGGTTAGTGGCAAAGCCACTGGCTTATTTAAAGTAGGTAACCATGGATCAACCTATGGAGGAAGCCCGCTGGGTAGCCGTGTCGTACATACTGTGTATGATGTCTTACGCAACACAGATATTATGAATAACGCTACTACCGAAGGTAATTATATTCAGTCATCTGTCCAGCAAGAGTTAGGTGGCTACGATGTTTCAACGCGCGGTTACGGCATGATGATTGGTGTGGTTTTACCTAGTCATGTAGACTGTAGCTCACTAGTTGATGATGCCCGCGAGAAGGAAAAACTTATATTAAACCTGACTGGGACTCATGTCATTCGATTGTTACCCCCTCTAAATTTATCACGTAATGAGAGCGAGCAACTTCTTGATAAGTTAATCAGAGTCATTAAAACCAGATTATAAATCTCTCCATAAAAAACTAAAGCCTCATTCAGAAATGTGAATTTAGGCTTTAGTTTCTTTTGGTTTTAGGGTTGTTTGCTAAGAAGTTATTTGCTAAGAAATAGTTAAACGAGATTACAGGTGCTTACGACCCTGTATTGAGTAATTTATACTGACGCCTTTATACTGATACCTTTATACTGCGTAGTTGTTCTAAGCAATGGTTAATTATTAATATAACTATTATATATAATTAATCGCTAAACATCATTAATAGCTGGATAATTGTTGCAACGTTAATTTAAGTAGTGTTTGCGTGTCTAGTATCATATCTTCATTACCTAACTCTCTAGCAGCCCTGATGGCACTTTGCGCTTCTTTTTCACGATATCCCAAGCTAATTAATGCAGACTCAACTTCTGCTAATACGACGCCTTCCGTATCTGTTGATGAAGGTCCAGAATGAGTCAATGAGCCGTCTAAAGAAAGCAAGCTATCGCTAATAATACCGTCAAACTTACCTTTTAGTTCTATTAATAAACGCTGTGCTGTCTTTTTTCCAATACCCGGAACTTTAATAAGTGCTAACTCATTACCTGATTCAACGCAATGTTTAAGGTCACTAATTGACAGTGAAGACATCATTGCTAATGCCATTTTTGCACCAACTCCATTAATACGTATTAATTGGCGAAAGACATCACGTTCACTTTTATCTAAAAAGCCATAAAGAAGTTGGGCATCCTCACGCACCTGTAAATGCGTCCATAAACTGACAGTCGACTCTAATCGAAGTTGACAAAATGCTGGTAAAGGCAACTCAACCTCATACCCTACCCCAGCCGCAGTCATTATACATGTTACTGGTGCAGAAAGATGACACACTCTACCTTCAATAATTCCGATCATAGTTATCTTTTAATCTGTAAGTTTAGTTTGTTAGATTATAACAAACATTCGTATTTATACTGTAATAATTAAGAATTTACCTTTTAACTAAATAAACAATTAAAAAAGCGATAACACATCAAATATTACACTGAAAATTATTAACTAGAATAGGACAAATCCTGCAAGTTAAGCATGAATTTTAAATATTCAAAAATAAAAAAACCCTAACATAGGTTAGGGTTCTTAATATCGAGCATTATATCAACAAAAAATTAAAGCCGAACTATGACCATTTAATATTAATACTGTTGGTCTTCAGAGACAGCTTCAGAAACTTTTGGATCAGCTTGTAAATCTACATTATCTTTGGTGTTATTTGCAATATTTTTAGCGCCATCGGCAACCGCACTTGCACTGTTTCCAACGGCATTGGCAGTACCTTCGACTGCTTTATTAGCACCTTCTGCAACTGCTTCACCAGCATTTATGGCTGCACCAGATACAACAGCACCTGCTGTCTTAGCACCATCTATAGCAGACTCTCCAACATTTTTAGCCGCATTACCAGCATCAGCAGCCACATTTTCAGTGGCCGTTGCCGCGTCTCCAGCCGCATTAGCTAAATTATCCCCAGCTTTCTCTGCGTTTTCAGCAATATCATTGCCTGCATTTTCGGCCGCTTCTTCAACAGCTCCTTTATCGGCAGCTTCTTCAGTTTGCTGGCTACAGCCAGTTACTGCGAAAGTACCTGCAATTAAACTTGCTACTAAAAAGTTACGCTTCAACATATTTTTTCCTTACATATAAAGATAATTAACAACGATTGAATTCTATAAATAAACATTTATAAAAACAAGTAACTAATTGAAAGTTTAGGTTAAGTTATATTACAGAACGAGTTAATAATTATTAAATTAATATAGTTATCAATTACTTATAATTACTTACAAGGGCAGCAACTGCAGGCAAAGTTTTGCCTTCCACAAACTCCAAAAATGCACCACCGCCTGTAGACATATAACTTACCCCATATTCTACATTGAATTTATGAATGGCTGCTAGGGTGTCCCCACCACCAGCAATCGAGAAGGCCTCACTTGCTTTAATCGCTTCTGCCAATTTACGAGTTCCCTCACTAAATGCCTCTACTTCAAACACACCTAACGGGCCATTCCATAATATGGTTGCTGCGTTTTTAACCGAATCAAAAATATGCTGAGCACTATCAGCAGCGATATCTAAAATCATTTCATTATTCCCAATCTCAGATACGCGTCTTTTCAAAGGTGTTGCAGACTCTAAGGATCCTATAAAATCATCAAAATTAATTTGAGACTTATCCGCTACTATCACATACTCAGGAAGCAATACTTCAGTTTGGTTCATAATTTGCTTGGCAGTATCAATCATATCAGGCTCATACAATGAAGCGCCTACTGAATGACCTTTAGCCGCAATAAAAGTATTGGCTATACCACCACCCACAATTATTTGGTCGCAAATTTTAGCCAAGCTAATTAATACATCAAGTTTAGTAGATACTTTTGAACCACCAACAATAGCGACTAATGGCTTTTTTGGTTCATTTAACGCTTTTTCAAGCGCAACCAGTTCATTTGTCAGCAGTGGTCCAGCGCACACCTTCTTTCCGTCTTGCGCTGCAGCACTAATAACGCCTTCAGTAGAAGACTGAGCCCTATGAGCTGTGCCAAAGGCATCCATCACAAAGACATCACAAAGTCTAGCATAACTTTGGGATAATTTTTCGCAGTTTTTCTTTTCGCCTTTATTGAAACGAACATTTTCCAGCAATACAACATTACCGACTTTTACATTAACCCGCTCATTTAAATAATCGTTATTTAATTCCACTTGCTTACCAAGCTTGTCAGATAAATATTCCGCAACAGGCTTTAAAGAGTACTGCTCTTCATACTCGCCTTCTGTAGGTCTTCCTAAATGAGAGCAAACAATGACAGCCGCTCCTTTTTCTAGCGCCAGTCGAATAGTGGGTAAACTTGATTGCAAGCGTGCATCATTAGTGATTTTGCCATTTTGAATAGGCACGTTGAGATCTTCACGAATCAAAACTGTTTTACCCTTTAGATCTTCATCTTTCATTCTGGCAAACTTCATGTTTATATCCTCTAATATTTATCATTGTTAAAAGGAAGTAATATGTAACTAAATACGTCAAATTTTAGCATATTAGACAACGGACAATCTAAATTTCCAACCTTTAGAGCCATTCAGTTGTTTTTATAAGAATTAGTAAACTCGGTATTACCTTATTAAATACTGTATTACTAATAAATATAGCTTCATATTTACTAAAGGCGTTATTACCCGATAAAAAGCCTTATCTAAATCTGCTACCTTTTAATTATAGGCTTTAAAGTTAGAAATAAAGGAATTTAAAGCACAATGCTAAATGTTATATATCTTTTAAGATAACCACTTTTATGTGTAAGTATATTTATTTTCAGTTTATCGCTTAACTTTTTATGACTGTCTATCTTTTCGGGAGCGTATATAAAGCAAATTAAAATGAAAAAATAAGCTATTCAAATAGTGGCACCTGAAAAGCTATATCACTTAATAAATGTTATCATTGTATTAAATACATTTAGCCTCTTACACCCTTTCTCTTTAATATGAGAGTTTTGATTTTGGAGAGTTACCATGAACAGAGATTTTACTGAGATTAAACAACAACTTTTAACACTTAAAGATGAGTATAGTACTCGAATTGCTAAAATTGAGGATCATATTCATAACCCGCAAGATGAATTAAATGAACATTGGGATGACCAAGCAATATCCATGCGCGATAATGAAATGCGCAAAACTTTGTTGCTAGAGGCCAAACAGGGCTTAACTTATGTCAACGCAGCTTTAAGCCGTATAGAGAGTGGTAATTATGGCGAATGTGAGGTATGCGGTGAAGAGATTGAAGACCAGAGACTAAAGGCCGTGCCTTATGCAACGTTATGCATTAAGCATGCCTCATAAGTCTTAATGTTTTAAAAATAGTTGTATACAAAAAAAGATTGTCACTAGAACAATCTTTTTTGTATACAACTTCTTAATAAATAAGCAAAAAACCTATTGTTGAAAATACAACACGTTTAAATAGATCGACGTAAAGCCAAACCATTTAAAATGGTCTCTGCATCATTCCAACGAGTAGAAGACGAGTTAGCCCCTAAAATAACAATGACTGCTGGACGATTATTCACCCGTGTTTCCATAACGACACATCTGCCTGCCTCGTTAATGAAACCTGTTTTTGAGATACCTATTGGATAGCTGCCACTGCGAACTAAATAACTTGTATTACGTGCCGGATAAGTACGATTACCTGCAGAGTAATTTGCTACAAAAAAATCGTAATCTTTGGTGGTAGAAAACCTGCGAATAACTTCGTAATCACCAGCTGCTTTAACCATCTTAACTAAGTCAATGGGAGAGGCAACATTACGTTTATCAAGACCTGTTGGATCACCAAAAAATGCACTACTCATCCCTAACGATTGAGCCTTACGATTCATAGCACGCATAAAGGCATCGTACCCACCTGGATAATTACGAGCAAGAGACTTAGCCGCTGGGTTCTCAGATTTCATCAGTGTCATTAATAATAACTCTGCACGGTTCATCCTATCGCCAGACTTCAGTCTTGAACTAGCACGTTTAGGACCAACGAAATCAATAGGCTCTAAAATAATCTCTTCGCGCATATCTAGACCAGCGTCTAAAACTACCATGGCAGTCATTAACTTAGTAATTGAAGCAATAGGTCTGGCAATATCAGCATTTTTAGAATATAAAGGCTTGTTGGTTTCAACATCCATGACTAAAACACCACTTGACCTAGTAGAAATAGGTAGGGTGTCATAATAGCTTGAACTTGAACTATAATGATTAGGAGTAAATGATGGTGTGCTACCATACGAACTCTTCTTATTAGAATACATTATAGTTCGCGCTTGGGATAAGCCATCGGCCCCACCCCAACTGATTTTAGCTGCGCCATCTTTACCCTGTTCAGAAATAGTCAGAGCCGCATTGGACAAAGATGATACCGAACCTAACCCTATAATGATAGATGAAAAAATGAGGGTGTTTTTAAATGATATTTTTAAGTTCATGAGGCATCCCGATAGAAGCGTTAAAATTAAATCTTAGAAAAATAAATACGTTTTAAACAGTTCCTATACCTATAGATTACTCGTTATCATCAAAAACAAAAGAACCTATCAGTTTTATATACATAATTATGTAGATGTAACATATGTAAAACTGGTAATGAATAACTCTCAAAACTATAAATAACGTATTACTAATGAAATATAGCGTAACTTGTTTTATATTTATAATATCATCATTGAGTCTTATCGTTAAGTAAATAATTATGAGTCGTAAAGGATACTAAGGTATATTGTCAATTAACAACATAAGGTTTACGATACCGTAACAAATTCGAGGTTCATTAATTTTTAGACAAGTCTGGATAAATACATATGATTAAAGTATTAGTTGTCGATGATCATGACTTAGTTAGAATGGGTATCAGTCGCATGTTAGCTGATGATACTGACATTGAAGTCATTGGTGAAGCAGATAGTGGTGAGCAGGCAATTAAAATGGTCAAATCTACGATCCCAGATGTGATATTACTGGATGTCAACATGCCCAATATTGGTGGTGTTGAAACAACCAAGCGGATAAGACACTTTAATAACTCGGTTAAAATTCTTGCAGTAAGCAGTGTATCGACTCAACCTTATCCCTCGATGTTATTAAAAGCAGGTGTTAATGGTTACATTACTAAAGGCACACCGCTTGAAGATATGATAAAGGCAATAAAAAAACTATATCAAGGTGGAAAGTACTTTAGTAGTGATGTTGCAGAACAATTAGCAGATATGTTATTAACCGATAAAGAAGAATCTCCTTTCGAACGATTAAGTGAACGTGAAAAGCAAGTTGCGATGATGGTGGTTAACTGTCAAAGTCCACAACAAATAGCTGATCAACTATTTGTCAGCGTAAAAACAGTAAATACTTATCGCTACCGTATTTTTGAGAAAGTAGGCGTTGATAGTGATGTGAAATTAACGCATCTTGCCATGCGCCATGGGTTAATTACGCCTTAATTTTAGCTCAGTACAACAAATACTGATTTATTTTTCAGCACTCAATTGTTTATATTGTTTAGTATCTCCAAGATTCCCCTCTTTTAAGATTAGTCAACAAAACTGGAATATTTTAATGCTAAATGGGTTCATCGATAAGTTAAAAAAGGAGCATAATCAAACTCAATTGCCTTTTCTTCAGCTCCGAAAAATGGGACTCATTTACAATACCTACCGTGTCATCATTAGTTTGTTCCTTTTTTTATCTAGTTATGCACTCACTTTTAATAAAATCACAGTAGCGTCAACCCTAAACCTACCTTCCTTTTTGCAACAAATAACCCTTTTGTTTTACTGTTTTTTTAGCCTCTTATTATTGACTTTATATTACTTTATACCTCGACAGATAGTGAGACAACTGGGGATTGGTTTAACTTTTGATGTCATTATCATCAGCCTACTTTTATATACTACTGGTGCCCCTGACATACAGCTCATTATGTTATATCTGGTAGTTGTTAGTGCCAGTTTTATAATTCTTCCTCCTTATCAGTCAGTCATCATTACATTAATGGCTATTATATTTGTTATTTATCAAAATTTTTTATATGCCATTACCAATACAATGGGATTAACTGATATAGGAGATGCTTTATTAATATCATTAACTTTTGTAGCCGTTGGGTATTTGAGTTGGTTTGTATCGCAGCGTTTAGCACGTATAGAAAAAATTGCTAATGAACAAGCAACAGAGGTTGCTAAGCTGAACATTATTAACAGGCAAGTGATCAGTAATATGACACATGGGGTTATGGTATTTAATAAGGATTTAATCCTGCAACTTACAAATAGGTCCACATTAACTCTATTAAATTTAAATTTACCCAAGGATATCGTCAGGAAACTTAATAACGATAAATACTCAGCCTTTGTTTTTATGCAGCAGATTAATCTGCTGCATCCAAAACTACTTGAATGGCTTACAAAAGTAACCCGAAAAACTCAGGCTACTTTTAATTATGAACTTTCGCAGAGTACTCTAAAAACTTCACAACTTCGCTTTACTACAACACCTTTAGAAGAAGGAAGCTTGTTGGTAATTATCGAAGATATACATCGTGAACAAACAAACGCCCAACAATTAAAACTTGCATCTCTTGGTCAGTTGACAGCCAGCATTGCTCATGAAATTCGTAATCCTTTAGCGGCGATATCTCAGGCGAGCCAGTTGCTCATTGAAGATGCTGAGACACTTAATGAACACCAAGAGAACATAAATGTTGACGCAAATATTGATAGAAAATTAGCCACTCATATGCTCGATGAATCAGATATAGAATTATATAGAATGATTTATAATCAAACCAAACGGGTTAATCAAATCATTGAAGATGTTCTTAAACTGTCGAAGCAAGATAAACCCGATCAAATAACATTTATGCTATCAAACTGGTTAGAAGAATTTGTTCAAGACAACTTTGACAGTAAGGACGTAGTAATCACTACATCATGTGATCAAAAGGTTAACTTCGATAAACGTCAATTAGAGCAAATTTTAGTAAATTTAATCAATAATGGCCTACGTTTTAGCCGAAAAATTGATTCCAATGCTCATATTAAAATTGAAACCGATTACAATGACAACGATGTTATAATCGATATTATAGATAGTGGAGAAGGCGTCGCTGAAAGTGACCAACTTGACTTATTCAATCCTTTCTTTACGACAGATTCTGATGGTACTGGCTTGGGATTATATCTATCTCAGTCTTTCGCTTTAGCTAATAATTCTAGACTCGTTTATGTGCAAGATCATCCTGATACCTGTTTTAGGTTACTAATACCTAGGGTTATAGAAGACGAATGACATAAATTATAATGTCCAATATATCAGTACTACCACGCTGGACTTAAGCTAAACACCCAGCCCCTTTTATTTTTATGTGAGCCGCAATATGACTAATACTGCTTTAATAGTTGATGATGAAGTAGATTTATGCCGTTTAATGCAAATTACTCTCAGAAAAATGAATATTGATGCAGATGTAGCATATAACTTATCTTCAGCTCGTCGTTTGTTAGCAGACAAAAAATATGATTTTTGTTTAACAGACTTGAGACTTCCTGATGGCTCAGGTATTGACTTGGTTAAAGAGTTAAATCAACAAGGGAGCAAAATGCCCATTGCAGTCATAACAGCGCATGGCAACATGGATTTAGCCATTGAAGCATTAAAATATGGTGCTTTTGACTTTGTCAACAAACCTTTAGAGCTGCCAAGGCTTAGGCAGTTGGTGGGACAAACGCTAAAAGTAGCACTTGATAATAATGATTTATCTTTAAAGACCACTGATGAGATTGATCTTACTCAACAGCTTCTAGACAAAAGGCTAATTGGCCAATCAATTGTGATGAAAAACTTGAAAAAAACAATTGTTAAACTCGCTCGTTCTCAAGCTCCTGTATTTCTATGGGGTAAGTCAGGAACTGGGAAGGAAGTGGTGGCTCAATTAATTCATGATCTAAGCCCTCGACGTGAAGGCAATTTTGTTCCAATTAATTGCGGGGCTATTCCTTCAGAGCTGATGGAATCGGAGTTTTTTGGACATAAAAAAGGCAGTTTTACTGGGGCGAATTCTGATAAAAAAGGGCTATTTCAACAAGCAGATGGTGGTACCTTATTTCTAGATGAAGTAGCTGACCTACCGCTTTCCATGCAAGTAAAACTATTGCGCGCTATTCAAGAGAAGAATGTGCGAGCCATTGGTGACACTCAGGAGAACCCTGTTGATGTAAGAATATTATCTGCAACGCATAAAAACTTAGATCAATTGGTCCAAGAAGGGAAGTTTCGTCAGGATCTTTATTATAGAATTAATGTTATTGAGTTAAAACTGCCAACACTTAATGAGCGTGAAGAGGATATTAAAGAATTAGCAAACTTCTTTTTAGACGATATAGCTAATGAGTGGAAGATACCAGATAAATTTAGTTTAAGCGATCAGGCCATCAATTCTCTTACCAAAATCCAATACGACGGAAATGTGCGTCAATTGCGCAACATTCTAGAACGTGCGGTTACTTTAACAGACTCCAATTTAATTAAAGCTGAGCATTTAGGCTTATTACCTTCTAAACAGAGCCATTCATTATCTAAATTCCTAACTCAACAATCTAATGAGTTAGATAACTCCCCCCCAGAAGTTACATCTCCTCCTAAATCAAATAACAAATCAAGCCAAGGCACATCTACATTGCCAAAATTGGCACCTAATTTAGCAGTTAAAGAAAGTAATAATAAATTCAGCGGTATTTCATACAGCTCGGGTATATCATTTTCAAAGAGTCTTAAAAATAGAGTATTGAATATTAATAGTAAATCCTCAGCTCAAAACCCTGACAATAAGCTGAATCTATCAAATAATAAAAAAGATCAAGTGATTAATGACGAATCATCCAGCTCTATTGATAATCACTCTTTTGCTGAACTGCCAGAGGATGGTCTCGAGTCTTATCTACTTAATAAAGAACGTGAACTTATTATTATCGCTCTAAACCAAACCAACTGGAATAAAACTAAGGCAGCAGAGCTTCTTAAAACCTCATTTAGATCACTACGTTATAGAATGCAAAAGTTAAAAATTGACGAATCTAGGGATGGCAATATTGACTAGTCCAGTATGTTATAAATGAATTAATAGTCATTAGCAATTGAAATAGGGCCCTTATTGTCATCAAATTTTATACCTATAGGACGTTCTGAAGATAATATAATAGAAATTGCCTGATCAATCCAATCCTGCCCATTACTCACTAAAGTAATATCTGGCTGGACACCAAATCCATCAATAATACCGCCAGTGGCACTACGGTATTCAGCAACTGTCAACTTCAATCCCCCGCCCGACTTTAAAGGAACAACCTCTTGAACGGTTCCTTTACCAAAACTTCGTTCACCAATAATCTTTGCGAGCTTATTGGTTTGTAAGCTGCTTGATAATACTTCTGCCGCTGAGGCTGTATATTTATTTTGCAAGATAATTATAGGAAGATCTGATAAAAAAGGAGTACCCCTTGCGCTAATAACCTGATTATTGTTAGCACGATTTCTAACTTGAATCAAATTTTTATCCGCCACAAACAAACTTGCAATATCAATAGCCGAGGACAATACACCACCTGGATTATTACGTACATCTATGATTACACCAGTGATAGGTACTCCTTTCTCACGCAGGGCATCAATGAGTTGTGTTCTAGAGCTATTTTGAAATATAGGCAATTTGACGATAGCTATACCATTTTTGATATCGACAGTAAGCTTATTAATTTGAGATAAGTTACGTTGCAAAACGATATCCCTCTTAATACCCTGATCATCAACCACCGTGACTGGAACTTGAGAACCTGCAATACCCGCTAGCAACTGCTCAATATCTTGAGAACGCATGTCTTCAGTCAGCTTAACTTCCTTGATACGCAACAGTTTCTGCCCTATTTTAAGACCAGATTCTTTAGCAGATGATCTCGGTAACACTTTGTCTATAACCCAAACTTTATTTAAAGTATCAAACTTGGCGCTCAAGCCAACTTGTCCAATTTCTCCATCAGTAAAGCTACGCAACTTTTCAAACTTTGCAGGGGTCAGATATTCAGCATGAGGATCAAGCTTCTCCAGCATACCTCGGATAGCATGTTGAAATAAAGCTTCATCGTTTACGGGTTTGAAATAATCGTGACGAATAATGTCTATTACCTCAACAAAGGTTGCAATTGTTTTCGGTGATATTGCATTGAGAGGAACAGCATCTGGTGTTAGTTTTAATTGAGAGACTTTCAACTGATCTCTTTGCGTTTCTGACTTTTGCTTATCTAGTTTCTGATTATCTAATTCTTGATCATCATTTGACCTATCATCTTGTAGTATATCAGTATCTATAGGTTCTTCAGAACTGAATGCATCCTCATCAACTACTGCATCTATATCATCACATGACTCATCACAAGAAACATCAGCGTCAGAGGTAATAGTTGCAATTGGTAATAAATCAGGCATTCTTGGTTCTATTAATGAAGACGGAGCAGCAGCATGTGCGGACATTGCTGCTGCGCATCCTGATCCTAAACATATTAAAGTAGAAACCGCTATAACCTTAGATAGCTGTCTTAGAGTAAACAAAACAAATGCTTTAGTGGTGTGTAGACCAATGGTAGTTTTATTGTATGAGACTAAAGTTGACGGAGTCCCATTGAGTAAATTATGTTTTAAATAAAACTGATTTTTGCTCATAATAGACTCATAATGAAAATGATCGAAAATAACATCTAGATCTAGAATAACGTTTAATTTTTAAAATCAGAATACTCAAACAAAGCCTATTAGCTTATAAAAAAGCTATTCTTAAGATAAGATTCTAGTAACAAGACTCAAGTAAATTGATGCCTGTCATTTCACTCGGCACATCAAGCCCCATTAAATCAAGGATAGTAGGCGCAATGTCACTCAGTTTACCACCTTCTCGGATCCTTACTGGTTTGTTACCCACATAAATCAATGGCACTAATTCAGTAGTATGCTGGGTATGCACTTGACCACTTTCATAGTCTTGCATTTGTTCGCAATTACCATGATCGGCCGTAATCAATAAATGACCACCAGATTTAACTACCGCCTCAGCAACTTTGCCAACAGCCTCATCAAGTGCCTCGACTGCTTTAACAGCTGCTTCAAATATGCCTGTATGACCTACCATATCGCCATTTGCATAGTTAACAATAATCGCATCATACTGTCCTGAATTAATAGCTTCAACAAGCTTGTGGGTAACTTCTGGCGCACTCATTTCAGGTTTCAAATCATAGGTATTAACATCAGGTGAAGGTATTAAAATACGTTTTTCACCCTCGTACTCTTCTTCCCTACCTCCACTAAAGAAGAAAGTCACGTGAGCATATTTCTCAGTCTCAGCAATACGCAGTTGGGTTTTGTGGTTGTTTTGAAGATATTCACCGAAGGTATTATGGAGTGCCGTTGGTTTATAAGCTATTGATGTTTTTGGGTGTTTAGCCAATTCATCAGAATAGTGAGTCATCATGACAAAGGCTGATAATAGAGGCTGTTTTTTTCGTGCAAATCCAGCAAACTCATGATCAGGCAAAACGAATGCTTGACTCAATTCACGCGCCCTATCGGCTCGAAAGTTCATGAATATAACCGCATCATTATCGTCAATTGTAATGGGTGTCTCTCCATGTTCAATGACGGTTGTGGGGCTAACAAATTCATCGGTTTCACGCGATTTATAAGCAGCCTGTACTGCCCCATCTGCTCGGGTGGCCATGCGATCCGCTTTACCTAGAGTCAATAAGTTATAAGCCTGTTCCACCCTATCCCAACGATTATCTCTATCCATCGCAAAATAGCGACCGATAATGCTCGCTATTTGAACATGACTATCATAATAGCTATTTAACTCTATGAGGTAATCTCTTAACCGCTTAACGTATTTATCAGCAGACTTAGGCGGTGTATCACGTCCATCTAAGAAACAATGAACAAATATTCCTTTAGCGCCATGAATAACAGCTGAATGGCACATGGCTTCAATATGGTCCTGATGTGCATGAACCCCACCATCAGATAGAAGACCCATAATATGTACATTACCACCCGCATTTTTTGCCGCTTCAATAGCCTCTTTAAATACTGGGTTTTTGTAGAAATCACGATTCTTAATATCACATGAAATACGAGTAGAATCTTGAAAGAGTACACGCCCTGCACCAAGATTCATGTGACCTACTTCAGAATTACCAAATTGACCCTCTGGCAATCCAACATCTTCACTAGACGCCGAGATCAGACCGTGTGGATACTTTTGATAAATTCGGTCTAGATTTGGGGTGTTTGCCGCAGCAACTGCGTTATCTCGCTCATCCTCCCGATGTCCAAAACCATCTAAAATCATTAATACGTGTGGAATCTTCTTATTTTGATCTGCATCTGCCATTAACTTACTCTCCAGTGACTCTTTAAGATTCATGTTAAGATTCATGTTAGAATTTTCGTTTTATATTTAGTTAGTAGCGCCAGAACAACAATTAAATGTATGATAAGATTATAACTTAGATAAACTTCTATTAAATGCTAATAGCTTTGACAATCATAGTCGATGCGATATTGGTAAATCATCAAGCATTTCAAATAGTACCTTTGTAATAAGCAACTTTTAACCTCTTTTAAAACAGCATACTAGCGCTTTTAGTAAGCTTAAAGCAGATAAGTTAATCGATAAGCATTAAGTCTCAATGTTGTTCTTCATATTCTATCAAAGGATGTTTTGCATAGCTTAAACGTATCAATCTCTCAAAATTTTAGAGGGTAAAACATACATATAAGATTTAAAATGATTCAAGCAATTCTATCATATAAGCCAGTTTTTAGTTAATTTTTATGGTTAAAGTCAATAAGCGTATGATATACAAGCATCTAAACTCTCTATGAAATTTTAATTTTATTTGCAAATTTCTTAAGTATCAGATAACATAAATAGCATCTGAAGTGTTCGCCAGTGGATGTTATTCCCTGAGCCGATAATGCTATAAATGGATACGCTACCTATTGTCTTCATGTGTATGCCTGCACTGTTTACAGTGTTTCAGGAAACCTACGGAGGCAATGACGTGTCCGCCCTGAACTTCACGGTTCATGGGTACCCATCTTACAGCGGCACTTCGGTCTTACTTTTTATTATCCTTTTTTAGTTGACCTGCTTTTATTTCTTGTTAAAATTTTTTATTAATAGCTATATTACTGCTAATAAAACTACCTCATCAATCTACCTACCCCAGAGCTCAGTCATTCAATATTTTCAGCCAGTAATTTTTTCTTGTAGCTAGATTGTATAAGTGAGTTAGATCATATAAAAGAAGCCCTTTCAAATTGAAAGGGCTTCTTTTATTCTGAAAAAACCTTGCAGCAACTACTCATCATTAGCGGGCTTCTGGATTTTTTTAACATCTTTGACCACTGTTTTTGCAGTCCCATCTACCGTCGTACTTTGCTTGAACACACTCTCAAATGGGCTTTTAGATCCAGATTTATTACCAAATGGAGTCTGTTCTCCAAAAGGATTAGGATTCGCTTTACTAAAAGGGTTTTGTGAATGATTACCCGCATTATTCATACCGCCAAAGGGGCTCTGCCCACCCATTTGTTTTGCCATCATCTCCATCATTTTTTGCTGATTATTCATGACATAGTTATTTGCCATGTCTTTCAACTTTTTCTGTATCGGAGGCAAAATTACTAAAAGTGCCAACATGTCTGACAGTAATCCTGGGATTAACAACAAAATACCAGCCACAGCCATCGCTATGGTTTTCATCAATGTCTGCTCTGGTGGGCGCATTGCCGGATTCATCATACCACCAGTCTTCATTTGCTGAGCCATTGGATTGAGTGTCGTCATGCCACGGCGAAGCAAAGAGATACCAATAACTGCGGCTACAATAAACCATATAAATACCCACCAGCCACTAATAAATTGGGCAACTAAGTACCACAAAAGCATTTCAATAATAAACCATACAATGGCAATGCCAACAACTGCACCCATAACTTATATCCCTGTTCTATCTTTAAAAATTTAAATAATTTGATTTGTGACTATGTATATGGGGATAGCTTGCTATACTATCAAATCCTATGATCAAATTTTATAAATATAAACTTTTTAAATTTATTCTTATATCATTAAATAAAATTTATAAGCCTTATGAAAGGGCTTTGTGAAAATGTGTGCATGATAAGTATTCACTTTACATTAGTACAAATTACATTGGTACAAAATAGATATGGCAATTATTATTGGAATAGATCCGGGTTCACGCATGACGGGTTATGGCATCATTCATCAAAAGGGCGATACACTACGCTACCTTGATTCAGGAACTATACGTACTGAGACTAAAGAGATGCCAGAACGTTTAAAGCGTATTTTCAATGGCATTGTACGCATTACCGAACACCACCTTAAATATACAGACGAACCTATTAACACAGCTGTTGAAAAAGTATTTATGGCAGATAACCCCGACTCTGCTCTAAAGCTTGGCCAAGCTCGTGGAGCAGCTATCGCTGCATTAGTATCACTAGATTTAGAAGTATCTGAATATACCGCTAGACAAATCAAACAAGCTGTTTGTGGCTATGGTGCCGCTGACAAACAACAAGTTCAGGAGATGGTTTGCCGCATTTTAAAATTGGATATTACCCCACAAGCAGATGCTGCAGATGGACTTGCTTGCGCTATTTGTCACGCTCACTCTAGTCATTCAATGAATAAACTACTGACAGGATCGACCATACGCAGTCGTAGTTCTTCCAAAAAGAAAGGGCGTTGGCGTTTAAATGAAGAAGACTTAATTAATCTACGTTAATACTTCAATTATTCAACGAGTCCACTTTCTACAACCCTATCAAAAACATATACACTCTGCTTTCCTTTAACGTCAACCGGATCAATAGTAAAACGTTTTAGCCGTAATATCTCATCAAGAGTGTTATCGTGGGTATAGCCCTCGATTTTTCTGTTAAATAAACGCCACTTACCTTGCGTTGTTTTAATACCTTGTTGGTTATAAACAATAGGTCTAACTTTTAGGCATGTCTGAGTAGTATTACCAGGACACGGCTGTGTTTGAGAGGCAATCTGCCAATATACAATTTCTGGCTTTACCCCATATTTAGCCTCTGGGGTTAATACACCTTTCCAAACTAAAACAGATCCATTATGGGTTATTTGAGTTAGCAGAGGCACGTCATTAGCCGTGAGGGTTAACTGACTTGTTCCATACATAGACTTTGCCAATATGTTTTCAGCTGCATCAATATCAGTTTCACATAACATTTGAGTGCTTATAACCTCACTTATCGTTAACTCATTAGCTTTCAGCGTATAATGACCACTCATCGCGTTACAGCCAACGCCAAAATTAGCATTGCGTTGGCTATCATTAACATCGAAGCTTAATTCAACCTTATCTTTAATATTTATCAGTTTATTCAAATTGTTTTTATTGCTATCGACTGCGCTTATCAATTGCCATCTATAATTCGATAAGCCTTTATTGCTAATGATAGCTTTAGTCTCAGCACTGTTTTTAATATTAGGTAAAGTATTAGCATTATGATCGCTAATTGTGTTATTAGATTGACACCCAATGAGGATAAAAGCACTCATCATCACAGATAGTGGCAGAGTTCGAAGCAGTAACATTGATTCTCCTTATAAGGATAAATACATTAAAACAGGTAAATACGCAGAGTTGCATATACTTTGTTGTTAATTTTAAGCGGTTTTTTTAAACCCAAATCGCTCATTCATAGCTTTATAGAAACGAGAAATACCCTCGCCGTGTGCGTTAGGATCAACCTTTAATAAACGCCCAAAATCTAATGCAATATATAGAACTATATCGGCATAAGTTAGTTGGTTATTGACTAAATAATCATTTTGTTTTAGTACGTTGTCAAAGTATGGAAGAGCTTTAATGCCTCGCTCAACTGACTTAATTGCAAACTCAGGTACTTGGTCAACTCGTGCAGCTTTTGAAGGATGGCTATGCTGAAATGCGAGCATATAATTGTATAATACCTCAAGCTCAGCAATTCGGCGCATCGAGCATACTTGTGCTCTTTGCACAACATCATTCACCATTACCGAACGCTCCCCATAGACTCGATCTAAGTATTCACAGATTGCTTGTGAGTCATTTAGCACCGTGCCATCATCTAAAACTAAGACAGGTAGTAGTCTCAAAGGATTAATTTTTGCAAACTCTTCTGTTAATTGCTCGTCTTTAGACATATCAATGTCAATAACTTCTAAGTCATCCAAATTATCGATATCAATGCCCTTTGACTGCATCAAAATAACAACTTTACGTGGGTTTGGCGCTTTCCTTGCTAAATATAATTTTTTCATAACTAATTCCTTTAGTTGTCTAACCGTTAATGTTCTTAAACATATTTTTCTCAATGATAAGACTTTATAGGTCATTACCTATACATCATTTTTATCATATCAAATTGAGCAGAAATTGCGATATAAAGTTTTGTTCTGCCATAGTGTCATTGTTTTTTTATTAGTTAACTAAAAATACCCTTTTACTTATCTATTATACATCTTAAAACAAATCGTGAATTCACGGATATAAAAAAGCCTTACAACCAATATTGTAAGGCTTCAAATTATTTGGCTAAGGCATATATATTTACAGTAGCCAACGGGTTAATTTAGCAAGTTGATACATCAAACCTTATTTATTAGGCTGGGGTGTGGTACGTAAATACGGCTTTATTTCAGTAAAACCTTTGGGATAGTTTTTTTCTGAAATATCTTCAGTTTTAATGCTTGGTGGAATAATAACATCGTCTCCATCTTTCCAATCTACTGGTGTGGCAATATTATATTCATCTGATAGCTGGATGGCATCAATAACTCGGATGATTTCATCAAAGTTACGACCAGTACTAGCAGGATACGTTAAGATCAAACGAATTTTTTTAGCTGGATCAATCAAAAATACGCTACGAACAGTATGTGTTGATGCTACATTGGGGTGGATCATGTCATATAATTCAGCAACTTTCTTTTCAGGATCAGCAACGATTGGAAAGTTCATTTGACTACCCTGAGTTTCGCTAATATCACTTGCCCATGCTTTATGATCTTCTAAACTATCTACTGAGATACAAAGCGGCTTGACATTGCGTTTTTGAAACTCGCCATTTAAGGCAGCTGCACGGCCAAGTTCAGTTGTACATACCGGTGTAAAATCTGCTGGATGAGAAAAGAATACTACCCAGTTATCGCCTGCCCACTCATAAAAGTTAATATTACCATCTGTGGTTTGAGCGTCAAAGTTTGGAGCAGTATCGCCTAAACGTAAATGTGCCATATTTTTTATTCCTTATTTAATTTATGATTTTATTACTGTTTTTGATTATTAGATACACATCACTGTGCGGTCAACTTAAATCTCACACTTCTAGTTCAGTCACTTATAGTTATACTAACAAAACAATTCTTTTTAGACCATGGGCAAATGTAAATATATTATGACTTATAGCATTTTTATGATGAATCTAATACAAAAAGCATCTCACATAAAAAGAGCCTCATTTTAGACTCTTTTTTGTATTACTTTATATCTCAAATATTGCAGCTGAGTATTTACATCAAAATAAAATACGCCCAGCACCCCACAATAAGTGCAGCAACGATGTTCAGCACAATTCCGACTCTAACCATTTCAGACTGTTTAATAAGACCTGTACCAAAAACAATAGCATTTGGCGGTGTCGCTACTGGTAACATAAACGCACACGAAGCCCCTATACCAATGATTAGAACGAGTACCTCTTTTGGCAATCCCATTTGCTGGGCAATAGCCACAAAAATAGGGACTAAAAGTGCCGCAGAAGCGGTGTTTGAAGCAAATTCAGTTAAGAAGATAATAAACGCAGCCATTGCAAGTAGTATGAGAAATAGCGGTGCACTCATTAGAGCGTTTGCAACGCTTTCCCCCATAACAATAGATGCCCCTGAGAACTTTAGTACATTTGATAGCGCAATACCACCACCAAACAGCATGAGCACACCCCAATCCGTATTATCTGATACTTGCTTCCAAGAAACTAAACCTAAGCTAACTACAGCAGCAGCAGCAATTAAGGCGATAATTGAATCTGGCTTGGCGATGTCAAAGGTAGCCCCTATTTTTTTACTAAATATCCATGATAGTGCCGTGATAATAAACACTAAAATAGTTAATATTCTTGTTTTAGTCCATGGGATATCTGGTTGTTTAATAGTGTCAATTTTAACGTTTAAATTAGGTTTTAATACCAAATACATAACGCCTAATAATAGCGGTGTCAATACAAACGTGATAGGTAGTCCAAACTTCATCCAATCAGTAAAGCTTAACTCAAGGGCTTTGGCAGCAATAGCGTTTGGCGGTGATCCTACAATTGTGCCTAACCCACCTAAACTAGCCGAATAAGCGATACCGAGTAAAACAAATACAAACGTACCACGGTCTTTATCTCTATCGACTTGCGACAACATACCAATCGCTAAAGGCAACATCATTGCTGCCGTTGCCGTATTGGATATCCACATTGACAACATTGCCGTTGCAAAAAAGATAAGCGCAACTGCCGCACCTAAGCGGCCACCCGATAATGAGATTATTTTTAGGGCAATCTTTCTATCAAGTTGCTGTACATGTAATGCCGATGCCAAAGCAAAACCGCCAAAAAATATGTATATGATTGGGTTTGCAAAGCTCGATAACGCATTAGTAGTATCAAAATCTGGAATGCCGATTGCCACACCAATAATGACTACTAAGATAGCAGTAATCGTTACGTGCAAGGCTTCTGTAAGCCACAATGCACCAATAAACAAAAGTAGTGACAAACCCTTATTAACATTGACATCAAAAGGTAGTGCATTAAATAAGGCAATACTGATTAATGCGGCAATAGCAGTAATAACCAATCCTTTTACTGTGCCTTTTGGAAAGGTATCGGTAAATAGGTATTCATTACCATCGTTAGGTAGATGCTGATCTAACTCATCAGTTTCCCTAGGGCTTGGTGGGAGATTATTTGACTCTGTCATTAGAGTTCCTTATAAAAAACCGTAATAAACTTAAAATAGCTTATGTATCGGAACTGTTAAATTGTTGTAAAGAAATTTAATCAAATACCTAATTTATCAAAATTTCTTTGCTTTATCTAGCACACAAAATAGGTTTACTTGCGACATCACCTTAAAGTGGCTACTTACTCTACGATTGACATTCTTTTAAAGAACTAAAATGAAGAATTAAAAGATTTATATAAATGACATTTTTTTGAAACTTTTATAAATTATGAACAGAATAAATGCTTAATGAAATCGCTAATAATAAACAGCAACGAAAATGAAATAACAATATAGCCCTTCTAAGACCTTTATTATCGTTGTATTATTCCAAGTCATTATCAGGATAATGGTAGCTTTTAGCATATCAATAATGCACCCTTTAATTCAGTAAGCTGGTCATTATTGATATGACATTTGGCTGCCTTAGTAACTCAAAAAAAACAGTCTCTATTCCCTTGTTGTATTTAAGGCACCTATAAGATTCAGCTATTTTAAAAGGAACAATTAAATCATATACACTAATGGAATAACTTATTTAAAAAATATCGCTAGACCTTTGTTATATAATCAGGATAATCGTCGTTTTTGGCTCTTGGGAGATTAATATGCAGTTATTACCATTTGTAGCCATTTTTATAGTACTGCTTTATGGTCTATGGCGTTATACCCGTCAAAGTGAGTCATTAAGTCGCAGTGTATTTCTTGGCTTGTTTCTTGGCGTTGTGTTTGGATTGATAATCTCGGCATTCACTATAAATACAGATCAATTTTTACCTTGGGTAAATATTATTGGTAACGGGTACGTGAACCTACTCAAAATGATTGCTATGCCTTTGGTATTTATATCAATACTAGCAGCCATTGTACGTCTAGAAAAGGCCTCAATGATTGGCTCAATGAGCTTTTGGATAATCAGTACCTTACTCATTACTACTGGTATTGCTGCTTTAGATGGGGCTATTATTGCTAATCTATTTCAGCTTGATGCTAGCTCAATTGTGGCAGGCGAGATGGAGGTTGCCCGTGGTCAAAGTATGATTCAAAGTAGTAGTGAAGTGGCTGACTTAACGATTCCTGGGCTCATTTTAAGCTTTATTCCTACCAGCATTGGCGGCACTTTTGCGGGGCTAGCTAGCACATCAATGATTTCTGCAGTAGTCATCGCCAGCTTACTGGGTGTAGCCGCTTTAACGGTTAACAAAAATGAACCTGAAAAAGGGGCGGTTATTATTCGCAGTATTGACATCCTGCAAAGCTGGATTATGTCTTTGGTTCGGTTCATTATCCGCTTGACACCATATGGTATTTTTGCGCTAATGATTAAAGTCATTGCCACTACCAATGCTGATGCTATTTGGCAATTGGCTAAATTTTTGTTAGCTTCTTATGTCGCTCTATTTATCATGCTACTGGTGCACGCCTTCATTATAATGTTGACAGGTCGATCGCCTATTGATCACTTCAAAAAAATTGCCCCTGTTCTAACTTTTGCTTTCACTTCAAGAAGTTCAGCAGCAACCATCCCTCTGAGTATTGACGCTCAAATCAATAAACTGGGTATTGCCAAACCAATCGCTAACTTCTCAGCCTCATTTGGCTCTACCATTGGGCAAAATGGTTGTGCTGGTGTATATCCTGCGATGCTTGCCATGATGATCGCACCCACTATGGGTATCGACCCTTGGTCTATCGGCTTTATTGCTTCTGTCATTGGGGTGGCTGTGATTGCCTCATTTGGTGTGGCCGGTGTTGGTGGCGGTGCAACCTTTGCTGCCATTATTGTGCTTTCTACTTTAGGAATGCCTTTAGAGTTGGCCGGTTTATTAATTTCAATCGAACCTTTGATTGATATGATGCGCACGTTAGTTAATGTTAGTGGTTCAATTACAGCGGGTGTTGTGGGTGATAAAGTACTTAGTGACGCCAAAAGCCCTGAAGATTTTGTTGAAGTGAGAGATTATGATAGTTTAGTTAGCTAATCGCCTATTTCAAACCCTAACCTCATTAAGCATATAGTCTCGATAGTTTAAACTAGGAAATGCTATTTAAAACATTTCCTAGTTTATTCATAATAAGCGCCAACATAACCAAACTATATGTTGATTAAACGGCTCTCATAGTTGCGCTAAACTGCACTGAGTCATCTTTGAAAAAACAATCACACTCAAAGATAGAGACTAATTGCTCAAATAATAGATTGAGATTTCGTCAATCAAAATTGAAGTCACACACGGCTACACACTCATAACGTAATATTTTTGCTCTTTACTTATATTTGACGTAATATTGTTATTAGTAGCCTATACTTATTATTAAGTTATTGATTAGCAACTTATACTTTTTATTAATGTAAGCAACTGATCGTGTGCTCCCCTCTTGAGCGATCAAGTCCTTATCGAAACATAAAGTTACTATCACTGTTGTAAACATCTATGAGGAGCTTACCGTGAATAACGCAACCAAGAAACTAGGATTCTTCTCTCGAGTTTTTAGACTTAGACTGCCTGATGAAGTGGTAAGCAAAAATGGCCGTTTAATTATTGATAAGAATGGCAATGTGCGTCCTAATTTTGATAATAAACATCTTCAAGACAAGATGATCGAGCAGTTTGGGGCTTTGGAATTAGAAAATACCATTATGGATAGCGATACTAAAGTGAAAGCATAATACGGTATGGGTATCTTTGGCGTTATGTTTATTTTGGCACTTGGCTATCGCTTTAATGTGTCAGTACCGCATAAAAATAATATCCTTAAACGTAGCTCTGGTTGGGTATCTTATGTGGTTTTAGCAACTGATGGAATAGTCAGTATCCTCCTAGGTTTAACAGCATTGGCCATTCTCGGCTTAATAACGCTTTTAATTACGCTCTTTGTTAAGTTTGGCTTCGTATGGCCAACCCCTGAAACTTATAATTTCCTTCAAAATTTATTATCGCTTTCTTATAATGACTATATTAGAGGCATCCTATTTGGTTTAGGTGTGTTACTCGCTTATGTAGCCAATGAAATACGACTGCGTAATAATGCTTTCCAAACAGATTATGATGAATTAAAAAGCCTTGATGGCATCCTTAAAATCATCATTCATGCTATGGAAACCGGATCTTATATAAAAGTTTCATTGAAGTCTGGAAAAGTTTATATCGGTGCGGTATTGGGCGAACAGTTTGAAAACGGGGATCTAGATAACATCACTATCCTACCCATGGAAAGTGGTTATAGAGAAAAAGATACGTTACGTTTAACGCTTGATTGTGATTATAAATCTGTCTATTTGAATCACGGGGTAATCGAGAGGACACCCAATGGTTTACATTATCATGCAGAGCGTGCTGAGGATATGATGATGGTCATCCGAGTCAATCAAATTGAGTCTTTGTCATTATTTGATGCCAATATTTATAAAGAATTTGAATACAAGGGCAAGTCGCAGCACTTTATTTTAGATTGAACAAACCGCTTAAACTATAAGAACCTTGATATAAATTTTTCAGGGCTTTTTTATGACGACATGAATGTCTTTATAGATAATTTTGGCTGTATTTTTTAATAAAAACATTATCTACGATTATTCATTATACTTATTAAACTAATGACGTTTCACATATCTATTAGGCGACTTTTGCCAATGGCATAACGCTGCCTCTACCTCTTGATACCCGACATTTAAGTGGTCTGCCAATCCTGCGGCATGCTCATCTAAATGCTCATTACTAAGCATACCGAATAACAACCTTGCCCCTCGCTTAGGGCCGCTGGCCTCTGCTATATAACAACTGTCAGGCGCAACGTCCGCTAAGTCCATTTTGCCAAGAAGGCATAAATACTCAAAGGTTGATAACCTGCCGAAACGATAAATATTTTGCCGAATCTGCTCATATAAAGCTTTGAAATTATCCGTTTTATTGACAGAGTTGAAGTTAGACTTAAACATAGCCTCATGCCCGCCCTGCTCGCCTATAAATCCTATATAACTTGTGAACACAATTGGCAAATGCTTTAACGATTCATAAGCTCTATGATGACCAAACTTAGGCTTAGGATGACTTTCTGCCAATACCATTACCAATGCTTCCAATCGCTCATTTAGCAAATGAGGTTCATCATTGACCATTTCCCACGTTAAAGCTGTCTCTAAACCCAAACCCTCAGCCCTATATAGCTTTCGCATAAACGCCCAATCCGACTCGTCACTATCGTCTGTATATATCAGCAAAAAACTCAGCCAACATGCCTCATCATAATTAGTCTCCTTTAGAGAGATAATCGCTTTTATTGGGTCAAAATCATCCGAGTTTGGATCACAAGATTCAGCGTTAATCTCACACTCTAAAAGTGCTCTAAAGCTTGCTTCCTGCTCATTACAATCAATTAGCTGAAGCGCTAACACTTCATAAGAGATAGCAGGTAGACTTGCGTTTAGATTATTGCTCTCAAGATAGTCTCGAATATCTTCCGCCAATCGGATTGATTGGTTACTATTGTCCAATGTACTCATATTGTCATAATCATTTGAAATTAAAACGTTTAATAATTAAGACTATGTGTTTTGGGTGAAAAAGTAAAGATAGCGTACAATAAACGCAGTAACAGACAGTTTAAACACTACCTTTCAATACCACTCCATCCTGCTTCAGGGTAACGCTCGCCAGCAATATTACTTGGGTCAAACAATTTATTCAATTCATTAACCTGTTCAGTCGTTAGTTGAATATCCATTGCTTGAGCATTTTCAATAAGATACTTTTCACGACGAGTTCCTGCTATGGGAATCACATGCGGGTATTTATTGAGCAACCATGCAAGACATAACTGGGCATTACTAAAGCCCCAGCTTTGTGCTAATTGGCTAAACTTTTCTACTAATTGTTGGTTTTGAATGAGTGCCTGCCCTTGCAATCGTGGAATGGCCTGACGAAAATTACCTTTTTCTAAGTTTTCGGTATTTAATTTTCCTGTTAAAAATGAACGACCTAAAGGACTATAAGCCACAAAACTTACCCCCAACTCACGACACGTTTCTATAAGCTTGTCTTCTGGTTGGCGTGACCATAGCGAATACTCACTTTGTACCGCAGTAATAGGATGAATAGCATGGGCTTGACGCAGAGTATCACTTGAAACTTCGGACAGCCCAATACCCCGTATCCCTCCTTCAGCCACTAGACCACTTAAGGTATGCATCATATCTTCCAAAGGCGTTTCATGATCACGGCGATGACAATAATACAAATCTATATACTCTGTTTGCAAGCGTTTTAAAGAGTCATGACAGGCTTGTTTAATGTAATCAGGACTATTGTCTAATCGGCGTTCGTACTGTCCTCGCTTACGCACAATACCAAACTTAGTAGCTATAACTATTTGATCACGATTAGGCTTATGCTTAGCGATGAATTTACCTAATAAAGTCTCATTGTGTCCAAATCCGTAAGTATCAGCAGTGTCAAAAAAGTTAATCCCAAGCTCAAGCGCCTTATCGAGCAAGACTAACGACTGGCTATCATCACTTTCTCCATAAAACTCACTCATACCCATACAGCCAAGCCCAATAGCGGATACAGGTCGATTCATCTGTTGTAACAATCGTGTTTGCATTACATTCCCCTCTTTTAACGGTAATATTTATGTGAATTGGATTAACTTTACTATCTTAGAACTTATGCAACAGCAATAACTTAACTCACATATAGGCGACTGGAAATTATTTAGTGCTCCTCAATAACTTCCCTATACGTACTAAGCGCATTCATGCAAGCGGGCACGCCAGCATATATCGCCATTTGAATGACAATCTCTAAAAGCTCTTGCTGAGTAACGCCGACGTTTAAGGATGCTTTCATATGCAACTTAAGCTGAGGTTTAGCATGTCCTAACGTTATTAAGGATGCGACCGTAATCATTTCCCGAGACTTAAGATCTAGTCCAGGTCTTCCAATCACTGAACCAAATGCATAATCAGTAATTAATGCTGGCAAATCAGGATCTAACTCTTTTAGACTCATCGTTACTCTTTCAGCCAAGCCCTCTTGCAACTGATTCATAATAGACTT
The DNA here is from genome assembly GCF_057396305.2 of Psychrobacter sp. CX90. NCBI lineage: Bacteria > Pseudomonadati > Pseudomonadota > Gammaproteobacteria > Moraxellales > Moraxellaceae > Psychrobacter > Psychrobacter sp. CX90. Next base: position 1,331,038 of record NZ_CM182008.1, read on the forward strand.
GCCATATTCGGTAACTGCACTATCTGTCATGACCTTCTCCAATCGTTTTACAACCTATTTAAAACTCTAATCAGTTTATGGTATTCAACAGCGTCATAACAGACGACAGAAACCCTTCTACTGTGCAATAATGCACAATAGCTTTAAACTTTTTATTGATATACTTAATTTAAGGCAATCTACTAAATTGCTGAATACTATTGCCTAATACTATTGTCGAATACTGATGAAACATAACAAGCAGGTCAAAGAATGGATTGGGATGATTTAGCCTATTTTATAAGCTTGGTAGACGAACAAACATTAACAGCAAGTGCTGAAAAGCTTGGCGTCCAACACAGTACAGTATCTCGGCGAATTGAGCGCCTTGAAAATAGGCTATCTTTGCCCTTATTTAATCGTTTAGGCAAACGCTATAGCCTAACGTTAGAAGGTAAACACCTCTACGCACAAGCTATTGAAGTTCAAAGAGAAATAGTGACTTTTGAGCGTATGGCGATTGAGCAAAATGCCATGCAAGGCAAAGTTGTAATATCAGCACCGCCCGTATTAGCGAATGAGCTGTTGATAAAAGAGCTACCTGCCTTCCGAACTCAATACCCTGATATTGTGTTACACATTCGTGGGGATCTGCATATCAGCGATTTGCACCGTAAAGAGGCTGATATTGCCCTACGACTGCAACGCCCTACTGAGGAAGACTTACTAATTCGCACGATATCTTCTGTGCGTTATGGATTTTTTGCGCATCAAAATTATATTGAGCATATACTGGCTGGACAGTGGCAATTGATAGAATTTCAAGCCAATCAAAGGATGGCAGACTGGATAAACAGCTTAGTAAATCAATATGACTATTCAGTGATTTTTAGTAGTAATGACTTATATGTCACTTATAGCAGTGTCTGCGAACAGTTAGGGTTGGCAATACTACCGTATTTTTTAGCATCCAAAAACCCTAATTTACTACCCGTAAATCCTATGACTAGAACCCTAATGACTAAAGATGAGATTGAAACTGCCGAAAGGTTGTATAGTGCTAATAGTCATTTAAATAGCGAGTCAAAAAGGGATTCAGATATTGTGTCTGCTGAAGTGTCAGATAGTTTCAAATCTACAAAAATTAATTACGACTCTGAAAGTGCGATACCTTTAATACAATCTAAACCTCTCTATCTCGTTATGCATCCTGATATTCGACGTTCAGCGAGAGTTAGGGCTGTTGCAGAGTGGTTGGGGACAGTATTTAAGTGAGGGGTTTAATGATATTGCTAAAATATTTTTAATAGAATCAAAAATTGGCCTCACATCTAGGCAGTAGATATTATATTTATTAATATTAACCATCTATTGCATAACTCAAAACCTAACTTTAAGACCTTTGTCCTCGCCCACCTACCTTTTCCCAGAGTTTATTTAACCGCTTCTGTGAGACGGCTTGACGGGTTTTCATCGGTTGGGCGAATAATTGTATTCTAAACTCCTCAACCAGCCAGCGGTATTCGCCAATGGTTTCATCATCGGCACGTCCTGCTAGACGCTCCATGTGCTCATCGAGTTCATAAACGGCATCAAGGTCGCCATCTAGGTTGTGCTCTAAGCGCTCAATCCGAATCTCTAGTGCTTCAAGATATCGCGGATACTGTTGCCAGTGTTCATAGTCCATACGGTACACAAAATCTGCTAAATGTAGGTCGTCAAGCTGGTCTTCAATGTCGTCAATCGACTCGCCAAAAATTTCACGATCAAGCATTAGTAGGCTTCGACGAATACGTTGCCAACGGGCATAGACGTCTTTTAATAGCTTGAGTACGGTTTGACCTTCTAGTAAAAATTGACCCAATACTGCCTTGGCTGTCTTCTCATATTCACTATCGTCTAATGGCAGTTGCTCAATTAGTTTTGTGGCGATATCATCAGCGTTATCGGGTAGCTCTTCATCATGGCCTTTAAAGCGAGGTGCATGGGCTTCCATAGAGGCATCGAGCGTGGCGTCAATAACGATGGTTTTAAGCTTTTCCATATCGCCAAGCGGTGCAAAGGCCAGTTTAAAGGTTTTATCAATCTGACTGGTCAGCTGTTTTTGTTTGGCACCCAGCTGAGATTTAATGAGCGTTAGCACGCCTTTACGGTGCGCTTCCAGTGCGGCGGTGACATCGGTAAACTGATGAATGGTCACAGCTTCCCCTGCTTCATCGGCAACTAGGGCAGCGAACTGCTTCATGACGACACCCGCACTGTGGCGGTTTTTACTAAATCTAAAATGTTCTGGGAATTCTGTATGGACGCCTTTTGCGTCTTTGTCTGAGGTCAAGGCTTGACTGGTGACGCTGGCATGGCGCTGTTGCAACGCCTTTAAGTCGCGGCCTTTTTCAATGACTCGCTTCTTATCATCAACCACGCATATTTGGGGTTGTAAATAACGGTCTATACTTGCGGGGTTAAAGTCAGAAGGCTTGACATCTATGACACCGCGTCGCTTTAGCGCTTGACACAGTTGATTGAGTAGTCCTACTTGGTGGTTCTTTTCAAGTTCGTCAAAGAGGCTATCCGCAGTATCAGGAATTGGCACGATTTTGCGGCGTATGTCTTTGGGCAGAGACTTCAGCAATTGTAGTACCAGCTCATAGCGCCAACCCGGAACCCCCCATAACAGCTCAACGGCATCCAACTGCGGTAAGGCAGCAAGGGGTACTCTAATGGTCACGCCATCATCTTCTGAAGCGGGGTCGAACACATATTTTAAAGGCAGTTTAAGGTCGCCCAATTGCCATATTTCTGGGAATTCTCCAGTAGTTGGGGCGGTCTCTTTAAGCACATCTTCATCAGTGAAGAATAAGAATTTAGGGTCTTCTTTCTCAATCTCAGCACGCCAATCTTCAAAAGCTTTGCGACTGGCAATATGCTCAGGAATTTTACGCTCGTAAAACTGATATAAGTCCTCTTCATCGACTAATAAATCACGACGACGAAGCTTTTCTTCTATCAGCTCGACATCCGCAATCTTGTCCATATTGTGTTGTAAAAATGGTGCTTGACGTCCAAGATTACCCGTTACCAATCCATCACGGATAAATATCTCGCGAGATTCTTCTAGGTTAATCTGCTCATAATTGGTCAGCTGCTTAGCAACGACAATAAGACCAAACAAGCTTATTTGAGCATAAGCCCGTACCCGCCCTGTCTTCTTCGACCAATGCGGTTCGAAGTAGTGGTATTTTAGCAAGTTTCCACCGACTGAAATTATCCATTCAGGTTCAATTTTTGCCACAGTACGCATAAACACTTGTGAGGTTTCGACAATCTCAAACGCCATCACCCAAGCAGGCGCTTGCTTAAATACGGTACTGGCTGGAAATATCTTTGCCTTTTGCTGACGGGCGGCAAGGTATTCACCACGTTGGTCGGTTTTATGCGCGATAACGGATAACAGCCCTGTCAATAAAGCACGGTGTAAATTGGCATATTTTACCGCGCGCAACTCTTCATTGATGGCGTTACCCTCTTTGTCGTCATTAACAACGATAAGATCACTGGCCACGTTTTGGGTGCTATTTTTAGCCAATGGACTATTTGGGTAGGTATGCGACTTGCGTTGGGTTTTATGTTTAGGATTGTTTTTTGAAGAATTGTCATCTTTGGGAACATTCGCAGTTTTACCTTTGACTAGCTTGGGCTCTACCTTGTTTAAAAGCTTTAAGTCGGTCACCATTTGCTCGAGCTGACGGTAGGTCTTTTCCCATTCACGCAAACGTGGAAAACTTAAATAGTTCTTTTTAGCAAAAGCTTTTCTTTGACTATTGGTTAATTTGTTGCTACCTCCTTCATATAAAGCCTTCCAAAGACTAAGATAAAACAGGAAGTCGGAGTCTTCTTGACGAAAGACGGCATGTTTTTGATCCGCTTGCGCCCGCTTTTCGGCAGGACGCTCCCTAGGGTCTTGCACGGCAAGAGCAGCGACAATGATTAACATCTCCAACATACAGTCAAAATCACTACCTGCCACTAACATCCGCGCCAGCCTAGGATCAATAGGCATACGTGCCATCTTTTGACCAATGCGGGTCAATTTGACCTCATTTAAAGTCAGCTTGGAAACGGGTCGGGTTTTCGGTTTGTCTTGATCTTTATCCTGATCTTTATTGCCATTGTCCCCGTCAGTACTTTTTGCGGTAATGGCGCCTAACTCATCAAGCAACTTTCGTCCATCTTTGACCAGACGGCTATCAGGTGGCTCAATAAAATCAAAGTTATCAACGGTTCCCAGTCGCATATTCGCCATTTGTAGAATGACTGACGCTAAGTTTGTACGCAGAATTTCAGGTTCGGTAAATTCTGGACGACTCTCAAAATCCTCTTGAGAATATAAGCGGATACACACCCCAGGGGCCACTCGACCACAACGACCTTTGCGTTGGTTGGCAGCGGCTTGAGAGATGGCTTCAATCGGTAATCGCTGAATACGTGAGCGATAAGAATAGCGTGAAATACGGGCAAAACCTAAATCTATCACATAGCGAATACCCGGTACCGTTAACGCTGTCTCCGCAACGTTGGTCGCTATAACAATACGTCGCCCTCGTCCTGATGGTTGAAATATGCGCTGTTGTTCGGCATAAGACTGTCTTGCAAACAACGGCAATACTTCGGTATGTCGCGGGCCATGAGCAACAAGAACCTCTAACATCTCACGGATTTCAGCTTCGGTAGCGGCAAATATCAAAATATCTGCATGCTCAGGGTGACCTTTTGCAATGGCATCCTCAAAGCACTCTTCTACCGCAGCCACAACGGCGCGAGGTAGATTGTCCTCAAAGTCGTCATAGCTGTCTTCGTCCGAACTGGTCACTGGCGCATCGGTTAAGGGACGATAACGCACTTCGACAGGATACCCTCGACCTTCTACATCAATGACGGGGGCATGCACCATACGCTTTTTGGCTTTATCATATTGAGCGAAATATTCACTAAAACGACCTGTATCTAAGGTCGCTGAGGTAATAATCACTTTTAAATCAGGACGCTTAGGCAAAAGCTGCTTGAGATAACCCATGATAAAGTCAATATTCAGGCTTCGCTCATGTGCTTCATCAATAATGATGGTGTCATAACGGGTTAAGAAACGATCATGACCCAGCTCAGCCAACAAGATACCATCGGTCATTAGCTTAACCACGGACTTAGCCGTACCCTGCTCATTAAAGCGTATTTTAAAACTGACGGTAACACCCAACGGTTCGCCTAGTTCTTCGGCAATACGGTTGGCAACACTACGGGCAGCCAAACGTCTTGGCTGAGTATGTCCAATCTGACCTGTAATGCCTCTTCCTGCCATCATCGCAAGCTTGGGTAGCTGAGTGGTTTTACCCGATCCAGTCTCACCTGCCACGATAATAACTTGGTTGTCTATGATGGCTTGCACGATATCCTCAGCACGCTTACTGACAGGAAGCTCATGGTTCAGTCGTGCTGGCATATTGTCTGGAATACTCTCCATGCGTTCTTTGACAGCTTGTTGCGAACGCTTTTTGGTTCTCTGTAGTTTAGCCTTCTTTTCCGCCAATACCTTTTCAGGGGTGTTTTTATTGGGTCGACTAACCTCTCTTTCTAAACGGCTGATAAAATGTCGGTCTTTAGCCAGTACAGGCAAATCGTCAAGTACTGGGAGATTTTCAATTACACGTTGCCCCCCTGACGGCTCATTATTCGCTTTTGAAGTACTTGGTTTAGAAGCATTTGGTTTTGAAGTATACGTATCAGACTTCACTTTCGGTGTCTTTAACTCTGAATGTCCTGAACGTCTATCTTGAGGTTTTGCATTCTCCACAGACTGACCATTATCAAAATCATGTTGATTTGATGGGCGCTCGCTTGTTTTGTTTTCAACAGAAGCGCTTTCGTTAGGATTTGGGATATCATTTTCTGAAGTATTCGGCATGTTCAAGTTAGGCGTCTTCTTTGAGTTAGGCTGGCTAGTAGGCATTTGCTTAGGCTATTTATTATAATTGAATGAGATTGAATCAGTTCGATGAATAAATTGAATGTCATTAGCGATTTATGAGGGCTAAAGTGGTTAAAATCAAGGTTTGTACTTGGGTGTGTTCAAAAGTATTGAGATACTTTTTGTGCTTCGGTTATCTATTATAAAGCCTTGTAATAAGCTCAAAGATAATATGTCTATTTCGATTGCCGTTTTTACAAGTAGGAACTAAATTTTATAACTGAACTATATAAGAAAGAGCAGTTTAGCCCCGATTGTAGCGGATATACTGCTTGATTAATCAGGTTGCGGAGGCTTGGTCTTAAGGGGCTCGCGAAGCAAGAGACACTTAAGAGCTTAGTCTTCCGCCCTGATTAATCAAGGAGATAGAAGCGAAAGCGGGATTGGCTACATCGAGTTATTAAAATTCAAGACTCTTTAACTTCTTGATATTCAAATAGCCCACATAGTCTTTATCTTCGCTGACCTGTGCCCTATCGTGTAAAGAGTCATCCAAACTGTCATTTATACCCTCATCCAAACTGCCATTAAGAGGCGAAATAACAATACGACCAGATGCTAGCAGACCATTCACGTCGTATATTTCATCGACATCGACTTGCATTTTGTCATCAATATGCGAGGCACCATTAATAGTGGTATCCGCATCATTATAGCTAAAAGATTTATAAAACTCGGTTTGTCTAGCATGTCTCATCGCAGCAGCCTGCGTTGGCGCTACCACGAGCATTTTATAATGGAATTCCTCAATACTGCCCTGTTGATAGCCCCCTAAGTTAATAAAAAATAGCTTTAAGGGTTCATTATCCTCTCTGTCTTCATTGTTTTCTGAAGCGTCTTTAGACTCATTGTTTTCGATTACGCTTGAAGAATTTATTTGGGTGTCAGTTTGAGTGTGCGATTCAGTTTCTGGATTATTCGCTAGTTCCGGCTCCCATGATATTTTATAGCGGTTACCATCTGTGCCAACTACGTTAGTTACCGCTCGAAACGAATCAATATGCCATTTGTTCTTAACTTCAGGCCAGTAGGCATTGATAGCAGGGATTAAATCCCCTATTTTATCCGCCACACCAAAGAAAATATCATGTTGCTCAATCAAACGCCCTTTTGGACGGGCGCCAAGCTGAACCATAAATAATGTCGACATCAATTTTTTCCTTTATTTTATACTCCGTTTCCGGCCGGTATTGCTTTGTAGCAACCGATGTATTAGTTATTTTAATTTAGAAAAATGGCAAAGCAAGCTATTCATCCAGTGGATGTTTATTTAGAAAATGAATTACTGCTTCTACAGTGGCTTTCGGATCTTCCTCATGAGGAATGTGACCCAAGTTTTCAAACACAACCAATTCGCTATTAGGCAAAGCTTGTTTAAATCGGTACGCATTATCGACAGGAATTAAGTCATCCTTCTCTCCCCACAGGATTAAGGTCGGCTGCTTTATACTTTGTAACTGGGAAACTTCATTCATGACAATACTCTGCCTAAAACGCTGGCTTAATGCGTGTCGATTGCCTGCTCGACGCGTTAAATCATAATAACGATTGACTAACTCATCGGTTACTTTACTGTCATCAGCATATACACTCTCTAGACTTTTTCGTACTAAGCTTTTAGGCAATACGTTTTCAGTAAACATAGTAAGCATTGGATACCGAGTAAATTGAAAGGCAATAGGCACGTGTTTTGGCTTAAATTCAAACCCAATCGAGTCTATGATTATTAATCTATTCACTCGTTTGGGATGCTTTAATGTGGTTAACCACGCAATACCACCACCTAGCGAATTACCAGCAATGGTTGCTTGGCTTACCTGTAACTCATCCATTACGTTGATGACCGTATCGACATAATTATCAAGCGAATAAGCTTTATCTGGGATTTTATAAGGCCCAGTGAGACCAAAACCCGGCAGATCCATACGTACCACGCAATACTTGTCGTCTAATGCCGCCGCCCATCCTTCCCAAGTATGGAGGCTCGCAGAAGTGCCGTGTAACAGAACCATGACTTCAGGAAGTTTTGTGGTAAGCGGGTCTGTTTCATTGGCTTTCTCATAAACAGGATCATCAGCATCTTCCTGATTACTTATAGGGCTATCACTATCACTGTTTATAGTGCTTGCTATACCCCTGTCTATCGTGTGACATAAGTTTGACTGCACAACATGGACGTCTAAATCATCAACTTTTTTGAACTCACTATTGGGTAGCTGCCACTTTTTCAGATCTGATACCGTTAGGTCAGGCTTTAACACACATCCTGTTGCCAATGTAGCTGTTGCAAGCAACATGATCCCTGTTTTAACAAAATTGTTTACAGAATACGGGTTTTTTAGAAGGTGTAACATATAAGATAAGACCTATTTAGAATGCTATAAGTTTCAAATGCTGATAGAGAATAAACGTTTAAATAGATTGATGACTTGCTCAAAAAAGTGAGTATTACACAATGAGTAGGCTTTGATATTGCTTATAAAAACACATAGGCGATAAAAAAGCGACCCCATCATAAGGCCGCTTTGTAAAACATATTGTGAGCCCAACAGACCCTTAATCAAAGTCTAAAAGGTTAAGCGTTTATCTTGCTCTATTTTAGTGATTAAATCTGGCAGCTTCTCACCTAGTACCGTTAAAACAGACGTGGTTATTGCAGCTGTTACGGTAGATACTGCATTGTGTGATACGCTTTTTAATCCTAGTTTTTCAGCTAAAGTTGGCTTTTGACGCGATAGGATGGAATAAGCATCGTAATCTTCCATTAAACTTAATAAATAAGCATCGGAGGTTTGCAGCTCGTCTACTAAGTTTAAATGCAATGCATCTTCACCATACCAATGATCTCCATTGGCCACTTTCTGTAAATCTAGTGTAGGACGATAGGTTGTCACAAAGTGCTTAAACAGCTTATGAGTTTGCTCAAGCTCTTCCTTATATTTGGCGCGGTCTTCATCACTATTCTCACCAAATACCGTTACTGTACGCTTATAGTCCCCAGCAGTAAACATCTCATAGTCTATATCATGATTTTTAAGCCATTTGTGAAAATTTGGTAGTTGCGATACGACACCAATTGAGCCAATAACAGCGAAAGGGGCAGCAAAGATTTTATCTGCCACACAAGCCATCATATAGCCTCCACTGGCAGCAATTTTATCCACACATACAGTTACCATTAAGCCCGCATCTTTTAACCGAACAAGCTGTGCTGCGGCCAAACCATAACCATGCACTAACCCGCCACCTGACTCTAGACGAACAACCACTTCATCGCCTTTGTTAGCGGTGCTGATTAGTGTACTGATTTCTTCACGTAAATGCTTAACCGCACTGGCTTTAATATCACCATCAAAATCTAGTACGTATATTTTTTTGTCTTTATTATTGCTTTTATTTTTTACTTTTTCTTTAAGCTTTTGTTTTGCTTTCTTTGCCAATATTTTCCTTAACTGCTTTACGGCATTTTTATCCTCCACAGCCTCTAAAAGATCTTTACGACGGTTATCTTGAACTTTATTTAAATGGATAACTTTTAATTCTACTGGGTTTTTTACGGGATGAAAGAGCATAATAATCCTTTTGTTGGAATAATAACTGACTTAGCTTTATAGGCTTAGGAGCAAGGGCTAAGCAGACATGACAACTTATAATTTAGATGGGTTATAAATTAACTCGATATATCAACCTAATGTGCAAATTAACGATTAACTATCAAAATTCTACAGTGATTATTAATATCGGTGCCTTTACCCAATTTTTCAAGGCTGGGAGAAGGTAATTAAATAGTTTGAATGTTATTAAATAGTTTGAAGGTTATTAGGGTCTGTTAAACAGCCCTCTTAACTGGTTAAATACTCTTGTTGAATACTCTTGCTAAAATAGTAAAGTAAAGTGCCTAAGTTAAGTATGCCATAGCAGGTATCTCTTACATGAGCTAAAGTCTTAAGTGCTAATTGCGAGATGCTAGCTTTGAGATATTGAAAGCGTAAAGTATTCAACGACAGGTTAACAGGGTAATTCACGACATAATTTACTCGCCCAATTTGCTGGTTCAAGTAAGTAAACATTCATATAGTATAGTAGCTGACCAAGTAGTAGCTTGCCAAGATAACAGTCCCTTAAGGTATTGAATTCTAATCTCCCATGACCTTGCCTTCACGCCGAGGATCAGCAGCCCCTTGCAGTCCCTTCTCTGTTATCACAATACCTTGAATACCTGAGTTTAAATCACGTATTTGAGTTTTATAGCCTACTTTCTCCAATATAGGGGCAACATTGACAGCAGCAGTATTCTCTTCAATTTCATAGGTACCAAAACGATTTAACATATGGGGGGTAGCAATAGCTTGTTGAATGTTTAACCCTCCATCTATATGTGTCATCAGTGTTTTAGCAACATATCCAATAATACGACTACCACCAGGTGAACCAACCGCCAAATACGGTTTTCCTTGTTGCATGACTATTGTGGGAGCCATTGAGGAACGAGGCCGCTTACCTCCTTCAACTCGATTTGCTACTATTTCGCCATCTTTTTCTGGCTTAAATGAAAAATCGGTTAACTCGTTATTTAATAAATAACCGTTGGTCATTAAAGTCGACCCGAACGCGTTTTCGATTGAAGAAGTCATAGAGAGGACATTACCCTCTCTATCAACAACAACGATATGACTGGTTGAAGGTAGCTCTATTGCCTCTGCAGTAACATAACGGCTAACTTGTTCATTGACAGTATTATCTTTAAGCTCTATCACACCCGGTAACACATCATCTAAGCTAACGTGAGTAGACTTAATTAAATCCGCTCGTTTTTTTAGATAATCTTGAGATAATAGCTCTGCTGTCGGCACCGTTACATAATCAGGATCTCCCACGTATTTGTCCCTATCGGCAAATGCCAGTCGCGAAGCATCTCCAATGACTCGTAGTGTTGTGGCGGGATTATCTAATAAATATTCCGTTGAAAACTGATTTAAAATCCCAACAATTTGCCCTACTGCTATACCCCCTGAGCTCGATCCACCCATACCACAAACATCAAATTGACGATATTTACTACAGACAGGCTCTCGCTCTATAATGTTATAAGACTTGAAATCAATAGGCTGTAAGTCGCCAGGGTTATCGTGAGCCATTCTTACCCGTTTAATAATATTGTTGGCCAATGATCCTTGATAAAAGGGTAAACTACCCTGCTTCGCCAGTGCTTTAACAGTTTTTGCATACTCTGGGTTTTTAAGCTTAGTGCCTGCTTGCAAAGGCATGCCATGAGGTAAAAAATACGCTTTTGTTTCAGGGTAACGGGATAAGCTCTCAGCATGGGTGGCAATTGATGCCGCCATGCGTGGAGATACTTTGAACCCATTCTCAGCTAAATTAATAGGCACTTTGAAGAGATCGGACCAAGCCAGTTTGCCATAGCGTTGGTGCAGTACATCCATCATCTTGGGTACTCCAGGCACGCCCACCGAGCGCCCCCCAATGACGGCTTGCATAAATTCTAAAGGCTTACCAGACTCCTTTAAAAATAGCTGAGGCGTTGCTGACTGAGGCGCCGTTTCACGGGCATCAAAGCTAGTTAGCCTTTTATTAATATTATCCCAGTAAACAACATATGCCCCTCCCCCTAAACCTGAAGATTGCGGCTCTACCAGTCCCAATGTGGTCTGAATAGCAACCATGGCATCAATTGCGCTACCGCCTTGCTTTAAGATGTTGTAACCTGCCTGTGTTGCCAGCGGATTAGCTGAGGCAACCATGAAGTCATCAGCCTGCACAAGCTTCTGTTGAGTGAGACCACTGCCTTGTTCAGGTGCTGTCATATCTGCACTATAAATTGGGGTTTTGCTTTTTTGTTCGACTGCGACTTTTATCTCAGTATTTGTATTAATGTTAATATGAGGGTCGATGATTTTAGAGTCAGTGTTTTTAGAGTCAGTGTTTTTATCGTTAGTATGTCCAGACAATGTGGTACACGCACTTAATGTCATCGTTAGGACAACTACTGTGCTTAAAGCAAACTTTGAAAATATAGGTTTTTCTGGGGACTGTTTCGATTGCCGGCGTGGCTGATTGAACTTGGTTGCTGAATGACCTAAATGTAAACTCATGGCGCGTCCCCTAAGCTGGCTTGTAAATCCTGTTTGTAAGAACGGGCTTATAAATACCGTCCCTAATGAATATATTACCTACACTTATCTTTGACATCCATTCTATTCATTCAAAGATGTTGTCAATTCGAATATGATGTTAAGTTAAAGAGTTGCTTAAAAATTATTTAATAATCTTTACTTTAAATAATCTTTACTTTAAATGTAATTTAATAAAATTAACAGAAAATTTTCTGAATATTTAACCCGCATCTTTTACAGAGGCAGAGGCGTATGAATATTGCTAAACCACACGCTAATTTTCACGATTAAGTTATATTTTTATAAATTTTCATTATCATTTAATCGAACTTAAGTATTGCTTTTTACGCCTTATAAGCCCTGTTTTTCTACCTTGTAAATAGTAATTCATAGCAAGCTAACAGTTGTGACAAAGTTCAATAACAGGCATAATGTGCGTTTCATTAAACAAATTATATTTAAGTACAATTTTTCAATCCTTATTTCTACAACCCTTGTTAATACAGTGGACAATTTATGATGCGTACTGAGTATTGCGGTTCAGTAACCGAAAAACTATTAGAACAAACTATTACCGTTGTTGGGTGGGTTCACCGTCGCCGTGACCATGGCGGTGTTATTTTTCTAGATATGCGAGACCGTGAAGGCATCTTACAAGTGGTTGTTGACCCTGATACTCCTCAAGCTTTTGCTACTGCCGATGCTGCACGTCCAGAATATGTTCTAAAAATAACGGGGCGTGTGCGTAAGCGTTACGAAGGTACTGAAAACCCAAATATGACCAGTGGCAATATTGAGCTGCTTGGTAAAGAAATCGAGGTATTGGCTAAATCAGAGACACCACCTTTTCCATTGAATGATGAAACAACGACAGTGTCAGAAGACTTACGTCTCAAATATCGATATTTAGATATGCGTCGTCCAGAGATGCAAGAACGCATGGTTTTCCGTGCTAAAGCCACCTCTACTATTCGTCGTTATTTGGACGAACAGGGATTTTTAGATGTGGAAACACCTATTTTGACTCGTGCGACCCCTGAAGGGGCTCGTGATTACCTTGTACCGTCTCGCACACGTCCCGGTAACTTCTTTGCCTTGCCCCAATCTCCACAGCTATTTAAACAATTATTAATGGTGTCAGGTTTTGACCGCTATTATCAAATTGCCAAATGTTTCCGTGATGAGGATTTACGTGCCGATCGTCAACCAGAGTTTACCCAAGTAGATATTGAAACATCATTCTTATCTGAAGAAGAAATTATGGATATTAATGAAGGTTTAATCCAAAACCTTTTCAAAACCATGCTTGATGTCGATTTAGGTAAATTCCCCCGTATGACCTATGCCGAAGCCATGCGGGATTACGGTTCAGACAAGCCTGACTTACGTATTCCGCTTAAACTTGTTGATGTGGCTGATCTAATGCAGTCCGTTGAGTTTAAAGTTTTTTCTGGCCCTGCTAATGATCCCAAAGGTCGCATTGCTGCATTACGCGTACCAAATGGAGGTTCCCTAACTCGCAAACAAATTGATGCCTATACTAAGTTTGTTAGCATATACGGCGCGCGCGGCTTAGCTTATATCAAAGTAAATGACGTTACTAATATCAATAACGGTGTTGACAAAGACTCTGGACTGCAATCGCCAATCATCAAAAATATGACGGATGATGTACTGGTCAGCTTAGTGGACCGTGTTGAAGCACAAAATGGTGATATCATCTTCTTTGGCGCTGATAAAGCAAAAGTAGTAAATGATGCGATGGGTGCTTTACGAGTTAAAGTTGGCCATGATATGGAAATGTCAACTTGCCAATGGGCACCTTTATGGGTAGTAGACTTCCCCATGTTTGAAGAAACAGATGACGGTCAATGGACATCTATGCACCACCCATTTACCAAACCAAAAGGCTCCGTTCAAGAGCTCAAAGATAGCCCAGCAACTGCCTTGTCCATTGCGTACGATATGGTGCTTAATGGCACTGAAATTGGCGGCGGTAGCTTACGTATTAATACCGTAGACATGCAAAAAGCGGTGTTTGATGCCCTTGGTATCTCTGATGAAGAAGCGAATGAGAAATTCAGCTTCTTACTAGATGCTCTTAAGTTTGGTGCGCCTCCGCACGGCGGACTCGCCTTTGGTCTTGACCGCCTCATTATGTTGATGGTAGGTGCTGGATCAATTCGCGATGTCATTGCTTTCCCTAAAACTAAGACTGCAGACTGCCCACTAACTCAAGCACCTGCAGAAGTGGATAGCCGTCAGCTGCGTGAACTTGGCATTCGCTTGCGTGAAAAAGCGCAAGTTGAAGCGCAAGACAAGTCATAATATCTTAACTTTGACTGCAACCACAACTTGCAACAAGGTTTTGGTTTATGGATAAAAAAACTTTGCTTGTGAGTCACTTATTATGAATCCGTTTAATCTATTTAGATATGTGCCACTGCCCTTTCTTAAGGGGTTGGCACTTTTTGTGGCATGGATAATCAACTGCCTACCCAATTTATCAATAAGGCGTACTATTGATATTAATTTACGTTTAGTATATCCAGAATTAAATCAGCAAACTCGCAAAATACTTAGCGCAGACATCATTCGCAATCAATGCCTGACTAGCGTAGAGTCTTTAAAGTGCTGGGCAATGCCGCCACAATGGAGTATTGCAAAAATCAAAAATGTTCATAATAAAGAGGTATTCTTACAAGCATTAAATAGCCCAAAGGGTATGTTGGCTATTGTTCCACATTTAGGCACATGGGAGATGATGAATGCATGGCTTAATCAGCATGGAAGTCCAACCATTATGTATAAGCCAATCAAACATAAGTTAGGCAATGCCTTTATCTTGCAGGGTCGAGAAAAATTAAATTCAACACTTGTTCCTACTGATGCATCCGGTGTCAAAGCTATTTTCAAGACCCTCAAAGCAGGCGGATTTAGTATCATTTTACCAGATCATGTTCCACACCCTTCTGGAGGCGTTATTGCGCCTTTTTTTGGTATAGATACCTTATCTAGTACATTAGCGCCTAAACTTGCCAGCAAAACAAAATGCGCTTTAGTCGGATTAGTCTGCTTACGCAATAATGATGCTAAGACTAACTGTAAACAATCAGGTTTTGACATTCACTGCGTTGCACTTGATGATCCAGCTTTGTATGATAAAGATATGGTTGTCGCAACGACGGCACTCAATAAGGCGATGGAGACGATGATAAACACCTGTCCCAGTCACTATATGTGGGGTTACAGAAGATTTAAAAACCTACCCGTTATTAACAACCCGTATAAATTGAGTGAATTAGAGTTTCAAAAATATTTAGAATCACGTGCTAAATCCCATGATAATTAATATTCAATACTTGATATTCGATGCTAAATACTCGTTGTTTAACATTTAAATGATACTCGTTAACACTCTATTTATGCATATGCTTTTTTTTATAACTTACTTTTCCACAGAGTATTAAATGACTAACCCTCCAAATCAAACTCTTATGATAGACTCAAAGAATCAAAGCGCCGAAAATCGCTACATCATTTGTATGAAATGGGGAGATAAGTATGGGCCGGAGTATGTAAATCGCCTCTATAATATGGTTAAACGCAACCTAACCTTAGACTTTGAAATGGTTTGCCTTACCGATGATGAAACGGGTATAGACAGCAGTATCAAATGTTACCCTATCCCAGAACTAAATCTACCAGAAGGATTACCCGAACGGGGCTGGAAAAAACTTACAACATTTAAGCCCGAATTATACGACTTAAAAGGCACGGCACTATTTTTAGATATTGATATTGTGATTGTCGATAATATCGATGCCTTCTTTAACTATGAAGCTGAACATGAGGACAGTGTGGTTATCATACGTGACTGGAAGAAGCCATGGCGCATGATTGGTAATAGCTCAGTCTATCGCTTTAAAATTGGACAAAACACCTATCCAAATTTACTAAGCAACTTTGAGCAGAATTTCGCTAAAATAAGTTCGGAAGTCCGTCATGAGCAAGCCTACCTATCAAACTATCTACGTGAACATCATCATTTAGAATATTGGGATAAAATCTGGTGCGTGAGCTTTAAATATCAATGTATGGCATCGCCTCTTTTAAGCTTTATTAAAGCGCCTACCCTTCCTGAAGGCGCTAAAATTGTTATTTTTCATGGCGAAATTAATCCACCTGATGCCATTAAAGGTGGTGGTGGCAAATGGTATCGTCATGTTAAGCCGAGTCCGTGGCTTGAAAAATATTGGCATTGATATTTAATGAATTTTCTCGTTAATAATTGAGATATTTATATGGTTAAGCGTAAAAAAAGTAAAATTGAAAACCTATTTACTCTTAACCGTTATAAAAAACGTTTGGGTGCAAAAAATATTGAGTCAGAATTACAAAATGTCGATTATGACTCATTAAAAGCCAATATCTTATCTGGAGCAAAGTTAGAATCGTTCCAATCTTATATGAAAAAAGATTTGAATGAGCATATCTCTCATCTAAGGGCTAATTTCAACGAGCAGCCAGAGTTATTGTTCTATCATGCTAAATTGATTGTACTTATACGCCGTGAATCTAACATTGGGCAAAACTATAAGTTATTTAAACAACTATGGCTAAGTGAACAAGAATTTTTATTAGAACACCTAAATATGCGTTGGCTAATTTCTGCAATTGATACATTTATTGATCACGACCCAGATATCCTATTAAAAAGTATCTTATTAAACGCTATTGTATTAATTAACACGGTTAAGCTATATGAGACCGAACAATATTTATTAAAAACAAATGAGCACGAATCTGATAAATATGATGAAGATAGATTTAAGAAAACAAAAGCAAATTGTTTTGATTTATTTGATGAATTACCTAGTTTTAGAATTGGTGTTGATGACACCTTAAGAAATATGCGTTGGCGAATGGATGAAATTGGAAAAGCAGATCCCTTTGCTTATAGCATCCTAGTGAATGTTTTTGATCGCGTTAATGAACGCGGCAGTGTCTACACCCGATTTCGTAATTATCATGAAAAAGAACGCAATGCTTGGTGGTCTGAATAAATATGGATAATAATGATGTATACCAAGTCGATATAAGCGGAAAAATTTATTCAATCCCTTACTTTAAAAAAGATAATATGAAGTGTGTAGATACACCAGTTAATATCTATGCTTCAGGGCCCTCTATTGATCAATTATCTTTTAACGATGACTTATTAAATAACCCAGCACTTTTTGTAAATGGAAGTATCAGTTTAACAGTCCAACACGCCTTTAAAGACGTTATTGCCTATATTATTACTGATGCTAGATTTATTGAGCACCAACATTTATTGCTGGCTGAATGTTACAAAGGCCAA
Source organism: Psychrobacter sp. CX90 (assembly GCF_057396305.2). Taxonomy (NCBI): domain Bacteria; kingdom Pseudomonadati; phylum Pseudomonadota; class Gammaproteobacteria; order Moraxellales; family Moraxellaceae; genus Psychrobacter; species Psychrobacter sp. CX90. The sequence goes on from NZ_CM182008.1 coordinate 1,348,538, forward strand.
CCTTTATTTATTACAGCCAATGTACTTGATTTAATAGTTAAAAAGCTACCTGAATTTTTTATCAAATACCATCAATGTTTAACTCTTATATACCCAGCCGATAAACTGCATAAGATGGGTTCTAATAGTAAAAAAAGTTTTAGGTTATCCATTTTTAAACCTAAAAAAGCAAGCCTAACTAACTTGGTATCAAATCCAAACTTTGTGATAGATGCAAATAACCTACCTAAGCCAGTGGGCGTTTCATTGGATATTACTCATGGATTTGTTGAAGCAGGCACGGTTGCCTACGTGGCCGCACAATTAGCATATACACTAGGAGCCAATCAGATTCATCTGTATGGCATTGACCTTCTGAATAGCAGTCAGCCTAGATTCTATGAAAGTAAGGATAGCACCGCTCCATGCAAGCTGGATAAAGCTATTGAAAATCGAATTGTGCCTTCTTTTGACTTACTAGCTAGAGAGTATTTCAAACGAGGTGTTAGAGTTATCAACCACTCTCCTGTTTCTAAGGACTTATTTAAAGATATATTATTTAATTATTAAACTCTTAAAGGATACCTACAATAGGTTCAAATCTATCTATCTCGGAGTGAGCTTATTATGGCTGAATTAAGTGGTTGGAAGCGAAAAGCGCTATTAATATTTAAAAGTGAAAAAACATTGGGTGCAAAAGATGTTATTTCTAGTTACTCTAATAAGTCTTCTGCCGCTATGAAAGATAATATTCTGAGTAGTGGCGATATAGATCTGCATAATATAATTGATAAAACAAGAATTAAAGACCTAAATGATCATCTCAATAAGGTAAAAAAAGAGTTCATTGGCCAATCGGAGCTCTGCTTCTACCACGCCACTTTGGTTATTCTTATACGTAGAGGTTACAAAACTCAAGAAACCTTCAAGGCGTTTGAACAGCTGTGGGAATCTGAAACCGAATTTCTCCTAAATCATTTATCCTTACGTTGGATAATATCTGCATGTGATACTTTTGTAGATCATTCCAGCAATCCTATAAGGTCCACCATCCTCCTTAATGCCGTTACCTTGGTAAATACCCTTAAAGTATATGAAACAGAGCAATACTTAAAAGGCTTTCAAAGCAGTAATAATTTAAATGATGAGAACATCGCAAGTTTATATGCTAAACACTTAGACTTATATGATGGGCTCACTTATTTTCGTATAGGTGCTGATGATACCCTGAAAAATATGCGACTGCGATATGAGCGTTATAGAGCTATTGATGGTTTAGCTTGCGATATTTTACTCTATACATTTGATAGAGTTCAAAACTTAGACACTGCTTTCGCATTAGTTAAGTCGCTTCATCGAGACGATAAGTCCCAGTGGTGGCGTTAATTAAGTACATCTGATAAAAAACTTTAAACAACTTTAATATAATTATTCACTCATTGAGTATTTTATGACCTCATTCATTCAAATAGACGCTATCGAAAACTCCATCACAGACAATGGGTTTCTTGTTTGCAGTTTTTATACACAAAGCTATGAAGAGCATGCCATGCGTTTAAAAGACTCATTAGAAAAGCATGGTATTGGTTATTATTTTAGTCGAGTGGAAGACGCAGGCTATTGGGAAGCTAACACAAGAATTAAACCACATTTTATTCTTGAGTGCTTAAATAGGTTTCCTGATAAAGACATCTTATATTTAGATGCAGATGCGATCGTAAAACAACCTATTGATTACTTCAATCATATTAGCGCTGATGTTGGAATTTATATGACAAAAGGTATGAGTGGTATGTCGCATGACTATCTAGCGGGCACCTTATTTTTCAAAAATACACAGGCTGCTAAATCTTTAGTCCAGCAATGGATTAATGAGCAAGTGGATGGCAAAAACACACAAGTAGATCAAGACAGTCTAGATCACGCCATGTATAAACTTAAAAATAATATTTCAATAGAAAACTTACCTTTAGGCTACATTAAAATATTTGATAAGGATTATGACGGAGAAGTTTACATTGAGCAATATCAAGCAAGTCGATCTCTCACTAAGTTAAGACGTCAAAAAATCAGACGGCGCAATAGAATAATAGGCGCCATCGTTTTTGGTCTGATAGTTGCAGTATCCTATGTATCCTTAACTTAAAAATCATTTATTAACAACTTTCAGATACTTGCTAGCAACAACCTTTGGTAACAGGGTGTTATTAAAATCTGCCTTGAACTGCTGTGGATCTGCCATTGCTTGATCTAGTTTTAAAGCAATGGCTTCAATATTATTTGTCTGCATTAAATTATTTTCTGGTAAAAGCTCTCTTGGGCCTGATCTGCAATCGGTACTGATTACAGGCACTCCAAGCGCTAGCGCTTCAGGAATTACTAATGCAAACCCCTCCCACTCTGAAGTTAACACCTTTAATGCAGCATTTTTTATATACGGATATGGATTTTCGCAGAACCCCAAGAATATCACTTTTTCTTCTAAACCTAATTCAATAACTAATTGCTCTACCTCACCCTGAAGCTTGCCTTTACCCAAAAGAAGTAAAGGTAAAGATTTTTTCGTCTTAGCATATGCTTTTATTAAAACATCATGCCGTTTGGCCTCTTTAAAACTACCTACATGTAAAATATAGTTTTTATAATCAGGCTTAAATTTTTGTGATAAAGCTATAATTTTATCTTTATCAATTGGATTGTGAATGGCGTAGGTAGGTGTAATCTCTCCAAAACTTTGAACAAAATCTTCTTTTACTCCCTCGCTAACGCACACGCAAGGATGTCTTGAGAATATATCTATAAATTCAGCTTTAAGTTTTTCAATATTTTTTGCCGATTCAAACTTATATAGTAATGACAATGTGTTGTGAATAACGTATACAATATTCGTTAACTTGCTATATCTAAACACTTTGTATGAACGGTCTAAGTTAGACAATATTAATACTGGTTTCCCGATATTTTTTTCTATATATTTGTCTGTAATTTTTGATAATAAAAAGTGCTTAAGTCTACCTTTTCCTAGATGTTTTAGACGTTTATGGTTAATTAAATGGTAAGTGAGATTGCCATCTAAAGTATATTCAATAAGTGGATCAAAGCAGATTATATGAACATCAAAACCTAATTTTTTAAAAGCATCCCCAATCGTTATAACAAACCTCTCAGCTCCTGCACCTTGCAATGAATTAATTGATAAAACAATACTCTTTTTTTTGACAGTTTCTGGTTTCATATATCTCTACTTTATAATCTGTAAAACGAATCATCAAAAAACTTTGATATTAGCTTTTAAATAAACGTGCAAAAATAGATTTTTTATTATTAGAACGAGTTACTTTATTACCCTTATATTTTTTATGTGTCTTTTTGGGAAACGCTCCGAATGCTTCTACTCTATAATCATCAATCCTATAGCCAGCGTCTAACGCTTCTTGGAAATATTTATCAAACAAATCGCTCAATTCTTTTCTAGGGTGTGGCATGACTTTACCATCGAACCAATGCTTAGCCCCCTCGCTTTCTATTCGTGGTATAGCGTATTTATGACTAAACTGAGTACCCATATCTGAATAATGGAGAATCCTAATATTTTCAATTGGCAAATCCTCCCCATCAACACAATTAAAACTATCTTCATAAGGCGTTATTAGTTGTTGGTTTTTTTTGAAATAATCCATTAGCTTTTGATGTCCATTAGGGTCACTCATTAACTCTGAAACTGGAGTGAGTATGTGTTTGGCTTTTTCACAATCCCACAAACAAGTACATAACCGAGTTATCTCATCATTAACTTTAGCGGCAACCACACTAGAGCCAATAACCGGATGATTCCATAATTCATTTAAATCAGACAATACCACCATATCCGCATCCATGTATATGGCACGGCCTTTAAAGTCACAGTACTCTGGAATAGCCCAGCGAAATCCTGAAAACGGCGTTGCCCACTTTGTTGTGTTCCAGCCTTCGCCTATTTCTGGATTAGAATACCAAAAGCTATTCGGGTCGCGAGATAATTGCATCCATATAATTTCAAAAGGCACTTTCGTATGTTTTTTTATACTGTAATCTAACACCATCATTTGTTCTAGATCACAATTATTCGGATCACAGCCAACGAAAATTTTTATTGTTTCATTTTTCATGTTCAGTACTCGGCAGTTTGAATGGTGTATGAGTAGACTTTATTACTCTATAGACTGTTTGAGTCATTCTCAGTCATTAATATTTATTTAATCATTAATGATTAGCACAGCAACATTGGTTAAGTCAGAAAATCAGATTACAATAAGGAAATTTTATCACATTTATAAACGAAAATAATTTGCTCAATCTAATTGATTAGAAATAATTTAAATGAACCCTAATCTCATTAAATAATGACCAAAGTTATAAAGAAATAAGATATAAATAATGTCAAATACTCTAAAAACAGACAACCAAACACTTAATTATAACCAAAGTGAAAGTTGGCATAAATCAGCCTTTTTTCTAGCCATTTATTTTCTGATATGGTCTATCGTGCCTGCTTTTATAGGCAGTAGCGTGCCATTAGATGTTAGTGAAGGTATCAACTGGGGGCATGAATGGCAGTGGGGTTACTACAAACACCCCCCTCTTTCTTCATGGTTATTGTATAGCTTCTACAAACTTTTTGGTCATATTGGCCCTTATTTTCTCAGCCAAACTCACGTATTACTCTCTTTATTTCTCATATATAAGCTGGGTACCAAGCTATTCTCACATACGCAAGCTGTTTTGGGTGCGCTACTTACCCTTGCTATTTTTTATTACACTTACCCTAGTTTAGAATATAACCATAATATCGCCCAGTTTCCTATCTGGGCTGGATTAAGCTTGCTCTTCTATCAATCCACGACACAAAATCGTTATCGAGATTGGATTTTACTGGGTATAGTGGGTGGCTTGGGTATGCTGACCAAATATAGTGTCGTTTTTCTATTAATTCCAATGGCGATATATTTACTACTTCCAAACCAATGGCGATTACTAAAACAACCAAAGCCTTGGTTATCAGCTATAATCATGTTGGCGATTTTTACGCCACACCTGATGTGGTTAATACAACATGACTGGTTGCCTTTTACCTATGCTAGTGGTCGCTCTAGTGATAGTACACAAGGCAATTCACTTGCTGCGCACGTTAGCTGGTTCAAATTTTCTCTTGCCCAACTAATTGCTCATATACCTTTGTTAATCATATTATTTTTATCTCGTAAGTATCTAGATTTTCAAAAATTACCTACTATTAGATTAACTCAGCTTAGATTAACAAGTCCTAAACTCACTAAACATAAAAACAGCTCGACATCTAATAAACAAAACACCACAACCGATAGCAAGCTGATTGTCTATTTATGGTTGATGCCATTACTATTTCTTATTGTGCTAAGTCTTATATTTGGTATTGGTCTAAGAGATATGTGGGGCATGCCCATGTGGTCACTATCAGGCTTATTATTTGCCAGTTTAATAAAGCCTGACAGTCTTATTTTACTTAAAGACAAAATAACCAAATATCTGAGAGTTTGGCTGACACTTGTGACAATTTTAATGATAACTTATTTACAGTTTGGGCATAATGTACGTAATAAACCGTCACGAATGGATTGGCCAGAACAGGCCTTAAGTCTGCAAGCACAGCAAACATGGAATGAGATTAGCACTTGCACATGGGATAGTATTTCAGGGGATCGCTGGCTAAGCGCATTGGTAGCCATGAATGCTAACGCTTCTCAACTTAAAACCACATCCACTTGGCCTTCACTTATGATATCCGGTCCTGCTAGCCATTCGCCTTGGATGACTTTAGACCGTCTATCAAAACACGGTACACTGATTATGTCACAAGCTGAAAATGATTTGACCTTACCATTGGTCGATAAACTACCAAAGGAATCTATGATACATTATCATGGTATCTGGCAAATTAACTGGCCTAAACAGCCAGATTCAGAGCCATTAATGGTTAAATGGTCAGCTTATATTCCCAATCACTGCGTTAGATAATATATAGCTAAAACTTTTATTTCGTATTTATATTGATGTTTAACCCATCCAAATGAGTGTTTGAATGCCTGAAAAAATGCCTAAAAATCAGACTTTTCTCTCTATCGTCATGCCGGCATACAATGATGCAGCGGCATTGACGATTTTTTTACCTAAAGTAATTGATTTTGCAAACGCTTTAAATGGCCATCAACAAGTTATTATTGTAGATGATGGCAGTAAAGATAATATTAGACAGGTATTTGAAACCGCCGTACAGTCCTGTCCTGTGCAAGTAAAGATACAGCTCATTCGCCTATCTCGCAACTTTGGTAAAGAATCTGCACTTAGTGCTGGGCTGGCTCACGCAAGCGGTAAATACATCGCCATGATTGACTCTGATGGTCAGCATCCTTTAAGCGTATTAGAACAAATGATAAAGATGATGGTACAGGCTGAACAGTCTGACCAAACCAATATTGATATGATAGCGGGTATTCAGGCCAATCGCCCTTATGAGAGCCCTTTAGCAAAAACGTTAAAAAGTAGCTTCTATCACTTTATTCAAGACACACAGCGCTATGAGATTCGCCCAAATGCAGGCGACTTTAGAATAATGAATCAGAAAGTATTACAAGCATTGCTCTCACTACCAGAGCGCCAACGCTTTATGAAAGGACTTTATGCATGGGTGGGTTTTCACACGGTCTATCTACCTTTCACTGCTGATAATCGTGATCATGGCGACAGTAAATTTAATTATACCAGTTTGTTTGAGCTTGCTTTAGTGGGCATCACTTCCTTCTCGCAAAAGCCCTTACGCCTCATATCACGAATGGGTTTTTTTGTCTCGTTTCTTGCCTTTTTATACGGCATATATATTGTTTTAGAAACCTTGTTTTTTGGCAATGACGTGGCAGGATGGGCAACAGTGGCGGCTGGTATCATGTTCTCTACTGGTATACAGTTGGTATGTATTGGTGTAATAGGCGAGTATGTTGGACGCTTATATGAAGAAGTGAAACAACGCCCTATTTATTTAATAGATGAGGTATTAAGTAATCAAGACGCTGATACCCGCCCCGTCTAACTTGCAGAATTAAAGTTAGCACCCTTTCTTTAGTAGAGCTAAATATTTAATGCGTCAGTCAACCTCCGAAATCCTTAAGTTTATGATTATGGGCAGTCTTGCTGCCCTAGTTCACGGTGTCATATTGTATTTAGCGGTCAGCCTATTTAATATATATCCCGCTTGGGCAAATGTTGTTGCCTTTTTATGTGCATTTATTGCCAGCTTTTTAGGTCATTCTTGGGTTACCTTCCGCCATAATATACAGCGCACAAATAAAGGAGACAATATAAAACGTTTGGCCAGATGGTTTGGCAGCTCTATTTTAGGCTTCGCCTTAAACCAAGGGTTATTTATGTTAGGTCTAGGGCTATATGGTGAGCGCTATTATTTGTTAATATGGTTTGTGGTTACCGCTATTATTACCGTTTTAAGTTTTCTACTTGGTAAACTATGGGCCTTCAAATCTTAAACTTTTAAAATTCAAACTATAATCACGTTAATTCTAAGATAGTCACGTTAATTCTAAGATAATCACATTAATTCTAAGATAATCACATTAATTCTAAATAGTTACTATGCTAAGCTCACTTGCTGTACCAGATTTAATAAGCTATTAATAACAATAAATAGAGGCAGTCAATAGCAAAAACTACCGCTCGGTTGACTGGTAACCATTTTAAGTGACTTAAACTATATCAACCGAGTTCATTATAATTTATCATAAGCGCTATACTATAACTTATTCATGATGTGATAGCCTAATGACTCTATGAACGCAAATATTAATACCACTACCTATACAGACTCCGCTTTAATAGAATCATCTAATACGTTAAGCAGAAAGGTTATCGTTAATGTTGATGATTTAGGTTTGTCTGAGCCTGTGAACGATGCGGTCATTAATTTAGCCCAAAAGAGGCTAATTACTGCTAGTAGTTATATGGTGGGTGGCCATATTGACAATACCTCAATCAAAGCCCTATATACCTCGAATATTGACGTAGGTCTACACCTAGATTTCACTGGCGTATTTAAAACCACCTTACCCAAATCGTTACCAAAACTGCTTAAAGCAAGTTACTTACAAGGTATTAAAGCAAATGATGTTGCTAATGAAATTAAGCAACAGCTTGATATTTTTGAAGACACCTTCAATCATGCCCCAAGATTTATTGATGGGCATCAACATGTTCATCAGTTTCCAATCATAAGACAATGTCTAATGAATGAATTACTATCTCGTTATGGCAAAAGTCTGAGCCACACCATGGCAGCGAGAGTAACCACCCCTATAAATTACGACTTAAAAGCATGGGTAATTTATTCGTTAGGCGGGCAACAATGGAAAGCATTGTGTGAGCAAACAGGCGTTATAACAAACAGTCATTTTGGTGGGGTGTATGATTTTGAAGCACACTCAGATAAGCTAACAAAGCTATGGGACCGCTGGTTAGGTCAGTGCCCTATCGGAATTGGTGGATTTGATGAGAAAAATAGCCATAACCCAATCTCAGTAATTATGTGCCATCCTGCCACCCCTTATGACAACTGGAATGATGGTATTAAAGAGGCTCGTGAACGTGAATATCAATGGATGAAAAGCGGTGCTTTAAAGACGCTTTATGATAAGCACTCGATTGAGCTCACGCATTGGAGAGATATGTATACTAAAAAAAAGCCACCTAGATAATCAGACATTTTTTCGCATAGGATCAGCAAATAACTTCATTCCATTTGGTAATGACATAATCGCGTATATCCTCCCAAGGAAGCTCATTGACTAAAATACTTTGATTTGCTAAGGCAAGCTTGTGCATTGCTGCCCTAATGTCCAAATATGCTTGGGTTAACCCTATACAGGTCTCTTCATCCCAAACACCCGTTTCAGCTAAACTTTCAAAAATTCTAATATTATCACTCCATTTAATTAAGCTTGGATACTCATTGGCATGAGCGAGTACGGCATACTGGGCCATAAACTCAATATCAACAATACCACCCGCATCCTGTTTTAAATGGAACTTTCCTTGTTCTTGTGCATCGCTTCCCAAATGATCTTGCATTTTTTTACGCATTTTTTGAACTTCAAATTTTAATTCATTGATGTCACGTTTACGCGTTAGCACTTCTTCACGTATATGATTAAAGGATTGCATCACATCTCTATCACCACATATCGCCCTTGCTCGCACTAAAGCTTGATGCTCCCAAACCCAAGCCTTAGCTAGCTGATAATGTTGAAATGATTTACTAGATACAACCATCATGCCAGCATTACCAGAGGGTCTCAAACGCATATCAATTTCATACGCACGTCCATCACGTGTTTGGGTATTCAGATAGGTCATAAGCTTTTGAGCAAGTCTTGCAGCAAACTTCATACCGCTGACAGGTTTTGCACCTGTTGTCATCGCTTGCTCATTTATCTGATGTATGAACACTAAATCCAAATCTGAGGTGTAAGACATCTCGATTCCGCCAAGCTTACCATAGCCAATAATGGCAAAACCACTATGTGCTTCTGTAACCGAATTACCTTGCTGATTTATAGGATAACCATGGCGCTTAACAAGCTGAGCAAAAGCCCGTTCTAACGCCGCTTCTAATACTACCTCAGCAATGTAAGTCAGAGAATCTGAGACTTTCATAATTGGACGCTCTGCCAGTACATCACTAGCAGCCACAGCAAGCACCTGATTATTTTTGAAGAGACGTAGTGAGCTTAGTAGCAACTCTTCGTCATCTGTTTCTACTCTGAGTAAACGCTGGCGTAAAATATCAGTAAGCTCCTCTTTATCCGGTAGATGGCGATAACGTTGTTGCAAGAATGAATCCAGCAATACAGGGTATCTGGCCAGCTCGCCTGATATCCAAGGGCTTGCTGATAGCATAGGTATGAGATCGACTGTTGCATCAGGGTTTTCGGCAAGCATAACCAAATAAATGGAACGACGGCAAATAGCTTCGAGTAAGTCTATTAATCTGGGAAGAGCGTCATTTGCACCCTCCTGCTTTATTTCATGCTCGATGAGAGCGTGAGTCAATACAGGATAGGCATTGTCTAAGCGCTCTCTCGCCTCTTCTGAAAGATTAGCCACCATTTTGCTATCCCAAAATTGCTGCAATAGCTTGAGATTTTCTTCGTTTAAAATATCCTCAATATTTTTTGTTGAATCTCGCTTAAAATCGCTTTCTGAATCTGTAGGCGTTTGGCGTTCAGTAACCATACGATCAAAAGGGATATTTACATTTTTACGATGCTGATTTAGACATTGCAAAAAGTCTTGCCATCCTTTGAATCCAAGCGTTAGGGCTAAATTATTCTGCCATTTGGGATCATTTGGCAGCTGCTGAGTTTGGCGATCATTAATGGCTTGAATGCCATGTTCAACTCTTCGAAAAAACCGATAAGCTTGCTCTAAGTTTTTGTAAGTTTCATCATCAAGATAATCAAAGTCATTTAAAACTTTCATGGCATCAAGACACCCTTTTACTTCAAGCTGGCTATCTCGACCACCGTAGATAAGCTGATAGGCTTGAACCACAAACTCAATATCTCTGATACCACCAGCACCAAGTTTTACGTTATCTAAATCTTCTCTCTGCGCCACTTGGTTTTGAATCAATGATTTCATTTCGCGCAAGGCAGCGAAGGCACTATAATCAACGTAATAACGAAAAACAAAAGGCTTGACTGTCTCATTCAACTGTTTTTTAAATGTGTCGTCTACCCAGTTTACAACGCGGGCTTTAAGCCATGCGAAACGCTCCCATGCCCGACCATGCTTTTCAAAATATTTTTCTAAAGCAGATAAATGTATCGCCAAGTCACTGCCATCTCCCCAAGGTCTCAAACGCATATCAACGCGAAACACGAAGCCTTCAGCTGTATTTTCATCTAAAAGCTTGATAATGCCTTGACCTAAGCGAGCCATAAATCGCTTGTTATCAATACACTTAGTTCCTTTTGATCTATCACCATCGGTATGACCGCGAGCACTGTGTACAAATATCAGATCAATATCGCTTGATAAATTTAACTCTTGAGCCCCTAACTTACCCATAGCATAAATTGCCATATCATCGTATTGTAACTTACCATCCTTATCAATAAAGGTGGGTCGACCATAACGCTTAACAAGAGACTTCCATGTATATTCTTTGGCAAAAATTAAACACGAATCAGCGAAATCTGATAACTCTTCAGTGAGCTGCTCAAGCGAAATCACACCGAGTGCATCTTGCCAAATCCATCGCATCATTAAAAGTTCACGCAAACGGCGAAGACCTACCATTACACCAGCTTCATCCGCCCTCTCTAACCCGCCATCAAGGCCTTCATCCAAGGTAAAATCATCTATTAAATCGCTAATTTGCTGGCGGGTTAGGCACTCATCAAGTGGGTAACTGGTTAAAAAGTTTTTACAGACTAAAGGCTTGTTTTCCCATATATGAAAAGCAAATTGACTGGCCATTTTGAGCCGTTCAATTTGTTCTAAAGTGATAGGTTCTTTATGTGGATGAGACTTGCTAGACGACTGATTATTATCGGTATTATTGGCTGATGACATGGCTAAGCACGACTCCTTTAAAGTGCTAATGTGCTATAAGCCTACCACAGAATTGATATTTTCGAGATATAAGATAAGATAAAATTTATAAAACCTTAGTCAAAATTAAGCTATATAACTATTCACCCAATACCCATGCATCACTATGTGGTAACAATATTTTAGAATAGTCCGACATGTTCAATAAAGTAACAAACTCTTAAAAGCATACACCTTAAACCGCTAACCTTATTACCCATGACCTTGCTGATATGCTGACTTTTACAGTACACAGATCTTCAGATAAATAAAGGTAGTGTTTCCTCCAAATAAATATGAACTCTTGACGCCCACAGCGACAGTCCATAACCAATACCTGCTCCAATTAAAACATCGGTGGGATAATGCAAACCGAGCACCATTCTGGAAAGGGCTACTAAAACCGCAAAAGGTAACATGATCGGCAATAGTTGTGGGAAATAGCTACCTAAAGTGGCGGTAAATAACACCGCTTGCAAGGTATGACCAGATGGAAAGCTAAAGACATCTAGTGGACGCTCGCCCAAAACAATAACTTGATGCACTTGATAAGGGCGAGGTCTCACAGTTTTAACTTTCAATAATTTATAGATAGTTAAACCCATTAGACTCATTATTATCGTTGTTAGTAGCGGCAATATAGATTGTGTACCACCAATCATAAATGCAGAGGCTAGCATGACATACCAAAACCAACCGTCACCTAATCGGCTTATAGTCTTAAAAAAAACGGCGACCGCGTAATTAGTTGAGTATTTATTAATATGAATACAAAGGTTGGTGTCCCAGCTCAGAAACTGTTCCGTACAGAGTGCTAATGTAGGATGACGACTCATCATGGTATAAATTGGACTGGGTGCAATAGTTGAAGGCATACTCGAAGTTTTTAATGATTCAGACCTGTTTCTACTATTAGAACTGGTATGTTTCAAAACCTATCCCCTTATTTTATTAAGATATAAAAAATGTGTATTCAAAGAACCCACTTTTTTTGTACATTAGACCTTAGCCTGTATCGCATTAATAAACATATCCAGCATCTGTTTGGCAGGGCGCTGCCAAGAAAAACCAGCAACTTGCTGAACGGCATGGCTACTTTGTTCTTTCAAAACTTGCATTTTAGGGAGTGCAGCTACCATATTTATAAACTCTTTTTTATTACCGACCGGAACCAAGCCTCCATTATTTGGATTGACTAACATACCCGCTGCAGCATCATCATAAGCATACACTGGCAAACCGCTGGCCATCGCCTCAATAACGACATTTCCAAATGTTTCTACTTGACTGGCAAAAATAAACGCATCGCCACTGGCATAATGCTCAGCAAGCTCATGTCCTTTTTTAGCACCTGTAAAGATAATATCCTCGCTGCTGTCACTAGCCAAAGACTCAAGGCGTTGACGGTCTGGTCCATCGCCAACAATAACTAACTTCATAGCACGATGTAGCTGAGCACTTTGCAACGCTTTGAATGATTGAATAACTAAATCAACGCCTTTTTCAGGAGACAGCCGGCTTACCATAATCAGGACAGTATGTTGCTTATGCGCACCCCACTCTTGACGCAAAGACTCACTTCTATGCTCAGGATTAAAACGTTCTAAGTCAACACCACGACCTACTTGAACGAGACGCTTAAAACCAATTTTATCTAGGTCGTTTTGTGTTTTCTGACTGGGTACACAAGTCGCTTCTGATGCGTTATGAAACCATTTAAAATAGGTCAGCAAAGGGCGTGCAATAATTCCAATGCCAAAATGGCGGCTGAAATCATGAAACTGAGTATGATATCCAGTAGTAGCCGCTATTTTTTGCTTTTTAGCAGCTAATAAAGCAGCTAATCCAAGCGGACCCTCTGTGGCAATATGCACAATGTCAGGCTTTAGCTGCTTAAGCTCGCGTTTTATACGGTTATAAACAGGCATCCCCATTTGTAAATCAGGGTATTTAGGAATAGGCATGCCTTTAACTTGTATATCTTTAGTGACTATGTGAAGTTGGTTAAGCTGAGGGTCATCACGATGATGTGTATCAAAAGAATTATCTTTAAAGTCATTGCTCTCAACATGTTTTGGCTCAGGTCTTAACAAGCTTACCTTATGGCCCATCATAACGAGCTGACTCATTAACTGGTGTAAACTCATGGCGACACCATTGACATCTGGTTGCCACGTTTCTGTAACCAACAGAATATGTATACCTGACGTTGAGCTGTGAACTAGCTTCGCCTGAGGCAGTATGTGTCTTTTTTCATTGCCATCTAAAAGCAGGTCGTTTACTCTCAATAAGCCAACTGATTTATCTACAATCATATTTTCTCTATCTTGTCCCACTTGAAGCATTGAAGCATTGTCAGACACAAGGCGTTCAGTAGATAGATTTAGCTTATTTAGATCGTTTAACATACTTTCCTCACAACACACTTTACTTTATAAATACTTTTTTTCATGCTCACAATCTATCAGTAAGATTTGACAATTGTATGGCACTTTAATCACAGTTTGATGACAACCCCTTTATTTTCGCTTGTTTGATGCCTGCATTTATTATAGTTAGTATAGTTAGTGATCTTTTTCTAAATGAGGTCTTACTGATCCGTTTTACTGACTACTAGTTAACCCATAATTTATTGGGTAAAATTTCAATTCACTACGTGGGAATAAATGCTGTTAACATACTCACGATAGAAATTTTAAACAGTAAATAACCTAAAGCATTACTATGACAAAACTTCATTCAAATGCCTGACTTGAGGCTTTAAATATATGACAACCGCTACGACTTTAATATTGATTACTGTTGACCCAGCACATCCTCTTGCTGAGCATGCTTATCGCTATACCAAATCATTACTAAGCATTTATCACTCTAAACCTTGTGATTCTCCAACTTGTCATGCAGCAGATAGTGATAATAATCATTTTAGAAATCCAGTTCACGTTTTCTTTTATGGAGGGTCGGCACACACTGCAAATGCTCTACGCTGGCAAGTTGCAGACAGAGAAAATTTAACCCAAAAATGGCAACAATTAAGTTTAGATTACAACCTGGATTTACCGGTCTGTGTAAGTACGGCCATCACTAGAGGTATTACCGATTTAGCCAATGCAACTCGGCACCAACTAGAGGGTACAAACTTAGCTCGAGGATTCAAACTGGTTGGTCTAGGAGAGCTAGCGGGTAGGCTTAATGAAGCAGATAAAGTGATACAGTTTTAGGCTATGCCATATTTTCTATGTCGTGTCCTTATATACAGTAATTAATAAATTATTAACATTAAACTCTACCTTTAAAGGAACACCTATCGTGTCAATACTTATCCGATTAACGACGCCAACCGAAACAGCGACTTATGAAGGCTGTGCATTAGCGTTAACATTAGCGACTTTCGGCCAATCGGTACAGCTGATGATAGGAAGCTCTGTTTTTGGTCAGTTGATGCAATCTGATAGCCGTTTAAATGGCATGATTAGGTCGCTTGATATGTATGATATGCCGCCTGCTTGGCTTCCTGACGATGTATTTAGTAGTTGGATTTCAGGGGTAGTACCACCTGATTTAGCAGCCCAACTTGACTTCATTCCAGAAGATTTAGACTCTACTAAATTCACTCAAGTTTTTACCTTTTAATGTAGTAAGCTAATCTATTGAAGTTAGTTCGCTTGATTAATTCACTGGGTCTAACGGTAAAAAATAATACATGAATACTTGGTTATCGTAAAGAATTCTAAACCATATAGAATATAACACTATAAAGAGCTTAACTATGGTCACACTATTTCAATTACATGCCAATATGGGGAGTTTCAAAGCCATCATAAAAGAGATGAACAGCCTATGGCAAGCAGGCGATAGTGTTTTATTGCTGGGCGAAACGGCTGCTTATCTAGATTGGTTTGATGCTTACATTTCTGATTTAAATGCAGACGATGAATTTGAAGGGACAATTAATGGTATTGCCAATATCTATGTATTATCTGAGGATATTGAGGCGCTCAACGACAGCGCAAAGTTAGCCATAGACTTCAGTAAAGCTATCGCATTAACTGATGATAAGTGGGTGCGATTAACTCAGAAAGTTGATAGAGTAATTACCTTAGGCGTATCGTTATAATAGCCATTAATCTGGCATTGACATATTTTTAAAACTCGCAGTATAAAATACCAAATAAAAATAATAACGCACCGTCCCTATCTCAAACGAATAAACAATATTATCCTCTGTTAGCCATTACCCTTAAGCACATTAAAAAACCATTAATAAAAACCATTAATAAAAACATACGAATAAAAAATATATGAATGCAAAAAATCAGGTAAATATTGAACTAGAACTAGATGAAGAAGGTCATTTGATTGATCATACTTTATGGACGCCTGAGGTCGCACAGCAATTAGCAGACACGCTAGAGGTAACCTTAACAAATACGCACTATGAAATACTGCATCAAGTTCGCCAGTTTCATCAAGAGTTTAAACACCCCCCATCCACTCGACCGCTGATTAAGTATCTGATGAAAACCTTGCCTGGGCATGACATTAGCAATCAGAAATTGCAGCAGCTATTTAAAACGGGGCTGGTTGCTCGCCATGTCAATCGTATAGCGGGATTACCCAAACCTCCGAACTGTTTGTAATGACAGTTTAAGTAGCGAGTAAAGCGAATATAACCACTATCAAGAGTAGGCTTAGCCACTTTAGCATTGCTCATTTTTAGCATTGCTCATTTATTTTTTGAGGTAGGTGTTTACTTTGGATCATACGGTGTTAGCTGTTCATAACCTGTACTGCGCCCCATATCTCCTTTGAATCCTTGCTGACGCCACACTTCATATAAACAAATAGACACTGTATTTGCCAGATTCAAACTTCTAGAATCAGGAAGCATGGGCAAGCGCAACCAGTTTTGGGCACCAATATCTGCTCTAATCTCTTCAGGAAGCCCTGCTGTTTCTGATCCAAACACCAATGCAATATTTTCAGACTCTATGCCCCCCTCTGCAAAATTATTTTGAGTAAAGTCATACTCATAAAAGGGCTTGCTTAGTTTTGTCGTTAACGCCACCATACGTGAACAGTTGGCCTTCTGTAACGCTAGCTTTGCTTGTTGCCAATCTTTATGAACCTGCATATTTGCATATTCGTGATAATCCAAACCCGCTCTTCGTAGTTTTTTGTCCTCAAGATCAAACCCTAAGGGTTCTACTAAATGTAACTTTGCACCTGTGTTAGCGCATAATCTAATAGCGCTTCCTGTGTTATTAGGTATGCGTGGATGAACGAGTATTATGTGTATAGTCATGAATATATAAGCCTTTTTGAAAACATTTTTTTACAAATAAATGACAATTTGATTAAATTTATTACAATTAACTGTTTTTACCTGAAGCCGTTGTCATCTATGATTTGTTCAAGCATTATCAATCAATTTTCGCTATTGATACGAGTGATTAATAAAAGTACTGAAAAACAAATATAGGTTATAGGTATTGAAGATATTGATTAAATAGCAAATTGATTATAGCTGTATCTTATAGTGGTAGTGCTTGAACATTCGTTACTTTCATTTTTAATTATTAGATTTCTAATTACAAACCACTTTTATAGGTGTGTTTTAAACTTTAAGGATATATTATGAAAAAGTTAGCCCTAGCTTCTTTAGCCGCATTAATCGCATTATCAGGTTGCAATACTTTTAAAGGTTTTGGTCAAGATGTCTCTAAAGCTGGCGACAAAGTTACAGATACTGCAGATAAAGTAGAAGATAAAATCTAATAATGCCAGAAGACTAATATATTTATCCAGAAATAAAAACCCACTACAATTAGTGGGTTTTTATTTTATTCCCAATATAAGCTTCATTAAAGGGTGTTTTATTATCTTTAATTTATAAATGCTATTTTGGAATAGCGTCATAACCCAGTAATTACTTGGCAATAAGCCAAAAGTTGTTATAATCGGCGGGAGACATATATTTGTTTATAAACACTATCATATGGGAGAAATAAATGGCAGATTTTAATGTAATTTTAGATGCAGGTGATGTTGACGGTGGTGAAATTAATGTTGTTGTCGAAATTCCAACAGGCAGTAATCATAAAATTGAATGGAATCGTGAACTGGCGGTCTTTGAATTAGATCGTGTTGAACCTGCTATTTTTGCCAAGCCTTGTAATTACGGTTTTATCCCGCAAACACTTGATGAAGATGGTGATGAATTAGATGCGTTAATTATCACAGAGCAGCCCTTAACCACGGGTGTGTTCTTAAAAGCAAAAGTTATTGGCGTTATGAAGTTTGTAGATGATGGTGAAGTTGACGATAAAATTGTCGTAGTACCTGCTGATGACCGTAATAATGGTAATGCTTACAATAGTTTAGCGGACCTTCCAAAACGCTTAATCGAACAATTAGAGTTCCATTTCAGTCACTACAAAGATTTGAAAAAAGCAGGCACTACTGTTGTTGAATCTTGGGAAGATGCTGAAGAAGCTAAACTAGTAATTAAAGAAGCTATTCAACGTTGGAACGATAAATAAAAGCGATCCAATGAGCAGTTAGTTAATAGCCAGCAAGTTCTGTACAATAGGATTAGCCTAGCCAGCCAGTTAGCTTAAATTATTTAGTATTCAAAGCACTTTAACCCTCTGTTAAAGTGCTTTTTATTTATAGTACAATTTTTATTTATAGTACAAATAGTCCAATTGAAGTCGTTATAATCTAATAAGTCATAAATTATAAAGGATGATGTGGAAAACGAACGGTGATAGTAGAGGTTACTAAAAGTTGTTACAGCAAGCGCAGATAACTCAGTAAACTAAGCCAAGAACCTACTAGAGCTTTAGAATAACTTTAACTCTCCCTGTAAATTGTTGAGGATTACCCATGTCGGAGAAGCTGCCGAAACACATTATCCAGATGATTGAAAAAAACAATATGGTCATGGCGATTAAAACTCTTGCTGAAGAGCAAAATATTAGTATGACTGAGGCTAAATCTGCTATTGATGAATATGATAACCAGCTTAAACATAGGCAACAACAAAAAGTTTTAGCCATAGCTTCAAAACAAGGGGTTGTCAAATCCAACACCCCTATACAGCCTTCTCCAAATGAAGATTCATCAGATAAAATGCATACTTTGAATGCAGGGCTCGACAGTCATCTAAACAGTATCGGCTATAAAAAACCCTTAATACCTTACTGGGTAAAAAGAGTTTCTATAATAATCATAGTTATACTTGTATTAGCATTAATAATTAGCCAGTTGTTGCCTTAATCAAACCTACGCCAATACCTTATTAAACCACTGACCAATTGCTTTGATTTGTGGTAAACAAACTTGATGCGCCATAGGGTACGTTGTAAAATCAACGGCATAGCCCTTCTCTTTAAGCGATTCAGCCGCACGTTGTGCCAACACAACTGGTACTACAGGATCCTGAGTACCATGATCAATTTTAATCACTATGTTGCGATTGTCATCCGTAAAATGGGCGCTATCATCCATGGCTAGATAAGTAGAAAGTGCTAGTAAACCACCCAGTTTTTTTGGATGTGTTAAAGCCACTTGGTAAGCAATTGCACCCCCTTGTGAAAATCCAGCAATGACAATATTTTCCTTTTTTACACCGCGTTCAACTTCTCTTTCAATTAAGTCATTAATCGCCTTGGTGGATTGCTGAATTTGCGCCACATCTACCTTACGATCTAAGCTTACCTCTAAAATGTCATACCACGCAGGCATTATCATTCCCCCATTGATGGTCACTGGAATTTGCGGAGCATGAGGAAACACAAAACGTACTGCCAAATCACTACTTAAACCAAGCTCTGGCACCACGGGCACAAAGTCATGCCCACTAGCACCTAATCCATGCATCCAAATTACAGATCGATCAATCTTTTTATTGTCAGGATTGTGCACTACAGTCTCGCATTTTAGATAGTTACTCATCATTACTCCTTCATATTATTATTATCAAACAGGTAAAAATTCTGAAAAAAATTATTTTAATATGTCATGAAACCGTCAATAAAATCAGGTAGCTTAAAGTCTACAAATGTTTATTATCAAACCATAAAAATAATCATAATTTTAACATAGCCAAACTTTTAACATAGGCAAACTTTAGGAACCTCAAATGTTATTTTCTCAGTTAAACTCTATCATACAAACAAATAAAACAAAGCATAGCAAATCATTACTGGCATGTGCACTATGCGTCAGTTTAGCGCCATTAACGTTAGTTGGGTGTGATGACGACGATGACCCCATCGTTGTCAGTGACCCAAAAGACAACAAGGATGAGGACAAAAAACCCGATACGCCTGAAAAACCAGACATTGATCCCGCCAGTAAAGTTGCGTTTACCTATGGTACGCGTCCTTTATATTTAATTGATGACATGGATGAGAGTCCACTTAAAAATGAACTTTTAGCTTGTGAAGGTCAAACACCTAAAAAGTCTGACTTTTCCATATCTCATCGCGGAGCCCCTCTTCAATACCCTGAACATACTTATGATAGCTATAAGGCCGCTGCTCATATGGGAGCCGGTATATTAGAATGTGATGTCGCCTTTACTAAGGATCAGCAACTGGTTTGCCGCCATGCTCAAAATGATTTACATACCACAACCAATATATTAGCCACAGATTTGGCCAATAGCTGTTCAACGCCTCCTCAACTTGATGCTGCAGGAAATCTGTTGAATGCTAATGACATTGAATGTCGTACCTCAGATATCACATTAGCCGAATTTAAATCTCTAAAAGGCAAAATGGATGCGGCTAATAAACAAGCCACTACTCTTGATGGTTATATGAATGCCACAGCCCCATGGCGTACAGAGTTATATAACCAAAATGGACAATTAATGAGTTTAGAAGAGCACATTGCTCTCGCTGAAAGCTTGGGCCTAAAACATACACCCGAGCTAAAAACACCAGTGGAAACGATGCCTTATGGTACTTACACTCAAGATAATTATCGCCAGCAATTAATAGACACTTACAAAAAGGCGGGAGTCAGTGGTGATAAAGTTTATGCTCAATCGTTTAATATTGATGATGTAACATACTGGATTAATAACACACCAGATTTTGGTAAAAATGCAGTATATCTCATTGACGATAGCAACGAGACCGCTGAAGGCCAAACCTTTGACAAAAACGATCCTAACACTTGGAAACATTCATTCCAAGAATTAAAAGGCCTAGGCATAAATATCATTGCTCCTGCCACATGGTTGTTAGTAAGCACTGATGGTAACGGCAATCTCAAGGCATCTGAATATGCGAAACAAGCCAAAGCTGCAGGATTAGAAATTATTACTTGGTCTATAGAACGCTCTGGGCCGTTGGCAAATGGTGGTGGTTGGTATTACAGTGGTCTAGAAGATGCCATTAATAATGATGGCGATATGTTTAATTATATCGACGTATTGGCACAGGATGTTGGTGTTATGGGTATATTCTCAGACTGGCCCGCCACAGTAACCTACTATGCTAACTGTAAAGGGTTATAAAGCTTAGGCATACCCCTTAACAAACATTTTTCACATTGATTTAAATCCAAGCAATGAGTTCATTGCTTGGATTTATTGTTTTATGTCTTATTTAGGGTATGTTCTATATATAAAGCTAATTAAGAAAGGAGGGCTATCATGTCAATACTTGTGTCAACACTGATAGAATTAGTTCAGTCCATCCCATTATGGCATCTAGTGGGATTGTTCTTTGCTGGTGTCGTGGCCTTTATTGTATCCACCATTTCAGGTGGCGGTGGCGCTTTATTGCTAATCCCAATTACCTCTTCAATAATTGGGGCGCCCTCTGCTCCGCCAGTGATTAATCTTGGTACATTCATTAGTCGTCCCTCCCGTTTAATCCTATTTTGGAAAGACATTGACTGGTCACTTATCAAATATTATGCACCCAGTGCCATTATTGGCGCATGGCTTGCTGGGCTATTATTTAGCCGCATGAATGCGGGGTGGATACAATTATTGGTGGGTATATTCTTAGTCTCTACCCTATTCCAATACCGCTTTGGTAAAGTAGATAAAACGTTCAATATGCCCAAATCTGGCTTTATTCCTTTAGGATTTATAACTGCGTTTATCAGTACAATCGTAGGAGGGCTCGGGCCTGTGTTAAATCCTTTTTATATGAACACTGGACTACAAAAAGAAGATCTTATTGCTACTAAAACCGCCAATTCATTTTTTGTAGGTATTGCCCAAATTGGTAGTTATGCGTTTTTTGGGGTCTTAACCTCTCAATTATGGGTATATGGCTTGGCCTTAGGGCTTGGTGCAGTGCTAGGTAACATCATAGGTAAACGTTTTCTCGCAGGCATGACTGTGCACCAATTCAGAGTGGCATTAATTCTATTAATGGTGGTAAGCGGTTTGGTTATGATAGTCAAAAATATTAAAGTCATTATATGACTGTAATTTAGTATAAGGGACTTTAGTATAACTAAAATTTAATATAACGGAGATTTGACCAGAACATTGCTAAAAGCACTTAAATTGAATGACAGTTAATATTCTTCATCAATTTTTCATATTGTGTTCATGTGAATCGCACATTTACCTATTTTGATTATGCTAGGATAGATAAAGTTAAATAGATAAAATGACAATGATATATTAAATTTGGTCGAAAACCCTTATGACTTACTCTACTACCGATAAAACACACGTCTTATCTCAAAATGCTTCACAAGTTAGACCACATATTTTATTGGTTGAAGACGACCCTGCTATTGCCACCTCTCTAAAGGTTACCTTTAAACGCGAAGGCTGGCAGGTTACGTGGTTAGATAATGCCAGCGATGTTATGCCCACTCTTATTGATATGTTAAGAAATGAAGAAAGCTTATCTGGTATTATTTTAGATGTTGGACTACCCGACGGTGATGGCTTAAGTCTTTGCCAATCCATTCGTCATTCAGCGGCTATTGGTCACTTTAAGCATCTACCCATCGTATTTTTAACCGCACGCAGTGATGAAGTCGATCGTATTTTAGGACTGGAGATGGGTGGGGATGATTACTGCCCAAAACCCTTCAGTCCAAGAGAGCTCGTGGCACGCCTTAAAGCAATTTGGCGACGTGAACAATTAACCGTAAACACGGTTGATAAACTCACAGACTCAGTGGATAGCTCAATAGAACCACAAATATTCCAGTTGGTATCAGGGAATTGGCGCTATGAGCCATTAACTTATACTCTTTATTGGAATGATATCAAGCTTGAGCTAAGCAATACCGAACGAAAATTGCTGTTAGCCTTATTGGCTAATCCAGATCGTGTCTTTAGCCGTGAACAGTTGCTAAGCGCAATAAGTGAGCATCCAGATCATCGTCTCGCTCGTACAATAGATAGCCATATTAAATCCATACGTAAGCAGCTTGCTTTGGTTAGTCAAGATAATGGGGGTAACGATAGCGTTGACATTATCCATACACATCGCGGGATTGGTTACGGCCTATGTTCAGCATGAATGAACAATACCCTAACACCAACCATTCTATCAAGCCACCCAGCCTCAAGAAAAAAAGAGATGAGCAAAACAGCGCTGAAAAAAAATCAGCAGAGCAAAACTGGTACGCTAAACTTCACCCAATGGGTAAACATGATGACGCCTTGACCACAGTTAACAAAAGAAAAAACCTGTTAAACCTCAGTTTATTTTTTAGAATCTGGCTTGCCGTTGGCATCATTATCATCATTTCTGGTATCGTCATTTTCAATCAACTCTTCAACTATGTACGCCCAGTTACCCAGCAAGTCATTGAAGATACTTTGGTAGATACCGCCATGCTCCTGTCAGCAAGTCTACAAGCTCCGATGCAGTCTGGCGAAATCAAAAGTAGCCAATATAAGGCGATGCTGGATACTGCGTTTGCCTTACCTAATATGCCAGATAAACAAAACAGATATGCTAGTCCACATGAGCTAGATATTTTGGACACTTGGTATCATCACAAAACACACAGTAGTTTTCGCGTCTATGTCACAGATGCCAAAGGCCATGTGGTTTATGACTCATTAGTCGGTGCAAAAAATGCTGAAGGCAAAGACTATTCAAAATGGAATGATGTCTATCTAACCCTTCAGGGAAAGTACGGCGCTCGTACTACTCGAAGTAATAAGGACGATCAATCGACTTCAGTGATGTATGTTGCACAGCCAATTTATGCCCCTAATAGCGCCAATCCAGAAATAATCGGTGTGGTTAGTGTCGGTAAACCCACTGCTACCGTAATGCCCTATCTAGATGCTACCCGTCAACGCATGCTAAGCACCTCTTTATTTATTAGTATCATAACGTTAGTAATGGCCGGTCTTGTTGCCTGGTGGCTTAAACAAAGTATGATGCTGGTCACTCGTTATACCCAATCACTCGCACAAGATGCCAAGAAACCCTATTTTTATTTAGCCAGTGAATTGAATGAATTAACCGATACTATTGAAGATATGAAGTATCGTCTAGAAAACAAAGCGTATGTGAATGATTATGTACATACACTGACGCATGAGCTAAAAAGCCCACTCACTGCTATAAGAGCTAGTGGCGAGCTGTTAGAGGCGTCAGATCTAGATGATGAAGACAGGCTAATGTTAAGCCAAACCATTACTGAACAAAGTATCAAGCTTCAGTCACTGATTGATAGGCTGTTGCTTCTTGCTAAAATTGAACAGCCCACTTTTAAGTTAGCGATACAGGCCATTAACCCTGATGAGCTGATACGTCGTCTCATTACTAATTACGAGATTCAGTGTCTACAGCAACAGGTTCATATTGATTATAACTGTGACTTAACTGATAGCAATATAGAGGTGCTTGCAGATGAGTTTTGGTTAACGCAGGCCCTACAAAATATTATAGACAATGCCGTGTATTTTGCCCATTCGCACGTCGTGATTCATTTAACTGATCATAATAGGCACAATGACACATCAGCTATAGAAATCAACATATTTAACGATGGCGACTTAATTCCTGACTATGCCTTAAGTAAAGTCTTTGACCGTTATTTTAGTTTGTCACATCAGCATAATAAATCGATTTTAAATCGATTAAATGAAGACAACTCAATTAAAAGCAGCCATGCTAAAAAAGGGACTGGGCTAGGCCTAACCCTAGTTAAACAAGTCATTGAACGTCACGACGGTCAAATAGTTATCCACAATATTCAAGCACCAGACGTTGAAGATAATAGACAGTCAGCAATAACTGCTAACTGCGACTTTGCCTCAACCTCCGGTGTTTTAGTTTGTATTCATCTTCCGATACAGCTAAATAAAACATCTGATTAACATAAAATAAATGGTCAGTTTATATTCCTATATATTTTTTTTATTGCTGTTTATTTTATTGCTGTTTATACAGTCAAATAAATTTAAAATCGCTATAAAGTTACCGAGTGCAGATAATATAATGAGTAGTACGGCAACCGAGGTTAACACCGTAGCGATTTATAAGTTCGACGACCATAATCTATAGTCTTTTCTTCTTACTTGCATAATGCTGAGATAACTTTACTTTGGCTCGCTCAACGGGACAATACGATCTTTTTGACCGCTGCCAAGTACCACATCGCTACCATAGCCATCTGGATTGTCAAGCAAATACGCCTCCATCTTATCTATACTTTCGCTATCCTTGCTGGCTAATATACGCTCCTTGATAGCCTCAACGGGTGGTATAGGTAAGTTTTTTAATAGAGAAAGGAGCTGCGCATTATTGCCCTCCGAAACTACCAATTCAATGAGCGCACGCGCATCTATAGGTAAGTCAGCTGTCGACTGAGCCATTAATGCCAAATGATAAGCACCTGCCACATCCTTATCATCCATAATACGCTGCTCAATCGCCACATAAGTTTCGGCAGTGGCCCCACCTGCCACACTTAGCAAATGGATACACTTTAAAGCAGAGTCCGATTCTTTATCTGCTATTGCAATAATTTTTGAAGACTGCTCTTTCATTTTTTTTAAGCGCTTTTCATTGTCTAAATTCATGTTTTTATCCTTTTTTAAGAGGCTGTGTAAGTTTTAAGTAAATAAGTAAATAACTAAAGTATAATTAAATAATAAAGAGCCTCAGAAATCTATTCTGAGGCTCTTGACTGACAATCCTTTCATTCAAAATAATGAATGAATTTACTCAGATGGACTATGCTCTTCAACCAAAGGTTTCAGCTCGCCTGATTGGTACATTTCTAAAATAATATCAGAGCCACCCATTAGTTCGCCGTTAATCCATAATTGGGGAAAGGTTGGCCAGTTAGCGACTTTTGGTAACGTCGCACGAATCTCAGGATTTTCTAAAATATTAACAAATGCAAAAGGTCGACCAATTTGAGTCAACACTTCAATGGCTTTCGCAGAAAAGCCACACTGTGGAAATTGAGGTGATCCTTTCATATAAAGAATCACAGGATTTTCTTTAATTTGGTTACGAATCAACGTTTCGATATTGTCTGTCGCATCATTTGGAGCGGTTTGGTCTGTCATAATAAACCCTTAGTTTCTATTTTTTGGTGTAATAATGTTGAGTGTAATAGGTTATAGCTATTTAGGCATTTGCGATCAATTCATTCAAATAATCTTGTTATAAAACTGCTTGAATCATTTATGGGGATACTCATTAAAAATTCAATACCCTTTGATAATCAAGTTTTAATATGAATAAGTATCCATTTATAAACGTAGTAATTTAGACAAGTAAGCCTCTATCTAAAAGCTAAAAGGCGCGATTAAAAGGGCATTTCAAACCTTTAACGTTTCTGTATGCAAATTATTAATAGTTAATTTTTCTGTAATAGTACCACACAGCTTACCATGATACCTTCTGAACGACCAGTAAAGCCAAGTTTTTCAGTAGTGGTTGCCTTCACACTGATAACCTCTATAGATGTGTTTAAATCCTTAGCAATATTGGTTCGCATTGCTAGATTATGCTTAGCAAGCTTTGGTCTTTCGCACATTACCGTAATATCAGCATTCAATAGTCTATAATCATGTTCAATTACCAGATTATAAACATGGCGCAATAAGACACGAGAATCCAAACCTGAATTGGCCTCGTCTGTGTCAGGAAAATGTTGACCAATATCGCCAAGTGCTAGGGCACCAAGCAAGGCGTCTGCCAGTGCATGGAGTACCACATCACCATCTGAATGAGCCAGTAAACTTAATGTATGCGGTATTTTTACCCCGGCTAAAGTAACAAACTGTTCTGCGCCGCCATTATCATAAAAAGCGTGAACATCAATACCCTGTCCAATTCTTATCATTATCAACTCATAAATGTTATAATTCTTGCAAATTTTATCATAGTTTAAGTTCTTTATGACCGCACCTAGTACCTCATCAAAGTCTTCGCCAATACACTACCCTGCTTTGAGCTTACATGATATAGCCAATCCTAATAAGACTCGAGTCATTGTCGGTATGTCTGGTGGAGTCGACTCTTCAGTCTCTGCTGTACTGCTTCAACAAGCAGGATTTATTGTTGAAGGCTTATTTATGAAAAATTGGGAAGAAGATGACGGTACAGAATATTGTACCGCCATGGAAGACCTAGCTGATGCCCAAGCAGTATGTGACAAAATCGGTATTCCTTTACACACTGCAAACTTTGCTATGGAATATTGGGATCGAGTTTTTGAACACTTTTTAGCGGAATATCAAGCAGGACGTACTCCAAATCCTGACATTCTTTGTAATAAAGAAATTAAATTTAAAGCCTTTTTAGATTATGCGTCTGACCCAAAATTTGGCCTTGGCGCAGATTACATTGCCACAGGGCATTATACCCGTCGTAGCGTTAACTATTGCCGTGGGGATGGCACTGAGGTAGCGCAGCTGTTACGAGGTTTAGACAATAATAAAGACCAAAGCTACTTTTTACATGCGGTGGGTGGCGATAAGATTGCCAAGACTTTATTTCCTGTCGGAGAGTTAGAAAAACCTAAAGTTCGCAAGATTGCAGAAGCACATGACCTTGCTACTGCTAAGAAAAAAGATTCGACTGGCATTTGCTTTATTGGCGAACGTCGTTTTAAAGATTTTTTACAACAATACCTGCCAGCCAAACCTGGCGATATCGTCACTGATGATGGGATAGTCATTGGTAAACACGATGGGCTAATGTATTATACTTTAGGTCAACGCGGTGGTATTGGTATTGGCGGCGTAAAAGATCGCCCAGAAGAACCTTGGTTCGTGTTGGCTAAAAACTTAGATAAGAACCAGCTTATCGTTGGTCAGGGCCACAATCATCCTATGATGATGAGTAAACGTTTAACTGCCTATAAATTAGACTGGGTTGAACGAGTTGCTCCAGCAGAAATCTTTACTCAACATGGGCTTAAGTGTACGGCTAAAACTCGATATCGTCAGCCCGATCAAGGGTGTACTGTAGTTGTAGATACTGATGATAAGCGTAAGGTAAATGTTATTTTCGATGAGCCACAACGTGCGGTTACCCCAGGTCAATCTGTTGTATTTTATAGTGATGAAATCTGCTTAGGTGGCGGTGTTATTGAGTCTATGCAGCCCATTTAACTTAGCTTTTAAGTTTTAAGATTGACTAACTAAGACTTACTAATAAGGCTATATAAAAAGTGAATGAGTTATTGATTTAAAACAACAAAGTCATTTTATTACTTATAATAAAATGACTTCATGATTAAGAATTAACTTCGGCATACTAACTTTACATTTTTCTTTGATAGAAATACTATTTGGCCCCAAAGGTTGTGTGCCAATATAGATAGTGTTATTTATAATTGGACAGGATTTTAATGATCTAAAGGCTAAGGGCTCCTGTGAGATGTGTTGTCTGCCACTACTATCGGAATCACCACCACACGCACTTAATAGAGTCAAACTTAAGGCGGCAACAACCGCATTTGCAAAAAATTTCACTACGTATTCTTGTTAAATTATTGGGCCTGTAGTAGATAAGCACTATGCTAGACCACTACAATGAAGCTAGCTCATTGTAAATTAAGTAAAAAAGTACAGTTAAGATTAGTTGAGTGTTTCACTGCTGAAGTCACTGCTCGAACATCAGTTGATCTTTTAGGGATGCAGCCAAATACAGCCGCACTTCTCTATCATAAAGTAAGACTCGTTATCGAGTATTAACTTAACACTTGAAGCAAATGACGTCTTTGAGGATTTTTTGAGGGTAAAGTCAAATTAGACGAAATCTACTCTGCTGGTGTACGTAAAGGCAAAAGAGGTCGAGGTGCTGGTGGTAAAACTGCTTTGT
This sequence comes from Psychrobacter sp. CX90, assembly GCF_057396305.2. NCBI lineage: Bacteria > Pseudomonadati > Pseudomonadota > Gammaproteobacteria > Moraxellales > Moraxellaceae > Psychrobacter > Psychrobacter sp. CX90. The sequence goes on from NZ_CM182008.1 coordinate 1,377,493, forward strand.
TTAGAGTTTCAAAACGTTAGGGTAAAATCTATATCATCATTGTGACATTTAACACCCCCCAACCCTCAAACCAACCCTTTATACAAGAAGAAAAGCGCTACAGCTGTTAATAACACCGCAAAGCATTTTTTCAATAGTTGTGGCGATAGCATATGCGCCACTTTTGCGCCTACTTTGGCAGTGAAAAAGCTCATGCTGGCAATGCCTAAAAAGGCATAGATATGGACAAAACCAATTGTGTTAGGCACATCAACGTGCTGCTGCATCCCAAAAAACATAAACCCTAATGCGCCAGCAATGGCAATGGGTAAACCACAGGCAGCGGACGTGCCAACGGCCTTTTGCATGACCACGTTATAACGCGTCAAATAAGGCACGGTTAAACTACCACCGCCAATACCAAATATAGCAGAAGCGATGCCGATACCTGCCCCTGCAGCAACTTGCATAGGCGTTGAAGGCAGTACGATATTGGTATTATCCATCTTGGCTTTAGCATTGGCCGCGGCTTGCCTTTTGCCACTGGTGAACATTCTATAAGCTACCCACAGTAAAAATAAACCTACGATGACTTGCAGATGAATTCCAGAGATTAAACCAGCTATCCCTGCCCCTGCAAAGCTGCCTATGGCAAGACCGGGTGCAAGATTTTTAAAAACAGGCCACAGAACGGCGCCTTTTTTATTATGTGCCATTAACGAGCTGATCGATGTGACGATTATAGTCGCAAGTGAAGTGCCTAAGGCTAGATGCATGACAGCATCAGTACTAAACCCCATTTGGGTAAATACAATAAATAGCAAAGGTACGATGATTGTGCCACCGCCTACGCCAAATAGCCCTGCTGCAAAGCCTGCCAGCGCACCTATTAGTAAAAAAATGATTATTTCCACAGGATATTGTCTTCTTAAATTGAATGAATTAAAAGATTGTTGAATGTTTGGTTAATTAACAGCTTTAATAATTATAAAATTGATACAATAGTGACACTTTCAGTCATTTATAGCCCATCAGGAACCACCGTACAGCCAGCGCATATAAATCCTTACCAGTTACAACCCCTCTTAATTTTGCGTAAGTCCTAGATTGGTAAACGATGTAGAGTCTGTTTGATTTTTCAAACAGACTCTAGGCTATCGACTGAGTGTTGATTTATCCACTAATTCAAGCCGTTACTTCTTGATCCGTCTGATGTCCTACTTTATTTCCTACTTTATTTCCTACTTTATTGCTGGCTTTATTGTCTATATTGTGCCCGTCTTTGTGCCCAACCGTATGATAGCCCCGATTAAAATAAACCAAGCTTTCTTCCTGATTGCTTTGAGTAATAGCAACTACTTTGCACATAAACACACTGTGGGTACCCACTTCCTGAACCTGCTCGATTTTACAATCAAAACTGACCAGTGCATCCTCTAAAATCGGCGAACCTGTCATTAAGGTAGTCCATGAACCTTGCTTAAAGCGCTCTACTGAATCTAGTTTAGAGGCAAACGCATTTGATATAGGTTCATGTTGGGCGCTAAGTACATTAACGCTCAAAACTTTATTGTCAATAAAATGAGCATGGGATCGAGATGTGGTATTCATACAGACCAACAAGGTTGGCGGTGTGTCTGTAACGCTACAAACTGCAGAGGCAGTAAACCCATGTACCCCAGCATCTCCGGCTGTGGTGACCACATTGACCGCAGTGGGTAACAACGACATGGCGTCTCTAAAATGGGTTGCTTCAATCATGCTTTGTATCCTACGTTTAGTTTATTTACCTATATAGATAGTACTTAATAGATAGGACTTATGCGAAAATACAATTTCACGGCTTTAAAAGTGACTGGTTATTATTTATAGAACGTATGGCTCTACCTTCAGAGGATTCATAAATCATAACCAGTTAACATACTCTCTACTCGTGCGTAAGTCCTACTATAATAGAAATAGAATAGGTTCTAGGATTATTTTGCAGTCAATTCATCACGAACGATTTGTGCACCTGCACTTAAGGCTTCCAGCTTACCACGTGCCACATGGCGTGACAAAGGGGTCATGCCGCAGTTGGTTGACGGATATAGCTTATCAGCATCAACAAATTGCAATGCTTTACGCAGTGTACTAGCTACGTCTTCAGGGGTCTCAATACTATTGGTTGAGACATCAATGGCACCAACCATCACTTTTTTACCCCGAATCAATTCAATCAAATCCATCGGCACTTTTGAGTTTTGGCATTCCAGTGAGACGATATCGATTTTTGACTGTTGCAGCTTAGGGAATGCTTGCTCGTATTGACGCCACTCCGAACCCAGTGTCTTTTTCCAATCGTTATTGGCTTTGATGCCATAACCATAACAAATATGTACTGCGGTTTCACACTTGAGCCCTTCAATGGCACGCTCTAAGGTGGCAATACCCCAGTCGTTGACGTCATCGAAAAACACATTAAAGGCAGGCTCATCAAATTGGATAATATCAACACCAGCGGCCTCTAACTCTTTGGCTTCTTGATTGAGGATTTTGGCAAATTCCCAAGCCAGTTTTTCACGGCTTTTATAATGATCATCATATAAGGTGTCTATCATGGTCATTGGACCCGGAAGTGCCCACTTAATCGGCTGGTCAGTTTGTTGACGTAAAAACTTGGCATCCTCAACGAATACAGGCTTTGTACGACTTACCGCACCAACAACAGTTGGTACACTTGCCTCATAACGGTTACGAATTTTGACTGTTTCACGCTTCTCAAAATCGACGCCATCAAGGTTTTCAATAAAGGTAGTCACAAAATGCTGACGGGTTTGCTCTCCATCGCTGACAATATCAATTCCTGCTCGTACTTGTTCTTGTAGGGAGACTCGTAGTGCATCTTGCTTGGCTTCAATCAGCTCATCACCCTCTATTTTCCAAGGTGACCAAAGCTTTTCTGGCTCCGCTAGCCACGATGGTTTTGGCAAACTGCCAGCGGTTGAGGTCGGTAATAATAGTTTAGTCATGTTTGTTTATTCTCTTTATTTGGTGTTAATTATTTAGTGTTAATTGCTAACTGAATTGACAGATGACTAGGTATTGTTGCAACTGGTAATTATTTATGAATCGACTGAGGGTTGAGCCAGACGATCCATAAATAGCAACCAGTCACTTTTAAAGTCATTCAATTGTATTTTTGCGTAAGTTCAGTTTTTTTAAATAGTGTGACTGTCAACTTATCGGTGAACCTTGCAAGTTAGAGCGGTTTAGCCCTGATTGCCGTGGATATCCTTGACAGTGGACGGGATTGCGAGCGCTTGTCTAGAGGTGGTCGCTCGAATGTTGGAACGACTCTAGGCTTAGCGCTCGCTCCCGTCTGCTGTTAAGATAGGAACAAAAAGCAGGATAAGCTATGATATTATTGAATTAGTAAATATTGAATTAGGCAGTTTGTGGTTCAACAGCCTGATATTTAACTGTTTTTTCTTGATTGTCTTTATTAACAGGCTTATTGATATCAAAGCTGTCTGCCCAAGCATCAAGAATGTCTTGATACGGCTTGATAAAGGTCTCTTCGGTAAATTTGCCTTGCTTAACGGCCAACTGGCTACGCTCTTCACGGTCATAATCCACTTGCGTATGTGAGTAATCTTGATAGTTTAAACTGGGTTGATATACTTGTGCGGCTCTTGAGTTGGCGTTATAAATCTCGGGTCTGTAAATTTTTTGAAAAGTCTCCATCGTCGCAATCGCACTGATAAGCTCAAGATCGGTGTAATCACTCAGCAAGTCACCGGCAAAATAGAATGCCAAAGGTGCCACACTGCCTTCAGGCATAAAGTAGCGAACCGTTAAGCCCATTTTGTGGAAATAGTCATCCGTTAAAGAATACTCATCTTGTCTGTATTCCAGTCCTAATATAGGGTGCTGGTTGGTGGTACGCTGATAGGTTCTGCTTGAGGACACACTCAGACAAATCACAGGTTGCTTATTAAACTGGGCTTTGTATGCCTCAGAGTTTAATAAATCTTGAAATAATTTGCCATGTAAATCACCAAAACTTGCAGGTGGTGGTGTGCCTGGGTTTTTATCAAAATGCTCAAGCAGTACGACACTAAAGTCATAATCACGCACATAAGAGGAGAAGCTGTTACCAATCATACCGTCAATACGTTTGTTATGTTTATGGTCAATAACGGTGGTTTGCAATGTTTCGATTATCGGAAATGTATTGCCATCGCCCTTTATATCGATGTCGACAGAAATGATGTCCACTTCAACAGAATAACGGTCTGCAGTTGGGTTGTCCCAATGTGCTAAGGCGTTAAAACGATTGTTAATCATTGTTAAGGTTTTGCGTAGATTTTCTTGACGTTGCTCCCCACGCGCTAAATTTGCAAAGTTTGTGGTCAGACGCGTGCTATTTGCTGGCTGATAGTTCTCATCAAAGTGAATGGTCTTGATTGAATAGCTAAAAGTGTTACTCATGGTGATTTGCACCCTTAATTAAATGATTTAAAACCAAATTTATTTTAGGTGCTTATTAAACCATGAACGCAAGCATGAATAAAATGATATAACTTTAATTTGAGATGAATTTAACTCATGTTATCAGATTTATAGGTTGAAAAAAGTTTTAATAATAGAAAGCTTTCTATCATAATAATCTATAACCATTTGAAATAATTGAGTTTTTAAGCGTTGAAAGTTAATAGGCAAGATTAGGTTGATGAGAGTATCGCGGATGAGATGAAAGTGTGGCGATAGATGCTGGCATAAAATTACTTGTCTCGTTTTCGGTTGTGATTTAGGAGTCTTTGTTTAAGATACCTACGGACAAATAGCCCGTTATGCTGAACTGGTAATTCTATTAAAATAAATAGGCAAATACTCCATTAAAGCTAGTGAATAGGCAACGAGCAATACAGCCAAGCTCAAGGGTAAAGTGGGTTCTATTAACATTGGTATGCCGGAAGCTATAGCATTGGTAGAAGGCTGCTCTTAAATGGTCACAGATTCTTTGAGTATGTTCGTATAGCAACGACGTATTTATTAATGGATATTATTACCGAACCCCGATCATAATTTAATCGAGGTTTTTTGTAGTTGCTCGATTTGAATTTAATATTACTTGCTAAGGTATGCTTATAGTAAAGGGTTAAGATTTATAGGAAGATGGTTTAAATTCCACACAGTTATTATCGAAGAATTGTAGGATAAAAGTTATTCAAAAAACATATTTATACCTAAGTAAACATTAACGCTATCCCAATTAACAAAAGTCCATGACATGATTATTATAATTTGATTCATTTATTTTGCCCGATTTTATATATAAACAATGACATATAAATATGACAAGTTATACCACCTGTTATAAGAGATGAACACTTAAACTAGGCTTTTGTATTAATTTATATCTAGATGACTGCTGATTTATAAGTGTCCTCCAATTAAAAAAAGGAGAAAGTGTGACCTCAAGGACAACGCCCAGCTCTAATATGGCTGCTAGGTATATCCATCCACAGAATTTCGCCAATTACTTATCCAACCAACATAAATATTGTTTGTTTTTGGATATTGACGGCACACTTGCCAATTTTACGATTAATCCAAAAGATAGTGTCATTCCACCGTCAACTTTAGCCTTATTACAAAGCATACAAAATTATGGTGTTCGAATCGCTATGATCACTGGACGCAGTCTTGCTGAAGCAAAACATATGGTGTCCCCATTACAATTACCGATTGCCGCAACTCATGGATTAGAACTATCATTTGGTGCTGGCGATGCAAACCCTATTTCAATAGATTCCTCAGAGCTAACTACCATTGAACAGAGCATTACCCAATTGAGTCAACCCTACACAGACTTTACTGTTGAAAACAAACCATACTCCTGTGCCCTACATTACCGTCAAAATCCAGCGTTAGCCGAAATGGCTTATAGCATAATGTCTGAGTCCGTTGAAAATTATGCAGACTGGACATTAAAACAAGGTAAATATGTTTGGGAAATTGTACCTGAAGGCGTCAACAAAGGCACTGCCATTTTGACATTACTTAATTATCTTCAAATGGAATTGAGCCAAAGTGCTACGCTTTGTCCAATCTTTATTGGTGACGATATTACCGATGAAGCAGGATTCATTGTTGTTCAAGGCGAACAAGCTTTAGATAAAGCGGACTTGGATAATAACAGCCCGTTTAAAAACCCTCAACCATTAATAGGAATGGGAATTAAAGTAGGCAGGGAGCCAACACGTGCTGATTATTATGTACATGACATTAATGAGGTGGCTGCTTTACTTAAGTCATTTTTATCTTTCTGCCAAGAGCACTATCCACCATTGTCCGATTTAACGGACACAATACCCCTCGCTACATCCCCTACCGCCTTAGTCAAAAAAACAGCGAAAAAGGTTATATGAGTCGACTAATAGTATTATCTAATCGCGTGAAAATGCCCGATAACAACCCGATGGCGGGAGGACTTGCGGTGGCTTTACAGGATGTATTAATCGCTAATTCCGGCATTTGGATGGGGTGGAATGGCAATATTTTAGATCATAATATTGTAGACACCTTTATAAATATCCCAACTTGCACTAATAATGACCATGGTAGTCATTTCAATGACAGTGTTACTGACAATGCATGGGAAAATATTAATGAATTTACCAGTCGTGAAGACACCTCTTTTGCAAACGCAGACTCCAAAGGGTCTGATTCGAAAATCAATTATATGACGACTGCTTTAACCTCCAGTCAATATCAGCAATATTATTGCGGGTTCGCCAACAGTGTTCTGTGGCCAATGTTACATGAGCAAATTGATTTAATCAGCCAAGCGCCTGAGGACTATACGGGATATCAAACGGTTAATCGTCTTTTTGCAAGACAACTCAAAAAAGTCATCAAACCTGATGATGTGATATGGATACATGACTATCACTTTTTAAGTGTGGCATATTACTGTCGACAACTCGGTATGAACAATCGTATCGGATTTTTTTTACACATCCCATTTGCTCCGCTTGCATTTTGGCATCAGCTTGATAAAAGCCCAGAATTGATAAGACATCTTGCCCATTATGATATCCTTGGCACTCAAACTCAGAAAGATAAAGCCAACTGTCTAGCTGTTATCCAGCATTATCTCAAAAGTTGTTTATTAGAAAGCAGTCTACATAAAGACAACTTTGCAAATAATAGCTTAATCGCAGATAACACATTAAAAGACTTACCAAACACTAAACACACAAAATGTCTCGCTAAATCTAACGGGGCAACCGCTGTAACATTAATGCTGAATCTAGACCTAGGTGCCCCACACTACTTATCAGTTGACGCCTATCCAATTGGTGTCAATGTCGAAAAAATCCAGCAACAAGTTGCCAATTTGTCCAAGCAACCTTCACTACATGTACAGAGTAAAAAAACCTTGAATCCTGTCGCACAACAAATAATTGCGGTTGACCGGATTGATTATTCAAAAGGACTGCTAGAGAGGTTTGCGGCATATCGCAAATTTTTACAGCACTATCCCATATTTCAAAATCAGCTAGATTTCTTACAAATTGCTTGCCCTAGTCGCTTAGACCTGCCCGTTTATCAACGTCTTCGTGAGAGCGTCAGACTTACCGTTAATGAGGTAAACCAGCAATTCTTACCTAGTGATATTAAAACGGATATCTTAGAAACGGATATCTTAGAAACTGAAAATCTTAAGGTTAAGGATTTTAATGCTAACACTGATAATTGGCAGGCTATTACGTATAGCGAATGTGTGTTAAATCATGAAGCTTTGATGAAAGCATTTTGGCATAGCGATATCGGTTGGGTAAATTCGCTTAAAGATGGTATGAATTTAGTCGCTAAAGAATACATTGCCGCACAAAATCCTAATAATCCTGGGGTGCTGGTACTGTCACGTTATGCAGGGGCAAGCGAACAAATGCAAGCCGCTATCATTATAGATCCGTATCAACCTGAAAGCATTATAGAGGGTTTATACACCGCATTAAACATGCCATTAGCAGAGCGAAAAAGCCGCTATCTTACCTTATTGAACGGGTTACAAGAGAATGACTTACACCATTGGCATCAAGATTTTTTAGATGATTTATATGATAGATAATTTATATGCTAAATAATTTGTATGATAGAAGAGGTGTCAAACAAATCTCTAGAAGTGCAAGTCTAATTTTCTGAATAATAAAGGCTCAACGACAAGAATAATCTGGCAGAAACAGTTGGACGACAATAATTAGGAACCCGTATGTTGCCGTTATATAGTAAACAAATTTTATTACAAGATATCAAAGATTCACTAAAAGATATGATACCTGAGAATGTGCAAGACTTGAGCTCTTATCCAATGACGGATAAGTTGCGTCATCATATTTTAGACACCCTAATTTCTTATGCCGATAAAATCCCTCACCCTGCCAGTGGTAACGCAGGTAATAATAAAAATTTACCAACGTTCATTCGTTGGCAAATTCTGGCTTACGTTGCGGGTATCGATTTAACCATCGCCAAGTGGTTTGAATCACACTTGGATGCCCTCAGTATCTTGCACGAAATTGGCTTTGACATACCCGAGCAAGGACTATGGGCGGTTTGGGCAGCGGAGGGTTATCCTTTGGACTATCAACAGGGCATAGTCAATGGTAAAAAAGCGTGGTGTTCGGGAGCAAATATTGTTGATTATGGGCTAATGACATATCGTGATGAGCAAAGGCATTCACAACTGGTTATCGTGGATATGCAACAAGATGGTATTGAGATTGACAATACCAAATGGCAGGCGGTAGGTATGCAAGCCACGCATACTGCCACTATTAATTTCACTCAAGTTACAGCAACTAAGGTTGGTGCGGCAAATGCTTATCTTGACCGTGTGGGATTTTGGCATGGAGCCGCAGGAGTGGCAGCTTGCTGGTACGGTGCTACTGCTCGCTTAGCAGAGTATCTTATGAAAGCTTATGAGCAAAAACCAAATGATTATAAAGCCATGTATTTAGGCGAAATAAGTACGGCATTGGCAGTGACTCAACCGTTTTTTCATCATGTTGCTACCTTAATAGATAGCCAACCCAATCTAAGCCATGAACTTGCCATTCGCCAATTAAGGGCAAACGTTGAACAACTGGCTCGACAAGTTTTAGACACTGTCGGGCAGGCATTAGGCGCAGCACCCTTTTGTCACAATGCCCATTTCGCTAGATTATCAGCGGATTTACCCGTGTTTATTCGTCAAAGTCATGGAGCATTTGATTTACAAAAAATTGGCGAACTTTCTTGTGATCTAGCCAGCCAATTAAAGGATAATCAGGAAAATATATGGCAACTATAATCTCTAATGTGGATGTGGATGTGGATGTGGAAAACGAGAGTACAAATAGTCATGGCAAAGATTCAACACTTATTGATCCTGCCCAAACGCCTCAACTAAACCATAACCATCCGATAGTTGGCGATAGGATTATAGAAGGCGATGGTACCAGTCAGGACGCTTGGAAAAATTGGCAAGGACTGCATGACTTACCTCGATTAGAGAGTGCAATAAGCTTTCCAGCCCAGCAACGTGTTTGCGTGTTTGCACCCCATCCTGATGATGAGATCTTGGGCTGTGGTGGGTTACTCCAGCAGTTGGCTAACAATGGCAACCCTATTGTACTTATTCATGTAACCAATGGTACGCAAAGTCATCCTGATTCAAAAATTTATCCACCAGAAAGACTTGATATTATCCGCCCGCAAGAGAGTCTTGAAGCTATAGAAGTATTGGGTGTGACGCATCAAGTCATAACAGTTGCCCTAGATTTAACAGATGGTAAGGTCTTTGAACAACAAGCTGAGTTTAATAAAAAAATAGCGGAATTTATTAAGCCTAATGATATTTTAGTGACCCCCTTTATTCATGACGGTCATCCTGATCATGAGGCAACAGGACAGGTAGTCGCCGCCTATGCTAAACAGCAGCATTTAGCTTGCTATCAAGTTTTGATTTGGGCGTGGCATTGGGCAAAGCCTGACGATAATCGTGTCCCTTGGCACAATGCCGTCAGAATTGATTTAACTTCGGAACAATTACAACGTAAAACCCAAGCAATTAATTGCTTTGAAAGCCAAATTACCGTTGATGAGAGTACGGGTAATCCGCCTATCTTATCTGCAACTACTATCGCTAGAATTAGCCAGCCTTGGGAAGTCTATTTATATGAATCAAACACCTAAGTGTAATAAGTCTAATGATTCTCTTGAGTCGCCTACCTCTTCACAAACACTAAATATTACCGATAATACAGAGGGTTCTAAAAGTAACTGGGAGGACTGTATTGATTACGAACAAACAGACAATCAATCTGTTAGTCAAACTAACGAGCAATCTACGACTTATTCAGAAACGTATTTTGATGCATTATATAACGACAATGCTGACCCTTGGCAGTATCAGACACGGTGGTATGAAAAACGCAAACGTGATATTTGCTTAGCCGTATTGCCTCAAGCTCAATACGCCAATGCCATTGAGTTAGGTTGTGGTAATGGCGTGTTTAGTGAATTACTTGCCCAACGTTGTCAGGCTTTGTTAAGTTTAGATGGTAATAAACATGCAGTGCAACTTGCCAAACAACGCTTAACAAAGTTGCCCCATGTTAAGGTAATACAGGGGGTTATTCCTAGTATATTATTCAACTTAGAAGCGTTTCTTTTAGAGACTCATCCTATTTCAGACTCTTCACTCGCCAGTACCCCACCCCTTGATTTAATTGTGATTAGTGAAATTTTATACTATTTACCACCAAGACAAATTGATAGGATTATCGCTTGGATCGAGCAACATCTAGCCAAGGGTGGCACCTTGCTGTGTTGTCATTGGCGATATAATATTAAGGGTTTTGAGATGAATGGCGACAAAGTCCATAAACGCTTACAGCAGGCGTTCAATTCGAATAACGATAAGTCGAACGTCGATAAGCAAGCCGAGCAAAAAGAAGCAGAGGCTCTTTCTTTAGACCAGCTGCGCACTAAAACCAACTCCGTGAATTTTACCCATCAGACTCAAATAATCGAACGCGATTTTTTATTAGACGTTTGGCTGAACACTAAACGTTCAGTCGCTATGCAAGAGAACTTAGTATGACTTGTTATAACTATTTAGACTTATACGAAAAGTATGACTGTTATTAAATTATGAGCCAATTATGGATAAGTTTGAAAGCGCTAAGCCAGTCTCTATAAAACCCACTATAAAAATTGGTATTGTCATCCCTGCGCACAATGAGGAGCAGACCATTAGCGATTGCTTAGCATCGGTGCAGACCGCCATTGAGCAATTACCCACGACTATTGACGCCTACCCGCTTATGGTACTTGATAGCTGTACCGATGACACCATGGCCTTAGTCAAGAGCGCCGGTGTTGATTATATCTGCTGTGAATATCGCAATCTGGGGCAAGTACGAGACTTAGGCATTCGCCATGCTATCTTAAAAGGTGCCTCATGGCTGGCCTGCACAGATGCCGACTCCGTAGTGCCTTCAGACTGGTTAATGCAACAAATTAACCATATTACTCGCCATAATGCTGATATGATTTGCGGCGTAGTCAGTATAGATAACTGGGCACACTTATCTGCTCAAACGAAGAAAGACTACATTGCTCATTACCAAGACTGTATGGGTCATCGCCATATTCACGGCGCGAATCTGAGCTTTTGCAGTGAGGCCTATCTGGCAGTTGGCGGCTTTGCACCCCTACCTTGTCATGAGGATGTGGATTTGGTTAAAAGGTTTGAGGCTGACGGCTATAATATTATTTGGAGCAATCAAGTCCGTGTCATTACTAGCAGTCGATTGCAAGCTCGAGCAACAGAGGGCTTTGCGAACTTTTTAGTCAATTTAGAGAAAAATAATTTAAAGTAAGGTGTTTTGAATAGGTCAGATACTTTACGTAGTATAGTTCTATACTTTAAAGCTTATAATGCGCACTAATGTCTAAAAAGAAATCTCAAGTACCCACTAATCAATCTTTCGATAACGCTATAAAAAGAAACGTTACTAGTATTTTAGGTGGTCAATCTCCTGAGCAAGCTTTATCTATCAATTCAGAGTGCTCTTTATTAAATCACAGTGATAAAAATAAGTTTAAGTCACCATTATGAGATAGCATTTTTAAGATATAAGACTGGTTGTTATCTTTGTCATTCTAATAATATAATTTTGAGCTCACTTTGCAGCGTACAGCAATTGGTGTTTTGCTATAAAACACCTTACCTTCGCCAACTACACAGATATCTGTGAGCGTACCCCCGTTATCAATATTTACGAGCATTATCGTTTCACTCCCTTGATGATTGTCGTTATATTTGGTTGATTAAATCCGTATTCCCAACCAGTTGCATCCCTAAATAGCAAAGATATATAAATATCTAAGCTGTCAATATTTAACTCAATAAATACTGATATATAAATTAAAGACCATTCGAATATAACAAGATTTACGGGATAGTGAACTACACCCAAGGGTAATAATGAGGAATAAAACGGGTAGTCATTTGGGTAGTTTGGATAAATAATACCCAACTAGATAGATGGTTGCTATGAGATAGACTTATGTCGTAAAACTTGGTTGTCATAAATAAAGTCGTATATGATCCATATCGACATTACCTTGATATCAACACTTAACCTTCTTATATGAAAGCTAATATTACCTTTAGATTCATCGGTATAAACAATAAAGATTTAGCTGAACGTATGGATTATTTCAATGGATTAAGGAATGAGGGTTATTCCCATAGTACGGTTTTTATTGCAAATCAGCCTAGTCAGATATTACGATAGTTATTGCTTATCATTATTGCTTATTATTATCATTCATCATTTAGCATCCTACCGCTTATATTATCTTTAATTAGCATTTTTCTACCATAAAACCGTCATCTAGTAGTGCTACTATTTAAAAAGTAAACCCTATTTATCACTTTATAAATTAATCCAATTATCTACTCATATATGGTATACCTGACTCTATCCTAATAGATGTGACAGACCCCTTTTATAAATAATTACAAGGAGCAATCAATGACTGAACATAGTAATAATCAAGCGATAAAACAAGACCTAACGGGTAAAGTTGCTTTAGTAACAGGCGCAGCTAGCGGCATTGGTAATAACATTGCCACGACTTATGCTAAAGCTGGCGCTACTGTCGGTATTGCAGATATAAATTTAGATGCCGCACAAAAAGCGGTGGACGATATTGAGAGTTTCGGCGGAAAGGCTCTGGCAATTGAAATGGATGTAACCAGTGAAAAAGCAGTAAATGAGGGTGTTCAAAAATTGGTTGATGAGTTTGGCGGTGTAGATATCCTAGTATCTAATGCTGGTATTCAGATTATTAACCGGGTTGATGAAATGCCATTTGATAGCTGGAAAAAAATGCTGGCTATTCATCTAGATGGTGCTTTCTTAACGACCAAAGCTTGTCTACAGCATATGTACAAGAATGATAAAGGAGGTACTGTTATTTATATGGGATCTGTTCATTCCCATGAAGCATCTGTGTTTAAAGCACCCTATGTAACTGCCAAACACGGTTTACTTGGCCTATGCCGTGTCGTCGCTAAAGAAGGAGCTGATCATAATGTTCGATCACATGTGATCTGTCCAGGATTTGTAAAAACACCCTTAGTAGAAAAGCAAATTCCCGAGCAAGCCGCTGAAAAGAATATTACAGAGGAGCAAGTGGTAAATGACATTATGCTAAAAAACACAGTCGATAAAGAGTTTACTACGGTTGATGATATTGCTCAGCTTGCCCTATTTTTAGCAGCATTCCCGACAAATGTTTTTACTGGCCAATCTATTGTCGCCAGTCATGGTTGGTTCATGAATTAATTATCAGATCTCATCTTACTCTGTTTAAAATGAATGACTTAGAGATAAACGATTGAATTTTAATTTTTCCAAAAAAAAGACCAAACCTATTAAAAAACTTAAATTGTAATAAAACCAGTTGCTTAACAAAATCTATACAAAAGTCGCTATGCGTTTGTAAACTTTTGTTCGTACTGTCATATTCAAGGGATAAAATATACGTGTAAAGCGATTTTTTATTTTATAGGGTAATCAAGTTTAAAGTAAGGTTTTAATCCATAGCCTATAGCTAACTTATTTAAAGAAAGTGATTTTAAAAAGAGTCATATTGTTCATTAAAGTTTAAACGTTGCCTAAGTTAAACCTGACATTTTCAACGTCACTCACTGATGATAATTGGCAAATATACGCCTTCTATAAATCATTTACACTTAGTTACCCTTCTATTCATATGTATGTTCTTAAATAGAGGTCTCTATGTCAGATACAGGGTCACAAATAAACTCTAATGCTGTAGATAAGAAGGTTGCCATGGTCACAGGTGCGTTAGGTGGTATTGGCACTGCTATTTGCGAAAAACTAATCGCCAGAAACTATTTCATTATCGCTACCTTAAGCAAGGACGATCCCGAGCGTATAAAAAAATGGTGTGATGACAATGGTTTTGATCCAAAAAATTTCGAATTTTTGCCTGTCGATTTAAGTGAGCACGAAAAGGCTATTTCAGCCATTCAACAAACGATTGATAAGTACGAGAGTGTATATGCTCTCATAAATGGAGCCGGTATTACCCGTGATAGTAGCTTCAAAAAGATGACTTTTGAACAGTGGAAGCAAGTCATTGATACTAATTTGACGTCTTTATATACGGTTATACATCCTGTTTTCTTAAAAATGTTAGAACAAAAAACAGGGCGGATCGTTAATATCAGTTCGATAAATGGCCTCAGAGGTCAGTATGGTCAAACAAACTATTCAGCCGCCAAGGCAGGAATTATTGGATTCACTAAAGCTCTTGCATATGAAGGGGCTACCTCATCCATTACTGCAAATGTTGTTGCTCCTGGCTACACTGTGACGCCCATGGTAGAAAGTGTACCAGAACATATCATGGATAAAATCAAAGAAACTATTCCAATGAATCGGCTGGCTAGTGCTAAAGAAATTGCTGCCGCATGTATGTATTTAATCAGTGAAGATGCCATATTTGTCACTGGAGAAACCATATCAGTCAATGGTGGTCAATATATGTCTTAAATTTTAATGGTCTTATAACAATACTTGTGTTCGTCTAGTGTACGTTTAAATTAACAAATGGAGAAATAAGATGTCATTTTCTAATCAGCAAGACTATATCAATCAATTAAACGACAATGCTCAAAAAATGTTTGAGCCTTGGACTAAGCTCAATAAAGCTTTTTTGAAAAATGCAGAACAGATGACAGAATTCTCACTTAATACCATGCGTTCTTACTCGGAAATAGGCTTAGATAACTTACGTCAAGTTGCAGAAATTGACTCTCCTGAGTCTGCGAAAGAATTTAGTAATAAACAAGCAGAAATGCTAAATGGTATCAGTCAACAAATGCTTGCTGATGCACAGCGTCTTACTGAACTTGGCAAATCTATGCAAGAAGAAGTCGTACAAGTTATGACTGAAGTATATGGTGATACCAATGAGAAAATGCAGGCCAATATGCAAAAAACGGCAGACCAAGCGGCGAAAACAGCTAAAGAATTTACTGAAAATATGAGTAAGATGGCCGAAAAAGCCACTGAGCAAGCAACGGACGCCGTTAAGAAAGCGGCTGAAACTGCCAATAGCACTACCGCTAATACTGCCAGTACAGATAAGACGGATGCCAGTACAACTAAACCAACCTCAGCTGCAGCATCTACTCAAACCTCAACCACTAAAGCTGCTGCGACTAAACCAAAGGCATAACCTTGATACAGTTTAAAGCTGTTTAGTAGTTGCAGTGTTTTAGAAACGTAGGTAGGGTGGGATGGCGTCAGTTCTCCCACCTTATTTTTTAACGTTAAAGGGTCTATTAAAGATTTATTAATGACCTTTAATAAATTGTCAGAACGAACTCATTCGTTTGAACTTTGTGCAAATCATTTGAAACATGGGTGTCAACATGTCTAACAATCAATCCGATAATCAGCAGGATATGACTACCGATCGCCAAACCAATCAATCCGATAATCATAAACAGTCAGGCAAACAATACGACGAGCAGTCAAGCAACAAACATAACTCAACTGACCCATTTGGGTTAAATGACTTTAGTCATTATTACCTAAAACAGTTGAACCATTTCAGTGAGCTTAACCAATCGCTTTTTTTAGACCCCAAAAAATCTATCAACCCTGTTGAAACCAATATGAAGATTTGGCGAGAGTCGATTGACTTTTTTAGCCAATTTTTAACGCCTACCGGTGCTAAATCTGAAAACGCTCACAACTCTGATAACTCTGACAGCTCTGACAAATCTAGCTATTCAACTACCAAGCCTTCAAATCACCAAGACGCCAATCAATTTTTAGATGACGTGATTGAAAGTTTAAATGAATTAAGTCAACGATTTTTAAACGAAACCCTAAAGCGATTAAATAATAAAAGTGATACCACCCAATCCATATTTTTTGATGTGTTGGATGAATGGCAACATTTTTCTTCTACACTCTTAGACAAAAGCCCTATTTCCCTTCTTGAGCAGCAAACCAACCTTTGGCAAGATCAAATTAAACTGTATCAAAACACTTTAATGAACATAGCCGGTACTAAAACACAGCCGATTATTACCCCTGAGAAAGGAGACAAACGCTTTACAGATGAGGACTGGTCCAATAACCCTCTATTCGATTATCTGAAACAAAGTTATCTATTAACCGTCAACAGCATGATGCATACCATTGATAGTGCTGAAGGTATCGATGATAAAACCAAGCAACGTTTGTGCTTTTTTACCCGTCAATGGCTCAATGCGATTGCACCCAGTAATTTCTTATGGAGTAATCCAGAAATACTAAGGCTCACTAAAGAAACTGGCGGTAAAAATCTAATAGATGGGTTAAAGCAACTCGCAGAAGATATGGAAAAGAGCGCGCACATGCTCAATATTCGAATGACCGATGGCAGCGCCTTTGAGATTGGTAAAAATATAGCAACGACTCCCGGTAAAGTGGTATTTCGTAACCGTATGATGGAATTAATACAATACAGTCCTACCACTGACAAGGTAAATAAACGTCCTTTAGTAATCGTGCCGCCGTGGATAAACAAATTTTATATCATGGATTTAAAAGAGAAAAACTCATACATCCGCTGGGCGTTAGATCAAGGTCATAGTGTATTTATTCTCTCATGGATTAATCCAAATAAGTCGTATAAAGACGTCGGTATGGACACATATATGCATGAAGGCTTACTCACAGCCTTAGACGTCGTAAAAGAAATAACTGGCGAACCCGATGCAAATATTATCGGCTACTGCATTGGCGGCATATTGCTTACGCTAACCTTATCTTGGCTGACAGAAAAAAATCAAGCAGATCGTATTGCCAGTGCTACCTTTTGGACAACGATGTTTGATTTTAGTGATCCTGGTGATCTTGGCGTCTTTATTGATGAGCGCATTGTCAGCGCACTTGAGCAAGAAGGCAAAAGTAAAGGGGTGTTTGATGGACGCATGATGGGGGTTGCGTTTAGTCTATTGCGAGAAAATAGTCTGTATTGGAACTATTACATTCAAAACTATCTAAAAGGCGAGCGCCCTACTCCGTTTGACCTATTATATTGGAACTCTGACTGTACCAATGTTACCGCTGCACTACATAGCTTTATACTGCGTGAGCTATATCTTGAAAATAAATTAATCCAGAAAGGTCAGCTAGACTTTGACGGTGTCAAGGTTGATTTGTCAAAAGTAACGACCCCTATCTATGTGGTTGCTACCCTTCAAGACCATATTGTCAAATGGAAAAGCAGCTACGAGTCCACACAGGTATTTGGTGGCGATGTTACTTTTGTACTTGGCGAGTCTGGACATGTCGCCGGTATCATCAATCCCCCAACCGGTAAATACGGTTTTTATACGCATGATGAATTTGACGCAAACCCAGATGAGTGGTTTGAAAAAACCGAAAAGCATCATAATAGCTGGTGGCTGCATTGGGGAGACTGGATTAAAAAATATAGTGCAGGTAACGTCGATAAAAGAGAGCCAGGCCAAGACTACCAAGGCAATAAATGGCAAGTGCTTTGTTATGCTCCGGGTAACTATGTCAAGATCAGAGCAGACGAGGCACTATCATAGTTGATCAAAATAGTTCAAAAATAATAACCCGTAAATACATCTGGAGCACCACATGACTCAAACTATAAAAAAAAATATCGAAAATCCGGACAAAGCCGAGATTTGGCTAAATAAAAATAACCCGCATCGTACCTCAACAGGCTCGTTACCAAACCTGCAAGACATGACAAACAATCGCTTTCACAAAACTCAAAGCCTACTTGAAGAGTATACCCGTCAAAACCGCTATAAAACGGAAAGCACAGAGCTTTTACTTGAGGTAACATCAAGTCATCAACAGCAAAATCATGAACAGATTCAAAATAATATTAAGACACTAAATCAAGATGCTGACAACATTAAGAAGAGTTTAGCTAAAATCGATACTGCCTATAGCTTATGGCAACAATGGCTAAGTTATAGTACGGATAGTAGCAAACGCCTTCTACAAACCGCAGAGGTACTAAAAGAGCGTGGCGATATATTTATTGAGCATGAACGTGCCGGTTGTCCACCCGTTTTAGACTATGATTATGACATCATAATGGATGCCAGTACCTTTGATCGTCCAAGTAATTATGTCTTGCTAAAGATTAAACCACCTGAAGGGATTGAAATTGATGACCGTAATCGCCCCTATATCATCATTGACCCGAGGGCAGGTCATGGGGCTGGTATCGGAGGCTTTAAACCAGAAAGCCAAGTTGGTGTTGCCCTAAAAAATGGTCGTCCTGTCTATTTTGTTGCCTTTAAGCGCCTTCCTGAGCCATCACAAACCATTGCCGATGTTACTTATGCAGAAGCAAGATTTGTCCGAGAGGTTGAAAAAAGACACCCTGATGCAGGGGCTCCCGTCATTGTTGGGAACTGTCAAGGCGGATGGGCTGCCCTTATATTAGCCGCCACTAATAGTGATATCACAGGTCCAATAGTCATGAATGGTGCGCCTGTCGCGGCGTGGAGTGGCGAGGTAGGTGTCAACCCCATGCGCTATAAAGCAGGGGTTAATGGCGGTACTTGGCTGTCTATGATGAGTGCCGATATGTCCAATGGTTTATTTGACGGTGCTTGGCTAGTTAATAACTTCGAACAAATGAACCCGTATAGAAATTATATTGGTAAATATTATGATTTATATAAAAATCCAATGGGAAATCGTCAACGCTTCCTAGATTTTGAACGTTGGTGGGGCGGCTTCTTCTTAATGAATGAAGCTGAAATACGCTGGATCGTTGAAAATATCTTTATCGGCAATCGTCTTGCGCGTAATACAGGTCAGCTTGAAAACGGCGTCAATATTGACCTGCGTAATGTGAAAGCCCCTATTCTCGTCTTTGCCTCTTATGGAGATGATATTACCCCGCCCCCACAAGCTTTGGCTTGGATTTTAGATGCCTATACAGATGAAAAAGAGATTGAAGTCTGCGGTCAACGTATCATCTATATGATTCATGACCAAGTGGGTCATTTAGGCATATTTGTCAGCTCAAAAATTGCCAAACGTGAGCACAAAGGTATTGCGTCAATTATGGATACCATCGAAGTATTGCCGCCTGGTCTCTATGAAATGGAAATTGAAAATATTGAAGGCGAAGGTGCTGAAAAAACATTCTCCGTTGATTTAGCTCGCCGTACCTTCGATGATTTAAATAAGGCAATTGGTAAATGTCGTACTGATGAAAAGATCTTTCGAGCTGTTCACCGCTCCTCAAAAGCGCAAACACGACTCTATGAGCAGACGTTGCGCCCACTCATACAAGGCATGAGCAATGAAACCTCTGCCCAAATTCTACGTGCCATGCATCCATTGAGACTGCAAAGAAGCATCTGGACCAGCAAAAACCCACTAGCGATGGCAGCCAGTTCATTGAGTAAAGTCGTATCCAATATAGATCCAAATAACAGTGCTTCACATACGAATAATGCTGACCAAATAGCTGATCATTCTTGCGATACTAACCCAACTCAACCTCATTCAACTCAAACTCATTCAGCATCTGAACAAGAATCGCAGGAAGGAACCAACTCTTTTGCAAATTATGGCAATGTCAAACTTCCAGCCGTCGAGCCCATCGAGCAAGATAACCTTTTCTTGCAGGTTGAGAAACTGTTTATGGACAGTCTTAGCATGAGCTTAGACTATTGGGGTAAAATGCAAGGCATGATGACCGAAAGTATGTTTTATGGCGTATGGTCAATGCCTTGGATGCGTGAATATGGCAATAAAGAAGGGTCACGCCGATTAATAGATAAAAACGCCTTGAGAGACTTACCAAAAGTGGAGGAAGTACTTAGTAAAGTTGCTGAAGGTGGCTACATCGAAGCAGTTATCCGCCTACTTATTTTATGTAATATTGTGGCCGATAATAATATAGATCGCAACCAATTGCTGCGCTTAACAGAAGTACTCACTGAACAAGACCCTTTTAAGGATTTGTTAAGTTCTGAGATATCTAATAAAATACAAAACCAGACGCTTATTGTACGATTTGCTGAAGATCAATCTATTTCAGCACTCAAAACACTACTAAAAACCCAGCCAAAGCGTATTGAAGCCCTTAAACTAGTTCTCTATGTCATTGGCGACGGCGAAGATAATCTAAATCCAGACACCTTAGCCATGTTAAATCGCATTAAAGAGGCTCTGAGCTTAAAAGATACCGACATCAATTAAATATAGTGAGTCAAGATTGGTAAAAGTTTCAATTAGCATAAAGATTAAAAAAGGTCATACTAAAATACATTTAGTATGACCTTTTAAGCTAAACAATAAACAGTTAAGAAAAAGCTATAGTATTTGAATTTAGGATGCCGGAACAATTAAACAAACAAATCTTAATTAATCAGACATCCAAAATTAGTAATAACAAATTTACAAATTAAGCCAAGTCACGAACCTTTGGCTCACGTTCCCATAAACGAGTTTTGGCATTTTCAATAAATGCATCTAACTCATCTAAAGGCGTTACAAATTCATCCTTTTCAACAGGAAGTTTACTTAAGATAAACTCTTCAGTCGCTGGGCAATATGCAATTGCCTTGCAATGGTTAAATGCATCGTTAAACCAATCTAAGGTTGAACTGTCTTGAGCAAGCTTCTTAGCCACATCAGGCATTATGATACTAACTACCGCATCAAATAGAACTGATGGCGCACCAGCGATACGTTCATCGCTTTGGACACGAGTACCATCATCAAGTAATGCCTCTTTGCTAGGCGCTACAATTTTAACACTACCACCCGCCGCCTTAACGGCATTCTCAAACTTCTCTACCGTCTCACGGCTCGAACCTTCCCCAATTAAAATACCGACTTGACGGCCTTTTAAAGTTTTAGGGCTAAGACCAATGGTTTGAACGGCGGGAGAATTTGGCATATCAATAATTGGCGCTCTTGGCTCTGGTGCTTCAGGTAGCTCCATGCCTAGAGCATTCGCCACACGATTTGCTAAATCTTTATCGATATTAATCAAATGGCCTAATGTACGAGTACGCACATGAGCAGTATCCACTTTACCTAATTCAAAAGCAAAAGCTGAAGCTATATGCGCTTGCTCTGCAGGCGTTTGGCTACGGTAGAACATACGTGGCTGGCTATAGTGATCGGCAAAGCTTTCAGCACGGACACGACCTTTAACCCCATCATCTAACTGTTCAGCAAATGACTTGAAACCTTCATCAAAGTTAGCACGAGGCTTACTTGGATCTAAGCTCTGTGGTTCATACATAACGCGGCCTTTTGGTACCTGCATTTGCATATGACCATCTTGCTGCATATTGGCAAACGGACATTTAGGCGCATTAATAGGAATTTGAGCAAAGTTGGGTGAACCAAGACGAGATAACTGAGTGTCTAAATAGCTAAATAAACGACCTTGCAATAGTGGATCATTACTAAAATCAATACCTGGTGGGATATGCGATGGACAGAATGCCACTTGCTCAGTTTCAGCAAAGAAGTTGTCAGGATAACGGTTTAATACCATTTTACCAACCGTCTTAACCGGTACTAATTCCTCAGGAATAAGCTTAGTTGCATCTAAATGGTCAAATGGGAATTCATTGGCTTCTTCTTCGGTAAATAACTGGACACCAAACTCCCATTCAGGATAATCACCCATTTCGATCGATTCAAATAAATCACGGCGATTATAATCAGGATCAGCGCCTGAAATCTTAACGGCTTCATCCCATGTCAGTGACTGCACACCTAGGACTGGCTTCCAATGGAACCGTACAAATGTACTTTTACCTTCTTTATTAAGTAGGCGGTAAGTATGAATACCGAAACCTTCCATCATGCGTAAGCTACGCGGAATAGCACGATCACTCATTAGCCACATGACGTTATGTAATGTTTCTGGGCTTAGCGATACAAAGTCCCAAAAAGTATCATGTGCTGATGCTGCTTGTGGGAAACCCCGATCAGGCTCAGGTTTTACCGCATGAATTAAGTCTGGGAATTTAATGGCATCTTGAATAAAGAAAACGGGCATGTTGTTACCAACAATATCCCAGTTACCTTCTTCAGTATAGATCTTAACAGCGAAACCACGAACATCACGCGGCGTATCTTTTGAGCCTTTATTACCCGCTACTGTTGAAAAACGGGTAAATAAAGGGGTTTGCTTACCTGTTTCAGTCAATATTTTTGCAGTAGTATATTCTTCTAAAGACTCAGTTAATTCAAAATAACCATGGGCACCAGTACCACGCGCATGAACAATACGCTCAGGAATACGTTCATGGTCAAAATGATTAATTTTTTCTCGTAATACAAAATCTTCTAATAAAGAAGGACCACGAGGTCCTGCTTTTAGTGAATTTTGATTATCTGAAATGACCACACCTTGTTGAGTGGTAAGATTTGGCGCATCATTTCCTGCTTGAAATTGAGGTTCGCCGCCATTACCCACTTTTGGGTTCATATTTTTTGCTGGGTCATTATGATCGATAGTATCTTTCATTATCATGTCCTTGCTAATTAAATGCTAGTTGAATTTTAATAAATATTATTCTGATATTATCTAACTAAGCGTACCCGTATTAAAGGTAATAATGCTGGACGCTTACTTTAATATATTAAACGAATCAAATATTAAAACTGTTTTATTAGGTTATAAATATAAGTAAAAAAGTACGTCACTCTTATTATTGCTCCATAAAATTTACCATATATAACTTGTGATAAGTGCAAATGTAAATAATAAGCGTGTTAGATTAATTGATGAACAATTATTTAAATTACGTTATAGCATTTATGTTAATTACCTTTTAACCTCGTCATCTTTTAAAGCATTATTCTCAGTAACGTCTAACTCTTCATATTTAAGGTCAATACTAATGGTCTCCTTATGAGTATGGACGCTCTTTGAAATTGCAACGTCTTCAACTGCATACGTTTGCTTTTGCACGGTAGCCGTTTCGCGACTCAAAACAATTTCAATTGGACCATTATCAAAAGACACAGTGCTACCATTAATCGTCAGCTGGGGTTTAACAGATAGCATTGGTTCTAAATAAGTTATTATATCGTTGTTATCGCCACTCTTATCTAAATAGTTTTTAACGTCTTGATCTTGATATTTAGCGTCGATAATTAGGACTTCCTCAGTCAGTTCAACTGGGACATTGACGGTCTTTGTTCTTAGTTGCTTACTCACAATAACTCTTGATGTCGGATGCTGGTCCTTACTAACGATAGCCCTTTCTTCTAATAACTCAATTTTTCCTGAACTATTGTCATTAAGGATGTTATTGTCCTCTTTCATAGTCTATATCCTTATTACTATTAAATAGTATAGATTAATGCAGTACTGTAACATTAGTAGCGCTGTAAATTATTAATGCTGTAAATTAGTAATGCTCTCTAAAGATTTATATATATTTATCATAATAATTTCACGAAAAAAGCCAGAGAAAACTCTGGCTCCTGATATAAGAAAAGCAGATAATAAATAACTTCTTCTAGATAACTGATTCTAAATAACTGACTAATAAATGACTTATTATTACACCACTTATTATTTATTATTAAATAACTTTTTATTAGATAACTTTATTAAATAACTTTGGTGTCAACCAGATAAATAAGCTCACATTAGCAACCAGTCATTAAATTACTAGTTGTTAAATTACCAGTCATTAAATTAAAAGTTATCTACCACGTACTGCGCGTACATCGTCAGCAGTAATCCCTTCTGGATTTATTACTTGACCTTCACGGTTAATAATATTGCCATCGCCATCAACATCTAACTCTTCGCGTTTGATAGTCTCATGAACGGTTTCGGTATGGACTTCAGTAGTCTTACCTACGCGCACTTCTTCAGTAACATAAGTCTCTTTACCAACACGCGCTCTTTCCGCTTCTAGCTCAACTTCAATCGTGTCAGCACCTAGGTCGTCACCAATTTTACGGTCAACACGGCGGTCAACATTGGTACGTTCAATATGAGCATGCTCTTCTTCAAGCTCAACATCAACTTTGCGATCTTCAGTAACCACATGCTTCCCTACACTTACTAACCCGGCGACTATACGGTCTTTATTAACAGTTAAGCGCTCTTCAAGTAATTCAAGTGTTGAAGGGGCTTTGTAAAAATCGTCATTAACCTGTAAACGCTGATTCTCAGGAAGAGTTTCAGAAGCAAATAAAGCACGATCTTTATCATATTGCTCATCAAAAGTGTACCTGTAATCGTTGTCATACTCTTCCATTGCATCGACTTGATCTTTAGTTAAGCTATCAAAATAGATATCGTCGCCCACAATACGAGCCAAACCTGCAGGTATCAACACTTGTTTGGTATTGAACCAACCTCCTACGTCCACAATCAAATAACGAATTAGACCAGAAACGCTTTCTACTAATGCGCCCTCTACCTTACCAACTTTTTCATTACCTGTTGCAAAGGCAGTTTTTCCAGTTGGATCATAGTAATCGTCACCAATAAGCTCACGTTGGGTATCTTGAATGTCTTTTAAACGAATTAAATCACTCATAATTTTTCCTTATTATTAATCGGGTTAGATATTTTTATTTTAATAAATGAAACGAATGTAATATCAAGTCTGTGCCTCAAAATCGACATCCGCCGTTATGAACTATGGTGCCTCAAATTTGCTGAAGTGAGACATAAGTCAATTAAACTATCTGAATGTTATTAAATATAAATATCAGATGTTATTGAGCTACAAGTTTAAAGAGACGACTAAATTTTAGATTTAAACAAATAAAAGTTATCGTCGTATCGCTAAAACTTCATAGCCAATATGTCTAACAACTTGATATATACAGTAGCAAGCCTAAATAAATAATCGTATAGTTACTCGGTATCAAAATGTCAACTCGGGTAATCTTACGTTATCAGATGTAAGCAAATTCCAGTAATATCCTGATATTGTTACTTATCGCAACTTAGTAATATTTGCATACATTTGTCGATAATTCAGAAGTCTTTAAATAGCGATATTAGGTCAATTACTTAGGACAACTAGAATATTGTCCTTAAGTTCATGAGAACTGAATTAAATATACAGACAATATATAAGCGGCATTAAGCAGAAATTTGCTAAATACACTATCTATGAATGCGACTTATGAATGCAATCAAAATCTAAATTAGCGGTTGCTATCTAAATTAGCGGTTGCTTATGTAAAGCTTAATTTTTGAGGCGCAAAATATTTATTATAAATAACTCATTTGACCAAAGTGTTGCTTATTGATTTTTAAGGAACATAAGCAACGCCTTTTCTTCAACCTGTTGGTAGCGCCGAGTACGGCCCCGTCTACCCTGCTTATATAGAGTCATAAACTGACCATTTAAAAAGTGTTCAATAATCTTAGGATGTATGTAGGATGCCCGACAAACTGAAGGGGTATTACCAAGTTGTTGGGCGACATACTTAACCATATCAACGATACACTGCTCACGCATCTGCTTATTTTCAGCGCTGTTTGCGTCGCAATTTTTAGTGCTATCATCTGAGTTTTCGAATAAGTACTTAGCGGCAAGGACTGATGCCATCCAAGTCCTAAAGTCTTTAGCACTATATTCCATGTCCGTGTGCGCTCTTAAGTAGTCATTAATATCCTGACTTTCAACCAATTGTTTATGACCATTGTTGTCTATATATTTAAATATTCGATAACCTGGCAATTCAGAACATGCACGAACAATGTCGACTATACGTTTATCCTGAAATTCCACATGGTGCTCTTTAGCGCTTTTACCGACAAAATCGAAAGCAAGACCCTCTTCCGTTTGACTAACGTGCCGACTGCGTAATGTGCTCAAGCCATAACTTTTGTTATCCTTAGCATAACGACTATTGCCAATCCTAATTAGTGTTGTTTCGAGCAATTTGATGACAGCGGCAATCACGTTAGCTCGGCTAAGCTCCTTCGAGCTTAAATCTTTTTCTACTTGTTCTCTCAGAGCAGGTAGAACTTCACCAAATCCTATTACTGAATCGTATTTGGCTTGATCGCGAACCTTGTTCCATCGCTCATGATATAGATACTGCTTACGTCCTCTTTCATCTCTTCCAGTACACTGTAGATGCCCATCAATATATTGACATATCCAAACATCAGACCACATAGGGGGTATGACAAGTGCCTTAAAACGATGACGTAACTTTTTACTTTTTACAGTTTTCCCTTCAGGGTCTTTATATGAAAACCCCTTACCCCACTTAACTCTGCTATAGCCTGGCTCTTCATCACTTACATAGCGTAGGTTGGCATCTTTTGCTAATGCCTCATAATCGTGCCTTGCTATCTTTTTGACAGGGTTGTTTTTTAGAGCGCTATTTTTTGAGCGATTATGCTTATTCATAATTTTTTCCAATCACATTATGAAAAACAAAGTTAGTAAATAGGTATGGTTTTCATATATAAATAACATAGAGAGACTGCCTAAGTAGGCTTATTACTTACTTAGGCAGTCAGTCAATATAGCTGCTTTAAATGTCTTACTTATTCGACTCTTTGCTTAAATCAAAAGCACTCAGTTCATCAACTCTTTTACCTGCTGGTGGTAAATCTTTATTAGCACGAGGATCGACATAAACGTCATCTGTCTCTTGTGAGTCTTGTTGAGGCCCATCTATATCTGGCTTATATTTTCGGTCGTCAGGAGACTGCTCACTTGCTTCTTTATTATTGCCTGATCTATCTACAGAAGGCACATCGTCAATATCATGCTCTTTAAAGTTAACATCGTCACGACGATTTAGAATTTTCTCATCTTTATTATTTAATGACTGATTATTAGGCATATGTAACCCCTTAATTACTGGTTGATTATAATAGTTGATTTTAATAACTGTTAGAATGTGTCATTTAGAACTTCTAATTAAACTAATATTAAAAATGTCTTGCTATTAGATTAAATGTTATTGATAAAAAATGTTCAACATTAAAGTAGTAGGATTATGTGAAATTATGTTATAGCTCTCCAGAATTGACTATTGAGATGTCTATTTTTTTGTAAATTTTACTTTTACATAATATTTATTTTTACATAGTAGTTAAATCTACTAGTTTTAGAATGGCTTACAGCTTCAAATTAACAGAATCCATCCTCTTCTATAAAATAGTTAGTTAAAGGGTGGCTGTGTTCAAAACAGCCACTGCTTATACGTTACTTAACTTACGACATGAAGAACCTTGATATTACGAAGAACCAAAAAATCTGCATCAAAATAAATCCGACTAATTTCGTTGGGTTTATTTCATGACTGGGTAACTTCCTTTATAATAGCCGTATTTATAGACAGCTACGCTTAGCAGCCAACTTTTAATACATTAAGTTGCAACCTTTTAAATCTTTAATTTAGTCTAAATAATAGGCAGACACGTTCATGAGTCAACCCAAACCTTCATCATCTTCAATCCATGTACCTGAGTTATTGTGCCCAGCTGGTACTTTTAGAAATATGCAGTATGCTTTTGCTTACGGTGCAGATGCTGTATATGCAGGACAAGCCCGCTATAGTTTAAGAGTGCGCAATAATGATTTTGATGAAGATAATTTACGCCGTGGTATTGAATACGCACACCGCTTAGGTAAAAAGTTTTATGTGGTGGTTAACATCCAAGCCCATAACGCCAAACTTAAAACCTTTATTGAAGATATTCGTCCTGTGGTCGAAATGAATCCAGATGCCCTTATTATGTCTGACGCTGGCATGATTATGATGGTGCGTGAGGCTTTTCCTGATGTTGAGATTCATTTATCAGTCCAAGCCAACGCCGTCAACTGGGCGACGGTCAAATTCTGGCACCAAATGGGTGTTAGCCGAGTTATTTTATCTCGTGAATTGTCTATTAAAGAGATTGGTCAAATCATTGAAGAAGTACCAGAGATGCAAATTGAAGTATTCGTACATGGCGCATTATGTATGGCATATTCAGGACGATGCTTGCTATCCGGTTATATTAATAAACGTGATGCCAACCAAGGTACTTGCACCAATGCTTGCCGATGGAAATACACTACCTATAAAGCGGAAGAAAATGAAGCGGGTGATATTGTTCCTATCAAAGCGCCTGAAACCTTTGATCCGAAGTCGCTTGAAAACCAGCTCGATAATCAAAATGAATCCTCAAATGATACAAAAATCGACACGGTTAACTTAAATGGCGATGAAGTCATGGGCGATAACTACGTTCAAGCTCCCAGCGATGAAGTCGTGTTATTAGAAGAAGCCAGCCGTCCTGGTGAACTGATGGCCATGTATGAAGATGAGCATGGTACTTACATCATGAACTCTAAAGATTTACGAGCAGTAGAGTTGGTACCTGAATTAACCAAACTTGGCGTCCATTCACTTAAAATCGAGGGCCGTACCAAATCACATTATTATGTGGCTCGTACCGCTCAAGTATATCGTCAAGCCATCGATGATGCCGTTGCCGGTAAACCTTTTGATGAGTCTTTAATTAGTGCGTTAGATGGCCTTGCAAACCGTGGTTATACCGAAGGTTTTTTACGTCGTCATGTGCATAGTGACTACCAGAATTATGAGTACGGCTCATCAAAAACTGATCATCAACAATTTGTTGCCGAAGTGATGGACATTACTGATGGCAAACTTTTACTGGAAATCAAAAACAAAGTAGAGGTGGGCGATACCGTTGAAATCATGACCCCAGTGGGAAATTTGACCTATGAATTAGAGCAAATGTGGGATAAAAAAGGTAACCCAATTGAAGCGGCTCTTGGTTCTGGTTGGTTTGCATTAATAAACAACCCATTTAAAGACATTGATGATGATATGCTGAAGCTTGCCTTAATTATGAAAAATGTTAAAAAACCGATCTTCACATAACCCACCTTAACTTATGATCAAGATACTGACATTATGTCGTCTTACATTGGCAGTTGTCGGTTTCATACTGATTGTTGACTGCGTGATATTAATATCCGGTGGCAGTATTAATTTCGGAACAGTTGCTCCCTTTTTGATCGGTGTGGCTTTTGTCGCCCATGGCTTATTATGGCAAAGAGTGCGTCAGCTGTTTTCAAGTAATGACTGGCTTAACTGGATTTGGTACGGGTCTTGGACTGTTTTTGTCCTATGGTTTATCAGTTTTATAATTTTTGCTTTCTCACTGCAACAACAGATTAAGCAATCACAGCATGTAATCCCTAACGTTGACGCTATTATGGTATTAGGTGCTGGCACTAAAGATAATAAACCTTCGCCCCTTCTTGCTATGCGTTTAGATACCGCAGTGTCAGTCATAAAAAACCAGCCAAAAGCATTGGTAATTACCAGTGGTGGTAAAGGTTTTGAGGATCACTTGAGCTCAGGGCAAATAATGGCAAATTACTTACATAAAGCTCATAATATACCCCTATCTAAAGTGGTCGTTGAAGGGAATAGCACCAGCACTGAAGAAAATTTTTCTTTCAGCGTCCCCTTATTAAATAATCACAGCATTAGCTTATGTGACCCTATTGCCATAGTCACTAGCGACTTTCATATCATTCGTTCTAAAGCCATTGCCAAACATCAAGGCTTTGAACAACCGGTTATGGTAGCCAGCCCCACTCCTCTATCCATAAGATATAATGCGTGGTTTAGAGAGTATTTTGCATTTGTAAGCGGCTGGCTGTTACATGAGTATTAGGGCGCATCCTCATTGACAGTAATTGATATGTTATGGGTCTTCAATAACAGCAAAATTTGGGTCACTATCTCGAGCCCAATTGTTTTAGACCATTATTATTTTAAGCCTCCTACTCCTATAAAGAAGTAATAAGAAGGATAACATGGCATTAAAAATTACCTCAGACTGCATCAATTGTGACATCTGTGAACCCGAGTGTCCAAATGATGCTATTAGTTATGATCAAAAGGGACAAAAAACCTATGTCATCGATCCAGACTTATGTACCGAGTGCATCGGTTTTTATGATGAACCTACTTGTGACAAAGTATGCCCGATTGACTGCATTATTAAGGATGAGGACCGGGTTGAAAATGAAGAGGATTTAATGGCTAAGTACAAAAAGATTTGGGGTAAATAAACTCAGTGAATGGCAATTTATCATTGATGTATAGGATATCAGTAAATCCAACATTCTTTGCTTATTTAAACGTTTAGTAACCATTGTAGCTGGGATTATTAACCCTATTTACAAATGCAACTTAACATCTATATTTTGTTTTTTATACAATTAAATAATCTTTATGTATTTAATCATATGCCTTCTAGCTTATTTAGATAATTTTGAAGTATTTTATCAATCAATACTCTTTTAATATAGCACTCAAAATCTCTGCAAAACTAACATTGTCTACAACTAATACTTAAAGTTATATTATGTATAACTATTTATTATGCATTGTCTGATATCCCCAACAAAATGGAACTTTAAGTATCGGTTAAATGTGAGTACGATTGACCTGCACGCAAAGGATTTTTGCGGCTTTATTGAATTCTATCAATGAGCATAAACAAGGAGTGTCTCACATGCTATACCAATTCCCTAATACAGAAAGTAGCCCAGTCAAATTTCGAGAAAAATACGATAACTTTATCAATGGCGAGTGGGTTGCACCAACCAATGGGGAGTATTTTGAAAACACCAGCCCAGTTGATGGAAAAGTTATTTGTAAAGTAGCTCGTTCAACTAGCGATGATATTGAAAAAGCATTAGATGCTGCTCATGCTGCTAAAGAGGCGTGGGCAAAAACAAGTGTAACTGAACGCGCTAATCTCCTACTTAAAATAGCAGATAAAATGGAAGCCAACCTTGAAAACATTGCTATAGCAGAATGTTACGAGAACGGCAAACCTGTACGTGAAACCTTAATGGCTGATATTCCGCTCGCGATAGATCAAATCCGCTACTTTGCCAGTGCTATACGCGCTCAAGAAGGTGGTATTAGTCAAATTGACGATGACACAGTGGCTTATCACTTTCATGAGCCGCTAGGTGTTGTCGGTCAGATTATCCCTTGGAACTTCCCTATTCTCATGGCAATTTGGAAAATTGCCCCTGCTCTGGCTGCCGGTAACTGTGTTATCCTCAAGCCAGCTGAGCAAACACCAGCTTCTATTTTATATTTATTTGAGACTATAAATATTGCAGAAATACTGCCAAAAGGCGTTATAAATGTTGTTAATGGCTTTGGCGTTGAAGCAGGTAAACCACTCGCTTCAAATCCACGCATTAATAAAGTGGCGTTTACTGGTGAGACCACTACTGGCCGATTGATCATGCAATATGCAAGTGAAAATATCATTCCAGTTACCTTAGAGCTTGGTGGTAAGAGTCCAAATATCTTCTTTGCTGATGTGATGGCTCAGGACGATGAGTTTTTAGATAAGGCCATTGAAGGTTTCGTAATGTTTGCACTTAACCAAGGTGAAGTATGTACCTGTCCTTCACGAGCTTTAGTGCATGAAAGCATTTATGACGAATTTATCAAACGTTGTATTGAGCGCGTCAATGCTATTAAAATGGGTAATCCACTCGATACAGACACTATGATTGGTGCTCAGGCTAGCTCAGACCAATTTGCAAAAATTACTTCCTATCTTGATATTGGCAAAAAAGAAGGTGCAAAAGTATTAGCGGGTGGAGAAGCACGTAAAGGTGTAGGGGATCTTGAAGGTGGATATTATATTCAGCCTACTGTCTTTGAAGGTACTAATGACATGCGCATATTCCAAGAAGAAATTTTTGGCCCTGTCCTTTGTGTGACCAAGTTTAAAGATGATGATGAAGCCATGACTATCGCCAATGACACATTATATGGCTTAGGCGCTGGTATCTGGACACGTGATGTGCATAAAGCATATCGATTTGGTCGGGGCATACAAGCTGGCCGTGTATGGACAAACTGCTATCATCTCTACCCTGCTCATGCTGCATTTGGCGGATACAAACAATCTGGTATCGGCCGAGAAAACCATTTGATGATGTTAGAACATTACCAGCAGACTAAAAATATGCTGGTGTCATATGGCAAAAATGCGATGGGATTCTTTTAAGCTTATGTAATATACCTAAATGAGATACTAAAAAAGTAACTTATAACATAGGATCATAATGCAATCTATCGCACGGTAGATTGCATTTTTTTATAGATATTTGTAATAAAACTAACCGACTAAACCAATAGGAAACAGTAACATGCAAGTTAAAGCAACCGATGCGTGCCTTGAGCTTATTTCATACCTAAAATCTAAACATGGCGACTTAATGTTCCATTTATCTGGTGGATGTTGCGATGGGAGTTCGCCCATGTGCTTTACCTTAGGCGAATTTAAAGTTGGCGACCAAGATGTGCTTATTGGCAAGATTGGAGGTTGTCCATTTTATATGGGTGCCGCACAGCACAAGCTTTGGCAACATACTGATTTAACCATTGACGTGGTAGAGGGTCGCGGCGCTAGCTTTTCATTAGAGATACCCGAAGGTAAACGTTTTATTGTTTATTCCGAGCTATGTGATACAAGTAATGTGATACACGCTATTTGAAAACACGTCATCACTTAATCTGCCTCATAATACTGTCTTTAATGAAGTAGTATTTCTTACCTGCTGGAGCTTTTTAACCTTAAACTTAACTAGACAATCATAATTTATTATTTAGCATTATCCAGATGAATTTGAAACATCTTAACTCTTAACTCTTAACTCTTAACTCTTAACTCTTAACTCTTAACTCTTAACTCTTAACTCTTAACTCTTAACTGCAATCCTGAGAGTAACATTCCAAAAAGTAAATGTCTTAAAGGTAGTCATGTTAAATGCGACAATCTTAAATTTAATAGTCATAAAAGTTGTATATTCGCTTTACCCCTACCATAAAAAAAGAGTTGCTAGATTGCTCCAACAACTCTTTTTTAACTTATGCTTTAGTTGAATCAGTTTATTTAACCAAATCTGTTACCGCTTCAACTACCGCATCAGCCGTGATACCAAACTCTTTATAAAGCTCGCCAGCTGGTGCAGATTCTCCATAGGTGGTCATGCCAATAACCCTACCATCTAAACCAACAAACTTATACCAGTAGTCTACATGTGCCGCTTCAACAGCAACTCGCGCTAAGATATTAGCAGGCAATACAGATTCACGATAGTCAGCGCTTTGAGCAGTAAACACCTCAGCGCATGGCATTGACACAACACGGACACCAATGCCCTGCCCGCTTAACGTTTGATAAGCGTCCATCGCTAAGCCAACCTCTGAGCCCGTTGCAATGATAATGGCTTGTAGTTCGCTCTGTTCTTTAGCGAGTATATAGCCTCCTTTTGCGATATTAGACACTTGCTCGGTATCACGTTGCTGATGTGGTAGGGTTTGACGGCTAAAGATAAGCGCAGATGGTGTGCTGTCAGCTTTTAAGGCTTCTACCCAAGCAGTCGCTGATTCAGTAGCGTCACAAGGTCGCCAAGTGTGCATATTCGGCGTGGTACGTAAGCTCGTTAATTGCTCAACAGGTTGATGGGTTGGGCCATCTTCACCTAGGCCGATAGAGTCATGGGTGTACACATGAATCACACGCTGCTTCATCAAGGCGCCCATACGCACAGCATTGCGAGCATATTCCATAAACATAAGGAATGTCGCTACGTAGGGTATAAACCCACCATGCAAGGCGATACCATTAGCAATGGCAGTCATACCAAATTCGCGCACCCCATAATAGATATAGTTGCCATCAGCGTCAGTCTCGATACCTTTTGCGCCTTTGAATAGGGTTAAATTTGAGCCTGCTAAGTCTGCCGAACCGCCTAATAGCTCTGGCAACATGGGCTGGAACGTATTGATAGCATTAAAACTAGCTTTACGGCTCGCAACGTCTTCTCTTTCATCTTGGCACTGTTGGATATACTCTTGTGCTTTTGCTGCAAAGTCAACAGGTAACTGACCATTTAGGCGACGTATTAATTCAGCAGCCAAGTCAGGATAAGCTTTCTTATAGGCGTCAAACTCAGCATCCCAGTTTTTCTCAAGCGCATAACCTTTTGGCTGCGCATCCCATGCATCATAAATTTCATCATTTAGCTCAAATGGGGCATGCGTCCAAGCGAGTGCATCACGTGTGAGTTTAATTTCATCCTCACCCAATGGTGCACCATGGCTTGATGATTTACCTGCTTTATTAGGACTACCCAAGCCGATGGTTGTTTTACAAATAATCAAACTAGGTTTAGCTGTTTCTGCCAAAGCATCTTCAGTCGCTTTTGTAATGGCATCGGTATCATGGCCATCTACTTTAATGACTTGCCAGCCATATGCCTCAAAACGTTTTTGCGTGTCGTCTGTAAACCAACCTTCAACATTACCATCAATTGAGATGCCGTTGTCATCATAATAAAATACAAGCTTACCAAGCCCTAATGTTCCTGCTAATGAGCAAACCTCATGACTAATGCCTTCCATTAAACAACCATCGCCTAAAAAGGCAAAGGTGTTGTGGTCAATAATTTTATGACCCTCACGATTAAACAGTGCAGCTAGGGTCTTTTCTGCAATTGCAAAACCAACCGCATTCGCAATACCCTGTCCTAAAGGGCCAGTGGTGGTTTCTACACCTGGGGTATAGCCATATTCTGGATGGCCTGGGGTTTTAGAATGTAACTGACGGAAGTTTTTTAAGTCTTCAATGCTTAGATCGTAGCCTGTTAGATGCAACAGGGAGTAGATAAGCATTGAACCATGTCCATTAGACAACACAAAACGGTCACGGTTGTGCCAATTTGGATTTGCTGGATTATGTCTTAAAAATTTGCGCCACACCACCTCAGCGATTTCTGCCATACCCATAGGTGCGCCTGGATGACCAGAATTTGCTTTTTGCACGGCATCAAAAGAAAGAACTCGAATGGCATTGGCTAGTTTGCGTTCCGCTAATGGAGTTGACATAAATTATCCTAGATATTTAATGATTATGGGTTAATAACAAATGAAATATATATAATTAAAACAATTTAAACGTAATAAATTTAGGTACACAGGTAAATGTATTTATTGTGCCTACTTAAAATAAGTAGCTCTCTAAAATCAGTAACACTCTAAAATCAGTAGCAATCTAAACGGTAATCTTATCCTTATTACCCATGAACGGACGCAATACTTCAGGGATAGTAATCGACCCATCCTCATTTTGATGATTTTCCATAATTGCCAGTAAGGTACGACCAACTGCTAAGCCTGAGCCATTTAGAGTATGAACCAGTTCAGTCTTTTTGCCATCTTTTACCCGTGTCCCCATACGCCGAGCTTGGAAGTCGCCACAGTTAGAACAGCTGGAAATTTCACGATATGTATCCTGACTTGGCAACCATACCTCAATATCATAAGTACGCATTGCACTAAATCCCATATCCCCTGTACACAGTTTAACCACACGGTAGGGCAAATCTAATTGCTGCAAAATATACTCAGCTTGACCTGTCATTTCTTCAAGCAGCTCATCTGATTCTGACGATCTAGCAATATTAACCATCTCTACTTTTTCAAACTGATGCTGACGGATGAGACCACGTGTATCTCGTCCATGAGATCCTGCTTCACTACGAAAACAAGGCGTATGCGCAGTCATCTTAATGGGTAGATCTTTAGTTTCCAGCATCTCATCGCGCACTAAGTTGGTCATGGGGACTTCAGCAGTAGGGATTAAATAAAATCCCATATCATCATTGTTAGTGTGATTGGTTAGCTTAAATAAATCATCTTCAAACTTAGGCAACTGCCCTGTACCTCTTAAGCTATCAGAATTCACTATATAAGGTACATAACATTCGGTGTAGCCGTATTTAACGGTATGCGTGTTTAACATGAATTGAATGAGGGCTCTGTGCAGCTGTGCTAATTGGCCAGTCAAGACGTTAAAGCGGCTACCTGTTAATTTTGCAGCATTCGCAAAGTCGAGCATATGCAGACCTTCGCCAATATCGGTATGATCCTTTATAGCAAAATCAAACTGACGCGGGACTCCCCATTTACGCACTTCTACATTATCATCTTCTGATTCGCCAATGGGCACATCATCTGCTGGCAAATTAGGTATTTGCAAAGCCGCAGTGTTAATTTTATCTTGCAATGCCTTTAACGCTTCTTCAGCTTCTTTAATATCGCTACTGATAGTTTGCATCTGAGCAAGTAACTCACTCGCATCTTCTCCATTTTTCTTCAATTGCCCTATTTGTTTCGCACCAGCATTACGTTTAGCCTGCAAGTCTTCAGTGGTTACTTGCAAAGACTTGCGCTCTGTTTCTAACTGTTGCCAAAAATCAATATCCAGCTCATACCCACGAGTGGCTAATTTACTTTTAAGCACTGCTAGATCTTGACGTAATAACTTTGGATTGATCATGCACCTATCCTTTGACGATAATATGTAACGATAATATAAAATATACGATAAAATAATAGGTGCTATGATACCAAGCTCAGTGTTTTTTCACCACGCCCTATCGACGACGAGACCGTATTTTATTGTGATTTAGCCAAATAATGACTAATGTTACCCGCATAGCATAGTAACCGTTCCAATTTACGACGCTTTTCGGTAAGATACTCGCTGACTATTGATACATTTATAACCACATTGAGCATTCTTATGGCATTGTACCCTTACACCCTGCAACCAGTTGAGCTAAATATTTCTGAAGATGAATTTCATCAAGCCCAATACGAGTTGTTTGAACAAACCAACCCCGGATTTTCATTAAAGTCTATCAAAACTAAAGAATGGGCTATCATGGCGGTTACCGTCATTGCTGCTATTGCAGGGCTTATCTTTGTAAAAGGCTATTCCACCATTATATTCTGGCTTATGCTTGCTTTAGTTGTGATTTATCTGTTGATACGAACCCTTGGTATGCAGTGGTATATTAAAAGGGAATTCGAAAAACAAATTGCCGACCAAGAAATGCCTACCGAAATGCGCGATATGAAACTCGGTGTACAAAAACATGGGTTAATTATGAGTATGCCTGCTCCTAACGCGGGTGTACAACCTAATGTGTCAAAAGCAATGCGAGGCATGCAAATGCGCTCGGCCAATACTCAACAAGCAACCATTCCTTGGTCTGCAATAAAAAGCTGGGATGAAACCGATGACTTCATTTTCATGATGTTTGAGATTCAAGGTCAAAAAGGCAGCCAAATCATTCCTAAACGCCTTGAGCAACGTAAATTCCCGATTGAAACCATACGTACACATTTAAAAGAAGTCGTTCCAATTCAGGGTATTCGACCTGATTCTATTGCTCAATAATTGCGTAATGACCGATGAAGTACAACTTGTTTCATTACTTCTCTTAAATATAATATTTCACTACGGCGCGGTATAGAAAAAGTCTATGCCGCTTTTTTTATTGCCTCATATTTATTTCATTGAATATTAGTCATTAATATGTATTAATAGGCATTGTAATCGAATTATAGTTAAACCACTTAATTTTAAGAAACAATATAAGTTATCAATAGTTAAATATAATAAATGATAGTTTTCAGTATGATTCATTAAACTAATCGCTTTTTAATTGTTATTATAATAATCGCTAATAGGGATTGATCTCAAAGAGATTAAATCCCTATCTACTTCTTTTACTAAATAAGGATAATTATTATGAGTACTAATCAAATCGGTCTTGAAAAATCAGATATGTCAGAAGTAATTACTAAGCTTAATAAACTACTGTCTTCGTATCATATTTTTTACATTAATGTGCGTGGTTATCACTGGAATGTAAAAGGTGAGCACTTTTTCTCACTACATGCAAAATTTGAAGAATTGTATACAAGCTTACAAGTTCAAATTGATGAAATTGCAGAGCGTATCTTAACGCTAGGAGGCACACCATTTCATGCCTATAGCGACTTTGCTGAGCATGCTAATATCTCTGAGGACAAAAATGTGTTCGATGGCCGCACATGTGTTGAAGGCGTGGTTAAAGGACTTAAAGAGCTTATTTTAGAACAGCGACAAGTTTCTGAGTTGGCAGGTAATGCAGATGATCAAGGAACAGCTGATTTAGTTGATGACTACGCTCAAGAACAAGAAAAACTAATCTGGATGTATAATGCATTTTTAGGTTAATCTTTACCATATTGCAGTAAATAATGTAAAAATAAAAAGCCCCGTCAATATTTGGCGGGGCTTTTTATTTTCAGCGTATCAAAAACAAAACTATAGTCAGCGAATCGAAAAAGGGTTACACTAAAGTCTATGGCATACTCCAAAGATTACAGACAAATGATACTAGACAACCTAGAAGCAGGCTACAGCTACCGAGAGCTTGTTGAAGAATATCAGATCAGTGCCACTACTATTCAACGCTGGAGGAAAAACCCTGAACCAAAGAAATACCAACGAGCACCAGCGAAAATAGACAACGAGGCACTTATCGCTGACGTTAAAGCACATCCTGATGACTACCATTATGAGCGAGCAAGACGCTTTAATTGTAGCGACAGAGGTATAGCAACTGCCTTAAAGCGTTTAGGTATCACTCAAAAAAAAGACACTACACCATCCGAAGGCTGACGAGGCAAGAAGACAGATATTTCTTGAACAATTGTGGCAATTTGAAAGTGACGGTAGACCTATTATCTATTTAGACGAAAGTGGGTTTAAGGCTCATGACAACAGACCTCATGGCTACTCGTACAAAGGTCAACCATGCTTAGGTGAGTACAATTGGCAACTAAAGAATCAGACGAATGCTATTGGAGCTATCTACAACAACGTACTGTTCAGTGTCGGACTTTACGACAGTAGTATTAATAGTGATGTGTTTCATAGTTGGGTAATGCAGTTATTACTGCCTCAATTGCCTAATGAAAGTGTTATTGTAATGGACAATGCAACTTTTCATAAAAGACAAGATATACAAGAGCTAATCGAAAATGCAGGACATACCATTTTATGGTTACCACCATATAGTCCAGACCTAAACCCTATTGAACAGGTCTGGGCTTGGGTCAAACGTAAACGCAAAGATTGGAGGATAGACTGCATCGATACTTTATTCTTTTATTTCCTTTGGCTCTGTGACTATTTTTAACTTCGCTGACTATACCTAACTTAGCGAAGCACATTTACGTTCGGCTTATTTACCAAACATTTATTTATCAACCCACAAACGAATTTTTTCCCGTTCATCAGGTGTTGCCTGCAACCAAAGCTTCATAAACTTGTCTAAAGTACTTGCATTATCACTTAAAGGAACAGATTGAGTAGCTGGCTGCGAATTAATGGCTGCAATCGTTCTCTGATTAGAGGCTTGAGCAGAATCACCGACACCAA
The DNA here is from genome assembly GCF_057396305.2 of Psychrobacter sp. CX90. NCBI lineage: Bacteria > Pseudomonadati > Pseudomonadota > Gammaproteobacteria > Moraxellales > Moraxellaceae > Psychrobacter > Psychrobacter sp. CX90. The sequence goes on from NZ_CM182008.1 coordinate 1,417,447, forward strand.
TGATTCCGGCAAGTCCTGAAAAAATACTACTATTACCTGTGGTACCTTTAACTTTGGCAATTGTTGTTGAACCATGCATTACCGCTAGAGTCGGTGTTTTAGCATAATCACGTGCTTTCTCATAGTCTTCAGGCTGACCGGGCATGGCTAATCGATAAGTCTGGTTATCTTGCATATCTGCGCTAACCGTGACATTACCAGATCGTAAATAATCGTGATTGTCACCTTGCAAGTCATATAATCGATCATATTTTGCAGTGATAACATGTCTGCCTGGCTGTAACTTAAACTGCTTTCTTAAAGGTTGAAATGCACTTTGATTAATCTCATTACCATTAATTGCCGTTACCTTAATATTGTCATCAACGTCTAAAGTGACCTCAGCGTATGCATAACTAAGAGAAAGAACGCTAATACTGGTTATAGTCATTAAGGTTTTGAGCGGGCTTTTAATCTGAATGTTATTCATGGATAGTCCTTTTATGGATTTTTTACTTATGTATATCTTTGTAATATATAGCTTAGAAATGTAGCACAAAAATTTAAATAAATATATAAATGTTGCTTGTTAAATAAAAACTTGTCCTACCCCAACCACTAAAAATTAAAAGTAATGTTATCTGAACGATAGGCATTATTTTCTTCAGATTTAGACAAATAATCTTCTTGTGCTTCTTGAGTGATATCTTCTAACTCAGCAATTAATGTATGTTCATCAATCATCGCAATGGCTTCATTTATGACCGTTTTAGAGACATGGGCTCTATTTAAATTTGAAAATAAAGGTTGAATAACATTCAATATATCCAGCATTCCCCCAATACGATGGGGCCCTTCATTGAGCAAATGCTCAATAATGCGATTATCAAATTGCCAACCACGCCGGCGCATGACAGACTCTAGTAAGGCTTTTCTATCTGCAAAATCATGACCCTCTGGCACACGAAATGCGGGAGCCTGAATTAGGCGAGTGAGTAAATCTGGAAGTTGGAAAGGAAGTTCACTAGCGGTGGTTCTGGCAGCAAAAATTAACTGGCATTGCCCCTCATAACTACGGTTGATAAGATGAAAGATTGCTTCTTGCCAACTACGACTATGTTTAATAGATTCTAAATCGTCAATAGCAATTAAATCAAAGCTTTCTAAAGAAGCCAATACACTAACATCAGTATTTATTAACTCTTTAAGAGATAGGCAGATTGCCGACTTATCCATCTCCATATAGGATTCACATATGGCAGAAAGTAAATGGGTTTTACCAGTGGCAGCACTGCCATAAATATACATTTGCCCAATAAGACCAACATGTAGTTGTCGAACGGCGTCTATGAGCGTCGTCCATCCTGGACCAGCAAAGTCACTCAGACTTGCATCCTGTCTTACATCTAGATTTAAGCTTAGTTGATTCATCATTACGCTTGCATCTCGATACGGTACATAATATGACACCAATTTTCGATTATAGTTCGTTTTTAAAAACTTATTGGGATTATATTATATTGAAGATAGTCGATAGTAGCATAACGTTTACGTTTGCCATAGCTTATACAGTTAATCGCTTAGTTATACATTATACACGCTATCCGTAATTTTTTCTCATTGTGTCGTCTACACCGAGTTAAATCAAAGGTTTAAGGACTAAATACTCAATAAAGAGACCCAAAGGTATATTGGTATTAAAAAAGATGAGTAGGCTGTGTCTCGTCATTGGCAAATAGTCATTACTAATTAATCTGCTTTATCAGAGCTGTGTGTGATACTAGGCATAAACCTAGACAATATTGCCAGCTTAGCTAGGAGCTAGGCTAACTGACAACAGCGTATAAACGCCATAAACTCAAAAACTCAAAATAGTCACTGCCAATAATCATAAATCATAACCTTGATACAATTTACACTATTTTCAAACCCACCCTAACTATTTAAATAATTTATATTGTTTCTTGCCTCTATAGAACTCTGTTTCTTTATAAGCATTATAAGCATGCTGAAATAAAACGTTGATGACTGCAGACACAGGCAAAGCAATGAGCATTCCAACAAAGCCCAGTAAGCTCGCACCAGCCAATACCGAGAAAATGACCCATAGGGGCGATAATCCAATTTTATCCCCTAAAAGAAGCGGCTGTAATACGTAGCCTTCTATCGCCTGCCCTACCATGAATGCACCGACTATTAGCCCCAAATGAACCCAGTCTAAACCAAATTGGAATAATCCGGCAATGATTGCACCAATAATACCTATCCCTGTACCTAAATAAGGGACAAAACTGGCGATGCCAGCAACCAAGCCAATTATTAGCCCTAATTCTAAACCAATCAATTGCAACTGAACGGCGTATATTACGCCAAGTAAAATCATAACCAACAGCTGACCTTTAACAAAAGCCATTAAAGCTGCATCACAGTCCTTAGCGATTTGAATCACTTTTTGTCTACCTTGACTTGGTAGAGCAAGCTTCCACGATTTAATTCGCTTGTCCCAATTAAATAAATAATAAAAGGTTAAAATCGGCACTAAAATAATGAGACCCGCATTATTAATAACAGTTAAACCCGAATTCATAAGGTTTTTGAATAGTGACTGAGCATCTTCTGCATTGTAATTTTTATTCAAATACTCAACTAAGGTATTTGAAATCTCTTGAGACTGAAGCGGAGGTAATCCAAACCGGCTATGTTGATTAAACCATGCCCTCACGTCTTGATTATACCATTCGACGATACGCGGTACGTAATCCCAAGCAGCTTGAAGCTGTTGCCACAACGTTGGAATAAACCACCATAATAATACACCCAAACCGAGTGAAATGACGCCATAAACAAGTAAAATACCTATCCAGCGCTTCATATAGCGCGATAGAAATGCCACTATTGGATTAAGCAGATATGCAAGAATGAAAGCCACAATAAAAGGCATTAACACTGGGATTAGCTTATATATTAACCACAATGATAAAACCAATAGAGCCGTTATTAGTAGACGTCTAAAAAATGGGTCGATAGTTTGTTGACGCATGATATTTTATCTCAAATAGGCGACTTAGAATTATTTATTGAGTTGAATTGTTCATTGCTGAAATTATTCATTGTTTAAACGACTGCTTAAATAATGGGTTAAATACTTAGTTCAAGAATTAGTTGAATGATAAATGATTATCAAGTTTCTTCTTTTTTTATTGCTAAATATTACTTTAACAAACCATTTTAATCGGTATTAGACTAAACGTTAACTAATATTTAGTCACTTTTTGTTTACTTTGATAGGTAAATTTTGCGACAACACTCTTTATGACTATAATATTTGCCCATCGACCATCACATCCAAGTATAATGACTTTATACTGTCCTACTTCATAACTTCAATATTTGCTTACAAGGTTTGCTAACCCCATGAACCAAAAAAATCTAAACGCTCAAATGGATACGTCATCTAACACGAATAGCTCAACTTCTTTAAGTTACAAAGATGCTGGTGTAGATATTGATGCAGGTAATGCCTTAGTACAACGCATAAAATCTGTTGCAAAATCCACCTCTCGCCCTGAAGTTGTAGGTGGTTTAGGCGGTTTCGGTGCGCTATGCCGTATTCCTACTGGGTACACCTCTCCATTGCTCGTTTCAGGTACAGATGGTGTTGGAACTAAACTGAAGCTTGCTCTACAGCTCAACCGCCACGACACTATCGGTATTGATTTAGTAGCCATGTGTGTTAACGACTTGCTCGTTTGCGGTGCTGAGCCTCTCTTCTTTTTAGACTACTATGCTACTGGTAAGCTAGACGTCGATACTGCTGCTTCAGTAGTTACTGGTATAGGAGAAGGATGCAAACAGTCAAACTGCGCGTTAATCGGTGGCGAGACTGCTGAAATGCCAGGTATGTATCAAGATGACGATTACGACTTAGCTGGTTTTTGTGTGGGCGTTGTTGAAGAAAGCGACGTTATCACAGGCGAAAAAGTAGCCGAAGGTGATGTGCTTATTGGTATCGCATCGAGTGGTGCTCATTCAAATGGTTACTCCCTGATTCGTAAAGTTATTGAAGTCAGTGGTATTGATCTTGCAAATTCTACCGAGCGTTTAGATGGTAAACCCATTACTGATGCTTTAATGGCCCCGACAAAGATTTATGTTAAAGCTATTCAAGCATTGCAAAAATCGGTTGGCAACGAAAACCTTCATGCTATGTCACACATCACAGGTGGCGGCTTTACTGAAAACTTACCACGCGTACTGCCTAATCACTTATCTGCAGAAATCGACACCAAAAGCTGGCACATGCCTGAGCTATTTAACTGGTTGCAAGAGCACGGTAATATAAAACAATCAGAGATGTACCGAACCTTTAACTGTGGTGTCGGCTTTGTCATAGTAGTTCCACACCAGATAGCCGATCAAGTAGTAGAAACTGTCAATCAAACAGGTGAAAGCGCTTGGAGATTAGGCCGTATGATTGCTCGTCAAGATGATGCGGTGGTTTACTTATAATATGAATATAACGTCATCCCTAAACAATACCCTAATCACAGCTGAGCCAAATCACAGCACGCTTTTAAAAGTGGCTGTATTGGTTTCTGGTAATGGTAGCAACTTACAAGTATTGATAGATGCCATGCAGGCAGGCGAGCTTCCGATCCAGATAGTAGGGGTCATTAGTAATAATAATGAGGCTTTTGCAATCACTCGAGCCAAACTAGCTAATATCAACACCACTGTTTTATCGCATATCAAAACTGGCGATAATGCAGGTAAACGTATGGCGATTAAGACTTTTGAGCATTATGCAAATCAGAAGTTAAATGAGTGGCAGCCCGATCTGATAGTGTTAGCTGGTTTTATGCGGGTGTTAAGTGAAGATTTTATCGACTCTGCGCCAGCCCCAATGATCAATCTGCACCCTTCTCTACTCCCTAAGTATAAGGGTCTGAATACGCATCAAAGAGCCTTAGAGGCTGGCGATACGCATCACGGTTGTAGCGTGCATGTTGTGACCGCTGAGCTTGATGCCGGTCAACTATTAACTCAAGCTGTTTTAGAGATAGACGACAACGATGATTCTAATACTCTACAATCTAAAGTACAAAAAATTGAGCACCTGATTCTACCTTGGACAATTTTATTGATTGCTAAAGGTGCAATTGATATTAATACATTGCAACATGATCCTAAATCTCAAAGCTTAAAGTACTTACCAGCACTACCATTAAAACTTTTATTTAACTAAGGGCTAGGCCTGTTGAACCTTCAAACATTAAGACTAGTGAGAGCTAAAACTTTCTAACTTAGAATAATGAAGCATCCAAAATTTCACTGCATATTGATTGAAAACCCATTACTTAATAAAAGCTTCGGCGCCAGTTCCCTTTTTGAGGGATCAACAGACTCTAAATTAGTTTCAATTCCTCTCATTACAGCCTTATAATTTAAATAAAGCTCAAGCGATTATTCACTTGAGCTTTTTTAATATTAAAACCATATGCTAAAACTATTGAGCTTGAATAGCTGCTAATATTTTCCTCTTTAAGGTTAGATATTCCTGACTGTCCAAGAATCCTGCATATTTTGGAATGTCAAACTTGTCCGTCAAATGGGCAGGTGAACCTTTTAGGATATAAATATAATTGGATAAAAAGATAGCTTCATCGATATCATGAGTAATAATTAAACAGGTTAAATCCAGACGCTTTTGTAACTTACTAAACCAACCATACATCTCATCTTTGGTCACAAAGTCGAGTGCTGAAAACGGCTCATCCAGTAGCATAATAGGATTATCACTTAGATAAGTTCTTAAAAGTGCTGCCCGCTGCTTTTGTCCGCCAGATAAACTTTGTGGGTATTGCGTCTCTAAACCTTGCAAGCCAAAATGTACCAACTGAGGATTAACAATCTCTGCAATTTCAACTTTGCTGAGACCTCGTAACACTAAAGGCAAGCTAATATTCTCATAGACTGTTTTAAAAGGTAGTAGTAAGTCTTTTTGTAGCATATAACCCACTGTGCCCGCCTGCCCTGTGGTGTTCCTGCCATTAACCCATACCTGACCATCACTTGGTATAAGCAGACCAGCAGCAATATTAAATAAGGTTGTTTTACCAACACCACTAGTGCCCACAATACTGACCACATCATTTTTTATAATTTCTAAGCTTAATTTCTCAAAAATAGGGTTGGCATTAAACGAGTGGGTTATATTTTCTAAAATGAGCACTTTATCCATCTGTATGACTCAACTTATAAGTAAAAGCATCAATAATCAAACCTATTTGACTAGACTATAAGTAGTCGTTACTCACGCCCGCTTGAGGCGGTAGTGGCTCATCGATCAGTTTATTGTCATAAACCCAATCAAAAAACCTATCCCAACGGTCATAATCAAACTTACCCCACTCGCCATTATCATCTAAATACTGTGTAGATAAATATCTCTGACTCTCTAGAGCAAGCTCTTTATTAATCTCTGGCACATGCTTAATTAAAATCTCTGCACTTTTATCTGGGTTTTTAGCGGCATACACATATCCTTTATTAATGGCGATTAATGCTTTTTTAGCCAGCTCTGGATTTTTGGCTAATAACTCATTATTGGCAATAATAACTGGCGAATAATAGTCGAATACTGGCTCATAATCTTTTAAGAAAAAGAAGTTTGTATCTACACCTTCTATTTTTGAGTGAATACCATCCCAACCATAAAATGCTAAAATATAGTCAAACAGGTTCATACGTAAGGCAACACTAGCATCAGTTGCTTCGCCTGGGATTTTAACTAAGTTATTACCCACAAGCTTGGCAACCGTCGCATCATCAACGGGGTCTTCCCACGTCGAGTAGCGTTTACCATTTAAATCTTTGGGTGTTTGTGCACCTAATGATTTAAGTGACATAAGACCGACTGGATTATGTTGTAAGATTGCCGCTACTGCTGTAATAGGCATCTCTTTTTCCAGTTTTTTTACCATATTTGGCTGAAAGTAAATGCCAAAATCAGCTCTTTTATGAGCAACTAAAGTCGAGGCACTGTCCTCACTAGGCTGAACAATTTTCACGTTGAGACCTTGCTCATCAAAGTAGCCGTTTTCTAAAGCCACATAAAGGCCTGTATGATTGGTATTAGGTACCCAATCTAAACAGATCACAAAGTCAGTCAATTTATCAGCATTGTCAGTGGCTGCAGTATTTTCATCCTTTGGCTGACACGCCATGATGCTAAAGCTACCTAATAACGTTAGCATTAATATTTGAAGTGACCGTAAATATGTTTTTATAGTATTATGTCCTGCTGAAAAAGATTGAGTCATATTGGCTCATCCTTATAAGTATTGGTGTTTAAAAGCACGCGTTTCCAACCATTTAACCAATGAGATTAGTAAAACAGTTAAAAAGCTTATGAAAAATATGACAGCAAACATACTATCTAAATCGTAAGACTTACGAACTCGGGTCATATATACCCCTAACCCATAATATCCACCAAGCCACTCTGCAATAACTGCAGAGATTAAAGCATATGATAATGCAACTTTAAGACCCGTGAAAAAGAAGCCCATAGCTGATGGGATTTTTAAATGGCGATATATTTGATATTTACTGGCTTGCATAGATTTGAATAAATTGAGATGTTCACGGCTGACAGATTGATAACCATCAATCAAGGCAATGGTAATTGGAAAGAATACGGATAAAACAACTAAAACGACTTTAGGGGTAATTCCATATCCAAGCCAAATAATAAGCAGTGGTGCAATTGCAATTGTGGGGATAGTCTGATTTAACAAAATAATCGGATAAACCATCTCTCTTATTGTTTTGGATAAATCCATGCAAATAGATAGAATAAAACTAACGATAAGACCAATAGTAGTACCTAGGAAAGCAGTCGCCAATGTATATTTAGCATGCATCATCAGTAGCTCAAAGTCATCAATAAAAGCCTTTGCTATCTGAACCGGCGAAGGGAGTAAATAATCTGGGATAAACTTTAGTTGGACACACACCTGCCAAATAAGTAAGATTAAAATCACTAAAATATAGCTTTTAACCATACCAACCGTTCTTTTTTTTAGCTCACTCTGTTTATTTGGTAAACGCTTCACAGCTACTCTCGGTCAAGGGGTTATCGACGATATCGTTTTAACATTTTAAGAACCGTGGATTCTAACAAACATAAGCATCCTTAATGAAATTAATTCTTAAATAGATGTCTTAAACACTAGTAATAACTTTAATTTATGTTAAGAGATTTAGTGTAAAACACCGTCTCTTTTTATGATGCTACGCTAATTTAATCTATTTTACCAACTGGGAAAAGCCCTGCTAATCAATAAATTAGCAGGGCTTAGTTTCTAGTGCGTTAATATTAATAATTCTACCAGATCATTATTTAACAGGGTTTTTACTAACAACATGAACCGCCTTAATATTAACAAATTCCTTAATACCGAACCCACCATGTTCACGGCCATAACCTGAGTTCTTTACACCACCAAAGGGCAGACCAGGATGTACTAAGCTATATCCATTAATATAAATCATACCAGTGTCAAAGTACTGCTGGGCTAATTTGATGGCTTTCTCCTCATCTTTAGAGAAAATCGCGCCACCAAGACCATAGCGGCTATCATTAGCAATACGTAGAGCATCATCTTGATCTTTGGCACGTATTAGAGAGGCTACTGGACCAAACAGCTCATCTTTATAGGCAGGCTGGTCAGGTGTAATATTTTCTAGGATTGTTGGCGGATAATAAGCACCTTCATTCTCTGGAATTTCCCCGCCTAGGGTTACTGCTGCCCCTTTTTCAATACTTTTTTTGACTTGCTCATGAAGACTGTCACGCTGCTTAGCGCTAGACATAGGACCAATATCGGTTGACTCCTGCATCGGGTCGCCAACTGAGTAATTTTTGAATTTCTCAATAATTAAATCACGGAATTTATCGTAAACACTATCTACAACCACAAAACGTTTGGCCGCGACGCACGTTTCACCATTATTATAAAGTCTTGCATAGGCGCATGTTTCAGCAGCTAAATCTAAATCGGCATCTTCTAGAACAATAAATGCATCATTTGAGCCGAGCTCCATCACTGTTTTCTTGAGCACTTTGGCAGCTTGCTGAGCAACGACTGAGCCTGCTTTATCACTACCTGTTAAAGTAACGCCGCGCACTTTATTATTATCAATCACTTTTTCTGATGCATCGTGATCAATAATTAAAGCACGAAATAACGCATTCGGTAGATCAGATTCATGCAATATTTTTTCTATTAATAAGGCTGAACCCGTTACGTTTGAAGCATGCTTAAGTAATATACTGTTACCCGCCATCAAATTAGCAATAGTGTATCTAAAGACCTGATACGCCGGATAGTTCCATGGCTGGATACCGTAGATGATACCAATAGGCTCGTAGCTAATTAAGCCTTTTTTTAAACCTTCAACATCGCGATCCTCAGAAGCTAAGGCAGCAACACCTTGCTCTGCTGTAAAGTCGCAAATGCTTTTACATAAATCAACCTCCTGCAAACTTTGCTTATAGGTCTTGCCTCGCTCTTTCGTCATAAGGCGGGCAAGATCTTCTTTATATTCCAACAGTTTTTTACCAATAGATTGTATGACTTGGGCACGCTCTTCGTGCGATACTTCTCGCCACTTTAGAAATGCTTCATGCGATTCATCAATTATATTAGTGACTTCACTATCACTCATATAATTGTAAGTTTCAATAGTTTTACCCGTGGCTGGGTTAATCGTTGTAATATCTGGCATATATATTATCCTCGTTTTAATCTTATCTACATTCTTACTATTAGATGAATAATTTGTCCAGTCTGGTAAATGAACAGTTTTAATAACAAATCATTTAGGTCATATAAATAGGTCATATAAAAGTGTTAACGCCGTTTAATATAGATAATAGAAATATAGATAATAGTGACCTAAATCATTAGATTAATAAGAGTACCACATGGAGGATGAGATAGTTTTATCAGTTGTAATACATTGTGGTCGACTTGTTAATTAATTGAAAAAAATATTATAAAATTAACATTTTTACTCAAAGAGATCTTTTTTTTAAACGAATTAGAGTCTATTGAACAGTCGTCTTCGTAGGAAAAACTAAGCGGAATTTATGTTAATCAAGCAGATAAATGCCGTTAATATCTAGATATTGACCAATTCAACGACACAGAGTAAGGCAAATTTAGCCAATTTTTACATGACAGTTAACTTACTCTCAAATCTGCGTCATCGTTATGATGAATGTTCAACAGACCCTATCCAAATTATTAGGCTTACTATTAAAATAAATGGTTAATAGTAGCTTCCTCTGACTCAGTATTTTCTTCATCAGCCACTACTTGACGAGCAACGTGGATAATAAGCTGACGTAACCAACGGTGTGCAGGATGGTGTTGTAATAGAGGCGACCATGCCATCGTTAACTCAAACTCTGGTATAAAAAACGGAGGCTCTCTCATAACAATACTATCATTTGTGGCTTGCATTCGAGCCACGCGTGTAGGTAATGTAGCAATTAAATCTTTGTTTGCAGCTAGCATGGCTGGCATTTGATAATGTCGTGTAAAAACACTAATTCGGCGTTTTTGCCCCAACCTCTGCAGTGCCTGATCGATTGAACCAAGACCTCCAGATTTTTCAGGATTAACCCCAAACCCGACTCCCATACCGGTTTTGGATACCCAAACATGCTGAGCTTTAAGATAGTTCTTTAAATTAAACCGATATAAATAGGGACTTTTTGCTGACAACAAACAGCTAAACGTATCGCGCCACACCAATACCTGATGAAAACTCTGCGGGATTTCGTTAAAGCGGTTGATGGCTAAATCAACACGTCCCTGCTCCATATCACGGTAGGAGACGTCTGAGGGCGTTAAAAAATCCAAAACCACATTGGGCGCTTCTGAACGGAGGGCTTTTACCAGACGAGGAACCAATGTCGCTTCGGCATAGTCTGAGGTCATAATCCGAAAAACCCGAGACGTTCTATAAGGTCTAAATTCAGTACGTGGTTCAAGTAACTGGGTTAAATCGGCCAGAATCTCGCGCACTCTAGGTTGCAGCTCAAGTGCACGCTCGGTTGGTGTCATGCCTTCCGATGAGCGCACTAATAATGGGTCGTTAAACAGTTTACGTAATCGACGCAAAATATTGCTCATTGCAGGTTGTGTAATGCCTAGCTGCTCAGCAGCTCTAGTGACATTCTTTTCGCGCAATAAAACATCTAAATTTACGAGTAAATTTAAATCGACGTGTTGTAAGTTCATATAACTCTCAATATGTTTTTATTCGTTGTTACAATCGTATCATTGCATTGATTTTAATGGTTCAAATTTTTAATGTGTTTTTATAGGTAGATTACTAAAAATGATTAGGCAAAGGCTTAATAACTTATTCATGACTTATTAAGCCTTTGCCTATTATGTAGTACAAGTATCTAACATCGGTATTAGCTATTGGATAGGTATGTAGTCATAGGCAATTACGTAGTTATAGGTACTTATTATAGATACTTATATAATTACTTAGATAAGTACTCATTATTTATTATATAGGCATCATCATTCATCATATAGGTACTAAATATAGGTACTAACCTTATTATATCCTATTATAGATACTTAACTGTTTAGCACCTAGCGGTTATAAATAGTTCCTTATCGATTTTTCATACTCAACTGGGCTTATTGTTAATATACCCCTCGGATTGATTATTTTGGTTTGAAGCATTTGTAACACTAGAGTGCATTAGTAAATAATGTCATTGTTAAAGAAACGACTCATCGACTGCCTACAAACCATAAAATAGTAACTATAAATAAGCTTAACCTATTATTTTAACAGTACTATAACTTAAATAAATACCCAAGATAACCTTCATAAACTAGATAAATCTTTATAATGTCGTTATAGTGGTTATTAAGTGTTAAGGGCATAGTATTTTGTATACTACATATTTGGTTAGCCTTCCTTATCCATTTTGAAAATCATTTCAAAATAATTTAGCTTAGCCATTAAACAAGCATTTAACAATCATTATAATTTTATAAGGGCCTGCTGCAGGGGGGCCTGCATTTTGCACAGCCTCTTACTATACAGTGGCCTACATTTTTAAACGGTATTAAATAAAAACTTCCTTACTAATAATAAGAAGCATTTATTTCATTTAACCATCCTCAATCTAGGAGACAATTGATGTCAACTTATAAATCAGCTCTTGAACATATCCGTGAAATTAAAGCAAAACATGGTAACTGGCAGAATATCAGTGAATCTGATGCTGCACGTATGATGGTTCAAAACCGCTTTAAAACGGGTCTTGATATTGCTAAATACACTGCTGCTATTATGCGTCAAGATATGGCAGAGTATGACGAAGATACTTCTAAGTACACTCAGTCTCTTGGTGCATGGCATGGTTTTGTTGCACAACAAACGATGTACGCTAAGAAGAAATACTTTGGTACTACTTCTAAAACATACATCTACTTATCAGGTTGGATGGTTGCAGCCCTTCGTTCTGAGCTTGGTCCTTTACCTGACCAATCAATGCATGAAAAAACCACTGTACCTAATCTAATTGAAGAGATTTATACGTTCTTACGTCAAGCTGATGCTAAAGTATTGAATGACTACTTCCGTGAGCTAAACGCTGCAAAAGAAGCCGGTCAAGATACAACTGAAATCGAAGAGAAAATCAACAATTTCGATTCTCACGTTGTGCCAATCATTGCTGATATCGATGCTGGTTTTGGTAATGAAGAAGCCACTTACTTGCTAACTAAAGCCATGATTGAAGCAGGTGCTTGTGCTATCCAGATTGAAAACCAAGTATCTGATGCTAAGCAGTGTGGTCACCAAGCTGGTAAAGTAACCGTACCGCATGAAGACTTCATCTCTAAACTTAATGCGATTCGTTATGCTTTCTTAGAACTTGGTGTTGACGACGGTGTTATCGTTGCCCGTACTGACTCTGAAGGCGCTTCTTTAACTCAGAAAATCCCAGTATCTGAAGAGCCAGGCGATCTAGCTGCTCAGTACATCGACTTTATCGATGTTGAAGAAATTGATATCTCTGAAGCTAAAGAAAATGACGTACTCCTTAAGCGTGATGGTAAATTGGTTCGTCCAGTTCGTCTAGCTAATGGTTTATATCAGTTCCGTGAAGGTACTAACATTGACCGTGTTGTACTTGACTGTGTTACTGCATTAGAGAATGGTGCTGACTTACTTTGGATTGAAACACCTACTCCAGACGTTGAGCACATCAAAATGATGGTTGATCGTATTAAAGAGAAACAGCCTAAAGCTAAGCTTGTTTATAACAATAGCCCATCATTTAACTGGACGCTTAACTTCCGTAAGCAAGTTATTGCTCAGTGGGAAGAAGAAGGTAAAGACATCTCAGCATACGATAAGAACAACTTGATGAGTGCTGACTATGATGGTTCTGAACTTGACGCTGCTGCTGACCAAGCTGCTAAGAACTTCCAACGTGATGCGTCACGTGAAGCGGGTGTATTCCATCACTTAATCACGCTACCGACTTACCACACTACCGCACTTAGCGTTCATGAACTTGCTAAAGGTTATTTTGGTGAAGACGGTATGCTTGCTTATGCTGCTGGCGTACAACGTAAAGAAATCCGTGAAGGTATTGCATGCGTGAAGCACCAAGCAATGGCTGGTTCAGATTTAGGTGATGATCACAAAGAGATTTTCTCTGGTGATATGGCGCTTAAAGCTGGCGGCGAGAAAAACACTATGAACCAATTCTAAGAATTAATCCTTTTAAGTTACAATTAAAAATCGTCCTACTTCGGTAGGACGATTTTTTATATCATTATTTTTATGTGCTATTTATGTGCTATTAAAGTTTAAATCACTTATCGAACAATATGGTTAGTTAGAAATCAAGTCTCTCTATTGTCAGAATACGCGCAATACTGTGAGTCGTTTCTCTATAAAAGCCAGTTGGCTCAGTAAAAAGTCAACTCAATATTAAGATATTTAGCCTGATCTACAAGCATCATTTTTCTCGTTCAACCATCTGCTATCGCAGCTTAGCAGAATACGTTACTTTGATAGACTGTATATTAGTTGTCTGCTCTTTTTCATTAGCACTATTTAACTTAACGGTTACAATAATGATGGCTTGTTAATCGTTAATTAACTTCATATTTTCCATAATTAAATTTTCTATACATTAATATTTTTCAATTCGATAAAACCAATGGCTATCCACCATACTTCTAAGTCTCACTCTTTCTAATTTATAAATAAATATTTTATTAACTAGCAATTATTTTATAAACCTTCTATTGAAATAATAGTCCAATAATAATTGACTATTATTTAACACTTTTTATTTGTATTATGATAAGACACATAGATAATGTTCACTATTAATAAATAATGCTTCATGGAAAGGATAAAAAATGCAAGAGATTGAACTTAAGTTTTTAGTACCTGAATATAAAGTTGATTCACTTATGCGTCAGGTTAAAATTAAGACGTCTGAATCTTCACAACTGGCTGCTCATTATTTTGATACTAAGCTCAATACCCTTGCTGACGAAGGCATGGCTTTAAGGATTCGAAAAGAGGGAGAGAGTTGGGTTCAAACCTTAAAGTCTGACGGTGATGGTCTTGCTGCTCGCGGCGAGCAAAATGATGTATTAGATAAACAAGAGGTTTTACAAGCTTTCGAGAACGATGAATTACAACCAGATTTATCACTATATGACGATTCTGACTTTGCAAAGCCTCTCTCAAAGCTTAAGATTTCTGGAAATGATAACCCTTTGGATAGGCTATATGTTACTGATGTCCATCGTACAACAAGATTACTAAAAAAAGAAGGTAATGTTGTCGAAATTGCTTACGACGAAGGGAAGGTCATTCATGGTCATGACAGTGACAAACATCAACCTATTCATGAAATAGAATTTGAACTCGTCCAAGGGGATGTGAAGTTCCTCTTTGAATCGGCAAAGATCTGGTGTAAACGATATAAATTGTGTGTGTCCACTGTTACCAAAGCAGAACGTGGTGGTTTATTATTAGCGGATAAAGAGCATGCAAATGCAACTAAAGCAGATCTTAATCAACTTAATGTTAATAAAAGTATGACACAGCCTGAGTTTATGCGTGCTGTCGTACACAACTGCATGATTCAAATATTACCCAATGCCAGCGCTATTGCTGCGGGCAGTCCAGACGGTAATCATGTACATCAGCTTCGTGTGGGCCTGCGTAGATTACGTACTGCCCTTAAGTTTTTTGATGGATTCTCCTACGATATCAATCCTGAATGGATACCCATTATTAAGCAAACGTTTAGCTTGCTTGGCGAATATAGAGATCGTGAAGTACTACAGCTTAAAACCCAAGCTATATTAGAGGATATTGGTGGGCCATATGTAGATTGGTCTCCTGAACGCAATGCGTTAAAAATAACGCCTAGTGCTGCTGTGCGTGCTAATGACTTTCAAATAACATTACTTGAATTAATTGAATATACAATGAGTGATGCTGCCAAAGACAAATCTGAGACTGATAATTTAGCAATTGACTCAACAGGTAAAATATTGAATAAGCTTTATAAGAAAATTACAAATGCCAGCACTCAATTTGCACAACTAGATGTCGAATCTCAGCATGATGTACGTAAACGCTTAAAGAGCCTACGCTACCTTTGTGAGTTCGTCGCTCCACTGTATAAAAAGAAACAAACAAAACAGTTTTTAAAATATCTTGAACCGGTTCAAGACGAGCTAGGCGAATATAATGATGATCTTGTAGGTCATGAGTTTTATTTAGAAAAAACCAAGACAGATCCAAACGCATGGTTTGCAGTCGGCTACTTTGCTGCGCATAAGCAACGAACCGCTGAAAAGTGTGCAGAAAGCCTAGTAGCCATCAGTGATGCACCCACATTTTGGTAAGCAGTTCTGCTAAGAGCTTTCCCTCTTTCCCTAATAGTGAGCCACTATCCCTTTGCTCAAAACTGTATAAATTAATAAAATCTATAACCATCTGTTAAAGTTTTTAATGTTGGCAATTCTAAATGTTGTTTGAACTTGAGATTTTTTTTAAAATCGGCTGTCTATTTAAAGATTGTCTATTTTTAAACATTGGTTAGTTTGTAAAAAGCTAAGATAAGTTTTATTTGATTGACCATCAAACATTGAAAGCTGAACTTATATCATGAAAACTAAATACTCTCGATTAATATTGAGCTATGTTATTAATCGCTACTCAACTCGTTTGGTTTCAATCAGTTTAATAAGCAGTCGTTTGATATAAATATAGAGATTATTTAGCAATAATCTCTACACTGGTACCAATTTCAACGTTATCAAACAGCCAAATAACATCTGTATTTCGCATCCTAATACACCCGTGCGACATCGGTAAACCCATAGGTTCTGTATCGGGTGTGCCATGAATATAAATGTAACGCTTATAAGTATCACAACACCCTAATTGATTATTGCCTTTATTAACACCTTCCTCTGTCCCCGCTAACCACAGAATTCGAGACAAAATCCAGTCTCTTTCAGGGTTTAATGTACCAAGCCTGTCATTATATATTTCGCCTGTAGGTACTCTACCTACAAACACTGAGTTTATCGGCGCATTTTCCCCAATTTTTTCTGCAATCACATGTCTTCCTAATGGTGTACAACCAGTTGATTCTAGGCTACCAATTCCATTTTTAGCAGTAGATACATCAAATACTTTTAATAGGTTTAAACCTATTAGTTCATCCTGCTGATTTTCGAGACCCGCACTTTTTGACATTTTAAATAATGCTAAAGTTTGTTTGTCAATATTTATGACAATATGATGACCTATTTCCGTACTTCGATATTTAAAATTCATATTGTTGCCCATTTAATAAATATTTGTAAAAGTTTTACAACATTCAGAGATTATATTTAAAAGTAATTAAAGGCAGTTCATAGTAGCGAAACAATACGGAATACTTATAGAAATTAGCCTAGCGAGCTAGTTTAGCTGATAAAGTTATAAATAGAATTTATTTTGTAAAGGTTTTTAGGTTGTATCTGTTTCAGAACGCTATTAAGATAGCGTCACATTATAATCATATGAATCATTATGACCGCTTTATTGCCTACTCGAGTTTCAATTTACGATTTTCTGATTGAAGATACTCAGCCTATTGATTCTATAGTTGCTGATTTAGGGCATATCTCTCTTCCTCAGGCCAGAATTTTAATTGAACATGGGATTCAAGCTATAGTTAGTGCGCTTCTTGCCTATAACCAGCACCAAGGCTCCGACTTGCTTATTAAAAATTTAATAAACCGCAATCAGGTTAAAGAATTACGAAAACATAATGCATTTAATACAAAGGCTATGATCACTGCCTTCAAATGCGGTCAGCCGGTTAGTGATGTTTTGTTTAATAAGCATTTAACTCAAAAAGAGGTCTGCCACCATCTTGCTGTGTATTCACAATTACCTATTGAAAAGGTAAAACCGCTGTTATCGGCACTGGTTTTATTATGCTTGCGTGAACTTGCTATTTTGGTAGATTACTCACGATTAGATACAACTGAAGTTGATTGTTGGATGAATCTACAATCGCAATTCATCAAACTTGATTACAGTATGAATAAGGATCTAAGAGAATCTTCAACTTTTACTGGTTCACAACGTTTTAAAAAACCATCCTTTGACCCTATGTGGCATGAGATTACGGGTTATAAACCAATTCCTGAAACTAAATGCACGCCTAAAGATAGCATCCCGCACTATGCTAAAGTGATCGGACGCTCGCCTAAAACACCCAGCCAATTAGTCAGCCCATCGTCTAATTCAAGGCTAATTGTGGATAAAAGCAATGAAAGTGATGTGTTAACTTTTAGCGAAATAGAGGGTATATCATTGCCCTATCAGCGTTGGCTACTGCAACTTGCAAAGATTTCCGATATATATTTAAGTAGAAATCGACTCAGAATTGCACCTGAACCCACACAAGCACCTCCTAAACCTTTTGTTAATTTCGATTTTATTGAACATAACCTTAGTAAATTAGCGGATGACTCTGATGCTTCGAATAAATCTGACGTCCCACTTTATAAGAATACAGTCATCATCTTACTCTTAATTGTTATTGGTGGGCTGGCTATCATTGCCATAGGCAAGGCTCAACTAAAGAAAAATAAAAACTTAAACGTTAATAGTCAGATAGTTCTACCTCATCAAATATAATCCAGCGTTGATTGCGTGACCCCAATTATTAATACTTATAAATAGACCAATGCGAGACCATCTAAAAAGATACCCTTAATGAACTTATTAACTTTACAAAACCTGATTTTATCCAGTATACACCGTATTAATAAATATAAATTTCATTCATGACATTTCTTAGCTACTTAGTCTTAGCTACTTATTCATAGTTACTTAGTTTAAACATAAACCGCTTAAACCAAGTCAGTTTACAATTGATCAAGTTATAACTGATCAACTGCCATCTGTGTAATTACACGGCCTCTGGCTGTACGCAGAACATAACCTTGTTGTATCAAATAAGGTTCTATAACATCCTCAAGGGTTCCCCTATCCTCAGCCATGGCTGCAGCAATAGATTCCACCCCTGCCGGACCACCGTCAAAACGGGCGTGCAAAATTTCTATATAGCGGCGATCTAAATGGTCTAGTCCACGTCTGTCCACAGCCAGCATATCAAGCGCACTGTCTGCAATATCACCTGTGACTTTACCATCCGAACGAACTTCAGCGTAATCACGAACTCGGCGTAATAATCTATTTGCTATCCTTGGCGTACCGCGTGAACGTCTGGCAACTTCAATTGCACCCTCATCTGTCATACTTACTTTCATCAAACGCGCTGAGCGACCGACAATGGTGGTTAGATCTTCGATATTATAAAACTCTAGGCGCTGGACGATACCAAATCGATCACGAAGTGGCGAAGTCAATAAACCTGCTCGTGTGGTTGCTGCTACTAGAGTAAACTGCGGTAAATCAAGCTTGATAGATCTGGCAGAAGGCCCCTCGCCAATCATAATATCAAGCTGAAAGTCTTCCATAGCAGGATATAAAATCTCTTCAATAACCGGGCTTAGCCTATGAATCTCATCAATAAACAGAACATCCCCTTCCTCAAGGTTTGTTAACATGGCAGCTAAATCACCAGCACGCTCAAGAACAGGCCCAGAAGTCGAACGAAGATTGCCACCCATTTCTTTTGCAATTATATTTGCTAATGTTGTTTTGCCTAAACCAGGAGGACCAAAAATCAGCGTATGATCTAGAGCCTCACCACGTTTACGGGCTGCCTCGATAAAAACTTCCATCTGTTCACGGACAACAGGCTGTCCTATATAGTCATTGAGAGTAGAGGGACGAATGTTTGTATCCGGTTGATCATCGGGGCGTTGTAAAGGATTAATCAGTCTATTATCCATAATGTCGCTTAATCATAAAATTAAAAGATTATAAGTAATTTAGTATATTATTTTTACCAAATTTAAGAGTTACCTAATTTGTCAAATTTATGTGTCTTACATGGTAATGACTCTAAATGCTAAAAGTTATTGGCTTACTTTTTAGAATAAAATTTAACGTATCATAATTTAACATAACCATCATTTAATAAATTCGATGTAACCATAGTCAAAGAACTTTAAAATCTATATAAGGCAACCGAGTGAAAGTACCATAATTGTAGATTAAACAAGATTAACACCGTAGTGATTTATAAGTCCGCCAACTATATAATTTGATGTAACTATAAAGATGTAACTATAATAAAGTTGAGTAAGTTTAGATCCGATGCTTATCTAGAATCAAAAAAAGCGCCATAAATGATTAGCGCTTTTAGAAACTAACTTAGCGATTTATGTAGCAGAATGAAAATACTTTTTTAAGACTTCGAGACAGCGAGTTATTTTAGCAGGTTGCTGGTCACGTTCTACAGTGACCGCATAAAGAACAAAAGGAGGTAAAGAGTATGCTGGAAGCACCTCAACCAAATCTCCCGATTCAAGTTCCTTTTGAATATCTAAAGACATTACCCGAATCAGACCATGCCCTGACTTTGCTAAGGTTACGCCCAAAAAAACATTATTGGTTTGAATACGAGATTCGACTCTTACCTTTGTTTTTTTAGATGTTTCAATATTCGTGAGCTCAAGAGTATTAGGATCCTTCATTAAATCAATACTGATTAGCTGATGACTTGCTAAGTCTTTAGGCTTTGTAATCTTTTCATGCAGACGCAAATATTGAGGAGAAGCAACCAAAATCTGCTTTACTTCAGCTAAAGGATAATTAGTTACCGAACTATCTTTGATATTAGGACTCATACGCACAGCAATGTCTGCACGCTCATCAATCATATCTATGTAGCGATTATCCGCTAGAAAATACAAACTTAAATCATCATGGGCGGCCATCCAACTCGATAAAGCCGGTAGAATATGATTAACACCCAGTTCAGGGGTAGTTGCAATTCTTAAACTACCCGCCAACTCATCGCGCAATTGATTTACCTTAATTCGGCCTTGATCGGCTGCACTCACGACATCTTTCGCAGCTTCGTAAAAACTTGCACCTGCCTCAGTCAGGCTAAGTTTACGTGTTGAACGATGTAGCAACACCACACCGAGATCTTTTTCTAAAGAGCGTATCTGTTGACTTACCGCACTTGTCGTAATGCCTAGTTGTCTTGCAGCACCGCTAAATGACCCATGATTTACAACACTTGCAAATACTGCCATTCCTCTTAAATTATCTAACATTTTCCGAGCATCCAAATAAAGTTTTTAATAATTGGTTAATCTAAACTGTGAGTATAACTTAAATATCATACATACAAGCATAGGACTAAAAATAAATTCAGAGAGATAAACTATTCAGTTTATAGATATCATTTTATAGATATCGTTGATCGCATAGATTATAAAGGCAGTAGTTTAAGATGAGTGATGTGAGCGTCTGAAAACTCAATCAATTGTCTCATAACTGGACTTTGAGTCAGCAGCTCTTTTGCTCGGGTTTCTGCAAATTTTTGACGCTGAAGCTGTCTGGACTGAGGTAAAATATCATTAGCACTTTTAGCCAATTCACTATCAATTTCAATAGAGACTTCGGCCCCAAACTGTTCCTGAAGATGTTTAATTAATTGTTTTAAAATACTTTTCATGTTTTTGGTATCAAATGCAACTTTAAGAATACTATGACCGTGTATCTCTCCTGTCATAATACCCTGCCTAGCTAGTGCCAGTTCATCTTGCGCTAGTATTTTTGACTCACGAGCAGTTTGCAACCAATAGTCCCATTTATCCGGTGTCCAACTGCCATCTAAAGTAGTGATGGGACAATATAAATAATCTCTGGGGTCTTCTACAGATAATAGTGGACTTGTCATCTTGTTTGATTGAGAGTTATTTACAACTGGCTCGGCAACTGGCTCGGCAACTGGCTCGGCAACTGGCTCGGCAACTGGCTCGGCAACTGGCTCGGCAACTGGCTCGGCAACTGGCTCGGCAACTGGCTCGGCAACTGGCTCGGCAACTGGCTCGGCAACTGGCTCGGCAACTGGCTCGGCAACTGGCTCGGCAACTGGCTCGGCAACTGGCTCGGCAACTGGCTCGGCAACTGGCTCGGCAACTGGCTCGGCAACTGGCTCGGCAACTGGCTCGGCAACTGGCTCGGCAACTGGCTCGGCAACTGGCTCGGCAACTGGCTCGGCAACTGGCTCGGCAACTGGCTCGGCAACTGGCTCGGCAACTGGCTCGGCAACTGGCTCGGCAACTGGCTCGGCAACTGGCTCGGCAACTGGCTCGGCAACTGGCTCGGCAACTGGCTCGGCAACTGGCTCGGCAACTGGCTCGGCAACTGGCTCGGCAACTGGCTCGGCAACTGGCTCGGCAACTGGCTCGGCAACTGGCTCGGCAACTGGCTCGGCAACTGGCTCGGCAACTGGCTCGGCAACTGGCTCGGCAACTGGCTCGGCAACTGGCTCGGCAACTGGCTCGGCAACTGGCTCGGCAACTGGCTCGGCAACTGGCTCGGCAACTGGCTCGGCAACTGGCTCGGCAACTGGCTCGGCAACTGGCTCGGCAACTGGCTCGGCAACTGGCTCGGCAACTGGCTCGGCAACTGGCTCGGCAACTGGCTGCTCAGGTATATCTAAAGAAGAGCCTATAGCTGAAATTTGGCCATCCAGTTGGTTGTCACCTTTTTTAAAATCATTGGCTTTATTAACATATTGAGAGGAAAATGAATCGCCCTTTTCATTGACTTCATACTTTTCATTAATCTTTGCTACAGACTGTCTTATATTAGGTACTTCATTTACGGCGATAGGTCTAAACGCCAACATACGTAATAATGACATCTCAAGAGCTTGCAAAGGGGTATTGGCAAGCTTAATTTGTTCGCGTCCTTGAATAATTATTTGATAATACAGCTGTAATACGTCTGGCGTAATTAGGTGTGCTAATGAAGTAATTTGACTTGCCTGTTCCGTACTCACATTTAATAAAATATTAGGAAGTAGCTGCGTCATGGCCACTTGATGTAGTAACTCAGCTAACCCATCAAACATGCTACCTGCATCAACTAATTGAGCACGCATACCCTCTACATGATTCGCCACAGCTGCTGAATTTCCTTGGTAAATATCAGACAACAAACTAATTAAATCTGCACTATTGATAAGACCAAGCATGTCATTCACAGTATCATCTGTTAACTCTCCTTGACCAAATGCAATCGCTTGATCAGTTAAAGATAATGCGTCACGTAAAGATCCTTTAGCAGCGTTAGCCAGTTGCCATAGTGCAGACTCTGTAAATTCAACCTGCTCATTTTTCAGTACACTTGCTAAATGCTCACTGATTTCCTGCTGAGGAATAGGGCGTAAAACGAATTGTAAACAACGACTGATGATTGTAATCGGTAGCTTTTGAGGATCAGTAGTTGCTAATAAGAATTTAACATGAGCTGGGGGCTCTTCAAGCGTTTTTAGCAGCGCATTAAAACTGTGAGTAGATAACATATGCACTTCATCAATCAAGTAAACCTTATATCTCCCTTGAGTTGGTGCATAGGGTACGTTATCGATAAGCTCACGTGTGTCTTCAACTTTCGTACGCGATGCAGCATCAATTTCAATCAGATCAATGAATCTACCTTCATCAATTCCCAAGCAAGTATTACAAACTCCGCAAGGCGAACTGGTAATACCTGTCTCACAGTTTAAACATTTTGACAAAATACGGGCAATAGTGGTTTTACCCACACCACGTGTACCGGTAAACAAATAAGCGTGATGAAGTCTATTATGCTCAATGGCATTAATCAGTGCCTTTGACACATGTGACTGACCCACTAATTCATGAAAGTTTTTGGGACGGTATTTTCGTGCTAAGACCTGATATTGCTGAGACATATACATCAACCAACACGTGATTTACATTAAGAATATTATAGATTATTAATCTATCAGCCTTGGTGTAAAAGCTTTATTATTACTGATGCATTCCACTTAATTCCTGCATCTGCTCATATAAACGCTTTTCTATGGGAGTCATGGCTGATCCAGACTGATGGAAAACTTCCATTTCAACAGTTACATTGCCTTTGCCATCATTTTTAGACATATCAAAGCCTAATATAAAGTACTCATCCATCACTGGATCTTGTAACTGGCTATTTATGTCCATAATAATATTTGAGTAGTTTTGCTTAATGGCTTCTCGAGAGAACTGTGCATTTTCATCAAGACCATAAATAATCAGGATATAATGATGACCAAACTGATTGTATGAATGTTGATGGCGTAGATACCCATTACGATATTCTTCTTCAGAACGTTCTGAATAGGCAATGATCTCCTCCATAATGCTCATTCGAGTGTACATCGATTCATCAATAATGGTTTGAATATGCTCATCTATTGCAGCATGCTTGTTTTCAAGATGACGCTTTACAAAGCCATTAATAAGCTTCTGATACATGGTTGAATAGTTTTGCAACTTTTGGATCAGCTTAGTTTTTTCATCATTTACATCTTTATGGATATTAATATCGTTACTCATATTGCTCATTAACAACAAACGAGATTCAATATTTGCAAGTAGACCAATTTCAACCAATTTCTTTTGGACATTAATGGCTCGTTCAAAAAATTTTGGACTTGATAAAAAGTGTCGCGCTAAAGCCACTTCATTGGCAAAGCTATTCTGATTAATTAACGCAGGTAAATGATATTCAAAAAAACTAATACAATCACTAGGTGTTTGAAATAAGTTTATTATATTAATAAAGCTGTCTAAACTAAAAATTTGCAAGACTTGTTTGCCATGATCCAAATCTAATACACATTCTTCTTGAAAAAAAGCACTACCATAATCATGATTTATATGTGAAGTAACATCATCATAGATTGCACTTATTAGAGTTAAACCAATACAGTGTATTTTTGTATTGCTGTTTATTGATGGCGTTTTGTTTGCAGACTTAACAGTCTCGTTAAAATTTTTAACGTTGACATCATCTGCTTCAAGCAGGGGCAAACTTATTCTTTTACGCAGCTGCTGAAAGCGTTTTGTTAGCTTTGCGGCTGCTTTTTGTTTATATTTATTGATGACTGTTTTAGGAATTTTTGGCGAATCAGAGTTAAAACTTTCTTCTTGAGCTATAATATATAGACGATGGTTGCCAATGTGCAGCACATAGTCAAACTTTCCAGCACTCGCTAACGGATCACTCGGTTTTAAGAATGCAGAAAAAATAGTTTGTTGTAACAAAGGCTCAAGATTAAATGCTTTTTTATCTTTTCGTGCAACTTTAGGTTCGATAGGCGCTGGCGTGCTCGTACGATTGTCATAAGATTTATTTAAAGTAGGACTTTTAATAGATACTTCATTAGAGTTTTGAAAAGAGTGGTTTGACATAATATCTATTACACCTAAGAATTAACATTATAAATTAAAAATACTATACCGAAATTGACTTACACCTGCCTATCCCCTTTGTATTAAATACATATTATTGTTGTTGAAAGGACAAAGTTTGTGGTTGTATGGAGGTAAACTTAAACTAATTATAGCTACCGTGATATCAGACTTTACTCTATTAGTCGATTAGATATCCCACTAGACGATTATAATAATCTGACTATTTATAATAAATAGTCAACTCTCAATATGTCTAGTTGAAACTCTACTCATACCATTTTCAGTACATTCTTAATAGAAAACAGCAATAAAAATAACCTATAAACACAATTAATAATGATATTGTGCAATTTCACATTTATACTGCCATTGTTGATGCGCACATTGTGAGGTAGTTTATCATCAAGTAGTGGTACCTTTATAACTTTAAACCTCTATAACTTTAAACCTCTAATTTTTAATACGCATATGCGGGAATAGGATTACATCTCGAATACTGGCCGAATCTGTAAACAGCATAACCAGTCGATCAATACCAATACCTTCACCTGCTGTAGGAGGCAGACCATAAGACAGTGCTTCGATATAGTCAGCATCATAATGCATTGCTTCGTCATCGCCTGCGTCTTTCTCTGCTACTTGGTTTTTAAAACGCTCTGCCTGATCTGCTGGATCATTAAGCTCACTAAATCCATTGGCAATTTCACGACCACCAATAAATAACTCGAATCTATCCGTTATCTCAGGATTTTCATCATTGCGACGGGCTAATGGTGACGTCTCTGCGGGGTATTCAGTTATAAAAGTGGGTTGACGTAATTTATGTTCCGCAGTTTCCTCAAAAATTATAGTTTGTAGCTTACCAATGCCAAAGCTTTCTTTGACTGGTTGCTTAAGCGTATTTTGAGCATAGCTAGCTAAATAGTCTCTGTCATTAATATAATCCATATCAAAACCATCGGCGTATTTTGCAATGGCATCTGTCATGGTTAAACGTTGAAAAGGGGCTTTTAGACTAATCTCCTCTTCTTGATAGGTTATTTCAGTTGTTCCTAATATATTATTCGCTAGTTGGCTTAACATACGTTCAGTTAAATCAATCAAGTCATTATAATCTGCATAAGCTTGATAGAATTCAATCATGGTAAACTCAGGATTATGACGCGTCGAAACGCCTTCATTCCTAAAACTACGGTTAATTTCAAATACACGTTCAAAGCCTCCAATAACAAGGCGTTTTAAATATAATTCTGGGGCTATTCTTAAGTATAATGGCATATCTAATGCATTATGATGAGTAATGAATGGGCGGGCCACAGCACCACCTGGGATGGAATGCATCATTGGTGTCTCGACTTCCATGAATTGCTCATCTAGCATAAACTCACGGATACCACTAATGACCTTACTGCGAATTAAAAAAGTATTGCGACTGGTTTCATTAGTCATTAAATCTAAATGCCGATTACGATAACGGGCTTCTAAATCTGCCAAACCATGAAACTTATTCGGCATAGGACGAAGAGATTTAGTCAATAAGGTTATGGCTTCAATATGAACATATAAATCACCTTTACCTGAACGACCTATATAACCAGTTACACCAACGATATCACCAAGATCAAGCGATTTAATCATTGCCAAAGTTTCGTTATCCAACTCTTTGCGAGCCACATATAACTGAATACGTCCAGTCATATCTTGGATAACAACAAATGCACCGCGGTTAAGCATAACACGACCCGCGACGTTAACCTCCGTCTTGTCTCCAGCCGCCACATTCTCTTCAATCTCTTGTTTTGAAATGCCATCAAACTGTTTCTGTAAATCATCAGCATAATCTGTACGCTTAAACTTATTAGGATAAGCTACTTTGCCAGAAGCACTTATATCGTCAAGCTTGGCTTGACGCTGTGCGATTAACTCATTGGTATCTTCAGATGAATGTACTTGATTTTCTGACTGATTTTTTTGGTTAGACATAAGACTCTCAGCATTATAAATTGAATTTATTGAAACAGATTGATGGTTTGAATTCTAATATTTAATCGACACAAATAGCAGGTTGTGGGATACCCTTCTTGATTGTCTGATAGCAGCCAAAAGCACTGCTATTGCTGGCGCATTCGCCAGTTTGGTGAGTCAAATCTGGATTAAGAAATTGTTGTGACTTAGCTTTACATTCGCCAAGACAGTCTGAAGCATCATCACAAGTTTTGCCAGCATCTTCGTACTGCACAACACACACATAACATCCCATCATACCTTCTCTTTGAAGCTTACCACCTTGTTCATGACACTCTTTAACATTGTCGGCAGTTACCTTAGGACAATTCTGATCCTGATCACTGAAAGTCGATAAATCAATATTCGATTGTTCAGAAACAGTAACTGTCGAATCCGGTTCAACTTGAGTTTGGGGCATCGTACAAGCTGAAAGCGTCAATGTGCTTGAAGCAAAAATACCCAATAAGCCCAAAAACATAGATTTTACTTTAATCGTCATAGCTTCTAATGCCTATTCGTTTGCCCATTTAAATGCCTGATACCACAAGTGTCTTATATCGAAATTACCATAAAAACAATGATTAAAAACAATCGTTAAAATGAATTATTCACCACCAATACTGGCCATTAAATCCGCTTGGTGCTCACGAATTAAGGCATCTAATAACTCATCCAAATCCCCTTCCATAATTGAATCTAATTTATATAGAGTCAGGTTAATACGGTGATCTGTCATACGACCTTGTGGAAAATTATAAGTACGAATACGTTCACTACGGTCGCCACTACCCACCAAGTCACGACGCATTTCATCAGCGGTATCGACTTGCGCTTTAACTTTAGCTTGTTGAATACGTGAAATAAGCATCTGCATTGCTTTAGCACGGTTTTTATGTTGACTTCTCTCTTGCTGACATTCTGCAACCACTCCAGTTGGAATGTGAGTCAAACGGACAGCTGAATCAGTGGTATTCACGTGCTGCCCCCCTGCACCACTTGAACGGAAAGTATCCATACGAATATCAGCTGGATTTAAGTCAACGGTATCGTCAATTTTTACTTCAGGCATAACGGCAACCGTACAGGCAGATGTATGCACCCTACCCTGACTTTCAGTTTCTGGAACACGCTGGACACGATGCGCCCCTGATTCAAACTTCAAACGCCCGTATACACCTGTACCTGATACACGTGAGATAATCTCTTTATAACCACCGTGTTCTCCCTCACTGGCAGAAAGCACTTCAATTGTCCAGCCTTGAGATGAGGCATAACGCTCGTACATTCTGAATAAATCCCCAGAAAATATAGACGCTTCATCCCCACCTGTACCAGCACGAATCTCTAAAAATGCAGGTACTTTATCATTCGGATCGGTGGGCAACATCATTACGTTAAGCGCTTCTTCCATATCTTCAATGGATTTTCGAGCATTATCAATCTCATCTTGCATCATCGCCTTCATTTCAGGGTCAGAAGCATCTTCCAGCATTTCTTCAGCATCGGCTTTATCTTTTTCGGTTTGACAATAACGTTGCCAGAGTGAGGTAATTTCAGATAGGTCGCTATGCTCCATTGACAGTTCACGAAACTTATTGTTATCACTCATGGTGTCTGGCTCTGACAGCAGAGCGGTGACCTCTTCATAGCGGTCAACCATTTGATCAAGGCGTTCTCTTAAAGAGTCTTTCATAAATAATATAGCTTGTGTTAGCTTGAGAAAATAATAAGGGGAGTAATTATAACAAATTTTATGTTAAATACCGACTAGCAAATAAATAATCCCCCATATTATGGAGGATTAAGTTAATTACAGAGCGTAATACCTAGTGTAAGCATATTGATAAACGCTTACACTTTACGAACTAATACTGAGCCTATTGAATATCCTGCCCCAAACGAACAAATGACACCCAAATCTCCAGACCTCAAGGCGTCTTTGTAACGGTGGAATACAATCATAGGGCTTGCTGAACTGGTATTCGCAAACTCATCAATCACACTTGGTGCAATGGCTTTGTCCGCTGTTTTTCCAACTACGGTACGCAAGATCAAATCAAGCATATTTGCATTCGCTTGATGTAACCACATCATCTTGATTTCACTAGGCTTAAAGTTATTTTCTGCTAGATGCTCTTGGATTATTTCTGACACTTTAGGACACACTTCGCGGAACACTTTACGTCCATTTTGTAAAAACAGTTTATCTGTGACAGGTTCTTTAATATCAGGATACATTTCAGTTTGTGCGGCTAGGTACTCTGAACGATCCATAAATCCGTATTCATTTTTGATATTAGTTGAGTACTGGGTATATAATTTTGAGTCAAGCACCTCATAACCCTTAGGTGTATCAAGCGCTTCAACAATCGTAGCCATCGCCGCATCACCAAATATGAAATGGCTATCTCGGTTACGCCAGTTTAAATGAGCAGAGGTAATCTCAATA
Source organism: Psychrobacter sp. CX90 (assembly GCF_057396305.2). NCBI lineage: Bacteria > Pseudomonadati > Pseudomonadota > Gammaproteobacteria > Moraxellales > Moraxellaceae > Psychrobacter > Psychrobacter sp. CX90. Next base: position 1,446,898 of record NZ_CM182008.1, read on the forward strand.
TTTAAAACAGCAATACGTTTACCAAGCCCAGATTTAATCGATCCAACCGCTTGTGCTATACCAAAAGTAGCCGCACTACAGGCGACATTCATGTCATAAGCAAAGCCGCCAACCATCCCAATATGACTTTGTATTTCAATGGCAATGGCAGGGTAAACTCGCTGAAAATTTGACGCCGCTACTATAATGCCATCTAAATCATTGGCCTCTAATCCTGCATCTTTAAGGGCTGATTGAAGAGCATCCACCCCCATCTCCGCCATGATTGAAAGCTCTTCGCCCAACTGACGATACGGAATAACTGGCGCCATGATTTCAGGATTTAATATCCCCTCTTTTTCCATGACATAACGTGACTTAATACCCGATACTTTTTCAATAAACTCGGCAGAAGATTTTTGCAACGGCTCTGCATTGCCTTTTTCGATTTCAGCACTATGCTCATTGTTATAATTATCAACATATTGATTGAAAGAATCTACTAACTCTTCATTACTAATGCTATAAGGTGGTGTGTATAAACCCGTTCCTGTGATATAAATGCTCATATCTCTCCCTTTATATGCCTTGAAATAGACTCGTGTAAAATAATGAAGTTTTAAAAAAACACATTTAACATACCAATTAAAATTAAGCTTTAGCCGATTATGCCTACTTAAAAGATCGTAACAAATTATGTCTAATACTAAATTTACATTATTATGCCTGTTTTCTAGCAAATTTCCTATTGCTGAATGTTAAAAAACTTACTAAATTATAATTTAACTGACTAATGTTGATTAAAATATTGTTTATATAATAGCAATTACTGATGATAATATCTAAATAAATGGTCTTTGATACAAATAGATAGTACTTACCTAATTCATGTATACATACAGATTCTTGCAGTTCGTATCTGCAACAAAATAAAACATCATATAATCTTAAGATAGCCTTTATTACAAATACACTAGATAATGATGCTGTGTCTTGTTATCTGATTGTGCGTATCAAATCTATTCGCTTTTTTATGAGGACGCAAATTTTTACTTTACATAATAAGGATTAACCGATGAAAAAAGGCTTATTACTCACTGCAATAGCAGCTACCTTTAGCTTAGCAGGCTGTACCTCTACTGGTACGCCAACTAACACGAATACAACGACGGCTACTGCGACAAACGTGGGTTTAAATGTGTTCAAGATTGCTATAGATAATAAATGTCGTAGCGAGCTTGAGAAGAAGACAACATGGCGCCTTGCTCGTATAGCTATGTCGCCTCAACAAGAAGAAAAAATTCAAACTAAAATTTGTGGGTGTGTCAGTGAGCAAGCACCGAATCATGTAACCCTTGTAGATATGGCTAATGCAGCTATTGACCCTGATTATCGCAGTCAGTTAGTAACCAAAGTAGTGACAAAGTCTTTACAAACTTGTTACGGTAATTTCACTAAGAAAGATTAAAGTTTGTTGAAAATAATCCAAGCTAAAAAAAGGGGCAGTTATGGTTATAACGCCCCCTTTTTAATACATCCTTAACATATGCTCTTGCTCTGCCGGCTAAGCACTGTCTGTAATGATTACTTTTGAATTCAATCAGGGTAATTTTAAATAAGAAAATTTATATAGATTATTAATATGGAAGCTAGTTATTAAACAATATCTTTAGATAGTATTGTCTTTAGAGAGTATTGTTATTATTAAACTCTAATGAGTTACTAGCGGGTAATACAACTTCATTATGAAAGTATTTAGACTTACCATCCAATGTCTCATTTACCTCCTTCACTAAATCATCAATAATGTCATCATAAACCCCATGAAGTAACTCAGTTTCAAATGATGTTAAAGGATGCTTACGGGTTGCTGCTCTGACATGGGTAACACCATGCTTGCTATAAAATATATCAACACTGCCATCGCTATTTAATATACAGCTTACCTTACCCTCATCAACTTCCATTTGAATATTCTCAGGCATAAAAATATAGTCATCAACATCTGTTAATTCTTTTTCAACACCTTTTTTTAATAAAGCCTTAAAGTCAAACATCCTTTATCTCCTAAAATTAGAATTGTTATTAAATAATTTAATAAAAAGCATCCGTAACCATTTGCTAAAAGTACATGACATGTATTCAGTTAAATATCCATATCAATATATCCTATTGCAGGCGCATCTATTTTTTTAGTGAAAAAGTGTAAAACTACGTAGATAATTGGTTGACTTAAGCTATAAAATACAAAAATCGAACAAATGACTGCGAAACTTCGTTGATAAAATAGTTGTTAAAACTACCAACCTCTGATGCAATGAATTTGTAGGTAAAGCCATTTTATCTATTCAACACTATTTTTATCTATTCAACACTATATTGTTATAAGCCATATTGTCTACTGAATAATATATGCTTTAAGCGATATTACTTTGTCACGGACTTTGGCAGCAGCTTCAAATTTAAGCTCACGAGACAATATTTTCATCTCTTTCTCCAAACGATTAATCTCTTTGGCCAATAAGTCTGGGCTACGCAAAATCTCGATATCAACCTCTGGCAACCCGCTACTACTTGGAATAGCTTGATTATCGTTAAGGTCTTCCTCGATCTCGCCTGTATCAATCTTATCTGTAATACTGCGACTGGCAGACTTTGGTATAATGCCATGCTCAAGGTTAAAGGCAACTTGCTTTTCACGTCGACGATCCGTCTCTTCAATTGCTTTCTCCATACTTGGCGTCATTCGATCAGCATATAGAATCGCTTTACCATTTAAGTGACGAGCCGCACGTCCGATAGTCTGAATCAGTGCACGTTCTGAGCGCAAGAAGCCTTCTTTATCGGCATCAAAAATAGCAACCAATGACACTTCGGGCATATCTAAACCTTCACGCAATAAGTTAATACCAACGATTACATCATGTACACCGGTACGCAGTTCATGAATAATCTGCATACGTTCTACGGTATCAATATCTGAATGCAAATAAGCAACTTTAACGTCATATTCTTTGAGATAGCTTGTGAGATCTTCTGCCATTCGCTTGGTCAGCGTGGTAATGAGCACTCGCTCGTTTAATTCACGGCGTTTGGTAATTTCAGAAAGGACATCGTCTACTTGAGTGATCACTGGCCGAATTTCAATCTCAGGATCAATAAGCCCTGTTGGTCGGACTACTTGCTCAACCACCTGCTCGCTTTTTTCCAGCTCATATTGTGCGGGCGTAGCAGAAACGAATATAGTAGTGGGCTTAATACGCTCCCACTCTTCAAACTTCATTGGCCGATTGCTCATCGCACTAGGCAGGCGGAAGCCGTAATTAACAAGGTTTTCTTTACGGGAGCGATCCCCTTTATACATAGCACCAATTTGAGGAACCGTCACATGCGATTCGTCAATAAACAGTAGCGTATCTGGTGGAAGGTAATCGAACAAGGTTGGTGGTGCTTCGCCAGCTGGTCTACCTGACAAATGCTGTGAATAGTTTTCGATGCCGTTACAGTAGCCAAGCTGCTGAATCATCTCAAGATCATACTGGGTACGCTCTTTAATACGCTGAGCTTCAATCAGCTTATCGTTTTCACGAAAATATTCCAATCGCTCTTCTAGTTCAGCACGAATAGTGTGGCTCGCCGCCTCTAATCTTTCACGGGGCGTCACATAATGCGACTTAGGATAAATAGTAATACGAGGAACTTTTTTTACCGTTTTACCCGTCAAAGGATCAAACCAGCTAATTTTATCGACTTCATCATCAAACATGCTAATACGAACGGCAAGTTGTTCTGATTCAGCAGGATATATATCTAACAGCTCGCCACGTAAACGATAGGTACCTCGTTCGAAATCTAACTCATTGCGTGTATATTGTAGCTCGACCAACCTTTTAATCATTGACGTACGGTCGATTATATCGCCAACCACAATATGTAGTAACATTTTAAGATAGCTTTCTGGATCGCCCAAGCCATATATAGATGAGACTGATGAAATAATAATGGCATCTCTACGTTCTAGTAGCGCCCGAGTAGCAGACAATCGCATTTGATCAATATGATCATTAATAGCACTGTCCTTTTCAATAAAAGTATCGCTCGCAGCGACATAAGCTTCTGGTTGATAATAATCGTAATAACTCACAAAGTACTCGACCGCATTATTTGGGAAAAAAGACTTAAATTCGCCATATAGCTGCGCAGCTAACGTTTTGTTATGCGCCATAATAATGGTTGGGCGCTGAGTCTCAGCTATAACTTTGGCCATAGTATAGGTCTTACCAGATCCAGTCACACCTAATAGTAACTGAGCATCCATACCTGACTCTACACCTTTGACCAATTTTTTAATCGCTTGGGGCTGATCTCCGGCAGGTTTAAAATCAGTGACCATCTTGAATGCACGGCTAGCTATTTGTGTACCAGATGCATTCACACCAGTGATTTCAGCTTCGCCTTGAAGCTGGGTGGCAAGTTGATTAAGCTGTCTTGAAGAGCGGGGTTCGGGCATGCGCATAGTCATTTTCTTTTATTATTACTAACTTTTGATGTTTTAAGATATGGGGGTAATTACTGAGAATTAAAAGGCTAGAGTTTTTAACACTTATGAGATAAATCTTTTATGAGATAAATCTTTCAATTAAAGACAGCCAGTAGGAAGATGTCAAACAAACATAGGGTCTGTAAACATTGTTATTAAAAAGTTATTACAAATAACCATATAGCCATCCTATCCTTCTTCATATGTCTATCTTCATATATCTATCCAAACAGACCTATAGAAACCAAAAATTACATAGATTTACATATTTAGTATGTCGATTACATTTAGTCATCCTGAATTTTATAAAGGTAGGTTCAAATATTGAATATGACCTGCTATTATAAATAATGAAATATTGCAATGGTTTATTTCATTCAACAAAAAATTATTTTTGATAATAAAGTAAAAAATTTTATATTAACTTAAAGCATTAAGGATTAAAATTATGAGAGAACGTTACGCAAGTGGTATTAATGATGAAACAGCTAAAAAAATGGTAGAGCTATTAAACTATAACTTAGCTAATTTAATAGACTTAAGCATGGACAGTAAACAATGCCACTGGAATTTACAAGGCAAAGGATTCATCGGGGTTCACCAGCTTCTTGATGACACTTACGAGCGTTTGACCGAGGCCTATGATACGGTTGCTGAACGTATTGTTATACTCGGTGGTAAAGCTAATGGTATCTCTCGCCGTGTTACTGAGGATTCGATCTTAGAACCCTATCCCACCGAAATAACTGAGATTGATCAGCATGTACGTGAGCTAACCAATCGTTATAAGATAGTTGCTGAAGAGTTACGTAAAGCCATTGATTCTGCAGGCGACGCAGGTGATGAAGATACAGCAGATTTATTTACAGAAGTTAGTCGCACCATTGATAAAGATGCCTGGTTCATTGGCGCTAATGCCCCTCTAAACCAATAGTTCTTTATAGAACGATCTGATCAAAAATTAACTAAATTAAATAAATAAGGAGATCGTCACTACAATAGTGATGACCTCCTTTGTTTATTTAGCACAATATTCAAACTAATAACTTATATTTATAAGCTAAAGTTAAGAGATACCCCCATATTTAAAAACATCTCTGAGCAATATACGAGGCATGGCAAACGTCTTCTTTTTGAGTGAGAACGTGAAGGTTAGTCGTTTTATATTTTTTTAGTTATTCCACCATAAAATAAAATTCTCAATTTGTGCATCGTCTGGGATTTTATGAGGATTTACTGTGTTTGTCTTCGAATTCCACCAGCCCTCCTCTAGTTCTGTTTTAGGTATGAGAAATTCAGCATTTATTTCATCTACAACTAAGATTATATGCTCTCTTGTAGGTTCAATTCTAGTGATAGAGTAAGCGTTTTTAACATCACCATATGTTGAGTTATTATGTATACCTTTATCTGTTTTAAAAAAAGGACTTTTAATTAACACTCTGTTAATACTTTGCTTTACTGTCCCTGTTTTTTTTGGTGTAAGGGTAAAAAGTGCTTTGTTGTTATTAGTATATATTTCATAATCATCATATAGATCGTCTAAAAACTCCCCGTGACCTATTTTTTTATGTATTTGAGTGGCAGGCAAGGTGTGTAAAACGTCTTCAATAGTGGTTGATGCATCAAAAACACCTATACTATCGGTCTTTATGGTGTTTTTGATATACTTACCCGCTAAAGAGCCACCCCCTTTACAATAGAACATCATTTGAAAGCGATCTTCAAATTTATCGGTAAATACTTCCAACCCTAAATTATCATGCGAAGGGGCTATATACATTAATATCTCTTTGTTAGAATCCTTGCTAATATTCATCCAAAGGATATTATTTTCAAGCCAAGCTTGCCCGGAGAAACGACAGTTTTCTTTACCGTTGACCTTAGATGCAGAAAAGCTCACATTATATTTTTCCCCCGTTGGGGTGATAGATAAGGTCTGTGTATAGTCATCTTGAGTTTCAAAGAAGGTTTCGTATTTGCCTGCATAGTTGAAAGTTTGTTGTTTATTTAATTGATAGTAAGGGGCTAGCGGGCTTGTAATAGGATGTAGGTCTTTGCCTAAATAAGTAAGAACGCCTTCATTGATTAAAAATCTGACCGCTCTAGAGTCTTCATAGATAGTTATTATATTATTTTTAACCGTATAATTTCCTTTATGAATAAAGTGTTCATCTTGTTTATTTAAGTAGAGCATGTCGTAGACAAAAGTATTATCATCATTGAGGATAAGTTTGGTTTCAATACCATAGCAGTCGGCACACGGTAAGGTACCTTTGTATACTCCAACAATATCCGATTGCGTTATCGATGAGTGGTTATCTGGTATAACTGTAAATGTTGGCTTTGAAGAATTTGGCTCAGTAACTTTGAGACTTGATTGGCAGGCAGTTAGTAGAAGTGCTGATAAAAGATAGCCAACTGGTTTAATAAGCATAAAGAAATTATTCCGGAATATGTGGGGTTAAAAAACGCACTAAGACAGTGATAATTAAGAGTATTAGAAGAAGGTGTTGATATTTTATAAATCGTTCTGGGATAAATACACACAGCACAGATACTATAAAAATTCCTATAAGTTCAATCAAATTAGATAAACTTTGAGAGCCAAATCCTAGCCCAGTTAATACGACCCACATAAATGATGGTAAGAATACTAGGCTAAATTTTTTCAATGGTTTATCCATAGGTTAGGCTTAATAATATAGGTAATAGAAAAACATCCAAGTTGACTGACTTTTACAAAGTGTAAGACTGTAAAGAATGCGATGTTTGGTTAAAGATTTTTTTAACTAAAAAGAGACTTAATTTAAAAAATATTAAAATTTAAAGTCAGAATACAGGATAAAATTTAATTTTGCGATAAACTACATAGTATTCATGTAATCCGCCTAGTCTTTCATAAATTGAAAGCATTGTTTTAAAAAACTCCGATACTGAGGCTCATCTTTTTGTTCTTCGCTTTCAATGTGTTGCGGTAACTGTTTTTAACCCATCGACTACGCTTAAAGGCATATCTTAAACGTTCAATAGTTTTGCAGAAAACAACTATACTTAGCTAAAATCTTTATTGTTAATACTGGTTTGAATCAATAATTGTGAATAAGGATGCTTGGGCTTAGAGAACAGCTGTGAGGTCGTAGCACTTTCTACGCAAACCCCGTCTCGCATAACCATAATATGCTGACAGAGCGCCCGCACCACATTTAAGTCGTGACTAATAAAAATATAACTGATGCCAAGCTTGGCTTGGATGTCGCGTAGCAGCTCAACCACAGCGACTTGGGTACTGCTATCAAGGGCAGAGGTTGGCTCGTCTAATAGGATGACTTTGGGGCGCATAATAATAGCGCGTGCCAGTGCCACACGCTGTCGTTGCCCCCCCGATAACTCATGAGCATAGCGGTAGGCGAACTCGTTTGGCAGCTGTACAGTTGCGAGCGCCTCAAATACTGCCTGTTGACGGTTTGATTTTGCCAGACCTTGCACCAGTAGTCCTTCCTCTATAATTTGCATCACATTAAAACGTGGGTTAATACTGGCGAAGGGGTCTTGGAATACCATTTGAATGGTTGCCCTAAATTGACGTAACTTACTTTTGCTTAGGCTATTTATATTCGTGTTATCAATAAGGATATCTCCAGACACTTTGGCCTGATTACTTAGCAGACGGGTTAATGCCAAGGCGATTGTCGTTTTACCTGAGCCTGATTCGCCCACAATACCTAGAGCGTGCCCCTGAGGCAATATGACAGTAACATCATCAACTGCTTTTACCCACTTGCTTACTCCACCCAATAGTGATTTTTGAGCAGGGAACGCCACCGATAGATTTTCAACCTGTACTACTAAGTTTGAGTCCTCACTATTTGAGCCAGAATGCTTGTGACAGTCGAGCGGCTGCCCGAAGTTCTGTGATATCAGTGACTTCGTATAATCATCACTAGGATTTGCAAAAATAGCCTCACTTTCGCCTTTTTCGACCACTATGCCCTGCTTCATGACGATAATGTGATCGCTATAGCGGCGCACTAAGTTTAAATCGTGGCTGATTAACAGCATCGCCATGCCGTGCTGACGCTTCAGATCGTTTAGCAGTTCCAATATCTCGTGTTGCAAGGTCACATCAAGTGCGGTGGTTGGCTCATCTGCAATCAACACATCAGGGTTTTGTGCCAGTGCCATAGCGATCATAACCCGTTGACGCTGACCACCCGATAGTTCATGAGGGTATCTTGCGAGCTTAGTTTCAGGATTTTTGATATTGACATCATTTAATAAGTCGATAATTTTAGACTTGATCTGCTTTTTTGCAACCCCTGTTAAACGTAGGCTCTCAGCAATTTGATTACCAACGGTATGCAATGGGTTCAAGGCTGTCATTGGCTCCTGAAATACCATCGCGATACGAGAACCCCGTATCTGCCTTAATTGCTTTTCACGTTTATTACGCTGCTGACTGGATTCATCAAACATCTGGTCAATAGATAGCTGACCTATTTCGGCTAAAACCACCTTCCCTGTAACTTTTAATCCACTGGGTAGTAGACCTAATACAGCCAGACTAGAAATTGATTTCCCCGATCCAGATTCGCCAACAATAGCTAATGTCTGGCCCTGCTCAATCTCGTAAGATAATCCATCCACAAGCGTCTGATCCTCACTTGATATAGAAAGATCATTAACGCAAATAACAGGAGATAATTTTGACGAATCATTAGGCATAGATGCAGACTCTAGTGTGATAGGGCGTTATTTAAAGAGGTTTTAGCAAATTTGGATTGACTATGAACTTTTAAGCTATTGCTATTGCTTTTAACTTTAAAAGATTTTACCCATTATCCATAATGTGATGCGTAAAAAAAGCATCCACTACTTTATATTGACCTGCCGTACTCTCTTCACCATACATGGCTTGTCGAAACTCATTTGAATGACGAATGCCTGAGGTATACCAAGCGATGTGCTTACGGGCAATTCGGCAACCAGAATACTCACCATAAAAAGCATATAACGCTTCAAGGTGGGTTAACACAATATCTTTGAGCTGTGCGGTGGTTGGCGCCGGTAGTGTTTCGCCTGTCTCTAAATAATGTGCGATATCTCTGAATATCCAAGGTTGGCCTTGTGCAGCACGGCCAATCATAATAGCATCACACCCTGTTTGATTAAAAACCTCAATCGCTTTTTGGGCACTATCGATATCACCATTGGCAATAACCGGGATACGTACACTTTCTTTGACTTGGCGTATTAATTCATAACGGGCTTGGCCACCATATTTATCTTCACGAGTACGACCATGAATCGCAATGGCGGCAATACCTGCTTCTTCAGCTCGCTTAGCAATACGTAGGATATTTTCTTGTCCATTCTCATAGCCAAGCCTTGTTTTTAAGGTAACAGGTACCTCAACCGCTGCCACAGTGGCATCCAATAAACGGGCGACTAACGATTCATCTTTTAATAACGCAGAACCTGCCAGCTTACGGCATACCTTTTTGGCAGGGCAGCCCATATTTATATCGATGATTTGAGCGCCATTATTAACTTGATAGCGTGCAGCTTCTGCCAGCTTATCCACATCAGCACCTGCTATCTGAGCGGATATGGGCGCAATTTCGCCCTCAAAGTTAGCCCGAAACAAAGATTTCTTATTCGCATATAATGTCGCATCTGCCGTCATCATTTCACTAACGGCATGACCTGCACCAAACGATTTGCATAAACGCCTAAAAGGATTATCGGTAACGCCCGCCATTGGCGCGACCATCAGACCATTGCTGATTTTTAACCCGCCAATATATAAAGGCTGCAATAGCGGATGGAGGTCGATATGAGCTGCTGATAAATTATGAGACATAAAAAATGGCTTGTTGCTGATAACAAGCCACATTGTAAAGGGATTTGCTAAATAATTAAAATGCTATCTGCCTAAATCCTATTTAATAGGTTAAATAGGCGCAAAATAACAGATCAAAGTAATAGGTTATCATTTCAAAAGCCCCTTATAATGGATTCTCTCATTATTGATTGGCTCATTATAAATGATAAGCTAATTAGTTAGAAATCGCTGCTTTCAGCGAGGCTGCCATGTCTGCAAGCTCCTGCATGTCAGCTTGCTCACTGCCATGCTTACCAAGACTGTGTAGACTCGTAGGAATAAGATGCACATGATAGTGAAACACAGTTTGGCCAGCCTCTGCGCCATTTAATTGCATTTGTACAATACCTTCACGATTAAACACCTTTCGCTGTGCAGCCATCACTTTTTTTGCAGTCATCATTACCGCTTGCGCATATTCAGGTTCAAGCTGGCTTAAATCAACCGCTTTTTGTTTAGGTATAATCAATACATGACCTTTTGCTTGAGGCATGATATCCATAAATGCTAACGTTTTATCGTCTTCGTACACAGTGTGATTTGGGATAGCACCGGATAAAATTTTTGCGAAAATATTGTCATCATCATAAATCATAGACATGGTGAGTTCCTTTTTAAATTAGTTTTAGTCACTACAGTTGATTTTTATCTATAGTCAAAGAAGTCTAAAATGGTTACAAGGCAACCGAGTGCAAGTACTACTGGAGTAGGCTTAACGAGGTTAACACTGTAACCGTTTAGTAGTTCGCTGACTATACTTTCAAAAAATTAAAAGCTTGCAGGTTATTCAACACTAACTGCGAATAACTTGCAAGCGTGTAGCTATATTCAAAATTTAAATTTGGAACCTCTGGCTGCTCAACAATACTGTTACCATCCTTTAATTTAAAAGAACATATTGAGCAACAAAAACGAGACACTTGCTAAAATCGCGGCTACAGGGAGCGTAAGCACCCAAGCCATAGCGATAGGACGCATTAAAGCCCAGTTAGCATTATGATTTACCAGTCCAATCCCCAATACAGCACCTACTAGAATATGCGTACTTGAAACGGGTAAACCAAGTAAAGATGCTCCCATTACGACCGCTGCGGCAGACAGTTCTGCCGAAAAACCTGAGGCAGGATGCATTTTAGTTAGGTTCGTACCGACCGTTTGTATAACCTCTTTACCAATAAACCAGAGGCCAACAATTAATGCCACACCAAATGTAACCATCGCCAATGTAGGCACAGCGGCTTGTTGATTCATAGCGCCAGTTTTTAGTACATCTAGAATTGCTGCAAACGGACCAATGGCATTAGCAATATCGTTTGAACCATGGCTAAAGGCAAATCCAGCTGCCGTAAATACCTGCATCCAACTAAATAGAATAAAAGTCGCTTTAGGTAGGTTTTTATTATTATTTTCAAGTGATTTGGCATAAATAAATACAGCCATCCAAATAATGGCGGCCACCATACCCATTATTAGGAAGTTATGTAAGGTAGTTAAACCTAAATGTAGGTTTTTAAGACCCTTAAACAATAACATTGAGCTAATGATAGCCCCACCGAATGCAGCTACTAATGGCACCCAAGTCTGTAAAGCTTTAAACGCATCGACTTCATAACGTGCACGCTCTAACTGATATATCTTTTTATAGTAATCAGATTCTAAATCCTCTTCATTAATATCCTCTTCTTGATAGGCTTGAGCATCTCTTGCAAGAGAGCTTGTATAAGCCAGCTTTTGCATTTCATTTAATTTTTCGAAAGCTGTTTTGTCTTGCAGTTTAACTAACTGCTTCTTTTGATGTAAGCGTTGTAACACTTCAGCTGCAGAGTCGTTATAACTAAGAATATACTTTTTAATTTGATAAAATAGAGCGTAAGAAGCCGCACCACCGAGTAAAGGGGACAATACCCATGAGACTGCAATTAATCCAATTTTATCCCATTTTACGGTTTGTACTGATCCATCTAACCCTGCCAGAGTAAATCCGAGAACCATGGATGAACCCACTAAACCACCGATAATGGCATGGGTCGTTGAAACTGGCCAACCCTTTTTAGTAGCAATTAACAACCAAATAGCGGCCGCTAACAAAGCTGACATCATTAGAAAAACGAACTGCATTGGTTCGATAGTTAGACCATTAAGATCTACAATCCCTTTACGAATTGTATCTGTCACTTCTCCACCAGCAATAACGGCACCGCTAACTTCAAATACCGCTGCCACACCAAGTGCTTGCGGAATTGTTAACGTTCCAGCACCCACTGAAGTACCAAATGAGTTAGCAACATCATTACCACCGATGTTGAATGCCATAAACACACCAAATATGGTGGCTGTAATAAAGATGATTGGAAAATGGTTAGTATAGTCCAAACCCCACCATATGAAGTAGAGTGTCGTTACTACTAATAATAAGGCAAATGCAAAGTTGACTTTTTTATTGCCAACTTCAATCAGATTACTCGTTTCAGATCCGTCTTGCATAATTTATACCCCATTTATTATTATATTTAATTGTTTAGATAGCTGGTGTTTGGTTTTTATTCTTACGATTTGTTATTATTCTCTCTATCTATTAAGCTTTGATGAAAACCTAATAATTTTTATGTATGCAGTAATGAAGATAATGTTATGGCTGCCAGAAAAGGAATAAAAAAAAGACTGCAAAATTGCAGTCTTTAATGGTTATGGTTATATTTATGTACTTTCATCAATCGTTATGTACTTACAAAATTTTAAAACACCCTATTTAAACCATTTAATGCGGCAACACGGTAGGCTTCCGCCATTGTTGGGTAGTTAAAAGTTGTATTGACAAAATATTCTAACGAATTGCCACATTTCATCACTGCTTGACCGATATGGATAATTTCCGAAGCGTGGTTACCATAACAGTGAATACCTAAAATTTCTAAAGTTTCGCGGTGGAATAAGATCTTTAAGACACCTGAAAGCTCGCCAATAATTTGAGCACGAGCAAGATGTCTAAAAAACGCTTGACCTACCTCATAAGGCACGCCTGCATTCGTCAGCTCTTGTTCTGTTTTACCAATACTTGAGATTTCAGGAATGGTGTATATGCCTGTTGGTACACTTGATACAGGTTCTGCATCTTCGTCTCCAATCATAAAAGCAGCAGCGCAACGACCTTGGTCATATGCAGCAGATGCAAGTGATGGCCAGCCGATAACATCTCCAGCGGCATAAATATTGTCTACATCAGTACAATAAGTGTCATCCACTTTTAATTGACCACGCTTATTGGCCTCTAATCCTACATTTTCAAGACCTAAGCTTTCGGTATTTCCGGAACGACCATTCGACCATAAAATGGCATCCGACTTTATTTTTTTGCCACTTTTTAAATGCAATATAACGCAATCATCAAAGGTTTCTAATTTTTCAATTTCTTCGTTATTACGTATCAGTACACCAAATTGTCTAAAATCGTGCGATAACGCATCACTAATTTCGTTATCTAAATAACTTAATAGCTCTGCATGATTGTTAATTAAATCAACTTTATACCCCAGCCCCGTAAATATGGATGCGTATTCACAACCTATCACACCCGCACCGTAAATTATAATTTTATTAACCACATAATCCATCTGCAATATTTTGTCAGAATCAAATACACGCGGATGATTAAAATCTAACAAGTCTGGACGGTATGGACGACTGCCGACGGTAATAATAGCTTTATTAAAAGTAATCGTTTCGATGCCAGTGCCATCAGTAAGCTCAATATTTAAAGTGTGCTTATCTTTGAAGCTACCCCAACCATGGATTACTTCAACACGATTCCGCTCATAAAATCGCGTATGCGTATCGACTTGACTGCGAACCACTTTACGAGCTTTTGCCAATATTTTAGTTAATGGTACTTGAGTGTAGTCTGACCCTTTAAAAAACATCGGGTCTCGGCGATAACTGATTAAATTAAATACAGATTGACGTAGCGCTTTACTTGGTATTGTCCCGACATGAGTACAATTACCACCTACCTGATCTCGTGGATCAATAACAGCTACTTTTTTACCGCTTTTTGCCAGTTTCATTGCAGCCGCTTCACCTGCTGGTCCAGCACCTAAAACAACAGCATCGTATTCATAGTTATGATCGTCTTTTTTTATACGACCTGAATCTTTAGTCAAGTCGGATTCAACTCTAATTCTATTATCATCAAGGGGGCTGATCAAATTGGGATGATATACCTCATCAGCAATATCCAAACCTCCAACAAGCTTTGATTTTTTTGATCTATAAGTGATTTGTTCCTGCTCATGCTCAATAGAATGCTCGTTTTCCGTCTCAATTTGCTCAGATCCAGAGCCATTATCTGTTGTGTCTTTTATGTCATTTTCTTTATTTTTTTTAGACATAGTATCCTCTTAATACAGTAGTTAGGTAACATTTAAAGATGAGAGATGATAACGCATCGTTTGCAGGAGTAGGACTGCTAGTTTGAGACCAAGAAGAGATTAATTTATCACTGCTTTCTGGCTTACTACATTTTGCAGTGTCCATTTGCCGGTCATTTGCTGTTTATTATCATCAATTTTAGGTTTAACATTAATGACGTACTCTACGCCATTAGTATGACTAAACCCTTCAATCCAGTTGTATGGAATTTGAAATAGCTCTCCTGACTGGTTTTTTGCAATCATACAAAGCATCGGCAGTGCACTATTACAAGGTTCTTTGGTCGGCAATACTGTCAATTGCTGCGCCTCACCTAAGCTCAACTGAGGGATATAGCGTGGCTCAG
Organism: Psychrobacter sp. CX90; assembly: GCF_057396305.2. Taxonomy (NCBI): domain Bacteria; kingdom Pseudomonadati; phylum Pseudomonadota; class Gammaproteobacteria; order Moraxellales; family Moraxellaceae; genus Psychrobacter; species Psychrobacter sp. CX90. The sequence continues at coordinate 1,462,072 of NZ_CM182008.1, forward strand.
GAACAGGTTGCTTGGCAAACGGGCCCGTCTGACAACCTGCTAATAAAAAAATTGCTGCAATAGCAATACTTGCAGGTAAGTTGGAGAGGCTTAGCTTACTTAGTACAAATGAAACTTTTCGCATTACTAACTACCTAATAATGATTAATTTTTATCGATATGTATAAACACCGTTTATTATATCAACTTTAACACCCTAGGTCAGGCTCAAATAGTTTATAGACTTGTGTCTGAGACTATTCCGCAAATACACCACTACATTTCGGTTATTTTCTAATCAACTACCTACTTCTTTAGTCGTCTTATCTCATATTTTTTACTTCATAATCTAACTAGCCTATACGGCGTTTAAGACCCGTTATTTGCAATATTCGAGTCGCAATCTCCTCCACAGACATTTCGGATACGTTTAAGCTTGGTATACCCTGAGTCATATAAATAGCTTGAATCGCTCGCTGCTCTTCTTCACATTGTCTATAGCTAGAGTAACGACTGCCTGCCCTTCTCTCTTGTCTAATTTTCACCAAACGATCAGTATCAATTATTAAACCAAATAACTTATTCCGATAAGGCTGAAGTGCCTTTGGTAATTTATTATCATATAAGTCATCTTCAGTTAGGGGATAGTTGGCTGCTCTGATACCAAACTGTAAAGCTAGATATAACGATGTTGGGGTTTTACCTGAACGAGAAACCCCAATTAAAATTATATCCGCCATATCATAATGACGAGTACGGGCACCATCATCATTATCCAAAGCAAAGTGAACGGCATCAATCCTTGATTTGTAAGTTTCAGAATCGACATCATCATGCGCATGTCCAGAATGGGCATCAGGTTCCACACCTATTTCATCTGTAATACGACCAATTAAACCTTCATACATATCTAGATTACAGGCTTGAGCTGAATTTATAATTTCACGAATCTCACTATCAACAATCGTATCAAACACGAGAGGTAATATTCCTGTTTCCTGATAGGCTTTATTAATTTGTATTACCGCCTCTTGTGCCCCCTTCACTGAGTCTACATACGGAATGACACGAGTTTCAAATGGCACACTAGCAAACTGACTCAGTATCGATCTTCCAAGCGTCTCGGCAGTAATGGCCGTACCATCTGATATAAAAAAAGCAACGCGAATTACCTCAGGTTTATCTATCGCCATTGCACTACGATTTTGTATCGTCGGCTTTAATGCTGATGTCTGAATTAAACTTTCCATACCCTTCCTTATAAACTTTTCTATTAACATCTTATGATTGAATGTGTAGATCTATTAAATAAAGGCATATTTATCCAATTTTAAGTAGCAAGTATTGTTATTAACATTAAATCAACCAGATTACCCTTATATAACACCCAGTAAAGTATAACTGCCAGTAAAATAAATGGCGCTACCCTTAATAATTGCAAACTCAATCGCTATCAACTTGAGTTAAATAAACTTTAGACTCAATTTAAAACTTATTTTTAATATTAACAGACAATTGTATTAGAATAATGGTTAAAATTTTAGATACATACTGGCGTCTTTTAATATATAACGTCATCTAACTGACGGTGTGTTATTTAATCCTATTTTTTGATCCTACTTTATACATGCCCTTTAGCTCATTATATAAATTAATTATTAAAGTAATTTATTGCGAAACACTTTCTGACGGAAGGTCGCTTTTAACGCTTTTAATGAATAGACGCATATCGAATTTAAATGTTATAGTTTACCTCGCATTAACGGGCATAGAACAACACTATATAGGCTATATTTGTCTATCATATTGCTGTTTTATGGCATTTATAAAATAAATACCCACCATACGGTACACAAAATACCTATTTAACGTTATAATTTTGAAAAATAACCTTATTTCCCGGAGTTTTCATGACAGCACCTCAAGTTATTACCCTTGACAAGTTAGGCAAAGACGATGTTGAAATCGTTGGTGGTAAAAACGCCTCATTAGGCGAAATGATTAGCCACTTATCTGACATGGGGGTTAGTGTTCCTGGTGGTTTTGCAACTACTGCAGCTGCATTTAATAACTTTCTTAATGAGACTGGCCTATTAGATAAGATCAATGATGAACTTAAAAGCTTAGATGTAAATGACGTACATAAGCTTGCTGAAGTAGGTAAGAAAATTCGTGGTTGGATTATTGAACAAGAATTACCGCCTTCTCTTGAAGCGGAGATTCGTGATGCATTCGAAGTCATGAGCGGCGGGGAAGATATTGCCGTAGCAGTTCGTTCATCCGCTACCGCTGAAGATTTACCAGATGCTTCTTTTGCTGGACAGCAGGAAACTTACCTAAATATCCGTGGTATTGATAACGTACTGATTGCCATTAAAGAAGTATTCTCTTCTTTATACAATGATCGTGCTATTTCTTATCGTGTGCATCAAGGTTTTGAACATGCTGGTGTTGCTCTTTCAGCGGGTATTCAGCGTATGGTACGTTCAGAAACTGGCGCCTCTGGGGTTATGTTTACACTTGACACAGAAAGTGGCTTCGACGAAGTTGTATTTATTACTGCCAGTTACGGTTTAGGTGAAATGGTTGTACAGGGTGCCGTTAACCCCGATGAATTTTATTTATCAAAAGCTTTACTTGCAGAGAATAGACCTGCTGTTATTCGCCGCAATTTGGGCAGTAAACATCAGAAAATGATTTATGGCGAAGAAGGTAGCACCACTCGCTCCGTTAAAATTGTTGACGTTAATAAAGAAGAGCGCGCTCAATTTGCCCTGACTACAGAAGAGTTAACAGAACTTTCTCAGCAAGCCTTAACCATTGAGAAGCATTATGGTCAGCCGATGGATATTGAATGGGCTAAAGATGGCGATACTGGCGAAATATTTATTGTTCAGGCGCGTCCTGAAACAGTTAAGAGTCGCCAAGATCGTAATGTGATGGAGCGCTATCTGATCCAAAGCCAAAATGCAAAAATATTATGTGAAGGTCGTTCTATCGGTCAGCGTATTGGCTCTGGTAAAGTGCGTATCGTCAATAGCATTCATGAAATGGAAAAAGTTCAAGTTGGTGATGTGCTGGTATCCGACATGACTGATCCCGATTGGGAACCTGTTATGAAACGAGCCGCTGCCATCATCACGAATCGCGGGGGTCGTACTTGTCATGCTGCTATTATTGCACGTGAATTAGGTGTCCCTGCCATTGTTGGCTGTGGCAATGCAACGGAGCTTTTAACAGATGGGCAAGAAGTGACTGCATCTTGCGCTGAAGGCGATACAGGTTTCATTTACGATGGTTTATTAGATTTTGAAATTCAGAGCAACTCTATTGATCAAATGCCTGAAATTCCGTTCAAAATTATGATGAATGTTGGTAATCCAGATCGCGCCTTCTCATTTACCCAGATTCCTAATGCAGGGGTTGGTCTTGCCCGCCTAGAGTTCATTATTAACCGCATGATTGGTGTTCACCCCAAAGCCTTGCTTAACATGAATACGCTTCCACGTGAAGTGTCGCAAGCAATTAAAGACCGTATTGAAGGGTATGCATCACCTGTTGATTTTTATGTTGATAAATTAGTAGAAGGTATCTCAACTCTTGCCGTTGCCTTTAGAAACTCCCCCGTTATTGTGCGTATGTCAGACTTTAAGTCTAATGAATACGCCAATTTAATTGGGGGTAAGTTATACGAACCCTCAGAAGAAAACCCAATGCTTGGTTTCCGTGGTGCGAGCCGTTATGTATCAGAGAACTTCCGAGATTGTTTTGATTTAGAGTGTAAAGCATTAAAGCGTGTACGTGATGATATGGGCCTTACAAACGTAAAAATCATGATTCCATTTGTACGTACCACTGGCGAAGCCAAAGAAGTTGTTGAGATTTTAGAAAGTAACGGGTTAAAGCGTGGTGAGAACGGTCTAGAGCTGATTATGATGTGTGAGCTACCTACTAATGCTCTATTAGCTGATGAGTTCCTTCAGTATTTCGACGGCTTCTCAATCGGTTCAAATGATTTAACTCAGTTAACCCTTGGTTTAGATCGTGATTCTGGTATCGTGTCGCATTTATTCGATGAGCGTGATCCTGCGGTCAAGAAGTTATTATCAATGGCTATTAAGGCATGTCGCGATCAAGGTAAATATGTTGGAATATGTGGTCAGGGCCCATCTGATCATCCAGATTTAGCTTACTGGTTAATGGAACAAGGCATCGATAGCGTGTCTTTAAACCCAGACTCAGTACTCGATACTTGGATGTTCTTGGCAAATGACGATAATGCCAACTAATTTAAGTCTAATTTAACGATTACTTTGACTAAGAAGCACTACAAAACTTAGTCTATGGCCACAATAATCAAACATATGATCATTGTGGTCTTTTTGCGTTGACTCGATTCTAATATCAACCATTATCTAAAATAAATAAAAGACATCTCAGTATTATTTAATTTAGTATAGGACGATGTCATGTCCAGTTGTCTATTAGTTATTGTTAATCGTTTATATACTTATAAATAAGCCCAATCATGATCTCTCATTGAATTGAAACAGTTCCTAGTACATAACCATATCTGTTAAACTATTAAGTGGTTATTTACTATTTAAAAATTTGTTATTTTAACACTCGTTATTTAAAAACTTGCTATTTAAAAAAAGGTTACATTGCGATGCAGATTTATCTTGCAAGAAATCAGGTTCAAGCGGGACCTTATACTCTTGATCAACTTAATAAAATGCTTGCAACACAGCAAGTTGAACTCAATGACTTGATGTGGCACGAAGGTATGGAACAGTGGCAACGGGTAGGCTCTTTAACCAATGAGACCTACCATTATAACCCTACTGCTTCTGCTACTTCATCTACAAGGGTATCCGTTGCTGAGTTATATGGTAATAATGAACCAGATAAAGCGAAAGCACCCTTTAAAACAAATCTCTCACCCTTCAAAAAGCAGAATGAACCTTCACATGTTACAAGAGTACGACCTGATGGTTTAAAGACCACTGTGAATGAATTGGCAAGCATTAGCAGTAGAATTCTGGCTGTTCTAATCGACCAAATACTTGCGATTCTTTGTTTGGTACCATTGTTATCAGGACTTGCATTTGATTTCGATAAAGTACAAGAAGCTGCGAAAGACCCCGCTCTACTTTCTTCACTGATAGAAACAGTTCCTCAGTATCTAACTGCCATGACTGCAATCTTTTTGCTATTGTTATTTTTCGTGCAAATTTTCATGTTAATCAAACGTGGGCAAAGTATTGGTAAACTGGTAACAGGCGTACGTATTTTAGACGTTGAGACTGAAAAGCTTCCGACAGTCACTAATATTGTATTGCTGCGCACAATACTAACTAATCTGGCTTACAATATACCTTACCTTGGTCAGTTCATTTTGATGGCGGATGTATTTATGTTAATTGTCAACAAAAAACGCCGTAGCCTACATGACAAATTAGCTAAAACAATCGTAGTAAAAGCTACCGATAGTCAAATAAACAAAGATTAAATTTTAACATTACGCAAATTGATTGAATTTTATCAATCGATTTGCTATGATACTCGGCTTTAATTACGCATAAAAAATATTCCATAATTATGCGTGAATTATATGTTGGCGTAATAAGTTTAACTGAATCACTGACAAAACCATGTTATTAAGTTAAGCATAATGACTAACTGGCTGCTTATTTATTATGTATTATTATTGCCATTTTATCATGCTTGCCGGCTGGATAGTCTCAGATCCATAATGGCAAAAATATATTTGGCTTATACCGTCTATATTTAAAAGTGATGAGTTATAAGCTTTATTTTATTTTTACTTATAATTTTCATCTATAGGTCAGGTCACATACACTATTGACTTTATATTTTTCAGTATAATTTTACTGAGCCCAATTTAGTAATTTAACTTTATCAAGGAGACATCCGTGGCTAACACTGCACAAGCTCGTAAACGCGTTCGTCAAAATAACGTACGTCGTCAACATAAAGCATCACAACGTTCAATGATTCGCACTTATCTTAAAAAAGTAGATGCTGCTATTGTTGCTAAAGATTTTGAAGCTGCGACTGAAGCTTACAACAAGGCTGTACCAGTTATTGACCGTATGGCTGATAAGGGTGTTATTCATAAGAATAAGGCAGCTCGTCATAAGAGCCGTTATAATGCTGCGATTAAAGCGATTAAAGCGTAACTTAATACTCTAAAAATTAAATGTTATTTTATTAAAACGACTTAGTCTAAAAGCTACTAGACTTAGTTTAAAGCCCCTACACCTTACCAAGGTTTAGGGGCTTTTTTACGATGTGTGTCATGAGTAGGAAAAAACAAACCATTTAAGATAGCCCGTGGCTATAAAAGCATATAGTATTAAATACAAAAGCGTGAAAATATGGTGAAGTAGTGAGGCTAGGCTTTAAGGATACGCATTTATATAATTTTACAGATAAACATAACATGTTTAAGTTTTACTAAATAATTTATAAAACTTATCGGCCAGCAGCCTAAACGGTAAATAAACTCTGTGCAGACACCGAAAAACTTTTACCCCGCCAAATCAAATTAGCTGTGGATTCGTGGAAAGGTTTTTCATCAAACCATATGAATATACCTTCCATCATTTTCGGCCAATCTTCCCAAGTAATGGCATTACTTTGCATCATTACCCCTAAAAATGCGGACAAAAGCGTATCATGGCTCACAGCCAATGATAAATGCCCAGGCTCGGGTTGATTTTCATACAGTAAATACAATAAATCAAGCGCACCCTTATTGGCTGGCTTAGTGCTTTCTAAAGAATTTTGCAAAAATGCATTTATAAAGTTAAGCGCACCAATCTCTTTAAATCTAGCGCCTGCTACCTTAGCATCTACTACTAAACTACCTGGCTCAACCAATAGTGACTGATGGATGATAGGCTTCTGAACCCCAGCACCTTCCTGCATTAGCTTAGCAGTATCCACACAGCGACCAATCGGGCTAGCGATACTATGCGCATCCATTGAATAGGATAAATGTTCGTCTAACCATCGACCCCAAGATTTTGCCAGAACCCTCCCTTTTGATGTCAGCGGTAAATTTGCACTAGCAAACCCTTCACCATTAGAACGCTCTCGTAAAGAGTGTCTGGTAAATAAAATCAAGCGCTCATTTTGGAAAGGTAGCTGCTTAACTGAGCTAATCATGCTTTCTGGCAAATGAGCTGGGGCTGGTAGTGTAGGATTATTTATCATTATCAATCTTTACTAGTTGAGCCTCTATATTAGTTGAGCATGTATATTTATTTTACCGTTTTTACCCATAAAAGTATCTAACATTAGACTTTGTGTGTAGATTTTGCATTTAAAGTTCACACCTAAGATTGTAGAGTGACATCTTTATAGTGTCACTTTGATAGTCACGCATTAAAATTAGCAGATCTAAACTCCGCTATTTAAATTTCCACTACTTTTGACCAGTCGAATTTCAATTCAGTTGAGCTAACTTCTCCTGGATAAGCCCGTGGATTTGCGACGACTCTAGTGTATCCAATACGATAATCAAATGCTTCATGAGTATGTCCGTGCACCCAGAGTGCTGGCGCCCAAGGCTCCTGCATCCAGCTTGATAAATCAGTAACAAAGGCAGCATTGCTAGGGAATCCTGCATACTTTTCTGATACCGATTTGGGACTAACACTATGATGAGTCATTACCACTACTTTTTTATTATCAGACTTTGACTTTATAAGTGCCTGTTTGAGCCAAGCTCTGTGCTCAGCGTGTATTTGAACCGATATGGCGGGCGAAAATAACCCATCACCTGCATAAATCTGTTTATAATCACGCATAAAAGACATGACTGAATCGAATGTCTCCTCAGAGGCTTGATACTGATAATCTGTCCATAGTGTACAACCCAATATACGAATATTATCAATATCATAACTGGTACATTGCAGTACTTTCAAACCTTTATGTGAATGGTCATCATAGTTATCCCAATTTAATAACTGACTATCAAATGAAAAGACATCCTCAGAAAAGTATTCGTGATTGCCTGCTATCGTTATAATAGGCTTGTCATTAAGTTTAGCCTGATCTTGTAGCCAACCCATCCCTGAATCACTATTTGCAGTATCCCCAGCTACTAAAATGATATCTGCATCAGTTTTAGGAATGCGGCCCTTTGGCATATCTCGTCTAGAGTAACTATCTATGTGAAGGTCGCTTAGTACTTGTAACTTCATAAGACTTTCTTTTTTTAAAATTTAATTTATAGGTTATGTCTATTTGATTCATCAACAGCCAATTGCAACTGATTTTTATAGTTGACGCTCAGAGACACTTTTAATGTTTAATTGACTTATACCCTCTAAAATTGACGACAGCTTGTCAGACGGGTTGGCCGCCTGAGTAATTGAACGGCCTATTACTAAATAGTCTGAACCATTTTGCATGGCTTGTTGAGGCGTACAAATACGTTTTTGATCATCTGCGGAGTCTTCTATAGTGCGAATTCCGGGCGTTATTAGTTTAAAAGCACTGCCGCAAATACTTTTTAACATTGCCGATTCTTGTGCAGAACACACCACGCCATCAAGTCCAGATTCTTTTGTCAATAAAGCCAACCGACGAACTTGTTCATCAACTGTTCGATGGATGCCTATTTGCTCAAGATCCTGCTGTGAACTAGAGGTTAATACCGTGACTCCGATTAATAAAGTATCATGACCTGCATTTATCAAACGCTTTTTAGACTCTTGCATGGCCTTTAAACCACTAGAAGCATGTACATTAACCATCCATACCCCCAAATCAGCAGCCGCAAGAACTGCTTGAGCTGTTGTATTAGGTATGTCATGAAACTTAAGGTCTAAGAATACCTTAAACCCCATCTTATGAAGCTCATGCACTACTGTTGGCCCGCATCGCGTAAACAGCTCTTTCCCTACCTTAACGCTACATTTTTTAGGATCCAATAATTCGGCAACTTGCAAAGCCTCAATTAATGATGTTTTATCTATCGCTACTATAATAGGCGAGTATAGAGTCTTAGTCTCATTACCTTGTAAACTTGTCAATTGATTTGATTGCGTCACGGTATCTCCCAGCATGAATAAGTCGAGCTATACTTTTAATAACTATCTAACTTTTAATAACTATCTAACTTTTAATAACTATCTAACTTTTAATAACTATCTAACTTTTAATAACTATCTAACTTTTAATAACTATCTTCTAAAGAATAACTAGGATGCACATAAAAAGCACTAAATTAATCAATTTTAAAGCTAACTTTATATTTAACTTTGTTTTACATTTGCTTTATGTGTTTTACCCTAAAGATATTCTGAGATCCACAAATTAAAAGCTACATTAAACGACAAAAATGATTAAAAAAAACGACCTCAATCAGGTCGTTTTAATACTATTAGGTTATTTTGATAAATCACAAAGTACAACACTATTTGTAGTATTGTACTAAGCTGATTAACCCTCTATTATCGGATGACCGTTGACTCATTCGAACGAATGGAATTATCCGTAGGAGTCGTATTACCTGCAACTTGCTCTAATGATTGTACATTGGCTTGACGATCAATGGTAATATTTGCTTGCTTAAGCTGTTCTTGTAACCGTTTGTTCTCTTTATTCAAACGGCCAATCTCCCATTTGTTTTGTAATACTTTGAATAACAGTAAAGCAAGTAGCATGCCAATCAGCACACCAAGGAAGATACAAAGAATCAGTAGTAATCCCAAATTCATAGCTGGAGATTGAGTAAATAGTAAGTTAACCGCAACTTCGCTGCCGTTTACCAACACTAAGCCCAAAGAATAACCAAATATTAAAAATAGTAAGATAATTAAAATAAAACGCATAGTTGCCTCTGGTATACAAAAGATTATATCAAGTTTAAAAATTATTATATTAATGCCAATTATAACTTTTTATTAGTAATTACTGCTAGTACTCATTTTATATAATGAGTCACTACTTCCTAATTTTAGACACAATATAAGACTGTACATAAATACTTACACACACTCTCTATGGCAAACAATATCGCTTATTTTAGCCTTATTTTAGATAAGTATGCCACGCGCTATTAGCAACAGTACATGACAGACATTATTAAGCCGTTGTCAGTGAGTTAAAATTATTTAAAAATACTGAGCTGGTTTACCCCTCCTGTAAGTCGATAATTTGGAAAAGTACATTACAAGCTTGATCAGAATATAACCAATATAGGCGTGTACGTGCGTTATAAAAATTAAGGGTATGAGACGAATATAGAGCTCGCTGTTTAATGAGATTGCAATTTAGAGCATTAGTTTAAATCTTTAAAAATGGTTCTACTTGTGAAAAACCACTCTACAATGTAAGTAATAGTTATCAAGCAGGCTTTTTTTTGATACCATGCGGGTTATTTTATATTATCTGCCCCCATATATCAGTGAAGTACCCTGTATAGGCTATCAGAATAGACTTCAAGTAACTTATTGTCTTTATAGCATAGTAACTTAGTGTTTATAGTGATTTAGTATTTATAGTAACTTAGTCAGATTAAGTGATAGTGGTTTTATCGCATCAATAGATTTTTATAGCAATTAACTTTTTTAATTTAAGGAATTATTATGAGCTTATTTATTCAAGCAGCACACGCAGCCCCTGAAACCGGAGCAGCACCGTCAATGATGTTACAGTGGTTATTTCCATTGGTCATTTTTGCAATTTTTTATTTTTTAGTTATTAGACCTCAGTCTAAACGAGCCAAAGAGCATCGCAACATGGTTAATTCATTGACTGTTGGTAGTGAAGTCATTTTTGCAGGCGGCTTAATGGGTCAAATTCAATCTATCGATGGCGATTATGCTGTTGTGGCTTTAAATGATAAAACAAACGTTATGGTACAACGCGCTTCCGTAATTTCAGTATTACCCAAAGGAACTATTGATGGCTTAAAATAGCTGTTGATTGCAAACTTTAAATAAATAGCCTTAAGCGTTTAATATATTATTTAATATAACCTAGGCTTTTTGTCCCATACTGTTTTATTTTATATCCAGACTATTCTGTCGTATTGCCTGTAAAGTATTTACCATGTTATTTAGTTAGTTTTATTGACATATTACAGTCAAATAATTGGATAGTATTTAAACTCTACACCTTACCTTCCTTTAAGTGAAGAAGCGACTATGCATTACCCTGCTTGGAAATATTTTTTAATTATATTCGTCCTTTTCATTTCAGGCCTGTATGCGCTGCCAAACCTTTATCCAGATGAACCAGCTGTTCAGGTTACCAGTGCATCTGCAGGCACACAGCTTGACGAAGCTTTGCTACAAAAATCTCAGCAACTCTTGGATGAGTCTGGAATTGCAAATCATAATCCTACTTTTCAAGATAATAGTGCCCTACTACGTCTAAATAACACAGAAGACCAACTTAAGGCGCAGGGGGTATTGCGCCAACAGCTGGGCAATGATTATGTGGTAGCACTCAACTTAGCTCAAACTACGCCAGAATGGCTACGTAGTATTGGCGCTAAGCCACTCAAGCTTGGATTAGATTTAAGAGGCGGCGTCCGTTTTGTACTTGAAGTTGACATGGATAAAGCCATCGAACAGCGTTTAAAAAGCGCCAGTAGTGATGTCCGCCGTGCTCTACGCAGTGAACGAGTCCCTGTGAAAGGTGTCAGCGCTGCAGATCAAGGCTTAATCCTTCACTTTAGTGATACTAGCAATAGAGACAAATCGCAACGAATTTTGCAAAGTACACAGGGGCCTCAATTCGATATTCAAGCGATTATGGACGACCAAGGGCCGGGACTTAATCTAAGCTATAACGAAGCGACTTTAGATGAGATTAATGACTATGCGGTAGGTCAAAACTTAACCACTCTGCGCAACCGTATTAGCGAGCTAGGTGTCAGTGAAGCACTGGTTCAGTCGCAAGGTAGCAATCGTATTGTCGTCGAGCTACCTGGGGTTCAAGATACCGCTGAGGCTAAACGTGTGCTTGGACGTACTGCTAACCTAGAGTTTCGTTTGGTAGCAGATGACAATGCTAATTATGCAGGTGGCATACCTCCTGCTGGCACAGAAGCATTTCCCTATATGAGCCTTGATGGTCCGCCTTCACTGCTGAACCGTCAACCCATTTTGACGGGCGATAGAGTGCAAGGGGCGACTTCTGGTCTCGACAGTGAATCTGGTACTCCTGAGGTAAACATTACCTTAGATAATGCTGGTGGTAAATTAATGCAAAATGCCACCAAAAACGCAGTTGGCAAACAAATGGCTGTGTTATTTATTGAAAACAAGCAGAAGATTGATTACGCCAAAGATCCTGAAACGGGAGAAACCGTTGAAACACGAACGCCCTATTCGGAAACTAAAATCATCAGTCAAGCAAATATTCAGGCTGTTTTAGGCTCTTCGTTTCGTATTACTGGTCTAGATAGCCCAGCTGAGGCCGCTGAATTAGCGCTACTACTTCGCTCAGGTGCCCTTGCTGCTCCCATGTATTTTGTTGAAGAAAGAACCATTGGTCCATCTTTGGGTCAACAAAATATTGATGACGGCCTCTTTTCAACTCAAATAGGCTACTTACTAGTATTCGTATTCATGATAGTTTTCTATCGCCTATTTGGTGTGATTGCGAATATCGCTTTAGCTTTCAACTTGATCATCATGGTGGCTGTTCTATCCATCCTTGGTTCAGCACTGACTTTACCGGGTATAGCAGGTATTGTATTAACCATTGGTATGGCTGTAGATGCTAACGTATTGATATTTGAGCGTATTCGTGAAGATCTGGCTGAAGGCGCACGACCAAAATCGGCAATTGTTTCTGGATTCGATCGGGCATTTAGTAGTATTTTTGATGGCAATATCACGACCCTTTTGGTAGCGATCATCTTATTTTCAATAGGTTCTGGCCCTATCAAAGGTTTTGCGATTACTCTAGCTATTGGTATTCTAAGCTCTTTGTTTACCGCAATTATTGTAACCCGAGCCTTAATACACCTCGTTTATGGCAAACGTAAATCTGTTAAATCATTAAGCATTGGCTAGGAGAAAATAATGGCTAATAATAAATTAAATGGAAATACAACAGATACTACGTCTGAAAACGAGACACCTGTTGACTCAATGACTACCAGTAACGAGGGTAGGCCTCGTAGAAGACGTAAACCTCGTCGTGATGGCAAAGGCAATAATACTGTTCGCACTCAGTTAGCCCGTAAAGATGATACTACTCTCGCTGAGCCAATAGACAATCTTGAGGACGATGCAGCCTTATCTGAAGGTGGCATCAAAGCGGTGGGTAATAAACGTATCATTCCGTTTATGAAGCTTGAAAAACCAATGGCTTTATTCTCAATCATTATGGTTGTAATAAGTTTGGGTGCTCTGTTTATCAATGGTTTAAATCTGGGTCTGGACTTTACCGGTGGTGTCTCAGCTGATGTTGCCTACGAACAACCTGTCGAGCAAACCCAAATTACCGAAACTTTAGAGTCCGCTGGGTTTGAAGATGCTGTTGTTCAGTATCTTGGCAGCAATAAACAGCTATTAGTTCGCCTCCCCCCCCAGTCTGATAATGTTGATGGATTAAGTGAAAGCCTTAAAACTGCGTTAGACTTGACTGATAATGAAGCCACAATCAGTAGTGTGAACATCATAGGTAGTCAGGTTGGTGGCGAGGTATATTTAAGTTCGATGATAGCTATTATTACGGCTCTGGTCATGATGATGCTGTATGTTGGGGTCCGTTTTCAGTTTAAGCTCGCGGTTGGTGCTTTAGTTGCCCTGTTTCATGATGCGATTGTTACTTTAGGTATCTTTGCAATATTCCAGTTTCCATTTGACTTAACTGTACTCGCAGCAATTTTAGCGCTAATTGGTTATTCGTTAAACGATACAATCGTCGTTTATGACCGTATTCGCGAGAACTTTAGGCGGGTGCGTGGTGCACCCCCAAGGCAAATTATTGATTTGTCATTAACCGAAACCCTACGCAGGACTATCATGACCGTGTCTACTGTATTGGTTGTCGTTTTAGCTATGTTATTCTTAGGCGGCGCAGGGCTATATTGGTTCTCGGTTGCCTTCTTTATTGGCCTGATTGCAGGTACCTACTCTTCAACTTACATCTCAAGCTCTATCCCATTGGCAATGGGATTATCTAGAGATGACTTCGTGGTAAAAGTAAAACCAGAATTTGAAGAAGAAGTGGTCAGTTTTAATGATCCGAAAGCTTATAACGAATAATCACATTTTACCTACTTAATAACCAAAACCATAAAAAGCACCTTGAAGGTGCTTTTTATGGTTTTATTATTAGATGAAGCTCCTCAATCACTATATAAACGTATCGTTTGCTAAAATTTTACCAGTATTTAATTTGCACTTAATAAAAAGTTTTGCATATGAGTCCATCATCCTCTCGCTCAGCCTCAACATTAGATTTGAGCTACTATCGTATTCTGTCAATAGCCACACCGGTGTTAATTGCCAATCTTGCCATGCCTCTACAAGGGGCAATTGATGTGGCTGTCGTTGGCCATTTTCCGCAACCATATAGCCTTGCAGGACTCGGCATAGCCTCACAGCTCTGGCTATTAATTTTAGTGAATTTCAACTTTCTTCAATATGCATCATCGGGTCTGTCATCTCAAGCTGTAGGTCGTCAATCAGCAACCGGTAAATTCTCCCCCGAGCTGGAACATATACTTTATCGCTCTATAGGATTAGCCATTATCCTTGCAAGTATTTTATGGCTATTCAAACCGATTCTTATAGACTTTGGGCTTGATTTATTAGGTGCCCAACCCAGTAGTAGACTAGCGGCACAGACCTATATTGAAGTCCGCTATTTTGGCATCGCCTTTGAGATGATGAACTATGCATTTATCGGCTGGTTTGCAGGTCAAGGTAAAACCAAACAAATGATGATGGTACAAGTACTTGTTTCAGTTATTAATATTGTGTTAACCCTGACATTTGTATACTTTTTAGATATGGGTCTTCAAGGTGTAGCACTGGGGACGGTAATTGCCTATGCATTTGGTTGCTTAACAGCTACTTTATTAGCCCGTTATCATATCCACCAAATGCACCAATTTTCTGCCATTAGGTTTAACGGTGATACTACGTCAAAGACTATGCAAAGAACGACGTCATTATCTACCCAAGAACTTATGCAAGATCAGCCAAATAGCGTAGAAGAGACTGGCCATATTAATAAGCAATTATTATCTATTAGTGGTTTAAATTCTTTGCAGCAACGCTTATCCACTGTATTTGCATTCGATAAAATGCGTCACTTATTTTCCCTCAATAAAGACATTTTCATTCGTACTCTATTATTGACTTTAAGCTTTGCATGGATTACACGCTTATCTGCACAGCAGGGAGATTTGGTCATGGCGACCAATGCCATTTTACTACAAGTATTAAGTATCTCAGCGTTCGCTTTAGATGGTGTTGCAGTTGCTGCAGAAAGTTTATCTGGACAAGCAGTAGCCTACAAAGGGAGCAAGTATTTCAAGCTCGCTGTCAAAAATACAGGAATAACTATATTTTGGTTAGCGGTTACTTTAAGCCTTATTTGGCTATTGGTATTGCCGTCGTTTTTGGGACTGATGACAGATTTACAAGCGGTAAATACATTGGCTCTAGATTATCGCTACGTCGCCGCTCTACTGCCATTGATTGGTGCGGGTGCATATTGGTTAGATGGGATTATGTTTGGATTAACCGCAGGATCTAAAATTCGCAAAGTTGCTATTATAGTGGCACTTATATTCTTCCCGCTTACTTGGGCGGTGTACAAAATTTACGGCGCTCGCTATGCAATGCCCGTTATCTGGTTTAGCGTCTACTGGTTATTGTTGTCAAGATTCGTTGTTGCCGGTGTTGTGCTATGGCGATATAAGCAGCAGCTTATCTATAAAGAACATTAAAGAGGTTTAAATAGCATTTATATTTATATTAGCAACAACGATTGACACTTAATACTTTATGATAAATTTAGTGATAAGAAGGGTGTACTAACTGCTTTGTTCAATCGGTCAATACTATATACTTAATTCTATACCAGAATTATTACAGTGCTAATTTATAGTGTTTTTATAGTTGATAGTCTTTAAAATTATTTTTTAAATTAACCTCTTAACAATTACGTTATCAAATATACAAACAAGGCAATCCACTTGCTAGGTTCATCGCCTGTTTTACTCAACATATAGCTGTCTAAATCAAGAATTGATTACTTTACAGCCATGCATTCTATTTCCACCTTAGCCCCGAAAGCCAGCTCTTTGGCTGCAAAAGCGGATCTAACAGGATAGGGTTTATTTAGTTTGGCTTGATATGCTGTATTAAATTCGTCGAAATCATTCATATCAATTAAAATAACCATACATTTAACCAAATCCGAACTCTGATAACCATAAGTTAGTAAAGTATGATTAATATTATCCAACGCTTGCTCGGTCTCTTTTTTGACACCTCCTTCTACCAGCTTTCCATCCTTAATGCCAAGTTGACCTGACATGTACAATGTATTGCCAGCACGCACTGCTGTAGAAAATGGATACTCTCCATTTGTACCATAAAATATAGGCGTGGTTTTACTTGGTATATTACTTGGCACGGTGCTAGTTTGTTGAGTGGTTACTGCATTACCGGTCATTGCGGCACTACTTAAACCTAAAACTAAAGTCGCTGTTACCATATATCTAATCATACGTTATCCTCCTAAAACTTACCCATAGCAAAAATATTTAATAGCGAACAAAGTATTTATTGCTGTATGAAAAAAACGTAAATCACTGTAAATGACGACACGCCCTAAACTTAACCTTACTTTAGTCATATTTTGGAGTTGGACATTTATTAATAACAACCTATCACACCACATAGCATGAATAAAAAAGCAGAATATAACTCAATAGATAAAGTCATACTCCGCCAATCATTCTAACAAAAAATGCTAAAAGCTGTTTATTGAATTTATAAGAGATTTAGAACAGTTAATGTCACTATTTATTGGCCTTCACCCTCTTGAATACCTGTCATATCGACGGGGGTATCTGAGATAATTTGAACCCCACCCGTCTTTACCTTTGCTTGGTCATTACGTTGTTCCTGTAGATAGTTTAAGTACTCTTCAGTGATATTGCCTGTGATATAGTTACCATCAAATACAGCGCAATCAAATCCTTCGACTGTACTGTGTTTGGTGTCTTGAACCGCATCAATCAAGTCATCTAAATCTTGGAAAATTAGGCGATCTGCACCTATAATCTTACGTACCTCTTCAACAGTGTGCCCAGCAGCAATAAGTTCATGACGAACAGGCATATCAATACCATATACATTTGGGAATTTTACTGGTGGTGCTGCACTAGCAAAAAATACTTTATTAGCACCTGCATCGCGCGCCATTTGAATAATTTCATGACACGTTGTACCACGTACAATAGAGTCATCTACCAATAAAACATTTTTATTTTTAAACTCAAGGGGTACAGCATTGAGCTTTTGACGAACTGATTTTTTGCGCTGTTGCTGCCCGGGCATAATGAAAGTACGTCCGATATAACGATTTTTCATAAAGCCTTCTCGGTACTTAACATTTAAATTAAGCGCAAGCTCCATCGCTGAAGTACGAGACGTATCAGGTATGGGAATAACCACATCAATATCATGATCCTCGCCCCATTCTTTACGAATTTTTTCAGCCAATTTTTCGCCCATACGTAGGCGGGCTTTATACACTGAAATATTATCGATAATGGAGTCAGGACGGGCAAAATAAACATATTCAAAAATACAAGGTGTGTATTTCTTAGGCTCGATACATTGGCGCGTATGCAGCTGATTCTTAAGATCAATAAATATCGCTTCACCGGGCTTAATATCGCGGACGACCTGAAAACCAGAACCAGTAAGGGCAACCGATTCAGATGCTACCATATACTCAGTACCACCATCCTTAGCCAGCCGCTCCCCATATACCAGTGGACGAATACCGTTAGGATCTCTAAAAGCTATTAAACCTTGACCTGTAATCAGCGCTACTACAGCATATGCTCCTTCAAGACGCTTATACATTGAGCTAATCGCATCAAAAATATCGTCTGGAGTTGGCTGAGTTTTATTCAGTGCCTGTATTTCATGTGCTAATACATTTAACAGTACTTCAGAGTCTGAATTGGTGTTGAGATGTCGCAAATCATCTCGATACAATTCTTTGGCAAGCTCTTCGGCATTGGTTAAGTTACCGTTATGCGCTAGCGTGATACCATAAGGAGAGTTGACATAAAATGGCTGTGCTTCTGCACTGCTTGAAGTGCCAGCAGTTGGGTATCTTACATGCCCCACACCAAATTCGCCAACCAATCGCATCATATGACGTGTCATAAACACATCACGCACCATGCCATTGTCTTTACGTAAGAAAAAGCGCCCATCTTTCATCGTAACAATACCGGCAGCATCTTGACCTCGATGCTGTAATACCGTCAAGGCATCATATAAAGTCTGATTAACTGGCTCGTGAGCTGCAACACCAACGACTCCACACATACACTATCCTTTTAAATTAAGTACTCAATTAATAAAAAGCTATTGATCTATCGCAAAGGAAAACTTACTGTTCAGGTGTATCAATTTGTTGCCAAGCTTCTCCAAACACGGTTTTGACAAAATCAGTAGCAAAGGGTGAATATGGCATTAATTCCGGTGCAATGATAGAGGACTCCCAAAGTGACGTGTTGATTAACATTGGTGCTAATACGCTGAGTAAAACTAAAATGGCAATAAGATTTTTAAAAGACCCTAAAATGCCACCCGCTAATTGATCAACCAGCCCCAATTTAAAACCCTTTATCACACTGGAAATCAATGCGGATATTATTTGCATAAACAACATGACTATCAATACAATAATTAAAAAACCCAATGCCATTTGTAAAACTGGAGACTCAATATATCCGGATAACAGTGGACCAACATTATCTGCAAATCTTGTTCCTGCTACTAAAGCGACAAACCAACCCACCAAGGCAACCGCTGTTCGTACTAAGCCAGCCTGAAATCCACGCCATAAACCAATTAGTACTATTACAGCAATGATAATATCTAATAATCCCATAAATTAAACCACACTACTAATTAGTTATTCCAAAAACATCATTTGAATAATGACATTATCATGCCTGTGCCTATCTTTTATGGCATAATCAGTGAATCGTGATGACTTGCAATTGACTCAATACATTGCTGTACAAGCTTAGGGCCTTTATATATCATGCCCGTGTATAGTTGAACCATTGTCGCCCCTGCATGCAGTTTACGAACGGCCTTCTCCCCACTGTCGATACCACCCACTCCGATAATTGGCACTCGATCCATCAATCTTTCATGAAACTGCTGTATGATCTGGGTACTGAGGTGACTGACAGGTCGTCCTGATAATCCACCCGCTTCATCGCCAAAGCGCAAATCTTCAACCCCTGTTCGGCTCAGTGTCGTATTGGTTGCGATTAACCCATCTATCTCGAAATCGATTAATTGTTCAGAAATATAGTCGATTTGATTGACTGTTAAATCTGGGGCAACTTTGAGCATCATAGGAACATAAAATCCATATTCAGTTGCCAATTGGCTGTGTCTATTTTTAATGGTATCTAATAGCTCTGTTAATGCATTGCCGCTCTGCAAGTCTCGAAGATTTTTAGTATTAGGAGAGGAGATATTTATGGTTACGTAAGAGGCATGAGGATATACTCGCTCCAAGCAATAAATATAATCATCAGCAGCATTTTCAACAGGTGTCACTGCATTTTTACCGATATTTATGCCGATATTACCTTTATATTTACAGCTCTGCACCTTTTTGACCAAGTGTTCTACGCCTAAGTTATTAAATCCCATACGGTTAATAATTGCGCCCGCTTCTTTAATCCTAAATAAGCGGGGTTTCGGGTTGCCTATTTGAGCCTTAGGGGTAACCGTACCTACTTCTATAAACCCAAACCCCAGCTCTGCCAAAGCATCAATATAATCGCCGTTTTTATCAAGCCCTGCTGCCAATCCAACAGGATTGGAGAACTGTAAGCCCATACATTCGGTAGGAAGTGCTTGCTGTGAATAGATATAACCTAGAGTGCGGGATTTATGAGCTTTTTCTAGGAGCTGGAGAGTGAGTTCGTGCGCATGTTCAGGATCGAGATTGAATAAAAAAGGACGAAGTAAGGCGTAGGACATAACGCTGGGTAACCTGTTATTAAGAATAATAAATGCAGACCAGCTGCTCAATTTTAGGATTAACTCAAAACCCAAATTATAACAGTATACTGAATTCAATTCACTGTTCAAATTGTATTATTGGTTAAGGAATAAATATATTAAGCAGTTGATTACTGTACAGGACGATTATCCGTCAAAGCAATCCAGCCACGTACAATACGATAAAGGTGCCATAAGATAGCCGCTACGAAAATCAACCCTCCAATAATTGCCATGACAATAGAACCTATTGCCACTTCAGAGCTTTCTGCAAAAATACTAATACCCAAACCCCCTAAGCTCATAAATAACAAAGTCGCACCGATTATTCCTAAAATCAAACTATACCAAAACGTTTTAATCTGCCAGTCAAAATGGGTGGCCAACCATGTCCCTTCTGCTTCGCCTCGACGTAAATAATTCATCACAATCGGTACTATCCACAAAAGTCCCGCGCTAAAAAAGCTAACCGCGTATAGTAAATAAGTAATATGATTAAATTTTATTAGAGCATCTTCTTTAGCCTTCTCTAACACAGGTAAATTATTATTATGGCGTGCCATTTGCGTGTCTGAGGCATTAACCGTGTTTAAGCGTTGATTAAAAACAGACGTTGGCTCATTTTTTAAAGACTCATGCCGCTTGGTCTTTATCTTACGACTATTATCCTGATGATTAGCTGCCATAATTATTTACTCTTATTATGTTTATTATAGAGGCAAAAAGCCAAAACCAATTAAATTGACACCGTCATGCATCATGACTTCTGAACTCATTTACGTAGTCTAACCTTTAATAAGGGCGACTTGTTTTGATTTCCAGTCTTTTTTATCCATATAACTACCAGTGAATTGCCATAAGATCGCATAAGCTATGCTATTAAGCTCATTTGGAACTATTGCACTCTAAACTATCGCACTATAATTGTATGAATTTAAAAAAATTACCGATGCCACTCTTAGCACCTGTACTCATAAACTAAAGTTAGGGTGTTTTTATAATGAAATGAAACAGTACGAGGCACCATTAAGTTAAAAGCTCGGGTTGAGTAGTCATTCTACTTAATCCTGATTTTAATGAAATAGTGGGTCATTTTAGACCAAAATAGCCAATTGTAAGTTGTGAATACAGAGTCTTACATCACATCACAAGTTGCGCCATACATCATTTACTCACAGTCGCCTGAACTTCAATCACTTTCGTATCAGGATTTTGTTGCATATTTAAATTGGTAATCTTGTAGCTCGAATTGACTATTGAACTAATGATATTACTAATAACCCCTTGATTCTCTTGCATAAAACCAATCTGAGCATCATCTTGCACTATTAATACTTGAGGATTTGCAACACCAGATTGAGTTAAAATCTGACTCAAATGTTGATCTATGGCTAATGTGTCTTCAGCACTTTTTGAAGGGTCTATATTACTTGACTGGGCACGTAACCAGAAATAATCACTAACGGCTGTCTGGTATTCCTCTTGTTTTTCCATCGCTTTATTGTGTAACGTATATCCACCATATGCTCCCAGTAAAAGTACTGTAAATATAAATAGAAACGATAAGGCCAATTGATCACGACTAGATAGAGTGGACCATTTGTTAGCCATAGATTCAAGGAGTTTTGAATGCTTAATCGACATCGACTTAATATTCGATGAAGAATCAAGGGCCATTGTTGAGGCATCATTTGCCCCACCCTTCGGTGATATAGCATCCATTTTTGATACTTTATTGGTACGTTTTATTCGGGACAGAAGTTTAGCCATATTTATTCATACGTTTTAAAATAAGAAGGAGTCAGGCAAAGTCACTTATGTAAAGTGGGTGATTCAAAGTAATTGGTTATAAAGAGCTCATTAAAAATATAGTATTATGAGCTGGCTATCAGAGAAAAAATTAATGGCTATCAATAATGGGTATTAATAAAGCAATGATTTAACTAAGCTTACTATAGTTTTCATTTACAGACACATTTGCCTCACTGGCAAGAGAGATATTTAATTCGCCAACTACTCCCCCATCACTAATAGGGTTGATGGCGCCTAAATTAGCATTGATACCTTGCTCATATAGACTACGCTGTAACTGATCTATTCCCTCACGACGCTCGCCTTTTACCACAATGACTATATTTGACTCATTCCAAACTATTGATTGAGCAATTAAGTTTGACTGCTTTAACAAGGGCGAGATGCGACCTAATATGGTAAGGTGCGGTTGACTATCACCCTGACTCTGAACCAAACGAGGTTCAACTTGAGTGGTCACACTTACTCTAGGGTTTAAAGTCTCCCCCGGAAACCATTTAGAAAATTGTGCTTCGGTGGCTTGTTTGGTTGTTATGATAGCATTATCATACTGATACCACTGCAATGCATCACCCACAATTTGGAAGAGGCCAGCCAATAGCAATAGACCTGCCGCCAACGATAAATAAGGTGATGCCAAGCGGGTACTTTTAGCTACTATAAAATTGAGCGGATGTTTTAAAGGATAATCTATGGGCTTTAAAGAGAGGCTAGAAGGTTTTAAAACCAATCCGAATTCATGACATATGAGCCTAATGGGGTCGGGGATATTATCCACATTTTTATCCAGACTTGAGCTAGATTGATTGTCTGACTCAGCATCCAGAGTCAATGTACTTACTATCGAATCATCACTGGAAAGGAACGTTATTTGGCCAACCTCTTTAAGCACTCTTGGCAGCAACGATAAATGACTCAGTGCTATACCTTTTGTAATAGAGAAACGGGCTAAAAAGGTGTTTTGAATTCTATCGTAATATAAGTTTACCGAGCTGTCTATAGAATCAGGGCTATTGTCATTTTGCCTTTCAGGGACTGGTAAAAGTAAATAATCAGGTAGTAAGGCTGTGATTTTATAACCTGCCAGCTGTGCACTTTGCTGCCACTGTTCAATTTGAGCTGAGTTTAATGCATAAAATGTATTTGATGACCCAACACTCATACTACGCACTTGCAGCTGTTCAACTGGCATCAAAGATAACTCTTCGAATAAATACTGTTGTCCAGTTTGTCCCAACTGTTTAATCTGAGTAGTGCTTAATTCATTTTCAAGCATTAACGCTAATTGAGTTGGAATATACAGACACACATCATTATTCTTAGATTTTGAGAATGTCACTTCATTGAGATCTTGCCAGCCATCCAGTTGCATCCAGCTCTCTGTTGCATCACTCCAAACTCTTAACTTTGCTTTTTGATCTGCCAACCAAACATGCTTCACACAATTTTCCTAATATAATCTTTAAGCCTAAATATACTGTAGTGGTAATTAAGAGAGTTTTAAAATCAACTCTTGAGCGCCACTTAAACGTTTAAAATAACCATAGTGATGCTAGATTAATTCATTACTCTACTTTGATATGCTTGCTAGCAAACGGTTTTTTAAGAAACAGGTTGTTGGGGAATAAATCTATCAACCTCATTTCCCATATCTAATCCTATAAACTCAGCCTCAATGATTCGTGCTTCTGCCAATTCATACGCCTCAGGGTATTGAGCCGTTAACAACGCCGTTATCTTAGCTATAATAGGCATATGACAGACAATGAGTATACACTCCCCTTCAATATTCATTAATGTTTTGAGTGCCACTACTGGGTCATCAGGTGGGGTAATATTATTTAATACGTTTGTCGCTACATCAGGTAGTTTAACCTTAAATGCCTCTAAAGTTTGCTGTGCTCTATCATAAGGACTGACAATAAATGCATCAGGAATATATTTATTTAAAATATATTCCGCTGTTTCCTCCGCCTGATTAACACCCATCTTTGTGAGTTGTCGCTCATTATCTTGCTGGGTTTTACGTTCTGCTTCACCATGACGCATCAATATGATTTTCATATTTTTCTCAATAAAATGAGGTTAAAATTCAATTAAACTTCGATAGTGGATAGTGTAATGACTCAATATCTCTCATATAAATATTAACTGTTCTAAAATCTTATATGTGGTTAGCAACCCTATACACAATCTTCTTATTTAATTAAAGCATCTGATCTTTGCTCATTTAAAGAATCATTAGTACGATCATGCGGCATGACAAACTCAACATCACTTCTAAACCCAGCTTCCATCAAGTTTAAAGCAACACCTAGTGCCGCTTGATCTTCATAAATTACGGCATGTAGGGCGTGAGTAATAGGCATATAAATTCCTAATTTAGTTGCCTTCTCATGTACTTGTTGAATGGTATTAACGCCCTCCGCCGTTTGCCCTAACTTTTTGACTGCTGACTCTAAGCTTAGACCTTTGCCTAACATACTTCCAATACGGTAATTGCGGCTCAACTCAGACCCACAGGTGGCATATAAATCGCCGACTCCTGATAGACCTAAGAAGGTCAAAGGATTTGCTCCTGAAGCCGCCCCAAACCTGCTCATTTCCGCCAAAGCACGTGTCAACAACATGGCTTTAGTATTCTCGCCAACATTATAAGAGGCGGCCATACCCATAGCAATGGCATATATATTTTTTAGAGCACCACCTAGTTCCACACCGCGCACATCATCAGAGGCAAAAATTCTAAAAAAGGCACTATGCAAGGCCGACTGAACGGCATGTCTTAAAGGTCCAGAATAACTGGCAATAACTGAGGCAGATGGCATATTTTGCATAATTTCAACTGCCAAATTGGGGCCTGACATAACCCCAAAATTAACCTCAGGCAGCTCATCTTTTATAATCTCACTCATCGTAGAAAAGGTATCTTTCTCCATACCTTTGGTCAATGACACAATAGACTGACCTGAAATATAGGGTGCAATTTTCTGTAAGGTCTCCCTAAAAGCTGAGCTTGGTACGGCAACAAATATAATATCCTTATCTGTCACTGCTGTCTTTAAATCATGCTCAAATTTCAAACGTTCATCAAGTGTAAATCCTGGCAAGTATTTTTTATTTACTCTTGTCTTTTTAAGGTTTTTGACCGTACGTTTATCTCTTACCCATAACGTAGAATCACATCCATTGCGTGCTGCCAGATTTGACATTGCGGTACCAAAGCTACCTCCGCCTAAAAAGGCAAGGCGCAGCTGATTTGATGATAAACTAGAAGGAATAGCAGACTTATCCATCCTGTTTTCAACATCTTCTACCACTTGTGACGGATCAAGCTGTGGTTGACTCCGTTTTGCAAGATTGATTTTAGTTGCTTTTTCAACAAGACTTGATAAAAGACTGTTATTCAAGTTTACTTTTTTATCTTTGTCGTCCATTTTGTTAAGCCTTTTGGTAAATATTGACTAATCCATTAGTGTTGTTTTAATGGTACCGATAACTACGACTTTAGATTAGGTTCTAAGATTGATATTGCACAAACTGTTGAATGTCGATTTTATCACGTACAGGCAGCTCACAAGGACTACTACCTGTATAAACAAATGCAGCAATATAGTCCTCTGAACCCACATTAAAGTAAGATTTAACAGCCGGTTCATTAGATAATAAACCAGTGCGCCAGACTGTATTAAAACCTTCAGCTTTTAACGCCAAGATTAAATTTTGTACTGCGGCACCCGTGCTAAGTAATTGCTCAAACATTGGTACTTTCTCATGGTACTGCATTCTTGTGACAACAGTAATAATCATTGGAGCGCGTAATGGCATATTCACTGTTTTATTAAGCGTAGCTTCGTCAAGCTCTTTATTTTCTCGCAAGGCTTTGGCCTCAGCAGCCGCTAATAATGCACGACCAAATTCGTGTCTGGCCTGACCTTGAGTAACAATAAAACGCCATGGCTTAAGCTTTTTGTGATCTGGTGCGGTCATGGCACATTCTATGGCTGCTTCAATTTGCTGCTGATTAGGCGCAGGTAGAGTTAAATTCGCAATACTACGGCGTGACTTAATCCAATCAATTATAGACTCATCTGTTATTGGCAACGCAGCCACAGTTGGAGGCTTAATATGCGCATTATCTTTAACAATTATAGAGGACGGTTCAACCGTTTCATTTTTTAGGTTCATCGTATGTATTCACTATATTGGTACAACGGGTGGTTTGACATCGGCATTTTGACCACGATGTCGTAAGTAGTGATCCAACAAAACAATCGCTAGCATGGCTTCAGCAATAGGCGTTGCTCTAACCCCCACACAAGGATCATGGCGACCTTTGGTTAACATATCAACCACATTGCCTTCATGATCAATACTTTTACCTGGTGTGGTAATACTTGAGGTTGGTTTAAGAGCAATACTCACTTTGATATCCTGACCAGAGGATATACCACCTAATACCCCACCTGCATGATTGGCTGTGAAACCCTCTGGCGTTAGTTCATCACGAGACACATGACCAAATTGCTCCGCAACCGCCATGCCATCACCAATTTCCACCCCTTTTACTGCGTTAATACTCATCATCGCATGGGCTATATCAGCGTCCAACCGATCAAAGACAGGCTCACCTAGACCTACAGGTACATTTGAGGCGACTATCTCAACCTTCGCACCACAACTGGTACCCTCTTTACGTAGACGATTGATTAAGGCTTCAAAGCGAGGAATGGCATCTCTATCTGCACAGAAAAAAGGATTGCTGTTAACATAGTGCCAATCAATACATTTAGGATTTTGTGGTGCTATTTTTTCGTTGCCTATTTGCACCACATGACCAAAAATTTCGATACCTAAGCGCTCATTAAGGTACTTTTTGGCAATAGCACCTGCGGCAACCCGCATTGCTGTTTCACGAGCAGATGAGCGTCCACCACCACGATAATCCCGAAATCCATATTTCATACTATAGGTATAATCGGCATGACCAGGACGAAAAGTATTCTTAATATCATTGTAGTCTTTAGACTTCTGGTTGGTATTGCGAATAAGCAAACCAATCGACGTGCCCGTTGTCATACCTTCAAAGACACCCGATAAGATTTCTACCTCATCAGGCTCACGCCGCTGAGTTGAAAATTTCGAAGTGCCCGGTTTACGACGATCTAAGTCAACTTGTAAATCTTCTTTGCTAAGCGCTAATCCAGGTGGTATACCATCTACAATGGCCATCAAACCACTACCATGCGACTCGCCGCACGTGGTTACTCTAAAAACCTGCCCTATACTGTTTCCAGCCATAATTTATACTCAATATAATTAAACAGGTATTCACTTGACCTGATTTTTCGCTATTTTAAACTTTTTTTATTAATCAACTATGAAATACAATCTAAATTACTAGTCATCTAAATAAGCAGACATCAGCTGATCTAATGAACTTATAAACAAATATATTTATACACTTAGAGGTTAAACTAAGAGACTAAGCGAGCAACTTGTGCTTCAAATAATCCTCGATATCGCTCAAGAGTTTCACGATCCATAGCAAAGATACCATGACCTCCACGAGCAAAGGTCAGCCAGTTAAACTGTATTTCAGGATACGTTTGATTCAGCGCCCACTCACTATCGCCAACTTCACATACCAATAAACCCTCAGGAGTGAGATAGTCTGCTGCATCTCTTAAAATAATGTGCACCAAGTCCAATCCATCTTGCCCTGCGGCTAAAGCGTGTTCAGGTTCGTGAATAAATTCAGGCGGCAACTCTGCCATAGCAGCAGCATCAACATAAGGCGGGTTTGTCACTATAAGCTCATACTGGTTTTCAGCTGGAATTTTATTAAATAAATCTGATTCGATTAAATTTATTTGGTGGTCCATCCCATGATGCTCTACATTGACAGCAGCTATTTCTAATGCTGATTTATCAATGTCTGTGGCATCAACTAAAGCTTCTCTAAACCAATTAGCCAAACCAACTGCGATACATCCAGACCCTGTACACAAGTCCAAAACCCTATCAGGCTGGCGTAATTGTTTGGCATCTAACCCATGTAAAAAGAAGTTGGGTATGTCTGCAGTAGAATCTGCGGCCAACGACTGTGCAAGTTCATTTGTCTCAAAGTAGGGATAAAACTGCTGGCGAATTAATTCTGCTATTGGAGAGCGTGGGATAAGCACCCGTTCGTCAACATAAAAGGGCATACCACAAAAATAGGCTAAATTAACCAGATAGCTAAGTGGCTTTCTTTCAGTAATTCTCTTCTGTAATAATGACAAAACGTCACCCTTCTCTGACGGAGTCAGTCGACTATCCAATATCTGCTCATCAGCAGACCAGTCAAGTGAAAGTGTGTGAAGTACAATTGCGGCAGCCTCGGCAAATACATCTGTAGTACCTTGGGCTATGACCACATCATAAGTACGCATTTGCGTGACACAAAATCGGATAAAATCACGAATACTATATAAATGATCATACGCCTCATGGCAATCTCTCATTAAGTACTCATATTGATCATCAAATTCAGCATGAGAAGAATCAATATCATGACCCATTGAAGATACAAGGTCATTTAAACCTGATTGAGAAGAAACTCTTTGACTACTTGAATCACTATTAAGATTATCTATTGACATATTTTTAAAACTTTCCCAGTCAGTTAGTATAGAGCGGATTTAAAGGGCTAAACATTACTATAGTTTAGTGTATATCATTATGGCTATGTTTAAATAAATATTACTATTCGTTGCACTGAATTTATTCTATAAAGTAAGCCTAAAGGATATGCTCCTTCAATGGCCATACCCAAAGGTTAAAATCGGTAGTATCCGGCTAAAACAATTAAACATTAATGCTAAATTGAACGCCAAATCTAGATTAATATTTTCTATGAATCATAAGCGTCAAATAAGCAGGGTTAATTAATATATTTCAATCAGTAATCGTAACCAAAGTGAATATTATCAATATTTTTGTTAAAAACTCTAATCTTAAATTACTATCTTCCTAATTAGCCATTGGCATCATAATGCACTATAACCGTTGAGTTTATCATTATAATGACAAACATATGTTATATCTATATCTGTTATACGTTTGTCGCTTCTGTTTTCTTGTGTGTCTATTTGCTTTTTGCTTTTTTTCTATGCCCCTCTTTTTGTTAGCTGTCGCTTCCCCTTTTCTATACATTAACTATATGTACTCATAGAGTCTAAAAATACAGGGACTGAACCTTAAAGTATACGGATACTTATATAAGTACATTTAACGAATTGTTGAAACTGATACTTTTGTTAAAAGTCTTTTTAATGACTAGATATCATTCATATCATTGCTAACGACAAATAACTATTTATTGATGTTATTCATGCTTCACTACTTATGAACGTTGCATTACCGTTATTGTTTCTATTGGTATCTAAATTGTGGTAAACATTTGCCAGAAGCTTAAATTCATCGCATAATAGCAACAACTTTTTAACACAAATTTTTTAATTATGACTCAATTAAACCTTCTGCAGCACAAAGCTGCTCACGATGTCGCGATTATTACGACAAATCCTACAATAACTATCGTTACGGCAAACCCTATGACCAAAAAATCTGTGAAATTTATGCCAAAAATTTTAGCAGCCTCATTGACTACTTTCCTTATTGGTATGAGTGGTCATGCAATGGCAGCGCAAAATCAAACTTTGCCAGTCAAACCTGTAGATAGCTTATCTGAGCTTATAAATGACGTATTGGCTATTGAACAGCAAAAAAGTATTACTCCAGTAGATGAAGTAGACTCTAATGACCCAGAGTCAGACAACGATGATAATCTTAGCACTGCTAACGATGCTAACGGGCAAAATCAAGTAACAAGTGGTCAACCAAAACAGCAAGTAGCCACCACCACTGAACCTGCAATGGACCAAGAAGCTGTAGAGGCTGAGGTAGAAGAAGAGATTGACGAACAAATCCATAGTGATGCTGAGACTGGACAGGCTGTTGCGGCCAGCTCAATTGTTAATGAAGACTCTATCAAAAGTATAGAAAACAGAGATGGTAAACTTTACACCACTACTAATTTGTCACATTACGCCAAACAAGTTAACAACGCAACGTGGTCAACTAACATGCGTAAAAACACCGCAATGACCGTCAAACTGCAAGCGTTACTTGATTGGAACCATGCCTCTCCTGGCCCTATCGATGGTGGCTGGGGTATGAATAGCAAAAAAGCCCTTGCAAACTTCCAAACTATGCATGGCTTACCGAGAACCGGTAAAATGACTGAGGCAACATGGAAAGAGTTAACCAAAAATATCAACCCAAAGATGCCAGTACTGGTGGAATATAAAATAACCAACGATGATGTGAAAACAAATTTTACTAATATACCTTCTGGCTCTGAAGCAAAGTCGAAGCTGAAAGGGCTGTACTACAAAAACATTAAAGAGATGTTAGCAGAACGTTTTCATATGGATGTTCGATACCTTGAGAGATTAAACAAAGGAAAGAGCTTTAATGAGGGCGAAACTATCACAGTTATTAATGTTGGTGAACCCTTGAAAGCACGTATCACTAGAGTTGTTGCTAAAAAAGGGGACAAAATCCTATATGCCTATGATGGTGATAAATTAGTTGCTACTTACCCCACAACGGTTGGCAGTAGTAGTACTCCATCGCCAAGTGGCACATACAAGATTGTCAACAAGGTTAAAATGCCTTGGTATAAAGCAACCGTTGGTGAAGATGACAATAAAAAAGTTTACATGCTACCGCCTGGTCCGAATAACCCCGTGGGCGTCGTTTGGATGGGCTTATCTAAACCTTCTTACGGTATTCACGGTTCACCAATTCCCGAAGGTATTAGTCGTCAGGCCTCACATGGTTGTATCCGTTTAACCAACTGGGATGTACTTGAAGTTTACTCAAACATCCAAGGCGGCGCTATAGTTGAGCTTAAATAATATTTGTAATTTAGCACTTTTATAACTGACTATGCTTAGAAATATAGTCAGTTATAAATTTGCTAATCTATACGACTTAAAAGGCGTCTTTCAGGTTTAATATCTCTTTATTTGACTTGGTAATAGGCGTCATATATCAAGCTTAATGCAATTAGGAGGTTTTATGGGTAAGCATTTAAGTTTTATTGATCGGGCAATTGTAGGCATCGACAGCAGTTTAAGAGCTATCATTCCACACTCGAACCAAACGGCTCGCCCTCTTCCTGTTAGCTCAGATGAAATACCTGAATTATCAATTAATGAATCTCGTCATGTAGCAGGACTAATGCGAATTAATCATGCAGGCGAAGTTTGTGCTCAAGGTCTGTATCACGGTCAAGCATTTACGGCAAAAAATGATGCCGTAAAAGAAGCAATGCAACATTCCGCTGATGAAGAAATTGATCATCTAGTATGGTGCGAGACCCGTTTAGATGAGCTAGGCAGTCATCCAAGTGTGTTTACCCCTGTTTGGTATGGCTTGTCATTTGGTTTAGGGGCTATCGCTGGAATAATATCTGACGAATTTAGCTTGGGGTTCGTTGCAGAAACTGAAGCCCAAGTTAGCGAGCATTTGCAGGAGCATATAGAACAACTGCCTAAGCAAGACACTCGAACTAAAGAGGTACTTGCACAAATGGATATTGAAGAGTTACAACATCGTGAGGCGGCGTTGTATCACGGTGGTCAAACATTGTCTGAGCCGGTAAGAGTTTCAATGCGATGGCTTGCGAACCGTATGAAAGAGGTTGCATATCATATTTAAATATTTTTAATTAAGGCATGTGATTTTTTATTGAGCTCTTTTTAAGGAAACAAATTAATTATAAATATAATGAACCGAATTAACGCTTAAGCATCCTCTGAAATTTGAAAGTGACGCCATTGACAATTAATCTTATTAAAAATAATTGTTCTTATAAAAACTAAGGAATATAAAATGAATAGACAATTTCGCAAACACATTATATCTAGCGCTGTTCTATTAGGTTTAATGTCAGCTACTAATATTGCTACCGCTCAATCAACAACCAGCGCTAATGTAGAAACATTTGAGCAGAAGGTTACTGGATCAGTACACCGCATCCAATATGATAATCAAGAAGCACTTACAGACCCTTTACGTAATGCCACTGATATTGTTGCTAATCGTATCGATGGTATACCTACGCCAAATGTTAGTGTGTCCGATATATCTTATCTACCTACGGTCATTATTCAAAAAACGCGTTCAAACAATCTCGAAAAAATTGACGTCAGCCTTTTAGACGACTTTATTGCCGAAGTCAGTCCTAATGCCAGACATTATCCACCAAACTTTAAAAATGCTTCACAGAGATATTACACCAAAGAAAAGCTTAAAGAGTTAGAAGCTTGGATTCGTCCTTTTGCTGAAAACTCTGATGCAACATACGACGTTCTAATTAGAGCGGCTAAATTAAATGGTATGGCTCGAAACTTAGACTTAGGTTCAGACTATGCCGTTCGTGCCAGTACATATGTTGCGAAAGCAATAGACAGGCAGCCCGACAGCGCTGAGGCCAATTTCTTATATGGAATGATGTTATCAGAAGGGGGCGGATTTAAAGAAAGTAAAAAATATCTCAATAAAGCTGTGTCTCTTGGTTATAAAGAAGCTGAACAAAGTTTAGCTCAAGCCGATTTATTGAACGATAATCGTAGTGCTGCATTATCTCGTTTACAAAGCTTGCTTGAAAAAGATCCCAATAATAAGACTTTGGCACAACAAATTAATTTAGTGCAAAATGGTAAGTACTATATATGGGACTTACCCTCTAACTAATGTTAAATAAAGCTTAGTCAAGTTTTATTAGAATAAAGCCACCCTGTGTGGCTTTATTCTTTTATGACATATAAAGTGGGATGGAAAAAACTCCTGTTATTTAGGACGTTTTATCAGAAAAAATTCTTTAAGAACTATAGCTTACGTTGTTCATTTATACCATGTGATGCGGTGCGTTATAAATTCGCAAAAATTGCGTTATAAATTCGCTGCATCATTATTACATACAGTGCAATCAAATTACATAAAAGCGAAAGAGTCATCGCTTTGCTATCCCCACTTATAAATCATATTGTCGACATAGCTGGCTGACTTATTCACATGAGAGAGTTGACTGACACTTTCATACTCTCCAAGTCTTTCCCAGTCCTCTGGTACGTTATTTCGGATGTACTCCATAAAGTTTGGTAATTCACTCCTAGTGCTACTAAATAGGATATATGGAGGCCTAACGAGTTTCATGAGTGTCAAAAACTGTACCATCCCAAAATATTCATCTAACGCATACGCCCCTTGCTTAGTACTGACATACGGGGGATCTAATATCAATAATGCCTTATTAGCTTCCTGATAAGCTGGTATAAGAGCTTCGAACGGCTGTGACACCATCTCTATGCCATCAAGATAGCCTTCTGCAAGCGGATAATTGCTACGGCGAATTCTATTGTACATAGTATGACTATATAGCTCATCAAGCGTGCTAACTTGCTTACCGCTAAATAGCAACCATGTACTTACTGTCTGAAGATCGATATACCCATCGAAGTTTGTAATTGTATCTTTGACTTTGGCTTTGACACTGTCAGATAGCTTTTTACCACGTTGTGATTTACTAAGAACGTCTGATAGTAGAGTGAGTAGCCTGTTAGTATCCACTATATGATCTAACCTTGTGCTATAGCCGTCAAAATCATTATAGATCACACGAGCATTCGGCATTAGATGCTTAGCGTTATTCGCCAGTAAGCCACTGCCACCAAAGACATCAATAATAGTCCAACCAGCACCATCATTATTGATATTATCAGAGATGACTTGTCGAAAGACTTTAAGAAAGTTACGTTTCTGTCCAACGAACGGCAGTGGAGCTTTGCTGTACAATTTTTGTTTGAGATCGTCCACGAGTCTTATCCTGTGTTGTTGTGAGAGACTCGTGGTCTTCTGATGTGGCGTTCTGGACGCTCATATAGTTTATTGTTTTACAGCGATGACATTTGATTGATAACTCATCAAATGTCTTGATTTTAAGTAGTTTTTTGCCACACGATTTACAGTTTAAAAAGTTCATAATTTCTTCCTGTGCAATAAGATTTCATTTATTAATATCTTATGCTAGACTTGCCACGCTCTGTACAGAGTGGCAGGGTCTAGCCTTGCGACAGGTAGATTTTAGTTTGCTGTCAAAAGGAATGGCTCAATGT
Source organism: Psychrobacter sp. CX90 (assembly GCF_057396305.2). Taxonomy (NCBI): domain Bacteria; kingdom Pseudomonadati; phylum Pseudomonadota; class Gammaproteobacteria; order Moraxellales; family Moraxellaceae; genus Psychrobacter; species Psychrobacter sp. CX90. The sequence continues at coordinate 1,496,390 of NZ_CM182008.1, forward strand.
TGACGCATTAAGCCATTACCCTGTTCTGTTTATTATGCAGTACGTCTCCATCTACCAATAACAATAGAAGGCTGTACGTTATTATGTGGTGTGTTGTTACCAACTAAAGACTCAGTAGCCTCATTCCATTTATCAGAAGTCATACCGCCAGCGCCGTATTCTTCTGATGTCCTTGTTCGGTCGCCACCGTCGTATGTATCAGTGTCCGTATCGGCAGCTATTGAACCAAATTTATCAAAGTTACCATTGCTGTGCTTGTGTTCTGCCATTTCTTCTATTGATAACGTGTGCTCATACTCACCAAACTCTGAACCAATTGTTTTTGTCCAAGCAGGGTCGTCTTGTTGTTTAGATAAACCAACCAATACTTTACCTTCACCAAATCGTTCCCAGACTCCATAACCAACGTCTTCTGTGACGTCATTAGGCGATTGATAGTCTTTAGTGGTTTCAAAAATTGCGCCCACCGGTAATTCACGCTTCGCTTTCTTGAGTTCTTCAATAGCTAAAAACAAAGACTGTAGCGATACTTCTTCTGATGCATCACCTTTAATACCTTCAACTTCTTGTTTTAAATATGCGGTGCGATTAGCCAGTTGCTCGTGTGGGATGTTATCAATACCACCTTCACCACCTTGAACTGGGTCAGATGGATCAATCAACCTAATTTCTTCTTGCCATACCGCTTGCTCAGTTATCGCTGCCATTGTGCTATTGCTCCGTTATATTTATGTTTGCCGTTATGTTTGATGCTACTATCGTGATAAATTGTCTTAGTGCTGATTGATGTTAATAGACAACGGAGCGGTGCTACATTAATGAGCAGTGCTCTTATCCGCTCTGCCTCTGCCTTATCAATTAAACGGGGTGTAATGATGCGGTAATGAGTCCACCCACCCACTGCCGCATATAAGTGCTTACTGTCATGTCTGATTGAACCATCGTGAGTGTTATGTATAAAACGTTCTTGTAGCTCACAGTCGCCATATCCCAGTAGCTTTAGAGTACGCTTAATCGCCCACGGTGTACCCTTATGGCGGTGTATCTCTATGGCATCTTTGATTAATTCTCGTTTGTCTGTCTCAGTAACAGCAAACTGCCAACCATCACCAAACAAACTGAAGTGGTCAGCAAACCACGGTAAGCTGTCTGCTTGTGCAACATCAATCAGCATGATAATTGCGTGTTGGGGTAGTTTATTTAGTCGCTGCAGCAAGCTTTCTAGTATTAAAAACCGCTCATTTTGCAGCGGCATAGGTAATACGCTATTTTGTATTAAATCAGCCATGTTCTGCCTCACCCAAAACAACTCTTAGTCTTGTACAATTTGCCCATTGATACGGTTGCACAATGATTGGGCGACGTGGGCTAACAACTTCAATTTGCCATACGCTGTCATTACTCAATGCATCAATAATCTGACTAGGCACGATGTCTTTACCGAGTTTAAGCTTAAGTGCATCTATATATTGTTGTGCGGCTGTTTGCACCTCTGTTTTAACGATATTAGAGTCAGCAGTTTTCAGCGGATATACTTTTATAGTTAATTCAAAGTTGTATGGCTCACCGCTAGTGACATGCACCGCATCAGACAAAGGACGTTTTTTCTCATCACTGGTGTTGTCTAACACACGTTGTATTAGCTCATCGCTGGGGTTGCCTTCTGCTGTTAGGATATGTATATATACATTACCATTCTCGCCTCTGATTGCATCAGCATCTATAATATCTGCACTAGTTGACAGTGTGTGATAGATATAGGCTTGACGGCTACCCATCGTAGCATAGCTTTCAGGAGCAAGACGAATGCGTGTTCGTAATTGTTCGTCAGTCTCATTATCAAGTCTTTCAACACCAAAGAAGTCGCCAAGATAATTGAGCATCACTCCGTTTGCGAAGGCGACAAGGTTTTGTTTAGCTGCTTCATTTATCGCAGTGCGTATCAATACTTCACGATATGCAATAACGTCTAACATCAAGCGATCTGCTTGGGCTGGGTACAGCGGCTTACCACTAAGCTCTTCATAAAGTGCAATGAGCTCATCAGTGACTTTGTTGGCATCACGCTCTATAAAGTTAGGTGGGTCAAGTTTGCTTATATCCATTATCGCTATACTCTATAAGTCATGTTTTGGGGTACTAAGCTATCAATCGGTGTCCATGCGATATTAAAAGTTGCACCTGCAAATCCTTGTAACTTGTCATATTGAGTGCCAATAATCTTAACCGATTCAACACGTGGCTCATGTGCCAAGATCGCATCTGTAGCTCGGGCGATAAATAGCGGTGCAACGTCTTTAAAATTTCCATCAATTAAAGGCATGATGTCGCAACCAAATTCAGGGCGATGCGGCACACTACCAAGTGGCGTTGACAAAATAATACGGATAGCTTGCTCAACATCGCTAAAGCCCTCAACAATGCCATCGTTATCAAGACTTGATTGCCAATGCAGACTGTTACTAATTTTGCTCATCTCACCATCCGTATTATTAATTAATCATCTCGGGTTATAAGCTAAAGCACTACATAACAACCTCCTATAATCAAGTTTATAAGTATCAATATTTGGAAGAGGTTTTATAGTATGCGGTTTGCGAGCCATTTAATTTTATGGCAATTTAATGTTATGACGGTGGGTTTGTTGAACTACCACCTCTATTGATACCGCCATGTTTATGCTCAATAAACGATATACCGCCTATTACTGCATCGTCTGTTATAGTCGCTGTGCCATTGATGGTTACGTCATTATTTATAGTGGCATGCTTTGCAGTGATATCAACAACACCAGTACACACCACGCTCATAGCACCTACGGCATTAATGGAGAGCACACTAGCATCCGAGTCATAATCAATGCGTGTTCCGTCATCGAATATCTTAGTGAACTGGTGTCCGTTAGCAGGGCTGTTATCCACATCACTCATTACCGAGCCTAGGCACAAAGCCGACTCACCATCGTCATAAAGTAATATTGCTACTTGCTCGCCTTTCACGGGTGGATCATAGGTCTTAGCAGTTTGGCTACGAGCACATAACATCAATGCCCATGGACTGAGCATATCGTCCATATCTGGCAGAGTTGCTTGCACCCTAAGTGGTGCATATTCAATGTTTTCTACTAGACCATACACAACTTCAGTCATTAGCTTTCCTTTTTGGCGACTTTACAAAACTGTACTTCGGTGGTGTAGCCTGAGCTACGGCTTATCGAATGAGTTGCTTGCTGTATCTGCCATTTACCATTAAATCGCCCAAAGCCAGTGAGATTAAAACTACTACCAGCCGTTAGTCTTGTATCACCAGAAATGTTAAAGCGGCCTTCAGCTTGCTTATCATCCGCTTTACTTTGCCTAGCTTTTGCTTTTGCCTGAGCTACTGCGGGTGTCGATGCATTAGCTCTACTGTTATGCTTATCACTACTATGAGTTGCCATATACAACCTACTGTTTTTTGATTAATTGACCGTCTTTAAGGTCGTAGACGATTAGTTTGGATTTAGGTTTAGGGGTGGTGCGTTTAGGCGAATTAGATTTGCGAATAGTTTTAGTCTTGTGTTTGGCAGTCGCTTTGACTGTCTTTTTACGTTTTGGATTGTGCTTAGTCACACTTGTTTCTTTGGGAACATCCCTTATTTGTTCTCGTAAGCTCCAGCCTCGCATGACGTCAATCCTGTCAATAGTCGTCACTGATGGTGCTAGCTTTAGAGCTTCAGCATGACTAAAAATTAAACGCTTGCCCTTAATTTTGACAATGTAGCCATAGTCTTCAGCAAGTCGTTTAATAAAAGCTAAGTCAGTTTCTTTTTGAGTAACACGCTCAATTTGTAAGGGTTCAATTTTTCCTTCAATACTAAATCCCAAGTTATCAGCAACCTGCTTGATGATTTGATCTAGCGTTTGATTGTCAAATGCTCTATGCCGCTTAGTGCGTAGAGGCATGTTCACCCCAGCTGACAATGCCCTAATCTGCACTGTATTAGGGCTATCATTCACTATTATTTCATCAATCTCAAACGTACCACAATCGAGCAAACCACCATTTTTATAGCCAATATTAAATTTTAGTGTAGCTCCTTTTACCGGATACCAGGCATCCATCCATTTCTGATCGGGATCGGACAACGTAATATCCAATTCATCAGCTGTGCCCGTTAAATGATCAGTATATCTTGCATCGATCATATATTCGGCAATATCATGCATTGCATTCTTATTGTTGTATAGCAGAGTAAAAGAAGGTGTTTTAATCAAAGCTCGACCTCATCAATCAAATGATCTTTATCATCATCTAGCAGCCATACAGGCACATCATTAGATATATCAGGTGGCTTAATAATCGGTATGAATACAATCTGGCCAGCTTCTAAAGTTGAAGTAATTGGCAAATGCTTATTAGCGACTATGATGTGTTCATAAGCTAAAGGGTTACCGTAATACTGATAACTGATGCTATCCCACCTGTCTCCTTCGCTAGCTATATGTTGTAGATACTGTGCCATTTATAGCCTCGCCAATGTATATCTTGCTAATTCCACATAAAAGATTTGCTGGCTATCCATTTGACTAAGCACAGCATCCGCATCGCTCACATCACTTAAAATAGGTAACGGCGGAACACTCTTACCAGTCCAATTGCTCGCAAAATACTCGTTGATACTTTTAATATTGTCGTTAATTGCACTAACATCACCATGTAATGCTTTATCGATATTGCGTACTTTTGCGCGTGCTTTGTGCTGAGCTATTAATATATCCATTAAATGCTGCTGAGGTTGACGATGAGGTAGTAATGTTTCGACATCGTCAGTGTTTGCCGTCTGTACAGGCTTGGATTGTGTATCGTCACGCACAGCAGGGGCAGTGGGTTTAAGTGTGGTATCGCCAGTAAATTCGGTTAAAGTTAAGGTGCCACTAATGATTAAGGGTCGCCCACTATCGCTAGATTGCACAAAGCTGACATCCACATCATCAAGGGTTACCCAGCCTTGATAATCAAAATAATCAAACACTAATTGCTTGGGCTTACCTGCCATACAAGTTGCCTGCATGGTCTGCAAAACGGTTAATGGGTCACAAAAATGGAAGTTTAGCGTAAAACTGATACGCCACTCGTCAAGCTTTGCTCCCAGCCTTTGCCTTGTCGCTTTACCCAGTGGTCGCTCATGGGTTGCAAAGTCGTATCCCATGCGCAAGCTTAGTGCACTTGTTGCTTTTGCTTGACCAAGATTAATATCGCCCAAGCTTACTATCATGCAAACGCCCTCCGTTGTCTGTTTGCTTCTACTTGTGCTAGCATCCGCTCAAATTCAACATAGCTCGCTGATAAGCCCTCTTGTACTTGTGTGGCCACATCGCTATTACCAATGCCAACTTGCACGTTGATAGTCGGGCTAAAGCTGATAGAGCCTGCGCTCATGCCACTAGTGATACTTTGAGCGCCCAATACCTTGTTAGAGTATTCAGTCTGTGCAAGGCGTTTGGCCATAGTGTCTGATGCTTTGATTGCGGTTGGTGTTTGCTGAGCAATCCCAAGAGCGACGCCATCAGCAATATTTTGACCAAAGCCCATAAACACACGGCTGGGCGATTTAATACCAAGCACGCTTTTAAACGTGCCTGATACGCTGCTGGCCAACAAGCTCATCTTATCTTTAAGTGCACCGAACTTAGCAGTAATCCCACCAATTAAACCTTGAATGATATTAATGCCGTATTGTCTAAACTTAGCCGGTAGCCCTCCAAAATAGCCAAAAACCACAGACCATGCTCGTATAAATAAACCCAGAGGGCTAAAGCTCACAATTGTACGTAAAATATTACCCACACCACTTTTAGCAAAGGTTTTCAGGCGATTCCATAAGCCCTGAAAGTAAGGACCGATCCTGTCCCAATTGCGGTATATCAAATATGCAGCACCAATAAGAAGGGCTATACCAATCCCTAATGGATTGGTCATCATTAAAATACGTAATACCCTAAATGCTTTGCCTATAAAGCCTATTGCTCTGCCAAAGCGCATGGCCATAGGTGCAAAACGTCCTAAAACAGCCATGCCTCGCAAGACTGCTATACCAGCTCGTAGTCGATTAAACAAGGTAACCATTTTTATAATTGGACTAACAACTGACAGCACACCAAAGCTTAACCCCCAAAACGCCGCTTTTGCGAGTAGTAAACCACCGACTATTTTCACAATAGAAGCAACTGTTTCTGGATTTTTTTGCGCCCATGCACCAAACTGTTGAACAAGTGGTGTAATGGCGGTAATAGTCTCGTTTAAAGCTGGTAAAAGTGCATTACCAAGAGTTATGGCTAGCACATTAATGTTATTTTTAAAAAGATTGAGTTTGTTCGCATTTGTACTACTCATACCCTCAAACTCAGCATTCATCGAGCCGATATACTTAGCAGTTCCATCAGCATTTGTACCCAATAGATTGACATTCTTTGCCAGCAGCTCGGTATTATTGGCTACAGTTAATATGTCACCGCCATACTCTCTACCAAGCACAGAAGCAAGTGCACCCAATCTATCCGCTTCAGGCAATTTTTCTGTCGCCTTCAAAAAGTCTTCAACAGCCTGCTGACCATTTTGTTTAAATTTAATAGCAAACTGATCTATATCTAGTCCTAGTGCATCAAACCCTTCTAACTGTCGTTTTGTCGCCATATCGAGCGTAGAAAATGTCGTAAGCATGGACTCAATAGCACTACTAGCCGTTGACGCATCACGCCCTTGAGCGATTAATGCGCCAGTCAACCCTACACTAAACCCCTCTGTAAAATTCGCCCCCTTCATCTTGTCACCAACTCGGCTCATAGCGGTAACAATTTCACGAGCTTTAGCAGGTGAGTTATTACTGATGACGTTAATCATGTCACCAATACGTCCTATCTCAGTGACTGGAACCTTCATAACATTGGAAAGTTTAGCCATAGCATCGCCTGCTTTATCAGCAGACATATCAAAAGCGACTCCCATCTTGGCGATAGTTTCAGTAAATACAATAAGTTCTTTATCAGCAACACCTAACTGACCACCCGAAGCTGCAATAGAAGCTAGCTCATTAGCGGTCAAAGGTATTTGTAGTGATAAGGCCTTTAACTGCTCACCAAGCTTTTCAATACTATTGCCAGCACTAAAATCAACTGTCTTATTGACCTCTGCCATTGCTGACTCAAAAGACATTGATGCATTTACAACAGCTCCAACAGGAACAGCAAACCCAGCAAGCTGAGCACTGCTGGTTGCAAAGTTACCTCCAGCAGTACTTTTTAGCTCACCAATCTTACGGCCACGCTCAATAGAGCGATTCAAACGCTCTTGAGCCAGCTCGGTATCTTTGATTGCACGGCCAATTTGCTCATACCTGTTTTTAAGCTTACCTAGGTCGGCATGAGGCCGAGAAAGTGAGCGAGCCATAATACTGCCAAGCCTTTCTTGCTTTGCAGTTAGCTTAGCAGTTGTATCATCAAGCTTGGTTAAATCACGATTGACGCCTCCGATGGCACGGTCAAGCGTGCCGTCAACGACAGCACCTATCCGCATCATCAGAGACATATTTGACATATAAAATCGCCTATTTAATTAATATTAGTGTTTACTTTGGGCTTTGTTTTGCGCATCAATCTGCTTATTTGCTTCATCTACCCAGCTAAGCAGATCATCAATGGTCATCGCATCAATCTCGGTTGGCTGAATATGAAACCACTTGGCTAATAAGCCTTGTATGCTTTGCCAGTGGCTACTCGGTACGATTGAAGTTAAGCTGTTGAAATCGGTCACGCACCGCCACATAATCAAACATCTGCATATTTTCCAAGTCTTCTACGACTAAATCACAAGCCGCCGCTACCATTGCGGTTTCGACTTCCGCTTCATCACTAGCACCACGGCGTTGAGCTTGTTTCATTTGTCGCACTGTTATATTTTTTACAGCGACTTGCTCAATAGGTACACCTGCATCGGTTGTAAACGGGTGTTTTAGCTTAATTGGTTTGTTTGCAGAGCCTGCTTGTTTTGTATCAGTAGTCTGTGTTGTTTTACTCATAACCGTATCCTTAAATGTGTAATCTGATTTCACTATGGAATATATATAGGGCATAAAAAAACCCTCAATGCGTCTGCATCAAGGGCTAGGATAAAGGGATGGTTAGTATCTATATTTTATGGCGGTTTAATGCTTACATCACATTACTGCGATACTCTTCAAGCATATCCTCGCCACCGATTTTTAAGATATTGGCTAAGGCATCATACTCAACAACATCATGACCATCAAATACTTGTTTAACGTATGTGCAAGCAAAGTCATATTCAAAGTCAACATTCTTATGGTCGCCAAGCTTACCCAAGGGCATATTTTTAACGGCTATCGTTAAAAAGGTAACCAAAGGAACCTCTTCAACACGACCTTGCGAGTTATGTACACTCACACTTGAGCGCACCTGAATTTGACGATAATCAAACGGCGACAGCTTGCGTGCAACGGCAGGATATAGGCTATTCATCTTGATCTTGCCTTCGACCTTATCAATACCGTTGGTGGGTAGCTCAAGCTTGCCTACCATACCTAGGGCTTTAAACTCATCGAACAAAAACTTCAGCTCAGGCAAGTCAACACTCTCACACTTGCCCAGCATGGTCTTACCATCGAGATATACCACGCCTTGAGTAATTTTGTGGATCTTTATACCGTTATTAGACATATTAGATGCCTCCCATGTTGACAGATTTTATGTTTAGCAAATATTCACCCGTCACTTCACGCTCGTAAGTGATGCGCTCCATTGGGAAGATAGGGGTAAACTTATAACCAATGACGATATGCCCTTGGCTAAGCTCAGTGGGTGGATTACGAGTTGGATCAAAATACGCTTCACCGCCAACGATAGCACCTCTCATTTGCAAGGTGCGTAGATAGCTGTTTACAAATTCAGTAATGGCCTCAATTTGTGGCTGACGTATATCACTATCTACAAAGGGTAAGCTTGATTGATGAATACTCATCTCAATCATATCTTTAGTGCGTTGCACCTGCTCAAAGCTATCAAAGTTGTTCATGACAGGATACGATGCTGAGCGGTTACCCCATGTTAAAAACCCAGTACCAAATGCCTTAAACATGGTGGAAAACCCTGCTTCGTTAAGTAAGTTGGTTTCAGTATCAGGGTCGTCCAATCGAGCAGAAATAACTCGCTCAAGTCCAAGTGTGCCACGTATCGCTTTATTGGATGAGCTGGTCCAATAGCCAATATCTCTATCAACCCTCGCACGCACGCCAGCCCATGCAATAGAGGCAGGCTCAAGCTTAGTATCATTAGTTACAGGGTCAAATACTTTACGGTGCGGATAACAGATGCGCACACGGCTAGATTGAGTTTGATAAATATCAAGCCCCAGTGGCGCCACCCCACCGCGGCTAGCAACCGCCTCAGTTGGCTTAAGTCCCAGTGGCAGGTCGATATATGCCATAGCTTTGATTTTATGTGCCATAACTTCTAGTGCGCCTGCCACAGCCGGTACAGCACTAAAGCCTGGTGCAATTAAAATCTTAGCGTCATAGCCATAGATCCCATAGCCATCACCAAGCAATTGAATGCCTGTGCGACTACCATCTTCTGTTATTGTTCCGATGATGTCAGCTGTATCAACACTGTCAGTATCGCTGCCAACATTGACAACCATAACAAGCCCAGCGCCTTGTTCACGTAGTGACTTGAGAGCTTGTGGAATCGTATGGTTATTAGTAATATCGCCAAATTGAGCATCATCAGTTGAAGATAAACAAATTGTCAATTTATTAACCTCACCTTTGGGAGCTGTGCCAGCCAAGCCGATGATGCCTGAGCGTACTTCTCGTACTTGAGTAGTGCCTTTGCCCACATCGATTGTTTCAACACCATGTAAAAATTGAGTCATGTCGGTTTCCTATTGGATTGGTATGGAAATTAGTAAAAAATAAGAGATAGAGATAAGGCTTAAAGACTAAGCGACGTTTTCACCCCTTGGGCAGGTACCCCAAACCGGCTTAGGCTCAGTCCAGTTTTCCTCCTCAAAACCTTCTTGGCCAACTGGTAAATTAATAACGCACCATTTTGATAAATCTTGATTAAAACTAGTAGCACCAGCAAACATTTCGAACACATACGTAACATTACTGACATTCCAGCCACCTATATCTTGATTGAAGCTAGTAGCTTGATAAAACATCCTGTACATACCAGTAACACTGCTGACATCCCAGCCACCTATGTCTTGATTAAAGCTAGTCGCACCAGCAAACATCCCGTACATACTAGTAACATTACTAACATCCCAGCCACCTATGTCTTGATTAAAGTTAGTCGCTTCAGCAAACATAGATACCATACTAGTAACACTGCTGACATCCCAGCCACCTATGTTTTGATTGAAACTAGTAGCTTGATAAAACATAAGGTCCATATTAGTAACATTACTAACATCCCAGCCACCTATGTCTTGATTGAAGCTGGTCGCACCAGAAAACATACCTTCTATATCAGTAACATTACTAACATTCCAGCCACCTATGTCTTGATTAAAGCTAGTCGCACCAGCAAACATAAGGTTCATATCAGCAACACTACTAACATTCCAGCCACTTATATCTTGATTAAAGCTAGTAGCACCATCAAATAGTTTTCCCATATCAGTAACATTACTAACATCCCAGCCACCTATGTCTTTATTGAAGCTAGTCGCACCTTGAAACATCTTGTACATATAAGTAACATTGCTGACATCCCAATGCGCTATGTCTTTATTAAAAGCAGTAGCACCAGCAAACATAAGGTTCATATTAGTAACATTACTAACATCCCAATGCGCTATGTCTTTATTAAAGTTAGTCGCTTTATAAAACATAGCGTACATATTAGTAATGTTAGATGTTGCAGCTCGTTCGGCATAATTAGTAGCATCTTCTTTTGTATAAACACATATATACTCTATGGGATCATCATCAAACATGTGAGTTTCATGCTCTGGTATGTCTTTACAATACACAATCCCAGTTGCAGGATCTTTCCACCAACCTGAACCTGAATAACCGTCATCTGCATCGTGAGCATCGGTTGCATTAACAAGCAAAAGATGAGTTTGCACCAATCTCTTGCTATAGTCGTTATCATCACGCTCAACTAACTGTTCGTGATGAGTTGGTTGCCACAAAGTTGTTATCCCGTGCTCACTAAATCCTGTGATGCAGCCTTTATACTGATAACCCGCCATAATTTTATCCTTATCTAAGCTTATAATTCTTTCATCGCCAAGCTCTGCACGTGTACCACCTCAGTTTCAAAATCCACACCATAAAACCAAAGCCCAGATTGATGCTGTACAAAGTAATCTTTAAGTGGTGCTAGTGGTTTATCCGCATGCGCAGGGGTAAACCCTGATAACATTGAGATTACCCAGTCCACAAGCGGCACAGCCCCATATCTGTCATACAGCCCGCGGCTTACGATAGTGACGGTAAGCATCATAGTGCGAGGACGTATCACAGCGCCTGTTTCATTGTGCTTGGGATAACTTGACTGAGCGTAGTTAACGAGTAGTGCGCCATTAGTGTGATTAAGCCTGTAAGTCGCTGGCTTTTCGGGATAAAACTCTACTGCTAGAGTTGTACAAACTAGATCTTGTAGCTGACTAACAATTGACTGGCTAACGTCTGTTGTGATTGAGCAGTGCTTATATACATTGCTTGTCATTGCACTATCAACCCATTAACAACATTCAGCGTCTGACCGTCTGCTGTTTGCAGTGCGCCCGTGTATACCTGCTGACCATTGGTCAGGTTCTCTGTTGTTATTTCAGTCAAATGAACAGACGAAACAGCAGTCTTATTATTTCCATTTCCGCCCCTGTTGAGGAGAAAACCCACTTTTATTAATGCTGTTCCATGTGGCAGCGTGCTTGAGCTATACTGTCCAGTATCATTGATACCCCCAAAAACCCCGACGCCCTTAGTCCAGTTTTTACCAATAGGGACATTCAATAAGTTGGTCGGATATAAAAACGACCCGCCTGATTGCGATGTCCCTATTTTTGTACCGACTGGCCAAGTGCCGTTGGGATCATCTGGATTAGCACGATCCCAGACATCTGACATAGCTATAATGTTATTTGCTAAATCGACGTCTGCTGCTGTATATACACCTCTCCCCGACACGTTACGACTATACGTTTTTTCGCCAAATTTGATACCAGCAGCTGTTTTATATTCGTGGACTTTAATATAGCGTCTCGACAGACTCAAAGTATCCCAGCCCGTAGCATCAGCAATATGCAGCTCAGTATCTCCTATGTTTAACGGCTGAGTTAATGTCGTTATATTATCGTCAAAGGTATACATCTGAGGCATTATAGTTAGACCATCAGCGTCAATGGGCTGTATCGTTATATATGCAAAATTGTTATCGTCAAGCTCTATCGATTTTAAAAAAGCAGATATCTTATAAATGCTGGATGGAATAATTGGTATAAGCTCGTCAAGTGCAACTATCGCATTACGTGTGTCGTTAACAAAACTGCCAAATCCTGCATAGGCGTCTGATCGGTAAAATTCAAAATCACTAAAATTATAATTATTACCCATTAATCCTGAGCCGTTAGTTATCAAGTTCATTCCTCGGCTTTGCACCGCAAGCGCTGAGTAGTATTTTGATAGCTCGCTTTTATCTGCTTTAGTCTTTAGTAGATTAGCGACTCTTGTAAAACCAGCGTTTATTGTTTCAATCAAACTCATAACGTATTTCCTTAGCTTGTATAAGTTTGATTGATAGTCGCTACAAAATCAGCACTGTTGATATTGCCGATTTCTGATTTGCTATACACATCAATGTTGTCACGTGCTTGTTTTTGTTGCTCTGCACTAAAGTTTTGAGCTTGTGCAGCACTAACAAGACCATTATCTGCTTGCGCTAGAGCAGTTATTTTATCAGCTAGCTCTTTTAAGCTGTCGCTATCGACATCAGCGCCAGCGATCAAATTACTGATCGCTTGTGTAATTGCGCTATTAATTTTTGAAGAAGACCAAGTAGACGATGATGATGATGCACTGTCATCAATATTGCTAGCATCATTGATCAGTGCTTTAATTTCATTAAGCGCATTAACGAGGCTCGTCTTATCTATTGTGTTTAGATTAGCTAAGTCGCCACGCGCCGCCTTTGCAGCGTCACGCACTTGCTTAAGCAAAGTTGTTAATCGCTCAAACCCTAAATTCACTTCTTGTGTTAATGATGCCATTTATGTACTCCATATCCCGTCTATTGTTGCTACGTAATTATTAGTAGTTGTAATACTGGTCTCATCAACTAACAGCTTATTATCACTACCCAGTTTTAATGCATTAGGCGCATCTTTACTGATCAAGCTACTGGGCTGGGCAGCAGTTGGCACAAACTTACCAACGTTTAAAACAACTTTTTTCTGCTTATGCGTTACTACCAGCTTTGCCATTACTCATTCCAACTATTCATTACGAGACCAACCCCGATTAACAACCAACGTAATATCATTATCAGTCGACAGCGCCACATCGTTTTCATAAAAAATCACATCCATTTTGTAACTACCCGCTTTCAGCTTATCTTGCGTACTTGCTATAAACTGTCCAGCTTTGGCATTAATTACAACATCTAACTCACACACTAAGCGATCTGATAACGTGCGTATCTGACAAACGACATCAACATCATCCCCTAGTGCCAGCACATCGCCATCATCATCTGTGTAACTAAATCCAAGTGATAACGTTTCAGTATCTTTAAACTCGATGACGACATCGTTTTTTTGTTGAGTGTTGCAATTTACCATCTATCAAGCACCTCGCGGCCAAAGCTACTCATGTTGTCACGGCTTGGCCGTACTTTGACGTGAAACTCACCATCGTCATTGAGCAGTCGACCTTTCAAATCGCCATCAGCCACACCTAAGCTGATCAGCCCATCTCGAATTTTTTCAAGATTTTTAATGGCAATTTTACGACCATCGATTACTGCTGGAGGCAGCTCAAAGCCTTCAGGGCGACGTTCATATATGGCATAACGCACAAGTTGTTTAGCACACTGTGTAACAAGAGTGGGTGCAGGAGCAAAGGGCAAGTGATAACGACCCCGCAAATAGCCGTCCACCTCCTCGCATGCCTCATTAATAACTTGCTCGAGCAGTGCATAATCAATATCACCAGTTGCTTCGTCGTCAGACAACTGCTGCATTACATTCAGTGGTACAAGCGTCCGCAAGTCATCAATATCTATATACACCATGTTACAGCCCTTGTTAATCGTTCTGCTTTATTCTTTAGTAATGCTTACTTAGCATCATCAGCAAGTAATAACCGCTCAAGCACATCATTGGTGGCTTTTGCATCATGCTCGATACCACGTTTATCAAGCTCGGCGTTTAGATCTTTTTTAAGCCAGCCATCGTATGGGTTTGTGCTTTTACTGATTTCTTCTTCAGCTACATCAGATTCAGGTATAGAGACGGCTTCGCCAATTACGACATCAGCATGATCTGTGTCAGCATCGGTGTCAGCCACCACCACGTCCGTTGCCATATCAGTTGCGGTCTGATTATCATCTGTGACTGCACCTGATGCGTCAGAAGGCAGCTCTTCTTCATTAACATATAAAGTCGCTGCTTGTTGCTCTGCTTGCTTTTGCGCTTCCCAGTCTTCAATTTCAGACGCAGTCGGTTCACGAACGCACTTAGCCATGCGCAAAAATACAGCTTGATTTTCAGCAACTTCGAACAAATCGTCTGATTCATATTCAATACCATTGTGTCGGATGGCAAATAATGCGGCCACAATCGCTGTGCTTAAATTTGTCTGTTTCATTGAAGGTAATCCTTTAAATATGTAATGGTTATGTCAGCTAGCACATTGTCTAGCTGACACCAAGCATGGCTTGGCTATTTATTAGGCAAGTTCAGACTTAGGCGACGTTTTTAAACAGAAATCCAGCTGAGATACCTGCAATAAGAGGCTTACGCTCATGGGTAACAGGGTAAAACCAGCTTTTGGCGTTATCATCATAGTATTTAGCTTCTACATACGGATGGCCTTCCATCTCATAGGTATAGCCAAATGCAGGCTCTTCACGATCAAGCTCGTCAGAGGTGGGTGTATAAGCCAAAACAGCATCGTTACCCCACACATCAACTGTGTCATCAAGCTTTTCATCGTAGTACAAGGCTTTACCAATCACTACCTCATCTAAATCTAATAAATCGGCAATCATTTCAGGAGAAATAGCTTTACCATCAGCAGTGATTTTCATTGCCTCGCGAACTTTAGGATTGTTTTTAAGAGCTTTAAATCCACTTGGACTTAATACCAAACGGTTTGGTTCTACGCCACATTGAGAGCGGATAACCTCTTTGCCATCATCGATGTCTTGTACAGGGTCACTTTCAGGGCTTGTCCACATGCTCGTGCCTGATAACGCTTTTTTATTGGTGGGTGCATACTGATCAGGGTCGCGAGCCAGTTTCGCCTGTTGCACTTCTAATCCCAGCCCCATGGCATTCCATGGCTTGCGGATAGCACGTTGTTCAAGCTTAATAGTTGGTGCCGTTGCATTGGCATCACGCAGATGCTCACGGGGCAGTTTGCCCTCTAAGCTATGATTCTCTAATGCATAATCAGCACCTTCATAGCCAACATCGATACGTTTGGTATTTGAGCCTGGCGCACGAGCAGTTTTATAGACCTTGAAATCTCGGTCAGTAAACATGATGACCTTGCCACCAGATTTTGTAACGCCTACACGTGGGAACAGCACATGACCAACTGTGTTTGGCACAACATAGCCTTGCACGACTTTGGTCAAAATTGGGTCTACAGTTACTTTAGCCATTGGCTTTGTCCTTTTCATTTAATATTTTGGTTTACAAATTGCTCTCTTACTTTAAAGCGGGGTTAGGGCTGTTTCTTAGCGCAGTAGCACTTCAGCATGACCCGTTGCGGCGGCGTCATAGAGCACAATGCCACATACATCGGCTGGCGTCGCTACCGCATCAGCGGCAGGTTTGATCGTCATAGCGCCCGATTCAAAGCACACTGCATCGCCTGCCATTACTGCGGCGCTTGCAATCGTGTCAAGATTCATACTGGCTGTGCCAACCACAGTGACGGCTACCGTTTCACCAGCGATTGCAACATATTGAGTAACCCCAAGCGGCAAGGCTTCAGCAGATAGCTGCTTACCTGTAGCAGTGACCCATGTGCCTTTTGGCGTGTCTTGTTGCACCGTGACTGGCAGTGTTAGCAAGCTGCGATGCTGTACGCTTTTATCGATACCTTCCATTTATTGCTCCAGTTTTAATTTGTTTTATTGAATAAATACTGACTCTTTTTTTATTTATTAGCACGTAACTAACCGCCAATAGCGTCTACAGCCGTAGCGTAGTCAACCTTGTGTGCCTCGCTATATGCCAAAGCTTCGTTGTGCAGCGTCAAGCGATCCGCATCAATAGTCGTACCAGAGGGTGCTTCAAAATTGGATGTCGTCATGGTGGTTGACTCTTTACTAGCGGCTTCACTAAATAAGTAAGCAAAGCTGTCTTTATCAGCATTGGCAAGCTTATCTTTCACTGCTTGCTTTAATGGCTGTTTGCTATCACCCTCACCAAACTCAATCGGCTTAGTGGTATCAGCAGCATCAAGACCATCTAAGATTGCAGTTACTAAGTCTTTATCTTTTGGGGCAATCTTATGCTTACCCACCAAGCTTTCCGCAAAGTCGGCATTCTCTTTAGCCATCGCATCGGCTTTAGCTTTCGCTTCAGCTGCTGTCTTAGCATCAAGCTCTGATTTTAAGCGGGCAATCTCAGCATCTTTATCAGTAGTATTAGGCGTTGGTTGTGGCGCTGGAGTCACAGGTGGCACTGGTGGTGTTGCAGGAGCAGCAGGTGCTGGAGTTGTCATATCGTCGTCCTTTTGTTCTGGTTTAGATTCTGGATTAGTTTGGATTTCAGTTTGAGCACTAGTCACAGCAGCAGTTGCAGACTCACCAAAAAACAGTGTCCGCAATCCGTCTACAAATTGGTTGAATATATTTTGTTGATTTGCACCCCCTTCCTTTTCCAAAAGAAGGGTTGGGGATGGATTTTCACTAAAGTCCACCGTCACAGTGACTTCATCTGCGACTTCACTAAATTCAATTGGCTGTAGACCTTTAATCGCAGGTGGTTCAGCGCCCAAAAACCCCACATGACGCAAGTAATACACGCCTTTGACTGGGTTTGCTGGGCTATTGGGAGGATAAAAGCTTGCGGATACTTTTTTGTAGCTGCCAGCTTTCACTTGTTCGCTAAACTCTGTATTGACTTGCTCAGGGGTGGCAAATAGATTGCCGCCATCTGCGCTAAGCGACTGCACCCAGCCAAAAGCTGGGGCATCAGTCTTTGGGTGTCCAACTACAATGGGTGCTTGATGGATATCTGGGTTATATGAAGAGACTGCTTTAGCAAGATCAGACTCACTAAAGCTTACAGTTTGCCCGTGGCTATCGGTATGCGTGCCTGTCTTAAAGATATGGATACGTTTCATAGAGAGGTTGCCATAAATAAAGCTTGTTATAAGAGATAACTCATTTATGACACATAGTAGAGGGCGTATTACATTACTAATTTTATGCCGTTTTAAGGATTAAATAGACACAAGGTATTTATCTAAAAAAATGAAACGACATTACTTGGCGTGTAATCCTCAAATTTACTTGAAGTTTTAAAGCCATCAGTAGATGATTAAAATTCATTCATAATAATTTAGAGGAGGTTAAATAATGAAGGTGCACGATGTCATTGAAAGTAATGCAACCCTTGTTGGTGTTTTAGATATCAAGACTCAGTCAAACTTACCGCAGTTTTTATCTAAGCTATCAGCGGGTATGCCTGCACCTGTCACCGATGATATTGAGATGGTAGATCTCAATACGTTGTGTTTAACTCACCCAAGCGAAACTTATCTTTACCAAGCAGGTGGGTTATCAATGATAGATGCTGGTATTGAGGATGGCGACTATTTGCTGGTTGATAGACATATTGAGCCAAAGTCAGGTCAACTGGTCGCCTGTGCTTATATGAATGACACGTTAATTAAAGAAATGGTCGTTCGTGATGATGGCATCGTGTTAGTCGCTCATAACGATAACTACAATAATGTGATAATTGAGAACCCAGAATATTTTATGGTCATTGGTGTCGTGACTTGGGTATTTACAGATAAACGAGGCTGGCGTAGCTAATTGCATAAGTAGTACAGCTTTAAAACAACCTAAAATCCATTTATAAACATTTATAAACGCCTATCAACATCAATTACCACTAATGACCGCATAAAGACAGCAAAGGCGCTTAAATCGCAATTTAAGCGCCTTTGCTGTCTTTAATAATCTACTCAATCAAATACTCGCTAATCATATCTTTAATTACCGCCTCATCATCCTTACCAAGCCCCAAATACGGACGAGCAGGAATATCACCCCACAGATGAGGGAACTCAGATTTACTACCACCAAAGTGCATCATAGCTCCATATATCATATTGGTACCGACTGTCACACTGGCACTCGCTGCCTGATAATGAATGGACTGCATTAGGGTATGACTCATAATCAGCGGTCGCTTATTCATTACCTTGTTCCTACCACGCTTATTAATGCGACCTGACTTACCCATATCTGAGCGACCTAGCATACGAGCAAAAGTCACTGGGCTATTTGCTTCCCATTTTGTGCCATCAGGTGCTGTTGATGTCTCAAAGTTATCATGGGTGCTATTGACGAGATGTTCACCGATATCAGCCATAAGGGGGCGCATATTACCCACACGCTGTTGTAGTCGTAGTAGTTGCTTTTGTACTTGATCGCTACCTTCAAGTTGTACGGTTATCATTGCACCCACTCATTTTATGTATTAATATAAATATGCACCTAGTCCAAACTGCGGTAAGTCTCCCTCCCGCCACTAATCTGTTTTACAGATTTCGGTGATTGATGAGAACTCTGGGAGCGTTCTGCTAGGTGCTTTATTTTGTCTGCTATTTCTCAAACAGCACCTCACCACGTTTTTTAATCGCTTTATCTTTTGTGCTATCTAATCTATAAGATTTTAAATATATCTCTTTGCCATCCGCCGTCTGATGCAGCACTGCACTATAACGAGACTTCTTACCCTCCATAAAACCTTCAACCCACAGTGTACGTTGTGATGGCTTACCTGTCGGCTTGTGTATCTGACGTACAATAAGCGTTGCATTATCAATTACCCGTTGTACTTTATGATAACTCGACGCATCAAAGCCACGATTACCTGCACGGCTCTCTGCTTGTTTGAGGGCATCATATTCACTTAGCCAGATAGTTTGTGTTTCAACATCCAGTATTTGCCGTTGATTTGGGTTTATCACTGCCACTGCATATTTTTCACCCGTATCAGGCTGTCTTATCAGCCTATTTTTATCAAGATTTGATAATTTATGATAGTTTTCTTGTTGTAGAAGCTCATCACGCTGGTCATTCATTCTTGCTATCCAGCGTACAAACACCCCGTTTGCCATACCATCCGCAACCATAGCTTTAGCGATTACATAGCTATATTTATCAAGGTTGGGATACCAGCTCGACCCTGGTGCATGTGCAAAGCTATCATCTGTATAGCCGTCAACATCAGGCGTATCTGCCACACTAAGCCCTAGACGCTGTACATCTCTTTGACTTAACGCACGTACATAGCAGTTACAGCCATAGCCATTGGGTGGATAATTTATTGACCACCAGCCATCATTGGCAGATAGCACAAGACCATTAAGCCGTTTATGATTAAGGCGTGGGTTATCTAGTGTCACATGCCGATATTGCCAATACGGCCTTGCCGCTAACATCTCAGGTGTACGCATTTGATGCCAACGTCCAGCAGCATGGCTGGTGCGCATATTGGTTAGATAGACAATACGAGCACGCCATGCCTTATACTCTTTATCGGCATCCGATAGCCAGCCCCGCTTTTTCACAATCTCACCAAAGCGTTGTCTAAACTGCCCCAAGCTTTCACCATCGCTAATCGCTTTGCCTACCGCATCTTGCAAATCTTTTAACAAGTCCGCTTTCATCGCCCCAGCCACTACAAACGCTTTATCATGCTGGTGTGCTTGCAAATCTTTATAGCTTTGGGTGGGCAGGCGTACCTTTTGCTCATAAAACGCTATTTGCTCAGCAAAGGGCAACCTAAACGCCGCTTGTACATTAGACAGCTCTTTATCACTCATAATTTATCACTCACAAGCTGGTACCATCGCTATTTAATGCTGCCTCGCCAACTACCTCTGCACGTCCTGCCAACTCTGCTGCCGTCAGCCCTAGCGCAATAACCTCTACCAATTCATCACTAGGCAGATCACTAAACGCTGTGGTCAACATGTCTGGCAAAGCTTCAAGATTAGGTGCGTTATCAATAACTATCTTCAAGCGTGTTAGCCAATCATTTATATGGGGCTGACTGTCATTTGTCATTTGATCGACATGAGCGTCAGCATAGTCTATTCGCACAGGCGTAAATCTCCCTTCCTTTGATAAAGGAAGGGTTGGGGATGCGTCTTCACTAAAATCAGACTCACTAAAGTCCGCTTCAACACCAGAGTTTTGAGTAGCGTCATCTTGTCGGCCACGATCAGCACGTCCTCGGCTTCGAGCTTGTGCTGTAAGAGGTGCGTCGACATCGACATCATCTTCACCGAGTTTATAGGCTCGCATAAAGTAGGTTTTAGTCAGACGTGCACCAGCTTTTTGTAGTTTTTCATCACGACTGGCCAGTTGCTCAGTGACATCTTCATCAGACCACATTTTCCACACTGGCATTGGCTCATCATCACCGATGTTGAGACGCACAACGTAGCGCAGTAGTTCATTGATGGCATCGCTTATCATCTCACCATCGGCATCACGTATGTCGTCTGTAACTTCAAGTCCAGCCGTGGCACTAGCGTTAGTGCTCGATGAATCAGTAGATTGATCTTGACCAAGTAGCGCAATGTTAATTTCACTACGGCAATACTTAAGCAGGCGCTCAAACATATCAGCAGTTGCCCCTTTGCCAGCCGCCTCAATGATTTCAACAGATCCATCATTAGGTATAGCACCGATACCGTCTTGGCTTAACACCTCTAAACTGTCTAGTATTTTATCGACCTCAGTTTGCGGTGTGCCACGAGGGTGTTTACCCACGATAAAGGCTTGACCGTATTTATCGGCAAAGCGCAACCAAAACTTCAGTCCGCCTTTACGGAATATCGCATACCAATACACAGCAGCCATATCCGCCACACCGTATGGATTATTAAAAGTCGCATCATTACGAGCCATGATAAACTTTAACTCAGGCACAGGCTCAAACGTCATGCTCCCAAAGCTTTTAAAACATAGCTCATTATCACCATTGAAGCCAAACCATTCTGGCGGTTTCCCGACGACCTTTTCAGGTATCCATAAGCCATTATCTTTAGTCCAGTAGATTTCTGCAGGGCTGTAACCATACCAAGCAGCATCATGCAGTTCACGTATCAATGTACGCAGCTTGATATTAGCCAGTACTTGCTGACACAAGTCCATGACTTTATCACTGGCATCACCTTGATCGAGCCCATATTCGAGACCAACGACAGCAGAGCGACGACGGCGTATTGCTCCCTTAATCACTGGGTCGACCATAATGTCACGATAGACCTCAATGTCGCAGCCAAGCTTTTTTAGAACTGGATCAGGGTTTGGCAGTGACATCATCAGTGCACCTAAGTCAGAGCCTAGATACGGATTTATCTTTTCACGACTAGCGATTTCACTGGATAGTCGATTTGTTTTAGTCTCTGTCATGCTCATTTAGTCATAGCCTCGTATCATATTTTTAAAGCGGCCAATTAGCCCTATGCCTTGCTGTACACCACTATCAGTATCAGCCGCACGAGAGGCGACCACATACGCCCCCATGGAAATTTGCATATAAGCCGCATTCGCTAAGCACAGCGCAGGGGAGAAGTCCCCGTGGCGCTCAAGCTCAGGATCTTTTAAGTCTTTTCGTTTAAGCGCAACCACCATCGGTATACCGTTAACCTCCTCAATTGCTCGCAAATCTTGGGTCAGGTTGCTATCGGCTGGCATTAATATCTGGGCATCTTCAAACAGATTAATCATTTTAGGCATATACTCGCCATACCACTTTTGCGTCAGCTTCACTTGTAGTATTCGGTCATGTCCAAATTTATCAGCGGTCAGCTCTGCAGTTGTTTCACCACTACCAGTTGCATCCATTGCACCAGCAATAAATCTTGGTAAACCCTCTATCATCGCCCATAATATTTGCATCTGCTGCCGTGCTGGCACTTTATGCATTTCAATCACAAACGGCACATCACGTACTAAGTTTGGCATAATGCCAAGCGGTGTGATAATGCTAAAGTCACGATGCCGTGCATAGTCTTGACCAAAGTACCACAGCCACTTAGGGTCTAAATCTTTTAGTAATGGCTTAAGGTTCGCTTCTATCCAGCCATCGACAAAGTCTGCTCTATCATCAACACTTCTATCGACAAAGCTTTCAGGTAGAGCAAGGCGTAATACTTTACGATCTTGTACCGATGCACGCTCAATCCACGTATTTGGCAAACTGGTACCATTGCCATCGCGAGGTATGGCATCAAGCTCTTCACGCATTTGTGATTTGCGACTACCATAACCCCGCCTGATTTTACGATACCATTTCTTTTTACCTTCAGGGGTTGGCGACTCACCTTTAATCAGACACACACGCTCATATAGCCCATTAGCTACCGCATCATCAAACGTAGCTTTATACACAAATGCAGTATCTTCATAGACACCATTTTGCACCTCTTTAATAAGCTGATTAAAAGCATTTTGAGTACCATTGTGGGTACTGATGATGACAATCTTACTGCCCCAGATTAGTAGTGCTGTCGCTGCATCCAGCACCGCTTGAACATTACTATGGAATGCTGCTTCATCAATCAATACATGACCCTGCAAACCACGGATATTCTCTGGTCGTGATGATAACGCCATAATCTGAAAGCCACTGGCGAGGCGGATACGCCAGCTTGTAATATATTTGGTCTTGCCGTGTTCGTCTTGATCTTCAAACAAAAATTCTTCAATGCCACTCACGCCTTGACCTTGAGCACGGGCAATCGTCTGCAAAAACTTAGCGCAATAGCCTATAAACTCTAAGCCTTTTTGTTTGGTATCACCAATGTAATACACATTATCACCACCTGCATGGCGCTGTGATGCAGCCACTAGCGACTTATCCAGTGCCATCCCAAATGTCAGACCGGTACGCCGTCCTTTTTCCACTACTAAAATGTCGTACTCATGAGACAAAGCAATGGCTTCAGTCTGGTGCGCCATCAGCAAGCCGTCTTGCATCACATTTAGGTTATGGGGGATGTCTTTAACCGATTGCGGCAAATCCTCCCATTCGATAATGTTTTGAGTGTCGCTTAAGGGTTTTAATTCGCCATTTTGTGCAGGCATTAAGAGCGTACTCCTAAGAACTCACGACGCCAGAAGTCGACTTGGTCTTTGCCAAGTCCACCAGCCCTAACATGTTCTTCAAGCTTAGCTTCTTGCTCTTTTATTAATTCAGCACGCGCACGCTCTTTGACTTCACTTTCCCATTTCTTCTGAGTGATATTTGCACGAGTAAGCTCAGCCATAGACTTACTAATCTTTGCAATTAACAGAAGACGTTCTTCTTTATTTTCAACCTCATCAAGCTCTTTAAGTGATACTAGTGCATTAAAGGCTTCAGTCTGCATCAGCGTGATAGTGGCATTAGATAATGCCCCCGTATCATCACCAGCGTTCTCTGCAAAGTGAATGGCCATATCAGTTGCGACTTTAGCAGCATTCAGTTTACTTTCAAGCTTTTTGCCATACCGATGGATTGATGACTTGCTAATCTCGTAGCCAAGCTCACGTAGCCATGCCTCTAAGTCCTGATAGCCATTAAACCCATTATCAAACAGCTTATCATCAAGCTTTTTACGGTGCTCTGGTGCCAACTTATCAATCGCAGTTTCCCGTCCCATCTAACGCCCCTTCCGCTTATTTTGCTTAGCTTTGCAGCGCTTAGCTTTCATACGAATATTATTGCGTGGATTATGCGTTATCGTTTTACCATCGCAATGATATATCCCACGCATTGGGTCTTGATCAGCCATGTAGGCGATAGCATTCAAGATTGAGATATTACTAGAATGGATCGCCATCATTTACTCCCAATACTTAGCAGGGCGAGCAATGCCAGCTGGACAATCCACCGTATAATCTACAACATCAACACCCACAGCAGTCAATCGGCTATGCCAATGCCCATCTGGTTTTTTAGTTACCATGACCATTTGTTTTAGTTCAAGATAGCTCAACTGTTGGTGCAATTCATTTGGTGTCACATTGCCGTATATATCATCAATAATGGTTTTTAGCATCGTATCACCGCAGCCAAGCGGTTCTCCTCGGTGCATCGCCACCAGTAGATACCAGCGCATACCTTCTCGGCGGCTTTTTTGTATATCAACGCTCATCTTTTAATCCTTATTGTTTTGACTGATAATACCGTAAAGCCTATCAAGCTTAGCTTCTACCACAGTGAAGGTGCGGTTAAAGTCAGATTTATGTATGTATTTTTCGGGAAGCTCTGCTTTAAGTTGTAATAAGTCTTTTTCAATCTGTCGCACTTCAGCGGTTTGTTCGCCCACTTGCCGACTTAGCTTACCCAGCTCATCTTTTAATCCATCATCACGCTCACGCAATGCTGATTCAAAGCGGTTAAAAAATGCGGTGCCTGCCCCCCAGATAGAACCACCGATGGTCACTGCTAACCCAATGGCTTGATAGGGCTCTAGCTCTAATATCATCGTTTAGTCCTTTCATATTTAGTTTGGCATTTGATGCAACGAACAGCAGACGGCACAGCACGTTTACGAGCCGTGCCAATTAGGTTGCCGCAGTCCTCGCACTCATTGATATCGTTTGGATCGGCTTGTTTTGTTGCCTGCTGTATTTGCCCATTCAGCCAATATTCAAAGGTTTTATTGGCGGTATCGATAATGTCACTCACGCACGCCACCGCTTTTAATTGCTTGAGTTGTGTTTTTACGCAAGATGGCGTTAATTAGGTTTACGGTTGCTAATAGTAATGCAAAGTTTTCAGCAGTCATGTACTGCTCAAGTGATGGCAGTAAGGGGTCAACAATTTTAAAAATGATTGCTAATACACCCAATACACCGTTAAACCACATTGTCTTAGACTCATACCAATGCTTGCTGTTGTCAAACTTATTACTTTTTGATTGCATATCGATTCCTTAAGCCTCAGAGGTTGGTTGGCGATAATTACCATACTGATAATATGGCAAATCATAGCGATAGCTATATGGTAAACTTGGTACACCATTACCTCTGGATGGCCACACAAAGGCGGTAAAACGGCTACGTGGATAGGTGGCAATACTAATCTGATTATTTTGATTACCTCCTAGCACAACAAGGCGATCGCCTGAAGTTTTACCGATGACAAAACACACATGGCCACCGCCTTTACGGCTCATCACGCCAAGGCAACCATAAGCAGGTTTAGACAGTACTGTGCCGTAGCTTGCGTAGGCTTTTGCTCGATACCAGTGTTTTGGTATACCTCGATTGCTGGCAGTGAGGCAATGAGCAACAAATACACCACACCATGGTGTTTCATCATCTGTCCACCAGGCGTTAAGATTGCCTAGCCAGCGCTGGATGGTTTTGTTATGGCGTGTACCTCGGGTTTCTTTTAACCCAATATAGTGTCGAGCCTCAGCAACCCAAGGCAGTTCGTGTTTGATGTTTGGATTTTGATCAGACATAAAAAAACCTGTTAACTTAATTTAGTTAACAGGTTATTAATTTAGAGGTGGTTTTGATTTTATGGCGGTTTAAGGGTTAGTTATCATCATCGATTTTTTGGCTATCATCAAAAACAATATCCTCTTCAACTCTTGTAACACTAATGATAACAGCATCTTTAATTAGTTCACCTTTTATTCTAGCTTTGATTTCAAGATATGCTGGATGATGATTCCACTCAGCTTTACCAAGCTTAAGTAGATGTTGATTATCTAAAGTATTGTCCTCAAGGGTAGCAGTAAACTCTCTATGAGTATCAAGATTCCTAACCCTAACTTTACGAATTAATGTGCTTGAAGAGTTAACTTCTAAAAGTCTATATCGTCCATCCATTCTGACGGGTAGCCAGTCCTCTTTAGGAGTTTTAGCATAATATTCTGCTTCTTCTCCTGTTACTTCAATGACGCCGTCGATATCCACATCATCAGCATAGCGAGTACTTTTAAGTATTTCAGCCTTAGTTTCTTTTGACTTATTGTATATGATTTTTGCCTTATCATTTTGTATAGCTACTTTTTCGAGTGTATCTAAAGCATTCTTTGTAGTTTCACTCATAGTGTTTAGTATATTTTTTTGTGAGTCGTTCTCTAACTCTTTCTCTTTTAAAGCTTTTCTACTATCAACCCAGTGTCTCCATGCAGAAGTACCAAAGTACGCAACCAGGGCAAAAATAATGAGTGCCATTGCTTCTGTAGAATTCATTTTACCCACCGTAGCCTTTACTATTTCTGTAAATAAATCATTGATATCAATATCAAGAATAGATGAGCCTTCAGTAACAATTACTTGTATCTCAAGTTGTTGTTTTTGTTCTTTAGTCAGTCTATTAATGTTGTTATCATTATAAACGGCTAATGCAAATGCTTCATATAAAGAATGTTGTAAAACTATAATGCCTTTCATCACACTAGGAGTAATACTATTATGAAACTTATCTCCAGTTAGATGAATATGAAAACTATCTAATCCCTCAAAGACGATATGACTTGTATCAATAGAGTCAGGATTTTCTAGATATTTCTTTAAAAATTCGATTGCATCTATTTCATTAGAGATTGTTATTTTATTATCCATTCTATACCCTTTTCCCAACTCAACTATAAACCACTATAACCACGTGCATAACACCAAAACCCCGATCACATCACTATTTATTGACTTTTTCATTGTTTACTCTTTTTAGTTATTCAAAATTTTAGCTTTTTGAGCTTCAAATTCTTCATCAGTCAATATTCCTTTATCTCTAAGTGCTGCAAGCCTTTCAAGCTGTTCAATCATAATATCTGTACTGCTTTTACTTTCAGTGATATTTGTATCATTAGGTGTTGGAATAGGTGGTGGAGCATTACTCGTTGTTTCAGTTCCTTTAGATATTTTAGAGCGTACAAATTCGGAGAAGTTTCTTGCTTGCTTTTTGTCCAACTGCTCAATATCCGCCTTGTTACCTGACGCAAAGATAGTTATTTTGCCAAAAATCATACCTGTTTCATATTGAATAGAAGATATGTTCTTTAACGGAAAGTCCTCAACTTTTAACCCATAAATTAAGCCCTTATCAATGAAGATTAAGCGACTATTCGTACAAACTAGAATACCAGTACCATTATTATAAAAGCCTTGGATAATAGCTTCTGGCCTCTCATTTTCCCATAAGATACTTGGCAACTCCTTTATCTCTTTTCGACCGAGTAAAACGCTAGCGCCGTCTAGTTTTTCTAAAACTGGTCTAATTTCATCCATACTTGGCATAGTCTATTCCTTTATTAGATTAATCTTCCGCAAACGCTTTAGCTGTCTGCATTAGTAACTCCTGCTTATCTTTACTCATCTTTCGATACATTTGTATCATTTTCCATTCTTCTTCCGATAGTGAAAGTGGTTTCACATCTTTTTTGGGAGCTACCTTACCAATTAAACGACTGGTACTTTTCTCACCAGTCATTATATAGCTAATACTTGCACCAAGCTCAGTAAAAGCTTTAAGCACGCGCCCACCTAACTCACTCTCATCTCTTTCGTAGCGACCCCACTGTACTCTAGATACCTCACACAGATCAGCAATTTGCTGCTGGGTATAACCGAGTCTTTTCCTTTCATCAGCAATTCTTTTGCCAATTGATACATATTTATCATTCATAGGGAATTTAGCCTTGACTTAATGATACATATGTATCATTATATACACATTGCTAGATACATATTTGTTTCATAAACCACCATAAGGATTTTAGCACATGACTAAATCTATCACACCCCAAACACCAAAAACGCCTAATGAATTTCGAAAACAGCTTATTGACGAGGGTATCACTCTCAAACAGTGGGCAGAGGATAGAGGCTACGACCCCGAATATTGCTCTCGTATCTTAACAGGCCTTGTGAAAGGAACTCGTGGCAAAAGCCACAATATCAAAGTAGCAATGGGTCTAAAGCTTGATCCCAATGCTAAACAGAATGCAAAACAGGAGGCTTAATCATGACGACTAAACAACACAAAAGAGTCAGCAGCTTAAAGCTAAACAATGCCGAGCTGCGTCGTGAACTCATCCATGCAGATACCATTATCCAAAATGCCCTAGGTTCAATGGTCGTCGAGCAAATAGAAGGATTGGCTTTGATGAATGAAATCAATGCTAACTCAGATACATCAGACCCATTTCGCAGCAAGGCTCGTAGTCAAGCAATGCACCGAATTACCCCAAAGCGTGACTATCTAAAAACAGTACTAGCAGTATTACTAGGATTTTTTATCACTGCTTGGTACTGCGCTTACACCGAAAACGACCTCTTACGTACCGAACTGGCAAGAGCACAGAGTCAACCAGTGCAAGTGGTTAAGTCCCCCTTTTTCAAAGGGGGATTTAGGGGGATTTCACAAGCTGTACAAGGAGAGTAATCATGGCAAACGCCACTAAACGAGCTTTAAAGATTCAAAAAGTTTTAGCAGGCAAATCATTACAAGGCATGGCTTTAAAAGATATCGCAGCAGGTATTGATGAAAACAGTGTTAATACTCATCGCACACTACAAGACATGATTAGCGAGGGGATGGCAGTGCAATTTGAACACAATAAAAAGTATGCCTTATCGACAGCCTGTCTTGCCATTGCACGAGCGCATAGCCTTGAGGTTGGTCAAGCGCAAGAGCAGTTAGATGCGGTCAACCAACGAGTGACTGCCCATGCCAATCAGTACCTAACTTAACAAGGATTGAATATGTCAAATACTCACGAACTCATTGGATATTTAAAGACACAAATGCAATTACGTATTTTAACTACTGCTATGTATGGATCTATAACTAGAGAGGTCTTAGGTATGCCCAATACATCACCACAGGATCTACTAGGTAGAGGCTTTGATGACAATGAAATCAGTACGGCAGTAGAGGCTAGCTTTGAGTTGGAACGACTGATTCGCTCAGGAAAATCAATCACACATTCTATTAATTATATGGTTAGTCATGGCTGGTTACAACGTATTAACGAGGAGGTTAAATAGTGAATAACTTAGATCAAAACCAATTGGCAGAACTTAAAGACAATTTAAATATTGACCAATTTGAGGTGGCACGCCTCTTGGGTCAAAGCCAATATGCTGAACTAATTGAAAACTTCGGACGTGTCAGCAAAATTAAAATTTATGCATACCTTAAGGAAACCAAGAAATATAAGGGCTTGAGCATCGTTGATACAAATGGCGAACTGCTGACCGTCAGCACTTGGCAGGAGTTTTGCCAAACCCAAGGAAAAAGTCACCAACATATTGATGAAGAAATCCGTAATTTATCTACCTTTGGCGAAGACTTCCTAGAAACATCACAGCGTATGGGCGTTGGTTATCGAGACCTCCGTAAACTTCGCAAGCTTCCTGATGCTGAGCGAGAAGTCATCATCAATGGCGAAGCAGTACAGGCTGAAGACAAAGAAACCTTAATTGATCTCATTGAAGAAATGAGTGCCAAGCACGTTAAAACCCGCGATACGCTGCAAAAGCAAATCAATGAATTGCAAGCCGATGCCAAAGCCAAAGACAGCGTCCTATCCACTAAGAACAAAAAGATAGACGAGCTAGATGCCAAGCTAAGCCTGCGTAAAGACCCAGACCAAAAGCTGGCTGTCCAAAAAGAGCTAGAAGCGCATATTAGTAGCGAGTTGGCACAAGCAGTGACCAGTATGCTTACCGCCATTAGCCAGTTTAATAACTCAATCATTACATTGAAAGAGCAGGCAGCAGAGGACGTACCTCACTTGATATTCAAGATAGACAGTGATGTCAGCTACACCTATAACCGCATTGCCGAGCTAGCAGCTGCAGAGGGTATTGAGATTAATCTTGAAGAGATGATAACTCCGGACTGGATGAATGATGCTCTAGAATCTGACAATTTTGAATTACAAGGTCAAACTCCAGAAGACCTTTTAAACGACTAGTTAGTATAACAACCAAACAAGAGCAACCTATGGACACCGCCACCTTTGATTATCTAAAACAGCTTGCCCAGCGTCTTGATAGTGCCAAGCATGGGCAAAAAACGCCAATCGTTGAGCAAGCAGCGGATTACTTGTGTTGCTCAACCAAACAAGTGTATCAACTGCTCAAAGACGCAGGTTTTACCAAGCCTCGCAAGACACGTACTGATAAAGGCGATAGCGTGATTACTAAAGAGCAGGCTCAGCTGATCGGTGGCATGATCTTAGTCGCCACCCGTGCCAATGGCAAACAAATCTTATCTGTCAGTGACGCAGCCGAGATGCTAAAAGCACAAGGCAAACTGCCTGACGTTGCCGTTAGCACCATCTTGCGCGCCCTCAAGGCGTATCACTGTCATCCAAGCCAGTTATCTACGCCAACCGCCCACGTTAACCAACGCAGTCTACACCCCAACCATGTATGGCAGATTGATGCTTCAGTCTGTGTCTTGTTCTACCTGCCAAAAGGTGGATTGGCGGTAATGGAGCAAAAAGAGTTCTATAAAAACAAACCAGCCAACATCAAGAAAATTGAAAAAGAGCGGGTAATCCGTTATGTCGTTACTGACCACTACAGTGCTGCCACTTATGTGGAATACGTCCTGGGCGCAGAGTCTAGCGAAAATTTAACCCAAGTCTTTTTAAACGCCATACAAAAGCGTGAAGCGAATGACCCCATGCACGGAGTACCTCATATCCTTGTGATGGACAAAGGCTCGGCAAACTTATCAGGCTTATTTTTAAACCTGTTGGAGCGTCTGAATGTCGAGCATATCGAACATGCCGCTGGCAATAGCCGTGCAAAAGGTCAAGTTGAAAAGCACAACGACATTGTCGAGTGCAAGTTTGAAAGCCGTCTTACATTTTTAAACTGTAAGTCATTGACTGAGCTAAACGCCTATTGCACCAGATGGCGTACTCACTTTAACGCCACGGCAACCCATAGCCGTACTCGCAAGACTCGCAATGCGGTATGGCTCACTATTACTCCAGAGCAACTCAGGTTAGCACCAAGCTTAGAGATATGCCGAGAGCTTGTGACAACCAAACCGAAAGCTATGAAAGTACGTGGCGACTTAACTGTTACCCATACCATCAAAGGCTATCCAAATCAAACTTACGATGTCACCCATCTGCCAGACATCTATCCGAAAGCCGAAGTCGAGATAGTCGTCAACCCATATCGTGCACCAGATATTGACGTCACTTGGTTAGACACTGTTTATACCGTCAGCCCAATACAAACAGATGATGCAGGCTTTGCCATTCATTCGCCCGTTATTGGTAAACAAATGATTGCTAAACCTGAAAGTAAAGCGGATAGCAGTCGTAAATCAATGCTTAAAGCCGCTTATGGTGCAGATAGCGAAAGCGAGGTGGATAAAGCCCGTAAACAGAAAAAAGCAGCCTATCAAGGCGAAGTCGATGCAATGGCAGATGTAGACAACAGCCATAGCGATGGCAACGTGCCAAACGTCATTACTAAAGCTGGTCAAACCATTGATACAAGCACGCATGAGCACTTATTAAAAGGCAACCGTGAGCTTAAACCATTAACCCATGTTCAAGCAGCAATGGAATTAAGAGGCTTAATAGGTAACCAATGGACACCTGAGCATTTTGCTGAACTGCAAGCTCAATACCCGAATGGCGTACCTCAAACTGCTATTACCGATATTGCCGACCGCATTGTGATGGGCCGACCCGTTCAGCATCTAAAAGTGGTTAATCATTAAAAGGAAATCTAATGCAGACGTTCAAACAATTATTAGAAAACAACAATATAAGCCAACGCCAATTAGCAGATGCCATACACATTAGTCCAGCAGCACTAAATCAATTTGTTAATAAAGGTATATGCCCAAAAAGATTACCAAGAGAGTCTTTAGAAAAACGCATTACTGACCACTTAACTGGAGTCAATGTAGATACCACGTCTTTAAAGGTAATATTCGCGAGCTTACATCTAAATGAATATGAAAATAGAAAGCCATTAGCCGAGATATTAAATACAACTAAAGATTTAAACAAAGAAGAGGATGAACTTATGTTACTACGCAAACAAACCCTAACCGAACCAGCCCGTAAGCAGTTTAAGCTTTTCACTAATCCATTTACCAATGATATTCGCTCAGCAGACGAGCTATATCAATCTACTGATACAGCTTATGTACGTGCAGCCATGCATCACACTGCCAAGCATGGAGGCTTTATCGCCGTCGTTGGCGAGTCAGGTGCTGGTAAAACCACGTTAAAGCGTGACCTTATTGATCGCCTAAAGCGTGAAAACCAATCAATCATTACAATCGAGCCTTATGTTCTAGCAGCAGAGGATAACGATATTAAAGGCAAAACGCTCAAAGCGTCGCACATTGCAGAAGCAGTATTAAATGCACTTAGTCCGTTAGAGAATCCAAAGCGCAGCCCCGAAGCACGCTTTCGACAAGTACATAACGTACTAAAAGAGTCGCACAAAGCAGGTAATAGCCACGTACTAATTATCGAAGAGGCACACAGCTTGCCGATTCCAACTCTTAAGCATCTCAAACGCTTCTTCGAGTTAGAGGATGGCTATGACAAGCTTCTTGGCATTATCTTAATAGGTCAAAACGAGCTTGGGCTAAAGCTATCAGAGCAAAACCCAACAATTAGAGAGGTGGTGCAACGTTGTGAGATCGTCACATTACAACCCATTGCACCCGCAGAATTATCTGGATATTTAACCAAACGTTTAGGTAAGCAGTACAACCTAAACAGCATCATTGACGAGTCTGGTATCAATGCAATTACCAGCCGCCTAGTTCGCACTGACAACAAAGGCAAGGTTACCCAAAGCCTTATGTATCCGCTAGCCATTGGCAACCTATTGACTGGTGCCATGAACATGGCAGCCAACCTTGGCGTACCCGTCGTTAATCACGACATCATTATGAATGTATAAGGAACAAAACATGGCATTAATTCTTAACCCTAATTCCAATGACGATAGTGAATGGCAACGCTTTGGAGAGGGCATCGAACGTGAAGTATTTATACGCACTATCATTAGAAACGTAACACCTGAAGCATTAGCGCATGAGTTGAAATTATCAGCACAAGAAATGATAGATGCTCAAGAACAACAAGATGAAAGGTTAAATCAAATTATCAAAAACGCTAACCATCAATTAACAATGACTCTATTAAATGATATCAAACTACAACAGGAGCAAAGCAATGTCTAACTTAGTACAAGTATCCGACGGATTTATGATCAATGAAAAAGGCTATCACGTACCTGTTGATAAGGTAAAACCTATCGACAAGCTTCGTGATGAGCAAGTTAAGCAAATGATTAAAGATGCAAAACACTTACGGGGCATTATGCAGCAAACCAAGCAGTCTCTTTTTGCAGATTTTAGAGACTTTTTAAACCTTTCGGCTGCTGAATATGACACTGAATATGGTGGCAAGAAGGGAAACGTTAGTCTTCCCAGCTTTGATGGTAAGTATAAAGTGCAGATTGCTATCCAAGATCACATCGTCTTTGATGAGCGCCTACAAATTGCCCAAAATCTAATCCACGAGTGCATCGAAGAATGGGGTGCAAGTAGCGCCAAAGAGATAATGACCCTTGTTAACGATGCCTTTCAGGTCGATAAAGAAGGTAAAGTCAGCACCCAGCGCGTACTTGGTCTACGTCGTCATGACTTCGAGCATCCGAAATGGGAAAAAGCGATGGAAGCTATCGCTGATGCCATGCAAGTCGTCAGTAGCACCGAATACATGCGCTTTTATGAACGTGATGAACAAGGCAAGTATCAGCAAATCTCACTCGACTTTAGTAAAGTTTAAGGAAAAGACTATGACACTTGAAGAAATAGAGGCTATTGCCGAGCAGCAAGATAAGAATACCTATCAAGTTAGAGCAGAAACAGACAGTGGAGATATTGAGCTTTGTTTCAGTGTCAAAGTGAACATGAAGTATCAATATTGGATTGAAATGCATAAGTTTTGGATGGGTCACGAACAAAGTCTGGAAGATGCAGATGGAGACGTTATCAAAAGAGTTTTACATTTTTATGCTAACAGACTTATAGAGTATTTAGTTAATCACCAGTGTTGGAGTGATGCAGGTGTAAATCAAATGTTAGATGATCACGAAGGAATCGTAGCGGCTCCATATATGGATGTAAAAGTGATTAGTTTTGATTTTGAACCTGAAATTAAAACCTTTTATGAAGTTCAATAAATAACCGCCACCAGTTGGCTATTAGCAACCAAATCAAATAAAGGAAGAGAATATGGCTAAACTAACCCCAGAGTTTTTAAAAAGTAAGATTGTCAGTGAAAACTATCATCAGTTTGATGGCACAACAGTAACCGTCTGCTGCTTAACACTTGAGAATGACTTCAGTGCAATTGGTCATAGTGCCTGCATTGACGTTGATAACTTTGATGCCGTCATTGGAGAAAAAACAGCTTATAACAATGCGTTTAGTAAGTTGTGGGAACTATATGGCTTTGCAGACAAAGAAATCACTCACCAATTGGACAGAAGTGGCATTTTAACTTAATCACTTTTAGCCATTTAATCATTCAATGATTGGGGTGAGTTAGCGCAAGCAGCTCACCCTTTTTTTATACCAAAGGGAAACAACCATGACCATCAAACATACTCCAGACAAGCCTAAACTCATTCAGCTCATTCATATTGGAAAGAGCAAACTTGGGTTAGACGACGGTACATACCGTCATATGCTAACCGAGATAACTGGCAAAGATAGCACTAAGCAAATGACCAAACAAGAGCTATTAAAAGTGCTAGATAATTTACGTGATAGAGGCTTCACACCCAGTAAGCCTAAGCGCTCAGGCAAGCTAAAACAGGCTGATGACCCTCAGTCTAAAAAGATACGCAGTTTGTGGTTAGAGCTACATGATGCAGGCAAAGTACGCAATCCCAGTGAGCGAGCATTAGCCAGCTACGTCGAGCGGCAGACAGGTAAATCAGCATTACAGTTCTTAAGCACAGCTGATGCTAGTAAAGTTATCGAGTCGCTAAAACAGTGGCAAAAAAGATTGTAAATTAGCGTAATAATTAACCAGACCTGCCATGCTCATGCCACCTAAGGTCATTTAGATATAGTAAAATAAAGGCTTATAGCGAGTTTACAGGAGGCTAGATATGACGGATATTAAACACGCTGGCAGGCACACACAATTAGGCACAGCCTTTCTACAAGATATGGTTGGGCATGGTGCCGACATTCTTTCAAACTTCACAGACTTACCTAGCGAATCTTGCGAGCAAATTGCCTTCCATCTAGCAGATCGTATGACCACACATTGGGGTGGTAGTATGCTCTATGTACCGAAGAGTAACCCTGTAGAGCTACACAAGCGGGATCTAGCAATATGGCAGGACTTCAACGGCACTAACCACCACCAGCTCGCCCAAAAGTATCAGCTTTCAATGGTAACTATCTACCAGATCATCGCTAAAGTCCGCAAAGCCCTCCCCAAAAAGCAAGAAGACCTATTCGATAAAGAGTAGGCCTTCTTATTTTTATTGATTTAATGATAACACCTAGTGTAATCTTATTACATATTCATCCCACATAATCCCTAGTTATCCCACTTCTTCCCACATTTATAACGCCTTTCTAGGGTATTTATCTAGGGTGTGGTCAACCATGATGGCTATAAACCTGAATGTGTACGTTGTACCATTACACCAACATATTAGATAAAATAAAAAAACTCCCATCACATTTAGTGATAGGAGTTTTTGCATTTAGCAACAAATAACAAATGAGGAACTGAAAGCTTAAAAACTACAATACTGTAATATTGATCTCATTATCAATGTATAAATTATGAGTGCCATTGCTATCAGTAAATGAATACACTTGATAACCATTACTTAAGCCATTATAAGTCCCACCATTAGAAATGATTGAGATAGAGTCAGAGCTATCCCCTTCTATATATAAACCTTTATCAGTCATGTCTGTATCATTAATGACATTTAAAATATCACTGAAGCCAAAATCACTAATAGTCTGGCTACCATTACCTTCCATATCAATAACTTCAAGTTGATCAAATACAGAAGCCGAATCAATTGAACTAAAGTCTAAGGTACCGCCATCTTCATTAATTGACAATGTGTCTACTCCATCGCCACCATTGTATAGTGTGTTGTCTGCTTGATAGATTAACGTATCATCGCCACCATCACCATAAAGTTTATCAGTACCTTCCCCACCATCTAGGGTGTCATTAGAACTACCACCATATAATTCGTCATTGCCAGCACCGCCATTAAGGATGTCGTTTCCGTATGAACCACGCAATAGATCGTTACCAGCTAAACCATTTAATGTATCGTCTCCTAACTCACCATATAATTTATCATCTTCTACGGTACCTGTTACTGTATCGTTACCGCCACGAGCTCTCACCGTAACGCCTTCAGGTATATCTTCGCCATTATAGACATTATCATTATCGTCTAAAACGATTTCACCTAATGGAGATATAGACAAGATTAAAGTAGCTTCAGAGGTTATCGTATCTGTAACATCATTACCATTAACATCCTTCGCGGTATCAATGCTTTTAGCAGTTATTTTGAGACTGCCTTCATAACTACCATGAATAATGGCAACGTTGTCCAGATCGTTTCCTGATAGACCCAGCAAAGTATAGGTACCATCGCCATTGCTTATATATGACTTATTTTGAGTTCCTGAGCCATCATTTAAAGGTATCTCCACTCCTTCCACTGTAAACTTAACATTATCATTTAATGCAGGACTACCATTCACTGCACCAATCATTAATGTCACTGTTTCACTACCATCAACATTGTCGCCTTTTCTAGCGCTTAGGTTCAATAAAGTCGGCTCATAAGCTTCACCTAAGCTCTTAGTTGGTTCAAATTTAACTTCATCAGCAATAGGAGTAAACCCTAATTTGAAGGTCTGAGGAGCTGATATTAGACCCTGCTCATCTACCACCTGTACAGTTGAATCAAATGCACCACTATAACTATCTCGAGGACTGATTTGGAATGGTACGGCATTGCCGTCTGCAGATGGCACAAGCCATTGTCCATTACCAAGGTTAGTTGCTAATACATTGTCTCCATT
This sequence comes from Psychrobacter sp. CX90, assembly GCF_057396305.2. Classification (NCBI taxonomy): domain Bacteria; kingdom Pseudomonadati; phylum Pseudomonadota; class Gammaproteobacteria; order Moraxellales; family Moraxellaceae; genus Psychrobacter; species Psychrobacter sp. CX90. Next base: position 1,533,992 of record NZ_CM182008.1, read on the forward strand.
AGCATCCTGATAGCTGACCGTTGCATCAATACTTTGTTGTTCACCATCAAACTCAGGAACTTTAATAATAATGCCTTGAATAGATGCACCTGATTCAGAAGGATCTGCATTTTCAAGTGTGTAATTATCAAAACTTACTGCACCGCCCTCACTTGAAGTTTTCGTAGTTTCATTGTCTTTTATTTGGACACCATCAGTTACAGGAACGACCTTAAGAGTGGTTACAATATTGGCGGTTAAAGTTTCGCCAACTTGGCCAGCTATTTCAGAGTCTTCATAGTGTTTCACTTCTGCTGATATCGTAACAACATTTTCGCCTGTATCATTATTATCCTGTGGCTGGTACTTAACAACTACACTGTCTGGACTACCATTAACAGGTATTACATACTTACCATCTGTAGGCGTTATTTCAACAAGTCCATTACCACCGTTGTAGAAAATCTTGCCTGGCGCAAGGCCTGCAGTAACATAACCTGTTTCATCCAATGTCAAAATAATATTGCCATCGACAATCTTGTGATAAGCACCGTCAGCAGGATTATTAAGATTTATTGTCACATCGACAGTCGTGTCTTCGTTGATGGTTAACTCCTGAACAGCCTCTGGCATAGGGTCTGTTACAGGGGTATAAGTCAATGTACCAGCATCACTGCCAGACTGATTGTCACGCTCATCCCAAGCATTAAGTGAAACGGTAACTGGAACAATACCATCGGGATCGTTTGGGTACTCATTCGTATTATTGGTACTGTAGTTTTCAGGCGCAGTAATTTGAATATTTTCTAGAACATTCTGAAGCGCATCGTCATCACCCGTACCACTAACAATCCAGCGTGAACCCACTTTAGTAATGGTTATACCATCTATTGGGCTGCCTATCCAATCTAACATTGCATCTTCAGGTAAGTTATCGATTGAAAAAGCAAAGCTAGTGTCATCTTGAGCATCACTTCCTAAATGAACCGATGTGCTGGGTAATCCTGCTGGTGTTAATAGATCTTTTAAAGTAATTGGAGTATCTTCTTTAACTTCAACATCGCCAATTTCGACCTGACCTACTAGCTGAAGCGTTGACGTATCGTCTCCATCAGAAGTTACATTAAGATTCAAATTAAACGATACCGTGGTAGAATTCTCTTCCGCAATCTCATCACCTTCAGCAGGTGTACCAAAATCTTGAGTAAAGGTTTTAATCGTAATATCGTAGTCACCAGTAGAAATATCACTTTGTTTATAGAATACCAATTCATACTCGGGCGCATTGGTATCGTCAAAAGTATTATCTGCTGTGGCATTTGGCACATCTACATACCATGTAATGGTATCTCCTACACCAGCAGACTGAATACCGTTTTCAATAGAGACACCCTTGGGTACACCAGTTACCTCTATACGAGTAAACTGCTCAGTACCATCATTGTCTGGCGAAGATAATTGCACGGTTTTGGTAAACTTAATTTCTGGAACAGAATTACCATTAATGGTTTTAACACCTTGATCATCATTAATCACTATAGACAGACCATCATCTACTGTATCAGCATTATCAATTGCAGGCTTATCGGTCACAGGCAACACATCTACTGCTATACTCCCACTACGGGTAGCAGAAGTACTATTGATTTCATTACCATTACTGTCATTAACTGTAGTACCGACCTCGTCTACAAGGGTATACGTGTAGTCGATATTATAGTCTGTATCCAAATGTGTATCATTTTTCGGAGTAAATGTCACTGTTGTTCCAGCGGCTACTTCATATGCGCCATTATTTAAAATTGGTGTAACTAGGTTCCCTGTACCATCGTCTACTTGAATAGTTAGGTTACTAGCACTTAACTCAGATTCAGTAAAGAAGTAAGTCGTTACTTTCTCAACACCAATATTTGATCCAGTAGTGCTGTCTGTTGTATCTAGCGTGTTTCCACTTGTCGGTACACTCGGCTCGGTAGGCAATGTTAAGCTAAACGCTGTATCTTCATTTTGAGTGACATTTAACGTCGGTACCTGATTATCCGCTGCATCTGGTTTGAAAAAGACGTTTACACTAACTGGATCATGAACTGCCGAGTCTTTATTTAACTTAAGCTCAGTTGTAATGGCTGTGATTTGAAACTTAGCAATACCAGCAAAGTTATCAGGTGCTTCAATGTTTACGTTGCCGTTTAGCAAGTCTTCTAATTTGTAACCCCACAACCCACTACCAAGTGGTGTTGCCCCTGTTACTTTAAAGTCAGACTTCAAACCGTCCATTTGAGCAAAGTCAATTTTGAAACTCACTGATTCATCAACGTCATAAGCGACAGGGTTCTGGTTATAAATTTCTAATAGATTAAATGATGTATCTTCTGTCCCAATACCATTAATCTTATTTGTACTATTTTCAATAGTTGCTAATTCTTTTAGGGTGGTATCATTCTTGACGACATCAGCAACGTTTTGAACAGTAACTGGTAACGTTTGAGTAGCAGGTCCAGTGGTAGAGGTACCATCTTTAGCAACTGCCTCAACTACTAAATCAAATTTTCCACTAGAGTTGTGTGGCGGTATCAGAATTAGTGGTGCTTCACTATCAAAATTAGGAATCTCAACTTGACCATTTGTTACGATTAGCTCTGTACCATCGTAATATATCGAAGAGCCGTCGGGTATATGCTTAATGGTTACAGTGAAGGTTTCAGAGCCATCTAAATCACGCGAAGTTGGCCTGATAACCAGCGGGATACCATCTTCATAATTTGTAATATCATCTGCATTAACATCACTTGAAGTATTGCCATTTCCACGCCCCGCATCCTCAAGACCTTCTGCTTCACTAACTGTAAGGGTAACTTCGCCTGCAACACTATTAATATTTGGTAGTTTTAACCAAGATGTGCCAGTAACTGCCGTATCTGAACCTGATCCATCTTCATCAATATCAACTGTTTTAGCTTGCACCTTAATCCAGAAGTTATCAAATGCATCATTACCAAGCAGCTCTTCTCCTTCATCATTATGATTAAGATTATAATCACTGACGTAGAATGGTGGTACAAATTGTAGTGTATCTAGGAACTCAACAGGAATATCAGCTCCCATATCATCACCATCAGGTGTCACAGTAATCCATTCGTTTCCATTATTATAACGAAACAATGCACCCGCCATGGCTTCAAAGTTCTGCGCCAAAGGAATGTCATCAGTAGAGCCTACCTCAGTATCACCCATACCAAAGCTGACTCGTGCAAATGTTTCTTCTGAGTCGTTGTAAGCAGTAGCAGGCTCTGTTAGTGGTGTCGTTAAAGAGACACTATCTTCATTAGACCAATCAACTTTAAGATTAAATAATACATCTTCTTCTTTGCCTAGCGTAAACCAAGTATCAATATCTGAGTCTAAGAGCTCATTTCTTTCACTTATAGATTCTAATGGATTATAAGTATGACCATCCGTCATTGTAAGATCAGCATTATCGTCGCCATCAGTATCAGAAACACCAACCTCAATTATTTCAGCCACTGGAGTAACCACAATCTCCCTAACGAACGTTGTACTGTCCGTTACTGCCGTACCAGTAGAACTGTCCGTTGTCTCTACAAAATAGGTCAGAGGAATATCTTTACTACTGTGCGCTGGTGGTGTGATGGTATATCCTGCAACATCAACTGGGGTATTACCAAAAATGTAATAAGTTTGACCATCTACTGTCTCAATAGGAAGCTGAGATAAATCCACCTCATCACCATTGCCATCACGCACTGTACCGACACTGGCAACGAGTGATGATTGCAAAATACCTATTTTTGAGAAGCTCTCATCATCACTTGTATCGGTATTTGGTGCAAAATTATCTTCATCTGTGATAGTAAAGATTGATTTGCCATTGGCTTGCTTAAAAAGCGCTATTGCTGTGTCTTCTTTACCTTGGGGATTTACAGCAGTCACGTCAATAGTTGGATTGACCGTTAAGTTTAATGCAACAGAAGCAGACTCTGGTTTGATTTGTGGATTAATATCCGTAGAGTCTGTATCACTATCTTTAGCCACTAACGTAATCTTAGCATCAATATTACCGGCATAATCTTTAGGCGGTGCTATCGAAAATTCTGGATCAGTTGAAGTAGAGATAGCTTTATCTGAGAAGACAGCTTTACCATCTGTATTCGCAATTTTTGTAACACCTTCAATGACAACTTTGGTTCCAGGTGGTAGCCCTTCTATTTCATAATGATATAACTCTGAACCATCGGTATCTGCAAACGTCTCTTTTAATACAGACTGCAAATTTAAGCTTGTATCTTCATCGATTACGGCTGTTATAGTGTCGTTCTTATCAATGTCATTATTTGGATCATCTGATATTGAAATAGAAGTTGTCCCTTCAGGTAGGGTTGTCGGTTTAACTAAATCTATTACTGGGATATCAGTTACCGCTTGTACATCGATAAGCATATCGACTGAGGTTGTCTCTTCAATCAATTTACCATCAATAGTATCTGATGCACTTGAATCATTAGGCTCTGACAAAGACTTACCATCGGCATCTACTTCATATTCAGTAACACTCATATTTACGGTAAAGTTACTCGAATCATGCTCTTTATGAGAAATAATTAACGACTCAAATTGAGCTTTGGTCATCTCAACATCAGCTGTAAGATCCTTAATATGAACACCATCAGTTAACTTAATCGTAACCTTGCCATCATCTCCAGTACTACTGATTACTGTCTGCTTATCCCCATTATCATCGTAGTAGAACAGCTCCGCACCTTCAGGTATGCCACTTAGGGTGATTGATCCAAATCGTTCGCTTCGATCTACAGACCCCCCATTGTCATCATCTTCAAGGTTTATATCGGCAACAATACTAGCATCAATAACTTCATTGCCTGATGCATCTACAGTGATTGGTGTTGTTCTATCTTCTACACCCAAATCACCCAATATAGGCGCATTAAAACCAAGCTTAAATCCTCGCACAAAACTATTGTCGGTCGTGACATCTGGTGTTAAATCTAGAAGCTCATCTTCTTCAACATAGTTTGTGAATATCTTAGAACCGGTTTCTCCCGTAGATACAACTTCTTGAGCATCCATCGTTATGATTGGTGCATCGGCTACAGGATCGACTTCAATATTAATCTGATTTTCAATAACTGTTTCATCATCAATGGCGCGTATATGAAACATCACACTGTAGTTAAGGTTCACTGAATTAGGTGTCTGATCATAACCATTAGCTTCATCAGGCATTCCCAAATTACTATCATTTGGTTTATTAATTGATGAATAGTTTTCTTCAGGATTAAACTCTATTTGTCCATTGCCAATCTCTCTGAGGCTACCTACGACCGCTTCATTGTCCGGTGTATACAGTGCCCCACTAGCATCATAAGCGTTACCATTAACATCTATATAGATTAAATCGCCTTGTGATATCTCAATAGATGAGGTTTTGTCGTAGTTTAGTATGGTAACGACACCACCATCAAAGTTTTCAGCGACATTAATTAATAAAGCATCCTTACCATTTAGGGCAATGTCTTGATCATTGGTAATATCGCCAAAGTCCCCTTCATTCATTGTGAAACTTAGGTCTCGATTAATGATTCTATTTTCGACATTGACGTTAAATTGATCATTATCAATAGATCCATCGGCATCTACAACGGCATAGTCGAGCTTAAAGATGATGTCATCAAGTCGACCATCACCATCAGAATCAATATTATAATGTCTGACAGTATCATATAGCGTAGCGGTATAGTCTAGCCCTTCTGGATTGATTTCTACTTTAAATACAACATTGTTATTAGGGTCATCAACCGTGGTAGCTACTAACTCACCTGCCTGAGTGGTAGATGCATAGATTGTACTATAGTCAGTTACACCATCAACTTCTGCATAGCGATAATAAATTGGTAAACCATCACTTTGAAAGAAGCCTGTTTGCGCACCCTCAGCAATAGTAAAGTAGATGTCAGCAATATCATCTTTGTTTCCAGATATCGTAAAAGCTTCAGCTACTGTTACGACATCTGTACCTGCAACACCAGAGTCAGGATATAAGTCATCTTCTTGCAAAGTAACATTTTTATCCTCCTCAATAACTGGCGATGTATCCGTTATTCGAATGGTTTGAGTGGCGCTGTTTGAAACATCACCATCAGCATCCACAGCCGTATAAGTGAAAGAACCATCATCTTGTAAATTAGGCCCAGGGTCTCGATTATCTATTGCTTTGTTAGCTTTAAATGTCCAATCACCATTTTGCTGAACAGTCAGTAAACCCGTTGGTGTTTCCACCTCATTACCAAAGTCTGACGAAGATATCTTTTTTCCATCTAAGTTAGTATAAGTAAACTTTTTAATTGCCAAATCTTGATCAGCGCCTATGTCATTCTCTAATACATTACCCGTTAGCAGTGTACTGTCATCAGCACTATCATAAGAGCCTTCAACTACCTCAACTATGGTATCGTTTACGGCTAATACCCCATCATCAATAATATTGACATTAAATTGTTGAATGGAGGTGCTGTCAGTATCTTGAAGCTCGTATTTAACAGGCAAAGTGATTTCATCAGTTCCACCCACTCCATTGTCATGATCGAGTTGCCCTTTCAGCTCAAACACAAACTCTTGAGTCTTGCCTGAACTATCATCGGTATTGGTTAAGCTAATAGTAAACACTTTATCATTACCGGCTTTGGCCACTATCGTATGACCATCAGCGCTTATCTCGTAAGCCAACTCCGTACCATCAGATGTTAAACCTAATGCTTTAAGACCTGTGATGGTTTGCGCATCTGTGAAAACCACATCACTGATATCATCGGCATCTTTTACGATACCAAGTTTACGATTGGCGATAAGCGAATCAGGCGTCGTGTCTGTACCATTGTCTAGGTCATCCTCATCTAAAGTGACCTCAGGCTGCAATGCTGTAGGATGAGTATCGGTTACTTTGATTATGAAATCAGCCGTGCTAGTATCGCCATCGGCATCGGTTATGGTATAGGCAATGGTGTCTGTAACGCCTACTGGTGTTGGGTTGTTTTCAGTATCATCAGAGGTATACTCCCATGTGCCATCAGCATTAACGGTTAATGCACCATATTGGGTATCCACTTCAGTACCGACAGTACCTGTAGCGAGTGTGCCATCCTCTTTAGTATATTTAAAGCTTGTGATCGTAGTTGCAGGAGATCCTAAATCATCATTGGTCAATAAGTTTAGGTTTGTTGAGTCAGACGATATAACCTTGCCTCCCTCTTCTACGTAAGCAACATCGTTAAACGCTTGTGGGGTTGCATCGACCGTAATAACGGTAGTAGCAGTATTACTATCATCACCATGCTCATCAGTAACAGTGACCTCAATAAGACGGTCCACTTCACTTGGTGTAGTAGAGGTATTATTAAACTTTATGGTATTTATCACTGATTGATAGTCAGCAATACTGGCATTGCCAGTTAGCTCAACGATAGAATTACCCAGTAAGGTAGCAGTAATACCTGTACCAGCTGGCAAGTTACTAATATCTAATACATCGCCAGTATGCGGATTAGTAATTTTAATAACCGCTTTTGACATAAGATCAGCAACAGTTGTTGTATCAATATCAGCGATACCTGTTGTTCCACTAATTACAACTCCGCCGCTTCCTTCAACAAAGTCATATGAATAGCCTGTGTCGGCGTCGATAACACCGTTTGCGCTTGATAAATCAAGTTCTGGCGCATCATTTGTACCTTGGATAGTAACAGTAAGGGTCTCAATTGTTCCATCAGTAAGCGTATAAGTAAATACATCGGTTACCGAAGCATTTTTTGACAACGCCTGAACTTCATCACTGTTGTTATTTAGAACATAGCTATAGCTACCATCAGTGTTAAGTGCCAAGCTTCCGTATGTCCCAGTACCTGCTGCTGAGGTTGGATCTATTGGCGTTACTGATGTAACTGTTCCAAGTTCATCATTGTTTAAAACATTACCGGTAGCAATTAACGTATTATCTTCGATAACTGTGGCAGTGTCTGGTTGCGGGTCGATATTATCAATAATCTCACCCGTGACACTGTCTTTAGTTGTATCAACTAGTATATTTTCGAACACACCATCATCATCGGTAACTGATTCTAGTGTTAGAACATAACTCTCTATCCCTTCCTTAAACAAATCATCCTTAACCTCTTGAGTAATTTCAAATGTGCTATTGCCGCCAGTGGTTCCAGTTAGTTTTACTGAAGCTCCAATCCTACTACCGTCATAATCAGCATCCGATGTAGAGTCAGAACTAAACTTCAATGTTACAGTAATAGACTCTCCTTCAGGTAATATAACTGCATTACCAACACTGTTTACCAGTTTAATGGTATGAGTCAACTTATTGTCATCGTTAGGTGTCGTACCTGTCGCTCCTTCAACCACTGTGTCATTACCTGTCAGGCGTACATACACGGTGTCTTCTGAACCTTGTTTACTTTCATCATTGATGGTACCAGTCGCAGTCGGTGTGCCTAATTTGGTACCTACTGGGTTGCTGATCTCTAGTACGGCTTTTTCTGATACTTCGTAAATGTAATCATCAAACGGTGTTAGTTTAATTGCAGGGGCTTCTTTGCTACCTGCTGGTATTTTCACGGTTACACCGTTCTCTAAGAAGTCTGCTATTTTTGTAGGATCAGTCAATACGACAGCAGTACCATTTACATCGGTATATTCTACTCTTTCGATATCTTCTGGCTCAATGGTGCTGTTGTCAGTATTCAGTTTAACTAATACTGTGGTGTCAACTGTGCTTTCGTTATTTTGGCTAACTTCAAATTCTAATGCTGTGCCATCTCCTTCTATGACTTCGGGGACGGTCGCTGCTATGCTAACGGTTGGCTTGTCGCCCTCGGTTGGGTTACCGTCTGCATCGGCTTCGTCTTTGATGACACCTGTTACTGCGTCTGTACCTATCGTTACATTCACTGGGCTTGAGATGTTCATGCCTAGCGTTTCTTCGATTTCATAAATGTCGTCGTTAAGCGCTGTAATGGTAAATTTCGGCATGTTCTCGGCAGTTGTGCCCGCTGGTATTTCAACTTCTACCCCACCTTTTAACTCAGCTACTGTGTATTCTTGAGTTGTGCCATTGGCTTTGGTTAACACTACTTTGGTCGTAGCGTCTTCAATATCTTCAGGCTCTACGTCTTGTAAGTCAAGCTTAGCAACAACGGTCGTGGCTTTGTCACTGATACCTTCTTGGTTGATGGTAAAGACGATTTGGTTATCTGTTGCTGGGTCCCCTGCAACGCCTCCTTCACTGGCAATACCATCGGTTTGTACGATGTTGATGACTGGTGCATCGTCATCGTCAAGAATGGTACCTGTGCCGTCATCTCCACCAATGGTTAGTTTGGTGGTTTCGTCAGCTTCGTCTATTTCATCTGGTGTGGTTGGATAGGTAACAGTGAAACTCTCTACGCCTGCTGGTACAGTGATTGTGCCAGTCGCAGCGTCATAGGTTACGCCATCACTAAATGTTGGATCGTTGTCGTAATCTTCGCCTTCTGTGGCGGTGCTATCTTCTAGTTTAAAGTCATAGGTCACTGGCGTTTCTGTCTTGCCATTGACTGTGACGGTATGCACTAGTTCGCCACCTTCAGTTACTTCAGCATCGCCTACGGTTACTGTCGGTTTGTCGCCGTCTGTTGGGTCAGTCGGATCGTCCGGGTTGTTCGGGTTGTTGTCATTGTCAGCTTGGTCTTCGTCTAAGATAATACCTGTGTCTTCAAGTGTACCTTCCTTCGCGTTGACAACGTCAGATAGCGTCATGCTAAATTGTTCTGATTGCTCATAGATAGAGTCGTCTAGCGGTACGATGGTAAAGGTCGGGGTAACGCCTCCTGTTGCTGGTATGGTAACGTCTATACCGGCTTGTGCTTCTGCTACTGTTACGCTCTTAACGGTGCCGTCTCCGTCTGTAAACGAGATGGATTGTATGTCTTCAGGCTCAATCTCGCCTAGGTTAAGGGTCACTTTACCTGTGGTTTCAAGTTCGGTTGCGCCTGTGAGTTGTACTTCAAAGACGATGGCGTCATCAACAGCGCCTTCAACGGCTTCTTTATCAGTGCCTACTAGGTTAAGTACTGGCTTGTCGCCCTCGGTTGGGTTGCCGTCTGCATCGGCTTCGTCTTTGATGACACCGGTGTCTTTTGTGCTGGCGCCTAGGTCAGCTCCGACTGGGTTGCTGATCTCTAGAACCACGTCTTCTACTTGCTCATAGATGTCGTCGTCTTTTGGTGTGAGCTTGATGACGGGGGCTTTGGTTTCTCCTGCGGGAATTAAGACGGTTGTGCCGTTCTCTAAGAAGTTAGCGATGTCGGCAGGGTCTGTCAGTACTACGGCGTTACCGTCGACATCGGTGTATTCTATCTTCTCGATGTCGGCAGGTTCAATGCTGCTGTCATTGCCTAGTTTTACATTCACTGTGGTGTCGTCATTGCTTGGGTTGGTTTGACTGATTTCAAATTCAAGCGCTGTCTCTTCCCCTTCTACGGCTTCGGCGACGGTCGCTTCTATGTTGACTTTAGGTTTGTCGCCTTGTTCTGGGTTGCCGTCTGCATCGGCTTCGTCTTTGATGACACCGGTGGCACTTGGGGTGCCTAACGCGGCGTTGGTTGGGTTGCTGATCTCTAAGATGGCGTCTTCTGATTGCTCATAAACGTCATCGTCTGCTGGCGTTAGCTTGATCGCTGGGGCGTCTTTGCTGCCCGCTGGTATTTTAACGGTTACCCCGTCCGTGAAGAATGCTTCAATGTCTGCAGCTTCAGTTAAGGTAACTTCTGTGCCTGTTTCATCGGTGTAAACCACTTGTTTGATGTCTGAGGGGTCAATGGCGTTGTCCGCACTAAAGTTGACGTCGACGGTGGTGTCTTGTTCACTTAGGTTGTTTTGACTGACCACATATTCAAGGGCAGTCTCTTCGCCCTCGATAGCCTCGGCAACGGTCGCGGCAATGCTAACCACGGGTTTGTCGCCGTCTGTTGGGTCAGTCGGATCGTCCGGGTTGTTCGGGTTGTTGTCATTGTCAGCTTGGTCTTCGTCTAAGATAATACCTGTTGCAGTCGGAGTACCTAGCTTAGCATTGGTTGGGTTGCTAATCTCAAGTACCATGTCTTCTGATACTTCGTAAACACTGTCATCATCTACTGTCACTGTAATGGCTGGGGCTGCTGTTTCTCCCGCTGGGATTAATATACTATCGCCATTGGTCAAGAAGTTTGCAATGGCAGCTTGGTCGCCCAATGTGACTTGAGTGCCATCGGCTTTAGTGTAGCTGATTGATACAATGTCTTCAGGTTCAATGGTACTTGCGCTGCCAAGTTTAACGTCAACTGTTGTGTCAAATTCACTGATGTTATCTTGAGTGATTTCAAATGCTAGGGTGTTATCTATTCCTTCGATAGCTTCTGCATCTGTTGCGGCAATGCTAACGGTTGGCTTGTCGCCCTCGGTTGGGTTGCCGTCTGCATCGGCTTCGTCTTTGATGACACCGGTGTCTTTTGTGCTGGCGCCTAGGTCAGCTCCGACTGGGTTGCTGATCTCTAGAACCACGTCTTCTACTTGCTCATAGATGTCGTCGTCTTTTGGTGTGAGCTTGATGACGGGGGCTTTGGTTTCTCCCGCGGGAATTAAGACGGTTGTGCCGTTCTCTAAGAAGTCGGCGATGTCGGCAGGGTCTGTCAGTACTACTGCGTTACCGTCGACATCGGTGTATTCTATCTTCTCGATGTCGGCAGGTTCAATGCTGCTGTCATTGCCTAGTTTTACATTCACTGTGGTGTCGTCATTGCTTGGGTTGGTTTGACTGATTTCAAATTCAAGCGCTGTCTCTTCCCCTTCTACGGCTTCGGCGACGGTCGCTTCTATGTTGACTTTAGGTTTGTCGCCTTGTTCTGGGTTGCCGTCTGCATCGGCTTCGTCTTTGATGACACCGGTGGCACTTGGGGTGCCTAACGCGGCGTTGGTTGGGTTGCTGATCTCTAAGATGGCGTCTTCTGATTGCTCATAAACGTCATCGTCTGCTGGCGTTAGCTTGATCGCTGGGGCGTCTTTGCTGCCCGCTGGTATTTTAACGGTTACCCCGTCCGTGAAGAATGCTTCAATGTCTGCAGCTTCAGTTAAGGTAACTTCTGTGCCTGTTTCATCGGTGTAAACCACTTGTTTGATGTCTGAGGGGTCAATGGCGTTGTCCGCACTAAAGTTGACGTCGACGGTGGTGTCTTGTTCACTTAGGTTGTTTTGACTGACCACATATTCAAGGGCAGTCTCTTCGCCCTCGATAGCCTCGGCAACGGTCGCGGCAATGCTAACCACGGGTTTGTCGCCGTCTGTTGGGTCAGTCGGATCGTCCGGGTTGTTCGGGTTGTTGTCATTGTCAGCTTGGTCTTCGTCTAAGATAATACCTGTGTCTTCAAGTGTACCTTCCTTCGCGTTGACAACGTCAGATAGCGTCATGCTAAATTGTTCTGATTGCTCATAGATAGAGTCGTCTAGCGGTACGATGGTAAAGGTCGGGGTAACGCCTCCTGTTGCTGGTATGGTAACGTCTATACCGGCTTGTGCTTCTGCTACTGTTACGCTCTTAACGGTGCCGTCTCCGTCTGTAAACGAGATGGATTGTATGTCTTCAGGCTCAATCTCGCCTAGGTTAAGGGTCACTTTACCTGTGGTTTCAAGTTCGGTTGCGCCTGTGAGTTGTACTTCAAAGACGATGGCGTCATCAACAGCGCCTTCAACGGCTTCTTTATCAGTGCCTACTAGGTTAAGTACTGGCTTGTCGCCCTCGGTTGGGTTGCCGTCTGCATCGGCTTCGTCTTTGATGACACCGGTGTCTTTTGTGCTGGCGCCTAGGTCAGCTCCGACTGGGTTGCTGATCTCTAGAACCACGTCTTCTACTTGCTCATAGATGTCGTCGTCTTTTGGTGTGAGCTTGATGACGGGGGCTTTGGTTTCTCCTGCGGGAATTAAGACGGTTGTGCCGTTCTCTAAGAAGTTAGCGATGTCGGCAGGGTCTGTCAGTACTACGGCGTTACCGTCGACATCGGTGTATTCTATCTTCTCGATGTCGGCAGGTTCAATGCTGCTGTCATTGCCTAGTTTTACATTCACTGTGGTGTCGTCATTGCTTGGGTTGGTTTGACTGATTTCAAATTCAAGCGCTGTCTCTTCCCCTTCTACGGCTTCGGCGACGGTCGCTTCTATGTTGACTTTAGGTTTGTCGCCTTGTTCTGGGTTGCCGTCTGCATCGGCTTCGTCTTTGATGACACCGGTGGCACTTGGGGTGCCTAACGCGGCGTTGGTTGGGTTGCTGATCTCTAAGATGGCGTCTTCTGATTGCTCATAAACGTCATCGTCTGCTGGCGTTAGCTTGATCGCTGGGGCGTCTTTGCTGCCCGCTGGTATTTTAACGGTTACCCCGTCCGTGAAGAATGCTTCAATGTCTGCAGCTTCAGTTAAGGTAACTTCTGTGCCTGTTTCATCGGTGTAAACCACTTGTTTGATGTCTGAGGGGTCAATGGCGTTGTCCGCACTAAAGTTGACGTCGACGGTGGTGTCTTGTTCACTTAGGTTGTTTTGACTGACCACATATTCAAGGGCAGTCTCTTCGCCCTCGATAGCCTCGGCAACGGTCGCGGCAATGCTAACCACGGGTTTGTCGCCGTCTGTTGGGTCAGTCGGATCGTCCGGGTTGTTCGGGTTGTTGTCATTGTCAGCTTGGTCTTCGTCTAAGATAATACCTGTTGCAGTCGGCGTACCTAGCTTAGCATTGGTTGGGTTGCTAATCTCAAGTACCATGTCTTCTGATACTTCGTAAACACTGTCATCATCTACTGTCACTGTAATGGCTGGGGCTGCTGTTTCTCCCGCTGGGATTAATATACTATCGCCATTGGTCAAGAAGTTTGCAATGGCAGCTTGGTCGCCCAATGTGACTTGAGTGCCATCGGCTTTAGTGTAGCTGATTGATACAATGTCTTCAGGTTCAATGGTACTTGCGCTGCCAAGTTTAACGTCAACTGTTGTGTCAAATTCACTGATGTTATCTTGAGTGATTTCAAATGCTAGGGTGTTATCTATTCCTTCGATAGCTTCTGCATCTGTTGCGGCAATGCTAACGGTTGGCTTGTCGCCCTCGGTTGGGTTGCCGTCTGCATCGGCTTCGTCTTTGATGACACCGGTGTCTTTTGTGCTGGCGCCTAGGTCAGCTCCGACTGGGTTGCTGATCTCTAGAACCACGTCTTCTACTTGCTCATAGATGTCGTCGTCTTTTGGTGTGAGCTTGATGACGGGGGCTTTGGTTTCTCCTGCGGGAATTAAGACGGTTGTGCCGTTCTCTAAGAAGTCGGCGATGTCGGCAGGGTCTGTCAGTACTACGGCGTTACCGTCGACATCGGTGTATTCTATCTTCTCGATGTCGGCAGGCTCAATGCTGCTGTCATTGCCTAGTTTTACATTCACTGTGGTGTCGTCATTGCTTGGGTTGGTTTGACTGATTTCAAATTCAAGCGCTGTCTCTTCCCCTTCTACGGCTTCGGCGACGGTCGCTTCTATGTTGACTTTGGGTTTGTCGCCTTGTTCTGGGTTGCCGTCTGCATCGGCTTCGTCTTTGATGACACCGGTGGCACTTGGGGTGCCTAACGCGGCGTTGGTTGGGTTGCTGATCTCTAAGATGGCGTCTTCTGATTGCTCATAAACGTCATCGTCTGCTGGCGTTAGTTTGATCGCTGGGGCGTCTTTGCTGCCCGCTGGTATTTTAACGGTTACCCCGTCCGTGAAGAATGCTTCAATGTCTGCAGCTTCAGTTAAGGTAACTTCTGTGCCTGTTTCATCGGTGTAAACCACTTGTTTGATGTCTGAGGGGTCAATGGCGTTGTCCGCACTAAAGTTGACGTCGACGGTGGTGTCTTGTTCACTTAGGTTGTTTTGACTGACCACATATTCAAGGGCGGTCTCTTCGCCCTCGATAGCCTCGGCGACGGTCGCGGCAATGCTAACCACGGGTTTGTCGCCGTCTGTTGGGTCAGTCGGATCGTCCGGGTTGTTCGGGTTGTTGTCATTGTCAGCTTGGTCTTCGTCTAAGATAATACCTGTTGCAGTCGGCGTACCTAGCTTAGCATTGGTTGGGTTGCTAATCTCAAGTACCATGTCTTCTGATACTTCGTAAACACTGTCATCATCTACTGTCACTGTAATGGCTGGGGCTGCTGTTTCTCCCGCTGGGATTAATATACTATCGCCATTGGTCAAGAAGTTTGCAATGGCAGCTTGGTCGCCCAATGTGACTTGAGTGCCATCGGCTTTAGTGTAGCTGATTGATACAATGTCTTCAGGTTCAATGGTACTTGCGCTGCCAAGTTTAACGTCAACTGTTGTGTCAAATTCACTGATGTTATCTTGAGTGATTTCAAATGCTAGGGTGTTATCTATTCCTTCGATAGCTTCTGCATCTGTTGCGGCAATGCTAACGGTTGGCTTGTCGCCCTCGGTTGGGTTGCCGTCTGCATCGGCTTCGTCTTTGATGACACCGGTGTCTTTTGTGCTGGCGCCTAGGTCAGCTCCGACTGGGTTGCTGATCTCTAGAACCACGTCTTCTACTTGCTCATAGATGTCGTCGTCTTTTGGTGTGAGCTTGATGACGGGGGCTTTGGTTTCTCCTGCGGGAATTAAGACGGTTGTGCCGTTCTCTAAGAAGTCGGCGATGTCGGCAGGGTCTGTCAGTACTACGGCGTTACCGTCGACATCGGTGTATTCTATCTTCTCGATGTCGGCAGGCTCAATGCTGCTGTCATTGCCTAGTTTTACATTCACTGTGGTGTCGTCATTGCTTGGGTTGGTTTGACTGATTTCAAATTCAAGCGCTGTCTCTTCCCCTTCTACGGCTTCGGCGACGGTCGCTTCTATGTTGACTTTGGGTTTGTCGCCTTGTTCTGGGTTGCCGTCTGCATCGGCTTCGTCTTTGATGACACCGGTGGCACTTGGGGTGCCTAACGCGGCGTTGGTTGGGTTGCTGATCTCTAAGATGGCGTCTTCTGATTGCTCATAAACGTCATCGTCTGCTGGCGTTAGTTTGATCGCTGGGGCGTCTTTGCTGCCCGCTGGTATTTTAACGGTTACCCCGTCCGTGAAGAATGCTTCAATGTCTGCAGCTTCAGTTAAGGTAACTTCTGTGCCTGTTTCATCGGTGTAAACCACTTGTTTGATGTCTGAGGGGTCAATGGCGTTGTCCGCACTAAAGTTGACGTCGACGGTGGTGTCTTGTTCACTTAGGTTGTTTTGACTGACCACATATTCAAGGGCGGTCTCTTCGCCCTCGATAGCCTCGGCGACGGTCGCGGCAATGCTAACCACGGGTTTGTCGCCGTCTGTTGGGTCAGTCGGATCGTCCGGGTTGTTCGGGTTGTTGTCATTGTCAGCTTGGTCTTCGTCTAAGATAATACCTGTTGCAGTCGGCGTACCTAGCTTAGCATTGGTTGGGTTGCTAATCTCAAGTACCATGTCTTCTGATACTTCGTAAACACTGTCATCATCTACTGTCACTGTAATGGCTGGGGCTGCTGTTTCTCCCGCTGGGATTAATATACTATCGCCATTGGTCAAGAAGTTTGCAATGGCAGCTTGGTCGCCCAATGTGACTTGAGTGCCATCGGCTTTAGTGTAGCTGATTGATACAATGTCTTCAGGTTCAATGGTACTTGCGCTGCCAAGTTTAACGTCAACTGTTGTGTCAAATTCACTGATGTTATCTTGAGTGATTTCAAATGCTAGGGTGTTATCTATTCCTTCGATAGCTTCTGCATCTGTTGCGGCAATGCTAACGGTTGGCTTGTCGCCCTCGGTTGGGTTGCCGTCTGCATCGGCTTCGTCTTTGATGACACCGGTGTCTTTTGTGCTGGCGCCTAGGTCAGCTCCGACTGGGTTGCTGATCTCTAGAACCACGTCTTCTACTTGCTCATAGATGTCGTCGTCTTTTGGTGTGAGCTTGATGACGGGGGCTTTGGTTTCTCCCGCGGGAATTAAGACGGTTGTGCCGTTCTCTAAGAAGTCGGCGATGTCGGCAGGGTCTGTCAGTACTACTGCGTTACCGTCGACATCGGTGTATTCTATCTTCTCGATGTCGGCAGGTTCAATGCTGCTGTCATTGCCTAGTTTTACATTCACTGTGGTGTCGTCATTGCTTGGGTTGGTTTGACTGATTTCAAATTCAAGCGCTGTCTCTTCCCCTTCTACGGCTTCGGCGACGGTCGCTTCTATGTTGACTTTAGGTTTGTCGCCTTGTTCTGGGTTGCCGTCTGCATCGGCTTCGTCTTTGATGACACCGGTGGCACTTGGGGTGCCTAACGCGGCGTTGGTTGGGTTGCTGATCTCTAAGATGGCGTCTTCTGATTGCTCATAAACGTCATCGTCTGCTGGCGTTAGCTTGATCGCTGGGGCGTCTTTGCTGCCCGCTGGTATTTTAACGGTTACCCCGTCCGTGAAGAATGCTTCAATGTCTGCAGCTTCAGTTAAGGTAACTTCTGTGCCTGTTTCATCGGTGTAAACCACTTGTTTGATGTCTGAGGGGTCAATGGCGTTGTCCGCACTAAAGTTGACGTCGACGGTGGTGTCTTGTTCACTTAGGTTGTTTTGACTGACCACATATTCAAGGGCAGTCTCTTCGCCCTCGATAGCCTCGGCAACGGTCGCGGCAATGCTAACCACGGGTTTGTCGCCGTCTGTTGGGTCAGTCGGATCGTCCGGGTTGTTCGGGTTGTTGTCATTGTCAGCTTGGTCTTCGTCTAAGATAATACCTGTGTCTTCAAGTGTACCTTCCTTCGCGTTGACAACGTCAGATAGCGTCATGCTAAATTGTTCTGATTGCTCATAGATAGAGTCGTCTAGCGGTACGATGGTAAAGGTCGGGGTAACGCCTCCTGTTGCTGGTATGGTAACGTCTATACCGGCTTGTGCTTCTGCTACTGTTACGCTCTTAACGGTGCCGTCTCCGTCTGTAAACGAGATGGATTGTATGTCTTCAGGCTCAATCTCGCCTAGGTTAAGGGTCACTTTACCTGTGGTTTCAAGTTCGGTTGCGCCTGTGAGTTGTACTTCAAAGACGATGGCGTCATCAACAGCGCCTTCAACGGCTTCTTTATCAGTGCCTACTAGGTTAAGTACTGGCTTGTCGCCCTCGGTTGGGTTGCCGTCTGCATCGGCTTCGTCTTTGATGACACCGGTGTCTTTTGTGCTGGCGCCTAGGTCAGCTCCGACTGGGTTGCTGATCTCTAGAACCACGTCTTCTACTTGCTCATAGATGTCGTCGTCTTTTGGTGTGAGCTTGATGACGGGGGCTTTGGTTTCTCCTGCGGGAATTAAGACGGTTGTGCCGTTCTCTAAGAAGTTAGCGATGTCGGCAGGGTCTGTCAGTACTACGGCGTTACCGTCGACATCGGTGTATTCTATCTTCTCGATGTCGGCAGGTTCAATGCTGCTGTCATTGCCTAGTTTTACATTCACTGTGGTGTCGTCATTGCTTGGGTTGGTTTGACTGATTTCAAATTCAAGCGCTGTCTCTTCCCCTTCTACGGCTTCGGCGACGGTCGCTTCTATGTTGACTTTAGGTTTGTCGCCTTGTTCTGGGTTGCCGTCTGCATCGGCTTCGTCTTTGATGACACCGGTGGCACTTGGGGTGCCTAACGCGGCGTTGGTTGGGTTGCTGATCTCTAAGATGGCGTCTTCTGATTGCTCATAAACGTCATCGTCTGCTGGCGTTAGCTTGATCGCTGGGGCGTCTTTGCTGCCCGCTGGTATTTTAACGGTTACCCCGTCCGTGAAGAATGCTTCAATGTCTGCAGCTTCAGTTAAGGTAACTTCTGTGCCTGTTTCATCGGTGTAAACCACTTGTTTGATGTCTGAGGGGTCAATGGCGTTGTCCGCACTAAAGTTGACGTCGACGGTGGTGTCTTGTTCACTTAGGTTGTTTTGACTGACCACATATTCAAGGGCAGTCTCTTCGCCCTCGATAGCCTCGGCAACGGTCGCGGCAATGCTAACCACGGGTTTGTCGCCGTCTGTTGGGTCAGTCGGATCGTCCGGGTTGTTCGGGTTGTTGTCATTGTCAGCTTGGTCTTCGTCTAAGATAATACCTGTTGCAGTCGGAGTACCTAGCTTAGCATTGGTTGGGTTGCTAATCTCAAGTACCATGTCTTCTGATACTTCGTAAACACTGTCATCATCTACTGTCACTGTAATGGCTGGGGCTGCTGTTTCTCCCGCTGGGATTAATATACTATCGCCATTGGTCAAGAAGTTTGCAATGGCAGCTTGGTCGCCCAATGTGACTTGAGTGCCATCGGCTTTAGTGTAGCTGATTGATACAATGTCTTCAGGTTCAATGGTACTTGCGCTGCCAAGTTTAACGTCAACTGTTGTGTCAAATTCACTGATGTTATCTTGAGTGATTTCAAATGCTAGGGTGTTATCTATTCCTTCGATAGCTTCTGCATCTGTTGCGGCAATGCTAACGGTTGGCTTGTCGCCCTCGGTTGGGTTGCCGTCTGCATCGGCTTCGTCTTTGATGACACCGGTGTCTTTTGTGCTGGCGCCTAGGTCAGCTCCGACTGGGTTGCTGATCTCTAGAACCACGTCTTCTACTTGCTCATAGATGTCGTCGTCTTTTGGTGTGAGCTTGATGACGGGGGCTTTGGTTTCTCCTGCGGGAATTAAGACGGTTGTGCCGTTCTCTAAGAAGTCGGCGATGTCGGCAGGGTCTGTCAGTACTACGGCGTTACCGTCGACATCGGTGTATTCTATCTTCTCGATGTCGGCAGGCTCAATGCTGCTGTCATTGCCTAGTTTTACATTAACGGTGGTGTCGTCATTGCTTGGGTTGGTTTGACTGATTTCAAATTCAAGCGCTGTCTCTTCCCCTTCTACGGCTTCGGCGACGGTCGCTTCTATGTTGACTTTGGGTTTGTCGCCTTGTTCTGGGTTGCCGTCTGCATCGGCTTCGTCTTTGATGACCCCGGTGGCACTTGGGGTGCCTAACGCGGCGTTGGTTGGGTTGCTGATCTCTAAGATGGCGTCTTCTGATTGCTCATAAACGTCATCGTCTGCTGGCGTTAGTTTGATCGCTGGGGCGTCTTTGCTGCCCGCTGGTATTTTAACGGTTACCCCGTCCGTGAAGAATGCTTCAATGTCTGCAGCTTCAGTTAAGGTAACTTCTGTGCCTGTTTCATCGGTGTAAACCACTTGTTTGATGTCTGAGGGGTCAATGGCGTTGTCCGCACTAAAGTTGACGTCGACGGTGGTGTCTTGTTCACTTAGGTTGTTTTGACTGACCACATATTCAAGGGCAGTCTCTTCGCCCTCGATAGCCTCGGCAACGGTCGCGGCAATGCTAACCACGGGTTTGTCGCCGTCTGTTGGGTCAGTCGGATCGTCCGGGTTGTTCGGGTTGTTGTCATTGTCAGCTTGGTCTTCGTCTAAGATAATACCTGTGTCTTCAAGTGTCCCTTCCTTCGCGTTGACAATGTCTGATAGCGTCATGCTAAATTGTTCTGATTGCTCATAGATAGAGTCGTCTAGCGGTACGATGGTAAAGGTCGGGGTAACGCCTCCTGTTGCTGGTATGGTAACGTCTATACCGGCTTGTGCTTCTGCTACTGTTACGCTCTTAACGGTGCCGTCTCCGTCTGTAAACGAGATGGATTGTATGTCTTCAGGCTCAATCTCGCCTAGGTTAAGGGTCACTTTACCTGTGGTTTCAAGTTCGGTTGCGCCTGTGAGTTGTACTTCAAAGACGATGGCGTCATCAACAGCGCCTTCAACGGCTTCTTTATCAGTGCCTACTAGGTTAAGTACTGGCTTGTCGCCCTCGGTTGGGTTGCCGTCTGCATCGGCTTCGTCTTTGATGACACCGGTGTCTTTTGTGCTGGCGCCTAGGTCAGCTCCGTCTGGGTTGCTGATCTCTAGAACCACGTCTTCTGCTTGCTCATAGATGTCGTCGTCTTTTGGTGTGAGCTTGATGACGGGGGCTTTGGTTTCTCCTGCGGGAATTAAGACGGTTGTGCCGTTCTCTAAGAAGTTAGCGATGTCGGCAGGGTCTGTCAGTACTACGGCGTTACCGTCGACATCGGTGTATTCTATCTTCTCGATGTCGGCAGGTTCAATGCTGCTGTCATTGCCTAGTTTTACATTCACTGTGGTGTCGTCATTGCTTGGGTTGGTTTGACTGATTTCAAATTCAAGCGCTGTCTCTTCCCCTTCTACGGCTTCGGCGACGGTCGCTTCTATGTTGACTTTAGGTTTGTCGCCTTGTTCTGGGTTGCCGTCTGCATCGGCTTCGTCTTTGATGACACCGGTGGCACTTGGGGTGCCTAACGCGGCGTTGGTTGGGTTGCTGATCTCTAAGATGGCGTCTTCTGATTGCTCATAAACGTCATCGTCTGCTGGCGTTAGCTTGATCGCTGGGGCGTCTTTGCTGCCCGCTGGTATTTTAACGGTTACCCCGTCCGTGAAGAATGCTTCAATGTCTGCAGCTTCAGTTAAGGTAACTTCTGTGCCTGTTTCATCGGTGTAAACCACTTGTTTGATGTCTGAGGGGTCAATGGCGTTGTCCGCACTAAAGTTGACGTCGACGGTGGTGTCTTGTTCACTTAGGTTGTTTTGACTGACCACATATTCAAGGGCAGTCTCTTCGCCCTCGATAGCCTCGGCAACGGTCGCGGCAATGCTAACCACGGGTTTGTCGCCGTCTGTTGGGTCAGTCGGATCGTCCGGGTTGTTCGGGTTGTTGTCATTGTCAGCTTGGTCTTCGTCTAAGATAATACCTGTTGCAGTCGGAGTACCTAGCTTAGCATTGGTTGGGTTGCTAATCTCAAGTACCATGTCTTCTGATACTTCGTAAACACTGTCATCATCTACTGTCACTGTAATGGCTGGGGCTGCTGTTTCTCCCGCTGGGATTAATATACTATCGCCATTGGTCAAGAAGTTTGCAATGGCAGCTTGGTCGCCCAATGTGACTTGAGTGCCATCGGCTTTAGTGTAGCTGATTGATACAATGTCTTCAGGTTCAATGGTACTTGCGCTGCCAAGTTTAACGTCAACTGTTGTGTCTTTTGTGCTGAGTTGGTCTTGTGCAATACGGAATACTAAAACATTATCAATACCTTCAACTGATTCAGCATCTAAGGCTTGAATACTAACTATAGGTGGATAATCCACAGAGATAGTCGCTGGGTTAGATGCCTTGCCTGTTTTATCAGAAACAATGTATTCAATTGGCGTAGGGTCTTTGCTAAATCCGGCTTCTGGTGTGAAGGTTACTTTGCCTTCTGGGTCAACTTCCCATGTCCCTTCGCCGGGTACGGTTACGCTCTTTCCATCTTCAGAGATGGTGCTGCCTTCTGGCGCTTTACTAATGACTACTGTGCTTGGGTCAAGATCGTTTTCAGGGTCAGTGTCGTTACCCACTACGTCGATAACAACGGGTTCTCCACTAGTGCCTTCTTTTAGGTCGTCATTGGCAGTTGGTGCTGTTTGTGGATAATCCACAGAGATAGTCGCTGGGTTAGATGCCTTGCCTGTTTTATCAGAAACAATGTATTCAATTGGCGTAGGGTCTTTGCTAAATCCGGCTTCTGGTGTGAAGGTTACTTTGCCTTCTGGGTCAACTTCCCATGTCCCTTCGCCGGGTACGGTTACGCTCTTTCCATCTTCAGAGATGGTGCTGCCTTCTGGCGCTTTACTAATGACTACTGTGCTTGGGTCAAGATCGTTTTCAGGGTCAGTGTCGTTACCCACTACGTCGATAACAACGGGTTCTCCACTATTACCTTCTTTTAGGTCATCATTGGCGGTTGGTGCTGTTTGTGGATCTTTATCGTCATCATCATTAAATAAAAATGGGACTAATCCAAGGCCTAACCACCATGGAAAACCGGCTGGTGCTGTAATCCACCAAGGGGTTAACATTTCTTCTCCCCCTAGAGCGGCACCTTCAACATCGCCCATTTCTAGTTGGGTAACATAGTCATAAACTTCACCGGTATCTGGAATATAGTGATAGTAACTACCATCTTCAGCGATACCAATTAAGGCTTGTTGATCATTATCGTAAAAACCTTCAATAATTAAGTCTGTGTCCTTACCTTCACGCTCAAACGATACATGTAAATCATTGTCGACACGTTTGGTAATAATATGATTCGGGGCACGACCAATGGATTCATCAAAGAATTCATAGTTAACGTCTTTTTCCGCTTTAATTATGTCAATATGACCATCTTTTGTAATAACGCTAATTTCATTAATTGTTTTTGCTGTGTCATGTGTTTTTACGATAATGTTCTTCATGGATAGTTACCTTTAAATATTATTAATGTGCTTATAATGCTATATGCGATTGGGTGTATTAGTTAAGTATTTGGTTGCCGTCTTGGTCGACACGGACTCGTTCATTAATGACGGCAATGGTACGGCGGTTTAATTGCATACCCTCTTTAGTACTGTTAGTGGCTCTTGGGCGCAGTTCGCCATAGCCAATCGCTGATAAGCGGTCCGCAGCAATGCCAAAGCGATTAATGAGCATGTCTTTGACTGCGACTGCACGGCGTTCAGATAGTTTCTGGTTATAAGGTTCGCTTGCTCGACTATCTGTGTGCCCCTCTATAACGGCGGTTGTATTAGAGTAGAGGGTCATGAAGTCAGCGACTTCTTTCACTTCGTTTACAAATTCTGGTTTGATAAAGGCTTTGTCTGTATCAAATAGTACTTCAAGTTCAATACTGACTTCTTTTTCAAGTACAGGGGCTTTCATAATGGGAGGACAGTTTGGTACCACTCGGGTAATTTGATGGGCTTGATAGTATTTGTCTTTCAGGGCTTCTAAGGCGCTTTCTTCTTCCATTTGTTTGATTGATGATTGACCTTGCTCATCTATATCAATAAAAAAGAAGTAGGTGCCTTTTTCTTCTAGTTGGTAATCCTGAGTGGCTAATAGTAAATCATTGGTTTTTAATCCGGTTATTTCGCCACTTAAACGGTTGATACCGGCACAGGAGTAAACTTGAGTGTAGTTACCAGGGTGTAGGCTGACTTGATATCTGTCGTTGATGGCGATATTGGCGCTAGATTGTTCAGGGTCGTTGTCTTTTGCTCTAATAAAAAATAAGCTGGTACTGTGCTCAGGTATTGGTTTATTCAATAAATCTTCTGGTTTAATTGCCTCTTGTTTGTGCCACATTACATGACCAACTGCTTTTCTATTCGCTTCATCAACTATGTTAACGGCATTCGCTGTCGTGATCATTGAGCCAATAGTTAGGGCGGTTAAAGATAGTGCTAATATGTTTTTTTTCATTTTTAAGTGACCCTGATAACGAAGATTTAAATTAAAGATTTAGTGGGGAGTAGAGAGGTTGTTAAGTTGATCGAATAGTATTTGTAAGTAATATAGTATATTAGAAGCAATTATTGTGCCAAATAAAAAATATCATATATTTTCTAGCTGTAAGGTAATTAATATCCGATAATCGGTAATTGGCATTATAGTATAAGAGTGAACATTTGTTTATAGGAGGATAATCTGAATTAAATAGGCTACATATGGTCTGTCTATAATTAAAAAGTGAATGTATTCAAGATACTAAAGAATAATGACGGAATAAAAACCAGCTAGAAAATTAAAAAATCATTAAATTCTTAGCATTAAATTACACAAATGGTATACAAAAATTACAATAGCCCTTATGTTATTTGCATAATAAATAACTGGATTTTATTAAGACCTTTATATTTTATGATGTAGTTTATAGTTAACTAGAGACTCTAAAGTCTTAGAGATGTAAAGAATATAGCAGTGGCAAACTTTAAAAGGATAAATTGGTTCAATAATACTGGTGTGTATAATGTGATTGATCATAACTGCAATGCGATTATGTGACCCTTTCAGACAAGGTTGACTGAATCAAATAAATCAGAGTGTGATATAGTTTGGGAAGCTCATCAATAACAAACGCAATCCCCGCAACTGTACACGTAACTTTCTAAATACATAGAGAAACAGGCAAAACAGTAAGATATAACTTCTAAGATATTAGCCTATAGTGCCTGTTATATTAAGCAATACCTTCCAAACTACTTAATCACTGAAAATAAACTATTATGTCAATTTACGATGTTGCAGATTTGAGAAAAGCTCAAAAAACCTCTCTATTAACACTATTAGGGGGGCTATTTCTGATAACTTCTTGTAGTACAGTATCTCTAAAGCAAAATTTATCTCTTCAGAACATCGAAAAACAGCGTGGGAATATAGTTACTAGGAATGAGCTCAGTGACAATACTCGGTCAACTTTGTTATCTGCGGGTATAGACGATGTAGCCTGTCTTCAACAGTTTGAAATTTGCTTAAATCAACTTAATAAAAATGTAATCAATAAAAATAACAAACAGTCATTGGCATTATTGGCGGAGTTACATTTAGCAAAAGCAAGGTCGCTTAAAGACATAGAGATTTGCAATGAAGATTTATTAAGACCCCCCATCGACCCATATTATGCAAATGCGCCACTACCTGAGAAAGAAAAAAAAGCACTAGAGGATAAGATAAAGCAATGCCAGATAAATTACCGCAACCATTTATTAGAAGCCATAAAAACCAGCTATGCCTACTTATTTTATGATAGGCTCAAAGCTAATAAATCAAACATTGCGGGTTCTACAACGCCTAAAGCAAAGTACTTACCAACTGATTCAGACATTCAAACCCAAGACATCTATGAATTTTCTGCCGATGCGCTAATAAAACTGCTTTATTCTGAACAAATTAAAAAAGATAAATCTATTCATATTTCCTCGTTTAGTGAAGCTTTATCGACGAGTAATAAAGCTAATAAACATTCAAATACTGCGGCTAATAACAACAATAACATCGTCAAACTATTGAATTTCAAAATTGATAATAACTATAAGAACATAAATAATAAAAAATCGACTTCTATTGACTTGTTTATTCCTAACGAACCTGAATATATATCAACTATGAAACAAGTTGATCACAATGTCAGTGAAATTTATGCCAGCCATGACTTAAACTTTTCTGGTTTAAACTTTATCAGTCAGCGTGAGGGTCTCGGTATTAGCTACGTGACCTTACTTAACGATCGCACAACAACCTCTGTAAGAAACCTAATAAAATCTGGTGGACGCGAGCTAAATGTTAAGGATCCTGTAAAACGTATTCACCGTACTGGTAATCTAATACTTAGCGCCGTGGTTATACCAAAAGGCAATACTATTGAACAGGTTCTAAATACAGATAGTCTTAATATTGAACTCTATAACCCACATCATACAGATACCATCAATATATTGGGTGATCCTTATTATTTAACGGGCAATTTTTCAGCCAGCTATGGTGTATGGCTTTCTGAAAACAATTTAGATAACGTCGGATACTTTAGTCTGTTATCAAAACAACAATCTTTAATACTTCCTCAGTTATTCATGCTTGAACCGTATAATCCAAATAAACATATTATTATTATGTTGCATGGCCTAGCATCAAGCCCAGTAACATGGGTAAGGGTTACAAATGATATTTTTAATGATGAAACACTACGCAATAATTATCAAGTCTGGCAGGTCTTTTACCCCACTAACATTCCAATACTTGAAAACCGCTATCAAATTCAAAAATTAATCGAGACTGCATATCAAATAAATGACCCCCAAGGTCAGCATCCTGCTAGCAAGCATAGTGTATTAATTGGACATAGTATGGGTGCTGTCATCAGTCGGATGATGCTGGCTGATGCAAATCTGGAAACAAAAATTCAGACAATGGATAAAGTAGAACAACATAGACGCTTAAATGATCTCATTAATAAACAATTGGATGAGCAAAATATTAGGGACAGGCTTCAATTGCATCCCCTGAGCAATGTAGATAGAGCCGTATTTATGTCAGCTCCTTTTAGAGGAACCGACTATGCCGATCAATGGTTCACATTAGCACTGCGGCGTATTATTGAATTACCTCTTGGATTTGTGCAAACTATTAAAGGAAATTTAACAAGTATGGTATCTGAAGGAGAGTTAGCCGCTAACCCTTTGGGCGCACTCTATTTTGAAAATGGTGCAAGCCAGCTAAGCGATAAATCATCTTTTATGGCGCTTACCTCCGACTTAAAAATTTACGATGGTGTGACCTATCATTCGATTATTGCTAATCAAGATGACGACATTACAAGAGGGCTAGCCCAATTACAGTCTTTGTCAGATGCACAGTTAGATTTATCAAAGAAACAAGTGGTATTAGCAGATGTTGATCCAAGTCAAGCCTCCTTTAATAAAACACAAGAGTCTAATGACCCGATGGCTGTGCCTATGATTGCATCCGTCAATATTTCTACTGAGCTTTCACAAACGCTCTCTGAAAGTTTATCTGACGGTATAGTCCCATACGAAAGCTCTCATTTAGAAGGGGCTGCTAGTGAAACCATTATATCTGGGACTCATAGTATCCAAGCTTCGCCTCAAGCAGTTATCACACTACGAAGAATATTACATGAGCAACTTAAAGAACATCCAGTGGAGCATCATTAATATCTTTTATTGAACCTTTTAATTAACAACTACCTTTTAACTAACAACTATCTGCCATATAAGATTATATTGAGAAAAAGTCAAAGTAACAGACGTACTCAGCTAAAGACTTAATAACCTAAAGAACTAAATACAAACCTGAGTTTATTACAACTCTAACAGTCGCTGTTTAATTGGTTTAAAGCTACGCCTATGCTCAGGCAACACTCCTAAATTTTGTATGGCTTTGATGTGTGCTTTTGTCGGATAGCCTTTGTGTTTCTCTAATCCATATCCTTGATACGATAGACCATCTTCTATCATTTGTTTATCCCGTGTTACTTTTGCTAATACGCTAGCTGCGGCAATAGCAGTATGTAGCGCGTCACCTTTGACCCATGCCTCAGCCACTATCTTGTCGCCCAAGCTTTTACCCAAACCATGCTTAGATAACGTCTCCCAATCAAATAGGGGTATTTGATTACCATCAATAAGCAGTTTGTATTGCACCCAGTCTACATAGCTTTGATTTGAGGTTTCAATTTCTGTCTTTCCAAGACTGACAGTATTAGCCAACACTAAGTTATTTATAGACTGTTTAAACTCAATCATCAAATGCTCACAAGCCACTCGCATGCCGGTCAATGTTGCTTGTAATATATTTAGCTCATCAATAACCGCAGCAGGCACCTCAACAATAATATAACCAAGCGCACTTTGTTTTAACAGTGGAAATAATCGCTGACGATTTATCTCAGTAAGTTTTTTAGAATCTGTCAGTGAAGCCAAGGCGGTATTACTCAGCAACGACTGTTCAATTTGACCGGATAACTGATGCGGTAATATGACAGCCGATATGACAACACTACCATATAAAGGACCACGCCCTACTTCATCTACCCCAATGTCAAACTTGATCGGTTGTATGTTTGTATCTACGCTTTCAATCGTATTCACACTCACGTTGTGTAGAAAGTCTTGTGCAATCGCCTCATCACAGATTTCTCCAGTGACTTTAATAGGCTGTCTTAAAGAAAGATCGGTTATTACTGGAGAACAATCAGACTGCTCTTTAAATCGCTCTTTAATAGTCAATATAGGAATACTGTGAATAAATTGGTTAATTTGGGTCATTGTATATCTTATATAATGAAAATAGGTGTTGTTGACGGGTATGATTGAAGCGTAAAAATATAGGTATATGCCGATAAACAAACATACCGATAAAAACCTGACTATCAAATAAGACATAAAATAAAAGCGTAAGGTTTACAACAGCTAGGGTATGATTGATTAGGGCATATCATCGTTTAGATTAAGAGTACACACCTTGAATTTATTGTTTGCTTAATGACATCAATTAAACAGGTCATGCCATGTATTTATCACTGCAGAAGTAGGCGTTTGATTGCTCTGCTCTTTTAACCATTTGGCGGTGTCACGCAATGTTGACTGATGTTGTTGATAGGCTCGTGGCATTAACAGCTGTGTTACGGCACGGCAAATATTTTCTCCAGTTGCCTCAGCTTGAATAAGCTCAGGTACAATCTGCCTACCCGCTAAAATATTAGGCAGAGACACATAAGGGACTTTGACTAATCGTTTTGCAATGGCATAGGTCAACTTATTCATTTGGTATACCACTACCATTGGTCTACTTAATAGCATTGCCTCTAATGTGGCCGTACCCGAAGCCAATACAATTAAATCTGACATTGCCATAATGGACTGGCTAAAATGTGTTTTTGTTTGGGTGTCATCATAAGCAACTGCTACTGAACTACGTAACGCCTCATCCCGCTTTTCAATCAACTCTTGAACGATATATTGATGATTTTTGTCTATGGTGGGAATGACAAAGCATAAATGTTCATCCACCAGCAATAATCTAGAAATAGCATCCAGCATTAAAGGCATAATAGACGTAATTTCTGAACGCCTTGAACCCGGCATCAAACATATTATCTGGCTGATGTCCTTTTGACGTTTAGAGAAAAAATCTTGTAGCTCTGGGTTATTCCAGACAAGCTCACGCCTATGTTCTAACGTCGGAATATTGACTAATGAATCAGGTAAATTATGCAACAAAGGGTGACCAACACAAATGGCAGGGTGATGGTGTTGTTTATAGACGTCTAACTCAAATGGAAATAAACAGAGTACCAGATGAGTAGCTGCTTTGATTGACTCAATACGCGACTCTCGCCATGCCCAAACAGAGGGACTGACATATTGAACGCAATAGATGTTTTTTGGCTTTAGTTTTTTGGCGACACGTATATTGAAATCTGGGGCATCTATACCAATAAACCAATCAATATTTTCCTCATCAAATGCTTTTATTAACTCACGACGAGCTTTTAATAAGTCGGGTAAATGCTTGACTACTTCAACCAATCCCATTACTGCTAAGCGCTCTAAGGGAAATAACGAATTAAGGCCTTGTGCCTTCATCTTTGGTCCACCCACACCAACCCATTTTATTCCACTTCTTAAAGCATTCATTTGTGCCATAAAATCAGCGCCTAAACTGTCCCCAGAGGCTTCACCGGCAACAATACCAATGACAAGTGAGCCGTTATTTGTGTACGATTGGATTGCAGGGCTAGCGGACATGGCGAACTCTACTTTAATAATAATGGGTTTGAATGATGCCGAAATTTGTGACTAACAGAGAATTTTTAGACTAAACATGAATTAAGTATAACAAATATTTTGCTTGACTATTCTTTTTATCACGCTTTCATTGCGCCTTTGCCCTTGTCAATCGGTATCTAACGCCTCATAATAAAGTAATAGTTTCATATAATTATTCCTTATTGTTATCAGCTGCAATTTATGTAGGGTTGTAAACTGAGCACTGAAACCTTATTTACTAGACAGCTTTATTCAAAAACAATTAACAGGCTAAGTGTTTGTTTAATAGCTTGTATTTTCTCATGACATATTTGATACTACAATTTAGTGAACACTTATTAGCTGAACAACTCAACTATTATAATATTTCAAACTATTTTAATAAAAACATAAACTAGGCAGAACGGTTATGAATACAATATCGACTACCCATAATGCAGACATTGACGACGTGAATATTGAAAAATTTATACCTTTAATAACACCAGATAAATTAAAAGCAGAATATCCTTTATCTAAAAAGGCTCACGATACCGTTCTTCAAGGGCGTACGACAATCCAAAATATTTTAGATGGTAAAGACCATCGCATATTAGTGGTTGTAGGACCCTGCTCTATTCATGATATCAAAGCTGCTCATGAATACTCAGATAAGTTAGTTGAGCTAGCAGAAGAGTTAAAAGATACCATTTATATTGTGATGCGTGTTTATTTTGAAAAACCACGTACGACTGTAGGCTGGAAAGGCCTTATCAATGACCCTGATATGAATGACAGTTTTGATATCGAAAAAGGTTTGCGTATGGCTCGCAAGCTGTTACTTGACCTAAATGAAAAAGGGTTACCGTGTGCAACTGAGGCGCTTGACCCTAATACACCTCAGTATATGCAAGATCTCATAAGTTGGTCTGCTATTGGCGCACGTACAACTGAGAGTCAAACACATCGCGAAATGAGTTCAGGTTTATCATGCCCGGTTGGGTTTAAAAACGGAACTGATGGTGGTTTAACCGTGGCGGTTAATGCAATGAATGCCGTGAAGTATGGTCACAACTTTTTAGGATTATCAAGTGATGGTCAGGTTTGCATTATTAAATCCAAGGGCAACCCCTATGCTCATGTTGTATTACGTGGTGGTAATGGTAAACCAAATTATGACCAATCTTCGGTTGAAGAAGCCGAAAATGCCCTAGAAAAAGGGAATGTTAAAGTCAAGATTATGATTGACTCAAGCCATGCCAACTCAGGCAAAGACCCCTACCTACAGCCAATGGTAATTCAAAATGTTGCAGAACAAATTAGCAATGGCAATAAATCTATCATGGGTCTGATGATAGAAAGCCATCTTAAAGGTGGTAATCAAAAACTAACCAGTGATATCAGTCAGTTGGAATACGGCAGATCAATCACTGATGGCTGCTTAGACTGGGATAGCACAGTAGCGGCTCTACGCAACTTACGCAATACCATTAAAGATGTGTTACCAAATCGTTAGTCATCGCACAATAAGTCAAAATAAATAAAAAAGACGCCTACATAAATTAGGCGTCTTTTTTTGCTCATATCCATAAAAGGATACGATCTAGGTAAATTTGCCAGCACATCTTCTTATTGTCTCATAGAGAAGATAGTGACAAATTCAAAAACAAAGTATTCAGTAAATCTGACATAAGTGTACTTTTTATAATCGGATAATTTTTGGAAAATTTATAGCTAGATAGTTGGGTAACATTAGCTACCCTGCATCAAGTAAACTGTGCAAGCTTTCCTTAACGTTTTTAGAATTTACTACTCTCTTAAGGTCTTCAAGGTGTGATTGAGCAGTACTACGAACAGGCTCTACAAGCGTATACCAACGAGATAGAGATTGTAGTAACCGTGAAGCCAAGACTGGATTAGTCTCGTCCAGTTTAGCAACCACTTTTGTATATAAAGCTAGGCCTTCTTCAGTCCATAATTTAGTTGGTTGTGATGCAAAACTGCTGATAACCGCTCTAATACGGTTTGGTGTTCCCCAATCAAACTGTGGATGGGCGACTAAGGTTTGTATTTGGTCAATTGTGGCATGGTCATCAGATGCTTGAGTACTGAACCATAAATCTATGACAAGGGCATCATCAGCAAAACGCTGGTAAAAGTCAGCAAGTGTAGCCTCTTTATCTACATGCTGATGACGAACCATAGCCTGTAGCGCACCTAAGCGCTCGGTCATGCACTGAGCATCTACATATTGTTTTTTCGCCCAGTCGTGGGCGTTTTCCATACCTGCAGTCAACGCCATATCCAGCACTACATTTCGCAAGGCGCGTTCGCCTCTTGCTTCCGGTGTATCTTTATAGGGTTCAAGGGGCAAGCTATTATAAATGGAGCTCAAATCTGGTTTTAAAGTATCAGCTAATTTTAGCTTCAAACTCTCTCGTCTTTGCTTCATATCAGCCGGTGTGTAGTCTTTATTTATGGCACTGGCCAACTCTCGTTCTGCTGGAATGTCCAATAATCTTGCGGCAAGCATAGCATCAGTATCTGATAAATCAATAAATGCTTTTTTGACTGCTTGTAAATAAACTTCTGCATTACTGTTTTGCAATAAAATTTTATTAACCAATGCTTGCGCATTTTGCCATTGATTAAAACCGCTAGTTTCATGAGCCAGTAAAAATGCCAGTTCATCATTACTATAGTCATATTTTAGCTGAACTGGGGCACTGAAATTACGCAGTAGGGAAACGACAGGTTCAACACCGTCCACCGTTTTAAGAGCGGTAAATTCAAAGTCTTTACTGGCCTCATCAAGTATAAGCAGGCGCTCTTCAAGCATCTCTCCAGTGAGGCGATCAAATACAGCAGATGCCACTGGTATGGGCAAAACTTTTGGCTTATCATAACCTGAAACCTGACGGGTATTCTGAGAAAGGCTAACCGTCAACGTTCCTGTCTGCTTATTAAACCCTTGCTGCCCTGATACCACTGGTGTTCCAGGCTGTGTATACCAATCAAGAAAGTGCTCAACTGACAACCCATTCGCACTTAATGCCGATAACCAGTCCTCAACTGTGACGGCTTGCCCATCATAGCGCTCAAAATAAGTATCCGTACCTGCTCGATATTTATCACCCAACATATTGGCTAGCATACGGACAATCTCTGCACCTTTTTCATAGACAGTTGTGGTATAAAAATTATTAATCTCTACAAAATGATCTGGACGCGGAGGATGGGCTAAAGGTCCAGCATCTTCACTAAACTGATACGCTCGTAATATGGACACATCATCAATGCGTTGAACGGCTGGCGACTGTTGATCCGCCGAAAATGATTGGTCACGATAAACGGTTAGCCCCTCTTTTAAACATAACTGAAACCAGTCTCTACAAGTAATACGGTTGCCAGTCCAGTTATGAAAATACTCATGCGCCACAATCGATTTTACATTAAAACTACTTGCATCAGTCGTAGTTTCAGGACTGGAAAGCACACAAGCGGTATTAAAAATATTCAGCCCCTTGTTCTCCATTGCACCCATATTAAACTGACTTACTGCTACTATCATATAACGGTTTAAGTCATAGGCCCGTCCATAGTTTTCTTCATCCCAATGCATGGCATCCTTTAAAGCTTGCATTGCGACATGGCATTTATCAATGTCGTGGGACTTTGCATATATCTCAAGCTTGACGTCACGACCTTCAATGGTAGTATAGGCATCTTCTAATACGTCTAAATCTGCAAACACACAGGCAAATAAATAGCTAGGTTTTTTAGTTGGATCCCGCCAAATTGCATAATGGCGATTGGCATCGCCCTCAAGCTCGCCAGTTTCGACTAAGTCGCCATTAGCAAGTAGCGTCGGGAATTTTTTATCTGCTTCCAAACGTGTGCTGAAGGTAGCAAGAACATCGGGACGGTCTGGATAATAAGTTATCTTACGAAACCCCTCTGGCTCACACTGAGTCACAAACATAGCATCACTGCTCTCTCCTACAATGTATAAGCCTTCAAGTTCTGTATTTTTTTGAGGCTCGTGACGCACACTAATGGTTAAAATCACTTCATCAGGTGCATCAGCTATTACCAGTTGCTCCTCATTAACGTCATATTCAGTATTAGAGAGGACTTTATCATTCATTTTAAGTGATAATAATGTCATATCCTGACCAAACAATACCAAATTACCTTCGTATTGACGCTGCATTTTTAGAACACTGTTAACAATGGCATGGTCTTCATACAATTTGATATCTAATGACACGTCCTCCACCTGATAACTTGGGGGTGTATAATCTTTGAGATATATTTTTTGTTCTGCAGTATTATCATTATGGGTTAAACTGGGCATATTTTTCTCGATTTTATTAAAATTTATAGGCATTGCTTTCGGCTATCTAATATATTGTTATAAAACGCTTATTTTCAAGCAATTTATCTCACATCACAAAAAGAATCATTATGTTACCTATATCGCATCCGCAACCAGATACCCAATCTAAATCTGAACATAGTCAGTTCATGAATTATTTAGTAAAATACGTGGCAAAAATAATTGCACATTTATATGACAGGACAAGTCATTCTGGGAATTTTGATAAAACCGTCAAAGTCCTTTTGATCGACGATATGATCGCTGATATTGAGCTATTAACGATTAATCTGAATCATGCGCTGAACAGCTTAAACAATATAAAAGTTTTAGGCGGTATACAAATTGAGACTACCCATATATCGTCGAGTGTATTTTTACTAAAACCCTATGATATGCGCTATGACTTAGGTATATTTATTCATCCCTTATTAATGTCCTCTGCGGTGCCTTTGAAAAACTCAGTGAATGGTTCGGAAAAAAATTTGCAGAACATCAGAATGATAGCAACTCGCCTACGTGATTTATTTGCTCAACAAAGTGTTTTATTCATGCCTCATTATCAAAATGATATAGTGTTCAATGAGTTAGGCTATATGCTGTCCAGCAATGATCAGCTTTCTGAGACTCAGATTGACTGTTGGCAGTTTAATATATTTGATTATAAACATAAGCCTGACTGGCTAAACTCAAGATATTGGGCAAACCCCGAAAATTATGACAAGTATCGTTGGTAAGTACCCAGAAAAAAGTGTTTTTTTATTAACTTAGTGCTTGTTAATACGCACAAATTTTGCCATGATTGCTTATTAATTATGTCTTAATATAGCGATGAGACATACATTTATAAGGTTTTTAAGCGATACTATCTATGAATTATAATGCTGACCTCAAAAGGGTGGCAAAATAGTCCAACTCATTAACTACCACATATTTAGAGTATTAATAAAAAGGAAACTAGAAATGAACTCAATTATCAATTCAGTTATTAAAGTAACAAGCTTATCGCTAATTTCAGCTGCACTTGCGGTATCAACAGGCTGTGCCACTAAACGCTCTAACACATCTGAAGTTGTCGTTGCTCCTATGGGTGTTCCAGGTAATGCGATTTATGATAATGGCTCATTAGTTAACAATACAAGCCAGATCCAGAATGCTGCAGAAAATGTACGCGGTATTGTTTACTTTGCATTTGATAGAAGTGATATTGACGCGCAAGCCGCCAGCATTCTTGATGGTCAAGTGTCATTTTTACTCAGTAACCCGACGGCCAATGTTTTAGTGGCGGGTCATACAGATGAGCGTGGTAGCCGTGAATATAACCATGCACTCGGTGAGCGCCGTGCTCAGGCAGTAAAGAATTATTTAGCAAGTAAAGGGGTTGAAGATGTACGTGTGCAAACCATTAGCTATGGTGAAGAGCGCCTTGCTACAACAGGTACTGACGAAGCTTCTCATGCACAAAACCGACGTGCAGAACTTTCTTATTAAGTTTTAGCTTATTTAAGCTGTATTATAGTCAAACCAATTTTAACTTACGACAAGGCGTCCTAGCGCACGCAATATAATAGTATGGCTAGTGAGTAATAAGACTGTATTAATTTAATATTGTGAAGACTACATCAAACCCAGCCCTTGCTGGGTTTATTTTTGGACTACTCATGTATGCCGCCTTATAACCTAGATATGACTTTACTAGATGTTACTTTAAATAGTATCAAGCTAAAAAATATTGAATATTTTGCGTTTAGCAATCAAGGTAAAGCATCCCCTTACCTTGATTCAAATACGTTTATCTGGGTAGCCAGTGCAGAATTTGATATTAATAACCCGCTTAATTCTAATCCGGTAAGTATCTCGTATAACAGAGGGAAATCTAAACAGCTGAAGAATCAGCAAGTAGCGGTCCGCCAACTTTTATATCAGCTTATTGAGACAGCTCGTTTAAACACGGATATAGACAATATCATGCTTGATGAGACAAAGTACCCATACCGACTAAAACCGAATGGGTATTTTGTTAGCTTTTCGCATAGCAGAAACTGGGTTGCTTGTTCCCTATGTCGTAACAAATCTGTAGGCATTGATATAGAACTCAATCCCGTGCCATTGAGTATCGCAAAACGCTTTTACAGTGCCAACGAGATTGATTGGATAAATAGCTTAGAGGATCATAGTAAACAAACAGCGATAAATTTATTATGGATGTTAAAAGAAGCCACCATCAAAAGAGATATAGATGAAAATTTAATGACGGGTCTAACAAAAGATTTAAAAACAACTGCTGAGCAGTTATTAATTCCTAACAATACAAACACTGTGAATAGTCAAATTAACTTAAATACAGGCGACAATGACGATTTGCCCACTCCACACTTTGCTTCAGCGTTTCAACATTTATATTCA
Organism: Psychrobacter sp. CX90; assembly: GCF_057396305.2. Taxonomy (NCBI): domain Bacteria; kingdom Pseudomonadati; phylum Pseudomonadota; class Gammaproteobacteria; order Moraxellales; family Moraxellaceae; genus Psychrobacter; species Psychrobacter sp. CX90. Next base: position 1,571,004 of record NZ_CM182008.1, read on the forward strand.
GCATATGGTTTATACCTATATTTGAACGTGTCAAATACAGAAATTGTGGTGGTTGTCTAATACTTGAATCTATACCAAATCATCTAAACCCCTTAAAAGTCTAAATTTAAGCCTAACCACCCCTCTCCTTTACTCATTGCAACTTTTTTAATCCACTGTTTGTAGAGCTTAGACCCCCATTTATAATAACTAAGATACAAAAAAGCGACCCTAAGGCCGCTTTTGTTAAACATTTGTGTAATTAAAACAGATTAGAAGCGGTAAGTTACACCAGCTTTAACGATTGGATACCAAAGATCATCCTCTTCAATCTCTTTCTTGGCAGCTTCAGCAAAGCCATCTGTATTAGTACCACTAACATTACTTACTTTGGCGTCTAATTTACCCATGTATGCAGCACCGGCCTCAAAAAATCCGCCCCAATTTTGATTAATATTTGGACGATAGCCAATTGTTACATATGGTGCTAATTTATTTTTATTTTCGGCTTCAATGGTAGCTGTGTCAACTTGGTATTCTTTACCATCTATTGAAACAGTAGCAACACCTTTAGAATTAGTATCAGCTGTAATATTAGCCTCTAATTCATTGCGTGGTACCATCACACCACCGGCAACGGTAAAGTTGTTGGCCCATGGACGCATTTGAACGCCTAAATAAGGATTGCTGAAATCTACATCATATTTTAACTGCCCTTTATAACTACCATAGCCATCACCTAATACTTTATCATAGTTAATCCATGAGTCATTAGCATCTAGGTCTTCCTCGTCATCAAAGCTCATTCCTGACCAACCAGCTTGAAGCTCGGTTGACTCGTTAACACCCCATGCAATATTAGCACCATACCCTAAAGTACCGATTTCAGCACTAACCGCCGCTGGATGAGTTACTGTATCAAATAAAGTTCTAGCAGTACCTGTTACTGCACCAGTAGTGTTGGCTAAAACACCAGCATCTTTATTATACTGATAAGAATCAGTAGAAGTGGCAGCCATTGCCATTGAAGAACCAAATACTGCAGCAGTAATTGCAGCTAATTTGAAAAGTTTCATAATAACTCCAAAAGTTTAGATATATAATAACCATAAGTAATTAAAAAATGCACAAAGCAGATACTTACTTATGGTTGCCCAGTTGTTGAGTGTATTAAACACTTTTTTGTAATAAATGTCACTGACTTAAAGCGACCTTTTATTTGGTATTCTGTAATTTTTGCTTACATCTTGTAAGTAACCTTGCAAAATTAGGCTAAATTATGCTTAAAAATGCAATGTTTGCAGCGATTATCTCAGATTTCTCTTAAACTTTCTTATTATAAAGGAATGTCTGCAACAAACTATACTTAAACAAAACTTCCTTATATATTCTCGCATAATCCTACGGTTAACTAGAAAGTTCAATTTAAATCTATAGATTATTTTATCTCCTACGGGTTTCTATATTAGGACTAATTATTTTATTTCAAGCGCTGCTATGTTCATAAATATAGGCTTATATTGAGAGTATAGCTTTGATTACTTACATAGCTTTTTTTACTTAGATGACTTTATAGCTAACATCTATTAGAATAGTTAGATAACCGAGAGGTGTTGCAACAGTTTGTTTCGCTAGTACATTTTAGAAGTCAAAAGGCGGTTTTTTAGTCTACTGCTATAATTCTAATGTATCTGTAAAACAGTTCTGTCAGGCTCGGTATGCTACTGCGATCAACCAAAATCTTATAGTCTCAATTTTGACGATGATACCGTTATCATTTTTACATTTCTACCTGTTAAAGACATCTATGCAAGTTTAGATAAGCTTCTTATGACATAGCTCTTAAGACAGGGTACGTAAGTTATGGGTTAAAACTTTATCAAGATAAATCAGTAGCAAATAAACAACGACACCTGCGCCTCATTTTAATTTACTCTAATCATTAACTAGGAGCTCGAGATGGACGCAGTGTCTAATATCGATTCGAAACAAACTTCCCATTTTACAGATTATAAAGTTGCTGATATCAGTTTAGCTGAGTATGGTCGCCATGAAATTTCATTAGCTGAAGCTGAAATGCCGGCGCTTATGGGTTTACGTAAGCGCTATAGTGCTGAACAGCCTTTAGCAGGTGCAAAAATTCTTGGTTGTATCCATATGACCATTCAAACGGCGGTGCTTATCGAAACACTAATAGCACTCGGTGCTGAAGTGCGTTGGACGTCTTGTAATATTTTCTCCACTCAAGATCACGCTGCCGCCGCTATTGCTGCCAGCGGTGTTTCTGTATTTGCTTGGAAAGGTGAGACGGAAGAAGAGTATGAATGGTGCTTACGCCAACAGCTTTTTGTGGGTGGTGAAGATAATGGCAAGCTTTGGGATGCTAACTTAATATTAGACGATGGGGGCGACTTAACTGCCCTTATTCATAATGAGTATCCTCAGATGCTTAAGACCATCAATGGTATCTCTGAGGAAACTACTACTGGGGTACATCGTCTGATTGATATGTTAAACAAAGGTACCCTTAAAGTACCTGCTATTAATGTTAACGATGCAGTCACAAAATCTAAGAATGATAATAAATACGGGTGTCGACATAGTTTAAATGATGCGATTAAACGTGGTACAGATATGCTACTTGCGGGACGCCGTGCCTTAGTCATCGGCTATGGCGATGTTGGTAAAGGGTCTGCTCAAAGCCTACGCCAAGAAGGTATGATTGTTCGTGTCTCTGAGATAGATCCCATTTGTGCTATGCAGGCCTGCATGGATGGCTTTGAGCTTGTATCTCCCTATATTAATGGTAACAACACCAATTCAGCTGATAGTGTCAATACTCGTTTATTGCAAGACACTGATCTTATTGTAACCACTACTGGTAACTACCATGTGTGTGATAAGCACATGCTCGCTGCTCTTAAATCAGGTGCTGTTGTTTGTAATATTGGTCACTTTGATACTGAGATTGACACTCAATTCATGCGTGACAACTGGAATTGGGTAGAAATTAAACCCCAAGTTCACCAAGTGTATCGCTCTGGAGATAAAAAGGATTACTTAATTTTATTATCCGAAGGTCGTCTGGTTAATCTTGGCAATGCCACAGGGCACCCTTCCCGCATTATGGATGGCTCGTTTGCTAACCAGGTCTTAGCACAAATGTACTTGCATGAAAGAAAATTCTCTGAGTTACCTGTTGATGAGCAAGCAGATAATCTATATGTTCGTGTATTACCAAAAAAACTTGATGAAGAAGTTGCTGCTGCGATGGTTGCTGGCTTTAATGGTGTGATGACAAAACTGACCCCTGAGCAAGCTGACTATTTAGGTGTTCCGGTTGAAGGCCCCTTCAAACCTAACGACTACAAATACTAGCTGACAATATCAGCCTAGAGAATCAATACCTAAACAGCCTTGTTAACCAAGAAACTTTATTTTTATATCGAACTTAAAGTTGGCAGTCAAGGCGGTTGTTCATATCACTAAAGGTCTAGGGCATGTCATTATTTAATTATCACGTCTTCATTTAATCATAATGACCTGCCCTAAAATAGGCTGACCAATTATTCTCATCAAGGATAAAAAATGAATAAGCCAAAATTCTCATTTGAATTTTTTCCAACCAAGACGGATGAAGGTGTTGAGAAACTGTGTCACACCTTTGACTCTCTAAATGAGCTATCTCCTAGCTATTTCTCAGTCACGTATGGGGCGGGTGGTACTACACGTCAACGTACGTTAGGAATCGTTGACGCACTACATGGTCGCTCTGACACCCAGATAGCACCGCACATTTCATGCATCGGCGATGACAAGTCCGAAATTAGTAATCTACTAGCGCATTACAAATCGATTGGTATCAGTCGCATCGTAGCGCTTCGTGGAGATTTGCCATCTGGCCAAGTAGGCATGGGGGAATTACCTTTTGCCGTAGATTTAGTTCGCTTTATTCGAAAGCAAACTGGAGAGCATTTTCACATCGAAGTGGCTGCGTATCCTGAAATGCACCCACAAGCTAAAAGCTTTGAATTTGATGTACAAAATCTCATTAATAAATTTGAAGCAGGTGCTAACTCAGCTATTACTCAGTTCTTTTATAATGCGGAGAGCTATTTATACCTACGGGATTCGTTAGAAAAACGTGGTGTTGATACTACCAAACACCCTATTGTTGCTGGTATCATGCCGATTATTAACGCTACCAGCTTAATACGCTTTGCTGATAGTTGTGGCGCTGACATTCCACGTTATATCCGTAAACAATTGGCAGATTACGGTGACGATCGCAAATCGATCCGTCAGTTTGGTTTTGAGGTTGTCCATCGCTTATGTGAGATTCTAATAGAAGAAGGCGTTCCAGGGTTGCACTTTTACAGCATGAATCGTATTGAGCCTAATAAACGTTTGGTAGAATCATTAAATTTAACTTCTACTAGCTTGAGTATTTAACGTCATGCGCCGATTTTTCTATAATGCCAATTTAAACTCATACTCTGATCATTCGGGTTCGGGTGCAGCCTATTGTCCCTCTGAGTCGTCAAATAGCACGTATAAATGGACTCGACTTAATGATTTGGCTTTAGAGACTACTTTCGCACTACCTGATGAGGTATATCATCATTGGTGCCGAGTACTTCGTGCCAAAGCTGGCGACCAAAGTATTATGTTTGATGGTTTAGGTGGTCAGAGTGTCATCGAACTACAAACAATCGATAAAAAAACAGCTGTTGCTCGTATCATCGCCCATAATAATATTGATAACTCTCCAGAATACTACAGCACTATTGCCATTGTGATGAGTCGGGGAGATAAAATGGATTATGCTATCCAAAAATCGACGGAACTTGGTGCAACAGCTATTCAACTTCTAACCAGTCAATATGGTGAAGTCAGACTAAAAGCCAATCAGCTGGATAAAAAACTCAATCACTGGCAACAAGTCGCGCTATCCGCGAGCGAGCAGTGCGGACTTAACCGCCCTACTGTCGTTTTATCGCCACTGCCTATCGAAGCATGGCTAAAAGGAGAAGTGGGTAAGGCTCATGACAGTGTACATTATTTAATGGATTCAGGTTTTTATCAATCCTACCTACAAGAGTCTGCTTTATCCCTTGTTTTAGCCGTACCTAGTCAGGAAGAGCTATTAACAATAGATGCAGATGACGCAATCAATAGGCATTTTAAGATTCGAGCAGATGAATCCCATGCCTTTATACCTCGTTTTGATGTTTTAATTGGCGCAGAAGGTGGTTTGTCGAATGCAGAATATCAGTTAGCACGTCAAGCAAACTATCTACCATGGCAACTTGGCAACCGAATACTACGCACTGAAACCGCCCCTGTAGTGGCCTTATCTACTCTGCTATATATGAGCTCTAAATAAGATAGATTACGACCTTATCTTTCACTTATTACCTTGCTAGTTCTCTCTTATAGCCATGCTAAAGAGTCGATTCAATTTCACATTAACCCTGTTTTGAATAATAAGTTAGTTAAAACGACTCTGGCTGAAAAGCACTCTAACTTTAAAGTTCTCTAACTTTAAAATGTTATAAGTTTACACTGCAATCAATAGTGACCTATTATTCTGCCAACTCCTCGTTCTTAACACCAAACAATTAAATTCTAGTTAATTCAATATTTTTTTTGTGACCCATAAGTCTTTGCTGTTGCTTGTAAAAAAATGGCTGACCCTCTATCTTTTCATAATTAAAAAGAGGATTAGTGACAACTCTATTTCAGCTCTTGTCTGCCTTAATTATTTATAAATCTAATCTTGCAGTTAAATTTTATATAGTTTGCGGCTATGCAAATTATAGAAGATTACATTTTTGTGTACCTCATTAACCCACTTTTTAGACATATTAGACATAACTAGGGGCTGTTGAATATTTATCTTCGTAAGAAAATTACTCTCAAACCTTTACCATTGTTATGATGACATGGTAGATATTCAACAGACCCTATTAGCCATTAATTTGATAAGCAGAGCTTTGGTTTAGGTCAGCTTACCTGTTAGGCGAATAGCCAATAATGAGAGTACAAAAATATCATTTACCCAACTTTAAATAAAAAAGCTAACCCAACCCAACGCTATTTTACTAACTAAGGATAATCTCATGCAATATAAAGCCCCTTTTCGTGATATGCAATTCGTTTTACATGAGCTATTAGACAGTACCTCACATTATAAGAGCATACCTCAATATAATGAAGTGGAAAGTGACATTGTAGACAGCTATATTGAAGCCGCTGCTAGCTTTGCAGAAAATGAACTAGCCCCTTTAAACCGTAGTGGTGATGAAGAAGGGTGTCAGTTTAATAATGGCGAAGTAACGACACCTAAAGGTTTTAAAGAAGCCTATAAACAGTACAGTGAACTTGGGTTTGCGGCTTTAGCTGCTGAAGAAAAGTTTGGTGGTCAAGGCATGCCATTCTCATTAAGTACTGTAGTTAATGAGATTATTGGTTCTGCAAACTGGTCATTTTCAATGTATCCTGGTTTATCTCATGGCGCTATCGCTACCCTTGAACACCATGGTACCGATGAACAAAAAGCGACCTATCTTGAAAAAATGGTCACGGGTGCATGGTCAGGTACTATGTGTCTGACAGAAGCGCACGCAGGTTCTGACTTAGGATTAATACGCACTAAAGCAGAACCTAATGAAGATGGTACTTACAGTATTACTGGTCAAAAGATCTTCATTTCAGCAGGTGAGCATGATATGACGGATAATATTATACATATCGTATTGGCTCGACTACCGGGTGCGCCTGCAGGTACAAAAGGCATTTCACTATTTATTGTACCCAAATTTAATATCAATGAAGATGGTAGCTTAGGTGAGCGTAACCACGTAACTTGTGGTTCTATTGAACATAAGATGGGTATCAAAGCATCTGCTACCTGTGTTATGAACTTTGACGGTGCGAAAGGCTATTTAATTGGACCAGAAAACCGTGGTCTAAACTGTATGTTTACGTTTATGAACGTCGCTCGTATTGGTACTGCAGTGCAAGGTGTGACCGCTTCTGAATTAGCCTTCCAAGGGTCACTTGAGTATGCTAAAGAACGTCTAGCGATGCGCTCTATTTCAGGAGCGAAAGCACCAGATAAAGTAGCAGACCCTATTATTGTTCACCCTGCGGTTAGAAATATGTTGTTAACTCAAAAGGCGTTCGCTGAAGGTGGACGTGCTTTAATTTACTATCTATCTATGTTTGCGGATACAGTAGATAAAGGCATTGGCGAAGAGCAGCAATATGCAGATCAAATGCTTTCTTTACTAACCCCAATTGCTAAGGCATTCTTAACTGAAACAGGTTATGAAGCAGCTAACCATGGTATACAAGTATTTGGTGGTCATGGTTTTATTCGTGAATGGGGTATGGAACAGAACGTACGTGATACTCGTATCGCTTGTCTATATGAAGGTACTACTGAAATCCAATCTTTAGATTTGCTAGGTCGTAAAGTGTTGGGATCACAAGGTAAAATGTTAGCTAATTTCACTAAAGTTATTCATAAATTCTGCCAAGAGCATGCTGATGATGACTCTATGGGGGAATTTGTTCGTCCATTGGCTAAGTTAAATAAAGAATGGGGGGATATAACAGCGCGTATCGGCATGCAAGCGACTGAGAACCCTGATTCAGTGGGCGCAGCAGCCGTTGATTATATGTATTTCAGCGGATATGTTACTTTAGCTTATTTATGGGCTCGTATGGCAGCAGTCTCTAAGAAAGCATTGGCGAGTGATACCACTGAAAAAGATTTTTATGATGCTAAAATTAAAACGGCACAATTCTATTTTGCTAAATTATTACCGCGCACTCGCACTTATGTAGCCCGTATTGACACTGGTACTGAGCCATATATGAGTATGAGAGTAGACCAGTTTGCGTTTTAATAACAAACGTTCTTAATACTATTTAGCATAAAGATTAAATGCTACTATTTAAGTTAGTAGCATTTATGCATAAAATTAATAGCATTCAAAGTTAACTTAGCCTATTTATTTAGCCTACTTATAGACATACTTATAGACATACTTATTTAGAACCACTTATCTACTTAGCGTGATATATTTAAAGTCCTAGTTAAGAAAGCTTAAGCCAAACCAGTTATTGCTTACCTCAAAATTAAATCAAAGGATAAACTATGTCAGTTTACAACCCACCTCTCGACGATATGCGTTTCATGCTAAACGACGTCTTCAAAGTTGAAGACTTTTGGCAAGCCAACGAAAATCTGTCTCATGTTGATATGGATACCGTCAACATGATTTTGGAAGAAATGGCCAAGCTGTCAAAAAATGTGATACTACCCTTGAATCGTAGTGGAGATGAAGAAGGTGCGATCTATCAAGGTGATGGTGTCGTGACTACTCCTGAAGGTTTTAAAGACGCATATAAGCAATATGCTGAAGGAGGCTGGATTGGCCTTGGTGGCGATCCCGAATACGGTGGTCAAGGCTTCCCTAAAATGGTAACCATGCTAACCGAAGAAATGCTTTTTACTACCAATCAAGCATTTGCTCTATACCCGAATCTAACCGTAGGTGCGACGCTTTGTTTACTTGCTTCCGGCTCAGAGGAACAAAAACAAACCTATTTAGACAAGCTTTATAGTGGCGAATGGTCTGGTACCATGTGTTTAACTGAACCACATGCTGGAACAGACTTGGGTATTATTAAAACCAAAGCCGTTCCTAATGATGATGGCAGCTATGCAGTCTCTGGTACAAAGATTTTTATAACCGCAGGTGAGCATGATTTATCACAAAATATTATCCACTTAGTATTGGCAAAAACACCCAATGCGCCTGAAGGCTCAAAAGGTATTTCACTTTTTGTTGTCCCTAAATTTATAGTCAATGAAGATGGTAGCTTAGGGGAAAGAAATTCCTTAGCTGCTGGCTCAATTGAACACAAAATGGGTATCAAAGGCTCAGCGACTTGTGTTATGAACTTTGATGATGCTAAAGGCTGGATGGTCGGTCAAGAAAATACCGGTTTGGCGTCTATGTTCATCATGATGAACTATGAGCGTGTGACTATGGGCCTACAAGGGCTAGGTGGCACTGAGCTTGCCTATCAAAATGCAGCAGCATATGCTAACGAGCGTGGGCAAGGTCGCAGTGATACTCAAATTCAAAGCCCAGAAAAGCCGGCGGACGCTATCATTCATCATGCCGATGTACGCCGAATGCTTTTAAACGCTCGTGTAACCTCTGAGGCTTCTCGTTGCTTTGCTATGTATGTTGCTAAACAATTAGACGAATCTAAATTTAGCGTTGATGCAGACAATGCTCAAGCTGCTGCCGCTCGTGTTGCCCTATTGACCCCCATTGCAAAAGCCTTCCTAACTGATAAAGGGTTTGAAGCAACGGTTGACTGCCAGCAAGTGTTTGGTGGTCACGGTTATATTCGCGAATGGGGAATGGAGCAAATTGTCCGTGATACTCGAATTGCCCAGATTTATGAAGGCACTAATGGTATTCAAGCACTCGATTTACTTGGTCGCAAGATTGCGCGAAACAACGGTAAATATCTTGAAAACTTTGTCGGCGAGATTCGTGATTTTATTGCAAATATGCATGCTGAGCACGAAATTAAACAAGCGACTCTAGATGCGGCAGATACCTTAGAAACTTTAACGAAGACTGTTATTGCGAATATTGCAAACCGTAAGAGTGAAATTAATGGCTGTGCTGTGGATTACCTACATGCCATGGGCTACTTATGCTTTTCTTACATGTTCGCCATGATGGTAGAAGCGGCGCATGATAAAGAAGGTGAGTTTTATGCTAATAAGTTAAAACTCGCCAGTTATTACGTTGGCCGTGTTTTGCCTCGTCTTCACGCCCACGCAGAAATGGTTAAGACAGGCAGTGATCCTATAATGGACTTTGATTTGTCTTATTTCGCAGCGAATGTTAGTTAAATCATATTCATTAGAATTTTAAAAAAAAGACAGCTTTTAAAAGCTGTCTTTTTTATTCCTAATTTTTTTAATGCTACTTTTCCCACTTAGCCTTATTATCATAACTGTCATTGACAACACTAGTATGAATAGAAAGATAAATAGATATCAATCAATAATAAAGCCTTATATATAAGTAATACCTGATAAGTAATATCTAAGGTTACAGTAACGCACAAATTAGGCAAGTTATTAGCACAATAATAATTGAGTTTTATTGATAAATGATATAAATTTCTGTGCTGCTTAATTGAGGAATGCAAATGTCTGATCTAAAAAATATCCTACATAAAATCAATGCATTGAGCGATCTGCCTGAGGCACATCTTCTCAAAGATCTCATTGAGCATTTGCGTGTCCCTGAACAAGTATCCAGATCGAATCCTGACAAATCGAATGAAAATATTCGCTTACTCATTAAGCTATTGAATAAACATCCAGAATATGCAAACGGACTGGCTGTTTTTATTTTTACGTTACTAAATAAACACAACTGTATCGCTTCATTTACCGATACGGGTATCTTCTCTGATGAAGGCTTTTCTAATAGCCTGATGCGCCTTGTTGGCCACCGCATTGCTCCTTTACTACCTGAGGATAACTCGGTTGTCGATCTGGTTGATTTTTTATTTGATAATAAAGATGACTTGCATTGGCTAAATAGCATAGACCCTACTCTGTGGTATCAGCTTATTGACCTTCTTGTGGTCGATGATGACCATTTAAATTTAGTCGCCACAGCTAAAAACAATATTTTAAATGCGATGGTTATACTATCTTATCGCATTAGTGGGGTTGGTCTTCACCCAGATTTAATGAAATCTTACCCACAAATGTTAGATTATTCAGCAGCATTTGTTGCCCAGAACCAAGAAGCGGTTTTATTTGCAGATGAGTACCGAGAGGCTCATCAACTTGACAAACATCGAGATGTAAAACCTCACGAAGATATAGATCCTGCCCCCCTGTTAGTTATGCTAGAGCAGTGTGACAGTATTGTAAATACGGTTCGAAAACGCATATACAAAACGGGTATTTCGATTCGCCTTACCAATATGTTGCTGCGCCTAGAGCAAAGTATCAAGCGGATGCGAATTTTAAGTGAATTACTCGCTGACAATCATAAGAACCGCGACAAAGCATTGGTTGAATTGGCTGAAGCCATCATTGTGAGTGTTAAAAGACGCTATAGCATTGGCTACCTAATCAATAACAACACCAAACTCTTATCTCGCAAAATCACTGAAAACTCTGGCCGAGTTGGCGAGCACTATATTAGTACCGATAAATCGGGCTATATAAAAATGTTCAAGAAAGCGGCTATCGGTGGCTTTATTATTGCCTTCATGGCAACTATGAAAATTCTCTCGTATGATCTTGATTTGGCTCCCATGAGCCGAGCCTTTGTTAATAGCATGATTTATGGCTTGGGCTTTGTATTTATTCATATCATTCATGGTACAGTCGCTACCAAACAACCTGCGATGACTGCCGCTGCCATTGCATCAACCATATCAGATAGCTCGGGTAAAAAATCACATAAGTTAGCAAAACTATCTGAGCTTATGGTAGATATAATGCGTACCCAATTTATTGCGATTATGGGCAACGTGCTTATCGCCATGCCATTGGCTCTTGCTATCTCGTTTGCTTGGTTTCAATATAGCGGTCTACCAATGATAACGACTGATAAAGCTGGGCATCTGTTACATGATCTAGACCCCCTACACTCGCCAGCACTTTTTCATGCAGCAATTGCAGGTGTCTATTTGTTTTTAGCAGGGTTAATAGCGGGTTATTACGATAACTTAGCGCTATTCAATAATATTGGCGCACGTATTGCTAATCATAAGCTTTTACTAAAAGTAATGCCTAAGTCATGGGTCGAACGTTTGGGTACATTCGTTGACAATAACTTGGGCGCCATTATGAGTAACTTCTTGTTTGGGGTGTTTCTAGGCAGTACAGCCACTATTGGTTATATATTTGGCATGCCGTTAGACATTCGCCACATCGCCTTTTCAGCAGCTAACTTTGCCCATGGCCTATTTAATATTGCTGCTGATGACTTTAGTCTTGCTCTTGTTCTCATGTCATTATTGGGCGTTGCCTTGATTGGTATCATTAACTTATTAGTAAGTTTCTCATTGGCGATGATTGTAGCCATGCGCTCGAAAGGTGTACATCTACCTGAATGGAAGACCGTAGGTAAGCTTATGCTTACTCATATGATCACTCAGCCAAGAGATTTCTTCTTACCTCGTCCTGAACCCATGAAATATGCAAAAATAGACAGCAAGGGCTACATGATTTATGAAGATATGAATAATTCTCAAAAAAAGAAACTCTTTCCTAAACATTTTGCGGTTCGCCGTTTATCTGGTGTGAAAGTGACCCCAGAAGGCGTTGCTATCGAAAGTAAAGCCCATAAAGTAAACATTGAAGACAGTGATATTTCTGCTAAAGAGGACAATCTTTCAACCTCAGTAGCTACCCAAAACATATCAGATTTTGAAAAATATGAAGATGAGAAGTTAGTGTCCTTAAGCGACTTACATTATGAGCTGATTTCAAATGACAACTTTACCATACTAAATAACCATGACGGAAATCCAAACAGCTGTGTGCCAAACGACCCTGTGAAGGGTAAAGAGGTTCAAATTGACGATTCAGCGTATAAAATGCAGCCGGATAAACACGATCAAACCAAAAATGCAAAAACGCCATTACCAAAGCCTAAAAACCCACCCAAACTTCCCGAGTAGTTTGGGTGCAAACTTTTATATCATAAGGTTCAAAGATAATAGGGGTTTAAAGGGATTGTCATTAAGATGCGCTATTAGAGCCAACGTTTGGTTCAATTTTTAGGACAATTTGCTGATGTGGTAAACGTCTTGCCATCTGACAGCCTATAAGCAACCAAACAATTACCCCACACACAGCCGCCGTCTAGCGCCCTTACGTGAGGCAAGTCTATTTCAGCTTTTAAAGCAGCCCAATGGCCAAATAAAACTTTACGTTGACGGGGTACTAGCCACTCAAACCACGGGAGAAACCCTTCTGGCATCTCATCGTCTAGACTTGATTTGAAGTTAAATTCTAGCGTGCCATCCTGTTTGCACAAACGCATACGGGTAAAGTAGTTAGTAATCGCTCGAAGACGCGCAAAGCCAGTTAACGACTCTGACCAATCATCTGCCTGTTTGCTATATAAGTGCGGTAACATTCGATCCAACTGCCAAAGGCTACTTGATAATTGGACTTCTACTTCACGCGCATAGGCCATTGCATCGCTAATTTTCCAGTGGGGTGGGATTCCAGCATGGACGATAACTGTGTCATCACTGGGACACACTAATAACGGTTGCCTGCGTAACCAATTTAACAAGTCATCACAATCTGGCGCATCAAAGATGGGGGCTGTTTTATCTTTCTTTCTAACAGACGTAATACCGCGCCAAGCGGCAATTAAAGTAATATCATGATTACCTAAAACCGTCGCAGCTGCCCCTTTTTCACAAAGCATTTTTACATGTCTTAGCGTAGATAAGGAGTCTTCTCCCCGAGCCACTAGGTCACCTACAAACCACAATTTGTCTTGATTGGGATCAAATTCAATCTCATCTAATAAATCTACATAAGCAGCATAACATCCTTGTAAATCTCCGATAACGTATTCGGCTCGATAACTCATAAATATACTCTAATCTCTTTATAGTTAATCAATCTAAAAAAGTGGCACAAGGCAAGCGAGCGCAAGTACTACAGTTGTCGGCTTAGTGAGCTTAACGCTGTAACACTTTAAGAGTGGTTCGACTAATTATAGGTTATTTGGGATTACGTCGCTCCATAATATAAATTAAATGCGTCATTGTCTTGAGACTACCAAATTACTTAATGCCACAAAGTCTGCGACATCCAATGTTTCTGGACGTGCATTACCCTCAATTTCTATGGTCGCTAAATCTTCATCTGTTAGAGTTGGCATTAATGAGGACTTCTTGAAAATAGCACGTAAGGTTTTACGTCTGTGGTTAAATGTTTCACGTACCACAATCGAGAACATTTCCTCATCCACGGCTTGCACTGGTTTTACGGCATGAGGTCGCAAACGAAAAAAAGCACTCGTTACTTTAGGTGGTGGATTAAAAGCCCCCCTAGGCACGGTAAGCAAATAATCAGCTTCACAGTGATACTGCATAATCACGGACAGTCGACCGTACGTTTTACTACCCACATCTGCCGTGATACGCTCCACGACCTCTTTTTGCAGCATAAAATGCATATCTTCAATAATATTAGCGTATTCAAGAAGCTTAAATAATAGCGGTGTTGATATGTTATAGGGTAGATTTCCGACAATACGTAGTTTTTTTGCCTTATTATCACTATCAAATAGCGATGCATAATCAAACTGCATCGCATTCGCTGAGACAACATCAAAATTTGGATGACTATTTGCACCTATGCGCAGCCTTAAACTGCTCGCTAAATCACGATCAAGCTCAATAACCGTCATTGCCTCTACCTGCTCCAACAAGGGTTCAGTCAATGCCCCCATACCAGGGCCAATTTCAATGAGGTTATCATCACGATTCAAACCAATCGAATCAACGATTTGTGCAATGATACTGTCATCATGTAGAAAGTTTTGGCCAAAGCGCTTTCTAGGTTGATGCGAGGATTTTTTTGATACAGACTTAAGATTAGCAGAACGTGTCATATATGAAGTTTTTTTTGATTTTGGAAGGTTAAGTTTAGCATAATTAAAGCTATTTTAAGGATTTTTCAACCCTACCCTTCTCTATCTACTCAAGTTAGTGGCTCTAAACGCTTAAGCTAAGGAGTGAAGGCATCTTTTAATGGGTTAATGACGAATAAGGGTCTTCGAAACTGCGCCTGCAAATTATATGAACAATTTATCCTAAATCAGTTAACCGCTTTATGATAACCAATCCCTATAATCGGTACTTTTAAAATCGATACAAGCAAAGCAGATGTCCGTAATGCCCTTACTTCCCGTTCTACAAGTCTTAGACTAAGTGAACGCTACGCTTTAAATATTCAAAATTATCAGTCTATGGCTTAAGCTTCAAACGCCATCTCGTCTGCCATTTTTAAAGCTTGCCATAAACTGCTACTATTTGATTGGCCGCTTCCTGCTAAGTCAAGAGCAGTACCATGATCTACAGAGGTACGAATATAAGGTAACCCTAACGTTAAATTGACCGTATTACCAAAACCGTGAGATTTCAGTACAGGTAACCCTTGGTCATGATACATGGCAATGACCGCATCACAATGTTGTAAATGGCGTTTGGTAAACAACGTATCAGCGGGCATCGCCAAAGAGATAGTCACTCCACTGTCTTGAAACTCTTTTAGAACAGGATTTATTATCTCAACCTCCTCCATACCCAAATGTCCATCCTCTCCAGCATGAGGATTTAATCCGCACACTAAAACTTTAGGCTGAGATAGTCCAAATTTTTGTTTTAAATCATTCAATACAATTTGTACCGTTTTACGGAGGTTATCCTTGGTAATCGCATCTGCAACTTCTCGTAGGGGTAAATGAGTAGTCACTAAGGCCACCTTCATCGCAGGATTTGCCAGCATCATCACTACCTTATCACAACCACTTTTCTGCATAAAAAACTCAGTATGACCCGTAAACATCGTACCATCCGTTAGCGTTAAACCCGCTTCAATAAGTACCGACTTTTGCAGTGGCCCAGTCACGATAGCAGATACATCTTTATTCAAAGCAAGGATGTGGGCAAGCTCTAATTGGGTCATAACCATTTGAGCATTATTGCTATCCAAACTCCCAGCTATTACTGGGTTACTACAGGGGGTGTCAATCAGTAAAAAAGCAGTGTGTTGATCTGGGTTGATAGGCTGTAAATTATGCTCAAACTTTTTTATAACGTCATCTGTATTTTGCAGGGTCTCTGCTTCTGCTATTTTTCGCCACAGCAGACTTTTAGAATTCATATCACCATATATTTGCACATAGCGGCTTTGCAACGCCTTTTCATCAGCCAATACAATCACGGCTCTATTTAGCTGCGACAGCTTCTTACTAACAGCAAGTTGTAGCAAAATATCCATACCAATACCTGCTGGCTCTCCAGTAGTTATGACCAGTGGTAATGATTTGTTTGTCTTTTTATTTTGAGCATCTCTATTTTGAGCGTCGGAAACTGACATACGGCATCCTGTTTTCTAATTATATAGGCGTATCATTAGCATCATATTGATGTATTACTACTGTATTCTTTTATGCACTTCTATCAATGTGATAGACTGATTCATATCACTCATATTTTTAAAACTTATAAGTAAAATAATTATATACTTTAATATAACAGTCTTAACCTTTAAACCCCCTAGAGTTTGTAGCTAATCCTGCCCACCGCTTGTATCTACTAGCCTAGGCGGAGCGAGGACTAAGGCAAGATGCGTTACTGTTACCTCGACACCACCTCTAGCCAAGTCCTCGCAACACGCCCAGACCAGTAGGATACCGCTCATGTCAGGGCTAAACCACTCTATCTTTTTTAACGCACATAAAAGTTGAAAATGGCGTACTTTAATTTTAAATTATTGAAGGGTAACAACATTTATAACCATAAAATCACGCACTATATATAGTTAACCTGTAATAACATCAAGACAAGGCAACTGACCCAAGATATTAAAAGTAGAACATTAAACAAACTCAACACCGTAGCATATTTATTTGAGACAGACTAATTTTATCTAAAGGTTTTCCTCTTATTTAAATTATGCAAAATGTTACCTATGTCGTCATACTCTTTCACGATGTTTAGTTTGTTTATTATCTAAACTTTGATATCTAGGCTCATTAGCTGAACTTAATAAATAAACCTAATGGCTAAACTTAATAGCTACATACTGACCCACAAGAATTTAACTCCATGGCAGATAACAAGAAAAAAACAACCTCTAAAGATAATAATGATGTTGGATTAGCAGATTTACTTAGTCAACAACCTCCCCATAACATTGATATCGAAAAGGCCCTTATTGCCTCTTTGATGAGCATTGAAGAATCTTATGATAAGATTTCAGACATTGTTACTAAAGATGACTTTTATGCGGGGAGACATCAACACATTTTTGCCGCTATCGCTCATTTGGCTTTAGTCGGTGAGCCCTATGATACCGTCATGGTACATGATTGGTTAAGCACGCAAAAACTGCTAAAATCTGCTGGTGGCGAAAGCTACCTTGCCGACATCTTGACCCAAAGCCCAGGCACTCTTTTTAACTTAACCGCTTATGCCCAACGTGTGCGCGAGCTTTCTACCCTACGCCAGATGATTACTGTGGGTAACGAGATGTTAGCCCTCTCTTATGACCCCAAAGAAAGAACCGTTAGCGATATCTTGGATAATGTAGAGGCGAAGATTTTTGCCATTAATGAGCAACATAACAACCGTGCAGAGCAGCGTGGACCAGTTGACGTCAATTCAGTGTTAGTTAATGTTGTTGAACAAATTGAAGAGCTAAAACATAATCCTGATGGCATGATTGGTCTGAGAACCCCCTTTACCGAATTGAATAATAAAACACAAGGTTTACAAGCAGGTGATTTAATCATCGTTGCAGCTCGACCCTCTATGGGTAAAACAACCTTTGCCATGAACCTTGCTGAGGGTGTGCTATTTCACGAAAACCTGCCAGTGGTCGTCTTCTCTATGGAGATGCCAGCTGAATCAATCGTCATGCGACTGTTGTCGTCTTGGGGTCAAATCAACCAAACCCATTTACGTTCTGGTCAAATGAGTGAAGATGAGTGGGTAAAAATGATGGGTGCGATTACCCATCTACAGGAAAAGCAGCTCTATATAGATGACAGTACCGCTCTACCCCCATCTGAGCTACGCTCACGCTGTAGAAGAATTGCTAAAAATCATGGTGGTAAAATGGGTATGGTTATTGTCGATTATTTGCAGTTGATGAAAGTACCTAGCTTAAGTGGCAACCGAGTTGAAGAGATTTCAGAAATTTCACGGAGCCTTAAAGCCCTTGCTCGTGAGCTTAACTGTCCTGTTGTTGCGCTATCCCAGTTGAACCGAAGCTTAGAAAACAGACCAAATAAACGTCCTATTATGTCTGATTTACGTGAGTCGGGTGCAATTGAACAGGATGCTGATTTAATTACCTTTATTTATAGAGATGAGGTATACAACGAGAACTCGGATCATAAGGGTGTTGCCGAGATTATTATTGGTAAACAGCGTAATGGTCCAATTGGTACAGTGCGCTTAGGGTTTGAAGGTCAATATACTCGATTTGTGAATCTAACACCCGAGATGTATATGAGTATGGAAGGACAGTTTGATGAATGATACGCCTATACCTTTTATATAATAAACCCTGCAAGCTATTGCTTATTTTCAGTATTGCTTATTTTCAGTATTGAATTCAGTGACTGAACGACGCTATTTAACTCAGCTATTGAACTAGACAACGGCATGAAATACCTGAACTAAAAGATCCATCAACTTTGAAGATAAAGCGTATCGCATACCAACACCCACATTAACACAAATAGGATACCTACCAATATGAGCCAACCCTCCTCACAAGATTCAGTTATTTATAGTGTCGACAATCATATCGCTAGACTGACACTAAATGACCCAAAAAGCCTCAATGCTTTTAACACATCAATGAAGAAGTGTGTGTTATCTGCACTGAGTCAAGCTGAAGCGGATGACGATGTACGAGTCATTATTTTGCAAGGTTCAGGGGGTAACTTCTCTAGTGGTGGTGATATTAAAGAGATGTTAGAGGGTGGTTTAGATAAAGCGGTGTTAGGGGCAAAAATCAAATCGATGGTTAATGGGGCTGGCGAGGTCAGTTTAATGCTTCGCAAGATTCATAAGCCAATCATCGCTAAACTTGAAGGCGCTGTCGCTGGCGCTGGTATGAATCTGGCGTTAACTTGTGATTTTCGCATAGCAGCTGATAATGCAAAGTTTGTACAAGCATTCGTAAATATTGGTCTTATTCCAGATGCGGGTGGGATTTATCTACTCAATCAACTTGTTGGCGCTGCTAAGACTACTGAAATGGTCATGTTAGGCGATACACTAACGGCACAAGATATGGATCGTCTAAATTTAGTCAATAAGGTCGTTAGTGTTGACGATTTGGATGATACGACTCAAGCACTGGCTGAAAGACTGAGTGCCCTACCTGCAAAATCGCTTGAAACAATGAAGCACATGATTAATGTACACGCCTATTCGGGTCTGAACGAAGCATTAGATATGGAAGTTCTACAACAGTTTAGGATGTCGCAGAGTGATGACTTTATTGAAGGCGTTACCTCTTTTATTGAAAAACGTAAGCCTGTTTATAATCAGTAATTAGTGGGTTAAAGGCTGTGCTACTTTTATAGTTGGCGAACTTATAAATCGTGACGCTGTCAACTCCATTTAATCTACTATTGTCATACTTATATACAAGCGTGAGAATAGAATAGCTGCCTAACAAATTGTTAGAGGTTGCAAATTTAGAGTTTGGTTTGCTAAATGAGGTTGGCTTCCCATAAAAAAGCCCCGTATCTCGAATACGGGGCTTTTTTTTAAGCTAAGCTTTAGCAGGTCAACTTATGATAATTGCGCGACATTAATTTTGTCCGCTTCATCAGAGTACGTATCCATTCTATCGAAGTTCATATAGCGATATACTTCTTCGCCCATGCTGTTAAGCTTACCAGCATACTGCTGGTATTCTTCATTGGTAGGTAATCTACCCAGAACAGCAGC
This sequence comes from Psychrobacter sp. CX90, assembly GCF_057396305.2. Classification (NCBI taxonomy): domain Bacteria; kingdom Pseudomonadati; phylum Pseudomonadota; class Gammaproteobacteria; order Moraxellales; family Moraxellaceae; genus Psychrobacter; species Psychrobacter sp. CX90. The sequence continues at coordinate 1,590,783 of NZ_CM182008.1, forward strand.
AACTGAGGCCAATTCAGCAGAAGCAAGATAGACATCAGCGCCTTGACCCAAACGGTTCGGGAAGTTACGAGTAGACGTCGATACCGCAGTAGAATTAGGGGCTATACGTGCTTGGTTACCCATACACAGTGAACACCCTGGCATTTCGGTACGTGCGCCAGCTTGTGCATAGATGTTGTAATACCCCTCTTCCATTAACTCGCGAGCATCCATCTTAGTCGGTGGCGCTATCCATAAACGAGTTTTCAGGCTACCTGCTGGCACTTCTTGAAGCAACTTACCAGCGGCACGGAAATGACCAATATTAGTCATACAAGAACCGATGAATACTTCATCAATTTTTGCACCAGCGACATCTGATAATGTCTTAGCATCATCTGGATCGTTTGGACAACACAGAACAGGCTCTTTAATTTCGCTCATATCGATAGTAATATCAATAGCATATTCTGCATCTTCGTCAGCACGCATTAAGCTTGGGTTATCTAACCATTCTTGCATCGCTTCAATACGGCGGCTTAACGTACGCGCATCACCATAGCCTTCAGAAATCATCCACTTCAATAACGTGATATTTGAGTTTAAGTACTCAGTGACCGACTCTTCAGATAAGGTAATAGTACAGCCAGCAGCGCTACGCTCAGCTGAGGCATCTGATAGCTCAAACGCTTGCTCAACGGTTAAGTCTTCTAAGCCTTCAATCTCAAGGATACGACCGTTAAATTCGTTAATCTTACCTTTTTTATCAACGGTTAAGTAACCTTCTTTGATCGCTTGTAATGGAATAGCATGAACTAGGTCACGTAGTGTGATACCTGGCTGACGCTCACCTACGAAACGAACACGTACAGATTCAGGCATATCTAGTGGCATAACGCCAGTAGCGGCAGCGAATGCCACCAAACCTGAACCGGCTGGGAATGAGATACCCATTGGGAAACGCGTATGCGAGTCACCACCAGTACCAACCGTATCAGGGAGTAACATACGGTTTAACCAACTGTGAATAATACCGTCACCTGGACGTAAGCTAACACCACCACGGTTCATGATAAAGTCAGGAAGGGTATGCTGAGTTTCTACGTCAACTGGCTTTGGATAAGCGGCCGTGTGACAGAAAGACTGCATCACTAAATCGGCTTGGAAACCAAGGCAAGCTAAGTCTTTAAGCTCATCACGCGTCATAGGACCGGTGGTATCTTGTGAGCCAACAGTGGTCATCTTAGGCTCGCAGTACATACCTGGGCGGACGCCTTCCATACCACAAGCTTTACCGACCATTTTCTGAGCTAAAGTAAAGCCTTTATCAGAGCCAGCAGGTTGTTCTGGTTTTGCAAATACGTCTGAATGCTCAAGACCTAAGTAGTCACGAGCACGGTTAGTCAACGCACGACCAACAATTAATGGAATACGACCACCCGCACGAACTTCGTCTAACAGGGTGTTTGAGTTAAGCTTGAAGCTTGATAAGACTTCATCAGAATCATGCTTAGTGATTTTGCCTTCATAGGGATAAATGTCAAAGACATCGCCCATGTTGATGTTATCAACTTGCACATTTTCAATTGGCAAGGCGCCTGAGTCTTCCATAGTGTTATAGAAGATAGGGGCAATTTTGCCGCCTAATACTAGGCCGCCAGCTCGTTTGTTTGGTACGTTAGGGATATCATCGCCCATTAACCAAAGTACGGAGTTAGTTGCTGACTTACGACTTGAACCGGTACCAACCACATCACCGACATAAGCCAATGGATATCCTTTCTCTTTCAGCTCCTCAACTAGTTTCATTGGACCACGTACACCCTCTTCATCAGCTTGAATGCCATCACGAGAGTTTTTGTGCATCGCTAATGAATGTAATGGGATATCAGGACGGCTCCATGCGTCTTGTGCAGGAGACAAGTCATCTGTATTGGTCTCGCCCGTTACTTTGAATGCGGTATAAGTCGTTTTTTGCGGTACTTCTGGGCGGTTTAAAAACCATTCTGCATCTGCCCAAGATTTAATAACTTCTTTCGCTTTCTCGTTACCCGCTTCCGCTTTTTCAGTAACGTCATTAAACGCATCGAATACTAATAACGTTCTTTTCAGCGCTGTCGCAGCGTTTTCAGCCAATTCGGCATCATCTAACGCGTCTACTAACGGCAATACGTTATAGCCCCCTTGCATCGTACCTAAAATATCGACTGCTTTTTTCTTATCTATTAAAGGTGACGTTGTTTCCCCTTTCACGATAGCAGCTAAAAAGGCAGCTTTTACATAGGCGGCTTGGTCAACACCCGCTGGAACACGGTTAACCAGCAGATCCATTAAAAACTCTTCTTCACCTGCTGGTGGGTTTTTTAATAATGCAATTAATTCAGCAGTTTGATGTTCTGATAGAGGGAGGGGTACAGTACCAAGCTGGGCACGTTCTTCGACATGTTTACGATAGGCGTCTAACACAATAAGCGTCCTCTTTAATTATTTTATACAGGTTGGGTAGCACTCACGAGGAAACTCTTAAATAAGTAGAGCTGTGGGGGCTGCCGATACCTTGCTGATGGGTTTAAAGTCCTTTGGTAATATAGCCTAAAACGGACAAAAAGTTAATCACAAAACTGTAATAGAGTGCTCTCTAATCGCCATAATCAACATTTATTAAAAAAATGATCCTATTTTTCACATCATTAAAGATATATAGAGTCAAACTGACTATAAATTAAATACTAAGTAATTCAATATATTATAGGTTTATAAGATAGTATTTTAAGGGTCTTAAGTTTACATGATGGCAATTGTGTGTATATTTTTACATTAAACTGCTGATGATGTTTTTACTATTAAACCCGTCATACTAGTGACATTTTTTTTAGGATAACCCAATGAATGATGATACCAACTACCAAAATGGACTTAAGATACGTACTGAGGTAATGGGCGACGCTCATGTAAAACGCTCTTTAGAGTCAGCGACTTCATTTACACAGCCTTTACAGGATTGGATAATTGAACATGCTTGGGGAAGCACTTGGCAAGATGACTCAATATTACCCCGCAAATACCGCTCGTTAATTACCCTAGCCTTTCTCATTGCTCAAAAGAGCCCAAATGAGCTTAAAGGCCATATTAGAGGTGCTATTAATAATGGTGCCACAGTCGAAGAGATTCGTGAAGTGCTCATGCATAGCTTACCTTACTGCGGAGCGCCTACCACACAAGAAGCATTCCGAGCAGCAATAGAGGCCCTGTCTGAGTTGGGTATCGATTTAGACCGCGAGTAGTTTTTTGCTATATTTTAGTAGGCTGTGAGCTCAGTAGTCTCGTTGTTCAATCTTAGTGCTTTTTCGATTTTATTGTACTAGCCCTCTAATTATTTGGTGCTCTTTTAACAAGTAATAGGTTGTGTTTATTTGCCTTTAGTTTATAAGGTTGAATTATCCGCGCCTAACCTAATATCTGATATAATAAGTGCACTACTTTTATTATTCGATAAATCAATAAACCCTTATTATCACAAGGGTTAGGACAGAAGCTAATTATGACAACTACAGTAAGAACTTTTGTGCCTGAGGCTAAGCCTAAACCAAAAAAAGCAATTAAAGGTGAGAAGCTTCGTGGCTATGACAAAGTAGCACGCATCCCAATTAAGGTTATCCCTACGATAGAAGCCCCTAAGAAACCAGACTGGATTCGGGTTAAAATGTCGTCCCCATCTGAAGTAGACCGCATCAAAAAGACGCTTCGTAAACAAAAACTATATACCGTTTGTGAAGAAGCGGCCTGCCCTAACCTGCCACAATGCTTTGGCGATGGAACAGCCACCTTTATGATTATGGGTGATATATGCACCCGCCGCTGTCCATTTTGCGATGTGGCACACGGTCGTCCCAATGAGCTCGATAAAGACGAACCACGTCACACCGCTGAAACTATTTTAGGCTTAGGTCTAAAGTATGCGGTTATCACTTCAGTAGATCGTGATGACTTAAAAGATGGTGGGGCTCAGCATTTTGTTGATGTCATTAATGAATCTAAAGCACTAAGCCCCAATTGCTTAATTGAAATTTTAGTTCCCGACTTCCGTGGACGTATGGAAGTTGCCTTAGATTTACTAACCGAAACGCCCCCAGACGTATTTAATCATAATATCGAAACTGTAGCCCGTTTATACAAAGCATTTCGCCCAGGATCAGACTATCAGCACTCTCTCAATCTTCTTAAAGAATATAAAGCCCGTCGCCCTGATATAGCCACTAAATGCGGCTTTATGGTGGGTCTTGGCGAAACCGAAGAAGAAGTCTACACATTACTGGATGACCTCAAAGCGCACGATGTCGATATGATTACCATAGGTCAGTACTTACAGCCCAGCAAAGACCATGCTCCTGTTGAGCGCTATGTACATCCAGATGAATTCCAACGTTATATGGACTATGGTAAAAAGATTGGTTTCTTTAGTATTTGGGCGGGGCCTATGGTTCGCTCTAGCTACTTTGCCGACCGTCAATTCTATGGCGAAGACTGCCCTGCACCAATTCGTAGCAAAAGAGCGTTAGAGGCAGAAGGTAAGCTTGGGTGCTAGGCTGGTTAACTAACTGCTTTTCTGATTATATGAGTAGGTATTAGTAAAGCTTTATTAGTAGCTGATCTAGCTTTTCGCTACTATCTTGGCACGTATTGAGCGATACGCTACGCATTATCCCGTTCCTGCTTCGCGAGAACGGATTAAAGCAAGCGTCTCTGCTCAGTTCTTTGCCAAGTATATCCGCTTCAATCTAGGCTAAACCGCTTTTAGCATTGACGTTCAAATGCAAGTTTTAAACAGCTTATAAATTAGATTGTAACCCACAAAAAAGAGGTCTAAATTAATTAGACCTCTTTTTTGATTTGGGAATACAGGATTAGCTAGGTTTTGTTTAGGTTGCTTTTGTTCAGACTATTAATATTAGTTAGACTATTAGTTTTGGTTAGACTATATAGTCGTTACTTGTACGGGTTTACGCTTATCCTTGTTGGCATTAATATTTAAGATAACAATACCCACAACAATAATACCACCAATAATATCCGTCATTACCTCAGGATAAATCAGTAGTAAAGCCCCGACTGCCAGTATAATTCTCGTGACCATATTCATAGGCCCTTTGAAATACCCCTCTACGGCCGCACTTAAGCCAATTACCCCTGTTACCGAAGTAAATACCACCGTCACTATCTCAATTATAGGTGGTAATGGAAACTCTTTTGCGGTTACCGCTAGCCCAACTGGATCAATCATCAACATGGTTGGATTATAAATAAACATAAACGGCACAATGAAGCCTGCCAGCGCCAATCTTAGTGATTGAAAGCCAGTTTTCATCGGATCACCGCCCGCAATACCTGCGCCAGCAAACGCTGCCAAGCACACAGGTGGTGTAATGTTGGCAAAGATACCAAAATAAAATACAAACATATGAGCCGATAAAATAGGAATATCAAACCCAGCCAATGCAGGCGCTGCCATGGTTGCCGTGATAATATAAGCAGGAATAGATGGCAGACCCATACCCAATACCATAGATGCCAGCATGGTCAAAATCAAGGTTAAGAACAATGACCCTGCGCCAAGGGTCACAATGGAAGATGTCATTACCGTCCCAAAGCTGGTTAAGCTGACGACCCCGATTATAATACCGACGACCGCACAAGCCGCCATAACCGCTAAAGACTGCCGTGTACCATCCTCTAAAGCCCCAAGGACATCTCTAAAGTCCATACGAGTTTCTTTTTTAAGCATACTCATAACCACAGTAAACCCTATGGTATAAGCGGCTGCAAAACCTACTGGCACTGACTTGGCTAACAAAAATACCAAAAATACAATGGGTAATAGCATGTGTCCACGTGCTTTCATCACATCTTTTAAACGAGGCAGACTCTCTTTCGCAATGCCTTTTAAATCACGGCGACCCGCTCTAAAATGGACTTGAGCGATAACACCTAGATAATAGAGCACCGCTGGCAGTAACGCTGCTAAAGCAATCGTACTATATTTAACCCCTGTCGTTTCCGCCATGATAAAGGCACTCGCCCCCATAATAGGCGGCAATACCTGTCCACCTACTGACGCACTTGCCTCAACTGCTCCCGCAAAGTTTTTGTGATAGCCCACTTTTTTCATAAGAGGAATGGTAAAAGCACCTGTGCCAACCACGTTAGCAACTGCTGCCCCATTGATACTACCCATAAAACCACTAGATATAACCGCAACTTTAGCAGGACCTCCCTGCTTATGCCCTGCAAGAGCTAACGCTAAATCATTGAACAACTGCCCCATACCTGAGCGAGATAAAAATGCGCCGAATAAAATAAATAGGAAGATAAAGGTAACGGAGGCACCAATGGCTGTTGAGTATAGCCCTTCCGTTTTTAGATATAATTGTCCAAAGATATCACCCATGTCATAAGGTCTGGTCAAAAGCCTGTCTGGCATAAAACCTAAATGGCTAACAAAAGGATAGGCAAGAAACAAAAGTGCAAATAAGGGGAGAATAAAGCCCGTAATACGCCTTGTACCTTCTAGAACACATAATACAGTAATAACTGAGAAGAGAATATCGAGCTGATTAGGAATACCGCCACGCACTGTGACAATATTTTGATACTCCAAAATCAAATACCCCACACCAGATAATGATAATAAAAACCATATCCAGTCATACCAAGCCACTTTAAACCGAGCAGATTTTTTAGTGGCGGGATAAATAACAAATATGAGTGCAAACCCTACCCCAACGTGAATAGCACGTTGCAACAAAGCTGGCATGGGATTAAATGTTATATAAAGATGAAAGATAGCATACGCAATGGCAATAGCAGATATAACCCAGCCTATATGCTTATTCTTTAACTTTCGAGTCAGTGATTCACGGTCAAATTTCTCCAGTATTTCCTGTTGTTTTTCAGCTGAGGGGATGTCCGTCTCTAACGGTTTTGACATAACCGACGATAACTCATTAGGCTTAGGGTGGGCTGTACTCATTGCATGAATCCTGTCGTAAAATAGTCCAAAAATTTTGCGTATTTGCAGAAATATAAATATTGGTATAACCCTCTACCCATTGGTAAATAGGTAGATGATGCTTTTTGGTAATAATTTGTGCTTTAATACTGGGAGATATCATCCAATTTAAGTGCGGTAGACGTAAATTCATACGATAGTGCACATAGTTTGGATATTTTTGGCTGGTCGTGCTTAGCGTTTCTGTGGAGGGCGTTCCTGCTCCAAAAGTTTGTAAATAAGCATCAGTCAATAACAATTGTTCGCCCTCAATCTCATAAGACTCAATCCACCATTGTTTTTCAACCGAATGTTGCCACTTTAGATCAAACCCTTGTTCAATAAAACATTTTTTTTGCGCAAACTCCACCAAAATAACTGGATAGGGCGTATAAAATAACGCTTTAACAGCCGCCCCTATCAATATGAACATTACAGCGATGCTAATACCAAAAAAAAGACCAGTAGAGCGCTGACGCTCTGGCTGATCTTTATTTATAGTAGACATTATGCAATGACACTGTTATTTAGCAGCTTGTTCGTCATAATATTTTTTGGCACCTGGGTGAATTGGGGCTACCAAACCTTGCTGAGCCGTTTCGAGACTAATCCCTGCGGCTGCTTGATGCGCGGTTTTTAGCTTATCCAAGCTATCGAAAAATGTTTTGGTTAATTTATAAACATCCTCTTCAGATAAATCAGAGCTAACCACAAAAGCATTCATAATAGCAGCAGTAGGAATGGCTTCTTCATTGCCATACGTGCCAGCAGGTATTTCTTTCGCAGTAAAGTACGTTTGATCTTTAGCAATTTCAGCTACTTTAGCAGGATCGATACTGACCAGTTGCAGATCAAAACCTTGTTCAAGCTCCATTAAAGATGAATTTGGTAATCCACTGGTCAAAAATGCCGCATCGAGCTTACCAGATTTAAGCGCATCAGCTGCTTCTGCATAACCCAAATAGTCAACGTTCACGTCATCGTAGGTCATACCAAAACCTTTCAACAGGTTACGGGCATTCACTTCAACACCAGAGTTTTGAGCGCCCACGGCAATACGCTTACCTTTTAAATCTTCAAAATTCTTAATCCCTGATGACTTCGAAGTGACAATTTGCACGTAGTTGGGATATAACGCAGCAATTTGCTGAACTTTTGTAATAGGTGCGGAGAAGTTGTTTTGCCCCAGTACAGCGTCATTAACCACATCGCTCATAGCAAAAGCCATCTCTACTTTGCCTTGATTAATCAAGTTCATATTTTCGACAGAGGCACCTGTGGTTTGTGTTTTAGAGTTCACACCATAAGTCTGGTTATATACTTCTGTTAACGACGTTCCAATGATATTATAAGGGCCTGACGCACCGCCTGTTGCTAATGTAGCGAACTTAGTTTCTAAAGCATCAGCAGCGGTTGCCGCTTGAGAATCTACCTCACTACTGGCCGATGATGTTTCTTCAGGACTTTGTGAACAGGCACTCAAACCCATCGTAGCACTCAGCAAAATGGGGATGATTAGATTAGATTTAGAGGGGTTAAACTTTACGCTAACAGACATTATAAAGATCCTTCAAAAGTTCGTTAAATTAAGTACTCAGCATAATGATGACATGATTTATTACACTTTTGTAATAATATATTACTCAACAGCAAGATACCTAAAAATACTTACAAAATCAATACAAACAATATAGGCTGTTTCTTCCCTACTATCAAGGACAGTTAACTACCCTGATGAATAAATGACAAGGGGTGGTATTATTAAAAACAACAGTGTGATAACAGGCGTCAGTATTATTAAAAAAAGCATTGTCAAAATTATCTTTAAAATTATTATCTAAATTTATTCACATTATTAATAAATGGCTTAAATAGGATCGTTATGGCTAAAACAATTCTTTCCTCTGATGAGATACATACGCTACATCACACGATTTATGAACCCAAAAATGATATAAAAGCATCATTATTGATCGTTCATGGCATGGCTGAACATAGTGGTCGCTATGATGAGTTTGCTACTTTTTTAGCGGAACATGGCGTTGCGGTATTAATTTATGATCAACTGGGTCATGGACGAACAATAAACCATGCAGACGAACTGGGTTATTTTGCAAAAAAACATGCCATGCAATTGTTATTAAGAGATGTGGTTCATATGAGCAATATCTTAAAGCAAAAATACCCTAACCTTCCGCAGTTTATCATGGGTCATTCTATGGGTTCATTTATTGTGCGCAATGTTTTACAGGTTCATTATAGTGAGTTTGCAGGTGCCATACTGATGGGTACTAGTGATACTGAGCCATTGATTAAACAGATGCTTCCCATTACCAAAGCTTTAAATAAAATCAAGCCAAAACAACGTAATAAGCTTTATGCCATTACGACGAATAAAATGATGAACCGCAAAGTCAAAGATAAGACATCATCGTCTAAATTTGCTTGGTTATGTCATAATATTGATAGCATAAAAGCCTATGAATCAGATGCTTTATGCGGATTTGACTTTACAAACAATGGTTATTGGGCATTATTTAATCTAATGAATATTGGCCTTGCAAAGGATTGGGCAGAGATGATTGAACCTGAATTTCCTATGCTCTTTATTAGTGGAGAAGACGATCCTTTAGGTAATATGGGTAAAGGTATTCGCAAGCTAACAAAACGTTTAAAAACAAAAGGATTTACCCACATTGACCAGCGTTTATATCCTGAGATGCGCCATGAGCCACTCCATGAAAAAAATAAACAATTGGTTTATGATGACCTGCTTAACTGGATAGAGCAAACCAGTCACTTATCGCTGTAGTACTATTTTATCTTAACTACTTTTATAGCCATTTTAAAAAAATTAATTAATAATTCAACCACATCTAAAAGTTAAATACCGTTAAATACCGATGTTTAAAGCATTAATAGGTTCAAATATTTGCTAAAGCCATTTAAATTAGAGACAATATAGCAGTAATAGGCAGACTTTCATCTACCATTACCAGTCAACCCATTTGATTAATTTGGAAACCAGTATGTCATTAGAAACAATTATTGAACAAGCTTTTGAAAAACGTGCTGAATATAGCCCAAGCACAATGCCCCAAGATGTTAAAGATGCAGTAAACAGCGTATTGGAACAACTTGATAATGGTAGCCTTCGTGTCGCAGAGAAAAAAGACGGTAAATGGATTGTTAATCAGTGGGCTAAAAAAGCAGTATTACTGTCATTCCGTTTAAATGATAATTACCCAATGCAAACTGGCGCACACCTACAGTTTTATGACAAAGTTCCTACTAAATTTGCAAACTGGACTGATACTCAATTTGCTAAAGCGGGCGTTCGAGTGGTACCCCCTGCGGTGGCACGTCGTGGCTCATTTATCGCTAAAGGTGTTGTATTAATGCCTAGCTACACCAATATTGGTGCCTATGTTGACGAAGGCACAATGGTTGATACTTGGGCAACGGTAGGATCATGTGCTCAAATAGGTAAAAACGTACACTTATCAGGTGGTGTCGGCATTGGCGGTGTCTTAGAGCCATTACAAGCCAACCCAACCATCATAGAAGACAATTGCTTCATCGGTGCACGCTCTGAAATTGTAGAAGGCGTGATTGTTGAAGAAGGTTCAGTCATTTCAATGGGGGTTTATATCGGTCAATCAACGAAAATTTTAGACCGTGAAACTGGCGAAATTACTTATGGTCGTATTCCAGCTGGGTCTGTTGTGGTATCAGGTAGCTTACCCTCTAAAGATGGCACGCACAGCTTATATTGTGCTGTTATCGTTAAAAAAGTAGATGCACAAACTCGTTCAAAAACCAGCATCAATGACTTGCTACGTTTGGCCTAATATCATTATTGAATTACTAAATGTGGCAACTAAAATGATAAAAAGGTGCTTAGATCATTCTAAGCACCTTTCTCTTTAGGCTTTAATCTTTAAGGTATGCTCTTTAGACTCTTATGATCAGAAAAAACCCCTCATTATCATTCAATAAGTATGAGCACCATGACTAATAACAGCCCGCTTCGTAGCCAGTATATTCCCGTAAACAATCCAGAATCTGGATTACGGATAACAGAGATATTTTACTCCCTGCAAGGAGAAGCGCTAACCTCTGGTTTACCGACCGTGTTTGTTAGATTAACAGGCTGTCCACTGAGATGTGTCTATTGTGATACCACCTACTCTTTTACTGGGGGCAATCGCATGTCATTGGATAATATCATGGCAGATATTTCGCAATATCCTTGTAAACGTGTTTGTGTAACAGGCGGTGAACCTTTGGCTCAGCCTAATTGTCATGCCCTTATTAACCGGCTATTAGACGAAGATTATGAAATATCACTAGAAACTGCAGGGGCTTTATCGGTGGAGAAAGTGCCAAATACAGTCAGCAAAGTCATGGATATCAAGACGCCGAGTAGCGGTGAACAGGGCAAAAACTTATGGTCAAATCTAGACTACTTAACTCAACATGATCAACTAAAATTTGTGATTATGAACCGTAGTGACTATAACTGGGCAAAGCGCAAACTAAATGAGTATGAACTGGATAAAAAAGTAGGTACAGTTTGGTTTTCACCCATGTTTAATGTTTATGACAATAGCACTGACAGTGTAGAGAATCTCAAGTCTAATATGGTAGTACCAAAGTTAGCGCGGGAATTGGCTGAATGGATTTTAGAAGATGCATTGCCTGTCAGATTACAACTACAGTTGCACAAAATTATTTGGGCAGATGCCAAAGGTAAATAAGACCTTAGCAAAAAATAAATTAGCAGCACGTTTTATTGGTGCTGATCTCAGACTATCTAGAATTTGTCATTGTAATGCTTATACTCGTTCTTTTGCTTGTTAGTGTTTTACCTGCTCGTTATTTCTTTATCATTATTACAACCATTCATTCATTATTACAACCATCAAAAACGCCGAAGCAATTACTTCGGCGTTTTTAATATCTCTTTTAGGACGGCACAGTTATAGTCAAAGAAGTCTAAAATGGTTACAAGGCAACCGAGTGCAAGTACTACTGGAGTAGGCTTAACGAGGTTAACGCCGTAACCGTTTAGTAGTTCGCTGACTATATTTTAAAACAAATAATGTAACGGTCACTATTGTTGGGTAATACCCTTTTTTATTTTAGTTATTTTAGCCTACTAATCCAATATTTAAGTGACTAATCAATAGTTGCCGATTACTGGTTAATTACGTCGACACCTGCTGGGGCTTTAAAGTTGAACTGACTGTTTGCAATTGAAGGATTCATCTTTACATTAGTAAATTTAATCGATGTGACTTGACCCAATGAGTCATTGAGTACCATCATGACAGGCTTACCTCCACTAAAACTAATCGCTAGGTTTTTAAAATTAGCATTACTAGACTTTGGATAAAGTACATAGTAGTTTTTATTACCATTTGGCTGGGTAACTTTAAAGTTTTTAGAGATTTTACTAGGATCGCCAGACAGCAATAAAGCTGGCGTATTGCCGACTTGATTGTCTGTGTTTTGACGCGTCACTTGCTCTAAATCTTTATCATATACCCATAGATGGCTACCATTGGTTACAATCAGCTGCTCTGAAGGTGAGGTAATATTCCAGCGGAAATTATTTGGACGCTTTAAACTCATCGTACCTGAAAACGTACCATTTTGGGCGCTTATCCCGCCCTTAGTACTACTCGCTCCCTTAGTCGTTTGTTTAAAATTGGCTGTCATACTTTTGGTATTTACCAGCAGTTGATTTAATCTTTTTGCGGCTGTTAAATTATCTGATGCCTCGGCTGCTTGAGCTGCTTGACTAACCGCTAATGTAGGAGCCCCAAGAAGAATAGCACCTGCTAGAGCGGAGCTCATCAACTTTTTAGTAAGGCTTGTTGATGCCTGTGTATTTATAAATTTAATGTTAGTATTCATTACACCATCCTTTAAAACTAAGATTATCAAATGAGATAAATATAAACTGATATCTATCTATAAACTAGAATCAATACTCTTAAACATTTATTAAATATAAGCTACATAAATTAAGCTATGCATCTCTGTGTTTAACTTGTAAGCATAGTGCCAGTTTTTTTATTACGTGACTAGATGATAAATGCAAATAAAACTTCTCGCTTGTTACTGTATCTTAATTCGGCATTTATTTATAGAAACTTTGTAACTTATGACTTGTCTATTTGCCCCTATAACCTTGAATATTGAGGTTATAACCTTTGACTTAGTGACCATCTTTTCTTTGAAACCTCTTATAGTAATTATGTGCTGGTAATTTTTGGTTAAAATAATGGCTTGTCATAATCATCATTCACTTATACAGGCATACAAAAAAGCCCTGCAACCTTTAAGGATACAGAGCTTTTATTAATCATAAACTGGAATTATCTACCAGCGTTATAAATAATTAGATTCGTAAATAACACCAACACTTTTATGCATTTTCAATCATAACATAACGACGATTAAATTTACCTTTAGTAGCAAACTTAACAACACCATCATTTAGAGCAAATAAAGTGTGGTCACGACCCATGCCAACACCTGCGCCAGCATGGAATTCAGTACCACGTTGACGTACAATGATGTTACCAGCAACAACTTCTTGACCACCAAATACTTTTACACCAAGCATTTTTGGGTTAGAGTCACGACCGTTACGAGTGGAACCAGCGGCTTTTTTATGTGCCATGAGAAATCTCCTTGTGAGACTAAATTATAAACTTTAAAACGATATTGATATTTTACTAACCGCTTAATTTGTAATGCTATAACGCTAAATAAAATATCGATCGATAACGATGAAAACTGATTATTAAGCGTTAATTGCTTTAATCTTAAGAAGCGTATACCACTGACGGTGACCTTGCTCTTTATGATAATGCTTACGACGTTTGTGCTTAACGATACGGATCTTTTTACCACGTCCGTGCTCTACTACTTCAGCTTCAACACTAGCGCCTTCAACAACTGGCTGACCAATTTTATAATCTTCGCCATCAACAACCATTAATACATCGTCAATTTTGATTGTTTCGCCTTTCTCAGCTTTAAGAAGCTCAACTTTCAGTAGCTCATCAACGCTTACACGATGTTGTTTACCACCACTTTTAATAACTGCGTACATCTTATGACTCCGTTTAACCCGTGTGCCGTGGCTATTAATACATTGATAAAAATGATTAATAACGCTTCAGCTTTTGCCTGACTTACGAACACGACAGGGAAAGTTACAGAAAAATAGCTCATATACTCAAAGGCTCGCTTTATGCTAAACCAAACAAGTTATATAAGCTTGAAATATGAAGACAGAATTCTACGCATTAATGATTTAAAATGCAAGTAATGATTGAAATTTAAGCCTATGCTATGATGCTTTTAAAATTATTTAAAACTTTAACTGGCAGTAGAGCATTCAAACGCTATAATCTTACCCAGTAACTCACATGATCAGAGTGTGAGTCGTGAAGATTTAAATTACAATAGTTTAGAGTTATTACATAAAATTTTGACATTTGCCAATATCTAGATGCAAAATGATGCAAAATTTTATTAGTCATGTTTTCCGATTGTCGGTAATGAGTTTATATAAATAATTTTTATAAATCAGTTGGCAGGCTATGTTTTGCTATTGAAACTCTTATATGTTTATAGCTTTAGTTTTTAATACATTTACTATTATTTTACTGTTTATTACTGTTTATTACTGTTTATTACTGTTTATTATATTATTTTTGCTGCAGTTGACTAACTATGACCCTTATAAAATCAAACCCCGTAACTGACACATCTCCATCCTTTCATTCATCACTCAGTTATAAAGACATTCAAAAAATTGTTGCCAATGACTTCGCCATTATGGATAAGCAAGTTTTTGGCAGTTTAAACTCGAAAGTGCAATTAGTAATGAGTGTGTCTCAACACGTTATCAATGCAGGCGGCAAACGCATGCGACCTTTGATAACACTTTTATGCTCTCGCCTATGCCATGATAGCCCATCGAATGAAGCTATGCACTTAGCGGCAATTACTGAGATGCTACATACAGCCACATTAGTGCATG
The DNA here is from genome assembly GCF_057396305.2 of Psychrobacter sp. CX90. Taxonomy (NCBI): domain Bacteria; kingdom Pseudomonadati; phylum Pseudomonadota; class Gammaproteobacteria; order Moraxellales; family Moraxellaceae; genus Psychrobacter; species Psychrobacter sp. CX90. Next base: position 1,605,872 of record NZ_CM182008.1, read on the forward strand.
ATGATGTGATCGATGAATCAGGTCTACGCCGTGGTAAACCAACCGCGAATGCTGCGTGGGATAATCCTACCGCAGTATTAGTTGGAGACTATTTAATTGCACGTTCTTTCAATTTATTAGTCGATTTTCAGAGCCTTCCATTATTAAAGCTATTTTCTGACGGTACTTGTGATATTGCTGAAGGCGAAGTTTTACAGCTACAACATCAGCATAATCCTACTGCTACCGAACATGATTATATGCGTATTATAGATGGTAAAACATCACGGTTGTTTATGATGGCAACGTGTGGTGTGGCAATTTTGCAGAATAAACCGGAGTTTATGCAGCCCTTCAAGGATTTTGGACAACATTTTGGTAATGCGTTTCAAATTATTGACGATGTGCTTGATTATAGTGGAGACAGTGATGTCATGGGTAAAAACTTAGGAGATGATTTAGCAGAAGGTAAGCCAACATTACCAACTATAGTCGCTCTTAGAATTTTAAAAGAATCTGATAAAGAAAAATATAACACCCTTAGAATTGCGGTTCAAACAGGCAAAGCAGATAATGCTAAACAGCTTATCGATTTGGTAAAATCAACTGGGGCTTTGGACTATTGTAGAGATCGTGCAATAGAGGAAACCCGTCTAGCGCAACAAGCTTTAGCTCAATTACCTGAGAATAAATATCGTCATGGGTTATGGCAACTTACTGAGCTTGCCAGCTCTCGTCTTGTGTAAGTTATTGAGCATATTAAGATTTATAATGCCTCATTATATGATATTTACTAGATGACATAGCTATCATCGTGCTTTAAATGCGATGTGGATTTATGTAAAAGCTAAAAACAATTACTCTAACCTGACTTAGATCATGTATAAGTAATCCATTCTTTGTTTATCTTATTTATAAAGCCACTTATCTGTGGCTTTTCATTTAACCTATCCGTCTAATTTTAAAAGTTTTTATACAAATTTTGCAGCGTCTAAAATTTCTACCTTGCTAACACCTAACATTACAATTTTTAAATAATTCCTTAAAATTTTATAACCTTTCATTGCTACAATGTGTAGTGAATTATCAAAGGATAGAACTTATGTATCAAACTCGCCTATTCTTAGCTGCAAGTTTAGCAGTTTCTGGCTTATGTCTCGTTAGCTGTGATAATAGAAACAATGAATCTACCACTGCTCAGCAACAGATGCCAAAAGTAACGGTAAATGTAGTCCCTGTCCAGTTTGAAACTGTGCCATTAATACACGAATTTTCTGGTCGTACAGTGGTCTATGAGGAAGCCGAGGTACGCCCGCAGGTAACGGGGATAGTTGATGAAATTTTATACCGTGAAGGCAGTATGGTCAGCAAGGGGCAACCTTTATATAAATTAAGTGTTGAAAATTATCAGTCGGCTCAAGCCGCTAACACTGCTGCTGTGCAGCAAGCGAATGCAAACGTTAATACGGCTAAAGCGGCTTATAATAATGCGCTTGCCAATCAAGCTTCTCAACAAGCCCAACTCGAACAAGCACAAACTGATTTAAAACGACTTGAACCATTGGTTGATATAAAAGCTATCTCACAGCAACAATATGACCAAGCTTTAACTCATTATAAAACGGCCCAAGCCGCATATGCCAGCGCCCAAGCCGCTGTTGACCAAGCAAAAGCGAATATCGCCAGCTCAGAAGCGGCGGTTAATACGGCAAAAGCGCAACTGTCAGGAAGTGAGTTAAATCTAAACCGTACTATTATTCGCGCGCCTATTGCTGGAAAAACAGACCGCTCTGCCGTAACCGCAGGTGCTTTAGTCAATGCTAATCAAGCCAATCCTTTAGTCACCATTTCTAAACTAGATCCGATATATGTTGACATTAGTCAATCCTCATCAGATCTGCTTAAGCTTAAGAAACAGCAAGCCAGCGGTGCTTTAAAACCTGGAAGCAGCGCTGTTGAACTTGTTTTGGAAGATGGCTCAACCTATCCTATTCGTGGACAGTTATCATTAGCGGAAGCTAAGGTTGATAAAGATTCAGGCTCAGTTACTTTACGGGCAGTCTTTAAAAATGATAATTATATTTTAATCCCTGGTATGTTTGTTACAGCCCGTATGACACAAGGGCTAATAAATAATGCCGTTTTAATCCCTCAAAGTGCCCTAATTCGAACCCCGAAGGGCGATACACAAGTGTATATTGTTGATGCTAATAATAAGGCTCAAATCCGCCCAGTCTCTGTAAACGGTACCTATAAAGGGAAATGGATTGTGACTGAGGGTTTAAAAGCGGGTGAAAACTTGGTGGTTATTGGCGGGTCTAAAGTGAAGCCTAAACAAGAAGTGGTTACCAAACCCTTCAAATTATCCTCTACCGAAAATTCGGAAATATCTCAAGCCCCTAGACTAGGTCAGGGGCCGGTTGCGCCAAATTCTGGACAGGATCAAGGGCCAGTCAACCCCGGTTCAGATAAATCCGTAGGTCCTGTAGCGCCTAACGCTAAAACTGGTCAAAAGGGAAACGGACGCAACACAGAGTCTGAAAACTAATCCAAAAATAGGCAGACTAGGAAAAAATCATGTCACGATATTTTATTAACCGCCCTATTTTTGCATGGGTAATTGCCATTTTAATTATGTTGGTAGGTATCATATCTGTTATTAATCTACCAATTGAACAGTATCCCCGCATTGCACCGCCTACTATTAACGTCAGCGCCAACTATCCAGGCGCAAATGCACAAACGGTTGAGGACTCAGTTGTTCAGGTCATTGAGCAACGTATGAAAGGACTTGATGGCTTGATGTATATGTCATCGTCAAGTTCATCAAATGGAGGAGGCACAGTCACTCTCACATTTGAAAATGGCACAGACCCTGACACAGCACAAGTCCAAGTCCAAAATAAACTGCAAGCAGCAATGAGCTCTCTTCCTGAATCCGTTCAGCGTCAGGGGGTCAATGTAAACAAATCTTCTAGTAGCTTTTTGATGGTACAAGCCTTTGTGTCCGAAGACGGCAATATGGATCGCGCGGATATTGCTGACTATGTGGCGTCAAATGTAGTTGATCAAATCAGTCGCGTTGAAGGGGTTGGCGACGTTCGTCTTTTTGGCTCTTCATATGCCATGCGAGTTTGGTTAGACCCCACACGTCTACGTAGCTTTAACCTGATGCCTAGTGATGTGGTAAACGCCATTCGAGCACAAAATGCCCAAGTGTCTGCTGGTCAGCTAGGACAAGCGCCTGCTAATACTGAAAAACAAGTTATTAGCGCCACTGTCACTGTACAAAGCCTTTTACAAACACCAGAAGATTTTAGGAATATTTTATTAAAAACTGACAACACAGGTGCACAAGTTCACTTAGGGGATGTCGCTGAAGTTGAAATTGGCAGTGAGAACTATAGTGTCAATGCTCTATTTAACGGTAAAGAATCCGCCGGTATGGGTATCTCTTTAGCACCAGGTTCTAATGCTCTCGAAACGAGGGCATTAGTTGGCGAGCGCATGGCACAGTTAGAACAAAACTTTCCGCCTGGTCTTACCGCTGTGGTTCCATACGACACCACACCATTCGTTGTTCTGTCCATTGAACAGGTAGTTAAAACACTTATAGAAGCTATCGTACTTGTATTTATAGTCATGTTTCTATTTTTACAAAACTGGCGCGCCACTATTATTCCAACATTAGCAGTGCCAGTTGTTTTATTAGGTACTTTTGCCATCCTGTATATCGCAGGCTTTAGTATTAACGTACTGACCATGTTTGCTATGGTGTTGTCCATTGGTCTGCTGGTAGACGACGCCATTGTTGTTGTCGAAAATGTTGAACGTATTATGGAAGAAAATCCTGATATTTCGGTTAAAGAGGCAACCTTGCAATCTATGGGCGAGATTAGTAAAGTCGTGATTGGTATTGCCTTGATTCTTTCCGCTGTATTCGTCCCTATGGCATTCTTTGGTGGCTCAACGGGTGTTATCTACCGTCAGTTTTCAATTACCTTAATTACTAGCATGGTTCTATCAGCAGTAATAGCGCTTATTTTTACACCTGCTTTATGTGTCACTTTATTAAAAAGAGGTAAATCTCATGATAAAGATAAGGAGCAGAAAGGTTTCTTCGGCTGGTTTAACCGTAGCTTTGATAAGTTAAGTCGTTCTTATGAAGGTTTTATTGGCAGAAGTATTGACTTTAAATGGTTATACTTAGTGGGATATGCCGCCATTATAGGTATCATGGCTGCTATATTCTTGCGCATACCAAGCTCATTTTTGCCTGAAGAAGATCAGGGTATCATGATGGCTTTGGTCCAGCTACCGACAGGATCTACTTTAGACGAAACCCAAGATGTTCTTGATAAGGTTCGCGGTTATTACGAAACTGAAGAAGAAAATAATATTGCGGCTGTATTTACCATTGCCGGATTTAGCTTTGCCGGACAAGGACAAAATATGGGGTTAGCATTTATTCGTCTTTCAGACTGGGAAACCAGAACCGGTCTACAGAACACGGTTCAAGCGGTTCAAGAAAGGTCTAATAAATATTTTGCTGGTATTAATGAAGCTTCACTGGTAAGAGCTATTGTGCCGCCTGCCATTACAGAACTTGGCAACGCTAGTGGTTTTGACTTAATGTTGCAGGATGTCGGTAATATAGGCCACGAAGGATTTCTTGCTGCCCGTAATCAGCTACTTGGTATGGCTGCACAAAATGATCAGGTTGTAGGTGTACGCCCCAATGGTCAAGAAGATGCCCCTCAATTCAAAGTGGATATTGACCATGAACAAGCTGCCGCTTATGGCATAGCCATGACAGATATTAATAGCTTGTTGTCTACCGCCTGGGGCTCAGCCTATGTGAATGACTTTATTGATAGAGGGCGTATCAAACGGGTTTTCGTACAAGGCGAAGCAGATAGCCGAACCAACCCAGAAGACATAAATAAATGGTATGTACGTAACAACTCAGGTGATATGATTTCACTAGGAGGTATTTCAAGTAGCGAATGGCAGACAGGCTCGCCCAGTTTGAATCGTTATAACAGTTTTCCCACTATGAATATTCAGGGTAGTGCAGCGCCAGGTGTTAGTACTGGTGAGGCTATGGATGCTATGGAAAAAATGGTTGAACAGCTTCCTGAAGGTATTGGCTTTGAGTGGACAGGTTTGTCACTTGAAGAACAAAAATCTGGGGCACAAGCACCTATGCTTTATGCGCTCTCAATTTTGGTTGTCTTTTTATGTCTAGCAGCACTTTATGAAAGCTGGTCTATCCCCTTCTCTGTTATTTTAGTGGTACCATTAGGGGTATTAGGTGCTGTACTATTCACGTGGTTAAGAGATTTTGCCAACGATATATATTTACAGGTAGGTCTATTAACAGTGGTTGGATTGTCCGCTAAAAATGCTATCTTAATCATTGAGTTTGCCAAAGAGCACCAAGAAAAAGGTTATTCATTACGAGAGGCTGTAATGACAGCAGCTAGACAACGGTTGCGTCCTATTATTATGACATCGCTTGCCTTTGGTTTTGGCGTGGTGCCTTTATACCTAGCGAGTGGCCCTGGTGCGGGTAGTCAAAATGCCATTGGTACCAGTGTCGTAGGAGGCGTTGTTACCGCTACTTTGTTAGGAGTATTCTTTATTCCTATGTTTTACGTATGGGTGCGCTCTGTTTTTAAACATAAAAATAACAGTGACGATGGTAATTCCAATTCATCTTCAAATGACACCCATCCTAGTCAAAAACCTAACGTATATTCTCATAATGGTGTTGCAGATGGTACTGCCCCTGCCAATTTTGGAGACAACACATAATGATGGCATCTTCAAACTTATTTAATAAATCACAAGGTAAAGCCGTGGAAGATATGAATAGCATAGGATACAAGAGTAGATGGATGCGTGTGTGTGGGGTCTCTGCTTTCACATTGGCAATCACTGCTTGTCACACCATACCTTCTTTACAAACAGACCCTGTAGTAGCCCGACCCAATATCCCACTAAATGAAAACGGTGGCTATGAAGTATATGGCGATAATAAAGTACCTTCTAGTTTAGCAGCGGTTCGCTGGCAAAGCTTCTACACTGACCCTAAACTAAAGTCCTTAATCCAACTTGGTCTGGAAAACAACAAAGATGTGAGACAAGCTGTTTTGGCGATTCAAAAAGCCAAAGCCCAATATCGCATTACAGATAATAAAGATTTGCCTACATTAAGTGGTAGCGGCGAATACTCACGCAGCTCAAACTATAATCCTCAAGCAAATAAACGCATGACCAGTGATAATTACAGTGTTGGTCTGGGTATGGCAGGTTATGAGCTTGATTTTTGGGGTAAAATCTCTAGCTTAAAGGATCAAGCACTACAAAATTATCTGGCTACCGCCGCTGCACGGGACACCGCTCAAGTCAGTTTAATTGCTAATATCGCAAAAAGTTATGTCAATTTAAGCTATCAGTTGAAGCAACTTGAGCTGGCCAGTAAAACATTAGCCAGCCGTGAAGAATCACTACGTATTACAACAGCACGCTTAAATGCTGGTATTGATTCAAAAGCCCCTTCTCTACAAGCTGAGGCCTCTGTGGAAACTGCAAGAATAGCCGTATTAAATGCACAAAGTGGTGTCTTGAAAGCTAAAAACGCACTCAAGTACCTTGTCGGTGCACCTATAACAGACAATATGCTACCTGACCCAGCTGTCTCTTCGATTGCTACCACGCAAGTTCTAAGTGCTGGCTTACCTAGTGAATTACTATTGTATCGTCCAGATGTCCTCCAAGCTGAATATCAACTTAAAGCTGCTGGAGCAAATATTGATGTTGCTCGGGCTTCTTACTACCCTAGTATCAGTCTCACTGGGCGATTTGGGTATTCAAGCAGTGATTTGTCTGATTTATTTAAAAGCAGCGCTGCTGGCTGGTCATTTGGCCCCTCAGTTAGTGTACCGATTTTTGATGCAGGTCAATTAGATGCCAACTACGAGGTTGCAGAAATTGAACGAGAACAAGCCTTAGCCAATTATGAAAATGCAATCGAATCAGCATTTCGTGAGGTTAGCGATGTATTAGCGGAGCGGGCTACTTTGGATGCAAGGACTGAGTCACAATATCGCTTACAGAAAAGCTATGATGAGATATTTAATATTTCAGAAGCCCGCTATATTGCTCAAATTGATGACTATCTAAGTGTGCTTGACGCTCAGCGTTCATTATTCTCTACTCAGCAAACCATCTTAAACCTTGAACAAGAAAGGCTTAACAATCAAATTGACTTGTACCAAGCATTAGGTGGTGGTGCCAATTTGATTGATAATAACGCCATTCCAACGCCACGACATCGCAATCTGACTAATATTGCCAGTGTTAAAAGTAATGAGCAAAAAGCAGTAGAAGCTATTAAAGCTGCTAGTGCGCCTGTATTGGTATCTGAAGCGGAGGCAAACGCTCTGCAAAATGGTAGAACCAAAACAGTTATCAAGCGCAGAGTGGTCGATTCGGTTGATCTCGATAACGATAAAAAGCCTGATGCTCTTGTAACAGAAACTGAAACCACTACACAACAAGATGACTCATCACCAGCTTCCAGTAACACAGCTAACTCTATAGATGGCTCTACTAATGATAGTAGTACCCCGTCATTAACCCCTTAAAACCTGTGACTTAAAAAAAAGTGAAGCCATTTTACTGGCTTCACTTTTTTATATTTGATTTATGCAAGACTTGCTTAGCGACTAACAATTGGGTTAGACAGCATATGGCTTATCTGCTATGTGGCTATAACAAAAATAGCTAACGATATCATGATTGGCGTCACAAAATCTAAATGAACCACGAAAGAATAACTGCACCATTAACATTATTCATCTTTGGGATGTCATAGATGACTTGATTGCGATTGATCTATGTTAACGATTAATCAGGTAAATCGTGCTGCACATGATCAGGACTAAGCCCAAATGAAAACACAAAAGTAGACACGATACTGTTGACAACAATAAAAGGAATATCAATTTCATTATGGCCGATAACGAAGCGACCCAATAACGCTGAAACCACCAACATAAACACAAAAAATAAAGCCAAATATCTTATTACAATAGGATGCTTCATACTATATGGCTCTTTTGGCTTTACCCCTTTTTCAAGGACATATATCCGCACTGCCCATCCCAAACCATAAGCAATAGCACCCAATAGTAGATAATTCAAAAACCCCATCTATTCTTAATCCTATTCCTACAGTGAATTAGTATTTGGCAATGTTTTAATGGTAATGTTACTCATCTTACCTTCTACAACCTCATCACTATGTATGTCATCACATTCAACTTTAAAGATCGTATTTGCGCCTTGAAGTATGTACCCTAAATAATCACTATCCAATAGAGGATCCATATTTGCAAAGGCACTGTCAACGTGAGCGATAACCAAGAGCTTATCTGGTCTTGCAATCAGGTGAGTCACTTCTTTTGACTCGATAGAAAAGTAATCTGAAGACTGGTTAACGTCTAAAATTTCAAGGGGCTCTGGGCTATCCCACACCCGCTTTGCCGACACAGGCTCTTTCATTTGCATAACTAACCCATTATCTTGCTGACTAACCTTGATTTGAGCGGGTTCTGATTTATCAACGGTATAGCAGCCAGAAAAAATACGGCTATTTGCTTTTAATGACTGCTTATCTTTATCATCATCTTTAAATTCATCATACGCTTGGTTAGACTCACTATTATCTGATTTTCCTAAGTTATCACATGCTGGTAAACATAACCCCATGAATAGCATAAAAGCTCCCATAAGTGTCTGATATCTCCTACAAATTATGGGATAATGTTTTTTTTGCCTTTTTGTAAATGGATTCAAAATAAATTCCTGAGCAACTTTAATATACAGCATCTTAAATAAAGAGAAGTACCTTAAACTAAAAAGGCAATATTTTCAAAAAAATGTAATTTTAGTATGACATCTCTTTGTCATATCCACCCAAAATATCTAATAATTTCAACGTTCATTCTAGCAAACTTCTATCAATCGATGTTATCAATGTGCATTAAATAATTCAGCTAAACAGATTGAGTTGACAAATTTTGCTATACTATTCACACTAATCTATAGTCTCCTACCTCGTCATTTATAATCTAGCTATGTGAGCCCTTATGTCAGTTCTAAACCCGAAACCCAACACTACTATTGCCTTTACTGACGGTGCCTGCAAAGGCAACCCAGGGCCTGGCGGGTGGGGCGCTCTATTAGTATTAAGTGATGGCACTCACATTGAATATTTTGGCGGTAAATCGCACACCACTAACAATCAAATGGAGCTGATGGGTGCCATCATTGCACTTGAAAAAAGCCCTAGTCAAGATATGCTTGAGATATGGACAGACTCTAGTTATGTGAAAAATGGTATAACATCGTGGATACATGGTTGGAAGAAAAAAGGTTGGAAGACCTCCGCCAATAAGCCAGTTAAGAATCAAGCACTTTGGCAACGCCTTGATGCCTTACAAAGTGCCAGGGATGTCAATTGGCATTGGGTCAAAGGTCATGCGGGGCATGCCGGTAATGAAAAGGCTGATGAACTGGCTAATAAAGGCATATTAGCGTCTTCTGATAATACTGTAGGTTCAGATACAGTATCCGATACTTTAAAAAAAAACTAAATAACTGTTCAACAAATGACTCTGTAAAAGAACATCATCAGCAATCTAAGACTTTTCAAATTGATAGGCAGCCCATGTCCCAACATTATTCAAAATCATCTTCTGGCACTAACCTCTCTAATCAAGATGCCAAGTCTAATATAGAAGATGACTGGCTTTTTACTGATCCCTTAGGGTTTGAAAATGATTTAGATGTTGATTTAGAGAGTAATCTGGATAGCGATTTGGAGAGTGAGGCTGAACACGCTATGGCTACTGATTGTGAAGAACACTCTACAAATGATATGCTTAATGGTGACACCAGAGTCAATCATCTTGACTCAAATTTTAATGATAGAAAAATGAACTCAGATTCCGCTTTAGCAATCAACCAAACCCATTCAACTGAGCAACCTGCAAAGGTATCGCAGCTCGATAATGAGGATACTATTGCCGAATTTGATGGTGATACAAGCCGTGCAAACCCTAACTTCAAGCCCCTACTACCAGATCCAACTCATAAAGGAGAGCCGGGCCGCCAGTTGATTATGGATACGGAAACTACTGGTCTTGATGCGCTTAAGGGCGACAGAGTGATTGAGGTAGGTATTGTAGAACTTGTTGATCGCAAATTTACTGGCGAAAAACTACACGTTTATATTAACCCCAAACGTGGTATGGATGATGAAGTAATACGTATTCATGGTATTACAGAAGCATTCTTAGCAGATAAACCTACATTTGATGAGGTAGCGCAGAAACTATACGATTTCATGAGTGGTGCTGAAATTATTGCTCATAACGCCCCTTTTGATATGACATTTTTATCAATGGAGTTTGATAAAGTTGGGCTTACAGACTTTGCTGATAAAGTTACGGTAACTGACTCGTTGGTAATGGCTAAGCAGCAATATCCTGGTCAAAAAAACACACTTGATGCGCTTGTGCGTCGTTTAAATGTCGGTAAAATGGACCGTACTTTTCATGGGGCATTATTGGATGCTGAGATTTTAGCTGAAGTATATCTTGCTATGACAGGTGGGCAAGTCTCACTTGCTATTGATGATGATGCACAAAGTGAAGGCGGCGGCTCACATACTGATTTTAGCCATCTTGCTGATAAACTCATTGTCGCCAAAACCAACTTTATTCAACATTTTAATTGGGTAGCGAGTCTAATCGCTAATAATCCCAATTTATCTATCTTACAAGAGGTTCATTGCTTGTCGCAAATTACTGACGAAGCAGATCTCCATCACTGTTTGCAACCAAACAACTATGACGTTAGTGGAGCTGTTAAACTAGCTGAAAGATTAAAAACCAGTCTTTTCATAAAGACCTAATATTATAAACATGATACTTATTCGGTAATATAGATTACCTAGCACTGGAAGCGATTTTATGCCATTTAGCCAAAAAAATATATCATTTAAACCGCTAAGCGCTACAAATTTTAATTTACCACTACTCTATCTATTAATACCAGAAATTAAAGTTACGTTAAAAAATGCAGAAACCCACCTCAGTGAGTTTTATGACGATCAAGAGCAAGCCCCTTTATTGATCGATTCAATTGATATGTTTAAACAACTATCTTCGGTATTAAAACTAATTGCATTATACGGCGTTAGCGAACTAGCGAATGTTTTAGCTATCAGTATTCGTAAACTTTATGATGAGGGTGATAATAGCAATGAAGAATTAATACTTAACATTTCTGAAGGGGTAATGACATTAGGGCGGTACATAGAATTTGTACTTTTAAAGGAAACCATAGAACCTACTTTATTAATTCCAGTGATAAACAAATTGAATGCCAATATTGGTCGTAATTTAATCGACGAACAAACGTTTATCCCTTCTGACTACTCGAACATATCAATTGTAGATCCAGAAACTCATTATGAAGCCATTCAAAGTTTGCCTATAAATTCACGGCCATTAATTATGGGCTATAGAGCTGGATTAGAGGTTGCTTTAGCGAATAAGAACGGTAAATTAACGGATAAAGACGCTCAAAAACTTGAAACTATGAATAATGTTTGTCGTTTAATTGCCAAGCATTCTGATAAGCTATTTTGGCAAGCTGCCCAAGCCGTAACATATAATATTAGCTCTATTTTACCTTTAAATGATTCACAAAAAAGAACTCTAATATTTTTAGAACAACAGTTTAATGACTACCTATCAGCAAATAATAGTGAATTTGCAAACTTAGTTAGCTTTGCCTGTTCTCGTGAAAATGAATTGGCTCAGGATATTAAGCGGAGAATTGATTCTACTCGTTTAAATGATGAACAGCTTACCCAAATGAAGCACTACCTATATGGTCCAGATGGCGAAGTTGCAAATACAATAAATAAACTGATCCAAAATAGTATTGATATCATTAAAGAGCGTGTTGACGCATTTGTACGAGGGGAAAGTGAAAACCCTACAAAACAGGATGCCAAAGAAATATCAGTCAAGCTAAACACCTTGGCTTCAACTTTACATCTCATCAATCTGAATGAAGCCGCGGCCGCATTGAAAGCATCAGCGCAAGAAGTTAGTCAATGGGACACACCTAGCTCTGAAGACTTCGATAAGCTACTGGGATCATTGATGATCAGTGAGAATGCTGCCATATATTTGGCTAAGTCTCATACTCCTGGCGCTATTATGCAGCCTCTTCATAATTCAAAGATTTCAGCATATCAACTTAACACAGCCTATGAGACTTTAGTAAAAGAAAGCCGAATTATTATTGCTACTATTGAACATATTATTAACGATTATATTGAAAGTGATTATAGTGATATATCAATACTTTCTGAGATACCCACCTTGATTAAGCAAGTTTCTGGTGCGCTCTACTTTCTGGATTTATCGGATGGGTATACCATACTAAACCGCTTGGCCAAGTTTATGGAAACTAAAGTTATAGATTCTAAAACACCCATCGGCGATATTATTTTAGCGCAAATCGCAGATATCATACTCAGCATTGATTACTATTTAAATGGATATGAAAAATCTCAACCTGTAGGCTACCATGCCCTACGGGTCAGTGTTGACAGCCTGAATAAATTATTGGCTGTATAGAGACTTATAGAGACCTCTGTTAATAAGCCTAAATATTTCAATAGCTATTAAACGCACACAATTGTAAAAACTTTCAAGCTAAAGAATAGTCAATAACGATAACTTGGCGTTACCGTTATTTTGATACAGATACCCACAGTAAACGGTTATGATAGACTATCTTACTTATTCAATAACAATCAACTGTTGATGATAATACAATCGATGAGCACACAAAGATTAGACAACCTTCCTATCTTATTTAAGCGTTTAAACCTTAGTTCTATGGATAAGCATGAGCGTGAAAAAATTGCGGCAGTTGATGCTCTATTACCTCAAACTCAGTGTGGATTATGCGACCATGCAGATGGCTGTTTGCCCTATGCGGTTGCGATAGTAAAGAATAATGACTCTCATAACAAGTGTGTACCTGGTGGTCAGCCTGTAACGGATGCTATTGCTCATCTTTTAGATCGCAACGCCTTAATAGCACGTCCCTCTCAGTGGCCTATTAATCCGAACACCCAGCGCCCAAATGAAGTGCGTGCCATTATTCGGGAAGACGACTGTATTGGCTGTACAAAATGTATTCCTGCTTGCCCTGTTGATGCAATAGTGGGCACTGGCAAACATATGCACACCATTTTTACAGATTTATGCACGGGTTGTGAATTATGCCTACCACCCTGCCCTGTCGACTGTATTGACTTAGTTGAAATCAAAAGAGGGGCCGAATTTGACACTATCGAATATAGAAATCAAGAACAGGCACACTTGCGCACTCGCTACCACACACATTTGAATCGTGTAGCTGAGCACATGTCAGACAGTGCGCATGCGAAACCTGTAACCAGTATGGTTGAAACTAAGCTGGGTAATGCGGCACATAAAAGCTTAGATATTAATGAGGCGGAGGCTAAGGCAACTATCGCTACGGCCAAGATTCGGACCAAAATTAAAAAATTAGAAAAACAATTGAGTGTTCGTTATAACCAGAAAAAACAAACAGAGCTAGATTCTTTAAAAGATCAACTCAACAGCTTTATAAACTAGAATTTTATTTATAATCTACAATAGTGCTACCTCTTACCTGTATTGATTGGCCGCCAGTAGCTTGGCTATTCAATAGTTACTAGTTAAAACTTACTATGAAGCGTCAATATTTAGATTTTCTATTTGACCTTACTATTTGGCCTTACTATTTAGAGTTACTATGAGTAAAACCATTAAGCATAAAACAGCAAATACCCCAGCCTCACGGCGGCTACCCAATCGTGATGTACGTGCTTTTTTTGAAAAGCTTGCTGCTACAATTGATGAACCCGTAACCGAACTTGAATATAGCAGTATTTTTGAGTTATTGATTGCGGTTATGTTATCAGCTCAAGCCACTGATGTTAGTGTTAATATCGCAACTAGACGATTATTCCCTATCGCTAATACCCCAGAAGCTATCTTATCACTCGGCGAAGACCGCCTAAAAGAATACATAAAATCAATTGGACTTTTTAATTCTAAAGCTAAAAACATTATTAAAACTTGTCACGATTTAATTGAAAAACATAATGGCCAAGTACCAGACAATCGTAAAGACTTAGAAGCCCTTGCTGGAGTCGGTCGCAAAACAGCCAATGTGGTTTTAAATACTGCTTTTGGACAACCTACTATGGCGGTGGATACCCATATATTTAGGGTTAGCAATCGTACAGGGCTGGCTACTGGAAAAACGGTACTGGCTGTTGAGAAAAAGCTACTAGAACGTGTTCCTGAAGATTTTTTAGTAGATGCTCATCATTATTTAATTTTGCATGGTCGATATACCTGCCAAGCTAGGACTCCAAAGTGCGGCAAATGCCCTGTTTATGAAGAATGCATGTTTAAAGACAAGTCTAAGTTTATAGAGCTTTGATGAATCTACTCTTTGTTTATTCGAAAAGTAAATGACGTAGCCCAATGGCTGAAATATTTTATAGAAAACATCCTGATTACTGCGTACGTTAAGCGGGGACATTTAAGTCTGCACGCCATTTATTGTCTTTGGGCGATATCCTATGGTCAGACATTATTTTCATTATGGGATATAAGCATAAAAAGTTCATTAAAGAACATTTTAAACAACTTCCAATAATAAACCACTCATCGTTTTAGATATTCCTGATAGTTATTACTATATGGATAATTATTACTATATGGATAATTATTACTAATATGGATAAAAAGTGACAAAGTTGGCTCCTTGAGGCTATTGATGCGTATCTAGTGAAATTTAAGATTATTTCGCCTCTAATTAGCAACATTAAATCCGTATATTAATCAATTTCACTATTAGACAGTAACCATACTAGAGTTTTACTATGATTCAAGGTAATATATAGACCATTTTCTATTAATCCTATTTCCGTCTGTCATATTTTGTTTATTATACATAAAACAAATGACATCACTGTTAAGACAGCGCCTGCAAATAAGTGACAATTCTACTATGCATGATTATCAAATTTTTACTTCAGAATCTGTTAGCGAAGGCCATCCTGACAAAATGGCTGATCAAATCTCAGACGCTTTGCTGGATGCTATCATGAGGGAGGATTTGCACGCACGTGTGGCCTGTGAAACATTGGTTAAGACTGGGGCAGTCGTTTTAGCTGGAGAGATATCGACGACAGCTAATATCGATATTGAACGCATTGTACGTGATACTGTTAATGGTATCGGTTACCATCACTCTGACTTAGGTTTCGATGGCGATACTTGTGCAGTTATTAATATGATTGGTAAGCAGTCACCTGAAATTGCTCAAGGGGTAGACCGCTCAAACCCCGAAGATCAAGGTGCTGGAGATCAAGGCTTGATGTTTGGATATGCCAGTAATGAGACGGACGTACTAATGCCTGCGCCCATTCAGTTTGCTCATCGCTTAATGGAGCGTCAGTCAGAGCTACGCCGTTCAGGTGATCTACCATGGCTACGTCCTGATGCCAAGGCTCAAGTAACCTTAAAATACTCCAACGGTATTCCCTCTGCCATTGATGCGGTTGTTTTATCAACGCAACATGACCCAAGCATTATTCAATCAGAGCTTCAAGAAGCGGTCATGGAAGAGATTATTAAGCAGGTTTTACCCACTAACCTACTTCACAAACATACACGCTACCATATCAACCCAACTGGCAAGTTTGTCATTGGCGGCCCCGTAGGTGATGCCGGTCTAACCGGTCGAAAAATTATAGTTGACACCTATGGCGGTATGGCTCGTCACGGTGGCGGTGCCTTCAGTGGTAAAGACCCCTCAAAAGTAGACCGTAGTGCGGCTTATGCAGGTCGTTATGTCGCAAAAAACATTGTTGCCGCAGGTTTAGCTGACCGTTGTGAAGTTCAAATTAGCTATGCAATTGGGGTTGCTCAACCAACATCTATTGCTGTAAACACATTTGGTACTTCCAAGATAAGCCATGAAACCATCATTGAGCTTATCCGTACTCATTTTGACTTGCGCCCCTACGGTATAACTCATATGCTCAATCTTCTACAACCTATGTATCAGCAAACCGCTACATTCGGTCATTTTGGTCGCACGGGGAGTGAGACTGCATTTACATGGGAAAAAACAGATAAAGCAGACATCTTAAAAGCAGATGCCAATGTTTAAGCTATCTCATAATTTTGGCTATTAGCAATCTTACTTTTAAATGTCAGCACACTTTGATTGTTTTTATTAATGACTTAGACTAATGCGTAGGATACTTATGACAAACCAAAATTTAAATCATACTGAAGACAGTCTTCATATTGCTGATCAGTCCAATGATATTGAGATTCCAGCTGATATCGAATCATTTTACAAACGTGCTGATGCTATTATTGAATTAGCAAATAGCCAGCTTGGCAAAGAGGCACATTCTGGTCAAGTAGGCGCCTCACTATTATATGCGGCTGCACGTTACAGCTCATCAGTTGCTTCTATTGGTTTTGTGAAAGGAGAAGACCTTGCTAAAGAGAAAAATGAAATCTTAGAGTTTTATACCTCACAATACCGTCAAATGCTCAGTGACAATATTGATGATTACGTACAAAACTTTGATAAGTATGTACAATTGAATAAGTAGTATCTTTCTATGCTTAATTTGTGACAAACTAACAGCTACTTCACAATTACTTTATTGGCATTCAAATGTTGAACTTTAGACCTCATAACCCAAGTGCATTAGTGTTAAAAAAGTCAAAACAACCCCTGACTTATACTACCTTACTTATAGCCATCTTCTTATCGGGATGTACTAATGGTGTGACGCCTAAACAGCACACACCTCCTGAGTCACATAAAGGCATTACTATAGAGAATCCATCTGATTTAGGCCCTTCACAAAGAGCGTGTACCATGCATTATGATCCTGTATGTGCAACAATTAAAAATACTGATGGTACGGTATCGAGAATAACGGCAGGCAACGCTTGTTCAGCTTCAAACATTCCGGAACTAATAAGTTATGAGAAAGGCGAATGCCCTATTAATTAGACTGTTGCAGTTCGTTTAAAACACCATAATTAAGTTAGAAAAACCGCATATAGTTAAATCTATATGCGGTTTCTATTTGGACGTTACTTTAATTATAGACATAGCTAATGTAATAATAGGCCTACCAATTCAATAAAGACCTATCATGTATAAAGTGGCTAAATACACCGCGTTGCCAGAATAAATTTACCAATAATTCTCAACAGCAATATTTCCTACCCCACGTCGATTCATGACCAATCCCATCTCTTTCAGAGTCTCTTTGGTATCTTCAACCATTTGAGGGTTTCCACATAGCATGACATGTGAAGAATTAGGATCCAACTGACGACCAACAAAACCTTCCAGCTCTCCAGTCTTTAATAACTCTGGTAATCTTTTATCTAATGCACCTTTAATGACCTCACGTGTGACGATGGGCACAAACGTGAAACTAGCAGGATTATCTACAAGAGTGGCAAAGTCTTCAACTAATCTGTTAATCCTATCGACATAGGCAAGCTCACTTTGAGTACGCGCGCTATATGCTAGAATTATGTGCGTATAATTTTCCCAAGTCTTTAAATCTTGTAACATAGATAAAAAGGGTGCTAGTCCAGTTCCAGTAGCTAATAACCATAAGTCTTTAGGTGCAGGTTCCTGATAACGAGCCAATGTTAAAAAACCAAACGGTGTCGTGTTCAGTAACAGCTCATCGCCCACTTGTAAGTGTTGCAGTTGGGATGTAAATGCACCATCAGGTATAACAATTGAAAAAAACTCCAGTATCTCATCATAAGGAGATGACACAATGGAGTATGCTCTAAAGATATCTTCATCTATTGCAGAATTATCATTATCAGAATTAAATTTACTATTGGCTTCATCGTCGCTAACATCAGTACTGTTTAAATCATTATTGTTTAACCCATTAGTGACTTTATGAAAGTTAAGCCGACTTGGATTAACCCCCAAACGTACAAACTGTCCAGCAGTAAACTTAAAACTTTCCGGACGGGTTACGGTAAAGCTAAACAGCGTAGGAGTCCAACTGGTTTTACTCAATACTTTAACTCTAGCTATGTTATCTGAATTATCACTCATAATTACCACTTAGACCTAACCACACAAATGTTCTTAAAAAAACCGCTAAATTTGATTGTATCTAACATTAAAGCTAACGGTGTTGGTTAAGTCATACAAACGCTACCAACATTAAAAACACTTTAAAAGATATTAAATATCAAATACTTACCAAATTATGGAATGATCGGACCATAGGATGAAGTCATTAGGTAATATACCAAAGTATATGACGGTAAGGGTTACCACAATTACCATTAACCCACCTACTTGAATACCCCAATGCCATCGAGCGTCAAACTCCATCGTTTTACTTGGTCTTTTGAATAAGGTAAGCATAACACGGAGGTAGTAATATAATCCAATCGCACTCCCTAGTATAATCATGCCTGCTAAGAACCATTGCATTCCTTGAACCGCAGCAACAATTGCAAAAAATTTAGTTACGAATCCAGCCGTTAACGGAATTCCTGCCATAGATAACAACATGATAGTCATAACCCCTGTCAATACTGGGCGGCGCCAAAATAAGCCTTGATAATGATGTAGCTCTGATGCTTCACCTGACTGTTTGTAGGTGCTAGACATTAGGGTAATGACGCCAAATAGACCTAAGGATGTTAAGGCATAAATGACCATATACATGTTTGATATCGAATAGGCACCAGGACCAATACTCAGGATAACCACTAACACGTAACCCATATGCGCAATTGAGGAATAACCAAGCAGGCGCTTTAGGTTTGTCTGTTTGAGTGCCAATATATTACCCACTAATATGGATAGGGTGGCACTAACAGTCAACAGCATAATGACAGAGGGCATCGTTATTATTGTAGTGGTTAGGAAAAACCGAATGGCTAAGGCCATCATTGCAATTTTGCTTACTGACGCAAGAAAAGTTGCGACTGGTGCTGGAGCACCTTGGTAAACGTCAGGTGTCCATATATGAAAAGGGGCCACTGACAATTTAAAAGCAATAGCAAATACCATCAGCGCCGCACCCAAAATCATCAAAGGAGCATCGCTAACCATCGTTAGTGCAGTGGCTATTTCTTTAAAATTTAACGTACCAGTCGAAGCGTAAACAAACGCCATACCCATTAGCAGTGTTGCTGACGCTGTGGCTGAAAGTACCAAATACTTAAGACCGGACTCCAATGACCTGCTTCGCATAAATGTATATGCTAACATTCCATATAAAGGCACCGATAACAGCTCTAGACTGATAAAAAATGAAGCCAAGTTATGGGCGCAAACCATTAACAAAGCACCAATAGTTGAAAGTAACATCAATAAATAAAGTTCTTCTTTATGGTCTTTGAAGGTTCTAAAATATGGATACGCCAAGGTACAGCATGCCAAGGCAGAAATAAAGATAACGACCATATTAAACTGTGCGAAAGGGTCGACTGTATACATAGTATCCATTGAGCGACTATGGGGAACCAAAAACCAGCCCATTATCTGGCCAATTAATACTACCAAACCAACATTTAGTCCTAAGACACTTATCGTTCCAGTCACAAAATGTGAACGCCTTATAGTGATCCCTAACATGGCAATAAGTAAGGTAATTGAAACTATAAGAATGGGAGAAAATGGTAAAAGGGCCTGCCAAGCATTTGAAGTAAGATCAGTCATTAGCGAGCCTCCCCTATGCCATTCAATGAAGATAGGTTATCAAAGTTTAAAACTTCAGAGTAAGCATAAGCATTGTGAATCCACTGCATTGCATGGCTCGATGTGTCTAAAACAGGTTGAGGATACAAGCCGAGCCAAACCAAACCAACGGCCAATACTAGGAGTAACGCCAGTTCACGCTTATTCAAATCATATAGCACAATTGGTTTGTGTGGTTTTTCCACTATATCAGTTGGATTTTTAGCAAGTACTATTTGATCTAAGGCACTCTCACTTTCTGCTTCAATTGCTGCAGCGTAGGTCAGTGGTTGCTTTGAGGTAATAGTGGCAGCAGCCGTATGCTTAGCTTTGATTAATCTAGGATGATTTAGCTCGCCAAACAATGCCCGATAAATCAAGATAAGGGAGTATAAACCAGCCCATACTAAACTGAATGTAGCGACAATCACAAATATAGGATACTGTTCAAATGAACCTAATAATATAAGAATCTCACCAATAAAGTTTCCAGTGCCTGGAATACCGAGTAAGGCAGCACAGAAGAACATTAGTAAAGGTGCATAATAACGGAATTGACCCCACATGCCTCCCATTAGTGGCAACTCTCGAGTGTGCAAACGTTCATATAATTGACCTGCCATGATGAATAATGCAGCAGAAGACAGACCGTGCGCAATCATTTGTACCATTAAGCCCTGCAGGCTAATTAAAGTGCCTGCATAAATAGCGAGTACCACAAACCCCATATGCGAAATACTTGTATAAGCGAGCAAACGTTTGACATCAGTTTGCACAAACGCCAACCAAGCACCGTAAAATATACCTATAGCACCTAATGTCATCGCGATTGGCGCAAATTGATAAGAAGCCTCTGGAAATAAAGGCAATACAAATCGAATTAAACCGTATGCCGCTGTCTTAATTAGAATACCAGCTAAATCAACAGAACCCGCTGTTGGTGCTTGTGCATGTGCATCTGGTAGCCAACCATGAAATGGCATAATCGGCAATTTAACCGCAAAGCCAATAAAGAAGCAGAGCATCACAGGATACTCCCACCCGCCTAATCTAGTACCAAGTAAATCATTATAGTTAAAGCTCCAGATACCTGACTGAGTATAACTTATGATAACCAGCACCAATATGCCAATCAGCATGATTAGTCCAGACGCCTGCGTGTATATGAAGAATTTAGTTGCTGCATACTCTTTAGTCTTACCGGTTATCGAGTCATGACCCCAAATCGCAATTAAGAAATAAATGGGAACAAGCATCATCTCCCAAAAGAAGAAAAACAAGAACAAATCGATGGCTAAAAAGACACCAATAACACCGCCCAAGCTCCACAACAAATTGAGATGAAAAAAACCAACACGGCGCTGGATTTCGCCCCATGAACACCCCACAGCCATGATACCCAGAAAGGCTGTCAGTGCAACCATGAGTAAGGAAAGCCCATCCAGTGCTAAATGAAATCGAATGCCAAAAGCATCTATCCACGGTAAATTAAATTCGGCGAACCAGGGCAATTTATCGGTTGGTGCTAAAACTTGTTCACTTAACCCACCAAAGCCACCTTCTTTCCATAAGACAAGCGTCAATATAAAAGTAATTATCATGCCAATCAAAGCAATCCAACGTGGCAGACGATTGTTTACTTTTTCTATTAACCAACATAGCGTACCGGATATAAACGGTATCGCAATAAGCGCCGGCAACATCCAAGCTAATTGAGTTTCTGTCATTTTAAACCACCGTCATCATGACAAGTATCAGTAACACTGCCATCCCCAGTCCAAAGCTTGCGGCATACCCTCTAAGTGAACCTGTTTGTGTCATGGTCAATACTTTATTACCAACAGAAGCAATTGCTGGTAGCATATTCCATGATTTATCAACAGGATCAACTTTTAGTAATTTACCAATGAATAAAAACGGTTTTACAAAAATCAAGTCATATAGTGCATCAAAGCCTAAGCCGTGATAACACCAATAATTAATGGCACTGCCTACCCGTGATGATTTGAACTTGTTAATCAGTTTACTGCTATTTGCTACATACAATAGATAAGCAACAATAAAACCTATTCCCATAGAACCCATGGCAATATATTCTGCCGTATGCTTAGCATGAGCACCACCATTTATCTCTAAAATATGACCGACACTGTCAGGCAACACCCCTTGGAGAGGGGGAGAGATTAATGCGCCTATAGCTGTCGATAAGACAAGCAATACCATAAGCGGGATTTGATAAGATAGACCTGTTAATTTATGAGCAGGCGTTTTCTCTAGACCAAAAAAGGTAAACCAAATCATACGGAAGGTATACAGTGAGGTTAAAAATGCCCCAAATACGCCCATGTAAAATAAGGTTTGATGACCGGCTGCATAAGCTTCCCAAAGAATCGCTTCTTTAGAATAAAAGCCAACAGTTATCCACGGTATCGCTGCTAATGCCCCGCCACCAATAATGAAACACCAAAAGACAAGCGGGATTTTTTTGCGTAACCCGCCCATCTTAAAAATATTTTGTTCATGATGTACCGCAATAATTACCGCACCAGAAGCTAGGAACAATAAAGCCTTGAAGAAGGCATGAGTCATGAGATGGAAGATAGCACCTTGCCACGCTCCCACACCCAAGGCTAAGAACATATAGCCAATTTGACTCATCGTAGAATACGCTAAAATGCGTTTAATATCCGTTTGAGCCAGCGCACATAAGCCGGCAACGACTAATGTAATGCCACCCACGCCACCGACCCAATAAAGAAGTATTCCGGGCGTTAGCATAAATAAAGGATGCATACGAGCAATTAAATACACACCGGCAGTTACCATAGTTGCGGCATGGATTAATGCTGAAACAGGAGTAGGTCCTGCCATTGCATCTGCCAGCCAAGTATGCAAAGGTATTTGAGCTGATTTACCCATAGCCCCACCCACAAGCATCATGGTGGCTAATACTAAAGTTGAATTATTGGTCTCAAACAATGTTGGTGCAGTGGTAATAATATCTTGTATATTTAGAGTGCCAAATTCACGGAATAGCAAAAAAAGTCCAAAAGCCAAGAACACATCACCGATTCGTGTCACAGTAAATGCTTTTATCGCAGCACGCCCATTCGCTCTATCTTGAAAATAAAACCCAATAAGTAGATATGAACAAATACCAACACCTTCCCATCCTAAATATAGTAGCAATAAGTTGTCTGCCAAAACCAGTAATAGCATACTGGCGACAAATAAGTTCATATAGCTGAAAAATCGAGCAAAAGCAATATCACCCTTCATATACCATGAGGCAAAAAGGTGGATCAAAAAGCCAATGCCGGTGATAACGCCTGTCATGGTTAGAGCCAAACCATCATAGCTTAGACCAAATGCAGAGGCAAAGTCGCCGACTTGTAGCCATGTCCATAATGGGATATGAATGATCGTGCTTGGATCATATTGAGATAAATAATTGATTGCGGCAAATAGCGCACATAGTGCGGATAAGCCCATGCTACCAACACCAAGCCATGCTGCTTGCTGTTCCGATAATTTGTCACGAAAAGCGGCCAAAATTAAAAAGCTAAATGCAGGAAAGATAAAAGCTAATGGTAATAGACTCATGACATTATCCTTTCATCTCGTTGGCCGAATCGATATCTAAATGACCACGGCGATGGTAGAACTGCAATAAAATTGCCAGTCCAATTGAGGCTTCAGCAGCAGCTAAGGTAAGTATAAATATAAACATCACTTGACCGTCAGCACTGAGCCAATGACTGCCTGCAACGATAAACGCAAGACCAGCAGCAGACATCATTATCTCTAAACTCATTAACATAAACAAAAAATTACGACGTACCATGACGCCGCATAAACCAATGGCAAATATAATACCAGCCAATATGAGTCCGTGCTCCATTGGTATACTGCCTAAAGGCCCATTGTCGATAACGGTCTTAATATGTGACCTATCAACCATCTCAACTTGGGCTATTGGCAACATATTGCTAGCCTGTTCAGTTACGGTAGACGACGCCACTTGTTGAACTGATATATTGTTGAGTGGACTATTACCCATGGATGCCGTGGTTGAATTTTGTGAGGCTGCATTTGTCATTCGCTGTCTCCCTCAATATTCTTAGCCTTATTATTCATGTGATACTTGGCCGCATCGATAGGCTCATATTGATAAGGCTTGGCATATTCAACCGCATCTGTGACATCATTGTTATCATAAGAGAGCAGCTCATTGTTAGTTTGGCCAATCAATTGGCTGCTGTGACTTTCATTTTCATCATCAAGCGCTTTTTTACCTAAATGATAGGCGGCAACTAAAGCTGCTAATAACAGCATTGCAGCAACTTCAATTAACAATAGGTACTCAGTAAAAAGTGTTATACCAACTTGTTTGGCTGACACAGTACCGCTACCAATCATCTTAGTAGCTTCTACACTATTGCCAACGCTACCTATATTACCTACTGAAATCATGTAATACATGACAACAGAAATAATAAAAGTAAGACCCGCTGGGACTGCCCAGACGCTAGAATCTAACCAGCGACTTTCTCGCGCATCGCTTTTAACACCCAAATTTAACATCATTATGACGAATACAAATAAAACGAGAATGGCACCTGCGTAGACAATAACCTGAAGAGCCCCAGCAAAGGGCGCACCAATGATGATAAAGATGCCTGCCAGTGCAAGCAGAGACACAATCATAGAGAGTATTGCATGAACAGGATTTGCCAACATAATCACACGGAGGCTAGCAATAACTGCCACAAGACCAAGTGCATAAAAACCAACTAATGCAGTGTTATTAAACCAACTCATGGCAAGAGACTCCTTAAATCTATAGGTTCTGCTTCATTTTTAGCAGCACCTTTCGGTTTGTCTTCGATCGCCATGCCTGAAACACGGTAATAGTTATAATCAGGATATTTACCTGGGCCTGAAATCAGTAAGTGCTCTTTTTCATAGACTAAATTTTGACGAACATACTCGCCCAGTTCAAAGTCAGGGGTTAACTGAATGGCAGTCGTGGGACACGCCTCTTCACACATACCGCAAAAAATGCAGCGCGAAAAATTAATACGGAAAAACTCTGGATACCAACGTCCGTCTTCTCGCTCCGCTTTTTGCAAAGAGATACACCCAACTGGACAGGCTACCGCACATAAGTTACAGGCGACACAGCGCTCATCACCATCTGGATCGCGGGTTAATACAATGCGCCCTCTAAAGCGTGGCGGTACAGGAACAGGCTGTTCAGGATACAAAATGGTATCTCGAGGTCTAAACGCATGACTATTAACCATCCACATTGAACGCACAATAGTAAACATGCCCACAACTGTATTTTTTAAGGTTTTAAACATGTTGACTTCTCAAATTGCTTATTAGTCCTTTGCAGATTCAAAATGATTAGCAAGTTGACTAATAATTATAAGAATTAAAAGTATAAAACTGTTCGACTCAAATTTATTAACCATTCAATGGTTTAAGATATTCAACGAAAGTAATGTTTTCAACTTGTCGATATCAAGATAAATGCTGCCGTGATTAACAAGTTAATTAACGTCACGGGTAAACATACTTTCCATCCAAAGTTCATAACTTGGTCATATCGAGGACGCATCAACGAACCCCGAGCCAACACAAACAATGTCATAAAGAATAAGGTTTTAATCATAAACCAAAAGGCAGGAGGTAAAATAGTAAAGCCTAGATTCATTGGTGCATCCCAACCACCAAAGAATAGACAGGTCATCAATGCAGAAACCAACACCACATTGACGTATTCGCCAATAAAAAACATACCAAACTTCATACCTGAATATTCAACATGATAGCCTTCGGCAAGCTCTTGCTCAGCTTCAGGTTGATCGAAGGGATGTCTGTGGGTAACTGCCACACCTGCAACAATGAACGTTAAAAAACCTAGAAACTGGGGAAATATATTCCAGTTCCAAAACCCTCCGGTTTGTGCCGCTACGATATCACGTAAATTAAATGATCCAGTTAACGCCACCACACCCATTAGCGAGAGACCTAAAAACACCTCATAGCTTATGGTTTGTGCTGCACTACGTAACCCGCCTAATAGAGAGTATTTATTTTCTGACGCCCACCCACCAAACATGACCGCATACACCGCCATACCAGCCATAGCAAAGAAAAATAAGAGGCCAATGTTCCAGTCGGCAACACCGAGCGTTGGTGATATAGGTATAATGACAAATGAGGCGAGTGCGGTAAACATTGCAATTGCTGGTGCTAAGATAAACATGAATTTGTCAGCAAATTTAGGTGTCCAATCTTCCTTGAAGAAGATTTTCAGCATATCAGCAACCAGTTGCAAGGAGCCAAATGGTCCAACTCTATTTGGCCCATAACGGTCTTGCCAAAGTGCCAGCATGCGACGTTCATAGATAATCATAACTGCCGCAACACTGACAACGACTAAAAAGATGAACAGGGATTGTGCAACTAAAAAAAGTACAGCCCATGCTTCAAAAGACAGGCTTTGACTTAAAAATCCAGGCACATCAGGAACGATACGAGCAACTTGTGTAGCGGTTTGCATATTAGACTCCCTGATCAACTGGCTGAGCATTATGGGATGAATCATCTAAGTTATCATCTAGCTTATTAGTAACAGGATCAGTATGCGTAACAGTAGGTGGGTCTATTTTATGAATCGACGCTGGTAAATGGCCATGTATAATCGGTACTTGTCCCACAGGATAACCAATACAACCCTCTGCTAAATAAGGTATGATTTTTACGGGTAGCTCAATGCGCGAGCCATTCGTAGTTACTGCTAACCAATCATTATTGCTTAATAACCAATGCTCAGCATCTTCCTGTCCCACATAAAATGTAGCCCCGGGTAACTGACCTGCCACTACAGGACTGCGACTGGCAATCGCTGAACTCGCAAACATATTGTAAACAGGCACCAGTTTTGCCTTGCCTTGGAATAGGCTTGTTTTTATTGAGGCAGTTAGCATAGGACGTACGTAGTCACGTTTTGTAAGTTTGGCATCCTGTTCAGGGATATCAAAGAGACGAACCCCTGGATCACCTTGTTTAAGGCTACCGCCTACTTTGTCTTGATATTTATTCCAAGCTTGAGGGGAGTTCCAACCTGGCGCTTGAGCAAAAGGAATCATTGCGCTGTCGGTTTTATTGCCAGAATAACCTTCCATAGAAAATGTTAGCGCTGTATCCAAGTCTTTTGGCTGCATAGGCTCATGCACTGAAATGGGCGCTCTCATAGCAGTACGCCCAGAATAGCGTCTTGGTTCTCTCGCTACTTTTAATCCTGAAATTCGATAATCTGCACTTGGCGCGGCTTGTTTAATACCCGTAAGATTGGGATGTGTCTCAGTCAGCTCAGCTATCACATCATCAAGCTGCGTCCAATCAACTGGCATACCTTTAAGGGTAGTCTCAATAGCATGCAACCATCGCCAGCCTTCTTTGATGCAGTTCATCGGCTTATAATAATTTGGATCGTACACTTGGAAGAATCTCTGCGCCCGACCCTCGCTAGAAATGAGCGTACCATCAGCTTCAGCGAAACTTGCGGCTGGTAAAACTAAGTCAACAAATTGATGCCAATGTAGAGCCTGATGATCCAGCACAATAACCGTTTTATTCTTGAGTAATTCAGCTAGATTATCTACATCTATGACATCAGTTAACTGATTTTCTGCAACGATAATGACATCGAAATCTGTAGATAACACCTCTTCAACCGGAGCACCACCTAATAGGCAAACTCCCATACTATTCGCGTCGGCAACACTTAAGTATAGTCCGGCCTGATTACTATAACGCTCATTAGGCGTTTGGAGTTCCAATTTTTGGGCCTGATCAGGCTGGCGTTCTAATTTATCTTTGCCAGTATTTTTATCCGTTTTCGCATCCAGCTCTTTGTCTTCTTCTGGTTGCTCTTCTGCACTTTGAGCACGGACTTTGGCGTTGTGTATCTCAATTTGTTCGATCTCATAGGCTTTGATGGCTGCGCGTTTATCTGTTAAGGCTTGAGCTACCTGTGCAGCAGCTTCAATAATGGCGACATTAAATAAACTCGTTCCTGATATGACTAATGGCTTATCCGCTGTGACTAAATCTAAAGCTATTTGCTTAGCCAAATCTTGTATTGGATCAGACTCCTGTTCTGACTCTACTTTATGTGGAGCATCAGCAACTTGAACAAGGTCTAGATTATCATTTAAATTATCAGGCAGATGTTTAACTGTCTCAGCAACCGCAAAACCAAGAGCGATAATATCTTCAGGGGTTGCCACACAGCTTACTTCACTAATGTCATCAAGCTTAGTCTGCACGACATCGGCAATATAAACAGGGCTAAGCTCCTTTTGTCCAATTCGTTTTACAGGCTCTGCTAACCACTGTTGGGTTTTTAATGCTTCTGCCATTTTTAGCGCTTTATTTTTAGCCGCTTGACGCACAGCTAATGCCACTCTGGGGCTAATTTGAGTGATATCTTCACCCAATATAAATACGGCATCATAACTTTCAATTTCAGCGAGACTAGGATTATGAATCCCTTGTGTGTTTAAAACTTCAATACACTTATCGACTAACTGTTGTTGATGACTGTTTAATCCAGTAGAAAAACTCTCATACCCTACAAGTTTTTTTAATGAATAATTGGTCTCTAAGCTTGCTCTTGATGAGCCAATACCGATAATTTTTTTGCCTTTAATACGCTTAACGGCTTCATCTAAAGCGTAATCTACATTTATCTTAACTCGCTTATTGTTAATATATTCAATAGGGTTTACTGGGCGATCTTTACGGTTGACATAACCATAGGAAAAACGACCTAAATCACATAAAAAATAACGATTTACCTCGCCGTTATAACGATTTTCGATGCGACGCAATTCGCCATATCGTTCACCTGCCGAGATATTGCAACCCACTGAGCAGCCATGACAAATGCTTGGGGCATATTGCATATCCCATTTACGATTGTATCTATCAGAGTGTGTTTTATCAGTAAACACACCTGTTGGGCACACTTCTGTCAAATTCCCAGAAAACTCACTTTCAAACTGGCCATCTTTGTCACGACCAAAATAAACACGGTTGTTAGACCCATAAACGCCTAAATCCTCACCACCTGCATAATCTTTGTAGTAACGTACACAGCGATAACAAGCAATACAGCGATTCATCTCGTGGGCAATAAAAGGGCCTAGCTCTTGATTGTGATGCGTACGTTTGGTAAATCGGTAACGACGCTTATGATGACCTGACATATAGGTCATATCTTGCAAATGACAATGTCCACCCTCTTCACAAGTAGGACAGTCATGCGGATGATTAGTCATTAAGAATTCGACAATAGATTGACGAAATGCCTTGGCCTCACTGTCATCTACAGAAATATACATATCATCTGTTGGTGCAACCATACAAGACATGACCAAACGCCCACGCCCAGATTTCGCATCTTCAGCATTTTGAAACTGCTTTACAGCACATTGGCGGCAAGAACCGACAGAACCCAATGCGGGGTGATAGCAGAAATAAGGCACATCGATACCTAATGACAGGCATGCCTCTAAAAGGTTGTCTGCTCCATTAACTTCGACCTGCTTACCGTCAATATGAATGACCGCCATGCCTATTTACACTCCTCTACTTCACATCGCTAGTATTAGAAGGTGCATTATTTTTCGCATCCTCTGAACCTGACTTTGTGGCATCATTTAGATCTTTCTTAGTGATTGCACCTGCACTACTTGAAAGCTTGTTTTTAACCACATCTGACATCACTTTTTTTATTTCTGACTCTGCCCACTGTGAGGTTTCAATATCAGCTTCGGTGGGCACCTTGGTAATAATTTTATTATCAAATTCATGGCGAAAATACTTAAGCGCACTCATCAACGGTTCCATAGCACCTGGTGCATGCGCACAGAAAGTCTTTCCTAACCATAAGTCACGAGTTAAGCCTTCAAGCTTTTCCACATCACCTTTTTGACCCTGACCATTTTCGATTGCTGAGATCAGTTTTACACCCCATGGTAAACCATCACGACATGGCGTACACCAGCCACAAGATTCTCGTTGGAAAAATATTTGTAGATTTCTTTGCAGAGACACCATATCTTGAGACTCATCGACTACCATTATTAGCCCAGTTCCCATACGGCTACCCGCTTTTTGAATAGGATCGAAGTCCATTGGCGTATCTAAATGCTCAGGAGTCAGAAAATCAGTGGATGCACCTCCTGGCAGCCAAGCTTTTAGACGCTTACCCTCTTTCATACCCCCAGCAAAATCTTCAATGATTTCTCGTGCAGTATAGCCAAATGGTAATTCCCATAAACCGGGGTCATTGACCAACCCGGAGCAGCCAAATAGCTTGGTGCCTGGTGTTTCACTGTTGCCCTTTTCATTTGGCAAAGACTGATACCAATCCACACCATTGACCATAATTGCAGGCATATTACTTAGGGTTTCTACGTTATTGACAACAGTGGGTCTACCCCAAGCACCCGATACTTGTGGAAAAGGCGGCTTAGTACGTGGGTTGGCTCGGCGGCCTTCAAGACAGTTAATCAGTGCCGTTTCTTCTCCACAAATATAGCGACCTGCACCTGTATGGACGTGTACATTAAAACTAAAATCACTACCTAAAATATCAGAGCCAAGTAAGTTGTTCGCAAGACACTCATCAATAGCCTTCATTAATCGTTCAGCGGCAATAATATATTCGCCGCGGATAAAAATGTAACCATCCGTTGCGCCGATAGCATGTGCGGTAATAAGCATACCTTCAATCAATTGAAAAGGGAGACGCTCCATTAATAGGCGATCTTTAAACGTGCCCGGCTCCATCTCATCAGCATTACAAATTAGGTATCTCGCTCCCCCATCTGGTGGTGTCATGAATGACCATTTTAAACCTGCGTTAAAACCTGCACCGCCTCGACCACGCACGTTAGCCGCTTTAATCATATTCCCCACATCTTTTGCAGGCTTATTTAAGGCGTTTTTTAGACCTTCAAATCCTCGCAACGATTGATAGGTTTCCAAATCTAAAATGGCATCGTGATGAGCCAATCGCCACGTTAAAGGCTTTGTCTCAATTGTAGCTTTCTCTTTGTCGCCATATATGGGAATACGTTGCTCATTGAGCTGACTTGGGGCTTTACCCGATTTACGCTTAGCGAATTGCTCAGCAATGGTTAGCTTTCTACGACCTGTGTCTGTCACAGATGCCTTACTTATCACATCAGAAATGGTTGACATATTAGGGGTCATGCTATCAGTACTCATAAGTAATACTCCAATAGCTCAGCAACATCATCAGGCTCAACAGGGCCAAAAGTATCTTCATCAATTAACACTGCAGGACCCTTATCACAATTCCCTAAACAGCAAATTGGCAATAGCGTAAATCGTCCATCTGAAGTAGTTTGACCAAATTCTATACCCAATTGAGACTTCAGCTCAACAGCGAGCGCCTCATACCCTGTTAGATAGCAAGCCACTGAGTCACATACTAAAATAACATGACGCCCCACAGGAGAGCGATAAATGCGATTAAAGAAAGTGGCCACACCCTCAATATCAGTTACTGGTACATCTAGTAGATTTGCAATTGCATTAACCTGAGCATCATTTACCCAGCCATTACGTTTTTGAACCAGTTTTAGAGCATCAAGTGATGCTGCACGGGCCTGAGGATAATGATGAATGTACTCATGTATTCCCTCAATCTCTTGTGCAGTTAAAATGCTTGCTACGTCGACTGTTGGTGCTTTATCGGTCACGATTTTCACAGTGCCAATCCTTTACTTAATAATTGCTTAATAATTGCTTAATAGTATCAGCGATACAATTTAATGCTTAGACGATATCAATTTTAGTGCTAAAAGCTTATCTATCCGTATCTGCCATCACAATATCAATAGACGCCAAATAAATAATTAAATCAGATACCAAGCTACCGTTAATAACTGATGGCATTTGTTGTAAATGGGCAAATGTAGGGGTGCGTATGCGAGTACGGTAACTCATGGTCGCGCGGTCAGAGGTTACATAATAGCTATTAATACCTTTAGTGGCTTCAACCATCATAGAAGATTCACCAGCAGGCATAACAGGACCCCAAGATACTGAGATAAAATGATTAATTAATGTCTCAATATCATTTAGAGTACGATCTTTTGGGGGTGGCACAGCTAAGGGATGATCCGCTTTATAAGGCCCTGACGGCATGTTCTCCATACATTGACGGATAATACGTAATGACTGACGGATTTCTTCAATCTTAACCATACATCTGTCATAAGCATCGCCATTATAAAAAACGGGAACTTCAAAATCATAATTCTCATAACCCATATAAGGGCGCGCTTTACGTAAATCAAAGTCAATGCCTGTTGCCCTGAGCCCTGCCCCTGTCACACCCCAAGCAAGCGCTTGTTTGGCATCGTATTGGGCTACATTCTGGGTACGCCCTTTGAGCACAGAATTTTTCATGGCTGCTTTAACATACTCATCTAAACGCTTGGGCATCCAGTCTAAAAACTCACGTACTAATCGATTCCAACCACGAGGCAGGTCAGCAGCAGTACCCCCAATTCGGAACCAAGCTGGATGCATCCGATAGCCAGTAACGGCTTCAATGACATCATAAGCTTTTTGGCGGTCGGTAAACATATAAAAGACGGGCGTCATACCACCTGCATCTTGAATAAAAGTACCAAAATAGAGCAAATTGTTGGTAATACGAAAAAACTCACTCATCATTACCCGAATGGTCTGTGCTCGATCTGGCACGGTAATACCGGCCATTTGTTCAACAGCCATCACATAGGGCAGCTCGTTCATAACCCCACCAAGATAGTCGATACGATCGGTGTATGGGATAAATGAATGCCATGTTTGGCGCTCCGCCATCTTTTCAGCGCCGCGGTGGTGATAGCCAATATCTGGAATGCAATCAATAATCTCTTCACCATCCAGCTGCAATACTAGGCGGAATGCACCATGAGCTGAAGGATGGTTTGGGCCTAAGTTTAAGAACATAAAGTCCTCATCTCGCCCTGAGCGTTTCATCCCCCACTCTTCTGGGACAAATCTTAGATTCTCTTGTTCGAATTGTTGCTTAGCAGCATTTAAAAAATAGGGCGTAAATTCGGTTGCACGTGCGTGATACTCTTTACGAAGTGGATGTCCTTCCCAATATTTTGGCAGTAGGATACGCGTTAAATGAGGATGACCATCGAATACGATACCAAACATATCCCATACTTCACGCTCGTACCAATTTGCATTGGGCCATATCTTAGTAGCCGTAGGAACTTTTAAGTCATCCTCAGATAAAGCAACTTTAACGCGAATATCACTATTACGTTCAAGTGACATCAAATGATAAAACACCGTAAAGTCACTGTCAGGAAGGCCATCACGATGTTGACGTAAACGTTCATCTATCGCTGATAAATCCAAAAGCATCACATAAGGCTTTGGCAGCATACGTAAGAACAACAAAACATCGAGTAAGTCTTCACGTGCCACCCAAATAGTCGGCATTGCTTCGACCGTATGTTGCTGCACAAATTTACCAGAAAATTTATGCCCAAGCTCGCGTATTACGGGTGACTGAGTCTGATTTATATTTTCTGATTTATTTTTATCTTCTACCGTTGCCATGGTTACCGCTTACCTCAGAGTTTTTAAAACTTTTAATGACATTAAATAATGACACTGCAACTGTTAAGTTATTATTAATAATACACGGGTTATAGGTAACGCAAAACAGTCAAAATATCGATTTAAACTTATTACCTCACCTCTAATAATATTAAAACTGAAACCTGATTAATAAATACCATACCTATTAAATACTATCTGGGCTACGCAAGTTTTTCACAGCAATGCGATCTGCCTGCTTGCGGTCACGTTCAGGCTGCATTTGTGGCTGATAAATACCTTTGTCATTGACAAATGCACCTAATGGGCGGCGCTCTTTAGTGATGGAGTCTTGCAGTAACATCAGACCCTGTATAAGAGCTTCTGGACGCGGAGGGCAACCGGGCACATATACATCAACTGGAATAATTTTGTCTACGCCTTGTACCACTGAGTAAATATCATACATACCACCCGAGTTGGCACAAGCACCCATGGAAATAACCCACTTCGGCTCAAGCATCTGTTCATATAAACGCTGAATAACGGGTGCCATTTTGACAAAACAGGTGCCGGCAACAATCATCACATCTGCTTGACGGGGTGACGCACGAATAACCTCTGCACCAAATCTCGATAAGTCATGAACAGCCGTCAAAGTAGTGGCATATTCTACATAACAGCAAGACGTACCAAAGTTAAACGGCCAAAGCGAGTGCTTACGACCCCAGTTCGCTGAAGCATGCACCATATCTTCAAGCTTACCCATAAATACATTACGATTGACCTCATCTTCAATGGGGTCACTGACAGTAGTACGGGTTTGCGCTGGAAACTTATCAGCATCGGGATTGGCTCGGGTTAGTGTATATTTCATGATATAACCCTTAGGAAGATGTTTTAGCAGAAGGTAAAGTGGTATGAGTCTGGTTAGCAAAATCTACTGAGGTAACATTACCTGTGGTATTAATATGGTCAATATTAGCTAAATGGCGCTTATTTATCGCAATGTCATTCGATACATTAACTTGACCAGAAGATTGGGCAGGTACTTTACCTGTTGGATCAGTATGTAGCTCTTCTATACCATCAAACTTAGTAATATCAGCCAAGTTAAAACCTAAAGGAGGGGCTGTTAAACGCTCTTTTCTACGACGCTTATCAGCAGGCGCCCAATTTAAAGCTCCAATACCTAATGCGTAAATCAGACCAATTAATAGCTCAACGACAAAGACAACCACCGTAGCATAGCCAACCCAGCCAACCTCTCTGACAGATACAGAATAGGCAAATAGGTACAGGGCTTCTAAATCAAAGATAACGAAAAAAATGGCTACCAGATAAAATTTAGCAGACATACGAATTCGGGCATTGCCAGCTCCGACAACACCCGATTCAAAGACTTCTTCTTTTTCTGCACCTTGTGACCGACCACCCAATAATCGTGGTACAACGAGCATAAATAACACCAAACCAATGGCAGCTAGGATAAAAGCTAATGCTGACCAGTTAAAGGCGGACGTCATTGATGAATCTCCTCACTCGCTAATATCAACTTATGTATGAGCCACAGCGAAAGCAGGTCACTCATTTAATGCTAAGAAAATATATTGGCTGGCGAAATTGAAAAAGCTACTATACTTATTTTTTAAGCTAAAATCTAAATTAAAACTGAACTTAAAGTTCATTATTTATAAGGACAAATAACACAACAACTCTCGAGGTTAACGATATTATGTTTCTTAGCAGTTGAGTTAGCACTAGGATAAACTGAGAAACTTTAACATACTGATACATTTAGAATCGGTATTATATCATTTATTTAAGAGTAACTCTATGTTCGTGGTAATGTAACCCCTTTTTGACCCTGATACTTACCACCTCGATCTTTATAGCTTGTTTCACATATATCATCAGCATCTGATTGGAAAAAAAGCATTTGTGCAACGCCTTCTCCTGCATAAATACGCGCCGGCAGAGTCGTTGTGTTACTAAACTCTAACGTTACGTGACCCTCCCATTCAGGCTCAAGCGGCGTTACATTAACAATGATTCCGCAGCGAGCATATGTTGACTTACCGAGGCAGATGGTTAACACATCTCTTGGAATTTTAAAATATTCAACAGTACGGGCAAGAGCAAAAGAGTTCGGTGGAATAATACACTCATCTCCCACAATATCGATAAAGCTATTTTCATCAAAGTTTTTGGGATCAACAATAGCCGAATGCACGTTGGTAAATACTTTGAATTCACGCGCACATCGCACATCATAGCCATAGCTTGATGTACCATAACTGACCAGCTTTTCGCCGGCCTCATTAAAACGCACTTGACCTGACTCAAATGGCTGGATCATGCCATGTTCTTCGGCCATTTTACGAATCCAACGGTCAGACTTTATCGACATACGAAACCCTTAATTTTTAAAGATATTATTTTTTACTCGAATGTTACTTAACTAACATAACCAAGTTAAAACACACTAAGTTATGATAAACCAAGCTAAATTAGACTGAGTTATATAAGACTAAGTCGAGTAAAACAAGTAGCGGTGATTATAAGTAATTCCATTTGAAATTTACAGGGTTATCTACTTATATTGTTTTATCATATTTCTCAAGCGCTTCTGTAGGTCTTCTTAGGTATCATTTAGACAGTGATTATGTATTAGTAATAGCATTTAGAATAATACAACTCAGTTAAAAAATACGTCCATCATCCCGTTTTTTGGCAAACTTAGCGATGTTCGTTTCAATTCTTTTAGCAATCTCAATATAGAAGCTCGCATAGTCGTCACCTGCCCCATTATTAGCAATGACACTCGGCTCACCTTTATCAGCTTGAGCACGTATACTCCTTACTAGTGGCAACTGACCTAATAAAGGTACCTGATATTCTTCGGCTATCATCTCGCCGCCACCTTCACCAAAAATAGCATCCGTATACCCACAGTTAGAACAAGTATGTAATGCCATATTCTCAACCACACCAATAACAGGGATACTGGTTTTATTAAACATCTCAATACCTTTTTGGGCATCCATCAAGGCTATATGCTGTGGCGTAGTCACAATTATCGCACCCGTTACAGGAATACGCTGGGCTAGCGTCAATTGAATATCGCCCGTGCCCGGTGGCATATCAATGACTAAATAGTCCAGCATTGGCCAATTGGTCTGATTAAACAACTGCATTAGCGCACCAGTTGCCTTAGGCCCGCGCCATGCCACTGGCGTATTATCACCCTCCAATAAACTGCCGATAGACAGCATTGCTAAACCGTGTGCTTCAACGGGTACAAACTGTTCATTTTCAAGCTGCGGTTTTACGCCTTCAACGCCAAGCATACTTGGCATAGAGGGGCCATAAATATCAGCATCTAATATACCAACTCGATTACCCAGTTTTTGCAGGGCTAAAGCAATATTAACCGTCGTGGTTGATTTGCCCACCCCGCCTTTACCTGACGCAACCACAATAATATGTTTTATACGAGGATGCGGCTGTAAGCTTTCTTGTGTAGGGGCACGTTTGGTAATGGGCGGTTCATTAGACTCACCAGCCTTACTCGCTGTTACCTCAATCGTTTTTGGCAGTGCTTTGCCACTGCCTTTAGTAGAAGAGACAGATGAAGCGGACAATGCATTACTTGAGTGAACATTTTTATGGGAAGATTGAGGTGGTAAACTGACATTAAGATTCACTTCATTTATACCAAATATCTGTAATTCCAAACCAAGTAAGCGTTGCAACTCTTCTGGATTAACCTCCGCTGGCAATCGCAAATCAACCGTAACTGAATCGCCTTGGTGGCTAAATTTTGTCAGCTCAATGTTTTGGTTACTGCTCTTAAATGGACTACCAGAGTTATAGCTACTTAAGACCTTTTCAACAGCAGATTGCAACTCATCAGTTGGCTGAGAGTTCTTATGCAGGCTGTTATTTTTATTTTTGGACTTTGTTATAAAGTTAAACATTGATGCCCCTTGACATGACGTTTGTAAACTGGCAATTAGATGCACCTAACAGCCAGTATAACCAACAAGACATAATAAAAAAAACCACTTTAATATCATTGAGTTATTATAAAGCCTAAACCGTGCGCTCAAAATAACGCAATTCATTTGAAATCTTAGAATCTGTATTAACGACCTTTAATTAGCAATAGAGGCACTAAGGCTATCCCATTCCATCACGATTATTAAGGTATGGCAAAACTGTGGCTTGATTATCTCATTGCTCTACTGTCTTCTATCTTCCACATATTCTAAGGTTTAATATGTGTATCATATATAATATAAGCGATATGAAATAAAAGATATCAATAGAAATGGGTTACAGTTCTATTAGCTGATTATTTACTTAGTAAGTTAATTAGTAAGTTAATTAGTAAGTTACTTGGTTAGTTACGTGATAAAAGTTACTTACTCAGTCACTTGATAAAAAAATATTTGATAAAAAGATACTTACCTACTAGCCTAGATTAACGACTATGTGTAGCGCTTTTGGATTATTGGTTATTACTGCTTTATAAAACATACGCCTTGCCCACAAGCATCTAAGTCAAGGCAGTAGTAGAATGAAAAAATGAGCCTAAAGTATACTTAAAAAATTTCCGCTAGTTGTCTGACTAAAATATCCTAACTTTGAGTGTACAGCATTGACGGCGGGGGTCAGATTTATCTCCGGTTTTTCAGCATACACCAAGCCTTGGACGTGATGCCGCAGATGGTTGCCATCATTAGGTAGCACCTTACCCAATTTCAACAGCAACATCCCCAGCTATCTTTAATATAAAATAATCATGAGATATAAAAATGCATGCCTTTGATATTATCATACCCCAATATACAGGTATCGCTGAAGATGATGACAGCCACGACCATGATGTATTTTGTTATTTAGGAAATTTAGAAAACAATGGACAAATATTACCTCGCAACCATCATTTACCTGTTGCCCAAAATGATATTACCCGTGTGACGGTGGTGTGTCCTGAAATGGATGCCCTTGACCGTAAAAATATGAACAGCTATGCCCAAGAAATGCACGATAGAATCGAACGGTTAGCAGGTAAACCCATTCAAACCTTGTATATCGGAGAAGACCATGAATATCCACTTCCCCGTTATGCCGTACCAACGCAATCTGAATTTTATATGTTGCGTTGGGGCTGGAGTTCGCCTTTACTAGATGGGGTAACCTTACAAGACATTCCTCTATATAAAATCCCATATATCCACCCTGATTACCCTTGTTATGATAATGTGTGGTCATGGTATCGTCAGGCTGAAGCGTTATACCGTTTGTGGCTTGGTTCTCAACCAGTAAGTGAAGCCTTTGCCTTAGAACAAATGCAAAATCTTAATTCTGAACATAGCAAAATAGGTCGAGAATTGTGCCGTATCATTGAACAAAGCACAGGTGTACCCACCTATTATTTTTTGATGAATTACCGTAATTGGACACAGGCAGAAGATATGGCACAAAAATGTCCGCTCACAGGGCAGGATTGGCTATTGCCTGCCAATACCTATCCCTATATCGATTTTAAATGCGATGATAGTCGCTTGGTAAGTGAGTTGAGCCAAAATTGGTCGGATGAAAGCGAGGACTAACCGTATAATAAATACTTTGTGGTAAGCTTATAAAACCTATCAAGCATAGAGATAAAAATAATGCCCCAATCATCCTTAACCAACCGTGAACCGCCCAAAAATTGTCGAGAGTGTTTTACTGGAGTCAAGCACAGGACAAGTTTATTTTAAGCATACTTGTCGGCTCATTTAGCAATCATAACATTGAATTAGCTATAGCTATTTATATATAGTAGCTCATACATATACATAGTAGCTATTTTGCATTACAGGAACCATCGCCTAGCTACCAAAAACACTCAAGTTTTGATCTTTACACTCAAAGATAATGGGGTTGAACTATTGGATAATAGTCACTGGTGTATGTTTTTGCAGCTCTTCAAAACTCACACCCTCTGCCAGCTCAACAAGCTTTAAGCCATTGCTGGTTATATCTAATACCGCCAATTCTGTAATAATACGATCGACTACTTGCTTACCTGTTAATGGCAACTGACATTCAGCCAATATTTTAGGGTCGCCATGTTTATTGATTTGCTCCATCAATACAATCACACGCTGCACGCCAGCTACTAAATCCATAGCGCCGCCCATACCTTTGACCATCTTTCCCGGAATCATCCAGTTGGCTAAATCGCCTTTTTCTGAAACCTCCATTGCACCAAGTATAGCCAAATTCACATGGCCGCCTCTGATCATAGCAAATGAGTCCGAACTGCCAAAAAAGCTAGCGCCTAGCTTGGAGGTAACCGTCTGTTTGCCCGCATTAATCAAATCTGGATCTACGTTCTCTTTGCTTGGAAACTCCCCAATACCCAACAAACCATTTTCTGACTGTAACCAAACATCGATGCCCTCAGGTATATAGTTGGCGACCATAGTGGGCAGACCAATACCTAAGTTGACATAAAACCCATCTTGCAGCTCTTTGGCAGCGCGCTGTGCCATTTGTTCTCTTGTCCATGCCATAATGTTACTCCTTCCTAAATATTTAAAACGCTATGTATTTAAACCTCTTAAGACGATATTGTTATTCTTCTATTATCACTATTGCTTTGTCGTAATTTTTTCAATACGCTTTTCAGGATGACTATTTAAAATAACCCGTTGAACAAAGATACCCGGCAAATGAATCTCATCGGCATCAAGCTCGCCGATTTCCACTATTTCTTCCACTTCTGCTACCGTAATCTTGCCGGCCATGGCACAGTCTGGGTTAAAATTTCGCGCCGTTTTATTAAAAATCAAGTTGCCGGCTTTATCCGCTTTTTGCGCTTTAACAAGAGCGACATCAGCAGTAAGTGAATGTTCCAGTACATAAGTACGCCCCTCAAAATCACGGGTTTCTTTACCTTCAGCGACCTGCGTGCCCACACCAGTTGCCGTATAAAATGCTGGAATACCCGCACCACCCGCACGCAGTTTTTCTGCCAATGTACCTTGCGGAGTAAGCTCCACTTCAAGTTCCCCACCTAAAAACTGGCGTTCGAACTCTTTATTTTCGCCAACATAAGATGAAATCATTTTTTTAATTTGACGGGTTTGCAACAGTAGCCCAAGACCAAAATCATCTACGCCAGCATTATTACTAATACAGGTCAGATCTTTTGCCCCAGTGTCTCTAAGGGCAAAGATGAGGGCTTCAGGAATACCACATAGGCCAAATCCACCGATAGCCAAAGTTTGTCCATCCTGGATGATGTCTTTCAGCGCTGATTCGGCGCTATCATATACTTTTGATTGACTCATTTTTCTCTCCTTGGTTGAATCAACATACATTATTAAACTTGAATGCGTTATTGACATAATATAGTGTCAGCAGTCATATATTCATGTCATAACGTTCTAAATAATCTACAATATATCTATCATAGATTATTATGAGAGTAATTACACTACACCAATAACCAAAAAGCACCCGCAATGATCACACCTGAGACAGCCAGTACAATCAGACAATATCCCATAATAGCCCGAGCATCTAGACCCGCAATACCTAATAATGGCAGTGCCCAAAACGGTTGAATCATATTAGTCCACGCATCTCCCCATGAAATAGCCATTGCCGTGACACTTGGGCTAACATTTAGAGCTACCCCAGCTGGAATCATGACTGGACCTTGAACTGCGAACTGTCCCCCACCCGATGGGACGAAAATATTAACCAAGCCTGCACTCAAAAATGCAAATATAGGAAAGCTATCGGCGGTGGCATTATTGACAAAAAACTCAGTAACTAGAGTACTAATCGACACCCCTTCTGCATTAGCGCCCGTCATAATCCCCATAATACCGCTATAAAATGGAAACAGTAATACAATCCCTGCGATGCCACCTATTCCCGATTTCACGGCACGATAATAACGCTCCAATGTGCCATGCGCTAATAATCCAATAAATAAAAATAGTCCGATAACGATATTTAAGCCTAAGTTAAATCCGTTATTTGCGAAGTAATTGATGTAATACAGCACTCCCATGGCCAACAAAAAAAGCGCAATGATACGACTGTCATCAATCTTTTGTGCCAGAGTAATCTTTTCAGGGGGGATATATGCTTTAACTTTTATTAAAGCAGGATCAACCGTAGTAGGGTTTTTGGGATGCATGAATCGATTTAGCAGCGGCAGAACAATGATTAAAGCAGCAAGTATAATTAAATTGTATGAGGCAAATATCGTTTGCGATAAAGGCACCGCCTCCGTCAATATACCGCCTGACAATGTTTGTAAGTTTTCGCCACCTGAGCTCAATGTCAAAGGTATAGAGCCAGAGAAGCCGCCATGCCAAATCAAAAAACCAGAATATGCGGCGGCAACCAATAGTGGATAATCGACATTCGGCACTTTTCTGGCCAATGACTTAGCAAAAATCGCCCCAACTACTAGCCCAAAACCCCAGTTAATCCATGAGCCTGCAAGACCCACGAGCGTTGAAATGACGATTGCCGTTGAGGGCGACGTAACTTGCCCAGCAATACGGTCTAAGAATCGTTGAATAATAGGGGCATTGGCAAACGCGTAACCCGTTACTAAAATTAAGGCCATTTGCATTGCAAAACCATGTAATGACCACAGACCATCTCCCCAATGGCCTGCCATAGTCAATAGGTCTTGCCCAGTTAACGTGATACCAGCAATAAAAGCAATTAAAGTTAAGAAAATAGAAAATACAAAGGGTGAAGGAAGGTACCGGTTAACCAATTGTACACTGGCATTAGTGATTATCTGAAACATAAGAAACCTCCATGTTGAACTTATTGTTTGATCCAGCGTTACATTAAGTTATAAGAACAAAGCCCTTATGGTAGCTTAAAAAAGTAAATTTTAGAATAGTAGGGTCATATTAAGCTTGGTTGTTAGTTATAAATGTCTTTAATCTGCAAGCCATTAATTAAACAAGCTGACAATGATTACAACTTTTTCAACTTGTTTAAATATCTTAATTAATCGCAGCACTGTTTAAATCGCTAAAACTCTATAGTGATATATCCTATTAAACATCGGTAGGTAAATTCCCATTTTTATGCCTTTTGCGGTATCATAGTCGCACATTATAAACTCAGACAATTCTCTTAACAGTCTTTCTAAAATCAATAAACTTTATAGGTGGTTTTGTGCGTCATATTCTTGTTACCAGTGCCCTTCCCTATGCCAATGGCAATATCCACTTAGGTCATCTTCTAGAACATATTCAAACTGATATTTGGGTCAGAGCAATGAAAGCACAGGGCCATCAGGTAACTTATGTTTGTGCGGATGACGCGCATGGGACAAGTATAATGCTTAAAGCTGAAGAAAAAGGGATTACTCCTGAACAGCTCATAGCAGAAGTTAAAAACTCGCATGAATCTGACTTCGCTAAGTTTTTAATTGAATACGATAATTACCACACGACGCATTCGGATGAAAACAAAGAGTTCTCTGAATTAATTTATCGCCGTTTAAATGGCGAAGGTCACATCTCAACCAAAGATGTTGAACAACTATTTGACCCAGAAAAAGGGTTATTCTTAGCCGATCGTTTTGTCAAAGGTGAATGTCCTAAATGTAGTGCCAAAGACCAATATGGTGATAACTGTGAAGTTTGTGGCACGACTTACAATGCCACTGAACTTAAAAATCCGTACTCTACCTTATCTGGTGCTACCCCAGTCTTAAAGATATCTAAACACTATTTCTTCAACTTGCCAGAGTTTGAAACCTTCTTACAACAATGGACCAAAGACGAAGGTCGACTTCAATCCTCGGTATCAAACAAACTGCAAGAATGGTTTGAAGCGGGCTTAGCAAGCTGGGACATTTCACGAGATGGGCCCTATTTCGGTTTTAAAATTCCTGATACGCCAGACGATGAACCTGATAAATATTTTTATGTCTGGCTAGATGCACCTATCGGTTATATGGCTAGCTTCAAAAATCTTTGCAAACAGCGTCGGGGTTCTACAGACCCACTATACCCAGAACTCGACTTTGATGATTATTGGTTAGCAGAAAATCAGCATAAGACTGAGCTTTACCATTTTATTGGTAAGGACATTGTCTACTTCCATGCTTTATTTTGGCCAGCTATGTTAGCAGGTGCTGAATACCGCACCCCAACAGGCGTATTTGCACACGGTTTCCTCATGGTCAACGGCGAAAAAATGAGTAAGTCACGCGGCACCTTTATTCAAGCTGAAACCTTTGCTAAACATCTCCACCCTGAGTACTTGCGCTATTACTTCGCGACAAAGCTATCGGATAAAGTAGAAGACATGAACCTAGATTTTGCTGATTTTATGCAAAAAGTTAATTCCGACATGGTTGGTAAAGTGGTCAATATCGCTAGCCGAAGTGCAGGTTTTATTGTCAAAAAGTATGACGGCATGTTGTCTAAAACCTGTCCTGAGCCTGAGCTATTAAATGATGTCATGCGCACAGGTGAAGAGATTGCCACTGCTTATGAAAATAGAGAATTCAGCCGTGCCATGCGCCTAATTATGCAGTGTGCGGATAAGGCAAACGAATACATTGATAGCAAAAAACCTTGGGCAATGGCAAAAGAAGAAGGTAAAGAGCAAGAGGTTCAAGACGTCTGCTCAGTGGCGATAAATGTATTCCGCCAGTTAATGGTTTACTTAGCGCCTGTTTTGCCAGAGCTTACGAATAACGCCAAAGCTTTCTTAAATATCGAGGACTTAAGCTTCGAAAGCCGTAATGAGCTATTGTTAGGCCACAAAATTAATAAGTTCAAACCTCTTATGCAACGTATTGAGCAAGCACAAATTGATGCTATGGTTGAAGAATCAAAGCAGGACTTGGCAGCTATTGATCCTCAAAATACTGTTAAGTCTGATAGCAGTGCTCAGTCGAACAACAGTGCTAAATCTAAAGTCAATGCAGCTTCAACTGAAGGGGAATTCCTCGACTTCAATGACTTTATGAAAGTTGA
Organism: Psychrobacter sp. CX90; assembly: GCF_057396305.2. Classification (NCBI taxonomy): domain Bacteria; kingdom Pseudomonadati; phylum Pseudomonadota; class Gammaproteobacteria; order Moraxellales; family Moraxellaceae; genus Psychrobacter; species Psychrobacter sp. CX90. The sequence goes on from NZ_CM182008.1 coordinate 1,650,511, forward strand.
GATGACCGTGGCGCAAGTGCTTGAGTGTAACTATGTTGAAGGCGCAGACAAATTGCTACAATTTACGTTAGATATTGGTAGAGATAAGCCAATCAATGTGTTTAGTGGCATTCGTCAGTTTTATGAGCCTGAGCAGTTGACTGATAAAAAAGTAATTTGTGTGACGAATCTTGCGCCTCGCAAAATGAAATTTGGGATATCAGAAGGTATGATTTTATCGTCTGGCGACCCTAAAACTGGCTTAGTGGTCATCACTCTACCTGAGGCGTGTCAAGTAGGTGATAAGCTCGCTTAACTCACAGATCACATATTGCACAGGCGTTTTTAAGAGCTGGCCTATTTAGATTAGATCCTTTACATTCAATCGGTGTTTAAAAAATAAACACCGATTTTTTATTGTAAAATATTCAAACTTATGTTCTACTATACTAGTACATGATTATATGCCACTATCATTAGATCTTAACTCTATCTCTTTCTAAAATTTGAAAATTCAAACCTTTAAACTTTAAATAATTTAGTGAGTTTTATATGCTATTAAATTCCAGCCAATCCCTGTTCACAACACCTAACCTATCAAAACTCGGCTCCGAGACTAAAAAACCCTCCTTTAAAAAAATCTGTCAAAGTCTCTTAGCGATTAGCATGGGATTAGGGGTGGCCGGACTCACTGGGTGTTCAGACAAAGCAGAAAATACAGCGGCTGAAGTATCTGCAGCAAGTGTAAATAATAGTCAAAAATCAAAGACCGTTGCCATTACTCAAATTGTTGAACACCCATCATTAGATGAAATACGCCGCGGCATTATTGAAGAACTTGCAGATAAGGGATACGCTGAAGGTAAAAACTTAAAGGTTAACTTCCAAAGTGCACAAGGTAATACCGCAACTGCTGGACAAATCGCCAAACAATTTGCGGGCGATGTGCCCGATGCTATAGTGGCAATATCAACGCCCTCAGCACAGTCTGTTGTTGCATCGACAACCACAATACCTGTGATTTACACCGCTATTTCTGACCCCGTAGCAGCTAAGCTAATTGATAAAAACAATGTGCCGATTCAACCGAATGTGACAGGTCTATCGAGTCAGTTTCCCATAGATCCACCTTTAGATCTGGTTCAAAAAATAGTACCAGACGCCAAGACTATTGGCTATGTATATAGCCCTGGGGAAGCAAACTCAGTTGCTGTGTTAAAGCAACTACAAGAAGCAGCACCTGCACGTGGACTCAAAATTCTTGACGTTGCTGCCAACCGTCCTACTGATGTTGCCATGGCAACCCGCAGTTTAGATGGGCGTGCAGACGTAATATACACCTCACTTGACAACAATGTTATATCCGCTTTTGAGTCTATGGCTTCTGCCGCTAATGAGCTAGATATACCGATTATTACATCAGATGAATTTAGTGTTAGGCGAGGTGCTACAGCTGCCCTTGGTGTTAATGACTATGACTTTGGTAGAGTGACAGGTAATATGGTATATCGTGTATTAAACGGCGAAGCGACATCTGAGATTAAACCAGCAGTTATGAATAAGTTAACACTTTATATTAGTCCCAAACATGCAGCCGAACAAGGAATCCAGCTTGACGAGTCGTTATTTAAAGAAGCGATTAATGTTGATGATAAATAAACTACCAATTTATTAAAAATCTGATATTCTTTAATTAGCAACTTTTTTGAGGTCAGGATGACTTCAAATTTATACAAACGCCAATAATTTATATTCTAAATTATTGGCTATTTACTTAGGAGATCAACCCATGTTCAATCCAAATCGCTTTGTCAAAACCCTTATGTGGGGCGGTGTTGCTACCGCAATTTTAGCGGGATGCAATCAGCCAGCAAATAATACTGAACAATCGAATGATACAACTTCAAATGCAGACACTACCGTCGTTGCTGATACTGACGCTAAAGAAGTAGCAATTACCGCGATTGTTGAACACCCTGCCTTAGATGCAGTGCGTGAAGGTGTTATTGAAAAATTGGCCGAAGACGGTTATATAGAAGGTAAGAACTTAAAGGTTAATTTCCAAAGTGCTCAAGGCAATACTGCGACTGCTGGTCAGATTGCCAAACAATTTGTTGGTGATGAACCAGATGTTATTGTGGCTATTGCAACGCCTTCTGCTCAGTCAGTTGCAGCCTCTACCACCTCTATTCCATTAGTATTTTCTGCCGTAACCGATCCTATTGAAGCCAAACTCGTAAACAGTTTAGAGGGGTCTGGTACAAACGTCACTGGCGCATCTGATGCCCTACCATACGAACCACAAATTGATTTGATGAAACAAATTATTCCAGACTTAAAAAATGTCGGTTATGTTTATAGCCCAGGTGAAGTCAACTCGACCATAGTACTCAAAAACCTCACTCAAAAGCTGACCCCAATGGGTATTACCATTCATTCAGCCCCCGCTCAAAAAAGTAATGACATCGCTATGGCAGCACGTAGTATCGCTGATAAAGTAGATGTCATTTACACCTCTACAGACAACAACGTAGTTTCTGCGTATGAGTCACTCTATCAAGTGGCCCGCGAAAGTAAGATACCTTTGATTGCTTCTGACACAGGTTCCGTTGAGCGTGGTGCTATTGCTGCATTGGGTGTCAACTATCATGACCTTGGTCGTGAAACTGGTGCCATTGTTAGCCGTATTTTAAATGGCGAGAAAGCGGGAGATATTCCAGTTTATACGGCAAAGTCATTGGATTTATATGTTAGTAAAGCCAATGCAAATGAAGTCGGTATAGAATTGCCAAAAGACCTTATAGACAACGCTAAAGAAGTCATCGAATAAGAACGCGTCTTTCAGTCATTATTCAATTAAGCCTCGAGTAATGCTGATTTTTCTAATCGCTAAGTACGATATGCACTTACAAAATGACCTAGGCTTTTTTTATTTGGAAGTATTTGATAGATGTCATATACTTCCTAAAATATTTATTGAATTTTTTAGGATTATATTTTTTTAGGATTATATTAATGATTATGACAAATGGATTTGTTAAAACCTTAATGTGCGGTGGATTATTAACTGCCATGTTAGCTGGATGTAATCAGCAACCCTCCACAGACTCTACTGAAGCCAAAACAGATACCAAAACATCAGTGAGTGAAGATGCCGATATCAAAGAGGTGGCCATCACTGCTATCGTTGAACACCCCGCTCTTGATGCCGTTCGTGAAGGTGTCATAGCAGAGCTTAAAGATCAAGGATTTGTAGAAGGAGAAAACCTAGAAATAAGGTTTCAAAGTGCACAAGGTAGCCCAGCTACTGCTGGTCAGATTTCAAAACAATATATTGGCGAAGCACCAGATGTGATTGTTGCCATTTCCACCCCTTCCGCTCAATCAATGGCCTCGGCAACCAATACTATTCCTATTGTATTTAGTGCCGTAACTGACCCTGTTACCGCTAAACTTGTCCCGAGCTTAGAAGCCTCAGGGACCAATGTTACTGGCGCAACAAATGCGATGCCCTATGAGCCACAAATTGCGCTTATGAAAGAGATTATTCCTAGTTTGAAAGATATAGGGTATGTATATAGCCCAGGTGAAGTTAATTCAACTGTTATCCTCAAAAACTTAAAAGAGCGCTTAGAGCCGATGGGCATCACTATCCATGACGCTCCTGCACAGCGCAGTAATGAGATTCATCAAGCTGCTCTTAGCTTAGCTGATAAAGTGGATATGATTTATGTGTCTAATGACAATGGTGTGGTTTCTGCTTTTGAGTCGCTTTCGCAAGTCGCCACCGAAAGTAAAATACCCATCATTGCACAAGATACTGATTCTGTATCGCGTGGTGCTGCCGCTGCATTAGGTGTTAACTATGTCGATTTAGGACGTGAGACAGGCAAGATTGTCAGCCGTATCTTAAATGGGGAAAGTCCAGGTAGTATTCCTACTTACATTCCTGAAAACTTAAGTTTATTTGTAAGCCCTAATCATGCTGCTGAACAAGGGTTTAAATTACCACAGTCAGTCATTGATAGAGCCGACAAGATTATTGAATAGCCTAATGTTTTTATAGATATCAGATGAGTCCTCATTTATATAAAAGTACAAAGGCCTCATCATATGCTTTAATTGTTTATTAAATCTTCTTTTATCTGTAAAATATTTATTTTGTAATTTTATATATGCCTTAGGTAAATCTTTAGGTTTAGCAATATTTCGAGAAATATATGAATTACTGGATATTCTTAAGCTCAACACCTTAAACCAATATGATACCTATTGTTTAATAGCGTAGTTATTTAGACTTATAGTTATTTAGACTTATAGTTATTTAGACTTAATAGCTAATCTTTGGTATAGGTTCATGATTACTATGACGACAATTGAAAAATTTCGTTGCGATAATATTCATTGGTTTATTTTAAGCGCAGATCATTTAATCTGTTAAATCTACTTTAACCAGCTTCTATGCCAGTCAGTAAATTTATTATACAACTCTATTAGACAACTGGTTAAACCCTAAGCGGTGTCATTATATATTATGTCTCTCATTGCTTTTTTTGGGGCTCTCGAAAGTGGTCTTATCTACGCCTTAATAGCCCTTGGCGTACTCATTTCGTTTCGTACTCTTGATTTCCCTGACCTTACTGCGGATGGTAGCTTTCCGTTAGGGGGAGCTGTTGCCGGTATTTCTATTGTCTCGGGTATTGACCCATGGATTGCCTGCGGCTTGGGTATGATTGCTGGTGCGCTTGCTGGTATAGTAACGGCTTGGCTACATGTGAAACTTGGCATTTTGCAGCTGCTTGCTAGTATTTTAGTGATGGTTGCCCTGTACTCAGTTAACTTACGTATCATGGGTGCGCCAAACTTGCCATTGCTAGGAGAGGAAACTGTCTTCAGTCCCTTTGTTACCAATGAAAATGGCTATTGGGTGCGCTGCGTAATTATCGGTGGGGTGGTTATAGTAGCCAAGTTATTCTTAGATTGGTTCTTTAGTACTGAGTCTGGGTTATCAATGCGCGCTACAGGATCTAACCTGCGCATGGCACAAGCACAAGGTATTAATACCTCGGTCATGACGGTTGTCGGTATGGCAATATCTAACGCCCTCATTGCTCTAGGTGGTGCTTTGTTTGTACAAACTCAAGGCGGAGCAGATATCTCTATTGGAATCGGTACGATTGTTATTGGTTTAGCAGCGGTAATTATTGGGGAAACTATTATTCCTGCAAAGCGCATTTGGTTAATTACTTTTGCGGTTATTTTAGGGGCAGTTATTTATAAGTTATTTATTCAGGTAGCTTTGTCTAGTGATTTACTGCGTAGCATTGGTTTTGGGTCACAAGATTTAAATTTAATCACTGCCCTATTGGTTGTTATTGCCCTGCAATTACCCTCAATTAAGTCAAAGTTAATGCGTGGTAAACGCACGTAATTTAACCAAACCGATTAATCGTATTATGAATACTTTGACTATACACCAATAACCACACATTAAATTCAGAGTTTATATTTTAATATTATTGTTATTAGTACCAAGTGGTTAGCAACATTACTAAAAAAGCCTCTAAATTAAAAGGATAGCGTCCTATGATGGAAGCCAATGATCTTAGGTTAACATTCAACCCAGGTACACCAATCGAAAACCCTGCCCTTCGTGGCATCAGCTTGAATATCGCCGAAGGTGAGTTTGTCACAGTTATTGGGACGAATGGTGCAGGTAAATCAACGTTTTTGAACGCAGTTAGCGGTACAACACGTGTAGACAGTGGCTCTATATTGCTGAACGGTCTTGATGTCACTAGAAAAACGGCTCACCAAAGAGCACACTGGGTGGCCCGAGTTTTCCAAGACCCTATGGCAGGCACATGTGAAGCTTTAACCATTGAAGAAAATCTAGCGTTGGCTTATAAACGTGGCGGAAAACGTGGCTTGCAATTCGCCCTTAACAATAATAACCGTGAGTTATTCCGTGAAAAGTTATCTATCCTAAAGCTGGGCTTAGAAAACCGTTTGTCGGATAGAATGGGATTGCTTTCAGGGGGTCAGCGCCAAGCGGTAAGCTTACTTATGGCATCGCTACAACCCTCAAAAATTTTATTACTGGATGAGCATACGGCTGCTCTCGATCCTAAGACTGCCGCTTTCGTGTTAGAGCTTACTGACAAGATTGTCACTGATAATAATTTGACCACTATGATGGTAACGCATTCGATGCAACAGGCTTTAACCCATGGCGACCGCACAGTGATGCTACATCAAGGACAAGTGGTCTTAGATGTGGCTGGGAATGAGCGTGAAGGTATGACCGTGCACGATTTACTGGACATGTTTGAGCAAACCCGAGGCGAAAAAGTTGAAGATGACAGTTTAATTTTGAGTTAACTCTCACTACTTGATATACGCCTAATACGCAAAAGCCTATTGTTGAGTAAATTTTATAGTCAAATAACCCCTTCAATAATGAGCTGCACCCCATAAGTTGTGTCCAACTTATGGGGTGCAGTTTAATTCAGTTAGGCTTACTTGTTACTGATAAAAATAAATTTTATAGTTCGAACTGTAACGCTCTATCCCCTTTATCATCTTGAATACGGGTTGGCAGGCCAATATCGTTTAATACGTTAATGAAAGGTTTGACGTCCAGCTCTTCAACATTTGCCATATGACCGATATCCCACTCGCCAGTCGCGATAAGCATGGCGGCAGCAACAGGGGGCACGCCAGCAGTGTAAGAAATACCTTGGCTACCTACTTCGTTGTATGCGTCCTTGTGGTCAGAGACATTGTAGATAAAGACTTCACTATCGACTCCGTTAATCTTACCTTTGACTTTATCGCCAATGCAGGTCTTGCCTGTGTAGTCTGGTGCCAAGGAGCTTGGGTCAGGTAATACTGCTTTGACAACTTTCAGCGGTACGACTTCTTGACCTTCAGCAGTCATGACAGGTTGTTCAGATAACAAGCCAAGGTTTTGTAATACCGTAAATACATTGATGTAATGCTCGCCGAAACCCATCCAAAAACGTATGTTAGGTACGTCAAGGTTAGCGGATAATGAGTGAATTTCGTCATGGCCACTAAGATAGCTGTTTTGCTCGCCCACCACGGGTAAATCGTCGGTGCGCTTTACTTCAAACATTTTGTTGGATTGCCACTGGCTGTTTTGCCAAGAGTATACGGTTCCGGTAAATTCACGGAAGTTAATCTCTGGGTCAAAGTTAGTGGCGAAGTATTTGCCATGACTGCCAGCGTTAATGTCAATAATATCGATATCAGTTACTGAGCCTTTGTCCATCATGTCATAGCCGACTCGCGCATAGGCATTAACCACACCGGGATCAAAGCCTGCGCCAAGAATGGCGGTGATGTTGTTTTCGGCACAACGCTCTTTGCGTTTCCATTCGTAGTTACCATACCATGGCGGTGTCTCGCATATTTTGCGAGGGTCTTCATGAATGGCGGTATCGATATAGGCAGCACCAGTATTGATACAGGCTTCAAGCACTGTCATATTAATAAAGGCGGAACCCACATTAATCACGATTTGTGCGCCAGTGTCCTTTATTAAGGTGGCAACAGCGTCTGAATCCATGGCATCCACTTCGTGAGTATGTAAGATAGATTCTTGTTTGAAACTACCCTTCTCTATCACGCTGGCTGCAATTTCATCGCATTTTGATTTGGTGCGTGAGGCAATATGCAACTCACCTAGTACATCATTATGCATAGCACATTTGTGCGCAACGACTTGAGCCACTCCGCCAGCACCGATTATGAGTACATTACGCTTGGGGGTTTTGGTTGTATTGGAAGTCAATCTGGAAATCCTCCTTAGTGGGTCAACATGCCTTAGTCGGTTAATATAAAGGGTACGAGTTGACGCCGTGAATGATGTGCGTGAATTAAAAAGGAAGAAATAGGAAAACCCACGCACCCGAAATTTAAAAACGCAGCATTATAATGTCAAATACACAATAATGCGACTGCAAATTAGCTAATATTCAATTTTTAACCAATCTGGTATCTATCATGACATTTATAGTAAGCTTTGTGTGAGTCAATCCTAATAGTTTTTGTTGTTTAAAGTGTATTAAACAATAAACGGGTACTTTACTTTATCCGTTCTGTTAAGACAGACTGGCTTTAAAGTCATCATAGCCAAAGGTTTTTTGTACTTTAAGATTACCTTGCTCATCGCAGATTACAATAGAAGGCATTGCCACGCCATTAAACCAATTCTTTTTTACCATGGTGTAACCTGCCGCATTACCGAATGCAACGGTGTCACCGATGCTTAATGGCGTATCTAACGCATATTCGCCAAATATATCGCCGGCCAAGCAAGACTTACCATATATAATGGTACTAGAATCTGTCTCTGTTGAAGCAATATCACAAGCCTGTTCATTGACCTCAACTAAAGGTGCAGTCTCACGATAAATTAATAAATCAAGCATATGCGCTTCAATAGACGCATCAACGACTGCAAGTGGCTTACCATTATGCAGGGTATCTACGACAGTGGTAACCAGCTTGGCAGCATTGTGAATACAGGCTTCACCTGGCTCTAAATACACTTGCACACCGTATTTCTCGCTAAAGCTTTTCAGCCTATCAGCCAACTTTTCTAACGGATAGTCAGGCGCGATAAAGTGTATGCCCCCACCTAAGCTGACCCATTGCAGCTCGTGGAAGAAAGCACCGAACTTGTTTTCAATATCATCAAGGCTCGTATTAAACGCTTCAAAACTTTCATTTTCACAGTTATTATGAATCATGACACCAGTAATCTCGGGAACTACAGGTTTAATTTTATCGATATCATGCTCACCTAAACGACTAAAAGGCCGAGCAGGATCTGCAATTATAAATGACGAATTGCTTGTTTTAGGGTTAATGCGCAGACCTACAGGGACGCCCTGAGCTTTAGCTTTATCTTTAAAGGCATGGAGCTGATTAAAAGAGTTGAAAATAATTTTATCCGCGTAGGTTAACACCTCATCAATTTCATCGGCACTATAGGCAACACTGTATGCATGAGTCTCTTTTTTCTCAACACTGCCATCTTCATGAACAGCGTTACCAAACTCTTCTTTACCTAATCGCACTTCATTTAGAGATGATGAGGTTGTGCCATGCAAGTAGCGCTTCATCTCATCAAATACACCCCAAGTGGCAAAACATTTCAGCGCTAATAACGCTTTGGCGCCAGAGAGGTCGCAAAGACGTTTAACGATTGCTAAGTTTTGCTTTAAATCAGTAATATCAATTTGATAATAAGGGGTATTTAGCATATTTTTTCCTAAAAAAATAAAAGGAATGAAAACTGTTAATTAAGGTCAATTGGAATAGAGCCTCGTAATAGACATAATATCGGCTGTCTAATTTAAACGGCTAATCTAAGTTCGACCCTACTTTGATAAGAGGCCCTTCTACAACCTCTTTGACACTATTTGGGGATTATTAATGTTTAAACAATCTTGAGAAAGTCTATACTTACTCGTTGATATCTTTTAAAGAGTTATGAAGTTTCTTATCCTCGGGATGAAAAGCATAGCAAATCGCTTCTCTATCACCATCTTGCCAGCTTTTTATCGTTGGTGTTAATACTGACATCTCGTAATACGACTTTTGATAGGATTTACCAATATAGCCTTTAAACTTATCTTCACACACATCGAGCATACGCTCAATTAGCGCCTCAGTTTCGTTATAGTCCTCTGCTTCTGGCAAGTTATAAATATAGTACACCTCATTATCATGTGGGGCATTACATTCAAGGATAGGAAAGTTATTGGCGGCAATATTTTTCTGCGCATCAGTAACTGTATCTTCTTCACTTGGATCATCAAAACACATACCGATCTTTAGGCTATTAATCTGGTAACCTACTTCATTTTTAAATAACGATTCCTCAGTTTTTTGAGTCTGAGAACCATTCTCTTGTGAGCAGCCTGTCAGTGCCCCTACTAATATTAATGAGATAACAAAAAAAGACGACATATACTGCACGCCTTGAATCCTTTTAGATTTCTCCAACTTTAATTCCTTACTCAATTTCACTGATAAGTTGGTGTTACTAATAACTTATGTCTTATTTATAATGGGTAAAGTGGCCGATATATTTAATAAATGCATATTTTTAAAGAGAATAGACAAGACTTTAAGCCGTTACTACCTTGCCAAATAACCTGTCATCTCTTCTACCCCATGCAGCGTCATCGGATACATATGACCCTCCATCAACTTGTCAATCTCGCCAATGGTATGCGTATAATGCCAATAGGCTTTGTCCTCAGGATTTAGCCAGGCCACTTTATCAAAGTGCTCAACAACCCGCTTTAACCAAATGATTCCAGGTTCTGAATTCATATACTCAACACTACCGCCTACCGAAAATAGCTCATAAGGCGACATTGAGGCATCACCGACAAAGATGACTCTATATTCTCTACCGTATTTCTGTAGTAGCTCCATAGTTGGGGTGCGTTCAGCATGACGACGTTGATTATTTTTCCATACATAATCATATAAACAGTTATGGAAGTAGAAGAACTCTAAAGTTTTAAATTCATTTTTTGCGGCCGAGAACAGTTTTTCTAAAGCTTCAATATGCGCATCCATACTACCCCCAACATCAAATAACATCAGCACCTTAACTCGGTTACGTCGTTCTGGCTGCATATGAATATCGAGCACGCCTTTTTTGGCAGTACGCTTAATGGTTTCTTTAATATCAAGCTCGTCAGCACTTCCCGTACGTGCAAACTGACGTAAATTACGTAGTGCCATTTGCAATTGGCGGGTACCCAACTGCTTATCATCATCTAAATCTCGATACTTACGCTGCTCCCATACTTTGACTGCACTGCGTTTGCGGGATTCACCGCCAACTCGTACCCCTTCGGGATGATCACCATATGCCCCAAACGGTGAGCTTCCTCCAGTGCCAACCCACTTACTCCCCCCTTGATGTCGTTTTTTTTGTTCTTTTAAGCGTTCCTCAAGAGCCTTCATTAGCTCTTCTAATGAGCCATATTTTTTTAGCAGCCGACGCTGTTCTTCGGTTAAATTCTTAGGATCAAGCTTTAAATCGAGCCATTCTTTTGGCACATCGGTAAGCTTAGCCATTAGTTCGTCAATATCTAAGCTATCCACACCATCAAAGTAATCGGCCATAGCACGGTCAAATTTATCAAAATGGCGCTCATCTTTGACCATACACAGCTTAATCAACCGATACATATCGTCACGACTGGCAAACGTCCATACATCATTCTCATTAAGAACATCAGGGTCATCTTTTGATAACTCAGGATGTGGCTGACGCATTAACCCCTTATCTAGAGCGGCATTTAAATCTAGCAACTCACGAGTGCTTACTGGCACTCCATAAGCCCTCAAGGTGTAAAACAATTTTACAAACATATCAGCCTTGCCCTTTGATGTTACGACACCTAATGATAATCTCGACATTTACCAATGGTTAATAAAAATGTTTTCTTAATAACTTTCTAAATAACTACTCACAGTATATAAATACAATATTTATTTGCTATTTAACGGCTCATCATATTTGCAAAACGCTGTAACAGCGTAATGTCCGCTTCGTTCTTAAGTAAAGCACCATAAAGTGGCGGTATTGACTTCTCGCCACGAAGGTTTTCCTCAAGCTCTTGTTGTGCCATATCATCCGCAAGTAAAAGGGTTAACCAGTCCACTAACTCAGACGTTGAGGGTGGTTTTTTTAAACCTTGAATATTGCGTAATTTATAAAATATATTTAGAGCATCATTGACTAGTTTCTCTTGAATATTCGGAAAATGCACATCGACTATCTGGCGCATAGTACTCTCATCAGGGAAATCAATATAGTGGAAGAAACAGCGACGCAAAAAAGCATCTGGCAGCTCTTTTTCATTATTTGAAGTGATAATGACCACTGGGCGTTTGTCTGCTGTAATAGTCTCTCCCGTCTCATAGACATAAAATGACATTTTGTCGAGTTCATGTAATAAGTCATTCGGAAACTCAATATCTGCTTTATCTACTTCATCAATCAACAGCACACTTCGCTGATCAGAGGTAAAAGCTTCCCAAAGTTTACCCGGCTTAATGTAATTATTAATATCATATACTTTGTCATCACCTAACTGAGAATCGCGTAGGCGTGACACCGCATCATATTCATATAAACCCTGCTCGGCTTTAGTCGTTGATTTAATGTGCCAAGTGATGAGCGGCATGCCCAAACTTTGCGCCACCTCTTCTGCTAGTAAAGTCTTACCAGTACCAGGCTCTCCTTTAATCAGCAGAGGCTTTTGTAAAGTAATTGCCGCGTTAACCGCCAGCTGAAGGTCCTCAGTCGCAATATAGCTTTGCGTACTCGTAAATTGATTTGAAGAATTTCGAGAAGTATTTAAGTCAGTCATTTTTAAACTCTTTTAGATATCATTAAATTAATTGTTATTGGGTCATTAGAAGATGTTTAGCTATTTATTATCAGATTATGTCTATCTGTGTTTCATAGGGAAAAAGCTTATTGAATATATCAAAAAAGGGTTAAACACTTTAACCCTTGTGAAAAAATGCAAATAAGATGGTTTTAGATGACAATATGGTTTTAGTTGACAATAAGGAGAAGAGTGCTAATCACTTTTTTTGACATCTTCCCTATCAACTATTTTTGCATAATTGCTCGACGCATTTTTAACAAAAGGATCGTCTACTTCAATAGGCTCTTGCACGGGTACAACGTGGCTATTAACCGTTTTTTTTAGCGAATTTACAGGTTTTTTTGTTAATCCATCGTGCTTCGTAGGGGTCTTTGGCAAACTCACAGAATGGTCATGATTGACCGTATCTGATGACATTTTATCTGTAACTTCCTGCGGATCGATTGATTCAACAGCTACTTCGCTAGACATATTAGCAGTTGACTCTTTTTCGGCTAAGTGCGCGCTTTCAACTGATTTTTCAATACTAGAGGTTATGGCATTTCTAATTAATTGCCAAATAAACCCCAGCACTAATCCTAAGGTAAAAACCACTAATATCGGCAATAAATTACGCAATGCCAGTCCGGGATCTTTCATTAAGATACCGTAAATAACGCCGATACTTGCTGGGGCTATATCACCTGTTTCCGCCGAGGTAACGCCAGGCGTCAATAATATAGAAAATACAGCAAGCCAGCTCATGCCCCCAATAGGTTTTGGCAATATGCGCACTATAAATAACCACAAAATTAGCACGATACAAGAGAAACCCACATACGCGTATATTGGCAGCATATCAGGCGGCACATCTGCAACTAAATCACTCCACCATAAGGTAATTTCGCTTATGGTTTCGCTAATGCTATCTAGTGGCAATTTAGAAATTATATCGGCTAACCAATCCATTCAATGATAAATCCAAAACAATCTGTGTAATTTAAGCATTCACTGCTACTCGTTTAGAGTCTATGCTACTATATAAAACCACTTTACGGAGATAAAATATTTCAATAAAGTTAGCGACTATTCTATCACGTCTTAATTATTTCAGGAGTTATTCAACTCACTGGTCAAATGTCGTTTAATCAACTTAACAAGTTTATAAAAAAAATTATATTTAAACTGTGTAAGCCCAGTAAACAACCAACCTAAATTTTTTGTCAGTATTAAAATGATATTTAGCAAAATTGTATTTAATCATATTTCTTATCTTGCTCTTCTTTCATGCGCATTTGTGCCTGAGCTGCGAATACATCACTTGGTGGTCTTTGAACAAAATACCCTTGAGACTCAAGCTTATCAACCACTTCATCTTTATTAACCCGAGCCAGTTTTTTAGTCTCAGATAAATCTAAATGCATCAAAAACTTACCTTCGCCTAAAGTTTGACGTAGCTCTTTTGGTAATACTCCCAGCCAATCTTTAATCTCGTCAGTGTCATCAGGGAAATCTGGGCGGGCTATATAAACGTACATCTCGCTATGTTTCGCAAACTTATAAACATCACAATGCATATAGTAATTACCTTAAAATTTAATCAATGGTTTTGTGCCTCTATATTAACTGATATCAGCATAAATTCAATGCAACGTTAGGTTCACAAAGGTCAATTTATCGATAAAACGATATTGGTAACTTTATAAAGACATTTTTCTGTCTCTATAAAGTAAGGTTTTGTTTATAAATATCGTAAAAGTAAAGACTTGAATAAGGGCGATTAAATTGAAAGGTAAAGAACTAGGATTGTTAAAAAGCGATAAGGGTGTCTAGTCACATGCAACCTATTTAATTGAAATTGATTGAAAAACTTAAATAAATGACACACTATTTATAGTCTATATTTATAATCTATGTTATTTAGCTTCTTTAATCTATCAGCTGTTAATTTGAAAATTAGCCTTTACTATCAAGGGATATAATCTTGTTGATTACTTATTATCTACTCGTTATGGCTGGTTCTTTATTACTCGTTACTCAGTAGCAAAAATTAAGCTATCTGAATTGAGGCTTGTAAAATCTATGCACACCTTTCATAATAGACCTGTTTTTCAGGAGAGCGCAGTCATTTAATGAGTTGATCTGCCACCGAAGGCGTAAGCACCCTGCCAATCGCTCAGGTAACCGGACTGAAAATCTCATTTTCATCGATCTATTGATTGATGATCGCTAATATCATAATGATATTGCAATGATAAATCTGGAGAGTGGTATTTGATGATTGATTCAAATACCCACCGAAGGGGAAAAGAAGTTGTCACTACATAGCTTATTAAGTTAGTAGAATTTTTGATAACGTCGAAAATCTCAGGTCACAGGACAGATGGGGCAAACAAGATTATAAGATTTCATAGAAATGAGTGGCATGGCTTATTAAATTGCTTTGCAAACTTGTCTATGCTATCTGTAGACTTGTTTGCCCTTTTTTATGGCTTCATTTAATACTATTTTAAACAACTATTTAAACAACTATCTAAATAACTTTTTAAGATTTTTGATGTTATCAAGCATACTTTTATATCAAGATTACTGAAAATATTACTTACATAAGGATTTGCCATGACCGCTTCTTTAAAACGAACCCCTTTTTATCAGTCTCACGTTGACTCTAACGGCAAAATTGTTGATTTCTCTGGCTGGGAGTTACCCATTCATTACGGGTCGCAACTGGATGAGCATGAGGCAGTACGTACTGATGCGGGCATGTTCGATGTGTCGCATATGGTTATTACCGATGTTAAAGGTTTAGAAGCTAAGGCATGGCTACAGAAGCTTCTTGCCAATGATGTGGCAAAATTAAAAGCCGTCGGCAAAGCCTTATATTCAGGAATGTTAAATGAACATGGCGGAATTCTTGATGATCTTATTGTTTATCGCATGAATGAGGCGGAAACTGAATACCGTATCGTCTCTAACGCTGCGACTCGTGATAAAGACTTAGCGCACTTTGAACAAGTAGCCAAAAATTTTGACGTGGAATTAACAGAACGTCCTGAGCTTGGAATGTTAGCTATTCAAGGGCCAAACGCTATTGCTAAACTTAAAGACGCTAAGCCTAGTTGGGCAGAGACACTTAATGAGCTAAAGCCATTTGTTGGCGCTGATTTGACTGATATTGAAGGTAACGACTGGTTTGTTGCTCGTACCGGCTACACAGGTGAAGATGGTGTTGAGGTTATCTTAAACGGTCAAGATGCTGCTGAATTTTTTAGTTTATTAAAAGAATATGGCATTAAACCAGCGGGGCTTGGGGCGCGTGACACGCTACGCATGGAAGCTGGCATGAACCTTTATGGTCATGACATGAATGAAGACATCAGCCCATACGAGTGCAATATGGGATGGACCCTTGCTTTAAAAGACGAACGTGACTTTGTCGGTCGTGACGCATTGATTCAAAAGCGTCAGCAAACTAAAGCAGCGGGTACGGCAATGCAGCAAGTTGGATTACTTCTTGAATCCCGTGGTGTATTACGTGAAGGTATGACCGTGTCAATTAACCAAGGCACGGATAATGAACAAACCGGCATTATTACCAGTGGCACCTTCTCACCTACTTTAAAGTATTCGATTGCCATTGCACGTATACCAGCTGATGTCAGTGATGAAGATGACGTACAAGTAGACTTACGTGGTAAAGGTAAGTTTGTTGATTTACGTGTCATCAAGCTGCCATTCGTTCGCAACGGCGAAAAACAGTTTGACTAGGCCGTGTCCTCATTTTGAAAATGGAGATAAAAATAAGATAAATCGCAGTCAGACAAGGAAAATAATAGGTAAATATCGAGATATTTCCCCGTTATTTGACGTGGTATGACAAGATTTAGCTATTTTTAGCCCATTTAAATGCAATTGTACGAATTTAGGACACGCCCTAATATAAAGCACTACCTTAGTTAAGCGTTTTAAGTTGACTGTTTGTCACTTAATTAAGCAAATGACACATTAATCATTTATTGGCTTGTCATTTTAATTGTGTATAGTCATTATAACCATTGTCTTTTTAACCCTACTCTTACCTTATGGAGAATAATATGAGTAATGTACCTAGCGAGCTAAAATATGTGGCCAGCCATGAATGGTTGCGTCTTGAAGAAGATGGTACGGTAACGGTTGGTATTACAGACCATGCCCAAGACTTATTAGGCGATATTGTATATGTTGAGCTACCAGATGTTGGTGATACTGTGGCAGTCGATGATGAGAT
This sequence comes from Psychrobacter sp. CX90, assembly GCF_057396305.2. Taxonomy (NCBI): domain Bacteria; kingdom Pseudomonadati; phylum Pseudomonadota; class Gammaproteobacteria; order Moraxellales; family Moraxellaceae; genus Psychrobacter; species Psychrobacter sp. CX90. Next base: position 1,667,191 of record NZ_CM182008.1, read on the forward strand.
ATCAGTTGTTGAATCAGTAAAAGCGGCTTCAGATGTTTACGCGCCTTTAACTGGCGAAATCGTCGCCATTAATGAAGCGTTAGAAGAAACCCCTGAGACGATCAACTCAGATCCTTATGGCGATGGTTGGTTTTTCCGTATTAAGCCTGATAATGCTGATGACTACAATGATTTAATGTCAGCTGAAGAGTATGAAAGTGAGCTGTAACTAACCTGCAAATTTTAAGGTTACTAATATCCTTTTCTCTAAGCGTTGTTTTATTCATTGGAGCAACGCTGACCTTTTAGCCTATTTATATTTCATTTTGCTTCATCAATCAGGATAACCCTGTTATGTCTATGAACCAAAAATACAGTACGTCCAATAAAGCTAACAATATAGATGGAAAAACCTTTAACACGTTAGAAACCCTCGATAGCTTTAAACAGATTGTTGAGTCACGTCGTTCGGTCAGAAAGTTTACCGATACCCCTATCCCCGATGAAGTCTTGCAAGACTGTTTACGTCTGGCCATGCTGGCACCTAATTCTAGTAACTTACAGCCTTGGGAGTTTTATGTTATTGACTCCGATAGCAAACGTCAAAAAGCTAATAAAATTTGCATGAACCAAAATGCCGCGACAACGGCTAACCGATTAATCGCTATTGTCGCACGTACGGATACATGGCGTGCCCATGCCAAACAAAACATTGAAGAGTTTCCGGAAACGCCGGTGCCAAAAAAAGTTATAAACTACTATAGTAAAATTGTCCCCTTTGATTTTATTCGTGGTCCTATAAATAGCGCATCTGCTGCGAAGTGGGGTATTACCCAAGTATTTAGGCATATTAAAGGACCGATCAAATCACCCTATTATACCAAAGAAGATATCAAAAATTGGGCAACCAATAATACAGCCCTTGCTGCAGAGAATTTAATGTTGGCTTTGAGAGCATATGGTTTTGACAGCTGTCCAATGGGCGGTTTTGATGAGCCTGCTCTCAAAAAACTATTAAATCTAAGTGAACATCATCATGTCGTTATGATGATTGGGGCGGGCGAGCGTGATGAAAGGGGTATTTATAACACTCAGTTTAGGTTTGACTATACCAAGTTTGTAAAACATGTCTAAAGTTAAATAGTGTATACCATGTTCACTTCAAGACAAACAGCCAGTTATACCAATAGCCAATTGTAAATAGTAAATAGTAAATAGTAAATAGTACGTCCATGAGCTGATACAGCATTAAACTTTTAACGAATTGGAAACTTTTAATGAATTAGGGATAGAATTTATTGAGTTCAATATAATCAATTCGTTACTTATAACATTTCCACTATCTACACCCATTAATAACTGCCTGAAGGCGGACTAAACACTAAGGATTACCATGACTATAGATAACTCTCAAAACAATACTTTTGATGGTTTATTCAATGAATCTCAGTTTGTCTCAAGACACTTAGGTGTTGCTGAAGCTGAGCAACTTGAGATGCTAAAATCCATTGGTTATGAGGACATGGAAAGCTTTATTGCTGATACTGTGCCAGCACCCGTACTCATGAATCGTGAGCTTGAATTGCCGCTTGCCATCAGTGAGCACAATGCCATCGCAAAATTACGTGCTATGGCCGATGACATCATCGTTAACAAAAGCTACATTGGTCAAGGCTATTCGCCAGTACGCATGCCAGCAGTTATTCAGCGTAATGTTTTAGAAAATCCAGGTTGGTACACCGCTTATACGCCTTATCAAGCTGAGATCGCTCAAGGCCGTCTTGAAGCATTATTAAACTTTCAACAAGTGTGTATTGATTTAACTGGCTTAGAGCTGGCTGGTGCATCATTGCTAGATGAAGCCACAGCAGCAGCTGAAGGCATGGCCATGGCCAAACGGGTCAGCAAAAGTAAATCAAATCAATTTTTCGTCGATGACCGTGTATATCCGCAAACTTTAGACGTTATTCATACTCGGGCGAAGTACTTTGGCTGGGAGGTTGTGGTTGGAGATTTTGAAACGGCTAAATCAGGCGATTTCTTCGGTGCCCTATTCCAGTATGTCGGTAAAGATGGCGATGTTGTAGACTTAACGGATGTGATTGCGGCGGTTAAAGAAAACAAGACCTACGCTTTGGTAGTCAGTGACATTATGAGCTTGGTCTTATTAAAGTCGCCAGCCGATATGGGCGCAGATGTGGCGTTAGGAAGTACCCAGCGTTTTGGTATTCCAATGGGCTTTGGTGGACCGCATGCCGCTTACTTTGCCTTCACAGACAAAGCAAAACGTGCGGCACCTGGTCGAATTATCGGTGTGTCAAAAGATGCTCAAGGTAATACCGCCCTGCGTATGGCACTGCAAACTCGTGAACAGCATATCCGCCGTGAAAAAGCCAATTCTAACATTTGTACCTCACAGGTATTACTCGCCAACCTTGCTGGTATGTATGCTGTATATCATGGTCCTAAAGGTCTAAAACGCATTGCCACACGTATCCACGCTATGGCAACTGCCTTTAGCGATGTCATTAGACAGCTTGACGGTGATTTAAGTGTCATACACGACAACTTCTTTGACACTGTATTGGTGGAATGTGGTTCAGAAAAACTGGCAACACAAATCTTTGAAAATGCGGAAAACGTAGGCTATAACCTATGGCGAGTGGGCAAAACAAAGCTATCCGTATCATTTTCAGAAACCAGCGATAATACTGATTTTGAAGTACTGACTCAACTATTTGCTAATAAAGCGCATTCACTGCCAAATGATGCAAAAATATCATTAAATATTGAGTTATTACGCACTGATGAAATTTTAACGCATCCAGTATTCAACTCTTATCATACAGAACACGAAATGTTGCGCTATTTAAAGCGTCTTGAAGATAAAGATTTAGCAATGAATCGCAGTATGATTTCGCTTGGAAGCTGTACGATGAAGTTAAATGCTACCAGCGAAATGCTACCCATTACTTGGAACGAATTTGCTAATGTGCATCCTTTTGCACCACGTGAACAAGTTTCTGGCTATATTCAAATGATTGATAGTCTTCAAGATCAGCTCAAAGCCATTACTGGATTTGATGATATCTCTATGCAGCCAAATTCAGGTGCATCAGGTGAGTACGCAGGTTTACTGGCCATTCGACGCTATCATGAGTCTTTAGGTCAACCAAATCGTGACATTTGCTTGATTCCAAAATCAGCACACGGCACCAATCCAGCCACTGCTCAAATGATGGGCATGAAGGTTGTGGTTGTTGATACCGACGAAAACGGCAACGTCAATATTGATGATTTAACCAAGAAGTGTGAATTGCACAGTGAAAACTTGGGCGCATTAATGATTACCTACCCATCTACACATGGCGTGTTTGAAGCAGGCATCCGAGATATATGTGATCTAATCCACAAGCATGGTGGTCAGGTATATATGGACGGCGCAAACATGAATGCTCAAGTCGGTATCATGCAACCCGCTGAGGTTGGCGCAGATGTATTACATATGAATCTGCACAAAACATTTTGTATTCCTCATGGTGGCGGCGGTCCGGGTATGGGCCCTATTGGTATGAAGTCTCACCTTGCACCTTTTAAAGCGAATCACGTGGTTAGCCCTGTACATAATGCCTCTAAAGATATGAATGCCGTATCGGCTGCACCCTATGGTTCAGCAAGTATTTTGCCCATATCATGGATGTACATTACGATGATGGGACGCAATGGACTATTGGATGCCACTAAACTTGCGTTACTAAGCGCAAATTATATCGCTAATCAACTTAAAGATGATTACCCAGTGCTTTATACCGGTTCAAATGGCCGCGTTGCGCATGAATGTATTATTGATATTCGTCCACTTAAGGAAGAAACAGGGATTAGTGAGTCTGATATCGCTAAACGTCTAATGGACTATGGTTTCCATGCACCAACAATGAGCTTCCCTGTTGCAGGTACACTAATGATTGAGCCGACAGAATCAGAAGCGAAACATGAGCTTGATCGCTTTATTGCCGCACTTAAGTCGATTAAACAGGAGGCCATGAAAGTAAAATCAGGAGAGGAAGGTTGGACGTTAGAAGATAACCCGATAGTTAATGCACCGCATACCGCTTTTGTTATAACCTGCGAAAATTGGTCGCATCCTTATAGCCGTGATACTGCTGCATTCCCATTAGACTATATCCGTGAACACAAATTCTGGCCTTCGGTCGGTCGTATAGATGACGTTTATGGCGATAAAAACTTAATGTGCAGTTGTCCAAGTATTGAAAACTATATGTAATACCTTTTCAAAAAATAATCTGCAGTATATAACACGTTCAGTGTCTATTTATAATGCTGAAAGTCGTTATCCTTGCTCGTTTAATTTTGCACTTGGTATAAATTTAGTGTTATAGATCTAATCAGTAGCTCAAATTGGCAAAAACCTTCAAGTCTTAGATTTGAAGGTTTTTTAGCTTATCCATTTTTTTCGGATTATACAGTTTTGTATTATACAGTTAAGTCAGTTAAATCATTTTTATGCTATAGTTTAAGTAGTCTAGAAGGGTTAACAAACAACCCGATATAGGGATAGTTTAATGAATAAAACAGACATTACCTGCCTCTATGGTTCATACCCAAACTGTTATACATTGGAAGTCAAGCGTTATGGATTGCTCTGAATATAGCTAACTTTTTATACCCATTCAACTCTAATGCTCATCATTATGGAATAAATTATTGTGGTAACTCAAACCTCTGATAAAGATAACTCAAATACCATAACTGTTCCCCCTCAACCTTTTGTAATATTAATTCATGGGCTGCACCAACATGCATGGATTATGCGCCCTTTGGCTAAGAGACTACAGGACAAAGGGTTTAAAACTCATGAACATAATTATTATAGTGTCATTGATAGTATAGACCGGCATAGTCATCGTTTAAATATATGGCTGACCAAACATCATGATCCTAGCATACCTATTTATTTAGTTGGCCATAGTCTGGGTGGGCTGGTTATTAGGGATTTTATTTCCCGTTATCCACAGTGGAAAATCGCGCGCTGTGTGACATTAGGAACCCCGCATATCGGTAGTGTGACAGCTGAATATATAAAAAAACTAATGTCGCCTTTGGTTGGAAAAGCCTATCATCAAGGGCTTGATGGTCAGGCAGCACCCCTTAAAGAAGGAATCTGCTTGGGTGTGATAGCGGGTAATTCGCCGTATGGGCTAGGTCAAATTGTTTTGGATTATCATAAACGTAAAGCTAAGCTTGCAAAATCTCAGTGCGACCATGATGGTACAGTATATGTTTTTGAAACCCAACTGCCTAACGCAACTGATCATATCGTGATGCCAGTATCACATACCGGTATGTTAATTAATCAAAAAGTAGCGGATCAAACGGTCTACTTCTTAAAACATGGTAAGTTCAAAAGGTAAATGTATGACACCCTATAGGGATAAACAGAATGTAAAGCAGCTCATTGCAAATCGATATTCATACCTGACTGCAATGCTTCTTTATGGGTTTCAATGATGGGTATTAGTGTATTTATTACCCATTTATAACGCCAGCCTTTAAGACCTTCAGGTAATTGGTCAATCGGCAAATCATAAGCCACTACCTCATAAAGCCGAGACAGCCACTTTTTGCGCATCAGCACGTTTGCCGGCACACCTGTTTCGGCTTCATATTGTTTTACTGCTTTGTTTACCGCTTTTGAGATAGTTTTATCTTTTGATCGATACGGCGCAAAAACACGGGCTGGCTGCTCCTGTATGCTCAATGAGCGTGCCTGATTTATAATGGATAAAAGCTCTTCACCATAGAGGCGAACTGTACTTCGATGCATGGTGGTCTTATGAGTCAACTGCTTCAAGTTGGAAGGCAACTCAACAACAATGTCACGTACTGCTTGTTTTTTTAAAATAAATGTCTTGGGCTGATTTGTCGATCTCGCCAATGCTTCACGCCAGCTTGATACTGCTTGTAATACAGCAAGCTGTTCACCGGTATATCTAAAGTCTGCCATTGCTAAATAGGTAGCATCATCTTCAATATTAGCTGCTTCATACAGCTCCCTAGCATAAAGCTGACAATCCTCTACAACCTTATCATAAAGACCCTTTTTAGTAAGCTGCTGCTGCACAATATCATACAGACTCATTAAATATCGAACATCGTCAATCGCGTAGCTTTCTTGCTTATCCGTTAGTGGACGAGCCAACCAATCGGACTGACTTTCTCCTTTATCAACTTCAATATCCAGTTCATTCGATAAGGCTTGTTGATATCCCATTTGCAACTGACCTGTAAGATAGGACAGCGCAATTTGCGTATCAAAAACATTGGTCAAAGCTGGACATTCGGATAAGAGATAAAAAATACCCAAATCTTCACCACAAGCATGCCATATCATAAGTGGCATCTCTTCTAATACAACCCAAAACTGGGTTAAATCAAGCTTTGGAGCATCCAATAAATATATACGATTACCTGTATTAATTTGCACTAAAGCAAGCTTAGGGTAATAAGTGTCACGCTTGATAAATTCGGTATCAAGGGCAATACGTTCGCAGGTCTCAAGCTCATCTAAACAGGCTTCTAGCTCATCGAAGTCGGTTACCCAATATACAGGTAAGTCAGCAGCAGCTTGAAGTGTTTGCTGTATACTCGCCGTATCGATAAGCTTTTCTGGTTGCAAAATGGTGGCAATGTTGCCTGCGTCATTGTCTATAACCTCGTTAGTGTTAACCGTGTTAGTTACACTATTAGGATGGCTAAGGTTATCTTTGTGAGTATTATCGCTGGCATGCTGAGTCATCTCTGCCTTCTACTTTTTAAAGTGACTATTAGGTAAGTTGATATAATTTAAGCTACTATTCATTATGTCGCTAGAATTTTTGTTACTAAAATTTTGTTACTGGGATTTGTGTTACTAGCCTTTAATAGATTCATTAACTGCCGATTTCAGGATATTTAATCTAGAAATTATCAGATAAACGAACGGTTTTGCAACGCTTGCGACAGAGTCATACTGTCTAAATATTCAAGTTCACCGCCCATTGGTATACCTTGAGCAATGCGAGTAACTTGACCAACATGTCGCCGCACTGCTTCAGAGATAAAATGTGCTGTGGTTTGACCTTCAACTGTCGTACTGGTAGCCAAAATTATTTCTTCCACTCTTTTGGCTTTAACTCTCTTAACCAATTGATCAATGTTTAAATCATCAGCATTAATACCATCTAAAGGCGATAAGTGTCCGCCCAATACAAAATATCGCCCACGAAAACCAGAGGTTTGCTCAATCGCCATCACATCCGCTGCGGTTTCTACCACACAAAGTATCGAGTCATCACGCCTAGCATCTAGGCATATAGGACAGACAGGATCATCACTAAACGAATGACACCGTTCACACTCAATAATATCGTGCATTGCCACCTCCAAGGCTTGGGCGAGTGCTATGCCTTGTGTTCGTTTCTTGCTTAACAAATGCAAAGCCATGCGCTGCGCCGTCTTTTGACCAACACCGGGCAGAACACGCAACTGTTTAACCAAATTATCGAATTTTTCGGTTAACAAATAATCACCTTTAAATAATTTATAAAATTATTCTAATAAACAAGGTTAACCCATCAAAACTCTGTATGTCGTATAAAAAAAATGAGGTGTAATGCCCATATTACAACCCCATCTCTTTATACAGCATCTTGAAGATCTGCTGACTTATCCATCATAAATAAAGACCAACTAAAAGTCTTATTAGCCAAATAGCCCCTGCATGCCAGGTGGTAAGCCCATACCGCTAGTTGCTTTCGAAAGAGTGGCTTCAGATAGTTCATCAACTTTAGCCACTGCAGCATTAATAGCCGCAGCAATAAGATCTTCAATTATATCTGGTTCATCTTCCAATAAACTAGGATCAATGCTCAAACGTTTAACTACGTGACGGCCGGTCATAGTAACTTTAACTAATCCACTCCCTGCTTCCGCTTGAACTTCTTTTTCAGCCAGTTCTTTTTTAGCTTTTTCAACATTGGCTTCCACTTGCTTTTGCATTGTTTGAGCTTGCTGCATGAGTGCTTGAATATTCATAGTGACCTCTTAAAATAAGAATCCGTTTAAATAAGAATCCTGTTAATGGAATCAAGTAAATGATAGCTATTAAAAATTATATATTAAAAACAATAATGATGAAAAAAGCAGTTAAATATTCAGTCAACTATTAATGAGTCGTAACTTAATACCTTATGTGCGCAATTGTCCACAATCAAGCCATTATACTGATTCAATGCGCCTGTGTCTAAATTCTAGTGTCGCAACTTTATTATTTAAATATAAGATTATCTAAATATAAACGCAATTACCTATTATAAAGTTTAAAACCGCAAAAAGCTCTTTTTAAACTAAAAAATCCATTTAGATTTCAGCTTAGCTTAGACTGTCAAGTCCACGTGCCAAATCCCTAATAATATCATCCACATCTTCAAGCCCAACAGACAATCGAATCAAAGCGTCACTCACGCCAGCTGCCTGCCTTACCTCAGAACCCAAACGAAAGTGGGTGGTAGTGGCAGGGTGGGTAACCGTAGTTTTAGCATCGCCTAGATTATTAGTGATCGATATCATCTTGGTGCTATCAATAACATGCCAAGCGGCTGCTTGCTTATCAAACATATCAGACTTAACTTCAAACCCCATAATAGCCCCAAAACAATTAGCACGATGATGCTGAGCTGCGGCCAATGTATGCATTGGATGACTGGCTAATCCTGAAAAATGAACTTTCGCAACGTTGTGATGTTGCTCTAAAAATTGTGCGATCTTATTGGCATTTTCACAATGCACTGTCATGCGTAAGCTCAGTGTTTCTAAGCCTTTAATAAATATCCACGCATTAAAAGGACTCATGCTGATACCACCACTGCGCACCACAGTAAAGGCCTGTTGCATAAGCTCATCACTCCCTACTAAAGCACCGCCAAGCACCCTTCCTTGACCATCAATATACTTAGTAGCAGAATGGATAACCACGTCTGCACCAAAATCTAAAGGCCTTTGAATAGCTGGAGTGGCAAAACAGTTATCAACAATAAACAAGGCACCCTGAGCCTTAGCAATGTTACTTATACCCCGCAAATCAGCAATTTGTCCTAATGGATTACTTGGCGTCTCGCAATACAAAACTTTAGTATTGGGTTTTATGGCATTTTGCCAAGCCGTATTATCAAAGCAATCAACGTAAGTGACCTCAACACCAAATTTACTAATAAAATTATTAAACAATCCCACTGAAGAACCAAATAACTGCTTTGCTGCCAGTAAATGATCACCCTCCTCTAAGTATGCCAGACACATGGTTAAGATTGCCCCCATTCCTGAAGCAGTGGCAACCGCCCGCTCGCCGCCCTCTAAAGCCGCTAAACGGCGCTCAAAAGTGCGTACCGTTGGATTAGTATGCCGAGAATATACGTTACCCTTTTTATCCCCATTAAAATGTGCTGCTGCATCAGCGGCAGACTTATAGACATAAGAGCTTGTTGCAAAGATAGCTTCATTATGTTCACCCTCCTCTGTACGGTAATGTCCAGCTCTGACCGCTATGGTTTGCATGCCATAATCTTCAGATAAATCTAGAGCATCGTTATCCCAATTTGGTTCTAGTCCAGTGTTCTCTGGCTTCGTGACATGTGATGCCGCACTTGGATCAACAGAGTGTTGAGCGTTTTGATTAGACAGTATCTCATTCATAGTAAGTTCGTTATTAATAATTAATAGGTGATAAGGGAGTGATTAGTATGTGAGTTTTTTTGAATAGATGATTAAAATAAATTTAGGGGTTAAATTTTTATCCAACTATTTGTGGATAGGATTATTAGCTCAAGTATAGACAAAATTTATCTTACTTCCATTTTCTTTTTATTATTAACGCTATTCCTATCTACTATAGATAACAATTTACTGACATGTATTCAATATAAGTTGATTAAGTAATGAATAAGTATGGATAAACTACCGAATTAGTCTGTCCCTACTTCAATAGAAAAACCATGTTTATAGGGAGTCACAAGCTTTAGAGGTCATCTTTGATTCTGTTACCCTAACTGTTAAACAAAAGTTCGGTCAAACAAAGGTTTAAAATATAAAAAATAAGTGTACTATAATGCCTCATTTTATCGGGTTAATCATTCATTCAAAGTAGCGTTGCTTTGCTGAGAAGATTTTTCAACCTGCTATCCTTTTTAGATGCAGTTTTAGTTCGCTTATAGTGCCCGTCTCTAAACACAATTGTGAATGATCACAAGATTACGAGTGACTATAAATGCAAGTGACTATAAAGTTGTAAATTACTTTTCTTTCATTCTTATTAGTAGGATAGATTTGATGGTGGTGCTTGTGTTTTTTTACCCTCTATATCGTGCTTTAAGTATTCACCCTATAAGGAATGCGTCAAGATTCATGACTAAAACTATAGCGTTAGTACTGTTCTGCATAAGTGTGACAGCGTGCAATACCTTACCCAAAAACCCACATATCCAAGCAAGCTTAAAACTCAACGAAAGGATTCAGCAACGATACAGGTCAGAAATAAAGCCAGAGGATATTGATGAGAAACAACTGGCATTAACTCAGTCTATTGATCATTTAAATAATCTCCATTCAGGACTATCAGGATATCACCCAATAATTAGTGGCACGGATGCTTTTGTCTATAGAAATATATTAACGTCTATGGCAGTAAAAAGCATTGATGTTCAATATTACATCTGGCATAACGATGAAACTGGCCAACTTATGCTAAAAGAGTTATGGAAAGCCGCTGAGAATGGGGTAATTGTACGTTTTTTATTAGATGATTTTAATAGTAATAGTCAGCTTGATCAGCACTTACTCCAATTTGCAAGCCATCCAAATATCGCTGTGCGTCTTGTTAACCCAATGGCCTACCGGAAGTTTAAGACCTTGAACTACTTAACCAGTGTGAAGCGAATAAATCGACGTATGCACAATAAAAGCATTACTTTTGACCGCCAACTCAGTATTGTGGGTGGAAGAAACATTGGCAATGAATATCTGAGTAACAATGAATCAAATCAATTCGCTGATATTGATGTTCTTTTAGTTGGCCCTGTTGTCAAAAGTATCAGTAATAGTTTTGATGAATATTGGAATGCATCTGTATCTTACGATGTGCAAACACTTGTCAACCCTGACCTTGAATTAGCAGAAAACAGTGTGCAACAAGACACTTTTTTTTCTAATCTAGATAAACTTGATCCAAACAACACCAGTACAGTACTATCAATCGCTGAAACTTACAAACATGCGCTAAATGAATCTACAATCGATATGGACTTAATAAATAAGACATTAGCTTTTCGCTGGGCGCCAATAACGTTTGTTAGTGATACTGCAGAAAAAATATCCAGAAACGCCAATCCAAATGATTTTCTTGTCCATAAGCTGCGTAATTTATTGGGTAAACCAAACAAAAACTTAACCATTGTTTCTTCTTATTTTGTACCTACGAAAGACGGGGTAGATACATTAACAAAGCTATCTAAACAAGGGGTTAAAATTAGGATACTCACAAACTCTTACCATGCAACTGATGTCTCAGCAGTTCATGCAGGCTACTCAGAGTGGCGCAAAACTCTTTTAAAGTCTGGTGTTGAATTATATGAAATTAAAGCCACAGTAACGAATGATGTCGACAACAAACTTTGGCGAGGTCGTAGTCAATCTTCAACGAGCTTACATGCTAAAATGTTTGCCGTCGACGATCGGAGTGTTTTTATCGGCTCATATAATGTGGACCCTAGGTCTGCCGATATGAATACTGAGATGGGGGTAATCATTGAAGACAGTTTTCTTGCCAATACACTCCATCAAACAGTCAGCGATGAACTGTTTTCACAAGCCTATAAGGTTATTCTTACTGATGATAATAATCTACAATGGCAGACCCTAGAAAATAATGAAATAATAGAGTCGCATAAAGAGCCAAACATGGGCTTGGCTGATCTTATTTGGATAAAACTGATGTCGCTACTGCCAATAGATTGGTTGTTATAATATAAAAGTATAATAGACGTAAATATATAGTCCTATTATTTAAGTGCATCATTGCTATGAACCTCTGCCATAACAATAGCGGAGCCATCAATTAGCATCATATTCTTTAGATAGTTAACTTTAATTTTTAATAGCAGATACCCATGCCATTTAACGATCTATCTAGTACATCGAGATCCATTGATGCTAAGCAAATCCTGATCATTTGCTTTGCTAATGCAGTTGCCTACTTTGATTTTTTAATTTATCTATATATGGCAGACATTATTAGTGCTGCTTTTTTCCCCGTTAGTGATGACGTTATACTGTCTAAACTTCAAGCACTTAGCTTATTTACAGCTGGGTATATAGCACGCCCTATTGGGGGGTTTATTATTGGTCGATATGGAGATACCCATGGGCGTAAACCTGCGTTACTTATCAGTTTATCACTCATCGCATTAACCACACTAATAACAGCATGTCTCCCAACCTATGCTCAAGTTGGTATACTTGCCCCTATCATTTTTTTTGCAGCTCGTTTGCTTCAAGGTATGGCTTTTGGCGCCCATGCACCACTCGGCTGGGTTTATATCGCAGAACATGTTCATAGAAGCAATTTGGCAACCTACTGTAGCATGGTAGCAGGTAGCTTTATGATGGGCGGTATCGCATCAAGTATTTTTTTCGAAATACTATCGAATACCTATACTCAGGGAGAACTTATTGACTATGGGTGGCGAATCCCCTTTATTTTAGGTGCAATGTTCAGTTTTATAGCTCTTTTATTTTGGCATGCATTAGATGAAACACCTATATTTTTAGAGCAAAAAAATCAAACTGCCCATATTAATGAGCATCCCACGATTAGATCATCATTTAGACGTTTTAATGCTATTTTTTTAGCCTGTATACTGACATTTATTCTCTCAAGCTCGGTCATCGTAGTTGCCCTTATGTTACCTGACTTAGTATTACTCAGATTTAGCGTCGACGAATCACTTCTGATGTTCTCTAACGATGTTGGTTTACTATTTATTTTGTTAGGCTGTATCTTTTATGGGCTGCTTGCAGACAAAAATAGTACGGGAAAAACAATGATGATTGGATCTCTAGCACTTGTTATTAGTGCACTTGCATTTTATTATCATATCGCCAATGGCGGTCAATACATACTGGTAATGTATGCAGTTTTAGGCTTTAGTATTGGTATTGTTGGCCTTAGCGCTTCAGTTCTAGTACAGTTATTCCCAACTAGCCAGCGCTTAACGGCTGTTGGCCTAACCTATAATATTACCTATGGCGCTGTTGGCGGCATCCTACCTTTTGGCTTAGCTTATGCAACCAATCATATCAGCTTCTCTCCCGCACTATATCTAACATTTATTGGGCTAGTAGCTTTTCTTATCGGCCTTTACCTTTATCGATCCCCTAAGTTTAGAGCACTTGATGAAACGATTAAATGACCTATCAATCAAACCTATAAAAATCAACTATTCTCTGGCTTTGAACAAAACTCTTAACGGACGGTATAGCCATTAATATAGTACATAAAAAATCTGCAATGGATAACAAACACCTAATGGATAATAAGCACATAATGAAAGATAAGCGACTATCAGTTGCACCGATGATCGACTGGACTACCACTGATTACAGGTATTTTGCACGTCTGTTTAATCCTTATATTTTCTTATATACTGAAATGATATCCACTGGGGCCATCATTTACGGTAATAAAGATCGGCTTTTACGCTTCGATAAAACGGAACATCCTATCGTGTTACAACTTGGTGGCGCTAATGTCGCCGAGATGACCCACTGTACGATTGAGGCTCAAAAGCGTGGTTATGATGAAGTTAATATCAATGTTGGTTGCCCCTCAGACCGGGTTCAGCATAATAAAATCGGTGCCTGTCTTATGTCAGAGCCCAATACGGTAGCAAATCTAGTGCGTGCCATGCAAGCAGAGGTTGATATCCCCATAACAGTGAAACATCGAATTGGCATTGATGACTTTGACAGCTATGAATTTATGAGAGATTTTGTTGATGCGAGTGCCAATGCAGGCTGCAAACGATTCATTGTGCATGCGCGTATTGCTTTACTTGAAGGCCTTAGCCCAAAAGAAAACCGTAACATTCCGCCATTGCGATATGATGATGTGTACCGTTTAAAACAAGACTATCCAGAGCTTAAGATTGAAATAAACGGCGGTATTAAATCTATTGAACACGTTAAAGCCCATCTTGAACAAGTTGATGGCGTAATGATAGGTCGTGCCGCTTACCAAAACCCCTATATCCTAGCAGAAGCCATGCAGTTATGGGGAGAGGTACCGCCCAGTCGAGAGGATATTTTAGCAAACCTATACCCTTATCTTGAAGAGCAAGTTGCGAAAGGAGAACATTTACCCTCAATCGCTCGGCACTTTTTAGGGTTATTCCAAGGCTTGCCAGGCGCACGTAAATGGCGACAGGCGTTAAGTGGCAAACAGCAACTTACCGTGTCACAAATTAGGGAAGCTGGAGACCACACCTTAGCATTCATAGAATCTCATAAAGACACTCATATTATTTAAAGTATTGCTAGCTCGGCATTTACACATAATTGCAGTGATTCTGGACGCTTACAAGTTTACTGAATGCAGAAATCAACCTTTATTCGAGAATATTAGTCGAGAACGTATAGATATTGCCACATTGCCATGCCGTTGTTAATAATATGGATGATAATTGGCACTATTATTGACCCTGATTTGTAGCGAGCATAACTAAACAATAGGGCCAATATAAAAATGACACTCATTTCATAATAGTCGTATTGCAAATGGATAATCGCAAAAAGTAAGCTTGTGACCACGCTTGCCAGTAATACGCCCCTCATACCAACCAATTGCTCTTTTAATGCTGACCAAATGACCCCACGAAATACAAGCTCTTCATAGATAGGCACTATAATAACCATGACTAATATAAGTAGCCATTTCGGTTCAGCTGTAAAATATAAACTATCAACAAATGCACTGGGATTTTTGTCGAGTAAATAAGTGATAGATTCACTGATTATCAAAAAAACCACCCACAAACTCAATACAGCCAGTGCTATTCGTGGTAAAAAAGGTTGAATTGCTAAATAATCTGCCACCGTGTACTTATGACGGGTCGTTTGATGCAGTTCTAGGCGAGTAGCGTATACTTGTTGGTTCTGCATTCTCTTCTGTTGTGCACTATTTATACGCCATTTTACTATGCCATAAATAGACGCCAATAACACAATGAATGTTAAAAGCATTGTGTAGCTTATAACAGTACCATTATAGCTACCAATACCAAACCTTTCTGCAGGAAGCATCTTGGCGTCATTCAAGACTATTGGCGTAAATAGATAAATCCCAAGTAGCTGCACTAGCACAAACAGCCCTATCATCCAGACAATCAGACAACCCACGCCTATTTTTGTAAAAAACTTGGGCTGAGTTATCGAGCCAGATTTACTATACTCCCTGCTACGTCGTGAACTGTCTGAGCGTTTCGTCAAATTTGGCGGCATAATTAATGAACTTTCAAATGAACATGTTTAGGAGTTTCAAAAAGACCTTGCTCAATCCATTATTAGACCAATAACAAGCTAACTCTTGTAATCCAAATATGATAGAAATATTGAGCCTTTCTATAGAACTTTCTTCTCAAGATCCACATCTAAAGGTTATGATTGCTCAGAGATTGTATTCATAAGCAATTCGGCAACAGAGTCAGGGTGCTCAAGAGGAAACATATGTCCCCCCTTATGCAGTGTGTAAGGAATGGATAAGCGCTTTGTTACCTTCTTTGGAAAACCTCGATGTTGAAATTGACTATCACTGCCCACGATTAATGTGACTTTGCGTTTTGGGGGCCTATTAGGTTTAAGCCAGTATAGGGATGGATTTGTGCGAAATACAGCAACCTCAGCCTGTTTTGGAATGGTCAACGTTACCTTACCATCTTGACGCTCGCGCAACCCATATTGAATATAGGCATCAAAACAACGCGGATCAAAATTTTTGAAAAACCCTTTCGGCTGAAGTAAGTCTCTAGCTTCATCCCTACTCTCCCATACATCACGGCGTTTTTTTGAAATACCCGCAGGAGATACCTTATCTACTCTCTTTGCAGACGTCAACTTAGCCAAATGCCAAAGCAAACTACTGCTACCATAAATTAAAGGTGGATCCATTAATACAGCTTGACTGAAAAGCTTGGGTTTACGATAAATTGCTTGAAGCGTACACAATGCGCCAAGCGAATGACCAATACCAATAATAGGCACCTTATGCTTTTTTTTTAGCTTAGCCACACTATCAATAACTTGCTTAGTTAGATCCTTCCAATGATTATCGATGGCATAAGTCGACTTACCAGACTCATCAAAACCCAACGTAGGAATATACTCAAGGGTAAAGTGTTGCTCAAGAATATCAAATATCGGCTGATAAACTCGGCTTGGCATACCATTAGCATGCGCAA
The DNA here is from genome assembly GCF_057396305.2 of Psychrobacter sp. CX90. Taxonomy (NCBI): domain Bacteria; kingdom Pseudomonadati; phylum Pseudomonadota; class Gammaproteobacteria; order Moraxellales; family Moraxellaceae; genus Psychrobacter; species Psychrobacter sp. CX90. The sequence goes on from NZ_CM182008.1 coordinate 1,683,732, forward strand.
AATGTATAACTGGTTTACCTGTCACTTTAGAGACAGATAAATTGGAAAAATCATAAGGATGGCTTTTATTTTTTTTTGAATTATTAACGTCCATTAGCGCATCTCGCCAGTATTCTTATCTTGAGGAAGCAGCTTCATATCTATGGTCGATCCAATGCCAGCACCAAGCTTAATCGCAAAATTACCAAATAGCTCTTGCATAGGGTCAATGGGCGTATAATTAACTACGTTATCAATGTCCAGCTCTTTTTCAAGAGTGCGGATATTACCTGTTTTGTCAGCAAGGCCTAATGCAATGGATTGCTCGCCTGTCCAAAATAAACCTGAGAATATATTATTTTCTTCGGTATTTTTTAGTCTATCTCCACGCCCTTTTTGGACTGCCTCAATGAAGTGTTTGTGTGTATTATCTAAGACATTTTCAACATGCTGTCTTTCAAAATCTGTTAAAGGACGGCTCATACTTAAAATGTCTTTGTATTCGCCTGCGGTAAGCGTACCATCTTTTATGCCCATTTTATCCATTAATCCTTCAACGTTGTAACTAGGCATAATAACACCAATCGAACCGACAATACTTGAAGGATTAACGTAGATTTCATCTGCAGCAGATGCGATATAATAAGCACCCGATGCGCCAATATCACCAATAATAGCATAGAGCTTCTTGTCAGGATATTCGGTACGCAAATCCATCATCGTCTGCCAAATTTCATCAGATTGGACAGGTGAACCACCAGGCGAATTAATATTCAGGACTACCGCCTTAGCCTTAGGTGCCTCAAAAGCTTCCGTGAGTGCGGCGCTGATATCATCTGCATTTGCCATATCACTCGCACTAATAACACCTTCCACATCAACAACCGCGATATGATTCCTGCTGGTATCAACACCGCTCAGCCCAGTTTCTGTAGGGGTACAGCCTCGAGCCATCATAAAAAATATTAGCAGAAAAACACCAAGGGTTAACAGTTTGGATATTACACGCCATCGTCTGGCACGTCGCTGTTCTTCAATGCTTGCCATCAAGGTTTTTTCAAGCAAATGCCACTCTCGCCCTCTCGTATTAGCTGGCAGGCCACTAGGAGGATTATTTAAACGGTTTTTTTCAGGGTTTGGAGTTGAATTATTATCAGGAGCTTTGTTTGGATCAGGTGGCCAGTTAGACATAGAAAATATAAATCCTAGTAATGAATACATGAGTTAAAACAGATTAAACGAAGGTCTGTTCCATATATTACGCTTATAAAAAACAGTTAAAATATCAATTCGATAAAGTATCAGGATCGTTAAAGGCGCAACGCAAACTGATTTAATTGGACTTTATTCATTTCTTTCAATAACTCTCTATTGCTGCAAATATGACAAAAAAAAGACTCGGAAAATGCTACGGGTAGCAGTATGACGATAGCGGTAATAAGATTCAATATACCTTTGGTTATATTTCGATAATTTTTTTATATTTGTTAAAGAATGCTTTATATTGCTTATAGCTTTATATTGCTTATATTAAAGTTTATTACGCTCAAATTGATGGTTTGAGTGCGACATTTAAACCAGAGTATGATTTTAACGTAACAAATGATTTTATAACACTTACCATCACTTAGTATTTAAACGAATGATAACTATCATAGACGTTTATTTAGCGTGGTTTAATTTTAAATAATTTTGTTGCCAGTACAACTCAACCTCTTTCATTGTAGAGGGTACTGACTGGTCAGTTTTATCAACAATATCCAAGGATATTGGCTGCATTGAGTCGATTAAATCAGCATCAGCATAAGATTTAGCCGTTAAAAGCCAGTGTTTATTTTCTAAAGAACCATAAAAGCGATCTGAAATGGTATTGGTTGTAGCGAATACTGGATCATGGCACATGGACTGCCATAATTTAGCATGTCTTGGTTGTGGACTAGTATAAAAAATGAAGCTCGTCGATTGATTGTTGCCTTTAGTATTCTTTTTAGCCTCTAAAGCTGACTGATTAATCCTAGCATCGTCTATGCCGAGATTTTTATTGATATTGTTGATATTATTGGCATTGACGACATCGCTAACTTCTGTCTCTTGGTTCGATAACAATTTTAACCCATTATTTTGTTCTATGCCTACCGTCAATTTACTGTCCATTTGTAACGTGCAGTCCCATACTTGACTATCGTCAATTTCAGGCCAACCACTTATTGCCATTAAGCTGACCTTATCAAACTCCCTTATCAAATTATTGGAAGTGTTATGATTCAATTGCCACAAACTGCCTTTTTTGCAACTTTGAGGAGTTAAAGGCACTTTTTTTAAGTATCCATCCACTTTTTCCTGACTGTGTTCGAGCCCTGCCTGCCAATAATAAGAAATTGGCATATCCTGTCTAATCTTTGCCACTAAAAAAGCTAACTCTGGTGTTGCCGTCTGTACCACTACTCCTGTCAAATGCCTTACCTGATGGTTTTTCAAAGAATCATAGACAGACTTCGATGCCTCAAACAATTGCGTTTCAAGTAAAATCACATCGGTATCGTAACTGTTTGGATAAGCGGATAACAGTAACCAATTATAATTAGTGTTAGTTACCAATGTAGCAGACAACTGGTTGCTGCTCATTTCTATGGGAATAATACGAGTAAGCTGTTCTGATTGCTCTTTGGCTATGAATGGCAAAAACATGAGCACAGTGATCGGTGGTATTGAATACAAATGGCTTAACACGCCTTTCGATATGATCCAAGGCAATACAGCCATAATAATTAAAAATAATAAAGGCAAGCTTATGTCAGTATATAGCCATCCTGTTTGACTTGCTGAACTTTGTAATAAAAATAAAAAGTGATGAAAGGTGTCTAATATCTGGAATATAAAACGCCATAGCATGTCTGCGACATCTGCCCAAATTGTGTACACCAATCCTGCCAATAAATTGAGTGGTACAATTAACCAACCGAATAAACCAATGGCAAAAATATTGACCAACAGACCCCACAATGAGACTTTGCCAAATAACCATAAACTGATTGGCAATAATGCAATAGACATCCACAATTGCAACTTCAAATAGTTGACAAGTAAGGCTTTAAATGTGCTTATTTTAGACGTTTCTTGCTGATTATCAACTAATGATAACGAGGTTAATCCAGTGTTTATCTCTTTTACGAGTCCCCATCGCTGGGTGTAGATAATCAATACAACAACCGCTATAAAAGACAACCAAAAACCTGCTTGCCATAGAACATAAATATCCTGCCATGCCATAGCTAAAGCAATGACCAAAAGCACTTTAAATACAGAGGAGGCTGCCAATGAGTAACGTACAACGCCAATTACCACCAACATTAGTGCCGTTCTAATCGCTGGTATATCAAACCCTGCAAATAGGGCATACATAAAAGCCACAGCCACTGCGATAACAAAGCTCAGCTGCCAGCGAGGCAGTATGCGATAGAGACTGGGATACAAGTAATTGACTGCAGTTGTTGCTATAGTTGCTGATAATACCGCTAAGAAAAGTACGTGAGCACCCGATATGGCTAATAAGTGCGATATTCCAGCAAATCGATAACGTCCAGTCATCTCAGAGCTAATTAAACTTCTGTCTCCCGTGAGCAGGCTTAAAGTAACCGCAATATGGTCATGGTTATTGATGTTGGGTTGAATTGCTACGTAAGGGCTATTTACCTGATTATCTGGTAGAGCCATTTCTTGAATTTTTGTTTCTCGAACTTTAATCAAAGATAAAAAGTGCTGGCGAAACTGATAACGCATGTTAGCAATTTTTTGTATTGTCGTTAGGTTTTTAATCTGGTCAAACCCTTGCAAATCTGTTCTGATTATATGCGCTAGCGCAGTAGCATGGCGTGTACTCAACCAGCGATATTCATTAAAGCCATTACCTGCATCTGTAAACTCTATAGGCTCTAATTTAAGCCGTAAGGTTATTACCTTATCCGGAGAAAACTCATTTAACCACTGGTCATCAATATTGTATGAGCTTAGTAGGACTGTCATGCTACTTGGTAATTCATGATAGTCAGGTATGCCGATGTCTACTTTTTTATCATGTTCTATAGCATTAGCATTTACTACAGGCTTCTGTTGTATTACCCTATTTGCGGCCCTGTCATTACTATAGCTCTCAATATCGGTTATGTCACTCATCACATTCAAACGTTCTGCAAGATTGCTTTTAGCCTCATTTTTAACTTTCTTTTGTGCATCGCTCTTAGCAGTAGTCACACCCTCATTATCGCTGGCTATGATTGAATCTGGGTCGATACTTAAAGGGTTATCTTGTCTATTCAGACGATTATCTGGTATATAAAATGGATTTACACTCGCTGTATCTCCCCCTGCTGTATTACCTCTATCTTGAAAGTGCACATAAGGCTTGATATTTGTTAATCTCACTAATTGACGATACCCTTGCACCACAGCAGTCGCCTCTGCGTTTGCATCTTCTACGATATTTACTGTTAGGAGGCGGTCACTTAGACCTATCGGAGTCACAACCGCTTCAACATAAAGCGATTGTTTAGGAGATTTTTCTAGTAAATTCACACGCTGTGCTAAGGTGCTTGTTATAACTGCCAATAAAAATACAAGCAAGCTTAATCCCCTAACAAGCGGTATTATTACACCTTGCTTTAAGATCATACGTGTCGGCGTTAGGGGTTGCGACTTAGCACATATGGATGGTAAAAGGAATTTACTTTGAGGCACCAGCCTTCTTTTAAACAACTGGATGATGATGCAAAGCAATACGACTAAGCTAAGTAAAACATAGCTTGTTACTTGCCACTGTTCACTAGTGACAGAAGTGCTTATTAAAGCAAGTTCTTGTGGATGAATTGATAAGATAGCCAGCATGAAAGCTATAGAAACAATCCCTGTTAGCCATATCACTATTCAATCCTTGATAGATGTCTTAAATAAACCAACATGTTCACTTTTCGTTGGCTTAAAATATAGCTTATGAAAAGATTTTAAAACCCTTCCTCAAACTGGGACCATTGGCCATTTTTAAGTAATAACTGCCTATCTGCCTTGGCTGCCAAGCTTCGGTCATGGGTAACCATCAATAGAGCCATTTGCAACGTTTCTTGTAGCTCTGCTAACAAGGCAAAAACACTTTGGGCATTATCGTAATCTAAATTACCCGTTGGTTCATCCGCTAGCACTAATGAAGGTTTTGTCACTAAGGCGCGCGCAATAGATACTCGTTGACGCTCACCACCTGATAACTCCCCTGGACGGTGCTCTAATCTATGACCAAGACCCACTCGTTCTAACAAATCAATAGCCTGTGTACGAGCTTCTGAAATTGGTACATGTTTACGTAACAGTAATGGCATAGCCACATTTTCAATCGCAGTAAATTCAGGTAAGAGATGATGAAATTGATAAATAAACCCCAGATGTTTATTACGCATGTTACCGCGCTCTGTTTCGTTCATTTTATTTAAGCAATCGCCATGCAACCAAACTTCGCCAGAAGTTGGAATATCCAGCCCACCTAATAAATGTAATAACGTACTTTTACCAGAACCACTTGCGCCAACGATAGCCACACGTTCGCCTTGCTTAATCGAAATGTCTAATCCAGTGAGGACTTGCGTGCGAATACTACCTTCATCATAAATTTTATTAATATTTTTAGCGATTAATATCTCAGACATAATTTTCTCAATTACTGTGTTTTTATGTATTTTAATAGGGTTATTCCTATACCCTTCACACTCTAGCCTCAGTTTTTTACTGCTAACTTTTTTACTACTAAGTGCTAATTAATAAAGGTAACCAGTAAAATTTATTCATAACGCAACGTTTGTGCAGGTTGAATTTTTGACGCGCGCATTGCAGGATAAATCGTCATCAAGAAACTCAATAAAAATGACGCTGACGTAATGATAAATACATCGGTTGCTTTAACATAGGAAGGCAGGAAATTAACTGGGTAAGCATCAGGCATATGTAAATCAAAGATTTGAATGATATAACCGAATATATCACTGATTGAAAAGGCAATGGCGAGTCCTATGGCTGTACCTATTACCGTGCCAATTACTCCGATAAACATTCCCTGAACAATAAATACCTGCAATATAAGCTTGGGCGTAGCACCAAATGTTTTAAGAATGGCAATGTCAGATTTTTTATCTGTGACCATCATAATTAGGCTAGATACAATATTGAACGCCGCAACAATGACAATTAAGAATAAGAGCAAGCCAATCATGGCCTTCTCCATTTGAATCGCACTAAATAAATTGCCATGCGTTTGTGTCCAGTCATTCGGATAAAGCATTTCTGGGTCATGTTGTGTTGCCCTCTGAGCAACGCCAGGTGCGGCAAAAATATCATCCACTTTCATCCGAATCCCTTGAGCACCACCCGGTAAACGCAGTAACTTTGCGGCATCATTCATAGGAATATAAGTCACAATATTATTGACCTCTTTACTAATATCGTAAGTGCCCACTAAGGTAAAACGTTTGAATCTTGGGATAATACCTGCAGGTGACGGCGATGCTTCAGGCAACACTAAAGTTACTTTATCCCCCATCGAAACCCCCAGAGACTGAGCTAAATCGATGCCTAGGATAATACCAAAATCGCCTTCTTTAAGCGCATTAAACGAGCCCTCGGTCATATGCTCGCCGACAATGGACACCTTAGTTTCGTACTCTGGTACTACGCCTGCGACCATAACCCCAGCAACTTGCCCATTAGCAGTCAACATACCTTGTAAGTTGATAAATGGTGCAGCTTCACTAACGTCAGGATCTTTTTTAATTTCAGTTAGAAGAGGCTCCCAATCTGAAATAATATGACCTGAGGTAACAGTGGCTTGTGGAACCATGCCTAAAATACGGCTTTTTATTTCTCTATCAAATCCATTCATCACTGATAAGACAGTAATAAGGACGGCAACACCCAATGTTAGACCAATGATTGAAATAAGTGAGATAAATGAGATGAAACGATTGCTGCGCTCTGCGCGAGTATATCGTAACCCTAAAAATAAGGCTAAAGGACGAAACATAATGTAAGCTCTTACTCAATTAAATGAAGAGTAGCAATTGTAAAAGGGAAAAATCGTTTTACGGCGTGCCTGCATTTAGATTATTAGGCTTAAAATAAGATGGAGTATCGTCAAACATGAAAGATTTCGAATAAAATATCAGTATATTCGCTAAAAATCAGACACGGTGTGACGAGCATATAGCCACTTTTAGCCCATAACCTGCATAACTTGTAAATTTAAGTTACTGTAAATGAGGAGACGCCCAACTATGACGAGTTCATAAAGTGGCATAGTTTGACATAAATAACGCTAGCTTGGCTATGCCATTTGCTAGAATTATATTATATTGAATGTACTCATAGCATGATTATTAACATACCCCTTAAATCAACATGTTAAATAAGGGTTATTTTGCTTAGAAACTTGTAATCAAATAACTTGCCCTTATGATAAGTAAATAAGTAGAAGCTCGTTTAATTTGGTCGTTGTTAGCTAACCTTATAAATACCAAATAAAAACTGATCATAAAGGAGTAGTCTAAATTGGATAGCGTCGCTTAAAAAAAATTAAAAACATCCTTAAAGCGTCAACTTTATAAAATTAGTAGAACTCTATTTTTAATACAATTTAGCAGCTCTCGATTGAACTTTGCACACTAAATGTCAATAATTTGTAATAAATAAAAAACTCATCTCGGTTAACCTATAAAACAACTAATAAATAAGACAATTATGAGCACTCAACAATACAAATACACGCCCATCAGTAACTCTCATTCAAGCACTAATCCCACCAAAATTAATTTAAGTGCAGATCAAACGGCTGGTCATGGAGACCACTGGAATATTTTAACCAATGACATTGAAGGTGTGGTGCCAAACTGGCTGCAACGATCTATTGATAATGCGGTAATTGCTTCTGGATTACAGACGGCGTTAAAAAAAGAAGAGTTAGCGCATTTAATTTTATCTGGTAATGAGCAGTGTCATATCAATCAAGTATTGGCTATGAAAGATGGCAATATTCAAAACTTCATTAATGCCTACCCCTGCGTCAATAGCCCTTATGGTTTAACCTGTACCATTGATCGGGTTATTGTTAATGATGAGAATAAAGATGCTGTTTTACGATTGATAAGTGAGGATGGTAGTGTTATCTATGCTTACGACCAACTTTATTCAGTAAATAGTGAGTTGTATCGTCAGCACCAACCTTATTTTGTTAATTTTAGTGCTTGGGCATATGGCATCCAGCCAAGCGCACAGGATGAGATTATATTAGTCGAAGATCCTGAAGCGATAAGATATCATAGAGCCTTTAATGACGTAGTGGCTAAAAATAATGGTGTGCCCCCTAATGATATCGAAAAAAGAATTAGAGAGTGGAAACCGGAATCTGATACGCCCCTAGCGCCTGTAGAGATAAACCTTGGTCATATGTGTGCATATTTGTTTGGTGAAACATTAGGTCAAGAAGATGAAGCATGGTGTCAGGGGCAAGTATTAGGTAAACAAAGTACTGTTTTCTTTGACAACGCTTTGACCGTTTTAGACGTGGCAATTTTACGTGAACCAGATGCCACCCCATTTGTGGTACGTATAGCTACACCCACTACTGAATATATCCAAAAAATTGAAGTGAACGATTATATTCAAGCTAATATTTGGTTACAAGCTGCCATTTATCATGAAAACCAATCCAGTTAAATATTTATAAATTTATTCCCTTAAACATTTAACTTTTTGCTAACGTATGTACCCATTTTAGTATAGAAATTAGTTTTTTAAGCTTTAGAGCTTAATAAAATGACCTAAATGGTGATAATTTGTCATTTTTTATAAAAATAGTTGACTTTTTGCCAATTACTGTATTTACAAGGGTTAGGTGTTCAGGTTAATATTAACCAACTTCTTTAAATAGAAATAAAAGTCTACTTAATTTGTTGATTTAATCAATCGAAATTTTAAGTGACCTTAAGTTTCTACAAAGTGTCATTATGAAAGTACCTAACACTATTGTTTTTACTAAATCTACGTATCTAACTGATAACGTATCGAAGAACTCTGATCAAAGTTCTGATATTTTAGTAAACAACCCAAAGTCTATTTCAAAGCATGCTAGTATCTCAAATGAGACTGGCTATCTTTCTGTTGCCGCTTTTAGTTCTGTAAAAAATCAAACTAACCCTGCTTCTTCCAACAATTATTCAGTTAAGAATGTGGGTACGCCAATAGAAGATAAGCCTAAGTTTTTTGTCACAGTTGATAAATTACCGTTACCTGATTTTTCAATCTTAGCAAACACTAAGTATATTAATCTTAAAAGCGTCATGAGTGCAGCATTTTTTATGTCAGGCATGCTATTGATGTTTTATATAGTGCATTTTTCTTAAGCAAACTCAATTTCTGATAACGCCTTGATAAACAATAAAATATTTTAGATCGATCAGTGAAAAAATTTGATACGATACTAAAAGGATCATTATTTATTTTGCTGGTGCCAATGAACTTTTAATTTTGGGCTTAAGCTAATCAATATACTGCTATTTTTTTCAATTAGCCTGTCTTAATAAATTTCTACGCATAAAAATAGCACCGCCATTGTTGGGGTGCTATTTTTTAATGATTGTGTTGAATTCATTAACACAAAGCAATTGCAATTATTAAGCGTGATCAGTCATCGCATATATCTTTTTGAACAATTCTTTTTGCTCAATACTTGGTTTAACACTTTGTAATGCCATCATCTGACTCATATCGCCTTCAATACGAATCTTACCTGACATAAAAGCTTCCATAGCTTTGTTCATATTGCCATCAAATAACACATCTTTAAGGGTCAATTCATCAATGATGACCGTAGTATCCGCATCTACATACCCTTTTTTTAGGATCCCATCTGCAAGATGTGCTTCAACATTACCGTTTGCAGACTCAGTAACATTTAAATTCATTTGCATATTAGCTAATGACGGTGAGGCATTTAAATTACCTGCCTCTTCCGTTAAACGATCAACTTCATTAAACCACTCGTCAGATAAAAAAACTGCCATAAAATTTCCTATTTTTTGAATAAAAAAAACGTTAAAATATTGGATAAAAAGTAACATACATTTCAGTTTAAATATATGTTTGATAAAATACCTCAATTATCCATGCACTTACTAGATATTAACCAACTCTCTATAACAAAAGCAAATTTTATATATATTAAATAAAAGCACATTTTATTTTGGCACGAGATCAAATCTGTACAATTAAACTGGATGTTAGCAGAATGCATTATGAGTTTTAAGGGTTCTCGATCATAATTTAACGTCTGCTATTACATACCTTAATCATTGCCATTGTAAATATTGACTGATGAGTAACTACTTATACTTAGTTTATCCACAAATTCTTTAAGGGTTTTTACATTTTTTACCATTACGTCAGATGATATTTTGCAGACTTTGAGTTACAATGGCAACATATTTATAACATCGGGTATATCAACCCAACTCTCAACATCGTTAATTCGTCACTCTTAACGTTGTTTATAAGTGAGCCATCGCTAACTTAATTTGCTGTATTGTCATACTCTTAAGTTTGATATTAGATTATCAACTTATTCAGCTAGTTTAGTTTTTGAAGGACTTATTTAGAGTTGGAAACTAGATACTTAAGGCTGTATAGGAAATATTCAAATGAGTATACATAACACAGCAGTCTCGCCAGTTGATCAAGATTATGAAATCACCATTGTAAAATTCTTTACAACGATGGCTGTCATCTGGGGAATTATTGGCATGGGTGTTGGGGTTTTTATAGCCTCTCAATTAGCATGGCCTGCCCTTAATTTCGATATTGCTTGGCTTAGTTTTGGTCGATTAAGACCTCTGCATACTAACGCGGTAATCTTCGCGTTTGGCGGGTCTGCACTATTTGCCACATCATATTACATTGTACAGCGTACTTGTAAAACACGTTTATTTGCACCATATCTGGCATGGTTTACCTTCTGGGGATGGCAAGCAGTCATTGTATCCGCTGTTATTACCCTTCCGCTTGGTATTACCACCTCTAAGGAATATGCTGAGCTTGAATGGCCTATTGACATCTTAATTGCTGTTGTATGGGTGTCCTATGCTATCGTATTCTTTGGTACTCTCATTAAGCGTAGAACCTCACATATTTATGTGGCAAACTGGTTCTTTGCGGCATTCATTATCACTATTGCACTTCTGCATATTGTTAACAGTTTGGCTGTACCAGTAGGGCTTTTTAAATCATATTCGCTATTTGGTGGCGCAACTGATGCCATGGTGCAGTGGTGGTACGGTCATAATGCTGTAGGCTTTTATTTAACCGCTGCTTTCTTAGGTATGATGTACTACTTCGTACCTGTTCAGATTGGTCGTCCAGTCTATTCTTATCGATTATCAATCATCCACTTTTGGGCATTGATTGCTTCATATATGTGGGCTGGTGGACACCATCTTCATTACTCAGCACTACCTGATTGGGCTCAATCATTAGCAATGGTATTCTCTATCATTCTATTCGCACCATCTTGGGGCGGTATGATTAATGGTGTTTTAACCCTATCTGGAAGCTGGGATAAATTACGCACTGACCCTATCATTAGATTTTTAATCGTCTCTTTGTCATTCTATGCTATGTCAACGTTCGAAGGTCCAATGATGTCTATCAAAACAGTTAATGCGTTATCGCATAATACTGACTGGACAGTTGGACACGTACACTCAGGAGCACTTGGCTGGGTAGGTATGATTACTATAGGCTCACTATATGTACTATTGCCGCGTATTTATAACAAACCGAAAATGTATTCAATTAGCTTAATTACTACTCATTTTTGGTTAGCAACGGCTGGTACGATTTTCTACATCGTTTCTATGTGGATCTCAGGTATAGGCCAAGGCATGATGTGGCGTCAGACTAATCCAGATGGTACGCTTGCTTATAATTTTATTGAAACGGTTCAATTCTCACATTATCCCTATATCGGGCGAGCGTTCGGTGGATTATTATATGTAAGTGGTATGTTTGTCATGGCTTATAACTGTTATAAAACGGTTAAAATGCCAGATGCTAGACCACTACCTAGTGAAGACCCTATTGATCATCGTTCAATCGTTACCGAAGACGGTGCTGAAACTCAGCAAGCTAAAGTATAAAACCAGCAAACCATTAAGGAGTCATTCATCATGGCAGGTTCAGCTCATGAAATAATTGAAAAAAATACAGGCTTGCTGGTCATCTTTATTGTTATTGCAATTAGTTTTGCAACATTAGTAGAGATTGTCCCATTAATATTTGACAGCAAGTCTCCGGAGGAAGGTGGAGTAAATAAACCTTTACCTACTATGGAACCATGGACAGCTTTGGAGTTTGAAGGGCGCGATATCTATATTCGTGAAGGTTGTCATGTATGTCATACACAAATGATTCGTCCACTTCGTGCTGAGGTTGAACGTTACGGGCCTTACTCAAGAGCTGCCGAATCTGTTTGGGATCATCCGTTTTTATGGGGTTCTAAACGTACTGGTCCAGATTTAGCGCGAGTTGGCGAGCGCTATTCTAATGATTGGCACGAGAAACATTTAATTAATCCTCGTTCAGTTGTGCCTGAATCTGTTATGCCAAGTTACCCTTGGCTAGCTGAAAGAGAAGTAAATGGTGCTAAGGTTCAAGAAAAATTACGTCTTTTCCGTGATCGTTTTGGCGTACCGTATACTGACGAAGATATCGAAGCAGCTCCAGACCAAGTCTTGGGCGCTACTGAACTTGATGCCGTGGTTGCGTATCTACAACAGCTTGGGACGGCTATGGAAGGTCAACGCTAATGAGCATAAGTGATTTACACACATTTGCAACAGTAGCGGCATTCATTGCTTTCATAGGTATCGCTTGGTGGGCATATTCGCCTAAAAACAAAAAGCGATTTGAAGAAGATGCGCAACTTGCGTTAGATGACGATATGATTGATTCGTCATCTCCCGATTCACGCAATAAGGATAAGACATGAGCATATTTTGGAGTTCTTGGATTACCATACTCAGTTTAGGTTGCTGGTTATTAATCACTGGTGTACTTGTTTATATGGTTCGCAGTAAAACAGATCTGGAGGATGATGGAACAACAGGTCATTCCTATGATGGCATTAAAGAATATGACAAACCTTTGCCGAAATGGTGGCTGGGTATTTTTTACGGTACTATTGTTTGGGCTCTAGGTTATTGGGTATTCTTCCCTGCTTTGATGCCTCATGCGTTCAATGGTATTGCTACCGTCGAAGTAGATGGTAAAACAGTACCATGGTCTTCTAAAAATGAGTTATATAGTGACCTAGAGGACAATAATGCAGTCTTTACGGCAAACTTTCAGAATGAATACTTGCCCAATCCTAAAGCTAATGACGCATTAACTGTTTTAGCCACTCTTCAACATGATATGAAGAGTTCTGCTGAGCCATCTTCTGAGATGAAAAGTAGTGTGAACGAGCAAATTCAACAGCTCGCCCCTTACGTAAAAGAGCTCTCTACAAATACGCGAGCACTGATGGCAGGTGAAAGTTTGTTCCTTCAGAACTGTGCTGTATGTCATGGTTCAAACGCTAAAGGGGCAACAGGTTACCCTAATTTGACCGATAACGACTGGTTACATGGTGGTGAACCTGAGAATATTTTGTTAACCCTACATAATGGTCGTGTAGGCGGTATGCCTGAATTTAGAGATACTATTGGAGAGAATGGTGTCAAAGCTGCTGCAGAATATGTTTTAGCGCTGTCTGGAAATCAAAATGACTATGAACTTGATGAGGTTAAAGTTGCCCAAGGTAAAGCCATTTTCAATGAGCAGTGTGTGATATGTCATGGAGAGAATGCCAAAGGAATGATTGAAACTGGTTCTGCCAATTTAACAGATAACATTTGGTTGTTTGGTGGGGATAGAGAGACTATTCGTGAGACAATACGTAATGGACGCGCTGGTGTGATGCCTGAATGGCAAACTAAATTAGGTAACGAGCGTATTATGCTTTTAGCAGCTTACGTCTACTCATTATCTAATAGTAATCTACAAGCCAGCTCTACAAGTAATGATAATGTAGTCGCTACGGCTGCTGAATAATTAACTTAATTAGCAATTTGTATAAAGTTGTCTTATATAGAGGGGGTTGTTGATACAACCTCCTCTATTTTTTAATAAGATATTGATTTAGTCCTTTTAGGTACCAAATACTACTCATACTCATGGTGTTATTCTGATAGCGATAACATTGCATTCAATGATAAAATATATTATATAAATACTGATAGTTTTAACCCCCCTCCTTACATAGCCAGCATAATGATTCTAAACATTAGAGGTACATTAATGTCAGCACCTACTACCAACAAAATCCCCGTCCATGATCTGGGCCACGATATGGATGCTACTAAAAAAAGAATCCATCCTCGCTTCACTAGCGGATACTATCAACGTATTCGTCTATTTACAATGTATGGGTTATTTGCTCTATTTCTGATATTACCATGGTTAAAGTATGATGGAAGGCAAGCGATTTGGTTTGATGTTGCCACACAGCATTATTACGTTTTTGGACTGACTTTATTTCCGCAAGACTTCTTTTTCTTTGCCGCATTTTTAATCATCGCTGCCTTTACTTTATTTATGGTCACTGTATATGCTGGTAGAGTGTGGTGTGGATATGCATGTCCACAAACGATCTGGACCCATTTATATCAGCACGTTGAGAAGTGGGTCATTGGCGATCGTAATAAGCGCATTAAATTCGATAAAGCGCCTACTAATGCCTCAAAAGTCGCTAAAAAAGTCCTTATCTACTTTGTATGGTTTGTTATTGCAGTAATTACCGCTGCCACATTTGTCAGTTATGTTTCAGGCACAGACTCCTTATATGGAAGTTGGCAGTTTATTGCCGGTGTTCCATTTCCTGATTGGCCGAAATGGATATGGATAGCCATGTTTATTTTTACAGTGGCAACTTATGCAAATGCAGGCTACATGCGCGAACACATGTGTACTCATATTTGCCCCTATGGCCGCTTCCAAAGTGTAATGTTTGATAAAGATACACTAATTGTCTCTTATGATTATAATCGTGGGGAACCTCGTGGCCCTCGAAAGACAGGGACTCATCCTGAAGAGCTTGGCGACTGTGTACAATGTACAATGTGCGTACAAGTTTGCCCGACAGGTATTGATATTCGTGATGGTCTTCAAGTTGAATGTATACAATGTGCCGCATGTTTAGATGCTTGTAACGAAATTATGGACAAAGTGGGTTACCCACGCGGCCTAATACGTTACACTACTGAACGGCAGTTAGTTGAGAAAGAGAAAAGTAAGGTACTGCGCCCAAGATTATTCGCCTATCTTATCCTCTTGAGCGTACTTATTAGTGGATTACTCTATACTTTAGTTGATAGAGTTCCTCTTGAGATTGATATTCGGCGTGATAGGAATGAGCTATCTTCCCTAAACTCCGAAGGATTAATTGAGAATAGCTATATTGTTAAGATTACCAATAAAACGCAAAACCCGCATGATTATAAGTTAAGCATAACTCCTCAAGAAGGTTTGTCATTACGTACTCGATTTAAATCTTTACCTCTAGATGCGGGACAAAGCTATGACATGCCAGTAAGCGTTGTCGGAAATCCTAAAGTGCTTCAACAAAGTGAGATACCTGTTGAGTTTAATGTCGATAGTAAAGATGGTAAATTCCATGTGTCTAAACAAAATATCTTTACTTCTCAAGGACAAGATTAATCTAGAAGAGTCTGCTCTAATATAGGGCTGGCTCTTTATAGAAACCATTAAGTTTCATTAAGGCTTTACTATGAAAACATCAAAGCCCACCTCAAATTTTGGGCATAAAGATAAACAACCATGGTTTAAAAATTACATGGTAGTTATATTTGTTATTGGATTGCCTTTATTTGTAGTAGTCGCTTGTTTATGGTTTGTATACTACTCCATCCAAATTGGAGATACTGTGGTACGTGATGATTGGTATATGGATGGTAAAACTTTATATCAAGATTTATCGAGGGATGAACTTGCGCATGATTTGGATATAAAAGGCGAGATGTTATTTGATGATGACAATCAGATTACATTCATTCTTAACTACCCCAGCCATAGTTTAGCAACTGGCAAACTAAATGATGGTACACCCGTTTATTATCCTGACGAGCTGCGATTGTCTATCTCACATGCCACTGAAAAAGAAAAAGATAGAGATACAATCCTAATACATGTCAACGATAATAAGTATAAAGCAACTTTACAGCTTGACGATTTAGAATCAAAATATTATGTTGAAGTCAGTAATGAAGGTAAGTTGAATTGGCGATTGAAAAATGTCGGGAAGCTACCTCAGTCTAAAATAAGCTTTGAACCTCTAGCTATTTTTGATAAATAACGTGCAACTATATATGTCACTCTTTTATTCGACGGTAATCCGTAAAGATTACCTTTTTTATCTTTAACCTAAACTAAGTTACTCACTAGCCAATTTAATTAATACTTGAATGAACAAAGGTAGTGCGATTTCAAATAGGTTAGAATGGTTGATATCGTATTGAAACTTTATTTTCATTTTAAGCTTGAAGGCTAATTAAATACTGATTGCTGATTCTTGATTAAATTAAGTGTCGTGAAAATAAAATATCTAGAACACACCTTCATTACCAACACTTATTTTATAAGTCATTCATCATTTATTAATCAATGCTTGGATTAACCGTTGGAATTTTTTGGATCGCTGCAGTCTTCTTTTGTTTTACCACATCATAGGGATTGATATTAGGCTGCACGGGTAGACCAATATGAGCCAAATCAGCTTGTCCACCAACCTGTATATTGACCCCTTCAAAAAAACGTTGATTTTCATCTCGTTCCAACTCTAAGCTTTCAAAATCAAATAAATCCCTATCTGCTAATTGTGAAGGTGCTACATTCTGCATCGCTTTAAATATCGAAGCCAATCTTTGCGGATGGGCATTATCCCAGTCTCTTAGCATATCGTTAATTAATGCCCGTTGCAGGTTTTCCTGACTGCCACATAAATTACATGGAATAATCGGAAATGCCTTATAACGCGCATACTTGATAATATCTTTTTCCTCTACATACGCCAGAGGTCTAATAAGTATATTTTGCTTATCATCACTTAATAGTTTGGGAGGCATGGCTTTTAAAGTACCTCCATGAAAAAGATTTAGAAAAAAAGTTGCTAAGATATCATCTCTATGATGACCTAGGGCTATCTTAGTAGCGCCTATTTGCTTAGCGAAGCCATAAAGTGAGCCACGTCTCAAACGTGAACAAGCAGAACAATACGTTTTTCCCTCAGGCACAACACTTTTGACCACGCTATAAGTATCTTTTTCTAAAATATAATGAGGTATACCTTGTTCTTGTAGGTAGTTCGGTAAAATATCCTCGGGATATCCAGGTTGTTTCTGGTCTAGATTAACGGCAACCACCTCAAAATTAATTGGGGCAATTCGCTTTAATAATAACAGTATGTCTAACAGTGTGTAGCTATCCTTTCCACCAGACACACACACCATTACTATATCGCCATCCTCAATCATATTAAAATCTTTAATGGCCCATGATACTTGTTTTTTGATTTTCTTTTGCAGCTTCTTAAATCTAGTAGACTCAGTGCCCTTATGCTCAATATACCTATCGCTCTGCACTCTTTTATTAGAAATTTCCGTTACTATTTGGGCATTCGCCTCTATTGGGGTAGCTTTTTCATCTTGAACACTTCCACTATTATCTGTTGTAACAGAAGGGTCATATAACATAGCTTGTATATTTTTTATTGGCATAATAACTGGCTTATGATTAAATTTTAAAGCTTAATTATAGCAAAGTATTAATTATAGAATGAATAATTACGAGCCAAACTTATCAGCAAAAATCTTGATGGTAAGTCAATATAGTCAAAGAAGTCTAAAATGGTTACAAGGCAACCGAGTGTAAGTACTACTTGAGTAGGCTTAACGAGGTTAACGCCGTAACCGTTTAGTAGTTCGCTGACTATACCAATATTTTTAGCACGCAATCCATTATGTAACAACTTTAATTCATACAAATTAACACCTATAAAAAAAGGATTATCCCAATGATGGAATAATCCTTAACCAGAACTGTCATTTGAAAGGGTTATTTAGGTGTGACGATCGCAACCACTCGACGGTTATTTTGACGCCCTTGATCTGTATTGTTAGTATCCACTGGTTTACTTTCGCCATATCCAGCTGTGGTTAATCTATTTGCATCTGCACCATAGCGTTTAACGAGTTCATTTTTTACAGCTACCGCCCGTCTTTCAGATAAATTTTGATTATAGGGCACAGTACCAATACTATCCGTATGCCCTTCAATAACAGCGATGGTATTAGGATTCTCTACCATAAAGTTCGCCAAATCTTGAATCCGCTGGTTATACATGGGCTGCACTTCATCTTTATCAAATTTAAATAAGACATTCAAACGGAATGGCTTAAATAACTCTACTTTTTCACGTTCAGGTTCTGGCGCGGCAACGACTACTTGCGGTTCTGGACAATCTCCATACACGCGGCTAATTTGATGCGTTTGTTGCGGCATATCTTTTAAAAGAGAGTTTGCTGTTTCATCATCAATCTTACGCATTGACGGTATCTGAGTCACATCGTCTACATCAACATAAAAAAAGTTATTCTGTTGAGGCGCGATATCAATGATTTGAAGGTTGCTTTCAACTAAATCATTAGTTTTTAAACTGGTTGTCGTTAAGCTAATGTTTTGAGAGCCACTACAATACAAGACTTGTGAAAAATGACCCGGCTGAAGGCTGACTTGAAACTTTCCATCCACACCAATATTTGTACTGGTTTCTAACTCGTCGTTATCAGCTGGACGAATAAAAACAAGGTTACCTTCATTTTGAGGAATCTCGCTATTATTTACTAAAAGAAATGGCTTCTCGCCTGTTTTATCCCACACCACTTGATTAATTTGTCGATAACCATCATCTTTAACGTCATCCGCAATTGCCATTTGACTGAAACCTACTAAGGCTGCCAGAATTGACGTTTTTAAAACTTTAGACTTGGTGTCTATCATAAATATTTCCTTAATACTCATTAGT
Organism: Psychrobacter sp. CX90; assembly: GCF_057396305.2. NCBI lineage: Bacteria > Pseudomonadati > Pseudomonadota > Gammaproteobacteria > Moraxellales > Moraxellaceae > Psychrobacter > Psychrobacter sp. CX90. The sequence goes on from NZ_CM182008.1 coordinate 1,702,930, forward strand.
AAACTACTCATTATTTTTCCTAAATGAGACCTGTATGTAAAGGGCTTAGCAAGTGATTAATAAAATCTAAACCTTATAGGTCTCAATAGTCTGAAATTATTATTTAATTACCTATGCTATCACAAGCATTTTTAGAATACCTTTGCTGTCCGATGCTCAAGTATTTAAAAATGATAAATGGTTGGTATTAATGGTTAAACCTTGCTAAATAGATATTCGACGGTAAATTTATAATGAATATTTCTTAAAGTCTGATATGAAAGGTATTAAATTTAGTAATGAGGATTTAAGGAAACTTAAAATTTTCTTAGGAGGCTAGTTAAGAGATCAGTAATAAGGCTGCTAGATAAGAGACTTTTTTAAATAGTGCTCAGACAGGTGCAAGATTTATTGTGAAGCCTATGGTATAGACTATGCACTATAATATAATAGTAGGTACTATATTTGCACTTTCGTAAGGGAAATATTTAGCATGTTATCTCAAAATAAAAAGCCTAAAAAACAAGCAGCTGCAAAGTTACCTAAAGACGAACTGAACCGGGCCTTTGACCCTTTAAAAAATAAACATAACCGTTCTACTAGTAGTAGCAAGGGTTTAAATAGTAGCAGGGGTTTAAAAAAATGGCTTCCAGCCATTATATTTGCCGTATTGCTACATGCCGCCTTACTGGCATTATTTCTTCACAATCAGAATAAAATATCAACAGATAGTCATATAAGTGCCGATAGTGCCATTGAAAAAGCAGCTGAAAAAGACGGTTTGAACGGTGTTAAAACTGTTACTAAATCGGAAGTGAATGTTGTCAATAAAAGTCATGAAGAAGATCCATATAGCGACGAAACCGTAGCTCAAAACAAATTAGCTAGAGATTCAAACGCTAATAAATACTCTATAGATCAAGATAATCCTATTAAAAACAGTGGTAATAAACCGTTTGGAAAGGAACGAGTTGTTAAAGCGGAAACAGTAACCTCTTTAACCAATAAACAAACTCAATTGAATCCAATGGGTAATCAGGCAGATAGTAATGAGCGTATAACCGCTATCCAGGCAGATAGTGTACGCTCTATTAATCCAAATGATGCTGTGCTCCTATCTAGGGATCTTCCTTCATCAAAACGTGAGGCTACTACTCAAGACCAAGAATATGCTGAGAAAGCGAAAGAAATTGAGAGTATAAATGATAAGATAAGTGACGCCATACAAGCTGTAAAACAAAAAAATATTCAAAATATTGAGGCAAGTAAGCGGGACATTGCACCCTCTACCATTAAATCACAGACCCAAAAGCCTGTTGGTAAGATCGTGGTAGATGCGTCAGTTACTTCTCAAAGTAATGTTGATACTGAAAAGCAACCCTCAGTGGATACAATAACGCCTGAAATCTCAGAGCAGAAATCAAGTGTTGCGCTTGAAATAAACCCTGAACCTAACCCTAATAATGTTCAAATCCCTTAAACGTTATGCCCCTTGAAATAGTTTGGTAGTCGAGTCGGAGCTTAAGTGTTTTTTATTACTTATTCGTGTCCTTTTATCATTTAAAGATCTGTAACCTAAAATTAGCTATTTTCGCCTAAAATAAGCCACTATTTTGTTAACATTAGGATTAAATAACATGACTATTCAACCCGCACATTTAACTTAAGGGTACGTTGTATTATCTCATTCTATTCTAAAAAATTCATAACTTTATCTTATGAATAAACGTTCTAACTCTGCACAAATGAACCACTTAATTACTTATCACTTAATTATTTATACCATAATGACTGCGAAAGTGATCTACAATATGGGTCTACCCGAATGAGTAATATTACTACCCTGCTCTAAAATATATTGATTCACAGCGTCTAATCGCTGAGGCGTACCCACATCCACCCATTTACAATCTATAACTTCCGCGGTCACTTTCAGCTGTTGCATAGACTCCTTTAATAGAGGCGCAAGAGCAACAACTTGGTCCTCTGCCACGCCTGCCACTATTGATGGAGTCATAATGCTGATACCAGCAAAAGTATATTTTTTCCCTGACATTGCATTGTCACTGGCAAAACCATTATTGATAGCAAAGTCGCCATTAGGGTTATGTTCTGGATTATCAATCAGCAATAAATGCGTTGTCGCTAAATCTTTCAGCTTATAATTTTTTATGGAGGCAAAATCAAACTCTGTCCACACATCACCATTAATAAGTAAAAATGGCTCTTGTCTCAAACATCCTTCCCTTAAGGCTTTTGCAATGCCTCCAGCAGTTTCGAGGGGTTCATCATCTTCAACTGACCAGTGGATTGCCACACCATAGTCGCTACCATTACCCAGAGCAGCCATCAATTTACTTGAAAGCCAAGATGTATTAATAGTGATATCTGTAATACCCGCAGCTTTTAGAGCTTTGATGTGCCACACTATGAGTGGCTGACCAGCAACTTTTACCAATGGCTTAGGAGTTTCTAATGTAAAAGGACGCAATCTGGTTCCTTTACCCGCTGCTAATATCATGGCTTGGGTAATAGGAAGTGATTGCTTAGCACAGGTTTTTTTTGTCTGTTCAGAAACCGCTTTATTGTCCATAATTACCCTTTACCCCTCAGTTAGATAGTGTTTTCAATATCAGTCAGTTAAATATCTGTCAGATAGCCTATTAATAAAGATTAGTGATTAAATGACTTAAAAAAGTTTGGTTCAACTTTTTGTACCAACCACTGATAAACTGGCGTTATAAAAACGTTAATCTCTTCATCGCTATTATCATGTAGCCATTGCATTTCACGCAGTAAGTCACGCCATACCTTTGGTATATCCGCTAAATAACGTGACTTTCCATCTCGCTCAGACAGTCTCACAAATATACCCAGTACTTTTAAATGACGTTGTACGCCTATTAAGTTCAATTGAGATTTAAACTGTTCAAGACTGTGTGCGCCATTTGAATGTTGATCTTTAATTCGATACCAAAAGTATTCAATCCAGTTATTAATATGACTCTCATCCCACTCAACATACGCATCTCGTACTAATGAAACCAAATCATAGGTATAGGCACCAATGACAGCATCCTGAAAATCTATAATACCAAGTGCGCTTGGCTGATACTGATCTTGCATGAGGTTTCGACTGTGGTAGTCTCTATGCACAACAACTTGCGGCTGCTTTAAAATCTGGTTTGTGAGTTCTTGAGTAAATTTTTGCCACATCTGCTGATCTTTATCTTCGATTCTGCAATCTATAAAAGGTAAAAACCAGTCATTAAATAAATCTATTTCACGGTGCAGCATTGATGCGTCGTAGGGAGGTAAGCTAAAGGACTGTATTGCTAATTCAACTGGAATGCTCTGCAAGTCAATTAGACTATCAATGGCTAACTTATAGAGTCTATCAATTGTATCGAAATCATTGTTTACTTTATGAGACTCTAATAAATGCGAAAATTCGGTCTTACCAAAATCTTGTAATAGTAAAAACCCACTATCAATATCTTCTGCAATCAGTGTTGGTACGTTTATTTTAGATGCTAATAACCGATCAACACGCACAAAGCTTTCAATAGATTCAAGTTGCGGTGGGGCATCCATGACAATATAGCTTGGGTACTGATTATGCTGGGGTAAATCAAGATATATTCTGTGATACCGTCTGAAACTGGCATCACCTGGTAAGCTTTCTAGCTTATAGGTTTGTCCGTTTAATGCATTGTCTATAAAAGCAAGTAATTGCTCATATCTTGCATCCGTATGAGAAGAGACGTTAACAGAACTTAAATTCTCAGTTTTTTGAACATAGGTCATAATAAAGTACTTTTAGATATAGTGAAAAATGGACTCAAGTTTAATTTTTGGGCTTTTTTTATGGAAATCATTTAATTAACGAGGCACATCGCTAAACTTGAGGTAAAATAATATGTGCTAAAAAATAACTTAGTATTAAGGACACCCTAACCCATTACAAAATAGTTTTTTTACCTTGTATAATACTGCTAGATACCATATTTGGACATTTCAATTTTGAAAATTGTATGAGCTTGCGTAATTATTCGTTATTTTAAAGCCTGTAGTGTAGCTGATTTACATTTTTTTGACTATTATAAGATGGCTCAAATTTGCCAAACTTTGATCGTTTGCAAACTGGACAGGTATTTAATTCAATAGATATTTAATTCAACATTTCACATTTGTGATGTAAATACAGCTCCTAACCACGTTAACACCGTACTAATTTACAAATGCTAGATTAATCGTAGTATTATCAAAGTATCAAAACAAATAAGGTTTCCCATTGCTCTATTCTCAACTATATCGCAGTATTCGGTTTGCATATCGTGGCTTGCTACAGCAGCCCCGCTCTGCTCTCGTTGCAAGTATGCCTCTTTTGATGTGCTTACCGTCAGCTTATGCCAATGCCGTGAGCGACTTGGCAAATCTTAATAATGTTCCCGATACATCTCGTGCACAGGATAATCTGCCAGAACCGTATCAGCCAGAACTTAATTTGGCTATAAACGGCACTGACATAGAAAATGCTGCACCAAATGGGGCAAATACAGCCGGCTTCGAACCGACTGAGCCAAATACAGTTGACTTTGAATCCGCGCCATTAAATCACGATAAACGTTATTCAGTACAAACATCACCTGCTGCTTTTGTAAATAACCAGCCAATCAATAACCAATCAATAAATGAAACGTCTGGAAAAAAAGCTAATTTAGCGGGTCAGGTAAACCGCCATAGAAAGAGTTCAACCGAGCTGGCGACGACATTTAATACGCAAAGCGCTAAAAAAAGCTTAGACAGACTGTCGCAGTTTTACCAAGCCTCAAATCCCGCACAAACTAATCATGACCCAGAAGTAGGTTCGATTACTACTGATAATGGTCATAATTTGAATGATAAAGAATCAATTGATGGCGGGTTGAGCGATAACGATTGGTTTAATTCTACTGAGACCACCATCAATGCAACTGACTCAGCACCTATTGCAGCACCTAATGTTTTTAAACGTAAACTCAATGATGCCTCCTCATATCGCTGTGAAGGGGTATGGGTTACTCCCAGTAATCTTGATGAAGATTCGTCTTATCATCAAGCTGTAAACCGTGCTGTAGCCCAAGATGGTCTTAATGTTACTGAAGGTCTACCCTTATATGCTCAGGCTGATTATGGCTATTATGACAGTGTGTCTCGTGTAGAGCTATCCGGTAATGTAGAAGTGGTACAAAATGGGCAGCTAATTACAGCAGATCAACTCTCACTCGACCTTGACAGCGGTGCGGTTGGCGCCACTGGAGACGTTTTACTGGCCGAAACATCTCCTCCAAACGCAACAACTGAAGCAGCTGGAGCAACTACATCCTCCGTCAATCGCGTCAACCCGACTTCTTCATCTAGCAAACTCACCGGTAGTGGGCTAATTACCGTAGCAGATGAGATTGCCTATGATACTAACAGCAATGCTGCTACTGCTACTAATGTTGCCTTTGCAAGTATCCCTATGCAGGCGCATGGTTATGCTCACAAGCTTAATAAACCTGATGACACCCATTATCAGCTTGATAAGGTAATGTTCTCCACCTGCCCCCCGACCAATCGAAAATGGCAGCTAGAGGCTGAACAAATCGATATTGATACCGAAACTGGGCGTGGAGAATCTTATAACACGACATTCCGCTTAGGAAAGGTACCAGTCTTTTATTTACCCTACTTTAACTTCCCAATTGACGATCGCCGCAGTACTGGGTTATTGACACCTAGCGCTAGTATAGACAGCGAAAGCGGGCTTAAAGTTAGTATTCCATACTATCTAAATTTGGCGCCGAATTTAGACTCCACCGTCACTACCGATATTTATACCAATCGAAACCCAATGTTAACGGGGGAGTTGCGTTATTTACTAGGCAAGTACGGTAATGGCGAACTAAGAGCGGGTTATTTAGCGAACGATAAACAGTATGATGACAAAGATCGTAAAGGGCTTTATTTCCAACACCAATGGCAGTCTAAAGATATCAAAAACTTGTCAGCAAGTGCCGTTTATAACTATGTATCAGACCCACAGTACATAACAGATTTTGAAGATTTTGGTCTGACCAATAACTCTCTTAATTTACCCCGACGTGCGCAAGTAAATTATATAAATGACTATGTAAACGGGCAGTTAAAAGTTGAAACTTTTCAAAGCGTCAAAGCAACAGATGCAGACGGCAATGTGATTCAAGATAAAGATAAACCTTACTCACGCCTGCCCCAACTGTCTATTGATTATCGCCTACCCACTAATAGAACCAATATAGAAATAACGGGCGTCCATGACTCTGCCTACTTCAAGAAATCAATTAATGATGGGTCGGAAAATGAAAAAAGCGGGTTACGCATCTATAATGAGATTGGCGCCAGTTATCCATTTGAATCCACATGGGGTTATATCGTTCCTAAATTAAGTCTACAGCATCTTTTTACTGCGTATGATGAAGAGAGTAGAATCGTTAACAATGTCAGTGAGACGGATAACACTCAGACCGCTTTTGCACCTAAAGTTAGTATCGATTCTGGTCTGAATTTTTATCAAGCAGGCACACCTTTTGGCTTATTTGATCATAACCTAGGTGGGTATCAATTATTGAGTCCTCGCCTAAAATATACTTACTCAAAATTTAGAGACCATAGCAAAATACCCAACTTCAATACCCGTGTCGCTTCTGTTGATTATGATCAACTATTTTCAGACTCTAGGTTTTTGGGCTACGACCGTATCGCTGATAATAATAATATTTCTGTCGGTTTGAACTATCGTTACATCGACGCAATGGGTGTGACACGTTTTGATGGTAGTATTGGCGATCAGTTTTATTTAGACGAACCACAAGTGGCTTTAGACAATGCTACAAAATTAAGCGATCAAAGCTCATCTGGCGTGGCATGGAACTCAAGCGTTCAACCTTATCGAAATATTTGGTTTGATTTTAATGGTGCACTAAATGATAAAAATCGTCTAAATTTCATAAATAGTCAGATACGCTATCAGCCTACTCCTTTAAGTCTAATAAATCTTGGACTTGTAAAACGTAAACAAGATCCTAATACCAATCAGGATGCTTTATCCGCTATAACTGCCTCAGCCCTGTTTCCAATTAATAATAATTGGAGGGTCATGGCGCAAGGTCAGTTTGATAATAGAAGTCACAAATTCATAGATTCGACTGTTGGATTAAATTATGAGGATTGTTGCTATGGATTTTCTATATATGGTCGCAGTTATTACAATGACTTAAACTTAGACCTTGAGCCTACAAGAGCGGTTATGGCAGAGTTTAGAATAAACGGTTTGGGGGAAAGTAGAAGCCGTTTAAGTAAGCTATTTATTGATAGGGTGCCAGGCTTCGAACCTGTTGACACCCTATGGAATAAATAACCAATGACTGATACCTTACATTACTTCCTTTAGATTTTATAGACGCTAAAGATTTTATTTTTACTATATTGGCTTCCTTTACTTTATTACCATACGCAGGATAAATATGACAATGGCTAGAAAATCTCTTGAATTAAGTAACAAAAACGTGACACATAGACTAAAAACCATCGTAATTATTGGTAGTTTGGCTCTGCCTATGCATTTTACTTATGCCGATACTGCAGACGCAAATTCCAATGCATTAAACAGTGACGCTTCTTTGCAACCAGTTGCCACTAATGCCAATAGCAAAACTGATAGCACTAGTAAAGACGGTATCATTGCATTAGTAAACAATACAGCAATCTTAAAAAGTGATCTTCAATCTGCCGTCAATACGACCGCAGCCCGTCTTAAAGCTGATAAACAAAATCTACCACCTTCAAAACGATTGCAAAACGATGTATTAAACAGTTTAATATTGCGTGAGCTGCAATTGGAGTTAGTTAACCGCTCTGGTATTCAGCCAGATCCGAATGTCGTAAATCAAAGATTAGCTCAATTTGCTCAATCACAAGGTGTGTCTTCTTTATCAGAGTTGCAACAGAAATTAGACTCAAGGCGTTCAGGTAGCTATGCAGCACTACGCGCTCAAATAATTGAAGAAGAATCTTTGAAAATATTGCAACAGAGTCAAATAGCAAAACGGGTACGCATTACGGATCAAGACATAGAGGCATTTTTATCCTCACCCGAAGCCAGTCGTTTGGAAGATGCTGAATATCGTACCATTCACATACGCATTCCATTTACAGATGATGTCAGCCGGATTTCTGAGAGTCAGAAAGATCAGGCTTTACTCATCGCGCGCCAAGCAAAAGCATATTTGGAAACCTCTGATGATGCACAATCAGTATTAGATCAATTAAGCCAAGGCGTTGCTAAAAACTATCCTGTTCCTCTACAAGGTGGAGATATGGGCTATCATGCCGCTGCAGGTTTGCCAACTGAAATTACAAATAAAATTCTTCCGCTCGACATTGGCGATGTCACTGAACCACAGCTCGCATCAGAAGGCATTGATATTGTTAAGCTGATTGATAAGCGTGGAAATGAAAACATGATTGTTGCGCAATGGAAAGTACGTCATTTATTAGTAAAAACCGATGATCAAGTTAATGATGCTTTAGCTGAACAGAAAATAAATGACCTATATGAACAATTACGTAAAGACGCTAATTTTGCCTCATTAGCATCTACCTATTCTGATGATTCTGGCTCTGCAGGTCGGGGTGGGGATTTAGACTGGGTATCTGAAGGTCAAATGGTGCCCGAGTTCGAGCAAATGATAAAGCGTACCCCTGTAGGCGACTACTCTATTCCCTTTAAGTCCCAGTTTGGTTGGCATATTTTAAAAGTTGAAGACCAGCGTCAAAAAGATGTCAGCGATACTGTAAAACGCAATATGGCCCGAGAGGCTTTATATCAACGCTTAGCGCCGCAAGCGCAAGAAGACTGGTTACAAGAGCTTAAAGCCAACGCATATATTCAAATCTTTGATTAAATAGGTAGGCCAAACCTATCTCATATTAATGCTAGACTTGCTATATAAGCCATACGTAATTAAGCAAATTTTGAGTGTCTTAACGCTGGAAGCTTAAACTGTGAATTAATCAACCTAGGCAAACAACAATTGAACCCCATTATGACTAGATAAAATTAAACCCCGCTCTGTTACAAAGCGGGGTTTAATTTTATAATATGGCTGTTTCATTATAGGACTTAAGAGCGAACTTTTACAATCCGATATAAGCCCATTCACATTTTTAAAATATTTAGATTTACAAGCCAAGAATAGCTCTTGGGTCAATTGGATTCCCATCTTCCCGAACTTGGAACTCAAGGGCTATTCGGCTAGTTTGTCCAGTATTGCCCATAGTGGCAATTTGCTGACCCGTACGCACTTGATCGCCCTCTTTAACTAATAATTTATCATTATGGGCATATACGGTAATATATTTCTCATCGTGTCGAATCATAATCAGATTGCCGTACTCAGGTAATCCATTCCCAGAATATAAAACTTGCCCCTCTTTACTGGCAACGATGGGATCACCTAAGCGTCCACCAAACCACATACTATTGATACCGGCATTGGCATCAAAGTTTTTGAAGACAGGGCTGGTAGTAGGATAACCATATCCTTTTGCAGAACTGATAGAGCTATTATTAGTGCCGTTACTATAAGTGCCATTATAAATATTGGGGGTAGAGGTTGTACCGGTAACTGGTGACTGATTACTAGGATAAGTGCGTCTAGGCTGAGCTGTTGTAACATTATTACGGTTTGAAGGGGTTGATTTTCCTTCCCAAAGCTTTAGCCATTGACCTGAATAGATTGTGTAACGACTATCTAATCTATTCATTGCACCAATACGGCGGTAATTCAACCCATAGCGATTTGCAATGTGACTTACTGTATCACCAGATTTAACCTTATAGTAGTTAGGTACCCCACGAGCGTCAACAATAACCGTAGGCCCTCTATTAACTTGATAAGAAGGCTTAGTGGCACAACCTGACAAAGTAAGTACACCACCGATTAAAGCCATTAATAATACGTTAGCTTTTAATGCACCGGTTTTTTTACTATTTAATTGTGTTAATTGTGGGTTATCTTTTACAGTGTCAGATACTGGTAAAGTACTGAACATGGGCTTATTCCTTATGTAATCAATTGACTCAAGTGGTAATATTTTCTTTTCTATTAAACGTATTAACTCATTAATTAGATTTAAAGAATCAAAGCGATCTGAAAATAAGTGGTCATTAGCAATGAATTTGGTACTGGCATTGAATCTGTCTCTATTCTCTCTATAGTTATTAAAAGATATTTATTGAAAGCCTAACACATGACATCATAACAACTTTAATTATGAATTTAAATTATATGAAAGGGTTTAAAGCTCAGACATATGTTTAAATTATTAATCCTAATGGCTCGATTTATTAAGTCAATAATTATTTATCTACTATAACGATTCTTTACATACAACCCAGCCTATTTTTATTATAAAATATTTCAGCTAGTTAAGTCTTAGAACCCTCATTCATAAGCTAAAGCTAGAAAAGTTTTATAAAAAAATAAGACCATACAGGGCAAAATTGAGTTGAATAGTCATTATATTTAAGCCTAATTTCAACAAAAAAGAAGTCATTGCTCATTTTAGGCGAAAATAGCAAGTTATAGGTTATGAATACAGGTTCTTAGAGTATATTGCATTAGTGCACTAGATAGAAACTACAATATATTTGTGGCGATCATATTAGAATTTTTACTTTATTACTGGTACTTATCAAATTAAGTGGTACTGACGAACGCTACTGAAAAGGAAGAATAAAAAGACAGTTAATAAATGCGTTTTTTGATTTATTTTTATAGTGCCAATAAAGCTTAATGTATTCATTTCAGTAAAGATAGTTACTGATTATAATGTATGGGTCACATTAGCTAAACATCTTGTGTATGGTTTTATGTAATAATGTACCCCAATAGTCAGCAAACCAAATTTTATATTTTTACTTTATTTATATACAACGATTAACAGATACAATGAGTAAGGGTTGTCAGGCGAATGTGTAGTTTGAACATTCACGGAGTTGATTGGATAAAGCTACTTATAAAAACTACTCTGTATAACATAAAGTTGCTTTAAAGGTTAACTGCTTTTTACGGTTTAGGTCTCTGTTTGCCCGTGTAGAACGTATTTAATTGAATTTAGTTTGATTTTAATAGCACATAAACAAATGGTTGGCATTATGTATAAACAAAAAGAGAGAAGTTTAATGAATCGTATTTCAAGTTCTTTGCGATTGGCAATGGTGTCTACTATTATCTCCACCGTTGCATTAGCCGCTTCTACACTTTCATATGCTGATAGTACCACCATACCGGTAGATTTGGCTGGGGCTAACACATCAAAATATGAAATTGCCGTTTTGCAAGTATTGTCCGAGATTTGTCCCCCAATATTAGATCAAAATCAACGTAGTGGGTTTTTTAAAGCTTATGACTACGAATTAAAAAAACAACTGCCTACAATTGATAACCCTAAAGCAGCAATACAATACCTATCCACACAGCAAGATTATAAGAGTATTCTCACCAGTATGCGTAGTTGGACAATGGGCTTTCCTCAAGAAGATAATAAAGCACTGTGTACAGATCTCGCTAACGCTTCTTTTTAGATCCACACACTAAAAGACCGACTCAATTTGAGTCGGTCTTTTTTATTCTAGGCAGTTAGAAGCTTAACGTGTTTGCTTAAACTCAGCTACTACTAAGTATTTATAACCTTCTGGAGTTTTTAACTTTTATAAATTTTTTTTGAGACCTTTTTAAGACATCATTACTGCATAAAACAAAATCTATCGGCGGTATTTAGTGAGCTGATTTTATATTTAAATGTATCACACTACTTTACAATTTGATAAAATGGCCTCCTTTTAGACTACCAATTATACTAAGCAAACACAGTAGTTTAACCTTTAAGAACTTTAAAATTAATTCATTAGAATTGTATTACTTAAAGATCTGCACCTAACTGATATAAACATGGTATTCGTAATATGACTGCTTCAACTAATAAAACCTCTTTAATAAGCTATATCGCAAATTCTGCACCCATCCGCTCATGGATTACTGGGGCAGGTTTAGCATTGCTTTCTACTACAAGTCTAGCTGCCGTAACCGCGCCTGAGATGGATAACGCCTCTTATGTATTAATGGACTATGACACAGGCGTCGTTTTAGCTGAAAAAAATGCAGACCAGCCTCTCCCGCCTGCTTCACTTACCAAGATGATGACCAGCCATATTATTGAAAAAAAGCTACTGGCTGGAGATCTTAAGGAAGACGAACCCGTGCTAATGAGTGAAAATGCGTGGTGCCGCGGTAGTAGTAGCCAATCTTGTATGTATGTCCCCGTTAATAAAACGGCATCAGTTATTGATATGTTACGCGGTATTATCATCCAATCTGGTAATGACGCTTCAAAAGCAATGGCCGAACATATTGCCGGTAGCGAGGCTGCTTTTGCAACCATGATGAATGAAGAAGCGAAGCAACTTGGCATGGAGAACACAAATTTTGTGAATGCCACAGGTATGCCAGCTGAAGGCCATGTTGCCTCAGCACGTGATCTTGCGAAACTTGCACGTGCTATTATTAAAGAAGGTGGCGATTACTATAATATTTATTCTGAAAAAGAATTTACCTATAACAATATCACTCAAGGTAATCGCAATGCGCTTTTATTAACTGACTCAACCGTTGATGGTCTAAAAACAGGCCATACCAATGCTGCTGGCTATTGTTTAGTTGCTTCGAGTAAGCGCAATAACATGCGGTTGATTTCTGTCATTATGGGTGCTGGCAGCATGCAAGAGCGTGCTGATCAATCTCGGACCTTGTTAAATTGGGGTTTTGGACACTTTGACACCTATGTTGGCGCTCCTGCCAATCAATATGTTGAGACCGTACCTGTCTATTTTGGTAAATCTGATAGTGTGAAATTAGCGACTGGCGAAGCCTTAAAGGTGTTGATTGAGAAAACACAAAAAGATAAAGTGAATACAGTCGTTAATATTTCAGATAATATTGAAGCACCGATTCAAAAAGGTCAAGAAGTTGGCAAGATGCTGGCTGTCGTAGACGGAAAAACTGTTGCCTCTGTTCCTGTGGTGGCTACTGAGGATGTCGAAAAGTCTGGTTTTATAAAGCGTGTTTGGCAACACATCACAAAATGGTTTGGCGATTTATTCTAAACAGATTGTCTTAAATACTTAGGGTTTCTTTTACGTCATATATACGTATATTTGGTGGCTGATTTGCGAGTAATCGTTGCAAATCAGCCATTTTTTTATTATTACAAATCCTCATGTGAAACCTAGGCGTATCTTGCGCAGTGGCATTAAACTAAGCAGCTAGGACTTGAGGAGAATAAAAAAACGAGACCATACCAATCATTTGTTCTTAGAGCCTTTAAACTTTTGCTGACGTTTCTTTAACGACTTGGCCTTAACCGCCGCTGGTTTTTTGCCTATGTAGGGGTTTTTATTCATCTTGAATTCAACCTTGAGCGGTGTTCCTTCAAGCTTAAATACTTTCCTAAATTCGTTTTCAAGATAACGCTGATAGCTTTTTGGCAAGGAGCCAGTTTGGTTACCATGAATAACAATGACTGGTGGATTATGACCACCTAAATGTGCATAGCGTAGCTTGATTCTTCTGCCGCCAACCATAGGTGGTTGGTGAGCAGCAACCGCATCTTCTAATATCTGGGTCAATCTATTCGTAGATACTTTAAACATAGAAGATTGGTAAGCTTTATGAATAGATGGGTATAAGTTACCCACATTGGTACCATGAAGCGCTGAGATAAAATGTACTTTGACATAAGATAAGAAATCAAAGCGACGATCTAACTCTATACGTATCATTTCTTTTTTATCGTCTGACAACCCATCCCATTTATTGATAGCAATAACGATGGCTCGTCCTGCATCTAAGGCATACCCAAGCATATGTAAATCTTGATCCACAATACCTTCTTGCGCATCAATAACAGCGATAACTACGTTAGCATCTTTGATCGCCTGAAGTGCTTTAATAACAGAGAACTTCTCTACTTTTTCGTCAATACGACCCCGTCGACGCACGCCAGCTGTATCAATTAATATATAGTTTTTCCCATTACGCTCATAAGGAATATAAACACTATCTCGCGTGGTGCCTGGCATGTCATATACAACAACTCTATCTTCGCCTAACATACGATTAACCAAGGTCGACTTCCCAACATTTGGTCGACCAATCACAGCAAGCTTCAGGCCGTCTTGTGGCTGCTCTTCCACATCTTCAGGCATGTCAGCGGTTAGGTCATCTAAGAAGTTCATCAGGCCTCGACCATGACTTGCAGCCATGGGGTAAGGCTCGCCTAAGCCTAACGCATAAAACTCTGCTGGGGCGGCATCATGAACACCATCTACTTTATTTGCAATCAGATAAACAGGTTTACCTAAGGTATGCAGTTGTTTTGCAATTTCTGCATCAGCACCTAGCATACCTACTCTCGCATCGACCACAAACACAATAATGTCTGCCTCATGGATTGCTGTATGCGACTGTGCGGACATGTAATCGTCAATACTGCCTTTTACATCGTCAGCTTCACCTATACCACCAGTATCAATGACAATAAAGGATTTATTATCATAAGTAGCATCGCCATATTGGCGATCTCTAGTTAAACCAGATAAATCAGCAACTAGGGCTTGACGTGTCTTGGTCATTTGATTAAATATTGTCGATTTGCCAACATTCGGGCGACCAATTAGGGCAACGACAGGTTTCATGGACATCTTTTATCTCACTTGATTTGATGAAGCTATAACCACTAAGTTGTCATTTGGATTTGGTATTATTATTCATTCATACACATTTTTATTTATTGATGCGTATTCATTGATATACATCACGATATATATCACATAGGTACACAATGCATAAATAGGCTTTAATAAACATCGATAAGTATGTTAAGCATATATAATCTGATCCACATTTGACTTTGTTACTTAGTAGCTATTTGAATTCATTTGAATTTTAACTAGAATTAACCTTGTTTTAGCAATCATTGATAATTATTAGCAGCTATTTGGTAATCAAAGCATCATGACCTATATTTATACCATTTAGAATATACTGGTAACCGCTTATTAATTAATTTTGAAACTGCTTTGTTATGATAACATGGTTTTATCGCATTTATAACGAGCCACACTCTAACTATGTCAAGACGTTCTGCACCATTTGAAGCCCCAAATCATCTTATTGATAACCCAAACAGCAAAGATGGCATAAAACAAGCTAAAGCGTTGCTTTCTACCTTGCAAGTGGATATTGCTAAATTCCGTCATGGCCATTTCCCACCGCAAATTTTAAGGCAAATACGTGATATGCCTATTTACCAAGGCAATCACGATGAGGTTAAACTATACCAACAGCAATGGCAGCCGCTTATTGATCGCGCATTGGCTTTTTATCCGTCGGCATATCTGCCTCCTGATCATCTGCCACTGCCTGCAAGTCTAGAGATTCCACAATTTATTTATCATGTTCAACGTCTACATTTAACCAAGACACGGGCTAAGGAATCTAAAAACTTTGGATCTATAGGCGCTTTAGTAAATAAATGTGGTCCTTTCTCAGATGAGGAATATAGACGGCTGGAAAGCGTCTTTGTACACGATGATACAGCAAGACTCGTTGCGCATCGAGAGTTTATTGATTTAAGAGCTTATGTATTTTGTCGCAATCACAAAGGCGAGTTACTTGAACCCGAACGGTTGCGTTTCTATCGTACTGGACTGATTATTCATGTCCTACCTGATTTCAAGGTGGTCGACAGCAGACAAAAGCCTCGTAAACGTCGCAATGATGCATATACCAACCTATTGGCAAATAACGGAGTCTGGAAGATTTATAAAAAGAGATAAAATAAGACGCTTTGCCATTTTCTATTTTATGGGTTCTTAAATATACCTTGTGGACATACTATTTGGTTACAAAGCCCCTACCACCTACGTTTTAACTTAAGGACAGTTAATGCTTTCAGCCATAACCATTCAACCAAATTTGATGCTGCAAGCCACTATATTTTTAGGGGCAGCACTATTGTTGGTACCTTTAGGCAAGCGGTTGCATATCTCAACCGTACTAGGCTATTTAATCACGGGCCTTATACTGGGCCCTAGCGTACTAGATGTGGCAGGTAATGCGGAAAGCCTGCTACACTTCTCTGAATTCGGCGTGGTAATGCTGCTGTTTGTCATCGGTCTAGAATTACAACCATCAAGACTGTGGGCGCTACGGCGTTCAATATTTGTGTTCGGTGGGCTGCAAGTCGGAGTTACCGGAATTATCCTGATGGCTCTTGTCTATCAGTTTGCTGGCCTGAAGCTCGATACTGCTTTCATTGTCGGATTCGGCTTGGCGCTGTCTTCAACCGCCTTTGTGTTGCAAGTATTGAGTGAAAAAGAGCAACTTTCTAGTACGCATGGCCGTGAAGCGTTTACCATCTTACTCTTTCAAGATATTGCTGTTATTCCTCTACTAGCCGCCATACCTTTTTTATCAGGGGTGCGCCAGCAAACTTATGACTTAATGTATTTTGGCAAAGTAGTGGCAGTATTCGGCGGATTATTTTTAGTCAGTCGTTACGTTGTTCGTCCATTCTTTAAATTTGTGGCGTCAAGCGGTGCCACTGAACTGCTTACCGCAGTTGCTTTATTTATCGTTATGGGTGTCTCAATGTTGATGGGTCAAATTGGTCTATCAATGGCATTAGGCGCATTTCTGACTGGCGTACTGCTAGCTGACTCTGAGTATCGTCATGAACTTGAATCCAGTATCGAACCTTTCAAAGGATTGTTGCTTGGTCTATTCTTTATGTCAGTAGGTATGCTGACAGATGTGAAACTTGTTCTCGACCACCCCTTTGTTATTATCGGTTCTGCCATTGTGCTAATGTTCATTAAGTTTGGGATTATCTCTATTATTGCGCGTCTGTTAGGAAACCGTTTACCTACCAGTATCCGCCTCGGAGTAACGCTGGCACAAGGTGGCGAATTTGCATTTGTCTTATTTGGTACAGCAGCCACACAAAATGTACTCCGCCCTGAACTTGCGAATATGCTCACGCTTATCGTAACTGTATCTATGGCGCTAACCCCATTAGCCTTTGTATTATTGGATAAAATTGGCGAACCTATCTTTCAAAAACGGCAGCCAAGTCGAGAGTACGACAGTATTCCTGATCATGAACATCCTGTTATCATTGTAGGATTTGGCAGAGTGGGTCAAATTATCGGCCGAGTACTGCGTATGCAGAATGTCGAATTTACGGCGATTGAAAGCTCAGCAAACCAAGTCGATTTTGTGCGCAAATTTGGTAACCAAGTCTATTATGGTAACCCACAAAACCCACAAATCTTACGTACAGCGGGCGTGGATAAAGCAAGACTATTTATCATAGCAATTGACGATATTGAGCAATCTATCGCTACTGCTCGCTTTGTACATAATCACTACCCTCATCTAAAGGTATTGGTTCGTGCGCGTAACCGTGCTCACTTTTATCGCCTACGTGAAATTGGTATTACTCAAATTTGGCGTGAAACCTATTTATCTTCACTCGATATGTCACGTGAATCTTTAGAATTATTAGGGTTATCTCCTGAGAAAGCACGGGAAACAATCACTGCCTTCCGTGACTATGATGATAAATTGCTCAATCAACAACAGGCAATATATGAAGATGAAGCCAAACTCATTGAGTCTGTACAATCCTCGTTGCAAGAGTTGGAAAGCTTATTTGATGCAGATCATGATGAAGGCAAAAAGTTGGATCTAGAGGAGATTGAAACCGCTGTTGGACTACATAAACCTTCAAATTAATATGGTTTTAACTGCGGATTATTAACGGGCTGCCTTTCAAATACTGACATATAGCCCTTACACAAAGTTAAATGCATTTTAGAAGAATGACTGGCAACAGCCCTTGATTAGAGCAGTACATCATTTTGGTCATTCTTCTGCGCAACTCTTAGGCTTCTTCTTCTCGCTTAGAGAGGTAATGCATTGCCACTGCACATCCTTATCACTTGATGGACGATACATAATAAACGTCTGTCCATTTAAGTTACGGTTTGGAAAAGGAACATCATGTATGGTGGCGATCAGCGCACAACTGCTCTGCTTTTTACCAAGTGCATCCGTATGTTCTACCACCTGCAAAGTCATATTTTTACCAGATGTATTTAGCGTCATCCCTACAGGGCACTTACCCTGTACACGATACATGTCTTCGATGTGACTCGTGACTGTACGAGTTGTTAAAAACGTATTTTGAATAATGCCGTTTTCTTTAGGTTTCGCATAAAGCGGCAGAAACTGCACTTGTATGACGGTTAGTAGAAAGGCAAACAATCCAAAGGCAATACCGAGTCCAAGTTGACTGACCCCCCCTTCACGCTGCAAATGGGATTTTTGTTGTTCTAAATCTTTAGGATATTCTGTAATCGCATCTGCAATCTCTCGGCGGGCCATACGATAATAATAGGCATCTGTCCATCTCGCTACCATGACCGCCCAAAAGATCCATATTACCCCAGCGATACTCAACCGAGTCATCATGTGATATGCGCTTGGTATAAATGGGATCAACGCAAATTCAACTGCACTTAAAATGATAGCGATATTCAATTGGATAAATGACCAGCCAGCCACTGTATACACGATTGAGTCCAAATAACGCTTACGGTATAGCAGCCAGCCAAAAGTGGTAAAGAAAGAAGCCCAGTGCCATTTGGCCGATAAATATCCTTGCTTATCAAACTCTGCAAAACGTTTCAGATAATACGCCTGTGACCGATTACCAATAAACCACTTATCAAGCTGTTCTCGCTGAGCGGGCGTGAGCTGCTCTTGATAAAAGGGTGGCGGGGAACTCTCTTCAATAAAAAGCATGTCGGCGAAACCTTTTTTGCAGACATAAAACATACACATTGTGCTTATACCAGCAGCTATTACTGGTTGCGCATCGTTTTGTATAACAATACACGCTATAATACGCCAAAATTCATCCTTTTTTTAGTAACTTTTTGCCATCGCAATTAACTTTGTTCTAACTAACGTTAAACCATAACAAGTTAGCACAGCTTTCGGCTAAACCTAAGATCATCTTTGACTGTGTAAGTTGCTCACTGATTGCTATTTTGTATTAAGAATTATTAAAAGCATCAAAGTTGCTTACGCATTTTTTGCTTACTGATTTATAGTTACTAATAGGTTTAAAGCTACCCAATAAAGTTAAACACAAAGCTAGCTTTTAAAATGTAGTTAACTTCAAAAAATAAGATAGTTTTAAAAACAAAAGTAGCTTTAAAAATCAAGGCAACTGCAAAATATAATTTAATAACGTTAATAATGGACGATAATTTAAATATGAGCGCCGATAATAGATCCCACTCTAAAACCCCTAGTTCAATTGAAAGCCTTAACAAAAAACCGCTTATTGACATGGTAAGTAATCAGTCAAATAGCCATAAAGCTGAGAGCTCAAATATTAACGATAATACCGCTAGCGATAGTCACCCAAGCCAAACTAATTCGGTAAAAGATACCACAAGACACCACCGTTTTATAAACACCTTTATGAAGCGCCGTACACACGTCAGTAAAAATGCCGAACACGCTTTGACCGATCCAGCTTATAAAAAGTACATCATTAACTCGGTAGATGAGCGGGGGAATGGTTTAGTAGAAGATATTACCGATTTGCGTACTCTATTTGCCGATATAAGTGAGACACCGAATGGTGCTGATGCCCCTCTAACTTTTGAAATTGGCTTTGGTATGGGTGGCTCGCTCATTGATATGGCGATAACCGACCCTTCCCGAAATTTTGTCGGTATTGAAGTCCATGAACCTGGTATTGGTAAATGTGCTTTTTTGGCGGGAGAAAATAATCTCAACAATCTTAAAATCATAAACGGCGACGCCATTCAGCTCATGCAGCAATTACCAGAAAATCATATAGA
Source organism: Psychrobacter sp. CX90 (assembly GCF_057396305.2). Classification (NCBI taxonomy): domain Bacteria; kingdom Pseudomonadati; phylum Pseudomonadota; class Gammaproteobacteria; order Moraxellales; family Moraxellaceae; genus Psychrobacter; species Psychrobacter sp. CX90. The sequence goes on from NZ_CM182008.1 coordinate 1,722,977, forward strand.
TCGTATACAGCTCTACTTTCCCGACCCTTGGCAAAAGAAGCGACATTACAAACGCCGCTTTGTCAGTCCCAAACGTATGGAGATTGTGACACGTGTGCTTAAATCTGGAGGCTGGTTCCATACCGCAACCGACTGGGAACATTATGCTTTTTGGATGCTAGACGTCCTCGATAATTTTGATGGATTAACCAATACAGTAGGCCAAGGTAACTTTACACCCAGACCAGATTTTCGACCTTTAACAAAGTTTGAGCAAAGAGGTATAGATCGAGGACATGGGGTTTGGGACTTAATATTTAGTAAAGATTAACGGCATCTGGCTATGACCTGGACCAAGCGACAATCTAACGACAATCTAACGACAATTTAAAGAATTAATGAGTAGTGTCTTTATTGTGAAACATCGCTGTTGTAAGCTGGTTAATCCCTCCTTTTTTAGCCATGTTTTAGTTGTGAAATAAATTTTATATTTAACTCATTGATTCATTATGCACAATAGAACTCGGTCGTTAATGCACGGATTATAAAGCTCACAAGAGTTTTCCCCATTAACTGTGGATAACTTTGTGGATAAGCCGCTACTTGACAAGATACAACCCTGATAAAACCATGCATCACATAAAATTGTTCATTTTTCATACAATTATTTATTCTTTTAAAATCAACTAGTTATGATCCAACAGTCTTTTAGATTATAAAATAATAATATTTTTTAAAATTATTTTATATTCATTATATGTTCCACGAATTGACCCTTTAGTTTTAATTAAACTGTGGATAAGTTATAAATATATCGTATTTAGTGTTGACTTTTTAACTTTTATACACTTGTCACGTCGAAGTGACTTTTACGTGACTTATCCCCTTTTAACCCAAAAACTAAACCAATAAATTTTATATATTCTAACCTCCTATTTATATATTCTAACCCCCTATAAAATTAATATGTTTTAGACAGATAAGAGAAAAATTAAATGAAGCTACGTATTTTAACAGTGGGTAGTAAAATGCCCGAATGGGTCATTAATGGATTTGATGAGTATCATAAACGTATCCAGCCCATGCTTATTACTGAGATGGTAGAACTACCTGCTGCTAAAAGAACTAAGAACCCTTCTGAGGCTAACCTTGCTCAGTATCGAGAACAAGAAGGAAGAAGTATTTTGGCGGCGCATCAAAGTAATGCTCGTGAGAAGCTGTGGGTATTGGATGTTAAAGGCAAAATGTTGTCTACTGAGCAGTTAGCGACAAACTTAAGTGACACCATGCAGCTTGGGGACGATGTGGCACTGGTTATTGGTGGCGCTGATGGGGTATCGCCTGAAGTGCTGAGAGCAGCAGATTTTAAATGGTCTTTATCTCCACTTACTCTCCCCCACCCTTTAGTGCGTGTGGTGTTGATGGAGCAGTTATATCGTGCAATGAGTATTAATAACAATCATCCTTACCATCGAGGGAATTAACACAGTGAGAGGTTATGTTGTTGTCATACGAATCATAGGGTTTTAATGTAGAATTCTGCATGGTCGGTTATACCTAGTATCTGTAGTAGTTACTACAAGTAATGACAGATTAAAGGACTTATCGGCATACTCTGAATTAATTTTGCATGCTTTGGTATATTTAAGCCAGTAGTTCCCAATTAATATTAAAAGTCTAGCCCAACGTATCACATACATAAAAACTAACTTTAGTGTATAAATTTACATTACTAAACACTCTATTTACAGTTTACGATTCAAGTATACATTCCGTGTCATTTCCTTACCAAACTCAATCTAATCTTTATTTTTATGGTGCTATTATCCGAAAAACCAGCTATTAGTAAATTCGATACTGTAAATATAACTGTAACTTTAGTTTAACGAAAACAATAGTTTAAACGACAGACTCTGTATTTGGTCCTAATTTAAATCTTTAATATCACTTTCGTTACACTACACTCCAACACACTCCAACCATTCATTAATAGTTTAGTAATATTGACGAGGATACTAAAATGATTCCAACATATACCCCACAGCGACGTCCATCATGGCGTGGTGTATTAGCAGGACTTCTAATGGGTCTAATTGTGGTCATGGCCATGATTGCTTTAGCACTGGTATTAAGTTCTTTCCTACCGTTTAGTTTACAAGGTACAAGCATAGCTGCTGGTATTTATACTGCGATTACCGCTTTAGTTAGTGCCTATGTCGCAGGCTTCTTTGCCGTTAAATATTCAGCGCCTGAAACTCTTTTTGGTGATGGTACTGAAATTGACCCTAAAGATGCCACTTTAACAGGTATGTTAACGGCGGCTTCAATGGTTGCTTTAACCACTTTAATGGCAATCAATGGCGCAACTAGTATTTTATCGACTGCGACAAGTGCAGTAAGTAGTACGGTTAGTACCGTAGCCAGCACTGCTGCTACTGCTACTGGTGGTGTAGCAAAAGCCACTTCTGGTGCTGTTGGTAGCGCCGTTGAGCAGTCAGATGTGAACGTGCAACAAGAAGCAAAAGAGATTTATGACAAAGTAACTGGCGATATTAGCCGTAGTGATATTGAAGGTTGGATAGCTAAAAATACTCAAGGTCTTAACCAAGATCAAATTAGTGCCACGGCTGATGTGGTTGAAGAGATGGTAAACGAACAAAAAGCTGAGGTACAAGAGCTTGACTTGACTAGCCTTGAAACTTGGAAAAATATCGATGAAGTGGCTAAGAACCGTTTAGCCGATATTGAACAAACGCTTAAAAGTGATGAAATCATCACTCGTCTTCAAGCGGAAGGTCTAAGTGAAAGCGAAGCGCAAGAAGTCCGTAATGAAGTGGTTGCTTCATACAATGAGTACAAAACTGAAACTGAGCAAATGGTAGCAACTGCCCAACAAAGAGCAGATCAAGGCTTACAAAAAGTGGATCAAGCGCTTAATACCGCTGAAGATGTAGCACGTAAAACAGCCTTGTATTCAGGTCTATTCTGGTTGATTAGTACGCTATTGACTTTCATTGCTAGTACTATGGGTGCTCGTAGTGCCGCCGCTAATTACCGATTAGATAAACCCATTGTTAGAATGGGAGATAACATCCGTTAATTGATTAGATGGGTTAATTGAGTAAGTAGGTGGTTTACTGCTTGATAAAAACTGTCTATTTCAATCCTATTAAAATAAAGGACATACCTTTAATTTAAACATTGCTGTAAGATTTTGAAAGCATCCTGAATTTTCAGGGTGCTTTTTTTTTATTCATTATATTAATCTTTAACATTATATTATTCTTTAAATATCTATAATCCCCCTATTTACAATGATTATTATAGTTAGAATGGGACAAGGACAGAGCGTATTAGCCTTGAAGTCAAAAAGACTCCCTAAGATGCTAAATCCACTAAATCAGGTATAAACTGATTCAACAAGATAATTGACCAATAGATTGATTATTTATCAGATAGAGTATTGGCGTTAATAAGGTTTAATTGTGCGTATATGTTCACGTAGCTTGTTTTTTTACGGATACTGGGCTAAAACGTCTAGTCTACGTTTACGAGATCCTTTAGTGTAGTAATGTTAATGGAACAGTTATCAGTTATACCGAGCAATGAGTAGTCATAACAACCATCCTTATCATCGGTGGCATTAAGGGATAGATAGATACATTGAAAGTAGAGACAAGTGACTTGGTGCAATCCGAAAAACAACGACATAACCCATAACGCTATAATACAAATTAGGCCAATATCTTAGTAATAAATACTGCCACTAGAGCCGGTAACCGTTTCTTTGTCGAACTCAATGGCTGCTTTAAAAATACAGCCCTGCCCCCATAACTAGGCCATGACACATTTATATTCTTCACAGTCTTTAGGTTCACAGTATCTTAGTATGGCAACAAGTAACCCCGCACGCAACTTACTCAATCGTAAATCACAGGCTAGGCAATTGACCAGTCTGGAGGCGATGGCTATTTCTGAACCTTATGCAACTCTGCCTAGCCTGTTTATCTCCCACGGTGCGCCTACTTTTGCCCTTGAAAAAAATGCCACTACCAATGCACTGGCTCGAACAGGGCAAAATTTGCCGCCGCCTAAAGCCATCATCATCATGTCAGCACACTGGGTATCGCATTCTTTAGAAATTGCCAGTAATCCCAAACCCCAAACATGGCATGATTTTTCTGGATTTACCCAAAAGCTATATACCTTAAATTATCCCGCTAGCGGCCATCCTGCTTTAGCAGAGTCGTTATCGTCACAACTGAATAAAATGGGGTTGCCCAATAGCGTGAACCCACTGCGACCTTTAGATCACGGTGTCTGGGCTCCTCTTCTTCATCTATATCCAGACGCAAACATCCCCATTGTTCAGATATCTTTACCTAAAAATTTTGATGCCTATGCCTGTTATCAATTGGGCAGCTTATTTACCCAACTGCGCCGCGAACAAGTACTAATCATTGGTTCGGGCAGCATTACTCATAACTTAGCGACCATAAAGTGGGATGCCAAAAGCGAAGAGGAAAATGCACTGGCCTTTAAGCATTGGCTGCTTCATATGCTCAAAACAGATATTGCTACTGCCTTAGACTGGCAACAATTTACTGAAGTTAATAAAGTCCACCCTACCCCAGAACATTTACTACCGTTATTTTTTGCACTTGGGTGTGGTCAACGGGTTTCGGTAATTCACGAGAGTATGGCTCATCACAGCTTAGGTATGGACGTGTATCGCTTTGACTAACTAAAATACGACCTCAAAGCCCATAACCAATTCGCTACACAAAGTGAGCGACTAAAGCTTTAACTTTGTTAAAATCTATTTTTATTAGAACTCAACTTCATTTCAACCCTATATCATTTAAACCCAACTTCAAGCGAGGCCATTAACTTGGGAAACAATAAGCTAGAAACTACAAATCAAAATGCAGTGGTATTGCTCTCTGGTGGTTTAGACTCCGTTACTTGTCTATATTGGGCAAAACAACGTTATGCTAAGGTAACCGCTGTCAGTTTTAATTATGGTCAACGCCATAACAGTGAGCTGATAGCCGCTAAACGTATCGCTAAACAAGCCGCAGTGGATCATAAAATTATTGATATTGATATCGCCCAACTTGGTGGTTCTTCATTAACAGATTATGATATGACGGTTCCTGATGGCGATACTGATAAGTTCCCTACCCACACAGACGTCATTGATAACGCTGCCATTCCCAACACCTATGTGCCAGCACGTAATACCATTTTCTTATCTTATGCGTTAGCGGTAGCGGAAGTTACTGACTCTAATCACATTGTGATTGGTGTGAGTTCGGTAGATTACTCTGGCTATCCAGATTGTCGCCCTGAATATATCCATGCGTTCGAAATTATGGCAAATCTAGCAACTAAGGCTGGCGTAACAGGTCATAAGCTACACATTCAAACGCCTCTGCAAACACTGACCAAGGCAGAAACTATAAAGCTTGGCACCTCTCTTGGCGTGGACTATTCACAAACCGTTTCTTGCTATAAAGCAGATAGCGAAGGCAAAGCTTGCGGCATTTGTGACAGCTGCACCCTACGTAAAAGAGGCTTTAAAGATGCGGGTGTTCCCGACCCAACTCCATATCAGGCTTAAATAGCAATATATCTAAAATAGGCAACGATAGTCAGATAAAGTTATGGAATCCGGTAGGCTGTTACCGATGCTTAACATACTTTTTCATTTTAATAGCAAAAAGCAGTATTTTTATAGGCATTTGCTTGCTATGGTTTAGTTCTGCTATTTTTAGTTGTTTGATACTCGAAATTAAGAACCTGTATTGACCACCTAAAGTTAGGATATTTTTAGCATAAAATGAGCCAATACAAGGCCCCTTTAAGTTAAAGACAAGGCACTCTTAAGTTAAAAGCACGGGTTGCATTCTATTTAATCCTAATTTTAACGAACGAGTGGCTTGTGTAAGACGAAAATAGCCAATTAAAGTTTGTGAATACAGCTTCTAATAATTCTCAACAGTTAATAAAGCTTGAAATGTAATCGCTATTTTTTTTACCTCCACATATTATTTAGGACTATTTATGACATTTACTTCAAAACTTAATTTACTGCCCATTCTTGCACTAGGCACTTCTGCTATGTTAATGATGTCGTCAGCGAATGCTTTAGACGTTAAACAAGAGATGGTCAATAGCTGCGTTAAACAGGCCGTTAATGATAAAATTGCCGATAAAGCAAATGCCTCTAAACTATGTAGCTGCACGGCTGATGTTCAAAGCAAAATGACTGTTGGTCAAATGTGGGAAGCTGAAAGCTATGCTAAGAGCGGTAAAAACCCAATTACCCTGCCTTATATTAAAAAAATGCAACAAGACATGCAAAAGTGCTCAAAAGGGTTGAAAATTAATAACCCAAGTAAAGCCAAATAGTTATTCAGTCACTGTTTACTTCATTATTAATTCACTGTTAAATAGCTATTTAAGACGGTAAAATTAATACTGTCAAACTATTTAACAGTGAACCTATTTTTATATTTAAACCGAATATGAACGCTAAAAAAGCAGGTTTTAATTATTAATCGCCTCTATCTATGAGAGTGAGTATCAAACATTTCATATAATGACCTATTTAAGACAAGGACTGATCATGGCCAAATCGACCGATGAGACAATCACGCTTCCAGAATTTACCGTGCCTATGGTACGAAAGATTGACGGCAATATGATTGAAGCGGATATTAGCTTAAGAGATTTAATCGACAACCGTAAAAAAGGGCTGATTTTATACTTTTATCCACGTGACAACACTCCCGGTTGTACGGTTCAAGCCATTGATTTTACAGCTATGCTTTCTGATTTTGATAAACTGGGTTATGACATCATTGGCGTATCAAGAGACAGCATTGAGTCACACAAAAAGTTTATAGACAAGCAGGATTTGCAAATTGCGCTTATCAGTGATAGCGATGAAAGGTTATGTCAACACTTTGATGTGATAAAAGAAAAAAATATGTATGGCAAAAAAACAATGGGACTGGTGCGCTCTACCTTTGTGTATGATAGTAAAGGTAAACTCACGCATGCTCAGCGTAATTTACGAGCAAAAGGCTATGCTGATAGACTGTTAGAAACATTGGCTTAAGTTCTAAGGATTACGCTGTGAGCGTTAAACTCTAAGGCTAAATCGTTTAAGTTATTTAGGTCAGGTTCTGAAGCTAAATAATTTAGACCTAAGCTGTTAGAGTTAAGTAATTGCAATTGGTATAGATTATTCATCTAGCTAAACTAGGCTTTCAAATGCGCTCATCAAACATAATAAGAGTCCGATCTGCTTTTAACCATTCCATACTTAAACTAAAAATAGTCAATTGAGGGATTATCTTGTTATGACCGAAACAGCAAGTGATGCAGGTAAAGCCATTCGCCATGTTGATGCCGTTATTATTGGCGCAGGCACAGCAGGACATAATGCATACCGTCAAATCAGTAAAGTAACCGACAACCTTGTCATTATTAACGAAGGTATTTGGTCAACTACCTGTACCACCATGGGCTGTATGCCAAGTAAATTATTGATTGCAGCCGCCGAGCGTGCCTATCATGCTAACCATTCGGATGAATTTGGTGTGGAAGGTAAAGCGACGATCAACGGCAAGCAAGTCATGCAACGGGTGCAACGTGAGCGCGACCATTTTGCCAGCTTCCCGCTTAAAAATGCTGAAAGCTGGGATGAGAAAAATAAGATTTATGGTCGAGCCCTATTTACTGAATCAGGATTAATAGAAGCCCATACTTCAACGGGAAACGTGGAGTATATTAGGGCTGACCATATCATAGTCGCTACTGGCTCAACACCTTATATCCCTGAAGGCTGGAAAGAAAGCTTAGGCGATACCCTACTAACCTCAGACATTATTTTTGAAATCCCTGATTTACCTAAATCAATGGCTGTCATAGGTACTGGCGCTATTGGTTTAGAGCTGGCACAGGCAATGAGTAGACTCGGTGTTCAGGTGGCTATCTTTAACCGTGCTAAGCGTGTGGGTAGCTTACCTGATAAAAAAGTTAACGAGAAAGCCATTGCATGCTTGTCCAGACACCTTGATTTGCGTTTAAATACAACGATAGAAAAAGTAGATCGAGAAGACAGCGAAAATGGTGCTATAGCTATTATTCACTATACTGATGAAGATGGTAGGCGTCATACATGGCGGGGTCAAAAAGTCTTAGTTGCTACGGGCAGACGCAACACAATTCACACACTTGGTCTTGAGCATTTAGGCGTCAGTCTGGATGATAAGAATCGCCCGATTAATATGGATCCCATTACCGGTAACATTAAAGACAGCATTGATGGTACTGATATCTATATTGTGGGCGATGCCAATGCATTGATGCCAGTATTGCATGTAACCAGTAATGAGGGCTATTTCGCAGGTAGAGAAGTGGCTATGCTCATTACCAATAAAGCCAAAACCGTCAGTATGAGTGAAGCCATTGCGAGTGATCCTGACTGTCCTTCTGATGCTACTATTTTAAATGACGTGACTCCGGATAAAGCCAACAAGCCTACTACCCCAATGTCAGTTATTTTCAGCTCACCGCAAATTGCAAATGTCGGTAAGTCACTATCTGAGTTAGAGGCTGAAGGGTTAGCGCATGTCATTGGAGAGGTTAGCTTTGACAATCAAGGTCGCAGCCGCATTATGGGGGTAAACTGTGGATTACTGCGTATTTACGCCAGCCCCGATAGCGGTCTGGTTTTAGGAGCTTGTATGGTAGGTCCTGACGCCGAATATATTGCTCATATATTAGCAATGGCGATTACTAACGATATAACTATCGATGGCTTATTGGCAAGTCCTTTCTACCACCCAACAATTATGGAAGGATTTCGTACTGCGCTGCGTGATACGAGAAGTAAGATTCAATCCAGTAGCTTATAAATCAGTAGCTGGGCTAAATCTTTCGTTTAAATATTATCTGTTTTATCTCTATTTAAACCACACCCATATTTAAGTAAGACCTCTATTTATCTATTAAAACACCCTGTTATTTGATTAACAGGGTGTTTTTTATGATTATAGTCGCTAAATTTATCAACCACTACGCCGTTAACCTCACTTGCTGTACAACTCTACTTGCATTCAACTGCCTAGTAGCGAGTTTAAAGTTCTTTGATTATTATAATGCAATGCATCCGTTTCTAATTAGCCTATTACTATAACCACATAATGACTAGTACAATCCGTTTTAGTGGATTTAGAAAATAAGCAATGTAGAATACTCAGTATTAGCATAATTTAATGTATATTATGGATTATATAAATCTGCACACTTTCTGTTAAATGCATACTTCTGTTAAATGCATAGGCTGAATGGGTAAATAGGTTGAATTAGCAAATAGGACAGGCAATGGCAAGTAACACTAGCTCAAAACTTAGCGCATTTTTTCAAGAAATTATGCACGATTTATATTCGAGCTTATATCTAGCTATTGGGGGCGATTTAGAAGAAGGAACACATGACTGGGCATCACGTGGGGCAGAGCTTGCCAGCACTGCGATTAAAATTCTCATTCTGCTGGTAGTATTAGGCTGCTTTTACTGGCTGATTATTTATGTCATTAAGCACAATAAAGAGCGTTTTAAGCTTAGTGACAAACGAATGAATATTGTCCGCTCAACGATTCGTTACATTTGGTTTGTCAGTTGCCTTATAGCAGTCATGAGTCAGATAAATATACAACCCTCCACTGTCAAAGCAACTGCTAAGGCCAGTATTTGGGCAGGCATTTATTTTGTGTTATGGACCTCGTCTGAACAAGTTATTAGCCGGGTGCTGAAGCATTACGGACTTAATGCATCAATTGAACAACTACTCAAAAACGTATTTTCAGTGCTCATCGTGGTATTCGGTCTTGCCAGCGTTATGGCTCAGTTTGGTTTTGATATCGTCTCACTGGTAGCTGGTTTAGGTATTGTTGGCTTGGCAGTCGGTTTTGCCGCCCAACAAACCATTGCTAACTTTATTTCTGGAATAACCATCTTGCTTGAGCAGTCCATCCAGGTAGGAGATTGGATTAGCCTCGATGATAAAGAAGGCCGTGTTATTCTTATCTCACTACGTACCACCCATATTTTAACACGCGATAATATAACCGTCATTATCCCAAATTCAACAGTTGCCTCATCCGAAGTCACAAACTTAACTTCCAAAAACTTCATTCGTTTCGATATCAAAGCGCGTATAGCATTGGAGGCAGACATAGATGCCGCACGTCAAGTTATCCTCAAAGTTATTGAGGGTATGGATAGCATATTAGAGCGTCCTGAACCCTCTGCAACTATTAGTGAGATTAGTGACTTCGGGGCTATCTTTATTGTGCGCTTTTGGGTCAAACCTGCTGCTGTCGCACGTATCCCTCGTATTAAAGAAGCACTTCATGAGCAAATTAAAAACAGTCTACAAGCAGCGGAAATTGCCATTCCATACCCGCATATGCGGATTTTAATGCCTAAGGATGTTGACTATCCTATTGCAACAAAACCATTTGAGGTTACTACTCATGCGGGTAATGATGCCGATTAGTTATTAACCGCTCCTGATTCAGCTAAATTATGCCATTTTAGGTGGGTTAATTTTCTATCCTCTTAGGTTAGTATGTTAAAATCATTACCTAAAAATAGCGTGCAAACCTATCAGATTATATAAAAACACTTAGGTATAAAACCCTGAATCTTGAGCTTTTGAACCCTTATAGTCAGCGAACTACTAAACGGTTACAGTGTTAACCTCGTTACGCCTACTCTAGTAGTACTTACACTCGGTTGCCTTGTAACCATTTTAGACTTCTTTGACTATAGACTTATCATTCTTATATTAAGAATCCTTAAAGTTGCACTTCAAAACTGTACTTCTAACTCTGTTAGCTACAATTGTTTTAAAATAAATCCCACAATGGCTGAAATAACAACATACCCTGTCATAGAAAAATTCAATGTCATAATAATACACAATGTAAAGGCCTAATATGTCCACCCCTATATCTGAAAATAACACCAGTGATACTCAGCTAAGCAATCATCAAGACGATATCCGATCACTTAATACTCTGGCACCAAACAAACGCTACGACATTATCATTACCTGTGCCGATGGTTTAGAAGCACCGCTGCAAACTGAGCTGGATAGCATGGATATTACCAGCGAGATGAAGAGCACAGGTCGTCTTGCAGTGTCCGCTACTTTAGAGCAGATCTATCAGATTTGCCTATGGTCTCGTGTGGCTTCTCGGGTATTATTGCCAATAAAGAAACGCAATATCAATAGTGAATATGACGTCGCTGAGCAATTAAACGGTTTAGCAAAATCAGTAGATTGGACCACTTGGTTTGGGCTGAATAATACGTTTGCCATTCGCATAAGTGTTGATAAACGAGTCCAAGTTAGCCAGCAGTTTGCTATGTTACGCATTAAAGATGCCATTGCAGATACCTTTACTGAAAAATTAGACGCTCGCCCTGATGTCGATAGCAATAATCCAGACTTTCCAATTTATGCTACCGTCAATGAGAAACATGCTGAAATATACCTCGATTTATCAGGTACCAGCTTACATCGCCGTGGCTATCGTGTGGCAATGACGGATGCACCGCTTAAAGAAAACTTGGCAGCTGGGCTGTTATATAGCGTAGGCTGGCATAAAAAGAAAAACAGTTATAGCGCCTTAATCGACCCTATGTGTGGCTCAGGCACGTTTATTATTGAAGCATTATTAATGCACTGTGATTATGCAGTTGGCGTTGATAAAGCAGAATCACAATTTGGCTTCTACCATTGGCATGAGCATGACAGTGATCTATGGCAGCAGTGCGTTACTGATGCACAACAGCGTTTCCATGATGGTTTAGAGGAAGCGTCCAATGGTAATAAGCTACCTACCATATTGGGCTTTGATGCGGATGCGGGGGCTATCACTGCAACTCGCAATAATTTAGTTGCTGCTGGACTTATTGATCTTATTGCGCATATCACCCTTGAACAGCGTCCCCTTTCGCAGTTGAAAATTGCATTAGCCAAACCCTTAATAGATCGTAAGCTCAAACGTCCATTGGTCATTACCAACCCCCCTTATGGCGAGCGTTTAGGTGACGTTGACTTCATCAAACCGCTATATCAAGGTCTAGGCTTGACCTTACAAGATATTTTCTCTAAGCAAAAATATCAGCCTATGCTAGGCCTATTAGCGTCCCATGTTGAGCAAGCCGATGTATTACCTATTGCTGACCCTCAAACTCTGCGTTGCCATAACGGTGCGATTACGGTTTATTTTCGTTATGGTCAGATAATACGTAAGGAAGGCGAGAATTTAATCACCCGCTTTGAAAAAATGGAAATCAAAGTAGACGAAGCACAAGACTTTGTTAACCGTTTACAAAAAAATGCTAATCACCTTAAAAAGCTTGCTGCCAAAGAAGACGTCACTAACCTACGTGTCTATGATGCCGACTTACCAGACTATAAAGTTGCCATTGACGTCTATGGCGATTACGTTCATGTTCAAGAGTGGGCACCCCCTAAGACTATTCCTCCCGAGACCGCACGTAAACGTTTTAATTTAGCGTTAATGGGCATACGTGAAGTGTTCGGTATTAATCGAGAAAACGTATTTATTAAAACCCGCTCACGTCAAGTAGGTAATACCCAGTATGGTAACCCTGATTCTGCGAAGACTGAAGCCAATGCAAAATCTAGCAAAGAGACGGAACACAAACCCAATAAAGACAACCGCAATCGCTATAAAGGCAATAAATATCAGCTAGCACGTGAAGAAGCCAAAAAGCAAGAAGCCCAGCGACTCGCTCAAAAGAAACGTAAAATGCATGTGGTGGTTGAAGATGGGGCTTACTTTTATGTCAACTTTACCGATTATTTAGACACAGGGCTGTTTATTGACCACCGCAATATGCGAAGTATGATTCGTGATGCCAGTCGCGGTGCAGACGTGCTTAATCTCTTCGCCTATACCTGCACTGCCAGCGTACATGCCGCTCTTGGCGGTGCAAAGTCTGTTACCAGTGTCGATTTATCACAGAACTATCTAGATTGGGGCAAACAAAACTTTGCGCTTAATGGATTGGATGTGACCAGTAGTAAATATCAGTTTATAGCGTCAGATATTTTTGATTGGATTAAAGATAATTCAGATCAGTTTGATGTTATTTTTATTGACCCACCAACTTTTTCAAACTCGAAAAAGTTTCAGGGCACCTTTGATGTGCAACGTGACCACACGGCATTGATTAACCGTGCGATGAATCGTTTAGCTAATGGTGGCGTCATCTATTTCTCAAACAACTTCACCAAGTTTGAAATGGATGAAGCGTTATATGATCGTTATGATGTGACCGAAATTACCAATCAAACGATTGGATTTGACTTTAACCCTAAAAAGCCTATTCATCATAGCTTTGAGATTCGTCATAAGTTGTAAGTGTTTTAGTGTTTAGGGGAGCGCAGAGTCTGGGTACTTTTAAACCACCAACCCGCTATCTGCTTGTATCTTTGCCCACCACGGCAGTGCGTCTAAGCTAGCATGCGTTCCTGCCTTACGAGACCGCTTGCTAGCAAGCCGCTCTATGCCGTGGCTTAGCAAAGGATACCGCTTCTATCGGGGCTAGTTCCTAAAACTGTTCATTATATTTCCATAAATGTTTTAGTGCTGAAGAATACTCTACACTGGTAATTCTTTGTAATGCTTCATCTAACTCTTCTTGCAGTAGTTCGGCTAAACTACCGTCATCTTCCAGTGACCTTATTTCCACTGACATTTTCAAATATTCATCTGCTAAACTCTTTTCTGCCGAAATAGCCGCCTTACGTGAATTCACTAATTTACTATCATCATTAAGATTAAAAATAGCGATAGTATTAACAGCAAGCTCTTTTTTTTGCATATCTAATTTGGCTCTAGGTCTAACCTTACCAGAACTTAAGAACAAGATTAGTTCACTAAAATCTATTACATCAGGTTTACATACTTTATTTAAATCTATAGCTTTAGCTACTGAACTGCTGTCTTTATAATTCCCACAACTGTTTAAATTATTACATGAACCAAAAATATTGTCCCAGTCAAAGGTTAAACTTGGGTCTTTATTTCTTTGAATAAAATGTTCAATATGACGATTTGAATCTTTGTTATTAAGACTACATTCACAATACGCACAGAACCCATTCTGCATGTCATTGAGCTTTTCCCAAATCTCGCTACCCAAACCTTTTTCTCTTATTACAGACCAGTTATCTTTACCATGTTTAAGTTTAGCTAAGCAAGAAGGAGCATCACCACGAGATAGTTTCTTCATTGAAGTCAATTTCCTTTTAGCTCTTTAATCTTCAATTTGAATTCTTGAGTTCTAATATCGCCTTCAATTTTCTTTACCTCTGGGTGGTCATTACCAAAATGACTAACTATCTTTTTAAACAACTCTCGACCTTCTTCCGATTCCCACCTATTCTCTGCAACCAAAGCCGAATATTTAGAAAGTAAATCTGCTTCGTCTACCTTTGGTATCGCAAATGTTCCCATTATTTGCTCTAGTACATCAGCGCTACAAACACCTCTAGTCTGAAATTCTGGTGTATTTATTATAGCATTCCCTTCGTTATCAAATCGAAGTACACGAATGCAATCTTTATCAACAGTCGATAGAACTTGAGGGCTGTGAGTAGTTACTATGAACTGTAAATTAGGGAAAGTATCTTGAAGATTGATTAGTATTTCTTGTTGCCACTTGGGATGTAAGTGTAATTCAATTTCATCAATAACAACTATTCCATGACCATTTAGAGGATTATCAGATTCAGGATTTAGTTTAACTAATCGCCTTGCTAAGTCCCCAGATAAGGCCACCAACATCTTCTGACCTTGTGATAACTGAGCTATATTAACTCTATTCCCAAAGTTCTGAACCATTATTCTAGCTTTTCCTGAGCTACGATCTACTTCAAGGTTATTTACTTCTGGAACAAGCTTTTCAATTGCTTGATTTACAAGTTCTAGATGTTTTTTGTATTTAGTGGAAGTGTTAGTCTTTATTAAATCTGCTAATTCTTGTTTTTTAGATTGGAGCTTAATATTAAAAGGATCGTTTTCTGGAATCATTTTACCCGAATATACATCGTCAATAGTAGCCTGCAAAGTCTCTATCTGAACCTTTAACTCTTCAACTTCTTTAGTATTTCCACCTTGCGCTCGATTAACTAGTTCAATATAAAGTTTAGAAAAGTTTTCAAGTTTTCCACTCCCATCTAAAGCTGTTTTAAGATCGGAGTATCTATTGCTTATATTATCTCCCGAAGCTTCTTCTGTAATTGTCGAAGACAATGAAAAATCTGAACGTTCGACTGAATAAAACACTAAAAGTGGGATATTTATTGAGGAGTTATGAGAAACACTTTTATACATTTCGGCAACTTGTCTGATACCTACTACATTTGTAGGTGACCTACCGTTATAACCAGAGACAGTACTACCAATACTCACATCAAATGTATTTTTCTCATCAAACTTAAATTTCGTCGCTACTTCACTGTACTCTTTAGAACAAACATGAATATCACTTTCTGTAATAGGTCTACCAACTACGTCTGTTTTTTCTAAATTATTATTCAACCATGATAAGGTCTTAGCTATACCTTCTACAATACTAGTTTTGCCAGAGCCGTTAATTCCTATTAATACAGTAACTTTCTCATTAAATGAAATCTCTAGTTTTCTAAATCTTCTAAAATCAACCATATGCATGGATAATAAAATAAGTTTTTTATAAGTAAGTGCAGATTCTACTTTTTCCAAATATTTATAAGCTAAAACTTCATCCTTTTGTTCTACATTTTTACCTTCGAGATAATTTAGATATAATTGATACGAGGATTGAAAGTTACCTTTGTCTGAGTTTTGAATTAAGTGTTTGATAGCCCTACTTTCATATCTACGCGACTTAGTCATTTGATTCCTCAATAATTTGAGTTATGAGCTCATTAGAATATTTTCTTTTCAAAGATTCAATAAATGTAGGTTCTATATGCTTAGCATAAGCAATAAGACCTCTAAGATGTTGTCTTTCTTCATTATCAAGTTTATTAAGTTGAACATAATGAACTAAATGCTTTATATATCTTTTGCGCTCTCTTCCTAAAGAAAGCGTTCCATCATTGGTAATAGTTATACCTGTAACATGTCTATTATGAGCCTTAGATGAAAATTTGGTTTTCTTTCTGTTAATTCTTATAGCATTACCAAACAGCTGATTAAGTTTTTCTTTTACAAGTTCTGGAATAGAAAAAAGTAAGTCCTTATGCTTGGTAGAAAATGTTAAGTCATCAGCATACCGCGTATATGTAATTTCTTCTTCAACACAAAACTCACTAATAGCACAATCAAATTGGTACATAAAAAAATTGGATACTAACGGGGAGCTTGGTGCACCTATACTAAGAACTAATGTTCCACCCGTTTTTTTACTAGGATTCCAGAAAAGTAATTGTTCTAAAGTATACTTATCTTGACTAGAAGGTAAAGTCAGTAACGACTCCCAAACCGTCCAGAATAATGTATTAGAAATAGAGTTGAAAAAATTCTCAAGATCTAGCTTAAGTAAATATGGGTTATTTTTATGAGCATTTGCATTTTGTTTAATACTCATTCCTTTTCGGTACGCTATCGCTGAATCGTGAATAGGTAGACTCTGAAGCTCCAGATACTTTCGTTGATACTTTTTTAGCTCTTTAGAAGGTTGAGCAATAACTCTATGTCCAGAGGTACGCTTTGGAATAGTATAGACTTTATATCTTTTAGGCGCACTCAACAAAAAACGAAAGACTTCGTCTTCACTCTTTTTTAACTCGAATGCAAGCTGTTTTATCAAAGTCATTTATAGCCCCATAAGAAAAGCCCAAGAGCAGCACTCTTGGGCTCAGCCCTTTACTTAAGGAAGCGATAGATTCGCAACCTGATTGACGAACGGCGTGAGGAAATCAGGTTGCGAACCTATCGCAACCATAAAGCCGTTCAATAAATTAGAGTCTGGCTAAACACCCGACTAGACGAATTCGTCTTAAGCTAAAGGGTATTTTTATTATATATCAGGTTAATGACTTTATACAATTTTATGTTGTTACTCTTTATGGCGCTAGTAGATAGCACCTTACTCTGGCTTGTGACTTGATGTAGAGTGCTTCCCCCGTACCTTATTTATCGTGATATTAGATACGGATGGTTAATCTTATTGACTAGAGCGATAACGGAGGGGCGGTTTAGCCCCGACAGTAGCGGATGGCAGGATTAGCTGCAAATAACAATGTTTTAATCTCAAAGGTAACGCTTTTCTCTATAATTCGTTGGTGGCACCCGTCCACACACCAAGCGTTACCCTCTCATTACCCCCATAATCTGGGACGGTCTCAATTTGAGTATAGCCATTTAAAGTAAAAATATCAGTGACATCCTTACCTTGATCATGCCCATGCTCAATTGCCAATAAGCCACCACTTACCAAATAATTTTTGGCTTGATCACATATTAATTTTATATCCGCTAGTCCGTTATCCTCAGCTACCAATGCAGACAAGGGTTCAGCTTTAAGCTGACTCAAATGTTCATCTCCCCCTTCTATATAAGGGGGGTTGGAAACAATCACTTCAAATTTCTGAGCTTTGTCCTCTAAACCTTTTGCAAATACTGAAAACCAATCACTTTGAAAAAACTCTATATTTTTGACTTCATTTAATAGTGCATTTCGTTTGGCGACTTTTAAAGCTTCTTGAGAATAGTCAATCGCAGTTACCTGCCATTGATTTTGATATTGATTAGTCAGCTCTAAAGCTAAACTAATGGCAATACACCCCGACCCTGTACCTAAGTCTAATAATTTAAAATAAGGATTTGATAGGGTTTCAGCTTGTGGATCAGAACTGCTTAGGCTATTTTTAGTATTGTTTGTTTGATAGTGTTTGGCTATCCAACCTAACACTTGTTCAACCAAAACCTCAGTATCTGGTCTTGGAATTAACGTATGTTCATTGACCTCGAATTCGAGTGACCAAAATTCTTGTTTCCCCGTTAAATAAGCCAATGGCGTGCCAGCCTGCATCTTGGCAATACCTGCGTCAAACTGTGCTAGTTCATCTACGCTTAGGACGTAATCCCTATCTGTAATTAAAAATGAGGCTGGTTTCTGTAGAACATGTAATAGCCAATCAGTTACCCAATGTGCTGGGATATCAGCATAACTATTTAGAAAGCTATTAAATTTGATGCTTTTAATCGTTCTAGCTATCACACTACTCTCGTTTGTTAATAAGTTAAATTTAAGCTAAGTCATCAAGAATTTATTTATAGTTTTGGCGGTTCTACAGGATCATCATTTTCGCCGATAACCACATGCTTATCTACCAAATATATTAGAATCAATACTGGCAACCCGATACAGAATGTAATAGTAAAGAAATTAGCAAAACCAAGGTTTTCTGAAATCCCTCCTGAATACCCCCCCAACACCTTAGGAAACAATGTCATTAAAGATGAGAAAATTGCATATTGAACCGCAGTAAATTTAATAGAGGTTAATGCGGATAAGAAGGCAACAAAGACAGCGGTAGCAAACCCAGCGGCTAAGTTATCTATGATGACAGCAAAATACATATAATTTAAATCACCCGGATGATAAGTGAGCAAAATAAATAATAAGTTTGTGGCACTTGCTGCTATAGCACCAAGCATCATGACATGCATCATTTTCATCTTTTGAGCAATAAGTCCACCTAAAAAACCACCCATGATGGTCATTATCAACCCAAGAAATTTAACAGCGTCTGCGATTTGCACCTTTGTGAAACCCATCTCAGCATAGAATACATTGGATATTACACCAGCAACAATATCAGACACCCGATAAAATCCAATTAATAGCAAGAGTAATATAGCTTGTTTGCCATATCGCCTAAAAAAGTCGGCAATAGGATCTACCCATAATTTTTTTGCTACTGATTTCTTAGCCAGCCCAACCGTAACAAGCCCATAACCTACAATCAGAGCTACCGCTAAGCTGCCCAATAAGCGAACAGCTTCATGCATGAACTTTAAAAACACGCCTTCAGCTTCACCTAATACATGCCCTATAGCAATGAACGACCCAATAAAAGCGAGAACAGAAATAACAAACAATAATACAATTCTCAAATTGTCATTATTCGATTGTACAACTAATGATACTTTATTGATTATTTTAGGCTGATTAAAAATATAATAAAGTAGCAACAAGGGCGCACATGCAATAACAGCAAAAAAGTACATATTTATATTTGGTACTATAGAAGCTGGTACTAAAACTAACTCAGTATCTAAAAACTTTTTAAAGAAGGTACTTATTAATACAAGTAGCCCATAAATCGACCCAGGTATCAGCAAAAAACCTGCATAAATACTAAATATTCTAAGGTTTTTTCTTTGCTTGTCACGCTGTAATGTTTCAGCAGAAGGCTCATATCCTGCAAAGGTGGTTAATAGCGCGATAGACATAATGGCAGCCATTATATAATAAGTGTAACGCCATGCCTCATAGCTATAGTGCTCTTGTGTTGATCCAAAATATGTTGCTAAATATAACGGGCCAGCACCAGCGACAATCATGCCAATGCGATAACCAGATACATAAATCGATGATAGAGTGGGTTGTAATTCAAACGTAGATAGCTCGATTCGATAGGCATCAATAACAATATCTTGAGTGGCCGATGAAAAACCTAATAACACTGCCCCAGCTGCCATAACCCAAAGAATATTTTGATCAATGGGGTTAACGTTCGCCATTATAATAATAGCCAGAATTATTAGGAGTTGTGAGACAATCATCCATGCCCTTCGTCTACCTAACCATTTAGTTAATACTGGTAAAGGCATCGAGTCTATTAAAGGTGCCCAAATAAACTTAAACGAATATCCAAGTCCAGCCCATCCAAACATGGTTATGATACTTTTTTCAATTCCCGCTTCACTTAACCATAGTGATAAGCTTGAAAATATGAGCAATATTGGTATACCAGCTGCAAATCCTAGAAACAGCATAATCATCACTCTTAAATCAAGAAATGATTTAAACGCTTCTGACCATGATTTTTTGGTTGGATTATTTCTTGAAGGGCTGGCTTGTGAGGCAGAGGACATGTTTAACCTATCATTAAATCATAAAGAAGTGGGTAAAAGCGTAATATTACTTTAGTATAGGGTTTTTGACTAGAGATTAAAGCAACTGAAGAAGCCTTATTAGATTTTATTCGTTAGTTATCTCAATCAAATCATTGTATAATCGTAAGTTATCTGTTAAATATTAAAGAGCTTATGAGATCATTCAAACCTTGAGTGATTTAAATCAAAGCGATACGGAAAGTTTTATGGCCATTGATGAAATCCTCAACCAAAGACATCTACAAATTCAGTTAAAACAGCTAGAGACTGTTTGGCATACGGTTATTAATGGTTATAACCTTAGCCAAGCGGCCTCTGTGTTACATACCAGCCAATCAAGCCTATCTAAACACATATCTGCACTTGAGAATCAACTCAAAGCAGATGTATTCGTACGTCAAGGCAAAAGATTGACTGGGCTAACTCAAATTGGTAAAGATTTATTACCGCATATCGAAGCCATTTTTACCGAGATGCGTACTATTGAAAACTTAAGCCTTGATTATAATGACCCTCAAGTAGGCACGTTAACCTTAGCAACCACGCATACACAAGCCCGCTATGTTTTACCAGATATTATTAAAGAATTTAAGCAGCAATATCCAAAAGTTCAGCTAGTATTACAGCAGGCCGATCCAGAAACCATTACCAATATGGTTATTCGAGGTCAAGCAGATATTGGTATTGCGACAGAATCATTATTGCAAAATGCGTACCTTAGATGCCATCGTTATTACGATTGGTCTCATGTCATTATCATTCCTAAAGACCATGAGTTGGCCAAGGCAGAAACAGTTGATTTACCAACTCTAGCCAGTTATCCGTTGATTACCTATCACGGCGGTTTTACTGGACGTAGCACGATTGATAAAGCATTTAAAGAGGCTGGTCTTGAGCCAGATATAGTATTAGCAGCATTAGACGCCGATGTGATTAGCACCTATGTGGGAGCCGGCCTTGGCGTGGGTATTATTGCAGAAATGGCATTTGAGCCCAGTCATTATCAAAATCTTACCGCTATTCCAATAGATCATTTCGGCCGTTTTACCAGCTGGATAGCTGTGCGAGATGATGCACAAATTCGCCATTTTGGACACGCCTTCATTAAATTGTGTCAAAGTCAGTTTAGTAAATAAATACGATGATTTTTGTATTTACAACCTGAAAAGGAGCCTTTATGGCTCCTTTTTTTATTTACTAAAACTGAATCTACTGAACTTATAGCAAAGCACGGATTGACTGGTTTTATGCGTCTGGTTTTATGCAAATTGGCAGTTATTTATTGTGCTCTTTAACTACCATACAGCCAGCGCAAATAAACAATAAGCAGCCGTTGTTAATTATACAACTGCGTAAATTTAGTTACTAAAGCGTTATGTAATTTTATAAACCTTAGATTTTATAAAGTACACGTTAGGTTTTATTAAAAAAATAGCATTGCCCTTGAAAGCAGATACTAAAGTAGTCATATATTTAGATATATAGTATTTAGGATTATAGTATTTAGGATTTACGATGAAAGCTATTCCTCTATCTTTTTTAGATTTAGCCCCTGTTCCTGAAGGCAGTACGACTGCATTAGGAGTTAAACATGCTGTAGACATGGCAAAAAGAGCAGAAGCCATTGGTATGAATCGATACTGGATGGCAGAGCATCATAATATGCCCGGTATCGCCAGCGCCGCTACATCTGTCCTACTTTCTCATATTGGTAGCCAAACAAATAAAATACGTATTGGATCAGGTGGCGTCATGCTACCAAACCATTCTCCCCTAGTGATTGCAGAACAGTTTGGCACGCTGCAAGCGTTGTATGGAGATAGAATTGATTTAGGACTTGGTCGAGCACCAGGTACAGATGGTGCCACCTTCAAGGCATTGCGTCGTCAAATCAATGATGCAAGTCATTTTCCGCAGGATGTGCAGGAACTTCTCTTCTTTTTAGGCAGTGACTCTGCCAATAGCCCAGTTCAAGCTTTCCCAGGAGCAAATAGTAATGTGCCCATTTGGATATTAGGCTCCTCCCTTTTTGGGGCAACATTAGCAGCCCAACTTGGACTGCCGTATGCCTTTGCGTCACACTTTGCTCCCCGAATGATGACCCAAGCCATACGAGTATATCGGGATAGCTTTAATCCCTCAGCTTATCTTGATAGGCCTTACGTGATGCTTGCGGCTAACTTATTACTAGCGGATGATGGTGCAACGGCACGCTATCACTTCACTTCAGCCCAGCAAAGCTTTGTGCGCCTACGCCGCGGTGGACGCGGGCAAGTCCCAAAACCGATTGAGTCAATGGATGGTTTTTGGAGTGATAGCGAGCAAGCTATGGTTGAAGAGGCTTTAGCCGTTTCATTTTTGGGTACGGTGGCCAGTATAAAACCCCTCCTCCACCACTTTATAGAAGAGCATAAGCCCGATGAAATGATAGTCACGACGAATATTTATGATCAACAAGCACGCCTGCGCTCATTAGAATTAGTGCCTAAACTTGGGATTTTTGATTTAAAAACATAACCACCGAGCCTTTTTGGCTGTACGAGTCTTGATATGTAAGAGTCTTAATGAATGGGCAGAATTACATCAGTCCCATTCCTCGTAAAATACCCGCACCGATGGCCATACCGAATAACGAGACAACAGTGGTAAATGCCAAAATATTTGCCGCCAATACCTCATTGCCACCCATTGCTTTGGCCATCACGTAGCTGGCGGCGGCTGTGGGTGATGCCACCATCAAAAATAGCACACCCATGTGCACCCCTGATAAGCCAAACCATAAACCTACGGATACTGCTACGATTGGAGCAATAAAAATGCGCCCAATACTCGCCTGCATAGATAACCCTGAAGGGTGCAGCATTGATTTCAAATTGATGGTTGCCCCCGCACAAATTAAGGCAAGGGGTAGCGCCACTGCCGCTAACAAGTCGCCAGTCTGATGTATGATACCCGTTAGTTTCGGCAACCCAATTGCTTTATAGATAAAAGCGGCGACCAATGCAATGATAAGTGGATTACTGACTAGCTTTTTCAACACTGTAAAAAGACGGTCTTGCCAATGAATACCGCTATCTATAGACACTCGGCTTAAGGTAATGACCGCTAAAACATTAAAGAAGATGGTTAATAATCCCATATAAACCGCAGCAACGCTGAGTCCTACTGATCCATACGCATTAGCCGCTGTGGCCAAACCTATAATTGCCATATTACTGCGAAACACACCTTGTACAAACACGCCTTTGTCTTCAGGCCTTGTTACAAAGTATTTAGCATACAGCTCCGCACCAAAATAGAGAATGAGAGTGGCTACCACACCGGCCAGTATTAAGGTTAACTGCTCAGCATAATTAACCTCGCTGTCTGCAACACTAAAAAATAGTAAACACGGTAAACAATAGTTGAACACCATTTTTGAAGCTTGATCAATAAAAATAGGACTGACTTGCCCTTGACGTTGCATGAAAAAGCCCAACCCCATTAAAAGGAGGTTGGGCAATACAATGGTTAAGGCAAAAACAATAGCATCAGTCATTAAAGTCTCGCTGATAAAGGCTCAACTAAACGCTCATAAATACAGTAAACAGTCATCAAAATGTCGTTATCCATTACTCACTCAACGCTGACTTAGCTTTGCGCTGTTTTTTGAGCGTCATACCCAGCAGCTGGATTGCAGCTGGTGTTACCCCACTGATGCGCCCAGCTTGAGCAAGCGTGGCAGGGCGAACGGTTTGCAACTTTTGCACAATCTCAGTCGATAGCCCTGAAATAACTGAATAATCAAACTCCGCAGGCAGCTGTGTATTCTCAAGGCGTTTCATCTGGTCAATATCTTCTTGCTGACGGTTAATATAGCCTGCATATTTAACGGAGATTTCAATTTGTTCGCCAACATCGTGAGCCACTGTGCCGCCTGTTACTGCCGCGATATCATCAAAGCCCACGTTAGGGCGTTTCAATAAATCGTAAGCAGTTGCTTCTTTTGACAGCTGCTCGCCCGTATTCTCACTAAAAGTCTTCCCCATCTCATTGGTTGGGGTAATCCACAGGTTTTTTAGACGTGCCGATTCAGCGGCAATTGATTCCATTTTATTTTGGTACGCTGCCCAGCGAGTATCATCAATCAATCCAAGCTTGCGGCCGACTTCGGTCAGACGTTGATCGGCATTGTCTTCACGCAATAACAGGCGATATTCTGCACGACTGGTAAACATACGATACGGCTCTTTAGTACCATGGGTTATTAGGTCATCGACCAATACCCCTAAATACGCTTGGTCACGTCTTGGCGTCCAAGAATCCATCACTGGGTTGTCTTGGGTAGAGAGCGCCGCGTTGATACCGGCAAGTAAACCTTGAGCACCCGCTTCTTCATACCCCGTTGTCCCATTAATTTGACCAGCAAAATATAGGCCATCAATGGATTTAGTTTCTAAGGTTGGCTTTAAGTTTTGCGGATTAAAGTAATCATATTCAATAGCATAACCTGGACGGGTAATATGAGCATTTTCAAAACCCACCATCGTACGGATAAACTCAATTTGAACATCAAATGGCAGACTGGTAGATATACCATTTGGATAAAGCTCATGAGTGGTTAAACCCTCAGGTTCAACAAAGATTTGATGGCTATCTTTATCGGCAAAGCGATGGATTTTATCCTCAATCGATGGGCAATAACGAGGCCCGACCCCCTCGATTTTACCTGAAAATAATGGCGATCGATCTAAATGCTGACGAATTATATCGTGTGTCTTACGGTTGGTATGCGTAATATAACAATTGACTTGCTTAGGGTGCATGTCCACATCGCCCATGAAGCTCATTACGGGCAATGGCGTATCACCTGGCTGCACTTTCATGGCACTAAAATCAACGGTTTTGGCATCAATTCGGGCTGGCGTTCCCGTTTTTAAACGACCAACAGGTAATTTTAATTCACGTAACCGTTCAGCAAGCTTTATAGAAGGTGGATCTCCTGCACGCCCGCCTTTGGAATTTTCAAGGCCAATATGAATGACACCGCCTAAGAATGTACCTGAAGTTAGCACGACCGACTGGGTACGAAAAATAATACCTGTGGAAGTAACCACTGCACAAGCTTTACCGTTTTCGACCAAAATATCGTCTGCGCCTTGTTGGAACAAGTCTAAGTTGGGCTGATTTTCAAGCGTATGACGAATGGCCGCTTTGTACAAAATACGATCTGCCTGAGCACGAGTGGCACGAACTGCTGCCCCTTTTCGGCTATTTAGGACACGAAATTGAATACCAGCTTTATCAGTAGCCAAAGCCATCGCACCGCCCAGCGCATCGATTTCACGCACCAGATGCGATTTACCGATACCCCCTATAGCAGGATTGCAACTCATTTGCCCTAAGGTCTCAATATTATGAGTAAGCAACAGTGTTTGCACCCCCATACGAGCAGAGGCAAGTGCCGCTTCAGTACCGGCATGACCACCGCCAATAACAATGACATCGTAAACTTTAGGATATTGCATAAATGCCCACACCTTCCAGCCCTAAGGATGGTTATTGATAGTTATAACGACTCAGTTTAGACACACCAAGCGTTGAATAATAAGAAAACTTAAACGTCGGTTAATACTTGAAATTATTTAAAAAATTTAAAACTCAATGTCAGATGTTAAAAATAAATGACCTATCTACTACAAACTAATCTACTACAAACTAACTTATAAGAATGATTTTACGTTGCGTTAAATTATATCATTAATCCCGAACCATTATTAGCTTCAAGCTCATTAAGACATTTGCTAAAATGTAAAAGTATCATCATATTCTGTGAAATCCACCTAATTTATACTTCTATTAATAAGGGTATGTTATGAGATATCTTATTGTAGTTACACCTTCATAGATACTCATCCAAGTTTTAATGTACTTTTTAGTGAGCGATGATGATCTGACTAAAGACACCTCTCTCTAAGATTAGATAGCGAAACAATTAAAAGTAGCGAAACAATTAAAAGATGATAGTAAACTATCTGCTAAAGATTGTATAAAGTTAGGTAAAAACAGTGATTATAGGGCTATCTATTTAACACGTGCGGTAACACATATAAAGGTGCAGTTGAAATGGATGGCAACGTGTTTAAGGCAGACTATGAAACAACTGATGGCTATCAAACCGAGAGTTTCCCAAAAACTGTGTAACTGCTTATAATCCACTAACCGGAGAATAAGCAATGACTACTCAATCTGACATTAAAAAACTAGCCGAGCAAATGGCTGGTAGCATGAAAAGCTTCGATGACATTAAAGACTTTCAAAGGCAGCTCATGCAATCCTTTATTGATACTGCCTTAGAGGCTGAAATGGAAGACCATCTCGGCTACCCCAAACATCAAAAAGCGGATAAACCTAATAAGCGTAATGGGCACACTAAAAAGACCGTCCGCAGTGACACAGGCGATCTTGAGATATCCACCCCAAGAGACCGTGACGGCGCTTTTGAACCTACACTCGTGCGCAAGCATCAAACCCGTATTAGTGGCCTTGATGACAAGATTATATTCCTTTACGCCAAGGGTCAAACCACCACCGAGATTGTAGAGAGCATTAAAGAGCTCTACGACGTTGATATATCAAGCTCTCTTGTCTCAAGAGTCACGGACAACATCTTAGAGGACATCACCGCTTGGCAGAACCGGCCACTGAGTAGTGTTTATCCTATCGTCTATTTGGACTGTATTGTCGTTAAAGTACGCCAAGATAAGCAGATTATCAACAAGGCAATCTATCTGGCCTTAGGCGTGGGACTTGATGGTAAAAAAGAGCTGCTTGGCATGTGGTTATCAGAGAATGAGGGCGCTAAGTTCTGGCTGGGTGTTCTCACTGAACTACAAAACCGTGGGGTACAAGATATCCTCATTGCCTGTGTCGATGGTCTAAAGAGCTTCCCTGATGCCATCAATACCGTTTATCCCAAAGCCAAGGTTCAGCTGTGTATCGTGCATATGGTGCGCTATTCGATGAAGTTCGTACCTTGGACGGACAAAAAGGCAGTAGCGGCTGATTTAAAGACCATCTACGGCGCTGATACGCTTGAGATAGCAGAGGCCAACCTTGAGCACTTTGATGAAGTATGGGGCAAAGAGTACCCGCATGTCATCAAGTCTTGGCGCAATAACTGGGAGGGCTTAACGGTGTTCTTTGAGTATCCAAAAGACATCAGAAAAGTGATTTATACTACTAATGCGATAGAATCATTGAACAGCGTGATTCGGACAGCCGTGAATAAGCGTAAGGTGTTCCCATCTGATCAGGCAGCATTCAAGGTAGTATATCTGGCAACCCAGCAGGCCTCTAAAAAGTGGTCGATGCCCATCCGTAACTGGACGTCTGCTCTGAATCGCTTTATGATTATGTTTGATGACCGTATCAGTAAGCATTTAATCTAAATGGCAGTTACACAGAATCTGGGATGGTCTCATCAAACCAGCTCAGATCCTAATCCCGTAGAATGCCTGTAGAATGTGAGCTATTTAACGATATTGCAGCACATTATCTTGAGTCTGACATTAAAGACTATGGCAAACTTAACAACATCTCATAGTATTTAACCAACTATTTACTTTTCTAAAGAAACATTAAGTAATTTGGTCTATTAAATTAATATGTCCAAAAGCCAATATCTGTCTAAAAATCAAATGTTGGCTTGTTACTATTGGCAGAATAGGGTATTACCGCATAACCAAACCGTTTTAACCGTTTTAACCGTTTTATAGTTATTTATTATATTATACCTTTAAAAACAACCTAAAATAGTTACCAGCCAACTGCGCGCTTATAGTACAGTTGTATACCAAAGTGGATTTACACAGTAACCCTTTAGAATTAATTCACTATATATTAGTATTAATGACTTGTTTAGCATACCTAGATTACGCCTAGATAACCCTTAGTTAGATACAAACCAGCATCAAGATTCGTTAAAACATTGACTGGTAACCTCTAATAAAACCTTACTTATAATTAATAGCGCCTATCTTGAGGATAGTATGTACTCCATAAAAACTTCAAATTTTAGCAAAGCAAATTCCTCCCGCCCTTCATTTTATAAATTTAAAAATTATAGGTTCCAAAAAAATCGCATGTTTAAACCTTTAAGAAACACCTTGTTTTTATCAGTTGTATTACCTTGTTTATTTGCCTGTAGCAATATATCAACCTCTTCCATTCACACGCCAAGTACGACAGCATCAACCATTAATTCTAGTCAAAAACCCTACACCCAGATTAGTTCAGACAATTCACGCCATGAATATCAGCTTGATAATGGACTCAAAGTCATTATCAAAGAAGACCATAGAGCGCCTGTTGTAATGACGCAAATATGGTACAACGTAGGATCAACCGATGAACCTGATAATAAAGGCGGTATATCACACCTGCTTGAGCATATGATGTTCAAAGGTACTAAGAAAGTATCTGGTGCAGATTTTGATCGGTTGGTTGCAAAGTTTGGCGGCGATCATAATGCGTTTACCAGCTATGATTACACAGGATATTATGAGATGTTTCCTAGCAACCGCTTAGAATTAGCGCTTGAGCTAGAAGCAGACCGAATGACTAATTTAAAGTTTGATAGTCAAGAATTTATGGATGAATTTACCAAAGAACGTGATGTCGTTATGGAGGAGCGCCGCCAGCGTACAGATGACAACCCACTGGCACGCTCTTATGAGAAGTTCCGTGTCCTGGCATTACCTGATAGTCCAAAAGGTCGGTCCGTGATTGGGCCTATGAATGAAATTGCAAATATTAATATAGATGAGTTAGAAGCATGGTACAAAAAATGGTATGTCCCGAATAACGCTACTTTGGTCATCGTTGGCGATATCACACCAGATGTTGCAATGAAAAAGGTTCAGCACTACTTTGGGGGATTACAGCGTAAACCGCTTCCAAATCGTCCTTCTGTTAGTCAAAAAAACATGCGCGGCTACCAACAAAAAACCATAACCGAGACGATCAACGTCCCTACCTTGATCATGGCTTTTAACGTACCCACATTACCGAGCACAAGAATATC
The DNA here is from genome assembly GCF_057396305.2 of Psychrobacter sp. CX90. NCBI lineage: Bacteria > Pseudomonadati > Pseudomonadota > Gammaproteobacteria > Moraxellales > Moraxellaceae > Psychrobacter > Psychrobacter sp. CX90. Next base: position 1,752,256 of record NZ_CM182008.1, read on the forward strand.
AGATGAGTCAGAAGAAGCTGATATTTACAAACTTCTTATGCTTCAATTTGCCTTAGACGGTGGACATGCCGCAAGATTTGAAAAAAATCTTGTGCGTGACCAAGGGAAACTGGCCTCAGTCATGTCATATTACAATATCTACGAGCGTGGGGATGGTTTATTCTTGGTGCAAGCTACACCCCGTGAAGGTGTTAGCTTACAAGAGGCACAAAATGCTATTATGGCTGAAATTGATAAGTTTAAACAACAAACTATTGCACAAGATGAGATTGAGCGTTCACGTAATAACGCATTAAAAGGTTTTGTTTTCTCGCAAGACAGCATGGCCGGTCAAGCCCAGATCATTGGTAGCCTACAATCTCGTGGAGTTGACGATCGCCATATGAATAAGCTGCCTGAAAAGCTTGCGAAGATTAGCAGTCAAGATCTTAATGACATAGCCCGTAAATATCTTGTTAAAGATAACTTGACCGTCATGCATATTGAGCCACAAAAAAAAGCTAATATAAAGTAAAGCCAAAATAGCAATTTTGATGACTCATATTGACCTTTTATACTCAATGTCAAAAATATTGTCATATGGTCCAGACAAATAAAAGTCTTCTCATCTAGTATTTAAATGAGCAAAAATCAAACCCTCTATTGGCAATGCAAAACGATAGCAACGGATTAAAAAAATGAACTCAGTTAAACCTGTTTTAACCCAAAAAAAAGAAATTAGCCAATTAAATCGAGCTATTTTGACGGCTACTTTAGCGTTTACTTGTATCGTCTCTAGCACAGCGGCTATGGCGACCACCCCTGATATGCTCAGTGATGAACACTCAACCTCAAATGTTGATACGTCGCAGCCCATTATTTCTATCAAAAACCTTGATAGTCTTAAGAATGCAGATTCTTTAGACATGCAGATGCCAGAGTTTCAACGTTTCACAACCAGCAATGGCATTCCAGTTATATTCTTTCAGACAAATCAGTTGCCTATCGTGGATATTGAAATTCGCTTTAATGCTGGTAGTGCAAGAGATAGCAGTATCCGAGATAATAGTTTTGGATTGGCTAATATGGTGGCTAATATGCTGACCAAAGGCACTGTAAAACTAGACGAAACTCAGTATGCTGAAGCAAGTGAGCAATTGGGTATTGAGTTGGATGCCGCTGCCTACAAAGACCAGCTTATTGTTAGCTTACGCAGTATGTCAAACAGCGAGAATCTTTACCCTGCCCTCGACCTACTGAGCCAAGTAATGACAGCACCTAGGTTTGATGCAAACGTTTTGCAACGTACTAAAGCCCAACAAGTGCTAGGGCTTAAGCAAATGAATCAAAACCCCTCTTTTATCGCCAGTACCACATTTAGCGAAGTGTTATATGGTAATCACCCTTACGCTCATTCCTCTTACGGTACGGTCAGTAGCGTACCTACTTTAACCACAAAAGATTTGCAACAGTTCCATAAAAAATATATTGTTGCAAAAAATGCCACGTTGAGCATTACTGGAGATTTAAGCTTATCAGACGCAAAAAAAATAGCAGAGATTGCTAGTAAGAACCTACCTTCTGGAAGCCCCGCACCTAAGCTACCAAAGCCAAAAGCTATGGACAAATCAAAATGGGTGCATATAGATTACGATAGCGATCAGACAAGTATTGTGATGGGTCAAATTGGTTACGCCCTTAAGAGTGATGACATTGCCTTAAAACGTCAATCTGCCTTTACTATCGGTAACGATATACTCGCAGGCAGTGGGTTCAACTCACGCTTGATGGGTAAGGTACGAAAAGAGCTCGGTTACACTTATGGCATTTACGGCAACATGAGTGCTATGCAAGTCGAGGGGCCTTATTCTATTAGTTTCTCAACGCGTAATGAAAAAGCGGATGAAGCGATTGCCGCTACCCTAGACACCATTCATAAGACGCTTGAAGAAGGAGTAACCAAAGAGGAGTTTAATCTAACCCAAGAAAGTCTGATTAATAGTTTTCCTATGGGTTTTGCCAGTAATGCAGGTATAAACCGTATGCTAGGTTTTTTGAACTTTAACCATTTACCAAATAGCTATGTAAGCGAGTATGTTGATCGGATTGAAAAAACCACTATCGACTCGGTTAATCAAACGCTTAGTGAGACTATTGACCCAGATAAATTTATCATTGTGACCGTAGGCAAGCCGCAAATAGATAAGTCATCCCCCCTGCACACACTCAAATAATAAATGATAATACTAGCAAGTGTAGCCAAATTATAAGACGGTATGAGTCTGAGTTAAGATGTTAGCCAATTGCCATTAGAATCTAGTCATAGGGTAGCCTACTTGTGAACAGCTAACCTACCTGCTCAAGCAATTCAACGACGCTTTGCAATCGTTGTTTATCTTCTGTACCGTCTTTATTATTAAGGGTATTAGCAATATTATCAATCTTATTGCTATCGATCATATGATTTTTAATATTGCTATTGCGGGGATCACTAAGATTATAAGGAGATAATTGTGCATGTAATTTAACCACATCGCCCATTACCAATAATGCTGGCGTAGGCAATTTCGCAACAGCTTGCTGCGCGACAATACTTTCAAGTGTCCCAATTAAGGTTTTCTGAGTTGGCAAGCTGGCATGGCTAATAATTGCGAAAGGTGTACTTGGCGCACGTCCAGCTTCAATCAAGCCGTCTGTTAAGCTGGGCAGGCGGTGTAAGCCCATATAAAGTACAACCGTTTGCGTAGGGTCTAACATCTCTTTAAAATCCTCATTTGGGCTATGGGATCTTTTATACGCAGTGATAAATTTAACCGACTGAGCACAATCTCGATGGGTCAAAGGAATAGCAGTACTGCTAGAGGCAGCACTAGCAGCGGTAATACCCGGAATAGACTCAAAATAAATTCCATGCTGTACCACTGTCTGCAACTCCTCCCCACCCCGACCAAATATGAAAGGGTCGCCCCCTTTTAAACGTACCACACACCTACCAGCCTTGGCATGCTTAACCAATAACTGATTAATATCTTGTTGTGGCATCGCATGATTGTCTCGACGCTTACCGACAAATATTTTTCTAGCCCCTGCCGCACACATATCTAATATGTCTTCTGATACCAAGCTATCATATAGCACCACTTCTGCTTGCTGCATCACTCGATACGCTTTTAAGGTCAGTAGCTCAGGATCACCTGAACCTGCTCCAACCAAATAAACGGCCCCTTTTTCAGTCTGTTTGGGGAGCATATCACTGTACAGAGAGGGAAATAAGTCAGTTTTAACATTATTTGTAGTATAAGGTTTAGAGACCAAAAGAGCAGTAACCCCCGTATTCATAGAATACTGCTTATGCTCATTAACATCGTTATCGTTAGGGTTAACATCATTGTTCGATATCATTGCCATACTTTTTGTACGTATTGTAAAAGGTAGTGAAGAGAATGGGGTCATGCTTGGGCGCTCCTACGAATATTCAGAGTAAACGGATCTGAGTTTATGATGAATCGTACATGATTGGCTGTAACTGATCAGATCCTACGCAAAACTTATTTGTAATACCTATAGATTTTGGGACGCTAATTAGTTATTTGGCAGGGCTCGTTCAATTAGAAGTCAATTGATATGTCATAGTTGTTAAAAGTTATCAAAAAGCTATGATTTTAGAATGCCAGTGCTAAGCATACTGTTCAACAAGCGCATTGATTTGACCAACACAAGAACCACAGTTGGTTCCTGCTGCACATAACTTTCCGACACTTACAGCATCTGTACATTTATCTTTTTTAATAGCATTAACGATTATATTTTTACCAACGCCCATACAGGCGCATACGATAGGACCGGGGTCGACATAACCGCTAGCGGGGCGTCCAGCAAGTAGCCATTTAACCGACGGTACTTCACTCATATCAACAAAACAATTATTTAACCAATGGGTACTAGGCAACTGTCTATATTCAGGTGCAATATAAACCGCAAACAATAACCGAGAGATGGGGGTAGTCTGTACGTTATTTATAGCTTTAGTTGCATCGCTAACTAACTGGCTATTAATAGATGACTCTAGATTAGGAAAAGCATGGCTATTACAAGATTGGCTATTAGAAGACTGGCTACTGCTTATATCACTATCAAGATTGCCCTGCCGGCATACCACCAAACGTAACTCTCTAGCAACGCTATCAACCATAATACTGGTATCTAATAAATTTGGTTTAATCATGGCTTTACATACATCGGCTTGAGCGGAACTGGATATTATTTTATTGATAAAGCCTTGCCAAAATTCAGATTTTAACCAAGCAGTGCTCATGCTTTGTTGCGGCGTAGCAATATTAATTAGAATACTGTCTTGCTGCCGGCTAAGACTCCAGACTATATTAGGGTATTTAAAATGAGGCGTTGCATTGAATGGTTTTTTATCCTGAACTTCTTTTGAATTATTAGACATACCTTTTGCAGCAAAAAAACGCAATTGTACTAAAACAACGTCTAACCACTCAGGGTGCACTAAAATACGGCCGACTGTGTGCATTGCGATCGCTTCAACAGTCACGGCTGAGTTTTTAAGTTCAGGTTGCGATGAAATAGGGTCTATTTTATTAGGAATAACCACACCTACTCTGGAAAGATTGGCAAATGCTTCGCTCCAATGCATTGGCATAAAGGCATCGCCTTTTCGCACATTATCGCTAATGTCAACTTGAGCGATAACCTTATTAACATCAGTTAACTTTTTGTCTTTGGAATACGACTCAAAATGTACTTGCGGCACTATAGAGACAAAGTGTTCATTTGTTAACCCTAACTCCTGAGCATCCTCAGGATGCAGGGTGATCATAGGCATCGTTTTTTGTTGATTCAATTTTGGTGCTAGACCCGTTCGAGTCATGGTATGCCATTGATCACGCAGTCGACCAGTAATTAAACGCAAGTTTATTGAGCGACTATTAATAGTATTAAAATGTGGCCATTTAATATCAGTTAACCCATCATGAGCCATAGCATCGCGCGAAGGTTGACGTTTAAGCTTTGTTAATTGTTGATAATCTTCATAATCTTTGGGTAGAACCTGACGCTTATTCATTCTATTAGAGTAACGATGTATTGCTCCAGCGCCTTGTGGAGGCTCTATGCCAATAAATTTAGGCGCTGAATGCCTAAAACTCTTAGCAATAACGTTAATATGTTTACCACCCCATTGAAACGGCGACATCAGCTCATAGCTATTAGGCGTCAATTTAGCCATTGCAGCTATTGTAGTGGAAGCTAAAGTAGTCGAGGTTGGTGTAATGGAGGGTGTAATGAAAGATTTAATAGAGGAAGCTGTTTTTGCAGATGATTTGGGAGACTCAACGGGATCAGATCGATCGGACGAGTTACTCTCTACTAAGCGGCCTATCTCACTGGCTAAATCAAGATGTCTTGGATATTTGCTATTCTTATAACTGGTAAGTGCCACATGTTCATTAAAGATTTCACTTGGGTGCTCATAATCAAAACCTTTGAAACCCATTCGCTTTGCAACCTGCGATAAAATCCACCAATCAGGCTTGGCCTCGCCTACGGCAGGTAGAAAACTGCGTTGCCGAGAAATACAACGCTCAGAATTGGTAACGGTTCCCGACTTTTCTCCCCACCCTTGTGCCGGCAAAACGATATCCGCACACCGTATGGTGTCACTGTCTTTTGAACATTCTGAGACAATGACCAAATCACATTTAGCAAGGGCATGTCGAAATTTTTCAGCTTCTGGCAAGCTGACGACAGGATTGGTGGCTATAATCCAAATAGCTTTAATACGTCCGTCTAGTATGGCATCTGCGGCCTCACATGCGGTTACCCCTACATTGGAAGCTATCTTTTGCGGGGTTTGCCAGAACTGAGCAACTGCTTCACGATGCTCACTATTCGCTAAATCCAAATGCCCTGCAAGTAGGTTGGCGAGCGCCCCTACTTCACGCCCTCCCATAGCATTTGGCTGACCCGTCAGTGAAAAAGGAGATGCACCCTCAATGCCAATCCGTCCCGTGAATAGATGCGTATTAATAATGGCATTGACTTTGTCCGTACCACTGCTAGATTGATTAACACCCATACTAAAGGCTGTCACCGTTTTAGTAGTGTCAGCTACCATTTGATAAAACTGCTTAATCGTATCGGCGTCTACTTGGGTTGCTTTGACGACTGCTTCAATATCCCATGAGTCAGCCGCTCTTAATGCCGCTTCTATATTTTCGCACTTTGCGACGTAGTCATCATCTCGGCAACCACTTTCTTTAAGGTATTTAAGAAGCCCATTGTATAAATGCGTGTCAGTGCCTGGGGCGAGTGGCAGATGCAAGTCCGCAAATTCACAAGAATCGGTACGGCGTGGGTCGATGACGATGAGTTTTTTATTGGGGTTTTGCTGCTTGGCTTTTAAAAAGCGTCCAAATAAAACGGGATGACACCATGCCATATTTGAGCCGACAAGCACCAATAAATCGCAGCTTTCAAAATCAGTATAACTGCCAGGTACTAAATCTGCTCCGAAGGCACGTTTGTGTCCAGCCACAGCGGAAGACATGCAAAGACGCGAGTTTGAATCAATATTGTTACTCCCAATAAAGCCCTTAACAAACTTATTGGCCACATAATAATCTTCCGTTAATAACTGACCTGACACATACAACATCACACTGTCAGCACCATGTTCGGCAATGGTATCCGTTAATCGAACCGCAATATCTTCAAGGACAGTATCCCATTGTGACTGTTGACTAAAAACACCTTGTTTCTTTGATTTTGCTTGACGCATGGTATCCGCTTTAATGGCATCGAACGAGGATGGCATAGATAGGTGTTTATTTTGATAATAAGGGGTTGTTAAGCGGCGATCAGTGCCCAAAGTCTCTGCTAAATTGCTGCCCTTAGAGCACAATTTACCAAAATTGGCAGGATGCTCTGGATCGCCTTGTACATCAATATTACCCGTAACCGTGTTTACTGTCACTAATACACCGCAACCAACCCCACAATACGGACAAGTTGTCCGTACTTTATTTATGACGCTATCGTTTGAATTACCTGCAACTCTATCCTCACTAATCGTTAGTACAGGAATGACATCCATACGACTAAGCGTAGAATGCTTACCAGAAGCCTCGTTTAGAGAAATGGCTGTATTCAAGCTGTTTAAGCTATTTTGAGTTACATTAGTACTGTCATTGGTCATTGTGTACATATGTTTGTCATGCTTATTAGTGTGGATTGTTTTTTCGCTAATGTTGATAGTATTCTCACTCTTGCTGCAGTATGTATTTTCAATCTGTATATTATTAAAAAATAATGCCGATGCCTTTAGCACCTTCTATCTTTTTTACCTTCTATCTTCTTACCTTCTTTATTTAGACCTCTTTTAACAAGGATTAAAGAAGGTTCCCTCTTAATGTCATGTCCTAAGTTCTAAGGTGCTGTTAAAACCTAGTCCCTTACGCCATTAGTTTATTAGTTGCTCAGTGTGCTATTGCTTAGACTGTTATGATTTGAAGAATCACTACGTAATAAAGGGCTGATGGAATCCATTGAGCCATCCTCTATTATGTCCGTCTCAATGGTAACCGCAGCAGCCCCATTATCTATTTCATGTATAGAGTGAGAGCTTGCATCTAGCACTGATCCACAATAAGCGGCACCATAAATCAACGAGTCTTTAATATCAGATATGTCAATTTCATCATTTATCAGCTGACTATAAAAGTTTCCATCACTTGTTTCGCCGTACAATACCACCCCGATTAAGAAATTATTGCGTATATACAAACATTGATAATGATTGCTATTAAACTGACGATAGATAATTTTTTCGATGCCCTCCCTTTCAGTATCTTTAAACTGAATTTGTCCTGCAGAAAATACGGCTACTCCAGAGACTTTTAATTTTAAAGATAATGGCGCACTAACAAACGGTTGCCATTGCGACGGGCTCGCATGATGAATCATTACACTTTTTAAGGTTTCCACATGTTGATTAACTGAAGATACCATGCCAAAAAGCTCTTCATTAATTTCAACACACTCGCCAATGGCGTATACGTTGTCACAGCTAGTTCGCATATAGTTATCGACAACGATACCTCGATTCACTTCAATACCACTATCTTTTGCCAACTTGGTATTGGGTATAATACCGACTGCCATCACAATAAAATCGGCCTTAAGAGTGCGGCCATCTTTTAAGGTTAGCCCTGTGACCTCTCGTGTTTTGTTGATTTCGATGGCACTAGACATGGCTGATAGTTCCAGTCTTACCTGACGCTTAGTCAGCTCTTGTTGTAACATTACCGCCGCAGTTAAATCTAACTGACGATTTAAAACATAGCGATCTACATGTATCACACTCATCTTTGCGCCTTGTGACGCCAGAGCACAGGCTGCTTCTACCCCCAATACACCACCGCCAATAACAAGACCTTTCTTACCTTGTTTCGCATAGTCCCTGAGTACAGACATATCAGACACTTCACGAAATACGTGGACATTTTTAGCATCATGATTGGGTAACGGTATCACTCGAGCCTTAGATCCAGTTGCTAATATCAATTTGGCATAACTCAAGACTTGTCCATCGTTAAGTTTTAGCAGTTGCGAGTTGGTATCAATGTGATCAACACTAACACCTGACATTACCTTAATACCCAGACGTTCATATTCGCCTTTATCATATAAATAAGTATCATCAAACGCAGTCTCTCCTGCCAATACGGGCGACAACATAATACGGTTATAACCCACTTCTGGCTCTTTACTGATTAAGGTAATACGTACAGGTGTCTGTCTAGATTGGATAGATTGCCATGCAGTAGCAAGTTGTACAGCCAAACGGCTGCCTGCCATTCCCGCACCAACAATGACAACCTCCTCAAATGAGGATTGAAGTTGGTATAGAGAGGGTGATAAAGTTGATTTGCCATTTAATAAATGGGTGCGACATAATGACTGTGAATGAGCAATTATAGGATCTGACATAAAAGACCTTAGCCACTGATGCGGCGACTGAAATAGGCATTATCAATCAGTTTATAAACAACGCTGCTACCTTCAACAATATCTATGACAAAACTAGCTTGTGGGTAAATACTTGATTAATAAAAGTATAATAATGATACTTTGTATCAAGCAAATGCCATGCCATACCAATAATGGGTTTCGTTTAATCAGAGGTTGCGGATCAGATAATGACGCACTATTATCCGGATTAAAGTCTTGTAAAAACTCGCCAATTGCTTGATGACGTGCATTGGTATTACGATGAAGTGCCCTCAGTAACGCTTGCTGACTGGTCGCTGGCACCCGTTTTTTTTGTAGCAAGTCTGTAGGAACTATTAAGGCATCATGAGCACTCATTAACCTTTGAGAAGCAAAGGGACGCTCTCCAGTTAATAACTCAAAACCAATAACTGCAATTGAAAATAAATCAGAACTTACCCCTTTTGGTGCATCAGTGTAATATTCTGGTGCAGCATAGTGTAAATCTCCAACAGGGGGTCTGGTGTTGTCTCTTATTATAGAAGATGCGACAGATCCAAAATCAATGAGCTTTACCGCACCCGACTTTGTAAGTAATATGTTTTCTGGTTTGATATCTTGATGCAAGAGATAATTGCGATGCATAACCCGAACTGCCATGCCAATCTTAGTGAGTAAATCATACGTTTGCCATACATCACATGGGCCATTGCGCTCCATAAAAGCCCGTAAACTCTCCCCCTCGATATACTCGGTTAAATGATATAAATAAGTCGAACTTGCTGGTACTGGATAGTAGCGCAGCAATCCTGATTCGCTCAGCCCCGATCCTAATGGTACTTGGGTATTATTTTCGCTACTTTTTGGACTTTGATTTGGGTTGGCTTGATTGTAAGCGACTTCGCCTGCACGGCGGTGTTTTGAGAGACTAAGACCAATTTTTCGTTCTTTTAAAAAATCACGAAGATAATGGCCATCGTCAACTGTCATAAGACTAGGCGATTTTAAAGCATATTGATTCCCTACATTATCATGCACCAGATAGACTTCACTACGGGCTGTTCTTGCAATAATACTATCCACTATGAGACCATCGACTTGATCTCCTACCTCAAGCCCAGTAGGCAGTTGATAGCGAGTTGGCGCAATAGTAGAGTCAGAAAATAAACGCGCTTCCCTATCATTTAACGACCTATCATTTGATAAGGTAGTACTTCTATCCAGTTGAACACTGCTATACTTATCATCACTAAGACCATCATTATCATGCTCATTACGCGTATCATTATGCTTATCTGCGTCCATTTGCCTACTCTGGGTTAACATTAAGCCATCTATGTCATCGCTTATGTTTGATTTATCTTTATCTTTATCTTTAAGCACAGTTAAATCACTTTTATTAGTAAATACCGTTAAGTTATTTGGCTTATTGGAAGTCACTGTTTTTTCACTGTTTATTTTGAGTTGAGCTTTAGACTCGGTGTTTGGAGAAGGTGGCGCCCCAATACCTAGTATAATCATACTTAAGTTATCATTGCTTCCCTCAGTCAAGGCAATATGGCATAAATGGCGACTCAGCTGCCAGTGAGTTAATTGATTCCAATCTGGCGTGTTCTCTAAATGTGAGACTGCAGCGCTAAATTCAAACTGCATTTCAACGGGATCTATAAATTCATAGACACCATCAGTCATGAGTGCCAAGTATTCATTCTGATGTAGCGTAAATACCATTTGCTGTAAATCTAAACGGCTATCAGCCCCAATAGCAGCCGATAATGCCCCTTTGTCTTGCCCATGATGAATGCGATGATCCTCGGTAAGCACAGTCAAATTATCAGCGCCAACACGATAAATTCTTGAATCGCCAGTGTGAAACAGATGCACACGGTCGCCAATACAAAGCACGCCAGATATAGTGGCGAGCAAAGGCGGCACCCGCTGATAAGCTTGAGAGAAATACATGGAGTCGTTGGTTTTAATCAGGGCAGACTTAATAATCCCTGCAACACTATCATCATCTAAGATGACTTTATAAGCATCTTTTCCGAAATGACTGGATTCGATGACACTCTGTTGTTGTAATTTTTGTAGCCCTTCAATGATAGCTTCTACCGTTATTTCAACTGCTATTTGACTGGCCTGCTTAGGGAACTGGCAGGCACTTACTCCATCAGACAATACTGCCAATACAGGTAACTTACTGGAATCAATAGCTTTTTGAATATTATCAGCAGGGCTTTTATCAGTTAAAGAGTGGTAACATTGTTTAATATTGGTTTCATGATTAAGGTTACCCCTCTTACGAGGATAATTGTCAGTAATTCTGGAGTCAACATTATATTGATTAGAAGATTTGATTAACGGCGCAATTAGAGAGCTATTGCCCCGTACGTTATCTCTAATTTCAGTCTTATTACTAGCTTTTGGCAAATATCCTGTCAAACAAGTAGTAATAATCAGACTGTCCTGATTCTCAGACTTACGTCCTGCCATCGAATAAAAATCAAGCCACCAACTTGCATGTGAGACAAATTGGTGGCTTGATTTAATTTGAGACTGATTCTCACTCTGTTCAGCAAGGCCATTAATAATACTCAACTGTTTCTCCTGATAACACATTCATCCTAACGTTTAAGAATAGGTCTGCTCAGTGTTAAACCACTTAACAAAACCTGTTTTATTAAGGTAGAACCTGTATTCACAGCCTATAATTGGCTATTTTTAGCTAAAATACACCACTACTTGGTTAAAATTAGGATTAAATAGAATGACCATTCAATCCGAGCTTTTAACTTAATCGTGCCTCGTATTGACTCATTTTATTCTAAAAATCTCCTAAATTTAGCTTATGAATACAGGTTCTTAGTATTGTTAATAAATCAATGGCCCACTCTAATTTCAGCGAATGACCCATCTGGCATTTCTTCTAAGATAACTCCTGAGGGCTCTTTTAAGAGGAATAAAGCTAAGAAGCCGACAACTGCTGTCGCTGCAATGACCATAAAGAATACTTGATAACTTACTAAGCTCAGTACAGTGAGATAAACGACAGAACCCACATTACCATAAGCACCTGCCATACCCGCAAACTGGCCTGTCATGCTTCGCTTAATTAACGGTATGACTGCGAATACCGCACCTTCACCGGCCTGCACAAAGAATGAGCAGAACATCGTAATGATTAACGCTAAAAATATAGGCCATGAAGAATCCACTAATCCCATCAAGAAATAACCAATCGCTAATCCAGCCGTTAAAATAAGAAGCGTACTTTTACGACCAAATCTATCACTTAACCAACCGCCACCTGGGCGAGACATTAAGTTCATAAAGGCATAAGATGACGCTAATAAACCTGCAGCGACGACCGATACCTCAAAAGTTTCAAGGTAAAATAAAGGTAGCATAGAGACAACCGCTAACTCTGAACCAAAGGTAGCAAAATAAAGTATGTTTAGGACACCCACTTGTTTAAAATCGTAACGCTGTGCTTCAGGTATAGGGGTGGTAAATACGTCCTTATTAAAGCGATAGCTACTAATAAACTCATAGACATATAATAATGCTAAAGCGACATAGATAATATTGACCCAAAATTGGCTTAATAAGTTTACCCCTATTGGCGATAATTTCCATGCCAGCAGCGCTAGAGCAAAATACATGGGAATCTTAAACACCATCATTAACCAGAAGTCACCTGTTGAGGTCACTGTCATCGCACCATGTTTCTTAGGTTTAAAGTAAGTATGCCCCTTAGGTGTATCACGAACCTTCGCATAGAAAAGAATACTGTATAATGCCATTACTGCGCCAGAAGTCGCACAAGCATAACGCCAGCCTTCATCACCACCGAACCATGCCGCAAACCCAATTGCCATCGTCGGTAGTAACATTGCTGCGGCGGCCGAACCAAAGTTGCCCCAACCGCCATAAATACCTTCAGCAGTACCGAGTTCATTAGCAGGAAACCAATCACTCATTAAGCGAATACCGACTACGAAGCCGGCGCCAACAAAACCTAATATGAAACGTGATAAAGCTAAGGTCGTATAATCTTGCGCAAATGCGAAAGTAAAACACGGTATAGCGCCTAGCGCTAAGATACAGGTGTAGACAATTCGAGGGCCGAACCTATCGGTCAACATGCCGATAATGACCCGTGCTGGAATCGTTAAAGCAACATTTAGAATTAATAAGGTTTTAACTTGTTGTTTTGATAAGTTTAATGTGTCACCAATGGCTGACAAGAAAGGAGCATGGTTAAACCAGACAAAGAAGGTTAAGAAAAATGCCATCCAGCCTAAGTGGAGGATTTTATTTTTTCCGGCGAAAGATAAGATGTTCAACTTACCTTTACTTGGAGGGACGGTATTAGCTGATGACATACAGGCTTCCTTAAATCGAATGAGAAGTTATGATATGCAGCTTTGAATTTAGCTACACAATAGTTACCTTTTGTTAGTTAATCTAAATAAAAAATAACCTAAACAAACTTTATGAACAAATCAGTAACCTTGTTTTAAAGTTTGCAATCCCTATGCCACCCGCTTTTTTAATTGATGAATCACAATATCTAAACCCCTTCGTATGCTATATATAGTGCCTTCTCATAGTCCTTATTTATATTGCCTCCTGCCTCTATTTCTGGTTAATTAGTATGAAAAAAATTTTCGTAATCATCCTATCTAGAACCTATTCGCGAATGCATTCCTACTTATTGCATATAGTCTAAGCAGCTAATCTGAGTGCATGATTAAACTTTAATATTTCTCCTATACAGTATCTAGGTTTCGACAAGATTTATGCTCTTTATCAACCTGCTGATAACACCTATTTATATTAATCAGTAATACATTTATTACTAATCGTTATTGATAACGTCTATAGTTTGATATCAACTCAATAAAATGCACTTTAAAAGCGCAAAAGCACAGCTAAATACGAATTAAGCATCAATATAGTGCAATTAAACTATTGCCGATTCTTTTTTCCCTTTCTAACGTAAATTAATATAATTCCCTACCTTCTGACTGTACTATCATTTTTCCTCATGCTTTAAAACCCTTTATAAATAGGCCTAATACCTATTGACCAACTCCCTAATCTTATAATTTATCAGTGTTATGACAAACTGACTTTCATGACGGCCATTTCGCCTTTTATAACCACTGGCACGAATATTGAATGCAGTTAAGATAGGCACTAGGTAGCAAGCCTCCCTTTACCACTAGCCATTCATACAACAGGTCATTCCTTATCACAACCTAACCCTGACAACAAACTCCCCCTTAAGAGTTATTGAGCCTGCCACCTAACCTCTACCTAAAGGATATAAACATGAGTAAGGCAACTATGAGTAACACAGCAAATAATGAAGAGTCACAAGGCAAATTAATTATTGTCGGTAATGGAATGGTCGGCCATCATTTTATTGAAAAAGCAATTGAACTTGGCTTAAACAAACAATACGACATTCATGTATTTGCAGAAGAAGATCGTCCTGCCTATGATCGTGTTTATCTCTCAAGCTATTTTGAACACAAAGATGCCAGTAAACTAAACCTAGTCGACTTAGCAGATTATGAATCAGCAAACATTACGCTCCATCTGCAACAGCGCATTGTCGATATTGATAGTGACCGCAAAACCATTACTACCGCACAAGGTGATAAAGTAGATTATGCCAAGCTGGTATTAGCCACAGGCTCCTACCCCTTTGTTCCACCTATCGAAGGCAGAGACCATTCACATTGTCAGGTATATCGAACCATTGCTGACTTAAATAACATTTTAGAAGTAGCTGAGCAGCCAAATGTCAAGAAAGGCGTGGTGGTGGGGGGTGGTTTACTCGGTCTTGAAGCGGCTAAAGCATTGGTTACCCTTGGCCTTGAAACCTACGTAGTAGAATTTGCTCCACAGCTGATGGGGGTTCAGCTTGACCCTGCGGGCGGCGAAATACTTAAAAAGAAAATTGAGGCTTTAGGGGTTACCGTTTTAACAGGTAAAAACACCAAAGAGATTATTCATAATCGCCGTGTGTCACTTAACTACGATATTCACCAAAAAGACAAACAAGACGAAGTAAACCTAGTTAAAGAAACCTGTCTTACTATGCAATTTACCGACGGTACTGAGCTCGATACCGATATGATTGTATTTAGTGCCGGTATACGGCCACAAGATGCCATCATGAAAAATAATCCTGAGTGCGGCGTGCAGATAGGCGAACGTGGCGGCATATTAATTGACAACCATTGTCAGACTAACAATGGTGACATTTATGCCATTGGCGAATGTGCAGTTTGGGAAAATAAAATATTTGGTTTAGTTGCGCCTGGTTACACAATGGCAAGCATTTGTGCTGCTCAAATTGCCGGAGAGACTGACAAAACCTTCACTGGTGCTGACATGAGTACCAAGCTTAAATTGATGGGTGTTGACGTAGGCAGTATCGGTGATGCTCAAGGCAAAACTGAGGGTTGCCTAAGCTATGTTTATCAAAATCCCAATGAAGGCATTTATAAGAAATTGGTTACTAGTAGCGATAATAAAAAGCTACTGGGTGCGGTAATGGTTGGCGACACAGAAGATTATAACAACCTATTACAACTATTCTTAAATGATATAGACTTGCCCTTACATCCTGAAAGTTTAATTTTACCTAATGTCGAAAAACCGGCAATGGGTGTTGATAACCTACCCGATACCGCAACCATTTGTTCATGCTTCAATGTCAGCAAAGGCGCTATATGCAACGCCGTAGATAATGGCTCGTATTCTTTAATAGATGTGAAAAGTGAGACTAAAGCGGGCACAGGGTGTGGTGGCTGCGCGCCAATGGTAAAAGATATTCTAGCGTATCAGCTTACCGAACTTGGATTTGAAGTGAATAATAACTTATGTGAGCATTTTGATTACTCTCGTCAAGATTTATATAACTTGGTACGTGTGCATGGCTATAAGACCTTTGATGAGCTGCTGACAGGTCATGGTCATGGCCGCGGCTGTGAAATATGCAAGCCTGCTGTTGCCTCTATATTATCTTCTTGTTGGAACGACTATATATTAAAAACAGAACTAGCCCCTCTACAAGAGACTAATGATTACTACCTTGGTAATATTCAAAAAGATGGTACCTACTCTGTTGTACCCCGTGTGGCTGGCGGGGAAATAACGGCTGACAAGCTAATAGTATTAGGCCAAGTCGCCAAAGACTTTAACCTGTATACCAAAATTACAGGCGGTCAGCGTGTGGACTTATTTGGTGCTCGTCTTGAACAACTGCCAGATATCTGGGAACGCTTAGTCAATGCTGGCTTTGAAACAGGGCACGCCTATGGCAAATCGTTACGCACCGTTAAATCCTGCGTGGGTAATAACTGGTGCCGTTATGGAGTGGCTGACAGTGTTGGCCTAGCCCTAACGCTGGAAGACCGATATAAAGGCGTACGCTCACCGCATAAAATTAAAATGGGGGTATCAGGATGTACTCGTGAATGTGCCGAAGCCCAATCAAAAGACTTTGGGGTAATTGCTACCGAAAATGGCTGGAATCTTTATGTTGCCGGAAATGGCGGCATGGTGCCCCGTCATGGCGAGCTATTTGCTACTGACCTTGATACGGATACTCTAATTAAATATATCGACCGCATTACCATGTTTTACATCAAAACTGCCGATAAATTGCAACGCACCTCAAAATGGCGTGAAAGCTTGGATGGCGGTCTCGATTATTTACAACAGGTCATCATCGACGACAGCCTCGGCATCGCCCAAGAGCTTGAAGATCAAATGCAGCTCCTCGTTGACAACTATGTTTGCGAATGGAAGGCGACCATTACCGACAAAGAGAAACTCAAACGCTTTCGTCATTTTGTAAACAGTGAACTCGGTGATGACAACGTCGTATTTGTGACTGAGCGTAAGCAAATTCGCCCAGCTACTGAAACCGAAAGGAAAACACTGGAAGCAACGGTTTAATACGTCGTCACTAAGTTAAGTCACGTTATCTTATCACATTGCCTAACTATCCCACTGTTTAGGGCACTTATCCTCACATAACTTATTTTCATGCAACTTATTGTCATATATTAGATCCGGTGATAAGTTGCGCCTCCTATTGAACAACACACTATAAAGGACAGTCTTATGACCAATCAACTTATTTGTAAGCTTAATGACATTATCCCAGATGGCGGTGTTTGCGCCCTATTTGAAGGTAAACAAGTGGCTATATTTCGCACTAAAAATGACGAACTGTTTGCCATTGATAATTTTGATCCTTTTAGCAAAGCCAATGTGCTATCTCGAGGTCTAATTGGCAGCACTATGAATAAAATACAGCGTGAAGACGGAAGCATCGATAAGGGTGAGACCCTTTATGTCGCCTCTCCCATCTACAAACAACGCTTTGACTTGGCCACGGGTCAATGCTTAGATGATGACAGCGTTAAGCTAAGCATCTTCCCTGTTGCCCTTGAAGGAGATAGCGTGTTAATCAGTTTAAAAAATGAGGTGCCCGCTTAATAGTTTAAATAATGAATATTGAATCAAAGTAAGGTTTCAGTTTTAAAGTCTTGCTTATTTGAAAGCCCTAATATTTGAAGGTCACATTATTTCAAAGCTGGAGTGTTTAAAAGTACGATAATTTACTTATAGACCTTGATTTAGCTTAAGGTTAGCTTAGTATAATTACTATTTCATTAAATTAATCAAAAATGTCGAAAGATAGGGGTTTTGGGATAAAATTTAACTTTTTACCTACCTTCTACTACCTACCTTTAATTAGCATTTTTGATTTCATCTAACTGATATATTTAAGTATTATGATACGCTTATAATATTATATCTTTTAAAATTAAGGCGTTAATAATGAAAAGACGTGATTTTTTGAAGCTAAGTGGCCAAGTTACTCTAGCAAGTGCTGTCCTTACCCAACTGACTGCCTGCTTACCTGACATAGATGATTTAGGCTATGAGGGTGCTATGCCTTTTCTGCATAGTGTTGCTAGCGGCGACCCCTTATATGACAGAGTGATATTATGGACACGAATTACCAATGATGGCAGTATTGATGCCCCTGTTATTCCAGTAGGTTATGTGGTTGCAACCGATCCAGAATTTAAAAATGTCGTCGCAAAAGGTAAAACCACCGCCAGCCTTGAAACTGATTTTACGGTTAAGGTTGACCCTCTTCTGCCTGAAGCGAACACCACCTATTACTACGCCTTCGAAGCACTAGGATATATTTCTCCTGTAGGTCGAACTCGCACAATCCCTCATCCCGATACACCCGCTAATGAGGTTGAACGCATACGTTTGGCCGTCGTCTCATGCTCTAACTATGGCTTTGGCTACTTCAATGGCTATGCCGATATTGCCAGCCAACCTGATATAACCGCTGTCCTACATTTAGGTGATTATATCTACGAACATCAGCAAGGGTTTTACTGTGACCCTTTCCTCATTAGTAAACGACCCTTAGACCCTAAGCACGAGATTATTAGCTTAGAGGATTATCGTCGTCGATACGCCTGTTATCGCACCGATATTGATTTGCAAGAATGCCACCGTCAGCACCCCTTCATTGTTGTTTGGGATGATCATGAAATTGCAAATGACGCTTGGAAAGACGGTGCGCAAAATCACCAAGCAACAGAAGGCGATTATATAGAACGTAAAATGGCAGCGGTTCGCGCCTATCATGAATGGATGCCTATTCGCAGTGATACCAGCAATGAACTCGACCCCCAGCTCCGTATCTATAGGCGCTTTGAATTTGGCAAGCTCTTTGATTTAAACATGCTTGATACTCGTATTTTTGGCCGTCAAAAGCCTGATGCGGCAGCCAGTAACGAGCCAGAACGACAACTGTTAGGGCTTGAGCAAGAAAACTGGCTTTATCTAAATCTTTTAAAGAGTAAACATCGAGGGTCAACTTGGCAGGTCTTGGGTCAGCAAATTATTCTTGCGCCCTTCAAAGGCAGTTCTGCCACCTTTTCTAGTGATTTATGGAATGGTTATGCCAGCGCTCGTAAGCGACTGCTAGATTTTATTGACATTAATAAAATTAACAACACCGTAGTTATAACCGGTGATTATCACGCTTCATTCGCGTTTGATATATGCCAAGATCCCTTTAATAAACAAACGTATAACTCAGATACAGGTAAAGGCTCAATTGCGGTAGAGTTTGTCTGCCCCGCCCTCACTTCAGGCACCTTTCCTGAAATTGCCGGCCCCCTACTCAACCCGCATCAAAAGTTTAATAACCAATTTGACCATGGCTATATGCTTCTTGATATTACCGAACAAAAATTCCAATGTGAATGGTATTTCGTGAGGACCCTAATTCGCCGCAATGCCAATTGCTATTATGCCAAAGGGTTGTACACGCAGGTTGATACCAATCATCTGATCGAAGGTCAACAAACAGCGCCGATGTTTAACCCACCTTCGCTATCGCCGAGCAAAAGAGCAGTCGGTATTAAAAAGTCTCAGCTGTCTTAGAGTGATGAGCCGTTTAAGACTGCATCTTTAGCATTAATTTAACTATAGCAGTTATGGTGCTGCTTTTAAGGCATTTAATACAAGGACAAAAAAGATGAGCCCTAAAAAGGACTCATCTTCAGGCCATGGTTTACAACATCAAAGCAGGATAAAGTTAAAGAAGGATAAAGTTGATAAACTAAATTACCCGCCTCTATCGTCTACGCTAGTTTAGCTCTACCACAATATCATATGTTAGCGGACCGTTGCGATATTCGCTGCCTTCATAACTTACTCGCACCACATATTTGTCATTTTGTTCAACTTCAAAGCTACTGTTTGAGAAGTGATGTGTAACGGGTGATATTAAGACAGCTTCAAAGTCGTCTGGCTGAACGTCAACAGTAATACGATCGCCTTTACTAGCGAAAATAAAATAATCGCAATAGTTCTTTTTTAAGACTTCCTTGGTTCTAACAATTCTGTCTAAATCTACTTCCGTGGTAATTAGCTTAGGACATTTATCGTGGCGACGGGCAGCAAAGCGGGCTTGGCTTATCTCCAAAGACTCTAAAAATGCTTCTTTTGTTTCGTCTGCTTTAGAGGGTATCTGCACTGACTGTACCACCTCAGGCATCCTAACATCATAGTCATTTTTATCTGCGATAATTGGGCTGATGGGAGCATTTGATTGAGTCAAGTACCCCTCAGAAATTTCAGGCAAACCCACTATAGACACATCCTTCCAATCCCCTTCTTCGGACTTCAAAGGTTTGCAGGCGCTTATAATGAGCGTAAGTAAGAAGAAACTCAATACAAGAGGTTCTGATGGTAATTTAGATTTCAAACAGTGCCCCTTTTTTTAACACCAATCTTTAATACTAAAATTTATATAGTTAATTTGTTAAAATAATTGCTTATTATACCATTTATCGTGTCTTAATAAGTTATTTTGTACAGTTTAGTTACATTTTATAGGTTGACTTAGATTATAAATAAATCTAGCAGTTGAGCAGCTTTATGAGATGTATAAATATAAAATCATCATAATAAAACCATAAAATAGGCGTCATGATGTGAGTTAAGCTTGTCTGACATCTTAGCAATATTTCATTGTTTCATTGTTTTGCTAGCGATAATCGATATCATGAGAGCTATAAGAGTTGTGGGAGCTATAAGATAAGCGGTATAAGAATGTATTGATGAAAAAAAGGGGTTGCACAAGATAACTCAAGCACCTTTATACTTGCCCTTATTGAAGACAAATTGCAGTCGTTAAACCTGCTTATAACTCATCTCTTGCAATCTATTGAGAGATAGAGATGAGTTATAGTCAGAAGGTAGAATGTATTGGCATCCTCTGCCCTGTTATTTTATCAGCGTATATGTTGAATTTTATTAATACTCACTCTGCAACATTCGCTAAATTCGCTAAAGTTAGTAATACCCTAATGTTATCTGGTCACTGCTTCTACACCGCTAGACTTTGCTATTAATAGTGTGTCTGCTTGATTGGCGGCAAAAATACCATTACACACGACACCAACGATATTATTGAGTGTTTTTTCCATATTGCTGGCATTTTGAATATCAAGGTAATAAGTATCTAAAATAACGTTGCCATAATCAGTGACAAAGCCTTCACGGTAAACAGGCTCTCCCCCTAGTTTAACAAGCTCTCGTGCCACATAAGATCGGGCCTGTGGCAATACCTCAATAGGTACTGGAAACTCACGCCCAAGTTGAGTAACCCACTTACTGTCATCAACAAGACATAAAAAAATCTTTGAAGCTGCCGCCACTATTTTTTCACGAGTGAGCGCCCCACCTCCGCCTTTGATAAGCTGTAGGTTTGGATTTACTTCATCAGCACCATCAATATACAAGTCAAGCTCGCCTGTAATATTTAAATCCATTACCTCAATACCTAGGGCTTCAAGTTTATTTTGAGTAACTTTTGAACTAGCAACCGCACCTTTTAGCCTAACTTGTGGTAATAAGTCAATCAGACAGTTGACCGTACTCCCTGTTCCCACACCTAAAACCATACCATCATCAATGTACTTAAGTGCCGCTTTAGCGACTTCTTGCTTCAGTTTCAATTGTTCACTCATATTTGCCCCATTAAATGTTAATTATAAGGTTCTGCATGTTGTAGTTGGGTTTGCTGGTAAATACCTTACTTCATTATACAGCTATATTTTAGTGATTTAACCTTCATTATTTTTAAAGCATATGAATACCTGTCTAATAGATAATAAATCTAGTGGGGGTAAGCAATTAATCTTTAATTATAAGGGTAATAACCAATTGGCATAGGTTAATTGAAGCCTAAACCTTGCACGATTGCTAAAAACAGCATAGGCTTATCAGTTATTAAAATTTCTTTAAATCGAGTCTCGCAGGATTATCTATGTTATCAAATTGGGTTCGCAACATTCTTCAAGCAACTGTATATGAAGCCGCTATACAAACCCCTTTGGACATCGCCCCAAAACTATCCTCTCGTTTTAACAACGATATCCGCTTAAAGCGTGAAGATTTGCAGCCTGTATTTTCATTTAAACTACGCGGTGCCTACAATCGTATTAGCCAGTTATCTGATGTAGAAAAAACCAGCGGCGTTATCTGTGCTTCAGCCGGCAACCATGCGCAAGGGGTTGCGTTCTCGGCCAGTAAACTTGGCCTTAACAGTATTATTGTGATGCCTACCACGACGCCTGAGATAAAAATAGAAGCTGTGAAAGCATTAGGCGGCAATGTAGATCTATATGGTGATAGTTTCGATATTACTAACCGATATGCTATTGAGCGTTCAAAAAAAGAAGGGCTGACCTATATTCCACCTTATGATGATGAGCTGGTCATCGCAGGTCAAGGTACTATTGGCCTTGAAATCAATCAGCAATGGCGAGATATGGACTATGTGTTTGTGCCTGTAGGTGGGGGTGGTCTCATTGCTGGTATTGCTGCTTTTCTAGGAGATGTGGCACCTCACGTTAAAGTCATCGCTGTGGAGCCAGAGGGTGCAGCGAGTCTAAAGGCTGCACTTGACGCCAACGAACGGGTTATCTTACCCCAAGTTAGTTTATTTGTTGATGGTACCGCAGTTGCTCAAATTGGCGACCTACCCTTTCAGGTGGTCAATATGCAAAAAAACGATGGCTCAGGTAAATTAATTGAGTCTGAGGTGGTTACTTGTAGCAATGACGAAGTTTGTGCTGCCGTTAAAGATGTATTTGAAGAGAACCGCACCATCGTTGAGCCGTCTGGAGCTCTGGCACTTGCTGGCATGAAAAAGTTCCTAATGAAGCACCATATAACCAATAAAAACTGTGTTGCCATTATCTCTGGCGCTAATATGAACTTTGACAGATTACGCTATATTGCTGAACGTACAGAAATTGGCGAGAAAAAAGAAGCTATTTTTGCTGTCACGCTTCCAGAACGCACAGGCGCTTTCTTGGAGTTTTGTCGTAGTTTAAAAGGTCGTAATATTACTGAATTCAATTATCGCACTCGTAGTAATAAAGCACCTGACTCTCTACAGCCTGCCACAATATTTGTCGGCATTGCGCTAAAAGAAGGCGAAAAAGAACGTCAAATCATTGCCACTACTTTAGAGGAATCTGGCTATGACGCTCAAGACTTAACCGATGATGACATTGCTAAATCTCATATACGCTACTTAATCGGTGGCCATGCTGGCGTAGAGGATGAGCAAATCTTTAAGGTTA
Organism: Psychrobacter sp. CX90; assembly: GCF_057396305.2. Taxonomy (NCBI): domain Bacteria; kingdom Pseudomonadati; phylum Pseudomonadota; class Gammaproteobacteria; order Moraxellales; family Moraxellaceae; genus Psychrobacter; species Psychrobacter sp. CX90. Next base: position 1,775,472 of record NZ_CM182008.1, read on the forward strand.
GTTTTCCTGAACGTCCAGGAGCATTGTTAAACTTTTTAGAAAAGCTGGGTCAAGATTTTAATATCACCTTGTTCCATTACCGAAACCACGGGGCAGCCGATGGTCGGGTATTGGTGGGGCTACAAGCCTCTGATACCAACTCGCGCGCGCTACAAGATACGCTTCAAGATATTGGATATGAATGTACTCCTGTGACTGATAACGTGGGTTATCAAATGTTTTTAAAATAAGTTAGCATCTAGACTAACTCGTTTAAACAAGTACGATAATACGTTAAAATGTTTATTCTATAATAGGACTGATATTTTAGAATAAACATTTTAACCAACTTGCTTAGTTAGGCTATAACTAAAGCCCTTAAAAATCGATGCAAGACAACCGAGTAATAGTACGATAATGGTAGGCTAAAGGTTAACACCGTAGAGTTTTACAATTTGACCGACTATACTTTAAAAAAGTTCAGATTTATATTTATAAGGTAACTCATACAAGGTAAACATTAAAAGCATACTATGTCGAAACAACAAAATACGCCTGCATCTACCGCTAAAGTGCGCTTAGATAAGTGGCTATGGGCAGCACGTTTTTATCGTACTCGGAATCTTGCTAAACAAGCAATTGAAGGTGGTAAGGTACACTTTGCAGGAAGCCGAGTGAAAACCAGTAAAGAAATCAGCGTTGGCGATGAGCTAACCATTCGTCAAGGCTCAGCCACAAGTATGAGTGAAAAAAGCATCATCGTAAAAGCATTATCTACCCAGCGGGGTAATGCTACGATTGCCCAAACACTCTATGAAGAAACTGAAGAAAGTATCAAACGGCGTGAGTTCTACGCTGAGCAGCGCAAGTTGGCTAATTTGGCTCGACCTGATACAAAGCCAAACAAAAAACAGCGCCGCGACTTAAAACGCTTTAGATATCAAAACGATTAAATCTTATATTATAGTGGGTACTTTTAAATAATCTGCTCGCAAAATTTAGCTGATATTAATGACTTGCTCACATAACTTACTTACCATTACTCACTTACCATTACTCACTTAAATAGCTAACTTAAATAACTAAGCCCTACTGTTGGCATGAAAAGCTTGTTAAAATAGTGGATTATTTAAGTGACAATAATACACCAACCTTTTTTTGCACCTCCCTTTAAACATGAGTAGCTAATGCCTATTTCTAAATCAGTTTCTAATTCAGCACCCAAATCTGTTTTAATGGTTTGTCTTGGTAATATATGTCGCTCCCCCACTGCTGAAGAAATTCTGCGTCAGCGAGCTGCCATTGCAGGTCTCTCAATGAAAGTTGATTCAGCAGGCACAGGCGACTGGCATATTGGCTGTAACCCTGACCCACGTGCGCAAAAGCATGCTAAAGAACACGGCTACAATATTTGCAAGCTAGTGGCTCGTCAAGTAAGCCCTAAAGACTTCTACGACTTTGATTTAGTGCTAGCCATGGATGCTCAAAACTTAGCTGATCTTGAAGTTATCAAGGACAGTGCTGCCAAATTGTATCCTCAGGAGTCTCTCGCGACACTCACTTTATTAAGCGAAGTTGACCAAAGCTACTATAAACAAAATGTGCCTGACCCATATTTAGGAGGCCCTGAAGGATTTGACGATGTCATTACTCGTATTGAATCCTCTGTTGATGCCTGGATTGATAGCTGGAGAGTTTGACTAATGTTAGCTCAACAACATGACTATTGATATCGTTAAAATGGCAAGAAAACAAGGTTAACATCGCAGCATTTAAAGTAAAGTGCCTATACTTTATTTAAATTATAGATATATCCCTCTTATGGTATAAATATTTTATGACCAAACACATCTCAGTCTCTGCTCCTACCAATGTAAACAATGCGTGCTCTAAACAGTTACATAATGCAGATTTGTTAACTTTGAATACCATGCGTCTTGCCTGCATAGCTGAGCAGTTCATAACGTTGAGTGAGGAAACCGATGTCGATTTGGTTATTGGTCAACTCATAAATCTTGGCAAGCCAATGTTTATTTTATCTGGTGGTAGTAATGTTCTGTTGCCGCCAAAACTTGATGTCACTGTTATAAAACCAACCATGAAGGGCATTAACGTTTTGTTGGAAACGCCAGAGTATGTTGACATTGAGGTAATGGCAGGTGAAATTTGGCATGAGCTTGTGGTCTCTACCGTGAACAGAGGCTGGTTTGGCCTTGAGAATCTTGCTTTAATTCCTGGCCTAACGGGAGCTGCTCCAGTACAAAATATTGGTGCATACGGCGTGCAGTTGGAGGATTGCTTAACTCATGTACGTGCTTATCATTTGCCTACTCAAAGTTGGCATGAGTTTGATACTAATGCGTGTGAGTTTGGTTACCGTGATAGTAAATTTAAGCGTGAGGCTGGTCAGTGGTTCATAACTCGGGTTGGTTTTCGCCTTCATAAAGATAGTCACAAAGTAAAAGTGGATTATGGCGATGTAGCCACACTGGCATCAAGCTACGCTAATGACAGAAGTACAAGTCCATCTAAAGACAGTTCAGTAGGCAACATGACACCAGCTGATGTTATGCAGGCCATTATTCATATCCGTCAATCCAAACTTCCTGACCCCAGTCAACTGCCTAACTGTGGCAGCTTTTTTAAAAACCCTGTCATACCTACTCAACAGTTTTTAGCGCTCAAAGAAGTTTATACTAGTATTGTGGGCCACACAGTTGACGATACACACACTAAAGTAGCAGCTGGCTGGTTAATAGATAATGCAGGCTTAAAAGGACAGGGTATAAACCCCATCTTAACTCATGATAAACAAGCCTTAGTTTTGGTTAACCATGCAAAGGCTAGCGTAAATAAACCCGCTACCCAACATGACGTTTTCGTAACTCAACAGGTCATCCAACAAGTGATTAAAGATAAATATAATATAAGCTTGGAGCGTGAACCTGTATGGGTAGATAGAGTTGCCAGTTATGAGACAGTACCTTAGACCCTTGCATACAAACATTTATTGCAAAGTTCATTTCAAATCCTGACTTTCCTGTTGAATGATGACTTTTCTTTTAAATCACTTAATTTAATAAGGCATTAAGGCTTGCTCGCCATGTGGACTGCCCTCAAACAATATACTTTATGTCTAATAAGGCGACTGTTTTGTTGTCTCTTTATCGCAGCAATGATATCTGTCATATTATACTTGAGTTTATTTACCCCCATTTTTTCCTCAGCAGGGCTATCTTTACTCAATAAGTTACCCATTCCAGATGCACACAAACATCAAAAGAATTTTACTATTAAGACAAATTTCATAGAAAACCCTGCGCCTCATAATAATAGTCAATTAATATTGGAGGATATTCCCTCTGCCTATGTTGTTTTAGGTGGAGGTTTAACCGAGTTAAAACCTAATAATGATGAATATATGAAGCCCCAATCTTCGAAGTTAGAGGCTGATAAAGCTCAATCACAAAGCGCCATCGTGTTAAATCAGTATAGCTTAAGCCGAGTCCACACGGCATATATTAACTATAAGCACTTACCACTGCCTATTGTATTAACAGGCGTAGAATCCCCCTGGATGAGTGACTGGCTATTAGAAAATAATATTCATAACATTATCACTGAAAATGCGAGCATGAATACTTGTGAAAACGCCCGCTTTACTGCCAAACGATTGAACCTATCGAATGTCTATCTCATTACTGATGCCTATCATATGACTCGAGCACGTCGCCAGTTTGCATTGAATGGTATTCGCTCAACCCCTCTCGTCGCGCCATTACCTGCAAAAAAAGGATGGGCAAACCCTAAGCAGAATCTAATACATTCCCGACGTACTATATATGAGTTAGCTGCATACGTTCGTGACATTTTCATCCCTCAAAAAAACTGCCGTACTGCTGAAGAGGTTAGCCTCAATACATTGATGAAAAGTCGTAAGCCTAATTCAAATGAAGCATTGTAATAAGCATATGTGTTAGATTAATTTGTTTTATTTAAGAATTACTCTAAACAATCAATTTAGTTTGAATGCAATAGATGCTAAAATACCCTATTGCCTTAATGGTCTTATTTTTTAAAAAATCCGTTGTACCATCTACTTTGCTATAAGCAATGTTGGAGAGTTTATGGAAAGTATGTATTTATTAATACCGCTCAGCCTGATGTTATTTGTCGTGGGCATATGGGCAGTACGCTTTGCTGTTAGATCTAATCAATTCGAAGATTTAGATAACGCTTCCCAGCGGGTTATTTTGGACGATAGGCAAGAGCGTCGCCAAGCATTAAACGCCAAGGCCGAAATTAAAATACCAACAGAAGATCAAGATAAAACCAAGCAATCAAATAATAAAGATCAGAACCTGAATAACAACCTTGATAACTGATGATCAATTTTTGTTGTACAGATCTAATTTTTGATTGCTTTGAGTTAAAACATTAAATTAATCACTGTATAAAACACTCGGCCTACCTCTCATAAAGTTCGTATCTTATTTTACTGAACTTCATTAATTAGGATTCATTGTATGTCAGCCCCATTACTTGCCGCCGCTTTCGCTATGGGTTTTTTTGGTTCGCCGCACTGTCTAGGTATGTGTGGTGGTATTGTTACTGCGTTTGGTTTATCGATGAACGAAGTCAGCCCGTTAAAAAAACGTGGCCTCATTGCAACTTATCACTTTGGCCGCTTAATTAGCTATTCAATATTAGGGGTAATCGCAGGTTTAATAGGTACTAAAGTTCTGGAACCCCTGATGATGGGTAACGCCACGCCAAGAATATTGCTGGGTGTTGTGCTGGTAATTATTGGACTATCGATGCTTGGACTACGATTTTTGAATAGTCTGGAAAAAGTTGGTGCAAGACTTTGGAAAAAGCTAGCGCCAGTTCGTCAAAAGGTTTTTCCATTAACCACCTTCCCAAGAGCCTTAACTGCTGGTTTATTATGGGGGTTTTTACCCTGTGGTCTGGTTTATGGTGCATTATTGATGGCTGTGGTTGGCGGAAGCGTCTCAACTGCTGCTTTAATCATGTTCGCTTTTGGGCTAGGCACAGTGCCCATGTTAGTTGCTACGCAAGAAACAGTCGGCTGGTTACACAAGCAAATAGGGAAGTTTAGATTGCGTCAAATTAATGGCGTCATTATGATTCTATCTGGTTTGGCGGTTATTGCCTTGCCTATGTTAATGAAAAACATGCATCATGGTCATATGCAACATTCTCATCAAGCTATGGTAAGTGATAACACAACGATGAATCACTCAACTATGAACCATGAAGGTATGGATCATTCCAATATGGAAAGCCATGCACCAATGAGTCACGACGCTGAGCCTCATACCATGACTAACGATAGTCATCATGATATGTCACATAGCACAAACTAAGAAAGTCTAATTAAATTGTTCTAACTTTAATTTTGTGTCAAGATGCGTTTCTAACGCTGGCAGGTTAAACGCATCATCTTCACTAACAAAACTGATACTAATACCTGTTTGGCCTGCTCGTCCCGTACGACCAATTCGATGAACGTAATCATCTGGTTGATCGGGTAAGGTATAATTAACCACATGACTGACATCATCTACATGAATGCCTCGCCCCGCCACGTCAGTAGCTACTAATACTTTAGCCTCACCATTCTTAAATCTATCTAAATAACGCTCTCTTTTGTTCTGTTCAACATCTCCAGAAAGCATAACCACATTATAATCTTTATTTAATCGATTATAGAGTTGTTTAACTTGATCTTTTCGATTAGCAAAAACGATCACTTTTTCTGAACTTTCATCGTCCAATATTTGAGACAGTGCCTTATATTTATCAGACTCGGTAAGCAAATAAAACTTTTGCTCTACCAAATCACTGGTTTTATGTTCTGGCTCAATCTCAATAAATATTGGGTTTAGTAACCATTGATAAGCTAAATTCATTACATCTTGATTAAATGTGGCTGAAAATAAAAGACTTTGTCTATCTGTATTGGCAGGCATATACCCAATAATACGCTTAATATCAGGTATAAAACCCATATCTAACATTCGGTCTGCTTCATCCAGCACAAAGACCTCAATACGATCTAAAAAGACAAAACCTTTATGAATCAAATCAATCAGACGACCGGGTGTTGCTATTAAAATATCCGTAAACGCCTTTTCAAGCTGGTGATTTTGCTGCTCATAATCAATGCCACCCATCACACAGACACTATGCAGCTGCGTGTGACGAGTCAATATAAGGGCATCTTCAAAAATCTGATTGGCAAGTTCACGGGTTGGGGCTAATATCAAAGCACGCGGTTCGCCGATATAACGAGGTTCATCCTTATCAAAAGGCTTTGCTAATAAAGCCTCGATGATAGTGATCAAAAATGTAGCCGTTTTGCCAGTGCCTGTCTGCGCTTGACCAATGGCATCTTGTCCAGCTAAGGTATAGGGTAGGATTTGCGATTGTATTGGCGTCAGCTCCGTGAAACCAAGGTCACTCGTGGACTTCAAGATACTATTACTTAATGCCAAATCACTAAATTTAATAAACTTATCCACTGAACTTCCTTATGCTTAAATACCCGTTAATACAACTTCGAATTCATTATATTCATTAACCACCCTAAGTATATCAAACCTTAATAATAAAAAAGTATAATAACGAATGGTAATAATTATTGATAACAACTATCGATAATAACTATCGCAAATAAAAAAGCCGACACACTAGACCAGTTGCATATTATATGCAAATTGATCAAATGTATCGGCCATATAGCGGTCTAACAAAACCAGCAAACATTATTTTTGCTAGACAGCATTTGCTTAAAACATTACTAGTATGTAGAGTATCGCTAATTATTAAAAACGTTATTAATCAAGAAACTTGAGTTTTAGCAAAAGTAAGTCTAAAACAAAGATATGAAAAAATCTAATTTAACTCAATATATAACGTTTCTAAAACTATCTTGTTCATTGCAACTTATTTTTTAAAAGTTACAATAAGCAATCTACATCAAATAAATAATCAACAGGGCTAATTTTAGTCTTCAACTTTAGTAACTTCTTCAGCTTGTAAGCCTTTGTCGCCTTCAGTAACAATAAACTCAACCTTTTGACCATCGGCAAGCGAACGATAACCATCGCCTTGAATAGCACGGAAATGAACAAAGATATCTTCCCCACTATCGCGTTGAATAAAACCGAAACCTTTTGAATCATTAAACCACTTAACAGTACCTTGCTCACGAGCTGACATAATTTACTTCCTAAACTTAATAAATAAACTTCAATTTAGCCCCAATTGCTAATTATATAAATTAAATTTATAGCTAAAACTGGGTGTAAGTTGTGATGGATATGATATCCACTGATAGACAATATTAATTATGTATCATGTTTCTTAAGATAATATGATTTAATAGTACCAATGAAACATTTTGACATAGTTATTATCTATAACTAATCATATCATGACAATATGACAACACAAAGAGTTTTAACATAAAATTCACATTCATTGTATTACTTTAAGATAGTAGTTTAGTAATAATATGAATATATGACCTCTATTGGTTTAGGTTTAGCGCTTACTTAGAAAGGTTTTTAACCAGCGAAGTAGATAATTATTTAACCAAATATTTAAACCTTTATTTAAACAATTAAATACACACAACCCGTTAGGCATCCTAACTTTAAAAGCAGTATACTCTTAAAATAGAATTGTCTTAATTAAACCTCTTTATTCATTTTGATCAGCTGAGATTACAATGCCCCATGTCAAAAATCATTTAAATTTTAACCGGCGACTATTGCTTATAAATGGCCCTAATCTTAATTTATTAGGTAAAAGAGAGCCCGATATTTACGGGACAACCACCCTAAAAGAGGTTGAAACTCGCTTAATCAATATGCTCCAAGCACACAAAATAGAGTTAATTTGCCTGCAATCTAACTCAGAGAGCGCGTTAATTGATGCCATACAGCATCATGGCCTACTCACTGATAGCAATGAGCAAGTCGACGGTATCATCATTAACCCCGCTGCATTTACCCACTCATCTGTAGCGCTGCGTGATGCCCTACTCGCCACCAACAAACCTTTTATTGAAGTTCACTTGTCAAATATTCACAACCGTGAAGCCTTCAGAAGTCAGTCATATTTTAGTGACTGCGCTTTAGGAGTAATTTGTGGTTTAGGTCATCTTGGCTATGACATGGCCGTAAGTTATTTTATCGCTCAATATACAGACATCTAATGAATAAGCTGATATAACTAGCAGCCTATCAACAATTAGGTTAGACGGACAAGGCATTGCAACCATGGCAACATCAGGCAAACGATTCATTAAACTTGCAGGTATGACCGCAAGTATTGCGGGTAAAGCGGCAAAAAATTCTTTTAAACATTTGTCCAGCGATGAGGCTAAACGTAATCAAGCGCGTTCTGAAATGCTGCAAGATGTTGGTATACAGATTGCCGACACGTTAGGCGAGATGAAGGGTGCAGTGATGAAAGTGGGACAAATCGCTTCCCAATACAAAGATGTGTTTCCCCCTGAGGTGGCTAAGGCTTTAGAAAGACTGCAAAAAGATGCACCACCCATGCCTTATCATCAAATAAAAAAACAAGTTGAAAATGAGTTAGGCAAACCAATTGAACAAGCGTTCAAAAGCTTTGAACAACAGCCTTTTGCTGCGGCTTCTATCGGACAAGTTCATAAAGCGGTATTACCGAACAACGACCGTGTGGTAGTAAAAGTACAATATCCTGATGTAGACAAGAACTGTGACAGTGACCTTAAACAGGTACGTATGGCTTTGAAAATGGCCGGTGTACTTAATATGAGTCGCGAGTTACAGGATCAGATATTTCATGAAATCAGAAATAGCCTGAAAGATGAGCTTAATTACGTAAAAGAAGCGCATAACTTGGCCATATTTGCCGCTTTTCATGCTGATGATACCGGACTCATCATTCCTAAAGTCATTCCAAGTCATTCAACGAGACGTATTTTAACTTTAACCGAAGAACTTGGGGAATCATTGAGCGTTGCTGCCACTTGGGAAAACAGTGTAAAACAAAAAATAGCAGAGCGACTGTTTCACTTCAGTGCAGGACAGCTATTTAAGCTGTACCGTATGCATTGTGATCCGCATCCAGGTAATTTTGCTTTTCGCCCAGATGGTAGTGTCATAGCCTATGACTTTGGAGGTATTCGCTCCTATAGCGATGCTGAAATGCAGTTATTTATACGTTTTGCCAAACATGCGCTTAAAGGTGACGTTACCGCTTTAGAGCAAGATCTTATCGCCATGGAAATCCGTTGTGAAGATGATGTACTAGTACCTGGTCAATACTATCAGCAGTGGTTGGAAATAGGGCTACAACCGCTTTCTATTGCCCCCTACCATACCGGGCCATTCGATTTTAGCAACAGTCAAGTACATTATGAGGCCGTCGCTCAGGCTAAGCAAAGTTTGAAATATTACAAGCAATTTCAACCCTCATCAACCACCCTAATGCTAAACCGTACCGTAACAGGTCAGTACTGGAATTTGGTCAATTTAGGGGTTGAAATTGATCTTAGTCCCTTAGTCAGGCAGTATATCGATTTCTAATACCCATATGTTATGTTCTAATATCAACATGCAGAGTTGTGTGTTATTAGCTCACTCTATAAGTTAAATATTCGGTTATCACATGGCGTTTCGATCTGACTCTTTAAGTTTAAATCCTTGACTGGCTCTTATACATTTTTATGATGCAAAAATTATTATATAGACCATTCAATCAAAAAGTGAATAGACCTTGATGAGTAAGATAATGTTTGATTTTAAAGTTAATGATAATCATTTACTTTTTGAAAGTATGTGTTTATAATACTGATTAGTTAAAGGGTTAATGGAGATCACTAATTTCAATAGTTAATTCCGATAACTAATAATAATAATAAAAACCAATAATAGTATTTGTCTCCATAGCCTGCTGAGGTTACTCAGCAGGCTTTTTTTGTTTTAAACTTTGCTTCTATATTTACAACTAATCAATATTGCGTGTTTTTTATTTTAATAATCTATCCAATCAGATGTATTTAAACTATAATAAAATTAAAAATTCATTTTAAATATATATTTAAGAAGAAAGTCATGATGAATAAAAAGGTGCTAAACATTCAGCCACCATCACACCAACCTATATCGCCACATCCCATATTTAATTTTGGTTTTCGAATATTTTTTAGCGCAGGTAGCCTCTTTGCAATTATCACTATGCTAATTTGGATGTTTATATATACCGGTAAAACCAGTATAGATGTGACTAAAATAAACCCTTTTTATTGGCATGGCCATGAAATGTTGTATGGCTATGCCATGGCCATTGTTGCAGGGTTTTTACTCACTGCTGTTAAAACATGGACTGGCGTAATGATGCCATACAGTTATCGCCTTATGGGTATATTCATATTTTGGGCTATAGCCCGCATTAGCTGGGCATTTATAGGGATCAATATAGGCAGCAGCTCTGCATGGCTATTGTTAGCAATGCTAAGCGACTTAATTTTTATGCTGCTTATGATAACGGCAATTGCTAATGCAGTTTTAAAGGTAAAGCAATATAAACAGATAGGCATTGTCTCCAAGCTGTTATTACTTATTATTGGCAATGCGCTTAGTTATTATGGCTTTTATAAGGGAGATATTAACTATACAAGAATAGGCATCTACGTTGGACTCTATTTAATTATAGGCGTAGTGCTTACCATAGGACGCCGTGTGGTTCCTTTCTTTATCGAACGTGGATTAAGTTTTGATAGTAAGGATGAAGTGAAGGTAAAAAATAGCAAACTGCTCGATATCCTAAGTTTAATTTCTTTCTTTGTATTCATGCTTGCAGATATCTTTTTCCCTATGCCTTATCTCATAAGCATAAGCGCATTTACTGTATTTATCGTCAATTTTGTCAGGCTTATGGGTTGGTATAACCCTCGGCTTTGGCAAAAGCCATTGTTGTGGTCACTCTATTTGGCATTTTTAGGAATGTGTATCGGCTTTCTTCTCTTTGCCCTACAACCTTGGTTTAACTTTAGTCACAGTTTAGCCGTTCATGCAATAGCAATTTCTGGAATCGGTATGATGACTATTGCAATGATGGCTAGAGTGTCACTGGGACACACTGGGTTAAATATCCATAATCCCCCTAAAACTGTGATTTTAATGTTTTGGTTAATGATAATAGTGTTTTTATTTAGAGTCATTATGCCTATTATTTCATTAGACCAATATCTAGCTTGGATAATGATTTCACAAACAGCTTGGATAGCTTGTTTTGCATTATTTTGTAGCAGCTACCTTCCCATTTTGTCTAGACCAAGAAAAGATGGCCTGTTCGGTTAGTCTTATTAAGATTAAATTGAATGTTCTAAGTTGAGACTAAAATGCACGGTATAAAAAACAATAACGTATCGACACTATAACCAAACCATTTTAAACTTATGGCAAGAAACCCGAGAGCATCCTATACAGTAGGTAGTACGTACGGCTAGTGAATGGTCAAGGTAACACCGTAATAATTTAACCTTGGGTAGGACAATACAGTAAGTAACTGTAACCATATATTCATAGTGCTTGTTCCACAGTTCGCAAGCCATAGCACCTAATGTATAGTGCCTATTACCTCTACCTCTCGTTAGGGTAAGTGATACCTCATAAATATCTACTGACATACACTGAATGCACTAAAATTAATTTATAGGAAATGGCTTATGCGTCTTACTAATTATAGTGATTATGCACTACGAACCTTGATGTATTTAGCTTCAATGCCTGACTCAAATAAACTGGCCACTATATCTGACATTGCAGAAAGTTATAACATATCAAAGAGTCATCTCACTAAAATTATCCACCAGCTTGCAAAACTTGGCTATATAACTAGTTTGCGGGGTAAAAATGGTGGTATAAGCCTTGCTAAATCAAGCAAAGATATCAATTTAGGAGAAGTTCTGCGTCATACTGAACCCGATTTTGCTACTGTCCCCTGTTTAAACAATTATAAAGAAAAAGAATCTATAAGCTGCTCCATCAAGCCTGTTTGCCAATTACAGCATGTATTTTATAAAGCGACTAACGCTTTTCTGAGAGTAATGGACAATTATACGTTGGCTGATATAACAGAAAACGATGCTCAATTATGGCAGCAATTAAGATTAACTGCTGCTCCAAAATAGCTTAATCAAAAAAAGCTAGAGGATAAAACCCAAACTCATTAGCCAAAAGAATGACAACGTCAGCTGACGCAATCTTAGTAGATTACCTATCATTTACCGCTCATCACAGCCCTATCATGGGACTAAGTGGTTAGCACTCCTGCACTCCTGTTGCATTCATTACCAACGATAGGGTATCTACGGCTCCTTCGAACTCTAGGGCATGTTAAATAACTTAAGATGAATGACGCTTCCCAGATAAACTCTAGAAAAACAAACATAATATAAATTTTTAACGTCGTCATCGAAATGTCTTAATAATTGATTTTACTCTTATTTCTTAAACTCGAATTTATTGATTTAAAAAAGCCACAGGATTTTGTCTGATTGCGTTGCAAATAGCTCTGTGTGCGGTGGGGTGCTCTATGATCGCTGCAATAGCACAATAGGTTGTCAACTCTGATATATGGATAGACAGTAATGCCTACCAAACTTCTCATTGAAAAGGTGTTCCTTTTAAATGCAGTTTAATAGTCTCTTTAGAGTTTGTCTGAAAGCTCATGCGATTTTCAAAGAAAGTCATAAATTGACGATGTGACTCCGTGATCTTCGCAATGAATATAGCTTGTGAAAACTTATTATAAAGAGCTTCCTACCCTTGTTCCATTGTTGCTCGTCATCACAAAATGCGAGGTAGAAAATGCTTTTGTTTATTGCGGCAATAATGTGTTATATCAAAAGCCTAATAGGCCTCTTGCGGTGGTAAAAGCCAAAGCCAATAAACATGCGATTGGTAAAGGGATGCAACAGGCTATCGATTATACACGCATGCTAGATGTACCTTGTAGACCAAACCATTCTCAATGATTTTCAGCCATTTAACACTACCATGACGAAGATTGCCGTGCACACGGTAGACCCTACTTACGAAACTCAGCTGGGTTTATATCAAGTGTTAACTGGCCCTGAATAGGCAAAAAAGCCTATAAACAAGTAAACCCTAACTTCTTTGACCCTAATTAAATTACTCTAGCTCTTCAATCAGAGCTTGCATCTCCTCAATTTCACGCTGCTGTGCCTCAATTATGTCATCTGCAAGCTTTTGAACTCTAGGATCTTCAATGTTTGCCCGTGAGCTGGTCAAAATGCCAATCGAATGATGGGGAATCATCGCTTGCATCCAATCCACCTGCTCCACTGTTTGTTGAGAGCGTACACCCCAAAGCCCTAATGCGAAGATCACCACACTAATACCATAGATCAAGAGATTAAGCTTAGTGTTCTTGTACATATTACCCATAAATGCCAGCATTATTACTGCCATGCCAGCGCCCATATAAAGAGCCATATAAGCCCTAGTTTCACTAAAATAAACGTGATCCCACTTATAAGTATTGAAGTACATCATCATGTACATTATCAATGTTGACGTAAGGATCATGAACGTGAATTTCACATAAGGATTCATGCCTGAATCTGAATGATGCTCATCGTGCTCTGTTGCCTGTTGCATTGTGGTCTCCTGATAATGAATATCAGAACCAGAAACTTAACCCAGCTATCACACTGCTTGAGTCTACTGATTCTCCATGCGCTCGGTGCTGTCCTCGATTTGCACCCAGTGCGGTCTCGTAACTGACTCCAATATAAGGGGCTACTTGACGGTTTAGGGTCTCATAAGTAAGTCTAACTTTAGTTTCAAGCTCATTAAACCCTTTTTTAATGTGTTGAGCCTCATCATCTCTGCTAAAGGCCGTGACTTCTAATTCCGGTATTACCACCCAATGCTGATTAAGTCGCCATTCATATTCAGCGCCTGCATTTAACCTCAGTTGACCATTAGTATATAAATAAGCATTGGCTGAAGTTTCGATGAAGTAGGGTGCTGTCCCTTCAATACCTGCCATGACAGCGGCATCATCCATTGCCGTATCATAAGCCACACCAAAGCTACCATTCCAAAAGATACTTAGTGGTTTCCAATAAGACAACGAGGATAAGCTATCAATTACTTTATCATCTTTCGTTTGTGCACTGCCTTCACTTTCAAAAATAACACGCTTTTCATCAGTACCATACCAAGCAGTTGTCTCAAAATTAATATTGTCCTCATCAAAGTTATAACCCAAATCAGAAACAGATACCCCCCAAGTCGGCATATCGCCCATCATCATAGGTTTGCCAAACTTGCCATAATCAATGCCATTTGAATAGTCTGGGCTACGGGCACTTTTTGGTGGTTTACCACCTTGCATGCCTGACATATCCATCGAGCTGTGATCCATGCTTGACATAACCATATCTGACATGTCCATAGAGCTATGATCCATATTGACCATACCTACTGAATTTTGAATCATGTCAGGCAGTTTGGCTTTCTGCAAGTTAGCTTTCGTGGATGACGTTGACGCCATTGCAAAAGAAGGGGCTAAAACCATTGACACGATACTGAGCGTAAAATAACCTATCTTATGTGTTTTCATCTGTTGGCTCATAAACAATTTGATTTAAATAGGATTAGGGACTGTATAGAATTGATTCATGGCACTGGCGGAGACTATTTTTTAGGCAATATGCAGTGAAATTTTTGACGCCTAGTCATTCTAAGCTAGAAAATTTCGTAATATATTGACAAAAAAGAGTCCCGCCCTGAGAACGGATTAAGCAAAGCACTGCTTTGCCCGTTCGCAAGGCGAGAGCTGTGCTCGAGTGTGGCTGATGCTGAAAGCGTACCAGACGTTGTTACAAACCTAGCCAAAGTCTAGACATTAGCGTCGGTTTGCGCCTAGTCTGGAATGATTTTAGCTATCAGCAGTCCTAATTAATCAATTCTATACAGCCCCTACACAACGGCGACTTCTCGGAACATACCCGCTTCCATATGATATAAAAGATGGCAATGCCAAGCCCATCGTCCATGCTCACCAGTAACATCAAAACTCACTTTTTGAGCAGGATGCACCAACATCGTATGCTTTCTGACTTGAAACTCGCCAGATGGTGCCCTTATATCACTCCACATACCGTGCAGATGCATGGGGTGCATCATCATAGTGTCATTGACTAAGGTGATACGAACGCGCTCGCCAGGTTTGATATTAACTGGCGCCGCATCACTAAACTTAACGCCATCAAACGCCCAAATATAGCGTTCCATATTACCGGTAAGGTGCAACTCAATCTCACGGGTCGGTTTAATTTGCTCAGCAAATATGTGATCACCAACACTGCTTAACTGGTCGTAAGTCAGCACGTCTCTTTTAACATTACGCAGATTAATACCGGGATCATCCAGATTCACTCTAGGTGTGTCTACCCGCATGTCTGTTTTAAAGTCATATTCTGTATGGGCGTGATTGGCTTTAAACTTGCCACTCATGTCGCCCATCATATCGGCCATAGTCAGCCACTCTACGGCATCCATCTTTGGAATAGCTGCTGCTGCCACTTGAGCAGTGTCCTTAGTTGCCAGTGTCGCCGTCATATAACCGCTGCGGTCTACATTTTGTGCAAAAATAGTATGTACATCTTGAGTTGGCGTGACAATAACATCGTAAGTTTCGGCTACCCCAATACGAATGTCATCAATGCTAACGGGCTCTACATCGACGCCATCTGTTGCCACTACTTTCATCTTCAAACCCGGTATGCGTACATCAAATATGGTTTGCGCTGACGCATTAATAAATCGGAGTTTAACAGGTTGCCCTGCTTTAATTTTTTGATACCAAGCTTCAGTTGAGGGTCTGCCATTAATGAGATAAGTGAAGGTGTTTTCACCCGTTAAGTCGCTAAAATCAGTTGGCATCATTCGCATTTGATTCCACATCTTACGCTTATCCATTGCTGTTTTAATATCAGTCTGGGCAATGTCCGCCAGTAGCTTTTTAAAGTCAGGAAGATGGTAGTTATCAAAATCAGCACGTTGTTTTAACAGCTTTAATAAGTTATGCGGGTCTCGAAAAGTCCAATCACTCAGTACTACCACATGATCTTCACTAATCGGATAACGCTCACGAGTTTTAGGCTCAATAACAATAGCACCCAGCATACCGGTCTGCTCTTGAAACCCTGAATGCGAGTGATACCAATACGTGCCTGATTGCTTCAAAGTAAACCGATAGGTAAAGGTACTTCTAGGAGGAATGCCATCAAAGCTAATACCCGGCACGCCGTCCATTTCATAAGGCACAAGTAGACCATGCCAATGAATGGAGGTTGTCTCATCCATCTCATTATGGACTCGAATCGTGACCGTATCGCCCTCGTGCATCCTTAACGTCGGCGCAGGCAGGGAGTTGTTAACTAAGGTTGCTGTGGTTTTTCTACCGGCGATGGTCACAGGTACTTTATTAATATATAAGTCAAACTCAGTACCCGTTAATACAGGAGTTTGGTCAGCGGCTGGATTGAGATATCCACTATTGATACCGCCTAAATTGATACCACTCAAATTAGAGCTTGCCCAAGCAGGGGTAAGAGCTGTACTTCCAGCCACCAAACCAACACTAGATAAAAACTTCCTACGGTTCAAGTTATGTTTTTTATTCATAATACAACCTAATCAAGATATGAATCAGAGAGATTCGAAGATATAAATCCAGCATTATGTCAACATAAAGGGATAAAATTTAATAATAATAATTTGAATAGCACACCCTTAAAAATGAACCATGCCAGCTATCGTAATGCCTTAAACCTGCTTTTCTGGGGAATCAACGGACGCAAACACCTCATAAGAACCATCTTTATTTATCACGAATACCTGATAAGGCATAAATTTACCCTCAAATTCCATACCAGGGCTACCCACTGGCATACTAGGAACTGCCAAACCAATAGCATCAGACGGTGGATTCGCTAAAAATTGAGCGATAAATTTTGCTGGGATATGACCTTCGAACACATAGCCATCTTCGGTGACAGTCGTATGGCAAGAGCGTAATGCTTCAGGTACACCATAACGATCTTTTACCAAGTTTAAGGCTTCAGGATGTTGATAGGTAGATTGTAACCCCGCTTTGTTGGCGTAGCTGATCCATTCGGTACAACAGCCACAATTGGCATCTTTATAAACAGTGGCACTGATACCTTGTAATAAAGCGCCACTATTATGATTTTCATCAGATTTGTTAAGCTTAGGTTGTGTTATTGCTATATTATCAGAAGCAGTCCCTGTTGATTCTACCGCTGAGTTGGAGTTGCTTGGTGCACCGCAAGCCGTAAGCGATACTATAAAGCCAAATAGCATTAATCCACTTAGGAAATTAAGTAATCGATTTTGAGGTCCACTAATATGGCTAGTGTATTTATGACTTGTGTGCTTAGGCAGCTTGTTCATACTAGACTTTATTCTGCTTATGAAGTAAATATTGGAGTTTTGCATACTACTACCTCAATTGTCATTTTAATGCTGCATATCGCCACTCATACCATCCATAGAATCATCCATCATGTCGCCCTTAGATTCATTCATCATACCAGCCATTATATCTGCATCAAACCTTGCAGTAAGCATGGTGTATTGATTGGCCGTTAAGTTGGGTAAGGTTTTGATAAAAGCAATCATTGCCCACATCCTATCATCATCATGCGTTGCCCCCCATGCAGGCATACCCGATGCCATAATGCCATGTTTGATCGCCCAAAATCCCTGTTTAGCGCCTTCATCGTCTGCAAATCGACTGACGACACTAGCATCCGTAAAATTTGGAGGTTTAGGATATAAACCTAAGCTTAAATCAGTTGCTGTTACGTCGGGTGATAAATGGCAACTGGCACACATATCTTTATAATCGGCACCGCCTGCACTTATCATTGCAGACTCGTTAAGTTTCGGAACAACAATGTCTTTGCTGGCATGTTTAATTGAATTGACTCGTGCTTTTTCTATTAAACTATAAACGATTGGGCTATGTTCATGGTCAGCACCAACATTTATTCGTCCACTTAATAGGACTGCGTAAGCGACAATTAACATGACAACTAGGGTGGTCACACCCCCTAAAATAAACTTTATCATTTGAGTCCTACTTAAGTAATTAAAGGGGTGTTCATTAAAGGGCTATTAGTAAAAGGCTATGAGATTTTAAAAAAGGCTAAATATTACATTCCGCTTTATCCCCTGAGATTCCCTTGAACTACATCTGATTTGATTGGGATTTTTGGGGTTTGAAGCTGAAGTTGAAGATAAACTACTTGCTAGGACTTGAGCTAACACAGTGCTTGGCATACATCTGTTGCATTTTACTCATATTTGCCATCATTGACTTCATAGCAGGGTCATTCATATCCATTTTGCTATGATCCATATTTTTCATCATTTGCATGTGTTGGCTTATTTTCTCGCAATTCATTTGGTCTTTTTGAGCATGCAGTTTAGGATCATGCGCCATGGCACTTGTCGCAATCGTTAAAGTAGCGACAGTGGCTAAAATCATATTAAGTACTTTCATTGGAATTCCCTATTTATAGAGTTTGAGGACTAAATTAAATGAATTTGAATGTTTCGTAGTAATAATAAGGTTTGTCGAATGACACCAACATGACGTCAACATTACAAATCTGTCATGTTGAGGGCAAGATGCTATTAAATTAGGTTCTATTGTTCTAACATGAAGACTGATTATTAGGACTTACGCAAAATATGATTGAACGGCATTATAAAATGACTGGTAATTATTTTTGAGAGGCTTCGCTCTACCTTTAGACGATTCAAAAATGATTGCCAGTCGTCACATTTTCTTAATATGCGTAAGTCCTAGTTATATTAATTTATTGGGGTGTAAATGAAAATCTTATTGGTCGAAGATGAGATAAAACTGGGCGACTATATCAAAAAGGGCTTAACGGAGTCAGGCTTTCTTGTTGATCATAAGCAAAACGGCTTGGACGGCTACCATGCAATGATGTCTGAAAGCTACAATGCCATCATTATGGACGTTATGTTGCCAGATATTAGCGGTTTTGAGCTGGTCAAAAACTACCGTGCAGCAGGTCATATCACTCCCGTGTTGTTTCTAACCGCCAAAGATAGTTTAGAAGACCGCATTAAAGGTATTGAAATTGGAGGAGACGATTACCTGACCAAGCCGTTTGCCTTTGCAGAACTGGTGGTACGTCTTAAAAGCTTATTGAGACGATCCAGTCAGTCAGAATACCTTAGCACCCAACTTAAAATAGCCGATTTAACACTAGACCTTGCCAAACGCACTGTTTATAGAGGCAACACCTCTATTCAATTGACATCAAAAGAGTTCTCATTATTGCAGTTTATGATTGAGAGAAAAGGAGAGGTGTTACCACGTTCGATTATTGCCTCACAGGTTTGGGATATGAATTTTGACAGCGATACCAATGTCATTGACGTGGCTATCAGACGTCTTCGAATGAAAATAGATGAAGGGTTTGAGACCAAGCTAATCCATACAGTGCGTGGCATGGGTTATAAGCTCGAAGAATAACTTGAAGAATAACTTGAAGAGTAACTTGAACCTAAGGCCAACTAAACGACAAAATGATGCCTAATACATAAGAAATTTGCCGAATGAATATTAGAATCTCACTGCTATGGCGCACGGTCATCTTACTCACCGTATTTGTGGTTGTGTCACAAATCGTGGTCTATTTTTGGATTCAACGTTCAGTCAATAGTCATTTTGAAGTCATGGATGCAGAGATTTTAACCCATTCGGCCTATAATTTGCGTCATACCTTAGATAGCAATTCTTTAAACGATAGTGAAAATTTAGTTAACCCGCAAAATGTCACCAGTCATCTGCATTCTGGCGGTTTGGATTATGATATTAAGGTGTTTAAATTTGATTCTAATGGAATGTTATTAATAGACCAAACGGGAAGTCCAGAACAGTTGTCAGTCAGTCAGCTTGATATACGTGAGTTGATAAAAAAGCATGGTAATAAACAATTTGAACTGCAATTAAATAACAGGCCGTACCGTAGTATTATTATTAATAACGTTAACAGTGCTTTTAATAACGCGGATGCCATTTATTTATTAGCCTTGCCAATTGACGTACATCAATTATACCTTCATCAATTTAAATGGCAGTTAAAACTTATCCTGATTGCCATAACCCTGTTATTAATCTCAATCGCAACCCTCAGTGTCTATTGGGGTTTTTCACCCCTAACCACCTTTATTCAAAAAATGAAAAGCATTAGCTTTGAGCAACTCGGTGAGCGCATTACCGTGTCTGATATGCCCAGTGAGCTGCGTCCGCTTGCTGAGTCATATAATATTATGATGAGTAAAATGGAAGAAAATTTTGAATCTTTATCTCGATATTCTGACAATATAGCCCATGAACTACGCACGCCGATAGCCATACTCAGCACCCAGACACAAGTCATGCTGAGTCAACCAAGGGATAGCAAGGATTATGTGGAACAGCTTCATCATCAACATGAGACGTTAGAGCAGCTGTCAGAATTGATTAATAATATGTTGCTACTGGCAAAAACTCAAAAACGCTTGAGTCCAGAGCAGATAAAAGAGGTTGATTTGGACAGTATGCTGAACAACTTGATTGAATATTATGAATTGTTAGCAGACGATAGGCATCTTACTTTATTAAAAGAGGGAGAGTTTACAGCCGTCAAAGGCGATAAAGGCTTATTACAACGATTATTTGCCAACCTAATTTCAAACGCTATTTATTATTCGAAAACGAATAGCATCATTCGTATCAGTGCCCATGGTATCAGTGCTAATAAGCAAACCCGCAACACAGAACATTCTAATTTGACCCATAAAAGCACCAGACCTTTGCCTTTAGATCAGCCCACTCTAAACATTGTTATCCAAAACGAACTTGCAGTGCCAATGACTCAAAAAGAGGCAAATCGGCTGTTTGAGCGTTTTTACCGCTATCCAACGAGTAGCAATAATGACGATGCTTTACCTCATTCGGGAACAGGGCTAGGATTATCTATCGTTCAATCAATTGTTAAGGCGCATGGTGGCAAGGTAACTATCACTATTCAACAAGACAGATTGTTTATAGCGGTTATCAAGTTATTGCTTTAAGATTACTATTATTATAGGTGTTAAGGATTGCAATTATTACTTTAAGGATTAATGTTAGTAAGTCTATAATAAGTATTTTGGTCGTTTAATTAGTCCTCAACTTAATGCCTTTGACTAGTACCGGGAACCAAGCCCAATCCCCTATTTTAAAATTTCAGTTACCCTTTCAAGAGCAAGATTTTCACAATTAATTATGATGACTACTGATCCAGTATACATCACAACCACCTAGTGAACTGGCAACTTCTGGTACCTTTCTGCCTTGCTCTTCAACCAGTTTAATGGCTTAAAGCTTCAATTCACTGCTGTAACATCCTCGTTTGGTGGTCATATCTTCTCTCCTGTTATTGGTAATAGTATATAACCTCTTATTTGCTGTCTCATTTCATTATGCCACTACAAGTAATGTGAACCTTAAATAATGTCCTTAACTAAACATAAGGATGAAAATTTAATATTCCAAAATAATGAATAATACCGACAATGAAACATACACAAGAGCTCCATCCCCAAAAACCTCTAGTCCTTCCTAATGGCTTTAACATAAAGAGAAAACAAAAGGCTCCACGTATTAAATAAATAGACGTGATAAACACCAATGCCTGTGGGGTCATTGGCAACTGTGATGACGTATAACCCGCTGAATATATCGTAAATATGCCAAATACAGTTAAAACAATCGTTATATGCAACGTTACAATCATAGGAAGGATACTACCCTTGGTTGAGAGGTTAACCATTGTTTCGCCTGCACCAAAATACCTATACCAACTAGCACCGTATACAATGCAGCCAACGTGTAAAAGTGCAGCAACTAAACTACAAATGCCACCAATTAATAAAAATATATTCACTTAAAGTCCCTTTTAATAGGAATAAAAGAGAGATAATTAAACTTAATCCTCCTTTAGACTTAAATTTTTGATCGAAAAAAACAACCTTCTACTGCGATTAACTTAGCGATACCTCTCCTACCCTACCAGCTGTAATCAGCTACCAAAATCCATTCTTTAGTTTACTAATCTTGATTAGTGTCCTTACTTATTAAATAAATTATTTACTGCGAATGTTCGGTAAAAAAGTTTGTTACCAATTTTAAATACTCTTGCTGATGTACTTTAAAAATATCTAAGTGTCCACAATCTGGAAATGAGAATAATTTGATATGCTTACAACTACTTTTCAATTCTTGTACATCAGTTTCGGGTATAAACTTGTCTTTGAGACCATATAAATAAGCTATTGGAACATGGGATGTGTTAGCTAAAGAATACTTAATGGGCTGCGTACCTGTCGCTGGTGCTAGTTTGCTATTACTCATCCATTTCATTGCTTTAGCTTGTAATCCTTTGTTAAAAAAAACGGTAACCGAACAAGGGACACTATCTAAAACAATAGACTTAAATATAGAGCTATCTTTACCAAGCGCATGAGATAACTGAAAACCGCCAAATGATGTGCCAAGAAGGTGTATGGGTATATTAGGAAACTTACGTTGAGTAAAACTGCCAATAGAGAGTACATCATCATAAAAGGCATGCCCTTTTATTTCACTTTGGCCAAAACCTTTAAAGTTAAACATAACAACATGAAATCCCAGATCTGCTAACTTAAGATCTAACTGATTCTTTAAAAAATAATGCATGCCATATTTTATAAAGGGATGACAAAGTATCACAACGCCTTTAGGTGAAACTTCCTGAGTATAATGAATTGCACCCTCAAGTTCACTTCCATCCTCGCAAAGATGATAAAAATGTTCAGCTCTCTCTGGTAGGTCTTGTTTCCAGCCATGAACAGAGTTAAACATGATATTCATGAATAGCTTTGAAAACTTCCTAGCTACAATGTTATTTTTTTTAGATATTGGATTCATCAATATTCCCCATCAACGTCATTGCACCATTACCAGTAACAACTACTCTATTACTTTTCATTCTTACACTATCCATATAAATATAACGTTAAAAAAACATACATGTATGTATGTATGTTAACTTAACACTTTTAGGGTTCAATAAAAAGACACTAATGTATATTCTTCTGAGATTCAGTTAAAATGTATGATAAATTCCTACTAGGAAACTTGCTTTATTAACAAGTTTAAAGAATAAAATGAACGTGTATAAAGAAAAATGGATCGTAAAAGCATTAGAATCATTAAAGGAGGTTGGATACTACAATTTATCCATAAATGAAATAGGTCAATCCTTAAACCTATCAAGGGGTTCTTTTTATCACCATTTCAAGAATACATCTGAATTTTATGATGAAGTATTATCATATTGGCTTAATTTGGGAACGGAAAAGATATGGGAGATGGAGTTAAATAGGGACAACTTGTCGGAAATCAAAAGGTTACACAATTTTGCTTGGAATTTAGATCATTTTTTAGACTTGGAAATACGAGCATGGGCATTACATGACCCAAAAGTAAAAGACTACTTAACACAAGCCGATCAGAACAGAATGAAATATATGCAATCTGTTTATGCATCATTTTATAATTTACCTAAAGATGACGCTAAAATAATTTCTATTACTGAAATAGCCTATATCAGTTTTTTGGGTGCTCAAACCGCTCTATTTTCCCTACCTGAATTTAATATCAACGAGTATAAATCCAACTTATCAAATATGCTATCTAGCCTATTTAAACATACTATTTAATTATCTAGCTTCTACTCCGTTTAAGTAAATCATAATCTTTGACAATATAAAGCTAAAAAAGAGGCTAATATTAGTTGAGATACAAAGCATTACCTGTGATGGAAGACGAGGATTAAGAGCGTTATTTAATGATATACCTTGTCAAATGTGCTAGTTTCATCAAATACAAATAGTGACCCGCTACCTGACTCGTCGACCTAAAAATATAGCGAGTATTGAGCTCAGACAGCTTGCTCTAAAGCTTACAAAGCCCGATAGTAAGTCGTTTGTCACTGCCTTGGATGACTGGTATTTGACTCATGAAACCTACTTAAATGCGCGTAGTGTGAATGAAAATACGGGTAAAACTTGGTACACTCATAAGCGTCTTAGAAGTGCTTATCGTAGCCTACGAGTTAATAGTGATTGGTTATTTACTTACCAAGAATATGAGCATTTAGATATAGCAAATACAACCAATTCTCTGGAAGGTTTGTTTAGTGAGCTTAAACGGAAATTACACAGTCATCATGGACCAAATGAGAGCCGTAAGTTATGGTTTATTAAAGACTTTCGAACGTCAAAGTCTCTTAAATAGCACGAATTTTGTCCATTACACCTTAATAAAGGCTTTTGAAGAAAAGAAATAAAACCACCACCCACAAAAAAACCCTAAGTAAATAAATGCTTAGGGCTGAAACTTTGTTTAAAAACTAGTTTTAAAGATGGCGCAGCGGACGGGACTCGAACCCGCGACCCCCGGCGTGACAGGCCGGTATTCTAACCAACTGAACTACCGCTGCTTAGGTCGTTTATAACTTTATTTAACCACTCAGTTGTTAAACTGTAGTTAAGTAGTGGTGGGTGATGACGGATTCGAACCGCCGACATTCTGCGTGTAAGGCAGACGCTCTACCAACTGAGCTAATCACCCTTGAAAAACGTATTAAAAAAGCACTGCTTTTTTAATTTCGCAAGAGAAAACTAATTTTACAGTGTTAAGTAAAAATAAGAAACTCAACATAATTTTAATATACTTAGCTATTTAACAACTACAGTTATTTAACAACTAAGGTCTCTCGCTGTGGGTGTGTATTATATAGATTTTAAACGGTGTGTCAAATATTTTTATAAAATAACTTAATAACTCAGCATCGACTTTAATGAAGACGCTAACTTAATACACTATTGGATTATACCATCAATAAGCTATGGCCTATCGATGGTATAAATAAATTTTTAACGCTCCCCTAATCCCTCTGACAATGTTTTAGTAATAGGTTTGGTTAGATAGGATAGCACAGTACGTTCCATTGCTTTAATATCAACGCTGGCTGTCATACCAGGTTTAATAACAATTTCATCACCGCGTCCCGCAAATTCAGCCTCCCCTATCTTAATGAGCACTCGATAATAAGGTTCTTCGCCATTTGGGGTTTTCTTCATTAAGGTATCAGGGCTAATATAAGTTACCGTACCATTCATTGCACCAAAGATTGAAAAGTCATAGGCATCTAGCTTAACCGAAGCAGCTTGCCCTTCTTTAACATAAGCAATATCTCCCGGACTAACTTCAGCTTCAACTATTAGGTCACTACTTGTTGGCAGCAACTCCATGATAACCTCACCTGGTTTAACAACACCGCCGATGGTAGTAATATTAATATTGTTAACCTTACCGTTTGCAGGTGATAATAATCGCTTTTCTTCCAGCACCTGAGATCTATCTCTCAACTGTTCAAGCTCAGTATCAAGCTCCTCTTGCGCCTTTGTCATCTCAGCCTGTGCTTCTTCAAAATATTTATTACGTTTATTATTGATTTGCGCCTCAATATCAGCCACCTGACGACGCAGTTTAATGATATCTGCTTGGCTAACATCTCCATACTCAAGTAACGGTTCATTCATACTCAGCTCTTTACGAGCCAATACCAGCATTTTCTCTAAGGAGGAAACATCTTCATTTATGGCCTGACGTCTACGATTATACAGTTGGGTTTGGTTCTCGACATATTCTGGATAATCAAGCACATCATCGGTAAATACCAGTGGCTTCAGAAAAATTTCGGCCTGCAATCTTGCAAGCTTTGCTCTTAAAGCAGCAGTCTTTGAAGCTGAGTTATCTACAGCTGCTTTAGCACGCTCCTCTTCTAACACAACCAGCAATTGCCCTTCTTTAACGTCATCCCCTTCTGATACTAATATTTCAGTCAATATTCCACCTTCAGAAGCTTGAATTTCTTGCGTTCTAGCACTGGCAATTACGGTAGCTTTGGCGCGAGTAACTTGGTCAATTTTAGCAAAATATGCCCACGTCAATAATATACCAATACCGATTAGGGCAATCCATATACTAAGACGAGCACGGCCAACTTTGGGCTTTGTTGGTGTATATTGATATTCAGACATGCCTATTTCTCTTCTGATGTAGGTTTAATAATGATGGTTTGTTGCTTCGGCTTTTTTGGCGTAGTTTTATCTGCGCTATGATTCAAATTGTTAAGCTTCTGCTCAACGTTTGACACAGTCTGGGAAACTGTATTGTTCCCTTTTGACCCTGCTTGTTGCTCTGAGACAGGCTTTATTGAAATTGATGCCTTTTTACTGTCTCCTGAAGCCTTACTACTTGTCGGTTTTAATGACACTCTAGTACTGTTAGCCTTGATAGACGACTTACTGGCTTCATCTAAAGTATCTTTTTGAGTACCGGACTGCGCAGAGTCGCTACTCTTCTTCTCTGAGGCGGGATTAATCACAATAGTTTGGTTAGCAGATGGCGGCCTCTTTGACTTGCCTAATCTGTTAGGCCCCTTAGGGGATTTTGGACTGCTTGAAGGGGCACTTAGGGCCGTTTCAGAGCTTGGCGATTGTCCAATTTTATCGATTGGTGTGGTGTGCTTAGCTTTTTCATTCTGCCTTAACTTGTTTAATACATCTTCTTTCGAACCATCCATAACAATTTTTTGGTTATCCATAATAATAATACGGTCAACCAAGTCTAACAGAGCTGTCTTATGAGTCGATACAATCAAGGTTTGCCCATCTTGCAACTCTTCACGTAGTACACTTAAACATCGCTGTTCTTGGCGATTATCCATTGAGGCTGTGGGCTCATCTATCAATAGGACAGACGGTTTTGTTAATAAAAGACGGGTAAAAGCAACTAACTGCTTCTGACCACCTGACAACCCACGCCCACCTTCACTAATCGGTAAGTCTAAACCGCTTGAATGGTTGGCAACTAAATTAATTAAACCTGTTTTTAATAGGGCTTGATGGATAACATCATCCGTAGGCGCTGCCATACCAATCAGGAGGTTTTCACGTAAAGTGCCTTGAAATAATCGATGATCCTGCTGAAGATAACCGACCTGCTCACTTAGTGATTCTCGGCTAATTTGTTGGATATCTAAGCCATCAAGCAATATTCTTCCTGATGTTGGGGCATATAATCCTGACAACAGCTTAAGTAAAGTAGATTTCCCAGAACCAATAGGACCCAGAACAGCTACCCTTTCACCTGGCCTTATGGTTAAATTAGGAACGGTAATAGCGGGACGGTCATTACCAAGGTAATTAAAAACCATATCGTCAACTTGATAGTGACCTCTTATTTTAGTAGGAGATAACGGATAGTTAACACCATGATTGTCTTGCTCAAGGGCGAAAATAGATTCAATCATACCTTTAGCAGCTTTAGCATGAGAAAACTGAACCAAAAGCCCTGGTATGGCCATAACAGGAGCAAGAACACGACCACCTAGAATTGAGCAGGCAATCAAACCACCCATGGTCATATCGCCACTCATAACCACAAATGCACCGGTAATTACCATACCAACATAACTGACTTGTTGTAACATTTGGGTAAAATAACTTAAATTATCATTGGTGTGCTTCATGTCTAAGTCGTTCTTGATAGTAACATTCATTACATCAAGCCAACGTGATAAAAACTTCCAACTTCCAGCCCCTGCCTTAATAGTCTCAACACCCTCAACAGTTTCAACTAATAAACCTGTTTTATAGTAAGAAGCAGAAGCACCTTCGGCCGCAATGGTATCAATTCGTTTGCGCGCATTTAAACCCAAAATAATAGCGATAGTCGCAGCGATGATAGGTACTAGTGCAACCAGAGGCGAACCAATATAAGCTATTAACGATAAAAAGATAACTGTCATGGGTAAATCGACTAAAGCAAACAACGTACCTGCTGTAAAAAAACTGCGCACTTGTTCATAACCACGCAATTGAGCGGCCATAGACCCTACTGAGCCTGGCATCTGATCAATGCGAACTTTTAATAAGCGTTGAAACACCTCCCGTGATAGATACTGATCCAATCCAGCCACTACCTTATCCATAATTCTTGAGCGGGAGAATTTCATGAACGCTTCAAACAGGATGATTAACCCTACACCACTCGCTAAAATTATTAACGTATATTGGCTACGTGTTGGAATCACACGGTCGTAGACTTGCATTGAAAACAAAGAGACTGCAAGTGCTAAAAAGTTAATAAGAAAAGAAGCAAGTACCGCCTCAATTACTACACCTTTATAGCTTTTTAAATTCGATTTTAATAAGTCCGTAAATGTCGCACTACGCTTTTTAATATGATCGTCTTTCAAACGTACGCGTAATACGAGTGATAACTCGCTAACCCGGACAGGCTGAGTTTTTTCTTCTTGACGAAAATTCCACGCACCTTGTGGAGTATGCCCATCAATAACACCCCAACCAAACCTCGTGTGGTATGTCAATAACGGTAAAAAAGCAGCATCAGGTTGCTCTAATATCTCTGGCGTATCTTCAACACCTATACCATGTAATACTTCAATAACCCCGCCAAGAGTATTTATACCACGGCCTTCACCACTATTTTTTTGATTATCATGGCGTCTTATTACATCTTGTAGGCGTACATTGTCAACAGGGTAGCCCTGTTGGCTTAGCAGATGCCTTAATGCATCTGCTAACGATTGTGCAATAGTAAGCTGTTCATTAGTCTCTACCAATTCGCCAGTTAACACTGTTTCATCTGTTTGGTTATCATTAACAGTCATAGATGTCACTTATTCAATTATTATTTTTCAATTAGAAGACAAAATCAGTCAGTTCATAGCTGCTTAATTTCGATCAGCATACACAAAAAAATCATCTACCTCATAAACTTCAACTTTATATACATTGTCATGATCGTTATTATCAGTAAAGTTTTCTGTTAAAGAGATAGGCGCTCTAACTTTTACAGTATTGTCTTCATCATTATTTAGTGGTTGCTGGTACGTTTGATTGGACTCTTCAATATAAATATAATCATCGCTTACTTCATGAATATCAGTTGGTTTGGGTTTAATAGACAGTGGCTTGCCAGCTTTGTCCGACATTTCTCTTGGCTCATTTTCAATAGTAGATACTTCTTCCACGCTCTTATCATCGTTTATCCTTAAGATAACACCATCGTTAAGTCTTTGCTCAGCTGAGGCTGGAAGATTAACTTCCATTAATGAATCAGAGCTTATTGGCTGATCTTGAATGACATAATTATTATATTCAAAATCCTGACCATCCAGCACACTATCTTGTTTTCCTAGCCAGTTTTGTACAGGGTCAGTCACTTTGAACAAGTCTACTTTTTCACGATTACGGGCAAACTTCTGCCAAGGCATTAAGCCAAAATCAACTTGAAGTTTATAAAACGAACCTAAAATATCAGAGCGTGTTTGCACCAATTGGTTTTGATAGTCACTAAGCTCACGTACCGCATTTAGGACCTCTAACCATGACTTTCTACCCGCTATAAACTGTCGACGGTATGAATCAACAACAATTTGCGCACCAGCAACCGCTGCAACTAATGATTGCTCACGACTCTTGGCACTGGCGAACTTCTGATACTCAACCTGAATATTTTCCATCACATTACGACGTGCTGCCTCTTGATTTTGTATCAAGCTATTTACCCGAGCTGCGGAAGCACGCGTTAACGCTAGATTAGAAAATCCGGCACCTGGTTCGTAGTTTAAACCCACTAAAAATGCGCCATCATTATCATTATCTTCATGCTCATAAGTATGGGTATATTGAGCGTATAGTGAAGGATAATTTGAGGCTCTTTGAGATTTTACTTGCTGTTTGGCAGACTCAATTTGAAAGTATTCTTTGACAACAGAGGGGTTATAGAAGCTGGCTTTATTAAAAGCCATTTGTTCAAACCCAGCTGATTGAATTTTAGCTTGATCGGCTAAAACTTTTAGCTGAGGGACAAAGCGGGCGCTGTCTCTAGATAGTGGATGACCAATAATTTGTTCTAATCTAGAGCCAGCAATGCTTTGCTGTTCCACTGCTGCTTCATACGCATTTTGTTCTTGTAAAATACGATTGGTTACCAAATCAAGCTCAATTCTTGCTGAAACACCCTGCTTAACACGGCGCTGCATCATCGCTTCAAAATCAGCCAACTGTTCAAGATTTTCTAAATAAACCCGCTGCTTAGCCACTGCCGAAATATAACTTTGCCATGCATCAATGGTGGTTTTAGCCACATCATTTTGCTGCTCATAAATATTTTCTATGGCAGCTTTATCATCAAAAATGGCTTGATTGACATTAGCTGTAAGACGGCCACCTGTCCATAGAGGTTGACGAATATTAATCTCAGAAACCAAATCCTTATCTTTTTGATACCCCGTCGAAAAACTGGGTACTGGTAATAAATTAAGTTTTGCCGCAGAAATGCCCTCTTTAGTGGCTTCTTGTTCAGCTTTTGCCGACCCAACTAAGGGATGCGAGTCAATAGCTTGCGATATTAACGAGTTTATCTGCACGTCACTTACCGCTGCTTGAGCATGGTAGGGTAAACTAACACCAGACATCAACAGTAGTGAAAGCAATAGTTTGTTTTTATATTTAAATTGACTAAATAGCATAGTGGGTAAGCTTATTTGTTAAGGGGTTAATGCTAGGTTGGATTTAATACATTTTACCATAGCATACTCGTATTAAAATTATTGGCTGTACTTATTAAGTGGTTACAATAAAAAGTAGTTGCAACCAAGTTACCACTTTACTCAGTATAAATAATTTTCGCGCGACTTAAACCCGCGACTAAAAATAGACAGTTGCCTATTTTTACTGGTTTAAAAATTGTGGCGTAAAACACATTAAAACTTTTATATTACAACTTCTATATTACAACTTCGCATATACAGTTTAGCGAAAATATAATCCTAAGCTTAACTGATAGTAAACTTATATATAACCCAAGCAAAATTTATGAAAAAATCTTGCAAAAATTGTACCATTTACTGTAAGCCTTATTAGCTTAAGCCTTGATACTAAATTCTAGTGCTAAATATTGCCTATTATAATAGTAATAAATATATTCATTAATGATAGTTACTCATCTGAATTGGCAAAAACAGTCTCTTTAGTCACTCTTAACACCTCTTCTAGTGTCGTTTTTCCTGCCAATACTTTTTTAAGCCCATCGGCCCGTATGGAAGGTGTTAACAGCCGAGCATACTCTTCAAGTTTATATTCTGCAACACCGCCATGAATCATCCGTCTTAAGTCATCATCCACAGGAATAACTTCATATATGGCAGTACGCCCTTTGAATCCAGACTGACTACACTTCTCACAGCCTTTAGGAATAGGCAGCCGAATTGTCTCAGTTGCTGAGTTATGAATATCGACTTCTCGAAATAGTTGCGCTTGCACAGGATCAGCATCCTTCCAGTCATGGCAGTGAGGACATAACGTTCTCACTAAACGTTGAGCCACTACACCGATGAGAGAGGAAGAAAGTAGAAACGGCTCAACGCCCATATCTTGCAAACGGGTAACGGCACCAATAGCCGTATTAGTATGTAAGGTTGATAATACTAAATGACCCGTTAATGATGCCTGAACTGCAATCTCGGCGGTTTCTAAATCTCGAATTTCGCCTACCATGACCACATCTGGGTCTTGACGCAGCATGGCGCGTAAACTGCGTGCAAAGGTCATCTCTACTTTGGTGTTAACTTGCGTCTGACCGATACCATCAAGCTGAAATTCAATAGGATCTTCAGCAGTTAAAATATTTCGAGTTTGATCATTAAGCTCTGATAAAGCAGCATATAAGGTAGTGGTTTTACCCGAACCGGTGGGCCCTGTCACTAAAATAATACCATGCGGACGATGAATGAGCTTTTTGAGTACTTGAAAGTCTTTATCGGCTAGTCCAAGATAAGTCATGTTCAATCTACCCGCTTGTTTATCCAGCAGACGCATTACCACCCGCTCGCCAAAGCTTGATGGCAAAGTGGATACTCGAACATCTACTTCACGACCTGCCAGTCTTAAGCTGATACGACCATCTTGAGGAACACGTTTTTCAGCGATATCCAACTTTGCCATTACTTTAATACGTGATACTAACAGAGGTGCTAACTGGCGCTTTGGGCTGACAATTTCTTTTAATTCACCATCAACACGAAAACGAACAGATAATCTTTTTTCAAAGGTTTCGATGTGAATATCCGAAGCATTTAAACGAATGGCTTCAGATAGCAAAGCATTGATTAGACGAATAATAGGCGCATCGTCTTGTTGATCCATCAAGTCTTCAGTTTCTGGGACGCTATCAGCAAGGCTGTCTAGATCTGGGTGGTCTTCTAGACCAGCAGCAATGTGCTGCGATTCGCCTGTATTTCCTGCATAAGCGGTTTCCATACGTTTATCAAATTCATCCGCTAGTACAGTTTCTATATCTAGGGGTTGAGAAGTGCCATTGATAGAAGCAAAGGAAATAGCTTCATTAATAGCGCTAATAGGTGTGTCCTCAGTGACCACCAAAGAAGGAACAACCGTATTGTCAGGAGACGGTACAATAAGGATTTGATGACGCTTTGCAAAGCCATAGGGTAAAAATAACATAAAGTGCTACTTACTAAGTTTGAACGATAATTTTATTATTATAATGACTTAATTATTATATAGACAAATAGACTCTGATATTACCTTAAAGTTAACAGCACTTCACTAATCGTATGAAATGAACCACAAACTAATATCAGATCATCCGCCGTGGTAACTGGTATAACACCGTAGGTTGCAGCAGTTAACGAATCATATAAAGTAGTGTCCGTTACTTGTCTCTGGCTTAAAGTCTCTTGCAAAATCTTTATCTCTGCTGCTCTCGGATGATCAATCTCAGCAATGTGCCACATTTCAATCGGCAAACCTGACACCACCAACAAGTCGACGACTTTGCCAATATCCTTATCTGATAGCATCGAGAATACAAGGTGAAGATGTGCTGAAGGGTACTGCTGTAAGTGGCTTTGCCAAAAAGATAAAAATTGCTTGAGGAGAAAACTCATACCACGATCATTATGAGCCACATCAAACAACCAATGCCGATTTGCAAGCTGACGATAATCAAATCGACCATCAAGCCTAACCAAAGCTAAAGCGGCTTGAATATGCGATGCCTCTATAGTTAATTGACTGGCTAATACCGCCGCAACCGCATTGGCGGTATTGACTAATGACAACTTTGGTTTTGGTAATTGTAAGGTAACACTGGCGCTACTAAATTGCCACATATCTAGATTTATACTGTTGTCATAGACGTAATCATAATCAATGCCAAGTTGATAAATAGCACAATTAAGCTCTTCACTCCTATCTCTTACTGATTGCGGCATATCGTCTTCGCCATAAATAAGCGAAATACCTTCACGCAGGATACCTGCTTTCTCATGGCCTATTTTTTCACGTGTATCGCCTAACCAATCTACATGATCGATGCCAATATTAGTAATTACCACTAAGTCAGGATCAATGATATTAACGACATCCAATCTCCCCCCGAGACCCACCTCGAGTACCCAAACATCACAATCAGCCTGAGCGAAAATAAGCATGGCAGCCAAAGTAGTCATTTCAAAAAACGATAAGGTCAATGCGCAAACCAATCTTGCCAATTCCACTTCAGCAAAGGCATCGACAAGCGTTTGATCTCCTACAGGCAAACCGTTAATGCGCACACGCTCATTAAAATCAAGCAAATGGGGCGATTGATATAAAGCTGTTTTATAACCTGCTTGCTGACAAATCTCACTAATAACCGCTGTGGTCGAACCTTTACCATTTGTCCCTGCGACAGTAAATACAAAAGCATCATCTTTAGCAGATTGCACCAAACCCAAATGCTCTGCAACTGGCATCACTCTTGACAGCCCCATATCAATGGCAGAAACGTGAATTTGCTGCATATAGTTAAGCCAGTCCGATAATGAACTGGCTTTGGTTGGAACGGGTTTGGACATACCTACAGGTTTATTGGACACTTAACATCTCGACTTATAACGATATAATTATGGGTTTCGCTCTAACTCTGAAAAGGATACAGTTTAACTCTCTGCCAAGGTCAATCGATATAAATAGCCTAGCTTTAACTTTATCATAAAATCAAACCATTGATACTTACCACAGCATAGCTATACTTAGTAATGAATGAATGCTGTCACAATTATAGTGCAAGATGTCTTGGTTATAATTTGACGAACAGCATCCATACACAAACCATCTATAAGTGCATAAGCTTGGCTAGCAAGCGATAAATCGTGTCATTTAATTGATGACGATGCACCACTTGATCAATAACACCATGCTCTAACAAATACTCTGCACGCTGGAACGGTTCTTCAAGCGTCTCACGTACGGTTTGCTCAATAACACGTTTGCCTGCAAAGCCAATCATTGCCTTAGGTTCGGCAATATGAATATCTCCAAGCATAGCAAGCGATGCGGTAACACCGCCATAGACTGGGTTAGTTAGTACAACGATATACGGTACACTGGCCAGACGTAAACGCTCAATGGCAGCCCCAGTGCGCGCCATCTGCATTAACGACAGCAATCCTTCTTGCATACGAGCACCACCAGAAGCGGCAAAACATACCAATGGTATTTTTTTCTCTAATGCTGTTTCTGCCGCTTGTACAAATCTATCACCAACCACAGACCCCATTGAGCCGCCCATAAAACGAAAATCGAACGAACAAGCAATCACATCCATATCTCTAAGCTTACCTTGCATTACCAATAAGCCTTCGGTTTCGCCAGTTTTTTCTTGAGCTTGCTGCATGCGTTCTGGATACGGCTTACTATCAACAAACTTTAGAGGATCGCCTGCTATAAACTCTTGACCCAGCTCTCGTTCTACCGTATCAAGAAAGCCTGTTAGACGTTCACGGGCAGTTAATGCCATATGAAAATCACAATGTGGGCAGACATAGCTGTTAAAAATAAGAGCCGTGTTGGTTGTTACTGAATGGCACTCAGGGCACTGTGTAGATGGTTCAGTCTCAACTGCGGTTAGCTGAGCTTGATTCTGAACCTTAACGGATGGTACAGGGCGATCAAACCACGTAGACCCAGTAGAGGTATTGTTTGCTATCACATCTGAACTTGTCATATTACCTTCATTTTCTAAAACTTGCGCTGTTTTGGTCATATCCTTGACTTCACTTCTTGAGTTGTTGATATTCACAGTTTACATGTGTACTCAATATTAACAGATAATTACCCACTTTGCCTATTAGGTATTGCTTTATGTATTGCTCAAACTATCAATAGCCGCTCTAAGCTCATCCATCGTTGCCATCATTTTGCCTTGCGCTACCGCAATGGTTGCTTCATCTGTTTGAGCATTTAAGTCTGCAAACTGTTGCACCAAAGCACTACCCACAATAACTCCATCAGCATATTGACCTACCGCCTTAGCGGACTCCCCATCCCGAATACCAAAGCCAACACATATTGGGAGATCAGTCTCAGACTTAATCGATTGCACCTGTTCATTCACATCTTCTGTGTCCAAAGTGGCAGAACCTGTCACCCCTTTAAGCGACACATAATATATATAACCACTACAATGGGTTAGTACTTGTGCTCTGCGCTCAGGTAAAGTGGTGGGCGATAACAGAAATATCTCATTCATCGCATGTTCGGATAAATGCTGGGTAAAGGTGCCTGCCTCTGCTGGTGGTAAATCCACCATAAGTAGCCCATCTACGCCAGCCTCTTCGCAAAGCTTGGTAAAGTTATCATAGCCAATAATTTCAACAGGATTGAGATAGCCCATTAAGATAATAGGCGTATCGCTATCGGTTTTGCGAAACTCTTTGACCATCTCAATCGCTTGGCGGGTACTGGTACCACCCGCTAAAGCACGCTCACCAGCTGTGGCAACCGTTGGGCCATCTGCCATGGGATCAGAAAAAGGCAAACCCAGCTCAATCATATCAGCGCCGTGTTTAACGAGGTCATGCAATAAGCCAACGGTCGTATTGGGACTTGGGTCGCCCGCCATCACATACGGGATAAGGGCTTTTTTGTTTTGGGCTTTTAGGGTTTGGAAAGTTTTTTCTATTCGGGTCATTATTATCTCTTTATCTATATTGATTAAGTAGTTTTTATAACTTAAAGGCTAACTCACTTAGTTCACTAACCGCAATTTCAAACTTGCTAAGTATCTTTTATGCTCTCAAAAATCTTTTTTGCTCTATTAAGAAGGTTAACAAGCTTGACTTATCATGCTGGCTAATGTGGTCAACCTTATCTAGCAAAGTTATGTAGCAAAAATCATGTAGCAAACAATAAAGCCATCATCGAAATCACTGCCAAATGTTTAAAAGGCTAAACCAACCTAAAGCTCAATCCCTTCCGCCTGCATCACCGAATGCAAATCCTTATCACCACGACCCGACATATTAACAATAATCGTTTGATCAGGGGTCATCGTCTTCGCTAATTTCAAACCATAATACACCGCATGAGCCGACTCAAGAGCAGGAATAATACCTTCTTTACGGGTCACTTCATGGAAGCCTTCAAGCGCCTCTTTATCCGTACAACCCAC
Source organism: Psychrobacter sp. CX90 (assembly GCF_057396305.2). Taxonomy (NCBI): domain Bacteria; kingdom Pseudomonadati; phylum Pseudomonadota; class Gammaproteobacteria; order Moraxellales; family Moraxellaceae; genus Psychrobacter; species Psychrobacter sp. CX90. The sequence continues at coordinate 1,812,264 of NZ_CM182008.1, forward strand.
ATAATTAACCCGCTCAATGTCTTTTAAAAAGCTATGCTCAGGGCCCACACCTGGGTAATCCAATCCAGCCGAAATAGAATGCGTCTCAAGAATCTGACCATCATCATCTGCCATCAAATAAGTACGGTTGCCATGTAGCACACCTACTCGACCCTTTGCTAAAGGGGCAGAATGACGCAACGTCTCAAGCCCATCACCCGTCGCCTCAACCCCATAAATCTTCACATCACTATCATTCAAAAAGTCATAAAACAGACCAATCGCATTTGAGCCACCGCCCACACACGCTACTAGCGCATCAGGCAGTTTGCCCGTTTTCTCTAAATGCTGAATCTTTGCCTCTTTGCCGATAATTGCCTGAAAATCTCTCACCAACAGAGGATAAGGATGCGGTCCCGCACACGTACCAATAATATAGTAGGTAGTATCAACATTGGTTACCCAATCACGCATTGCCTCATTCATCGCATCTTTTAAAGTACGCGACCCTGACGTCACAGGTACCACTTTTGTACCCAGCAAACGCATACGATACACGTTCATCTTCTGACGCTCCACATCATCAGCGCCCATATACACAATACATTCAAGACCCAAACGCGCCGCAATCGTTGCCGTTGCTACACCATGTTGCCCTGCGCCTGTTTCTGCAATAATACGTTTCTTACCACTCATTTTTGCAAGTAGCGCCTGACCAATCGTATTATTGACCTTATGCGCGCCAGTATGGTTCAAATCCTCACGCTTAAAATAAATCTGCGCTCCGCCAATCTCATCGCTCAAACGCTTTGCATGATACAACGGTGTCGGACGACCCACATAATTTACCAAATCATTATGATACTCTGCCCAAAACTTCGGATCTTGCTTAACCTGATAATAAAGCGTCTCCAGCTCCTCTAACGCCGCCATCAACGTTTCCGAAACAAAACGTCCTCCATGAATACCAAAGTGCCCACTCGCATCAGGATACTGTCTAAAATCAGTCACATCATCGGATAACTCATCATTATGAGGTATATTTGCAAAATTATTCATAAACGTTCACTCTATTTCTTAAAATAAGGGGTAAATTTTCTAACTAAAATTCTATCTATTTAATGAATTATAAACGTTAAATATTCAAAGCAATATTTAGGGTCTGTTGAACATTCCAATATTAGGACTGCTGATAGCTGAAATTGTTTCAAACTAGGCGTAAACCGACGATAATGTCTAGACCTTAGCTAAGTTTATAACAACGTTTGGGGCAATTTTAGCATCAGCCCTGCGGGGCGGAGCTATTTTTTGTCAATATATTGCAAAATTTTCTAACTTAGAATGACTAAGCGTCAAAAATTTCCCTGCATATTGCCTAAAAAATAGCCTCCGCCAGTTCCACATTTGAATGTTCAACAGACCCTAGTATTGGTAATGTTTTTGAAGTCTTGTTTTGTGCAGCACCTTGTTTTTTAGCCTATTTTTTTAGCTAATGTTGCCATCCGTTTATAGTTGGCTTAGCAGATTGTACCTTTGATACAACTCTAACTCATACTTATTTGGCTTATAGAAGGATTTTTTAAACCTGTTTTAGTTTTAGTAGTATAAAAAGCTGAAACATTCCAGTGTTTTATGTCTCACGCTACAAACTACAAAAGTGTTTTTCTTAAAACTCGCAATCTTTTATTGATATTATTTAGTGGACATCGAGTATTAAAATCTATCATGCGTCCTAAGCTATATTTCTTATAAAATAGCGTTTCATAGAGTGTTGCGTTGGTTTGCATATCTAATAAACCTGCAAGCTCATCATAACTCTGTCGCAATTTATTCTTCATCTCATCATAATCCAAATGATCATATTCTTTATAAAAGCTTTGAGCCAACTTACCTAATTTTATAGATGAAAAGTTATAGCCTTCTGGTAATAGGTTATCTTTTGTAGTACCAATATTTTGAACATCAAGCCAGCCAATCACTATTTGGCTCCAACCAAGCAGATAAGCCAATAGGTTACAAACTGACACTTTCGTATCTTTAACCTGACCTTCTAAGTTTTTTTTATAAGGATCATGTCCCTGCAATGCCTCAAGCTCTTCAAGCGTTTTGAAGAGGGCATGGCGTTTTTTTATTATAGCTGTAATCAATTCGTCTTTATTACAGGGTATTCCACTAGCCATAGTTTTCTCCAAAATCGCTTCGTGGATTAAATGCGTTATACTCTGCTAACTAAACCTACATCTATTTAAAAATTTCAACAAACATCTTCATCTTAATACTATCTTTAACGCCCTTTGCCGACTCAATCCCGCCACTTACATCCACCGCTTGAATGGGTAATGCTAGGGTATCAGCAACATTCTCAGGTGTTAATCCACCCGCCAAGATAATGGGTAAGCTTGCATTTTTTGGTACCAGCGACCAATCAAAGCGCTCACCAGTGCCACCGTAAGCATCTTTGTGATAGGCATCGAGCAATATATTACTAGCGCCAGCCTGAGCATAGTCGTTAATTTGTTGTCGAATGCTATTTAAATTTTGGGTTTCTTTATTAATACGCAAGGCTTTAATCCAACGTTTGTTTACCCTACTGGCTAACTGTTGGCATTCAATAGCCGTCTCATCACCATGAAATTGAATGACGTCAAAAGGCACAGTGTTCGCCAATTCCACAAGGTCATCTTCACCCATATTAACCACCAAAGCAACCACACTCACAAACGCAGGCACCTGCTTAATGAGTTCTTTGGCATGCTCAGGTGTGACGGCACGCGGACTCGGTGGATAAAACACAAAACCCAATGCATCTACGCCAAGCGCTACCGCCTGCTTGACATCGTCTGCTTGAGTCAATCCGCAAAATTTAACGTGCATATGCCCTCTAATCGCTGTCCGTATTTAAGACCCTATCAAAATTAATCTCTAGGGACTGTTGAACACTTAAATAGATTGTCAAATAATCTTTATCGTAGCATACTTTTAGCTAATTTTAATGTTGGCAAATTTAAAGCTTTTATTCAGAGAATTCGTGATGACTCAGTCCGCCTTATCAGTTAGTTTATCTCCCTCCACCGAAAATTACGTGATATGGTTCCGCCGTGACCTACGACTTCATGATAATACGGCATTAACCCATTTAATTGAAACAGCTAAACAGGCAGACTTAAGGCAGGCGGCTGCAAATAAGATAGATTCGGAAAAAATAAAGACGCCAGTTAAGACAACTATTAAAGCCTTATTTGTTATTACTCCTGAACAATGGCTCAACCATGATATGTCAGTGGTGCAACTGGATTTTATCTTTAGAACTCTAAAAAAGTTGGCGACTGCGCTATATGTACAGCTGGGCATTGAACTTGACTTATTGCAAAGCTCAAGTTTTAGCGACAGCATTGATAAAGTAGAGACCTTTTGTCAGCAACATAATATTGTCCATATTGCCAGTAACTATGAATATGAAGTAAACGAGATGGCTCGTGACCATATTATCGAGCAAAGGCTAAGTTCACAAAATATTCAGTTTGTCCGCCATCACGATCAATGTATCTTGCCGCCAAACTCTGTGACAACCGGTGATGGAAATATGTATAAGGTATTCACGCCATTTTATAACCGTTGGCAAAGTATTTTAGATACCAGTCCAGTCTGTTTATATGAGATTGAGAATACATTAAATGCAGAAACAAACAGTCCGTTAAAAAAAGAGGATAAGTCTTTATCGCAAACATTAAAGACCATTCAACACTTGCATCAAAAAACGCTTAGGCTATTTGAGCAGAAGCGTGATTTAGATGCAGCAAATCATCACGCTCAACTAGCGTCTTGCCGTTCTAACTACCCTGCTGGAGAAGTCGCCGCCTGCCACCGACTTGATCACTTTATTGCTGATGATATTAATCGCTATGATCTCGGTCGAGACCAACCTTCTCTATCTGCCACCAGCCAGTTAGCAGCTTATTTAACAGTGGGCTCACTTAGCCCACGTTTATGCTATTTACAAGCAAAAAAAGCACTTGATGTTGGCAATTTGCAAAGGAGTTCGCAAGATATTTCTCGCTGGATAAGCGAGCTGGCTTGGCGAGATTTTTACCGACATGTGATAATGGATAGACCCGATATCGTCAAGCATCACGCTTATAAACAGGCAACCGACCTAAGCATAAACTGGTCTTACGATAAAGAGGACTTTGCCAAATGGTGTCAAGGCTTAACTGGTGTACCCCTAGTTGATGCAGCCATGCGCTGCCTAAACCAAACGGGATTTATGCATAACCGACTGCGCATGGTAACCGCTATGTTTTTGACCAAAGACTTGTTGATAGACTGGCGCTGGGGCGAACGCTACTTTATGCAAAAACTGATAGACGGCGATTTTGCGTCTAATAATGGTGGCTGGCAATGGAGCGCTTCAGTTGGTACCGATGCAGCGCCCTACTTTAGAATTATGAACCCCTTTAGCCAAAGCAAAACGCATGATAAAGATGCTATCTTTATTAAAACATGGCTACCCGAATTAAAAGAGGTTCCCTCTAAGATATTGCATGATGAGATTAAGCTGCGTAAAGTACTTAGTCCCACTGGCGAGTTTGCTCATGTGGATTATCCAGTACCGATGGTTGAGCATAAAAAAGCCCGACTGTATGCCATCGAGCAGTTTAAGGGATAATTGGATATAGGGTTTATAGAAAGTGCTCACTTAGTAAGTATGGGTATGGCTTAGCAAGGCTTTTTAGCCACGATTGCAGCGGATATACTAGCGGTTTGGCGAGTTGCAGCGGCTAGATTTAGAGTGGCTACGTGACGCAAGAGACGCGCTTAATCGTAGCCGCTGCCTCGCCCAAAACGGTAGATAGGAGTGCAAAGCGTGATTGGCTTCAACCCCTTTTTGAAGTATACCCTCCTCTGAGCTATAAACCTATCAATCAACCGGTTGGCAAGCACCTGCTCCTTGAGTCGCCACGGTAACTTCTGCACCCGTCATGGCAAATAACTGCTGCATTTGAGTTTTGGCATTTTGCTCGGCTTGACTCATGACCCCATCTTTGCAGGCACGTTCTAATACCTCGCTCTTAGCACTCTTTTGAGCGGCGGCTAGGATGTCAGGATTGGCCTTTACCATCCCAAATACGCCTGCCTGCCAGTCATATACCTCGATATCATCTAGATACACGCTAAAGATTTGTGAAGGCGGCAGGGTTATTAAAATATTCGGCATAATGGTAATGGGTAAATTGTCATTGCCATCGATAATTGCTTTTTGTTTAGCGGCTTCAATCTGCGCCTCAGTCGGCTCGCTAATTTGCACCATCTCATCACTAATCTGGCTCAAGTCAACCCCTGCAACCACACGACCACGGGCAATAAACAAACCTTTTTGCTCATCCGTCCATAGCCGTTGCCATGAGCCTTGCTTTTCACTGGTAATGACAGTATCGACATTATAAGCTACGGTTTCTAAGCGGTTAAGGTTTTGAATCCGGCTGACCACCCCTTCTCGGCTGACTGCCTTAACTTGGGTGGTGGCCTCTTTATTAAATTGTGCCCATAATGCAACCGCTAAACCGATGATAATCAGCAGCATCAAAAGCTTAACCCAGACACCCGAGGACTTAGTGGTAACTTTAGCAGATTGAGATTTAGGGTTAATCATAGAGGCACACCTGTTTCGTTTAAGCGATTTGGGACAGTTTAAAGTTGCATACTGCTTTGTATACTGTTTTGTATTAAGCCATATCTTATTAATGATGGCAGTGGGCTGAATAACAAGCTTTTTTTGTCGAATTAGCTAAGACAAATTGAACCTCTGGTCAACAATTCAATAAGAAATCAGAAAAGTATTGCGTCAAAGCGCGACTTTACCTAACATAGGTGGATTGAGCGCTATTATTTAAGCCTTGAAGCAATAAATTTGCATATATTTATATTTTAGCGAAAATTATGCGCCAACATCAGTGGTATTTATAATATTTAACCATTTACATTCATCATTTATTTAGTATTTATTCAGTTAAGTTGAGTCTGTTATGAGAGCCAGTCAATTTTTATTTGCCACACTAAAAGAAACCCCAAGCGATGCTGATATTGTATCAAGCCAATTGATGGTAAGAGCTGGACTGATTCGTAAGCTTGCCTCAGGGCTATATGTTTGGTTGCCTATGGGGCTTAGGGTTTTACAAAAAGTTGAAAAGATTGTCCGTGAAGAAATGCAAAACATCGGAGCACAAGAAGTGCTGATGCCAATGACTCAGCCGGCAGAATTATGGCAAGAATCTGGACGTTTTGAAGATTATGGCCCTGAGTTATTGCGTTTTACCGATCGTCATAATCGCGACTTTGTGCTTGGCCCGACTCATGAAGAAGTCATCACTGACTTAGCACGTGGCGAGCTACGCAGTTATAAACAGTTACCCATTACGTTCTTCCAAATTCAAAGTAAATTCCGTGATGAGATTCGCCCACGCTTTGGTATCATGCGTGCCCGCGAATTTACTATGAAAGATGCCTATTCGTTTCATATCAATCAAGCATCATTGGCGCAAACTTATGAAGATATGTACGCTGCTTATACCCGTATCTTTAACCGTTTGGGCTTAAACTTTCGTGCGGTATTAGCTGACACTGGCTCTATTGGAGGGTCTGCCTCGCATGAGTTTCATGTGTTGGCAGACAGTGGCGAAGATGCTATTGCCTTCTCTAATGGCTCTGACTTTGCCGCTAACGTTGAGCTCGCCGAAGCCGTTTGTCATGATAAACGCCCTGCTCCCTCTGAGGCGCGCAAAAATGTTAGCACCCCTAAAGTCACAACCAATGAAGCATTGGCAGAGTTCCTTGATATCCCCTTATCAAAAACGGTAAAAACACTCATCGTTAAAGGTCATCATATCAATGATGATGGCAGCGAGGGCGATGCTCAACTAGTAGCGTTGGTGGTGCGTGGCGACCACACATTAAACGAGATTAAAGCAGAGAAAATCGAAGAGGTTGATACACCACTAACCTTTGCTACTGAAGAAGAAATGCAACAAGCAGGGCTGAAAAAAGGCTATATTGGTGTCGATTTAGATATGCCAGTGTATGTTGACCGTGCCGCGGCTGCCATGAGCGATTTTGTATCCGGTGCTAACGAGTATGACATGCATACTACTGGCATGAACTGGGATCGTGATGCCACCATTACCGATGTCGTTGATATCCGTAACGTCGTTGAAGGCGACCCCTCCCCTGATGGCAAAGGCACACTGAGCATTAAGCGTGGTATTGAGGTGGGGCATATCTTCCAATTGGGCGATAAGTACTCAAAGGCCTTAAACTGCACCGTATCTGGCGAAACAGGTAAGCCTGAAACCTTGATGATGGGCTGCTATGGTATCGGTGTGAGCCGTATCATCGCTGCGATGATTGAGCAAAGCCATGATGACAACGGCATTATCTGGACCAAAACCCCGGAGCTTAAAGACTCAATTGCACCGTTTGATATTGCCATCGTACCGATGAAATCAAAAGAAGACACGGTTATGAATACTGCCGAAGCCCTATACGAGGAGCTAAAAGCGAAAGGGCTTAACGTGATTTTGGATGACCGTAACGAGCGCCCTGGTGTTAAATTTGCTGACCTTGAACTCATTGGTATTCCACATCGTATTGTGGTGTCTGACCGTAACCTTGCAGACAATCGTGCCGAAGATAAATACGAATACGTGGATCGCCGTGATAGTGAAAAACAGCTATTAACCCGCGATGAAGTGATTGCTAAAGTGAGTGGTTAGTTTTTTGCTCATTTAGCGTTTTAGTTGGCTTAGCATTTTAGTTGAATTAGCTTCGATATCCAGTTTGAAGTTTAGTTCAATGCGAAAAAGAACCTCGATTGGGGTTCTTTTTTTATGCGGGGTTTTGTGGGCAGTTCATTTTTTGTGGGTATTAAAGTTTGCTAGCCTTAAAAACTCAAAGATTAAGAGCTAAAAACAAAAAGACTGGCCTCAACATCGTTACATTTATAAAAGGGAGAAATATGCGGGTCATAGGTAGTCTCTTTTTAATAGATTAGCTCGGTGCTCGTCCCTCGCACAAAAGCAAGCGCTTGTCTTCTTATAGTCATTGAGCACGTTACAGTCATTGAGCACGCACTTCTTGCAGGTAAACGTCAAAACTTAACTCCTAAAAGACTTCGTACCTATATAAAACAAATAACCTTAATCATACTCCAACAATACCCACCGAATACCAGGGACTATACAACGCTATACAACTCTATACAGCTCCTAATCGACTGCAATTTAAACCCTTCACGCCTCTCCCTCAAATGCTTCTAGGTCTATCAACCGTATCGAACTCACTCAAATGCTTCAAACCTGATACCCAGTGTTAACGCTTTGTATTCAATATAACGACAATATTACGTATTTTAATTGCGGTATAATTATAGAATTAACACTTTTTCTATGTTTTATTTTCGACGTTTTATTGGTTTTAAACAGTCAAAAGTGCTGTACTTTTGAAAATGACATTTGCACTAACTAAATTCTGAAGAGGTAAATTATGCAATTTGCGGTGATAGGACTGGGGGCTTTTGGACGTACATGTGCCATAGAGCTTCAAAACCAAGGCAATGAGGTCATTGGAATCGATTTAGATGAACAAGAAATTGATAAGGTCAGTAATATTTTAAGTCATTCTGTCATCGCAGATGCCACCAATCAAGAGGTTATTAACGAGCTGAATTTAACCCAGCTTGATGGTGTGTTAGTCAGCATAGGCGATGATCTTGAGGCCAGTTTACTGTGCGCTTTAAACTTGATTAATCTAAAGGTAAAGAATCTGTGGGTTAAGGCCAAAACCGATGCTCACCATACTATTTTGGAAAGCATTGGGGTCAAAAACATCATCCATCCTGAGCAGGATATGGGCATTCGTATTGCCCAAGCGATGAACTATCCATTGGTTAAACAGTATTTATCACTGGGTAATGATGAGTTTATTATTCGCATTGACGTGCCACGAAACTGGCAATCACAAAAGGTGGGGGATGTGCAGCGTAAACATGTTAATACCTCCTTATTGATCGTTGTAAGAAATGGCGAAATCATACGTGACTTTGATGAGGATACGCTGTTGCAGCCTGCTGATAAACTTGTATTTAGCGGATTAATGAAACCTTTAAAAGCTTTAGCTAAGCACTTTCAAGTTGGGTATTAAAGGCGAGTTGAGGGCTGGACATTTGGGACGGATAAATAGCGGCTAATCAGCTACTAAAAATTAGATTTTGGGCTTTATTATGTTTTTCTAAATAGTATATGTAGACCTTCAAAGGTATAAATAAAGGTATTTAAAATGCCAAACAAATCAACGCAATTATTATCGTCTCCACCAATGATATTGGCCATTGGTTTTTTGTTTTTGATTGCTTTGGGTAGCAGTCTGTTAAAACTCCCATTAGCAACCCATGATCCTATTACTGTTTTAGATGCCGCCTTTACGGCAACCTCAGCTGTGACAGTTACAGGGCTTGCAGTTGTGGATACAGCTAACTATACCAGATTTGGACAAGTGGTCATTGCCATACTCATTCAGCTTGGCGGGTTAGGCTTTATGACGTTTGCCGTGCTTGCTTTTTTTAGTTTGCAGCGCAGGTTAAATATTACTGGACAAAAGATTGCCCGTGAAGCGTTAGGTGGCACCAGTTTTACCGACATCATATCCACGGCAAAATATGTGGTATCGATTTCATTTATTATTGAGGCTTTAGGTTTTGTCGGTCTTACCTTGCTTTTTTCGCAAGAAATGCCTTGGTTTGAAGCAATGTATCATGGTTTCTTTTATACCATATCTGCTTTTAATAACGCTGGATTCGCCTTGACCAGTGAAAGCTTGACTCCTTATGTGGGACATACCGGTATTAACATCATTATAACCAGTTTAATTACTATGGGTGGACTTGGCTTTCTTGTCTTGAAAGACATAATAGATAAACGGCGGTGGCAAAAATTTAACGTCAATACTAAACTGGTAATAGTGGCCACGGTATTACTTAATATTATTGCTTTCATTTTATATTGGTTATTTGAGCATAATAACGTTAATACTCTAGGCATGTTAAGCTTGAGTGACCAGATAACAGCCGCATGGTTTCAGGCAATTACTCCGAGAACAGCAGGGTTTAATACCATACCTATTGATCAGCTCACAGATGCCAGTACGCTATTGACTATGTTTTTAATGTTTATTGGCGGTGGTTCATTGTCTACCGCCAGTGGTGTCAAATTGGGCACGTTTATAATTCTACTTTTAACCACTTGGGCTTATTTGAGACAACGTGACCATGTCACTATTTTTGAAAGACGTATTCCTGAGCGCCAAGTTCGAAAGTCATTGGCCTTATTTAGTATTACTATGTTGCTTATCTTTCTTAGTGTATTTATTTTGGCAATTATAGAAACAGAACATCCCTTAGAAGATGTGTTGTTTGAGGTGGTGTCAGCGCTGAGCACAGTGGGTCTATCTCGAGGTTTGACCACACAGCTAGATGAGCTGGGGCAAATTGTGATAATGTTTATGATGTATGCTGGGCGTGTAGGCCCGTTAACCCTCGCTTTTCTGATTGCGATGCCAAAGGCTACTCGAATACATTATCCAGAAACCAATGTGCTAGTGGGTTAAATTTTCTCCAACAGTTAGGCTTAGTCAAAGCATCATCACTTTTTATCTATTCGCGGAGATAACGTATGAAAACATCTTTAATGTTTGGTTTGTTACTCTTGTTAAATATAGGATTAACGGGCTGTGATAAATCCAAAGTTGATCCTAATATTGTCTATAGTGAAGAGAATAAAAGTCCTCTCGAAGCTCTTGAAACAGAAGATGTTATCTCCAAAGATATGCCATATCAACAACAGTTTTATGTGCCCGTCTATTCTAATATTTATGTGGATGAAGATAACCCCAAAGTGATGCTCTCTGCAACGCTTAGTATCCGTAACACTAGCCTGAATGATAGCTTTTATGTTACCAAAATTGACTATTACAACACCAAGGGCGATTTTGTGCGCCATTATTTGAACAACTCTATAGAATTGCCTCCTATGGGAACTTTGAACTATATTGTTGAAAAGTTAGATGATACTGGCGGTGCTGGTGCAAACTTTGTACTTGATATTGAAAGTAACTCAACGGATATTCAACCGTTGATAGAAACCATCATGATTGGTACATTCAGCAATAAAGGGTTTGCGTTTAATAGCTCCGCCATGGCTATGAATCCCACTGACCAAAAAACTAAGCCCAAAGATAATCCATAAGATAGCTCAAAAGATAGCTCAAAAGATTAGGATCAGTTGAACGTACAAAAATTAGGACTGCTGAACCTAAAAATACATATAGACAGTGGCATGTTTGAATATTGGAATGTTCAACACACCAACAGCGCACTAACAACCAACAGCACACTAAAAAACCTCAGCATTGGTATGCTGAGGTTATGTATTACTCTCAAATAATTAAGCTCAAACTATTGACTCAATAAGTACAAGCCTAAAATAGAAGCCTGAAATTTAGCAATAAATCGAACCTGCTCTGTGTTATAGAGCTAAATGACTATCAACCTGACTATCTACCTAACTTGCTATCTACCTAAATGACTATCGAACAACTTAGTACATCATCCAATAAGCAGTTTTGTACAGTAAGATAGCTTTCGTTACCTAAAGCAACGGATACATCGGCACCGTCTTGACTGGTTTGCGCCGCTAGTTGGATAACATCATTAAATAAGTCGGATGAAAATTGTAGGATATCTCGATAGCCAACATCATTATTAAAATCGACAATGAGATCAGATCCTGCATTGGCATTTATAATGAAAGTATCATTCCCTATTCCCCCGACCAAGGTATCATTTCCCTCCCCCCCATCTAATATATCATCGCCTAGCCCACCATAGACACGATCATCACCGCCAAAGGCAATAATAAAGTCATCGCCGCGACCAGCATGTAGAATATCACTACTATTGGTTCCATTAACGCTGTCATTACCCTCACGAGCAAATACTATTTCGCCGGTAAGTGTATCATCATCGTCACTGCCTTCAATATGATCTGCAAGCTCGATGTCATATTTGCTAAACCATTTACGGATGGGCTGGGTATTCTCTAATGCTGTCTCGCCGATGGTATAGTTATAGTCGTGGCTCATCAGCTCTCGATCAAAACTAACCGACTCTACATTCTCTGCCTCGACAAGGTTATACTCATCTTTATCAACGAAGAACAAGGTATCGTCTTCCATTTTGAAGACATTCCAGTCTTTACTACGCCCAGCTATACGAATTTCATCACTCCCTTGACCGCCATCCACATGATCGACGCCCACGCCGGCTTTGATCGTATCATTGCCTAACCCAGCGTCAATATAATCAAAGTTACTTCCGCCTGCAATCAAATCACCATATTTACTTCCAATTAGGAATGCAGCACTACCAAAGTGACTTGACGTATGTGCCGCATCATCCTCGACCCAAGTTGTGCCACGACGCACTTCTGTCAAGTCAGCCACAATCACGGTACTGTCTTTTTGGGTATAATCATAAAAAGTAGACTCAGCAATGCGGGTTATCGCATCTGTCGTGAATCCATTAATATGTGCATACCAGCCGACTGGAATGTTCAATAATGAAAATAAGCTGACATCCCAAAGGGCAGAGGCATATACATCATTAAATAGGACGATATTATCTGTTGAACTCTCATAGGCTTTATCAGGGTTAACTAAGCCAAAATCAGCAGCTTGAACAGCAGATAAAAAATCTGGCGCATCGCCTGCAACTCGATGAACGACGTCGTTTTCATAGCCATAGTTAAAAACCACATCTGGGTTATCATACAAAGTAGGAACGGCAAAGGCCATATAATCAGAATCAGCAAAGAAACCCTCAGACAGCACCAAGCGCTCTGCAGCAATAACGTTAGTTACCCCAGCCCCAAGGCTGTAACCACTAATAAGTACATCACTGCCGGTTAACCCATTCTCTAAAGCATAATCTTTTACAATTTTTAAAATGGGTTCAAACAGCTCTTTACCTTCACGGGTATTTAGATTGAAATAATCGAATACATCAGCCAAATCATTCGTACCCGATATATTTATGTTTATGCGTATTAATTTACCAGAATCATCATATTGACCGAAAATTTTAGCTTGAGGACCCTCTACCGTAGTGCCGGTATAGAGGCTTTCAATTGTAAAGTAGCCGGATTTATCCAGCAAATCATCACTTACCCCTAAATCACTGGGAGATAGCTCGCGCCATCCATCGGGAATTCCAATATTTGTATCACTAGGAAATAAGTCGCCAGTGATATCATCTAGCGTATTTAGCACCTCATCAGCTGGAATGAAGCCTAAGAAACTTGAGGTATTGGTATATGATGATAGGCGATTTGCATCGTCCACTAACTTCTTGGACTCATCACTTGAATAGTTTTTATAATCGAACATGCCCATGTACTGTATCCTTACGTTTTAGGGTTATCAAATTGACTTGAATCTAAGTTCAGTTAAGAGGTTTTTGAGAACTGACAGGGAGTCTATTAAGCGGCTGAAAAGTCAAATACCATTGGCGCAAAGCGGACAATATTAAAACCTATGGTTTTACCCATCTATATAAAAATGGCATTCAAATCACTAACGTTTCATCCCTGAAACCATTAACGAATAAAATTATGCCTGACATTCAGATAGGTAGCAATCAACCTACATTATTCGTAAATATAAAAAAACCCTAACACAATCAATTGAGTAGGGTTTAAAGAATTATATTAATGACTGATTGGTATTTATTTATATTATTAGGGTCTGTTGAACATTCAAATATTAGGACTGCTGATAGCTAAAATTGTTCCAAACTAGGTGTAAACCGACGATAATGTCTAGACCTTAGCTAGGTTTATAACAACGTTTGGGGCAATTTTAGCATCAGCCCTGTGGGGCAAGGCTATTTTTTGCCAATATATTGCGAAATTTTCTAACTTAGAATGACTAAGCGTCAAAAATCTCCCTGCATATTGCCTAAAAAATCGCCTCCGCCAGTTCCACATTTGAATGTTCAACAGACCCTAACCTATATTATTTGCTTATAAATCACGCGACATACTTTTGACGAACAGCCTTAGTCATTTCAACCATGTTGCTGAGCTGCTCATTTACTTCATCCCAATTGCGGGTTTTTAGACCACAATCTGGGTTTATCCATAAACGCTCAATAGGAATGTATTGCTTAGCTTCTTCAATTACCACCGCCATTGCCTCAGCTTTTGGCGCGCGTGGGCTATGAATATCATAGACACCTGGTCCAATAGCGTTTCGATATCCCCCCTCTTTTCCTGACTCAGTAGACTTAAAAGCATCTAACAATTGTAATCCTGAACGTGCCGTTTCAATGGTAATGACGTCTGCATCCATCTCTTGAATGTGATGCAAGCAATCATGGAAGCTTGAATAACACATGTGGGTATGGATCTGTGTTTCAGCTTTTGCACTACTGGCAGAATGCTTAAAAGCGTTTACCGCCTCCTTCCAATAATGTGACTGGTCGGCCGTCTTAAGGGGCAAACCTTCTCTAAATGCAGGCTCATCAATTTGAATAATTTTGATACCGGCTTGCTGTAAATCATTCACTTCTTGATTAATGGCTTCGGCTATCTGCAAGCGTAGAATATCACGTGTTTCCACATCACTTGGTGCAAATGACCAGTTTAAAATAGTTACAGGACCGGTCAGCATGCCCTTCATTGGCTTATCTGTTACGCTTTGAGCGTAGGTTGTCCATTCTACTGTCATCGCACTTGGACGGCTAATATTACCCACGACAATAGGCGGACGAACGCAACGCGTACCATAACTCTGCACCCAGCCATTTTGGCTTAACCAAAACCCATCCAGATATTGAGCAAAATATTCAACCATGTCAGTACGCTCTGCCTCCCCATGAACCAGTACATCGAGACCGAGATTCTCTTGCTGAGTCACACAGCGTTCAATTTCCTGCTTAATAAGAGTTTGATATTCGCTGTTACCGATCTCACCTTTATTCCATTGGCGACGTGCTCGGCGAATCTCACTGGTTTGCGGAAATGAACCAATGGTTGTGGTTGGTAATAAAGGTAATTTTAGTGCCTCTTGCTGAGTGGTATAACGCTCTTTAAATTCGCCCTGTCGAGACTGTGCCCCTTCACTTAGCGGTGTTAAGTTAATGGTATGTGTTACTGACTCACCATCAGCTGCGGTACCTGATGCAATTTGAGCACAAGTCACTACCTCTTTGAGCTTTTGTTTCGCAAAAGCAAGTTTTCCTGCAAGCTCGCTAGGTACTTCTTCAAAATCTATATCAACGGGAAGATGCAATAGTGATGAGCCAGTACCTACCCAAAGACGGTCATGCTCAACTATTTTCTTACTATTCAAACGCTCATTAGCTTCAACTAAGATGTTTTGGTATTTAGCAATATCAGTCGTCCAAACGCTACGACCATCTACCACACCTAATGATAATATTTTATGTATCGGCAAGTGATCAATCACTTGCAATACATACTGCTTAGGGCGAGCACTACGCGTTAAGTCGATATGTAAACCACTAATAGGTAGGTTACATGCAATATTACAATTATTACCTAACGTATCAAAATAACAGGCAACAATGAGCTGTGGCGGAGTCTGTTGTAGCCCATTATAAGCACGTTCAAATGCTTGCTGCCATTTAGCATCCAAATCTAACGCTAAAATTGGCTCATCCATTTGCACCCAATCCACACCACGTTTGCCCAACTCGTTTAACAATTTAGCATATACGGGCAGTAGGTTTTCTAAATGCTCTACCTTATTCTCAAGCTGTGATGACGCCAGATATAAAAAGCTTACTGGACCAACCAATACTACTTTTAATGACTTATCGCTTTGATTGTTTTTTTCTAAGACTGCCTGCGCGTCTTCAACTTGCTTAAAGATTTCGCTAAAATCAATATTTGAGAATGATTCGTCTGCACCGAGTTCAGGCACTAAATAATGATAGTTTGTGTCGAACCACTTGGTCATTTGCCAAGCAGCGGTATCTTCAAACTGCTTAGTATGGTCACGTCCACGAGCAAAATAAAACTGACGATCAAAAGGCTCTAGGGTTTCAGCACCTTCAAAACGTGGCGGGCAAACACCAAAGGCAACCGCTTGAGTTAGTACTAAATCGTAATGAGCAAAATCTCCCGTCGTAATGATGTCAAGGTCAGCATCAATTTGCTCTTGGATATTATCTGTAAACACCTGATAAAGTGTGTCTCGAGTTGCGGCTTTATCTTTTTTGCCTTTCCAATAATGCTCAAGTGCAAATTTGGTTTGACGTTTGTTACCAATACGTGGATAGCCTAAAATATGGCTCGGTACATGATGTAAAGTGTCATTAATCAGCGTTGCTTTGGCGCCCGAATTGCTACTCATAACCTACTCCATTAATCATATTCACTATCTAGTGATAAAATGAGTTCTTTTGATGGAGTAATCATAATAGAGTTTATTATTGAATTAAAATCAGGTTATTCAATATAAGATGAATAGTATTCACTTATGGTTAATTTTGTCTGGAATTAAATAACATATAATAAGTGTGAGGCACTATATAGATGGGCTTAATAGATGAGCTTAGCGATTACTTAACATCTGAATATTATTTACTTATGCCAAAATAGCGATAACTTATTCATCTATTCAAAAAATAATTGGAATATTTTATCTACCTTAATGAATCAAAGAACCGTAAAAAATAACCATAAAAAAGAAGCATAAAATGGCTTTATAACTTAAGAGTATTGCAACACTTAGGGCAAGGCTGTCACTACTATAAATAAAACAATCATAGACTGTGCTAACAATTAAACACATCTCTTCAATAACTCAATAAAGAGTCAAGCCAATTTAAATTTATGATCAGGAAGTTCAGCACAAGCGATACGATAGTATGGCTCGCAAAAATGATATCGTAGACGTTTAATTAAGCACTTTAATGCAATAATTTAACAATAGGCAGACAATAGTAAGCGTCAATGCCTCCTTATAATAGATGCTATAAAATCAAAGCAGGTTAAGCTATCAACCCTTTTTAAGTTTTGAGCGGGCTTTGTCGACTGTTTTGAGTAAGGATGATTTAAACTCTCCCTCTTTAAAGTTAACCACATCTGAGTGTGCT
This sequence comes from Psychrobacter sp. CX90, assembly GCF_057396305.2. Lineage (NCBI taxonomy): Bacteria > Pseudomonadati > Pseudomonadota > Gammaproteobacteria > Moraxellales > Moraxellaceae > Psychrobacter > Psychrobacter sp. CX90. The sequence continues at coordinate 1,829,467 of NZ_CM182008.1, forward strand.
GCACAGAAATTGCGAGTATCACACCATTCATGTGCAAGGCTCTCTAGCCAGTCGCAATATTGCTGACCCGCATTAGGCTCATCTTTTAAAGCCTGTTTGGTAGTAGGATGTATCATTAGCGAGGGCATAATTGCTTTCAGAAATTTCGCCGGCGGGGTCATTAAAGTATCATCGACGTGCACGCTTTTGCTGGCTGAATGATAAGCCAGTAATGAACCAGCATGGATCATCTCGTTGGGATGAATGTAGTGAATACCTTGACAGATAGAAAACTCAAGTTCAGGATAACGCTTTGCCACCGCTTCACTTTCAACAAAATCATTCTCCCACTGTACTTCGGGTACTCTCATATGATGACGACTACTCCCATAGTTCACAGCGTTTGGGAAGTCTTTTGCCATCTGCGCACAGTGTACCGTGTGAAAAGGATGAAGATTTAATATAGCTTCAACCTTTTCTCCGTTATTGGTTAGTGTCATTACTTTAGCACGCACATTACCCTCTAGCGTATAGCTATCAAGAAAAATAAACTTGCCTGAATTTAATTTTACCAGTGAGCAATGAGTGCCAATATCTAATAGCCCCCCTATTTTGAATGACCCACGTATGTTCCAGAATCCTGAACCTAAATCTATGATTTTATGTGACATTAATAGCTCCTATTCTTTTATAGCATTAACCTTAATGACCTTTTTAATATACAAAGGTTTTAACGTATAAAGGCAGTTTCAAGTAAGTGTTGTATAAAATATATTATGAAGGGTAGTACATGAGATGTATGTAATAAAATATAGGCATAACGTGCACTTTGTTAATAGATAGGAACAGCCAGAACGCTAGTTAATCGAGGTAGAAGAAGGCTGTATAACGCCTGTTGCTAATTGAGTTTTATAAATAGTTCATTGGATATTATCAATGTAAACTTGTTATAATATATCTTCAGTTTTTTAAGAAAAACGTCATCCTATTTAATTTTAACTTAATATATTTTCGTTAAACCGTGCAGATGTGACTTTTAAAATTTTACATTTTGTAAGGTAGCTGTCTTTTAAAAAACAATCTTTAAAAATCTGTTAATGGTTATATTCTTTGAGATATGGCTCTTGAGATATAGTTACGGACATTAACGCAGTACATCCAACTAGTCATATTGATTAGTCCTACAGTCTTTATCAAGGTATTTAATGCTACAAACTAATACCACTTAACGTTTTGCTGTACAAAGAGTACATCCGTAAAGAATCAATTATTCCCAGTACTGACAGGTTAAATAGTTTCGGATTAAGTCTCCTCATTGCACCATACTTCAGTAGCACATTTACAGTATTTAAGGGTAAGAATACTTATATTTAGGATAGTTTTTTTTCATTTCAATTTTTTATCTTTAAAGGGTATTTATGACTTCTTCTCAAAAAAATAACAATACTACTAACTTTACAAAGGTTCAAACAGCGTACATTAATGGCAGCTACTTAACAGTAGATGAGTCGCTTAAGACATTCGATACCATCAATCCAGCAACGGGAGAGGTTATCGCTAAGATTCAACAAACGACTAGCGAACAAGTGGATCAGGCGGTAAAAGCTGCCCAAAAAGGGCAAAAGGTTTGGGCCAGTATGACGCCAATTGAGCGCAGTCGTATACTATTGAAAGCGGTAGATATATTACGGGAACGCAATGATGAGCTTGCCGTTTTAGAAACTCAAGAGACTGGTAAGGGTATTTCTGAGACCAAATACGTTGACATCGTGACGGGGGCAGATGTCGTTGAGTATTATGCGGGATTAGCGCCAGCATTAGAAGGTCGTCAAATTCCTCTTCGTGAGTCCAGTTTTATCTACACTCGTGAAGAGCCATTAGGGGTGGTGGCAGGTATCGGTGCATGGAACTACCCTATCCAGATCGCCATGTGGAAGTCAGCACCTGCTTTGGCTGCGGGAAATGCCATGATTTTTAAACCCTCAGAAGTCACGCCTTTATCTGCATTGAAACTGGCTGAAATTTATTCAGAAGCCGGGTTACCTGACGGTGTGTTTAATGTCGTTCAGGGAAATTATGAAGTGGGCAGTGCGCTTACTAATCATCCTGATATCGCAAAAGTATCTTTCACTGGCGGCGTTGATACGGGTAAAAAAGTGATGGAGGCCGCAGCATCTTCTTCCTTAAAAGACATTACCATGGAGCTTGGTGGTAAATCGCCTTTGATTGTATTTGATGATGCAGATATTGATATGGCTGCGGATATCGCTATGATGGCTAATTTTTATAGCTCAGGCCAAGTATGCACTAATGGTACCCGTGTCTTTATTCCACATTCTCTAAAAGCCAAATTTGAACAGGCTATTGTTGAGCGTGTCGGTCGCATTAAACTTGGCGATCCTATGGATGAGAGTGTGACGATGGGCCCTATGGTGAGCTTTAAGCATATGGATAATGTACTCAGCTACATTGAAGACGGTAAAGCGAGTAACGCGAGGCTATTGTGTGGTGGGGAGCGTGTAACGAATGGCGACTTTGCCAAAGGCGCGTACATTGCTCCAACGGTATTTACTGATTGTACTGATGACATGCGTATCGTACGGGAAGAAATCTTTGGTCCAGTCATGTCTATTTTAAGCTACGACACTGAAGAAGAAGCGATACGCCGTGCGAATGATACTACTTACGGCTTAGCAGCTGGTATTGTTACGAAAGACTTAACCCGAGCTCATCGAGTAATTGGTCAGATCGAAGCAGGTATTTGTTGGATCAATACGTGGGGTGAATCACCTGCACAAATGCCTGTAGGTGGCTACAAGCACTCTGGAGTTGGTCGCGAAAATGGTATTCAAACGCTTAAACATTATACCCAAACTAAGTCGGTGCAAATTGAACTGGGTAAATTTGAGTCTGTATTTTAAATAAGTTGTATAAGAAGTTAAAACAATTATTTAATCTGCTCACTAAGCTGCGTATGTAGCTCTATGAGCAGCTTTAAAAGGACAGCGTTATGACAACCACTAAATCAGAATTTGATTATATTATCGTTGGTGCAGGCTCGGCAGGAAATGTATTGGCAACTCGGTTGACGGAAGATGCAGACATATCAGTATTGTTACTGGAGGCGGGGCGTCCCGATCATCGTTTGGATTTTCGGACGCAAATGCCAGCGGCATTAGCGATGCCGCTACAAGGTACAACGTATAACTGGGGCTACAAAACAGACCCTGAACCTTATATGAATAATAGGATCATGGACTGCGGACGCGGTAAGGGACTTGGCGGATCCTCACTCATTAACGGCATGTGCTATATACGAGGTAATGCGCTGGACTTCGATGATTGGTCAAAGATCAAAGGTTTGGAGGATTGGACATACCTAGACTGTCTTCCTTACTTCAAAAAATGTGAAAATCGTGATGCCGGGGAAAACAACTATCATGGAGTCGGAGGACCCGTTGAAGTAACGACATCTAAGCCTAATGTGAATCCTTTATATGAAGCGATGATAGAGGCAGGTGTACAAGCTGGTTACCCTCGCACTGACGACTTAAATGGCTATCAACAAGAAGGCTTTGGTCCGATGGATAGGTTCGTTACCCCAAATGGTCGACGTGCATCAACGGCACGAGGTTATTTGGATAAAGCCAAGCCACGTAGCAATATTACTATTCTAACTGGCGCATTGACAGACGTTATTCTTTTTGAGGGAAAAAGAGCAGTTGGCGTAAAAGTTGAACATCAAGGACAACCGAAACAGTTTCGAGCCAGTCGTGAAGTCATCGTGTCATCTGGAGCCATTGGATCACCGCAATTATTACAACGATCAGGCATTGGTCCAGCAAAGTGGCTACAAGAGTTGGATATTCCTGTGGTATTAGACTTACCCGGTGTGGGTAATAACCTGCAAGATCATTTAGAGATCTATATGCAGTACGAATGTACCCAGCCTGTGTCTATTGCACCAGCAAATAAATGGTGGAATAAGCCTGCCATCGGCGCTGAGTGGCTATTTATGGGAACGGGTCTTGGGGCTACTAATCATTTTGAAGGTGGCGGCTTTATCCGAACGCATGAAGAGTTCACCCACCCCAATATTCAGTATCACTTTTTGCCATTAGCAGTACGTTATGATGGACGCAATGCCATTGATAATCATAGCTTCCAAGCTCATGTGGGCTCGTTACGCTCGCCAAGCCGTGGTCGTGTGAAGTTAACATCACGTGATCCAAATGAGCATCCAAGCATCTTATTTAATTATATGTCGACTGAACAGGACTGGCGAGAGTTTAGAGCAGCCATTCGTATTACTCGTGAGATTATTAATCAACCCGCATTGGATCCTTATCGTGGTAAGGCAATATCTCCGACCGACGATTTGATAACAGATCAGCAGTTAGATGATTACGTGCGTGAGCATGGTGAAACGGCCTATCACCCTTCATGTACTTGTGCAATGGGCTATCATGAGCAATCTGTGGTAAATGAGGAGGGCTTGGTGCATGGTATGCAAGGGCTGCGTGTTGTTGATGCGTCAATTATGCCAAACATTATTAGCGGCAACTTAAATGCCACAACTATTATGATGGCGGAAAAAATAGCCGATAAAATGCGGGGTAGAAAGCTACCACGATCAACTGCCGACTATTATGTGGCTAATGACGCTCCTATACGAGGCGAGCCTCTACGTCATTTTGAGCCAAACCTTGCATAACGCTCAACTTTTAAACTGGTAGGCGTTTGCTTAAACATCGCTTTTTTAAAACGGATTGAATGCTAGCGAATGGTATTGCTTTTCTACTGGTCAAATAGGTTTTATGTTTTATATAGTGGAAAAGCTAACACCCTTTTTTTATTAACAGATTAAAATAGTATAGGACTGACGCAAATAGCTGTATCTAAGCTCTTAAAACAAATGTAATTGGGGTTATTTATTAAACGTCTGTCTCCACCTTTCAGACAGTGCAAATAAATAAGCCCCAGTTGCTGTACATTTTAATTCTGCGTCAGTCCTATAATCATAACTGAGGTCTTTCATGAATAGCTCTCCTTCAAAGGATTTGACCAATCATAAAGAGGTCTTAAGTTTAAATAAGACCGTCTTTATTGGTTCTGCGATTATCTCGATTCTACTTATCATTTGGACAATTTCTTTTCCTACGTATAGTGAAAGTTTATTAAGCGCCAGTATGAGCTGGGTATCTAATAGCCTAGGCTGGTATTACATGCTCGTCATCGCTGCATATAGTATATTTTCCCTATTCGTTGGCCTGTCACGCTATGGCGATATCAAGCTAGGTCAAGACCATGAGAAGGCTCAGTTTCCATTTCTGACGTGGGCCGCTATGCTATTCTCAGCAGGTATTGGTATTGACCTGCTTTTTTTTGGCGCATCAGAACCCTTAATGCATTATCTGACGCCTCATAGTGGGTTAACGCCTGAAAGTGCTGAAGCCATGCGTCAGGCATTACCTCAGACCTTCCTACATTGGGGGCTACATGGTTGGGGTATCTATGCGTTAATTGGTATGACCTTAGCCTATTTTGCCTATCGTAAGAATATGCCTTTGGCCTTGCGCTCTGCTCTGACCCCCATATTTGGTGAAAAGTTGGTCAAAGGCTGGCTAGGCGATGGCGTCGATACCTTCGGTGTGGTGTGTACCTTAATGGGTATTGCCACCAGTTTAGGTATCGGGGTTCTACAGGCTAATGCGGGTTTGACGCACGTATTTGGTATTGCCGATAGTAAAACAGTACAAAGTCTCATTATTATTTCAGTCATTATCGTGGCAGGGTTATCTGCGATGACGGGGGTTGAGCGCGGTGTACGCCGATTGTCTGAGTTCAATATGATAACGGCGTTACTGTTATTACTTGCTATTTTGTTTATGGGTAATACGGTATATTTATTAAATGCGTTTACTCAAAACATAGGCGATTATTTCCAAACTGTGGTGGCTAAAACCTTTGATGTTTACGCTTATGAAGGTGATGCAGGTGCAGAATGGAAATCATGGTGGACCATCTTCTTTTGGGCATGGTGGGTCGCTTGGGCGCCCTTTGTTGGATTGTTTATTGCGCGTATTAGTCGTGGACGGACGCTGCGAGAATTTGTATTTGGGGTAATGTTTATTCCGTTAGGCTTTATTTTCGCTTGGTTCTCTATCTTCGGTAACTCAGCGATTGATTTGGTCAATAATGGCGCAACTGAACTTGGTGAAATTGCGGTTAATAATGCGCCTATGGGATTATTTGCATTATTTGAGTACTTTCCATTTAGCGATATTTTATCTTTTGCCGGCGTTATTATTGGGTTAGTATTCTTTGTGACCTCAGCGGATTCAGGTGCTTTGGTTTTATCTAACTTAAGCTCAAGAGGTCTGGCCAATGATGCGGATGCACCCGTTTGGTTGCGACTTTTTTGGGCAGCTGCTACAGGGTTAATTACACTAGGTTTATTATTTGCGGGTGGGTTTACTTCTCTACAATCCGTTTCAGTAATAGCAGGATTGCCATTCTCAGTTATCTTGGTACTTTATATGATAGCGATGTGGAAGTCATTGAAAGAAGAGGGTAACAAGCGTAAGGCTAGTGCAGTTGGAACTGCAAGTGTCCTTAATAATGGTAAAACGTGGAAAGCTAGGCTACAACGTATCGTCAGCTTCCCGAATAGAAAACAAGTACAAGGATTCTTACTCAATACTGTGTTACCTGCTATGCAAGAGGTTCAGTCTGAATTAAATAATGGCGGACTTGCTACACAGCTGGTTGAGCATGATGGTTCAATAGGCTTTGAAGGCTTGAGCCTAAAAGTTGGACATGGCACTGAAGATGATTTCGTCTATGACGTCTATTTGGTTAAAGCGGAAAGACCCAGCTTTATGCTATCAAGCTCCACCAAGCAGGCTGAATACTATTATCGTGCTGAAGTATTTTTAGGTGAAGGATCTCAGGAGTATGATTTAGTAGGCTACACCAAAGAGCAAGTGTTAGTCGATATATTAAATCAATATGAGCGTCATATGCAGTATCTGCATCTAGGGCGTTAAAATCATTACCTAAACATAAACACTTTATTTTTATAAAAAAACTTGCAAAGCGTCGAAAACTTGCTAAAATACTCAACCTCTATAGGCGTATAGCTCAGTTGGTTAGAGCGCCACCTTGACATGGTGGAGGTCGCTAGTTCGAATCTAGTTACGCCTACCAAGATTTAGCCCTTGTAACTCACTGAGTTGCAGGGGTTTTTTAATATCTAAAGATTTAGACTATTACCTATTAGTTAGTAGTTAGTAGATTAGTTAATACTAAAAAGCTACCTGTCGAGATTTTAGCAAAGATAATAGGTCATAAAGATTTAAAAGCCGTGCTTAACGTCTTTATAACCTAACCGCTGATGAGTTATATCATAGTAGTTATGGGAATTGACTATCTGGACGAATTAAAATGCACCGCTTTGCCACAATGCAAGACGAAGAGCCGCACCGATTGCCCCTGCATCACAGCTTTGGTTTTTAGCACTTGCTGCAATACAGCCCACCCCAGCCGCCGCAAGCTTATGGGCTAAGTTATTAGCTAAATCGTCATTGTCAAAATCTTTAACGAAGTCTGTGAATGTCTGAGCTGCAAAGGCATCAACTAAGGAGGCACGTAAGCTGTTGGTAAGAATATCTTTAAATCAATATCAACTAAAAAAAATCAATTATTTTAATGATTAAGGTAGAGTTTAAAAATATTTTCAATTTCATCCAACATGCTTATTTTAAGCTTTGGGTACAAAATATTAATTACATTAGAGAACTGACTAAATTCGGATTTTAAATGCTCATAAAAATCTTTAGATTCAAAACTAACATACTTAATCTCTTTATTTAGAAAAAACATAGTAAATGTAAAGTAAACGTCATTCATCTTTGCAAAGCTAACTTGACTAAGCTTCGGATGATACAAACTGGTAGTGGTAGACAGCTTACCTGACAAAACATGAGGCAAGCTGTTGTGAAAATCACTTTCTAGATAAACAAATAAGGATAAAAACAATGAGTACAACTCATAGACTAGTGGAATAATATCTGTCTTATCCTCTCTAGACACAAGAATATTGCCTTGCTCATCTACTATTTGAATAGAGCCTGATAAATAATACCAGTCATCCGGAGTGTTTTTAATTCTATTATCAATCTCATCGACTGAGATTATTGCATTATCGATTTCAATATAGATTTTTATTCTCATGAAGCATTATCCTATTTGGGGTAAAACTGACCTACAACTCCATCTCTCAACCCTAAAACGTATTTTTTTCCATTATATAGGCCTTCAATCTGACCATTTATCTTACCTGAACGTAAAAGGGATGAATTTTGACCTAAAACAGATTTAATACCCTTTTCTATATCATTAACACTCATTGATTTATCTAAGAATGTTTGACTATTTTTAACAGAGCCATCCCAATAATTAGGATGATGACGCTCTAAAATGTGCTTTATACCAGACTTATCAATGGTAATAACATTAGAACCATAGCTAAGTTTTTGACCTTTATAACCTTTTAAGACGTTATCAGCACAACTATTATGCACCCAAACCCCAAACTCACCGATATGATAAGTATGGAATTCATCGACTTCAAAGTTATATACGGTATCAGTTTTATCCGGCTTGGTTTGGCTAACAACTTTGAGCCTTTGCTCATTATCACGGTTAACAAGCGTCATTCCTGCTTGAAGCATTTTGGCAGGTAGCCATCCTGCACTCACTACCCAAAATGGATGCTCTTCTGTGGTTTGGTAGGTTTTGGTATTGCTATTATCTACCTACTGATATCCTTATATTGACTATAAGTTTATATATATTAAGAATTATACGCCTAAAAAATCATATTACTTCTTTCATAAATAGCTTTAGCAAATCTTAATATGATATCTAAATCACCGTAGAAAAATTTTTCACTATCCAATATGTTCCATCCCTTATACTGACTTTCTAAGAATAGTTTTTCTAATAAAAAACTATCTGCTGCTACAAGAATATATTCTCCAGATACTTGATAAACCAAAACATCTAGGTTTGAATTAAAACATGTAATCGTTTCAGTACATACGTAAGGAAGCGATGAACGAACTCTAATATAGTTATCTAAAGTTAATGGTGCTTTTGCTACACCACAAGGATAAAATTTTTGGTAGGAATAAGTTTCTTGGGATAAGTCTTCCAAATCACTTAAACATGTCCAGTAGAATTCTTGATCATTAAATTCACTCTTTATATTTTCTAACCTACTAAAAAAACACTCATCCCAGTCTTCAATATTTTCATTTAAAGTTTCAGGAGAAACTAATGCAATCTTCCAGTTTTTAACTAATGCAAAAACTGGATTAATTATAGGAATAAAGGTTTGAACATTATTCAATACCTCACTAACCTTTTTCAAGTCTTCATTGTTAGTATTTAAAAAAATTTCCTTTACTTTTTCATCTTTTGGAAACCATGGTTCACTATATTCTTCTCTCATATTTAACTCCTATAAATCAATAGCGTATTTTTATTAGTGCTTTACCTGTAGCACTTTGAATCTCAATAGTTGAATGACCACTACTACTTTTTAAACGAGAAATCACTTTTGAACCATCAGGTAGTAAGCTAATTTTGATATCTGGAGTATCTTTAATTACTTTTCCTCCTGCTGATAACCACGCAAAATCTACACCTCTGTTACGATTACCAACCCTTTCAAGATTAACAACGCTGTTACCTACAGTAATATCATTATAGCCTTTAGCAAGCTGTTGAATTCTATCATTTGTAGTATTACTTAAATTACCGAATCTCTTTACACAAGCATTATGCACCCAAACGCCAAACTTACCGATATGATAAGTATGGAATTCATCGACTTCAAAGTTATATACTGTATCGGTTTTATTTAGCTTGGTTTGGCTAACAACGGTCAATATATCATTGTTTCTATCAATAAGTTTCATTCCAGCTATTAAGGCAGAGGCTGGTATCCAACCACTACCATCTACCCAAAATGGATGCTCTTCTGTGGTTTGGTAGGTTTCGGTATTGCCGTTAGTTGATGAATTAGATAGTAAAGAAAGGCTGGGTTTAAAGCCCAGCCTTTTATTTATTGGTATTTAATTTTAGTATGGTAACGTGGTTTCACTACATTGTAATCACGCTAGGCTTGCTTAAAAAATCTATTGTTCATAAAGATTATTGCACTCTGATATAAAATCTCTACAAAACGAAGCTAATGACTCTAGGCTTACATGGAAATCCAATCCAATATTATAACCTGCAACCTTAGAGTTAGTGTAAACACCAACTGGCAATCTTAAGCTAACTGATAAAAAAGCATCGTCTATTTTGAATACATCCATCGTAAAAAACATATCAATTGGATATATAGCAAGGATTAAATCATCTTCATTAAATTTGGCTAAATTATTTAGATTTTTAATTTCTTTTTTAAAATATCTTATATTTTCATGGGTCATATATCGATCATTTTCACTGACATTTTTATAGTCTAAATTTAATAGCTTTGACTCTACTTTTAGATTGCACAGTATACCAAAGTCATCTGATAATATCGGGCTAAGCTCTATCAACACATTGTTATTATCATTACTTATTTTACTCATAAAATTCATCCTAATCTAATGCAATACCGCTGAAACCGCCATTGTTGTTAAGCATAGTCACCACAGTTCTACGATTTGGTAAACTTTCTTTAGTACCTCCAATCGCAGAAACTATCTTATTATCTTTATTAACAATAATAACATCATACTTCCTGTTTGATTGCTTCTTAATATAAACTGTTAAACCATCAGGCTGATACCCTTTTTCTGAGTAATTGTTCACGATATTAGTTACCTTCTGCTGTGTAAAACCTCTTTCTCTTACTCTTTGTAGACCATGATTAGTGGCATGATTTATATTAGGAATTGAACCACTATTATGCACCCAAACCCCAAACTCACCGATATGATAAGTATGGAATTCATCGACTTCAACGTTATATACGGTATCCGTTTTATCCAGCTTGGTTTGGCTAACGACTTTGAGCGTTTGCTCATTGTCACGGTTAATAAGCGTCATTCCTGCTTGAAGCATTTTGGCAGGTAGCCATCCTGCACTCACTACCCAAAATGGATGCTCTTCTGTGGTTTGGTAGGTTTCGGTATTGCCGTTGCTGTCTTGAACCACAACTTCATAGATTTCTTTATCGTCAAAACTGGCTGTACCAGTGACTGGTCTATAGCCATACTCTAAAGTTTCTTCATGACGTGACCAAACCAAATCGCCTTGTTGAATGGTTTCGATCGGTTTTAGACCGTCTATTGTTTCAATAAGCGTACCAGCTACGAAGCAATATCTCTTAATGATTTTATTAATTTCTAAAGCAGCCTGACCTTTATTTGCTTTATTTAAACTGGTTCCGACCACCAGATCTATAATAGCTTTAGCATCATTAATATCAACTTGACCATCACTTAAAGTGATTAAGTTATCAACAATATCAAAACCTTCTTTTCTAAGTATATCTTTTAAATCTTTTATCGTTACCTTGCCTTTTTTGACAAGTATTTTAGCAGTTTTAGCACCTATTTTTAGTAAGGTTACTGCTGCTTTCGCAGAATTATTCTCAACAGCCACTCCCGCACTATTTGCCGCAGTATCCACATCTGCACCAACAGCTAAAGCTACCGTACCAGCTACTAACTTAGCTCTATTTAAAATATCCTTTTTATCTTTTGCTGTAAGATTACTCTCATTACCTTGCTCTACCAAGTAATCCCCAACCATCTCACCAACAGCCGCACCGATTGCGCCTGCATCACAGCTTTGATTTTTAGCACTTGCTGCAATACAGCCCACACCAGCCGCCGCAAGCTTATGGGCTAAGTTACGGGCAAAGTCATCAGTATCAACATCAATACCTTTTACCCCTTCACTAAACGCTTCACCTGCAAAGACATCCACTAAGGAGGCGCGTAAGCTGTTGGTAAGTGCGTCTTCAAAGCTTGTACCATTAACAGTCGCATTCACTGCCGCTTCCGTTATCCCTCGGCCAATACCATTAGCTAATTTCTTGGCAAAGGCATCATTAACATTATTGCCAATATTAAATTGAGAAGTTAAGCCTGCGGTCAATGCGGCTGTGACCATACCACGTACAGTTTTACTACTTGCTAAATCCTTTAAAGTTTGACTAATATCGCCCTTATTATTGATTAAAGTTATGATAGCTTGCGTGTGCAAGGCAACACCTGCTGCATGCGCCGCTACTAAAGATGCACTTGCACCCGCACCCGCACCACCTGTCGCAACAGTTACCGCAATGGCTATTAAAGCTGCTGCCGCTGGGGTCAAACCTTCTTGTTCATAATTCCAGTTTTTCTGAATCAGATCAACTTGTTGCCAGTTAATATCACCACGTTTCTCTAAATCTGCTAAATACCCATAGCCAGGCTGCTTTGATAATTCTAATGCGATCTTACCTAAGTCATCTTGACCTCGGTTGATGCTGTCTTTGGCGTTATTATTTTCATCTAACGTGACTGCTACAGGAACTTGGACAACTACCCCATTTGCTGAAGTAATAGTCGGGGTTTGGTTGAACTTAGGTAACTGTGCCGTTGTTTCGATTGATCCTGAATCAACTGTCTTTTGCCAAAGTGTCGATTCTTTTTGTTGTTTGTGTGTAGTGGTAATTTGATTCGTTATAGAGTTCAATATAAGTTTTGCATCTTCTTGTGCATATTTGCCAAAGCCAACTTGAATTTCATCTTTATTTGTAGTATTAAATATTGAACCATGTAAAACGGTATTGCCACCTGATTTTGTATAAGCTTTACCGCCAACTAATTTAGTAGGTAGTTGACTGATTTCTTGTCTGGTGTCGTTCGTATGGTCTTTGTTATAGCGTATACCCAAAAAGCTGGACTTCTTTTTAATATCAACATCAGTTTCATTAATTTTTTCGACGGAATATAAGTTAAGCTCTTTACCTGCAGTAATTTTAATAACGCCGTTTGTACCGGCTATCATTTCAGAGCCATATATATTGATATTACCATCTGAGGTCAAATTAATATTTCTAGCTTCAATATCGGTGGTTACGGCATTGCTATTATTTAGCATCATCGTGGTAATTTTGGTTTTTTTCTTACCGTACCAAGTACGAGATGTACTTTTTTCCTGACTACCATCCATAAAGGCAACTTGAGACGCTTCAAGGACAATATTACCTTTTGCAGCATCAATATTAACGTTACCATTTGTAGATTTAATATCAGCACTATTTATAATGACCGAATTATTGATAGTTGTATTAGTCGATTTTGGTAAACCACCTATACCAGCTATTTTAATATTGCCTTTTGCAGTGAGTTTCTGCTTTTAGGTGTTATTATTTTTTTGGGTGATTACCCTAAGCATATATTAGAAACAACAAAAAAATTAGCACACCAAATAAAGTAGCTATTGCATTTATTATCTGTAATAAGTTGAGGTGAGTCAAAAACCACTCTATCAATACTTTGTTTCTAATGACAATATATATTAAAAACGCAAAAAAATAAGATCCAAAATTTGTGAAACTTGATACCAAATCAATAAACCAATTGTGACTTATAAACTCGACACGAACGACATACTCAATCACAAAAAGCAGAACAATAAGAGTCAATCCTTTGATAATATTTTGACGGTTACGAGCAACAATATTATTTCTAAAATACAAAACAAAAAAAGGGATTAAAGCAATCATACTAGGAGAGTCAAATATTGCCCCAACAATAAAACCAGATGCCAATTCATGAGACATCGGACTAGTATTTGAAAAATGTATGAATAGTAGTCTTCTAAAGACTAGGATAAGAACGATTAAACTTAAAAAAAACTTCGAAATTTTTATTTGATTTCTATTTAAAATATCTATTGAAATAATTGATAGTAAAAATATTATAAAGAATGTTATAAAACTTAATAAATGATGATTTACATTGTTAATAATGTTATTTAAAACCTGATAGGCTAATGCCTGTGAATGGTTATTTTGATCAATAGTCGCATAAGCTATAAAAAATAACCAACAGTAAAAAAAGACTATTGAGGTAGAGGATAGAAAAAACTTAATATTAGCAAAAAAATATTTTTGCGCATTGTTTTGCGATGAAGTTTCAGATTTCATTTGCATGTACCATTATTATAATTATAGCCCATCATTACGCAACCATATCTAATTCTGTCATTCAAGTCCATCATATTTACTCTACCAGAACCTGTTCCGACATATTTAGGAATAGTAGTAAAGACAAAAGAATCTTTGATATGCTTTTCATGTACTGGTTGTAATATCGTTTGTTCTGCGACAAGTCTGTTTATATCCCATTGCGAGAGTTTCCCAAAAACTGTGTAACTGCTTATAATCCACTAACCGGAGAATAAGCAATGACTACTCAATCTGACATTAAAAAACTAGCCGAGCAAATGGCTGGTAGCATGAAAAGCTTCGATGACATTAAAGACTTTCAAAGGCAGCTCATGCAATCCTTTATTGATACTGCCTTAGAGGCTGAAATGGAAGACCATCTCGGCTACCCCAAACATCAAAAAGCGGATAAACCTAATAAGCGTAATGGGCACACTAAAAAGACCGTCCGCAGTGACACAGGCGATCTTGAGATATCCACCCCAAGAGACCGTGACGGCGCTTTTGAACCTACACTCGTGCGCAAGCATCAAACCCGTATTAGTGGCCTTGATGACAAGATTATATTCCTTTACGCCAAGGGTCAAACCACCACCGAGATTGTAGAGAGCATTAAAGAGCTCTACGACGTTGATATATCAAGCTCTCTTGTCTCAAGAGTCACGGACAACATCTTAGAGGACATCACCGCTTGGCAGAACCGGCCACTGAGTAGTGTTTATCCTATCGTCTATTTGGACTGTATTGTCGTTAAAGTACGCCAAGATAAGCAGATTATCAACAAGGCAATCTATCTGGCCTTAGGCGTGGGACTTGATGGTAAAAAAGAGCTGCTTGGCATGTGGTTATCAGAGAATGAGGGCGCTAAGTTCTGGCTGGGTGTTCTCACTGAACTACAAAACCGTGGGGTACAAGATATCCTCATTGCCTGTGTCGATGGTCTAAAGAGCTTCCCTGATGCCATCAATACCGTTTATCCCAAAGCCAAGGTTCAGCTGTGTATCGTGCATATGGTGCGCTATTCGATGAAGTTCGTACCTTGGACGGACAAAAAGGCAGTAGCGGCTGATTTAAAGACCATCTACGGCGCTGATACGCTTGAGATAGCAGAGGCCAACCTTGAGCACTTTGATGAAGTATGGGGCAAAGAGTACCCGCATGTCATCAAGTCTTGGCGCAATAACTGGGAGGGCTTAACGGTGTTCTTTGAGTATCCAAAAGACATCAGAAAAGTGATTTATACTACTAATGCGATAGAATCATTGAACAGCGTGATTCGGACAGCCGTGAATAAGCGTAAGGTGTTCCCATCTGATCAGGCAGCATTCAAGGTAGTATATCTGGCAACCCAGCAGGCCTCTAAAAAGTGGTCGATGCCCATCCGTAACTGGACGTCTGCTCTGAATCGCTTTATGATTATGTTTGATGACCGTATCAGTAAGCATTTAATCTAAATGGCAGTTACACAGAATCTGGGATGGTCTCCCCATTGCCTAAAATTACTAACTTTTCCGCTCCATAAATTTTTGAAATCCTGATATCCATTTTTCATTAAAACTTCACCAGCTTCTTTTCTCCAAGTAATTGCATCAGTACGCCATGAAAATGCACCTCCACCCATAAATGAAACATCAGAAGCATGACCTGATGCTCCCAATCCTGTGATGGATCTTCTTGATACATCGCTGGCACCAGCAAACCATTTTGTATCAGAATATTGGCGTGCCATCAAGTCGAAAAAATCAGCTCGGGCTTCAATAGTATTAATATTGTTAAATATCTGATAATTAGTAAAAATCTGATCTAATAAGATTTTACGACTTCTGTTCATATCACTATTTAGATTATTAAAAATCAGTTGATTATTTGAATTCTGGTTAAACCATGATTTTAAAGGGTTATTATCTCCATTATAGTTTAAAGAAACCCTGATTAAACCTGCACAAGCTCTTGAAGCAGCATTATTACCACACTCTTTCAATAATAACGCATCCTTTTCTTGAGATTTTTTTATGTATTTATCAACTATACCTTTTTTACATTGATCAGTTGAACATTCTTTAATTTCTGAAACAAAAGCTTTTAGTTCCGTTTCTGATAAAGAATCATTCTCAACAGCCACTCCCGCACTATTGGCCGCAGTATCAACATTCGCACCAGCGACAGCTGCCACTGCACCAGCTACCAATTTAGCTCTATTCAGGATGTCCTGCTTATCTTTTACAGAAAGATTACCCTCATTACCTTACTTTACCAAATAATCCCCAACCATCTCACCAACAGCCGCACCGATTGCCCCAGTATCACAGTCTTGGTTTTTAGCACTTGCTGCAATACAGCCCACACCAGCCGCCGCAAGCTTATGGGCTAAGTTACGGGCAAAGTCATCAGTATCAACATCAATACCTTTTACCTCTTTTACTAAATGCTTCTCGTGCAAAGACATCCACTAAAAGGGTATGTAAGCTGTTGGTAAATGTGTCTTATTAGAGTACCGTAAATGTAGTAGAATTCAGCGCACTGCTTGCTTGAACTATGAGCAAGGCCCATATTCCTGTTCATCACGTTATTATTTCTCTACCACATTGGATGTTATGACCACTTTATGATTAATAACCTTGACACAAAAACAGATTCTCAACGAACCCAGTACTTTCGTGTTATTTTAATGGGAATCAGTGCGTTTGTGATTAATACCACAGAGTTTGTGCCTGTTGCGCTTCTCTCTGATATTGCCAATGACTTTTCTATTAACACGGCAGAAACGGGATGGATGATTACGCTTTATGCTTGGATAGTCGCTGCGATGTCGTTACCCTTGATGCTACTAACCAGTAAGATTGAGCGCAAACGTTTACTGTTAGCTCTGTTTGCAGTTTTTGTCGTTAGTCATATTTTATCGGTTTATGCATGGAGCTTTCAGGTTTTATTGATTAGCCGAGTTGGCGTTGCTTTAGCGCATGCTATTTTTTGGTCAATTACCGCCTCGATAGCCATTCGTGTGGCGCCAGAAGGCAAAAAAGCATTGGCACTTAGTGTGATTGCTACAGGCACCTCTTTGGCAATGGTGTTAGGTGTGCCCATAGGGCGCTTGGTTGGTCAATGGTTTGGATGGCGTACTACCTTTGCAGGCATTGGCTTTATTGGTCTGATCGTATTTTTGCTACAAGCGAAACTATTGCCTAAGTTGCCCAGCATATTTGAGGGCTCGCTAAAAAAAGTACCTGAATTACTCAAAAACCCATTGTTGGTCAGCCTGTATTTGCTCATCTTCATTATCTTTACGGCGCATTACACCGCTTACTCTTATATTGAGCCTTTTATGCGTCAGGTCGGCTCTATTAGTGATAACACGGCTACTTTTGTCCTTTTATTATTTGGTGGTGCAGGAATCATTGGCAGTATTATATTTAGCCGTTGGGGAGACAGGCATAACACGGCCTTAATGATGTCATCTACTGTAATCATGCTACTGTCTATGGTTACGCTTTTGTTGGCTGTTTTTTCGATATGGGCACTTAGCTTCAGTGCGTTGGTTTGGGGCACAGCGTTGATGCTACTTATCATATCCATTCAGGCCAGAATCCTCATGATCGATGAGCAAGCTCAAGATATGATTATGTCTATGTTTTCAGGCATCATTAACTTAGGCATCGGCGCTGGTGCTTTACTAGGGGGTTATGTAGTAACAAACATCTCCTTATCGAGTGTGGGTTACATTGGCGCCTGCGTCTGTTTTATGGCCTTGTTGCTGATGGTTTTTATGATTCAACGTTTTCGA
Source organism: Psychrobacter sp. CX90 (assembly GCF_057396305.2). Lineage (NCBI taxonomy): Bacteria > Pseudomonadati > Pseudomonadota > Gammaproteobacteria > Moraxellales > Moraxellaceae > Psychrobacter > Psychrobacter sp. CX90. The sequence goes on from NZ_CM182008.1 coordinate 1,847,457, forward strand.
CTACGCTAATGAAACCACACCATTTATTAAGATCTGTTAAGGAGTGTTAGGATATTCAATTGAGTTTTTATGTATGTGGGCGTTACCTTGCCGAGACCTTTCCCATAACTTGAACATTCTGATAAATAGCATAAATCTAATTAGAAAAGTTATTATATTAGTGTGTTGTAGCAGTCATTGTGCTACTGGTAATCAGTACTGCTGTTAATTAGTGTTGCTGTTAATCAGTGTTGCTAAGGCAATCAAACCTAAATGCTGTTTTGTTATAACTCAAAAGTCTGCCCTAAGCCTTCTTGTTGAGCTGTCTTAGCGAGCTCAAGGGCAACCGCAGCATCAAAGCTTGCTGCACCAACCGATTTAAACAAGGTAATGCCTTTGTTTAGATTCTTATCAATGACTAAATTATTACTAACCAAGTCTGCCAAATTGCCACTCAACTCCTGCCATGTCCAAGCGCAATTATTAGCCCTGTCTGCTTGTATCAAGTCGCCTGCTTCATGCAATCCACCCTCGGCATCATCAATAACAACATAGGACGCCGCTTCAATCACTGAATCACTAACCTCTTTCATCTCAGGTTGATAAGCGCCTACTGCATTAATGTGCACACCATCTTTCACTTGCGATATTTCAAACAGACCTTTAGTGGCTCGTGTGGCTAGGTTGATGATGTCTGCATCACTAATGGCCTCATCAAGAGCATCACACACTGTAAAGTTAACCTGCCAATGTGGATACTCTTGAATAAATTTATCTTGGAAGTCTTCGGCCGTTTTACGGGTTCTATTCCATAATCTAACCTGTTTGATATCTGGACAGACAGTCAGTACGGCATTAAGTTGCTCATAAGCCATACCACCCGTTCCGACCACTGCTACAACCTCACTGTCTGCTTTTGCCATGTATTTGGTAGCAATGCCAGATAATGCGGCAGTTCTTACTTGGGTCACATATACCCCATCCATAAAGGCAAGGGTTTCTCCTGTGCTATTATTGATGACACTAATCGTTGCCATAGTCGTCGGTTTATTACGCTTTGGATTATCTGGGCATATTGTGACTAGCTTAACGACGGCATATTCATGCTCTCCATCAAAAACGACCGAAGGCATCGATAAATGCGAGCCCGTTGTATTCACATCACTTGCGCTAAAAGTGGGGATAACGATACGTTCAGGGCTTTTTACCCAGTCACTATCTTTTGCTTGAACCCTTAAAAGCGTTTCAATAGCTTCTATTGCTATTGGCATTGTCAGTTGTTGCTTGATGGTGTCAATATCCAATAGTTGCATAGCTATACCTTTTAAAAATCTTTGAAAATAAGGGATTGATAGTACTTAACTTTTTAACTTACCTTGTTAACTTACCTTTTTAAATTAACGCCTTTACTTTATGGCTGTTACCCAAAGAGAGCGGATACGACATATAGTATGCGCTAATACCTTTAGACGAATAGTCCCATGCTTTAACAAGCTTGCCACTTTCTATCTCAGGCTCAACCAATCGTAGCGGCACAAGGGCAACACCATAACCTAATAAAGCTGCTGATATACAAGCATAGAATGAATCAAATTTAGGACCCACAAAGGTACCTTCAACGCTAATGGATTGTTGTTTAAAGTATTCGTACCAAGCGCTAGGTCGTGAACTTAATTGCAGTAAGGTAAATTTATCAATTTCTCTATTATAGGGTGTTTTATTATCCAGATAACTTGGCGCACAAACAGCGACACAATACTCCTCAAACAGCTTTATTGACTCCATACCAGACCACACGCCATCACCGTATAAAAAAGCAATATCAGTGTCATGATCATCTGAAAAAAAAGGACCAATCTGTTCTGTTAGCGCTAAGTTTATATTTGGATACGCTTCCTGAAATCCTGCTAAAGCGGGTATAAGCCAACGCGCACAAAACGTCGGGTGTGAGGTAATTTTTAAAATCTCCGCATTGTCACTATGTGACATTAAGGAGGTTGTCGCAGTCTCGATATGCTTTAAAATATCAACAACTTCTAGGTAGTAACGCTTGCCTGAGGGTGTCAATGAGATACTCTGAGAAGTACGATAAAAAAGAGGTATGTTAATCATCTCTTCCAGCTGAGCAACTTGCTTACTCACTGCACTTTGAGTCATATGAAGCTCATGTGCGGCATTGGTAAAACTTAAATGCCTTGCGGCCGTCTCAAAACATTGCATGGCGGTCGTTGAGGGGTATTTTCTGTAAGTCAAAATGTTTTGTGAGTTAGACATGCTTTCTTTTCTCATCAATTAACTTACTGACTAAGTGTCGATTAGGGTTAGTTGAACATAGTTTTACAACGATTTTATTCTAGTTCCTCAAATGGCAGTCCAACATAGTTTTCTGCTATTGTTGCCCTGCCCGCCTCAGAGCTTATAAAATAATCAAATTCAGCTTGTCGCACTCGAAAGTCGAACTCACTGTCACTCTCAAAGCGGTGCAATAGCGTGGTCATCCACCATGAAAATCGCACCGCTTTCCATGCCCTTGCCAAGCAAACTTCTTTATAGCGTGGGATTAAATCTGTGCGACCTTCGTCATATATTTTACTAAATAAACGAAAGGCGGTTTCGACATCACTGGCGGCTAGATTTAGACCTTTAGCCCCAGTTGGTGGGACGATGTGCGCGGCATCTCCCAATAAAAACAACTTGCCATATTGCATGGTTTCGCAAACGTAGGAACGAAGTGGTGCAATAGACATCTCTAACGCAGGACCCGTAACCAATCTATCTGCCATTTTTTTAGGAATACGCCGTTTAAGCTCTTTCCAAAACTTTTCCTCATCCCAATCATCAACGGTATCTGTATCAGGGACTTGTATATAGTAGCGACTTCGACTTTCAGAACGCATCGAACACAAGGCAAATCCGCGCTCATGCGCACAGTAGACAAGCTCATCATTGACAGGTGGCGTGTCGCTCATCAAACCCAGCCAGCCAAACGGATAGACTTTTTCGTACTCTACCAGCTGATCTTGTGGAATCGATTGTCGCGATACACCGTGATATCCGTCACAGCCAGCAATATAATCACACTCTAAACGATGCGTCTCTCCATTATGCAAATAGGTTACATATGGGTTCTCAGAGTCGATATCATGTAGTGTGACGTTATCGGCCTCATAAACTGTCGTAGCGCCCGCTTTTTTGCGAGCGTTCATTAAATCGCGGGTAACTTCCGTTTGACCATATACAATGACACGCTTTCCACCACTGTATTTTTCTAAATTAAGATGATGGTGTTCTCCTTGAAAGCTAAAGTCTGTACCCGTGTGGACAATACCCTCCTTATCCATACGCTCAGCAACACCCGCCTCACGAAGTAAGTCTGCCGTACCTTGCTCAAGTACACCAGCACGAATTCGACTCAAAACATAGTCGCCAGATCTCCTTTCTAGAATGATGTTATCAATACCCGCATTTGTTAATAATTGGCCCAGTAACAATCCTGACGGGCCTGCACCGATAATCGCTACCTGTGTTTTGTTATTCATGAGTTCCCTCTCACATTTTTAATTTGAGCCTTAAATGCATTTAAGCGGACATATAAGGCTTAACAACTAAAACTAAGGCTTAATAATCAAAAAAAACTGTCTCGTTATTACCCTGTAAATAAATATCAAAACGATATCGAGGCTTACCTGTATCTTCTTCTTTTACTGCGATGAGTGTGTTACGTCGCGCCTCCGATGGAATGCGATTTAAAACTGGGCAACTATTATTTGCCGATTGTTCATCCTCAAAGTACGCTCTTGTTTGTAAATGTATATTAATACCGCGTGCAAAAATGGTCAGGTTTATATGAGGTGCCATTAATTTACCGTTAAAATCAACTTGACCAGGTTTAACTGTATTAAAGTGGAAGTTACCGTCTAAATCACACGCACTACGACCAAAGCCATTAAATGGTTTGTTGTTATCAAACTCACTGATATAGTTACCCTTACTATCAGCTTGCCAGATTTCAATCAAAGCGTCTCGAACTACATCACCATTGCCATCATAGACAGAGCCGACAAACTCAATATGTTGACCTTCCGCCCCTTCTTTAGCCAAATCTCGCCATATTTCATCAGATCGAGGCGCTAAACCAGCAACTTCTAACGCCAACCCAATGTGAACAAATGGACCTGCTGTTTGAGAGGCTGTTTCACGTAATAATCCAGTGTCATCTTGTAATTTATATTGGCTGCACATGTTTTACTCCTCAAAATAGGTTTGTAATGCGCCACGCACAACGATATCAAAACGATATGCTAGGTAGTCCATAGGCTTACTCATCGCCATATCCAGACGTGCAATCATTGTTTCAACCGCATCAGGATCTTTTAAGACTTGTACAATTGGACACAGGGGAATCAATGGATCGCCCTCAAAATACATCTGGGTAATCAATCTTGTAGATATCGAAGGCCCCATAACCGACACATGAATGTGCGCAGGGCGCCATGTATTAATATCATTTGGCCAAGGGTATGGGCCAGGGCGTACGGTACGGAATCGATAATGACCATCGGCATCAGTGATGCAACGACCAACACCACCAAAGTTAGGATCTAAAGGCGCTAAATATCCATCTGTTTTATGACGATAACGACCGCCAGCATTAGCCTGCCACATTTCAACCAATGTATTGGGTACTGGCTTGCCAAATTGATCAATCACACGGCCGTGCATGACAATTCTTTCGCCAATAGGTAGGCCCGGCTGAACGCCTTCAGTCCGGTAGTTCATTAACAAGTCGTTATCATACGCCCCTATCTCTAGACCGCTAAATATGGGACCACTACGCTCTGATGGACTCGCTTGCTGAATACTTATTAAGGCTTGTTTGGGTGATCGGGAAACGGATGTTTTATAGCTCGGTGTGTACTGCGCAGGTTGCCAAGATCTGTCCCTAGCAACAAAATATGGATAATTTTTACTCATTTTTACACTCCATTGTGTCATAAAATTCTCAAAACCTTCCTTATTGAGAAAGCGGCTGACCCCAACCATTTTTTTTGGCCAAGCCAAAGGCATGGTTTGCAGCAGGTACTCCTGCATAAATAGCCACATGCATCAGCACCTGACGAAGCTGTGATTCATTTATGCCAAGTCGTATAGCGGTTCTTAGGTGAAGCTCTAGCTCATCATCACGACCAAGCGATGCTAAGATAGCAGTGGTAATCATACTGCGTTGTTGAAAGGTTAAACTGTTATCACCCCACAGCTCGCCCCAAGCCGTACGCGTAATAAACTTCTGGAAAGGGCTATCTAGAGAGGTCGCATTTTTGGTGGACTTTTCAACATGCGCATCGCCTAATATGCGCTTTCTCTGAGTCAGTCCTTGCTCATAAGTAATGCCGTTTTCCCCTACCCTCTCACGAGCAGGATTGTGATGTATATGCTCTACTAGAGCTTTGGGATTTTCTACTGACGGAACATGTGCCACCTTTTGCAAAATAATTAAGCGGGCATCAACAAATTCGTCTTTCAGTGTCTCCAGTGAGGAAGGTGGCGTAGATACATCCTCAGACCCTGCCATTAGTGATACGCGCTTATCATAGTGTTTTAATTTATTCAAATTATTAACCTCAGATAAGGCCTCACAAAGCTTGGCATAGCTTTCGTCGTCTGTTCTTGCTAATTGCAATTGCCAACCCTTAACCAAATCAGGATACTGTGTCATGAAATCAGGGGCAAACCAGCGCGATATTATCTCTGGCGCAATCTCGTCAAGACCTAACCGGCGCACCTTATCCGCGCGCGCGCTCCAACCTGCTTTAGTACCGATAATAGGGCCTGTATTGGTAAGCCAAACATCCTCTAAACGTTGAGGTGCAATTTGACACAATGTCTGGCCTATTGCACCGCCGATTGAAGTACCGATAAAACTGAAGCATTCAATCTCTAACGCATCAGCCAGCGCTAGCACGTCTTCAGCCATCACTTCTATTGAAATGCCTTCAGCCGCTTTATCGCTATAACCGTGGCCGGGTAAGTCCCAACGGATACAGCGATAATGACCATGTAATTGGTCACAGACAACGTCCCAAACATTGCAGCTCATGCCTAATGGATGTGCCATAAATAAGGCAGGCAAATAACGCTCGCCACTATCTTGATACGCAACTAGACGCTGTTTTGTTGCTAAAAAATTCATAGTTCATCTCCCTCTCGTATGACCATCACGCAATACATTGCTTAACCATGGCAAAAGGTGACCTGCCTTGAGAGTTTAAATAAGGCAAGCCATTGTGCGTGCCACTATGCATGCCTTAATATAAATCGTCGGCTACACGATTGATTAATCCAATAAACCTTGCAATTAACCTCTAAAATAGGTAATTGTGGTTAAGACTGACAAGCCACGCTTGCTTGTTTCGCTTTTTGGTAGACGCTTCTCGCATCTAAGCCAAGCGCCTCTACATCACTAAGATACTTCTCTGTACCCGCTTGTAGAGGCATTTTCCATGCTGGGTCATTTAGGGGGTCAGCAATATCAATGATCACATCACCTTTAGCTTTCGCATCCGCCATAAATCTCGCATCTTGACCATCAAAAACTTTACCTGCCATTTCGGCCATTACTTTGCCAGAATTATCATCAATAACTTTCTTTAAATCATCGGGTAACGCCGCATACTTATCTTTATTCATAGTTACCATAATAGCGGAGCTATAAAATGGAATGTTAGTATGCGTATTGGTCAGCTCAATCAGCTTAAATGCGCCCACGGCATCCCACGGTAGGCTCATACCATCGAGCACCCCACGCTGTAGTGAGGTATATATATCTGGAGCAGGTAACCCTACTGGTGTGCCGCCTGCAGACTCAATAATATCGCCAGCAATGGCAGAGGGACGACGAATCCGTAACCCTTTTAAGTCTTCAGGCTTTGCAATAGGCTTATCAACAGTATGAATACCGCCTGGGCCCGTTCCCATCATAAACAATAAATGCGTATCCTCATATTCACTTGAAATGACCCCATCATCATAAAGCGTCTGAAGCATGCAGTTCATTTGCGTGGCTGAACCAGACAAACCTGGTAGTTCTGCTACTTGAGTAAGAGGAAAGCGACCATTTGTATATCCTTGCAACTGGGAGCCAATATCAACAGTGCCTTTAGCCGTAGCATCATAGGTAGCATCAGGCTTGGCTAAAGTGGCTGAAGGAAAAATCTCAACCTTAATTCTGCCATTAGATTCCGCTTCGACCTTTTTTGCCCAAGGTTCAAAAATGTCTTTGTGGGTTGCTGAAGTGGCAGGCCAGAAGTGAGCGAAACGTAATGTGGTGGTTTCGGCAGAGTCTGTTTTGACGGCAGCTGATTCTGTAGAGGGGGCGCAGCCCGTAACCCCTAAACCAGTGAAGCCTAACATAGACACTAATGTGAAACTGATTACAGAAAGTTTGTTCATCATAAATTCCCTTTAGATGACTTAAATGAAGCGAGTTATAATAATATCTTAATTCGAAACAACTTATGATACCGATAACTGATAGTAACGAATAACCTATTTACTTTAATATAATTGAGCATAGCCACGCTCATAAAACAAAGCAGCCATTAAACTAAGCAACTATAAAACTAAGCAACTGTTAAACAAAACAACTATTAAACAATAGCAGCAATACCATCCTCAAACTCAGCATAGCTATTGTTCGCTAAAAGAACTGTTGTTCGTATAGTGAATTAAACTATACCTTAACCTTTCGTCTGTCAATACTATTTACTTTCAATTGTTTATATATTCACTAGGACGTGTCCTCATTTTGAAAATGGAGATAAAAATAAGATAAATCGAAGTCAGACAAGGAGAATAATAGGTAAATATCGAGATACTTCCCCGTTATTTGACGTGGTATGACAAGATTTGGCTATTTTCAGCCCATTTAAATGCAATTGTACGAATTGAGGACACGCCTTAGCCTCTCAATATATTTATGGACTCAACCAATTCTTTACCTGTTTTTTCACATTGCCATTGAGCGGCACCGCAATAAGTAAGGGGAGATAACAGTGTTTTTATATCCTTCGCGGTTAAATCAATCTTAAGGTTGCGCACGCTGATAAGCTCATTTAACACTCGTACAAATCCAATATGATCTCTATGCGCCTGATCGCTGGCCTGATTAACTGCCAATAGTAGTTGGGGTTTATTTGATAATTGAGGGTCATTTGATAAATACTGGGTTAAGGGGTTAATCAGATAAGCATCACTTGTTAAATCTAAATTTTCTGCCATGCGTTCTGGATAAACTCGCAAGCCCTCGAGTAAAACTTTCATGTAACTAGATGCCCCTGCTACCAAAGCCAAACCTTCCATCAATGGCATCCAAGAGGCATGCCACTCACCTAACCCTCTCTCAAATGGCTGTGCCGTAGTATTGCTTATCACACTTAAATGCCCGTGCATTCTTATTGCTGCCGTCTTTATTAAGGCACACAGTACAGGATTACGTTTATGAGGCATTGAAGACGACCCTCCCATACCTTCAATAGGAGGCTCTGCTAACTCGCCTATTTCAGATTGGCACATCAATGATATGTCCTCAACAATGTTTTCGAAGGCACCAGCCAATGCATCTAACGTTGACCCAATGCTATGTATAGGCTGTCTATTCGTGTGCCAAGGCAATAAAGGTTCTGTCAAACCTAAAAGAGCAGCTACCTTTTGTGGTAGCTGATGCTGCTCATTTTCTACATTACTGACGCCTACTGGTCCTCCCCATTGCAAATACAGCCCTGATTTTTGTAACTTTACTAAATTTGGTACTACTGATACTAATGCAGATGACCATTGTGATACTTTCACACCAAAAGTTATGGGAAGAGCTTGTTGCAGAAGTGTCCGACCTGACATGGGCGTTGCACTATGCGTCTTGATCAAACGTCCACACGCTTCGAGAATAGCAATTAGATCTTGATTGATTGTCTCTAATCCAGACTTTATCATCAACATCATCGCACTATCCACGACATCTTGACTGGTCACTGTTTTATGAAAGTAAGGTTTGATTTCGTCAGGAAGTAAGCGCTTTGCTTGAGCGACAAAAGGGATGGCAGGATTGCCACCGAGATAGGTTGTCTGCGCCATATCATCAAGGTCAAAATTGCTTAATAACAACGCTTGCTTAGTTTTTTCTAGAATCCCAAGAGGAATAAGGCTATGATGCTCCTTAATTTCGATGATCGCTAACTCGAAATCTAGCATTGACTGAACAAATGTTTCATCTGAAAATTCGGCGGCAAGATCAGCACTCAAGAACGGCTGATTGATAAATTTGCTGATTTTCATTTAGTATCCTTATCGTATCTTATGCAAACCTGCGTGTACTCCCTTAACAAAATATACATTAAATTTTATGTTTAAAGAACAAGATAAAAAAATACCTGTAGATAGTCCCGACTTTGTTACCTCATTAGCAGCAGGTCTTAGTGTGCTGCAAACCTTTGATGCACAACATTCAAGCATGACACTAAGCGAGGTGGCGGAACTGGCTCAAATAGACAGAGCCAAGGCTCGACGATACCTGTTAACACTGCATGCTCTTGGCTACATTCATAAAAACAAACGTCAGTTTAGCTTAACACCAAAAACTTTAAGCTTTGGCGCCAGCTACTTAAGCGGCAACCATCATAAAGAGATTGTGCAATACTACCTTGAGAGAGTCACTGAAGAGACTGGCGAATCCTGCTCATTCGGGGTTTTAGACGGTCATGATATCGTGTATATCGCCCGATCTGCAGCAGCGCACAGACTTATGGCAATTACCTTATCTCCTGGCACCAAACTGCCTGCTGCTTATACCTCAATGGGAAGGGCTATCTTGGCCAATCTTCCTGAAAATGAGCGAGATGCGTTCTTAGCGGATATTGAACTAACACCATATACCCCCTACAGTATTACGGATATTGAGATTTTAAAGCAGCAGTTGAATAAAATTAAAGAAGATCAATTCGTCATCTTAAACCAAGAGTTAGACACTGGCCTACTATCATTAGCAGTACCCATTTATAAGAGAAATAAAACGCTTATTGGGGCCATTAATATAAGTACAAATGCCATGCGCGTAACACCAAAAGACCTTGAACAAGATTTTTTACCTATATTACGTGACTGCGCCAACAATATTCAAACCTATTATCTGTAGTTGTTCGATACACTGAAAACTCATCTATATCCTTTACCTTATTCAATATCATTATGGTTGCAAAGCAGATATAATTTGGTAGATGTACAGGGTCAAACTTGATGAATTTTGAGAGACGTTTCCGAGGTCTAGCTACTGCCACTCTTCTTTCATAATTTATCAGTTTATTATTCTATGTATTTTACAGTTAGTTAATTAGTGCTAAATTATGTCTTTATCTTTATCTTTCAAAAAAGCTTTACCTATCAATACGGCTCTCTTTTATTGCTTATTTCTTCTGCTTATGTCATTGTCAGGGTTATTGACCTCATGCACGCCCAATTCATCTTCTAAAAATAACATTAAGCCATCAGCTGCGAATCAGCCTAGCACGTTACACATTGCCGCTGCTGCCAATCTGTCTGCTGTATTACCAAAAGTTATTGAATCATACAAGCAAAACGCCAACCTACCCGCCAATTATCCAATTGAGATAACCTACGCATCATCGGGTAAGTTATACGCTCAAATCAATTCAGGTGCCCCTTACGATTTATTTTTATCTGCCAATCAATCCTACCCCGCTAAGCTCGCTAACTCTGTCTTACTCTCTAATGGATCCTTGCCACCGAAACCCTTTACCTATGCCAGAGGTCAATTATCTTTATACAGCCCGGCTCAGCCTTTGGGTTCAGCTAAGTCACTCAATACGAACACATTTAAACAGCTTATTAAGGCCAATCCAAATACTAAGATAACCATTGCCAATCCAACTCTGGCACCCTATGGGGCATCGGCAAAAGCTTTTCTTGAAGATAAACACCTCTACAAAAACTTAATAGAGAATAAAAGGCTTGTTCAGACAGAAAATATTGGTCAAGCTTTTCAATATGTTCATGCCGGTAGTGTTGATTATGGCTTGGTAGCTCAATCGCAACTATTGACAGCAGGTGTCGATGAATCACAATATCGCACGCTTGAGATTAACGATTACCCTGCTATATTACAAGATGGCATTATCTTACAAGATCACGCCACTGCCATTGATTTCGCCAAATTCATTCAATCTGAAGTGGCGCAAAAGCATTTCTTACAAGCAGGGTATTTGCCAATTAGATTGCCTTGAATTATCAACCATTGAATTCGCTTATCTTGAAGTGGCTGCCCTTCAATTACCTTGCCAAGAAAACAGTGTGACCCGCAATACTACAATAGGGAGTGTCCTCATTTAGATTATTAAGCTAAAAATGTTAGGGTGTGTTGAATATTCAAACATTAGGACTGACGATAGCTAAAATAGATACTGGTCAATTCATTAAGGTTAGGTTAAGCTTTCATTTATTCGGCGCTATCAGCGCCCTATTTATATACAAGGCAACGCTTAATAAATGAAAGACGTCTTGGCCTTCTTTTATTATTTATAACTTATTAACTTCTTTTATAACTTCTTTATCTTTATTAACTTCATTAACTTCTTTTATCTTTAATAATTAGCCTGTTTATGTCATTAGCACCCGCTCAACTGTCTGAGATGCTATTACCCTTATGGGTAAGCCTAAAGCTTGCTGGCGTGACAACCCTATGTTTATTACTCTTTGCAACGCCCCTAGCCTATTGGCTGGCTAAATGCTCAAGAACACCTTGGATGGCTCGTCTAAAAGTTATGGTAATGGGTATTATTGCCATGCCATTAGTCCTACCACCTACCGTTATTGGTTTTTATCTATTGCTTATAATGAGCCCAAATTTTGGTATTGGAAAAATTCTTGTCACGCATAACCTAAGTGCATTAGCCTTTACCTTTGAGGGGTTAGTCATTGGCTCTATCGTATACTCTCTCCCTTTTTACATTCAGCCTGTATATGCACAGTTTTTACGCATTCCAAAAAATGTGAGTGATGTGGCTTATTTGTTAGAGGCGAGTCGATTACGCCGATTTTTCCGAGTATCCTTACCTCAAGCCAAATCAGGCATTGTATTAGGTAGTCTTATTAGCTTTGCGCATACCATAGGCGAGTTTGGTGTGGTGTTAATGATTGGCGGCAGTATTTCTGGCGAAACCAAGGTCATATCTATCGCTATTTATGAACAGGTTGAAGCCCTAAATTATGATATGGCACATACCATGTCACTGATATTGATTATCATGGGAATTGTTCTGGTAGGCTTGATTGCAGGTATAAATAACGCCATTCAACGTCGATAGTGATTAAACGATAATTGAAACAATAGTCCTTAGACCATAAGATTGAGACGATAGCAATTAGACGATAACGCTTAAAAGCAAGCTCACGCCCTAACCGCACACACGGCAATTTTTATTTTGGCGATAACGAATGTTATATTGAGTCATACTTCTCGCATCCCACGTTAAAAGCTGACCTGCAAGTGGGTTGTGTCCTAGCCCTAAATAGTAGAGTGCGGCATTTGCCTGGAAGTTGCCCATGACGGATGTTGTACTGGCTAGAACGCCAGAGCTAACACAAGTCTGTTCTTCTGCCCGCCCATCTGAGCTGTTTAATAAAACATCACCAAACACACAATGATAACAACCTGTCTTTTTAGAAGGCTCATATAAGGCAAGTTGGCCAGACATCGCTATTGCAGAGGCTGATAATAAGGCAATGTTATAGTTAACACTGACTTGATTCAACAGTTCTCGGATGGCAAAATTATCCGTGCAATCAAGCAATAATATATTTGCATTTTTGTCTGTACTACTACCTGCATTATCTTTTGCACTGCCGTCTGCACCGACGCTTGAACCTGTCAATTCAGACATTAATAATCGAATAATATCATCGATATTATCTGGCAGTAACCGTTCTACTTTGTAATCAATATGGATAAATGGATTTATTTGTTTTAAAGTTTCTGCGGCAGTTTCTGCTTTATGACGTCCCACATCTTCTGGCTTAAAAAGCGTCTGCCGTTGTAGGTTACTCAGCTCAATAACATCATTATCGATCAAATATAGATGGCCTACGCCAGCGCGTACAAGTGTCTCAGAAACAGGGCAACCCAGCCCGCCAGCACCGATTATAATTGCAGTACTTGCCCGCAATTTCTCTTGAGCACCAATACCCCAGCCCTCCAGCAAAATTTGGCGAGCATAAAGCATCAGCTCATCATCACTTAGCTGGTTATGACTTAGCTTTAAGTCGCTTGCTTCGCTATGCTGTACTGTTGTGCTCATTAAGCAGATGCCTTAAATGTGTGATTTAATAAGCGAGAAATTTTTAAACCAGTGTTAGATTGAGCCCTAATATAGCCATTGCTAATTTGTGCTTGTCTTTTTTGTGCTTGTCTTTCTACTTATTTACTGCTACTTTTTTATTGCTACTTTTTTATTAATACTTAGCCATTATTACTTAGCCACTTTGAAGGTTCGTTATCGTAAAACTCCTGCTTCCAGACTGGTATATCTGCTTTAATGGCATCCAGTATCCAGCGGCAAGCGTCAAAAGCAGGATAGCGGTGCTTTGACGACACCCCTACCCAAACTGCCATATCACCAATCTTAAGCTTACCAATACGATGAATTGCCACGGCATTGCTAATATCAAAGCGACATTTGGCCTCTTCAATAATGAGCTTGCCTTGGTTAATGGCTAACTTCTCATACCCATAATACGTTAATTGACTCACAGCACTACCGTTATTATGATTGCGTACCCACCCTTCAAAAGTCGCTAAAGCGCCACAATGCTCATCTTTCAACATCTTTTTCAAACGTTGCTCATCAATCTGAGTATCGAGTAAAGCAAACCCCTGCTGTTGAGCAATTTGATATGCCTCATCGATACTATGAGATATTTGACTGGCGTGCTTATGTGCTTGCTCTGCACCCTCTAAGGTCTTCTGACTGCCAGAAACTTGCGAAGAGATGGATAGATCGGAAGTAGAGTTGGACATGGCTTTTGTCTCGCGTATATAGCATAAAAAATAGTAATAGGACTGACGCAATATTATAGAACTTAAACGGCTAGCCACCCGCAACAGGGGGAATAAAGACGATGGTATCACCCTCTCTTAGTTTATCGTTCCAGTCTGCAAATTCATCGTTGATGGCGACGCGCACTTGTGACTCTTCTAAAGCAAATCCATACTCTGCTTGTAATTGTGCATACAGCTGATTCAATGATGTATCGCTGTCTATTTGAAGGTTTTCTTGCCCTTTTTTGGCTTTATCTGCAAAACTGGCAAAATACAATACGGTAATATTCATCATGTTCTCTATTTTTATGATCAGCTCTATTTTTTATAATCGGCTCTATTTTTTATAATCGGCTCTATTTTGATAGTCAGACTTGCCACCGGTTTTGCTTACCAAGCGAATATCATTTAGGATAATATCGTGGGATAATGCTTTGGTCATATCGTATATCGTCAAACAGGCCACACTGACAGCTGTCAACGCCTCCATCTCTACTCCAGTCTTATGGCTCACTTTCACGGTTGAGGCCACCTTAATTGCATGAGCAGCGTCGACATAATCAAACGTTAATGCAATTTTGTCTATAGGCAGCGGATGACAAAGTGGGATTAAATCATGAGTACGTTTTGCAGCCATAATACCGGCAATATGCGCAGTTTGGGTAATACTGCCTTTTTTAGTCATGCCATCGGCAGCTTTAATGTGCCAGTAAATATCAGGGGGGAAAATTACATAACCTTGGGCCACTGCTTGTCGAGATGTCACGGTCTTATGGCCCACATCCACCATATGAATATCGCCTTCGGCATCTAAGTGCGACAGTACCGCTTTACAACCGTTTGTTGTAGAGTCGTTATTTGGGTTGTCTTTATTCATAGTAGAGTTATGAGCTTCTAATGTATTTGGCAATGTTTTTGGCATAATGGCTTAGCGTCAATATTGTGATGGATAGTTAGATGAATGGTTAAATAAGACGTTAAAGAATCAGTTAAAGGATAGC
This sequence comes from Psychrobacter sp. CX90, assembly GCF_057396305.2. Taxonomy (NCBI): domain Bacteria; kingdom Pseudomonadati; phylum Pseudomonadota; class Gammaproteobacteria; order Moraxellales; family Moraxellaceae; genus Psychrobacter; species Psychrobacter sp. CX90. The sequence goes on from NZ_CM182008.1 coordinate 1,862,538, forward strand.
TTAAATTTAAATAATCCGTTCTATCGTTAGTTAAGTAATGTTCCACATGCCAATTTAACGTATTGCTTGGCAAGCTGTTTTAAAGTCATCTGGCGTATTTAAGTTTGATAGAACATACCAACTTTCAGGCATTGTCAGTGCTTGACAAACGGGGTTAATAAAACTCATTACCCGCCTCTGCCCTGAGTCTAAATAATCGTTTAAATCTTCTGCTAAGCCTAATTGATACAGCGCTAATAATGGGTACAATCGGTTATCGTCTTTTAAACATATAACTTTAGTGTCTTTACTAGATGCGGTTTTGTGTTCTGTGATAGACGACTCCTGTATATGGTGCCAAATATCCGCCCCAGAAACCAAACTATCACAGCTGACCACCAGTAACCACTTTGCTTTAATTGTTGCTGTTTTTTCATTAAGTACAAAATAATGCATAGCAGACAAAATTGCGCCCAAAGGCCCTGCTGAGTGTTTAAGCTTGGTTTTATTATTATGACCTTCAACTACCTTTATTGGGCAATAGTCTTTGATATGTGTGACTGATACTGTGGGAAATTGCGCTAATAACGCATCATTAATTACATACCCTGCTCCAGCATCTGCGATCAAAATAGGCACACCAAACTGTTGGGCCTGTTTAAAATGATAATCAAGCAAGCTGTCACCTGAGGGTAATCTTAATAAGGCCTTAGGCGAGCCCATACGGGTAGATAGCCCCCCTGCCAATATCAAAATGCCAGCGACTGAATCCCTGATGTTTTGCGCATCAAACAAATGGTTGCCCTTATGGTCATTATGGTCGCTCAATCGACGACTAAAGCTCACTTTACAAACCTAGTTTAGTCGTGATCATGAGTTGGATTAATACGCATTAAATGCGGCACAAAATTACAAGGGCGAGTTCGGCTATCGAGCTGCTCTTTGATAATCTTATCCCATCCAGTGCGGCACGCTCCGCCTGAGCCTGGTAGACAGAAAATAACGGTATTATTCGCCATGCCAGCAATTGCCCGAGACTGAATAGTAGACATACCGATATCATCTTTAGAAATCAAACGGAACATCTCACCAAAACCATCAACCGTTTTATCAAATAACACACTGACTGCTTCTGGGATGCTGTCACGGATATAAAAGCCCGTACCTCCTGTTGTAATCACAGCATGAATTTGGGGATCTGCCACCCATTTGCTAATAACCGCTCTAATTTGATAGATATCATCAGTTGTAAGTTCACGTTCAGCTAGTATGTGCCCCGCTTTGGTTACCTCATCGGCTAAGTATTGACCCGATGTATCCTCGCTCAAACTACGACTATCAGACACGGTTAAAACCGCAATATTTAATGGGACAAACGCTTTTTCTTTTGACATAATCTAACCTTAAAAAAAGAATGTAAAGTATATTATTTTTTGAGTTATACAGAGCTTATTGTCGCAATTTTTAAACAAATAACGCTTCTCATCTATGACATTCGTCGCTAATCTCTTCATAACTATCATCTTCATAACTATCAATAGCTGTTTACTGTCAAGATAAGCCTTACCCCCCTATCATCGACAAATTATTCATAATGCCACTATTCGCTTCGGCAAGATGGTGGTGTTCTGGCTTAATAGGCATCAACCCGTGTAGTACTTCAATAAGTCCATTCACATCTTGGCGTTGTAAATAGTCTCGAACATCATAACTGCCTTGATCAAATAAACAAAGATGAATCTTACCAAGACTACTGACTCGTAAGCGGTTACAGCTGTCACAAAAATGCGGGGCATAAGGTGCAATCATCCCAATCCGGCCTATATAATCGGGGTGGCTATATTCTATGGCGGGCCCATCGGTCAATCCTCTATCTTGCGCAGTCCATCCGTTGTTTATCAAATAATTAGTAATTAAGGTCGATTGGGCGTGCTGGGCAAAAAATAAATCACGGTTATCACTGGTCTGCATAAACTCAATAAAACGATAGGTTATTGGCCGCGTTTTAACATAGTCCAATGCCGAGATTAACGTGTCATAGGCGGTGCTTTCCATCAAGATACCGTTTAGCTTTAGCTTGATATCGGTTGTTTCAAGCAACGTATCTATATCCTTTAATAGCTGGGGTAATATACCAAACCCTGTCATTTGTTTAAAAGTGGCGGGGTCAAAGCTATCTATGCTGATGTTTAACTGATTTAGTCCAGCATGTTGCCAGTTTGCAATATGCTTACCCAGTTTATAACCGTTGCTGGTCATCGCTACCTTTTCGATGCCTGAGGTTGCTTTTACCACATCAACAATCTCAGTCACATCTTTGCGAATGGAGGGCTCTCCACCAGTGAGACGTACTTTTTTCGTCCCCACTTGAGCAAAGGCTTGGATAAGCGTTTCAATTTCACTGTGAGTCAACTCGTTATCAGGTCGGCGACCTTGATACCCTTCGGGCAAACAATAGCCACAACGGAAATTACAGAAATCGGTGATAGATAGACGCAAGTAGGTAAGACGACGGGAGAAACCATCGGTTAGTGTGCTGTCATGAGCAGGGGATATAGGTTGTTGTTTAGAAGTTATATTAACCACTTTATAAGGTAATTTACCCATGGTTTTATTAAAAGGACCATCAAATAGTGGTTCGTTGAATTCAGGCAAGTACAATTGCGCACTGCCCAGCGTCGAAGTAAGATGGTTCATGTTTGATTACCGTGTGTTAACTTATTAGTGTGCGTTAAGCGTTGCCTCAAGTTGTGAGTTAAAAGTATATGATGCAAAGTGTTGAATATTGTTTAATGGAAAAGCTATTTTAACATTTTAATATCTATTAAGCATTCACTCTAAGAATGAGCCTATACTCCTATAGTAGTATAGGCAATGACGGAAGCGGTGTTAAATACTGTTAAATACTGTTAATAACAGCCAGCATAACCTGCAATCAGTAACAGTCAGAACCCCTTTTATTTAGCACCATGGCAAAGGCATCACTTCTACCAAATCTCCAGCCGACAAACCTACTGAATCTTGTTCCAGTAGGATTAAACAATTGGCATGGCTTAATTGCTTAATCCTGTGTGAGTCTTGCTTGCCCGCTGGTATAACCACATAAGCTCCATTTTTCTTTTTCTCTAAGATACCACGCTGAAAATCGGTGCGCCCGAGCGACTTTCTCACATCCTTACCCAGTATCGCTTGCACGGATAGAGACTGGGGAATATCGGCCTCATTAGCGCCAGACAAGCGCCATAAAGTCGGCATAATAAACTGTAGCATACCGACCACTGTCGAAAGCGGGTTACCTGGTAGCCCAAAGTATAGTGTAGGTATGTTCAAGTTCTTTGATAGCTCCCCAAATACAAATGGTTTGCCAGGTTTCATTGCCACCTTGTAATGATTAATCTGTCCCAGCTCTTCGATTACTGTGGTTAAAAAGTCATAATCACCAACCGATACGCCCGCGGTAGATAGCACCACATCACACTCTTGCATCGCAGTGTGTATCGCTTTGCGAGTCATCTCTAAATTATCCGGAATAATCCCATAGTCATTAATTTCTATCGGCAATTGTGCCAGCATACTTTTAAGCGTCGGGGTATTGGAATTATAAATTTGCGCAGTCGTCTCTAACGGCATGCCCACAGCCACCAGCTCATTACCTGTTGCTACAATACCTACAACCAATGGCTTGTAGATCTCTACTTTTGCCACTCCTAAGTTCGCCAATAAGCTAATATCTGCTGGATTAAGGCGTTTTCCGGGATGTAAAACCACCTCGCCGCGCTGAATCTCTTCACCTTGTTTGCGAATATTTTTATCAATAGACGCCGTTGTGGTCAGCTCTATTGCATAGGCTTGTGACTTATCGATACTGTGTTTAATATCAGAAAAGTTTGTATTCTCTTGCATGACTACCGTATCACAACTACTCGGTACTACGGCACCGGTAAAAATGCGTACGCCCTGCCCAGCTTTTAGATCCCCTATATAAGGTGCCCCTGCCTGCGACTCGCCTACAATCTCAATGTCTGCACCTTTCTCAATTACACTATCTATAGCGATAGCATAACCGTCCATAGCCGATAAATTTTGACGAGGAACATCAAAATCAGCAACCACCGCTGTCGCTAAAATATGGTTTTGACTGGCTAGCAAATCACGGGTTTCGGTTGGTCTATTGACTAACGGAAAATCCGTCTCATTGTATGTGATAACACGGTCAGTAATAGCGGCTTTCAGCTCGGTCACAGTAATCATCACGAAACTCTCTTTAAAAAATCTTATAGCTATCCAATATATTCTCAGCTATTTAGTCTACCATTTATAGGCTAACTTGGACTCATAAGCGATTGTAAATATTACAGAAAATGGGGCATGCAGATAAAGTTACTGCTGGTTATACTGTCATTAAAGCTTAACCATCCTCCCTAACAGCCCTTTTATACCTGTTAGTACGACCTAAGTTATACATTCATCTGATTTTTCAGCTTATGTCATCTCGGCTAAACCTTGTCTGTCTTCTTTAACAAAACCTAAGAGTAACTCGGCAAATGCAGGATACACATCAGTTTTAACCCCAATTTTCTGACAACGCTCACTAAACTTAGGCAACCAAGTTAGCAGTGCCGTATCCAAGAATTCAGCTTGCTCTTTAGCCAGACTCTCAATATCTTGCTTATTGCCTTGCTCATTACCTTTTTCATTGTCTAAGCTGGACTTAATCCATAAGCTCATGACTTGCAAATAAACACTAATGTGATCTTTTGGTTCACGAAAGTCTGGATGTAGACTCAGATCATGACTGGACAAAAAATGCCCCATTTGCTGAGCTGGTTTGCCATACAGCATCTGCTCAGCTTCAAGATAATATGAGGCATAAGGCGGCGCACTATCTCGACCACTGAGTAAGAATATTTGTGCAAAGTCAGCAGCCAGCTCAAGGGCTCGGTCTGGCTTAGGTATCAACTTTAGATTGTTTATAGCATTTTGCAGTCGATTGCTTTGTTGTTCAAGACCTAGACCACTAAATGCTTGATGCATATTACCATAACGAACCTGTAAATCTTCTAAATTCGCTGTGGTCAACTCCTGTGCGAATATGTCCGCTAGCCAGCGGTAAATAGTAGCCCGTGCGCTATTAGCAGCCTGCCATTGTTCATTATTGTTCATCATATTTCCATTACTCTAAAGGGTTACTATAGTAAAACCACCTTAAAACTACAGCTGTGACCTTGTTAAGCCTACTTAATAAGTAGTTGCTTACACTCGATCGCCTTGTAGTATAGTCAAAGAACCACTAAACGGCTACGTTTTTAGACTCGCTCAACGTACTATTTGTACAGTTTTCGCCTATCTTGCCTTGTACCCATTTTAGAGTTCTTTGACTATAGATTTAAATTGAATTCAATATACAGCCGAAGGTAAAATTTTTATTATAATTGGTTTTTAAAAGCCAATGGAGATAAAGGGCTCTACTTCGATAAATAAGTAAAGCCCTTTTTAAGTAGTTATTAAGCCTCACACTGTTAACGATTAATAGCTAATAGTATCTTATAACAATTTTATAACTAACCTTTGTCTTCTTTAGCAGGTGAGCCATCTGGATTAACATAGGTTGGACCACCAAACGAGGTCACTGCAGGCGCTTTACCAATAAACTTCTCAATCTCTACCAAACATGTATTAGCACTTGGACCCTGTGCTAACATTGATGTACCAATGTCCTGAGTTAAGGTATTAGGATCGCCATAAGTGTCAATTGCGCCTATTTCAGGACCTGTTGGACCATACCACGCCCCTTCTTGAATACGAATGACCCCTGATGGGAAATTATCGGAAATAACCGCACCGGCCAACAACTGACCCCGTTTATTGAAAACCCGGACTAGGTCACCGTCTTTAATCCCTCGTGCTTTCGCATCCTCCGGACCAATATAGCAAGGCTCACGGCCTTGCACCGTATACGTTGCACGCCGTTCTTCAGACTCACAAGTTTGTGAATGTAAACGTGTGTCTGGATGAACGGATTGAAGCCATAACGGGTATGTATCAGAGCCTGGACCACCGTGTGATCGCTCAGTTTTTTCCATCCAAATAGGATGGCCTTTACAGTTCTCATAACCATAGCTAGCAATTTTACGGCTACTAATCTCTATAAAGCCAGAGGGGGTTCCTAATGCATTGACTTCTGGATCATCACGGAAATCAGCATGGCGTACCCACGGTTTCCCTTCTGGAAAGAGAACATAGCCTTTCTTCCAAAACTCCTTAAATTCTGGCATATAGAAATCTTTTTTCAAGTTTTCTGCTCGGCAATCTTCATAGATTTGTTCAATCCACTGCATCTCGTTCATGGCACGGCTATATTCTAGCTCACGTCCCATACGCTTGGTAAATTCATACCAAATATCAAAGTCAGACTTTGAATGATACAGAGGATCTACTAGCTTATGCATGGCAATAACACCGCGATTACTATAAGATCCGTAAGCATCGAGATCATTACGCTCATAAGGCGTACATGCTGGCAATACGATATCCGCAAATCGGCAGGTAGCTGTCCAGTTATAGTCAACTGACACAACTGTTTCCATATTGCGATACCCTTTTTTCATGCGATTACGGTCTTGGTGACGGTGCCATTGATTACTACCGGTAAAAATACCCATTTTTAGCGGTGGCAGGGTAACTTCGTGACCATTAAAGTTGATCTTTTTACCGGGTTCAAGCAAGCAATCTACCATACGAGCAACTGGAATTACTGAGCTATAGCCATTGTAATCATCGTTCCCATACTTTGGCTTGCGGCCCGTATCTAAGTTCAGGGGGAAGGCGCCAGGCATTGACGCGCCAGAAGCGGGAACCCCTACAGAACTATAGTGGTGGGAATAACTAATACCACCACCTGGCAGGCCAATTTGACCTAACATAGCAGCTATAATGGCACCCATCCAATACGGCTGCTCGCCATGCTCTTGACGCTGAATGGCCCAACCAAAGCATAGCTGCGTGCGGTTTTTAGCCATTTTACGGGCTAATTTGCGAATAGTTTCAGCGTCTACACCACAGATTTTAGACGCCCATTCCGCAGTTTTCTCAACTTTATCTTCTGTTTTACCCATTAAATAAGGGGTAAACTCCTCTAAACCAAGCGCATACATATCAATAAACGCTTTATCATAGAGTTTTTCGGTATATAAAGTGTGGGCAATAGCCAACATAAAGGCAACATCAGTCATTGGATTAACGTACTGATGCTGACAGCCTAGATAGTTTTGAGTTTTACTCTTGACGGGATCAATACAGATGACTTCGATTTCTTCATTTTTGACTTTATCGCGCAGAATTTCAAAATATTCATACGCTTCGTGCGTTTCAGTGTTCCACCCTACCTGAAGGTTTTTAATTGGATCGTTGGCCCAGAAAACAATAAGTTTTGAATTCTCTAAAATCAGCGGCCATGATGTTCCTTGAGAGTAAACCTCAGTTGAGCCCAAGACATAAGGTAAAATGACCTGACCAGCACCTGTAGAGTAGTCCCCAGCGGTGCCGACACTGTTGCCGTGCATAGCAATCGCTCGCAACATATGGTTACCACAACTGTGAATGTTACCCACTGAGCGCCAACCTACGTTTGCGGTATGCAGTGCCCATGGGCCGTAGTCTTTCTGTATACGCTCCAGCTCTTCATAAACCAAATCTAATGCTTCATCCCAGCTCACACGTACAAAGCGATTGTCCCCCCGTTGCGAGGTGTCACTGTTTTGACGATTTTTATACCAGTCAACTCGTACCATAGGATAACGTACACGTGACGGGCTATAAATGATGCCAGGCACACCCTCTAAAATTTTGGTCGGATATTGATCAAACTCAAAGGGCTTAATCTCGACCAATTTATCCGCTTCAACTTTAGCACGGAAGGCACCCCAATGCGCCCCTGACATTTTCCAACCACTCCAGTCCTGTTGCTCTAACTTTGCACCTTTAGCATTTGTTAAAATACTGTCATCTGCGAGTAGTGGCATCGGTAGCATGGCTGTACCAGATAACGCCGCCAGCGATTTTAAAAAACCCCTACGATTCATATTTCTCATAATAACCCTCTTATTCTTATGCGTATTGGTGCGTTATGGTCGTGCCATTTGAGGCGTAGCTTCAGGTGATCCAGCTGCATGAGGTGCACTTGCAAAGTTAGACGAATTCAGCTGTAGATATTTCAGCACTAGCCCCCCTGTGTCTTCATCGAGGTTAGTGAACCCTACCATCCCACTGAATAAACCTGGCCATTGGTTAGCATCATGTCCCGCAGGATCTGGCTGACGATGACACACACTGCAATTATCAGCATAAGTCTGACCCGCAATATCCCAAGCAGGCTCAAGACTGTCCATCAACAAACCATCCTCTACCCAGAACTGACCACTGACTTTTTGCCACTCAAGACCAGTCATTACGTCCTCTTTAGACTCTTTAACGGTCACAATACCTTCATCACGAGATAGGTCTTTTTCGATAATAGCATCAACAATATTCAAACCAAAGTGGGTATACCAAACACGGCCAAAGCCCTTATTCTTGCGCCACATGTCCAGCTCAATCTGGGTCATACCGTTTTCATGTGCAATAACTTTAGCGGGAGCCGCTACTTCAATAGTTCCTGCTATTTTGGTTTTTTCTGCATCTAAATATAAAGGCTGTGGCACGATGTTATAATAAATATCGCCCACTTTAATTTTAGTATTACCAGCCTCTGATACTAAAGAGTCGAATGCTGGATTGTGCATACCTTCCATTTCTGGCAGCTCGTGTGCAATACCTTTGTGGCAATCAACACAACTAGCGTCACGCTCAGCGGCACTTCGCATAATCATCTGAGAAGTCACGCGCATTTTACTAAAGTCCATGCTGTCGTAATCATGACAGTTACGACACTCTTTAGAGTTATTGGCTTTAAAGCGTGCCCATTCACGTTGAGCCAACACGCCACGGTGTGCTAAGAATTTCTCACGCGTACCAATATCACCTTTTAAATGCGATAGCACTTCTCGTGATGCTTGCATCTTACGGGCAATTTTATCGGACAGGTCATGAGGGACGTGACAATCCTGACACTCTGCTCGCACCCCTGTACGGTTTTGCCAATGCACAGTTTTTTGTAACTCGGGTAACATATTGTCTTCCATTGTATGACATGACAGACAAAACTCCTCCGTGTTAGTCGCTTCTAGTCCAGCATTAAATCCTGCCCAAAACCAAACCCCACCAGCAAAACCGATGAGGATTAGTAGGCCTAAGCCAATTTTAGTTGAGGGTTTAAATAGAAGGCGACGCAGCCAGTTAAATAGGCGCTTAATTGCGTTCATAATGATTCCTTACCATTTTGTATCGTATCCAGATCTAGTATTTAAATAACGGTCTCAAGTATTGGAAGTAATCATTTTGTGATTATGTTAACGAATAGATTTGCGTCAGTGCACCACAATATGACAATAGATATGCTGCAAATTGAAAAAATAATTTAAGTTGGTGGTCCCCAGAAAAACATTTGACCAAACCAAACAATAAAGCCATAAGCGCAGATAAATAACATAGTAATTATTGGCAGGGCAATAAAGGACATTATCAACGCACTTAACCATTGATGCTTTACCGGTTGTTCTTTATGTTGCATACGTCACCTTTTGTATACGTACTATGGCTGACAAAATTTATGATCGAATAGGTATTGAATACTTTCTAAAAATAAAGTTGCTCTTATAGACCAGCAGGTATTTATTAGCTAAGTCGTTCAAAATAATTTAACGCCAACCGAGAGAAACTACTGCGGTTTTACAGCATACTGGATGAACATTGTTGCCGTTTAACCAACATTACCTATAGCCCATAATACTTAGCAAAATCTCTATAATATTACTCATAATATTTGCTTCATCATGAGAGAAAACATTAATTCCCTAATAGTTATAAGGATAACATTTTATGGATCTAATTTAAATGAATAAATCAGATATATGAAATATTTTTGTAATGGTGTGAACTAAATAGAATATTTACAAATGGGACATGAAGTGAGGATATCAGCTTTTTTAAGCAGTCCATTGAATGAGCGGTTATAAACAAATCTATATCAGAGGTGTCAGCTATTTTTCCATTTTAGAAATAACAAGATTTTTGAAATTAGAATACTTAAGGAATGCTACCTATATTATTGAATATTACTACTGTACTAAATAGAGAATAACCAATATGTCAAATGCATATGCTTAAACAGGCACTTAAAAAAGACAGGGTTCGATTGAGATGTCCTACTTGTACTTTACTAGATATACTGCCTTTGATAGATAAAACCATATTTGTCATAGTTCTCATAAGTCACATCAAGTAGGGTTGTCAGCAATTCTGATTTATCAAAGTGGCGTACATTCATCATAACCGGGGATGTAATCTGTTCATCGACAAAAGACATGTACTGTATCTCAGTACTACGCACATGATTAACTGTCTCAGGTACAAGAGCCACGCCCTCGCCTGCAGCAACCAGACCCAATACGATTTGTAGCTCCCGAACTTCTTTATAAAACTTAGGGGTAAATTGTCTTTGCTCAAATAACTCTAAAACTTGATCCATAAAACTGGGTCTTGGTTTACGGGGATATAAAAGAAGTGGTTCGTTAACCAGCTCTGATAACGCTAATTTTCGTTTAGGGTTATTTGCTAAATGATGGCTTGAGGGTACAGCCGCTACTATTTTTTCTTTTCGCAATAAAATTCGTCTAACCGAGGTATCTTCTAATCTAAGTCGTCCATAACCCACATCGATTACCCCTTCTTTTAATGCCTCAGTTTGCTCAAATGAATTCAGCTCATGCAACTTTACTTGCACATTTGGGTAGTGTGCTCTAAAAGATCCAATAACCTTTGGCAAAAAACCTGAGAGTATGGAAGAGACAAAACCAATAGAGATGGTCTTATCAAAATTAGCCATGCGTGCCGTCATACTTTTCAAATTGTCTGCTTTAGCCAATATTTGTACCGCATGTTCATAAACAAACTCCCCAGCTTCTGTTAATTGCAAAGGTCTTTGACTACGATTAATCAGCTCAATGCCCATTTCCTCTTCTAACTGTTTAATCTGGCGACTCAATGGTGGCTGTGAGATAAATAACCTCTTAGCGGCTGCATTAAAGCTTTTACATTCAGCCACAGCAACAAAATAACGTAAGTGTCGTAGCTCCATACGGCTATCCTTTATCTTAAAAGTGGACTAAACAGTAAATATTAGATTTTTAGATCGCTGCATTATACCTAAAAGGTATATTATGTTACTAAAATAAGTCTTAGACAACCATACTAGGAATATCTATAGTAGGTATCAATAAAAGGACTTTTATCACACCTAGTATCGCATCTAATATGATACTTATTCAGTTGCAAGGATGCCAAAGTGAACATTCAATCTATAAACACCTTACTTGTGCTGTACCCACTATACGCGCTCATAAATTATCGTGTACGGTCATGAATGAACAAGTCTTAGTGTTGGTACATATCCAAACCAATGATGGTTTTGAAGGTTGGGGAGAAGCCACAACTATCGGCGGACTTAGTTATGCTGAAGAAAGCCCGCATAGTATCAAAACCAATAGTGGCCTTAAAAATGCCTGTTTAATTGGTCAAATAGCCACGATGTCGGGTATAGATTTATATGGTGGTACGATGCTAGAAGGGCCTATTGGCACTATTGCTTCTGCTCACGCTTTTTCAACATTTCCTTCTCTTGCCTTTGATACCGAACTGTTTGGACCACTTTTATTAACCGATAGCATTCTCAAAACGCCACTGGATTATAAGGAATGTGGTTTAAACATCCCTAACACCCCGGGGCTTGGTATTGATGTCGATAAGGAAAAAGTTTACAGATTGGCACAACAGGCCAACCTTTGAAGCTGGCCCATAATGGCAACCAAAACTATAGGCCTTTAAACTAAACAAACGCTGATATTGAACTGTAAATGACCACTAAAAGGAGATCGATATGTTATATCACGTACGTATGGACGTTTTAATACCAACAACAATGGATGCAGAGAAAGTGGCACAGCTTAAAGCTGAAGAAAAGGCACTGTCACAAAAGCTACAACAACAAGGAAAGTGGAGACATATCTGGCGTTTGGCTGGTGAATATTCTAATTTTAGTATCTTTGATGTTGATAGTAATGAAGAGTTGCATGAAATTATGATGTCACTGCCTTTATACCCGTTCATGAAGGTAGAGGTAACACCCCTGTTACGCCATCCCTCTTCAATTCGTGACGATGATAGCTAAAGATAGGAAGTAATTTTACCTATTGTTAAATTATTAAAAGAGTAATTTTAAGTTTTTAATCATCCATTGATTTCAGCTTACCGATAACATTGAAATAACTAACAGAATTGGTGTGGAAAAAGGGCTGTATGCCACCCAGCTGTAACGTTTAAAGTTAACTTACAAGCGAAGTATTGAGTACTCATTCTCAATACGATTTAACTAAAGTGGTTACCACAAGGAGAAAGACATGGAACGCCAGCAAATTGAAGCGCTAGCAGAAAAGTTCGTTAAAGGGAAAATTGATTATCCAGAACAAGTGAATCCGCGTGTTCAAGAGATTACACTACGTTTATTAACCGACCTCATGCAGGCCATTAATGATCTAAAAATTACTGCCGATGAGTATTGGGCGGGTGTGGAATACTTTGCGGACCTAGGTAAAGAGGCGGGTTTGTTGTCGCCAGGTTTAGGCTTAGACCATTTTATGGACTTATTGATTGAAGAAGACATGAAAGAGGCAGGTCTAGACCCAGAAGGGGGTACGATTCGCACTATTGAAGGGCCTTTGTATGTAGCGGGCGCTCCTGAAGAAAAAGGATTTGCGCGCCTTGATGACGGGACAGATCTTGAGAATGGCACTGTATTATTCATGCAAGGCACGGTTTATGGCGAAAATGGAAAACCTCTTCCAAATGCTAAGGTTGAAGTATGGCATGCCAACAGCCTAGGCAACTACTCTTTCTTTGATGAGTCGCAGTCTGACTTTAACCTTCGTCGCACTATTATTACTGATGAAAACGGCAATTATGGTTTCCGTAGCATCGTACCACTCGGATACTCCGTACCAGAAGAAGGCATGACCAAAAAGCTTTTAGATGCCTTAGGTCGTCATGGCCATCGTCCTGCTCACGTTCATTTCTTTGCCACAGCAGACGGTCATCGCAAACTAACCACCCAAATTAACATTGATGGTGATGAGTATCTATGGGATGACTTTGCTTTTGCGAGCCGTGAAGGCTTAGTGCCAGAAATCAAGATGATTGACGATGCTGAAAAACTAAAAGAAAAAGGCTTAGATAAGCCCTACGCCAGCATCGATTTTGACTTCCATTTGGTTAAAGATATCGACGTACCGGTACAAGGTGCTGAGGTTAAGCGTCGACGCGCACAAGCTTAACCTTTCGTATCTATATTTATATTTGTATCTATAAATGTTGTCTGATAACTAAAGCCTAATAGCCCTGCTTGAGATCTATTAGGCTTATTCAAGATATTCCAGACGACAGAGTCAACAGATAATAGATAATTTCTCACGTACAACCTATTAAATTGATTACCTAATATCAAACTAAGTTATATATCAAACTTAGTTCAAAAGCATTTGTCTAAAATTTCAGCCAAACATTACAAAGGAAGTAGATTATGCAACAGCGTATAGATATTGTTCCTGAAGGATCAGAGATTAAAATTGATGATTTTTTAGTTGAAGATCATGATAGAGGCATATATCGCTTGCACCGTAGTGCCTTTACTAATGAAGCGCTTTTTGAGCTTGAAATGAAATATATCTTTGAGGGTAATTGGGTATATCTTGCTCACGAAAGCCAGATTCCAAATAATAATGATTACTATACTTCATATATTGGTCGACAACCAGTCATTGTTGCCCGCAATAAAGAAGGCGAGTTGCATTGTATGATTAATGCCTGCTCACACCGTGGTGCTCAGTTATGCCGCCATAAAAAGGGCAATAAGGCGACCTATACATGTCCATTCCACGGTTGGACCTTTAATAATTCAGGAAAACTACTCAAAGTAAAAGACCCACGTGATGCAGGTTACCCAGAGTGCTTCAATAAAGAGGGGTCACATGACTTAAAGCAGGTCAAACTTGCTAATTATAAAGGGTTTTTATTTGCCAGCTTAAATGATGATGTTCAGCCTATTGAACAGTGGCTAGGCGAATCTGCAAAAATTATAGATATGATTGTTACTCAATCAGATGAAGGTCTAGAAGTATTAAGAGGTACATCAACTTACACCTTCGATGGCAACTGGAAGCTGCAAGCGGAGAATGGCGCAGATGGTTATCATGTGTCTGCCGTGCACTGGAATTATGCAGCCACGACTGCGCGCCGTAAGGAACAAGAAGCCGTTAAAGAAGATAAGATCAAAGCGATGAACGCTGGTAAGTGGGGGCGTCAGGGAGGCGGATTCTACTCATTTGAAAATGGGCATCTGCTTTTATGGACCCAGTGGGAAAACCCGCAGGATCGCCCAAATTATGTATATCGTGATGACTATATTGCTAAATATGGCGAAGCAATGGCAGATTGGATGATTGGCCGTTCAAGAAACTTATGCTTATACCCTAACGTCTACTTAATGGATCAGTTTAGCTCACAAATCCGTATGTTAAGACCGCTGGCTGTCGATAAAACAGAGGTCACTATCTGGTGTATTGCTCCTAAAGGCGAAAGTGATGAATCACGTGCAAGAAGGATTCGCCAATATGAAGATTTCTTTAATGTGAGTGGTATGGCAACACCAGATGACTTAGAGGAGTTCCGCTCATGCCAAGAAGGTTATAACGCCATTAAACTCGAATGGAATGATATGTGTAGAGGTTCTGAACACTGGATAACGGGTGCTGACGCCGCTGCCGAAACCATTAATCTTAAACCAATATTAAGTGGTGTTAAAACCGAAGATGAAGGGTTATATACCATTCAACACGGTTATTGGCAAGAGGTTATGAAGAAGGCGCTTCTCAAAGAGCGTGAATTAAACTCTTAGCGCTTAGCCGACACATAAACGCTATGCCGATACGATATCTAGCTGCATAGCTGCATAGCTGCATAGCTGCATAGCTGCATAGCTGCATAGCTAAACATAATAGTGCGACGTTCGCTTAAGTACAACAGCAAGATTATGAAGGACTATACGACGATGGACACCATAAATAACGGAATTGTAAATATTGACAGTGTGTTACAGATTGAAAAGATACGCCAATTTTTATATAGAGAAGCCCGTCTACTGGATGAGAAAAACTGGGAAGAGTGGTTAGATTGCTACGATGAAAGCTGTCCATTTTGGATGCCCAGTTGGGATGATGATGGCGAGTTGATAAGTGACCCCAATCGCGAAATTTCACTCATTTATTATCCAGATCGCAGTGGTCTAGAAGATCGTGTGTTCCGTATTGAAACAGAACGCTCTTCTGCCACAATCCCAGATACGCGTACCTTACATACTCTTTCTAATATTGAAGTGCTTGACGACAATCAAGGTATCGTATCGGTCAGATTTAACTGGTTAAATAAGTCATTTCGTTATAATCAAACGAACACTTATTGGGGGTTTTCAAAATACAAAATTGATATGACTAGGGAGAGTCCTAAGATTTTGGATAAGTATGTAGTGCTTAAAGACGATTATGTCCATCAAATCATTGATGTCTACCACATTTAGGATTTAACTGACGACATACCATTCAAGTTTAAAAATGAGGACCAGCTCATGGAATATAGTATTGCTTTGCAGTTTGAAGATGGTGTGACCGGGTTCATTAAATGTGCAGATGATGAAACCGTAGCAGAAGCTGCCTATCGCCAAAAATTTAATATCCCTGTGGATTGTCTTGATGGGGCGTGCGGCACTTGCCACTGTTACTGTGAGTCAGGTAAATATGATATGCATCCAGATATGTATATCGATGAAGCCTTGACTTCAGAGGAGGCAGATCAAGGCTATGTTTTGACGTGCCAAATGATTCCAGAGTCTGATTGCGTCATTAAAGTCCCTACCTCATCACAAGCTTGTAAGGTTGATCAAGGCAGCTTAAAGGGGAGTTTAAGCTCGGTTAATAAGTTATCTGATACCACAATTCACTTCTCAATCAAACTAGATAACCCAGAAGATATGACCTTTCTTCCGGGACAATACGTGATGTATCCTTACCAGGAACGAACGAGACCAGATCCTATTCTTTTAGCTCAGCACCCAATAGCGATCAGGCTGAGTTTGTTGTTAGAAACATCCCAAATGGCAAAATGAGCACGTTTTTATCTAAAGCTGCGCAAGTTGGTCAGGATATGAGCTTTGTTGGGCCTTATGGTAGCTTTTATTTACGACCCATAACCCGTCCCGCTTTATTTTTAGCAGGCGGTACTGGCATTGCACCGTTTTTATCTATGTTAAAAAGCCTAGAAGTAACCGGTGCTCACTACCCTATTAATCTCATTTATGGTGTGACAAATGACGAAGACTTAGTAGCGCTTCAAAAGTTAGATGAGGTAAAAGCTAATCACAGCTGGTTTGACTATCGCACTTGTGTCGCTAGCGACTTAAGTAATCATGAACGCAAAGGTTATGTGACCTCCCATATTGAAGATCAATGGCTCAACTCAGGTAATGTGGATATCTACCTATGTGGTCCTATGCCAATGGTAAATGCTGTCAGTGGGTGGCTGGACACCCAAGGTATCGAACCTGCCAACTTTTATTATGAGAAGTTCACACCCAGCGAACAGTAACAGGCACAACTTAAGGCTAGATAACAGTAACCGAGATAAACAATAAAAGTAACTGGGACAAAAACTATTACGATACAGGCTAATAGACTAAAGACTGTTAAGATAAAGGTAGCTTGGATATCAAGTTAGGTAATGACAAAGTAGGTAGCGATAAGGTAGGTAACGACATGGAAAATATGCGTTTTAATGATAAGGTTTGCATTGTTACAGGCGCAGCTCAAGGAATTGGAGAAGGTGTAGCCCGTGCCATAGCAACAGAAGGCGGTAAGTTGGTTTTAGCAGACCGTAGCGAGCTCATTCATGAAGTAGCTGATGACATTAAATCTCAAGGTACAGATGTTATTGTGGTAACCGCTGACTTAGAAACCTTTAATGGGGCAAAAAGTGTGATTGACGCAGCCGTTGAACACTTTGGTCAAGTCAATGTGGCCATCCATAACGTGGGTGGAACAATATGGGCTAAGCCTTTTCAGCATTATCAAGAGGATGAAATTGTAAAAGAGATTAATCGCTCTTTATACCCAACACTGTGGGGATGCCGAGCGGTATTACCTCAAATGATCGCTCAAGGCAGTGGGTCTATCGTTAATATCTCATCCATTGCCACCCGAGGTATTAATCGGATTCCGTATTCTGCGGCAAAAGGTGCGGTAAATGCCATGACTATAAGCCTAGCATTAGAGCACGCTGGAGATAATATTCGGGTCAATGCTATAGCAACAGGGGGGACAGAAGCGCCACCAAGAAAAATACCTCGTAACCCTAACCCTTTGACAGAAGATGAAAAAGTTTGGTATCAACAAATCGTTGATCAAACTATTGACTCTACTTTAATGAAACGCTATGGCACAATTGATGAACAAGTGAATGCTATTTTATTTTTAGCATCCGATCAAGCGAGTTATATTACAGGCACTATACTTCCCGTAGGTGGTGGGGATAAAGGCATGGGCGCATAACCCAATACAGGGGTGTGCTATACAAAAGGACTTAATAATGATTAATAAAACCGAGCTAAACATCGATGAGGCCATCCGCCACATAAAAGATGGTGACACAGTTATGATAGGCGGCTTTGGCAATGCTGGTCAGCCCGCAGAGCTCATTGACGCACTCATTCAACATGGTGCTAAAAACCTAACCATAATCAGTAACAATGCCGGTAATGGTACACATGGGCTGGCCGCATTATTGAAGGCCGGACAAGTTGATAAAATGATTTGTTCATTTCCTCGCCAACATGACTCCTTTGTCTTTGATGAGCTATATTTAGCAGGAAAAATTAAACTTGAATTAGTTCCCCAAGGCAATCTAGCCTGTCGAATACAGGCAGCAGGCTCGGGTTTAGGTGCGATTTACACCCCGACGGGTTATGGAACCCTCCTAGCTGAGGGTAAAGAAACCCGAGAAATTGATGGTAAACACTATGTACTTGAATATCCGTTAAAGGCTGATGTCGCACTGATTAAAGCGTATAAAGGCGACCGCTGGGGTAATTTGGTTTATCGTAAGACAGGCCGAAACTTTGGTCCAATCATGGCCATGGCGGCAGATATCACTATTGCTCAAGTGCAAGAAACGGTCATGCTTGGGGATTTAGACCCCGAACACATTATTACACCCGGTATCTTTGTTCAGCATGTCGTTCAAATATAGCGTTTAACCTTATATAAGGAGTTTCCAGATGAGCTTTACTCCCCGAAGCCAAGCCGAGATGGCACAGGCCGTCGCTCGTGATATACCCGAGGGCTGGTATGTGAATTTAGGCATAGGTCTACCGACCCAGATTGCCAACTATTTACCTGAAGATAAAGACTATTTTTTGCACAGTGAAAATGGTTTATTAGGCATGGGCCCTGCCCCCTCCGAGCTAGAACAAGATGAAGATCTTATCAATGCTGGTAAACAGTACGTCACACTATTACGTGGCGGCAGCTTTTTTCATCACGCTGACTCTTTTGCCATGATGCGAGGTGGTCATATCGATTTATGCGTATTAGGGGCTTACCAAGTGGCAGAAAATGGTGACATTGCTAACTGGAGTACAGGCAAAGAAGGGGCCATTCCCGCTGTTGGCGGTGCGATGGATTTGGCAGTCGGCGCTAAAAAAGTCTATGTGATGATGACCCATCAAACCAAAAAAGGGCACCCAAAAATTGTTAAAAACCTAACATTCCCAGTCACAGGCTTAGGCTGTATTGATCGTATTTATACCGAATACGCCACGATTGAAGTAACCAATGACGGGCTTAAAGTAATCGATATGATAGAAGGACTAACCTTTGATGAGCTGCAAAGCATGACGGATGCACCACTCAGTTTAAATAAATCACTTAAAAATTAAATAAATTAGATATCTTAAAAACAAGGAGGTTTTATGACCCAAGCCGATGCCCAGCCTATTGAAGCCTATATCTGTGATGCTATCCGCACGCCTTTTGGTCGTTACGGTGGCAGTCTGTCTAGCATTCGAGCGGATGATCTCGGCGCCATCCCTATTAAAGCACTGATTGACCGTAACCCTACTGTGGATTGGACTCGTGTTGATGATGTCGTTTATGGCTGTGCAAACCAAGCAGGCGAAGACAATAGAAACGTTGCTCGTATGGCGGCGTTGTTAGCGGGTCTGCCAGTTGAAGTAACGGGTAATACAATCAATAGGCTTTGTGGTTCTGGGATGGATAGTATCGGTATCGCTGCTCGAGCAATTAAGTCAGGTGAGCAAGCGCTTCTAATAGCAGGTGGTGTGGAGAGCATGTCACGTTCACCCTTTGTCATGCCCAAAGCGACCAAAGCATTTAGCCGAGACAGTAAAGTTGAAGATACCACTATCGGCTGGCGTTTTATCAATCCAAAAATGAAGGAGATGTATGGAGTTGATAGCATGCCTGAAACGGCGGAGAATGTGGCCGAAGACTTTAAGGTCAGCCGTGAAGATCAAGATAAATTCGCCTTATTGAGCCAACAAAAAGCGGCTGCCGCTCTACAGTCCGGTGTTTTGAAAACTGAGATTACACCCGTGACCATCCCTCAGCGCAAAGGCGATGATATTGTTGTCGATACAGATGAGCACCCACGCCCAAACACTACCCTAGAAGCCTTAACCAAACTCAAACCCTTTGTTAAAGCAGACGGTACTATAACTGCCGGTAATGCATCTGGCGTCAATGATGGCGCCTGCGCCTTACTGATTGCCTCTAAAGCCGCCGCTGAGGCCAACGGATTAATCCCAAAAGCAAAAATTATCGCCATGGCAACCGCAGGGGTTGAACCCCGAATCATGGGTTTCGCGCCTGCCCCTGCCAGCAAAAAGGTATTGCAGATGGCAGGTTTAACCCTTGATCAAATGGACGTCATAGAGCTCAATGAAGCCTTTGCATCGCAGGGCCTTGCCGTGATGAGAGACTTAGGGTTGGCTGATGATGACCCCCGTGTTAACCCGAATGGCGGTGCCATCGCATTGGGCCATCCGCTAGGCGCATCAGGTGCAAGGCTTGTCACGACGGCCATGTATGAGCTTATTCGTACTAATGGTCGCTATGCGTTATGCACCATGTGTATTGGTGTCGGTCAGGGGATCGCCATGATTATTGAGCGCGTATAATACCGACACAGTCTACTGCCCTAACCGGCTGTTATTGGTTTCTATTTATTAGCTTCTATTTATTGGTTTCTATTTATTAGTTTTTAGCGTTAATAGCACCTTTTATATCGATCTAAACATTAAAGGTATGATTATGACCACTCACAAAATGACCACTCACAAAGTTACCAGCCATGACGACATCAATCTAAACGTTGAAACGCATGGCGATAAGTCTCATCCTGCTTTAATCTTCTCGAACTCATTGGGTACCAATCTTAAGATGTGGCAACCTCAAATCGAAGCCCTTCAATCAGACTTTTATATCATAACTTACGACACTCGCGGGCATGGTGCATCTGGCGATAAAAGCAACCAACGCTGGGCTCTTGCCGACTTAGGTCAAGATGTGATTACCATTTTAGAGTATCTAAATGTCGATAAAGCGAGCTTTTGTGGCATCTCAATGGGCGGGTTAACGGGTCAATGGCTCGGCATCCATGCCGGTAATCGATTTAATAACATTATCGTTAGTAATACAGCCGCTAAAATCGGTCAAAAAGACGCTTGGGACACGCGTGCTAATCAAGTACGTGAGCAAGGGTTAAATGCCTTGGCTGAGTCAGCACCGTCACGCTGGTTTAGCGAAAACTTTATCAATCGCCATCCTGACAGCGTGCAAAACTTAGTTAATCAGATGAAAGCAGGCAGTGCAAATGGATATGCCAATTGCTGCGAGGCACTTGCCGACGCTGATGTGCGTGATAAGGTCAACCAGATCACAGTGCCAACTTTAGTCGTTGGTGGCGAGTTTGATCCAGTGACCACTATTGCAGACGCAGCATGGTTGGCAGATCATATTGGAGATAATGCAGTGTTGGCAACCGTACCCGCTTCCCATATCGCTAATATCGAAGCTCAAGCAGAATTTACCCGACTTATCAGAGATTTTGTAGTCAGTTAGAAATTATGGAACCCATTATTTAATCAGTTAATGCTATAAACAGGCTAGCTTAAGCAACCAAACAAGGATGTTTGACGCTGAACACTGAAGGTGTGAATTTATAATCCTGCAGGGAGGCAAAATGGCAGGTTTTCTGCTAAATCTAAAAAAGGATTGGTCAGTATCGGCAACTGTGGCTGGTTTCTTAGCCGTGTTAATCTCTTTTTCAGGCCCACTGATCATCTTTTTCCAAGCGGCGCAACAAGCGGGGGTATCAAACGCAATGATGGCCTCTTGGATATGGGGGGTCTCCATTGGTGCGGCAGTTTCTGGCATTTTTCTTTCAATAAAATATAAGAGCCCAATCATTACTGCTTGGTCTGCACCCGGTACAGCATTATTGGTTACCTTGTTTCCCAACATGAGTTTAAACGAGGCCGTTGCAGCATACATCCTTGCTGCCATGATTATTTTTCTAGTTGGTATCACTGGATCATTTGATAAGCTGTTACAACTCATCCCCAAAGGCATTGCTGCGGGTATGATGGCAGGCATTTTATTTCAATTTGGCATAGGGTTATTCACTGCTACTGATAGTATGCCGTTTATCGTTTTTAGTATGCTACTGTGTTATCTATTGGCAAAACGTTTCTCGCCCCGATATACCATGCTTTGGGTATTGCTATGCGGCATTCTCTTAAGCTTTGTATTGGGCACAGTCAATCAAGTAGATGTCGATATCGCTTTGACAGTACCCACGTTAATTACTCCGCATTGGACTTGGGATGCGGTTTTTAATCTTGCCATTCCGCTGGTTATCGTCAGCTTAACAGGGCAATTTCTTCCAGGTATGTCGATTCTACATCTTAGCGGCTATCAAACCCCTGCCAAACCCATTATCTCTGTGACCAGCTTGGCGTCTCTGGCTGTCGCCTTTGTTGGCGGGATTACTATTGTACTCGCGGCTATAACAGCCTCTCTTTGTACCAATAAAGATGCACACGAATTAAAAGAAAAACGTTATATAGCGGGTATTTCTAATGGGCTTTTTTATATTTTAGGCGGTTTATTTGCAGGTAGCATTGTCGCCTTATTTAGTCTACTGCCTGAAGAACTAGTGGCAGCATTAGCTGGGCTGGCTTTATTAGGCGCCATAGGCAGTAATATGTCTATTTCAATGGCGAATGAGGCTCAAAGAGACTCAGCGTTAATTACCTTTTTAGCAACGGCATCTGGTATGCAGTTTCTAGGCATCAGCTCAGTATTTTGGGGCGTGGCGATTGGTATGATTGCCTATCATGTGTTCAACTTTAACACCCCTAACCAACTTAACACTCCTTCTAACTAAGCTTATAGAGCTTAAGGTATGACCTACACTACACAACGACCCAGCATAAGTTATCAAAGCTGATTTAGTACAATAACGGTTAACGATATTATCAAGTAATTGTTACGACATATTCTGTCACTTATCTTTGCTACTCTATTGCTAATCCATTACCCATTCCTTATGATTAAAACCATAGATTCAATATGGTTTTAATCGTAAGGAATGACATGAAACAAACTAACGCTTACACTGATAACAGCTTTGCATCCTCCGATTTAAAGACCATCCTGCACTCAAAACGGGCCAATGTCTATTACCTATCGCATTGCCGGGTCATGCAAAAGGACGGCCGCGTGCTATACCTTACTGAAGAAGACAAAGCCAACCTTTACTTTAATATCCCTATTGCTAATACCACCTCTCTCCTACTCGGTACAGGCACCTCCATTACTAATGCCGCCATGCGTCTGCTATCCCAAGCGGGTGTGTTGGTAGGCTTTTGCGGTGGTGGTGGCACGCCTTTGTTTATGGGCAATGATCGTGAAGTGTTTATAGAATGGATGACGCCTCAAAGCGAGTATCGACCTACCGAATATATTCAAGGCTGGATGCAATGGTGGTGGGATGATGACAAACGCTTGCAAGCGGCTCAAATCATGCAAGTCGCTCGTATTGAGTTTTTGCGTAGCGTTTGGCGACGGGACAAGGACTTCAAACAGCATGGCTTCGACAGTAACAACGCACATATCGCAAACTTGCTGGATGAGCATAAACGGCAAATCATGTTGCAAGATAGTGCTATGCATCTACTGCAACTGGAGGCTCGCTTAACAAAAGCGCTGTATAAATTGGCAGCACAAAATACAGAATATAGTGGTTTCACACGCGATCATGAGGGTATTGATAAAGCCAATGGCTTTCTAAATCACGGCAACTATTTGGCGTACGGCTTGGGCGCTACCACCGCTTGGGTACTCGGTATTCCGCATGGCTTTGCGGTCATGCATGGCAAGACTCGACGTGGCGCATTGGTGTTTGATATTGCCGATATTGTCAAAGATGCGTTGGTGTTACCGCTGGCGTTTATCTGTGCCAGTGAGAACTTAAGTGAGCAGGAATTTCGCCAAGAATGCCTCAATTATTTTACTCAATATGCGGCACTTGATGAAATGTTTGAGGTGGTAAAGGCGTTGGCTTTAAAGACGGATTGGGACTAGGCGTTTAATGTTAACTCTAAAACATAGACTTAGAATGATTAGCCAATCCCGCTTTCACTACTATCTTGGCTGACACTGTGGCGTGCGCTAATGGCATGTGTCGTTCCTGCTACCACGATATCGCCACTTGCCAAGCGCACGCACCACAGTGTTGCACCAAGGATATCCGCTACAATCGGGGCTAAACCGCTCCCCCTTTTATCGCTCATACATAGATATCACGTATATCACAATTTAAGTCAAGGACAACGCCATGCTCGTCACCTTCGTCTCTCAATGTGAGAAAAAAGCTTTAAAGCGTACCCGTCGTATATTGGATGCCTTTGCCAATCGCATTGGCGATAATGTCTGGCAAACGGCTATTACTGAAGATGGCTTAGCGAAGGTTAAACAATTACTTAGAGCGTCTGCTACTAAGTCTACAGCCGTGAGCTGTCATCGAATACGTACTCGTAAAAAGACGGAACTGGTTTGGATCGTGGGTAATCGGCGGAAATTTAATGAGGTGGGGATTGTAGCGGTAAATAGTACCAAACGTAACATCCTACATAGTGAATGGGAAAACGATTGGACGTATGCTAGCAGTATTCAAATAATTGCCACCATTGCCGCACTATTGCATGACATCGGAAAATCTACCATTGGTTTTCAAAATAAACTCATAAAAGGGAGTAAATCTGGCGACCCCTATCGTCATGAATGGATATCGCTAAAATTATTCGAGTTAATGGTACAAGATTGCGAAACGGATAGCGACTGGCTCAATCGCTTGATGAATTTACCAGAATGGTTTGAGAATCATGATATCGAAAAACAATTACTATCTATAAATCCTGATACTACTATAGTCGGCAAGATGCCACCATTAGCACAATGGATAGCTTGGTTGATCGTTACCCATCATCGACTACCTCCACTTGATAGCGTGTATTATTCTCCAAAAAATATTGAACGATTTAAAGACGCAAAACGTAAAGTAGATATTGAAACCGATCTAAATAAGTTTTATAACCAACTTAAACCGATAAATTATTGGGTAAAAAATCCTAAGTCTTTTGAAGATCCAAAAGAAGGTGGCATGACCCAAAAGCAGTTAGAGGACTTTTGGCAATTCGACAACTTAGTCATTCATAGCCCTGTCTGGCAAAAGACAATCAAACGCTGGTCTAAAAAAGCACTTAACGACACCACTTTAATGGCATTAGCCGAGTATCGGCATCAAAACAACCAATCTATTAGCAACCCTATTTTATTACATTTATCACGTCTATGTTTAATGGTAGGCGATCATAACTACTCTAGTCTAAAAACAGATGATAAGCGTTGTCTTAATATCAATAGCACGTTTAAACACCTTGCCGCCAATACTGACCGCACTTCTAACACTCCTACTGTCAAGCAATCATTAGAAGAGCACTTGTTAGGCGTTGGGTCATTTACCGCTCATTTTGCTCGTATTATGCCTATTATTGCCAGTGAAATGCCCCGTTTAAAGAATCACGATCCGCTCGCCAAACCTACAGGTCACAAGCGTTTTAAATGGCAAAATACCGCCTTTAAGATGGCGTATGAGCTTGCCGACACCACCAAAGAGCATGGATTTTTTGGGGTAAATATGGCATCAACTGGCGCAGGTAAAACTATCGGTAATGCTCGAATTATGTATGCCCTCGCTGACCAGAAAAAGGGGGCTCGCTTTACTATTGCGCTAGGCTTAAGGGTATTGACTCTACAAACAGGATTAAGCTTTCGTAAAAACTTAAAGCTTAAGGGTGACAACCTTGCCATTTTAGTGGGTGGCTCAGCACATAAAAAGCTATTTGAGATGAACTATGATAGCGAAACAAAACAAGCTACCGCTATAAACGCTGAACTTGACACTCGTTATGACTCTCAAACCTTTGGTAGTGAGTCTAGTGAGGAGTTGCTAGATGAAATAGTCGACAGCGACATCGATTATCAAGATTATTATGACTTAAACCTTGGTACTGTCATTGCCAGTCCCAAAGCCCGTGACTTGCTATTTGCACCCATCGTCACTTGTACCGTTGACCATATTATTCAGGCCAGTGAGTGTAAACGGGGCGGTAAACATATCGCGCCCCTACTTAGACTGTTAAGTAGTGACTTAATACTAGATGAGCCAGACGACTTTGATAAAGCTGACCTGCCAGCCCTAAGCCGACTGATGCACTTAGCAGGGCTGATGGGCACAAGAGTCTTATTATCTTCTGCCACTTTGACACCAGACATGGTTACAGGTTTATTTGAAGCCTACTTAACAGGGCGACAGTTATTTAATCACAGTCAAAATAAACCTAGCCCTCAAGTCGTCTGTGCTTGGTTTGATGAAAATGAAAAGTCAATCACTTCACAGCAATGTGCAGATATCACAAGTTTTTATAAGGGTCATAGTGCCTTTAGTGAAAAACGAGCCACTTACTTAGCGAGCCAACCTGTGCGGCGTAAAGCTGAGATTTTGCCTTTACACTTAACTTATAGCAGAGATAAAGAAGATAAGTTTTATTGTGAGTTGGCCCAGTCCTTAGTAGATGGTGCCATTAAACTTCATTCAGAGCATCATAATATAAACCCAGATATCCAAAATCATAAATCCAGCCAGAAAGTTAGCATTGGATTGGTTCGAATTGCTAATGTAAATAACATTACTTCTGTCGCTAAACAGCTACTTTTAGCAAATAAATCGCAATCAAACGGTGTTCAAGTTCTTGACGATACTGTCATCCATGTAACTTGTTATCACGCCAAGCAACTATTATTACTGCGTAATAGCTTAGAGAATAAGCTTGACCGTATCCTAGACCGTACTGATGAAACGGTTACTATTTTTGATCATCCTGAAATTAAACAAGCTATTACACAAAACCCTGCAATAAACCATATTTTTATGGTGCTTGCTACGCCCGTTGCAGAGGTAGGGCGAGATCATGATTACGATTGGGCAATTGTTGAGCCTTCTTCCATGCGTTCTATTATTCAATTGGCAGGTCGAGTATGGCGACATCGTCCTGACAAAGTCGCTACCACGCCCAATATTTTGTTAATGCAATATAACTTACGCTATTTCAAACGCTACAACGATAAATCATTGGTATTCACACGTCCAGGTTTTGAGACGACTGATATTCGCCCTAAAGGTTATAACTTAGAAGATTTAATCACGGCTGAGCAACTTGCTCATGTTGATGCTCGACCTCGTATCGTCGTATCTCATGACAGGACCAAAATAGCTGACAAAGCTAATTTAAGTAATAAAGAGGTTGAAACGCTAAGTGAGCTTGAACATCAAGTTATGAAGTCGTTGTTAAATAGTCATGAGCTTAACTATGTCAATGCCTACTGGGATGGTACAGCCAATTCGCATCGGGCGCACACTCACTTGCAACAAATCACGCCATTTAGAGCGGGTACAGCGCAAGACGATTGGTTACTAATTCCAAGAATGGTAAATGACAATGAGGAGACAAGTATTCCGAGTGAGGGCATAGATGCTTATCTAAGTGAGGATGTATTTGATAAAGGATTAAAGTACGCCAGTCCACATAATAAAGAGGTACAGGTTAGTGACTTTGAGTTTACGCACCCTTCTATAAAACCTTGGCTAATGACAAGTCTTGAGGAAGAGTTAGAACAGTTACATGACAAACAGCCTGATAAAAGCCTGCGCTCGCTAGCGATTACTTATTCATCTGTATCACTGGATAGAAATACGCTGAATAATAACCGAGGATGGGCGTTTCATCCCTTTTTTGGATTTATGCGGTTGTAGGGTTTATTAAACGAACAGACATTAAATTAAAAAGCACGGTGTTAACCGTGCTTTATCTTAAAAATTAAATAAAAGAACATTAACTGTTCTTTTGTATATATTGGTTTAACCTATCATTTAAGCGTGGGTCATAACTTTCCATAACTACTCTTAAAGCAGCAGGTTTAGTATCACGAGGAGGCTTTTTTGAGACTAAAACCAACTGCTTCGGTTTTAATTCAGAAGATTTTTGATTACTTATTACAGCATCATATCTAGGATTAGTTGATTTATTAGTATTCATAATAATACTCCATGTAAGAAAACTAAGAATAAGAAGAATAAAAAAATACAGAAGTATATAAATCCATATTTGATTGAGCCCCAAGCATCCTCTAAAGATGAGTAACTGCTATTTGACTCTTTAGCATTCTCCCAAATCGCTTCTTGATACGTTTTATATGCCGTAAAATATAGATAATTTACATTTTTACTATCATCATAGGTTATATCTTCAAACGTATTATCTGGTTCAAGTTCTAACTTCGAAACTTTACGACTTTTAAGATGAATAAACAATCTAAACCAAGCAGTAATTAAAAAATAAAACAAAAACATTAAGGCAAAAATAGATATTAATTGAAGAAATAGGTTTGCTATTGAAAAATAATTCCAAAAGATAGGACGAGTTATTAAGGCTAAAATTAAAGTAATAATGATATTTAAAACAGTAAATAACTTCGTAACTTTATCCTCAATTGCTTTTGAACGATTTATTTCAGTTTTATATTCGTGAAAAGTTATCTCATAAAGTACTTTAAATTTTTCTAACTCATCTTCCATGTTAAGCATATCCAAAATTTTACTTAAAACAACTTATTAAAACTGAGTTTAAGCTACTTTCATCTCACTATTTATTAAGCCACCTATGCGGTGGAAAAATTTAAATCAATAGGATTTAAAACATTTTCTAAGCTATCTATATGATAGGTATTTTATACATTGTAACCTATTAAATTTTATTAAATTAAAAGAATTTATAACATGGTTGAATATTACCATCCTATATGATTTAATAGATATGTTATTAAATATTATATAACTTATATATTTATATTATCTTGTAATTTAATGGAATTAATTATGGAAAATATACCCCCAGAACTGGCAGAAAATGCCGTTCAAGTATTTTTAAACAGTTTATACGACAAAAAAACCGAAAAAGAGCAAAAGCAATTAGCTAAAGCCATTGAAGACAATGACAGCAAAAAAATCAGCCAACTTAACGAAGCTTTAACAGTTGCTAAAGAAAAATATAGTAAAGCGTCTTGGCTAGACGATGCCTCAAGCCGTATGGCTAAACAGCTTAATTTCGGTACGCATATTTCGAAAGGCGTTCATCCTGATGCTAAAGGTGATAATGTTAGCTTTACGCATTCTACCTACTTATCTAAAACGCTTGTCGGCACGCATTCAATAAATAGCAGTTATATTGATGCTAATGGTAATGCAGCCGCCCTGCCCCTAGCCACTTTCTTTGATTTTGACGTTGATAACGATACTAAAATTCGAGACTTAATTTTGACTGACAATAATGACTTTATTAGGTCGCTTGATGACAATGAGGATACAGCTAAAAGCTACCACTTAGCATTCAAGAATGCGCTTCAAAATGTCATTACTGAACCTGCCACTCATGAGCGCAACAAACAAACCTTATGGGCATTAAATGCTTATAGTTCGGACAGTATTGACGACATCGATTATATCAATATCATTCCGCTCTACCCCTCTGTGCTTACTTATGAGGTATATCAACGTATTAATCATCTAAAATTTTCAGATGAAAACAAATTAGCAAGAGACAACCGCTTCAAAAAAACTGCCGAGCAAATGCCTTATGTCAGTTTAAATAATTTAGCGACCGTTCAATTGGGAGGTACAAAACCGCAAAACGTTAGCTTATTAATGAGCAAACAAGGCGGACGTAACTATCTATTACCTTCGCTACCTCCTCAAATAAGTTTCACTGACCACACCTTTAAACCCTCTAAGTTTGCCAAAAGTATATTCTCCACATCCCTTGCCAATAAGGTTAACCCTATATTGCAAGACGTGTATAAAGTAGTCGATACGATACCAAACAATGTCAGCATTCGAGATGCCCGTAAAAAAGCGATGGATGAAACTTTAAATCGCTTGTTTGAATATGCTAGTTATATGCGTAATGAACTAGTAGCAGGCTGGACTATTGATTATGCCCTTGATGATGTTGAAGCGTTTTGGCTTGATCCTAAACGTGCAGATTTGCCAGAGCAAGAGGAATGGAAGGCAAAACGTGAAGACCCTGATAATGAATGGGAGAAAGAGATCATTCATAGATTTGCACGATGGATTAACTCCTTATTGCAAGATAAATTTGATGATATACGCACAGACTTTGCCGATCCCGAACATAATGAGTGGGAGCGTGAGATTGAAGCTGTGAAAAGTGCCTACGAGCGAGCAGGAAAAGGAGTATTTTTATGAATGTACCTTCGTTTGATATGCCAACCCAACCCTCTCGCCTAGCAACGGGCATTGACAATAGCCCCAAAAATAAATCGCCTATTGGCTACTTATTGTTTAAAAAGGTGGTCATTGAAGGCGCTAATGCCATATCTAGTCCAATTACCTATGGCTTTCCAGCCATTACAGGATTTTTAGGAAGCTTTCATGCCATGTCTCGTAAAATGGCAAACTTTGAGGGGTTAACTGAGGTGTCTTTAGGCGGTGTATTACTCGCTTGTTATGAATGCACACCGCATACCTACCGTGACAAACCCTATAGCAACTACACTTTCAACCAAACCCGCAATCCTATAAAAAAGGACGGCAAAACGGCATCGATTATTGAAGAGGGTAAATGCCGACTGGTCATGAGCTTTGTGGTTGAGGTATTAGCTGACAGCCGACTGTCTGAGATGACCACTCAATTATTAACCAAGCAAAGCAAGCAATGGATTCAGCAACAGCGTATGGCTGGCGGTAGTGTGCATGGTATTGACCGCTTTAATCCCGTTCAATTTATTGACCATGAGGATATTGATACCCTCGTACCACATCTATTACCTGCCTTTGTACTGATGGATGCTCAAAAGGAATTTAGTGAGATTATCGACGAGGTTCAAAGCAACAACCCTGATGCAACGGCACTTGATGCGCTTATAGATGTTTGTACTCTGCATCATATACCTGAGATTAAAAAAAATGGTGAGGCCAAGTGGCGAACCACTTCTTATAAAACTAATAGAGGTTGGCTAGTGCCTATGCCAATTGGCTATCAAGGGATCTCAGAGGTTTATGAGGCTGGCGTTATGCAAAATGTGCGCAACCCAGAATATCCTAGCCAATATGTTGAAGCAATATATAGCCTTGGTAAGTGGGTATATCCACAGCGTTTAGGCGGTGCATATAGCGAGTATGATATTGCTCATGCGTTTTGGCGTTATCACTATGATGCTGATCAAAATTTGTACTTAGTAACCCAAGACGCTGACCTTTAAATTTTTGACCTGTACTTTTAATCATCCAATAAATAATCACAGAACCAAATAAACCCTTAACTTTAAATTATCATAAACGGAGAACTACCATGAGTAAATTAACAACTGCAAGCGTATTGGCCTTTGAGCGTAACCTTGATACCTCAGATGCTTTCTTTTCGCAAACTGACAGTCAAACTAAAGACAGCAAACCACAATCAGTTGTGATTAGAGAAAAATCGGTAAGAGGCACTATTAGCAACCGTCTAAAAAACGCGATTGCTAATGATCCTACTAAGCTAGATGCAGAAATTGAAAAGGCCAATCTACAGAAAGTAGACTCTGCATCCTTAAATGAAGACTGCGACACACTTGTAGTGACTTGGAGCTGTAAAGTATTGCCATTTACGGGCAAGCCTTCCGTATGTAACGACCAAGACTATCAACAGGCATTACAATCTACCGTCAAAAGTTATCTTGATACGCAAGGTGTCAGTGAATTGGCTCGCCGTTATGCTACAAATATCGCAAACGCTCGCTGGTTATGGCGTAACCGTGTGGGTGCTGAAAACATTACCGTTAAGGTAAGCTGTGAGGTAGACGACATCGAACATAGTTTTGAATTTAATGCTAAATCACTATCGCTAAAAAACTTCGATGACTCAAACGATGACATTAATAAACTTGCAGAACTTATTGAGCAAGGTCTAAATGGCGATACATTTATCATCTTATATATTAAAGCCTTTGCAAAAATGGGCTATGGTCAAGAAGTATACCCTTCTCAAGAACTTGTATTAGATACAGGTAAGACTAAGTCAAAAGAGTTGTATCAAGTCAACGGTAAAGCAGGAACGCACTCACAAAAGATTGGCAACGCCATTCGCACCATTGACACTTGGTATCCCGCTTATTCGGACAACGAATTCCCTATTGCTATCGAACCGTATGGCGCTGTCACGACTTTAGGTACGGCATTCCGTCAACCAAAACAAAAAATGGACTTCTATAGCCTGTTTGATAGCTGGGTATTAAAGGGGGAAGCGCCAGAGGTAGAACAACAGCATTATGTTATCGGTATTCTTATTC
Source organism: Psychrobacter sp. CX90 (assembly GCF_057396305.2). Lineage (NCBI taxonomy): Bacteria > Pseudomonadati > Pseudomonadota > Gammaproteobacteria > Moraxellales > Moraxellaceae > Psychrobacter > Psychrobacter sp. CX90. The sequence continues at coordinate 1,894,814 of NZ_CM182008.1, forward strand.
GTGGTGGTGTGTTTGGCGCAAGTGGTAAGGAGTAAGGAATGACAAAACTAACCTACTACCAAGAACTGACTATCCTACCCGACCCCGAAATAACCAGCTACTTTGTTTGGAGCAAGTTATTTACCCAATTGCATATTGCCTTAGCAGATGTAAAAAATACACACGGTATTGAATCGATTGGCGTGAGCTTTCCTGATTATCATTTTGATAGTAAACAGGGTAAATCGTCTAAGCTCGGTACCAAACTACGTGTTTTTGCACCCAATAAAGAGGATTTAATCAAGCTTGATTTGAACAAATGGTTAGACCGCTTAACCGATTATGTGCATATCAAGCCGATTAAAGATGTGCCTGATAAAATAGAGGGTTATGTCAGCGTGCATCGTTATCGCTTTAAATCTGTCGAAGTACAAGCGCGATCTCTAGCTGAGAAGCTAAGTATTGGATTTGATGACGCAATGGCAACAGTCGCTAAACGCACGCCTGAATTAAAGCTACCCTTCATTAGGATGTATAGTGAAAGTAATAAAACTCACTATCCGTTGAAAATCTTTCAGCAACCTAGTGAGGAGGAAATAATAGGTAGTTTTAATGTGTATGGCATAAACGGGATGGACGGTAAAGTGACAGTGCCACACTGGAATAGTTAGCAATAAATTGGTAATGACGAATTACCCAAAAATTGGGCATAAAAACCCTTTTTTTGAACTACTTAAAAACTTGCAATAAAATCAAACAGTTATAACAGGGCTAAAAATGGAGGGTAAAAATAGGGTTTTTACCCTCTAACCCTTGGTATAACTACTTTTTTTGAGCTATAACTCCTCTTTCCCACCGCACAGGTGGCTTAGAAAGTTACAATGCAGAAGACCCGTTTTTATCGAAACTTTCCCACCGCACAGGTGGCTTAGAAATTATGATCCCCACGGCTATCGACACGTTTGGGCTTTCCCACCGCACAGGTGGCTTAGAAATTTAAAAATGAAAGAAGCAACACGTAAGCTAACTTTCCCACCGCACAGGTGGCTTAGAAATTCTAAATCTTCATTTTTACTATTTTCAGCTTCTTTCCCACCGCACAGGTGGCTTAGAAATTATAATAAGGGTCGTACTTTGGCAATTGGTACTTTCCCACCGCACAGGTGGCTTAGAAATTCAATTTCTTCTTCAAAACTTATGTTAAATTCTTTCCCACCGCACAGGTGGCTTAGAAAGCAGCAGCCATAGCAATAGGTGCAACACGTCTACTTTCCCACCGCACAGGTGGCTTAGAAAATTACAAGGAACAGCAACAGACTTATAAACAGCTTTCCCACCGCACAGGTGGCTTAGAAATCTGAACCATTGCACGCGTCGTCAAAAGCAGCCTTTCCCACCGCACAGGTGGCTTAGAAAATTATTAATATATCAAGGCTTGATGATTTTATCTTTCCCACCGCACAGGTGGCTTAGAAAAACTATTCAGCATTTAGGAAATTGGAAACATCCTTTCCCACCGCACAGGTGGCTTAGAAATGCTTTAGGACCTGTGAGATTTTGTTTAATAATCTTTCCCACCGCACAGGTGGCTTAGAAAGATAAAATCAGATAAATTAGTGATAGCTGTAACTTTCCCACCGCACAGGTGGCTTAGAAAATATTTTATAAGTTGTCCGCATCATACTTATACTTTCCCACCGCACAGGTGGCTTAGAAATAGCTAGCCACTGAATAGGCGTTTTAGCTTTTTCTTTCCCACCGCACAGGTGGCTTAGAAATCGTGTAACGCAAATTCGACCGCGTCAATATCCTTTCCCACCGCACAGGTGGCTTAGAAAATGAGTCCGCTATCGACCTGTTTAAAGAGTTTCTTTCCCACCGCACAGGTGGCTTAGAAATTCGCCATCCATAACCTTGTTTAGCGACTCAATCTTTCCCACCGCACAGGTGGCTTAGAAATTGACCAAAACGCCAAGCTTTGGGCTATGCTTCTTTCCCACCGCACAGGTGGCTTAGAAATCCCTGTTCCCGTATCTGTTCCCGTCCCACCTCTTTCCCACCGCACAGGTGGCTTAGAAAGTTGCTGTACCTTGTAATGGTCAGGAATTTATCCTTTCCCACCGCACAGGTGGCTTAGAAACAGGGTCGTTTAAAAACTTATTAAAAGATATACTTTCCCACCGCACAGGTGGCTTAGAAATCAATGGATGGCAATGTAAATGAAAGTGTCTCCTTTCCCACCGCACAGGTGGCTTAGAAAGTCTTCTGCGGGTACTTGGGGCGGTATAACTTCTTTCCCACCGCACAGGTGGCTTAGAAAAGTTACGTTAAGTGGGGGCGCTATGATGAATACTTTCCCACCGCACAGGTGGCTTAGAAACGGCTAGTAATATTAGTGGGCATGTGGCTATTCTTTCCCACCGCACAGGTGGCTTAGAAAAATACATAATCATTTAAAAGCTTATTAGATTGCTTTCCCACCGCACAGGTGGCTTAGAAAACCAGAAAATCTGCAATCGCTGTGCAGCGCATCTTTCACACCGCATAGGTGGCTTAGAAAAACACTAAACCACGATAAAAAGCCGGTTTGTACTTTCACACCGCATAGGTGGCTTAGAAATTGCCGAAGAGCTGAATAACAAAATCGGGGAACTTTCACACCGCATAGGTGGCTTAGAAAAGTATTTGACCGTCCTCGGCCCGTTCCACTTGCTTTCACACCGCATAGGTGGCTTAGAAAAATTGTTGCAGTAGACGCACCCGTTGTAGCGGCTTTCACACCGCATAGGTGGCTTAGAAATGCACACAATGTTAAAAACCCTAATCATATGACTTTCACACCGCAAAGGTGGCTTATGAGCAGCGCTAAAAAATTGCATTGCAATTTTAGCTGCGCAAGAGAAAATCCCTTAAAGGGGATTTTCTGAGAGTTATGCTTACGTAATGAGTTTTAAAACATATACCACCACACAGGTGGCTTATGAGCAGCGTTAAAAATTGCACTGCAATTTTAGCTGCGCAAGAGAAAATCGCTTAAAGGGGATTTTCTGAGAGTTATGCTTACGTAATGAGTTTTAAAAGATATATCATTACATAGGTGGCTTATGATAATGACTAGAAATCTCTATCGACACAGGGCTTCTGATGCATTCAATTTCTAACGGTAATTACCCTGTTTTTAAGGTAAGGCGCTAAGCGTTAGAATGAGACTAAGGGTCAGTCATTGAAACGATGGCTACCTTGAGAAGCTGTTTAGCCCTGATTGCAGTGGATATCCTGCTTACATAAACGAGTTGCGAGGCTTAAGTTTGGCGGAGCTACGTGACGCAAGAGATACGCCAAGCTGTAGGCCTCGCCTCGTTTCTGTAAGTAGATAGGAACGTAAAGCAGGATTGGCTACCGCTGATTTTCATGATGTGGATTGTGAACGTGGCGTTATTTATGGGCTACTCCCGAGAGACTTTTTTGAAAAAATCATCTAAACTGATAGGGCTTAAATGGAATTAACCAAATGGAGAATATTATGGAAGATATTTTTGCTTCAACAGTCACGCCAGCAGGCTATAGCGATGTGGAATGGAAGGCAAGAGTCGAGTTAGCACTGTGCTATAGAATGGTCGATTATTATGGATGGACCACTCAAGTTTATAATCATATCTCCTATAAAATTCCGGGTACCGAGCACCTCTTAATCAACGCTTTCGGCTTATTGTACAGTGAGATTAAACCGTCAAATTTGGTCAAGATAGATCTTGAGGGTAATAAGGTAGATGACTCACCTTATCCGATTAATCAGGCAGGTAATGTGATTCATACCGCTATCCACAAAGGCCGAGCTGATTTAAACTGTGTCATGCATACGCATAATGTCGATGTTCAAGCGGTCAGTGCGTTGAAGTGTGGTTTTATACCGTTGTTTCAAGAGGCATTTATATTTTACGAGCGCGTGGGTTATCACGAGTTTGAGGGGGTTGTTTTAGATACTGATGAGCAGAAAAGACTGCTTGATTCAATGGGTCCGACCAACCACACGTTAATGCTCAACAATCACGGTGTGATTACCGCAGGCCCCGATGTTGCCTGCACGTTTAGCCGCATGTATCAATTTATCCAAGGTTGTCAGGTTCAGCTTAAAGCGATGGCATCTGGTGGCGAGTTACACATTGCCAGTGAAGAGGCTATGAGACATACAAGAGGTCAGTTTGAAGACGGTGCTGCTCAGGCAGGCGCACAAGTTAGACTCCCTGAATGGCCCGCTTATTATCGTTTAATGAAAAGGCTTGACCCGAGTTGGGATACTTAGATGATAACTTGGTCTCTATGCCTGATCATTTATCATAAATACTGATAGATTTATCACTAGATTTTAACGGCGACAAGTAATAATCTAAGAGATAGATTCTAAAAAATGCAAGGTCCTAAAAAACACTCATCTCACTAATCGTACGCTCACACCGTACGCTTAATCAAGGATGTTAGCACCTGTACTGCGAAGTTTGTACAGTAAAAACAGTCGGGATTGTCTGTTTTATTATGGTCTTTTTTAGGAAATAAGATAGCCCATCACAAAAAGGATTTTATGATGAAAAAAGCCCTACCTATTGGCATTGCCTTATCTACGCTCCTCAGCTTTACGGGGTGTTCGCCATCAAATGACCAAGCAAATGAGCAAGCAAAACAACAAGCAGACTCTAAGACCGCTAACGACACCGCTATAGATCCAGTTGTTCTGCGCTTTTCACACTTCTGGCCCGCTTCTAGTGCTATGCATGTCAAACTATTTGAGCCGTGGGCTAATAAAGTAGCCGAAGAATCAAATGGTAACATTCAAGTTGAGATATACCCTTCTGCCGCACTAAGTAAACCAAACGCTACCTATGATGCTACTGCAAAAGGCATTATTGACATAGGGGTACAGGTGCAAGGGTATGCCAGTGGCCGATTCCCTTTAACTCAAATCGCCGAACTTCCGGGATTGTCAAATACAGCCACACAATTAAATTGTATCTTACAAACTTTGTATGACAATGGCGATATATCTCGTGAATATGAAGATACGCACCCACTATTCATGATGGGAGCAGGCCCCGGTGTCTTTCACACTATTGATAAACCCATTCGTAAGCCAGAAGATATGGCAGGAATGCGCATACGTCGCCCATCGGCAATAGCGGGTAATATTATAGAAGCAGCGGGAGGCACGCCTGTGGGTCTACCCGCCCCTGATCTGTATACCTCTTTGCAACGGGGGGTCATTGATGGGTTGAGCTTTCCATGGGATGCCACTAGTGCCTTTAGATTAAACGAGCTGGTTAATACGCACACCAATATGCCTTTATATAGTTCTGCTATTGTAGTGACCATGAATAAAGACAAATACAACAGCTTGCCGGATGAACTGAAAACAGTGATTGATAATAACTCTGGCGAGATGATGTCTTCATTAGCAGGCAGCATTTTTGATGAAGAAGATGCTAAGGGTGAGGCTGAGGCGAAAGCCAATGGCGATACGATAATTAATATCCCAGATCCGCTAAGCGACCCTGCTTGGAAGGATTTATTAGAAACGGAAATTCAAAAATATATCGATGACAGTGAAAAACAAGGACTGGCCGCACAAGCGGTTTATGAGAAAGCGAAAGAAGCCAGTGTCGCTTGCAAATCTTAAACCACAATCAAAGCTTAAATCATAATCAAAGCTTAAACAGACGTGCGGCAAACAGATTCTATCGATAAAAGTGCTCAATAGCTTTGATGCACCCCGTTATTAAAATCGACTTAAAGGACTAAGAAAATGATTAATAGTGTTCACCCAACCGGACTTTTTGATAATAGCGCAAAAGAGTACAAATACATTATGGCGGTTCCTTTAGCAGCCGCTATGGGCGCTGAAATACGCGGTGTCGATTTAAGCGACGTCACTGATGAGGTAATGGACGAGATTGAGGAAGCGCTTTATCGGCACAAAATGATCTTTTTTAGAGACCAACATATCTCTTTTACCGATCACGAAAACCTAATTAAAAAGTTAGGCGAGTTTGGTACAGATGCTTATACCAAAGGGGTTGAGGGCCATCCAAATATTCAGCCGTTAATCAAAGAAGCCGATGTGAAAATTAAAAGTGTCTTTGGCACTGGCTGGCATATCGACTCAGCGTTTTTAGAGCGTCCGCCATCAATTGCCATTAATTACGGTGTTGATATTCCTCCGTATGGTGGCGATACCATGTTTGCTAATTCAGTACTGGCTTATAAAGCATTAAGCCCTACTATGAAAAAGATGATTGAACCACTTAAGGTATGGATGAGTGGTCGTACGGTATTATCCAATATGCAAAAAGAAAAAAAGGCTCAACAAACGGGTAAGGTTGAGTCTATTGGTAACATTGACCTAAACTTAGACACTGAAAAAATGCTAAAAGGTTATTATCATCCGCTTGTACGCACCCACCCCGTTTCTGGCGAGAAATCTTTATTTATTGATAAAATTTATACCTCCGGTATCGAGGGTATGACTGAGGATGAATCTCGACCGCTGCTTAATTTTTTAGCAGATTTTGCCACTCAAGAGTCTTTTACCTGTCGTTTACGTTGGGAAAACAACACCGTTATTATGTGGGATAATCGCCTCTGTGTGCATCAAGCCTTTAATGACTATGATGGATACCGACGTGAAATGTACCGTGCGATTGTGATGGGCGAAAAACCATCCTAAAATACGACGGGTAATAACAATTCTATAGTCAAAGAAGTCTAAAATGGTTACAAGGCAACCGAGTGCAAGTACCACTGGAGTAGGCTTAACGAGGTTAACGCCGTAACCGTTTAGTAGTTCGCTGACTATATTAAGTGGACAATCAGTAAGGAGACACTCATGACATCATCTCAAGTGAAAGCCCAAGTAAACGTCGACTATAGCGATGCCATTACCGCTCTTAAAGAGGCCTTTGGCAACAAGATTAGCGTCAATCAAACCGTGCGCGACCAGCACGCTCATACAATGACATGGCTCACGCCTCAAGCGCCTGATGCTGTCTTGACCGTACATAATAAAGAGGACGTCGCTAAAGCCGTGGCGTTATGCAATGAATACAAAATGCCGGTTATTGCTTTTGGGGTTGGCTCTTCGCTTGAGGGTCAGTTAAACGCACCTTATGGTGGCTTATCTATCGATATGAGCGCCATGAATGAGATCCTAGAGGTGCATAGTGAAGATTTAACCGTTACCGTACAGCCTGGTGTGACCCGTGAGCAGCTCAATCACTACCTACGTGATACCGGATTGTTTTTCCCTATTGATCCTGGTGCTAACTCAAGTATCGGGGGTATGGTTGCCACGCGTGCATCTGGTACCAACGCTGTGCGTTACGGTACAATGAAGGATGTGGTGTTGGCACTTGAAGTGGTAACCGCTGATGGTCAAATTATTCGTACAGGTACTCGGGCTAAAAAGTCTTCGGCAGGCTATGACTTGACCCGATTAATCATTGGTTCTGAGGGCACACTGGGCATTGTGACAGAAATTACCCTTAAGCTATTTGGTATCAGCGAATGTGTAGCCAGCGGGCTTTGTCACTTTCCAACCATTGAAGATGCGTGTCAGGCAACGATGCTGACCATCCAAATGTGCCTCCCTATTGCCCGAATTGAGCTGCTTGATGCATTGCAAGTGAAAGCGTGCAATCAATATGACAATCTTAATCTGCCCGAGCTACCTACTTTATTTGTTGAGTTTCATGGCACTGAGTCTAGTGTGCAAGAACAAGCCCAAACGTTTGCAGAAATTATTGAGGAGTTTGGCGGTACAGACTTTAAATGGGACACTGATGAAACCGAACGCAGAAAGCTATGGAAAGCGCGCCATAATGCTTATCATGCAGGCAGTGCATTGAAACCTAGCAGCAAGGCTCTCTCAACGGATGCCTGCGTGCCCATTTCTCGATTGGCAGAGTGTGTTAGCGAAACGGCCAAAGATGTTGAAGCCAATGGTATGATTGGCCCTATTGTGGGTCACGTTGGTGATGGTAACTTCCATGTTTTATTACTGGTTGATACCCATAACCCTGAAGAAGTTAAAACCGCTGAGGGCATCATTGGCCGCTTGGCGATGCGAGCTATTGAAATGGGAGGTACCTGTACCGGTGAGCACGGTATTGGTCAAGGCAAACAAAAATACATGCAACAAGAGCACGGCAATTCAATCGCCATCATGCAGGCCATTAAACAAGCTTTAGATCCTAAAAATATTTTAAATCCGGGTAAGATTTGGCCTCAGCCAACACCTGATTACTGTCAGTAGTTCAATGTAGTCGATATCTTTTTTGGTTTAGTGTTTGTCTTATTTAGCTTTCGGTTTATGGTAAGTAATATTTAAAATGCCATTTAACATATTACTTAAAGTATTTGTGCTAAAGGCTCTACGGTCAATTTGAAAAGATAAACTCAGTGCATCGTTTATCCTACTAAAATGCGGTAGAGCTTTTTATTATGACATTTAAAGTTCATTAAGCCGAGAACGATACATACCTCTTTATATGAACCTTTCTCATTACCAACTGCCCCTTCATTCTCGGTTCTAAAACTTCATAGCAATTTTAATATGATGTGTTAACCTTAATAACTAAAGTAGGCTGTTAATTTGCCGAAATTATATTTGTGAATTAGCCAACTGAAAACTATTTTTATTTAAGGAGCCATTTATGAAAGGCAGTCAAACCGTTATTGATTATTTAAACTTTTTGTTGAGCGGTGAACTCGCTGCTCGTGACCAATATTTCATTCATTCTGAAATGTACGCTGAATGGCAATATGGCAAACTTTTTGACCGTATTCATCATGAAATGCATGATGAAACCATGCATGCTCAAGCTATCATACGCCGTATTTTGATGCTTGATGGTAAGCCAGATATGACCGTGGGCAAATTAAACATTGGCAATACTGTACCCGCAATGCTGCAATCTGACCTAGAGCTTGAATACTCTGTACGTCAGCATCTTAAAGATGGCATTGCTCTTTGTGAAAAAGAGCACGATTATGTCACACGCGACATGCTGGTTGCTCAATTGGAAGATACTGAAGAAGATCATGCACATTGGTTAGAGCAGCAATTACGTTTAATCGATATGATTGGCTTACCAAATTATTTACAAAGTCAGATGGGAGAACCCTCAGATTCTAATAATGTTAATGCTTAATTGAGTATTACCATAGATACTATTATCTAATTAGAAGTTATTTAATTAGAAATGATTTAATTAGAATTAGGGAGCCAATATGCAAGTTGATAAAGAAGTTATTAGAGTTTTAAATCGTGTTTTGGGTCAATCGCTCATTGCAATCAATCAGTACTTTTTACATGCTCGTATTGCCAAAAACTGGGGTATAGAGGAGTTAAACGAAAAGTTTTACAAACAATCTATCTCTGAGATGAAATGGTCTGATAAAATTATTGAACGTATTTTGTTGTTAGAAGGCCTACCTAACTTACAAGATTATGGAAAGATTTTAATTGGCGAAGATGTCGCTGAGATGATTGAGTGCGATATTAAGCTTGAAAATAATAAGTTTGATATTTTAAAAGATGCCATCAATGTATGCGAAGAAAAGCAAGATTATGTCTCACGTAAACTGCTATTGGAACTTAAAGATGGCAATGAAGACTATATCGATTGGTTAGATACTCAAAATGATTTAATCAAGGATATGGGCATTGAAAACTATATTCAGGCTCACATTGACGATTAGTGATTTAATTAATCCTAAGTAAGTACTACTAAGTAAGTTAAGTCGTGATTCGCCTTAAGTTAAAAATAAAAAAATCTCACAAATCTTATATTGGTTTGTGAGATTTTTTATGGCATCAAGCTGAGTTTTATATAGGGTCATTTAAATACAATTTGGTAATGCACGCTGTCACAGAAAATCCAATCGTATTGGTTAATGCAAATAGGATTGAATATAGGCTAATATATAATTTAAGAAGACTCTATTTAGCAATATTCGATTTAACTAATATAAAGTTTGAATGAGATTTAAACTGCGTAAGCGAGCTGATTGACCAAATTAATATCAACCCTATCAGCATGATGCGCTTCAAGTAAATCGTTTACCATAGGTTCACAGCATCCACAGCAAGTAGCCACATCAAGAGTATCTTTGAGCGCTGCCATTGTATCAACTCCAGAGGCCATAGCCGCTTTGATTTGGCGGTCTTTTACATCGTTACATATACAGACTATCATTTAAATATCCTTACCTAAACTTTAGACTAAAAAACGACTCTTCAATAAAACGGTTCATTAAATTGATCGAATGCTTGACTAACTCATTATCATAAAGGCATCTTTATAATAACGAGAATTATTACTATTTACAATACCTTTTATTATTAATTTTAGTGCTCACGTTACAGCCGCACATAGATAACATATAACAAATAGGCCTTAAGTGATGTTTAGTAATAGCATTTAATCTATTGTGTACAAGCAGTGCTCGCTTCTTGCGCTTTTTTATACACAGTTTGCGCATCCATACCTAAACCCCCAGCATCATCTAAGTATTGTTGAGTGGCCTTACCCAACAAGTCTTTCCAATCTGGTCATTTAAAGGATCAGGTATATTAATGATAGTATCGCCTTTGGCTTTGGATTCAACGATTACCTGCAATATCAGAAGGGCGACGTAAACGCAATCCTTTCCTATAGTCAAAGAAGTCTAAAATGGTTACAAGGCAACCGAGTGCAAGTACTACTGGAGTAGGCTTAACGAGGTTAACGCCGTAACCATTTAGTAGTTCGCTGACTATATCTGTAGGTGTGCGTATCTGTTTATCAATGGTGTGCAACCCACTAGGACTTGCCCCAAACATAGCGATTGTATGCGCATCTTCATATCCGCTAGAAACACCCCCCTCATCATAGAGTTTTGTCGTCTAGACAAACTCAAATCAAAGTAGCATGTCAAATATTTTCTCAATGTGTGCGTTATTTTTATTAAAATCAACCGCAGCCATGCCTTGTAAAGTGTAGTAAAACAGCGATGCCCTAAGCTCAGATTCATACTCATCGTAGCCAAGCTTCTCGAATATATCAGCGATGAATGCCAGACGATGGTTATCAACCACATACAGCGTTTGGTTTACTGTTTTATCATCCTGTGCCCATGCTCGAATAGCTGACTCCAAGGCACCGCCATCAACTCGACTATTTTGCTTATGTGGCAGTAAAAAGAGTTCTTTTAAGCGCTCTTTAGGTGTCAAATTTGCATCGTTTAAACGCTCAATGATTGCGTTAGTAGAACGATCTCGCCAGCGGGTCAACAGCCTTTCGAAAAGATCTTTACGGTCGCTAAAATGCCAGTAGAAACTTCCTTTTGTTACGCCAAGTTTTTTTGCTAATGCTTCAACCCTAACTGCCGAAATACCATGTTTTGACAATTCATACTCTGCAATATCTAGCCAATCTTTTGCCGTCAATGCTCCGGACTTATTGGGTTTCTTATTGTTTAAACCCATAGATTGCAATCCTTTTGTGATTAAAAACAACCTATTAAATTATATGATTATGGGCAGTTTGTCATTAGATAACTTGTTAGTTAGCTGGGTATGAGAGGCAAATTTGGCCTAAAAAAAATAAAAACATACGGTAGCGTATTGACATGCTTAATTCTTTACATTAGAGTTTAAGACACGAAAACTTTATGTTTTGGTTATCGACCAAACATGATAAGGACTAACATGCTGCAACTAATTAAGGAAAATTAACATGCAAGTCACTGAGTCAGGTAAAGGCAAAACTATTAAGGCATTTGGTTTACAAACCAACTATCTAGAAATGGGGCAAGGAGAGCCCTTACTACTGTTGCATGGATCAGGCCCCGGCGTATCAGCATACACAAACTGGCGTAAAATCATTCCTGAACTTGCAAAGCACTTCCATGTGATTGCTCCTGATCTGGCAGGATTTGGACACACGGAAAGAAATCCTGATTTCTCTTACGACATCAAACATTGGGGAAAACATCTACTTGCATTCCTAGATGCGATGGGCATAGAAAAAACGCATGTTATTGGCAACTCTTTTGGTGGTTCTCTCACCCTTGCTACGGCAGCACGCTTTCCAGAACGTTTCAATAAGATCTGTTTAATGGGCACCCCTTGTGACAAATTTATAATGACGCCAGGCTTACGTGCGGGCTGGGACTATACGCCATCACGTGAAAACATGCGCAAAGCTATGTCGCACTTCCCCTACTCTCAAGACATCATTACCGATGAACTCGTCGAAGAGCGCTATCAAACTAGCTTGATACCGGGCGCACAAGAAGGCCTTAGAAAATTACTCGTGAAGCCGAATGAGCAAGGTGACACCCCACTTTCCGGTATGCCTGAACATGTTGTCGCTAAAATTAAGCATCCAACGATTGTGATTCATGGTCGTGAAGATAAAGTGGTGCCAACAGAAATGGGACTAAAACTCGGTCGCTCTATGCCAAATGCTGATCTCCATATTTTATCAAACTGTGGCCACTGGGTTATGGCTGAAAGACCAAAAGAATTTATTCAGCTAGTCATCAACCACTTTTCTTAATAGTTTTAACATCAAATCATTTAGCACCATAAGGCAGTCATACTATGTTCCACGTTTGCAAACTAGATGAGCTAGAAATCGGCGAAGCAATCAAACTAGATAATTTTCAACCTCCCATTGCGGTTATTCGCGGCGAAAGTGGGGAAGTATATGCCATTGACGACACTTGCACCCATGCTGAAGCCTCATTTTGCGAGGGTTTTGTTGAGGGTGATACTGTTGAATGCCCCCTGCACATGTCTGTGTTTTGCCTTAAAACGGGTGCACCAGAAAATCCGCCAGCCATGAAAGCCGTCAATACCTATGATGTAGAAATCAAAGACGGTGAGATTTATGTCGAGGTTAACCGATGAGCCAGATAGCGTCTATCATTGTTGTTGGCGCAAGTGCCGCTGGCATTACTTGTATTAGGCAGCTACGCAGCGGCAATTTTGCAGGCACTATCTGTTTAGTGGATAAAGATCAACATGGTGCCTACGAAAGACCACCATTATCAAAGCAGGTACTGATGAATCCTGATACAAATGCGGCTGACATTACTTTAATCACTGAACAAGAATTAGCAGAGCTTAAAATTGATACCTACTTTGGAGAGGCCGTTACCGAGCTAGACCCAGTATCAAAAACAATCACGTTAGAGTCGCAAAAACAGCTAACCGCTGATGCCATCGTGCTGGCCACGGGTGGCGAAGCAAGACGCCTGCCTATTGAGGGCGCGAACCTCCCCCAAGTTATGGTATTACGTCACTTTAGTGACGCGATTATGCTACGCAAAAAACTTACGCCTGATGCTCGCATTGCCGTTATTGGCGGTGGATTCATTGGGGCTGAAACGTCAGCATCATTATCAAAGCTCGGGGCTGAAGTGTATTGGTTAGATGCCGCTGAGCTGCCCTTAGCGCATCTTTTACCAAAACCTTTATGCGAAAAAATTATCTCTAATCACTGTGCTCAAGGTGTAAAACTTACCAATAATTGCCGGATTAGTAAATTTAGTGCACAAGAGGATGGTAGCGTTAACGTTGTATTTACAGATGATACGACACTCAATGTTGATGTGATTGTTTTAGGAGTGGGTATGTCACCTAATACCACTTATTTGTCAGAGGATATCAGCAAGAAATTAGTTAATACAGATATCGGTGGCATCCAAGTTGACGAAACCCAAGCAACTCAGTTTCTGGGTATTTATGCTGCTGGAGACGTTGCAGCCATAGCACAGGAAGATGGTGTTACGGTTCGTCACGAACATTGGCAATCTGCTCAATTTCAGGGTAAACGTGTTGCCGCAGCTATTTTGAATCAACCACTCCCCGCAGAACCAGTGGACTGGTTTTGGTCAGACCAAGGTAATTTGCACATTGAAATGGCAGGGAAGATTTTACCGACGACTGAACATCTTGTTGAGCGATTAGAGGGTGATTGGCCCGTTTATTTCAGTGTTGTTGATAATAAAGTCGTTGGTGCTGTCAGTGTGAATAACCCAAATGCCGTTCGTGCGTCAATGCGTATGATTAAAAACAATATCAATGTTGACCCAGACAATCTATCCAATCCAGCAATACCATTACGTAAATTAATGCGCGGTTAAATTAGCGGTTAAATTAGCGGTTAAATGCGTCACTAAATACTTCGCTAAGGACAGCGTTAGTAACAAAGATTCAACAACTATTATCATGTGAGGGAAAACATGTCAGAAATTAAAGCGCTAGGATATCTTGGATTTTCTATTTCTAACCCAGCAGCATGGCGTGATTATGCTGAAAACGTACTCGGAGTGAATGCTACTGAAGATGAAAACGGCGATTTATATCTTCGTATAGACGCATATGCTTGGCGCATTCATTTACAAAATTCGGATCATGATGATCTTGAGTATGTTGGTTGGGAAGTAAGTGATAAAAAAGGATTAGAGTCACTTAAACGTCGCCTTAATGAGCAAGGCATTGCATTTAAAACGGGTTCATCAGAGCTTGCTAAAGCACGAAAAGTCAAAGATCTCATTTATTTTCATGATCCTGATGGAACACGCTGTGAAGTATTTTATGGTCCGCTCCAACTTACTAACAAACCTTTTATAAGCCCTACCGGATTTAACTTTGTGACAGGCGAACAAGGGTTAGGACACATTGTTTTAATCACAAAAGATCACACTGCACAAGAGGACTTCTATACCCAATTCTTAGGCTTCAAAGTATCTGATTATATTGATACTGAAGTCATCCCCGGCAGACCTTTAAGCATTACTTTCCTACGTTGTAATGGTCGTCATCATTCTCTAGCACTTGCACCAGTCCCTATCCCTGCCAAAGTTGCCCATATCATGTTGCAGGTAGATAACATTGACGATGTTGGACGTGCAATGTATGCCGCTGAAAAAGCAGGTGCACACTTCTCATTCACGCTAGGTCGTCATTCAAATGATGAAATGTTGTCCTTTTATACTATGAGTCCGTCTGGTTTTGATGTTGAATTTGGGTGGGGTGCACTTGAGGTAGATGACGAGTCATGGCATGTGAAAGTCCATCATACCAATTCAGCATGGGGACATAAGTTTCAGCGCCCACCACGTCAATAAAGCTCAAACTTAACCCATAGTTTGAACTTAACCCATAGTTTGAACTTAACCCATAGTTTGAACTTAACCCATAGTTTGAACTTAATACCGTAGTTTGATCTTAATAACGTAGTTTGTAGGCAAAAATAGAGCCTACCTCACAGGCTACTCATAGCCTATACCCCCTACTGTTGCTAAATCCAAATTTAGCCACGACAACAGAATAACCCTACGAGAGTTTTGTTTATGATCGATAACAATTTAACCTCACGCATAGCAACAACCCTTTATGACGCTTACCAAGGTAATGCGGTTGCCCCTTTGCGTAATAGTGTAGAAAATCCAGATGTGTCATTAGCCTACAAAATTCAGCAAGTTAATCATCAACGCTGGACCAAGGAAGGCAGAAAAGCCATTGGTCGGAAAATTGGGCTGACTTCTAAGGCCGTACAGGCACAGCTAGGCGTTGATCGACCGGATTACGGTATGGTCTATGCTGACACTTGCTATTGTTCTGGTGCAGAAATACCTATTAAACGGTTTTTACAGCCAAAAATCGAAGCGGAAATTGCCTTTGTGCTTAAGTCAGATCTTGATTCAAAAAACTTAACCATTGTTGATGTCATTAACGCTGTTGACTATGCCGTGGCAGCATTAGAGATTGTCGATAGCCGAGTCGAAAATTGGGACATTACCTTATTCGATACCATTGCCGACAATGCATCTTATGGGGGGATTATTATGGGAACAACGCCTGTACCCCTTCGTGAGCTAGATTTGGAAAATTGCAAAATGCAACTGTTTAAAGGTAATAACGTCGTGTCTGAAGGTGAAGGTCGCGCCTGCATGGGCAATCCATTATTAGCCTCGCTTTGGTTAGCTAAGACCATGATTGACAATGGTCAACCGCTAAAGGCGGGCGATGTTGTATTGTCTGGCGCACTTGGACCGATGATTGCTGTTGAAGAGAATGATTCGTTTACTGCCACAATAGATGGTCTTAACCATGTTTCAGTGAGTTTTACCGAATAGGAATGAAGGGTATGTCTAATAAAACTAAAGTCGCTATCATCGGATCAGGCAACATTGGTACTGATTTAATGATCAAAATTTTAAGAACTTCCCAGCATTTAGAGATGGCCGTTATGGTGGGAGTCGATTCTAAATCAGATGGTTTGGCACGGGCTAAACGTATGAACGTAGCCACCACACACGAAGGTATCGATGATCTAACTTCAATGCCAGAATGGCAAGAAATTGATGTCGTTTTTGATGCAACATCAGCATATGCGCATGCTAAACACGCCAAAATATGTATGGAAGCTGGTAAGGCTATTGTTGATTTAACACCGGCAGCCATTGGGCCATTTATCGTTCCTGCGGTAAATGGCGATTCAAATATCGATCAACTTAACGTGAACATGGTAACTTGTGGCGGCCAAGCGACAATTCCTATAGTTCACGCTATCTCCCGTGTTGCCCCTGTTTTCTATGCTGAAATTATTGCCTCAATATCCTCAAAATCAGCAGGCCCAGGCACCCGTTCCAATATTGACGAGTTCACTGAAACAACGTCAAAAGCTATTGAACAAGTGGGCGGTGCTGAACATGGTAAAGCCATCATTGTGCTAAACCCTGCTGAACCACCAATGATCATGCGTGACACTGTCTTTACCTTCTCAAAGGAGGGCAATGAAGAAGATATCACTGCAAGCATCAAAGAGATGGTTAATGAAGTGCAAAGTTATGTTCCAGGCTATCGCTTAAAACAGGAAGTTCAGTTTGAACGCTTTAGCGATGACAACCCAATTCATATGCCAAGTTTTGGAAAAATGACTGGTCTAAAAACGTCTGTATTCTTGGAGGTCGAAGGCGCTGCTCATTACCTACCCTCTTATGCAGGTAACTTAGACATTATGACCTCAGCAGCTTTAAAAACCGCTGAAAAAATTGCTTTGGCCAGACAAGCGCAAGATGGAGAATAAATCATGATGGATAAAAACATGAGTAATGAAAAACTGTATATTCAAGACGTGACGCTTCGTGATGGTATGCATGCCATTCGTCATCAATATAGCATTGACCAGGTACGTGATATTGCCGTAGCACTTGAAGACGCAGGGGTAGATGCCATTGAGGTGGCGCATGGCGATGGACTCAGTGGCAGTAGCTTCAACTATGGCTTTGGCGCCCATACGGACTGGGAGTGGTTAGAAGCCGTGGCTGATATCCTTGATAAAGCGGTATTAACCACCCTTTTACTACCTGGAATTGGTACCGTTAAAGACTTAAAAAGATCACATGACTTAGGGGTGCGCTCTGTACGTATTGCAACTCATTGTACTGAGGCAGACACATCAAAACAGCATATCCAAACCGCTAGAGAGATGGACATGGATACGATTGGCTTCTTGATGATGTCACATTTAACCACACCCGCTCATCTCGCTGAACAAGCCAAGCTGATGGAGTCCTACGGTGCTCAGTGTGTTTATGTGGTGGATAGTGGTGGCGCTATGAACATGCGCGATATTGCCGACCGTGTCAAATCACTTCGTGACACACTTGATGACAAAACCCAACTGGGTATTCATGCTCACCACAATTTAAGTTTGGGCGTCGCTAATAGTATCGCTGCGGTAGAAAATGGAGTCACTCGTGTTGATGCTTCGTTAACAGGTATGGGTGCTGGTGCGGGTAACGCCCCGCTTGAAGTGTTCATTGCTGCTATTGACCGTATGGGCTGGTCGCATGGATGCAACTTATACAAATTAATGGATGCCGCTGAAAACTTAGTAAGACCCCTTCAAGATAGACCTGTTCGTGTCGATCGTGAAACATTAACGTTAGGCTACGCAGGTGTTTATTCAAGCTTCTTACGCCATGCTGAGAAAGCATCTAAGCAATATGGCATTGATGTAAGAGAGATCTTAGTTGAAGTAGGTAATCGTAAGCTTATTGGCGGTCAAGAAGACATGATTGTTGATGTTGCGCTTGACCTTGTTAAAAGTAAAGGGTGACCGCAATGGCTAATCGTGAAATTGTCTCCTCTTTACACCAAAAGATGACACTCCCTGTTATTGTCGCCCCTATGTTTTTAATTTCTGGTCCAGATTTAGTCATCGCGGCAGCGAAAGCAGGCATCATCGGCTGCTTTCCTGCCCCAAATGCACGCACCATCGATGATTTAAAAAAATGGTTGGATAAGATTGAATCAGAACTAAAAGGCACAGAGTTTGAGGGTATGTGGTCTATCAATATGATTGTCCACAAAAGCTACGATCGCTTTGAAGAAGAGTTAAAGCTAGTTGAACGCTATAAGCCTAAGTTTGTGGTTACCGCTTTAGGCAACCCAAAACGTGTTTTAGACAGAGTACATGCCTTTGGTGGCAAGGTGTTTTCTGACGTTATCGATGTTAAACAGGCTAAAAAAGCCGTTGATGTCGGCGTTGATGGTCTTATCTTAGTCTGCTCAGGTGCGGGGGGACATACAGGTAAGTATTCGCCTTTTGCATTTGTTGAAGAGGTTCGTAGATTTTACGCGGGTCCACTTATAGTGGGCGGTGCCATGCAAAATGCCAAATCGATTGCCGCCCTATTAACTCTAGGTGCAGACTTTGCTTACATGGGCACTCGATTTATCAGCTGTCCTGAAAGCTTAGTGGTTGATGAGTATCGCCAAATGCTGGTTGACGCCTCTATGGAGGATATTGTGACATCAGATGCCGTTTCAGGCGTCATGGCAAATTGGCTTAGACAGAGCCTAATTAATACAGGCTTTGATAAAGCCATACCACAAGGCAGCACGCCTATAGACTTCTCCAATATTCAAGGTAATGGCAAAGCTTGGAGAGACACTTGGGGAGCAGGCCATGGTGTGGGGGCGACCGAACGTATCGAAACTGTGGAAGCTATTGTCCAGTCATTGAGTCAAGACTTTACTGAATTAAAAGAAACCCTCAACCATACGCTTTCAATCTGGCCTAAGTTATAGAGTGATTCATGGAACCAATTTTAAGCCATTAAAGATTGAATCCCACTACCCTATCTTATCTATTTTATAAAGCAGGTTTTAGTTAATCGATTTTAATAAGCGAGCTAAAGCGCTTAATTAAAATGCCAGACAAGGTATATGTCTAGGTCTTAGCAAATTTAAACCAAGGAAGGATGCTTAAAATGTTGAAAAATTTATTCAATATACATGAAGAAGTTAACCTAGGTAAGCACAATGTTATCGCCACCAAAGGAGATAATGGTAGCGTCATATTGCGTAATGAAGAGCCGTTAGATTTAGATGAACACACCATGCTGGACTGTATCGATTATTGGGCAAAAAAGTCGCCAAATACGGTATACATGCGTGAAAGATCTGCTGATGGTTGGTCAGAGATTTCCTATAAAAGATTTGCCTCTAAAGTAACGGCCATTGCCTCTCACATAGGCACTCTTGATATATCGGCTGAGCAGCCGTTAATGATTATTGCACCAAACTCTATTAGTCACGCTCTTGTTTCTTTTGCAGCCATGGCTATTGGGGTACCTGTCAATCCTGTTTCAGTTGCCTACGCTATGTATGGTCAAACGTTTAGTCGACTAAACGAAATTATTGATACCGTTAAGCCTGGTGCTATTTATTTTAGTAATACCAACCTCTTTAAAAAAGCCGTGAATAATATACTGTCCAAGCATGACATCCCTATTGTTGCCATGAACTCAGATATGGATAAAGTGACAGAAATTCGTGACTTACCACAAATATCTGATGAAGAAGTAGCGCAAAAAAGAGCGTTGGTCACTCAAGATACTGTCTGTAAAATCATGATGACTTCTGGTTCGACAGGCTCACCAAAGGGCGTTATTAACACGCACAGAATGATGTACAGCAATCAAGTGGCTCTGTTCAAAATGTGGCCATTTTTGAAAGATATGACCCCTAGTTTGGTTAGCTGGCTACCTTGGAGTCATACGTTTGGTGGGAACGTTTGCGTTAATATCACGCTGTTTAATGGTGGCACCATGACTATTGATGATGGCAAACCCATTCCTAGCTTGATTGGCCGAACCATCGAGAATATCAACCTGATTGAACCTAATCTTCACTTTAATGTACCCGCTGGTCTTGAGGCTCTTCTCGCTCAATTTGAAGATGACCACAGGTCAGCTCGTATTTTCTTCTCTTCAATTAAAGTTATCTTTGTTGCCGGTGCTGCCTTACCAGAGAAGACCAGAAATAGATTTGCTGAACTTTCCTATGAGCTTGTCGGTTCAAGCCCAAAACTTCTTGCTGGTTGGGGTTCAACCGAGACAGCGCCATTTGCGACCTGTGTTAACTTTGAAACGGATCTGGCGGTCAATATTGGTATCCCTATGCCAGGCACAGAAATCAAACTTATTCCCTCGCAAGATAAGCAGGCTCTAGCCGTACGAGGTCCTAACGTCACGCCTGGATATTGGCTCAATGAAAAAGCCACTGCCGCAGCTTTTGATCAAGATGGATTCTACTCAATGGGAGATGCCGGCAGCTTGGTCAACCCAAATAATCCATCTGAAGGCTTAGTATTTGAAGGTAGAACCTCTGAGAACTTTAAATTAAGTTCAGGCACTTGGGTAAACGTCAACGAAGTACGCATAGCTGTGGTAACAGCACTCAAGCCGTATTTTTTAGACGCGGTCATTACAGGTCATAATCAACAAGAGCTTGGCATATTGATTGTGCCAAATTTAGAGCGATTAGCACATGATTACAGGTTGACTGAAAACCAAAAAAATTCTGTCCATCTGCAGACAATAGAGCCGTTAATCGCTCAGGTTACCAAGTTACTAAATGATTACAACGAAATCTACTTTAGTGGTAGCAGAAGAATCAATCGTTTTGCATTTTTACCTAAGCAACCCTCAATAGAAAGAAATGAGATTACAGACAAAGGGTATTTAAATCAGCGAGCGTTATTGGAAAATTGGTCAGATCTAATTGATCAAATGTACAAAAAAGAAAGAAATCACGGCATTTACTTTCATTCATTTTGAATGAAATAAACGACCCTACTAACTTTATGGAGTACCTACAATGTCAATGGATATACGATCACTTGTTGATCACGAAAACGGTATAATTGATAGAAGTATATTTTGGGATGAGGACATCTATCAGCTTGAGCTAAAGAATATCTTTGCCCGCTGTTGGCACTTTGTGGCTCATGAGTCTCAAGTTAAAGATTTTGGCGACTTTATTACCACTTACATTGGTGAAGATGCTGTGATAGTCGCACGCGCAAAAGACAAAAGTATTAACGTGATGCTTAATTCTTGTCCTCACCGTGGTAATAAAGTATGTTTTGCAGGTGAAGGCAAACTTCGATCTTTTGTTTGTAACTACCACGGCTGGGCATTTGGTCTAGACGGTAAGCTAAATGGCATGCCAGCAAATGAATTATATGATAAAACAGAAGGTTTTAAAAAAGAAGACTGGGGCCTACACAAAGCGAGAGTACAAACCTATAAAGGTTTGGTTTTTGCCACATTTGATCCAGAAGCCCCTTCTTTAGAAGATTATTTAGGTGATTTCCGGTGGTATCTTGATGCTATCTTAGATATTGATGAACAAGGCACAGAGTTTATACCTGGCACCACTCGTTCACTTTTACAATGTAACTGGAAGTACCCCGCTGACAACTTTGTTGGCGATATTTATCACGCACTTTGGACTCATTTGAGTGCAGCTGAAGCCACTTTAAAAGAGTCTGGCGGTATTGTCGTTACCAATGAAGAATCTTATCAAGCCAGCGTTAACGGACATGGTTGGGAATTCTCATTAGCTAATAACTTTGGTAACGCCGCCACAATGGGCGATAAAGACATCATCAAGTACTTGCGTTCTCGTGAAGAAGAGATCTCTAAGCGCTTAGGTGCTGTGCGTGGCAAGCTATTAGGCTCAGTAGCATCAGGTTTAGTCTTCCCTAACTTTGCGTTCTTACCAGGTTACTTGACCTTTAGAACATTCACTCCTAAAGGGCCCACTCAAACAGAACTACACAGCTGGACACTCGTGCCTAGCCAAGCATCCGACGAAATTAAAGACAAGTGGCGTCTAGGATCAATGCGCACCTTCTCGCCCAGTGGTATTTTAGAGATGGATGATGGCGAAAACTGGGAGCACGCCACTATTGGTAATGCAGGTTATATTACCCGCAATCAAAAATTATGTTACGCCATGAACCCAACTAAGGGCGAAGCCGTACCCCTTGATTTACCAGGTACAGTAACCAAAGGTCAGCTAAATGATGCTAACCAACGGTTATTCTTTAAACGCTACGCTGAATTTATGGACGCCAAAAGCTGGGCAGACATTCCATTAGACAAATCACACTATTAATGAGGCGTTGACCATGACAAGAGATCAATTATTAGCACTGGATGCAAAAGGCGAACACGTGGATATGCACACCTACTTTGAGGTTCAAAGGTTTGTCAATCGTGAAGCATATTTGTTAAATCATGAAAAGCTCGATGAGTGGATGGATAGCCTTGAAGAGGATTTGGTTTACTGGGCGCCAATTCGCGAAAACATTTTAAGAAGAAGTCGTACTCCAGAAATTACCACATCAAGAATGTCACTTTTTGAAGAAACTAAAGAAAGTATTCGTCTGCGCCTTAAGCGCGTTGATAGTGGTATGTGCTGGACAGAAGATCCGCCAACACGTCAGGTCACTGCGGTATCAAACCTTGAAGTGTTTCATACCAATAAAGAAGACGAATTTGAGGTACACACTGTGTTTACTTTATATCGCAGTCGCTTTGAGCGTGATGATTCGACACTAATGGGACGCCGTAAGGACATATGGCGTAAAGTTGGTCATGAATACCGCTTAGCAGGTCGACTCATTCTTCTTCAACAATCTACGTTATTGACTAAAAACCTCAACGTATTTATGTAAACGATAGGTGGAATATGCAAATGCTACAAAATAGACGTGTCATTGTTACTGGGGCAGGTAGCGGAATTGGCAAAGCAATTGTGACACGCTTTCTTAACGAGGGCGCAAAGGTTGTTGGCGTTGTTCGAAACTCTGAGCAAGTCGCAGAATTTAAGATTCACAATACTTTTTGCTGTGTCGTTGGCGACGTTAATGATTATGCCACCAATGAAAACGCGGTGGCTACTGCTGTGGAAAAATGGGGTGGCTTAGATGTTATGATAGCAAATGCTGGGGTTTGGGATTTCTTTAAAAAACTGCAAAAAATGACGCCTCAAGAGTTAGAAGACGGGTTTTCTCAAATCATGTCAACCAATGTCAAAGCCGTTTTAATGGCAGCACATGCTAGTCATACTGCGCTTAAAGAGTCCAAAGGTTGTTTGATTACTACAGGGTCAAATGCCTGCTTCAGGCCTGGCGGTGGCGGGCCTCTGTATATTGCCTCTAAATTTGCACTGCGTGGGGTCGTTGCTCAGCTAGCACTCGATTTTGCACCACACATTCGGGTTTGTGGTGTTGCACCCGGTGCCACTGACACACCTATTCAAGGGATTGATGGCTTAAATCAGAGCGATAAAGCAATGAATAGAGACCGTGATCGTATTGAGACTATGGGTAAACATATTCCACTCGGCCGTGTTTCTGCCCCTGAAGAACATACTGACCTATACGCCCTACTAGCAAGCGAAAATGGGGCACGATACGTGACGGGAACTATTCTAGTAAGTGATGGTGGTCTATCCTCAGGGCAATAATAAAAAGCTACCCATTATATACCGACTCGTCATAAAATCAGTATTAAATAATGAGAGTGTGACTATATAGACCAAACCATCAAAATAAACCAAACTATCAAAATATACCAAACTATCAAATTTTAAGCACTGAAATGCTGAATAATGCCTCTAGGTTATTTCTTACTTACTGAGACCCCTCAATAAATTTACTGAGGGGTCTCAGTCCTATTTGACCCATTGTTCTGCTAATACATATCCTTTGCAGCTAAATAGCAAAGTAAGACATGTGAAATCCATCTAATACTTACCGATAAAACCTACCTAGTTTACCTATATAAAACCTTCGCTAATTGACTTGTTGATTATCTCGTACTATTCAAACCGAATAATTTTTTTCAACCCTATTCCTCTTAACCGTTTTGACATATTAAGCCCTTATAGTACTCAAACACAATTCAACAACCTAGGATATTATAATGACTATTAGCACATCTCGCCGTAGTTTATTAAAAGCTAGCGGTATTTTATCTGGAGCAGCGTTTCTTGGTGGTTACAGCGCTAATGTTTTCGCAGCTTCTTCTAATGGCTCTAAATTATTAAAGTTCAAACCATTAGCCGCAGCAACTACCGATAACGTTCGTATCGCAGACGGCTACAAAGCCGATGTTCTGATCTCATTTGGTGATAAGATGTTTCCAAGTGCACCAGAGTTTAAAGACGACCGCAGCAATAAAGGGGCCGACTTCGAGAAGCTATTTGGTGAAAACAACGACGGTATGCAGTTTTATGAAACCTCAAACGGGAATGGGGTTTTAGCGATTAACAATGAATATCCTAACCACAATACATTATTTACCCATAAAGAAGACTTACCTAGAAATGCAGATGAGGTATTGAAAAGCCAGAATGTTTGTGGCCTGAGTATGATTGGTGTAAAAACGAATGGCAAAAACAAAATGAAGTTTGATATTAACTCTCCATTAAATCGCCGTGTTACTGCCCATACACCAATGGCAGTTTCGGGTCCCGCTAAAGGTCATGACCTTTTAAAAACAGAAGCTGACCCACATGGCAAGCTGGTATTAGGTACATTTGGTAACTGTTCAAGCGGAAAAACTCCATGGGGCACCTATGTGACTTGTGAAGAAAACTTTGATGATATGTTTGGTGCATCAAACGAAAAGATTATTGATGACAATATGAAACGTTATGGGGTCAAAGCTAAATCTAGCTATGGCTGGGAGCTATATGACGATCGCTTTGACCTAGGTAAAAACCCCAACGAGATTAATCGTTTTGGTTGGGTGGTTGAGATTGATCCACTAAACCCAAAAAGCACACCAGTTAAACGCACGGCGCTGGGTCGTTTTAAACACGAAAACGTTGCTTTACAAGTTGCAAAAACTGGCCATGTAGTCGCTTACATGGGTGATGATGAACGTGGCGAGCGTATCTATAAGTTTGTGAGTAAAAACAAGTTTAAAGAAGGTGATGAGCAACATAACCGAGATCTTCTAGACGAAGGTACCTTATACGTTGCTATCTTCAATGGTAGCGATGTGCCATTAAAGGGCAAAGGTAAATGGGTGGCTCTTGAGCATGGCAAAAACGGTTTAACCCAAAAGAATGGCTTTGCATCACAAGCTGATATAGCTATCCATACTCGTCAAGCAGCTGACCATGTCGGTGGTACCCAAATGGATAGGCCAGAGTGGATTGCTATTAACCCACTTAATGGAATGGTTTTCTGTACGCTAACCAACAACTCTAAGCGTGGCGATACGTTTAAACCAAATGCTGCCAATCCTCGCACAGATAACATCTACGGTCAAATCATTCGTTGGCGTGAAACCAACGATGACCATACTGCAGAAACGTTTGAGTGGGATATGTACGTCATGGCAGGTAATCCAAACGTTTATCCAAAAAATGACCCTCGCGCAGGTAGCAAGAACGTCACTAAAGAAAATACCTTCAATAGTCCAGATGGTATTGGCTTTGACACTACTGGTCGCATTTGGATTCAAACAGATGGTAAATACAGTAATGAAGGCGATTTTGTTGGTCAGGGACATAACTCAATGCTATGTGGCGACCCAATAACTGGCGAAATTCGTCGTTTCTTAACAGGTCCTAATTCATGTGAAATTACAGGTTTAACGTGGGCCAATAATGAACGTACTATGTTTGTCAACATTCAACACCCAGGTGAGAAAAACGACTCTACTTTCCCGCATAAAGGTAAAACGCCACGCTCATCAGTCATCATGATTACTAAAGACGACGGCGGTATCATAGGTTCATAATGGGAATAGGTTAATAATAAACCACTGACTTATTTTATTCATTAGAGACCCCTACCTCATAAGTTATCCATAGCTTATGGGGTTCTATTTTTTATACCTACTTGTTGTAGTTATTTAGATAACTAGGCAGTTATTTAAATTGATAAGTAGTTATTTAGATAGGTATAGGGTGTTAAGAGTGTATACAAGCCGATATAATAAGGGAGTTAATAACACTTTGCGTATGTTGTATAGCGTAAAAAGCAATAACTTAGACCAAAAATCCAATGACAATAAAAAACCTCAGCTAAAGCTGAGGTTTTTTTATTATAAAATAAATCATTTATAGTTAGATAACGTGCACACCTTGCTCGATATACATCGCGTTTGTTTCATCATAACCGCGGTTATAGTGATGGTAAACATTATAAACCGTGCCATCAACCTCTTGAGTACCTGTATTATACCAGCGAGCACTATCACCTTGAACGTAGCACCAACCATTCCAGTAAGTACCTGAAGTATCCATATCGATATCCACTGTATTGGCACTATCACCTTTAATGAACAATACACCATCACGCGATTTGTCGTTAACTAGATCACGATAGTTGATAGATAAGTCGATATCGCCTTTAAGGTCAACTGTCTCAATACCTTTAAAATCACAACTTGAGATGCTACTGTTATAATGTGAAGCGTTTGAAGTTAAGACTAGCGTATCAACTCCACTTCCACCATGAATAACACCATCAATATGTGATCCGCCAAATTCAACAGTATCATTACCAGCACCCATGTTCACATATGCTGAACCATTGCCGACACCGAACTGTGAATTAATAACTAACGTATCATCGCCATTACCCATGTCAACTTTAGCACAGTTATTTAGACCCTCAGCAGTAATCATGTCATTGCCATCACCTGCATAAACTTTGCTGGAATGCTCAATGAAACGGCCGACTGTCATAACATCATTACCCGCTCCTAAGTCAACGACTGAACAATCTGCAACATCTCTACCGATAGTCACTTGATCATTACCACTTCCTGCATTGACATAGCTTCTGTTATTTAAATCACAAGCAACTGTCAAAGTATCATCACCGGTACCTAAATATATTTTAGAATTACCCCACACGCCACTAGTAATGTTAACAGCGTCGTGGCCAGAGCCCATATCTATAACACTACAGTCGGTAGCAAACTTGGCAGATAAAGTATCATCATTAGCGCCAAGATCAACTTTACTATACCCTCTAATAGCAGAGTCAATAACAACGTTATCTTGACCTAAACCACCTTTAATAAGGCCGTACTGATATTTATATTTACCACCTAAATCACAAGTAATATGAAGGTTATTCACATCATTAACACTATCGGCATCACTAGCTTCAGCATAACCATTTGCATATTTTGTGTCACCTGAACCCAAGTCAATCACAGCGCCATCTTTAACTGATCCGTAGACAACAACATCATCACTACCTGAACCCGTAAATATGCGGCCACCATTAACGCCTCTGCCACTTTCTTTACCATCAGCATTACCACCAATCACGATGGTATCATCTCCAGTACCAGCTAGAACATAAGCACGCGCATCTGTGTAACACTGCGCTGATCTTACATAAGCATTTAGCGAACCTTCTACATAGAAAGAATCATTACCTGCTCCAAGCTTAGTTACTGTGTAGCCATTTTGATTGCCACGCAATTGAACTAAGTCATCACCCTCAGCGGTATTTAACTGCCATACCACACAAGGATCACAGTAATCACGCTCAAAGTCGCCATCGTTAGGCGAATCGATCAAGTTACCATTACTATCAAAACCTTTAAAACCGATATAAACCTGATCATCTTTATCAGTAGTTAAGTAATTAATTTCACTACCTTTTTTACCAAGCTCATTATATGGTCCAGCAGTTTCGGTTAAATCATAACCTAAATGATGTAAGAAAATGGGTGCGGCTGCAAGACATACTGTGGCTTCGTCTTTGCCTGTATCACTCTGATTTCCTGCTGCATCTGTAATCGTGGCTTCGACCACCAGCTCTTCACCATCTTGGGGTGCAGGTACATCTACTTCTATAGATCCATTATTAATATCATCTTCCGATATAATAATTTCTTGCTCATTACCACCTACAATAACAGTTAGCGTATCCCCAACTTCAGCATCATTAGGTAATCCAATAGTAACGTTAACATTACCATTTTCATCAATCTCATCTTCACTAACTTCGTCATCACCGTTACCAATGATTACTGTTGGTGGCTGGGTAGCCGTGGTGTCTACGTTGTAGTCTTTAGTGGTTGATACAGTACCTGTATTACCTGCTGCGTCAGTGGCGTTAACAGATGCTTCTATAACACTGTCTTCGTCTGCTTTTAGGTCAGAACCTGCAACGTCTATGCTGTAGTTACCGTCTGCATCGATAGCGCCTGTGTATTCCACACTATTGATGACTAAGGTTACGATGTCGCCTTGGCTGAATTCGCCTGTCACTTTACCGGTTACTGAAACGGTAGTGCCAGCTTCTGCTGCATTTAAGATGTTGTCGTCGGTAATGTCGTTAACGCTGATTTGTGTAGTGTTACTATCAGGGCCTTCAACGTCTGCTGCTGGAGCTTTGTCACATGCTTTAGGGCCTGTGTTGCCAGCTTTGTCAATAATGTTTGCTTCAACGGTTGCGCCAGGGACGATTTGTACGTCTTGACCATTATCGATGATGTCTTGCGTGACTGGGTACTCTACGCCATCAACGATTAAGGTGTCGCCGACAACTGTACCCTCTGGTACGCTAATTGTTGCGGTTATGGTACCGTCTTCGCCTACTTCGTCTTTGTTATATACGCCGTCTGCGCCTGCATCTTCAAAGCTAATTGTTGGGGCTTTAGGGGCTGTGGTGTCTACGTTGTAGTCTTTAGTAGTTGATACAGTACCTGTATTACCTGCTGCGTCAGTGGCGTTAACAGATGCTTCTATAACACTGTCTTCGTCTGCTTTTAGGTCAGAACCTGCAACGTCTATGCTGTAGTTACCGTCTGCATCGATAGCGCCTGTGTATTCCACACTATTGATGACTAAGGTTACGATGTCGCCTTGGCTGAATTCGCCTGTCACTTTACCGGTTACTGAAACGGTAGTGCCAGCTTCTGCTGCATTTAAGATGTTGTCGTCGGTAATGTCGTTAACGCTGATTTGTGTAGTGTTACTATCAGGGCCTTCAACGTCTGCTGCTGGAGCTTTGTCACATGCTTTAGGGCCTGTGTTGCCAGCTTTGTCAATAATGTTTGCTTCAACGGTTGCGCCAGGGACGATTTGTACGTCTTGACCATTATCGATGATGTCTTGCGTGACTGGGTACTCTACGCCATCAACGATTAAGGTGTCGCCGACAACTGTACCCTCTGGTACGCTAATTGTTGCGGTTATGGTGCCGTCTTCGCCTACTTCGTCTTTGTTATATACGCCGTCTGCGCCTGCATCTTCAAAGCTAATTGTTGGGGCTTTAGGGGCTGTGGTGTCTACGTTGTAGTCTTTAGTGGTTGATACAGTACCTGTATTACCTGCTGCGTCAGTGGCGTTAACAGATGCTTCTATAACACTGTCTTCGTCTGCTTTTAGGTCAGAACCTGCAACGTCTATGCTGTAGTTACCGTCTGCATCGATAGCGCCTGTGTATTCCACACTATTGATGACTAAGGTTACGATGTCGCCTTGGCTGAATTCGCCTGTCACTTTACCGGTTACTGAAACGGTAGTGCCAGCTTCTGCTGCATTTAAGATGTTGTCGTCGGTAATGTCGTTAACGCTGATTTGTGTAGTGTTACTATCAGGGCCTTCAACGTCTGCTGCTGGAGCTTTGTCACATGCTTTAGGGCCTGTGTTGCCAGCTTTGTCAATAATGTTTGCTTCAACGGTTGCGCCAGGGACGATTTGTACGTCTTGACCATTATCGATGATGTCTTGCGTGACTGGGTACTCTACGCCATCAACGATTAAGGTGTCGCCGACAACTGTACCCTCTGGTACGCTAATTGTTGCGGTTATGGTGCCGTCTTCGCCTACTTCGTCTTTGTTATATACGCCGTCTGCGCCTGCATCTTCAAAGCTAATTGTTGGGGCTTTAGGGGCTGTGGTGTCTACGTTGTAGTCTTTAGTGGTTGATACAGTACCTGTATTACCTGCTGCGTCAGTGGCGTTAACAGATGCTTCTATAACACTGTCTTCGTCTGCTTTTAGGTCAGAACCTGCAACGTCTATGCTGTAGTTACCGTCTGCATCGATAGCGCCTGTGTATTCCACACTATTGATGACTAAGGTTACGATGTCGCCTTGGCTGAATTCGCCTGTCACTTTACCGGTTACTGAAACGGTAGTGCCAGCTTCTGCTGCATTTAAGATGTTGTCGTCGGTAATGTCGTTAACGCTGATTTGTGTAGTGTTACTATCAGGGCCTTCAACGTCTGCTGCTGGAGCTTTGTCACATGCTTTAGGGCCTGTGTTGCCAGCTTTGTCAATAATGTTTGCTTCAACGGTTGCGCCAGGGACGATTTGTACGTCTTGACCATTATCGATGATGTCTTGCGTGACTGGGTACTCTACGCCATCAACGATTAAGGTGTCGCCGACAACTGTACCCTCTGGTACGCTAATTGTTGCGGTTATGGTGCCGTCTTCGCCTACTTCGTCTTTGTTATATACGCCGTCTGCGCCTGCATCTTCAAAGCTAATTGTTGGGGCTTTAGGGGCATCTAAATCAATTTTATAGGTTCGACATGCTGTCACTGTCGTTGTATTACCTGCTGCATCAGTTGCCGTCAATACAGCATCGACTTTATTATCAGCATCAGCGACTAACTCAGAACCCGCAACATTAACATAAAACTTTCCAGCAGCATTTAGCTCTGTGGTGTACTCAGTTCCATTGATAGTTAAGGTAACACTATCTCCTTCTGAGAACTCACCCTTTACAGTGCCTGAAACTACGACATCTTTACCGGCTTCTTCTGCATTTAATATATTGTCTGTGGTAATTCTATGAACGTAAAAATCAACAATTTCCGGAGCAGTTAGGTCTGCTACTGGGGCTGCATTGGTTGTTGTCGTACCTTTATTACCAGATTTGTCCACAAGGCCAGCTTCAACGGTTGCGCCAGGAACGATTTGTACGTCTTGACCATTATCGATGATGTCTTGCGTGACTGGGTACTCTACGCCATCAATGATTAAGGTGTCGCCGACAACTGTACCCTCTGGTACGCTAATTGTTGCGGTTATGGTGCCGTCTTCGCCTACTTCGTCTTTGTTATATACGCCGTCTGCGCCTGCATCTTCAAAGCTAATTGTTGGGGCTTTAGGGGCCAGCGTATCAACCTCTAAGTCTACTCTATAGCCTTCACCAGGCGAATAACTGACTGCACCAGCAAAGCTATTAGCTTGAATTCTAATATATCCAGAACCCTCAAAGTTATCATTTGGCGTAACATCCACTGTCCAAGTTGTTCCATTATCTAAAGTTTGCAAATTGGAAAGAGAAGCGACTTCAGACACAAAATCATCAAGCTCAAAACCCAGAACCGGTTCTGAGAATGTTATATTTAGAGTAGTGGTTTCAAACTTAATTAATTTCACCTGATCTAGAGTGATATCTAAGTAATTTACATTCATTTTAATCTCCATAATTAGTTTGTTTTTATAGTTAATGTCATGTTTTGGTATTTACAAAATTAATTTGCAAATACCATCTTGTTAAAGAATTAGGGGGTTATAAAATTGGAGTATCATCAAGAGTATTTAGCGTAGTGTGAGTCATCAGTAACTCAGTAGAAACATCCATAACGCTAGTAGTAGCCGCTATACCACTATTTGTAGTCTGGTCAGAAAATATCGCTTTATCTTGAGTATTAAGTACATCTTTTGCTTCAGGGACCTTGGCTTCCATAGAAGACATCAAGCTAGCATTTTGAGGAGAGGGGTCCTTAACAACCTGTAAGTTTAATGTCGAAGTATATAAAGTTGCTCCATCATCAATTGCTTCCACCTCATAGGAGAAAATATTAGAACCTATGGTAATATCATTAGCCTCAGAGTTTGCACCTGCCTCTGTCAAGAAGACCTCTAATTCACCAGTCTCTTCATTTGCATGGATTCTATAGTATCCATTCGCACTCATATCAGTGCCTGTTTCAACAAACTGATAACCATCGACCGTCTGTGTTAAATCAGAATTTGTACCTTCAGCTACCCCCACTGGTGCGTCCAATATAGTCGTCTGCCCTTCATAGTTTAAAGTTGTTTCAAAGTCAGGTTTTGTATTATGGGGTTGTTCAAATGAGGCTTCATTACCTGCTTTATCAGTCAAAGTAGCCGTTACTTCGCTGCCATCTAAAAGCCTGTCAGCAGCAAAACGAACTTCTGCATAGTCAGTAGCACCGTCCCCATCAGAATCAACATTAATCACATCAACGCCAACTTGAATATCAGTACCTGGTTTAACTATCCAGTTACCATTATCATCCTTAATCAACTCAAGTGTTTGAGCCGCATTTTCAGGACTATTAGGACTCGTTTCATCTGTGTAATTAATGGTAAGACTACTTAGATCATCATCGGTTGAGGTCTTAACAATCGCACCACCGTTTGCAGTTTGCGGTATACCAGGAACGATAAGCTTATCTTCAAAGGTTGGTGGGGTAATTTCAGTATTTACCTCATAACTACGATCTGTACTTGCACTACCCGTCTTACCAGAATCATTAGTTGTACTTATACTAGCTTCTATATTTGCATTAGCATCAGACGCTAACTCTAAACCTGGCACTAAAATACTGTAGCTGCCATCTGCCGCTACTGTGCCTGTAAAGTCGCCACCGTTAATAGATAAGGTAACGGTGTCGCCCTCATTAAAGTCGCCACCAACAGTACCCGTTACTAGAATGTCAGTTTCTGATTCTGCAGCATTTATCAAGTCATCTTCGGCTATCACATCTATGGCTATAGTTGGAGTAGGTTCGGCGTCGGCATCGGCATCGGCATCTGCATCTGCATCAGCGTCTGCATCAGCGTCTGCATCAGCATCAGCATCAGCGTCGGCGTCTGCATCGGCATCGGCATCGGCGTCTGCATCAGCGTCGGCATCAGCATCAGCATCAGCGTCGGCGTCGGCGTCTGCATCAGCGTCGGCATCAGCGTCGGCATCAGCATCGGCGTCTGCATCAGCATCAGCGTCGGCGTCGGCGTCGGCGTCTGCATCAGCGTCGGCATCAGCGTCGGCATCAGCATCGGCGTCTGCATCAGCATCGGCGTCGGCATCGGCGTCTGCATCAGCATCAGCATCGGCGTCGGCATCAGCATCAGCATCAGCATCAGCATCAGCGTCGGCGTCTGCATCGGCATCGGCATCAGCGTCGGCATCGGCATCGGCGTCTGCATCAGCGTCTGCATCGGCATCGGCATCAGCGTCAGCGTCTGCATCAGCGTCAGCGTCTGCATCAGCATCAGCGTCGGCATCAGCATCAGCATCAGCATCAGCGTCTGCATCAGCGTCTGCATCGGCGTCGGCATCGGCGTCGGCATCAGCATCAGCATCGGCGTCGGCATCAGCATCGGCGTCTGCATCAGCATCGGCGTCTGCATCAGCATCGGCGTCGGCATCGGCGTCTGCATCAGCATCAGCATCAGCATCGGCATCAGCATCGGCATCAGCATCAGCATCAGCATCAGCGTCGGCGTCTGCATCGGCATCGGCATCGGCGTCTGCATCAGCGTCGGCATCAGCATCAGCATCAGCGTCGGCATCGGCGTCTGCATCAGCGTCTGCATCGGCGTCTGCATCAGCGTCTGCATCAGCATCAGCGTCAGCGTCTGCATCAGCGTCTGCATCAGCATCAGCGTCGGCATCAGCATCAGCGTCTGCATCAGCGTCTGCATCAGCGTCTGCATCAGCGTCTGCATCAGCGTCTGCATCGGCATCGGCATCGGCGTCTGCATCAGCGTCGGCATCAGCATCAGCATCAGCATCAGCGTCGGCGTCGGCGTCTGCATCAGCGTCGGCATCAGCGTCGGCATCAGCATCGGCGTCTGCATCAGCATCGGCGTCGGCATCGGCGTCTGCATCAGCATCAGCATCGGCGTCGGCATCAGCATCAGCATCAGCATCAGCGTCGGCGTCTGCATCGGCATCGGCATCAGCGTCGGCATCGGCATCGGCGTCTGCATCAGCGTCTGCATCGGCATCGGCATCAGCGTCGGCGTCAGCATCAGCATCGGCGTCTGCATCAGCGTCTGCATCGGCGTCGGCGTCTGCATCAGCGTCGGCGTCAGCATCAGCGTCTGCATCGGCATCGGCATCAGCATCAGCATCAGCATCGGCGTCTGCATCAGCGTCTGCATCGGCGTCTGCATCGGCATCGGCATCAGCGTCGGCATCGGCATCGGCGTCTGCATCGGCGTCTGCATCAGCGTCTGCATCGGCATCGGCATCGGCGTCTGCATCAGCGTCGGCATCAGCATCGGCGTCTGCATCTGCATCAGCATCAGCATCGGCGTCGGCGTCGGCATCGGCGTCTGCATCAGCGTCGGCATCGGCGTCTGCATCAGCGTCGGCATCGGCGTCTGCATCAGCGTCTGCATCGGCATCGGCATCAGCGTCAGCGTCAGCGTCTGCATCAGCATCAGCATCAGCGTCGGCATCAGCATCGGCGTCTGCATCAGCGTCTGCATCGGCATCAGCGTCTGCATCAGCGTCGGCATCGGCGTCGGCATCGGCGTCTGCATCGGCATCAGCGTCGGCGTCTGCATCGGCATCGGCATCGGCGTCGGCATCAGCGTCAGCGTCATCAGCTCCAGACAAGCCAGTTACAGTAGTTGGTTCTTTTTCTGGGGCTTTACCAGTGGCCTTTATTTCCGAGCCGTCTGCAATTTCATTTGGGTCAATTGTTATCGTCCCTGAGTCAGGGTTTAAGCTAACGCCATCTGGTAGTTCACCTTCTGGTGTCCATTTACCAGTTTCAGGGTCTTTGGTAACGACAACCGTTTCTTCATTACCATCTTCGTCTGTGTAGTCAACGGTAACAGAGTTATTATCTTCGCCAGGCGCTACTGTGACGCTACCATCGTCTTTTGGTGTGATATCAGGGGCGTCTGATTTTTCAGAAGAAGTCTCCTCCTTATTATCATCGTCATCATTAGCAATTGCTGCCCCAATTAATCCAAGCCCTGCTAGCCCGACTAACCAAGGTAAAATACTTGAATCATCAGTAGCTCCGACCCACCAAGGTGCTGCCTGTGGCTGACCACCTAAAGCTTGACCTTCAATATCACCGGCGGCAAGCTCAGTAACATAATCAGTCACTTCGCCTGTATCAGGTATGTAATAATAATAGTTACCGTTTTCAGCAATGCCAATTAATGCACTATTTGATTTATCATAAAATCCTTCAATGACCAAATCAGTATCTTTGCCTTCTGGATCGAATGACACAATTAAGTCGTTACCTTGACGGTTAGTAACAATGTGATGGGGTGCAACGCCTCTAGCTTCATCGACTAGCTCGTAATTAACCTTACCCTCTGCTTTGATTACGGTGGGCGTGCCATCTTTAGTGACAACAGCATGTTCCGCTATAGTTTTATCTACTGTATTTACTTTCACGACAACTTTGTTCATATATTCTCCAGATAACTCTTTCATTAAAATGTTTTTATAAAATTATTTTTAAATCAAAATTTGCGTAATTGATTCATTGTAAAACTCGATCTCACGATTCTATTTTTATGTAGCCTCTCTAAGCAATTAAGATGCCAAATTTCTAATAAATTAAAAATATTTTCAGATCACTAATGCAGGATTCTCAAAATTTAGGATCAATCAAATATCCTCTTACGTAAAAGCCTCGCTTGGAAAACTAATGGTTCACTTAACTGGTCAATAGATAGCAAACAGACAATAATTCGATGATTTTTCACTTCAAATAAATCTTCAATGTCAGTAAGCAAGCTTCAGTGCTATCACACACTTCAAGCCTACTTTACTTAACTATATGTAATAACAAGGTTTTTTGATTTAAGTACTTATTAGCTATTAGGAATAAATGCATTTTAGAAATTTATGACTTTAATATGACTTCATCATAATTAGTTGAAAAATGTGAATCAATTTTTCACACCTTATTTTATTTATTAGTTGATAGAGTGATTAAAATGGTGGACAAGTGGAATATTAAATATTTTTTAACTTCGGAATTTTCTTTGAAAACCGTATGTCGGGATATTTGATTTGAGGTTTTTTAGTGATGAAAAAGCCCCATTTATATTGAAGTAAAACTTCAATATAAATGGGGCTTTTAGAGTTTTGTAAAAATCTGTAATAGTGCTAAAAATTAAGTTTTAAGTCTTTTTAGTATATGAGTTGTGACAAACTTTCATAGAATTTAAGTGTGGTATTTGCCGCAATATGTCACATAGACAATGGTAAATTTATGATGAGTCATCTCAAATAACTATTCAAATAACTACTCAGTTAAGTTAATAAAATAAATATGGTGTAAAATTAGTCTAGTAACATACAAATAGCCTCTTATATTTCTACCTAAATTAAACAACAAAACTTCACAAGCTAACTAAATATTGTATAGAGTGACATTTTGTACTTAGGTAACTCTATCTATTTCAATCAAATTGACATTTTTTACACCGACTTAAGAACATTTATGGCTTATATAAAGCGAAAATACTCAGTAAACTTTGCGCAATACCTCCCTCCTTCATTGCGCTATATAAGATTTTTTCCAGAAAGCAAAGTGAAAGTTCCTAGTTTATTAAGCGCCATTGCGATGGCATTTATATCACCGGGGTCTTATGCAGATTCAACAGTTTTGCAGAATAACGGCAGCGATTTAGCTAGTTCAGCGAACATTAGTCAAATTGCCAAAAATTTAGAAAACAATGCTTACATGACTGTCCCTTTAGTGACCATTCAGGATCCGACCACTGGTATTGCTATTGATGATACTTACTCGATTGCAGTACCAGAAAAACTAAGCTTGTTACAGGCTCAGCATGTGTTGGTACAAGTATCACCTAAGCTTGCTGGAAATAATGCAGCCATTGCTTCCAAACAGTTGCAAGCAGAAGCTACTGAAGGACTCAATAAACCACTGGTATTTCTGCGCGCAGGCGCTACCCACTCTAGAGTAGACGCTGATATCAACTTGACCGGCGTCAAGTCTGGTATTAATAGTGATGTCAATAACAGTATTCATCAAGCGCTTGATGATATACCTAATCTAGATCCCAATGTCATACCTGATATTCCCTCTATTATTAGCAGTCGCATCCCTGATAATTATGATCTTAAACATGAATCGAGTAATGTGAGTGCAGGTGTTGCGTTCTTATGGCCTGTTTATACGGCAGGACGCACGCAAGCCATTACAGAACTAGCAAATGCCCGTACCGAAGAAAGCCAAGCAGATGCTCTGATAGATAGCGATAGTTTGCAAACCACGCTGATTGAGCGTTATTTCACAGCTCAGCTTGCTATGATTGCGGCTTATCTGCGTGAAGATGCGCTAAATACTATCAAAGAAACGGATTACACGGCAGAACGGCTATTGCAAGAAGGTTTTATTTCACGTGTTGAAAGACTAGAGGCAAAAACTGCGCTCGCAGAAGCGGAAAGTGAGTCCATTAAAGCACGTCATGACGCACAGCTTGCCATGACGGCATTACAACGTTTATTACGCACGCCTAACCCCGTCAAACCAGTGACCCCTTTATTTGTATCCTCTAAGCCACTACCGCCTCTCGTTTATTTTAAAGATATAGCCTTGCAAAACCATCCGGGACTTACAAAGGTAGATGCAAAATACGCTCAAGCTGAGTCATTAAACAACTTATCTGATACAGGGTATAAACCTACCATATCACTATTTGGGTATCACGAAATTGATGACGATCCAAGCTGGATTGCTGGTGTCTCTGCCAGCTGGAAGCTGTGGGGCGGTTTAGACAAACAGGCGCTTAATGCGTCAGGCAAAGCTCAAATGCGCCAAGCCTTATTGGCCAAGATTAATGCCAGTGACAATATATTGTTATTGGTCGAAAAAAATTGGCAGTCTGTTGAGAATGCCCGCATACGCTACCACTCCCTAAACAGCAATATATTATTCGCCCAAGAGCTTCTTCGTTTGAAGCGGATTGGATTACAAGAAGGGGTAAATACTGCCCTGGATGTCGCCACTGCCCAGACTAAGTATTTACAAGCGCGTACTGAACAGACTGCTGTTGCCAATGATTATGTTCAAGCACTAGCAGCCCTTATGGAGAGTATCGGTACGCCAGAAGCATTTAATGATTATATGGCAGCGGCTGATATCAAGCTACCTACGGTATACTAAGGTTTACTTTTTTCTCAATAATGGTTAAAAGCATCTTGTTATGGCTCTTAAAAAATAGAGTTTTTAGAAAAATACGGTTCTTTGAAATAGGGTTCTTAAAAAAGAACAGAATGCTTTCACACTCTAATACTAGATTAATTTTTATCTTCAGGATAAATGCATGAATGCTGTCAAAAAGCCTAGCCCAATAATGCTCAGAAATATTGTTATTACCCTCGTTGTGATTATCGTTATAGGGTTTATCATTTATGGTTTAAATAAGAGCGTTGATAGCACCGAAGAGCCCATTACCATACAAGGCGAAATGGAGATGCAGTCTACTGCCATTGCTGCAAAAGTACCAGGGCGAATTGCAAAAATATTGGTGACTGAAGGCGATAATGTAGAAGCTGGTCAGCAGCTTATCGAGATGGACTCACCAGAAATTAACGCAAAGTTAAATCAAGCTTATGCAGGTCGAGATATGGCACAAAGCCAACTTGATAAAGCAGAGAATGGCGCTAGACCACAAGAGATCGGGCAAGCCAAAGCGGCGTGGCAAGCCAACCAAGCCGCTGCGGACTTGGCTAAAAGCACTTATGAGCGGGTCAATCGTTTATACCAAGAAGGGTTAATGGCACGTCAAAAACGTGATGAAGCCTATACGCAATATACCGCAAACCAAGATAAAGCGGATGCAGCACGCCTGCAATATGAGCTGGCATTAGAAGGGGCACGTGAAGAGGACAAACAAGCAGCTAAAGCCCAAGTGGCTCAAGTCGATGCCAAAATTGAAGAGGCGAAAGTTGCCCAAGACGAAGCCAATCTGAAAAGCCCGATATCTGGTATTGTAGATGATGTGATTATCAATCCAGGCGAGGTGATTGGTCAAGGAGTACCGATCATGACCTTAATAGATCCTAATCAACAGTGGGTGGTACTCAACGTCACAGAAAACAATCTGAATTATTTTAATATCGGCTCTAACTTTGTGGGCATCTTGCCAGCCTTATCGACATCAGACACTCCCTATCAAATGACGTTTGAAGTATTCAACACCGCTTCAATGTCTGACTTTGCAACGTGGCGTGCTACAAATAGTGAAGACAACTATGATGTTAGAACCTTTGAGGTAAAGGCACGCCCAAGCACACCTGACCCCAAAGTACGCTCAGGAATGAGTGTGATAGTCAAGCTTCCGGCAACGACATCGAACAAAAATGTAAATAATGCCAATTAATGGTGCGAGTGATAGGCTAGATTATGTCCAAGTCCAAAAGTAATAAGCCAAACGTTGTTTTTGGAGATGAAGACAATGCCCACTCGTCATTATTGTCTGTCTTTTTGCGAAGCGCTCGCTATGAAGGTAGATTTTTACTTTACCACTCTTGGGATTACGTCATGTTGTTATGGCTACCCCTATTAACTATTATAGGTGTGTGGTGGATATTTTCTAAACCTTATATCATAGACTTGCCTATTGGGGTAATTGATAACAGCAAAAGCAGCTATTCCCGCACCCTTACCCGATATTTAGATGTTAGCCCTGATTTAAAAGTCACTAAGAATTACCAGAATTTAGGTCAAGCTAAACAGGATATCTTGAGTCAAGATATTTATGGCGTGGTAATTATCCCCAGTAATTTTGCCGATAACATAAACCAAGGTGCGCCATCGCCAGTAGTATTAAAAGTAAATGCCCAATATGGTTCACATTCAGGTATCGTCCAACGCGGAGTACAAACAGTCGTAGGCACTGTATCAGCAGGCGTCGAAATCCAGCGCAGTGTCAAACAGGGCAGTTACTCCGAACAAGCTAAAGTGTCCTATTCACCGATTGGCATAGAGCGCATTAGTTTATTTAACATTGGCACGGGTTATCAGCAGTTTCTAGCCTCTACGGTTATTCCTGCCCTGCTGCATATTCTAGCAATGATTATAGGTGCAACAACTATTGGGCGTGAGATTCGTGATAAGACCTTCTCTATCTGGTATCACACTATTATATATCCAGATATGCCCTATCCAGATTTCAAACGTCTAAAACACATACCTCCTGAAAGGAAGCTGGCTTATATGCATGCCAATCTGCATCATAGTTGGCAATTGCCTACAGATTATTCGAAGTTGCCAGACTTAACATATAGCTTTGTGACAAATAACTATATGTCTAATAGCTATACGTCTAATAACCGCTTACCAAATAGCTATTTACCAAACAGTTATGTGTCTAATCGCTATGTGCCAAAATCTAAATACGATTATGAAGTCGATTTAAATAAAAAAGTAAAACCGCGCATGCCAGCAAAGGTTTCTATTTTAGAACTGGTTGTTGGACTTAATGGTAAATTAATCTGGGCATTACTATTTTATATGCTCTGGGGCGGGTTAGCCCTTACCCTAGCGTCAAGCGCTCATCCCTCAAGCTTACTGTCAATATTAATCGTTTATATCGCATTTATGGCACTGACGATGATATCCCTGTGGCTAGGCGCAATTTTTAGTTTAATAAGCTATTCACTGCGTATGGGGCTCTCAAGTGCAGCCTTTATTTCTGCGCCTTCTTTTGCCTTTGCTGGTGTAACGTTCCCG
The DNA here is from genome assembly GCF_057396305.2 of Psychrobacter sp. CX90. Lineage (NCBI taxonomy): Bacteria > Pseudomonadati > Pseudomonadota > Gammaproteobacteria > Moraxellales > Moraxellaceae > Psychrobacter > Psychrobacter sp. CX90. The sequence continues at coordinate 1,935,923 of NZ_CM182008.1, forward strand.
CTTCTTGCCATGAGTGAAGGCGCACAGCGCTGGGCGAATGCGTTGCCCTTGACTCACTATCTCAAAATTCATATTAGCCAGTTGCAAATGCTAGCCCCAATATCCATAGCCCTACCTACCCTTTTTGGGCTTATTGTTGCCGTTACAGTTACCCTAGTGATCACGGCTTTACTCAGCCTTCGTGCCTTTAGAAATCCTGACCGCTGGGGAGCTCGCTAATGTCTACATCTGAAAATAAACCTGAACCTGATTCAAACGCTAGTAATAAGCCTGAAGCGGTTAGTTCTAAAGCTCTTAGTTCTGAAGCTCTTAAGTCAACAGACACAGCAACAACGCAGGTGCAAAATCCGAGTCGACTGAGTAAAGATTCACAGATTACCCACCGCACTTTCTTGCAAGGATTGTTTGGTACTTATGCCTCTATCTTTAAAGATAAGGGCGTTATATTAATGTTAATTATTGCGCCTATTATCTACGGTTTTTTCTATCCGTGGCCTTACCGCGGTGAGGTGGTTAACGAGGTTCCCGTCGGTATCGTAGATCAAGACCACAGTAAACTATCTCAGACTATCGCTAGATATAGTGATGTCAGCCCCAATCTTACTGTACAAATGTATGCCAGCCAGCAAGATGCTATCGAAGCGATGTATCATAATGATATTGCTGGGTATCTCATTATTCCAAAAAACCTAGAAAGTGATGTTTATGCCAATAAACCTACGCATGTGACCATTTTAGGTAATAACAGTTATTTTTTATTAAACAAACAAGTACAGCTTGGTTTTACCAAAGCCATAGGGACTATCTCAGCGGGTGTTGAAATTAAGCGTAGCGTCGCAAAAGGCGCCTATATGGAAACGGCTAAAGTCAGTACTCAAGCCATACCACTGCGTATCGATCCTATGTTCAATCGCTCAGAGGGTTATGGTGCTTATGTCGTGCCTGCCGTTGCCATTTTAATTTTACAACAAACGCTGCTGCTAAGCACTGCCTTACTTATAGGTACTTGGTATGAGAATAAGCGGCAAAATGCTAGCGCCTCTGGATGGCTGGGACGTATTTTAGCGCTATCTTCGATATCTTTTTTAGTGGCTTGTTTTTATTATGGCTGGGTATTTACGGCTCAAAATTACCCACGTGGTCATAACATGCTTGGCACGTTATTTTTTATGGCAATATTTTCACCCGTCGTTGCCACGGTAGGTTGTTTATTAGGCATGTGGTTTAAAGAGCGTGAACGCAGCATGCAGATTCTTATCTTCAGCTCGCTCCCTATGTTCTTTCTTAGCGGTTATCCATGGCCTGTAAGTCAGTTACCTGTACCGTTGCAATACGTACGTTGGTTATTCCCTACTACTTCAGGTATGAATGCCTCTGTGCAGCTAAATCAGATGGGCGCCTCACTATCGCAAGTTAGTGGCTACCTGTATCATCTTGTCGCACTGGGTATCGTTACCTATATATTATTACTGTGGGCGCAGCGCCGCCAAATTAAACGCGCCAGTAAACGCTAATTACTCTTTAAGCCCAATTGCACTTTAAGCTCAATTGCATTTTAAGCCTAACACCCCTTTAAGCCTGACACCCTAATTCTTTTAATAAAGAGCGAGCGTTAACCTCATTTAATGTAATCACAGGATATTAAATGAGGTTAACGCTCGCTCTTTATTATTTTCACTGTCTTTTCATCTTTGCTGCACACCCCTTCCTCATGCTTTAACTATGATAGCTCTGTAATAACACCAAACCTGAATTCACCCTCTCATAAAATATCCTCTTAGTTATTTGACAAGTTAGTCCTACCTATGGGTTGTCGTGTTTTATGTCACCTTGAGAGGTTAATTTTCAAAGGGTAGTCATAGATTCAACTATTAAAGCCGTCTAATTCAAGCAAAAATAAGGGAAGGAAGTCTTATGCAAAAAACATTACTGATTAAATTATCCATTATCGCAGGGCTGTGCCTTTTTTTTGGCATTGGTCTCACTATGATTGGCTCATTAATTACCGAGCGGCAACAGTATTCTGAGGATGTGGTCAGAGAAATTGCCCAACAGCATATTAATCCGCAACAAGTCATCACCCCTTTTATTGCCATACCAACCACTATAACGCCTAAGTGCTCAGAAGACGCTTCTAATAAAAACTATAAATGTCGAGAGTCATACACAGGCGTAGAAACGTTATTTGCCAACCAGACAGCATCCACACAAGACCTAGCGGTCAGTACTGATACCTATAAGCGAGGCATCTATCATGCGACCAGCTACAATGGTCACTTAGTATTTGACCAACGTTATACGCTTGAACAACCAAAGCGTTATGCTTCCATTATTGAAGATCCTTCTATAACCAGCACTGTCAATACTAACCCTAAAAATGGTAGTTCCACCGTTACCCATTCTGGCAATACCCGCTCAACTGCTGCTGACTCCACCACTAAAACCTTACATTGGGATAAAGCGAGACTTATCATTCCAGTGTCAGACTTACGCGGCGTCACCACGCTACCAATGGTTACCATAAACAAAACCCAGCTCAAAGCGACCTACCCACAATCCTTATTAATTAAAGACTTCAGCTACGTAGAAGCCTTACTTCCTGCTTCACTTAAAAAGCAACTTAATTCAGCTCACTCAGCAAATCCAACTGCTGGTTTATCCAACACTGCCCAAGCTGATTCAACGGCTAAAACTACCTTTAACGTCCTTATTAACCTACCGTTATCGGGTATTAGTACTTTGAGCACTGTGCCGACAGGTCAAAACTTTGAGCTTACCATGACCAGTAACTGGCATGCACCTAACTTTATTGGTAAAGCCTTACCCAATGCAAAGACACTGGCCAAAACGGGTTTCAAAGCCAATTGGCAAAACCAATACCTCACTATCGCTAACAATCAACAACTGTCCAACTGTCTAGCCATCCCAAGTAACGACTGCCGTGTTAACAGTTATACCCCCTTACACACAAGCACTGTAGATTATGACCGCTTATATGACGGAGCCATAGAGGTGGAGGAAGCTTCTAACAACAGTCACACAACCCTTAGCAGCTTTGGGGTTAGTTTTGCTGAACCCAATGATGTTTACTTACAAACCGAACGCACTATGAAGTATGCACTTCTATTAATACTGGTCTCATTTGGCACATTTTTCTTATTTGAGGTCATAAAATCAAGCCGAATTCATCCCATTCAGTATCTACTTGTTGGCTGTGCATTATTAACCTTCTACGTCTTACTACTGCCGCTTGCTGAGCAAATTGCCTTCTGGATGGCATATACCATTGCAGCTACTGCCAGTGTAGGGTTAATAGGTTGGTATTCTTACTACTTGCTTGGTAGTGGCAAACGTGCTGTCATGTTTACCGCTATTTTGGGCGGCCTCTATGCTGCATTTTACGGAATATTAACCACTGAAGACTTAAATCTATTGCTTGGTGCACTGTTCTGCTTTGCTCTACTGGCCTGTGTCATGGTTATGACTCGGAAAATTGACTGGTATAACGTTGCCTAATCAAATTGCTTGATTACATGGCTTAGATCAGACCATGCACAAAAAGCCACTCAAACCTAAGTAGGGTTTGAGTGGCTTCCATCAAATAAACCTAATGTAAGAAAAAAATTAATTAAAGACAAAGGAATATCATGTCATTACTAACATACCCCTATTTACCCAACATAACGCCAAATTGTCATTTTGAGTTTGAGAGTATGTGTAAGACCAATAGTCCTTTAAACGAAGCCATAGGTCGCACAGAAGACAACCACCTACCCTCTAATCAAATAGGATTATGGATTGGACTCAGTCATCGGAAGTGTCTCAATATCATTGATCAATATCAGCTAACCATAACCAGCTTTGCTCACTGGCTATATATCTCAGAATTAGACGTGATACTGTCATTTAAACATCAACGATGTATTAAAGCAGGTAAAATATAGTTAACTACAATTGATTAAAAATTAAGCCTACTCAATTAACTCCTATTTTTATACTATTTTTTGTCAATGCCAGTATGTTTTGTGAATACCAATATTTCATTATTCGCTGGCATCTGATACTGACGCTTTAATGCCAAATGATGTTGCTCTGCTAAGCCGATAATATCTTCTTTATGACGGATACCACTGTTTGGATCACGCTGACGCAAATGAGCATCAAACTGCCGATTACTGTCGCTACTATAATGTCCATTTTCATTAAATGGTCCATAAACAATCAACTTACCATTTAACGGTAACGCCTCTCCGACTAATTTAAACAATCGCTCTACCAAAGGCCAAGCAATAATATGTAGCGTATTGGCCGTAAACACAGCGTCATAAGGCTGACTAGTTACCGAACTAGGGATTGGATCCGCTCTTAAGTCAAACGCTAAAGGCGCATGCAAATTGGATACAGGATGCTTTTCATGGCATGCTTTAATGACATGATGATTATTAACAACATCGCTAGTCTGCCACTGCAAATGTGTTAATCTTGGTGCAAAGTAAACGCTATGTTGGCCTGTACCCGACCCAATCTCTAAAACCTGATGATAGTCTTGCAGCTCTTTTTGTAGCACATTTAGGATGGGCTGTTTATTATTCTCACAGGCCTGCGAAAATGGCAGTCTATTTTCATGACGGGTATCTGTATTTACAAGATTTTCTTTATTCATAACACCTCCACCCTGGCGAATTAACTAAATTTAGATTAATAGATACCTGCTTCAACACCAGCGGCTAGCGTCATCGCAAGCTCTTCTACTTGAGACGTAAATGCTTCCTGCCAATCGCCTTTTAATATTAGGGCATCTTGCACCCACTCCCAACGTAGACCTGTAGTAATGGTTTTTAAAGCTCGTTTCGTCCCTGTGCCATCTTGGCCTGCACGAATATATACGGCAAGCGGTAAACCTTGCTTTTTCTCAAGCACAGGGTAATAACAACGATCAAAGAAATCTTTAGTCAGCCCTGCCATATAGGCTAAATTTTCAGTCGTGCCTATCAGAATAGCATCGGCAGCCAGCACATCTTCAGGTTGCGTGTCTTGCGGCGATTTAAGAATGACATTGATATCTATATCAGGATGATTAGCACCATTTAAAGCAGCTTGTGCCAACTTTTGGGTGTTAGGAGAGGGGGCGTGCGCTATGATGAGTAGGGTTTTGGTTGGCATTTTTGTTGTCGATTTCGTGGAAGGGAAATTATTTGATTATAGGTTTAGTATGCTTTGTTTCTCTCCAAAGGTAGCAATTTAATGATAATTACCATTTTATGCTCTTAGTATATGGCAGATCTCGATACTCCTCAAAATCTGAAATTTTCTTTAGTACTTTAGTTGTAATAGATAACTGCCATCTACTGCTGTAGTGAGATTATGAATCTACTAAGATATGAATAGTAATCGATAAAGCGTATAAGCTCAATATTACAAAACCTTTCAGTTTCAAATTTAGTTATCTTGGATATTCCGTCATGACACGACCACAAAGTTAAATGCTTACCTGCATCTATAGCCCATTAAAAACTTTTATCATCTATTAAGAATCCAAATTCCATATTTGCTACTCAAGAATTTAAATATATTTTAACCATAATAGAAAAAATACTTAATTTATAAAATTAAAAGTTTGGTTAACTCTTTTATTCTATTCTTGTATCTTACACTTAAACCTACTCTTAGTTTATGTAATAAATAAATTAATAGGGGCTGTAGTAGATAAGGATTAAATATCGCACCATTTTCTCAGAATTTTAAGCTGATTAGATGGTGACCCATAGTTAAATCTAAACTCACACTCTTTTAAAAACAAGTGAAAGTTTTTCTTATTGATTCCGTTGTATTTTCTAAGTGTACGTTTAGATTGGTTCCAGAAGTTCTCAATGCCGTTGATATGATTAGCGCCTCGTGCAAACTCTTTAGAATGATTTACTCTAAAATGCTTAAATTCGCTCACATCTAAGGCGTTATAACTACGATAGTTATCGGTATAAACAAAGCTGTCAGGCTTTATTTTACGGGTAATAACAGGCATTAGAGTGTTCTGTTTGGTGTCATCTACAACAATGGTATAAACCTTACCGTTTCGTTTTAAAATGCCAAATACGGCGGTCTTACCAGCAGCGCCTCGACCTCTTTTACCTTTACGTACACCACCGAAGTAACTTTCGTCTAATTCGACTTCACCATCAAAGACGTCATCTGCTTCAAGAGATAAATAATACTCAATAACGAGTCTTATTTTATGGTAAAAAAGTGCCGCTGTATTGGGTTGAATACCTAGCAAATCAGCTGCTGTTCGAGCCGTTACTTCAGCGGTAAAAAACTCAAGTAGCCTTAACTGTACTTTTTTACTTAATTTACAACGGGTTAGCTTCATTTTAGTAGTCTAGCATAGTGCTTATCTACTACAGCCCCAATTAATATTGATAGATGGGGTAAAGGCTCAACTTAAATAATAGAGTTATATTAAGAAATTTTCGATATCTTATTAGAGCGATAAGCAGGACTAGCTAATTTTTATGAACGACATTTTTTAATATAGTTTAAGTGGGTTAATTCTTCATATTAACCTTATATAACTCTTTATAATGAAGTGATAGCACGAATATTATAATCCTATTACCTTGTATAATGTGTATAAGACCTTAACTGAGAAACAACGTGGATAAAAAAACAGATATTCAGCGCTTTTTATCGACCCATCAACTGCCAAGTAGTTATAAAGCTATAGCACAACAATGGTTCGAACCCTTATGCGAAAGGGTATTACAGCATCAACATAATTCGTCAAAACCGTTTATCATTGGCGTCACGGGTTGCCAAGGCTCTGGTAAAACGACCTTAAGCAGTTTTATCGACAGCTATTTAACGTCCGTACAGGGTAAAACCGTCGTGTCTTTATCGATAGATGACTTCTATCTGGATCAAACTGCCAGATTGGCTTTGGCGAATACGATTCATCCATTATTAAAGACGCGCGGTGTACCCGGAACACATGATATAGAGTTAGCGTTAAAAACCTTCAACCAATTACAAAACGGAACTCTAACACAGCTTCCCCGCTTTGATAAGTCAACCGATAACCCCTACTCTGTAAATGAGTGGCCAGTCATTGATTACAGTCCAGACTTTATTATATTAGAAGGCTGGTGCGTGGGCGTCAAACCTCAACCAGATGAAGCATTAAAGAACCCCATAAATAATCTAGAGAAGACTGATGATCCACAAGGTATTTGGCGTTCATTTGTCAATACAAAACTTGCTGATGATTACCAAACCCTATTTAATATGATTGACTACCAAGTAATGCTAAAGGCGCCGTCGTTTGATTGCGTCTTTAACTGGCGCTTAGAGCAAGAGCAGAAGTTAACGAAAGCGACGGCTTCTCATAATGACAAGCATCAACTGGCGATTATGACTGAAGCTCAAATAGCCACTTTTATTCAGCATTATCAAAGACTAACTGAACACGCTTTAAAAACACTTTCTGAAAAATCCAATACTGTATTTTTTCTCGATGAAACACGAACCATTACCCATCAAAAAGTGTCTACATAGCTTAAAAATTATTCGTATAACTAAACGTGACGTCTTGATTAATATCAGGGTGTAAGCTCTTTGCCACAGGACAAGTCAATGCTGCCGCTTCCAAAACCTTACGAGTACGCTCGTCAAAATTTTGAGTGAATTCAATATTGACTTTCACGTCACTCACGCGACGTGGATCAGCCGCCATTACTTTAGTCACTTCAGCTTTAGTGCCGACAACATCCACATCCATTGCAGCGGCCTTAATCCCAATAATGGTTAACATACAACTGGCCAAACTGGACGCTAACAAATCAGTCGGAGAAAACGCTTCCCCTTTTCCATGATTATCCGTTGGCGCATCCGTAATGATTTGATTGTTTGATTGAAGATGTAATGCTTGTGTACGTAGATTGCCTTGATATTGGACGGTTGATGTGATCATATGAAGCCTCTTATGTAAAAATATTAGTTTAAATTAGTTCTCATGTTGCATTTCACTTTAATTCACTACACTTAAGAGTATAAAAAATAAAGCTGAACATTCCTATATTGGAATAATATTAGTGATTATTCAGTTTGCAATGTATTAATGAAGGAAACTAACGCAAAGGAAAAAGCCCCCCTTCGAATGAAGGGGGGCTTTTAGGTATAGGGAGCTGACGATGACCTACTCTCACATGGGCGGACCCACACTACCATTGGCGCTACGATGTTTCACTTCTGAGTTCGAGAAGGGATCAGGTGGTTCCATCGTGCTATTGTCGTCAGCAAAGGGGGTATAGATATGAGTTGGTTAAGTTGTTGACTTAACTTTGATTTGACTATGTATTTATCAAGAACCTGAATCAAGGTTGCTATTAATAAGCAATCATCAGGATGATATCGAAATAATTAGCTTGCTCTACTCTTTATTATAAAAAGAGAGCTACAAAACCACTTGGGTGTTGTATGGTCAAGCCAAACGAGCAATTAGTACAGGTTAGCTACACGCATCACTGCGCTTCCACACCCTGCCTATCAACGTTGTAGTCTTCAACGGCTCTTAAGGGAAATCTAATCTTGAGGTGGGCTTCCCGCTTAGATGCTTTCAGCGGTTATCCCATCCGAACGTAGCTACCGGGCAATGCCATTGGCATGACAACCCGAACACCAGCGGTTCGTCCACTCTGGTCCTCTCGTACTAGGAGCAGATCCTCTCAAATTTCCAACGCCCACGGTAGATAGGGACCGAACTGTCTCACGACGTTCTAAACCCAGCTCGCGTACCTCTTTAAATGGCGAACAGCCATACCCTTAGGACCTGCTTCAGCCCTAGGATGAGATGAGCCGACATCGAGGTGCCAAACACCGCCGTCGATATGAACTCTTGGGCGGTATCAGCCTGTTATCCCCAGAGTACCTTTTATCCGTTGAGCGATGGCCCTTCCATACAGAACCACCGGATCACTAAGACCTACTTTCGTACCTGCTCGACTTGTGGGTCTCGCAGTTAAGCGCGCTTTTGCCTTTATACTCTATGAACGATTTCCGACCGTTCTGAGCGCACCTTCGTACTCCTCCGTTACTCTTTAGGAGGAGACCGCCCCAGTCAAACTACCCACCATACATTGTCCTCGGTATTGTTATACCTGAGTTAGAACCCCAACATGACCAGGGTGGTATTTCAAGGTTGGCTCCACAAATACTGGCGTATCTGCTTCAAAGCCTCCCACCTATCCTGCACAAGTCAGGTCAAAGTTCAATGTAAAGCTGTAGTAAAGGTTCACGGGGTCTTTCCGTCTAGCCGCGGGTACACAGCATCTTCACTGCGATTTCGATTTCACTGAGTCTCTGCTGGAGACAGCGCTGCCATCATTATGCCATTCGTGCAGGTCGGAACTTACCCGACAAGGAATTTCGCTACCTTAGGACCGTTATAGTTACGGCCGCCGTTTACTGGGGCTTCGATCAAGACCTTCGCTTACGCTAAGCCCATCAATTAACCTTCCAGCACCGGGCAGGCATCACACCCTATACGTCCACTTTCGTGTTTGCAGAGTGCTGTGTTTTTAATAAACAGTTGCAGCAGCCTGGTATCTGCGACTGCTAGTAGCTTACGGAGCAAGTCCTTCACCACCAGCAGCGTACCTTCTCCCGAAGTTACGGTACCATTTTGCCTAGTTCCTTCAGCAGAGTTCTCTCAAGCGCCTTGGTATTCTCTACCTGATCACCTGTGTCGGTTTAGGGTACGATTCGTTTATGACTATCGCTTAGAAGCTTTTCCTGGAAGCATGGTATTTGCCACTTCGCTGTACAAGTACAGCTTGCTATCAGATCTCGGTATTAACAGCCCGGATTTACCTAAGCCATCTACCTACATCCTTCCACCTGGACAACCATCGCCAGGCTGGCATAACCTTCTCCGTCCCTCCATCGCATCATAAACAAGTATTGGAATATTAACCAATTTCCCATCGACTACGCCTTTCGGCCTCGCCTTAGGGGTCGACTCACCCAGCCCCGATTAACGTTGGACTGGAACCCTTGATCTTCCGGCGTGCGAGCTTTTCACTCGCATTATCGTTACTCACGTCAGCATTCGCTCTTGTGATACCTCCAGCATGCCTTACAGCACACCTTCACAGGCTTACACAACGCTCCCCTACCACTTGAAACAATTTTCAAATCCGCAGCTTCGGCTCCTAGTTTGAGCCCCGTTACATCTTCCGCGCGGGCCGACTCGACTAGTGAGCTATTACGCTTTCTTTAAAGGATGGCTGCTTCTAAGCCAACCTCCTAGCTGTCTATGCCTTCCCACTTCGTTTCCCACTTAACTAGGAATTTGGGGCCTTAGCTGGCGGTCTGGGTTGTTTCCCTCTCCACGACGGACGTTAGCACCCGCCGTGTGTCTCCCGGATATCACTCATCGGTATTCGGAGTTTGCATCGGTTTGGTAAGTCGGTATGACCCCCTAGCCGAAACAGTGCTCTACCCCCAATGGTGTTCGTCCGAGGCGCTACCTAAATAGCTTTCGGGGAGAACCAGCTATCACCGAGTTTGATTAGCCTTTCACCCCTATCCACAAGTCATCCCCTGGCTTTTCAACGACAGTGGGTTCGGTCCTCCGGTGCCTGTTACGGCACTTTCAACCTGCTCATGGATAGATCACTCGGTTTCGGGTCTATACCCTGCAACTATACGCCCTATTAAGACTCGGTTTCCCTACGGCTCCCCTAATGGTTAACCTTGCTACAGAATATAAGTCGCTGACCCATTATACAAAAGGTACGCGGTCACGGATCAAGTCCGCTCCCACTGCTTGTACGCACACGGTTTCAGGTTCTATTTCACTCCCCTCACAGGGGTTCTTTTCGCCTTTCCCTCACGGTACTGGTTCACTATCGGTCAGTCAGGAGTATTTAGCCTTGGAGGATGGTCCCCCCATCTTCATACAGAATTTCTCGTGTTCCGCACTACTTAATATGCTTCATTATATGTTTCGAATACGGGGCTATCACCCACTATGGCCAGATTTCCCACTCTGTTCTTCTACATATAAATCCGTCGGCTCCTCCCCGTTCGCTCGCCGCTACTAGGGGAATCTCTTTTGATGTCTTTTCCTAAGGGTACTGAGATGTTTCACTTCCCCTCGTTCGCTTCCTAATAAATTAGAATATCTAGCTTACACTAGATGGGTTTCCCCATTCAGAAATCTCCGGATCACAGGATATTGCCGCCTCCCCGAAGCTTATCGCAGGCTGTCACGTCTTTCATCGCCTCTGACTGCCAAGGCATCCACCATGTGCGCTTAATTACTTGACCATACAACCCCAAAGGGTCTTAATATTCGCATTTAATAGATTCAGTTTTATTATTGGCTAAAGACAACCTCGAAGTAATCCGAGGTGTTTTAACCAATTCATAATTCTGATTCTTGCAAATATGGTTAGTAATTATAACGATATCACCTTGATAATTTACGCTTGATTCAGTTCTCTTATTACCTTCGATAACTAACCTCTTGGGATAACAACTGATGTCGTTAAAAGGTTAGTCATCTGGTTAATATCCTACTCAGTGATGGGTAGGGTATTAACCGTATTACAACTCATATCTATGTTTTTAAATAGTAATAACGCTGTCATCCAGTCGTCATATTGTCTCTGTATAAAACAGAAGTAAGTAATTGCTTATGTACCTTATCGTTAAGTTACTAATCACTTAATTCTATTTTATTAGCTCTGGGTCTATTTATATATGGTGGAGCCAAGGAGAGTCGAACTCCTGACCTCCTGCGTGCAAGGCAGGCGCTCTACCAGCTGAGCTATGGCCCCATATAATGGTGGGTCTAGGTGGACTTGAACCACCGACCCCCGCGTTATCAACACGGTGCTCTAACCAGCTGAGCTATAGACCCTGAGAAGCGTTAAAAAATTGCATTGCAATTTTAGCTTCGCAAGGAAAATCCTTTAAATAGGATTTTCAAAAAGCTATGCTATTGCACAATCTTCTAAAGCTTTTTAAAGCTTTTATCTACTAAAATCAAAGAACAACTTGTTGTGAATTCTTGCTGACCGAATGCGTCAATAAGGAGGTGATCCAGCCGCAGGTTCCCCTACGGCTACCTTGTTACGACTTCACCCCAGTCATCGACCACACCGTGGTGAGCGCCTCCCCGAAGGTTAGGCTACCCACTTCTGGTGCAATCAACTCCCATGGTGTGACGGGCGGTGTGTACAAGGCCCGGGAACGTATTCACCGCGGCATTCTGATCCGCGATTACTAGCGATTCCGACTTCATGGAGTCGAGTTGCAGACTCCAATCTGGACTACGATAGGCTTTTTGAGATTCGCATCACATCGCTGTGTAGCTGCCCTCTGTACCTACCATTGTAGCACGTGTGTAGCCCTGGTCGTAAGGGCCATGATGACTTGACGTCGTCCCCGCCTTCCTCCAGTTTGTCACTGGCAGTATCCTTAGAGTCCCCGGCATAACCCGCTGGTAACTAAGGAAAAGGGTTGCGCTCGTTGCGGGACTTAACCCAACATCTCACGACACGAGCTGACGACAGCCATGCAGCACCTGTATTCTAATTCCCGAAGGCACTCTCGTATCTCTACAAGATTCTAGATATGTCAAGACCAGGTAAGGTTCTTCGCGTTGCATCGAATTAAACCACATGCTCCACCGCTTGTGCGGGCCCCCGTCAATTCATTTGAGTTTTAACCTTGCGGCCGTACTCCCCAGGCGGTCTACTTATTGCGTTAGCTGCGTCACTAAGAGATCAAGTCTCCCAACGACTAGTAGACATCGTTTACGGCGTGGACTACCAGGGTATCTAATCCTGTTTGCTACCCACGCTTTCGAACCTCAGTGTCAGTATGATGCCAGGAGGCTGCCTTCGCCATCGGTATTCCTTCAGATCTCTACGCATTTCACCGCTACACCTGAAATTCTACCTCCCTCTCACCTACTCTAGCTTAACAGTTTTAGATGCAGTTCCCAGGTTAAGCCCGGGGATTTCACATCTAACTTATTAAGCCACCTACGCTCGCTTTACGCCCAGTAATTCCGATTAACGCTTGCACCCTCTGTATTACCGCGGCTGCTGGCACAGAGTTAGCCGGTGCTTATTCTGCAGCTAATGTCATCGCATACGGGTATTAACCGTATGGTCTTCTTCACTGCTTAAAGTGCTTTACAACCAAAAGGCCTTCTTCACACACGCGGCATGGCTGGATCAGGGTTGCCCCCATTGTCCAATATTCCCCACTGCTGCCTCCCGTAGGAGTCCGGACCGTGTCTCAGTTCCGGTGTGGCTGATCATCCTCTCAGACCAGCTACAGATCGTCGCCTTGGTAGGCCTTTACCCCACCAACTAGCTAATCCGACTTAGGCTCATCCAATAGCGAGAGCGCAAGCGCCCCCTTTTCCCCGTAGGGTGTATGCGGTATTAATACGAGTTTCCCCGTGCTATCCCCCACTACTGGGCAGATTCCTAAGTATTACTCACCCGTCCGCCGCTCGACGCCTGATAGCAAGCTATCATCGTTTCCGCTCGACTTGCATGTGTTAAGCCTGCCGCCAGCGTTCAATCTGAGCCATGATCAAACTCTTCAGTTTAATCTTGCTATGTAACCCTTTAAAGAGGTTACTAAAACTTGGCTCATTCTTTCTGGCGTTCTTTCTTTCCGTTCTTTCATAAATGAATTAACTTCGAGTTTTCTTGCTGTTAAGAATGATAATTTTTATAGTTAGTCACTATCCCGATAAGAGATAATCCCAACTTTAATTTTTCAGCATTCTATGTCAACAAAAATCCACACAAGTTGTTCTTTGATTCTAGTTTTTAAATAGTTGACTTATCTCGTCGTCCGAGGTAAGTTATTCACTAATAATGTAATAATAAGCTATCTGCCGTTCTTACTTAGTGAGCCGTCTAGTATATGGTCTAACTATATATCTGTCAAGCTTTTATTTATTCTTCATTTAGGCTTCTAAAGCTCTAAACCCTCTCTCTCAAGTCAGGTTGTTTACTTCGTTTCCCTTAATGAGGTGCGTATTATAGACGCTTTTTTTACTAAGTCAAGAAGTTTTTTTAATCGGTTTAAGTGCTTCCTGCCTTCTGACAATTAACACCTAACCCTACTACTTCGCTTCCCTTTTCAACTGCCCTGATCCCTTCTCTTCAAAGTGATCAATACTGCTTGCTAGGTTCGCTTTCTTCTCAACAGGTGGCGTAGTATATACTCTTTTTTAATGCGGTCAAGCGGTTTTTGTGCTTTTTTCTAAAAATCTTTAAGATACGTTATCGTTATACACTAAACAATACATTAACTAGGCAAGTCACTACAGCTAAGTAAGTGACGACATAAAATATAAAATCAAGATTTAGAGGATGATAAGACTACTCATCTAATTGCTTCTAGTTACTTTATCTTCGCTATCTTAAGTTTACCAAGCACTAATTTTTCAATGACCAGTACATGTATTAAAGTATAAATCACGAAAATCCCTAACCCTTGGTACATAGATAGATAGTCATAGACTCGCAGTAACATCACGACTCCTACCACGGCGAACCATAATACTTTTAGTGCGAGTTCTTTATTCAGGTTATTTAACAATCAATCCTACTCCTTTAGATTTATAACATGCTGCTTTTTTAATTTGACGCTCTCTTAATCTGATACTATTTTTATTACAGGTATTGCATACGGCTACTTTTGATTAACCTTTAAGTAAAGTTATAAATTTATCAGTTAAAGACTAATGCAAAGCTTAACTATTAATGATGAGAGTAGCAAAAAGCAGATGGGGGCGCTACACCAGATTTGAGACGCGTTAAAAATACAAAGAAATTGCAGGGGGCAAAGGAGTTTTCTTTAAAAAAGCATATCTGGCATTTAGAAAGTTGCTGGAGGCATGCTCTTAATTTTCAGAAAATTACAGATTTTATCTTGGGTATAGATGTAGCCGTTCTTCATTCAATCGATTCTCAAAAGCATAGATAGGGCAAAGTGTAGCGCGTCGCTTTCTACAAGGCAAAATAGCAGGGAAATAGACTGACTATATAAAGCATTTTAAGTTGCTAAACTTAGCTTGCAGTACAGTTGCTCAATACTTCTCTGCAATTAGATACATTTCAGATTAAGCATTACTAAAAAAATGGCTAATTATTAAGCCGCAAACAAATAAAACGTTAACACCAAGGCAAATCATCACAATATTTTTAAGCTCTCCGCCTATCTTAATCACATCCACATCCTTTACCTCGCCTTCATTATCTAAGGTTACGCTTTTGTAGATAACATTAGAATGTCTGATAAGTTTTGGCCATAGAAGTATTACAATTAAAGCATAGAGGTTAAATTGTGCAGCGTATGTCAGGTAGCACATCATTGAAAATTGTAATAAGAAAAAGTAGCCTTGAGTCATCTTCTTATCGCCTAGTAATACAGCTAAGGTAACCTTACCCGCCTGTTTGTCACTATATACATCCCGCATATTATTCACATAAAGCACGCAAGCAGCAAGACCGCCACAGCCTGTAGCAGGCACTAAGTGGCTAAGATTTAATTGCTGCGTTTGTAGATAGACACTGCCCAATACACCAAGCCAACCAAAGAATATTAGTACGGCAACCTCTCCCATTGCACGATATCCATAGGGGCGCTTTCCCATGGTATAACACATAGCAGCGATAATCGCGACGACGCCAAAGCCTAAAAATATAAGAAAATCATGCAGGTTATCAAATCCAATCGCAATCAAAGCCACGCCTGACCAGAACGTTAAAAAAGCCCAAATATAGATAAGTCGTTTGAATTGGTCAGGTTGTAATTGCCCTCTTGCTAACATACGCTCTGGGCTGCTGTCGTCTCGCATGGCATCTGTGCCTTTAACGCCATCCCCATAATCATTAGCAAGATTGGAGAGTATTTGTAGCGCCAAGGCTACCCATATAGTGAGAAATAATACTAGCCAATTGTGCCAAGTGATACCAGTAGTAGATGCCAATTGCGACAACGCTAAACCACTACCGCAGACAATGCTGGCGACAGCGAGTGGAAAGGTACGGGGGCGGGTTGCTTGTATAAACGCTTTGACTGTGGGTTTAAAAGAGGCCATGCTCTCCGAGCCTTGGGGTAACATCAGAACAGGTAAACTCCACATTGAGTAAGGGTTTTATAACGTAGTAAGCACTATGCCGTTATTAGGCTTTTTAGCCCTGATAGTAGCGGTAGCTTGGTAGGCAGTGGGGTTGCAGCGTCTTGTTCAAGGGGAGTCGCTTGAATAATGGAATACTCTTGAACCTAGACGCTGCTGCCCACTGTTTGCCAACTACAAGCGAATAGCAGGAAATAGCTTCAAAATTAGTGCGCAATATTAGGAAGTCTTGTTATTTAGAGTATATAAACATGTCCTAGCCTAAAGTCTCTCACTGGTCTAATTTTTCATTTTGGCTTTTATGGTCGAAACAATGCCTGATAGTGCGTAGATAATACCAATGGCAAGGAGACCAACAGGGATGTCGTATAATACGATTGCCATGACCAACACAGCGATAATCAAAGCGACAAAGGGTACTTTCTTTTTATCAAATTCTTTAAAGCTGTAGTATTTAATATTGCTGACCATGAGCAGACCACAAATGACCACCCAAGCGGCGCAGGCAAACATAATTTGGGTATCGTATTCCCCAATCCATTGGCTGTGATCGATGGCAACCATGACAGCACTGGTCACTAATATAGCCGCTAATGGACTGGCTAAACCGACAAAGAATTTTTTATCGACCTCGCCAATCTGAACGTTAAAACGTGCTAAGCGAAAGGCGGCACAGGCAGTGAAAACAAAGGCACAGGCAATCCCGACTCTTCCCAAAGGTTGTAGCGCAAAGCTATATATCAAAATGGCAGGGGCAACTCCGAAAGCCAGCATGTCAGCTAGCGAGTCATATTGCTCGCCAAAAGGGCTTTGGGCATTGAGCATCCGTGCCACTCGGCCATCGGCGCCATCAAGTAAGCCAGATAAAAATATGGCAAGAGATGCTTTATAAAAGTCGCCTTGCATACTAGATAAAATTGAGAAAAAACCGGATAGTAAGGATAGCGTTGTGATTAGATTGGGCGCAAGATAGACACCTCGGCTAACCACTTGATGACCGTCTGCGACTTCTTCTTCGATAACGTCAAAGGTTAAACCGTCGTAATCACCCGTTTCTGCAATTTTGCGATTGTGCTCACTTTGATGAGCCAAAGGGGTTGATGCTGAGCTTGACGGGGTATCGGTCAACTCATTAATTCTTAAATCATCAGCTCTTAAGCCATTACCTGTTGAGCCATCATTGACAGAGTCTGTACCTGCTAAATCAGCGTTGCTAGTTGCTATGCCTTGCTGATGTGGCGTATCTGAATTGCTAGTTATGTTAGAACTGTCAGGACGTGGCGATTTAGACATGCTCATTAAGAACCTCTGACAACATTGTTTTGTTATAGTCATATTAGACTGTTATAACGGTTTAGTAGATGACTCAATGCTTGACTATTAATTGGCTTAAAAATCATTGGTTTTAAAATGGACGAACTACTCGCCAACCAACCATCGTACGCTGACCGCTTGGCTTTGTGGCAAATCAGGCGCATCTGCCGGACGCAGTAAGGGCTGTAAAAAGTTTAAAATTTGGCGCGCATTTTGGTCAAATTGCCAAGGTGGGTTGATGATCAACATACCCGTACCGTTAAGACCTGCTGCCACGTCATTAGGATATACATTTAGCTCACATAACAGCTGTTTCCGAATATCGGTACGCTTCATCTTCTTATAGAACAGTTCAACCGCATCAATATTTTTAATTGGGAACCAAAGGGCATACACCCCTTGTGGCCATTTGTCCATACTGGCAACTAACAGTTCCACCAAGTTTGAGAAGTTTTTATGCTCTTGCTCGTAAGGCGGATCAATCAAAATAACACCGCGGCGTTCTACTGGCGGAATAACCGCACGAATGCCTTCAAACGCATCACGATTTTGAATACCAATAGGTAATTTATACAATTGATAGTTAAGGGCATCATATTCGCTATTTTTTAGTTCAAAAGCTTCAGCTCTTACAAGGGGTTCTGGACTTTTTTCAACATGATTGGCAATCCACCAAGGTGAACCTGGGTATACAAACTTGTCATAAGTCTGACGTGCCTTCTGAATATCATTAATATACTGACGTACGGCATCAGGCGCGTCGGAGGTATCCGCATCCAAAATCTTTTGTACACCTGCCCGAGACTCTCCGGTTTTGCGCGACTCTTCACTACTTAAAGAATAAAGGCCTCGTCCACCGTAAGCGTCTAGAACATAATAAGGTTTATCTTTTTTGCTCATTTGGTTAAGCAGTTGAATCAGTAAGATGTGTTTTACGACGTCGGCGAAATTACCCGCGTGATAGGCATGTTTATAGTTCATAAGTTGGCTTGTTTAATGATAGAAAGTTGCGTATTAAAATTGGGGAATCAAAATTAGGTTCTATGTTAGCATAAGCAGGTTTGAAATAAGTATATTAATAGTTAATTGACCCTATATGCATTGATTAAACCGTGCTTTTGATCGTTAAATTCATACCCACTAAAACGTTATCAGATAACAGGGCTAACACCCAAACTAAGTAAACTGATGCTACACATTTAAGAGTTTCATGATTGAGTAAGAGTGTCCTGAATAAATGAGGGGGCTTATAAATAAACTATTAATTAATTTACCACTACCCCATTCGCTAGTTTACTGTTTTCGCTATTTTACCGTTAATGCAGGTGTCAGAGGTGCTATTGATGACTAAAACGAATAAAACTCAAGTTAATAGTAATTTAATACCGCCTATAAACCTACATAATGACCCGATAACGGTGCCTATACCACCACCTTTAATACCTTCCGAGGTAGAAAGTGCTAAAAGTATAGCTAATGCAGTCGTTAATGAGATTGCATACCGTTCAGATGTTAACAATGCCTTAATTGAACATGAGAAAATTGATCTTAGCACCACTCAAAATACGCTAGAGCAATCAGATTTTGCAGTGGATTGGGCGCAACAATTTAATGAGGCTATGATTGATAGTTTTATTAATAATGGCTTTATAGTGCTAGATGAGGTTTATACTTGCAAAGCTTTACTCGCTTTGCAGGCTGAAAGCGGATTTGTTGACTATCGGGATGCGCTACTTACCGATGGTAGACGTAAAACGGATATACGAGGTGACCGTATTCGCTGGATTACCCATAATTTCTTCGCTGGATTTTATTATCTGCATAGCATAAACGAGCTGGCGACTTATTTGAATAGACTATTATTTGCAGGTATTCGCCATAGTGAGGCACACTATACGTGCTATCCTGTAGGCTTTGGTTATCAGTGGCACAAAGACAATCCAGTAGGACGCAATGAGCGGGTTATTTCTGCGGTGTTTTATTTAAATGATGAATGGACGACAGAAGATGGCGGGGAACTATCCATTATTGACAATCATGGAAAACAACACCAAATATTACCCAAGGCCAATCGATTAATATTGTTTGATAGCAATTTACGCCATCAGGTAGAAATTGCGCACCGTCAACGTTATTCTATCGCGACTTGGTTACGTCGTGATGATGCCATTGTTATCGCTGAACCATTATGATTGCCGTATAGTCAATAAACGAAATAAGCACCTTAGCAAATCCAAATCAATAAAACCCCTTAAATCAGACCTTAAACCGATAGACCCTTTCCCTACCAACTTTGAGACGATTATGAGCAAAAACGACCCAAAAAACCACACAATTGACCATCAACAAGCCACTTTAGAACTCAGTATTGATTTAATGAGTCGTGATTCGGTCACCCCTCATGATAAGGGCGCTCAGGACGTATTGGTTAATAGACTTAAACCGCTTGGATTTGACTGTGAATTTATGTATTTTGGCGATAAAAATGCGGTTGGACTCAATGCTGAGGTCAAAAACTTGTGGGCAAGACGTGGCAAGACAGACCCAGTCATCTGCTTTGCAGGGCATACTGATGTTGTGCCAACGGGCAATGCTGATAATTGGAAAATCCCACCCTTTGAGCCAACCGTTAAAGACGGCTTTCTTTGGGGTCGTGGCGCAGCAGATATGAAAACAGCGATTGCCGCGTTTACAGTAGCAACTGAAAACTTTATTAAAAATCATCCTAATCACAAGGGCTCTATCGCGATGTTGATAACCTCCGATGAAGAAGGGCCTTCTATTAATGGTACGGTAAAAGTCATTGAGGCCTTAGAATCTCGCAATGAGAAAATCACTTACTGCTTGGTTGGCGAACCATCGAGTACCGATACGCTTGGCGATATTATCAAAAATGGTCGCCGAGGTTCGTTGGGCGGTGTTTTGACAGTCACTGGTAAACAAGGTCATGTCGCCTACCCACATTTGGCGGTAAATCCGATTCATGCCCTCCTGCCCGCGTTAACTGAATTTACCCATACTCAATGGGATAAAGGTAATGAGTTCTTCCCTGCAACTTCGATGCAAATCTCGAATATCAATGGGGGCACGGGTGCTAACAATGTCATTCCTGAAACGGTAGAAGTGGTTTTTAACTTTCGCTTTTCGACCGAAACTACGGAAGAAGAGTTAAGAGCCAAGACTCACGAGATTTTGGATAAGCATTTTAAAGATACTGAGGCTCGTTACGACATCGAATGGAAACTATCAGGCAATCCATTTTTAACCGCTGAGGGTAAGTTAGTGGATGCGTGTAAAGTGGCGGTGAAAGAAGTGACGGGCATTGATACCACGCTATCGACTTCTGGTGGTACTTCCGATGGTCGTTTTATTGCGCCAACGGGTGCACAAGTGGTTGAGCTAGGTGTGCGTAACGCTACCATTCATCAAGTCGATGAAAAGGTAGAAATTGATGATATTGGTAAGTTGGCGCAAATTTATGAGAAGATGCTTGAGGAATTGTTGTTAGGTTAATTTGTAATTTTGATTAAATTTTTGGAGCTATTCCTGCTATCCGCTTGTAGTTGATTGCCTGTGGGGCACAGCATCTAAACACACGCGTGTTCCATTATTCAAGCGACCACTCCTGTGTAAGATGCTGTATGCCCCACAACCCACCAAGCTACCGCTTCTATCAGGACTAGCGGTAACATCTTGTTTTAGCAGATATTTATCGTGGTTAAAACTGGTAGGATTTCTGGTCGGGTTGTAGGGTGCGGTTAGCGAAGCGTAACCCACCGAATTTAACGAACAAACCACCGTCAAACATCATAAATTAATCGGTGGGTTAATTTGCAATTTTATTAGTGCAACATCAATTTTATCAATAAATTTACTTGGGAGTATACTGTGAGAGATGGAATTAATACTGGAATGCTGACCTCAGTCATCGTTATGACTGCTCTATTAAGTGCTTGTAGCGTTACATCGTATAATCAAGTAACTTCAGAGTCTATTGGTAAAGTAGCCGAACAATCAAAAATACAGATTGACTGGTCAACAATTGACTCCCACTCTGATGTTCCCAAAGACAACTCGCCACGAGATATTGAATATCCAAATATTACTAAACAGATGGCTAAAGCTTCGAACATACCCGTTGAGGATATTTATCGCTTTCAGACCGTCTACGACTCTAAGGAAGCTAGCGAAGTTATTGATAAGATCAAAGCGCAACTCGGTCATAGCTATGTTGACTTGTATGTTAATGGTTCTGGTCCACCAAAATATTTTATCGTCACTCGTAAAAATGTGGCAGCTGATACCCATGAATACGTTATCACAGACGGTGAAGCGCGTGGATTTAGCTTTGATATAGAAATATTACCGATTGCAGATAGAAGTAAAGAGGATATGCTAGATGTTTATGATAGCGAAGAAGATATAGAACAAATTGATACCATCATCAAGAAATATGGTGGTAAAATACAAACTATTGGCTATACTCCTAAAGGCTTTACGTTAGTTGTGTCTGTTTATTTTCCTGAAGGAGATATATCAGCTGAAAATCTTAAGCAATTAGAATATGAGTTGCAACATATGATGAAGGTTAACGTTAAGGTTGAACAAGGAAGAAGCCTGAATTTGTAGCACATATTCATTCATTTAAACGCTTACTCAATTCCAATATATACCTCAACTTGCGATTCACTCACATAATACTCAAAATCGACATCATATAACCGAGTATGCGTACAGTCAGCATCATTAAAATAAGCCCAAACATTTTGCCATGCCGTAATGACAGCTTCAGGCATAGTGCCCTGCTCGCTAAAGACCAAATACTTGCCTGTGGGAATAGTGACTTTTATTAAATCGTTAGTATCAAACGCTAGACTATCATCAACTTGATGCCAACCAGCCGTCACATCAAAAGCCCCATTGGCGTCGCTTTCGTAATTGTGATAAATACCATATATATCGCAACCCTCTGGAAGTTTAGCGACATAGTTTTGATAAAAATTTTGCCACATTTCACCTATTTTAGCGCTTTCAGGATTTGTCTCATCTTGGTTGGTGGTGCGAACGGATATGCCTTGGCAGGGTATGTTGTTAGATAGCTTCCTTATTTCAATTTGCATGCTATGTCCTTAATCAGATAAACATTATATTAATTGATAGATAAAAGTTTTTGTTCACACAAAAGCTTATTAGTTACGAAATCCATCCCACACCCTTCCTTTAAAAAAGGAAGGCGGCAATCTTTTTAGGTTTATATCTAGTGTTAACTTACAGGCTAATGACTAAAAAAACAGACTAATCAGCTTCATCAATCCAATTCATCTGAATGGCTTCTAAAATACCTTCATTCGAGCGATTTGGATCATCGTCGAAGTTCTCTAATTCAGTTACCCAGCGGTGCAAATCGGTAAAGCGAACATACTGTGGGTCAGTCTCAGGAAACTTTTCATAAAGTTCGATGGCGATGTCTAAGCTGTCTGTCCATTTTAGTTTTTGGTTCATGATGGTGTCCTTATTTAAAGATGAGTGTTGAAATAGGAAGGGACAATTTTTTCAAGTTACAAGTGTGTCAAAAAAATTGATTATATAGCTGAGATTTTAACATAGATACGGTGTTTGATTTAGGTCGTGTTAAGAATGATAAACGTTGCTTTAACAAGGCAGTTTAGCCTCGATTGCAGTGGATATACTTGGTACAGCACTGGGCTGAGACGCTAGCGTTAACCTGTTATCGCGGAGCAGGAACAGGGTAACGTGTAGCGACTCGCCTAGTGCAAACCAAGATAGTAACGCAAAGCGAGAATGGCTCCAAAATATATTAGCGCCACACGCAAGACTACTGTTGTTTGATAGCGAGTTGGTTGGCGTTCCACGTATCGATGATGTCTGTCAGATGATTGCCCGTCATATCCAAAACGTCAGGTTTGAACTTTTTACCTGCTTTGTTCATCAGCACAACTTTGGACAACCCTATTGCCATATCGTTGTTTTTCACTGAAAAATGATGCTGAAAATAAATGTACTTTTTATCCCAACCTTCAAGGGTTGTTGTGACTTTTATTTTATCCAAAAATTTAATCTCTTTAAGGTAAACCATTTCTTGCATGGCCAATATCCAAAAGAGCTTGTCCTTTGAAGCACTCATGCCTTTTGCATGTTGGCATTGAGTTAGCCACGCCGTGATATTGAGTTCAATGAAAGATAAATAGCGATAGTTCGGGAGGTGGTTGCGAAAGCCCATATCATGCGGTAATACACGACTGGTTTTGATAAAGGGGGTAAATAATTGCTCATTGGTCAGCGTTGTGGTTGTCTCGTTGGTTTTAATTTTTTTTAGCTCATGCTTTAGTAAAGTCATCATTATAAAATAACGCATTAGCATATTCATTCTGGCCTCCCTTAACTTTTTTAAAATTTGTTTTCAACATTTATTCTGTTTTTATTACTTTAGTCTATAGACACTTAGCCCGACTGTCAGGCAGATTTGAAAAAAAATACTTTTTTTAGGTTGAAACTATCCTTACTTAACCCCATTTTTAGTACAACCCCATAGCTCATAACAATATATTCAAATTGACTTGAATTTTTGCAAAAAAATATTACTTTATGAGGGATATGGGTGCTTTTAATTCAATCAAAATCAACTATTTTTAATGGAGTGAACAATGAATATTCGCCCTTTACATGACCGCATCGTTGTCCGCCGTGTGGAAGAAGAACAAAAAACCGCTGGTGGTATTTTATTACCCGGTTCTGCACAAGAAAAACCGTCTCAAGGCGAAGTGCTTGCTGTGGGTAATGGTCAGATTAATGAAAACGGAGACGTTCGTGCTTTAGACGTTAAAGTTGGCGATACTATTTTATTCGGTCAATATGCGGGTCAAACTGTAAAAGTTGACGGTGAAGAGTTATTGATTATGAAAGAGTCTGACGTATTAGGTGTGTTAGAAGGTTAATTACCGCTTTTTTATAATCAGTGTCATTGATTTATAACACCAATTTCAAAAATAATATCATTAATTAAAAATAATTTAATCAACTAAAATAACTGGAGAGTTTTCTCATGGCTAAAGAAGTAAAGTTTGGCATTGACGCTCGTAAACAGATGATGGACGGCGTTAACGTTCTAGCAAACGCTGTTAAAGTAACCCTAGGACCTAAAGGTCGTAATGTGGTTATCGATAAGTCTTTTGGCGCACCTGCTATCACTAAAGATGGTGTTTCTGTTGCTAAAGAAATCGAGCTTGAGAATAAATTTGAAAACATGGGCGCTCAGCTTGTGCGTGAAGTGGCGAGCAAAACCAATGACGTAGCGGGTGATGGTACGACTACAGCAACGGTATTGGCTCAGTCTATCTTACAAGAAGGTATGAAGTCGGTAGCGGCCGGCATGAACCCAATGGATCTTAAGCGTGGTATTGATAAAGCGGTACTTGCCTCAGTTGAAGAGATTCATAAATTAGCGACGCCAGCTGATGACCATAAAGCAATTGCTCAGGTTGGTTCAATCTCTGCTAACTCTGATACCAAAATTGGTGAGCTTATCTCTGAAGCAATGGAGAAAGTTGGTAAAAAAGGCGTGATCACTGTTGAAGAAGGATCTGGTTTTGAAGATTCTTTAGAAGTGGTTGAAGGTATGCAGTTTGACCGTGGCTATATCAGCCCATACTTTGCTAACAAACAAGACAGCTTAACCGCTGAGTTTGAAAATCCTTTCATCTTGCTTGTTGATAAAAAAATCAGCAATATTCGTGAAATCGTGCCATTACTTGAGCAAGTGATGCAACAAAGTAAGCCACTTTTAATCATTGCTGAAGATGTTGAAAACGAAGCCCTAGCGACTCTAGTTGTGAACAACATGCGTGGCGGTTTAAAAACGTGTGCGGTTAAAGCCCCTGGATTTGGCGATCGTCGTAAAGCGATGTTGCAAGATATCGCGACGCTTACTGGCGGTACGGTTATCTCTGAAGAAGTTGGTTTAAGCTTAGAGACGGCTACTGTTGAGCATTTAGGTACAGCTAAGAAAGTAACCGTTGGTAAAGAAAACACGGTTATTGTTGATGGTGCTGGTGATAAAGCAGATATCAGCGCGCGTGTTGACTCAATCAATCGTCAAATCGAAGAATCAACTTCTGACTATGATAAAGAAAAACTGCAAGAGCGTGTGGCTAAATTGTCAGGCGGCGTAGCGGTTATTAAAGTTGGTGCTGCTACTGAAACTGCGATGAAAGAGAAGAAAGACCGTGTAGATGATGCGCTTCATGCCACTCGTGCTGCGGTTGAAGAAGGCGTTGTGCCTGGTGGTGGTGTTGCTCTCGTTCGTGCGATGAGCGCTATCAGCGAATTAACTGGCGATAATGATGACCAAAATGCGGGTATCAACATTTTACGCCGTGCTATGGAAGCGCCATTACGTCAAATCGTCACTAACGCAGGCGATGAAGCTTCTGTGGTAGTGAACGAAGTGAAGAATGGCTCTGGTAACTATGGCTATAACGCGGCAACTGGTGTTTATGGCGATATGCTAGAGATGGGTATCCTTGACCCTGCTAAAGTGGCTCGTTCTGCCCTTGAGCATGCGGCATCTGTTGCTGGCTTAATGTTAACCACTGAAGCGATGATCACCGATAAAGTAGATGACAGCGATCCAATGGCTGGCATGGGCGGTGCTGGTGGTATGGGCGGCATGGGTGGTATGGGCGGCATGATGTAATTGTTTATGTGCCCGCTAACTTTGTAGGACGTTGTCACTCTAACTGGAGGTATCATATATACAATCTGCGTTAGACTTCCTAGTCCTACTTTGTTAGCGACCCCCATAAACTTGCCATTCAAGACTGCATTTAAAATCCCGATAGGCTTTGGCTTATCGGGGTTTTTTATGTGATTTATTGATAAGAGGCTGGAATTTTACTTATAATAGTTGATAGAGTGTCAAAATAACTAAATTGATAATAAAACCTTAATGGCTACTGATCCGCCTCGTTCCTTCTAAATGTCCACGTTTTATCATCCGATGCTTCTTCGACGTAGTAATACCCTGCTAAATCGAATTTCTTTAAGTCCTCTGCTTTAGTGACTTTATGATCGGCTGCATACTTTACCATCAAACCGCGTGCTTTTTTGGCATAAAAGCTGATGACCTTAAATTTGCCATTTTTTTCATCTTCAAAACGCGGCGTAATTATATCGGCTTCAAGCTCCTTCTTCTTAACCGACTTAAAGTACTCGTTGGAAGCTAGGTTAATGAGCACATTATCCTCACCTTGCTTGGCAGTATCTTGCATACGCTGATTGATAACATCAGTAATAAGCGTATCCCAAAACTCATATAGGTTATCGCCCTGCTCATTTTCAAGCTTAGTACCCATCTCCAAACGATACGGCTTAATTAAATCTAACGGTTTAAGCACACCATATAATCCCGATAGAATCCCAAGATGCTCGTTTAAATATACAACTGTCTCTTTATCCATATGATACATATCGAGGCCAGTATAGACATCACCATCAAATAGATAACCCGCTGGTTTGGCGTTATCATCATCAAAAGGCGCCTCTTCACTCCATGCCCACTCCTGGTTACGTTGGGCATTTAGCTGAGCTAGGTCATCAGATATGCTCATCAGCTGTTGTAGATCAGTCGGCTCTTTTGACTTTAAAACCTTCATAAGCTCTTGTGAATTCTCAATAAGCTCTGGTTGACTATAGTAGTTCCCGACCTTTACCGGTACATCATCGGTTTCGTTAAGGCTCTTTGCTGGAGATAATACAAAGTACATACACTGATCCTTATTCAAATGATTTTATTTAGACATTGTTATTAATTCTACTTTTTTTATCAGTACACAAGTGATTTGAATAATTTAAGCCTATCATAACTTTTGTTGAGCGAACAGTAATGATGCAATTGATTGGTTTTATAACTTAAATTTTACTAATTTCTATAAACCATATAATTCTGTTATGTGCTACTCTCTTGAATAATCGCTAAAAATGTTAATATTGTAACGTTAGTTTACTGGTCGGTCATAGTTCTGCAATGAAATCTTTTGATTTATCTCCCTATAATAAATATTATTGATGACTATATCTAAACCATTTATTAAATTGATAACCTTTGGTTCTACTTAAAGTAACCAGAGGTTTTTTATGAACTAATTTAACGGCATTAAAAATTTGGATGTGAATGCGTTAGAAATTTTAGATCAACTATACACAGCTAGGAGCGAATATGATAATAGGCACAACTCAAGCAAAACAGGCATTTGAAGGCCGTGTTGCGATCACTCCAGACTCGGTAAAAAAGCTTATAAAGCTTGGTCATGAGGTAATTATCGAAGCTGGTGCAGGCCAACATGCCTATTACGATGATACCGCTTATGCAAATGCAGGTGCTAAAATTGCTAGCGAGTCTGAAGTATTAAGCCAGTCGGAAATTATTTGTGTGGTACAGAATTTAACAGCTGAGCAAATTGCTCAGCTATTAAATGGCAGTATTGTTATTGGTATGCTGGACCCGTACCGTAATGACCAATTAGACGCCTACGCAAAGCAAGGGACTACGGCATTTGCAATGGAATTATTGCCCCGCACTTTATCGCGTGCTCAAAATATGGACGTCTTGTCCTCTCAGGCCAACCTTGCTGGTTATAAAGCGGTACTAATGGCAGCCAATGAATATGCCCGCCCCTTCCCAATGTTCATGACTTCTGCCGGCACCGTAAAACCAGCCAAAGTTATCGTACTTGGCGTCGGTGTCGCAGGCCTACAAGCCATTGCCACTGCTAGACGTCTAGGCGCTGTGGTAGAAGCCAGTGATTTACGTCCTTCAGTTAAAGATCAAGTTGAGTCTGTGGGAGGTAAGTGGCTTGATGTGCCGATGAGCGATGAAGAAAAAGAGAAAGCCAAATCTACAGGTGGCTACGCATGGACCCCTTCAGAACAATATATGAAAGACCAAGCTAAAGTTGTTGATAAAGCCGCATCTAATGCTGACATTATCATTACCACTGCACAGATTCCAGGACGAAATGCACCTCGCCTTATCCATAAAACAACTTTAGATAAAATGAAAGCTGGTTCAGTGATTATTGACATGGCCGCAAGCTCAGGTGGTAACGTTGAAGGTACTATATCTGGCAAAACAGTGGTAACGGAAAATGGTGTACGTATTGTTGGTGCCGCTAACATTCCAGCGACATTGGCCGCTCAATCCTCTGACTTGTATGCCAATAACTTAGTCAATTTTATTACCACACTATTTGATAAAGATAATGACAATGCTCTAGCGATTAATCTTGAAGATGACATTCAAGGTGCTTTGGCAGTAACCCATAATGGTGAAGTGCGTTTGCAGCGAAAATAAGGGATACATCCAACAACTGCTTTTACATATCATTAGTTTGATATTAAACGCTTACATACGGATATTTTAGAAAGAAATTAGGAGAACATTATGCTTGCTACAGTATTAGCAACCGCACCCTTGGGTGTGGCCATAACTGGTGGCACACCTTTTGTGGCAATATTTACCATTTTTGTACTTGCCATATTCGTGGGTTACTATGTGGTTTGGGGCGTTACACCAGCTTTGCATACGCCGCTTATGGCAGTTACCAATGCACTCTCAAGCATTGTGATTGTCGGTGCCATGATACAGACCATCTATATCGATGGTGGTGCTATTAGCGTCACCAGTTTATTAGGTGCATTTGCTGTCTTTTTAGCCAGTATTAATATTTTTGGTGGTTTTGCAGTAACCGAACGTATGCTTGCTATGTTTAAACCTAAAGATAAAAAGGTTAAACCTGTAGCAGATAGCAAAGGAGCAGACGCATGAACAACGTAGCTGATTTAACACAGATGAATTGGATTGCTGCTCACGCGGATTGGTTTTATTTAGTAGGTGCTATTCTTTTCATTCTTACTTTGCGCGGCTTATCAAGCCCTAAAACTGCCATTAGAGGTAACCGTTTTGGTATGGCTGCTATGGCAATTGCTGTATTGACAACCTTCTTTTTAGCAGAAGGCCCTGTCTTATGGTTGATTATTGGTGCGATGATATTAGGCGCATTGGTTGGTATTTGGAAAGCAAAAACAGTGGCTATGACTCAAATGCCAGAAACCGTGGCTCTAATGCATTCTTTTGTTGGCTTGGCAGCGGTGGCTATCGCACTTGCTACTGTATTAAATACAACACACGAACACAGTACGATTGCGCGTGTTGAGCTATTTATTGGCTGTTTTATTGGTGCTATTACCTTCTCAGCTTCAGTATTTGCTTTTGGTAAACTGGCGGCTAAAAAATGGGCAAAAACAATTAGCGGAGCATGGGTTAAACCGGTTCAGCTAATCTTATTTATTGCGATGATAGCTTTCGGCGGCGTGTATTTTGTTAGTGAATCTATGCCAGCATTTTATGCGATGACCTTATTGGCTGTTGTCTTTGGATGGATGTGGATTGCGCCTATCGGTGGTGGCGATATGCCTGTCGTAGTGTCTTTACTTAACTCCTTCTCTGGTTGGGCTGCAGCTGGCATTGGTTTTACCTTAGGAAACTCAATGCTCATTATTGCTGGCTCTTTAGTGGGTTCTTCAGGGGCTATTTTATCTTACATTATGTGTAAAGCCATGAACCGATCACTACTTAATGTATTGTTTGGTGGTATGGGTACCGCTGCGGTAACGGCCGGCGATGATGATGGTGTGCCTAAAACTTATAAATCAGGATCTGCTGAAGATGCCGGCTTTTTAATGAGTAATGCCAGCGATGTTATTATCGTACCTGGTTATGGTATGGCTCAAGGGCGTGCTCAAAATGCGGTAAAGGAGCTTTATGAGTTACTCAAAGAAGAAGGCGTCAATGTTCGTTTTGCTATCCACCCTGTTGCCGGTCGTATGCCCGGTCATATGAATGTATTACTTGCCGAAGCTGACGTACCTTATGATGATATCTTAGAGATGGATGAGATTAATTCAGATTTCCCAAGTACGGATGTTGTATTAGTGATTGGGGCAAACGATGTTGTTAACCCTTCTGCTAAAGATGACCCTAACTCCCCTATTTTTGGTATGCCTATTTTAGATGCGTCTAAGGCACAAACAGTTATGGTAATAAAACGTTCTATGAGTACTGGCTACGCTGGCCTTGATAACCCTTTGTTTTACCTAGATAAAACGATGATGATTTTCGGCGATGCGAAGAAAATGGTTGAAGAAATGCTGCGTACTATTAATGGAAGCCACTAAATTAAACTGAAATAGTCAGTTATAGCCAAACCAGTTTTGAATAATTACAGCTTTAAGATCCCTTGCAGTAAAACTTGGTACACTTGTACTCACTTGCTTGATATCCACTTTAAAACTGGTTGACTATAGCTTCGTTAATAACTATAGCTTCGTTAAAAAAAGGCGACGATGTCGCCTTTTATGGTTTCTAGTAGTTATGCAATAATTGCCTTAGAAAGAATTATTCACAAAAACTAATCAATACATGCCTTGGAAATAAGACAAACTACACTTATAAATAATATCAGTTAAAGATGTAATGTAAGGATAAATACATGTTAAATGAACTAACGAGTAGACAATTTAAAAAAGCAGCAACTGGCGTGGGCTTAGCCACAGTGACTGCTTTAACCTCGAGTGTAGCTATGGCGGCATCACTAGCGCCGTCTACTGCTGATTATAGTTTTACCGTTGAAGACAAGTATAAAGGGTCTGCCACTCGCCGCTTAACTAAATCTGGTGATACATGGCATTATAAAGTGAATGCAAGAGTGGCTGGTGTGGCTTCCGCATCTCAAAATAGTACTTTTACTCTAAATGGCAACAAAGTAATACCTTCAAGCGCCAGTACTTCTTATAAACTATTTGGTGTTGGCCGGACTCACAATATAAGGTTTAGCTCTGCCGGCAAAAAGGTTAAAAGCACCTATAAGGGAAAAACAAATACGTTTGATGCCCCTAACAGAGCTTTTGATGACTTGAGTCTAGAGGCACAAATTAGACAAGACTTAATGAGTGGTAAGTTTTCTGGCAACTACTACATGGTTAAAAAAGATAAAATTGAAAAGACACCTTTTAGAAAAGCAGGCAACACAAAAATCACGGTTCCAGCAGGTACTTTTAACACCGTTCGAGTTGATCGCGTGCATGAGTATAAAGACCGCTCTACCAGCTTTTGGTTAGCACCTGAATTAGACTACTTACCCGTTAAAGTTATACAGAATAACGATGGTAAAAAGATGGAAATGCAACTGACAAAAGTGCGTTAATTTTTAGTTGATGCTAGCTAAGCAATATTTTAATGGTCTATCAACCAAAAGCCCTACCTTTTTAGGTAGGGCTTTGTTATGCGAACATGATTAAGTCACTTCAACTTAAACTGGCTTCAGTCTATTGAGTTGTGATTTATGGACTTTCATATGCCTAAAATATATTGCGCCATAAATAGCCAAACCTATCAAATAGCTAATGTATTCATGCGGCAAACTCAGTACTTCCATGACAATATTGGGTATCATCATTAATAAGGTTACCAAAATTAGCAAAGCAATTTCGAGCCAGTTAGTTTGTACACGCACCCACCTTTGTGTTGCAGATGAGAAGGCCAACATACCTAAAACTGCCATACCAAAAATTAAAGCGATTTCAAATGGATTAGTGATCCACTGCCAACCAGAGGGATCTTTTGGATTAGCAGGATCAACACCATCAATCAACAGTAGCTTACTATTAAAGAAAAACATAAAGGGTAAGATGGCTGTACGGATATCATATGCAAAGCCTTGCAACCCTGTTTTGATTGGGTCAGATTTGGCAATACCTGCTGCCGCATAAGCCGCCATACCAACGGGCGGGGTGTCATCGGCTAAGATCCCAAAATAAAAAACAAATAAATGAGCGGCAATAGCAGGCACCATATAACCCAAATCGCCACTTAATCCAAGAATTACTGGAGCTGTCAGCGACGCCATAACGATATAGTTTGCCGTTGTTGGTAAACCCATACCCAAAACAAGTGAAACAATGGCTGTAAGCATAAGCACTGCTAAAATATAGCCACCTGATAACACCTCAATAACATCTGCTAGGATAAGCCCAATACCAGTAATGGTTACAGACCCTACAACGATACCTGCCACACCTGTTGCAATGGCAATAGGTACCATGTTTTTAGCACCATTGATCATGCCAGATAGAATATCAACAATAGCTGTTTTTGTGTTATCTACAAAGCTGGTACCTGTTTTAAAATAGATAGATTTAATAAACGGCTGGACAACCATAATCGCCATTAACACTAAAATACCGTTAAATGCTGCACGCTGTGGCGACATACGAAGCACAACTAATGTGTACATGAGATAGAATACAGGCAGTAGGAAATGTAGACCGCTGACAAACACCGTCCAAACTTTAGGCAAGCGATCTTTAGCCTCACCTTTAATACCTAGTTTTTTTGCTTCCAAATGCACAATATAAAATAGCGCAATATAGCTCACAAAAGCAGGAATAGCCGCTGCCATAATAACGCCAGCGTAGTCCATGCCTAAAAACTCAGCAATGATAAACGCTGCCGCGCCCATGATGGGAGGCATAAGCTGACCATTAGTTGATGCTGCCACTTCAACCGAAGCGGCTTTGTGCGCTGGAAACCCAAGACGCTTCATCAGAGGAATGGTAAACGTACCTGTCGTCACTGTATTCGCAATCGAAGACCCAGAGATGATACCCATCATCCCTGATGCAGCAACTGAAGCCTTAGCAGGGCCACCATCGAAACGGCCAAGCGCGGCATATGCCAAATCAATAAAGTATTTACCCGCCCCTGCACGCTCAAGCAAAGCGCCAAACAGGACAAATAAGAACACATAGCTGGCACTAACCCCAAGCGGTACACCGAAGATACCCTCTGTGGTTAGAAACATCTGCCCCATCATTTTTTTAACGCTAGCGCCTTGATGTGAAATCATGTCTGGCATAAACTGCCCAAACTTCACATAACCTAAAAACGCAATAGCGATAATAGCCAGTGCAGGCCCTAACGCTCGTCTAGAAGCCATTAACAGCAATATGATGCCAGCAATAGCAACATAGACATCTACAGGTAGCCAAGCCCCTGAACGGGAGTTGAGCTCGTTATAGAATATAAAGATGTATAGTGAAGTGCCCGCGGCGGCAATGGCGAGTGCATAGTTCCATATCGGAATACTGCTCATCGTTTTTTTGGTACGAAACATGGGGTACATGAAAAATGTCAGCACTAAGGCAAACGCTAAATGTATCGACCGTACAAAAACGTCATTAACAGGTAGTAATACGACATATAGTTGAAAAAATGACCAGAAAAAAGCAATAAAACCAATTAGCCTATGGCCAAAAGAATCAATAGGTAGAACCCTTTTGCCCTCTAGTACATCGGCTACATCGATTTCTGCATTATTAATATCATTGTCAGCGGTTGTGTTAATGGCGTTATCAGCAGTTGCACTGATATCAGATTCCGTTTGAGGTTTGTTTTTATTCATGGTGCTCTCCACATAATTTTCTAAAAAAATAAGCACAGATAAATTACCTGTGCTTATTAATCAGACTACGACATCATGAACGAATTAAGAGGCAGGCGCTGCTGCAACAGCAATGCCAGCTTTTTCAAACACAGCCACTGCCGCTGGATGCTGAGGAATCGCTAAGCCTTCTAATAAAGACTCTTTAGTAATGTTTTTATAAGCAGGATGAGACTCTTTAAACTCATCAAAGTTGTCTAAAATTGCTTGAGTGATGGTTGCTACCGCATCATCAGCCATATTTTCACGAGTCACTAGAACCGCTTTTACACCCAAGCTTGGTACGTCTTTTTCAACGCCTTCGTAGTATTCCGCTAAGATTGTACCTTTAGCATAGTAAGGGTTGTCAGCAACTAGCTTGTCAACACCGGGACCTTCAATGGGCACAAGGTTAATTTTAACTGAATTAGCTGCGTCTTTGATGTTGGCTGTTGGATGACCAACCATATAGAAGTAACCATCAACTTTATTATCTTTAAGCATGGTTGGGCCTTCAGAAGCCTTTAGCTCATTAGCAAAAGCCAAATCATCGATACTAATGCCGCTTGCTGCAAATACGGCTTCAGCAGTCATGCGGTTACCACTACCTGGTACATCAACGTTAATTCTTTTACCTTTCACGTCTTCAAGTTTTTCAATACCAGAATCTTTACGAACGATTAATGATAACAATTCAGGATAAATAGCCAATACACTACGTAACTCTTTAACAGGTGCATCCGCAAATTTACCTTTACCATTTAAGGCTTGGTAAACGGTATCACTTTGAGCAATACCAAAATCAAGCTCGCCGGCTTTGATCGTATTAACGTTATAAACTGAACCACCTGTGGATTCCACTGAACAGCGAATTGGAGATTCAGCAGCTTTAACCATACGGCAAATAGCACCACCAGTGGGGTAATAAGTACCAGTAACACCGCCTGTACCAATAGTAATAAACTTAGTAGCGCTTTTGTTTGCCTCGCCATCAGCAGTTGAAGTCTCTTCAGCTGGCTGTGAACAGCCTGTTACCATAAGTACAGATAATGCTGCAGCGGTTAATGAAGGTAATAATTTCATAACTAATGTTCCTAGTTGCCATAAGGTCTTTTGCAGTAACAAATATTAGACCTTTAATCCATTAAAAATTCTAATAACTAATTCATTAAAATTTATTCATTACTTTGTAACAATAAGTCAATCCTATTATATTTGTATGTACAAGTCTAGTAATACACAGATAAAAATCGCACCATACCGTCACATTTTGGCAACATTTAACGGTATGAGATTGAATTAATGTGGTTTGTTCATTGATGGCAGGACTTTCAGTAGTTTAAATAACCATATATTAATCAGAGCTAACAATATCGTATCAAGTAGATATACCCACCATAAACTAATACCATTATCGTAAAATCTGGAAAACAAAGTCACGCCACTTGCGCCTAAATATAGTAAAGTCACCATGCTGCCAAGTAGCAGGGCATAAGGCGATTTTCCTTTTATGACCCAAGGAGTAAACAAGAAAGCAGGGACTAGCCACATTATCTGCCAAGCAATACCCCCTATCATATTAGGCTGAGTAGATAAAAGCGTAGCCAGCAAAACTGGAAATACAATGCTACGATATCCAATCCAAACTAGCCACGCACAACGGAGCTGCCGTTGAAATTTAGCCATTTCAACAAAATTGCTTACATGAGGCTTCACGTTTTTTGAATGTTCGTGTGTGGACATTTATTCTTACCACTGAGTATTTGAAAGTGTTCTGGCCGTTTTAGCCAAACGCCTACCTTGTGCCACAGCCAATGCACGTTCATCTGCAGTGACTGGCTCATCATGAGAAGCACCACTAACATGAGTAGCGCCATAAGGCGTGCCGCCTCTATTGGTTCTATTTAATGCTGGCTCAGCATATGGTAGCCCAAGCAGCATCATACCGTGATGCATTAATGGCATCATCATAGTTAACAAGGTGGTTTCTTGCCCGCCATGCATCGAACCCGTACTGGTAAAAACGCAAGCTGGTTTGTTTTGCAAGTCTCCAGCCAACCAAATGGTTACGGTATTATCCCAGAAGTGCTTCATAGCGGCTGCCATATTACCAAAATGAGTTGGGCTACCTAAAGCCAGGCCCTGACAGTTTTTCAGATCATCCATAGTACAGTACAAATCGCCTTCATCAGGTATGGCGGGTTTACTTGCAGTAGTTTCTGTCGCCACTGTGGGTACGGTACGGATTCGAGCAGTCAATCCTGCTTCTTCGATGCCTTGAGCAATAGCATATGCCAACTCTTTGGTGGTGCCATATTGCGAATAATATAAAACCAATACGTAGTTCGAATTTGTTGAACTCAAAGGAGATGTTATGTGCGTCATAAAATAATTTTCCAATTTTAAATTTTAGAAACTGAGAGCAAGTTATCACATTAATAGTAATTACATTAATGTAGTTATCATAGCATTTTGAGAGATATAATCTGCACCTATAGTGACTCAAATTTTGTTAAACTACTCTAAACATTTACGGTGTAATGATACAGCATGACAAACTTGCTTAAGAAGCTGCCTTTTTATGACAGCACATGGTTCAACTTTTTGCGTTTTTTGATACGTCATTTCTTAGAGGATAACTGTCAACAAAAAGCAGCCTCTTTAACTTATACAACACTGTTATCTCTGGTGCCTATGATAACGGTACTGTTGATGATTTTGTCATCAGTGCCCGCACTAGAATCAGCACGTGAACAGATTTATGACCTTATTTTCAGTAACTTAATGCCGCAGTCCAGTGTCCAAGTTAGTGGCTATATTAATGATTTTGCAGAAAAATCCAGCAATTTAACTGCCATTGGTGCTATGGTTTTATTCCTCACCACAATTATGACTCTGACTACTATTGAAAGAGCTTTTAATCAAATTTGGCGGGTTGAAGATCGCTCTGGGGGACTCAAAAGTATTTTACGGTATTGGACTATTGTAACCCTTGGCCCTTTAGTCCTTGGTACGGCATTTATCGTATCCAGTGCAGTGCAAAGCTTAAGCTTTTTAAATCAGCAAGTTGGCGGATATGGTATTGACTGGTCTTTTTGGGTACAACTGATTTCATTTGGTATTACTATTGCTGGATTCATTGGCATGTATTGGTTTATACCTAAAGCTAAAGTTCCTATTAAAAATGCAGCGGTTGCAGGTGTTTTTATTGCTATTACGTTTGAACTATTAA
This sequence comes from Psychrobacter sp. CX90, assembly GCF_057396305.2. Classification (NCBI taxonomy): domain Bacteria; kingdom Pseudomonadati; phylum Pseudomonadota; class Gammaproteobacteria; order Moraxellales; family Moraxellaceae; genus Psychrobacter; species Psychrobacter sp. CX90. The sequence continues at coordinate 1,973,193 of NZ_CM182008.1, forward strand.
AGCTTACCTTTGGTACGGTAATGAGCAACTTTACCAGTTATGAGGCAATTTATGGTGCATTTGCAGCCTTACCAATTTTTCTGTTGTGGATTTACTTATCGTGGAATCTTATCTTGTTGGGTGTCGAGATCAGCTATACCTTAACAATTTTTGCAACGGGTGAAGTATACCCTCGCCACCCTCTGCTTAGCTTATTGGATATGCTAAACCTCATTTATACCAGCCATCAAAAAGGCAGTTCAGTAAAAGAGCAGGAGCTTCGCGATGTACTGGGTCGAAAAGAGTTACCCAAATGGTATACCTATTTAAACTATCTTAAAGACAGTGATTTAATCACAGTAACAGAGTCAGAGGAATATGTGCTCAAAAAAGACTTAAGCAAAATGACATTGTGGGACTTTTACCGAACACTGCCTTATCCCCTTCCTATTAAAGATGAGCTAAATGAAATAACAAATACCAATCTGCAATGGTTAAATCTTTTAGCGGAGCGTTTTGTACATACTGAAACATGCGCCAAACACGAGCTTGATATCCCATTATCAAAAATTTTCGAGAACAGTAGTCCACGAGATAAGACCGCAAAAGGTAATACAATGCCTCATAAACACGTTAAGCGTGAGTACAACCACTTGAATGGGCATTTTGATGCCGAAGCATTTGATCGGGAAGCAAATATTGTTGAGGACAACCACAATAAAGAGGCCATAATTCCACCTAACTCAGACTTAGATAAATCAGATTTAGCAACAAATGCAGAGTCTAGACAGACAAAAAGATCAGGGTTATTCGCAATTTTGGGTCATCACGACAAGCCGGTCATAACTGAAGAGGACAACCCTAATAAATAATAGTATTGTCAAAACCATGAATATATATTTCCAACCCATAGATACACTAGCGTAAGAAATAAGGGTATAAAGGGTATAAACTCTATGACTAACTTGATTTAATAAGAGCCGCTTATTAAATAAAACTAAACATATAAATGGATAGTTAAAGGTGTAAGCTTTAAGAAATAAGGAATTATCATGTCAAACAGAGCCAGAACATCTCCGCAAAAGGTTATACTTACACTATTGTTAGCGGTGACAGCTTTATGCTTAGTAGTATCTTGCGAACACTCAAGCTCAGAGACAGAAACGGCAAATCTAGACATTGATGATGCTACTACCTTAAGCGTTAATTCCGCAGATAAAGATGTTTTGACTGCTAACTCAGGCCATACTTCAGATCCTAGCAAATTTGGGGTTCATCCGAGCATTGTTAGCAGTGACGTGTCAAATATTAGCGAAGGATCACCTGAAGCGGTATTATCCAGAGCATTAAACACCTTATATTATGGTAATGCTAAAGATGCCGCCATTTATTACCAAACCTCAATGCCTGACTTTGAGGAGCAGTTAGAGAATACTCAAGAAGCCTTCCAAAAGACGGTAAGAAAAATCAACATAAACGAGATTGTTTATAATGACGACAAAACTGCCGCAACGCTTAAAGGACAAATCTCCCTAAATGGGGTGGAACAAACTGATTACGCTGAATTTGACTTAGAAAAAGTAAATGGCGTTTGGATGCTCCTAACTGAGTAGGCGTTTGATTGGAATAAGAATAGAAGGCTTACCCGTTATTTTGCTTTCCCATAATAATAACATCTGCAAGAAAATCGCCCATATCGCAAACTTTTGGTAGTCTGCCCCACGTTTCAAAGTCAAACCTCTGGAATAAATTAATACTTGGCTTATTATGAGCAAAAATTAAGGCAATGACATTATGTATTCCGAGCTTAGGCGCTTGCTCTAACATCCATTTTAGCAATAAGCTTGCTAGCTTACGTCGATGATACTTATGCGATACGTAAATACTAATCTCGCTACTGATATGATAGGCAAAGCGACTCTTATAGTCACTAAAGCTTCCCCATGCCATCAACTCTCCTGCTCTATTTTTGATAACATATATAGGTCGTGCAGGATTGTTTAAGTGTTGATCAAACCAATCTTGTCTTTCTATTACTTTGATAGGTTGCAAATCTGCTGTGGCTATTTTTGAGGTAATATTTTCATTATAAATTGCCACAATGTCTGCTAAATCCTTTGGCTTAGCCAGTGTAATGAATATATCGCTATCACAACCATCTTTCATTCTGACTGGCATTATTTGATCTGTACGCTCATCGAATGCTTCAATACCCGTTCTATTTTGTTTATTCATATTTATTAAAACTCACATTTAATGCTTTAAACCAATATCATTCATAATTCTTGCCTATTTTACATTATAATGGGTGCCAATATCTTTACCAGAAACTTGATAGGCTGCGTTGAACACGTCTAAATTAAATAGTTAAAAAGACTGTTTTTAGCGATACACCATGCTTTAATTCTTCTTTATCAGTAACCAATATATGAAAATAATCTTTTTAAATTCGGCCGAAATAACTACCCTGACTAAACATCCACAGGATCTGCCTGCCAGCATCCTTACTATTGGGAACTTTGATGGGATTCATTTGGGTCATCAAGCTATGCTCAACCAGCTTAAAGAGACCGCTAAGCAACAAGAGCTTGCCTCGATGGTCATGATATTTGAGCCCCAGCCTCGTGAATATTTCGCCCAATTAAAAGGCGACCCCCAGTTAGCGCCTGCCCGCCTTACCTCGCAAGACGAGAAACTTGCTTTGCTAAAGGCATTTGCCATTGATATCGTCGTCGTGGCAACATTCGATACCTCCTTTCGATCACTATCTGCCAGTCAATTTGCTGATATGCTAATTAATACACTTAACGTCAAGCGTTTGGTATTGGGTGATGATTTTCGTTTTGGTAATGATCGCACAGGGGATAGTGAGTTTTTGCGCCATTATGGTCTGCCCGTGACTAATCTACATACGATTACAGATACCTATGTAACGGACATTGTGACGGATACAGATAAAACAGATATTCAGGTTACAGACAACGACACAACAGATATTCATAGCACTGCCATCAAAGATCGCAATGTAGATGCCAACTCATATTTAAATGACAGTAATGAGCCTAGAGATGATCGTATTAGCTCAACCCGAATAAGAGAGTTATTAAGCTTAGGTCATCTTAAAACAGCCAACCGTTTGTTGGGGCGTGACTATAGTATCATTGGTAAAGTAATCGAAGGTGATCAGATAGGTAGAACCCTTGACTTCCCAACGGCAAATATAGCGCTAAACCGATTACTGCCCGCACTACATGGTGTGTATGGAGTCGATGTGGTGGCACTTGATGATACTGGAAACACCATAGCCAATGCCTTTCAAAGTTTAGCAACTGATAATAACTTTGGCATTGCTGGGTTTCGTCCCCACAGTCTATTTGGTGCGGCTAATATTGGCTTGCGTCCCTCTATTGAGAAGCCTCATGATTGGAGATTGGAAGTTTTTTTTCCAGAGTTTTCTGGCAATCTGTACGGAAAAACACTTGCCGTTAGATTCCTACATCATCTGCATGATGAGCGCAAATACGAGGGGTTAGCAGCGCTAAAAGCAGGCATACAACAAGATGTAACAGATTTAATTGCTTGGCGCAGGAATATTCTCCAACCAATATAGGACTATTCTTTAATCAGTAGTCTGACCTAGACGTATCCTATCGTCTTTATACGGCAAGCAAACTTCAATACTGACTTACTGAATTGAACAGTAACGCTTCCTCCTCTATAAAAAACAAAAAGGTCGAACCTATTTTAGATTCGACCTTTCTAGAGCATGTTAAGTTAGACAGTCTTGTTTATAACAAAGACTTGACCTCAACATAGTCATAGCCTAGAGACTCCGCTACACCTTTACAAGTTACGTTACCATTTAAAGTATTAAAGCCTTTTAGTAATGCTTCGTCATCAATACACGCTTGTTTGTAACCCTTATCAGCCAATGCCAGAGCATACGGTAAGGTTACATTAGATAAGGCAATGGTTGAGGTACGAGGCACAGCGCCTGGCATGTTAGCCACCGCATAGTGAATAACCCCGTGTTTGACATAAGTAGGATTATCATGGGTTGAGATACGATCGGTAGTCTCGAAGCAGCCGCCTTGATCAATAGCAATATCAACAACCACACTGCCCTCACTCATTGACGCAATCATCTCTTCGGTAACGAGTTTCGGCGCAGAGGCCCCAGGAATCAATACCGCACCAATCACTAAGTCACTCTCTTTCACGCAGTTGGCTAAGTTAGTAGGATTTGACATCAAGGTTTGGATTGTGTTACCAAAAAGCTCTGACAACTCTTTTAAGCGTTTAGGATTTAAATCTAAAATTGTTACGTCCGCACCTAGCCCTACTGCCATTTTGGCTGCTTCAGTGCCAGAAACACCGCCCCCCAAAATAGTGACCTTAGCTTTTCTCACGCCAGGTACACCGCCCAATAGAATGCCCTTGCCACCATAAAACTTTTGCAAAAATTGCGCACCAATTTGAGTGCTCATTCGTCCAGCAACCTCACTCATTGGTGTCAATAATGGCAAGCCGCCATCACGTGTCTGAACCGTTTCATAGGCAATAGCATTTACTTTTTTCTCTATCAAAGCTTCAGTCAACTTAGGTTCAGCAGCGAGATGCAAGTAAGTAAACAAAGTTTGATTTTCTTTAAAATATTTATATTCTTGTGCAATTGGCTCTTTAACCTTGATGATCATTTCGTTGTCCCATACCGTTTCGGCATCGGGTACAATGACTGCGCCTGATTTTTTATAATCTTCATCACTAAAGTGAGAGCCCGTACCAGCACCTGTCTCTACAAAAACCTCATGCCCTCGTTTTACTAAAGCGTCGACACCACTTGGTGGTAATCCAACACGGTTTTCATTATTTTTGATTTCTTTTGGAATACCAATTTTCATTCTAGTCTCCTTGCAGATAATTGCAAAAATCCCTTTAAACGTTGCCTTTAATACTGTGACAACTCCCCAATAACTTTAGGTCATAAACCGTATAAATAAAAGCTACTGAAGGATTTTAGCAGGGATTTACCTTAGAAGGATAATTGAGTGTATAAACTAAAAATAGATTTTATTTCTACAAAACTCATTATAAATTGCGCCACTTTTCTCTCTTTTTAGCCTATAGTCAAAGAAGTCTAAAATGGTTACAAGGCAACCGAGTGCAAGTACTACTGGAGTAGGCTTAACGAGGTTAACGCCGTAACCGTTTAGTAGTTCGCTGACTATACCAAAAAGGCAAAAACAATCGCATTCAATAATGCTAACTATGAAAGCTCAAAACTATGTTTAGCTACGTTTTAAAACGGCTTATAGGATTAGCTGTACCACGTTGCTAGCAGCCTCATAACAGCTTTCTATACGTCCCTCCCCGCACCAATCTCCGGTAACAATCCATTGCTTTTTGGCATCCACATAGGCCAGTGACTTGGTGCTCAAATCTTTCGAATCTGACAGTTCGGTAGCAGCAAAGCGCCAACGATGACAATCAAGGTGGGCGGGATAAGTTGACTCATTGAAGCCTAAGACAGCTTTTACTTCCGCCAACATAATGGCTTTAACATCGTCTATCTCATCATCCACATATTGCTCCGCCCATTTATTATTAGCATGGATGGTAACACTGGGTAATACGGCAGTGCGTGACGGCTTATTGTGCTCAATAAATACCCTACTAAGTACTGTTTGCTGTAGCTGCTCTGTATCAACAGTCAAAACATCCCACTGCACCTCTCTTAAGGTAGGCGGTAGCGCATCTGCTGTTTCCCAACCAAGCATTAAGGTGTAGCAAGCCAGCATTTTATGCTGTGATATAGCGGCAAAATGTTCGAACTCAGTATCCGCAACCAATTCGATCGCTTGCCTTTGTGGTGCCGTACAAATAACCCAATCGAAGCTGCCTAATAAGTGCCCCTTGTCATCATTTAAAACCGTCTTGCCCTTTTCAAGGGTAGCCTTAGCCAGTGGCGCTACTCGGGTTTTAAATCGAATGGTGGTATGGCTTAGTTTATTGGCTATCTGTCTGCCCCAACTGGTCATTTTTGGGCTACTGATAAATCGAGGTTGCTTTAGATCATCCCATTTATCTGACAATTCTATTTTTAATGATTCATTTGTTACATTACTGCTGAATCTTGCGGTTTGTGCCTGCCACGGCTCTACCACGCCATGATCGATCCAAGGCTTTAAATACGTTTGAAACGCTTGCGTTTTGGCGGTAAAAAATTGTGCGCCAAAATCAAACTGCCAACATTTTTGTGTATCCTCTGCTCGCAGACCATGGCTACTCTGTGGTGTTTCATAGCGAGTCGCCAAGCGCCCTACTCCAGCAGATTTTTCAAAAATAGTAATCTTAAAATTGCGCTTAGTGGCAATAAGTGATTGTTCCAGTAAATCTGCCGTTATAAGACCCGTTAAGCCGCCGCCAATAATAGCGATTTGCAAGGTTGATTCTGAGTGTGTTATAGACGATATAGAGGTGGACATATTCGGATAATCCAGTAGTTTCAATAACCCGTATTGTGACAAACAACACTCATATTGGCTAGCTTTGAATCTGGCAAACGTTGATTTACTGAGTGGAATGACAAAAGAATGACACTTAAACACCCAAGCTTGTATAATCTTCACACAATAACAATACGATAGAATGCCACTAATAAATAAGCCCTTTATATGATTAAGTCCACACAGAATACCTCAAATTCAAGCCTAGCAACTGTGTCTGCCCCACACTCAAATATATCAGGTCAGCAGGTAGATGCACTCATCATTGGGGCTGGCGCATCAGGGTTATACTGCGCCTTTACAGCAGGTCAGCGTGGACGCTCGGTTATGGTCATTGACCATGCCAATAAAGCGGGGAAGAAAATACTGATGTCAGGCGGAGGACGCTGTAACTTTACCAATTATGTGGTCGAACCAGAGCACTTTATCGGCAGCAACGCTCATTTTTGTAAATCTGCCCTAACACGATACAACCCGTGGGAGTTCATTGGCTTAGTCGAAAAACATGGCATCCCCTATCACGAGCGCGAGCATGGACAATTGTTCTGCGACGACTCCTCAAAAGACATCTTAAATATGCTACTGGACGAGTGTGCCGAAGCTGGGGCTAAAGTACAATTAAAAACCACGGTCACCGCTATCAAGCCTATCAAACAAAACGAGGCGTCACAAGGACAAGGCTTTCTCGTTGAAACCTCAAAAGGTACTTTTCGATGTGCATCCTTAGTTATTGCAACTGGCGGATTGTCCATTCCAACGATGGGCGCCACAGGATTTGGCTATGAGGTTGCCACCCAATTTGGGCATAATATCTTATCCACGTCGGCAGGCTTAGTGCCCTTTACCTTTACCGGAAAAATTGGCGAAACAATTGCATCCCTGTCTGGTATTAGCTTAGATGTGGTGGCATTTAATGAGCGCATTGCCTTCCCTCGCCCTATGTTATTTACGCATAGAGGACTGTCTGGACCTGCGATGTTACAACTCTCTAACTACTGGGAGGTAGGCGAATCCATCCACATTAATCTGTTACCCAATATTGATGTCAGTGCCTTACTGATTGACGCTAAATCTAGTCACCCCAAACAGCTGATTCGCAGTGCCTTAGCCGAACATTTCCCTAAGAAACTACTGATGGCATTGCAAGACTTGCATTGGTCTGATGTCAAAGACAAAGAAATTGCCAATATTAAAGATGAAACATTAGAGGATATTGGCGATAAAATAAACAATTGGACGATTAAACCCTCAGGCACAGAAGGCTATCGCACCGCAGAAGTGACCCGTGGTGGCGTCAATGTTGACGAAGTGTCTTCCAAAACCTTTGAGAGCAAGCTTCAGCCGAACTTATACTTTATAGGCGAAGTATTGGACGTCACAGGCTGGCTTGGTGGATATAATTTTCAATGGGCTTGGGCTAGTGGCAAAGCGTGTGGCGAAGTGGTTTAGCGAAGATATCGTCAAACCTACTTTATAGTATGCTCAACGTGTAGCGTGGGTGCAATGAAATGAAACCCACGGCTTAAGTGTTGACTGACATAATCAGCGCAACACTTAACTTATCTATCATTCCAACGTTCTATGTTTTCAAAGTTTTCACGATATTAATAGTGAAGCTAATCCTGCTCTGCGCTTGTATCTGTCTTGCTAATGGCGTGCGTACTAACGTGTCTAGATGAATTGCTGTTGCCTCGACACCTCCTCTAGCCACAGTCCGCAACGCCATTATCTGCGACAGGATACCGCTACTATCAGGGCTAGCGGTCACATTGGATTCTTGCTAGTATTTATCGTGATTTGAATTAGGTTATCTAACCGTACTCTAAAATTTAATGCTAATAACTAACGGCTCAGTTTCATTCAATGAATCAATAATACTGATGAAAAATTTGGGATAAAATCCCTTTTTCCTTACTATTTAAAAAATTACTTTAAAATCAATAGGTTATAACAGGCCTAAAAATAGAGGGTAAAAATAGGTTTTTTGCCCTCTAGGCTTTGCTATAATTGAATTGTTCGAGGATTAATTCCTCTTACTCACCGCATAGGTGGCTTAGAAAAGATAGCAGCGCTTTTAGCGCTTGAAGGCGCTCTTACTCACCGCATAGGTGGCTTAGAAACTCATCAATAACATGAGGGTAACTCACGAGACCTTACTCACCGCATAGGTGGCTTAGAAACCATGTTTTAAATTGGTTAATACCAATTTCGTCTTACTCACCGCATAGGTGGCTTAGAAATTCTAAATCTTCATTTTTACTATTTTCAGCTTCTTACTCACCGCATAGGTGGCTTAGAAAAAACAAGCGGACTAATAAGACACTTATTTCAGCTTACTCACCGCATAGGTGGCTTAGAAATATGACAAAACTATATTTAAAAAAATTGCGTCCTTACTCACCGCATAGGTGGCTTAGAAAAATGCACACAAGCCCATAATTTTGACCTATGACTTACTCACCGCATAGGTGGCTTAGAAATGCAACTTCTGAACCGATAATTTGCTTAGATTCTTACTCACCGCATAGGTGGCTTAGAAATTTCGGAGCTAATGCGCATCCTGTACCGTTAACTTACTCACCGCATAGGTGGCTTAGAAATGTACCGTTAATAACTATTTGAACTTTATCACCTTACTCACCGCATAGGTGGCTTAGAAAAGTTAGGGGGCAGTAGTAGCCCGTCTTTAAACCTTACTCACCGCATAGGTGGCTTAGAAACACTCGTGTGGCCGTAGGTCGCCAATATTACCCTTACTCACCGCATAGGTGGCTTAGAAAAAGCCTACGCAGATGGCGCCTTTGATATTTCGCTTACTCACCGCATAGGTGGCTTAGAAAACCATGAGGTACAGCCGGAACGTGTCCTAATTCTTACTCACCGCATAGGTGGCTTAGAAAATTTAGCAATTGCGGGGGCCTGACTCGCGGTTCTTACTCACCGCATAGGTGGCTTAGAAAGATCTGGCGCTAGTGCCTGAGCATAGCGCGGACTTACTCACCGCATAGGTGGCTTAGAAAAATCGTCATCAGTCGATTAACGCAAGTGTCGGCTTACTCACCGCATAGGTGGCTTAGAAATTTTACCTAGTTGATGGTTATAGTCTATGTCGTCTTACTCACCGCATAGGTGGCTTAGAAATGACGCATAGCCTGTTACCAGTGCATACCTGCCTTACTCACCGCATAGGTGGCTTAGAAATCTTAGCGGCAGACAAATTTACGGACAATGAACTTACTCACCGCATAGGTGACTTAGAAAATGTAGCGACCCAAGGCTTTGGATATATTGTTCTTACTCACCGCATAGGTGACTTAGAAATGCAATTGCTGGTCGTTATGATGATTTTGAAACTTACTCACCGCATAGGTGACTTAGAAAAAACGCTAATATTGAGCTTGTATCTATTGACACTTACTCACCGCATAGGTGACTTAGAAATTAGCAATATCATGCAAGCGCTTCGCTTCAGCCTTACTCACCGCATAGGTGACTTAGAAAATCAAGCCGTTTATCGCTATCACTATCTAGGCCTTACTCACCGCATAGGTGACTTAGAAAATGTTCATTCATTGATATTGTTGTTGGATTTTCTTACTCACCGCATAGGTGGCTTAGAAACGCTCTATCGAAAATCATACGAGCAGTTAAATCTTACTCACCGCATAGGTGGCTTAGAAAATCTTCGAGCATATTTCGAAGTGGACTATTAGCTTACTCACCGCATAGGTGGCTTAGAAATTAATTTTAGATTTAAGCCCTACGTTTATTTCCTTACTCACCGCATAGGTGGCTTAGAAACAGTGAAAAGTACGGCGTTATTTTTGTCAATGCTTACTCACCGCATAGGTGGCTTAGAAAAATCATGACAACAAACAAGGGTTATACAGTCTCTTACTCACCGCATAGGTGGCTTAGAAACCATCGCTAAGAGCGGGTCGCATTGTAGATACTCTTACTCACCGCATAGGTGGCTTAGAAAGCCATACTTTTGTTTAAGTTCTATTCTCTGCTCTTACTCACCGCATAGGTGGCTTAGAAAGGGTATTGATCCGTTATATCCAGAAGCTGTCGACTTACTCACCGCATAGGTGGCTTAGAAAGTTGACGAAAAGCCGTTAGTGGGAATGTTTAACTTACTCACCGCATAGGTGGCTTAGAAAACAGGCAGGACACACTTTAATAAACGTTTCCCCTTACTCACCGCATAGGTGGCTTAGAAAACCTCTAGTGCGTATAGCTTTTCTTTATGTTCCTTACTCACCGCATAGGTGGCTTAGAAAAGATAAAGCTTGCCAAACTATGTACGGTGGCTCTTACTCACCGCATAGGTGGCTTAGAAAATAATAAGAATATTGAACTACTAAGGATTTCTCTTACTCACCGCATAGGTGGCTTAGAAAGCCAGGGCAGCATACGCAAAGGCTACTATCGAACTTACTCACCGCATAGGTGGCTTAGAAATAAACACCCCGATATGCGTACCGTTTACTTCCCTTACTCACCGCATAGGTGGCTTAGAAAAACGCGCGACGCGGCAGTTAAGCGCGGCAGTTCTTACTCACCGCATAGGTGGCTTAGAAATTCATCAGCGGGTACGTGGGGCGGTATAACTTCTTACTCACCGCATAGGTGGCTTAGAAATTCATCAGCGGGTACGTGGGGCGGTATAACTTCTTACTCACCGCATAGGTGGCTTAGAAAAAAGTAAAACCCGAAATCTAAGTCCACACTAACTTACTCACCGCACAGGTGACTTAGAAAACTGATAAAAGCTTTTGGTTATACTCTTTCTTCTTACTCACCGCACAGGTGACTTAGAAAACTCAAGGATTAAGGCTATTAAAACGCCCGACCTTACTCACCGCACAGGTGACTTAGAAATCAGAATCTGCTTGGGCATCCATTACTGTAAGCTTACTCACCGCACAGGTGACTTAGAAACTAAACGGGCTATTGCCGTACCCTCTTTAACTCTTACTCACCGCACAGGTGACTTAGAAATTTAGTCAAGATGGTTTAAGTGCCGTTAACTTCTTACTCACCGCACAGGTGACTTAGAAATGTTAAAACTGAAAGCCCTCGTAATGATGTCACTTACTCACCGCACAGGTGACTTAGAAATTTTCATAAAAGCGACAATATTTACCAGACGCCTTACTCACCGCACAGGTGACTTAGAAAATACGTTCCAAGAACGAAACCATTAGAACTAACTTACTCACCGCACAGGTGACTTAGAAATACAAACGGGATGCCCACTAAAGCGTTATAAGCTTACTCACCGCACAGGTGACTTAGAAATTCTGCTGTGGGGAAGTAACGAGAACTGGAATCTTACTCACCGCACAGGTGACTTAGAAAACTGATAAAAGCTTTTGGTTATACTCTTTCTTCTTACTCACCGCACAGGTGACTTAGAAAACTCAAGGATTAAGGCTATTAAAACGCCCGACCTTACTCACCGCACAGGTGACTTAGAAATCAGAATCTGCTTGGGCATCCATTACTGTAAGCTTACTCACCGCACAGGTGACTTAGAAACTAAACGGGCTATTGCCGTACCCTCTTTAACTCTTACTCACCGCACAGGTGACTTAGAAATTTAGTCAAGATGGTTTAAGTGCCGTTAACTTCTTACTCACCGCACAGGTGACTTAGAAATGTTAAAACTGAAAGCCCTCGTAATGATGTCACTTACTCACCGCACAGGTGACTTAGAAAACCGCCAAAGAACGACTTAACAGCACCGCCCACTTACTCACCGCACAGGTGACTTAGAAAATTAGAAGTAACCAACGATATTTGGTCGCCCTCTTACTCACCGCACAGGTGACTTAGAAATGCCATGCCGTGCTGTAGATACTCAAGATACTTCTTACTCACCGCATAGGTGGCTTAGAAAAACAAACAGAGCAAGCAATGTTAAAATTGCAACTTACTCACCGCATAGGTGGCTTAGAAATTTGGCTCTAGCTACTGCTTTAGCTGCTGCTACTTACTCACCGCATAGGTGGCTTAGAAACTAGACTATCCAAGAACTGAATACTGATATCAGCTTACTCACCGCATAGGTGGCTTAGAAACACAGTCGCACCGCATGAATTCAATTCTTTAGCTTACTCACCGCACAGGTGACTTAGAAATCTGCCGCTAGGTTATATCGACACACCTGATGCTTACTCACCGCATAGGTAACTTATGAGCAGCGTTAAAAAATTGCACTGCAATTTTAGCTGCGTAAGAGAAAATCCCTTACTTACAGGGGACTTTCTGAGAGTTATACTTACATAATGAGTTTTAAAAGATATATCATTACATAGGTAACTTATTTAACACTAAATAGTGTTGGTGTTCTCAACAAAATTGACATACTCTCCTCTAATTATCCATCATATATCTTATGATAAAGGGTTGAACATTAGACAATTTAGGAATAAAAATGAAACTTGCAGAAGCCTTGCTTATCCGAAGCGATATGCAAACCAAACTTGCCCAGTTAAAAGGGCGTATAATCAATAATGTTAAAATACAAGAAGGCGATACGCCAAGTGAAGATCCGAGTGAACTGATGCTTGAGGCCAGCCAGATCATAACAGAACTGTCTATGTTAATTGAACGTATTCATCGCACTAATGCCGTAGCCAAGACTGATAAAGGTCAGTCAATGCTAAGTTTATTAGTACAGCGTGATACGCTCGAGATGCGTCATAAGCTACTCATTGATACCATAGAAGCAACCCGTAATGACGAGCAACGTTATAGTTATCGTGAGATTAAATGGCATGTGATTTTGTCTGTTTCTGCACTGCAAAAGCAAGCCGATGACATTGCCATGAAGTTACGCAACATTAATTTGGTTATTCAAGCCAATAATTGGCAGATTGATTTGGTTGAATAACCACCTGAATACAGATGTAATATCTATTACACTATTAGCCGTTACAATCTCAATAATAATCTTATAAACCAGTATCTACAGTTTGTAAGGTCGCCTCCTAGCTTTGTAGAATAAAGATTGAGAGAGATTGTATAGTAGCAAACCAGTTTGGAACCGACTGGGCGAGTGTCAGACCCCGCATGTTCGACAGCAGGGGGTTGAAAATATACTGCAGTGGTCATATACGTCGTGGGCAGGCGTTTTACGCACTCCTTATGCCCTGTACTTATGACATATTACAAGGTACTTATGACACCTTATTACCAGACACTGACGGTCGGTTTCAATTTTATATTCATAGTCGTACCACTCTTAAAGTGTTACAGCGTTAAGTTCACTAAGCCTACAACTGTAATACTTCTGCTCGCTTGCCTTGTATCACTTCTAAAATTGATTGACTTCATCTATACAGCAAGCACATGATGCAACCGCTAGCCACTATTGCAGCGGTATACTGCTGGTGTAGGCGTCTTGCGGTGGTAACTTTGTAGGCTTTACTGTCAACCAATTTAAGGTTAACCAAGCTACTTGTAATTTATAAAATTATTCTAGAGTTAAGCCATTGCTTACGCATAATTGGCACTGTTGATGATGAAAAACCCCCTGACTTTAGCTTATGAATACAGGTTCTCAAACTTAGTTTGTGATTAAGCTTTCATCGACTACTTCATCAATACTGTAGGTGGTTTGGGCAATAGGCTGTAGCTCTGAATTAAATTGATAAAAACGCACATCATAGCTGCCTACCTGCCACCCATCACTAGGGACGAAGCTTACCCAATTTTGGTTACTATTAGCTGAGATATTCTTTTTCTCAAACAACAATACCTGTCCGGTTTGGTTATTTACCCATTTAATAAACACATATTTATCAGCTGGAACCTGACCATTGGTATCTAAATGGGCATAAATCTTAGCAAACTTTGTCACACGACTGGTATTTTCACTAATCTCAGGCATGACAAAATGGAAACTGATTTTTGCGGTTCCAATTAGAGGCTGCGTGTCATTCGGAGTATAGAGCTCTTCAATAGCCCGCTCTGCAAAACGTCTTTTGTCTTGTATGGCATCCGCAGCTTCTGGTGCCATAAATCGATTGACATATTCTGAGAGGACATAGTCAGGCATGGCATCTATCAGTTGTTTTGCCTCTTTCTCTGAGTATGTTTTGATCGTAAGCTTTTGTTGTTGTGCTTGGCTGATTATCTCATTTTCAAGGCTGCTGTTATTATTAGTCGGCAATGTTTCTTGATTGTTGTCTAAGGAACTCGATTGAATACTATTGGTATTCTCTACGCTCATAATCGCATCCATTCGCTGCTTGCTCATGGCGATATAGGTAACCAAGCCACCAAATATAAAAGCCGTTAGAACCGTAGAGAGGTAGAAAATTTTATTTTTCATATAGACATATCGTAAGTGAAATTAAAAAAGGTACAATCAATTTGATGTACCTTTTAATAAAACAATGAGCTGTCATCTTAACGACAAGCGAGCATATAGCCATTCAAGTTAATTTTGCCACTGGTAGCTTGCAAACCATTACTAAGGACTGCTGTGCCATTGGTAAGGCAATCAAATGTTGCCTCTTTGCCACCATTCAAGAAATCTAATGACACAAGGCAAGAACTACCTTTTTTACCATAAACGTTTTTGCCGTCTGTCTCACAAGCGTTATCTTTATTTGGGTTATTAGGTTCAACTGGAGTAACTTTTTTGTCGGTTAACTCGCAGCTCATTGCACAGGTATTATCATCTGTACAAGAATCCAATGCAGCTTTACTTGGACAAGTATACTTGTTGCCATTTACTAAGGTTTTAGTGCCTTCAAACGATGAACTTTCACTGCTACCACCACAAGCAGTCAAAGCCAATGCTGAACCAATAACCACTAGACTAAGAACATTTTTCATAACGAATTCCTTAATAGAATATATATTGTATTTAAGTTAAAAAAAGATACTCTTTTGATTATACATATATATTTTTGTAATATAAATAACATTAACTTATTTTTAGTCTGTTTGTATGGTTTTTAAATTTATCCCAAAGATATGTAAAGTAGTCCCTATTTTGATATAAAGTTTAGAGCAATATCAGCGCCAAAAAATACGCAATAACTATAGCAATAAATACGCAATAAATACGCAATAACTATACAAGTTGCGAGAGGCTTTACTTATCTAAAGCCATCTTCAAATAAAACCTGCCCCTCTTAAACACTTCTAATTTGAGAAGAGGGGTCAAAATCTGGGTTACATCAACAACTCTCTCTTACCACTTTTACCCATAGAGCTCACAAGCCCTGCTTCTTCCATCGAGTCGACAATACGTGCTGCACGGTTATAACCAATACTAAATTTACGCTGAATACTCGATGCAGATACTTTGCGAGTTTCCATAACAAAGGCAACCGCTTCATCGTACAATGAGTCATCTTCGCCAGAGCTATTACCGGCACTGCTACCACTAGTTGGGCTAGATAGCTCAAAATTACTGGCCATATTTTCGATATAATCTGGGGCGCCACGTTCACGCCAAGCGTCACAGACACGGTTTACTTCTTCATCGCTCACATAAGCGCCATGTACACGGTCTGGCTCAATTTGACCCGGCCCTAAGAACAGCATGTCGCCATTACCCAGCATGTCCTCTGCACCGCCCGCATCCAAAATAGTACGCGAGTCGACTTTTGAGTTAACCCTGAGTGCAGCACGTACCGGGATATTGGCTTTGATAAGACCGGTAATAACGTCGACCGAAGGGCGCTGAGTGGCTAGCATAAGATGAATACCTGCCGCTCGGGATTTTTGTGCTAAGCGGGTAATAAGCTCTTCAGCTTGCTTACCAACCTGCATGATCATATCGGCAAACTCGTCTGCCACGATCACGATCATCGGTAAGGTTTTCAGCTTCGGTGCTTTGTCAATACTGACGCTTTCATTGGGACGCCATAAGGGGTCAATTATTGGCTTGCCCGCCTTTTCGGCAGCAATAACCTTTTTGTTGAATTCGCCCAGTTTACGCACCTTGAGCAGGCTCATTAGTTGGTAACGACGCTCCATTTCTGCCACGCACCATGACAAGCTACTGGCTGCTTCATTCATGTCCGTAACCACCGGGGTTAATAAATGCGGAATGTCATTGTAGTTGGCTAGTTCAAGCTGTTTTGGATCAATCAAAATCAAACGTAGTTCGCTTGGCTTATACTTAAGCAACATAGAGAGCAGCATTGAGTTTACCAATACCGACTTACCTGAGCCTGTTGTGCCCGCCACCAACATGTGCGGCGCACGAGCAAGATCGGTAATAATGGGTTTTCCACCAATATCCTTACCCATTGCCATACTAATTTGCGCATTAGGATCTTTGTACTTTTCGGTACTAAGCAGCTCGATGAGACGAACCATTTCGCGTTTTTTGTTTGGTACTTCGATACCTATATAGGGCTTACCGGGAATCACTTCGACCACACGCAGTGACGCCATAGATAAAGATCGGGCTAAATCACGGGAAATGCCCGTGACTTTACTGGCTTTAACCCCTGCTGCCAGCTCTACCTCAAAGCGGGTTACCACTGGTCCTGGTATGGCATTGACGACCTCAGCTTTGACATTAAATTCTTGCAGTTTAATTTCAAGAAGCTCTGACAGTTGTTTCAGCTCTTCTTGGGTGTAGCTCGGTTTTTTATCTGGATCTGGTTTATCCAGTATTGACATCTCAGGAAGCGGCGATAAGTGACTACGATATTTTGCCGTTTGCATGGCTCGGCTGGAGGAGGCAAACGCTGAGTCATCATGAATCTCGGGCATAATTTTATCAAGACGCGCTTGTTCCGAATCATGTGCAGGGTCATAGTCATCATCTGGCACCATATTCTCTATATGATTACTGGCGTCCCCTTCTGGAGTTGCAAAGCGAATTGGTGGCGTCACGGTAGATGATATTTCAGATTTGGGTTTGACCTCATGCGGCTTAGCGGGATTAGAGGGTGGAGTATTGGTTGGCGTTAAGTCAATAGTCGCCTCATTAAAATCACTGTTGTCATCTCTATGATGTGCACTACTGACCTCTAAAGCATCTGACTCTTGAGTGTCAGCTTGCCAGCTTTTTTCAACTTCAAAGCTTGATGATTCAGAGCTATATAAATCATTACCATACGAGTCAGAGCTAGAAGGCTCGATGCTAGAATGTTCAATGCTAGAAGGTTCAATGCTAGAAGAGTCAAGACGATGTTGCTCTAGGCTAGATGGCTCTATGAGAGCTTGTGTGTCACTGTTAGATTTTAATATATTGTCAGGTGTATCCTCAGACGTAAAACCTGTATGACTGGCAGCTTCAGATCGAGTGTGGGAGTCTGCATGCATAGTGTCAATTATTGCTTCTGCTCGATCATTAATAGAGGTATTGGTATTTACTGCTGACGCCGGTTGATCAAGGTCGGCTGAGGCTATTTTCTCATTCTGATTGAGCAGTTGATCAATCGCATTTGGGTCATTCCAGGCAAAGCTAGGCGCTTGCTTGGCTTGAGCTGCATCGTGATTGGTTTTTAAACCTTGGCTTTGCACTTCGGCATCGAGACGCTTATCTTCCGCTTCTTGTTGCTGCAAATTCAAGATACTCTCTCCTAGTCCTGAATTCACTAGAAACTCATTTAACACATTACTTAGTGCGGGATCGTTCACATCGTTATTTTCAACCTGTCTATTTGGCTCAAGCTCGCATGCAGCGCCTATTTCAAAACAATCGGCATTTAACTCATCGGTATGTTTGCTAAGTTGTAATGCCAACTGTTCAAATATAGGAGACCCATCTGCAGATGCCAGTACCTCAGTATTACTTAAATCACTATTTAATCCCTTATTTAAACCCTTATTTAAAGGAGTGCCTAAGCTATCATCTGTGTCCTTACTCAGTGAGTTTAAAGCCTCTCCATTCATTTGATCACTACCATCTATAGCGTTTTTATCTTGATGGTCAGCATAGTCAGTCCTTCCCTCATATCGGGCGTCTTTAACCCCAGCGCCTAACCAAGATAAGCTCACAATATGGCGGAATAAATTACGCCAATGAACATCAAATGCAAACGTTGCCGTGAGTACAGCAAAGACAATTAAAAAAACGCTTGCGCCATACACAGTTAGAAGTCGAGACAAACGGTTGGCCAGCTCAAATCCTAAAATACCACCATGTATTGAAGCACTGGCCTCTCCGAGCGCCAACAAAACTGGAATTATTGCAACCATACCGCTGGTAGCTAACGCCAGAAAGAGGTAAGCAATGACCCGAAACAAACCAAAAGCTTGCTCACGCTGCCACCACATGCTTACAGCTTCGTAAGCGATGAATACAATAATCCACCAAGACGACCACCCAAAAAAAGTATAAAGCAAATCTGCTATCCAAGCGCCTACCGCACCGCCCATGTTACTTATCTGACCCATATCGCTACTGATATGCGACCAACTGGGGTCATTGGGCGAATAAGTGAGTAGGATAACAAACACGTATGCTGCCAACCCAACAGCAAGTGCAGTGAACATGGCTTTTTTAGCAGTGTAAATATGATGTGCCGTTATCATGCATCTATCCCAATCTATAATCTTATAACAAATATCAAATTTTAACGTTATCAACCTCGCCACACCTACTTTTTATGGCGATAGCTTTCGTACTATGATCTATAGCGTTTGTAGCCGCTTTACGCCCTTTATTTGCCAATGTTATATTAGAAAACTGATACGCCAACATAGGACTTACCTGTTACTTGTCTCCGTGTATAAGTTGCCAATATAACCTTATTTAGCTTACCCTATTGTGCAGAACTCTCTATAATAGCAAATTCCAGCATACTTTCGAGTATCATTAGGGCTTATTTATACCTTTAATATCAAAGATTACTTAAACTTATTTGCTATTTTGCCCTTTTGACCATATTAACGTAACAGCTTTGGCAAATAATAACTTACCGTTACCAAACTTAGTTAATCAGTTGTCTGTAAGGTTACTACTTAATTACTAACCTGCTCAATTTTATCGGGTCTAATTTCATAAGATTATTTTCACACTTTGTGCGCTATTCACAACAATCAACATTTAATACGTTGCCATTATTCATTTTAAAACTCGGACAATGTCGATAACATCGCTAGCTATACACCGCTCTGCTATAAGTCGCAGTCCTGAAAGTCATATTTAACTTTTATATCAATACCCTAAAGGAGTCATCATGAGCACTGAAACTACCCCTCGTCACGAGAAACTTATTATTTTAGGCTCAGGTCCAGCTGGATATGCCGCCGCAGTTTATGCTGCCCGTGCCAATTTAAAGCCTGTTATCATTGCTGGAATGCAGTTGGGTGGTCAGCTTACCACCACCACAGAGGTTGACAACTGGCCCGGTGATGCCCACGGCTTGACAGGGCCTGACTTAATGGTGCGCATGAAAGAACATGCTGAGCGTTTTGGTACCGAGATTGTCAATGACCATATCAATGCAGTAACCCTAACTGAACGCCCATTCAAACTTGAAGGCAATGCGGGTAGCTATACTTGTGATGCGTTGATTATCGCAACGGGTGCCTCAGCTCAATACTTGGGTCTGGAGTCTGAACATAACTTCAAAGGCTTAGGCGTTTCTGCCTGTGCAACTTGTGATGGTTTCTTCTACAAAAATCAGAAAGTGGCAGTAATCGGCGGCGGAAACACTGCTGTTGAAGAAGCACTCTACCTCTCTAATATCGCTGATGAAGTTATTCTAGTACATCGCCGTGATAGCTTACGCTCTGAGAAGATTTTACAAGATAAGCTTTTTGAGAAGGCTAAAAACGGTAACGTAACTATAGAGTGGAACCACACTGTAAAAGAAGTGGTTGGCGATGATATGGGCGTAAATGGTCTGGTCATTGAATCAACTAAAGACGGCAGTACCAAGCAGCTTGATGTGATGGGAGTCTTTGTGGCTATTGGTCATAAACCCAATACAGATATGTTTGTCAATCAGTTAGAGATGAAAGATGGCTATATTATTGTCAATAGTGGCCTCTCTGGTAACGCTACGCAAACCAGTATTGAGGGTGTATTTGCAGCGGGCGACGTGGCTGACCATGTCTATCGACAAGCCATTACCTCAGCAGGTACTGGCTGTATGGCAGCATTAGATGCTGAAAAATACCTAGATGCTATTGGCGAAACGATAGCAACAGATCACACCTATGCGTCTACTTTAAAACCAATGAACTTGTAAACTAACTGGTAAATTGGCTATAAGATTATACTGTATTTGAGGACACCCATTTAACTTATAGAATTGGTGTCTTTTTTTTGTTTAAATAGATATTAAATTCAATTGAGCTGTTTATTGTGTCCAACTATTCACTACTAAAGAACCAATTTATCAGTCGTTACCGGTTTCCTGACCCTTTAACTGCCGATCCGGATGGTAGTGGGCTTGTCGCGATGGGAGGAGACTTATCTCCGCAAACCTTACTATCTGCTTATTCACAAGGTTTATTTCCTTGGTTTAATGAAGATGAACCCATAGCTTGGTGGTGTCCAGAACCACGCTGCGTTTTAGACCCCTCTACTTTTGAACCTAGGAAATCTCTGCAACGTCTGGTAAAAAAGAGTGATTGGCAATGGTCTATCAATCAGTCTTTTAAAGAGGTAATTCATGCCTGTAGTTTGCCTCGTAGCTACTCTGAAGACACATGGATTCATGACCAAATGATAACGGCCTACACTCGGCTGCATGAGCTTGGTTATGCACATAGTATTGAAGTCTGGAGTAAAAACCAGTTGATTGGTGGATTATATGGATTAAAAATTGGCCAGCTATATTTTGGCGAGTCTATGTTTCATACTCAAAGTAACGCTTCCAAAGTCGCATTTTGGGCTTTAAACGTTCTGAGTAAAGAAAGTGGTGTGCAATTGATAGACTGCCAACTGCCTAACCCACATCTTGAAAGTCTAGGGGCAAAAATTATGCTGCGTCCAGATTTTCTAGACTTTTTAGCTCATGCCATTGAGTCTGAGTCTATGGATTGGCATGATTTCTCACAAACCCGTTTTGACGTTGCCTTATTATACAATTCAGCACAGTCTTTGCTGTAATACGCTAAAGTCTGAAGAAGAAAGAAATAGGTAAGATAATGACAAAAAATCGGAAAAATTAAATGGACCATCGTGATCAAAATATTTTAACACTTGATAATTTTAGTCCAGCAAAACTCAATAATTCGCCACTCAAGTTATGCACTTATCTACCAGATCGTGCCTCACAGCTTATCTTTTTGCTGTTAGATAACAATGAACGGATGGACCAAGATTTATATGGTCACCTCTGCCGCAACGGGTTTAGACGAAGTGGCAATGCCCTTTATAAACCTAACTGCTTACATTGTATGCAATGTATTTCTAGCAGAGTAGCTGTTAACCGCTTTATGCCGTCTAGACGATTTAGACGTGTATTAAAGCGAAATGAGGATGTTAGCGTAACACTACATGACAGCCGTATTGCGACCAGTGAACATTATGCGCTCTATCAAAACTATATTAGTTGCCGCCATGCTGATGGAGATATGTATCCACCAAGCTTAAGTACCTTTGAGCAATTTTTAGTAAATAGTCCTGTAAACAGTCTGTTTCTAGAAGTTAGGGAACCTAATGGCAAATTAATAGCTGTTGCAGTGACTGATAAAGTAGATGATGGATTATCTAGCATCTATACTTTTTTTGATACCAGCTCTGAATATGTTAAGCGTAGTCTTGGTGTGTACTGCATACTCAAACAGATTGAGATCGCTAGAAACTTTGGTCTAGATTATGCGTACTTAGGCTACTGGCTTCCAACCGTCAAAAAAATGAGCTATAAAGTGGAATATACACCAATCGAATTACTTATCAACGGAAAGTGGATTACATTTGATGTTAAACCAGATGCTGAGGAAGTCATTGCCTTACTAGATATTAAATCTGTCAATATGAGGTTTTAAGTGCTCATCTGTTAGTAAATATTGCATCACTAGTGCATCACAACTGCTCTTGTGTCCACTGAAGCCTTTGTTGGATTTATAATATCCTACCCTCCTGTGCAACTCTTTAAATCCCATTTTTTTATATAACTTGATGGCTGCGGTATTGTCTTCACGAACCTCTAGTAATATCTTTTCAATGCCTTTATTAGGCATGTGCTTAATAATGAGTTTTATCAACCACTCAGCATAACCTTGACGCTGAAAATCAGGATGCGTGCCGATTCTTAAGATTTCAGCAACTTCAAAGACCTTACTAAAAATACAATAGGCAATAACTTTACAACTGTCCTCATTATTCATGTTATCACTATCTATATTGTTTTTGTCACTACCCTCGTCTCCATCTTTGACTGTTGGTTCTGAATTATCGAGAAAATCAGGGTCTAATACTGCCCAGCAATCATTAATATCCTGACCTAATAAATCCGTGAGTATCCTTTCATTCCAACTGTCAAATGGCTGTACCAACCGCTCGATATCTGCAATATCTTGGATTAAACTTAAATCGTACTCTTTATCAGTAACTGTGCATATTGCTGGGATGTCATTATTTTTCATTATCTATCCTCTCGATAGCGCTATTTTTTTTCGCTACTGCTTTGCCTTATTATAGACGTACAAAGCATTATTATAGATGTACAAAATAATTATAGGCGTACAAAATATTAATGTTAAAAAGCCTCCAATCTATCGATTGAAGGCTTTCAAATTAACGTTCAGCCAAAAAGTACTAAATTAAACTCTTAATCCGTAATATTCACGCTATAAATTCTAGTGATAAATTACAACTTGCTAGTTAATTCTGGTAAAGCTTCAAATAAATCAGCTTCTAAGAAATAATCAGCAACGCTAGCGATTGGTGCTTCTGCATCATTATTAATAGCAACGATAACTTTAGAGTCTTTCATACCTGCTAGATGCTGAATAGCGCCAGAAATACCTGCTGCGATATATAAATTAGGCGCAACGATCTTACCAGTTTGACCAACCTGCATATCATTAGGGACATAACCTGCATCTACAGCAGCTCGTGACGCACCAATAGCAGCACCAAGCTTGTCAGCTAGAGGCTCAATATATTTTGTGAAATTTTCGCCATTTGCCAATGCACGCCCACCTGAAACAACAATTTCAGCAGAGGTGAGCTCTGGACGATCAGACTTAGCCAGCTCTTCTCTAACAAAGCTTGATTTACCAGCGTCTTGTGTATCGTCAAGCTCTTCGATAGCAGCAGAACCACCCTCAGCAGCTGCTGGATCAAAAGCCGTAGTACGTACGGTAACCAATACTTTATCTTCAGAAGTTTTAACAGTGGCTAAAGCATTACCGGCATAAATTGGACGCTCAAATGTGTTTGCATCGATGACTTGCATAATGTCTGTCAGCATACTAACATCAAGTAGAGCTGCGACGCGTGGCATAAAGTTTTTGCCGTTAGTGGTTGCCGGTGCAACAATATGGCTGTAATTACCTGCTAAGTCTTTAACTAACAGTGCTACGTTTTCCGCCAGTTGATATTCATAAGCTGGGCTATCCACGCAAATTACCTTGCTGACACCTGCTACTTTAGCCGCTTGCTCGGCAACTGGTTTGCAACCAGAACCTGCCACTAGAATATGGATGTCATTACCCATTTGAGTCGCAGCGGTAACAGTGTTTAAGGTCGCCTTTTTTAGTTCGGCGTTATCATGTTCTGCATATACTAAAATTGCCATGAGAATATTATCCTTTCAAATAATGGTATAAGATTGTGAAGTGGTAAATTTTTGTTATAGTCAGTAGTGGCTAGCTATACATTCATCATATAGCCGACTAAACCACGTACGATACTAATTAGAGTTATCAGCAACGAATGAGTTATTAAACGTATTAAATAACTTTTGCTTCGTTTCTAAGTTTGTCGATTAGCTCGTCAACTGAACTGACTTTAATACCAGCAGAACGCTCAGGTGGTGGCGTTACTTTCAAAATCTCTTGCTTAGACGCCATCTCTACACCAAAGTCAGCTGGTGTTTTCTCATCAAGAGGCTTCTTCTTCGCTTTCATGATGTTAGGCAGTTTAGCGTAACGTGGTTCGTTCAGACGTAGGTCAGTGGTAATAACAGCAGGTAAGGTTAAAGCAACCGTCTGTAACCCGCCATCAATCTCACGTGTGACGTTTACTTTATCGCCTTCAACTTTCACTTCAGACGCAAAAGTGCCTTGTCCAATACCCATTAATGCCGCAAGCATCTGACCAGTTTGGTTGTTGTCATCATCAATAGCTTGTTTACCAAGTAAAATAATGTCTGTACCTTCTTGCTCTGCGATACCTTTAAGGATTTTAGCCACTTGTAAAGGATAAGGCTTTTCATCAGTTTGAACTAAAATACCACGATCTCCACCCAAAGCTAGTGCGGCACGTATTTGCTCTTGAGATTCTTTTGGGCCAATAGAGACAACAATAACTTCATCTACTACACCTGATTCTTTAAGGCGTACTGCTTCTTCTACCGCAATTTCACAAAATGGATTAATAGACATCTTAGTATTGCTTAAATCTACAGCTGAATTATCTGCTTTAACACGAACCTTCACGTTATAGTCAATCACACGCTTAACAGCGACTAATGCTTTCATACGTTCCTCGTTTATTTATGTTATGAATTATAAAATGCGACTTTCACTCTACGGAATATAGATAGCTCAAAAACCTAATGAATTCTGAGACCTATAGTTAACTTATAATTTGACACTGATTAAACCAATAAGCTTTAGCGTCGTATTAATATATATTACTCTTTCTCTTTATAATGCCATTTATTTTGGTTATTGCAACCAGCAATCGTATGACATCTACAACACTTTAAATAATTATTACTAAATTAAAATAACCTTAAAATAAAAATAAACTTTGTAATAGTTATTTTTGTAATAGTTATTCAAGCTATTTGTTTTGAGCAGTGCTAGTGGTACTACTATTTTATAAAAATAGTCTAACTACTTATAATCGGCTATTTATATTGCGTGAGACATCTAGCAAGGTCAAGCTATAGCCGTGAATTAAGCGTCATGTTTTATACAACACTATTCAGAAAGTGAGGATAGCTTTGTATAGTCAAGACAAACGTTAGTTTATTGACACAAGCTTAACTACCAATCTTAGTTAAAACTCATTATTAACGGATTACAAAGTTGACGACTGCAAAGTTCCTGTACACGTAATGTAAAGGTACTGATAGTGGCTTAATAGATAGATAAAAAAAAGACAACCGTTTGGTTGTCTTTTTACTGCATTTTTATCTTTTAAGTAGATAATTCATGCTAAATTTATTATTCAAATCTTATGGCTGATTATTCAGCTGATTCGATTTGTTCAGCCTGTGGGCCTTTTTGACCTTGACCTAAAACAAAACTAACTTTTTGACCTTCGGCTAGGGTTTTAAAACCACTGCCTTGAATAGCACTGTAGTGAGCAAATACGTCTTGACCACCGTCGTCTTGAGCGATAAAACCAAAACCTTTAGCTTCGTTGAACCACTTAACAGTACCTTGTACACGTTCTGACATAACTTATCCTAATAATAAAATTGATTAAACATTGTCATGATGCCACATGCATCAATCAGTTGAGCATGATAGCTGGTTTTACTAGATGGTAGATTATCAAACGCTTGGCCTAAACCTCATGTTTAATATATATTATCTAAATTAAACCACTGCGATGTTTTGCAGTCATGTTTGAATTCAGCTTTAAGCTGATTTTCAAAAAGTAACATACTTACTAGAAGTCATTATAACAGCTTTGACTCGCTAATCCTAATCCTATCTTTACATTTAAACGTTAAGTTTTGATGTTATTTTGTAAGATATCGATAGGCTAATCCACTTTTTGACTATTCGCATTCTAATCACTTTTAATGGGCATAAGCCAAGGAGAAACTAATATAAACAGACATAATGACAGAAAAATAATAGCAAAAGATTGGGTAAAAGCTATATATTTTGCAGGAATAATTATATCTTTTGGATTATCGGGCACCCCATTGACTCGAATCAAACGACTACCATACGCCCATCCCGCTATCGTATAGATGCCGTACGCCGCTGGTATGGCTAACGCTAATGAGTTGAGCTCCATAAAATAAACCACTGCCATGGAGACAAAAAACCATAGCGTATCTACAATTGAGCTAACATGAAAAAATTTAGAGTCTGGTATTCTTCCCTTTGTTTTTTTTAACATTTCTCCTTCGATGTAAATAATGACCGCCACCACTGCACTCAATATCACGTAGATAGACTGTTGTGATAACAGATGGCTAATTTGTCCGAGTATGTCATTGATCATTTCTTAAAACATCCTAGTTCTATATTTCAGCTACAGTAGAGTCAGTATAGTCGAATACCTTTGATTCAGGTACTAGGGTCTGTTGAACATTCAAATGTGGAACTGGCGGAGGCGATTTTTTAGGCAATATGCAGGGAGATTTTTGACGCTTAGTCATTCTAAGTTAGAAAATTTCGCAATATATTGACAAAAAATAGCCTTGCCCCACAGGGCTGATGCTAAAATTGCCCCAAACGTTGTTATAAACCTAGCTAAGGTCTAGACATTATCGTCGGTTTACACCTAGTTTGGAACAATTTTAGCTATCAGCAGTCCTAATATTTGAATGTTCAACAGACCCTAGGTAAAAGGCAACCCATTTAAGTAATACAGTTGACCACTAAAGGTGTGGACTAAACGAGACTAACGCTGTCACTGATTTAAAAGTATTTGAGTATATATTGAGTTAATTGTTCGGTATTCAACCATGTCTACTTTTATAGTGATGATATACAGAGTTTAAAAAAGCCCATACACTATTTAGCATATGGGCTTATATTCATAACATAATAGTAATTAAACCAGATAAACTACCGGCAAAACCATAGGCATAAAAACCAAGGATTTAAATTAGTTTTTATCTTTATCGATAATCTTGTTACCACCAATCCAAGGCATCATAGCGCGCAATTTTGCGCCTGTTTTTTCGATTTCGTGTTCAGCATTGTTGCGGCGACGTGCCGTCATTGAAGGGTAGTTACTAGCGCCTTCAGTGATAAACATCTTTGCATATTCGCCAGACTGAATGCGTTTTAGCGCATTGCGCATGGCTTCGCGCGATTGCTCGTTAATGATTTCTGTACCCGTAACATACTCGCCATACTCAGCATTATTACTGATTGAATAGTTCATATCAGCAATCCCGCCTTCGTACATTAGATCAACAATAAGCTTAAGCTCATGTAAGCATTCAAAGTATGCCATTTCGGGTGCATAACCCGCTTCGGTTAGCGTCTCAAAACCCATTTTAACCAGTTCTACAGCGCCACCGCAGAGAACCGCTTGCTCACCAAATAAATCAGTTTCTGTTTCATCTTTAAAAGTGGTTTCAATAATACCTGAGCGTCCACCACCAACACCTGCAGCATACGATAAGGCCACTTGCTTTGCTTGACCTGAGGCATCTTGATAAATTGCTATAAGATCTGGAATACCACCGCCTTTGCTAAATTCATTACGGACAGTATGACCTGGCGCTTTTGGCGCAACCATAATAACGTCTAAGTCTTTACGTGGTACAACTTGGTTATAGTGGATTGCAAAACCATGCGCAAAAGCAAGCGTCGAGCCTTCTTTAATATTCGGCTCGATCTCATTTTCATACAAGTCTTTTTGAAACTCATCTGGGGTTAGAATCATGACAACATCAGCAGCTTTTACCGCATCATCGACATTCGCAACCTTAAGACCTGCATTTTCAGCTTTTTTGCGAGAGCTAGAACCTTCACGCAATCCAACTGTGACATCAACCCCTGAATCCTTTAAGTTTAGTGCATGGGCATGACCTTGTGAACCATAACCAATAATCGCTACTTTTTTAGCTTGGATGATGGATAGATCACAATCTTTGTCATAATAAATGTTCATAATTAGTCCCTTTTAAATAATGTCGTTGAAATTCAACTTTTTTTAAATTAATGATTATAGAGTGGTATTCAATCAAATATACGTCACCAACGTTTAATGCCTAACGCTTAACACACAATATATTTAAACACTCAATGTCTTCTCGCCACGTAATATACCGATAACGCCTGAACGCACCACTTCTAAAATACGGTCACGCCCCACAACTTCAATAAATCCATCAAGCTTGGCTTCATCGCCCACGATTTGAATTGTGTATAAATTGGCAGTAACATCAACAATTTGTGCCCTAAAAATGTCTGCATTGCGTTTCACTTCATCGCGAGCACTACCTGTCGCACGAACTTTAATAAGCATAAGCTCACGCTCAATATGAGGGTTAGGCGTTAAGTTAATAACTTTAACCACTTCAATAAGCTTGTGTAGATGTTTAGTAATCTGCTCGATCTTGTCAACTGTTGCATTGGTTCTTAAGGTCAACCGAGAAATTGATTCATCTTCAGTTGGCGCTACATTTAAAGTTTCAATATTGTAGCCCCGCTGAGAGAACAGCCCAACAAGTCGTGATAGCGAACCTGCCTCGTTTTCCATTAGTACAGAGATTAGATGTTGTTGCATTAGGTACGCTCCCCCTTGGCTAACCACATATCACGCATAGACTGCCCAGCAACTTGCATCGGATAAACATGCTCGTCAGGGTCAATGATGACGTCAATAAATACGAGCTTATCTTTGATAGCAAGTGCTGCTGCTAACTGCTCTTCTAGCTTGTCAGGGTCAGTAATTTTAACCCCCATATGACCATAACTTTCAGCCAGTTTGACAAAATCTGGTAATGACTCCATATAAGAGTGCGCATGGCGGCCTTCATATAACATGTCTTGCCACTGACTAACCATGCCTAACTGGGCATTATTAAGATTTAAAATCTTAACGGGTAAATCATATTGAAAACAAGTAGAAAGCTCTTGAATATTCATCTGAATTGAACCTTCACCGGTGATACATACCACGTCACGCTCTGGACAAGCAAGTTTCGCCGCCATGGCATAAGGCAAACCAACACCCATAGTACCTAAGCCACCAGAATTCAGCCATTGGCGAGGTTCATCATACTTATAATATAAAGCAGCAAACATTTGATGTTGACCCACATCACTGGTAATAATGGCTTTACCATTGGTTAGCTTATATAACATCTCAACCACTGCTTGTGGCTTCATGCCATTGTCAGTACTGGTATCATAACGTAGACCATGGCGTTTGCGCCATTCGTTAATTTGAGACCACCAATCATGCAAAGTAGGTTGATCCAACTGCTTATCGTCGCCTTCTAGTAAGGACAGCATTTCTGTTAATACAGCTTTAACATCACCAACAATCGGGATGTGCGAATTAATAGTTTTTGAAATTGATGCAGGGTCTACATCTATATGAATAATGTTGGCATCAGGACAGAATTTATTAACGTTATTGGTTACGCGGTCATCAAAACGTGCCCCAACTGCTAAGATGACATCAGCATGGTGCATGGTCATATTCGCTTCATAAGTACCATGCATGCCTAACATACCTAAAAACTGACGATCAGAACCTGGGAATCCGCCCAAACCCATCAGTGTGTTAGTAACAGGTAAGTTCAACTTATGAGCAAGCTGAGTTAACTGCTCATGCGCTTCACTCAAAATCACACCACCGCCTGCATAAATGATAGGACGCTTGGCACCAAGCAGTGTTTCTACCGCCTTTTTGATTTGTCCACTATGACCTCTAACCGAAGGCTGGTAGGAACGCATATATACAGAATCAGGATAGTTATATTCAAATTTTTCATGCGGCGCCGTGGTGTCTTTTGGCACATCAATAACGACAGGGCCGGGACGACCTGACTCCGCTAAATAAAACGCTTTTTTAATAATGCCAGGAATTTCACTAGCATGACGAACCTGAAAGCTATGTTTTACGATTGGACGAGATACACCAACCATATCCGTTTCTTGGAACGCATCATCGCCAATTAAGTTTCGCGGTACCTGTCCTGCGATAACGACCATTGGAATTGAGTCCATAAAGGCAGTGGCAATCGCAGTTACAGTATTGGTTGCACCAGGACCAGAGGTTGCTAAGACAACACCCGTTTTACCCGTAACACGTGAATAAGCATCTGCCATGTGTCCTGCGGCCTGTTCGTGGCGGACTAATAAATGCTCAATCGCATCTTGTTTAAACAAGGCATCATAGATGTGCAATACTGCACCGCCTGGATAGCCAAAAATATACTCTACGCCTTCATCGATTAAAGACTGGACAAGTAGCTCTCCACCAGAGAGCATCATTGGCTTATCACCATCTTCAAGTAGCTCGCGCTTTTTACCAAAATGCACTGCTAAGTGCTGATTTTGGGGGTCGCCTGTCATATTAGGGCTTTGGGTTGTTTGTGTCACTGTCATCACCTTTTTGATTGCGGGATGTTATATTAGCTATATTGGCTATTTAAAATTATTGGCTATTTAAAATTGTATCGAAATAACGTTAACCTTAGCATTTAACCTTGAATTAATATGCTAGGAAGTGATGGGTCAGTGTTTATCACAATGAAAACAATTCACAATGACAAAAACCGGTCATTCACTCTAAACGTTAATCAACAATCTTCAAGACACAGTAATAGAGTCTCAGCACGCATTTGCGATGTGAAAAAAGACTTTAAGCAGACAGTGACTAAACTGAGGCACTTGCTCGAACGGCAAGGCATTATCAAAATAGTAATAGTGTGCATTTGACATTATCAAGTTAGATGAGCATTAATGCTCTCCCATCCCAAAACTGCACCTCTACTAAAAAGTATAAGAATATTATACTCATCAACCTTTGAGAAGACATAAAAGAAGATTGATTATTTAGTCATTGTAGACCGGTAAGTCCTAGAATAAATAGACAAGCATAAACTCTGCTTGACTGTTTTATCCCTCACATCAAAATAGACATTATTGGGCAGACGGTAATCTTGCCGTAATGACTACTTTAAAGTCAACTCAT
This sequence comes from Psychrobacter sp. CX90, assembly GCF_057396305.2. Lineage (NCBI taxonomy): Bacteria > Pseudomonadati > Pseudomonadota > Gammaproteobacteria > Moraxellales > Moraxellaceae > Psychrobacter > Psychrobacter sp. CX90. Next base: position 2,004,648 of record NZ_CM182008.1, read on the forward strand.
CTCGATAGAGCGAATTAACTGACTGTATTAAACACTATAATCGTGGGTTTTAGCCGTTATGTCAATAAAATTTAATTCATACATAACCATAAATTTATTAATCATTTAATTTAAGACATTATTCAGTTGTCACTAACAAAGCATTGTAAAGTCTGACAGAATGATGAGTTAACGGAATCTATTTGGACATATGCTTAGTTAGATTAAGGGTAATCATTCAGAATTACTATGACTATAGAGTTTCTCCTCTTTAATCGTCCCACTACCCTTATATTGAACTACTGGCGAATCAAACGACTTGGCTTAGGTAATAAGCTTAAATCGCTGACTCTACATGGGTTAATATCGATACCCCCACGCCTAGTGTACCATGCTCTAACCATTAGCTTAGAGGGTTCAAAGTACTGATATAGATCAGCAAATATTTGCTCAACACACTGCTCATGAAACCCATTATGCTGTCGATAACTTAAAATATAACTAAGTATATTGGCCTTATTCACTGCCGTTTTAGTTGTCATTTCGATTGCCAGTGTGCCCCAGTCGGGCTGATTGGTAACAGGGCAATTACTGCGTAATAAATTTGAATAAAGTTGATAGTCTTTTTCTGACATATCATCTCTGGCTGAGTGCGAGCTGGCTGCCTCGTCTTTAACTTGCTGAGTCTTATTATCTCGTACCTCAACCAGTAAACTTGCATCAGGATGTTGTAGAATAGGTAGTTTTTGCGATAAGTTATCCAACGCCCCATCAATACAGCGTCCTAATGGGGTATCTATCATTAAACCAGATGACACATTCAGATCATTTAGTTTATATAGCGACACCTCTACCGTGCTACCTGCACACATCGAAAGATCTTTAGCAATAACACCCTCAACCTCTTTTAAACTTTCAAATTCAGTAAAATTAAGGCTGTTTAGATAAAGTTTTAAAGATTTTGATTCAATAATATTAGGCGAATTGGCTGGAATACTAAATCGGGCCATCGCCACTTGAGAGACACCGTGTAAATTTAACCACGACACCTCAAAGGCATGCCACCAATCATAACCCACACTAAGATCCGCTGTCTGCTCAGCATTAAAGCAGGCGGCTAGACTTTGAGAGACAGCATCACGACCGAGTGTTCGTGGGATTGGATATAAAGTGTCGGGTTGGTATGTCTTTGGATAACGGGTTGTTTCGCCAAGTACGCCATGAATACTCATTGACTCTCCACTGGTTATTTTAAGGGTTTTGAAGGTCGCTAATCCCAAATAAGCCCATGGCATTTTATCATGAGCTAGTAGACTACGGTATGGAATTCATTAAACATCATTCATAATTAAAGTCTAAGGCGAGAGCCATCTTCAAGTAAATGGTAAGCCAGCATATAAAATAGCAGACAAAATGCGAAAATTGCGGCCATAGAATACCAAACATTCACATCAGAATAACCTAAAATACCATATCGAAACGAGTTAACCATATAAACGATTGGATTCAAAAGTGACAGGTTCTGCCAAAATGGAGATAGGTTTTCTAGTGAATAAAACACCCCGCCAAGATAAGTTAAAGGTGTTAAAACAAAGCTGGGAATTATCGAGATATCATCAAACGAGCGTGCAAAAACCGCATTAATAAAGCCGCCCAATGAAAAAAGAACCGATGTTCCAATCACTGAACATATGGTTACCAGCAGATTTTTAATGCCCAGCTCAGTAAAAAACAGCGCTACTATTGATACGATGATGGCAATAGCTAAACCACGGAATATTCCACCACCAATATAGCCCAATAAAATTGAATGTTTAGAGACGGGAGAAACCAACAACTCATCGATACTGCCATGAAACTTAGCGCTAAAGAAGCTGGATACCACATTAGAGTAGCTGTTAGTAATTACCGACATCATGATGAGGCCCGGCACGATAAACTGCATGTAGGGAACGCCGCCCATCTCGCCGACACGAGAGCCAATCATCTTACCAAAAATGACAAAATACAAGCTCATAGTAATCACTGGAGGCAGCAAGGTTTGTGGCCAAATACGCAAAATACGCCGCACTTCTTTTAGTAGAATTGTGCGAAAGGCAATCCACTTTTGAGCAAGCGTTAATCCCTGATTTTCTGAGGTCGCTTTGATTGGGCTGCTCATAATCCTGCCTCCTTCATGCTGTCTTTTTTATCAATACCTTTCTCAACTAAACGCATAAACAGCTCCTCTAGTCGGTTGGCTTTATTTCGCATACTCGAGACTTCAATACCGCGCTGGTTTAATTGGGCAAAAACACCATTTAATGATTGCCCTTCCGTCAGGGTTACCTCAAGCGTCAAGTCATCGGGCTGTTTAACATCAGTCACATCATCAATATTTAATGACGTGGTTAAAGGAGAATCTAAGTCAAAAACGAACGTTTCGATTGAGAGTTGAGCGAGCAAATCTTTCATTTCAGTATTAATACGAATTTCGCCATGATCTAGAATCGCAATACGACGACATAACTGCTCAGCTTCTTCAAGGTAGTGCGTGGTTAATATAATGGTGGTATTTTCTTCTTCATTTATTTGCTGCATGAACTCCCACATTGAGCGGCGTAGTTCGATATCTACCCCAGCCGTTGGTTCGTCCAAAATAAGTAACTTAGGCTTATGAATCAATGCGCGTGCAATCATAAGTCGTCTTTTCATTCCTCCAGACAGTTCACGAGCTTTGTTGTCTCGTTTGTCCCAAAGGCCAAGTGCGGATAATAGTTTTTTTGCACGAGGTCTAGATTCTTTAGCAGGAATACCAAAAAAACCTGCTTGCGTTATCAAGATATCCTGCACTTTTTCAAACTGATTAAAATTAAACTCTTGAGGTACAACACCAAGATATTGCTTGGCAACAGAAGGGTTTTCTAGCAAATCAGTGCCAAAAATCTTCACACTTCCCTCAGTAGGTTTAAATAAAGAGCTAATAATACCAATCATAGTTGACTTGCCAGCGCCATTTGGACCAAGTAAAGCAAAAAATCCCCCTTGTGGCACCATTAAGCTTACGTTTTTTAATGCAGTAAAGCCGTTGCTATAAACTTTAGATAAATTGTCAATTTGCAAAGCAGGGGTTAAATTTGTCATAGAGTCACAACTTTTAAGTATGAGTTTTTAATGAATGTATGGCTACCGTTTATTATGGTGGTAAAAATTTAAATTTAAACACAGTTAATCAACAGTTTGATAAGTTGCCATTTTGACGATTTTCATCCATATATTTTCAATTCATATAAGATAATGGCAGGCTCTGCCTTTCCTAAATGTGCATTTAGAGGCCTAAAAGTGGCAGTATCAGTCGATTTTTCTAGCCCTTATAATCTGTGTAAAACCTATACCAGAATCTATATAACTATATTTTTATATCAATAAAGGTAAAGGTTACTTTCAAATTAACTGACTTTTAAATTAGCTGGCTTTTGAATTGGCTTTTAAACCATCGCTTCTATTTCACAATAACTAAATAAAAAACGCCCACCTTAATTAAAGGTAAGCGTCTTTTTGTTAACAACCTTATCGTTACTAACTCATTTATGAATGACCTACTAACCTGATAAAATTTAAGTTAAAAAGCTAATCATTCACGTTCCGTCAAAATAGGTGTTAGCTGGATTGAGAAACCATGTAATCAACCGCATTGATCACTTCTTCGTCTGGAATATCTGCCCCGCCTTTAGCTGGCATTGCATTAAAACCATTAATTGCATGCTCGTGAAGGGTATCAGTACCTTTTGCAATACGAGGACCCCACGCCCCTGCATCGCCTATTTTTGGAGCACCAATCAAGCCTGTAGCATGACACGTTTGACATACTGCATCGTACACTGCTTTACCATCTCGAGGTTCACCATTAGCAGATCCACCCGAAGACATAACCGTTATATCACATTCTTCACCTTGAAAACAGACTTTACCATAAGGCTGAATACGCTGTACAAGCTTAGGGTATAAAGCCACTAACTTTTGAACTTGTGGTGTGTCTTGTGGAATAGGCTCTTCTTCAACAGGTTGAGCCGGTGCTTCAGCCGCCTCCCCGTCTTCAGCAGTGGCATCTTCTGCTTCTGGGTTTTCAGTATCAGTATTTGTAGCATCAGTATTTTCTGCATCTGAATCTGCAGAATCGGCACCTTCAGCAGTATTAGCAGTCATTGCTACTGCTTCAGCATTAGGATCAATGACGTCTTCAGCTTGGCTAAAAGAAATACTTGATAGACCAAGGATGGCGGCAGCGGATAACATCACGATTTTTTTCATGCGTCACAATCTCTTTTTAGAGCGACATACCTAAGCCACTATGGCGTGATATTGGCTAAGTGGGCTTAAATAGTCGTGTATGATTGATGAATTGTTCTAATTTATTAATAACTAAATTAGTGAGAAATTCTTTTCCTTATTATTATAAGGGAAAAACAGGGTTAAAAGCCATGTTTGAATAGTGACTCTCAGGACAAATAGCAATTTTTTTAACATTTAATACGCTTTAATTGGTATTAATAAGTAGTAATGTAACAAAATACATGACTCTACGCCATTTATTAGAAGTAATAACATTGGTTTTTTTAATGGTTTTTGATAGACTAGCGGGCTCAAGTTATCTATGACATTTACTAAATTTATGTAAACTTGGTTTATTCATATCTATATGAGTCATAGACGATTTAAAAACCGCAATAATATATGCGCCTGTAGCTCAGTTGGATTAGAGTATCGGTCTCCGAAGCCGAGGGTCGTGGGTTCGATTCCCGCCAGGCGCACCATTTTTTTTCAATTCCACCTCTATCAGAACTAATATCTGCACCCTCTATTGCAATCTAAATGCTCAAAAGTAAACGGCCATTGGCGACCCTGATATAGGATCATCAATAATTTTCCCCTTCACCTCAAATACCTCAGCAAGCATCTGCTCTGTCATCACTTGCTTTGGCGTTCCGATCTGCTTTACTTTACCCGACTTTAAGACCACTAGCCAATCACAATAGCGCGCCGCTTGATTTAAGTCATGCAGCACCACAATAATACTTTTCCCTTTTTCTTTTAGTGCTCGCATCTGCTTCATAAGCTCGATCTGATAGGAGATATCTAGAAAGGTAGTCGGCTCATCAAGCATTATAATATTGGTATCCTGTGCCAATATCATCGCTATCCAAACTCGTTGACGCTGACCACCAGATAACGCATCCAGCGGCTTATCAGCCAACGGTTGAATGGTCATCTCTGCCATGACCGCATCAACAATAAAGTGGTCATTATCACTTAGCCTGCCCCAATGCGACAAATAAGGCGTTCTGCCATATTCAACTAGCTGACGCACAGTTAAGCCCTCAGGCACTACTTGAGTTTGTGGTAATACAGATATATTTTTTGCAATCTCATTGCTCGACAGCTCCGTTAAAGGTTTGTCATATAAGAATACCTCACCTGACTGGGCAGAAAGTAGACCACATAAGCCTTTAAGTAAGGTAGATTTACCGCAGCCATTGGGCCCAATCAGACCAATGACCTTATTTTCTGGCAAATCTAGCGATAGCTTCTTAATAATTGATGATTGAGCATCATAGCCAAGCTGTAAATTCTGCGTATGTAGCACTACCACCCCCGATAACGTGACAATAAAAATATGAAATATGGCGCCCCAATCACTGACGTTAATACGCCAGCAGGTAACTCCACAGGTGCAAAAAGTCCACGCGCCAATATATCAGCTATCACTAAAATAATAGCGCCAATGAGTGCTGATGCAGGCAGTAAAATACGGTGGCGATGACCAAACAACAATCTAGCAATATGCGGGGCAAGCAGACCGATAAAGCTGACGGTGCCTGCAACCGATACCGCTAAACTTGCGATAATAACTGACGTCAGTAAAGCGGTAAACTCAAGCGATTTTACACGTATTCCGAGGTGCTGAGCGGTCTGTTTACCGAGTCCCAGAACATCCAAACGCCAAGCCAAATAAAGACTCAGTAATAACAACACACTAAAGATGATTAATAACGGCGGTATATGTTGCCAGCTACGTCCCCACAAGCTTCCTGTCAGCCATATCATGGCCGTATTAATCTCTACCGGATAAGTTACCAATAAAAAATTAATACCACTCCCTAAGAAGGCACTAATCGCCACACCAATGAGTGCCAATCTCGCTGGGGTTGGTTTGGATATTTCGGCCAATAATATAATAATACTAAAAGCAAGAATACCGCCAATCAATGCGGCCACAGAGATCCACCATGTCGGTGATGACGGCAATAGCACCAGCAGTAAAGTGGCACAAAACCCGGCACCAGCGCTAATACCCATTAAATCAGGAGAAGCCAGTGGGTTACGAATGACGGCTTGCACCAAACAGCCTGACAACCCTAAGCTTGCGCCTACTAAGCCGGCTAAAAGCGTTCTGGGTAGTCGATGGTTCCATATAATAAAGTCTCGATTTCCCTCAAAACCCTGTGTTAGGCTACCCAATACTTGCGCAATCGTCATCTGTCCTGCGCCAATAAAAAGACTACATACGCCTAAGACCAGTAATGCGGCAATAATGAAACCCAGCGTTATCCCGATAACATGTGAGTGAAACCATGATTTCGAATGGCGTGAAGTGGTTGATAGCGTCATTATTTTTACTTAATTATAGTGAGTGTGGGACACGTAAAATCATGAATTTAAACATCTTTTGATGGAAATAAAGTTTAACAGACACTAGCGATATTAGGGCCTGCCTAACTTCTACTTAGCTTACTGCCTAACTCTTATCTAAATTTCACCTAGCTACTGCCTAACTCTTGTCTAGCTCATGCCTAATGATCGACCGGCAGCGCTAGAGACGACAACTAAAGCATCACTGGCTTAAAGTGTTATCTTTTTACGACAGGCTAAAGCGATAAAGACCGGCGTACCAATTAGTGCCGTTAACAGGCCAACGGGCGTTTCAGCAGGATAAACAATAGATCGGGACAACACATCCGCCCATACCAATAAAATACTGCCTAAGAGAGCCGTAAGAGGCACTAGGACGTTATAGGATATCCGTGATATAAGACCCAATAACCGCTTTGCGACATGAGGAATAATAAGACCGACAAAGGCGATCGGACCGGCTACCGCCACGCTAATCGCAGATAGTGAGATAATTAAAAGTGCGCAAATCCATTGCAGCCTGATTAAGTTTACACCCAAGCTTTTTGCCACATCATCCCCCAATACCAGCACATTAAGCTTAGGAGATATCCATACTGTACAGCCAATAGCGAGCAGTGAAATAATAACCAAAGGCGGTAATGACTCCCAATTACTATTAGCAATTGAGCCGGCTAACCAATAAAGCACGCCATAAGCCTGCTCATCCGTCATAATTAGCGCCGCCCTAGTGATACCAATAAGCAGGGCATTAATAGCAACGCCAGATAAGATAAGACGCACTGGATTGGCACGTCCTTTGGAAAAATAACCGGCCAACATAGCTACCAAGAAGCTGGCAATAATGGCGCCAATCATTGCTTGCAAATAGGTAGAGGATAGCCAAGCAAATCCTATACCGATCGAGGATAAGGCGACGACACAAGCCGCACCTGAATTGATACCCAGTACAGCTGGCGAGGCAAGCGTGTTTCTGGTCATAACCTGCATCAGCAAACCTGCCAAGGCTAAGTTCGCACCCACAAAAATAGCGGTCACGACCCTAGGTACCCGAAGCTCGATAATCAACTGCATGGCAACGCTTAAGTTGTTATCCCCCTCTGCACTTAAAAGATGGGCTACCAGCTGACTGAGCGACAAGTCAAACTCAGAGTACACCGTGAGACCCTGACCAATGCCGACCAGTAATATTACAAATAGCGCACCCCATATAAGGGTATGCTTTATCGTGTTATGGGTGCCATTAAAATGTTTTTTATTTATCTTACTTCGCAATCTCTAGCACCTTATTGGCAATATGCTCAGCGGATTGCATACTACGATTTAAAGCCCAATAATTGGGATCAACTTCAATCACCTGATTATTTTTAACTGCAGTAAGCTGCTGGAATAAAGGCGAGGTTTTCCAATCATCAAATGCGGTATGGTCATTGTAACGACCGATTAATAGCCAATCTGGATCTGCTGCCACTAGCTGCTCTAAACTTGTTGGAATATAGGCTTGCTGAGTCTGATTTGGTATAGGGCTTTTAATACCAAGCTGGGTAAGTAAGCTGCCTGCATAAGAGCTAGGGCCATGTAACCACATGCCTTTATCGGAAATAATAGCAAATTGCACCCTTTTATCCCTCATAGGCGTTGCAGTGAGTTTGGCTTTTATCTGACTAAGATGGTGTAAGTGCGACTCAATCGCTTGAGTCATTTTTTCATCCTGATGCACTAGATGACCTACCAACTGCGCCGTTTGTAAGTTTTCTTCATATGTCTCGCCGCGACTTTTTAAGATAACCGCTGGTGCTATTTGATTTAGACTGTCTTCGATGACTGAATGACGCTCTTTATCAGCAATAATCAAGTCCGGTTTTAGATCAGCTATTGCCTCTAAACTGGGCTGGTAACGAGACCCCACTGAGGAATAAGTGCCCAAATGTTCTGAAAATTCAGGAATAATTGTTTCAGGTTTATTGTCATCAGCAATACCAATTGGAGTTAATCCAACTGCCATTAAGTCGCCTAAAAAAGAGTACTCCATCGCTACGATACGTTTAGGGTCAGTAGGATATCTCTCAAGGTTAGGTAGCTGCTCACTTATTTGTGATTCTGACAATAAAGTCACATTGATAGAAGCCTCAGGTAGGCTGGCATCAAAGTGTTCTGCTAATTCGTTATTTTCTGTGACCGACTTTGACTGGCTATTTGACTGGCTATTTGATTGGCTATTTGATTGGCTATTTGATTGGCTATTAGTCTGCTTATCTTTTTGACTCACAATAAAAAGTCCGCCACCAATGATAATGACTGCGATAATAATAAGCGGTAGCAAGGTAGTCAGTTTTAGATATTTTTGCATGTTAAACCCTTATAAACAGACTTATATATAGGAAGACTTTTTAAGGCATTTTGACTTCATTAGGCTCTTTTTGAACTCATAGCTCTCATTAAAATTCATAGTTATAGGTCAGCAACCACGTACGCGGCGCGCCCATACCAATTTGATTTTTACCAGCAATGCCATTGGTTGCGCCCAGAGCATATTCTTTATCAAAAGCGTTATTTAGATTTAATTGGATATTGTGTGGGCCGACGCTATAGGCGGTCATCAAATCGACTGTCGTATAGTCATCTAACGTCACTGCCTCATTATCACCGACATAACGGTCACTTACATAGTTGACGCCGCCGCCTACTCGCCACTGGTCAGTGGGTTGATACGCCGTCCACAGTGAGAACGTGTTTTTTGGTACCTCATTGGGTGTTAATCCTGTTTTTTTGTCTTCTGCATCAAGATAGCTATATCCGACAGAGACGTCCCAGTTATCATTAATTTTACCCCGTGCTTCAAGTTCTAACCCTTGATGACGAAACTCATCTTTATCGGTTACCTCACGACGCTCGTTGGTTTTAGGGTCTTCTTTATCGATACGATAAACCGAGGCATTTAGCATAATGTTGTCGTTGTTCAGATAAGACTTAATGCCCAGCTCTTTTAAATCCGTTTGATATAGTGCGGCAAGGTTAGGATTGATATAAATCCCGGCATAAGGCAGCTGCCATGAGCGTGCTACAGTCGCATATGCTGACGTGGTGTCATTGAAGTTATATACCGCACCTGCACGGTAGCTTAATTTATCCTCTTTAAGCTCACTATCTTTACCTTTAAAGGTTTGTTCGAGTTTAAAATCATCATAACGAACATTCCCTAGTAGTGACCAGTTACCGATATGAAAGACATCTTGTGCAAAAAAACCGACGCTTTGGGTGCTATTATCGCGAAAGGCTGGAAACCCTGGATTTGGTGTATTGCCATGCTGTGGGTTGTCAATGTTTTTAGGAGGCAAGTCTTTTAGCGTTGCCAGTGTTAAATCAATATCAATCTTATTAAAATCCGCGCCAAATAATAGCTCATGGTTATCCAGTTGCCACGCTAGCTCTGACTGAAGGGTGGTCGTGGTTCTTGGGTCATAACCAAAGTTATTGACCGTTTGTGCTACTTTATTATCAACTATGTCACCAGACGCTTGACGAGTGCCCTTTTGCTCTAATTCAATATGGCTATACGAGGCTCGGTTGGTCAGCTTTACATTATCTTTAATATCAAACTCATGATTGATACTGGCATTCCACGTATCTGACTCTTGGTAATCGTTGTCACTGCCATAATAAGTACTGACCGGCACATCGATAGGTTTTCCGTCCTTGGAAGGTATCCCGCGATAAGGGACTAAACGTTGATGCATAAAATCTACCGAGGCATCCACAGTATGCTGCTCATTGGGTTGCCAGCGAACTGTCGGTGCAATAAATATATCTTTTGAATCGACTTCATCGACAAACGAGTCACTGCGGCGAACCTCAGCATTGAGCCTTGCATTTACCGTATCTGATAACTTATGTGAGCTGTCTAATCGTCCAACCGCCAATCCATCGCTCCCGATTTGCGCTTGTACTTTATCAAACTCTTGACCCGTCGCTTTCTTAGTTATTAAATTAATGAGACCGCCGGCACTCCCCCGTCCATATAAAGCCCCTGCTGGCCCTTTGACGACTTCAACACGCTCCACATTAGCGAGGCTACGATAGGACTGCAACTTACCATCATCTCGCATACCATCGCTATAGATATCATTTAAACCATTAAAACCTCGCAATACAAACTCATCACGGCTACCCTCTCCTAATGTATTACTCAGTCCAGCAACGCCTTTCATAGCATCCAAAACGCGTACTGCCCCTCTATCTTCAAGCTCCGTTTTCGTGACCACCGACACCGATTGCGGTACCTCTAGCCATTCTGTATCCGTTTTAGTGCCTGAGGTTGGGGCATATTCTGCATAGCCTTCATAGGCTTTGGCAACGACATCAATCTTATCTAATTGTGTTACTGGCAATGGCTGTGTTTGCTCTTGTATTTGCTGACTCGTTGTCATACCTTCCTGAGCCATCACTTGTTGGCTCAATGGTAATATAAAGCTTGCGGTCAAAATAGGATAAAAACATGAGTTACGTAGCGTACGTGTGTGCGCTCTTACTGAATAGTGAGTCATATAATCTCTTCAAGTAGTTTATAAAACTAGCAAATAATGAATAATAGCAATATTAGTATTGAAAATGATAATAAAAATCATTTAACATTGCAATCTATTGATTTAATATAGGTCATTCTTTCTAATCTTTCCATTTAGTAACCAGTAGGTATTCGGAGCTTATATGAATAAGAAATTCTCACGAACAGCACTTTGCTTAGCTTTACTGTGCGCCTATCAACAGAGCTTGGCAGATATTGCTTCGTCTTCGATATCCGATACTGATACTGATACTGATACTGATACTTATAAGAGTAATGCTGAGTTAAATACCAGTAAAGCCCCCATGACTACATACGTTACGGAATTAGAGGCTACTGATTCAGAGTTGAATGATTCAATAAACCAACCATTATTAAACCAATCAAACGTTCTTCAACAAGCCACAACTCAATCAGAAGCCCTTCAACCAGAAGTTACCATGCTAGATAAAATCACAGTTACTGCTGAGATTTTAGGAGACTCAAGTAGCAATGAGGTCAAAGAGTTTGCGGGTAATCGTACCGTCCTTGATAAAGCGGATATTCAAAAAACAGCCAGTCATTCAATTGATAGCGCCTTGCAATTTGTACCCGGTGTTAAAGTTCAAGATGAAACAGGTACCGGCGTACTGCCCAATATCTCTATCCGAGGCCTGCATGCCAGCCGTAGTGGTCAAGCTCAGTTTTTAATGGATGGCATACCTTTAACGCTTGCGCCCTATAGCCATACAGGACAATCAATTTTTCCTGCAACGTTAGACAATATTGAGCGTATGGATGTGGTTCGAGGCGGTGCGGCTACCCAATATGGCCCCAATAATGTGGGCGGCGTTATTAATCTCATTACTAAGCCTATAGAATCTGGTACTCATAGTGAGCTTTCCAGTGATGTAACCCTTTTTGAAGAAAATGGTAAGCCATTGACCAGCTTGTATGCTCGTCATAGCCGCTGGTTGACCGATGACTTGGGTGTACAAATTGAGGCAAACGGCATTAAAGGTGATAGTTTTAGAGACCACTCAGATACCGAGGTTACCAATGTGCAAGCAAAGGCTCTTTGGTATATTGATGACAATCAAGAACTTGAAGGGTTTTTACAATATTATGATGCTGATACGCAGATGCCGGGGGCACTATCACCTGATGCCTACAAACAAGATGTTCAACAATCCCAGCGACCCCTTGAAGCGTATCAAGGTAAATCGACACGCTGGCATGCCAAATACAAAAACTACTTAAATCTAGGCAATCAAGCAGTACTGGATTTAACCACATTTGGTCATCATGCCACTCGTAACTTTGAATGGGGATTTAACTCCCAGTTTAAAAACCAAGGCGTCCATTGGGCTGACCCTGCTATTGCCTCTGATACGCTTAGAACCTCGCCTCGTGAATTTGATGTTTATGGGATTGAACCTAAGTTTTCAATAGACTTTGGAGACTCAGACTCTATCAGTCACCATCTCATTAGTGGGATGCGTTATGTGAATGAGGATGTGGACTACCAATTAAAACAGACTAAATTAGCTGATAACACCACGACGACACCGCGAGACTGGCATCTTGAAACAGACGCTTGGGCCGCTTATGTAAGTGATGAGATGGGCTTTATGAATGATCGGTTAAAAATTACACCGGGTATTCGCTATGAACGTGCCAAGATGGATTTTGAAGATCTAGGCAATGATACTAAAACAGATAACACGGCGACTGAATGGTTACCCGGACTGACTGCGTCTTATGATTTAATCCAGTCTGATGACCAGATTTGGACGGTATATGGAAATACGCAAAGGTCGCTGCGTACGCCGCAAATAGCCTATATTCGCGGTAAAGGCAAAGAAAGCAACGAATTAGCTTGGAACTATGAACTAGGCACACGTTACACCACTGACAATCTTCAAGCCAATCTAGGACTGTATCGTATTGACTTTGATGACCAGCTGCAATGGAACAGTGCCGAGCAAAGCTTTGATAATGTCGGACATACCCTACATCAAGGGTTAGAGGCCGCCATAGATTACACCCCAGAACAGTATAAAAATCTCAATGTAGGCCTAAGTTACAACTATTTAGATGCGACCTTAGAAGAAGGCGAATTTAAGGGTAACAAGCTGCCCTATAGCTCTAAACATCAGCTTGGTTGGCACGCCAGCTATGACAAAAATGACTTAACCACTACTCTATCTGGCGTCTATTATTCTAAAGCCTATGCTGATAATGGCAATACCACTAAGGAGAGCATAAATGGAGGCACAGGCGAAATCCCAGACTACATGCTTTGGAATTTAAGCCTTCAAAAAATGTTAAAAAACAGCAAAGATGAAAAACTGGCGCTTCAGTTTGGTATCAATAATTTATTTGATGAAGATTATTACTTCCGCGGTATCGATACCAGTCCAGTCGGTCGCTATCCTGCGCCAGGTCGTGCTTATAAGCTTGGGGTTAATTATCAGTTTTAAACACTAACACTCTAAACGTTAAGAGTCCCCCATAGGTTCATAGGTTTTCTAATAGGTTCATAGGTTTTCTCAAAACAGTTGATCCCTGCAATCGCTATAGGCTGATTTATACGAGCTTCAATCTCAAACCTAACCTGATATTCCCCTTATCACTTTGGGCAACTGGCAGATTAGGTTTGAGTAGTATAGGTTAGCAAGTTACTACTCTACTGACACCCCATTATCTCTTTCTAATCCCGAAACAATTTTCTGCCAATCTTCACGCTCAGGCTCGCCCTCAGCACGCTCACCAAAAAAAGTAATAATGCTGGTACCGTATTCATCAAAACCTTCAACGCAAGTTACTATACCGTCTTTAGTGGGTCGTCTAATACACCATATCTGGTCCAATTTACTATCGTTTAGATGTAGAGTAAAATCGGTCTCTTTTTTATCTAAAATATTTATCCATTCTCCCATACGCTTTACGTTATGCACTTTCCCAGTTTGAATTTGTACCACACCAGTATTTCCCACAAAGGTCATTAATGGACAATCTTGTTCTTTTACTGCCAACAACATACTCTCAAGTGCTCCCTTGCCTAACTGTGTAGTCATACCTTGTGGGGCTTGACGATAACTACTAGCACGGTCGATATCTAGCTTTTGTAATAAGAAATAGAACTGATGAATATCCGTTAACTGATTCCATTTTGTCTGTAACTCTACTACCTTATCATCATCTAACGCTTTATATTGCCATAGCGCTTTGCCATTTTCATTTACTGGCTCAAGTGTTAGTTCATCTACTTCTACAGTCGCTTTTTGTACAGAAACGATCTCCTGCCATTTTTGTAAATTCTGTTCTGAAGTATCTCGTAAAAATACTTTATTAATAGCATTTCCATGTTTATCAAAAAATTGAAAGCTATAGGAGGCTGAAGTATCCTTATCTGCCTTACTTTCATCTTTTACCGCTAAAACATGCGCCCATTGGTTCATAAAGAAACGCAAGTCAAGCCCACCTACATTGATCGCAAGCCCCATCTTTTCTCCAAGCTTTAAGTTATGATAAAGGCCAATTTTCTCATGTACCGCTAACTTATTACGAACAATGCTTTCAACGTTACCAAACCCTTCTAGCTGCATTAAAACGTCTTTACAATTTGAACCAATATACTCACTAAAAGGAGAGGCCAAAACTAACTCAAGCTCACTAACGCCTAGTAAGTTTGCCCCTTCTGTTGGAAATAACATTCTATTATTTGCCTTTTCCAGTTGGTAATTTTCCCAAAGCTCGTTATTTTTAATGGTAAGCGAGATTGTCATCATACTTATAACACCTCATTTTATTTTTAGTTTCAAAGTCTTACGAAATCATTCGATTTTAGCGTAAGTGTCTCACATGCAATCGAGCATCATAGTATGACGAGAATATTTGATTAATCTGTTGATCGGATAGATTAACGCCATCTAAGGTCATAGCGACTCGGTTACCATCAACTCCTCGAATGGCATAACCCTTGTTACCATACCGCCCTACTTCAGCCACACTAATTTCAGTATTATTGCGTACCAAATCTTGTTGGCTTTCAATTTGATGATCACTAATATCCTTAGCAGATATTATTTCTTCTGTAGCCTCAGTGGCCTCATCTGATTTTTCAGCTATAACAATAATCTTGTCAAAATTGGCAACAGGCTTATTGTTTAATTCTGTACCTGTAGCCGCTAAAGCATTTTGCACCATTAGAGTGCTAATCATTAAGTTCAGTAAAGAGCAGCTAAATATTTTCTTTTGAGGATTTATCTTTTGAGGATTTATCTTTTGAGAGTTTTTCGAGAATGTTAAGTTGTTTGTTAATTCAATGGATTTACGTTTAGTACTCATACAAAATATCACTTATTAGTGGCAGATTACTTTATAAATAATGTTGCTATATTATCTATAAAGTAACCAATAATGTAAATGATAATTATTATTATTTACATTCAAAAAGTAATATTTAATTATGACTATCGAATAATGTTGCTAAAATATGCTTGTTTAGGCGCAGCAACCCTAACCCATTTAACGGTAAAGACACACCTCTTTTAAGCAACCTAAAATCAAATCAAACACTTTGTATTGATATAGATAGGTAACCTAGTCCACACTAAACATGCACCAGTTATGATAGTAAGACGTGATTCTCTCAACCCCTTCCTGTTACCAAAACCGAATCGACTTTATTAATAGCTTTAGCAAAACACCTAAATGTATTTTAAACAAATACAGTGGTATTGATGAGAAGGTATACACCTTAATACTAAACGGCTAGCTTTAAGATGGAAGGTATGATTCAGACATAAAATATTACTCGTCTCTAAAACTTAAGCTCTATCTTTAACTCTTCAGCGCTTGGTATATCATGAAAATTAATAACAATAACCTCACCTAAACGGCGACGACCGATTGCAGCAGTCTTATCCACCGTTAACATAGCAATTTTTTTTGATTGATACTCTATGATCAAATGATGCTGTCTTAAGCTTGTGGTTAATTCAGGAAAATACTTTGACACTCTCTTTTTAAGCTTAACCAGCTTTGCATCAGGTAAATTCTGTAATATCCCTGGCTTACTCTTGAATATAGCCTTGTCTTTGACCTTAACTTTTAATTTAGTCTTATTGCTGCCTTGCATGTCAGGCTTCGATCTTTTTGAACTTGCAATTAAAAATAAAACTAACGCACATGCAACAATAATGCCAAGTAACATCATCCCACTATAAGTTTGGTTCATATATCCTCCTGAGGTTTACCGTATTCATTTATCCAGTATGACTTATACATACCTTGATAGACTATACTTAGTACCTGTATTCACAAACCGCTATTGGCTATTTTGCCTAAAATAAGCCACTACTTCATTAAAATTAGGATTAAATAGAATGACTATTCAACCCGCGCTTTTAACTTAATGGTGCCTCGTATTGTTTTATTTTTCTAAAAACACCCTAGCTTTAGCTGATGAATACAAGTTCTTAATTAAATAGCGAATAAGGGTATGATATATTTGATACCAAATTATCTCGATACCTTTATATCTGTCAACCTCTGCCCACTAGTAAGATACCTTGTTAAATATCCTTATACCTAAAGACAGTTATATATAAAGGGATTTCAAATACAGGGGTTACCAATACATACTGTAAAATAGGGTGCGTTAATTAAGGCCAGTATCGAATTTTTAGGTAAGTGACTGATTTATAGACAATTGAATAGATAAGTGATAAATGACTGATAGTATAATGAATGATAATGCAATGAATAACAATATATCTCAAGCGATAGACCAAGCAGTAAAATTGCTACGCCAAGCAAATCGCATCTGCATTCTCACAGGTGCAGGTATTTCTGCAGAGAGTGGTATTCCAACATTTAGAGACAAACAAACAGGACTATGGGAAAACTACCGTGCTGAAGATTTAGCCAATATTGATGCCTTTGAGCGTAATCCTAAAATGGTGTGGTCTTGGTATCAATGGCGTCGTAACTTAGTTAAAGATAAGCGGCCAAACCCTGCACATTATGCCTTAAATGACCTACAACAATGGGCAGATAACCACTCAAAGAAACTTGAGTTAATTACTCAGAATGTTGATGACTTGCACGAACAAGCAGGGAGCCAAGCGACTCATTTGCATGGGCATTTATGGCGCAACAAATGTAGCCAATGTGATACACCTTATACAGATTCTATAGATTCTATAGATTCTATAGATTCTCAGCAATCATCACTTATAACGTGTACATTATGTAAGGGTTACATCCGTCCAGATATAGTTTGGTTTGGCGAAATGTTACCCCAAAGCGAGTGGCAACACGCCGAAATTACCAGTGAAAAATGTGATATTTTCATCAGTATTGGTACATCAAGCTTGGTCTATCCTGCGGCTGGTTTGGCACAACTTGCAAAACAAAATGGTGCTAAAATCATTGAAGTGAATTTAAACCCGACTCAAAGCCCACTTATTGATATTGTTATTACTGGTAAAGCAGGAGAGGTTTTGCCCAAACTGGTCGATCAGATCATAGCGACATGATAAATCATGGGAGAATTAAGCAGAATAATTAAGCGCTAAACCAAGAAATAATCAAATAAAGTGAACATAATCGTTTTCAATAAAAACCGTTTTCAATAAGATATACTAGAACACCCACTTAACAGACTACTATTTTAAAAATACCACTGTATCAGACAATTCATTACCTTCTGGATCGTGCTCTAAGTAATAATGCTGTCGTAGTAATAAACCAATCTCATCGATTAAGCACGCTAAGCTCTCCTCCATCTTACCTTTAGACATGCCTGCGAGTGCTTTATCACACATTGCCCGCCAAACTGTATGGCTCACTTGAGCATTGATCCCACGGTCTGCTACAATTTCTAGAGCATGCTCGCATACATTAACATATACCAGCACACCCGTATTCTCTTCGGTATCCCATACACGATAAACACTAAATAAATCGATTGCCCGTTCGCGTGCATTAATATGGTAAGCCATATTAATAGGTAAGCTATTTTCAATGACTAAAAACACCTCACCTCGATGCCCCATCTCTGCCTGTGTTACCTTCTGAGTTAAACGGGAACGCACGTCATCTGTTAACCAGCGATTATGAATGATGGGTACAAATTTAGCTTGACGCCACCATCTGGCAAAGCTTGGTTTACTGATGGCGGTATGACCTTCTGCCACATTGGGGTGTGCGACTGAGCTAGTAGATGATGCGTCAGATTTGGCATGATGTTGCATGTCGTCGTACCTCAAAGCTTTTAAGACTAATATAAAGTTTAGGGAGGCTATAGCATTCAAAATAGACAGCATCAGGGTTGAACATTATCCCCTCCCTTATAAATAATGTGAGAAAGTGCGATTATTATATGTAATTATTATAATTAATAAATTTCAGAATCATTTAAGCGAAATTTTGGTCAGCTTACCACGATCCGCCAGCACCGCCGCCGCCGAAGCCACCACCACCGCCACCGAAGCCGCCACCACCAAAACCTCCGCCGCCGAAGCCGCCGCCACTACCACCAAAACCGCCACCAGGCACAAATACAATGCCGCCCCCACGGCCACCTTTTCCGCCTTTACCTCCTTTTCCACCACCAGAGCTACGTGCTGATAGAAACATCCATAAAAATACGGCCATGAAAATCGTCATTAAAAGACTACCACCTGTTGCCAATGATATAGCAACGAATCCACCAGTAGCGAATAGTGAGCCTAGAATACGACCAAAAACTGAGGTTAAGAAAATACCACCAATCAAGGCAATAATAAAGGTGCCAAATACAGAGGGAGAATCGGCGTTACTAGCCCCACTTTCAGCTCTCTCTTTAGCAATGGCATCAGACTGAGCCAATACTTCAGGATCAGCAACCAACCTTTCCTC
Organism: Psychrobacter sp. CX90; assembly: GCF_057396305.2. NCBI lineage: Bacteria > Pseudomonadati > Pseudomonadota > Gammaproteobacteria > Moraxellales > Moraxellaceae > Psychrobacter > Psychrobacter sp. CX90. Next base: position 2,023,750 of record NZ_CM182008.1, read on the forward strand.
TATTCTATTTATGCCTTTAATAAGACCACCAGCGTAGTCGCCTTGTTTAAATGAGGGGGTAATGTCACTATCAATGATACGATTTAGAACCGCATCAGGGAGTACACCTTCAAGCCCATAGCCTGATAGGATATACATATTACGGTCATTAACCGCTACTAAAATCAATAGGCCATCATCTGTATCGGCTTCACCAAGTTGCCACTTGTCAGCAACTTGCAAACTGTATTGAAAAATATCCATGCCATTTGTGGAGGGCACCGTTACTAAGGCAGCTTGAGCTAAGCCCTGATCATAAAGATGCTTTAAGCGCTGAGTCAGCATTTGCTTCTCTTGAGGGCTAAATATTTCAGCTTGATCCACAACGGGTGCATTTAGAATGAGCTTATCACTATCCACACTTTGCGCTGTAGATTGGCGTGGCGTAGGCTGGGCTGATTCTACTTGATTGCCATCTTGGCTATCAGAGCCCATACCCACTGCTTCGCCCAATTGAGGCATGTTATCTCTAATAGCCTCATTACCAAGAACCGCGTCATTTATGGCTTCATTGTTTTTGCCAACTTGGGCAATCGCAATTAAGTCTTCGGCATTTTGGTTTGGATTCTGGTTACGCTCATTTTCAGCAAAACTTAAAGGCGTTGCTAAGAGACCTGCAACTATAATAAGCGCAACTTTACGAGCTGCAACTTTACTAGAGAGTACTGAAATTAAGAGTACTGACACCTTTTTTCTTAAGTTTCGCATGTATATCTTGACCACTCGTTTTTGATGATTTTAATTGCAAACTCTAAAGCTGATGACCTTTATCACAAGAGCTCTACTGGGCAGTGGCTTCAGCAGAGTCGCCAAAATCAACTGTGGGTGCTGTAGAAATGGCTGCTTCGTCTTCAACACTAAAGTTAGGCTTAACATCCATGCCAAATACTTTAGCAGTAATATTGGTTGGGAATTGGCGAACGGTCGTATTGTAGCCTTGCACTTCTTGAATATAACGGTTACGTGCCACAGTAATACGGTTTTCAGTACCTTCTAACTGAGCTTGTAAATCTTGGAACAACTTATCTGATTTAAGCTCTGGATAACGTTCTGAAACAGCCATTAATCGTGACAATGCACCGGTCATTTCTGCCTGAGCCGCTTGATAATTTGCCATCGCTTCAGGGTCATTTAACACCTCTGGGGTTAACTGAATACTACCTGCTCTAGAGCGTGCGGCAGCCACTTCGGTAAATACCTCTTGTTCTTGGTCAGCATATTGCTTAACTACTTTAACTAAATTTGGAACCAAATCATCACGGCGTTGGTATTGGTTGACTACTTCAGACCATGCCGCCGTAACCTGCTCATCTTGCGCTTGTAAGTTATTATAACCACAGCCTGTCAGACTGACAGATGAGATACCCATAACAACGGATAAAAACAATGGTTTCAAAATAGATTGACGTGACATAAACATTTCTCCTAAAATTTAAACATTATAAATATGACTATACAAATAAGTCAGTAATAATTAATTTAATTCAATACTTCATCAATAATCGCATAAAAACTCAATAAAAATTTTCATATTTAATAATTGCTAAAGTGTATTTGTGCTAATTGTACAGTCTTAATAGGATTGACCGCTATTAATACCAATTATTGTTACCTAATTACAACCTTTTATTGTGCCCATCAGCTATGAAAAATTTTATAAAAACCACATTTGTTGAGCATAAATAGTGAAAATAATGACAGCAAGCGCAAAAATTAAGCTAGTAATTACATTTTTTTTATGGCAAATTGCAGTTACTAAGGCATACGTTAACGTAACATTTGACTATATATAGTTACATTATAGAGTTAGTCTTATTAAAATGCGTGTCTTAATCATTATTGCTTATTTAATTATTTGAGTGAGAAATTCGTTTAATCAAATAAGCCTTGTATGCATTCTAAACCCTTCAAAAAAAACTGAGTTAGGAACAAGCATCTCAGTTTTATCTATATTAGGAAGATTCACTATGGAAGGCATTGTTAGTGCTTTAAACAATATTATCTGGAGCCCCGCACTGATCTATCTGTGTCTGGGTGCTGGTTTATTTTACTCAATCATGACGCGGTTTGTACAAGTGCGTCTTTTCAAAGAAATGTTTAGGCTTTTATTCAAAGGTAAACCTGACAATGATGGCATTTCATCATTTCAGGCGTTAGCGGTTTCGTTAGCGGGCCGGGTAGGTATGGGTAACATCGCTGGTGTTGCTGCTGCTATTGGCTTTGGTGGTCCTGGTGCGGTGTTTTGGATGTGGGTTGTTGCCTTCTTAGGTGCTTCTACTGCATACGTTGAATCAACACTCGGTCAAATTTATAAAGAGCGTGATGTTGTCACTGGCGAATACCGTGGTGGCCCAGCTTACTATTTTGAGAAGGCATTGGGTCAAAAATGGTATGGGATTTTATTCGCCATTTCATCAATTATCGCTTGTGGTATCTTCTTGCCTGGCGTACAGGCCAATGGTGTTGTTAATGCCGTTGCGCAGGTAGCTGGTGAAGGTTCTATGATGAACATCATGGGTATGGATGTGGGTTCAACCCGTATTTATGCACTAGGTATTATCCTTGTGGTTCTTGGTTTTATTATATTCGGTGGTATTAAGCGTATTGCTCGATTCACTGAGTATGCTGTTCCGTTTATGGCACTGGGTTATATCATCCTTGCCTTATTGATCATGTTTACCAACTTCAGTAAAGTGCCCGAAGTATTTGGTATGATTATTGGCGATGCATTTACTGCACAAGCAGGCTTTGGTGCAGCTATTGGTTGGGGTGTTAAACGTGGTGTTTACTCTAACGAAGCAGGACAAGGTACAGGCCCTCATGCTGCTGCCGCTGCTGCTGTCGACCATCCTGCACAGCAAGGATTGGTTCAGGCATTCTCAGTTTATGTAGATACCTTATTAGTTTGTTCTGCAACAGCCTTTATGATTCTATCAACCGGCATGTACAACATTCAGGGTAGTTTACCAGACGGCCAATTCATCGTGCAAAATGTTGCCGCCGATACGGCTATTAGCTCTCCCTCATTTACCCAAATGGCAATGGAGTCTGTGTATGGTACTTTCGGTGATTCATTCATCGCAATCGCTGTATTCTTCTTTGCCTTTACCACAATACTCGCCTACTACTATATTGCAGAGGTTAATATTTCATATTTAACTCGCTTTATGGGTAAAGGGGCCAGTAAAGGTGGCTTATTTGCCGTTAAAGTAATTATTATGATTATGGTAGCGTACGGTGCATTAAATACATCGGGTTACATCTGGGGCTTAGGTGATGTGGGTGTTGGTCTAATGGCCTGGTTAAACATTATCGGTATTATCATTGTCTTCTTTGTGGCGCGTCCTGCTCTTGATATTCTTAAAGATTATGAAGCACAGCTGAAAGCGGGCGGTGGTACTAGTTACAAACGCTTTGTTTTCAACCCTGCCAAGTTCGGTATCAAGAATGCCACTTACTGGGAAGAACGTCATAAAGAAAAAGAAAGTCTTGATGTTAAACGTGACGATGTTGTCTGATGTTGTCGAAAGCAACCTCGCAACGCTGTATAACAAGTTGTTTATAATCGCTTTATTATAAACAAACTACAAACAAAGCCCGATACGCTAACATTTAGGTATCGGGCTTTTTGTTGTACGCCAGTTAGATGATTGTAGATTAAAAACTAATAGAAATAGAAACCATTCCAGTTGCCCTAATTAAGTGGCTATAAAACCAACAGACTAGGTCGGCATCCCTAGATTTTAAATAATGCCTCAGCCAAGAATTAATCGTAGAATTGATTAGAGTATTCATTAGAGAGTTCGCCAAAGAATAAATCAAAAATCTCATTAACTAGCAGGAAACATTACCCTATCAATCACATGTACTGTGCCAGTTTTAGTCACTATATTTGGCTTAACAATTCTGACAGTGCGTCCTTTACCATCTAATAAACTCCGTTGAGGAGTTACTGTCAGCTTTTTTTTGCCAATAGTGGATAGCTGACCATAGGGCAACTCGGTTACTAACAAAGGCCCCTTCTCTTTTACCACATGATAAGCCAATATTGACCGTAGTAATAACTTGTTATTAAGTAGCTTTAGTTTGGTAAGGTTGGTTTGGCTAAAAAATGCCTCAAACGCCGCATTATTAGGGGCAAAAATGGTATAATCATTACCTGCAAAAGTTATCATACCGGTAAGTCCAGTGCCTTCTAAAACCTCTACTAAAATAGATAAGTCTGGGTTACGCTTCGCCATTTGTATAGCATCTACTGAAGCATATTGGGTAATTACTTGAGTTTGGTTGGTTATCAGGCTCGTTTGTTTTGACTCGGTTTGCTGCTTATTGGCATTATTGCTAACCGTGCGGTTAGTAGAGCTGCTACCTCTCATTACTTGAGCGTTATTGCTATTATTGGATGTTTTGAGCGTGCTTTGACACCCCGCAGTAGCTAATAAAGCGATCGTCAGAGGCAATATCGTTAATCTTTTTACCATGGCTAATATCCTCATACCTTTTGTGATATCTTTTATGTCTGTTAATGGGTACTTTAAAGTTTAATATTCAATTAACGGCGGCTATGCTTTATGCAAAGGCTGACATAGTCTTCAATAACTCAACAGCATCATTCAAAAACGTAAATCACAAGCATAAATCATGACCGATTAATAAATTTGCATTTAAGTACGCTATATCATGATTTGCTAATATAGCATCTAATTGCCTAAAATCTAACCTAATGTACTCCACCCTACTGTATAAGAAATCAACACATGTATTGCTCTCACCCCGAACATAACGAAAAGCTCAACGCCACACTTAGCAACAACGTCAATGTAGATCGAGACCCCTCAGCTGAACTGGTTAAAAAAGGTCATAATACTGATAACTTCAATCTAGTGCCGCCATCAGAGTTCCCCTTTAAAGAACAACAGCTAACGTCTCGCCAGCGCATTGAAGCCCAATTGGCTCAGCGTATTTTAATGCTTGATGGCGCAATGGGCACTCAAATCCAGACCTTTAAGCTACAAGAGGCGGATTATCGCGGTGAGAGATTTGCAGATATAGAACAAGATGTACAGGGTAATAATGATTTGCTGGTACTCACTCAGCCAGAGATTATCAAAAGTATTCATCGAGACCATCTGGAGGCGGGTGCTGATATCATTGAAACCAATAGTTTTAATGGTACGCAGATTTCCATGGCCGATTATGACATGGAGTATCTGGTACCTGAGATAAATCGTGAGGCTGCACGACTCGCACGAGAAACTGCCGACGAATTTACCGCAAAGAACCCAGATAAGCCTAGATTTGTGGCAGGTGTTATTGGGCCAACGTCTCGTACCTGCTCGTTATCGCCTGATGTTAATGATCCTGCCTTTCGTAACGTCACTTTTGATGAGTTGGTGGATAACTATACAGAGGCGACTTATGCCCTAATTGAAGGTGGTGTTGACCTTATTTTAATCGAGACCATTTTTGATACCTTAAACGCCAAAGCGGCTATTTTTGCGGTAACCGGTGTGTTTGAAACCATCGGATTTGAGTTGCCTATTATGATATCGGGTACGATTACTGATGCGTCAGGGCGTACGCTATCCGGCCAAACTGCCGAAGCGTTTTATAACTCTATTCGCCATGCCAAACCTTTATCCGTTGGTTTTAACTGTGCCCTAGGCGCCGATGCCCTCAAGCCGCATATTCAAACCTTATCTGATATTGCCGATACTTATGTGTCTGCGCATCCCAATGCGGGCTTGCCGAACGAATTTGGCGAATATGATGAAACACCAGAGGAGACCGCTGCCCTACTCGATGGCTTCGGTAAATCAGGACTGCTTAATATTGTCGGGGGCTGTTGTGGTACTCGCCCTGAACACATCAAAGCCATTGCTGACGTGATGCAGCAATATAAGCCTCGTGAAATCCCAACCATTCCCCCTGCCTGCCGGTTATCTGGTTTAGAGCCCTTTACCATCAATCAAGACAGCTTGTTTGTTAACGTTGGCGAGCGTACCAACGTGACAGGCTCTAAAAAGTTTTTACGCTTGATTAAAACAGGCGAGTTTACCGAAGCACTAGAAGTCGCCTTAAACCAAGTGGAAGGCGGTGCGCAAATCGTCGACATCAACATGGATGAGGGCATGCTCGACTCAAAAGGAGCGATGATTCACTTCTTAAACTTAGTCGCAGGCGAGCCTGATATTAGCCGTGTGCCCCTGATGATTGACTCTTCAAAATGGGACATTATCGAGGAAGGCTTAAAACGTACTCAGGGTAAAGCGGTCGTCAACTCCATCTCCTTAAAAGAAGGATATGCAGAATTTGTTGAACGTGCCAAGCTATGTATGCGCTATGGCGCTGCGGTTATTGTTATGGCATTTGATGAAGAGGGTCAGGCCGATACGTATGAGCGCAAAATCGATATTTGTAAGCGCAGTTATGACATTTTAGTCGATGAAGTTGGCTTCCCTAGTGAGGATATCATTTTTGACCCCAATATCTTTGCCGTCGCCACCGGTATCGTTGAGCACAACAACTATGGTGCTGACTTTATTAATGCCACCAAATGGATCACTGACAACCTACCCAATGCGATGGTATCAGGGGGCGTGTCTAACGTGTCCTTCAGCTTCCGTGGCAATCCCATTCGTGAGGCCATCAATGCCGTGTTCTTATATCACGCCATTAAAGCGGGTCTCACTATGGGTATCGTCAACCCTGCCATGTTAGAGGTGTACGACGAGATACCAATCGATGCCCGTAATGCCATTGAAGATGTCATGCTCAATCGCAATCAGGGTGAAACAGGTCAAGATGCCACCGAACGCTTAATGACCGTCGCAGAAGGTTATGTGGCGGGTGGCAAACTCAACGACGGCACGGTTGATCTATCATGGCGTGAAAAATCTGTCGAGAAGCGTATCGAGCATGCCTTAGTGAAAGGTATTACCACTTATATAGACGAAGATACCGAAGAAGCCCGTCAAAAATATGCGAAACCCTTAGAAGTCATTGAAGGCCCACTCATGGACGGCATGAACGTGGTCGGCGATTTATTCGGTGCAGGTAAAATGTTCCTACCACAAGTGGTCAAATCAGCCCGTGTTATGAAACGCTCCGTCGCGGTATTAAACCCCTACATCGAAGCTGAAAAAGTAGAAGGAGAAGTCAAAGGCAAGGTAGTCATGGCGACCGTCAAAGGCGACGTACACGACATTGGTAAAAACATCGTTGGTGTGGTGCTTGGTTGTAACGGTTATGATGTGGTTGACCTTGGAGTTATGGTGCCTTGTGATAAGATACTGGACACTGCCATTAGCGAGAAAGCCGATATCATTGGTTTATCTGGACTAATTACCCCTAGCCTTGATGAAATGGTGTATGTCGCTAAACAAATGCAAGAGCGTGGCATGACCTTGCCCCTTATGATTGGCGGTGCGACCACTTCTAAAGCACATACCGCAGTCAAAATTGAACCCCATTACCAAAATGATGCCGTTATCTACGTTACCGATGCCTCACGTTCTGTCGGCGTGGTAACCAAACTACTGTCGAAAGAGCATCGTATAGATCTTATTAGTGAAACCCGTGAAGAATACGAAAAAGTACGTGAGCGTCTGGCAAACCGCAAACCCAAAGCGGACAAACTGACCTTTAAAGAATCCATCAAGCATGGCTTTCAATTCGATTGGGATAACTATACCCCGCCCAAACCCAACACCCTTGGGCAGGTTATCTTAGACGATTATTCTATTGATAACTTATTGCCTTATATTGACTGGACACCCTTCTTTATCTCATGGGGATTGGTCGGTAAATATCCGAAAATATTTGATGATGACGTGGTTGGCGAGCAAGCGGGTATATTGTTTAATGACGCCAAACAGTTAATGCGTAAGCTCATTGATGAAAAGCTTATCCGAGCGCGTGGTATCTTCAAAATTATGCCTGCCAAACGTACCGATCACGACACTATCACTGTTTATGATAAGCCAATTACTGAGGGCGGACAGCCCACCCATGTGTTTGAACACTTACGCCAGCAGTCGGATCGTTCAAAGGAGGGGGCCAGTGGTAAGCCAAACTACAGCTTGGCAGATTTCATCTCGCCACTGGACACTCATACCGATTATCTGGGCGGATTTACCGTCTCTATTGAAGGGGCTCATGAGCTTGCTGACAGCTATAAAGAAGCTGGCGATGACTATAACTCTATTATGGTACAGGCCCTGTGTGACCGACTTGCCGAAGCGTTTGCCGAGCATTTACATATGCTGATTCGTACTCAGTATTGGGGGTATCAAGAAGGCGAAAACCTGACCAACGAAGAGCTGATTAAAGAGAAATACGTCGGTATCCGCCCTGCCCCGGGCTACCCTGCTTGCCCTGAGCATACGGAAAAAGGTAAGCTGTTTGATTGGTTAGACACCACTAATGCCATTGGCACCACGTTGACTGAAAGCTTTGCCATGTGGCCTGCCTCCTCAGTGAGTGGTTTCTATTTCTCGCACCCTGAGAGTGTTTATTTCAATGTCGGTAAGATTGGTCGTGACCAATTAGAGGATTATGCCAAACGTAAGGATTGGGATATGCAGACGGCTGAGAAGTGGTTGAATCCGAATTTGGCGTAAGACTTATTAAATAGATAATAAAAAAGCGGGCTTCTTTGGGAAGTCCGCTTTTTAGTTATGTTACTTGCTAAGTACTATTCAATAAGGATTCTAGTCATCATTATAATCAATCACTACTGGTATCATCTACGACATCAGCTTCTTCAAACAATCCATTACCACTCCATATCTCACTAATGACATTTCCATATTTATCAATGTGTCTAGAATAGATAATTACTTCATCAGAATGACAAGAAATACGATTACCACTATCATCAGTGCAAATATCCACCTGCATGGTACCATTTTTGAATGGAGGGGCTATTTGATCAAACTGATAAGGTAGTACGAATTCGCCATGTACAGTCATAAATCCCCATTTGTCATTTTGTTTTACCCCCACCATACCCTCTGATACCCTAGTGATATTATCGAACTTAACAGGAAGTACCACACTACCTTGACTGCTGACCATACCAAACGTCATATCAAAGTTTTCTCTGTCTCTTAAAGAATCTATGTAAAACGATCTATTATTACAAGTCAAAGTTTCTGAGTCTAAATTCATTTTATCATTAGCTGCATTCTCCGCGTCAGCCACTAACTCATTTTCTGCTTCTGCCTCTGCTCCAAGTCCGATATCATTGTCAAATTCGACGTAACGATAATCTTTACAAAGTGGCACATTGCCCTTTTGTTTAGCCACTATTGCATATCCCTGCTCGAAACTACTAATTGCATCATATTCAAAAGGAATGATGTTATTACCTAGAAAGTCTATAACCCCCCATTTACCATTAAGCATGACAGGTGCTAAACCATCTTTGAATGGTCTAACGTCTTCATACTCTACCGTGATAACTTCTTCTCCTAGGGTATTTATAAATCCCCATAAAACCAGATCGTCTTGGGGGTTAAGGGTTTGATCACGTTCTTTGTAATTACCAACGATTGCAAGACCTTCATTAAAGTCATGAGCATGATCATAGCCAACTGGCATAAATGTATTAAACGTATCAAGATATCCCCACTTCCCATTAAGCTTAACTCGAACCAAATAATCTGATGATACCCCGATAAAATCATAAATTAATGGAACATGATGATTATTTATATCATATATTCCATACTTACCCTCTTTAGAGACTTTAAAGCGATTTTCACTTATGATTCCTACCTCATCAAATTCAACCGGGACAACAATATTCCCTTTTTTATCGATGGCTCCCATTTTGCCATCCTTAACGAGAGGTAACCAATTTCTGTCCGTCCATTCGGAATCTGAATAAAAGCCACTAGGCTCATATTCAACAGGCAATATCATCCGACCTGAATAATCATATACTCCCATTTTGTCATTTTGAAAAGCCAATATAATATGGTCTTCAGTATCAATTTCATCAAATATAACGGGTAATACTGTTTCACCTTTTTGATTAATAGCTCCTTGCCGTCCTTGTAACTCAACCGTTGCAATCACTTCTTCGTTAAGCTTTGGGTAACCAAAACCATAAATGATATTGTCGAATTTTGGCTCTACAATAATCTCACCTTTGATATTAATATATCCCCATTTATCATTTTGTTTAATCTCTGCTAATCCTTTAGCACCAAAACTCCTTGCATCTTGAAAATCAAATTTGGCTATCTGTTTATTATCAGTATCGATAATTAGCCAATGCTCACCTTTTTTAACAAGCGCTCTACCCATTACAAACTCAACGGGAGTGTCATACTCTACAGGAATGACTATTTCGCCTTGACGATTCACGGCACCGTATTTATTTAATAGTTGGTTTTCTACAGAAGCTAACTCATCGTTAAATGTGCAAAATGCAATTAAACTTAACTCTTTAGGAAGCTGATAACCTTTATCAAGTTGACAACTAAAGTTTGCTTGTGCTTGTAAAGGAATGAGTAAAATAAAAATAGGAAAGATATAGAAAGCTTTTAAGATCTTGTTTACTACCGAATTATCTAAATTAAGGGATTGCATAGACTTATGGTTTACCAAAGTAGGGTTATTAATTGTGTGTATTAAATAATTTAAAAATACAGTATATAATCTTTTTATTAAACAATCTTAATAGACTTATAATTATTTTGATAATTGCATATAAGCTAGCTGAACGCACAATGACTGGGATATGAAGACGGCTGATAAGTGGTTAAATCCGAATTTGGCATAGGCGTTGGTTGTTCAAATTTAGCAATTGCTAAATAATGCTTGTTTACACCCCTGTCATTAACTATAATAGATCTCAACAGCACCGCCACCTCTACTTATTGAGTTTATCTCGATAAGAAATGTGGCGGTCTTCTATTGTCCTTTAGAAATCCCAATACTCCCAACCTTCAAAGCCCATATCTTTGATAGAAATAGCATTATTTCGGGGTGTCGGAAAGTTCTGTAAATGTATTTCTGCCCGCTTATACCAAGAAGCCCTTGGGTTGATAATACTGACTAGATGTTTCATCAGACATATATAGAAAAAAATCTTACGCCTATCTAATGACTGCCATAACTCCCCTTTCCGAATATTCTTCGCAGGTTTAGATATATTCGTATTCCATAATCTCGAATGATGAGCGCAAATATTCCTTACGAGGTTCAAAGCATGCATCCAACTTGAAAAGACATCTCCACTAACTCCATAATTGTTAGCAATGTCTTGACGATGCTTAAATTTCATACCTGAATATAACATCGAAATAGAACCGAAATCTAACACTTCAACAGCGACCCAAATCGGTATCCCATCATATTTATCTAGGTGATGTTTGATTAGTGATTGTTTGTTTGAACGTCTGATTTGTTGCTCATAACGGTTTAACCACATTTCGTGTTTAGACTTTCTATGATGGATATCCACTTTCGTAAAATCTCCATCCAAAAATTTTTTATGCAAATGTGCTTCAGGGTGTGACCGCCCTAAGATATGAGCGACTTCTGTTCGCAAAGCCATTTCTATACGCTCTAACGCATCTAAACAGATTAATCTTAGATCTTTATCAAACTTATATAGGTTTAAAATGTCATCAAAACTGGTGCCTGATATAAACTTATCGCTTCTAACTTTATGTCTAATAGGGATTCGAAAAGGATACCAATATCCACTAAGTCGATAATAACTAAGGCATGAAAGATAATGTTTTGCACGCTCAAAATCATGAATAATTAAACCTCTATCCTCAAGCAGGTTTAATTGGTTCTCAAAAGATTGCCAAGGCTTACAGGTTTGTTTTGGGGCTGGGCTTGTTGTTTGTTTCAAGAAAGTTTTTCCAATGAATAGCAAGCTAAAATGCCATCATAGCATTAAACTTTCATTAAGACTTAATTCGTCTAGTTGTGATACAGGAGTTGTCGCATTAGGTTTGTGACACTCTATTAATATTAATTTGCAGGGATAATAGGGTATGAAAGTCGCATAAAAGTGGTTAAATCCGAACTTGTAGCTGATCCTGCTATCCGCTTGTATCTTGGCTTGCACAGGGGCGGTCGCTAATAGCAAGGGTTGTTCCTGACTCAGCGATAACGCCCCTTCCTAAGCGTCCGCAACCCTGTGCTGTACCAAGTATACCCGCTACTATCAGGGCTAGCGGTGACATCGAGTTCTTGCATATACTTATCGTGATTTGAGTTTGGCTATCTTTAAAGCGTAGATTTTACCTTATGGATAAAACAATACCTGATATAATGCTTCGATATCATCGAATTTCATGAACTGACCTTTATTAATCGTTCGAATATTAGGGCGTTCGGCTTTAATACCACTAGCATTACCTTTTACGTGTTTGGCAACTTTGGCATTCTCTAGACTTGTTAATGGCTCTCCTGCTTTACCCCCATAATAATAAAATGAGCATAACTCTAATGAGTCCTCATCGAACACTACCCAAATAACACATCCCGAAGGCTTAGACGCTAGATTGATATGCACTTTTTGATTAGAGGTTTTGCCACCCAGTTTTGATGCTTTTAGTTGAATATGGCGAAGGATGTTATTATTCTCAAGCACTATATCATAGCCAGAATTGTCAACCTCAGCCTTCAAAACCTCTAATTGACAGTCCCCTCTTTTCCAAGATATTTTGAGCATCTCACTAATAAATAGGTGCTCTATTAATTTTTCTCGATAGCTCGAATGTATCGTGTGTCTGCTCATATATCTTTTTCCTAGCGATAGATGGTTTGATGACACTTTAATAGATTAATAGAGCTAAGCGTAACTTGCGTCATAAAGCTTTGCAAACCTCTTCAGCCATGAGTTACTCTAAATGTAATCTGGTTAAAAAAGGTTGTACTATGTTAAAGACATGGCTAAGTAAATGGCGACAAAAAAGAATGATGAAAATCGAAGATGCCTTTGAAGTATTTGATAATTATTTAGAGGCGGTAGTAAATAATATAGGTGGTCAAGAATATGACATGCGCTACGAGCTTTTGCAGGTGTCCTTCTTTTTAATAAGCACGGAGTTTGCTGCTCCTACTCATCAATTCAACCAACATGTTGCTCCCTATTTTAATCTACCAAAAGTAAAACAACAAATTGACTGTAGCGATATGTCGGGGACTGAGGTATGTACTTATACTCTAAGCTATAAAGATAAGGTTTTGTCTTGGAAAGAGACCCCTACTTTACTTAGCGATGAGTTTGAAATTTTTATGATGGGTAAATTACTGTCAGGGGATATTGAGTTACGCTTAGAGATTGCATCCAAAGAGCAAAGCGACCGATGTTTCTATGCGCTCACCTCGGATATTTGGGAACAATTGGAAGTTAAATACGGTCAAGAGATTGTCCGCAGTCTTTTTACGCCAATGCCAGCGCAGTTTTATGAACCTGATTATGATTTTAAAATGGTAAGTTCTACTCTTTAAAAAAAGCCATCGCAACTGGTCTAAGTCGACAGAATAACTTCTTCTATCTAGACTTAACCGCTTCTCCGATGTGAAGTTTACTTATAACGTTAAATTTATACTAACCATAGAGTGTGCCGTGTGCACCAATTAAATTTAAATGAGTATACTAAATTCTTTAAGGTAGAGGTGCGCGGGACGCACCCTACTTAACAAATAAAAGATTAGCTCAGGATATATTTAGATATAGTCTTCAAACAATTCATAGAAACTATTAACAATTCTCTCATGTTCGATGAAATTAGTAGATGAAAGCAATTGATGCCTATCAAGATTTATTACTTCTGCTTTTTGCTTATATTCTTCAAGTATATTATTAGGCATGGCACAAATAAATAATTGAGCATCTTGTGGTATATCATTGTAGAAGTAGTTAAGTATAGATTGGTAATTTGTTTCTGCTTGTTCTTGTTGGTTAGGCGTGTCAATAATCATAGGAGCTATAACTTCAATATCGGCAAAGTTTATCAAATTATATATAGCGATGTTGTAAGCTAAAAAAACCCTTTTTCTATCAGCTGAACCGCCTGAGCTCCCTTTAACTTTATTATAATCAGTTGGAGTTTTTATTTTAGATGTTTCTAACTCGTTAACTTTTAGTTTAATCTTAATGTCATATAACTCTTTTTGAAATTGTTCATCTAAATCTTTTTTATTCTTTTTAGCTAGCTTCTTTTGTTCTTTATTAAGCTCTTTATGTTTATCTTGCTTTTCTTTTACTTCAGATTTCTTTATATTTAGAACATTCGTAACTTTAGATTGAATTGAGTAAGATGCTAATCCATCGAAATAGTCTGAGAGTTCGCTATCATCATTACCAATCTTAATTTTGTACTTTTGATTGATTTCATTAATTAATTGCTCCATTTCATTTAACTGTCCTTGGGCTACTTTTATCTCTTCCTTTATAAATATGATTTGTTTTTCTAATTCATTAGCGTGTTTTTCGGCTAAAGATTTATCTTCTAGTATAGATGCTCTATTCAATATAGAGTTATCATGTATGATTCCACAAGTTGGACATTCAAATCTATCTTCTATATATTCAGTTGCAAAAATATAATCAGCTTCAATTTCGGAACTAGCTTTGAAAGCAATTTCATATTGTGAATTTAAGTAATGATGGTCTGACTGTAACGAAGAGAGTTTCAATAATAATCCTTCTTGTTTTCTCAATAGGTCATTTAATTCGACTCTAACCTCCTCTTCAATTTTTTTAAACTCACTTGGTTCAATAGTTAAGTTATGGAATGGCAAATATTCATTTATGGTGGATAGTGTAGTATTTATTTCATCTAACTTTCTTGTAGCAACCTGCTCCTCATCTTTTGTGATAGCAATTTCTTTTGAGAGCTCAAAATACTCACTGGTAAGATAACCCGTGTGTGCTTGTACTATAGTTCTTTTCCAGTCCTTGTATTGCTTTAAATTTTCAAAGTCTTCCCAAGTATCATTCCAACCCTTGTCTTGATCAATATAGTACGGTAAAAAGTAATAAGATGGGGGTGGAGTCTGAAGATTTATAGGCTCATTGATGTCAGATTTTCTTGCAGGTAGTAGAGCTTTAAAGTTAACTAACGAAGCGAAAAAATCTGAGTATTCACCTGTTATTTTGTGAAATCTTCTTATAACTCCTCCACCTTTGTAGAAAATATTACTACCATCCCTTAATATTTGATGTTCAACACCACCAATCGTAAAATTAACAAGGCTGACACATCCTAGTGCAGTCCACTCTTCATCTAATAAAGGTTCGCAACCAAATGTCCATAATAGAACTTTAACTAAGGTAGATTTACCTTGGCTATTACTGTTAGCGGTTATGAGGTTTTTTTGCAAACCGAACTTGAATAGATTGGATAATCCTTTCTTTTTGGACAGCAATATGATTTGCTGGAACTTTAATCTCTTCATATTTACCCAGTCTTAGATTTCTAATTAATAATTTGTAGTTACGTGTGCTATTCATAGTTGATCACTCTTTGTACGATGCAGTAAATTGAAGCAACTTTCATATCTACATTATCTATTTCTATACTTTCTATAATTGAGGGAATTGTCGAAGATGAAATATTTTTGAGTTCAAAATTATTCTCAACCAAGTAGCTTTCTATCTTGTCTATAGCGTTAAGTAAATGCCGAGCTTTTTTAAAAACAACATGTGAATGAAAATTCTCTAATTTTCTTTTTAAAGAAGCTTTTTCATAACTTTTAATACCTAAGTCTAATGCAATATCATCAAAAGCATCTTTAATGTTTTCAAAACCAGTAGATGTATTTTTTTTAAGTACGGCTTCAACCTGCTTACAAGTTAAACCCTTATTTGATACAAAGCTATCCCAATCTTGGTAATCATAATTATTAGTTCCTTTCCTTTGTAGTGTATCTATCAAAACAGTATAGGAGTCATTAGCATTACTAGGTTTACCATTAAAAATATCTGAGGAAACTTGAGCTATCCGTCCAATTACACTTTGTTCCATAGATATGTGGTCAGAATAAAGATTTGAACTTAGAAGTTTTAGTTTATCAATATTGACCTCATCGCCGAACTCTGAAGTAATGGCATTTTTTAGCATTATTAACGATGTTTCTTTAAGGTCTGTAGTTCTAATTTCTTCAAGGTTCATGTCATTGGACAAGTGCTTCTTAAGACTAAAGCCCTGAGAAATAACTAGGTTTATACTTCTTACTTGTTCTTTATATGGCTTGTTATGTACTGACGATATACATTTTCCTATTATTGAATCTTTGAATGTCTTTTTCTTATCAGGGGGTTTCATTATAGATTCTAGTGTCTTACGTGTAGTATCTTTTATTTGATAGAAGTCAAAATTACCATCATTCATAAGGGAGTTTGAAAATACTACGTCTTCATGTACCTCAATAAAAATTATATAGTCTTCCCTATTTCTATGTTTCTCAAGTAATTCTGCTAATGCCCAGTGATACTGATAAAAATACTTAGTTAATGTAGTAGATCCAGAGGTTTCTCTTTGAGTTACTGCAAGTGGATTTTTCACATTAACTCCTTTAATTAAATTTAATAGTCAATTTTTTACTATAAGTATTCAATAAAATATTAATATTAGCAAGCGTAAGATGACATATCCAAGTCCTAGTATGGTGCGCCCTGCGCACCAATCATAATTTAAATAGTACGCAGGACGTACCCTACCACAGCCTATTCCAGATTTAAGGCAAAACCATCAAGGGAATCAACCTAACTACCTCCCCAATCCGCTGAATAACTACCCTCTTTTACAACTCTATGAAAACTTGAAGACTGCCAAGCTGCAACGTTGTCTACTAACCCCTGTTTGACAGGGTTGTAATGTAAATAATCCATTAAACTTAGCATTAATTGATGCGCAAGGCGCACCCTACAGATAAACTCTAAAAAAACGCAAACTTTGCCTTGGGGTGCGGTTTAGCCCCGATTGCAGCGGATATACTGCTTGTCTAGGCGAGCTGCAATGGCAGGGTTTGGATTGGCTACGCGAAGCAAGAGACAATACGAACCCTCAGCCAGTGCGTCGCCTAGATAAGCAGATAGTAGCGTAAAGATACCATCTTATATGTCAACTCAAATTACTATTAAATAGCAACTTGAGGTTTGTATTTGCTTTGGTGCTTTATCACACCATAGCAAATCTGTAATAACTTTCTCATACCTGCTATCAAAGCCACTTTTTTGCATTTTCCTCTCTTCAGCAGTCGCTCGTATAGTTGCTTAACATCAGGATTGCAACTAATTGCAGATAAAGCACACATAAACAACTTCGATCGTAGGTTGCCATCCCCTTTTTTACTAATACGGCTTCTTCCTTTAAATATTCCTGACTGTATATGTATAGGGGTTAATCCAACAAATGAGGCACATTGTGAAGCATCCTTAAAGTCTTTAGATAGGAGTAACGACAATACATTCGGTGCGACTGTCTTACCTATGCTTGGAATGCTAACTAGGTTGTCATAGCCTGACTTTAAGTCAGGATGATTATCTATGTGTTTATCTATTTTGGCTTGGATGATCTCTATTTGTTCGTTATAAGTGTCTATCACTTGTTGTATAGATTGGGCGATATCGTTGTCATAGCTTTTTCTAGATTCAACTTTTTCTAAACGGTTGCTTTCTCGCTTTTTATCCGCCTTGAGCGTGTCTAAACGGTCTAGCAGATACTTGAGCTTCCTGACGTGCTCAGGTTCTGGCTCCCATGCTTTAGGGTGCCTTGTATAGGCGTATTGCACGAGTACGTACGCGTCTTGTTTGTCGGTTTTATGATGACTGCCGATGGCACCTGCAAATTGTTTGGCATATGCCGGATTAATAACGGCTACTGTGTAGCCTTTACTATGTAGATCATAGGCTAGGTTCTCATAGTATATGCCTGTGGCTTCCATGATGATAAGACACTCATCCGGTTTCTTGTTTGTGCTTTGCTTAGCTAGCCATTTGGTAAAGATTGCAAAGCCTTTTTCGTCATTAGTAAAGGTTTTACTGTTGGCTTTGTTTTTAACTTTTTTACCGTCTCTGTTTAGCCATGTTGCGTCAAATTTAGCTTTGGATATGTCAATTCCAACGTATACTTGATAGGTCATTTCTTTGCATTTCCCTTGTGAATACAGTGTCTCTTAGTTTTAATTTCTAAGGCACTTTGATACCATTCAATCTAAAGAAATACAGGTAGAGGGCTTTATCTTTGCGTCGAGCTCTTTGGCTATAGCGGGATCACTAGCTCACTCTACCTGCTACCATAGCTATGGTTAACTCTTATCTATGGTTTTTTTAACATACAAGCGGGAAATAGCTACATCAGAAAGCAATGAAAAAGGCTTAAGCCAGTACAGTGCAAAACTTTAGTACCAAAACTGACACAGGCTTATTTGTCATTACCGGCTTTTTGTTGTTGCAAGGCTGCATATCCTGTGAGGCGTTTGCGCTCGGTGTCATTAAATAATTGTTTTTCGAGTTGCTCTATCTGCATCTTTACTTGTGCTTGATCGGTATTTTCACTGAGCAGACGCTGTTTTTGGGTTTGATATTGCTGAAAGCGGTTATCAAAGTTGGCGTTTTCTGCATCCAAATTGGCCAATCTTTTCGCTGCTGGCGCACCCACCAATGCTTTACGCATATTAAAGAGTGCCTCAGCGCTGGCACCTTCAGCTTGCATTTGCTCGGTACGGGTAATCAGCTCATTTAAGTTGGATTGCTGTTGGATATTTGCTTTGATTTCATTGTCTGGCATACGGCTAATATAGTCCTGCTTGGCCGCTTCTTTTTGCGCGTCAGTCATTTGTGTGTTTTGCTCAATCCTAATGAGCGACATACTATACTCATCATACTCATCGTCAACACTAAAGAAAGCGTCAATGGTTGGTTTATCAAAGAACTGCTGACGGAGCGTGGTTACATCTCGCTTTTTCTGAGCCACTGCATTGAGATCCAGTTTGCCACTTTGGGTCGCCTGCAATTGTAAATGTCCATATTGCTTTTCTAACTCAGGTATCGCTTTAAGATAAGCAACATATTGATGAAATATGGTAATGGCTTGGCTGGCGGCAGGCTCTGGCGTATGACTACGGATATACGTTTCTACTCGGGCAACGATGACTGCGTCGTCCTCTTCGCCCGTGGCAGATAAGAAATAGTCGAACAAGCGACGCAAGCCCTCGGTAACGACTAATTGTTTGTTTTGGTCTATGATGATTTCGCCATCGACATCGGTCCCTTGTAGCGAGCGTGGCAAGTTTTCAAGGCCTGTGACCATATCCGTACTACTCTGAGCAAAGGTAGATGCATCTTGACTATTATGGGTATCTAAGTCATCTACCGCGGTCATATCCGGGTCATTTTGGGGGCTTAAAGAGCTCACTTGTGAAGAATCAATGGCGTTTTGTTTGGGTTTAAACCATGCAATGAGTACCACGGTAAAAACAATGATGAGGACAATAATAATGATTTGAAAATAGGGTATACGACGAGTATTTGACATGGCAATAGCTTATTAAATTAATCGGTTTCGAGAGTATAGTGATAAACCATAGAATGGCGAGTCACCATAGAATAATGAAAAACAATAGGGTAATAAAATGCAATAGGATAGTGGTAAAATGCGACGTAGTGGTAGTCAATAAAAAAGAGGCCAAACTAAGATCAGTAGTGACATACGGTACTCATAAACGTAACATAAATATAAATAGGGCCAACAATGTTGACCCTGTATTCAGTCTAACTATTTTTAGTCTGGCTACTTAGCTAGTTAGGTCTAAGCCAGTTGTTAGATCTAAGATAGTTGCTAGGTCTAATATAGTTGTCCAGCTGTTAGTTTACAGCTGTGAGTTTTTAAGACGGTTAACATGAGTACGATATACTGTCTTAGGATTGGTATGACCCCAAGCCACCATGCCAAACAGTTGATTGACAATGTCTAAGTGATTCATTTTATAGTCATCTCTGATAACGTGACCCAGACGACTAGAACAAGCAGAAACTAGGCCATCGTTAGGATTACCTTCAAAAGTTAAGGCCGAAGCTGCAAACACATAATCGGTAACGTCAGTGATATTAGTGATCTGACCCACACCACTAAACGAATAATAATCAATGCCATCCACGCGCGTATCGACTGGCTGACCACAGTAGCTGGCAGGCAAAGCAGCGGGGTATTTTGCATTAAAGGTTTTCATGTTTTCAGCTGAAAATGACTGCACTGCTGCCCAACCATCTTGATCCTGCAATTGGTCAAGTGGGATACCAGAGCCGACATCCATAAAGCCCCCAACAAAGTTAAAAAAGCCTATGACTGCCTCAGATGCTGGGTTAAACTCGCCTTCAGGGAAACCATCTTCTGAACTGCCATTAACTATCTGATCAATGACCCAGTCAGCCATTGCTGAGCCTTGCTGTGGGCTGGCAACTGCCGTCACAGAAGCCACGTAATTGGGTTCCACAGCAGCAACATAGCGAATATCATGACCGCCATGGCTATGGCCAAATAGGTTTACCTTTGGGCTTCCGGTAATGGCGGAGATGGTTTTTACTTGCTGTAACAGCTGCTCGCCACGCACTTCGCTGGCATTAAGCGATGAGGTCTTGGTGGCGTAAACCTCTGAGCCACCACGCATCAAGGTTTGCGGAATACCATAAAAATAATCGATAGTCCCAAACAATTTAGTCCAACCGCCTAAGCCGTGAGCCATGACAATTGGGTATTTTGTTTCTGTATGCTTAGATGTCAAATATTTGGTGCTGACCAATTGACAGCCTGTGGCATTTGCACAGTTATAATAATGACCAGCAGCTTGAGCAGAGCTTGTTTGCACGGTCATTAACACGAGGCCAGTGCTAAGGGCACTAAGGGTAGGTAATAGCTTTTTCAGCGATAACGCCAGGTCGAGAGAGTTCTTGCCTTTCATAGCAACATCCTTGTAATAATTAAGATCAGTCATCCTTGACTATGGCTATCCAAATGACTTAATACTAGCCATAAGCATAAAGAAGTATTGCTAATTCGTTTAGCAATACAAAATACCATACGTCTATAAAGTTAAACTTTCAATTTTTTGTAGACATTTATGCCATATTTTCATGACTTTACAGTCATAGTTTAATAAGGTCTGTTGAATATTAAAATACCTCACTGGCGAAGACTGTTATTAAATAATGGGTTCTCAAGCCATAAACAGTGGCATTTTGGACGACAAATCTTTTAAATTAGAATTTGCGATATTTTGCTCTAAATAGTCCCACCCCACTCGATTACCGCTCTTACCTTTGAAAGTGAACTTAGTGTCTGGCATAGCTTTAGTGGTGCGCTGGTGGCGAACTTCTTTGTGCGAAAAGATAGAGGCAAGGAGTGATTGGCTAGGGCGTGTCCTCATTTTGAAAGTGGAGATAAAAATAAGATAAATCGCAGTCAGACAAGGAAAATGATGCCGTTAATATCGAGATATTTACTAGGGTCTGTTGAACATTCAAATGTGGAACTGGCGGAGGCTATTTTTAGCCTATTTAAATGTAATTGTGCGAATTGAGGACACGCCCTAGTATTTAAAGGTTATTGAGCGTTTAAGTTGCCGCATATTTTGCGGCAACTGCTTTTAAGTGTATTCGTCTACAACCCCCTTACTCTGGCTTCTCAACGCCCTCATAAGTTTTTATCCGTCGGCATCTATCCGAGCAATACACCATACTGTTCCAGTTTTTATCCAGCTTTTTACTCCAACTGAATTCTCGCTGGCAGACAGGGCATTCTTTTTTACGGACGTTCTTTTTCTTATGCGCCATAGAGGCAACCTTATCTTAAGCATCAACAAAAAGGCCAAGTCAAACGACTCAGCCTTAGGTTGAAAATAGTCTATAAACTTAGAAACGCCTTTTAAACTCTGGTGGCAAGTTCTTTTGAACGTCTTGTAACTGCTTTTCCATATCTTCTTTGCTTGGCATGCTGTTAGGGTCTAGGCCAAATGGTGGCATACCACCCATAGCTTGCTTTCCAGCTGATTTACCCGCACCGCCACCAAATAACGGACCACCACCGCCAGACGCGCCACCGCCCATGCCCGTTAAGCCCTGCATGGCTTTCATCATCTTACCAAGTCCTTCTGGCTTTGAGATCATCTTCATCATTTTAGCCATTTGCTTATGCTGTTTAAGCAAACGGTTGATGTCTTGGATTTGCTTGCCAGAACCCGCTGCGATACGGCGTTTACGGCTTGGGTTAATTTTATCTGGGTTTTTACGCTCGAATGGGGTCATGGAGTTGATAAGCGCTTCCATTTCACGCACTTTTTCTTCTGGCTTGGCTTCTTCTAATGCTTTTTGCATATCGCCACCGCCCATGCCCGGCATTTTGTCTAAAAAGCCTGCCATACCACCCATGCTTTTCATTTGTTGGAACTGTGTTAATAAATCTTCGAGGTCAAAGTCCCCGCCTTTCTGCATCTTTTTAGCCATCTTTTCGGCTTTTTCACGGTCGATCTTTTGTTCGACCTCTTCCACCAAGCTAAGGACATCGCCCATACCCAAGATACGTTGGGCAACACGCTCTGGGTGGAACGCCTCTAACGCATCTAGCTGCTCACCTCGGCCCAAGAACTTAATGGGTTTACCAGTAATCGCACGTACAGATAGCGCCGCACCACCTCGGGCATCACCATCGGTTTTGGTTAAAATAACACCCGTTAATGGTAGCGCATCATTAAAGGCTTTTGCCGTATTGGCCGCATCTTGACCCGTCATGGAGTCAACGACAAATAAAGTTTCTGATGGGTTAGCCGCCGCCGTTAAGGCTTTGATCTCATCCATCATCATCTCATCAATGTGCAAGCGACCTGCGGTATCGATGATAAGAATGTCTTGATATTGTAGTTTCGCCTCTTCTATTGCTCGCTTGGCAATATCAATCGGGTTTTCATCTGTGCTTGAGTTAACAAACTTAGCATTAACCTGACCCGCTACTTGCTCAAGCTGCTTAATCGCTGCTGGACGATAAACGTCAGCAGACACCAGCATGACCTTTTTCTTTTGGCGCTCTTGTAAATATTTAGCCAGTTTACCAGCCGTCGTGGTTTTACCCGCCCCTTGCAGACCAGCTAGTAAATAAACCACTGGCGGCTTACCAGTCATCTCTAGCTGTTGGTTGGCACTGCCCATCATTTCCGTTAATTCGTCATAAACAATCTTAACAAAAGCCTGACCAGGGGCCAGTTCTTTTAAAACCTCCTGACCTAAGGCTTGTTCTTTTACCCGTTTCACAAAATCACGAGCGATAGGCAGGGCAACATCAGCTTCCAATAACGCCATGCGAACTTCACGCAGGGTATCTTTGATATTGTCTTCAGTGAGCTGACCTGAGCCTGATAGTTTACGCAGACTGGTCGATAATCGTTCGGTTAAAGTATCAAACATAATGCTGTCTCGAAAAATCGTAAGTTATTTTCTAGGGTAACCAGATAGCTTGAGCAACCTGATAGAGTGCTATGGTTAAATATTCAGATTATTGTACAAACCTAATGGTTTGCTACTGTTAGCCGTATAGGAATAGGCTAAGAAACAAATCAAATAAGCTAAAAGCACAGTTTTGCTTAACAGTTATCGCAAATACGTATCATTCTATGCTAAATTAGAGCATAGTTATTAAAAAAGCATAGTTATTAGATTAGAGTAACTTTTTTCTATAGTACTTTTCTATAATAACTATTTATTATAGTAACTTTATCCATTGTTTATTTAGAAACGGTTAGTATCTGTTCGCTTCTATAAAATGGCATGTATAAAGCCACTGATGAGTAAGCTTGTATAATGATTGACGAATCACTGATAACGTTATTTGTTTACTATCATACATTAATGTCACACAATGTTATCTAGTCGCTAGATAAATGATAAGTTAACCATTATACACAATATCAAGGTCTGCTTATAAACCCAATTAATATCCTTAATATTGTACATCGCATTTCTATTAAATTGACATGCTGATTTAATCAGCTAAGACACCAGAGAGTTTAGGAAAAATTCGTGTTGCTTGCCTATATTATTGCACTTATTGCATACCTTATTGTTAGCCTACACTTATATTGGGCACTTGTACGTACCAAGCCTATTGCTAAGGGGTTTACTTTAGCTATGCTTACGGTGGGCTTAGTGGCTCACTCGGTAGTCTTATACCCTCATATTGCTACCATTTATGGATTAAACTTCAACTTATTTAATATCTTGAGTTTGACCAGCTGCTTTTTTCTCTTATTCTATCTGCTATTTTGCTTATATCGTCCAATCCTAAGCTTAGGTGTATTAGCGGTACCTACCGCTATTATTGGTTTAAGTCTAGGCTACTTTGGTACTGCCCCCTATAGTCCATTAAGCGATATTAGCGCTGGCTTAGAGGCGCATATATTATTATCTATAGCAGCCTATTGTGTTTTACTTATGGCGGCCTTTCAAGCACTGATCATGCGGTTTCAAATACGAGATCTAAAACATAAAACCGTACATCGATATTGGGTTAATAAGTTACCGCCCTTACAAAGCATGGAATCTGTATTGTTCGACATGATTTTAGCTGGATTTGTTCTGCTTACCCTAGCACTGGCTATTGGCTTTGTGTATGTTAATGATTTAATGGCACAGCATATTGCCCACAAAACCGTGCTCAGTGTGATTTCTTGGTTATTATTTGGTGGGTTATTAATTGGGCATTGGCAATCAGGCTGGCGAGGCCGTCGAGCGGCTAACATGACTATTCTCGCTTTTGTACTACTGGCCATAGGCTTTGTTGGTAGTAAGTTTGTTTTGGAAGTAGTATTGTGACCAAGAAACCTTTGTCATTTAGCCATGACTATATTGTGAACAATGGCATGGCCTTTAATGGGCTTGGTTAATGTGCAGATGCTTCTTTATAGCTTATAGCACTTAGGTTAAACCTTATAGCACTTGGGCTAAACATAGCGCATACATTATAAATAGCATTTGACATGCTATCAATTAACGGCTTACAAGCTATTTTGCTCGCTATCTTAAATGTATCGCTAACTTCATACGTGATATCTTTACCTAAATCCATCACTTTATAAAACCCCTAAGTAAGTCACTTAGGGGTTTTATGTTAGCCTCTACCCCTTATTAAAGTAGACTCGTTTTGTCGACTTAGTTGAGCTTGGAGCTGGTGTATTTACTATGATATCCATGTAATCATTGGGAGCACAGTTGTTGTAAGTAATCGTATATTTAACTTCAGAATTTAGCACCTGACCTCTGCCTAAATTCACGTTGTTAGGAACCGTCAAATAACCCTCAACTAATTCTGCCTCACAGGTAGCGTCGTTATCCTCTGTTTTATCTGTCGTATTAACCGCTATGCTAGTACCTGAAGGCATGCTCACAGTTTTAGCAGAATTACCATACATATTAAAATGTAGTTGTTTTGGCGTTGATTGATCAGTGCCAATTATATTTGCCCGAACATAATTAGAGATACCTTCAAATATAGGTTTATCATCAGCAAGACCTAAAACGGCTTGATAACGTAATGTGGCCTCTAACTCATTACTACAAGTGTTGCTAATATTAGGGTATGTAAAGAGTGAAGAGCCACAGGCTTGTGTTGACTGACCGCGGCGATAGATAAACTCGCCCTTATCAGCATCATATTTGTTATTTTCGTTATCATCTCTAAAAAAGCTACCAATATTAACAGAGAATTTGTCTGTACCTGGGGTGTACATATTATTACCATCAATATCTATATAGCTTTTTTCGCCTTCCACATAAGCAAGAATTGTCACTCGACTATCCAGAGGTCGCGGATTTTGAGTTCTGAATTCAACTGAACATGCGCCGTTTGTCGTGTTACAGTTCGGATCTATACTGCCGCCCTCACTCACAAAGCTAACCACCGTACCATCTGGCACAGGATTGCCAACTCGATCTACCAAACGAACGGTAACATTAGCGGTATCTCCATCAACACCCTTTGCTAAAACATTTTTAGTAAACGATAAACTGATACCATCTTGTACAGGTCGACCCGTGGCTACCGAAACATTTTTGGACAGTGCAAAGATATTTGGATTAGACTTAAGTGTTGCTTTAAGCTCTACAGGCCCAGGCAATGCACCCGGATAAATCGGCATGACTACCTTACCCTCAGAATTACTTTTAACGGTTTGCGGCATATGGTTTCGACGCTTGTAGAAACTAAAATCTGCTGGCGCTTGCACTTTACTAATAATCACATCTTTATTAGCCGCAGGCACACCATTGGCATAAACGGTAAATTCGAGCATACTCGCCATTGAGGTGCCACTATTAACGGTGCCTAACTTGATGTCCTCATTGGAGGTGTAAAGCAAAGCGTTTGCTTCCACACGTCCAATAGTGACGGTTACAGTCTTGGTAGCAGAGGTGTTATTGATTGGTGTTGCTGTAATGGTTTGAATGCCCTCACATAAAATACCATCTTCTCCGATAGCCTTATAGGTGGTCGTAATATTTCCTTGATTTGTGGAGGCAACAGATGAGTCGCTAAACGTACCACAAGTAGTGGCAAAGTTTACCGTGGTATTATTTTGCTTAAAATTACTATTCGCGTCTACCGTAACCAGTGTCAGGTTTGTTGTCTCGCCTGACTCAATAATAGGCTTTTCCGCTTTAAAATCATTAATAATAATATTGGCGGGCTGAATAGCAACGTTATAAGCATCAGATTTGACAATATTATCTTTAACAATAGCCGTTGCAGTCAGTTGATAACTACCCGTATCACTTGGGTCTTTAGGTCTTACTGAAATCGTGGCCTCTCCATCCGTATTGGTCAGCACTGCACCATTAGAGGTACCAAATACCACCCCTAACCCCTCAAAAGTGACTAAGGCACTAGTAATACCATTGCCTTGTTCATCGGTAACACTCACTTTTGCCATCGCCCCTTGGCTAGTAATGGTTCTAGTCGCATTATTATTAGCATCGTAAACCCTGATTTCACTGATCACAATACTATTTAGTGCGTCCTTATCAGAATCTTTGTCATTTGAATCTGGATTCCTATCAGGGATAGGCTTGATTGTATCAACTGTATTGCCATTACCACCACCTCCGCAGGCTGTGAGGGCAAGCACCATTGATAGTGCAGAAATTTTAATAACCTTGCGCGTATTCAACAAAGGGTTAACTAGCATAACAAGCCTCTTAGATTTAAAATCCGTATGATTCAAAATATTTTTAATATGATGGCAATAATCGAGAAGAGCATTGTAAATGACTTACTCATTTCTTTCGTGCTCTATTACTGAATACTCAATTATTTAATGAATGTAACTTTACTGTTTTTATTTGTCACTTACAACCTAATTGGCTTTCGAATTGACTATTTATGCTAATCTTTCCATAAAACCAAAGAATAAATATGAAATACAGGGACACCTTGCAGCCAACTATTTCTGCCATACATTTATTTATAAAATATGGGATAATAAATAACCAACTCGGTTGAAAAATTTTAAATAACGTGGTATAAATACGCCCTTAAATTTTTTAGCAGGTCACCCACTTTTCGTTGTGGCGATTAAAGGGTACGACCGCAAACTTTCTGTTAACATTTTATTTAAGTTTCAGTCCTCTGTGTCCATAGCCTCATTGTGATTTGTTATTTAAATAGAGTAAGACTGCATTTATAGCGTGACCGTGCTTGACACGTCACCTTATGTGTCTTACAACTTTATTAGGAGTCCGTCATGTCTCGAGTATGCCAAGTGACAGGAAAGCGCCCTGCGGTGGGTAACAACGTTTCGCACGCGAATAACAAGACCCGTCGTCGCTTTTTACCAAATCTACATAACCATCGTTTTTGGGTAGAGTCTGAAAACCGTTTTGTTCGTCTTCGTGTTTCTACTAAAGGTATGCGTATTATCGATAAGCATGGTATCGACAAAGTGCTAGCTGATATGCGCGCAGCAGGTCAAAAAGTATAGTCTATCTATACTTCCCGCCTCTGACTTTAAAACTTAAATAGGAAATCATCATGAGAGACAAGATTAAATTAGTATCTACTGCAGGTACTGGGTATTTTTATACCACAACTAAAAACAAACGTACTATGCCAGGTAAAATGGAGATCAAAAAGTTTGATCCTAAAGTACGTAAGCATGTTGTATTCAAAGAAGCCAAAATTAAGTAAGTTTTTGCTTTCTTATAAAAAAGGGTTTATCACGTAAGATAAACCCTTTTTTTATGCTTGGAGTGTATGACTACAGAGATTGTATGACTAGAGATAATAGAATAATGATTAACAAACAACGCACTCACTAATGTCACAAATCTCTTAAACTAAGAGGCGCTAAAATCAAAGGCAATTGAGCCTAATCTAATAGCCCCAACTTAACTAAAGTGTTCAGGCTGCTCGTCATACACATTAGCGTGCCATTGACTGAATTGCTTTTGCATAACGGCTTGAATAGCCGCATGTACCATTTGATGACCAATAAATTGGATATCACTTCCCAATACATCTTGAACCTTTGAAGAAAAATCAATGGTCACTAATGGATCTTCAGAATCACTCGTATCTCTAAGAACAATCTGCCCTTTATCATTTTCAGCCAGCTCTAGCACGGTCTCTTGCGCAAAGCCTTTACGAGATCTAGTCTCTTTAGACTCAGAGTCTGCCTCTATAGTGTCTTGCTTATAGTTGTCTTTTTCAGAATCGTACACCATGCTTAACCACCTTATCTAGCAATGTCTTATAATGTATACAATGGATGCTTTTACGCTGAATTTCAAGGGTTATCTTTTAATAAGCTATTCAATATAAATCATGACGCTGAGTTTTAACATAACTTCTCAAGTAAGCTTGCAGAAATCCTTTAACTCATTATAGAACCTTTAACTTAGCGTTTATTGCCTAAAATCCAAAGAAGGATGAGTATCCGCTTACTTAAAAGTACCCTAAACCGATTTAGTCATCGTATAAATTGGCAGCCCTATAAACTCAAAGCAGCCTGCAAAACAAAACCAAGGTATGGTAATTAACCAGAGGATTTTGTGAGTTAACGCCAATAACGCATTTTGGCTAACATAAACAATAATGCCACAAACATACCTAAATAATAGGCGTTTTTTAGCTCAAAAGTTGGGTCACGATACTTAAATGGTAATGCAACGGTCGCAGTGGCCGTTGGAAAAACAATCAACATTACTAACCAGTTTTCAAAAACGTATAACCAACCTTGCCAGCCCGACCCTTTACTGAGCCCAGCCAAACCGAACAATAAGCAGGCAATAACAAGTGACCTAATTAAACCCTTTGGTATGGTTTTAGGATAAGGGTAATAAAAAGAATTTGGATCAAACAATGACAAGGCTAAATCCTTAATAAAAGTGAGAGACTTTATAATAAGTTTAATGATAGGAAAACGTTAAGGACTAAATTGGCATGTTGATTTCTTTAAACCGGCGACTATCATTAAACAAGTGGGGGTTAATAACACTAAAACCAATTAAAACATCAGCTATACACACCCATTAACCACAGCATAGTAACACATGAAAGCAACCAGCCTAATGTCCAAGCGTTGCGCTTTTTTATATCAGTACCTTTCGCTTTATTCATGATAAGTGCCCCCAACCAAAATAATAGTGGATAGACAATAACAAAAGCAGGAACCAGAACAGCGGCATGCAATAGGACATCACTGACTGGCTCTCCAGCTATCAATCGAAAGCCATACCCAGCAACGCTTAACACAAATGCAAATATGGCTAGCCCAATAGTTACACCTATAGGCACTAAACTAGGATCACTCTTGTTTTGTGAATCTTGAGTCATACTGTCCCTTATTTTATGTCACTCTTATCTCTAATATATAGCAGATGCCTATACATTAGAGGGATAGTTAAGACATTAGAGGGGTAGTTAAGAGATTTAGACGCTTGTCGAACCAACAAGGCTCAGTTCATGACGCATGGCATCGATCGCCACTTTATAATCCTCATGATTGAATATTGCAGAGCCCGCCACAAACATATCGGCGCCTGCCTCGGCAATCTGTCTAATATTACTGGCTTTCACGCCACCGTCTACTTCTAAACGGATATCTCTACCGCTAATATCAATAAGCTTGCGTACTTGACGAATCTTATCTATTGTACTCGCGATAAAAGACTGACCGCCAAATCCAGGGTTAACACTCATAAGCAAGATTTGATCAACCTTATCCAGCACATAATCAAGATGATGAAGTGGCGCAGCAGGATTTAATACTAAACCACATTTTGCACCGCCATCTTTAATCATTTGTAATGAGCGATCGACATGATGAGTGGCTTCTGGATGAAAGGTAATGATACTTGCTCCTGCCTCTAAAAACTGCTCAATCATACTGTCTACAGGCGTTACCATCAGATGCACATCAATAGGCACATCAATCCCATAGTCCCGTAATGCTTTACAAATCATGCTACCAAAAGTTAAGTTTGGTACATAATGATTGTCCATAACGTCAAAATGAATGACATCTGCACCTGCTTTTAATACATTCTCCACTTCCTGACCAAGACGAGCAAAATCCGCTGATAATATCGATGGGGCTATTAAATATGGCTTTGATGCAGGGGTCATAATATGGCTACCTATATATTCATTTAGATGTTCATTTGGGTTCAGTTCAAATCATGCCAGATGTCTTAGTTTATTACGAAAACTTAGCTGTATCTCAGAGCGGCTTTAAAGTGGTGCTTGATATGGTCGTCAATGACCGTCTGGATAAAATAATAGCCATGTTCTGAGCCTGCATGATAACGTAAAGTTAACGGCTGCTCCACCTCTCGACACACTTTATGCAACATTTCTGGATTAAGATTGCCTTGATGATAGTACTCGTCATCGTTACCCTGATCCACTAGAATTGAATCATATTGGCTGCCAGCCGTTAAGATGGACTGAGTAGCATCATATTCACTTAATTGCCCTTCGCCTAAATAAGCGTTTAAAGCAACTGCGCCCCACTCTGATTCGCTGGCCACACACACGGGCGCAATGGCCGAAACACTGACAAACTTGCTTGGATATTTGAATCCAAACATCAATGCGCCATGTCCTCCCATTGAATGTCCCATGATACCAATACTGTTAATCGGAAAAAAATGACGGACTAACTCATAGAATTCATCAACAATATAAGTTTCCATCTTGTAATGGTCACGCCATGGCTCTTTGGTGGCATCTACATAAAAGCTCGCCGCTTGCCCCACATAAAAGCGGTCATCATCAGCCACATTGTCGCCCCTTGGAGAGGTATCTGGGGCAATAAATATAACCCCTAACTCACTGCATATTTTTTGAAAATGTGCCTTGAGTGTCACGTTATCTGGGCTGCATGTTAACCCTGACAAATACATCACTGCTGGACACGTTTTACCTACCAGCGCTTCGTCAGGTAAATAAATACTAAATGTCATTGTGGTATTGGTTGAGGATGACTGATGCGTATAGTAGCGTTGCTCGCCTTCAAAACAGCGATTATTACTTTTCAGCTCTAGACCTTTGGGATTAATTTTAGACATATTAGAGACCTATTTTTAGAGTTGTATTTTATTATTTAAATTAATAATAAACTGATCTTTATCTCTGTCTTTATAAAAATAAGACAGCACGCAGTTTATTATTTAGTACGGATCTTTTATATTGATAACTGATTTTATTTTTTAACATTCGTTTATTAGACATTCATTTAGTAAACAATGGCGCTATTAATAAACAATCACACTACGAATACACTCTGGATCATGCAAAAGCTCAAAACCTTTGTTGATTTCTTCATGGCTTAAAGTATGAGTAATCAGTGAATCCACATCAATTTTACCTTCCATATACCAATCTACAATAGTCGGCACATCGGTACGGCCTCTAGCACCACCAAATGCAGAGCCTTCCCACTTACGGCCAGTTACCAGCTGGAATGGGCGGGTACTAATCTCTTGTCCCGCTCCAGCAACGCCAATAATGAAGCTGCGCCCCCAGCCTTTATGGGTACACTCTAACGCTTGGCGCATAACCTCGACATTGCCAATACATTCATACGAATAGTCAACACCGCCGCCTGTCATTTGTACGATACGGTCAACGATACTCTCCCCTTTATCCAAATCTTTTGGATTGATAAAATCAGTCATACCAAAGCGGCGACCCCATGCTTCACGACTCGGATCAAGATCAATGCCGATAATACGCCGAGCACCAACCAGTTTCGCACCTTGAATAACGTTTAAACCAATACCGCCAAGCCCAAATACAGCCACAGTGGCACCAGCTTCCATTTTGGCACTATAAACCACCGCGCCAACACCTGTCGTTACCCCACAACCGATATAGCAAACTTTGTCAAACGGCGCATCTTTACGAATTTTGGCCACGGCAATTTCAGGAAGTACGGTATGCCGAGCAAACGTTGAAGTGCCCATATAATGCATAATAGGCTGACCATCAAGACTAAACCGAGAGGTACCGTCTGGCATTAGACCCTTGCCTTGAGTATCTCGAATCGCCTGACAAAGGTTTGTCGCTGGATGTAAACAAAAATCACACTCACGGCACTCAGGTGTATACAGTGGAATAACATGATCACCCACCTCTACACTTTTTACATTTTTGCCTACTTCCACCACTATACCTGCTCCTTCATGACCTAAGATGGCAGGGAAAACTCCTTCAGGGTCAGCACCTGACCAAGTATAGTAATCGGTATGACAAATTCCTGTCGCTTTAAGCTCAATTAAAACTTCGTTATCTTTTGGACCTTCAAGGTCAACTTCATGTAAGCTTAATGGTTTGTTGGCTTCCCATGCGATGGCAGCTGTGGTCTTCATGGCTATGCTATCCTTTTAATTTTTATCGTCTGATGATTTTGTTAACTGTCTACTTATTAGTTATTTGTTGTTAGGTACTTATTGAATGCATTAGAAGTTCATTAAGTTTGATTTTAACATAGCCAATATTTTTTGAAAGTAAGTCCTCGTTAGCAGGGTGTAACCTAATCCTTTTCTCATTTGGTTTTGAATAATCAATGTGATGGACAGCTGCTATTTAGCACGATCAACTATTAAAAACTAGAGTCCTCAACTTAGAGGTTAGCGCCTTGAACTCAACATGAATTGATAGTGTTGTTTTATCCCTACCCCTGCACCGAAACAAAACAATATTTTGTTTATTAATAATATTGGTGCATTTTTGGGGCTATTAGTGAGCGATTTTGTCGGTTACTATGACTCAGTTACTATGAATAAGGCGATGGCACATAATTTGTAACAACAACATAACTCATCAATTACTTTCAACGACTAAATGGTTATTTTAGCGTTTGGGACAAAAGCCGCAGAGCAAATATTATTTAAGAATTAATTACTATAAACAAACCTAATTTACCTAACTTGTAACAACAAAAGTGATAAATTACTTCCGATGACCTAGCTGTTACCTCATCAGTAGCTAAGTAACTAATTTACAAAGAATTATCACTTAGATAATACGGGTATTAGATTTTGACTGACTAACTGTTTAAATAGCGTTGTAAACAACTATTTGGATAGCTTTTTCAACAGTTTACTTTTAGGAGAACGCAATCTTGACATGGCTCTCCTCACTCAACCTAAGCTTTGATTATGTGACTGCCAGCCAAAAAACTCGGCTTTACACCCGTGCCCATTCAGGTGCATTAAGGGTACAACGTCCCTTATATCCTGAGTCAAATAAGCAGACAGGTATCTGTCATATCTATGTCCTTTACCCACCCGCTGGTATCGCCGAAGGGGATCAGCTAACAGTCGACCTTCAGCTGCAAGAGAACAGTCATGCAGTGATTACCACACCCGGCGCTGGTAAATGGTATGGTCGTAAAAAAGTGAATAGTGCTGATCTGTCTTCTCGCTCTCATGCAAATAGCTCTCATGCAAATAGTGACAATATAAATAGTATCAGTACAAAAAAAATTGCCAGTCAAAATATTAGCGCAAAAATTCAGGCGAATGCGACCCTAGAGTGGCTACCCCAAGAGAGTATCTATTACGATAATTCGTTCTCAAATGCATTTAACCGTTTTGAGTTGTCACAAACAGCCAGCTTGCTAACGTGGGATATTGCTGTGTTTGGGCGTCAAGCATACAACGAGACGTTTATCAGCGGAGAGTACAGTAATCGTTTAGAGATATGGCGAGATAAACAATTACTTATCAGTGAGCATACTTGCCAGCGTGCTTCATCGCGATGGTTTAAGTCGCCACTTGGGTTGAACAGCCAGCATGTACATGGCTCATTTTGGGCAGTACCAAGCTGTGAGGTTATTGACAGTGCACAGCGTCACAATCCATTAAAACTTGGGCAGTATTTAGATGACACTATCATTGATATACGCGCACTGATTGAGAAACATGCTTTACCAATTGATTGTACGCATAATTATCAAGCCATTAATTGTCGCTATTTAGGCGTAGATGTCAGAGCCTGTTTTGAAGCATTTTATCTCATACGTGAGCTATTGAGGGCAAAATGGTACAAGCTTGAACCACATCGACCTAGAATTTGGGACACTTGATCAAGTAAAAGATAACCTTTAAGGAATAGCTATGCAACTGACTCCTACTGAAAAAGATAAACTTATGTTATTCACTGCTGGTATGGTTGCCGAACGCCGTAAAAATCGAGGCGTTAAGCTCAACTACCCTGAAGCCGTCGCCTATATCAGTATGTTACTGATGGAAGGGGCACGTGACGGTAAAACTGTGGCACAACTTATGAGCGAAGGGACGACTTATTTATCGGCTGATGATGTCATGGAGGGCGTGCCAGATATGATATCAGACGTTCAAATTGAAGCGACTTTTCCAGATGGTACCAAACTGGTAACCGTGCATAACCCTATTATTTAACGTCATATTCGATGCGTTATTCGATGAACTGTTAAATGAAGTGTTAAATAAATTATTGAATGAACTGTTTGGTCAATAAACAAGGTAACATTATGAAAGTAGGCGAATATAAAGTAAAAGCCGGTGATATGACCTTAAATGCAGGTCGCAGCGTACTAACCATAGAGGTGGTCAACACTGGCGACCGTCCAATTCAGATTGGGTCACATTATCATTTTTATGAAGTCAATGAAGCACTAAGATTTGATAGAGAAGTAACCAAGGGCTACCGCTTAAACATCTTATCGGGTACTGCGGTCCGCTTTGAACCTGGTCAATCCCGCGAAGTCGAACTTGTTGCTATAAGCGGTAAGCAAGACGTCTATGGCTTTGCCGGTAAAGTGATGGGTAATGCTGAGGTAAAACAAACCAAGCAAACCTCACAAAAACGTATCGACCGCCGTATTTATGTGGAACATTTTGGTCCTACTACTGGCGACAAAGTACGCTTAGCAGACACCGATCTATGGCTAGAAGTAGAGTACGATTTGACCAATCAAATGGATGCCAAGCCAGATTTACAGGCAAATAGTAATTCAGATGACCAATCCACTTCCCAATCCACTTCCCAACCCACTCACACCGCTCTCTCCTCAACTAGCGAATCAATCTCAATCAGCGGTTCAGCGCATGCTGAAGAAGACTCTCAAAGTTTAGCCAGTAATGGTTCAACCGACTCACAACCCAACATTAATATTGGTGAAGAGGTAAAATTTGGCGGCGGTAAAGTTATCCGCGATGGCATGGGACAGTCTCAATTAATGGGGGTTGACGTTGCAGAAACAGTGATTACCAATGCACTTATCGTTGACTATACTGGTATTTACAAAGCTGATGTTGCGCTTAAAAATGGACGTATCAGCGGTATCGGCAAAGCAGGTAATCCAGATATTCAGCCTGATGTTACTCTCCCAATTGGCGCATCAACTGAGATTATTGCAGGTGAAGGTAAAATCTTAACCGCAGGTGGGGTCGACAGCCATATCCACTTTATCGCCCCCCAACAATGTGAAACCGCTTTGATGTCAGGGGTAACTACCATGCTCGGTGGTGGTACAGGACCCGCTCAAGGTACTCTGGCAACAACCTGTACACCTGGCGCTTATCATATTCACAGTATGCTAAAGGCTACCGATGCCATCCCTATGAATATTGGCTTGTTGGGCAAAGGCAATGTCAGCTTACCTGATCCTGTTGTGGAACAAATTGAAGCAGGGGCTATTGGTCTAAAACTGCATGAAGATTGGGGAACAACGCCTCAAGCTATCGATAATTGCTTAAGTGTGGCTGAGAAATATGATGTACAGGTGGCTATTCATACGGACACCCTAAATGAAAGTGGCTATTTAGAGAGCACACTGGGCGCATTTAAAGGTCGCTGTATCCATACCTTCCATACCGAAGGCGCTGGGGGTGGACATGCCCCAGATATCTTAAAAGCAATTGGACAACCGCACGTTCTCCCCTCCTCGACCAACCCGACTCGTCCCTTTACCATCAATACCATTGATGAGCATCTCGACATGCTCATGGTATGTCATCACTTAAGTCCCGCTATTGCAGAAGATGTCGCCTTTGCAGAGAGCCGCATCCGTAAAGAGACCATCGCTGCTGAAGATATCCTACATGATACAGGCGCTATCTCTATGATGAGCAGTGACTCACAAGCGATGGGCCGTGTGGGTGAGGTTATTATCCGTACTTGGCAAACTGCTGATAAGATGAAAGCTCAACGAGGACATTTAAGTCCAGATAAATCAGCCCAAAGTGAACAAGACGCGGGGCATATTAACCTCTCCCAAACAGATTTCAGTGAAGACAATGATAACTTCCGTATCAAACGATATATCGCCAAATACACCATCAATCCTGCCATCACTCACGGTATCAGTGATGTGGTGGGCTCAGTTGAAGTGGGTAAATGGGCGGATTTAATTCTTTGGACGCCTGCCTTCTTTGGGGTTAAACCGGACTGCATTATTAAAGGCGGTCTAATAGCTGCCGCGCCAATGGGAGATATCAATGCCTCTATTTCAACACCGCAGCCGGTACATTACCGTAGTATGTTTGGTAGTTATCCAAAGACAGTGGCTCAAACCTGTATTGCCTTTATGTCACAGACAGCGATAGACAATGGCGTCGCGACCGAGCTTGAGCTTAATAAAGTCATTACACCTGTTCATAATATTCGCCAAGTACGTAAAAGCGATATGAAGCTCAATAGTCATTGTCCTGATATGGATATTAATCCTGAAACCTATGAAGTTCATGCCGATGGTGAGCTATTGACTTGTGAGGCTGCGGAGCATCTACCAATGGCTCAACGCTACTTTTTATTTTAACGCAGGATTATTTTAGAGCCAAATCAACCTAGAGCGCTTTGTATTTTGAAGCACTTTTATATGAGACCTTATCCTATCAAATAGACTCTACTGACTATGAAAATTTATTCGCAACGCCTTGATGATACCGATTTAACCCCTGAGCAACGCTCATTAATTGAAGAGCAGAAGCAGAACAATCACTATCTATATTTGGACTTTGATACCCGCCAGCGTAGCCGTTTTAAAGCCAATACTGTATTAAATGAATCAGTGGCTATTGACTTGCCACGTACTGAGACGTTAAAAGACGGTTGCGTGCTGTCTACTGCTGATGGAGAGCTTATTCAAGTAAAAGCTGCTAAGCAAACGTTGGTCTGCGTAACCGCTGACGATGGGTTTAATTTAATGAAGGGAGCCTATCACTTAGGTAACCGTCATGTGCCGCTTATGATTACTCCAACCGCACTCTACTTTGAGCCTGACCATGTCCTTGAGTCAATGCTACAAAATATTGGCTTACATACAGAGCAAGTACAGGCTCCCTTTGAACCAGAAACAGGGGCTTACAAAGGTGGACATGGTCATTCGCACAGCAGTCATTCACATGATCATGCTTCTACGCACAGTCACGAGAAAGAGCATTCACATGACTGATGCAAAAGTAGAAACCCTACCCTTAAGCGCAGACGAAAATGCTCTAGATAAAGATGTTACAGGTCGGTTGCTGATGCTGGCTTCAAGTAACCTGCCTATTGGTAGTTATACCTATTCGCAAGGTATAGAGCCTGCCATAGAATCAGGCCTTATTCATGATGAAGACAGTACCCTACAATTCATGCAAGACTACCTAGAGCTTGCATTAGTGGGTTATGAGCTTCCGCTATTGGCTTTGATGGTAAACGCGCTAACTGACGACAATGAGGACTTAGCCAAGGCATTAGGTGCTGACTATCATGCCAGCCGTGAGAGTAAAGAGTTTGTGTATGAGTCTAGCCAACTGGCTATTTCATTATCGGCATGGCTGGATGAAGTATTAGATTTAAATGTTCCTGAAGAGCTAGTCACTCATGGATTTCTGCCCCTGTTTGCTAATATCAGTGCGCATTGGCAGATTAAACCTAAACAAGCGATGATCACTTATGCGTTTGGACAAATCGAGAATATGATATTGGCTGCGGTAAAAACTGTGCCACTGGGTCAAATGGCAGGACAACGTATTATTTGGCAGTTGCAGCAACAGCTGGAGCATTTTACTCAAAAAATAAGTTCTGAAGTCCGTCACGTTTATCTCGACTATCAACATTCTCAAAACAAACAAACGTCCTTAAGTAAACAAAACCTAGATCCAGTTATAGCCGATTTAAACCCTCCAGCACCCCCTCTTAACTTGTTATATCAACCGCTAAATATGTCAGCTAACTTGCCAAATTTAGCAAAGCTGTCTTGTCAACATGAACGACAATACAGCCGTTTATTCCGTTCGTAATATAAATAAACCAGTATTATGGCTTATAAAATTATTTTTATAATTGCCAATTAAAAACTAAGGAAACATGCTATGGCGCTTACGCCCAAAACTCAAAATACTAATAAAACTACCACATTATCTCCACTTCGTTTAGGTATCGGTGGTCCCGTTGGCTCTGGCAAAACGGCTTTAACGTTAAGATTATGCCAGCGCCTACGCGATGAGATCAATATGGCGGTCGTTACAAATGACATTTACACCAAAGAAGATTCCGAGTTTTTAACTCGAAATAATGCCATGCCGGCGGAACGTATTCGCGGTGTTGAAACAGGTGGCTGCCCTCATACTGCCATTCGTGAAGATGCCTCCATTAACCTATCGGCAATTGCAGAATTACAAAGCCAGTTTCCTAAACTAGAGTTAATCATCATTGAATCTGGTGGGGACAACCTAGCAGCAACGTTTAGCCCTGAATTATCAGATTTAACTTTGTACGTCATTGATGTCTCCGCAGGCGACAAGATACCGCGCAAAGGTGGTCCAGGCATTATGAAATCTGACCTACTTATTATTAATAAGACAGATTTAGCCCCTTTAGTTGGGGCATCTCTTGAGGTTATGGCACGTGATGCCAAAAAAATGCGTGGTGAAAAACCTGTCGTATTTAGCAATATGAAAACGGGCGAAGGCTTGGATGAGATTGTGGCTTTTATCAAAGATAAAGGCATGATCGGCACAGCATAAGGTGCTGCATAAGTAAACAATGATATTAATTGCAGTGTGACTATTTAATAGTAAGAAGATCGATTTACTACATTAATTAAGGAATTTATCATGAGAATAAATCACGCAAAGTTAATTAACCTTTCAAATACAGCGACTAAACCCGCAACCTTTAGTTTATTAACGTTACTCTCTTTGCTACCAACACTTGCATTTGCACATCCTGGGCACGATTTATTCGTATCAGATGGATCATTTTCTTCCTCCGTTTTATCTGGAGTTATACACCCATTAACCGGACTTGATCATCTGATGTTAGCGCTGGGAATTGGAATACTATTTACTCAAATGCACAGCTTTAAAAAAGGATTTGCTTCTTTATCCATTGGTTTAATAGCTGGTTTTGCACTGAGCTTAAGTGTGAATTTAAACAGTCAATTTGTCGAAGCGGGTATCGTGTTATCGATCGTATTATTGACCACAGCGCTTATGAGCCGATACTTTAATCCTAAGCTAACCGAGCACTCACAAACCTCTGTTAAGACAATGTATAACACAGCTATTATTGGTTTTGGTGCTTTAGCAATGTTTCATGGTGCAGCGCATGCTATTGAAGTCCCTGCCAACAGTATCACTACAGGTTTCTTTATCGGTATGATTGTGGCAATGCTGGGTCTTTACGCTTTCGGTAGCGTTATTGCTAAGTATTTAATCAATAACATCCAAAACAGCATGGTTATTCAACGAGTCATGGCAGTTATTGGATTATGCGCGGTATTATTTAGTTAACCTTTATTATTACTGGTCTGAAAATTAGGACATATTTGTATAAGTGTGTCCTAATTTTATGCGTAAGGGCTGTTTTATATCCAAATATATAACGTGTCGTAAAAGTACTACCTTTATAGGCGAAACGCAGTTAACCTCGTCGCGATTTATAAGCTTGCCGACTAAGTTATTCAAACATCTCCTCCAATCTAAAACTCTTTTAACAATAGACTGCCTTTCATTTGGATATAAACTAAACCTACCTTATCAGACCTAATGATACTGTCAGGAGAATAGTTATGTTGGGTTTAACACTACTTTATGTGGGCGCTGTTTTATTGATTAACGGGCTCTGGCTACTCGGTAAAATTCAAGACAAAGAAATTCCAGTCATAAATTTTCTGGTAGGTATATTAAGTTTTCTAATTGCCACCTATTTAGTTTTCAATAACGCTCACGATTTGCATTTAATCAGTACCGGTGCTTTTACTTTCCTATTCGCTTTTACCTATCTATGGACGGGTATTAATCAATTTTTAAATACAGATTCAAAAGGGTTAGGATGGTTTTGCCTGTTTGTCAGTCTAACCGCTTTGTCTGTTGCACTAAACGCCACGTTTAAAATAAGCATGGAATTTAGTGTTTGGAACATCTATAACTGGTACGCTTGGGCTGTGCTATGGTTTTTAGACTTTGTTATGCTCAGCTTATCAAAAAACATCCAAAAACAAGTTGGCATGTATGCCGTTTTTTGTGCCATTACAACAGGGTGGATACCGGGGCTATTAATACTACAGGAGCTCTATGTTATTTATTAAAAATATCGAGTTTAAATATAATAAGACAAAAAATATAATAAGACAAAAAATATAATAAGACAAAAAATATAATAAGACAAAAAAAGGAGACTCAATTTGAGTCTCCTTTTATTTATAAACTTACCGCTCTAATTCTGCTAGCGCTTAGCCTATTTTTTCATCTAAAACCACATCGCCCACAATATCTGGGCCTTCATGACCTAACCAAGCGTAGATGCCACCACCGATTGCACCGCCAATGATTGGAGCCACCCAAAACATCCACAACTGAGATAATGCGCCACCGCCAACAAATAGAGCGACAGCTGTTGAACGAGCTGGATTGACTGAAGTATTGGTAATAGGAATACTAATTAAATGAATTAACGTTAGCCCTAAGCCAATAGCAATTGGCGCAAATCCTATTGGGGCACGATGATGGGTTGAGCCCATAATGATAATTAAAAAAATAGCGGTTAAAACCACTTCGGCTATCAAGGCCGCCATCATGCTATAACC
Source organism: Psychrobacter sp. CX90 (assembly GCF_057396305.2). Taxonomy (NCBI): domain Bacteria; kingdom Pseudomonadati; phylum Pseudomonadota; class Gammaproteobacteria; order Moraxellales; family Moraxellaceae; genus Psychrobacter; species Psychrobacter sp. CX90. The sequence continues at coordinate 2,065,372 of NZ_CM182008.1, forward strand.
ACCTGGAGATAAGGCTCCAAAACCATTGGTCGCAAAAGCCCCTGCAGCTGTTGGGTCAATTGCAAAGCCTGCTTGGCCACTGGCTATAATATAAATAAAGAAAGCACCTAATAAACCGCCCAATACTTGAGCAATAATATAGGGCATAAGATGCGCCATAGGAAATCGCTTACCAATAGCTAAGCCCACGCTTACTGCGGGGTTGAAGTGACCGCCTGAAATGTGACCAAAAGCATACGCCCCAGTCAGTACCGTTAAACCAAACGCCAAAGCAACACCGACAAACCCTATCCCTAGGGGGTTGCCCTCGCCACCAAAGTTTGCAGCAAACACAGCGCTACCACATCCACCTAAAACCAACCACATTGTGCCTAAAAATTCGGCAGCCAATTTTTTTGACATTGTCATATTGAACTTTCCTTTATAATAACACCCAAAGTGTCTATTAATAGATTGATAAGTAAATCTATTTGCAATAATGAAATAAGCAAAAACTGTGCCAGTATGTTATCGACACATAAGCAAAAACTTCAATAGTATGCCTTAGAGACTGTCCAGTTGCATTGTTATCTTCACATCTATTATTCATGTCTATTGTTAAAGACAACAGTTGCTTTAATACCTGCAGACTAAACAAAGCTAGACCAAAAACAATATTATTGTAAAATATCCATATCCAAACTACGGGTTGAAAAGCACATTTGAATTAAATTAATTGTTAAGCAAATGACTACCACTCAATAAATCAAATAGAGTTGAACTCAAATAATTTCGCTACAAGGCAACAGACCGTAGATAATCCAAGTCGTACATTCAGGAAGGTCAACGCCTTAGCATATCTTTTTGAGACAAACTATAATAACGGGCGTTAATATGACTACTATTAATTTTTCTTACCCACCGACCCCAACCGATGCGTTAAAAGTCATTGAGTTCTGGTTTGACAAAGAGCATATGTCTTTTAAACACTGCTTATAAACACAAGGTTCTTATAAATAGAACACTCAATTGCTATTACTGCTGTTTACTGAGATTGATTCAACGGTTATCATCGTTCTAATAAGATTCTATAGTGGATTTACTTCAGTGGTCATTAAAACTTAGCCCTTAACAACTATGCACTAATAGCATCAGATTAAATCAACTATACTGATAAACAATATTAGCCGAACTAATTACGGAGTAAAATATGGGTTTACTAATCGAAGGTAAGTGGCACGACCAATGGTACGATACAGAGGCCACTGGTGGTCGTTTCCAGAGAGATATTTCTAGATTTAGAAATTGGATAACCTCCGATGGTAGTGCTGGGCCTTCAGGAAGTGCTGGGTTTAATGCAGAACCTAATCGCTATCATCTGTATGTATCATTAGCCTGCCCTTGGGCGCATCGCACCCTCATCTATCGCAAGCTAAAAGGCTTAGAAGACTTAATAACGCTCTCAGTGGTTCATCCTTTAATGCACAATAACGGCTGGACTTTTCAAGAAGGCGAAGGTGTCATTGCTGATCCTATATTTAATGCTAAATATATGTATGAAATCTATACAGCTGCTAAGTCAGATTATACGGGACGTGTTACTGTACCAGTCTTATGGGACAAAAAAAATAACACCATAGTCAGTAATGAATCCTCAGAAATCATTCGCATGTTTAATTCAGCTTTTGATGCAGTAGGTGGCAATAAAGACGTTAATTTTTTACCCGATACATTAAGAGATGAGATTGACGAACTAAACGACTTCATCTACCCCAATATTAATAATGGCGTCTATAAATCTGGTTTTGCGACCACTCAAGATGCCTATGATGAAGCGGTCATTGATCTATTCGCCGCTTTAGACAAAATTGAAGAGCGCTTAGCAACGCGCCGCTATCTCACTGGCGATACCATCACAGAAGCAGACTGGCGATTATTTACCACCCTTGTTCGCTTTGACCCTGTCTATGTCGGCCATTTCAAATGTAATATTAGACGTATTGTCGACTACCCTAACTTGTGGGGTTACTTACGTGACTTATACCAAGTGCCGGGTGTGGCCGCAACCGTTAATATGGCCCATATAAAATCGCATTACTATGGCAGTCATGACACCATCAACCCCACACTGATCGTGCCTCGTGGTCCAGAGATAGACTTTACCACCCCACATGGCCGACAAAATCTGTCTGCATAAGCAGTAACTCATAATTTACTGAGGCGTATCCCCCAGTCTCAACTTTGAAAAGCTTAAAATTTGTAGCTCATCACGCTTTTCGCTACTATCTTGGTTGTTCACTGGGGCGTGGGCTAAGGCTAAAAGCGTTTCATTATTCAAGCAAACCCATCTAGCCAAAGCCCACGCAGCCCAGTGCCCCACCAAGTATATCCGCTACAATCGTGGCTAAACCGCTCTTGCTTTGAGCATGGATACGTTATCCTTTTACGCTAGCCTTAATCCACAAATATTCATATGCTAATCCAACCTTAAGCCCTCAATATTGATATCCCGACATTGATATCCCGACGTTAATCCCTCAGTTTCAATATCTCCATTTTTCTACCCCTACATTCGCCAACGTCTACACACCCGTGCGGTAAAAATCACCCCATACCAATGCCAAAAAAAGCTATTACTATTAGGGGCTATCTATATCAAACACTTGCCGCAAATAAGCCAGATAAGTGTCATTATTAATCATCGTTTTTCCCGGGCTATCTGATAGTTTAGCCACCGGCTGACCATTACACTCCACGAGCTTTAAAACAATATTTAGCTGAGTCAGCCCCATATCATTGGTCAAATTTGTGCCAATGCCAAAACTGGTTTGAATACGATCCTTAAAATATTGATGCAACTGCCACGCTTTTTCAATATCAAGCCCATCGCTAAAAGTTAGCACTTTTGTCTTAGGGTCAATCTTAAGTTTTCTATAGTGAGCGACCGCCTTATCGCCCCACTCGTAAGGGTCGCCACTATCATGACGCAAGCCATCAAATAATTTCGCAAAATACAAATCAAAATCCCTCAAAAAAGCATCCATCCCCACCACATCAGTTAAGGCAATTCCCAAATCGCCTCGATACTCGTGTACCCATGCTTCAAGAGCCGCCTTTTGCGAATCTCGCAAGCGCACATCCAAAGCTTGAAATGCCTGCATAAACTCATGCGCCATCGTTCCTATAGGGGTTATTTTTAACTTTTTGGCCAGATAGACGTTAGAAGTCCCCCGGACAATATTGGGAGCGGCTTTGTGTAATGTTTCAACCACATGTGCTTGCCATTCTTTATTAAAGCGACGACGCGTACCAAAATCAGCAATGATGAATTCAGGTTCACCTCTCACCTGTTTTGCTGAATAGTGCTGGAGTTTTACCACTTTTTGTTGGAGACGCTTCTCGCCCTCTTCTAAAACTGCTGGCGTCGTTAATCTTTGGTAATAAAGCTCGTTGACAATCGCTAATACAAAAATCTCAAAAAACATGGCCTGAATCATAGGGCCTTCAATATCGATACATAGCCTATTTTTTCTGTCAATAACAACCTTGATATGACGACGTTTGAGCTGGAATAACTCTAAGTAATCGATAAAGTCAGAACGAATAAAACGTAAATTACTTAAATAATCTAACTCTTCCGCAGTAAAGTTCAGACTGCATAGGCAATCGAGTTGCGCATCAAGTTCATCTTTAATCTCTGCAAGAGGATAAGCAGTATCCTTGTAATTTCGGCAACGAAAGCGATAGACACTATGTGTTTGTGGAAACTGATGTAACATGGCTTGTAGCATCGTGAATTTGTATAGATCGTTATCAAGCAATGAGGTAATAATAGGTTGCTTAGCAGAGGTCATAGCTTATCCATAATGGCTAACTGTAAAAATAATTTTGTAAAATGCTGGGCTTTATTTTGACATTGTTTATATCCATACTGTTTTATATCAATATTGACAGCTATAGTCACAGGCAAGTAAAGCAGACAGGCAAATGGGGTACATAGCGACCAAACGCAGATGATATGAGTAGTATATTTAGGTTAATCAACACCGTAACTCTTCATTTTGCCTTTGACTCTATTATGAACAATCCGCCAGCCTTTTACTACCGGTAGAATCCATGGCGAATATGAAGAGTTACCTTAACATAAAGCAATCTTCCTCTATTATGCCAATGCTTGCACAATAACCTAACCTAAAAACCCATGGTAATGTCTAAAAGTAGAATAACTCTCCTTTTTGAAGTCATTACTCAGTATCATTTAGGTAGGTGGATATCGATCCACATTTAGGATAGCATTTGAGCCAGATTTGATCCGGCCTATAAGTTTAACTCTTCTTTCATTGCCTCAACGATTTTAAATTTCTGTATTTTACCCGTAACAGTCATGGGGTATTCTTCTACAAATCGAATATACGTTGGAATTTTAAAGTGAGCAATATGGTTACGGCAAAACTCTCTAACCTCTTGTTCAGTTAGGGTTTCGCCACGCTTTGGAATAATCCAAGCAGCCAGCTCCTCACCATACTTTTCAGATGGTACACCGACTATTTGCACATCCAGTATTTTTGGATGACGATAAAGGTAGTTTTCCACCTCAATCGGGTAAATATTTTCGCCCCCACGGATAATCATATCTTTGCTACGACCCACAATAGTGATATAGCCCTCTTCATCCATCTGGCCTAAATCGCCGGTGTGCATCCAACCATCCACAATAGCCTCAGACGTTTTAATAGTGTCGTTCCAATAACCAAGCATTACAGCGTAGCCCTTAGTCATTACTTCGCCCACTTGATTTATAGGTAGTGTTTCTTTGGTTTCACTATCGACAATCTTAACCTGCAAATGAGCTTGCACCAGACCCACTGTAGAGATACGCTTCTCAAGAGAGGTTATCGGTAATGTTTGAGTGGCTTTAGGACTGGTTTCCGTCATACCATAGGCAATGGTCAGCTCATCCATGTGCATGTCAGTAATGATACGCTGCATCAGCTCCATCGGACAGCTTGAACCACCTGAGATTCCCGTTCGCAATGTTGACACATCGTATTGATCAAAGTCAGGATGGTTCAAAATACTCAAAAACATACTCGGCACAGAATGCAATACTGTACAGCCCTCTTCGCTCACAGCTTGCAACACCGCCAAAGGCTCAAAACTGGTACTCGGATACACAATCGTACCACCATGACTGAGCATGGTTAAGTTACCCAACACCATGGCAAAGCAGTGATAAAGCGGTAATGGCAGGCACAGTTTATCTTCTGGTGTTAAGCACAGCGTCTGCCCGCAATGATAGGCGTTATTTAGTAGGTTTTTATGAGTAAGCGTTGCCCCTTTCGGTACGCCCGTTGTGCCACTGGTAAATTGAATGTTAATGGGATCAGAGGGTTTCAGCTGTTTACTACGCTCTGCTAATAAAGGGTCATTCGCATCGCCCTCGCTCAGCCAATCCGAAAACTTTTGCATATAGCGAATGGTTTCTGTGCTTTCAGGCTCATCAATCCATATTAAACGTTTAAGATTTGGCAAAGAGACGAGCTCAAGATACTTATAATCTTGGCGATAAATCTCTGGTGCCATCTCTTGCAGCATTTCTGCATAGTCACTGGTTTTGAAATGACGCATGACGACCAGAACCTTACAGTCTACTTTATTTAATGCGTATTCAAGTTCAAAAATACGATAAGCTGGATTAATGTTTACCAAAATAATGCCGGCTTTGGCGGTCGCTAACTGCATGAGTAGCCATTCAACGTTGTTATGCGACCAGATGCCGATACGATCGCCTTTAACAAGCCCCGTTCTTATCATGGCACTTGCAAGCTGGTTGGCTTTTTCTTGCAGTTCTTTATATGTCCAACGAATACCTTGATGCCGTGAGACAATGGCTTCTTTGTTGGGATACTTTTCCGCAACACTGTCGAAATAATCGCCAATGGTTTGGTCAATAAGCGGTGTATCGGTTGGGCCAATGTCATGACTCATGGTAAGCGGCGCATTTCTTGAGGCCGCATTAGGGAAGCGCTGGTGTAATAAATCTCTAAACATAAGACATCCTTGTTTTTTATGACGATTGCTTAATAACTGAGGTTAAGTCGCTTGTTAAATAGCTGGGGTTAAATGACTTTTTAATCAGCGACCATCTCATAAACTTAGGTTAATTGGGTGAATAAAAGCGATGGCACTAATGATAATTATGTTTTAACAAATCCTTTGTTAAACGCTTAATCTGACTAACACTTTAATTTAACTCAACGCCAAATGGAATAGCTTAAAACAACCACCACCCTAAAATCTAATAAGTTAGCCAAAATTTCATGTTTCTCAATCCTTTGAAATAGCTGAAGGCGCTCATTTTTATGTTAATCCTTATATTGAATATATACTAATGTATATAAGGGCAACTGCCACCTTGGTTTTTAAAATGAAATTTAATATCTCATTATAAGCACATTTACAGCCACCCTATCAAGAGCCAAATGAAGGTTTTTGAATAGACATAGCCATGTTAAAAATGTATTAAGATATATTCAGGCCACTCTTTGAGGTTCTTTTGAAAAAAATCTCATAAAAAAAGGACTCGTTTGAGTCCTTTTTTTATATATCTAATAAAGTGATTAAACGTTTACGCTTATTTTAATAAAAGCTCATTGACACGCTTTAAGTAAGCCGCTGGATCTTCTAGCTGACCACCTTCGGCATGCCTTTTTTTAATTTAGGCTGTGTGGCACCATTTTTACTTTCATAAGTAACAAACCATCTTCAACATAGTGAAAAATGGCAAATTAGTTACTTTTCATAATTATTATTGGCTAAGAGTAAAGGTAAAAACATGCCTTTTTTTCCTTGCTATTCTAGCTCAACACCATATTCTATGGTTGGTAAATCAGGATTGGTAATCACGAAAGATTTAAGTAAACTTGGTAAAGAAACAGGCGGAAGTTTTTTGAAATTTATCGTGCCGTAAAGCTCATCACAATGCTCTTTATGCAAACGTGAATACGCATAAAAAACTCATGTGCTATCAGATGATTAACTTCTTCTTGCGTTTGAATATCATCTAGCATGTTGGTTGACATCACAATATACCCTTCTCTTGTATATGCCGAACCTGACTCTACAAGACCACTTGATAAGATAAACTCTCATGTTTTAGGTGTGGCAATATTTAGGTCTGCAATTTTATTTTCTAAAACATTAACCGCAGTCTCTACTTTTCCCTGTTTTCCCATATCCCATGCCACCAATGACTTGGCATAATAATCTTTTAATGGTTGTTGCTATGGCTTATGGTCACTTTTAATTTTTGCTTGCTCATCAAATTTGCTTAAAGATTTTATGTAGCCATCCTCAGTTGACAACCTTGTAAGAGCCTGTTTTTTATTTAAAAATTTAACTGCCATTTTACGATTGAAGTATACCATTGATACGAAAAGGCTCTGTAATCAAGGTTGTTGATTGTCGTAAATCTTACCCAACCGCCTTTTGCAAGAGGTGTATTAATAACGACATCTCTTATAACTGGCTGTCTGTTTTAGCTCACGTAACTTTTCATTATAAGTATCTATATTCATATCAGCGACTGCCCCATCTATCATACTGCCAAATTCATCAACATCATCATCAGCAAAAAGATAATCAATATCTGCATCATCCATATCATCTTTGGCATTTTCTAGTTTGGCCTCATAAGACCATATCTGTATTGAGATATCTGCACAAGACATTGAAGAACTGGTATTTTTTGGTTGATTGTAGATATTAGCATGGTGATTATTACCATTACCATTGCACTGTTTATGGCTACGAGCATGTCTAATTTTAGACAATTTTTTATTATAAGCATCTATATCCATATCAGCGACTGCACCATCTAGCATACTGCCAAATTCATCAACATCATCATCAGCAAAAATATAATCGATATCTGCATCGTCCATATCATCTTGAGCGTTTTCTAGTTTGGCTTCATAAGACCACATTTTTTTATCCAGCTCATGGCAAGACATTGAATAATATTGGTCATCACTATATTCTGCATTTGCATGAAAAGAAAAGCTAAGAGATGAGATAAGTATGGCTAGTATACCAAAAGAAAACTTGTTCATAACAATCCTAAATTTATTAAATGTATAACTCTAAGGTTATGCTTTGAGAGTAATAAGCTTTGTTACCTAAACCCCTTCTTTCAGATTTAGAGAATCTAAATCTGAAATTTACATAATATACCCAACGCACATAAAGAACTGGGTTTCTTCTATGTATCAGTTAAAGTAATTTAAGCTATCCAGCTAAGAAATAACCCGAATCTTGAAGAGTGTTGGGTATATAGCAGTTGATAGTACAAGTAAATTAATTCAAAACTCTGTTAATTGACTTGGGATAAATTGCTTTTTTTATTTAGAAGCCAACCATGCTAAATTAAACAACTTGTTACATTGTATATACATATGATAGTATCACGCTTATTACAGAATTGTTAGTACGTTGCGTTTGTCATGAAAAAAACCCTAACTTTTGACTAAGTTAGGGTTTTTTATTTTTATATATTGCGTTTAGGAAAGAAAATGTGCCAGTCAGACCATCTTGTTAAAAAAAGTCGTCATCGTCTAGAGATGCCTCTATTGATAATTTCTGCGTTATTAACCTTATTTGTCACTTTATCTGCCATCGGTATTGCGATTTTTAAAGAAGATATTGTGCAATATTCACAAGAGTTAGTCATTGAAGAATATAAATCCGAGCATCCTAAAGAAGCTGACTTAGAACATGATGCCATCTTAGAAAAAATATCTGAAGAGGATCAAAACTTAATATCCAGTGTTGAAAAATTAAGCCTTCCTTTAATTCTAGTCGCCCCTTTTATTCTTATTTTAGGTATGATTCTTGCCATCGGTAAAATATTTGGAGATTTAAGAGGTAATGGCATTCAAATTACCCCCAATCAGTTTGGGGAGGTTTATGAGCTTTGGGTCGAATTAGCGACTGAGTTAGGCTTTGAGAAAATCCCTGATTTATATTTAAAAAATGGTAATGGTGCATTAAACGCGTTTGCCACTTGTGTGCCTGGTTATCGCCGTTTTGGTGCCATTTATTCAGATATTTTAGAAAAAGCTTTAGAAAATAACGATATGGATATTGTGCGTTTCATATTGGGTCATGAGCTGGGACATATCCGTTTAGGTCATGTATTTTGGTGGTATGCCCTATTGACCTTTATTTCTAATTTACCTCTGATTAAATACATTATAGGCCTGCCCTTAAGTAGAGCCAGAGAGTATGGTTGTGATAAGCTCGGCTATTATTTATCACATGATATAGAGTGTAAGGGTTTGATGATGCTGGCATCAGGCAAACATTTGTATAGAAAAGTTGACTTAGCCGAATACGAAAAAAATCATATTGAAACTAATAATATATGGGATACAGTAAATAATGCCATGATAGACCACCCTAATATCAGCTGGCGTATAGAGGCTTTAAGAAAAAATAAGCATGGTGACCTTTTTTTCAAAAAGAAATGATAGGGCACACCCTTTTAGCAAAACCTAAATTTGGGATAAGCCAGTGAAGTTGTTGGATCTCTTTCCTCAATACCAACCACCCTTGATTCATCGTTTTTTTCATGATTGGTATTAGTCATTGCATAAAAAAAGGACTCGTTTGAGTCCTTTTTTTATATATCTAATAAAGTGATTAAACGTTTACGCTTATTTTAATAAAAGCTCATTGACACGCTTTAAGTAAGCCGCTGGGTCTTCTAGCTGACCACCTTCGGCAAGTAACGCTTGGTCAAAGATAACTTGTGCCAGCTTGTCAAAATCGCCGTCAAACTGCTCACTAGAGTCAAGCTTTTGAATTAATGGATGATTTGGGTTCACTTCAAGCGTAGGTTTAACGTCTGGCACTTCTTGACCCATTTGCTTCAGCATTTGTACCATTTGCGGGGTCATCGCACCCTCTGGCGTCACTAAAATCGCAGGACTATCTACCAAACGGTTAGAGACTCGTACGTCGCTTGCACGCTCGCCCAATGCTGTTTTCAACTTTTCAACCACAGGCTTCATAGTTTCTTGAGCTTTTTCAGCTTCTGCTTTTTCTTCTTCGTCTTGCAAGTCGCCTAAGTCAACCGCTCCTTTAGCGATGTTTTGTAGTGGCGTGTCATCAAACTGGGTTAAGAAGTTCATCGCCCATTCGTCAACACGACTGGTCATTAAAATAACTTCGATGCCTTTTTTCTTGAACAACTCGAGTTGCGGGCTATTTTTAGCAGCAGTTAAACTTTCAGCCGTTAAATAATAAATGGCTTTTTGGCCGTCTTTCATACGCTCTTTATAGTCTGCAAAGCTAGTTTCTAAGCCGTCATGGGTGCTAGTGGTATAACGAAGTAGCTTAGCGATGCGCTCTTGGTTGGTTATGTCTTCGCCAAGGCCTTCTTTGATAACGTCACCAAATTCAGCATAGAACTCTTTAAACTTCGCTTGTTTGGCTTCCTCCTCACTATTAGCTAAGCTTGCCAATAGCGTTAATACACGGCGGGCGTTACCATCACGAATAGACTTCACATCACGCGACTCTTGCAATAACTCACGGCTTACATTAAGCGGTAAGTCTGCTGAATCAATCACACCTTTTACAAAGCGCAAATACATTGGCAATAACTGTTCGGCATCGTCCATAATAAACACGCGTTTAACATACAGCTTTAAGCCATGTTGCTGTTCACGTGCGTACAAATCAAAGGGCGCTTTTTTAGGAATATATAATAACTGTGTATATTGAACCCGACCTTCAACACGGTTGTGCGTCCACGCTAACGGCTCATTAAAGTCATAGCTGATGTTTTTATAAAACTCTTGGTATTCTTCATCGTCAATCTCAGAACTTGAACGCGTCCACAGGGCACTGGCTTTATTAATGGTTTCCCACTCGTCAGTCAACACCATTTCGCCAGATGGCACTGCATTTTCATCTGAATCAGCGCCCTCTTCCTTTACCTCTTCTTGCCATACTTCTTTACGCATTTGAATCGGTAGGCTAATGTGATCTGAATACTTATTTACCAATCTTTTAATTTTATTGCGGTCAAGATAGTTGTTTTCGCCTTCTGTGTATTCTTCTTTTAGATGTAGTGTTATTGAAGTACCACGCTCATCTTTGGTAATCGTCTCAGTTGTGAACTTACCTGTGCCATCAGATACCCAACGCACCCCTGTATCAGCGGACTCCCCCGCTTTGCGAGATTCAACCGTAATTTTATCGGCAACAATAAAGCCTGAATAAAAACCAACCCCAAACTGACCGATGAGCTGGCCATCTTGTTTTTGTGACTCAGAAAGCTTGTCTAAAAATGCTTTAGTGCCCGACTTAGCAATGGTTCCTAAGTTCTCAATGGCGTCGGCCTCATTCATACCAATACCGTTATCGATAATGGTTACTGTCTTTGCTTGTTCATCGACATCAATACGAACTCTTAATTCGCCATCTGTCTCATACAAACTATCATCCGCTGTGGCCTCAAAACGCAGCTTATCGCAAGCATCTGATGCGTTTGATACCAATTCACGCACAAAAATATCAGCATTTGAATACAGTGAGTGAGTCACTAAGTGTAATAGCTGGGAAACTTCGGCCTCAAAAACATGTTGAGTTGCATTTTTTTCGCTCATAAATTCCTCTTTGAAAGATAGATTTAATTTAATTTTATTTTGTCTTTAGAGATAGATTACAATTGAAGTAATCTTAATTCCAAGTCTAGTCCTTTTCATTAGTCCTTTACACTAATATGGGCGTGGGGTAATTTTTTCAAGGCGATGCTAAGATTAATGCTCGCTAATTTAATCTCAGCCTTTCAAACGATATGATACATGATAAATCGAACGCTCAATGAGTCCGTTGTATAACAAGTTGACGGTCATCAAACTAATAGATATCTAATACGTATAAGACATTAACATTAGTTTGGTAAACATCACTATTAGCTTAGGACGACACTGTACTGTGAGTCAGTATAGTTCAAAGCATTTGAATTTAAGGCATGTGAATTTAAGGTATTTGAATGAAATGAGAGAAATAGTAGGGTAAAGCTGGTTGATACATCAGCCTCGGTAGTTGCGAGGTATAAAAAATAGCGTGAAACAACTCATTTAGTTTGTTTAGCTCGCCTAGTTGACAGGGCTTAGGTTATTGAACCTCATGTTATAAAGGTGCAAAAAATTATTAGCAGCGATAACGCTTTACTAGTTAACGCTTTACGCTTTTGATTGCACTAAAGCATGAGTCTTTTTTACTATATTAAGCTTTGAGCGTTCTATCCCTATACTATCTATTCCAATACTGTTTAGCCCCTATCTTGATTACCCATCACTGCTTTTTATTTGGCTTATTTGGCATCGGTCGAACCGTTAGAATTTGTTCACTACGTCCAAATGGTCCGTGCACATCATGCAATATTGCGCTGGTTAATCCAATACCATCGGCACCATGTTGTTGTACAGCTTCGACGCCTAACCAACGACCTTGCGGCAATCGGTGCATATGAATTTGCAAATCTGTATTGGGAAACATCCATTCAGCTGAAGCCAAGTCCATTCCCGTTCTAGGTACCACCCCATTCGCCACATCAGCCAAACCAAGCAAACGTACCCAGTCTGCCGTTTGCTCTCCTTTCACGATTTCAGCATCTGTCGTTATCCATACCAAACCTTTACCAGGGCGTCTATTTGGTTCTGACTTAAGCTGCAAACTTTCAATAAACCCACCTGGCCATCCTCTAATCTCCTCCCACGAGGGCAAGTCCTCTGGAGGATGGGGTGCTTTTGCGTCTTCCAACCCTGCAATTTCACTGGTATCTTGCGTTAATAAACGCCATGCTCTAGCGACAACACAGTCTCGCCCCTCACTATTCATAACTGACTCAACCAACTCAATGGTTTTACCCGGCCGAATAGTACGCGTAGTGATGGTAAACTCTTTAAGCGGAATCATGCCGAGAATATCTAAACTAACTCTTGCCACTCTTAAACTATCTTGTGGATGAAATTTAGCAATCTCATGCATCAGTACCGCTGTGGCTGGGCCCATATGCTGTTCATTCTCGTTCCACGCCCCCTGAGCATGTTCAGTAGGTTTATAGTGGGCGACACATGACCCATCTGTCATGCGCTCACGTTTTAAACTCTGATAATAATTAACCATAAGTCATTCTTAACCTTAGTTTACGGTAAAACTTCTGTATTTATTTTAGATCTGTATTTAGTTTAGATCTGTATTTAGTTTAGATCTGTATTTAGTTTAGAGTGATATATGCGATATAAACGTTAAAATTTATAATTTATGGGTCTATATGTTATGGGTCTATATGTTTGTTATGGGTCTACTTGAGAAACAGGGATACGTAACGCCTTCGGTAAACTAAAGGTGACATTTTCTTCAATACCCTCAATCTCAGATGGCAGACTCCCCCCCCACCTTTGCAATTGACTAAGTACATCTTGAATAAGAATCTCTGGAGCAGAGGCACCTGCCGTTACACCAACTGCGTTGACACCATCGAACCAGTCTTTTCTCATTTCACTGGCATCATCAATCAAATATGCCTTACAGCCCATACGCTCAGCCAGCTCACGTAAGCGGTTAGAATTTGAAGAGTTGGGCGAACCAACCACCAAAACAATCTCACAACGGCTTGCCAAATCTTTTACGGCATCTTGACGATTTTGTGTTGCATAGCAAATATCATCTTTACGTGGCCCTTGAATCTTGGGGAACTTCTCACGCAGCGCATCAATTACAATCGCTGTATCATCCATTGATAAAGTGGTTTGGGTCACAAATGCTAACTGTTCAGGATCGCTTACCTCAAGCGTTTTCACATCTTCTGGGTCTTCAACCAAGTGTATCTCGCCGCCATACTTTCTACTAAACCGGCCCATGGTACCTTCAACCTCTGGATGTCCTTGATGACCAATAAGCACCGCATCCATACCATCGCGAGCAAATTTTGCCACTTCAATATGCACTTTAGTAACCAGTGGACAAGTGGCATCGAATACGGTTAAATCTCGACGTTCGGCTTCATCCTCAACAGCTTTCGACACCCCATGTGCTGAAAAGATAACAATCGATCCATCTGGCACTTCGTGTAACTCTTCTACAAATACCGCACCACGATTCGCTAAATCTGACACCACAAACTTATTATGTACCACTTCATGGCGCACGTATATTGGGGGATCAAAACGAGCCAATGCTTCGTTAACAATGGCTATGGCCCTGTCTACCCCAGCGCAGAAACCACGAGGATTTGCAAGATAAATCTGCATAATATACCCTTGCATTAAATGATGAAAATTGATAAATAATTTGATAGATTAAATAGTTAAATTAATAAATATTTAAATTAATAAACAGTATTTAACTGATTCATTAAAAGTCTTTTATAGTTTAAAGGTTGCAATGGCCTCTACTTCTCAATATAAGCAATGTGTATAATGAGCACTCAATCAGATTGCAATCAATAATAATTGATGATGGTATTTAAACTAAATAACTGAAATATGGCTTGAATAAAATACAGTTCAAATACCATTACCATTAAGAAGCTGCCAGATTCGTTCATACTTTACCATAACTTTTTACATAGTCAGATACAACATTTGCACATTTTGTTTCTAATATGAATTTTAAGATTGCAAACTTTACCCTTAATAACTGCCCTGAGAGAGATAAATGAAAGGATCCCTGTTCATTATTACCGCAGCTTCTGGTACCGGTAAAACTTCGTTGGTTAAACAGCTTATTGCCACTACCAATGACTTAGCTGTCAGTGTATCACACACGACTCGCCAGCCTCGTCCCGGTGAAATAGATGGTATTGATTACCATTTTACCGACAAAGAGACATTTAGTCAGGGTATTAAGGCGGGAGACTTTCTGGAACACGCCCAAGTATTTGAAAATTTTTATGGTACGTCTCAAAAAAGTGTCAGTGACCAACTAAACTCAGGAATAGATGTTATTTTAGAAATCGATTGGCAAGGCGCTTTACAAGTTAAGAAGATTTACTCAGATGCCATTATGATTTTTATACTACCACCCAGTTTAGCGACTTTGCGGCAACGCTTATCATCAAGGGGCCTAGACAGTCAAGAAGTGATCGAAAAGAGACTTGCCGGTGCCGTCAATGAGATGAGACAATATGTACATTTCGATTATGTGGTTATCAATGATCACTTTGAAGTGGCTTTGTCTGAGCTTAAGTCTATTATTGTAGCAAAGCGCCAAACCCTTGAACGCCAACAAGCACGGTATAGTGAGACAATTGCAGACCTAACAACCCCCTAAAATTTTGCTAGCCACATAAAAATATGGGCACATAGGTTGCTTATTTTTGCTATAATTACTGATTGACCTTATTAACCAGTTATTTGCAAGCATCACTTACCACAGTGATAAAAGAGGATTTTATGGCACGAGTTACAGTAGAAGACTGCTTACATGCAGTAGATAATCGCTTTGAGCTAGTATTGGTTGCCAGTAAACGCGCTCAACAATTAGCGAAAGGTACAGCTGAGCCATTGGTTGAAGTTGAAAATGATAAACCAACAGTTTTAGCCCTGCGCGAAATAGCGGCAGGCTTGGTATCAAGAGATATTCTCCATCAACCTGACCATCACTTTGCGACTAACTCGCTAGACTTAGCACTTAGCAGCGGTCATGGTTTTTAAGATAGACTAATTTTAATATAGACTCATCTTGTTATAATTTTTCTATATCGCTCTAAGTCACAGCTCGAAATCTTGCGAACATATATATGAAACCACAACTGGCTTTATGCCACTTGTGGTTTTTTAATTGCAGACATATCCGGTTTTAAATAAATACAGTAGTAATAAATAACTATATATAATATATAACGATGCAGCTGCATATAAAATAAAAACCACGAATAACAAGTGGATTTACTGACATAGGAGATTAACTGGGCATAGGAAGTTGGTTAGTCGGTCAATGCCGTATCTATTCTATTTAAGGCTTATTTTGGGTAACGTAGAGTGACATTACAAAGGTTAAAATAAAGACCAAGTCGATTGTTTTGTATTATTAACTATTGACATAATGACACTTTTGCGTTTAATTAGAAGCACTAGAGTTTTATAAAAATAATACTATTAACTCAAAGTATTAGGGTGGCAGATCAGTTCGGTTTAAACACATTATTTTGTGCTTAGTCATTCTGATCTAAGAAAGTTGAGTAACTCTTTTTTTATTTATTAAAATAAAGATGAATAAGAAAGGACCTTTTAAGACAGTTGCTCTGCCTTACCCCAAAAATATAACACTAGGACTATTATTTGCCTTTATTTTAAAGTATTTAAATTATTTATTTAATAAGTGAGTTTTTACAAACCCAAGACCCTATTTAAAGTAGTAAAATTAATAACTTAAATTTTAAGATATTTACAACAGTCGCTTACTTTTACTGCGTTAACTCTCTGAGATGTTGACTGCAATAAAGCGGCTTTTTTTGACCGTATAACTTTACTCTATAGCTCAATCTATCTCTTATTTCAATCTATACATTGGTATCGTCATATACTGACATTGGATTTATAGTCTTAGATTTCAGTAGGTAAGCGTTGACCATTTGCTAAGTACGCATACAGATCTATAATCTTATGATGATAAAATCAAATGTAAAACGATAAAATAAGTTTAACGCTTTGAGAAAGCTCATTTCATTGTTGAATAATTAATAACATCAAACTAAAAATTGACAAGTATTAACACTACCGGTTGCTTTGCTGAAGGATAGCTAAACCATGTTACAGCCAACACACAGACTGAATGAAGACCATAATACTGGCTTGAACACCAGAGATTCAGAAGCACGCAACATAGATGGTTCTCGTTATAGTAATGAAATAGACGGCAAACCCGTGAACTATATAACCAATTCAACAACCGTTATAGACCCGACTGACTATATTGATCTTAACATCTCTTTGCCAGATTCGAATACTGTCGATCATTCTTATAAAGCAGATATGAAAGATCTCCCTAAACTTAGTCACCATCTTGTTGATGAAGCACAATATAACTTGATGCGTTCAGTGGCCTACCTTAATGTAAAAGAAAAGAAAGATGTAATTGATGCCTGCCAATATGCAGATATTGCCCATAAGAATGACTTTCGCAAGTCAGGAGAACCATACATTACCCACCCTATCGCAGTCGCTGAAATATTGGCTGGTTTTCGATTAGATCGGGACACAATCATTGCCGCAATTTTGCACGATACAGTAGAAGATACTGAGGTCACAGATGATGAAGTCTCTAAACGATATGGTGTTACCGTAGCCCGTTTGGTAGATGGCGTGACCAAACTTAAATCTTCAAGCCATAATAAGCAGCAAAACAAAGCAGCTACCTTTCATAAAATTATGTCAGCAACCCTTGACGATCCTCGTGTTTTGGTTATAAAACTGGCAGACCGATTGCATAATATGTCTACCTTAGATGCAGTAAGACCTGAGAAACAGCGCTCAACTGCACGTGAGACTCTACAATTTTATGTGCCCTTTGCACGCATTATGGGACTCAATGATATTGCTGACTACATTGAGGTACTGTGCTACCGAAATATCGACCCCATTATGTATACCAAAATGTCTGATAAGCTGTTACAGCACGGGCTGGGGCGCAAATATCAAAAAGATGCTATTCAGCAGTATTTAAACCATTTACTTGATCGACATAAGTTATCTGCTCATGTGCGTGTACTTGACAATCAAGTCATTATGTATCGTCAATTTTTTCGTAACCGCGGCGATATTGATGACTTACTACGCCACTATGCTTTTGAGATTGTTACCCACACGATCGAAGAATGCGATTTATTAGCTGATTATCTAATAAAGAAATATGCTATTCCTGAGCATCAAGTAGAGGACAATATTCGCCATCCACTGCCTGGTGGCAACCAATCCCTTACTCTAACCTACGTACGCGATAACGACACCATTAAAGTAACGATTTTGACCCGAAAAATGCAAGCAGCCGCTCGACTTGGCGTCATTGGTGAACATGCCTCCGAAGTCAGCCGTTCGGTCATTCAAGCGTCGCTTCGCAATATGAAGGAGCTGATAGATTTGGGTCAAAACGATCAAAGTACCGAGCTTGACTACGGTAGCATGGTTGACACAATTGACGACTTAATATCCTATCTAAACTCTCGGAAGATTTTATGCTACAGTCCAAAAGGTCGTGTATATGAATTGCCACGAGGAGCTACCGCTTTAGACTTTGCTTACGCGGTTGGCCCAAAAGTCGGCAATATTGCTGTTGGCGCTAAAATCGATGCCAAGAGTGCTAAATTAGGATCAGTTTTAAAAAGTGGACAAACTGTCGAGATAGAAGTAGATAAAGATGCCAAGCCAAAAGCCGAATGGCTCGGCATTGTGGTTACTAGTAAAGCGCATCGTACTTTACGCCGTTGGTTTAGTAGCTTATCTCTCGCTGAGCAACAACTGCATGGTAAGCAAGCGCTAGATCGGGCTCTACAAACTTATGGCAAGTCTCTGGCAGATGTTACTGAAGAAGATTGGCAGGATTTGTTGCATTGGCAAAATACAGACAGTAAATCGGTATTATTTGAAAAAATGAGTGCAGGTAATTTGCTACCACAGCTGGTTGTATCCCGCCTCTTTAGCGATGATGTGACCAAAAATCATGAACTGGCGCGCAAAAAAGGTTTTGATCGACCTAATCAGTTATTATCTAATGCTAATGGGGTCGAGGTACACTTTGCAGGATGTTGCCGCCCTATTTTTGGCGACCCTATTATTGGTCATTTAACCACACATGGGTTGATGCTTCATCGCCATCGTTGCTACTCAATTATCAATAAATACGTTGATAAGCCTTATGAGTTAGTTCAACTGAATTGGTACAGTGAAGAACAGATTGAAGAGAGCATCGATCATCCAAGTGAGCGACCTCATTTTACTGCTTTTCTTAAAATCAACCTTGCATTAAACGAAGAGCAAGTCTCACACGTCGTTTATACTCTACGTCAGTTAAATATTGGGGTTGAAAAGGTTGATATACGATCGGATTCCACTGTCATCAATGTTATCGTCCGTAGTCGTAGTCATTTATTAGAGGGTATTGAAGCATTAAGACCTCAGGTTGGGTTTGGTAGTATCCGCCGTTTATACCGACTTTAAGAAGCTCTATTCACAACCTATAATTGGCTATTTTTGCCTAACTTTAGCGTAGGAATACAGGTTCTAATAGTTAATTGGAGCTCTATAGGCCATACTTATTAAATATTTTAAATAGCGCATCGTTAAATTTATTAAGGATTACTTATGTCACGTCAAATTATTCAAACAGACAAAGCGCCAGCGGCCGTTGGCACCTATTCACAAGCAGTCAAAATTTCAAGTACTGGTGGCAGCACTGTTTATATTTCTGGTCAAATAGGCTTAGATCCGAAAACCATGACATTGCAAGAAGGGTTTGAGGCTCAAGCCGCTCAAGTCATGGATAATATTGAAGCTATTTGCAAAGCTGCTGGTGGCGAACTTAGCGATGTCGTAAAATTCAACGTATCACTGACTGATTTAGCGAATTTCAACGCTTTAAATGCGATATTTGTTGAGCGATTAAGCGCCCCCTATCCTGCCCGCGCTGCGGTACAAGTGGCCGCATTACCCATGGGCAGTGTCGTCGAAATTGAGTCGATTTTATTTATCGAAGCCTAGGTTAAGTTTACTAAGTATCAAGCGCCCTTAACTAATACTTAAGCTCATTTATTAAGATCATTTAATACTTAAACGTATTTAAACAGGCACTCCTTATCGTCTATACTCTGTTTATATAGGTTATTCCAGCATCCTAATTGCTTAGCTTAGATAAGATGCTATTTAGGCAGGCAATAGTAGTCTAAGAATAGGAAACGGCTATGCACAAAAAAAAAGCGACTGATACTATTAAGAATTACTCTGGATTAAATCCAATGAGCTTAGTCGTTTCCAACTAAATTTCACAATTGGAGTAGTCCGCACTCATGCTCATTCGTGTCGCTCTACCAGTCCCTTTGTATCGTGAGTTTGATTACTTACCCCCAACAGATAGCACAGCTTTAAGTCATCCAACAACAAGTTTAGACCAACCCTTATTGCAAGAAACAAAGCTTCCGCCTGTTGGTGGGCGGGTAAAAGTACCTTTTGGAAGGCAAATTCTCATTGGTGTTGTTGTCGCACATATCAGTAAGAAAGACTGCGATGTACCCGTTAATAAACTCAAAGCCATTAAAGCATCCTTAGATGATAAACCCATTTTAAATCAGGATATGCTAGCTTTAGCTCGTTGGCTGGCTGGCTATTACCACTACCCGCTTGGCGATGTTATTTCAGTAATGTTACCCTCGCTCATTCGTCAGGGGAGGCCTCTGGATTTGCTCATTACCCATTGGCGAATACTGCCTAACATTAATGAAGATGACTTTAAGCAAAATGCTCATAAGCAAAAGCTGCAATTTACGATGCTTAAACTGCATGGCAAACATGGCGCAAGTGAAGATGTTTTACTTTTAGAAGGGATGGAGCGCCCTTTTCTTAAGCGTTTAGAAGCAAAAGGCTTTATTGAGTCATATCTTAAAGAAACACAACCCCCACAGCCGGTTCGCTTGGCAAAAATGCCACTAGATTTAAATGACGAACAAGCCCATGCAGTAAAGCAAATAGTCCAGACCTTTCATGACAAAAGATACACAGGATTTTTGCTTAATGGGGTTACCGGTAGCGGAAAAACTGAAGTCTATTTACAAGCGATGCAGCCTGTTTTAGAAGCAGGTAAACAAGTACTGATTTTAGTCCCTGAGATTGGTCTTACCCCCCAAACAAAAGCCCGATTTGCTAAACGTTTTGCAGCCAATATTACCCTACTCCACTCTGGTGTTAATGATACTCAGCGAATGCAGGGTTGGGAAGACTGTAGGATTGGGCAAGCACAAATTATTATTGGCACACGTTCATCCGTACTGTATCCGTTTGCAAACCTTGGCATGATTGTGGTTGACGAGTCACATGATCAATCCTACAAGCAGCAAGACACCCTACGCTATCATGCAGCTGATGTGGCACTCTATAGAGCCTTTCAAGCTAAAATCCCAGTCATACTTGGTACGGCTACCCCTTCGCTTGAGCATTTTAAACTGGTTGATGATGGCAAACTTGTCGAGCTTGCTCTAACAAAGCGCGCTGGAACCGCAAAGCTGGCGAAGATGAAACTGGTAGATGCTAGAGATGCACCGACCATTTATAGCAACCTTCCTGTTTCTGTTCAGTCCAGTCAAGCACAGTCAATACAAGCACAGTCAAACGAAGCAGCATTAGTCAAACCAAACCTTCTCCCTAGCTCACAAACCTCACAAAACTCAGGCCTGACAGAACAGATAATTACAGCTATTCGCCAGACACTTGAGGCGGGCGAACAGGTGTTGGTGTTTTTAAACCGTCGCGGCTATGCCCCTATTCTCCTGTGTGGTGCATGCGGTTGGCAAGCGAATTGTGTTCGCTGCGATTCCCACTTAACAGTGCATCATAGTCAATTGAATAGCCAGCAGCCAAGCTACCTTAAATGTCATCATTGTGATTGGCAAAGCCCTATACCTCAGACTTGCCCAGACTGTCATAGTGTTAACTTAGATGCGGTTGGTATGGGTACAACTCGACTCACTGAAAGCCTGCATGCGCTGTTTGCCAATCCACAAACCAGTAAAAAAATATACCCTATTATTCAAATTGATCGAGATACCACGCGCAAAAAAGACAGCTGGGATAATATTTACCAACGCATTAATACAGGAAATCCTGCCATTTTAGTTGGCACACAAATGGTTGCTAAAGGTCATCACTTTCCAAATGTAACATTAGTGTGCCTACCAAATGCAGACCGTGGCTTTTTGTCGCCAGATTTTCGCTCCCCTGAACATACGGCTCAGCTTATTGTGCAGGTTGCAGGGCGCTCTGGTCGTGGCAGTAAACCTGGAACCGTGCTGATTCAAACCGTACAACCGGAAAACCCTTTATTGCAAAAGCTTGTGGGTGAAGGCTACCATTCTTTTGCCCTAGCTTTGTTAAAAGAACGTAAAATGCTCGGGTTACCTCCGTATACTCACGGTGCATTGATTCGTTGTGAAGGAAAAACTTTACAGCGCACGACCCAAGCGTTGCAAGATGCTATCTCAATACTGCCAGACAACAAACTCGCAATATTTGGTCCTGTAGATGCCCCAATGAAAAAGAAAAATAGCCGTTTTCATTCACAACTACTACTTTTATCAAAACAGCGCCCACACTTGCATCAAATTCTTGACTATTGGTGGCCACAGGTAATTGAACTTCCTTCAGCTAAATATTTAAAACTGACACTAGATATCGACCCCATAGGCTGGTAAAACTCGCATATTAATGGCATGTTTTTGAGTACACTAGCTTATTTACCAAACTTTAGCCGCAACTTGCCGCTAAATTATTTCCTCAATACGGAGATTAAAGGAGCGATGAACACCCATAATTCACATAACAATGACCATCCAGCGCCTGTTATAGAAGATCACACTATAGCCCATGATCCTCCGCATTTTCATGATGAACCGAAGGCGAGGGATATGAGTAAACAACGTCGTACTCTGTTGTTTAGTTTTTTAATCATTACCGTGTTTATGTTGGTTGAGGCAATTGGAGGTTTACTAACTCATAGTTTGGCGCTTTTATCGGATGCGGGTCATATGCTGTCGGATGCGGCTGCCCTAGGGGCTACCCTATTGGCGTTTAAAATAGGTGAAAAGGAGGCTAATAGTGAAAAAACTTATGGATATAAGCGCTTTGAGATTTTAGTCGCCGGTGCCAATGGGGCCACCTTAATTATTATTGCAGTAATGATCTTATGGGAGGCTTTCGGGCGCTTTACTTCCCCGCCTGACATTGCTTCTAGAGGTATGTTAATAATTGCCAGTATTGGGCTAACCGTCAACCTAATTGTCGCTTGGCTATTGCATCGTGGTGGTGCGTCACACTCACACAGTCACAGTAACGGGGACGATCACAAACACGAGCACGATAATCCTAAGTCTACTGAGACAAATCTCAATATGCACAGTGCTTACTTGCATGTATTAGGCGATTTACTAGGCTCAGTAGCTGCTATTGTCGCCGCTTTAGCCATGATATGGATGGGTTGGTGGTGGGCTGATCCGGTTGCCTCCATTATCGTCGCTATTTTAATTTTAATTAGTGGGTTTAGGGTGGTAAAAGCCTCGACACATATCCTTATGGAGGGCACGCCAGTAGAGATTTCGGTGGATGAAATAAAGCATACTATTGAATCCCATGAGTCCATTATTACCGTACATGACCTGCACATCTGGAGTATCACAAGCGGGCTTCATGCACTATCTTGTCATGTCGTCGTTGATGGGGATATGCGAATTACTAAAGCCAGTGAGCTAATCCATGACCTCGAGCACCGTCTTGAAACATTAGGAATAAGCCACACCACAATTCAGGTAGAATCTGTGGAGCATCCACACAATCGTCTTGACGCCATCGTGTGTTCCTTAAATGACGCTGAACATAATCATACAGAGCTTAGCCATATCGGCCATAACCATTAAATGCTCAGCTAGACATTTAAGATAGTCTGATATAACCATCTCAATAATGGCCACACCAGCCAAATAAGAGTGGCCATTATAATACCTGCGCCCAATACAAGCTCGGACAATCTAATCACCATATCCCAGCGACCCTCCCAAACATTAGGCGCGTACGACGGCCCCATAGTCGATATAAACATTAAATAAAAGCCAATAAGCCCGATCAGTACAGCAATCGCAATGCGTATCAATATCTTAAAGATTGTCTTAACTAAACCGTAAGTGTCTTTAGGTAACTTATTCATTAAGTCAGCCATGACTAAAATCCTATCATTAAAAATACACTAAACCGCCCCAAATTACGCTAAATAAAAAATAAGAGTTTTAGTGGCTTTGTTTTAAGGCAATACTAGATGAATTATAGCGTTTGCTCAATGATAGCCATTTCGACGCGATAGTATTCAGGCTCTATCTGCAGTAACTCACATAGTTTTTCTAAAAAACCTTTAGCATCGTAATAAGCATCAATATAACTACCATCTAAGCCCATATTGCGACTACATAATACGTAACGTAGGCGATCTGATGCTGCAATGATATGTTGACGAGGATAGTCCATAGCTTTAACAATAGCATGAGCATTTAACTGTAATGAAACCATTTGATGAATAGCGTGCTCAGCTAAACAACAACGAGGCGTGTAACGGCGGGTATATAGCCTAGAATCTAACAAGGGCACGCCCAAACAATCAGGCGTAGAGGGTGGTAATACAGACATAGTAGACTCCCATACTCCGACACAAAAGAATCTTATACGGCACAGATGACCTTGTCGGAGTAGAGGCTCATGCGCTTTACCAGAATTATTTTACATCGTGCTGGAAGTTGCAATGCCATTATGTTTCAGTCTGTACCGAAGCAACAGCAATTAAACCCACGATTGTGTCTCGTTATAGTACCACAAACTTTATAATGAATGAATTAGCAACAACGCCTAGTTAATAAAATCAACCTTAACAACCTACGCTATAACTGCCCAATACCCTCAACTATTATTTTTTATTAACAGGCTCTTTTTTATTAACTATCATATCCTTATTAACTGTCATATCCATTACTCTCATGTATCAGGCTAATATATTTAAAGGTACTTTTAAATATCGTATACCATTATCTTCAGGATCTGGCATTTCTCCGGCTCGAATATTGACCTGTACTGAAGGAATAATCAGTATCGGCATATCCAACCTTGCATCACGCTCTGTTCTCATTTTGATAAACTCTGGTTTACTAATACCGTCACGCACATGTTTATTATGTGCTTTTTGCGCAGCCACAGTAGTCACAGGACTATGAGAGCGCCCTTCGGGTGGATAATCATGGCATAAATAAACTTCTGTACTTTCTGGCAAAGACAGTAACTTTTGAATAGAGTCATAAAGAGTTGCAGCATCGCCTCCTGGAAAATCGCAACGGGCAGTACCAACATCAGGAGCAAATAGAGTATCGCCTACAAATACAGCCAGCCTTTCACTTTCTTGTAAAGTATCTGATACCGTTTCTCGGGCAATATAAGCCATATCTGCGTGTGTATGCCCTGGCACATGTTGCGCAGATATTTCAATGGTACCCAGCATAAACGTGCTACCCCCTTCGGTAAGCATATTGAATTGACTTGCATCAGTTCTAAAACTGGTGTCTAAATTAAAGATGTCCTTAAATGTTTTTTGTACCTCTGTAATATACTTACCAATAACCAACTTACCTCCAAGCTGTTTTTTGATGTACTTTGCTGACGACAGGTGATCGGCATGCGCATGGGTCTCAATGATATATTCGACCTTTAATTGATTATGGTGCACATAGCTAATTAATTTATCAGCAGCGTCTGTATTTGTTCGACCCGCTTTAAAGTCGTAATCCAATACAGGATCAATGACTGCACAAACTTTATTAACTGTATCGATGAGCACGTGCGTGTAGGTTTCAGTGTCATCGTGCAAAAAGGATTTGATTTTCATAGCATTTATACCTTGGTAATAAGTGTCTGTCGTAAGCAGTTTTAGCAAGCGTAGTATTAAAATTTGTCTTTGTAAGTTATATCGATTATTACAGTAGTTTAATTTTTTGATTTAAACCTATTAAGGCACTTTTAACCCTATTCTAGCAATAGAATACATAAACAATATAAGTATTAAAAAATATTATTATATTTTATATAATATTAATACAAATAATATAGTTAACTTTGATCTGGCACAATATCTTTATACGGTATAATCCTCAACATCATCAAAAACATTTACAATACTACTTCAAAATTTTAGGGGTTTATTAAAAAAAGAAAAGGGCAGTGATGGAAAATTTAAACGAGTGGATTCTTACCCTAATGGATACGCTAGGTTATATTGGCGTGACGATAATGATGTTTTTAGAAAACGTTTTTCCCCCCATACCCTCTGAGTTAATCATGCCCGCTGCAGGATTTGCTGCCGCTCAAGGCGATATTCAACTCATACTTGTCATTATCGCTGGCACTTTGGGGTCAGTGATAGGAGCCCTGCCTTTATACTATTTAGGCACACTATTTGATGAAAAACGCTTGCTGAACCTAATAGAAAAGTACGGAAAATGGGTCTTAGTGAAGCCAAGTGATGTCACTAATGCCAATCGTTGGTTTAATAAATATGGAAGAATGGTTATATTTTTTGGGCGTATGGTACCCGCTATCCGCTCGCTGATTTCTATTCCAGCAGGTATGAACCATATGTCTTTACTGCCTTTTCTAGTGCTGACAGCTTTAGGCTCGGCTATTTGGACCTCTCTATTAGCATATTCTGGATATATTTTGGGCGAGAATTACGACAAAGTCGAACAATATATTTCGCCAATCTCTAAATTTGTGGGTCTCATTGTATTGTTACTTAGTCTTGCATTTGTAGTAATGCGTTTAAAAAACAAGCTCTCAAAACGTATTCAGTAACGTACCTTAGTAATCCTTAGTGAATAGGCTGGCTATAATTACGATTAATAGACGGCTGCTGATAGCTCTTATAAAGTAAAGTCCTAAATTGACCCTGTTGAATACTTATGAATGACATCATATTAGTATGGTATTAATCATTCGCTTATTAAAAAGTAAAAAAAAGCTGGCAACTGCCAGCTAATTTAATCGAACTATCAAACTCTCAAACATAAATTAAAACAATACGCGTACGCGAATAGTCTCTTCTATGTGTTTTAGCTGCTCAAGTGCTTCGTCCGAATCACGATTATCAACATCCATCACTAAATAACCCACATCGCCTTCTGTCATTAAGCTCTGCGCTAAAATATTAATACCTGCTGACGCGAAAGAGGTGTTAATTTGCGACAATACTCCTGGTACGTTTCTATGAATATGTAAGAGACGGTGTGAATTTTCTTTTATCGGAACGCTTACTTCTGGGAAATTCACTGCCGTTGTGGTATCCCCTGCATCAGAGTACTTGACAAATTTCTCTGCTACCTCTAGACCAATATTCGCCTGCGCCTCTTGCGTTGATCCACCGATGTGCGGCGTTAGAATGACATTATCAAACTTACGAAGTGGCGACTCAAACTCTTGATCGGCTGATTTTGGCTCTTTCGGGAATACGTCCACAGCAGCGCCTAATAATTTACCTGACTCAAGGGCTGCGGCTAAATCATCAATCTCAACGCAAGTACCGCGTGCGGCATTAATGAAATAACTGCCCTCTTTCATTTGATCAAACTGCTGTTTTTTCATCATATAGCGGGTACTTGGTACATCTGGTACGTGAAGCGTTACCACATCTGCTTTATTTAATAGCTCATCTAAGCTACCCACCTGCTCAGCATTCCCTAAAGGCAGTTTGGTTAACACATCATGATAGATAACCTTCATACCTAAGCTTTCGGCCAACACTGACAGCTGCGATCCGATGGAACCATAGCCGACAATACCCATGACTTTACCGCGCACTTCATGCGAGTTCTTAGCCGATTTGCCCCAGCCACCACGATGCACAACCGCATTCTTCTCAGGAATACCTCGGTATAACATAATCGCTTCCGCCAATACCAACTCAGCGACAGAACGAGTATTTGAATAAGGGGCATTAAATACTGGAATACCAAACTCACGTGCTGCCTCTAAATCAACTTGGTTAGTACCAATACAAAAACAACCAATAGCAATTAATTTATCAGCTTGCTCAAGAATATCTCGTGTCAACTGTGTACGTGAACGAATACCGATAAAGTGTGCATCTTTGATCTTTTCAGCCAGCTCTTCTGGATCTAAAGCATGTGAAAGATATTCAATGTTAGTGTAGCCTGCATTATTTAATACTTTTAAAGCATTATCGTGTACGCCTTCTAATAGTAGAAAACGAATCTTATCTTTATCAAGTGATAGTGCCATACTTATCGCCCTTAATCTGTGATGAGGATTATCAAATACAATTTTTAAACTGTAAAATTTCTAATAAAAAAGTTCTATAACAAACGTCTGGACACTGTTTTAGTTATAATCCAAAATATACTTACGTCTTTATAACCAATAAACCTCGTGTCATAATGTGTCTATCTTATACCAAAAACTATAGTAATGTCAGGCTCTAAATTGAATAACTGCTTGCCAATAATGACTATAAACTTGCCATGGATTAATATTTTGACCTTTTAATACCCACAGTTTAATGGGCTAACATATTCAAAAAACAGAGACTATTATGACCACTCACAATACCATGAATAACCGCTCTCCCGCTCACGAACAAGTGCACAGTGCTGATCAATCCCATGTTGATGAGACAACGCTGAATGCGTCAATACAGACCAAACCAGTAGCCCTCAATGCTTTACTATCGAGCCTGACAAGTAACCACGATTTTGATGACAATCAAATTAAAACCGATTGTGAAAGTCTTGAGCACTGGGGTAAAGACTGGACCAAACACTTTTCTCCTGCGCCTAGTGCTATTGTTTTCCCTAAATCAACCGAGCAAGTACAAGCACTGGTAAAGTTAGCTAATTCCCATAATATTGTTATAACCCCTAGTGGGGGTCGTACGGGTTTATCAGCTGGTGCAGTAGCCAGTAATGGCGAAATTGTAGTTAGTTTAGATAAAATGAACAACATTGGTCATTTTTATCCAGCTGACCGCATGGTGGAGATTGAAGCAGGCGTTATCACAGAGCAGTTGCAACAGTTTGCAGAAGATAAAGGCCTTTATTATCCTGTAGATTTTGCGTCTGCAGGCTCAAGTCAAATTGGTGGCAATATTGGTACCAATGCGGGTGGTATTAAGGTTATCCGCTATGGTATGACCCGCCGCTGGATAATGGGATTAACGGTTGTCACTGGCAATGGAGACATATTAAACCTTAACCGAGGCATGACAAAAAATGCGACAGGCTATGATTTACGGCACTTATTTATCGGTGCTGAAGGAACGCTTGGTATTGTAACCAAAGCACAAATTAAACTTGAACGTGCGCCGCAAGATTTAACCGTGATGGTTTTCGGCATGGATGAATTTGATCATGTTATGAATGTGCTCTCAGCCTTCCAAGATAAAATTGACCTGACTGCTTTTGAATTTTTTGATGACGTTGCCCTTGACAAGTTAATGGCAACAGGTCATGTACAAGAGCCGTTTGAAGCCCGTACTAAATATTACGCTCTACTTGAATTTGAAGCGCCGTATGAGCCTATTATGGATAAGGCAATGGCGATATTTGAGACGTGTATGGAAAATGGATGGATAGTTGACGGTGTCATGAGTCAAAGCATTGCCCAAGCCATTGAGCTTTGGAAACTGCGTGAATATATTTCGGAAACGATTTCAGTCTTTACCCCTTATAAAAATGATGTATCAGTGCTGATAAGCTATGTACCAGAATTTATTAAAGACATTGAAGCTGTGGTAAACAGTAACTATCCTGACTTCGAGATTTGCTGGTTCGGTCATATCGGCGATGGCAACTTACATCTTAATATATTGAAGCCTGAAAATTTATCTAAAGATGAATTTTTTGAAAAGTGTCAAAGTGTGAATGACTTAGTTTTTACCACCGTACAAAAATATGGCGGTTCTGTTTCTGCTGAACACGGGGTGGGAATGACCAAAAAACCCTACCTATCCTACACCCGTAGTGAAACTGAGATTGAGTATCTCAAATCGATTAAAAAAGTGTTTGATCCTAATGGAATCATGAACCGGGGAAAAATATTCGACATCTAATTTCTGTTTATAACTACACTTATTCATAAAAATATTCGTCTAAATCTAAAAAAGACGCTAACCCGTGAGGCCTAGCGTCTAGTATCACATTCTAAAGTATTTTTTATTATTACTAAACTATTAGCAGTTAGACCATCGTTTAAACTTTTAACCTATTATAAAAAAAAGTATAGCTCAATCAATGAAATGAGAACCATAATTCCCAGAACACCTTGCACTAATAAAAAGGCCTGATGCGGACCGATCACTCTTTGAACCATCTGACCAAAAGTATTATAAATCATGCTAATATTTTTCCTCTGAACTGTCGCCTCAAAGCTCTTGACAGCCTCTATAAACCGATTTAATTTTTGCGTTGACCAATGATGAGGCTCAAAAGGCAGAAACTCGAACATGTGATTCGCTTGCTCCTTAGTATTCGCTGACCAAAGCCAACTTTCGCAAAAAAGCATACGCATACGCCAGTCATTAAAATACCGTGCTTCAATAGGCTTACACATAAGCACTTTGATGTCTTTGTGGCGGCTATCATTAAAGATACTTTTCAACAACATGAGTACATCAGACTTTTTACCTTCTACACATTGTAGAAAGGCCCCCTTCCCATAACTTAGAATACCCGTAATTCCGTTAGCTTTATTGCTTATAGTCGCTTTAATGGCCAAATCATCAAATATCACGGGATTTAAACGGCTTCTAACGGTTAACATACTGACATACACTACCCGTACCAATGTATCAGCCCTTAATCTCGATAAAGAGTCTAATACACGCTTATATGCTAGAGTTGTAGGCATTCATAGCATCCTTTAAAGTATTCCTACTTAATAGTTAAATGTTTAATATAAAATATAGGAAGCATGGATTTTTAACATACATTAATTATCAATTAGACTTTAGTATATGTACTTCAATGTAACATATTTTATAAGTCATTAACAATTTTGTAATATATTGTCTTTTTAATGTCTTCTTTTGCCGCTTTATAACTTTTTACATAATAAATAATAATGGGTTTTATATTAGCATGATAAATATTGATACCTATTTACAAATTTTCACTCTTTGCTGAAATATGCATACTTATAATACCTCATTAAATTTGCATTTCATTGTCTTAGAAAGGCTATAGATACTGGTATAAGAGGCATAATATGAATAAAGCTGATGATTTTCATCTGAAAATTGCTGAAATTAAAAAGAAAGACTATTCACAACTAAAGTCGTTAATGGATCGGGTTTACGCTAACTTAGGTGGGGCGTGGTCAAAAACGACCATTAATACTTTAATTAATTCATTTCCAGAAGGTCAGATAGCCCTTTTTGATCATGATAAATTGATAGGTATGGTACTTACCATGCGGGTTGATTATCAGAAATTTTCAAATCCGCATACCTATGATGATTTAATTGGCCAGCGCGAAATCATCAAAGATGACCCGAATGGCGATGCCATGTATGGGCTAGATGCCCTTATTGACCCTGATTATCGTGGTTATCGACTCGGTCGTAGACTTTACGATGCCCGTAAAGAGCTGTGTCGTCAGATGAATTTTAGGGCCATTTTAGCGGGTGGGCGTATTCCTAATTATCATAACCATCAAAACTTAACTCCTGCTGAATATATTGAAGCGGTTCAATCCCGAGAAGTTCATGATCCTGCTTTGTCATTTCAGCTATCCAACGATTTTATCGTTAAGCGAATCTTAGGGGGTTACTTGCCTGATGATAAACACTCAAAAGGTTATGCGACCCTTCTTGAATGGGCTAATATTTATTATGAGCCACAAGACTACAAACCCAATACAGGTAAAACAGAGGTACGTATTGGCGGCATCCAGTGGCAAATGCGAGAGGTTGGATCACCCGAAGAGTTACTTCAGCAGGTTGAATACTTTGTTGACATTATGGCAGATTACAACTCTGACTTTGCCTGCTTACCAGAGTTTTTTAATGCGCCATTAATGGGTCTGTGCGAGTCTACTGACCAACACGTGGCCATTCGCTTTTTAGCGGATTACACCGAATGGTTTAAAAACGAAATATCAAACTTAGCTGTTAGCTATAATGTCAATGTCATTACGGGGTCTATGCCATTATTTGACGATGACGAAGTTTTATATAATGTCAGTTATTTATGTCGCCGTGATGGTACTGTCGAAGAGCAACGTAAAATTCACATTACCCCGCATGAGCGAAGTGCTTGGGTCATCGAAGGTGGCGATAAAATTCAAGTATTTGATACCGATGCTGGACGTATTGGCATTCTCATTTGCTACGATATTGAATTTCCTGAGCTAGCTCGTTTACTTGCCTTAGATGATATGGATATCTTATTTGTGCCATTTTGGACTGACACTAAAAACGGCTATTTACGGGTGCGTCACTGTGCGCAAGCCCGTGCCATTGAAAATGAATGTTATGTGATGATTTGTGGTTCAGTTGGTAACTTACCTCAGGTTGAGAGTCTGGATATTCAATATGCACAATCAGCTGTATTCTCGCCTTCTGATTTTGCTTTTCCCCATGATGCTATTATGGCCGAAACCACTGCGAATACTGAGATGATTTTCTTCTCAGATGTAAATCTTGATTCATTAACTCATGTGCGCAACGAAGGGTCAGTCAATAACCTAAAAGACCGACGCTCAGATATTTTTACTTTAAAACGCAAAAAAAAATCTAAAGTTACGACAGATAAATAACTTTAACAACCTGTATCGGCTTTTGTAATTGGCATTGCTACTCATTAGGTCTCTTGCTTAAATGGGTAGCTTAAGGCTGTTGAGATAGTCTGATATGTGGACTACTCTATTCTATTCAGCGATTTTAAGCAGCCAATATAGTTAGGTTTATTGGCTTAGACTGCATGCTCAGCACTGCTATTAAAATCGTGTAGAACCCTGTAGATGTCAATAAACTCTATGAGCAATAGCTGTCACTCATCAGGATACAATCTAACAATAGCGCTTTAGAGTTTATCAATCATAACCCTCACCATAATAGCCAATTATAAAGAGAAGACTATAGATAATTATAAAGAGAAAGAAGATAGTAAACTTGTAGCATCTAAACTTAGGTCTTGGTCTTGGGCTGCTATCAAATATGGTGTGATGTTTATAGCGGTTTACACGGCTATTAACTGGTGGCGTCAACCTGTGATGCCTGCACAACCAGAGCTGCAATTAACTGACTATAAGGGGCAAGTAGTGGATTTAGAAATGCTTAGCCATGCGTCTCCTGTGTTGGTCTATTTCTGGGGCACTTGGTGCCCTGTTTGCAAGGTTACCTCCCCGAAAGTTAACGCCATCGCGCAGTCTAACACCTACCCAGTGGTTACTATTGCTACGCAGTCTGGTAATAATCAAGCGCTTGACACCTATATGGCAACCAATGGCTTCACTTTTATCACTATTAATGATGACAC
Organism: Psychrobacter sp. CX90; assembly: GCF_057396305.2. Taxonomy (NCBI): domain Bacteria; kingdom Pseudomonadati; phylum Pseudomonadota; class Gammaproteobacteria; order Moraxellales; family Moraxellaceae; genus Psychrobacter; species Psychrobacter sp. CX90. The sequence goes on from NZ_CM182008.1 coordinate 2,098,700, forward strand.
TGGAAAGTTGTTTAGCGACTGGAAGGGGCAAGTAACGCCTTCCTATGTAATATTAAAGGATGGCGAAATGACTCAAGGTTTAACCGGCGTTCAACCAGAATGGTCGCTTAGATTAAGATTATGGCTATCTTCTCTTTAATTTTAAATAAATATATTAGGGTCTGTTGAACATTCAAATATTAGGACTGCTGATAGCTAAAATTGTTCCAAACTAGGTGTAAACCGACGATAATGTCTAGACCTTAGCTAGGTTTATAACAACGTTTGGGGCAATTTTAGCATCAGCCCTGTGGGGCAAGGCTATTTTTTGTCAATATATTGCGAAATTTTCTAACTTAGAATGACTAAGCGTCAAAAATCTCCCTGCATATTGCCTATAAAATCGCCTCCGCCAGTTCCACATTTGAATGTTCAACAGACCCTAATAGCCTATGACTCTGGCGTACGCTTTATGTATTGACCACAATAAATCCTATAGCAAGTCAAAACAATGCGTCAATATCTGCCTTGTTGAGTCTTATCATGTTTAACGCCATCTTGCAGATTTCCAAAATGAACGACACCTTTTAAAAATCTAATCGGTATGCCGCTAGATGAGATTACAAGTAGGGAGGATTTAGACTTAGATAGTGCTAATAGTACTAATAGGCAGTTAACGGTATTTCACACGGGTAAAGTTGAAAAAGCTTTACAACTATCATTGTTGTGTCTTGTTTGGCGCTGCTCAAATCCATGCTAACAACTATAACTGAATAGACCTAGTTTCTAGTTTCTAGTTTCTAGTTTCTAGTTTCTAGTTTAGCGGAGTATTCATTTAACCCCTACATCTCACAAACCTCCCTGTCCCTTCCCTTCCCTTCCTTTACTTTTCATTCAACTGTATAACCCATCATAGTTTGTCATAGCGTCTTTGTCATAGCGCCTTTGTCATAGCAGTTTTAGATAGTCTCCCTAGCATAGTCTACTGTCCTAAATTAGAATGAACCCCAATATTTAGCCCCGATTCAACCAAAATTTCGTCTATACTATCCTCAATTTGCATTTCATATTGTAAACATATTACCTTTAAAAAATACCACCCTATCAAAGCTAACTATCAAAGCTAAGGACAATCTCATGGAGTCATGTAAAACCCCCAAAACAGCCAAAGAATCTAACCTTTTATATGAGCATGACCCAGACTTTGATAACGGTAAGTGGTTCCCAACATGGCGACCTTTTAAAGGTGATTTAGATCAACATGCCGTTGCAATTAATGAATATCTGCCTGCTTCAAAAAGTATGATTCTTGGCGTCCAACATACTTTTGCAATGTTTGGCGCCACTGTATTAGCGCCCCTTTTAATGGGTTTTGACGCTAACTTAGCCATATTAATGTCGGGCCTATGTACCATACTGTTCTTTTTGATGACTGGGGGGCGTATGCCCAGTTATTTGGGTTCAAGCTTTGCTTTTATCGGTCCGGTAATTGCAGCGACTGCCTACGCAGGAAGTGGCCCTAATACCAACTTAAATGTTGCTCTTGGCGGGATTATGGTATGCGGTATCATATACTCGCTAGTTGGGCTACTGGTTATGAAAATTGGTACAGGCTGGATTGAAAGCTTAATGCCACCTATTGTTACCGGTGCAATTGTGATGATTATTGGTTTAAATTTGGCGCCTGTGACAGTACAAGGTGTCTCGGCAAATCAGTTTGATGCTTGGATGGCAGCGTTAACAGTGGTACTGATTAGTAGCGTGGCTATTTTCACGCGCGGCATGTTACGCCGCTTACTGTTATTAGTGGGTCTCATCCTGTCTTATATCATCTATTATATTGTGACGAACGTATTGGGGTATGGCACTCCCATTGATTTTAGCGGTGTCCAGCAAGCTGCTTGGATTGGTCTGCCTTCATTTCATACCCCTACATTTGATTTAAATGCGATTGTACTTATTGCACCTGTTGCTTTTATTTTAATTGCCGAAAATTTAGGCCACTTTAAAGCCGTTGAGGGAATGACTAAATCCAACGTAACCCCTTATATTGGCCGAGGTTTTTTTGCCGATGGTTTAGCAACTACATTTTCCGCAGGGTTTGGTGGCACTGGTGTCACTACTTATGCAGAGAACATTGGCGTTATGGCAGTTACTAAAGTTTATAGCACTACTATCTTTGTTATGGCGGGTATTGTCGCGGTGTTTTTAGGATTATCGCCAAAGTTTGGCGCTATTATTCAAAGCATTCCACCTGCCCTACTTGGTGGTGCCTCCATTGTAGTATTTGGTTTGATTGCCGTGGCTGGAATTAAAATCTGGATAGATAACAACATAGATTTTAGTAAAAACAGCAATCTTATTGTCGCGGCAGTGACTGTCATTATGGGTGCGGGTAACTTTAGCTTGCATATTGGGAGCTTCGATTTGGGTGGAATCGGTACCGCCACTTTAGCAGCCATAGTTTTAAACGCACTTTTTAATCGTGAACTTAAGGGTAAACGGGTAGTAACCTAAAAAGTAGTAAGTAGTAAAATAGAAAATGCGCTAAACGCTAAAGTAGTCATGTGCTGTAAGGTAAAAAAAGACTTAAAACAGGCTTACCTTCAAACCAGAAACGCAAAAGAAAAAGCTCCTTGTATAATGACACTGGACTTCTGCTCTTTTACAATCTATCGTTTATAGCATGCAAACTACTTACCCCGATAAAATCTAGCAAAGAAGCGATATCGCCTAAGCTTAGCCGTTTTATTGAAGGGTCTGGGCTTTAAAGAGCCCAAATAAATGGCAAACATAGTTAATGCAGCTCCCGCCCACTGTAGACCATTGATTGGCTTGTCTAACCAAAAGTAATCAATCACTAACGCGGCAACTGGTTCACTTAATAATAGCAATCCGGTCAAAGCTAAAGACAGCTTTGGGATAGAATAAGCAATCAGTCCCCAAGCCAAACATTGCATGACAGTACCATAAACCACAATCCACCCCAACTCGCTTAAAGTGTTGGGTAATATGTTCCCGCTATCAAAAATCAGCATTGGAACCAGCATGGCTAAGCTACCCCCAATGCTGATTCGCTGCATGAGAATAAAAATAGGCGTAGGGGCTGCTTGATGGGTTAAACGGATAAAGGTCATGGAGGCGGCCAACATACTGGCCGAAACAATGCCAGTAACAAACCCATAAGCGGCATGGTCGTTATTCGCAAACTCAGGACTGGCAATGAACACCACTCCCAAAAGTGCCAGCACTAAACTTATAAGCTGCAAAATAGTTTGTCGCTCTCTAAATATCAAAAAACCCATAGCGGCTAAAAAGAAAATCTGTAGGCTATTCAATAACGTTGAAATTCCGGGGCCCACAGCATAGATACTTTCATGCCATAGCGCCAAATCTATGCCCAAAAAAGCCCCAGATAACAATGCAAAAAACAGGGCTTTTTTGGCATCTATTGAGGTCTTTGCTTCAGGCATTTTTTGTTTGAATATAGCGGCCAATGCAGTAAACACAATGCCTGATATAGCCAGCCGCCAAAAGGACATAGCATAGCCGCCAACCTCTACATGCGCGACAATAAGACTTCCTAGTCCAAAAATAATGCAACCAATAATCAGACCAATAGGCGCCCATTTATTATTGGTATTCTCTTGTACACTACTTAATTTATCAGTCATAAACTACCTTTAGAAACCCTTTAATGGGTATTATCTGAGCGCATAATTGAATGTTTAGTCAGCTTATTTATGTTAATCCACTACCTAGGCTGATTCATAACCACTCTATTCAATGCTACTGGATTCAATGCTACTGGATTCAATGCTATTAGCTTATCCAATTCACTCAGCTCAAATGGTTGTTTAGCCAAAAAATCAATGAATGCTAGAGTGTGTTCTCATTTGGCTTATGAATAGAGGTTCTCAGATAAATTAACGTCAAACACGAATAATTTCGCACAAAATAGTGACATAGTAGCTAGAAATCAGGCTAAGTCTGGCAAAAATTTAACCGTTTTAGACCTATAAAATGCAAATTATTGTAAATGAGGACAAGCCTTTATCTTATAGTCTAAGCATTTTATTTAGTATGGATAATTTTTTATCTGATAAATAAATAACGCTCGGTAAAGTTGACTAGTTCGTGTATTATTTAAATGAAATCAAACATTAACCTGTAAAGCAGGGTAATACTAAAAAGTTTTATGATAAATAGGGATAGCATATGTTATTGGAAAACGATGTTTTACGTGCACGAGTTAGATTATTAGGATCTTTTTTAGGAGAAGCAATTTCTCGTCAAGCTGGAGAAGATACTTTACGTACTATTGAAACGTTGCGTAAAGGCTTTATTCAAGAGCGTCGAGAACCCAATCCTGCACATAAGCAAGAGCTTATCAAACTTATTGCCTCACTTGATAATAAAACTTTAAAAAACGTCATTCGTGCTTTTTCAATTTACTTTTTTTTAGCCAATCTAACCGAAGAAAATTATTTGCGTGAACGTCGCCGTATGGTTCGCGCACAGTCAAAGCAATTTTGGAAAGGATCTTTCCGGCATACACTTCTAGAATGCCGCGAGCGTAATGTTGCGCCAAATCAAATAAAAGAGCTTATTGACCAACTTAAGTTTATTCCCGTATTTACTGCGCATCCTACAGAAGCACGTAGACGAACTACGATGAATATTTTGCAAACCTTGTATGACTATAGTGACGCCTTAAATGAGCTCCCTGAAGGGAGCCTAGCTTATGAGCAAGCCAAGCAAAAAACCAAACAAACCATTGACTTATTATGGTCGTCCGACGAGGTGCGCACACGTAAACCCTTAGTTTATGATGAAATTAACAATGGTTTACACTATTTCAATGCAAGCTTATTTAATGCGATTCCAAAAGTGTATCGCAATATCAAAAATGCGATTAATGATGTCTATCCAGAATTAGTAGACTATCCACTTCCTGCTTTTGTTAGCTTTGGCTCTTGGATTGGTGGCGATAGAGATGGCAACCCATTTGTTACTCATAAAACCACTGAGATGGCAGTATTAATGCACGCTGAAACAGTATTGCGCCATTATCAGGTACTGATTAAGAAGTTACGCCGAGAGCTCATTCATAGCGATACAATTGTCAATATTGGTGCTGAGGTGTATGAGAAAATAGAAGAATATAGCGATCTTGATAAAAAAGTATTTTATTACAACTCTGATGATTATAAGAATGAGCCTTATCGAAGATTACTGTCTATTATTCTTGCAAAAATAAAAGCAACCAATCGTCTTATTCAAAGTATGGGAGAAGATACTGAAGCGGCTAAAGATGCTTATACCTCACCGCAAATATTATTAGATGACCTACGCATCATTCGTCAAAGCGTTGCAACTCATGACAGCGCCCATGCCGAGGGTTTACTCCTTGATACCGTTCGTTTGGTTAAAACATGCGGATTCCATTTAGCCGCCCTTGATATTCGTCAGGACTCAGGTTATCACGGCGACGTCGTTGCTGAAATTTTTGCCAGCGCCCCTAACCTACCTGACTATAAAGCGCTTAATGAAACGGAACGTCAAGAATGGCTAACTCGGCTGTTAGAAAAGCCAGGCGCGCCACTAATTTATACCGATGAATTTAGTAGCCAAGCACGTGAGCAATTGGCTCTAATGAATACAGTCGCTAAGCTGCGTAAACTGGTGGGAGAAGATACGTTTGGTAGTTACGTTATTTCAATGACCAATAACGCCAGCCAACTTCTAGAAGTATTATTGCTAATGCGCTTTGCTGGATTATCAGCCATTAGTGAAAAGGGCTATTTAACATCAGCCCTTCCAGTTGCCCCTTTATTTGAAACCATTGAAGACCTCAAGAACATCGATAAAATTTTACCTATGGTTTTAGATAATCCGCTGTATCGTGGCTTACTTGAGCATTCAGGTAATATTCAAGAAATTATGCTTGGTTATTCTGACTCTTCGAAAGATGGTGGCATCATTACCTCAGCTTGGCAGCTATATAGTGCTCAGCAGACCATCACTAATATTGCAGAAGAATATGGCATCAAGACGCGTCTATTCCATGGCCGTGGTGGTTCCGTCAGCCGTGGCGGTGGCTCAACTCACCAAGCTATTGCAGCACAGCCCGCTGGTACTTTAGATGGTCAAATCAAGTTTACCGAACAAGGTGAAGTGTTGTACGCAAAATACGCCAATCCAGATACTGCTGTATTTGAATTAACAATGGGAATTACAGGGGCACTCAAAGCCAGCTCTTCAAGGTTTGTTGAGCAACCCACCGAGTTGCCAGAATATGAAAAGGTATTTGCTCGTTTAGCCGAGGCAGGCGAGCAGCAGTATCGTCAACTTACGGATAGTACCGAAGGGTTTTATCAATTTTATTCCGAAGCCACGCCTGTAAAAGAAATCTCGCTACTTAATATTGGTTCACGCCCTTCACATCGTAAAAAAGGTTTACCTAGCAAGTCAACGATTCGCGCTATTCCATGGGTGTTTGGTTGGTCATTGGCCCGCTTTACTCTACCTGCTTGGTATGGGGTAGGCAGTGCCCTAAAAAGCGTAGAAGCTGATGAGCCTTTGATGAAAGAGATGAACGATAAATGGCCATTTTTCAAATCTTTTATTAGTAATATTGAAATGTCTTTTACAAAGTCGGAGATGAATATCGCTCAAGCCTACAGTCAGCTCTGTAAGGATGAAACCTTGCGAGAAAATATCATGAGTGCTGTCATTAAAGAACATGAGTTGACTTATGCTGGTCTAAACTCATTACTTGAGCAAGAGTCCTTACTTTCTAGTCAGGAAGAGCTTGCTGCCTCATTACAATGGCGTAATGCCTATTTAGACCCAATTAATTATATCCAAATTGAGCTGTTAAAGCGCATGCGCGCTGATAACGACATGAAAACGGTTAATCATGATGATATTGACGTTGCCGATCCACTCATTCGTAGCATTAATGCCCTTGCAGCAGGGTTACGAAACACGGGTTAGCAGTCATACAACGTTGTTATCTTTACATGTTTAATGGGCTATTAATGGCATTTTTCATTGCCTTTAATAGCTTTATAAATTGCCCTTAATAGCTTAATAAAAAGTTGATTGCCACAAGCCATTAATATTTAAATAAGTTTAATTTGAAGGAATACTCTGCCTGTTTTAAAGCAACCACACTTTTTTTAGCAGGCATGTTGACTGGGTCTGTTGAACATTCAGAAGTTTAAAAGTTAATATTTTGAATGCATTAGCATTAATAAAATCAGATTTATAATCTAAAAGAGTTAAAATGGTTACAAAGTGACCAATGGTACGTAACTTTTTTTGAATTTTTTCGACTATATAACATTATAACTTTGAACCTCTTTCACTACAAAAAAGCCCATTACTTAGATAAGTAATGGGCTTCCTTTTATTTAGCCAACCTAAATAATGCTATATATAGGTATTATTTAGTCAGTAAATAGTTATTTAGCAGCAGCCTGTTGTGCAGCAGCAACTTCAGCAGCAAAGTCTTCTTGTTTTTTCTCGATACCTTCGCCCACTTCAAAACGCACAAAACCTTTAACCGTTACGCCGTCAGCTTTAAGCACATCACCAACTTTTTTATCATTGTCCATGACGTATGCTTGACGAACCAATACAACTTCGTCTAAATACTTGCGTAAGCTACCTTCAATCATTTTTTCAACAATATTGTCAGGCTTACCAGATTCACGCGCTTTAGCTTCAGCGATTTCTTTTTCACGCGCTAAAATATCAGCTGGAACATCTGTGTCGTTAACAGAAACCGGATTAAATGCCGCAATATGCATGGCAAGGTTTTTGCCTGCTTCTTCATTACCACCTTCAGATGAAACAACCACACCAATACGCAAACCATGACGGTAAGTGGCTAGGTTGTCGCCTTCAATGATTTTGGCGCGACGAACTTGAATGTTTTCACCTATTTTTTGGACTAAAGCAACCCGCGCTTCTTCAACAGTCATGCCATCTTCGTACTGGAGTTCTGCAATTTTTGCTGCATCTGTTTCGTTGTTTTGAAGAGCGACATCTGCCACTTTATTAGCAAAAATAGTAAAGTTGTCATCTTTAGCAACAAAGTCAGTTTGGCAGTTAACTTCTAATAAAAGTGCTTTGTTATCTTGTTGGGCAATGACAATCGCGCCATCAGCAGCAATATTACCTGCTTTTTTAGCTGCTTTAGCTTGACCAGATTTGCGAAGGTTATCAATGGCAGTCTCTACATTGCCCTCAGTTTCTTCTAGGGCTTTTTTACATTCCATCATGCCAAGACCAGTACGATCACGAAGCTCTTTTACTAATTTTGCTGAAATTTTAGACATTCTATTACCTCTTTGTGTGGTTATATTTTATTCTCTCAATTTAAAAATAAGCTTGCATAGCCAAAATAGATAACTCTGAATAATTATCGAATCTGAACTTATACTTATTACTGTTTTACTTTTTGAGAATGCACGAAAAATGTGTGAAATAAGTCTTCAACGAATTGCTTTTAATGCTGTTTTATACTTCGATTATTACGTATGATTATAGAATCTTAAAATGACAAGGGCATGACGAGGGAGTCCACATCATGCCGTATTGAGTCATATAACAATCAAGAGTATCGGTAAAAACCCTGCAATATTAACGCTCTAATTTATTAACTCATTAACCTGCAGGCTTTTACTTAAGTTACTTAGGTCAATTATTCAGCAGATTCAGTTTGTGCTTCTTCTGCGACTTCTTGCTCAGGTGCTTCTTCAGCAGGAGCAGCGTCAGCTGTACCACCAGCTTGTGATTTAGCGTACTCTTTACCAGCAATGATTGCATCAGCCATGCGAGTCACATATAGTGTTACAGCACGGATAGCATCATCGTTAGCAGGAATAACATAATCAACATTATCTGGGTTAGAGTTAGTATCAACGATACCGATAACTGGGATACCTAGATTTTTAGCTTCTTTAATGGCGATAGCTTCATGGTCCACGTCTACAACAAAGATTGCGTCTGGCAAACCGCCCATATCTTTAATACCACCTAAAGAACGCTCCAGTTTTTCCATCGCACGGGTACGCTCTAATGCTTCACGCTTAGTAAGCTTAGCAAAAGTACCGTCTTCAGCCTGCTTCTCAAGCTCTTTTAAGCGGTTGATGGACTGGCGTAGCGTTTTCCAGTTAGTTAACATACCACCCAACCAACGATGGTCAACATATGGCATACCAGCACGTAGTGCTTGCTCACGGATGACTTCACTCGCAGCACGCTTAGTACCAACAAATAATACTTTATTGCGCTTAGCTGCTAAGCCGTTTACGAAAGTTAACGCTTCGTTAAATGCTTTAACGGTGTGCTCAAGGTTAATGATATGAATTTTGTTACGGGCACCAAAAATATACTGATTCATTTTTGGGTTCCAAAAACGAGTTTGGTGACCAAAATGAGCGCCTGCTTGTAGAAGGTCGCGCATTGGCATTTTAGTAGGACTAGTTGACATATAAATTTCCTTTGTAAAGTTGGGTTATGCCTCCACATTACAAAAATTACCGATTTATCGACACGCATCTGCCCGTTTGTATTTTTATTACTTGTATTCTGGCTAAAAAATACCGTAAAAAACACAAAGTTTTGGCAAATTAGTCAAGCCGACAAACACCCAGTAATCTTTAAGCGCAATGTGTGTGTCATTGGTTGATGGGTGAATGAGTTAAAAAACAACTTATTTTTATTTAAGCTTTAATAAGCGAAGTGTAACCCTTATAAAAAACTGAAACAAAATAAGGCAGATATTTTACCATAAATGCAGAAATAGGTGAAGTATTATGCCGATAATTGTTTTGCAGCTAATCCACTTATTACTGATGACTTTATAATTACAAGTAGTTAACGTGTACTTCTCAAGTAGCGAGGTTTTTAGTCTGCTAAATTATTGAGAGATAGTCATCTGCCGTATATAAATACGCTTGTGTTATAATGTAGACTTAAATACAAAGTGGTATACATATCTATAAATTTTAATCCCAAAATCTATGATGATTTAGAATAAAATACGCTCTTAACTTATCCAACTATAAAATCAAATACTATGAGTAACAATAAAGACTTAATCCTTGCCCCTGAGGCAATCGAAAAAATGCGTATTGCTGGTAAACTAGCTAGTGATGTTTTAGTTATGCTAGATGAGCATGTGAAAGAAGGCATAACTACCGAAACGTTGAACACTATTGCACATGACTATATTGTCAATGTGCAAGACGCTATTCCTGCGCCGCTAAACTATGGTTACCCCCCCTTCCCCAAATCAATCTGTACTTCAGTAAACCATGTGGTTTGTCATGGTATCCCAACGGATAAAAAGGTTTTAAAAGAGGGTGACATCATTAATATTGACGTTACGGTTATTAAAGATGGATATTACGGCGATACTTCGAAAATGTGGATTATTGGCGAAGGTTCAATCATGGCTAAGCGCATTTGTAGTGTGGCACAAAAAGCACTTTATGCTGGGATGAGTGTTGTAAAAAACGGCGCTTACCTTGGTGATATTGGTGCGGCAATCCAAGAAGTGGTTGAACCTGAGCGGTTTAGCATTGTACGAGAGTTTTGTGGACATGGCATTAGCAATCAATTCCATCATGAACCTCAAGTTATGCACTATGGCAAAAAGGGCACTGGTATGCCGCTTAAAACTGGTATGACCTTTACCATTGAGCCAATGATTAACCAAGGAGTTTGGCAGACTAAAATTCTGCCAGATCAATGGACAGCGATTACTAAGGACCGTAAACTTTCTGCGCAGTGGGAACACACTCTGATGGTCACTGATAATGGCTGTGAGGTGTTTACCACTCGCCCAGAAGAAGACTTAAGTTTCTTAACGAGGTAATTTATATCAAAAAAGACTGCCTAGGCAGTCTTTTTTTTGGCAGAATATAAACACAAACTATGATTATAATTCAGATGCGCCTTCTTTGTTTTATCCTTCACAACACATAATGCACTACTGCTCTTTGATTGGAACTTGATATGTTTATTAAAGAACCCACTGACTCACTGCTGACGCCACTACCTAACTTGCGCCAGAATACGAGTCGTAATCTTGGCATACCAGACTGGATAAAACAAATTGAAGCAGATATCTCTGAGGCGTTAAATCGCGGCGAAGACATCAGACAGCTTGTTAAAGCCCGTTCAGATGCAGCAGACAGCTTATTATCCGCACTTTTTGACCTACATGACCTGCACAATACCAGCTTAGCGATGTTTGCTGTTGGTGGATATGGCCGAGGTGAACTGTCTCCTCATTCAGATCTTGATCTTTTATTATTAGCCCCTCAGACATTAACAGTAGAAGAAGCAAGCAAAGTTGACGCTTTTGTAGCACGGCTTTGGGACGTCGGTATTAAACCCGGTCTTTCAGTTCGCACCACTGAGGAGTGCTTTGGTATAGCGTCTGATATTACTGTGGCAACTAGCTTATTGGAAGCAAGGCTGTTGGCGGGCAATGATGAGCTAACTGCTGTACCAATGAACATTGTCAATGAGACTTGGTCACAAGAGGCATTTTATGATGCAAAAATGGAAGAAGCACGCATACGCTACCTACGTCATAACAGCACGGAGTATAACCTAGAACCCGATATAAAAAATGCCCCTGGCGGTCTGCGTGACATCCATACTTTAAGCTGGGTAACCAAACGCTATTTTAGAATAAACAAACTATACGACTTAGTACCACAAGACTTCTTAACTGAAAAAGAGTTTGATGAACTCACGTTCGCCGAAGGTTTTTTGTGGCAAATTCGTCACCACCTACACCATTTAACAGGACGGGATGAAAATAAGCTACTGTTTGATTATCAGCGTGATATAGCTCAGCGAATGGGTTATGAAGCCTTACCTGATGATGAGCCTAATGCTGCTGTTGAGAGCTTTATGCGGGATTATTATCGATGTGCCATGCAAATCTCATCATTATCTGAGATGCTAACCGCACATTATTATGAAGTCCTTATTGAGGCTCGTCTACCAGATGAGAAGCGTCCTAAAAAAACAGTCTTAAATGCCCGTTTTAATAAAATCGGTAATCATATAGCCATCTCAAATCATCACGTTTTCGCTCAGCATCCTGAAGCCATTTTGGAAATGTTTTTACTAATGGGTCAGCATGATATAAAGCTTATTCGCACGCGCACTCTACGCGCTCTAAAAATTGCAGCGCGCGGTATTGACCAAAATTATCGAGAAAACCCTAAGCATCAAAATCTGTTTTTAGACAATATAAAAGAACAAAACTATTTATATCATCGCCTACGTTTTATGCAGCGATATGGTGTACTAGCCAACTACCTGCCGCAATTTGCCAGCCTTATTGGACTGATGCAATACGACTTATTCCATCGTTACACTGTTGACGCTCATATTCTGCTTTTAGTACGTATGCTGCATCGTTTTACCGATCCAAAATATAAAGATGACTTTGCCTTAGTCGGTTCAATTTACAAGCGAATTAAACGAAAAGAGATCATTATACTGGCAGCCATATTCCATGATATCGCTAAAGGCCGTGGCGGTGACCACAGTGAACTTGGCGAGATTGATGCTATTGAGTTTTGTCTCGCGCACGGCATGACTGAAGCCGATGCGAAGTTGGTAGGTTGGTTAACTCGATATCACTTATTAATGTCATTAACCGCACAGAAAAAAGACATCTCAGACCCAGAGGTAGTAGCAGAGTTTGCAAATTTAGTAGGCAACGTCACTCATTTAAATCATTTATACGTTCTAACCGTAGCCGACATGAATGCAACTAACTTGCAACTATGGAACAGCTGGCGTGCCACACTTATGAAGCAGCTTTACACTCAAACACGTCGTATTTTAAGAGCAGATTTGGATGCACCGACCAATCGTCAAGATATGATTGCTTCAACCCGTCAACAAGCCGAACTATTGCTTGATAAAGTAGACAATCAGCATATGAACAAGGAGGAGGTGTTGGTATTGTGGGATGAGCTTGGCGATGAGTATTTTTTACGGGAAATTCCTGAAGATATTATATGGCATACTGAAGCCATATTAAATCATCCGCCCATAGGCAAAGCGTCTTCTCGAGATAGTGAGCCTCTTGTCGTATTACGAGAGCATCGAGAACTTGCGCTAGATGCTGTACAAGTATTTATTTATACACCAGATCAAGCCAACTTATTTGCCGTTACTATGGCAGTGTTCGATCAGATGAGCTTAGATGTGTTAGATGCTCGCATTATTACTGGCACACGAGACTTTGCATTGGACTCTTATGTGTTGCTTGACCAAAAAGGCATCCTAATTAACGACCCAGAGGCGCGTAAGGAGCTCACTGAAAGGCTTATTGATGCTTTCAAACATCCAGAAAAACCAAAGTTAGTGCAAAAGCGTATGCCTCGACAACTTCGTAATTTTCAAGTGCCCACCGAAATTAGCTTTCAATATAATGAAGCCAATAAGCAACATGTCATGAGCTTAACAACGCTAGATCAACCTGGGCTATTAGCGCGTATTAGTCAGGTATTTTTAAATGAATCTATTGAGGTGCATGCAGCACGTATCACAACGCTAGGTGAGCGGGCTGAAGACATGTTTTACCTAAGTGATAAAGGTGACGCTCAGCTTAGTAATGAAAGGCTTGCGAAACTTGAGCGCTCTCTTCAGGCGGTATTACAAACGAATGATGAGACTCTGGCAACGACTCAGCAGATAACGTAAAACGCTGTATTTGATATTTACCAGTTAAATCATAGAACAACACAATAATAAATTCACACAAAGCTTAATAAATTTTATCGATTGAATTTTATTAAAAGGCAAAACATGAACAATCAACTTAACTTACTACACCCCTATCCTTTCGCCAAGATGGCAATATTGTTAGCCGACTCAACGCCAGCTAGTCAATACGAAGCAATCAAACTGGGAATTGGTGAGCCGAAACATACCCCACCCCACTTTGTACTAGATATTATTCAGGATAATTTGGATAAAGTACAAAAATATCCAACCACTGGTGGGCTTCCTGAACTCAGTCAAACCATTGCACAATGGTTAAAAAATCGCTTTAACTTGAACCGTATTGATGCTGCCACAGAAGTAATTCCTGTTATGGGTACTCGTGAAGCAATTTTTAGTTTTGTGCAAGCGGCGGTAAATGTTGGGCCCATTAGTTCAGTAAATAGCAAAAACTGCATTGAAGATAAACCTCTTGTTGTCATGCCAAATCCCTTTTATCAAATTTATGAAGGGGCAACTTTTCTAGCAGGTGCTACTCCGTATTATGTTGCTTGCACTGAAGAGAGTGATTTTAAGTGCGATTACAAGTCAGTGCCCAGTGAGGTTTGGGAACGCACACAGTTGCTGTTTGTTTGTAGCCCGAATAATCCAACTGGCTCTGTAATGAATGAATCAGATTGGCAGACATTGATTGCCTTGTCTGATAAACATAACTTTATCATTGCCAGTGATGAATGTTACAGCGAGTTATATTTTGAACAGAAGCCACTTGGTCTACTTGAAGTATGTGCTAATTTAGATCGCCATGATTACAAAAACTGTGTGGTTTTTCACTCTTTGTCCAAACGCTCTAACCTACCCGGATTACGGTCAGGGTTTATTGCAGGTGATAGTGCCTTGCTAACACCTTATCTGCAATATCGAACGTATCAAGGTTGTGCAATGCCTATCCATCATCAGCTGGCCTCAATTGCAGCATGGCAAGATGAAAAGCACGTTGAACACAATCGCAAGCTATATGCAGAAAAATTCGATTTATGGATAAGTGAGTTGGGCGAACTGTTAGGCTTACGAAAACCTGATGCCGGATTTTATTTATGGGTTGAAGCCCCTAAGCCGTTTGTTGATGCGCAAGGAATGCCTGATGATGAAGCTTTCGTCAAAGCCTTATATGAACAACTTAATATAAATGCATTAGCTGGACGCTATTTATCAAGAGAGGTGGATGGGGTTAATCCTGGGAAAGGCTTTGTTCGCTTAGCGTTGGTAGCCAGTGTGGAAGAAAGCCGTGAAGCCATTGCCCGCATTAAGACTTTATTAGCTTAAATCTTAGCAATAACAATCTGGACAACAAACTTAAACCGCTGAGTCATTTTAGTCTTACAGGTTGTTAATCGATAAGCGTATTATAAATACCATAGCCTAATTATGGATAAGCCAAGGAGTGGCATATGACTCGTTTAGATTTCTCACAACCACCTTTTGACTGCCTGACCCCAGTTGAGCGAGAAAGTATTAAAAAACATAGTCAAGTTCGCTACTTAGGCAAAGGTAAATCGCTTGAAGATAACGAGCTTAATTACTTTTATGTGATACTCAAAGGTCATATACAGCAAACATTGGCAGAAGAGTATGTCGGCGACTTTCATGCATCAAGTGTAAGTAATGACTGGTTTGATGGTCGCAAAATTGCCGCAGAGCAAGACATACATCGCCCTGCTACGACCCAACCCACCAGCATTTCAAACAAAGCATTCAATAACAACACATCCAGCAACCAATACACCTCTGAAGAAGAGCGACAAAATGGTTACCAATACAAAGCGCTGCAAGATACCTTGTTATTGCAAATTGAACCAGACGCTATCGACCGTATCTCCGCTCAAAATCATCATATTAGGCGCTTATTAAGTGGCGACTTGACCGAGCGGGTGCTTGCGTTGGCTGGACGCAAACATTCTGGCCAAGCGTCTAACGCTTTATCAAACCCATCAAACACGATGCGTCAAGTAGAGGCTCAACAACTGATGTTGCAGCCTGTGACAGCAGTTCAATTACTTGACGTCCATAGTGTTGATGAGTCAGCAACCCTATTTGAAGCCGCTACTACCATGACACAGGCTGGGTTAAAACATGTATTGGTTAAACGGGCTTCTTCACAAAACCCAGACCCCTCTGAATCGCATAAAAACAATCTCGGCATTATTACCGATGCTGACATCTGCCGTGCCGTCAGTGAACGACGCGACTTTCAAGCTACCTTATGTCGTGACTACGCCAAGTTTAAACTACGCACCATTCAACACAACCGCGACATCAGCGACGCCCTATTAGCGATGATTCGATATCGTGTGCACCGCCTACCTGTTTTAGACGATAGCGGCAAAGTAATAGGTGTTCTAGGTCAGAGTGATTTGCTCGCTTTTTTAAGTCATCACTCGCATCTAATTACCGTGCAGATTGATCAAGCTACAAACGTCGAGATGATAGCAAAAGCTGTTGAGCAAATTGGACAATATATTCGTGCTCAGCATCATGATGGCATCAAGGTGGGTGTTATAAGCCGTATGGTTCAAACCTTAAATGCTCACGTATTTACTAAGCTTTGGCAACTTATAGTACCTCAAGAAGTGTTTGATAACACCTGTGTCATCGTCATGGGATCTGAAGGACGTGGCGAGCAGATCATGCGTACCGACCAAGACAACGCCTTACTTATCCGCGATGATTATAGCCACCCCAATCTGGCGGAGTATGCGGATGAATTCAACCAAACCCTCGGGCAATTAGGCTATCCGCTTTGCGATGGCCATATTATGATGAATAACCCCATCTGGCGTCAGCCGATTAGTCAATTTAAAGCTCAAGTGGCGTCTTGGTTTGCAGGACGTGAAAAGGAACATGCTATCTGGCTATCTACGGTATTAGATGCCGATTATGTTTGTGGCGATGAGCAGCTCTTTACAAGCCTTCGTGCCTCTTTAAAAACTGCACACCAACATGCCGATCCCATGTTTATTCGAACCTTTGTCCGAGCTGCGCTACAATTTGGCGATGTCAATCAGTGGTGGCAAAAGTTTGCCCCTCTTATTGGCAAACCTATCGATCAGGATATTGATCTTAAAAAAGCAGGTATCTTTCCTATTGTGCATGGCGCAAGAGCCATGGCACTAGAAAACGATATTTATGAGGTCGCAAGTACCAAAGCCCGTTTAAAAGAGCTTGCTAGACGAGGTGTGATGACACAGAAGCGAGCAGAGACACTGAATGAAACGTTAGAATTTTTCTCATCACTCAGATTGGATGTTGCGCTATCAACCGATGATAAGTTTGCCCGTCAAGTAGACCCAACGACACTGTCGGCACTCGAACGCGATCTATTAAAAGAGTGCTTAAATATTGTCAAAAGCTTTAAGAACCAACTAAGCTCGCACTATCAACTTGAGCTGGCTTAGAGGCATAGAAATATTGAGAACTTAAGGCTTAGGAAGACGAACTTACAAATTAGAGAAAACGTTAATCACAATTTCAAACTTTGACTATACACAACTATCCCCTTGCAGGTCTAACATTGCAACCTGACTATTGAGCAACCGATTATGAGCATGCTACATCGCCTAAAATCTAGCTGGCATAAGAAATCTCTTACTCGACCTGAATTGAGCAGTATTTTTGAACCCGCTAAGCCCAATGAATGGGTATCAATTGATTGTGAAATGACCGGCCTAAATCATAAAAAGCACCATCTTTTGTCCATTGCTGCTATTCATATCAATGGCAATGTCATTGATACTGGCAATGGTTTACACCTTGTTTGTCGGCCACCTATCATGCCAACCGAGGACACCATCATTATTCATGGACTACGCCCTTTTGATGTTGAGCATGGATTAAGCTATGAGCAGATGCTAGATAACATGTTACCTTTTATAGGCAATCGACCTATTGTAGGATTCTGCCCGCAGTTGGATATGGGGTTTTTAAATACCCTAGCTAAAGACTATATGGGAGCACCTTTGCCAAACGAGATTATTGACATTCGTAGTCTTTATACCAAACGAAACGGTAACCGTACTAACGGGATTTCTCATAAGTCTCAACATTTAGACAGTATTATGAGAGAACTAGATATTCCAGACTTAGGGGCACATGATGCCTACAACGATGCAGTAATGACCGCTATGACATTTCTGCATTTACGTTAAAACAATTGCTCATCATTGAAAAGTTGTGACACCCTTAACGTTGTGAATAATACCAATAAGCAATAAACTGTACTGACAGTAGACTATTTTGCTATTAGACTCTACTAACCGTTAGCATCACTTTGGTTATGGAGCCTTTTTAAAGCTCATGTGAGTTACAAAGTTCACATTGTATGCTACTAAAATCGCCTATTAAAATAACCTGCATAATAGTAATGTTCAACTTACTTTTTTTTGTAAATCATCTGTTGATTATCATGCGATTGTCAGTCATTAAATTACTCTCTCCACCAGCTCATTTTTTAACGGTAGCACTACAACTACAACCTCTAAAGAAATCTTTTTTAGGTTTTTACATAGGGTTAATTTGTAGTGTATCAGCCATGGCTACTTTGCCAGAGCCCGTTGAAGCAGCGCTTGCTAATGCTAATATTGCTTCAGATGATATCAGTATTGTCATAACGCCTGTAAAGCATCTCGCTTTTTCTACACACAAAAGTGATTCAAACTTAAATCAGCATAGTCTTGTGAGTGTACTTGAACCCATTCCTCTTTCTGAAGCCCTGACTCCAAATCCTCAAGTCATTCAAGATGAAGGAATGACGCAAGCTGAAACAGTGGTAGATTCTGAGCTTTCTGATAGTGAAGGTTCTAATGAAAGTGCGGTTGATGACGACAGTAATCATAAAGGCAACTACTCTATAAAAAGTTATGCCACTAAAACCGCTCCAAACCAAAATAATGTTACCGAAAATTTTACCAATCAACCTCAGCCTTTATCTTTACCCATAAGACATCTACCAGACATGCCACGCACGCCTGCCAGCACTATGAAGCTAATCCCAACATTTATAGCGTTGGATATGCTTGGTGCAGATTTCGTATGGTTAACTGAGGTTTATCATACGGGGTTTATCTTTGGCAATACCTTGTACGGCGACCTAATTATTAAGGGCAGTGGCGACCCTAAGCTGACCTACCAGCGTTTGGCGGTGTTGCTTGCAAAAATTAATAGATCAGGTATTCGTCATATCAAAGGCGATATTGTCTTAGATACATCTATTTTTAGAGATGTAGGTAAAGACCCAGCCGCTTTTGACAATGAGCCCCTTCGACCATATAACGCAAGCCCAGATGGCCTGTTGATTAATTTCAGTAGTATCAAAATGACCACAGTGCCGTTACTTGACTCAGGTAATAGTCAGGATAAGGGTCAATTAGCCCGAATTTTTTATTCTCCTATGCTATCTGAATATCAGCTACCTTCCTTTGTGCCTATGCGAGAAGGAACATGTTCATCTGTTATTAATAGCTTATTGCCTAGCTGGACCACTCATTCATTAAAATTCCAAAACAGTATGCCAAAGTCTTGTGACGCTCGTACCTTGTACCTTGCCTATCCAAACGTCAAAGACTTTGCTAAAAAGGTAATTAAGTATCAATGGCTGCAAATGGGTAATACTTTATCTGGCGATATTATAAGCACAGAGCATCCGATAAAAACCAGATTTAATACCTATCTAGATATGAACGTTAACACTAAGTTCAATCAGCCACCAAAAGCTGCTGTGATGTCCTCATCGCCATTTCCCATGCTTACCTATCAATCTTTACCTCTCTCCAATCAAATATATGATATTAATCATTACTCTAATAACGTCATGACTGAACAGCTGATACTCTCTTTACCTATTTACCGTTCATTAGGTACCGCTAATTATGTGCATGATACAGCATCTTATCAAACAGACATGAATAACTCACAACCCTCTAAGCAGATTGCCGTGACCCCTCAATATTCGGATTATTCAAAAGCTATAGCAACCATCGATGACTGGTGGCAATCAACACTCACAACGCCACCCCCATATATGACCAATGGATCTGGGTTGTGTCGAGACTGCACCGTTACGGCTGATAATCTAGCTGAGCTTCTAGAGTATGCTTATCATCATCCAAGCTTTGACGTTTATGTCAATTCACTCGGCATAGCAGGCATTAGTGGTACTATAAAACAACATGCGGACAGATTACCAAACTCTGCTGCCATTGGTCGTGCATGGGTCAAAACAGGTACGCTTGATAACGTGACTGCTATGGCAGGCTATGTTCACGGGCAATCAGGACAGGATTACGTCGTCGTTAGTATTATTAATAGCCCTGAAAAGCTAAATACCTATCAGGCTCGCTATGCATTGGACACCTTACTCGATTGGACAGCAAAGCATTAATACAAGTCTGTTCTATAGTCTTGTAAACGATCACAATTTCTCTCCCCTGCCACCATTACGTTACCCTTCAATTTAAAGGGTACAATACGCTTGACCCAATGTTCATTAGTTAAAAATGAATGGTCAAAAATAGAACCTACTGTTTACGTCCTGTTTTAAATAGCTAAGGAAAACCTCATCATGGATATGATTTTATTTGACAGCTTAGACACCTTATTACGCATCGTTATTTCGGCCGTCGTGGTTTACTTTTGCATTGTCGTTTTTTTAAAGATCTCTGGAAAACGCTCTACCTCACAGCTTAATAACTTCGATTGGGTAGTAACGGTAATGATAGGCTCTATTGGCGCCAGCACTATTTTATTAAAAAGTGTACCCCTTGTTGAAGGCATTGCATCGATTGTAACCTTGCTCAGCTTGCAATACATAGTGACCAAATATGCCTCTATTTCTCCTGAGTTTGCGAGCGCGATTTTATCAGAGCCCTGTGTGCTGTTTTACGAAGGTCAGTTTTTACCCGATGTCATGCGTAAAGAGCGACTAACTCGTCAAGAGTTAGAGTGCGCAATTCGTAGCGAAGGGATTCATGATTTTAATGAGGTGGCTGCTATTATATTAGAAAGCGATGCCAAGCTTACTGTGCTTCCAAAACGTGAGGAAAGTAAACGATATGATAATGAGGGAAACATCAAACCTTCAGACACTTTAAAACCCATAGCTTAGTGGTGTGCTCATCTATGTTAACTATTGATAATTAACAACTAAAAGGATGTGACATGAAGCCTATTATCTTATTAGCACTTGGCTTAAGTTTAACCTTGCCATTGACCGGTTGTGTCTCAAATACCTCCCCTCACTATATTATCGACAGTCAAACCTATCACGCCCAAGGCAAGAACCAACGTATCTCCTCTATCATCCTGCATTACACATCTGAAAATGAAGTAGAGTCACTGCGTCTTCTAACCACAGCCAATGTCAGCGCCCATTATTTAATCCCGTTAGCCGAGAACAATACCATTTATCAGCTGGTACCTGATAATGAACGTGCTTGGCATGCTGGTAAGGGCGCCTTTGCTGGTCGACGTGTGCTAAACGATACCTCTATCGGCATCGAAATCGTCAATGAAGGCATCAAAAAAGAATGTCGAAGCGCAGAAAATTCAAATAACGATGGTTATCATCCGCCAGAGCATTTTGTAGAATTTACCGATACTCAGGTACAAAAAGTGGCCCAATTGATTCAGAAATTAAGTGACAAATACGAGATTCAGCCGACCCATATTATTGGTCATTCAGATATGGCACCGTCACGTAAGATTGACCCTGGCGCTAAATTCCCGTGGGAGCGTTTGTATAAAGAGTATGATATCGGAGCATGGTATGAGGAAGCGGATAAACAGCGGTTTATAAAAGATGGCTCTTTTGAAGCAATGACTATTGTTGAGATCAAACAGTTATTTAGAGCGTATGGTTACGCTATCAATAACACCGATGAATGGGACAAGCCCAGCCGTGACGTAATTTATGCGTTCCAGCTACATTTTAGACCGCACAAGCTTACTGGCAAAATGGACTTAGAAACTTATGCTATCCTAAGAGCTCTTAATATCAAGTATGTGGATATAAGCTAGGGTATGCCTTCAATTCATCTTACAATGGACGATAGTACACGCCAGATAAAGCATTGACTTATTGCGAGCTAACTTTTCATAGCGAGTGGCGATACTACGAAAGTGTTTGAGCCTTGCAAACATATTCTCTACCAAATGGCGCAGTTTGTATAAGTAGCTATAAAATTCTGGATTCGGCGCTTTAGCATTGCTTCTTTTGAGAATTATAGGAATCATGTCATGCATGCAAGCTTTATCCCTGATCGCTTGTGAATCATAGCCTTTATCAACGATAAAGTAATCTGCATGCCCAATCATGTCAATCACTTTATCTGCAACTTGGCTGTCTGGACGTTACCTCCATTTTAAAATGGAGCGGATATCCATCGGCATCACAGGATAGATGTATCTTTGTAGTTGCGCCACCACGGCTTCGTCCAATTGCTCGATCTTCACCACGCCTAGCTCCACTTGCATGCTGTTGACAGCGAACATAGCTTCCGTCTGTGAATACCCATTCCGTATCAACTTCTTTTCGTAAGCTAAAAAAAATCGCCCATAAGCCAGTTTTCGACCAGCGGTTAAAACGACTATAGGCTGTTTTCCAAGAATATAATTCTTTAGGTATGTCACGCCAAGGCGCGCCTGTGCGTAGCTTCCACAGTATGGCTTCCACGACCTCTCGGCTGTTTTGAGTTTGATAGCAACCATGCTTTGTCATTGTTAATTGCAATTGATCCCAAAGCGTATCTGTTAGTGCTGTTCTTGCCATGACTTGTACTTCTCGCATCGTCTCAATAGATGCAGTGTTGTAACTATTATTTATGGCTTATCCAATTGAAGACACGCCCTAGGAAATCAAATGATAATGTACATGTCGTACCTCAAACGATACTGAGAACATAATCCCGTAAAATTCAAACAATCCTAACGCAACCAAGCTCTCGCATTCCTAAACATACGCATCCATGCGCCATCATCTGCCCATTCGTCAGGTTTCCAGCTATGGTTAATCGCACGCAGATTACGCTCAGGATGTGGCATCATCAAGGTCACACGACCATCAGTGCTACAGATACCCGTTACCCCGCCGATTGAACCATTTGGGTTCAGCGGATAAGTTTCAGTCGGGTTGCCACGACTGTCTACATAACGCATTGCAATTTGACCGTGGCTTGCCATGCCCTCGATATCCGTCTCATTCAACGTTGCCAGACCTTCACCATGTGCCACTGCAATTGGCAATATGCTGTCTTGCATTCCCTTAAAGAATAAAGATTTGGTGCGCTCAATTTTAACATTGACCGTACGCGCTTCAAATCGAGCTGACTTATTGTAAGTGAAGCGAGGGAAGTTCTCAGCTCCTGGGATTAAGTCTTTTAATTGCGCCATCATCTGACAGCCGTTACACACCCCTAAGCTAAAGGTATCAGGACGGGTAAAGAAGCGCACAAATTGCATGCGTAAATCGTCATGGAATAAGATAGAGTTTGCCCAGCCAGAGCCAGCCCCCAAGACATCACCATAACTAAAGCCACCGCAAGCGACTAAGCCATTAAAGTCACGTAAGTCTATACGACCTGCCAGCAAGTCACTCATATGCACATCGACAGCATCGAAGCCTGCGCGTACAAAGCCTGCTGCCATTTCTAACTGACCATTGACGCCTTGCTCACGTAAAATCGCAACTTTCGGTTTGCCACCATTTAAATCAGCTCGGCTGGCGAGATACGGCTCTTCTACTTTTTGATTGAGGTCGAAGTTTGCTTGTGCGATTAAACCGTGATGATTGGCATCAGCAATTAAGTCAAATTCTTGTTGGGCACATTCTGGGTTATCACGACGTTTAGCAATTTGATAACTGACTTGCGACCACGTTTTTTGTAGCTCATTACGGTTAAAGATGAGTGCATCCTTACCTTGATGCAGTGGCGTAATAATGGTTAATTGGTCTTGGTTAGCACCGCCTACTGGCGTCTCAAAGATTTGCCCGATTAGACTCATCATATTGGCAACATTATGCTCATCAGCCAATGTCATTACTGCTTCAAGGTGCTCTGGCAACACTTGAATGACCGCACCCAATTCTTCGGCAAATAACTGTCCAAGTAAGTTATCATTAGTTAGATTCAGGTTGATTGCTACACGGTTGGTAAATTGCATCTCTGCCACAGTCGCAAGTAAGCCCCCATCACCTATATCATGATAGGCGCTGATAACACCTTGCTCACTGCCTGCTTGAATAAAGTTAAAAAAGTTGATTAAATCTTGCGGACTAGCCAAGTCTGGACATTCGTTGCCGAGCTGGCTTTGCGTTTGCGCTAATATTGACCCGCCCAAACGGAATTTTCCATGGGATAAATCTAATCTATATAGGGCGGAATCGGTATTGATTAACTCTGGGGTTAACGTTTTATTCACATCGACAACAGGTGCGAAAGCGGTAATTACCAGACTCATTGGGCTCACAACAGATTTGTCCTGCCCGTCCTCTGTCCAATTGGCACGCATAGACAACGAGTCTTTACCCACTGGAATGGCAATGCCTAAAGCAGGACATAGCTCTTCACCAACCGCATAGACAGCATCATACAGTGCTGCATCCTCGACATCTTCGCCGCAAGCTGCCATCCAGTTTGCCGATAAGGTAATGTCTGAAATTTTGTTAATACGAGCGCCAGCAATGTTGGTAATCGCCTCAGCTACGGCTAAACGTGCTGAGGCTGCTGGATCAATGAGTGCCACTGGAGGACGCTCGCCCATACTCATGGCTTCACCAGTATTGGCTAATAAGCCTGAGCTGGTTACTGCGCAGTCTGCCACGGGTACTTGGTAACGTCCAACATACTGATCTTGAGTGACCATACCAGTGATAGAGCGGTCGCCAATGCTAATTAAGAACGATTTGCTAGCCACCGTTGGATGACGTAATACATCGTATATCGCTTGTTTAATATCAAACGTTTTCCCTGCATCTGCTAAGTCTAATGGTGCAAGCTCTCTTGTTTTACGCGCAAATGAACGCTTCATTTGTGGAGTACCGCCAAGTAATACCTGCATTGGCATATCAACAGGTTGATCATCTAGCAGTTCATCATCAACTTGTAAGTGACGTATTTTAGTCGCCGTTCCCAAGATAGCGTACGGGCAACGCTCACGTTTACAAATGGCATCAAACAACTCTCTGCTTTCTGGACGAATCGCCAATACATAGCGCTCTTGCGCTTCATTTGACCAGATGGCCATTGGCGACATACCCGCTTCAAGTGATGGAATATGGCGTAGGTTTAGATGCGCGCCCATGTCATGATCATCAACAAGCTCAGGCATCGCATTGGATAGACCACCTGCACCAACGTCATGGATTGACACGATTGGGTTACCATCTTTACCGGCATTACTGGCGTCAACATCATCGTCAGCCAACGCCCAGCAGCGATCGATAACTTCTTGGCAACGACGCTCCATCTCTGCATTGTCACGCTGTACAGAGGCAAAGTCTAGACCTTCATCAAGCTCTCCACTGTCTACCGACGACGCAGCACCACCGCCTAGACCAATTTGCATTGCTGGGCCGCCCAGTACGATCAGAAGATCGCCCTCTTGAATGCTATTCTTCTCTACCAAATTACGTTTAATATTGCCATAACCACCAGCAATCATCATTGGCTTATGATAGCCACGTATCTGACTACCGTCTTTATCAGCGCTTAAATCCAACTGAAACGAACGGAAGTAACCGCATAGATTCGGACGACCAAACTCGTTAGAGAAGTTAGCAGAACCGAGCGGTGCTTCGGTCATAATCTCTAAGCTGGATGCCATACGATCTGGCTTGCCATAATCTTTACTGCTTACTTTTCCTGACTGCTCCCACTTCTCTGGTAGATCTGGCAAATGTAAGTGCGATACATTAAAGCCCGTTAGACCTGCTTTTGGCTTACCCCCACGCCCTGTGGCACCTTCATCACGAATTTCGCCACCCGCACCCGTTGAGGCACCTGCATAAGGAGCGATAGCAGTTGGATGGTTATGCGTTTCCACCTTCATCAAAATGTCGATGTTTTCCTCATGAAAGTCGTAACGGTGCATCTCTTTAGATACTGCGTCATCTCCTAAAGAACCGCCAAGTTGTACGATCGGTAACGGATAAAAACGCTGAGCTTTAAAACCTTCCATCACTGCTGCATTATCTTTATAAGCAGATAAAATACCCTCTGGATTCGTCTCATGCGTGTTTCTAATCATCTTAAACAACGATTTCGGCTTTACGTCATCATCAACGGTCCACTCTGAGTTAAAGATTTTATGACGGCAATGTTCAGAGTTGGCTTGGGCGAACATCATCAGTTCAACATCGGTAGGATTGCGCTTGAGCTCTCCTTCTGGATTGCCATACGCATTCATCAAATAATCGATGTCATCACTAGATAAAGCAAAACCAAACTTTTGGTTCGCTTGCTCCAAGGCACTGCGACCCTGCCCCATAATATCAACATAATTTAAGTGGGCTGGACTATGATCATCAAATAACAGTTGAAGTTTATTCATGTCATACACTAAGCTTTGGGTCATGCGATCATGCAAGATTTGCTCAGCATCTGAAGGCAGTTTGGTTGGTAGATTATCACCCGTTAAGGTAAATACAATGACCCGCTCGACCCGCTCTACGGCAAGCTCGCAGTTATTAAAAATATCCGTTGCCTTACTTGACCATGGAGATATTGTGCCAAAGCGTGGGCTAACGATAACTTGTACTTGGTTAGATCCTGCACGGATGAGACTCAGCTCTTCGCCTTGATTTAATAAATCTAACGCCTTTTTATGCTCTGTATCATTTAGCTCACGTGATAAAACATACACTTGTTGGGTATCTATTTTTCTCACTGCGCCGGTCTTATTTAGCGACGTTTGGCTATTCAACTGCTCAATCAATTGATTGGTTTTAAATTCGGTTAAAAAACGGTGTCCAGCGAGGGTCATCATAAGGCTATTTCCGCAGAGTAGAGTTTCAGACAATAATGAATAATGAAAGGCGTGATAACATCAGTCAAAAATGACTAAAAAAGTTCTAAAGTTATGTTAGCTCAATATTATAGCAAGAAGTTGGCGGTAGCGTTGCATTGTAGACACAACTTATAGGGTAATTCATATCTTTATAAACTTATATAGGGGGCAAATAGGCTTGGGTAACATATAAATATTATTCAACCTTATTCAGATCTATCCAGTCTACCTAAAGATGTCATTCAACACGCTTAATTAACTATGAGATTGGTTTAAAACTTTCAGTCTCTCAATTTTCAATAAAACAAAAAAATAATTTTAATTAGATTTCTACTAAGAAGGTAGTTTAAATTATTTACTTAAACCAGCAGGTTCTTACAAAGCCTAACAGTAGCTTACGTTTTAATCATACTGGTAAATAATTTGGCGTTTTACTATAAGTTTTAGTTTTTAATAACCTAGTTTTTAATAATCCTAACAGGAAGATAATTATGAACAAACAGGAAATTATTGACATCATCCATGACATGATAAAAGATGTTAAGTTTGCCATGATGACAACCGTGACTAATGAAGGTCATTTACATGCGTGTCCTATGACCACTAGTGAATCTAGTCTTACAGCCAAAGAAATATGGTTCATTGGCGATAAAACTACTGAAACCATAAAAAACATCGAAAAAAATCCTCAAGTTAATCTATCTTATGTCAGTCAAAAAGATAAAGACTACGCCTCTATTAATGGTCAAGCAGAGCTGGTTGAAGACAAAGCGAAGTTAGACGAGTTATGGACACCGATTTATAATGCATTTTATAAACAGGGTAAAGAAGATGAGAACATTCAACTTATTAAAGTGGTACCGCATGGGGCAGAATTCTGGAAGAATGGTAATAGCGTTGTTAATGCGGCTAAGTTAGCGGCTGCCGCTGTTCAAGATGGAAAAATAGCTGACAACATTGGTAAAAATGCATCTATTGAGTTTTAATATTTAACGTTTCTTTTTATTTGTGCTGTGTTTATAAGTTTCTATTAAATTAAACAAGCCCAAATTAAAAAAGCCAGCTTCTCGCTGGCTTTTTTCAAATTAGATATTTTAAATACCTGTCTTACGCGGCATAAAATATCTAACCGTGCTTCAGATATGGCCAAGCAGCTCGCATATATATCATCATTGACCATAATGTCAGTATTACAGCAGCAACCATAAGACCATAACCTAGCAATTCGAGCGACTGTACATTCAATAGCAATACAATAATCGCTATCATTTGAAAGGTGGTTTTAAGCTTGCCCACATAGGACACTGCAACACTGGTGCGGGCGCCAAGTTCTGCCATCCATTCACGTAATGCAGATACTGCAATTTCACGTGAAATTATCACAATTGCGGCAATCGACATAATAATATTAGGATGCCACTGCACTAATATGATCAAGGCCGCTGCGACCATCAGCTTATCGGCAACAGGATCTAAAAATCGCCCAAAGGCAGAGGTAATTTTCATTTTTCGAGCGAGGTAGCCGTCTAACCAATCTGTAATAGCCGCCAAAATAAACAAGACAGTTAATAATAAATGTCTCAGCATACTATCGCTAAAAGCATCCATATTCATACCCAGATTAGCAATAGCATTGTCCGATATCATAGGGACACCAATACCTAAAGCAGGTGGCCAATAGGCAATGGCAATAAATAACGGAATCATCGCAATACGGGCAATAGTCAAATTATTGGGTAAATTAAAAATACTTGCGCTGGCGTCAGGGGGTAAATTTGACTGTGAGTTTGATTCGGTCATGGCAACATTCAGACAGTATGTGTTGGTAAGTAGCTTATCATTTTAACTTGTATTTAGTAAGACCAAACCAAGCTGTATATTTATAAACTGCTGTTGATATAGTTTATGAGGTAGTGAAGCTAAATTTAGCGATATGAAACTCAAGCGTATATTATAGACTTACTATAGCACAGGCAAATTAAAAATTTATGAACTATCAACTTTAGACCATATTCTCATATTGATGTATGAGGATACAAATGGGATAACGTGTTACCAAACACGAACGATTGCGATGATAATATTGAAATTTTAGCTAGAAATGAGCCAAGGTTTGGCGGAAGTATAAATAACCATTATTTATTCATAATATATATATTACTTTAACTGGGGCATTCTCTAATACATCAAACAGACCACAGCTAAACCTCTTATCTATTTAACTAAAATAGACATTCAACTAAAATAGCCATCAAAACGTACCACATCATTTTGCCAGCTTTCGTGCGCAGCACAACTCGCCAATGGGGGTGCAGATACAGGTCGCTTGACCACAACTCGCCCACCATCTTCTAAGATGTCTAGTCCCAATTGCAATAGGCGTCTTTCTTCAGCAATATCTGGCAAGTTTGCAATGTGGTGCAAGGCTTGCATATGTTTCCCTACTTTAGCGCCCTTACCCGTTTGGGCATTATCATAGCTGTTTTCTGGAAACATTGGATCTAAATATACCACATCAAACTTTTGGTTTAATTTGCTAGAAAGCTCGCTCATGTAGTGAATTGATTCACCAAACTTTATGGTCAACCTCGCCATTAGTTTCTGCCAGTTTTTATGCGTCGCCATTGTTGCACGCTCGTTTAATAACATTAAAGTCATTAAAGGGCTACGCTCGAGCAAGGTTACATGAGCTCCAGTACTTGCTAAGATCAAACTATCATGACCAAATCCTGCTGTGGCATCTAACACTTGGCTTTTATCCATTAATTTACAAGCTTGCAAAAGTAATTCAGACTTTCGCCCCGCACTAACTACTCGGCGCTGTAATGACTGCCAATCAGGCGCTACACTCATACCATCGACTAAAAGCGATACCCTTTCTTTTTCATCGATAATTAATACCGGCTGCCCATAATCATTACTAAGCTGCTGACGTACCTTTTGTGTCAGCTTATTAGGCGCTTTTATTAGGTTTAATGAAACCGGCAGATCAGCCACTTCAATTAATCGCTGTAATCTATAAAAACTATTTGGCGGAGTATTTTTAAAAGCACTATCAGCGTTAGTGTTATTGATATTATTGGCATTATTAACATAAATAAGCGGTACACTGTTACTCTCAGTACGCATCAAACTAGCCTTTTATTTCATAGCCAAACAGCAGGGCGACAACCAACACTGCTACCCCTGTAGCAATACGTAACCATGCAAAAATCGTAAAGTCACGTCGGCTAACCCAATCAACAAGCCAGCGGATACATAAAAGCGCTACAATAAAGGAAACTATTACACCGACACCAAGCACCGTCCAATCCTCTGTGCTCGCTAGCGCCTCCTTGTGTTTTAACAAATCTAGCAAACCTGCCCCCATAATGACAGGAATCCCTAAAAAGAAGGAAAATTCGGCAGCAGCCTTGCGTGAAACCCCTAGCCACAATGCACCAATAATGGTCGAGCCTGATCGGGAAGTGCCTGGTATCAAAGCTAAGCACTGGAATAGACCAATGATTAACGCTGTTTTCAAGCTGACATCTTCAGCCTCCTCCGCTACCACTGGTATCGGCTTACGCTCAACATAAAAGATGAGCAATCCCCCAACAATTAGCATCACAGAAACGGTATAAGGATTAAATAAATATGTTTTTATTTGATCAGCGAAAGTAAACCCTACCAACATAACAGGCAAGGTTGCCACAATAAGACCAAGCCCAAGTTGGCGAGGGTTGGCAAGCCCATCCGCCTTTCCAGTTATTAGTCCAATTAGTGCGTGCCATAAACGTCCCCAATATTCATAGATTACGGCTAATATTGCTCCCAGTTGGATGACAACAATAAACAGATCAGCTTTTTCTTTAGTCCAAAAATCCATGATATCTGCGGACAAAATTAAATAGCCTGTACTTGATATAGGTAAAAACTCAGTAATACCTTCAACGAGGCCCATAATTATGGCTTGTATGACAAGTAAGATATCCAAAATTAGCACTCACTTTTTATAGGGTAATAGTTAAAAGAATTCATCAGTTTATTTCAAAACAGTCAAACGTTTTTGCCCTGCTCTTTAAGCGTTTTCCAAGCGTTATTGCGTAAATAAATAGGCAAGGCTTGATCAGCAGGCACACCGCCAGACTTCATAAATTGAGCGACACCAAGTGTTGCAATAGAGGTCGCATTTGGGCACAATTCGGCGACTATTTGTTGGTCTGCATGCACAGATAACAAAGCGGCTCCATTGCCAATAATAGGTAACGGCTTTAGAGTCCTCTCATTATAATCCAGCAGTACTTCTTTACTGCCATCAACCTGAGTCATAACCTCATAAGATTCAAAGTGACTTAGCTTATATTCGCCAAAATAGACCTGTTGCATTCTAGCATCCAATGCCGCATACACATGATTCAACCTATGTTTCTCAAACGCCATTTGCGCCAATGCGGCAAGGCTTGAAATTCCGACACATGGTAAATCATGAGCAACTGCTAACGCTTGTACCACTGAGGTATTAATACGAATACCACTAAAAGCGCCTGGTCCTCTATTGAATATCAGTGCGGTTAACTGCTCAAGCTTAATATCAACTTGCTGCAAAGCCACATCTATCATCGGCAGTATTTGTTGCGTTTGCTCTCTTGCACCTTTGAGAGTTTGGCAACTTAAGATTTGCAAATCTTTGCTGATCACTACCACAGAGCATTGCTCAAAAACGGTATCTATTGCCAAAAACATGACGGCCTCTTTATGCGAATTTTGAAAGTATTACCAAAGTAGACTAAAACTGGCATAGCCTATTAACCTATGACAGTTAGCCTATAGTCGGAAGCAGGGAATTTAGGTGCAAAGCGACTAACCTCAGATAGTACACCTAGGGAGCTTAACACTGTAACTCTTTAACTTGCCTTTGACTATATGACAGTATAGGAGTTAGTAGTCGATATAAATAAGTTGACTATCATAACACTCACATTGGTTTTGATAAATCAGTCGTTATTATTTATCCGATGATTCACTAAAAAAGCCAGATACAGTGAGTATCTGGCTTCTACTTATAGCGTTTAAGGATAAGAGTCGCAATTATTTTGGCATGCTTGCAGAAATTTGCTGCAAGATTTGCTCAATTTCACTGTTCGCTTCTTGCTCCTTATCCAAGCCACCTGTTGGTGTCAACTGATTGACCACTTCTGGTAATAACTCAGCCAATCCCTGACGGACTTCTGTCTCATCAGCACCTACTTGTTGGCTGACTTGCATAATTTCTTGCTCATCGAAAAGCTTATTGATTTGATTGGGATCTATATTTTCGTTTTGCTGCTGCGTACTCATCCAAGACTGCGCTTGATTACCAAAACCCATCTCCTGAACTTTAGACAGTGCCCCTGATAAGCCACCGTTACGCTTAATCCAACTTAGCACTAGAGGCATTAAAGCTGCAATGAGCATCGCTTTTCCGCCACCCCCTGAACGTCTAGCACTACCCCCGCCTAGAACACTACCGAGCACACTGCCTAATCCACCGGCACCAGCATTACCCCCACGCTGACCACCAAGCATACCGCCGATAATATCATCCATACCAAAGCCATTCGATGCTGTATTTGATTGTTGGCCCCCCAATACGCTCCCTAAAATATCACCAAGCCCCCCTGTTTGACGGGGTTGGATACGCTGATTAACTGGGTTGCGCTGCGCATCAGCAGGGTCTAATGCTTGACGGGCAACTTGGCTGATTAAATTTCCTAATAAACTCATAATAATTCCTTGAATGCTTATGGCTATGGTTAGCTATGGTAATACTGTCACTTTGTGTTCTAATAACATGGCTTTAGTTGTTATAAACCATCATTATCATTTTTAAAGTTACTTTTGATACAGTTGATAATATGACAGATCTTAAATATATAACAAATAGATGTTTAACAAAATACAGATATTGTAAACCAGCGGATAAATAAATAGGATGAAGACAGGCTCAAGCATTTTTACTATGGCGTCATTACAAAATAGCTAACTAAAAGGGGATGGGGGTTTGCCTCTCATAGTGACAGACTGTCTGTTAAATATTCCGTCAGAAGTAAGTTAGCACCGCGTAACCTATCTAGAACCACAATATACCTTAAAACCACTTTATGAGGATTTTGAGCTGCCGCCATGTGTTTGCGTTTACCTGATCTTGCCAGATAAGCACTGTTTTCTTAGTAGCAATCGGATGAACTGTTTGAAAACTAAGCTGTAAGCAATGACCAAAACGTCTACCTTGACAGAGGTTAGCTTCCCAAAGCTCTTGACGGTTACGACCTTCATATAAAAGCTGCCAATGAGTATTGGCGTTATTTAGATCTGGCGCATTAATGAATAAGGGCTGATTCGCTAATTTTTCACTAAGAAATACTACTGTAATCGCTATGCCAGTAACCACGATACTGACCCACCACGGTATATCAAGAAGAATCATTAAAATTGCTAACCCTAAAAAATAGCTGGCGACATATAGGATTTTCCAATAACTTAACTGGCGGATGTCCGATGTCAATCGTTCAATCATAGCAGACGCCCTTTCTATTTTAGTGGCTTTTCTATTTACTTACATTGAAAGCTTATATTTCAAAACCATATTGAACTTATCGGACTTGCAGGTTACTGCTATCCATCATAGGTATGAGTTGATGACGATAGAGACGTGCTTGGCTACATGGTTGTCAATAGTTGCTGGGCATGAGTTACTGGGCATGCTGATATTGCTTTAACTTCTCAACTAATTGTGCAACTTTTGCATCCTCTGGAGTCTCCTGATTCATAAAGTAGTTTAACAAATCAGGATCCTCATATGTCAGTAGCTTGTTAAAGGTCGCTTGTTCATCTTCATCAGCCAGCAAGTAGTGATTCTTAACATAGGGATCAATGTAAAAGTCGAGCTCTTTTAGGCCTCGGCGTGCTTGATAAATAACTCGTCTTTGCTCATTAGTGGGTTCTGGTTTATGGCTCATAGTGCTCATTCCTGATCTAATAAAAAGGGCAATAGAAGGTTTAACATCATTTTATTGAAAACTATCTCCATAGCAGTTAGCTGATAACACTAATCAAGCAGGTGTAGCTACGCCCGCTTTGCGCAACTATTTTGGCTTGTACTCGGGGCTAAACCGCTCTAACCGTTATGGTTATCAATACATAATAAATTAAAAGGCACAATAAATTAAAAGCGGCTTGAATCAATTCTGCAGCTGCTGCCACAAAGCCAAACCTTGTGCCGTCAATGCAACGTTATGCGTTCGTATAATACTGGCGCCCTGTTGCACGGCCAATAATGCGGCAGCCATACCTACCCCGTCTCTCTGTGTTGCAATATGATTATCAAATACCGGAATGTTGGACTTATGCAATATTTCGCCTAAGAAGCGTTTACGAGATATACCAAATAAAATAGGCAGGTTCAGCTCATGCAGTTCCGATAATTGATTTAATAGCGCCGTATGATGATCATATTCTTTAGCAAATCCAAAACCGGGATCAATGATAATATTATCTCTTTTTACCCCTGCGTTAATAGCAGTGTCTATTCTCTCTGATAGCTCGTTAAGTACCTCAATAACCACATTCTTATATTGGGCTTGGCTATTCATTGTTGTTGGCTCGCCGCGCATGTGCATCAACACAACAGGTATATTTAATTTTGCAGCCATAGCAGGAGCTGACTGTCTTTGCAAAGCACGCACATCATTCCAAATATCAGCACCCGCTTGCACAGACTCTTCAATGACCAAAGGCGCACTGGTATCAATAGACAACCACACATCATTACCAAAGTTCTTTCGTATTGCCTCAACAACCGGCACAACCCTAGTACACTCTTCCTCTTCACTAACAGGCGCTGCATTAGGTCGTGTTGATTCGCCCCCAATGTCAATGATATGCACTCCTGCTTGAAGCATGTGCTCACAATGGGTTAAAGCGTCATCGATTTTATTAAATTGTCCACCATCTGAAAATGAATCCGGTGTCACGTTTAAAATACCCATTATATTTGGGCAAGATAAATCAAGCGCTTTTTGTCTATCTGATGACAGATGAGCTGTGATAACTTTACTAGGTAAGGGGTGTAACTTCATAGAATAGAGTCTTTATCAGGATGTCTTATAGTAAAATAGATATATGTATATCATTTTAGCAGATATAGCTTAAACATAATAAGGGGCTTAATGCCCGATAAAAAACCTCTCCCTACTGAGTAGAAAGAGGTTTAATAGGGCAAGATTTATTAAACTTTAACCACGTTAATAAATTTGATCACATGGCAGGTAAAGGTGGCGGTGTAGGACCAGATTTAACTTTATCATCCTTTTTGGGCGTAACATCAATAGGTTGATAATTTTTTGGTTCACGCGGAGCATCACCGGCCAAAATATCTTGAAGTTGGTCTCGATCAATCGTTTCCCACTTCATCAAGGCTTCAACCATGGCATGCATTTTATCTTTATTCGCTTCAATAATTTCACGAGCTATATCATATTGCTCTTCAAGTATACGTCGTATTTCTTCATCAACTTTTTGTTGGGTCGCTTCAGAAATAGTACGTGTCATTCCACCAAAATAACCTTGAGACTGGTCATCTTCTTCATACACCATGACACCCAACGCATCGGACATACCATACTTAGTGACCATAGCTCGGGCCATTTTTGTGGCTCGCTCAAAATCGTTTGAAGCACCTGTGGTTTTTTGATTAACAAAAACCTCTTCAGCAATACGCCCACCAAATAAGATAGCAATATCGCTTAACATCTTCGACTTATCGTAGCTGGTCTTATCAAATTCAGGCAGTTGCCAAGTTACGCCCAATGCCCAACCACGAGGCATAATAGTTACCTTATGTACCGGATCTGTTCCCGGTAGCATCTCGGCTACTAAAGCATGACCTGCTTCATGATACGCGGTGGCACGGCGCTCTTCTTCACGTAGCACCATAGACTTACGCTCAGGACCCATAAATAACTTATCTTTAGCATCTTCAAAGTCATTCATATCCACGCTACCTTTGTTCCGGCGTGCAGCAAATAATGCTGCCTCGTTAACAAGGTTAGCCAATTGGGCACCACTAAATCCTGGTGTACCGCGCGCTAGCGAGAGTGGATCAACACCGACCGTTGAAGGTAATTTTTTCAAATGTACCTTCAAAATGGCCTCACGCCCTTTGATGTCAGGTAGACCCACATGAACTTGACGATCAAAACGACCAGGGCGCAATAAAGCTTTATCTAGCACATCTGCACGGTTCGTTGCCGCAATAACTATCACACCGTCATTACCTTCAAAGCCATCCATTTCAACCAAAAGCTGATTCAGAGTCTGTTCACGCTCATCGTTACCACCGCCCATACCTGTACCACGGCTTCGACCGACCGCATCAATTTCATCAATGAAGATAATACACGGCGCATCTTTTTTGGCTTTCTCAAACATATCACGTACACGAGACGCACCAACTCCAACAAACATCTCAACGAAGTCAGAGCCAGAGATTGAATAAAACGGGACTTTAGCTTCACCTGCAATAGCTTTAGCCAATAGTGTCTTACCTGTTCCTGGAGGGCCTACCATCAAGATACCACGAGGGATTGTGGCACCAAGCTTGGTAAATTTATCCGGATCTTTTAAGAAATCAACCACTTCAGTGACTTCTTCTTTGGCTTCTTCCACCCCGGCAACATCATTAAAGTCAACTTTGATTTGATCTTCAGATAGTATTTTGGCTTTGGACTTACCAAAACTCATAGGGCCACCCGCTTTTCCGCCAGCGCCACCTTGCATATTCCGCATGAAGAACAAAAACAAGCCAATGATTAATAACACAGGGAAACTTGCAATAAGTAACTGCATCATAATACTTTGACGCTCTGGCGCAGCACCTTGAACATCTACCTTATGCTCACGCAGAGTAGGCATAAGCTCATCATCCGCCACAGGTGGCAGCACTGTTTCAAACTCAGATCCATTGACCTTCTCGCCCGTTATTTGCTGACCATCGATCTTGATGCTTTTGACCTGATCTTCTGTGACCTGAGTTACAAACTCTGAGTAATTGAGCGTATCAGGCTCATTACCACTGTCAAAGTTGCTAAATACCAGCACTAATACGCCGATAACAACCAGCCATAATAAGGTATTTTTTACCATATCGCTCACAAGTTATACCATCCCTTACGTGTTAATTTAGTCTTAATTCTGCCAGACATACAATTATAGCATGTGCTTGTCAGAAAAATACGGATCATCACTTTGTTAATACAGCATCTTTAACTTCTGTCATCACTATATATTGAGATGACTACTGAATTAACGTGACGAATTTTATGAACTATTAATCTATTAGTAATGTTAATTAGGTCATGCATCTCGTTTATCAAGCATAATTACATAGTTTTGAGTCACTCGTTACATTATTAAATACATTTGTAAACTTACAGGCATAATAAAACGATATAAAACACATATATCCGCCTATTTTGTGGCTACCCAAAACATCTCTTTAGAACGCGCTCTTGATGCAGCTGGCTTGACACTACGCACTTTTGAAAATTGTGACTGCATTTGATCGCGCAGCGCAGGCGTACCTTCTCCTTGGAAAATTTTCATGATAAGCGAGCCACCTTCGGGCAATACTTTCAGCGCAAAATCGACTGCTAACTCACAGAGATAAATCATCCTAGGCTGGTCAACCGCCTTGTGCCCTGTTGTATTAGGAGCCATATCAGATAGGACAACATCAACTTCTCTATTACCGATTTCATTCATTAGCTGATCAAATACTTCTGCTTCTCTAAAATCGCCTTGTATAAAAGTGACATTCTCTAAGGCGTCCATGGGCAGAATATCCAAAGCAATTAATGCACCCTCAGAACCTACCAAACGCCCTGCTACCTGAGACCAACTACCAGGGGCACTACCCAAATCTACAACCGTCATTCCTCTCTTTATGAGGGTTGTCTTCTCATTAATCTCTAGTAATTTATATGCCGCACGTGCACGGTAGCCCTCTTTTTGAGCGAGCTGAACATAGTGATCATCCATGTGCTCTTTCATCCAAGCTTTACTACTTTTTGATAACGTTTTATTTGTGATACGAGTCGCCAAAATATCCTCACGAATTAAATCTTTCAATTAAATCTTTCAAGTCTAAGTAATCAAAGTAAGATGAGTAATGTAAAAGCTACTTCTATCAATAAAAAAGCTTAACCTTTAAAATCCTAAAATGACTTACGCCTCGTTTTACCCTCTATCTAGAAACAACAATATGCCAAGCTTTAGCTAAACTTTCAATTAAAAACCACTCATATCAATAATAAAATCTATTTAAGCATTATATAAGAATATTCATTATAATAAGCTTTATCGATAAAGGGATGCACAACACAAAGCTTATTTAGAAAACAACTTGTTTTTGAAAATAATTCAGCAAAAATTGTCATACCTAAAACTCTCAGCGTTTTTATATTATGAGATACTTTTAATTCGATATAACCTTCCAAGGCTGGCTAGTTAGGCCTAATAACCAATACTGAGATACTATGACTACTGAACAAAAAAGCCCACAGCACCTAACCAATGACGAATTACGTCGATTAAAAGGCATTGGTCATGAGTTAAAGCCCATTGTTATGATTGGTAATAATGGGGTAAGTGACGCCGTAATTGAAGAGATTAACCGTGCATTAAATGACCACGAACTTATCAAAATCAAGACAGCACCCGGTACTAAAGAGGAGCGTGATGTTTTAAGCCGCGACATTGCTCAAAAAACCAACTCCCAACTTATTCATCACATTGGTCGCATGGCTTTATTACTCCGCCGCAATCCAAATGCAAATCCAAAGCTGTCTAACTTAGCACGATATAGCTAGTTTCAGTGGTTTCGTGAAATGATTTAAATATGAATACCAGTTTAACTTGGTTCATGTATTTATGCCACTTATAAGCGTATACCAGTTATAACCTAAAATTGAGATTTAGTACGTTAATCTAAGCCATCAGTTAACTGATGGCTTTTTTTAATTTGATGTATTTATGAATTTTGATACATTTTCAAATTCAATATAAGCCGCATAAGTCGTCTATGTTAACTGGCAACAACCCCTAATATAGGATTAGGCTTGTCAATCTCGTCTAGCCAACGACAGCTATAGGTTGTGAATATAGGTTCTTACACCAGTCTAATTTCTGAAAATGAAGTAATTTAACAAAAGAGCAAATCAAATACATTACAGACTAAAAAGCCCAGCTTGCTAATGAGCTGGGCTTTTCAATTAAGACTTTTGACTGGCAACCTTCTCTTGTAACTAATCTTATAACTAAGAAATCAGTTTTTAAAGGGTACACATATATAAGTACGATTCTCTAAATGTTTGGCTTTCAGAACTTATCTAGTACCCATTAAGTATAATTTGATAAAATCATTTATTCAATTATTTCTTATAATTGTTGCTAATGATTAATATTTACTCGCCCATGGCTAAATAAACACCTTGATTAGAAGCGTCATTGATATAACGGGCATCACGCCACGTGGTGTAAGAGTAGGTGTCACTGTAAGGGCTCTTATTGCGTTGTACAAAATCAGATACCCAGTTACTACCATCAAAAATTTGAATATGGCCATGACGATGCTTAGCTGAACGATTATATACCACCACATCACCTACCTGTGGTGGAGCACTGTTGCTAATTTTAACAAAGCCAGCTTGAGCTAAGGTACCACGAGTCGCATATTGGTAAGCTGAAGGATTTGGTGTGAAATCATAACCAGCTGACTGTAGTGCTTTACGAACATAACGTGCGCATAAACCAATTGTTCTTGAGTGGGCAGCACGTGCTGCACGTGCTGCAGCAATGGCAGGTGGTGCAGAACTATCTATAAAAGAGCGTGATGGTGTGTTTGAAGATGTGGCAAACGATGCTAAGCTTGACTGTCTATTTATAACTTCAGTTTCTAAAGCTTTTAGCTCTGGATTTAATTTTTGTTTTTGGGCAATGAGTAGTTCTAGGTTGCCAATTAAATCTTCAGAGGAGGATGGATTATAAGTATCTTGAACTGATGCATTAACCTGTGTGGCGCTGAACCCCATTAATGACAAAATAATAAGTAACTTTTTCATAACGCTCCCAGAATTAATCTTTTTTAATTGCAGCATCTAACTTACCGATAAACCGCAATTCGTTTTTCATCAAATATATAAAGTTGCTTCACTCAGATATCCAAGCTATCAAACAGGTATCATTTAACCATCTATCAAAACACTTACTTGCTATCAATGAGCGACAATTGACGTATAATAAGTAGATGTATAACTATGATGTGAATCATCTACTTTACTTCACTTGTTAAAACCCATAGGCATTGATTACAAACTTGAGGCTTATAATGCGCCAGTATTCAAAACCTAATTACTTAGCAACCGTTATTGATCATCAAAAATCTGCTGCTTTAGCATTGCCCCACCAGATATTCAAAAAATGTTCAGAGCTTAATGAACTCACTAACGAAATCAAAACTCTACTTAATAACTGTTTACCAGAAGATGTGCTTAAAACTCTTTGGGTAGGCAGTTATATTGATGGGAAATTAACGTTATCAGTACAGTCTCAAACTGCTGCTAATCATCTTCGCTATCAATCTAATAACTTAATCAAGATATTAACAGTACAATCTTTAACATTTGATCAACTCAAATATATAGATGTAATCGTTACCTACCCTGCATCAATTAACCAGTCTTATAGTATTGAAAACAATATGAATCAGCAAAGTAATATATCTTCAAATGGCACTAATAAGGTTAAAAGCCATACTACACGTGGCTTGACCGAATCAACGAGAAGAACTATATCACACACAGCTAAGCATGTCATTAATGATTGCCAGTTGAAAAAAGCTCTTGAAAGGCTAGCAGAAGATTAAAAGGTAATGTTTACATTGTAATTTTATGTAAAAAAGTAGGTATTTTAGAGGATATGAATGAGTTGATTTCGATACATATTGTAATTTTTTTATAATTAGAATTACAAAGATAATACTTGAGGTTATTGAAAGTTTGCTTAGAACATTTGAATTCCTTACCTTAAGAGAAACTACCCACAAAAAAACGGAACTTTGTTCCGTTTTCTATATAGTTTCACGAATGTTTCTAGTTAATAAGTGATTTTTTAGCAGGATTTAGCATAATTGACTTGATTTTGGTAAATCGTAGTTTATAAAGGACGATTCTTTGTCATAAAATGTTACAATTTCAAAATTATCATTACTAGCGTACACTGCCTTTATTAACTTATTATTCAGCGCATGTCCAGATTTATAGGCACTAAACTTAGCTAATAATGAATACTTTGCTAAGTATAAATCTCCTACTGCATCCAATAATTTGTGACGGACAAATTCATTTTTGTGACGCAATCCTGTTTTATTCATAATACCACTTTCATCTATCACAATCGCATTATCAAGACTACCCCCTAACGCGAGATTGCTTTTCTTTAAAAGCTCTATATCTTGTAAAAAACCAAAGGTTCTGGCATTACTGACACTTTTGAGATATTTTTTTGTTGAAAAATCAAAGCTATAATGCTGCGTGTCCCTAGGTATTGCAGGATGATCAAAGTCTATTTGAAACTCTAACCTAAACCCGTCAAATGGTTCCAGCTCAGCCCATTTATCACCTTCTGTAACACGTATTGTTTTTCGTATTTTTAAAAATCTCTTGGGCTCATCAAGCTCTTTAATGCCAGATTCAAGTAAAAGTTGTGCGTATGGCGCGGAACTACCATCGAGAATTGGCACTTCAATATCAGATACTTTTATCAATAAATTATCGATACCTAGCCCTGCTAGTGCACTTAATAAATGTTCAACCGTACCAATCCTGACATCCTCTATCCCCAAATTTGATGACATCACGGTATCTCTAACTAAAAAGGCATCAGCAGGAATCAGTGGCGCATTCTCAACATCTGTTCGTAAAAAGTTAATACCTTTATTTGCAGCACTAGGCTCAAAGGTAATTGTGACATCTCTACCACTGTGTAGACCAATTCCTACAACTGTTACCGGTTTTGCGAGGGTTCTTTGTTTCATTAAAAAATTCTCTGCCATTAAGTTTGAATGGACAACCTTACAAGCTTATGTCGATAAAAAAAGTCTGCTCTCAATTGTAATATCTGTCAAAATTAAGTCTGTATGCTGACTAAATTTATAACCTATTCAAGGGTCACTTCAAATACAATAGATAAAGTCGATGTTCAAGGAAAATATTCACTTTTAATATGGGCTTTTAATAGTTCGTACTTTAACCTCAGCTGCCATATTAAAGTTGTAAAATATTTATATTACTTATTGTAGTGATATTAGTGATTAAAAAAATGCAGTATTCTTAATAGTTGACTTTAATAAACAAGACCAAAACTGAAAAAGCTAAATGTAAGAAATTATTTCCATTGTAACATATTCTTATTTAGATCACTGAGTTTCGCTATACAAAATAAACTATAAGATTGACATCTGTTGACCCTATCTATTTTTCAGACTGGAGAGAGTCAACTAATTTGCTAAATAACGCTACTGGAGTAGAAAGGTATTTAATTAGAAAGCTACTAAATTAGAAAGCTATAGTCGTAGGCAAACTAAAGAGCTACAGCGTTAACCTCACTAAGCCTACTAGAGTAGTACTTGCGCTCGGTTGCCTTGTATCTTATTTAGTTGCCTATGACTATACTTGGTAGGTATAGGCTATAGGTAAATAAAAAAAGACCGAGCAAAGCTCAGTCTTTTTTTATTTTTGCTAGTGCTGCTCTTGTTACGTCATAAACGCACTGAACTAAAATACTTAACGATTCTGTTGCCGTTTTAGGTAATCCTGAATGCTATTAGTCTTAGTATTTGGTTCAGATTTGCTGGAACCCACACTTGAATCATGTTTTTGATGAGTACTTAATTGTGCTTTTTTCTGACTCGTTATAGCGCTTGTGTGAGTAGCAGGGTCTACAGCTTGATTACTATGAGCGGAGGGCATTGG
The DNA here is from genome assembly GCF_057396305.2 of Psychrobacter sp. CX90. NCBI lineage: Bacteria > Pseudomonadati > Pseudomonadota > Gammaproteobacteria > Moraxellales > Moraxellaceae > Psychrobacter > Psychrobacter sp. CX90. The sequence goes on from NZ_CM182008.1 coordinate 2,141,560, forward strand.
ACGAGGATCGTCTTTCTCATCATCTAGGGTTAATCCTGTCGCTATAACAGTAACGTGTAGATCTTCACCCATGCGCTCATCAATGACTGAGCCGTAGAAGATATGGGCATCATCAATATCTGTTATTCCCTCGACAATTTCAGTGATTTGACTTAGCTCATCAAGTGATAGTGAATCTGATGAGACAACATTAACAATAAGACCTTTAGCATTTTCTAAGCGTAAATCATCTAGTAATGGAGATCGTATTGCTTTCTCAGTTGCTTGACGGGCACGTTCATCACCACTGGCACGGCCAATACCCATCATGGCATGGCCTTTTGCAGTCATTGCCGTACGAATATCATTAAAGTCAATATTAACCATACCATCAAGATCAATTGTTTCAGCGATACCTTGCACAGCATGCATCAATACATCATCAGCTTTTTTGAAAGCATCTTTCATCGAGATGTTGCCATAAACCTTAAGCAGTTTATCGTTTGGAATAGTAATAATCGAGTCTACAAAGTTTGATAACTGCTCAATACCAGCCTTAGCCGCTTTGAGACGTCTACCACCTTCAAACCTAAAAGGTGTGGTAACAACGGCAACAGTCAGGATTTCCATCTCCTTAGCGATACGAGCAACCACAGGTGCTGCCCCTGTACCTGTGCCCCCACCCATACCGGCAGTAATGAAAACCATATCCGAGTTTTCAAGAAGCTTTCTAATGGCTTCTTCATCCTGTTCAGCAGCTTCACGACCCACTTCGGGATTCGCTCCAGCACCTAAGCCACGGTTTGTATCTGCGCCGAGTTGCAATTTATGCTCAGCCGTCAAACCTTGTAGTGCTTGGCAATCAGTGTTAGCCACTACAAAGGTAACCCCTTTGATGCCCTGTTGAACCATATGCTCTACAGCGTTACCACCGCCACCGCCAACACCAAAAACAGTAAAACGGGCTTGACCGTTATTTAGATCGCGGCTGCTATCTGCCATTGTATACTTGGACATTATCACTCCTTTACGTAACCTTCTGAACTTATTATTTACAGTAAGTAAGTTCGATTATAAAGGTTACTTGAAATATTAAAATGGTTTATATAATTCGATTAAAAAAATTGTTTAGTTTATTCTTCAAATTGCTTACTTTACTCGTTTCAAGGGCTTCAGGTGAGCTTTTCTCGCTATGTTTAAACTGTTCACTCTGACTGTATAGCAACGCACCAAAAGCAGTCTGAAATACACGATCTTTCACTCTTGCATTCAACAGCTTAAATGAATCTTCACTATCAAAATGATTATATGCGGTAATGGCTTCATGGGGTGTGGTCATAACCACTGGCATTTGTAACAAGCGTTTTGCAAAGGGTATCATGCCTTTAATATTACTACCACCCCCTGATAATACAACGCCACGCTGCATATAATCCATCAAACCTGCATCAGACAGCTCTTGAAAGGCAACTCTAAACAACTCAATGTAGCGTGCTTTGATAATCTCAGCCAGTTGTAATAAGTTAATAGTGACTTCATCAGCCACACCCACTCTCTTAATTGTCACAAACTGACCAGGATCGATACTTTGTATATCAACTGTACCATAACGCTTTTTCAACGATTCGGCTTCAGCCATTGAAATACCGAGTTCTGCTGATATATCCATTGTTACTTTATTGCCACCATCAGCGATACAGTGGGTAAATATAAGTTTATTTTCACGGTATAAGCAAAGGCTTGTGGTACTTGCACCAATATCAATTAAACAAACCCCCTGCTCTCGCTCTTCAGCCATTAGGCTATACTCTGCACTAGATACCGCGTCAAATAACATGTGGTCAATACTAATATCACAGGCTTGAATCAACTTTTGAATATTTTGACGGCTGGCTACTGGCATCATCATTAAATGATACATAACCGTTAATTCATTAGCATACATATTAATCGCATCATCAACCATATCTTCTTGATTATCTATAATAATGCCTTGTTGACAATGATGCATTAGATAATGAGTGGTCGGCATGATTTTTTCTTTTGCTAAACTAAGCGCCTTGACAATATGGCGTGTTTCAACCGTACCTTGATCAACATTGACCGTACCAAAACTATTAGCGCTAAAGAGCTCAGGAGTAGATAGGGTTAACCACACACTATGTACACGGCAATTAGCCATTTCTTCTGCTTCGATAATCGCTTGTCTGATAGCGCTTTTTAAACGCTCCCAGTGCTTAATTCGACCTTGCTGAAAATCTTCATTCTTAACCTCACCCACTCCCATAATCTGAATGTCTTCCATAGACTTAACGTGCCCAATAACTGCATAAACAGCAGTGGCACTTATGTGAACAACGACGAGATTTTCAGGTTTACTCATAAGGTGCAAAACGTTTTTTATACTGCTTTTTAATCAATGTCATTACCTATCACTTTAGATATTATGCACATGGATTAAACAGCAAGGTTAATTGAAAGTATTATTAAAATATCATTTTAGTGTGCATTCAAGCGATTTATTTAAAAATGTACCCTATTGATGCGCAATATCCCTCTCCTCATTAGACTCTCTAATTTCAGATAAAGATATCAATTCAATAGGTGCTACTTGCTCATCTTGCCATGCAATAACAAAACCATTCTTATAACGCAAATCAACAGATGCTATCTCATCGCGCTTCATCTTAAGCTGGTTTTGCAATAATTGACTCAAATTCATAAGCTTTTGTGAGGTATGCTCATTATCAACAATAACCCGCATTCCATTATCAAATTTAACGACCCATGTCATTCTGGGTGTTAAAACCATATCCTCAACTTTCATATTGAGCGGCGCAAACCATTTATTAATAAGCTGCATCTGCTGCATGATCAAAGTAGACTGCTCTTCGTTACCTTGTAACATGATGAGATCACTTTGAGTTAAGTCTGTCTCAGCAGCGGGTTTAAAGACAACCCCTTCAGCATCGATCAAATGCTCACTACCAAAGCGGGCTATCGGGATTCGAGGTAGTGCCGATATCACGATCCCCCTACCCCACTGACGTTCAATATTAACTTGGCTTACCCAGCTCTGCGTCATGACAATATCTTGCAACCGAGGTAAGGTTGCCATAAAGAAGTTTCCCACATCATGTTGGGACAAGGCCTTACTTAGTTTCTGATACTCAGTTGTATTCAGCCCATTCGGGTCAATAACGATCTCAGCAGGTTGTGCTTGATAAACTCGATGAGACACAGTAATAAAGGCTATTATGAATAGAAAAACCCCGATCAGTATCCATATTTTTGAAGATATAATCTTGCTAGAGGTAAGCGTAGGGTCATTCACTGAGTCAACCATCATATCCATTTTCTATTAACCTACAATTGTAACGCATTTAGCACAGTTACGATAGCAATATGCCCAATCAAGCCATTGCTTAAGACTGATCCACTAATAGCATGGATTTAACCCCAATAGGGATGTAGTCCGCATCTTATATTAACCAAGGAGATGGAATAAAAAAATTCCTCAATAAAACTATCAGATAACCGCGTTATTACTCTACATTCTTCACTGACTATATTATGGTCGTTAAAGTGTTTGTGCGAGTATATGCCAGCATAATTCATCAAAGCCTATTCCTCTGGCTTTAGCAGCCATAGGCACCAAACTATGACTGGTCATACCGGGCACAGTATTAATCTCTAATAACCAAAAATTACCCTTCTCATCTTGCATAGCATCGACACGCCCCCAGCCTGAGGCATCAACGGCTTTAAAGGCAGCGATGCTCATCGCCTGAAGGTGTGCTTCCTCACTTTTCGATAGCCCGCAAGGAATATGATAAGCGGTATCGTTGCGATTATATTTGGCTTCAAAATCATAAAAATTTGAGATATTTGCGGGTTCCAGACGAATTACTGGATATGCTTCATCATCAATAATAACGATGGTAAACTCTCGTCCTGTTATCCACTTCTCAGCCATGACATCATCACCACACCCAGCTGCCATTGCATAAGCTTCAGGTAGTTCATCTAGACTTTCAACCTTGCTCATACCAATACTCGACCCTTCATGCACAGGCTTAATCATGAGAGGTAAACCTAAAGTATTCACTATTTGCTGCCAATCGGTATCTTCTTTAAGGATAGAAAAAGGCGCGGTCGCTAACCCACATCCTTGCCATAATTGCTTAGTGCGCACTTTATCCATACCAATTGCAGAGGCCAGCACCCCTGACCCCGTTTGCGGAATACCAAGCCAGTCAAGCAATCCTTGTAACTGACCATCCTCACCACCGCGACCATGCAAGACATTAAATACCCGATCAAAGTGTTTAATATCTAGAATATTACGATCTTTAGGATCAAAATGAGTCGCATCAATCCCCTGATCTTTTAGAGCTTTCAGCACAGCATTGCCACTATCGAGTGACACCTCTCGCTCATTACTATTACCGCCGAAAACCACAGCGACTTTGCCAAAGATGCTGGGATTCTTGACTTTAGTAGAGGTTTGATCTGAGATATCTGATTTGGTTGAAGTTTGCGTCATAATTTTATTCTTAACAAGTAATGATTAAATATATAGATTATTTTTAGCGAGCTCTTGGCTAATTTGTCCAACATTACCCGCGCCTTGAGTAATCAAAATATCGCCTGACTTGAGTGTCCGTTTCATTACAGGCTCAAGGGCATTCTTATCTACTACAACTGGCTCAACTTCGCCTCTTAAACGGATGCTACGCGCTAAAGACTTAGTATCTGCCCCCATAATTGGTGCTTCACCTGCACTATAGACATCTAGAAGTAACAACGAGTCAACTTGAGACAATACGGATACGAAATCATCATAGCAGTCGCGAGTTCGGCTGTAACGATGAGGCTGGAATAACATAACGATACGGCGTTCAGGATAACTCTGTCGAGCCGCTTTAATGGTGGCAAGAACTTCAACGGGATGATGACCATAATCGTCAATCAGTAACACGTTACCATCGTCTTTATCAACACACGCCTGTTGTTCAAAGCGACGGCCGACGCCAGCGAATTTTTCGAGCGCTCTTACAATGGCTTGATCATCAACACCTTCATCGGTTGCCATCGTAATAGCCGCCAATGCGTTTAGTACATTATGACTACCAGGAATATTCAAGGTTAGCTTTAATGGCTCACGGTCTTTTCTTAAAACAGTAAAGTGAGTTCTTGTACCGTCGACAATAACATCAACAGCTTGAACATCATTATAAGGATTGAAGCCAAAAGTCTGCACAGGGCGACCAATGTCATCAATCATGGCGTATAACTCTTTATCATCACCGCAGACGACAGCAAGGCCGTAAAATGGCATGTTTTGCAAAAACTGAATATAAGCTGCTTTAAGTTTGTCAAAGCTGTTTTCATAAGTTTCCATATGATCTTGATCGATGTTAGTAACAATTGCTGCCATAGGATGCAAGGACAAAAATGATGCATCAGATTCATCTGCTTCAGCGACTAAATAACGACTTTGACCTAATGAGGCATTTTTACCAGAAGCATTTAACTTACCACCAATAACATAAGTTGGATCAAGCCCAGCTTCAGTCATCATCATGGTCAGTAAGCTTGTTGTTGTCGTTTTACCATGCGCACCAGCAACCGCGATACCATGACGATATCTCATAAGCTCGCCCAACATATCCGCTCGACGTACAACGGGTAAGTGCGCTTTTAAGGCTGCTTGTATTTCAGGGTTTTGTCTATCAATTGCCGATGAGACAACGATGACATCTGCATTTGCAATATTTTGTGAATCATGTCCAATAAAGACGTCAATACCCAAACTTTTTAGTCGATCCGTAACCGCACTTTGTTTTATATCAGAACCACTCACACCATAGCCTTGGTTTTTCATAACCTCAGCGATGCCACACATGCCAGCTCCCCCAATCCCGATAAAATGAATGCACTTGATTCGGCGCATTTCGGGAATTTCAATTAAACGTTTTGGCAGGGCAGCTTGTGTCATAAATTTCTCTTTTTCAATCTAATGTAGAATGCAATCAAAAATGTCTAATAAAAATACTATTAACTTTTAATACTATAAAGTTCTAAGGCTTTAAAAACAAATGGCTGAGCGCGAATTATAAAAAGTACTTTAACCCTTTGTTGAATAGTAAAACTATTATCTCAATAAAGACCAAATATAATCAGTGGCCATAATGGTAGAGCTAGGATTTGCGAGTGACTTACCTTTTTTTGCCATGTCTAGGCATTTCTCACGATTGAGATCAGATAGTATCTGCGCCAAAACATCCGCTGTTAGTTGGCTTTGAGGGATTAAATAAGCCGCGTCCTCATCTGCAAGTGAGCGAGCATTGGCGGTTTGATGGTCATCTACCGCATGCGGCAGTGGCACAAATATGGCGGCCAAGCCAACGTTTTGAATCTCTGTTACCGTTAACGCACCAGCACGACAAACAATAACATCTGCCCAAGCATATGCTTCTGCCATATTATCAATGAAAGGCATGATGGTTACGTGATGATGGGTTTCATCAACTTGCTCGTAGTTGTGTGTCGTACTGTCAAAGTTGTTACGGCCACATTGGTGATGAACCACAAGGGATTTTTCTATTTTGGCAAGTGCAGCAGGTACTATTTGATTTAAAATCTGAGCGCCAAGTGACCCCCCAACAATCAATAGTTTTAAAGGGCTATCATCCTTAATATCATAACGTGACTCTGGCGGGGCAATTTCACAAATGGCCTCTCTAACAGGATTACCAACCGTTTCGAGCTTGGGGTTATCGGCACTATCGCTATCACCAAATGTATTAGGGAAAGCTTGCAATACTTTGGTTGCTACCTTCGCTAAATAGCGGTTACTCATCCCTGCGATGGCATTTTGTTCATGAATGACCAAAGGTTTGCCTGTGGCACGTGCTGCTAGGCCACCTGGGGCAGTCACATACCCACCAAAGCCAACGACGATATTAATATTGTTTGCTTTAATAATCTTTATGCTAGCCAACACAGCCTTTGATAGCATCATAGGCATTTTTAAGACGCGTCCCACACCTTTACCACGTATACCGTGCATTTGAATAGTGTGAAATGTATAACCTGTTGGACGCACTAGGTCATTTTCCATACCCTGCGGCGTGCCTAACCAATGCACAATTGCCCCACGGCGGGTTAATTCATCTGCCACGGCTAATGCTGGGAAAACATGACCGCCTGTGCCTGCTGCCATCATCAAAACCCTCGGCTTTTTAGCTGATTCGGCACTCATAGCGCCGTGGCTACTATTGATGCCGTGGCTGATATTAAAGGAATCGCGCACAGAGGGGTTCTCCAACTACAGAATACAATAAAAGTTAAAAGGTTAAAAACTTACCATTGTTAAAAATGACAATGTTAAAGAGAATGTTAAGAAGTCTATAAAGTCTAAAAGTTGAAAATATAGGGATTAAAATGTGACAAAATAATAGCACAAAAATTTAAACGAAACGATTACAGTAAAGTTGCCAGTCCGTAACTTTTTATGCAAATGACTTTAAGCTTCAAATGACTTATTTTTTAAATGCCTCATATTTCAAATGACTTTAAGCCTAAAGTAGTCATATTCTTCAACTGCCTGTATACTTCAGGTGGTGTTAAAACTCAGCAAGATTCAAATTCAAGTGCCAATCCAATATTTAGAGCCCATAGTATTTATAGCGCATAGTTTAACGTATAGTCTTAACTGACAACGCCAGTCTTTTTTCAATGGCTAGTATCAAGTCCGTGGCAATATCTGTACCACACTGGTCATCTATTTCGCGCACACAGGTCGGACTTGTTACATTAATTTCAGTGATTTTTCCGCCTATCACATCTAAACCCACAAACAGTAACCCTTTTTGTTTAACGACTGGTGCTACAATATTTGCAACGGCAAACTCTTGCTCTGTTAGGGGCATTGCCACACCTCGTCCACCGGCTGCAAGATTACCTCGTGTTTCACCTTGGCTTGGGATACGAGCTAAGCAAAAAGGTATTGGCTTTCCATCGACAATCAATATTCTCTTGTCGCCCTTGATGATTTCAGGCAAATAGCGCTGTGCCATAATAGGTAAAGTCTCAAGCTCAGTTAACATTTCAAGCGTAGCACCTATATTTGGACTATCGTTGGTTAACCTAAATATACCCGTTCCACCCATACCATCGAGAGGTTTTACAATCACATCTTTATGTTCGTTGATAAACTGACGTATATGTGATTGCTTACTGGTCACAATAGTTGGGCTCATCAGCTCGCTGAACCAAGTAGCGAATAGTTTTTCATTACAATCGCGAATGGCTTGAGGGTCATTGACGACTAATACTCCAGCGGCTTTTGCATGATCTAGTAAGTAAAGTGAATACAAAAAACGCATATCAAACGGTGGGTCTTTGCGCATCAAAATAACATCATATTCGGTAATCAGCTGTGTTATTTTCCCTGCTAATTCATAAAAATTATCAGGGTCTCGATATACGGTAACAGCCTGAGCATCTACCTTAAGCGTACCTTTATCTAACCATAAATCATGTATCTGACAATAGCCGATAGTGTGACCACGCTCAGTGGCTGACCACATCATGGCAAGTGTGGTATCTTTTTTGAAGTTAATGGTCTCAATGGGATCCATTACCACTAAAATATTAAGTGATTTAGCACCGTTAGCTTTGCTCATGGGTAACATACTCCATTGTTCAATTTAATAGCAGAATGTCTTAGATTGACCTCATATCAATGTAATCAATATATATAAAGCCTGTGAGGTCAAAAATAAGATATAAAGGTAACACTACACACCGTACTGCTGACGATAGTGCTTCATTTTTGCTAATTGAGTCGCGTCTGCATGCTTGGCAACATAATCAATAATATCGTCAATACTAACCAGCGCACGTACAGGCACTTTAAGGTTTGTAGCCAACTCATCAATAGCAGAGGTTTCATTTTGCCCTTTTTCTTTGCGGTCAAGAGCTACAATAATACCCGCCACGGTTGCACCAGCTGAGCCTAGAATATCAACGACTTCACGCATTGCCGTACCCGCAGTAATGACATCATCCAATATCCAAACCGCCTTACCACTAACATTTGCCCCCACTAAACTGCCCCCTTCTCCATGGTCTTTGGGTTCTTTACGGTTATAACCCCAGTGTGCATTAATACCATGATTATTCCAAAGTGCTTGAGCCGTCGCCGCAACAAATGGAATGCCTTTATACGCCGCGCCAAAAATGACCAGCTCATCCTGCCCCTCAACTTTAACTTGCTCAGCCAATACATGAGCATAACCGTTTGCCAGTAGTGACAACATCTCGCCTGTCGCAAGCAGCCCAGCATTAAAGAAATAGGGGCTAATGCGACCTGACTTAAGTACGTACTCTCCAAACTTTAAAACTTCATTAGAAAGGGCAAGCTCAATGAAGGCATCTGACGTAAAAGACTGTGGGGCCATACGGGTTCCTATTAGCGAGGATTAATATGATAAAGGATATTATGGTGTTATTAGGCTATGTTCATCACTGATGTAAAGGGAGGTAAATCATTATAAGCCTCTTACTAGGGCACAGTTGAAACTTTGCAAACATCAATAGCTAAGTCATCATGACCAACCATTAATATAATAATTACTAATATTAGGATAACGGGTAAGTAGTGCACTGCGAGAGGATAAGTTGATATAGATAGATTGACCAATATTCTGGGTTTTATCATTAGTGGCATTTAGTTCATTAGCCATCCCATTTGTTGCCACTAGACTCTTGCTCTCGTTATACTTTATATCAAATCCAAGATATTTAGCTGCCACCACCACATGTCCTACAAACAAACGAATTTGGCGATATTGCGTTTCAAACTGTGGATGAATATTGCATTGACTCAATACATAACTGCGCATGTGCTGGCAGATTTGATGGGCGGTAATGCTTTTATTAATACTTTTACGAGTGTGACACTGCTTTAAAATATGCACAGCAACACTGCACGCTAATATGTCTGTACTTAGACTATCAATACCATTATCAAACCGCTCAGGATATAAAATAAGCTCCCAACTAGGTGCAAATATATCATTAATCATCTCAGGCATTTGGGGCCAAGACGATGTGCAAGATCTATCATCTTCTCTACTATTAACCTTAGAACGATTATCTTTGAATCCATAACGAGTCAATGCAGGATATGCCATGCAAACGTTATGAATATCTGATAAATCAAGCAAACGCATTTGAGTTAACGGCGCTAATAAATGATTTCTATGTTGATCATCATTTTCGAACGTATGACAAACCTCTTTATCTCTATATTTATCCGATTCGGCATCAAGCTTATTATTTTTAATCGAGGGGGACGTTATACCACTAACCTCAGCCGATTTAAAAAACTGTTTCGGTAAATTAATCAACCCACCTACTTGAAGCAGCTCGAGATGTGAAGCAAGTTCAGGCGAAGCGATAAGCTCCCACATAGACGCTTGCGAGAAGTCTGGCGTAACCACCTCTAATTTGCCTAAGCTCTCATCTATGCTTTTTTGCGAAAGGTTTAGCGCATCCATATCCTTAGGCTCTAGATCCAGTAGATGACGCAGTGCATCTTGTAAACGTGGGGCTGGGGCTGGCATATCTGTCAATGGTCGGTCAGGATTTAATGGGGTTTGATTGGGGTCAAAATTAGGATGCACCACCCCAGCATAATTTGTTTGCAACTGCTGAGTGGTTTGCGCCAAACTGTCTTCTGAACATGGGCGATGAAGGGGATGTGCTTGAGTATTAATATGAACACCTTTTTGCATAGAGATCGCTGGTAAAGTAGCGTACTGATCAATAGAATTTTGGATGGCTTGGTGGGCTTGATTGACGGACACAATCCGATTCTTTCGCCTAATTCTGGGTTTGTTATTTATGGGCTCAATAAGTTTAAAGGTATGAGAGTAGTAAGAGTCATTACTTTTAGAGGGACGCTGGGTAATGTTAGGGTTAGGATCAGACCGTTTACAGACTTTTTTGTTAACAGGGTAATGTGAATCATTCCTTTGAGTATCATCTTGCGAGTTTCCAGTTGATGACATACCTCCCCCTAATGACCCTAAGGTAACAATGTTTGAAGTTTTATAAAATTAATAGGTTATTATACGTATATTTCGCTAACTTATATTGTATAAGCAGAATCCGCTTATGTAGCCAGTTGTCTTGTGGCTTATATTACTGCTTGTCTTGTGGCTTGTATTATAGTTAAGTAGTTTAGCCTATTTTAATTAGCAACAAAAGATCTATAACCACATAAGAGTCATCTAAGCCGTGTTAAACCTTCACGAGTAGGTACTGCTGACATTTTTGAATGAAAGAGGTCATCAAAGATACTTTAAAATCTCTGAATACCCTGACTGCCAATCGGGGTAAGCCAACCAGTTTCTTGGAATATTACTATGTAAGCGCTTACCCGTTATTTGAGAGGTCTCACTCATTTCTGGCAACTCCGAGTTTAGCTGCTCAGACAGCCAATACGTCAGCTCATAAGAAGTCACTGGCGCATAATCAGTAGCCAAATAAACCGGTTTTAGAAGTGCCTCATCTTTGAGGGTTAAAACTTGAACTATGATATTTATTAAATCACTATCCATAATTCGGTTTGTCCAAGCATACCGAGGTAATGGCTTTTTACCCGTCTCTCTCGCTTTGCGAATGCGCATCAAGCGCTCTTTTCCATAAATACCACTAGGACGGATAACCACCGTTTTTTTGCCAAAAGCCTGTTGTAATACCTGCTCTGCTTTTAAAATAAAAGTTGATGCTTCTCGACTGGGGTCATGAGGCTGTACAGTCTCATCAATCCACTCACCACTATCTTGACCATAAACCCCGGTTGAAGATATAAAGACCACACGCTCTAAGACAGGGAGCGTATCTGCAAACTCAGCGATGTGCTGTGCAATACCATAATAAACGTTCTTATAATCCTGCATATTATAGGTATCAGGTGTCACTATAATAGCAATATGGGTAAAGTGTTTTATTTGCTCTACAGATAAGCTAAGGGCATCGGCTTGTAAAAAGCTTGCGCACTCCTCTAAGTTATATGCTGCGCGTTCCTTTCGGGCTAAACCTGTTACCTTAAAGCCCAATTTAGCCAATTGATTGGTAACCGGCAACCCTATATCCCCTTGCCCAATAATGAGGTAGTGTGGTTTAGTCATATTCAGCCTTAATGCTCAGTGTATCGGTTATTGTCGTATCTGTTATCAGTGTAGCAGTTATCTGCATTTCATGTGAACTGCGCCGCATGATTAGAGGACATCATGTGGATAAATTACTTATAGATTTTGAAGCTGCACTGTGATTATTACCGACTTATTTTAAAGGAAACTTTAACCTACGTGCATATTTAGAGTGTCAATTTGTTAACTATAAACCCCTATGAAATAAATGAGCGATATAATGTCTTTAAAAATAAATACCTACTATAAGTATGGATTTTATTTGCATGTAACTAATGCTCAAAGTTACTGATACTCAAAGTTACTGATGCTCAAAGTTACTAATATTTAAAGTTACTAATGTTTAAATTCATCTTATAGCACTGTAGTTCATTTTATAAGTAACATTGGAATTTATAGTTTTCTAACAATAAAACCGTGAAATAACCATACTTTCAAAAGGTTGAAATAATATGACCGACTCATCAGAAAAACTACCATTCAAACCAATACCCGCAGCGCTTTCTATCGCTATCGGTCTCCTTATCTGGTTTGTCATTCCTACTCCCGAAGGGGTAAGTCCTAGCGCATGGCATTTATTAGCGCTCTTTGTCGCAACCATTGTTGCCATTATCGGCAAGGTACTGCCTATTGGGGCAATTGCTATTATCGCTATCTCACTAGTTGCCTTAACCGGTGTTACTGCTGAAACACCAAAAGATGCCATAAAAGATGCCTTATCCAGTTTCTCAAGCCCGCTTATCTGGTTAATTGGTATAGCGGTAATGATATCGCGCGGTTTAATTAAAACGGGCTTGGGCTCCCGTATTGCCTATTACTTTATTTCGCTTTTTGGTAAGAAAACCATAGGTATTGCTTACTCTTTAGCTGCAGCAGAATTAATGATAGCACCAATAACGCCCTCAAATACCGCACGTGGCGGCGGTATTATCCATCCAATTATGCGCTCCATTGCTAAAAGCTTCCACTCTACACCCGAAGAAGGAACGCAAAATAAAATTGGCCGATATCTAGCAATGGTAAACTTCCATGCCAACCCCATTACCTCTGGTATGTTTATCACTGCCACAGCGCCGAATCCTTTAGTGGTAGATTTAGTTAACAAAGCTACAGGAAGCGACATACAGTTATCTTGGACGACTTGGGCACTGGCGATGTTTGTGCCTGGCATGATATGTATATTAATCATGCCTATAGTGATTTATCTCGTCTATCCACCAGAGGTTAAAGAGACACCTAACGCTAAGCAATATGCAAATGAAAACTTAGCTAAACTAGGTCACGTTACTTTTCATGAAAAAATCATGCTTGGCGTATTTGCCCTGATGTTACTTTTGTGGGCAAATATTCCCGCTATGCTGTTTGGTTCACAGTTTAGCTTAGATGCCACCACTACTGCCTTTATAGGGCTATCACTATTAATTGTGACGGGTGTACTTAGTTGGGAGGATATTTTAAAAGAGAAATCTGCTTGGGATACTATCATTTGGTTTGGTGCCCTAGTCATGATGGCAAACTATCTGAACAAAATGGGGTTAATCACTTGGTTTTCATCGCAAATAGAAACAGCAATAGGTATGACAGGTGTTGGCTGGATAGGTGCCGTGGTCATATTGACGTTAGTTTACTTATACATGCATTATATGTTTGCCAGTACTACAGCGCACATTACTGCCATGTTTGCCGCATTCTATGCTGTTGGTCTAGCGCTAGGCGCTCCGCCAATGCTATATGCATTAATATTGGCCGCTACGGGTAATATCATGATGGGCCTTACCCATTACGCCACAGGTACTGCACCAGTTATTTTTAACTCAGGGTACACCACACTTGGAGAGTGGTGGATCATTGGTGCTATTATGAGTGGGGTAAACCTAGTCATTTGGATTGGTGCTGGCCTTATTTGGTGGAAATTATTAGGATTTTATTAATACCTCTTACCGTCTTATTAATATCCAGGGTTAATGGACGATGAAAGCTACCAACTCAAATTTTATTTAGTTCACAAATAAAGCCAATTGACAAAAGTTTTTATTGACAATTTGTAAATAAAAACTTATAAATGAAACCGTATCATTTCTGTTTGTAACTGTATCTAAACAATAAAAGAGGAATTTATGAAAAAGAGTCTATTGGCTATTGGTTTGTTCGCATTATTGGCACAAGGTTGTGCAACACCACATGTTGTTCAAACTAACAAAGTGAGTGATGCAAACTTAACTTGCCCGCAAATTCTTAATGAGATTGAAGAAGCTGAAAGATTTGAGAAAGAAGCGCGTGCTGAGCGTAAGGTAACTGGTAAGAACGTTGCTGCTGCAGTCCTGTTCTGGCCTGCATTAATTGGCACTTACTCAAATACTGAAGAAGCCATTGATGCGGCTAAAGAACGTCGTGAAAATATGTCTAAGCTTTATAATCAAAAGAACTGTAAATAGTTTTAGTCCAAAATTAGATCTAAAACATTACTCACAAACGTTACTTACTAAAAAGATGACAAGACTTCTTGTCATCTTTTTTTATGGAGCTGTTTGCTAAATGCTAAGTTTAAGTTTTAAAGTGCCTAGATAAAGTACCTCTCGATACAGCCTATTAATTTAAGTCATTAACCATAAAAGGTTCAATACGTGTCATTTACTATAAGACACTTAGAACCTGTATTCATAAGCTAAAGTTAGGATATTTTACAAAAAATGAGTCAATACAAGGCACTATTAAGTTAAAAAATCAGGTTGAATAGTCATTCTATTTAATCCTAATGTTAACGAAGTAGTAGCTTGTTTTAGGCAAAAATAGCCAATTATAGGTTGTAAATATAGGTTCTTAATATAACACTTCATAGAATGAATTAACTAACTGTACTTGATTGATTTTAGTGGTTTTACTAAGATTGCTCAGGGCTTGTGCTCATTTAATTACGAGGGTAAAAGTGAAGTAAATTATCGTAAAAAACGACTGATTTTGAAGAATGATGGCATATTAGCTAGGAATCAGACACCGTTTGGCGGAAATTTAGCCGTTTTTGACACATAAAATATAAGTTACTGCAAATAAGGACACACGCTAGAGATTGGTTAACGCCTTTCTACGATGATATAAAATAGAACCCCAACAAATGATACCGCCAAAAAATAGAGACATAGCAGAGGTTATCACTATATTCTGAGCCACAAGATTATCGGCGATATTCATATAGCTTGCCATATATTTAATAGTGGCATAGTTTATTATGCCAATAATAACCGTCGATAATAGTATTGCACCAATGAATGCGCTACTCTTCGAAGAATGTTTAACAAGCAATCTTCCAAACCACCAGTTTATAACAATTATCAACATCCAAATTAACATACTTCTCCTTATATCTATTTTTTCTCATACTTTTTATAAATAATTTAGCTGGGCTAAACTGCTAAAACCAGCTAGATGTCTGCTTTACATTCGCCTTTTCTGCTACTTTCCCTGCTGCCTTAATGTTGAACAGAGGGCAGGTAGTTATTTAAGGGTAAAACAGGATATATTATCGTTAAACACGACTGACTTAGAAGAGAATATTGGAATATTAACTAAAAAACAGACGGTGGTTGGTGTAAATCAAACCATTTTTAACCATAAAATGTAAATCCAACCATTTTTAACTGTAAAAGACGACATGCCCTAAAATTTGATTGGATAAATCAGCAAAATAAACATTCATAGCCCCAAATTTAAAGACACCTAAAACCCTTTGCTCTCTAAAAATACTTCACATAAGAAATCTGCACACTGTTTTTATCTTCAACTCTCTCTTGAAACTGGTAGCGGCCTTGCACTCTGACCGCCTGATTCTTATCAATATCGTACTGCGCACCTAAACTAAATATGGGCTGCCAATAATGACCTACTGAACCACCTGACTCAGTATTATGGATATCACCATGATACCAATAAGGCAGCTGCATCTCTCCAACAAGACGAGATTTGCTACCGAACTGATAACGACATCCAAGGTTTGCACCAGCCCCTACCCGATAACCATTATTGAGGCCTTTACCGACTTGGGCAATGCCTGTTGCAAGTGCATAACATAGCTGAGGAGGTAACTGACCCGAGCCAGATTTTGGCACACCAAATGCGAACGACACGCCTTTTTCATAAGCAGCACTGGCCACTAAATGACTGCCGCTGTGCATCTCTGATCCATCTTTTACTTGGGTTACCTCAAGATTCAACCCCCAAGTCGCTAATGCAGAGTCGCCGCTTTGAGCAGTATTAATAGGGTTGAAGGAGCGACCACGTATTAAGGTAACGTTTTCAAGCTCTACTTGGTCATGTTTTGCATGGTATTGAGAGGTGTTTTTATCAGCATTTTCATATACTCTTAGCTCAAGTGACACCCCTTCAAGATCAAAGTTTTGGGGATAACCACTAGGACGATCAAGTAAGTCATTAAACCCACCACGGTATGCTAGGCTAACATACCCTACGTCATCCTGTTGCCCAGCACCAATCATGGCCCTTTGAATGGAATGGGCATTGAGTGGGTTGTTATCAACTGGTGTTAGCTCAGTAGATATCAGTTTGCCATTCTTTCCGATTGAGCTTTCTGGTAAATCAGATAAATTTTGATTATTACGTTTGGCTTGCGCTAAGGTATCGTCAGCTGGTGTATATGTTGGATCAACAATCAAACCCTCATTCTTGAGCAGACGAATAATATCAGAGGGCACCACCGCAAGCGACAACTGATTTACCAGATTGCTATTAGGGCGAACAATGTCTATATAACGTAGTATTTCTGACGCACAATTATCTTTGGTAAAGTAATAGGGAATCTCAATATCTTTTGTTTCCCATACATGGCGCATGATTTGTTGTACTTCACTATCAGTTAGCGCCAGTGGGTATGTCCATACATCTCGGTTGTCACCTTGCAAATAATAAGCCAGCTTTTCAGGAAAAGGCTCAATCGTAATATCATTAGGATAGCTCCCTACCATAGACTTAGCTGCATATTTAACAAAGCTATCATTGGGGTCGCCTCCAACAGTCGCATTCAGCGCGTGCGCTTTGTCAATATCAGCAGGATTGGCAAGGCTAGCGCTAGAATCAATGAGCAAGAGCGTGTGACCGAAAGCCGATAAAGGATTGTCGAGATACTCTTCAGCAAAAATGACAGATAAACGTTTGGGGTCTAATTGTTGTTGCCACGCCTCAAGTTCAGGGCAGTATGATGGCTCTATATTTAAGCCAAGTTGCGTTTTTAGCCAATGCGTTCGGGCAGGAAATTGACACGCTATATTGCGACTTTCCTGATTAGGGTTTTGTTGACTGTCAGTATTTTGATTAACAGTGGTTTGATTAACAGTGGTTTGATTAAGTGTGTTATTAACTTGAACACCTGAGGTATTAGATAGCATAGCCTCAAGCGTTGCAATCAGCTCCGCTTGGGGGTCTGTTCTGCCCTTATCGCTAATAAAGAAATCACGATTCTTGACCTTACTATCGTATGCAGCTTCACTGGCTCGACCCTTGCGCTGATAATCCTTACGCTGATAATAATGCAGACGTAGCCAAGAGGGATGATTAGCCAGATCTTTTTCAATCGCTGTTGCAATCGTTTTTTTGATCTCTTGCTGATTTTCTTGCTGATTTTCTTGCTGATCTTCTTGCTGATCTTCTTGGTAGGCCTCTTGTGAAATATGGCGGTGTTCCAAGTTATTAGTTTGACCTGATTTAACGACTACCTGATCAGCTTGTAAGCTGGTTACAACAGGGTCTAAGGCATTAGCATAACCTGTACTCAAACTAACGCCTATTGTGAGCACAACCAGTTGGCTTATTGTTTTTATGCGATTAAAAGTCATGGCATGGTCTGATTTAGTTAAAACGACAAAGTAAGACATTCTCAACCTTATTTATTAGCTGTGTCAACGTATTCTAGAAAGCTCAAATTAAAAGACATACGAGGTTAATGCAGTAACCTTTTCAATTACTTTGATTATGATCTAGTTTATCTACTCATTATCTCTAGTTTGCTATGCTTAGATGATGATAACATGACAATGAACTGGCTTGGTTTTTATAAGCATGAATAATCAATAGGCATTTATAATTAGTAGGCAGTTATAATCAATTCGTGATACTAATATGAAGGTAATATGAAAAATAAAAAACCTATTTATAACTTAATGACAGTATTAGAGGGGCAGCTTGAACAAGCCGATTGGCTACCTTCTCCCAACTTTAATAAGCGACCTGAAAATACTGATATCAGCGCTATTGTGATTCATAATATCAGTTTACCTCCTAATGAGTTTGAGCAAACTGACGCAAGCGGTACTCACTATGTTAAAGCCTTATTTACCAATGAGCTAGATTGGGAGGCACATCCCTATTTTAAAACCATAGAAGGCATGCAAGTGTCGGCACATCTTTTTATAGAGCGGAATGGCAACATTACTCAATTTGTCAAATTTGACGATAGAGCGTGGCATGCTGGACGATCTAGCTATTTAGCCAAGCCTGAGTGCAACGATTATAGTATTGGCATTGAACTTGAAGGATCTGACTTCAAACCATTTACTGACGCCCAATACGAGACGCTAGCTAAGGTGGTGGTGGCAATACATCACGCCTATCCTAAAACTCGACGGCATATTACTGGGCACAGCGATATTGCCCCAGGTCGTAAAACCGATCCTGGAGCATTTTTTGCTTGGGCAAGATTTCGTAAAATGGTCAGTGCGTTAATGGCTGTATAGTATGCAGACCTAATGAACCATTTTAGTGGCTAAGAATTCTCCTACATTGCAAGATACCAGGTAGATCCACCATTACACTATTAATGGCGAAAACACTCTCTCCCGTTTTTTGATAATGTGCAACCACTTGCTCAGCAAATCTTAGCTGTTCATCATTGATGCTAAATGATTGATTAACCGTACTCACTTGGCTAGGATGAATACATAACATGCCAGCAAAGCCTAAATCACTAGCGTATTGGGCTAAAGCGCTTAATCCCGCTGTGTCATTAAAATCTGCATAGATACTTTCTATCGGAGCTAGTAAGCCGTTTGCCTTACTTAATACGACTACTTGCACTCTTAATTGCTTAAAAAAGTCTTGCTCTGCAGCAGATCCCGCTCTCAAATTCAAATCATTACAAATATCTAGGCGCCCAAAACTAATTGCACGTAAGCCTTCAGCTTTAGCAATATCTACTAAGTTACTCACACCAAGAGCAGTTTCTATTTGTATCACAACAGGGGCTTCTACAATGCCATAGACTTGAGTAATAACATCAGCAGTAGCCACTTTTGGTAACAGCACGCCAGCTAATTTATCAATGTTTGGCAACTGACCACACATGACTAAATCATCTTCTAAATACTCATCATTATTAAGACGAATCCAGATTTGCGGTAACATAGAAGATGTGGTTTGATTTTTAGCAATCTGCTGGGTTAACTCAATACCATCTAGCTCATTAGCAAAAAACTCTACAATATTTGCACGGGCCTCTTCTTTTTCTGTAGGGTCTACGGCATCTTCAAGGTCAATAATAACCGCATCTGCCTCTGTTGCTAAGGCTTTGCCAAAGCGATCTGGGCGACTGGCTGGCACAAACAACCAACTGCGTGGTGCCATTGCCGAAACCCTGCTTAGACCCTGATGTTGTTTTTGATTCTGCTGGTTTGGTTTTTTTAAAACTGTCATAGCGCTACCTTATAAGAGTTATCTAATAAACTATGCTCTTATTATATTAGAGCACTTTACCCTTTATTGTATATTTTGTAGGTTTTGTGGGCGATACGTAACTACAGTTCCTATTATAGACGCATTTATTTTTTAGCAGCTAACTCATCCCCTTTTATCGTCAGACTTTTATCGTCAGACTTTTATCAGTCGCCTTTCTATCATTTACATGTACATCCCATCTACTTCCTATCAATCATTCATATAGATAGTGTTATAATTTACGACTTCAAAACCCATAATAAATAATGATAACTGATGGCTACTCACTAACATGGCAAAAAGTAAACTGTTTCGTTCGACAATGATAGTCAGTTCAATGACCATGGTCTCACGTATATTAGGGCTTGTACGAGATATGGTTCTCATGGGGGTATTTGGCGCTGGTGGGTTAATGGATGCCTTTTTAGTGGCATTCAAAATACCTAACTTTTTGCGCCGTCTTTTTGCTGAAGGTGCCTTTAGTCAAGCCTTTGTTCCTGTATTATCTGAATACAAAGAACGCTTTACTCTACAAGAAGTGCAGATTCTCATTAGCCGCACCTCGGGTGCGTTATTGATGATTTTATCCCTATTGACTGTAGTAGTTATCCTCGCTGCGCCTTGGGTCATAGCGCTATTTGCCCCAGGCTTTGCCGATGAACCTGAAAAATTTGCCACGGCAAGTGAATTATTACGCTTAACCTTCCCCTATTTGCTATTTATTTCGATGACTGCCTTTGCTGGTAGCATCTTGCAAAGTTATGGACGTTTTGCCGCCCCTGCCATTGCGCCTGTCCTACTCAACCTATGTATGATTAGTGGCGCGCTCTTTTTTGCGCCTATGTTTGATAAACCCATTATGGCGCTTGGTTATGCCGTTGCCATCGCAGGTCTGCTGCAATTTTTTATACAATTGCCGCAGCTCTATCAGCAAAAGCTTCTTGTTGCCCCTAAAATCAACTTCCAACACGAAGGGGTGCGCCGAATCTTAAAGTTGATGCTACCCGCAATTTTTGGCGTGTCAGTAACCCAAATTAATTTACTGCTCAATACCATATTGGCCTCTTTAATGATAAGCGGCTCCGTATCTTGGTTGTATGCCGCAGAACGTTTGAGCGAACTGCCCCTTGGATTGATTGGCGTTGCCATTGGTACCGTTATACTACCTAGCTTATCTGCCTCAGAAGCCAAAAAAGATGACATTACCTTCCGTAAAACGTTAGATTGGGCAGCCAGACTCATTATAGTCGTTGGCTTGCCAGCAGCATGCGCCCTGTTTGTACTGTCTGACGTGCTGATGCAGTCGCTATTTATGCGAGGCGAATTTGTGCTGCGCGATGCCAACATGAGCGGCTTAGCACTACGCAGTATGTCTGGCGGAATTCTGGGCTTTATGTTAATCAAAATATTTGCCCCCGCATTTTTTGCCCGTCAAGACACAAAAACACCCGTTAAAATTGGTATCATTGCCGTTATTGCCAACATGGTTTTCAGTGTTATATTTGTTGGCATTTTCTACTATTTTGAATTGCCCCTGCATGGGGGATTAGCATTAGCCACAACCGCAGCCTCATTTGTCAACGCAGGCCTGCTGTACTATTTACTGCATAAACGCGACTTATACCGCTTTGGTAGCCATTGGAAAAAACTGTCGATTCAATTTGCTCTCTCTAGCGTGGCGATGGTCGGTACATTGTATGCTGTTCTCCCATATTTCCCCACAAATGGAGCACAGTGGGAACGCATTGTGGGGCTGCTGATTATCTGTGCCATCGGTGCCGCCGTCTATGCCGTTGTTTTATTAGCCACAGGCTTCCGCCCCAATCAGTTAAAACATGGATAATACTTTGAAGCAGGTACAATAGGCTAAGCCCATTTTAGGCAGCCAATCATGTTATTGATTTACTACAGGTTATGCTCATACATAAGCACATAACCTGTAAGCTAGCAGGTCGCTTATCTCATTCAGTACCAAATTTTAGCCAAAAAGAACCACCGCTATAAGCAGTGGTTTTTTTAAAAAACTAGGTGTTAAAAATAGGGTGTTAAGAATAGATAGTGAAAATAGAGACTGAAGAACTATTCAGCGTCAGCACTCTTCGTCTTACTACGGCCACCAAACGCACCAAAACGTTTGTTGAAGCTCGCAACACGACCTTCGTTAGAAGTTTTACGCTGCTCACCTGTGTAGAAAGGATGAGAGGCACTAGAAATATCTAGTGGATAATATGGGTATTCTTTACCTTCATATTCACGAGTCGCTTTGGTTTTAGCCGTTGAACGGATTAAAAAATAAACGTCAGCATTTGTGTCGTGAAATAATACTTGTTGATACTCAGGGTGGATATCTTTACGCATGATAAAATCTCTCTATGTCCGGTATACAGTCTGGCTGTACGTAACTGAGGCACTAAGTGTATTAGGCAGTTAGCCATCCTGTCACTGGATTATTCCAGCACAAAATACCAACAGTTTACATTCTTAGCCTTCCTCAGCGGGAAGTTTAAGGCGGTAATTTTACAGACTTATGCCATTATGTGCAAGCCATTTGCATAAATATGTATTTAAATATCAGGTCGGTATCGGCTTAGGCCTTTAAGCCATCGACTATTTATTCATCCCATAATCGGTTTAAGTTTATCTGTGAGGATCATTCATGAGTATCTTTGCTAGACGCTTTGTCATCTTGACTTTGTTCAGGACTGTTTTTCTCTCCTGACTCATCTACGTTTTGCTTATCATTGTTGCTGTCGCTATTTTTAACCTCAGCACTTCGAGCATCTTTGGCGTCTTTCGAGTCAAAATCAGACGCATCCGATTCTTCCTTGCCCTTCTGATCTCCAGCCAAATCTTCGTCTTTAGCGTTTAACGCAGAAGTTTTATTGCTCTCATCAGTCAGCGCCTGTTTTGCAGTTATGGGCTCAGGTCCAAAGGTCGCATTAGCCACGCCAATAACTTCATCAATAAGATGGTTATTGTAATAAGTACCAACAGCAACCGCTGCCACAGGCATTATTTTGAGCAACCAGCTTAAGTCCATCCCGTCAATATCAATATTAAACTGTTCAGCAATTTTTTCGACTTGCTCTGCATAATAATTGACGTTGCTATTTTGTACGCCTATATTTTTAAGTTCACTACGCAAACCTTGATTATCCGCATTATCTAACAGCCCTTTTGCAACGCCTAGCCCTGCTAAAATTGCTTGTTTTTCTTGCATTTTACTAAGGTCGGCATGCGACAACACTGCATAGGCCATTTTCACACCCTGCTTACCCGTTAACGGCTTATCATAAACGGTGGCCAACTGATATACCGTGCGTAGTGAAACCAACAATAACCATAAGGTATCGGCAAGCATACCGGGTAAGCCAGCCAATCCAGTGACCCCACCCATAGTGGCTAAGGCACGGTTTTGATTGGCAATATCTTTTGCTAGTGCATTGCGCTCTTGATCATCAAGCCCTTGGATGCCATCAAAACGGTGCTCATTAGGCAAGTCAATTTCGCTCCAAGTAGCTGCCAATTTGGCTAATTGAGCAAAAGCACCGTCAGTGATTTTTTGAAAGACGCTGTCAGGCACAACTTTTTTGGCATATTTGCCGTAAGTTGCAAAACGATTGCCTAGCAATTGCTGTGACGCTCTTAAGGTTTGCTGGCTAAAGATGTTGTCAGCACCTCCTTTTTTATAACCTGATAAATCAACCGCTGTAAATTTACTGGCTTTATTAGATTTTGCATTGATGCCATCCAACACTGAGCCAATACGCTCTAGGTTGTTACGTGCCATGTGACCCACTGTACCGATGCCATTGATAAGGCGCTTATTAGGTTTGGCATTATCTGATTCATTACTCATAAGCTATTGTTCCTAAGTTTAAATGAACGACTGTTTCGATCTTTATAAATTCTACTCGTATAAAATTAATAAGCTATTTATAGTTAGTCTTAGCATATGTTATCAGGTTGCTAAATTCAGTTTAAACAGTGTTATCACTATTTTAATGTAGATTAATTTTAGTGTTAATTACTTAGCGTAAGGCTATAATAGCGCTCAATGGAGATTCATAAATTAAATGCTTATTAAATTAAGAGCCTATCAAATAATAGCTAATGAATAACAACTAATAAAATAACAACTAATAAATAATGCCACACATCAACCTAATTGTAATGCTAAAGCGATTTCTAAAGTGACTTCTAACACGCATGGTAAAACATACTTTTTTAACCACCTGCCAGCACATAAGCTGGTGCCAATGCTGGTTAATACATCACAACAGCTCAAGTCAGATCTTTTTTGGCACATATGCTGGCTAAACAATAATGGCAAACCTGTTATTGGGTTATTACCCAAAACGGCATGGACAGCACTACCTATCACTACCAATGATAGGCATAATAACAATAATAAACACACTAATAACCAAGCTATAGACAGTAGCAGACAACCAAAGCGAGTGCAAAATTGGCGTGGTCAAAATTATGTGCGTATTATAAAGTCAACTCGCGACTTTACCCAACAAACGCCAACCTGCCATACAAACACTGTCATTTTTGATGACTGGATAAACGCACTCATTGCTTATTCTACTCAGCATAATGACAGCCAAAAATCTATAGTAAATCCTGATAACACCTATAGAAACGGGCTAATGGGATTCATTGGTTATGACATCACTGCGAAAAACCTAAGCCCAGACTCTAATATTAGCATAGCAGAACAACCTTGTGCTTTTATGGCACATTACGATATTTACTTGATGCCTAATGCAAAAGGCAGCTGGCAACTTTTCATTGATGAAAACACTGAACAAGACGCTATTGATACCGTACTAAGTTTATTAGACATCATCGACAGTCAGACTAGAAAAGGCAGCCACTTAGATACCGCTCATGATGCCTTAGCCAGTGACCTGCAAGCCTCGTTAATATCTGCTCCAGCATTAACTTTAACGAACCTTTGGCATTACCAACAATACAAGTCAGCTTTTGAGCAAACTCAAAAATATCTGTATCAAGGCGACAGTTATCAGATTAATCTAACCCAAAAATGGCAAGGACGGCTTGGACAGGTCAAAACTGAGCAGCACACATCAGTATCTGCACGCTTAGTTAACTATCTACCCCGTTTATATACAAACACCCAAGCCCCCTATGCAGGATACTTAAGCGTCGATCGCTTATACCAACGGATAAACAGCACTAACCAACATGTGGATAGCCACTCAAACTTGAGAAACTTTGAATTATTAAGCTGTTCACCTGAGTTGTTTGTGCAGTTTAATAAAGGGCCAGAAGGTCAACAATTCATATTAACCAAACCTATTAAAGGAACCGTACCTCGAGGATACACTGCTGAACAAGATGAGCAACTGAAACGGCAACTGGCGAATAGTGAAAAAGATAAAGCTGAAAACGTTATGATTGTCGACTTATTAAGAAATGACTTAGGCAAATATGCTAAGACGGGTAGCGTAAAAGTGCCTAAACTATTTGCTATTGAAACTTTTAGTAATGTACACCATATGGTCAGCTCCATCACGGCTACGATCAAACAAGAGTACCATCCTCTAACCGTCCTATTTGACAGTTTACCAGCCGGCTCTATTACCGGCACGCCTAAAAAGCGAGCCGTCGAAATTATAAATGAATTAGAGTCAGACCCTCGCGGTGCCTACTGCGGTACCATGGGATATCTTAACTTTGATGGCACTGGACAGTGGAATGTGCTGATTCGAACGTTACAGGCTGATGAGGTAGGCCAAGTTGCACTCTGGGCAGGAGGCGGTATTACTGTCGGCTCTGAGTGCGCTGGTGAGTATCAAGAATCTCATGACAAAGTCAGCAACTTAATCCGTATTTTAAATCCTGAAACGGGAAACTCTAATACGTTAAACCCTAAAACAGATCCTAACAATTAATGCTATTGGCAGAATGCATAACCATGTCAACAGTGTCGTTAGAAATGAATAAAAAATCGGCAAACTAAAGACAAGGTTATTAAATCCGTCTTTTGTATTTAGTGCTTAACATAGAATACATTTAGTGCTTAACCAAGAGCCACACTTTTCAACTGAAAACTGACCCATCTCAATGTTGTCAATATCACTATTTAGCCGCCCTAAGTTAGCTTTAGCTCTCAAAAGGCAATATAACAAAAAATCTATTCGCTTGTCGTCTCAACTATCTGTTTTAAAGCATCAATCAAGCGTTTATTTTGCTCAGCAGTACCTACGGTTATGCGCAAATACTCATTGATTCTGGGCTGGTTAAAATAGCGAACAATAACCCCTTGTTCGCGGAGTTTCTGTGCCACTTCCGCTGCCGCACCTTCTTTTGGCCTTGCAAACACAAAGTTAGCTTGTGAGGGCAATACATCGAATTCGAGAGCAGCTAAATCAGCATTCAATTGTTCTCGCAGGGCAATCACTTTACGACACGTGTTATTAAAATAGTCGGTATCAAGAACACTTGCTAATGCTCCTGCCTGCGCTAGACGATCTAGCGGATAGCTATTAAAGCTATTTTTCATACGGGTTAATGCTGCAATTAATGAGGGGTTAGCAAAGGCCATACCCACACGTAGTCCAGCTAATGAACGTGACTTTGAAAAAGTCTGTGTGACCACAATGTTGTCATACTCATTGATCAGACTGATCGCCGATACCGTCTCCTCATCGCTATTGGCAAAGTCAATATAGGCCTCATCAATGACGATGACCGCATTAGGATGTTCATCTGCCAGCTTGCTTATAGAGTCTAATGGCGAAAGTAGGCCGGTTGGTGCATTCGGATTAGCAATAATAATACCGGCGCAAGGCTGACGGTAATCATTAGGCTCAATAGAGAAGTCAGCACGCAGCGGAATTTTGATCAAATTTACCCCAAACGTTTCTGCATACACAGGGTAGAAGCTATAGCTAATATCAGGTGCCAGTAAAGGGCGCTCTTTTAAGAAAAAGCAGGCAAATACCAAAGCCAATACTTCATCCGAACCATTGCCCACAAATACTTGATCTATATTCAAATCATAGGTTGTCGCTAAAGCCTGCCTCAATTTATTTGACTCTGGTTCTGGATATAAACGTAGCTGTTCTGCTTGATTGGTTAACACGTCAGCAATCGCTTCCGCTACTTTTGGTGAGGGCGGAAATGGATTTTCATTGGTGTTTAGCTTGCACAAATTATCATGTACAGGCTGCTCTCCTGGCACATAAGGCGTTAAGTTCCGCGCTTTATTTGACCATAATCGAGTATCAGGTTTTTGTTCCATAGTATTTATCATCTTTTTTATTAAAATCATCATACAGCGACATCTAAGACTCATGCTATATCATGATTACAAATATGCATTGGCTTCCGTACGGTCTGTCTTTTTATTTTCTTGCTATTAACTGCCAAGGCCTAAGTCTACTACTTGAATATTTTAACATGCTGACAAAGACCGAATAGCGCTATTAAGTTAAATAACAACTAAAATATACTCAAAACGACAGTGAGTGTCGTGAATTTTTTGCTTGTTATTCAAATACCTACTTATACTCATACCATTCCTATTTTAACCACTCTTGATTCCAGTGCTCTTTTCTGAGTTAATAAACTCAAAGCGTTGAAAATAAGAGGTAGGAGCATTAACGCTTGTCCTAACTTAACTATATGCGTTGCGTTAGTTGTGTATGACTTACCCTATCACTTTTATAAGACTAACTTATTAATGACAATGCTAAAATGAGTAAAATATGATTGATAAGCCTAATTTCGATCGACACTATTTCCAACCTATACGCTTTCAACCCATACGCTTTCAATCTATGCTGCGATAACGTGCCGATCGCGCATGAGCCTCTAGATTTTCTTGCATCGCTAACGTATCCGCTACTTTCGCTAGGGTTTTTGCACCCTCTGGCGAGCAATAGATTAGCGATGATTTCTTCTGGAAGTCATAAACGCCCAATGGAGATGAGAAACGTGCTGTTCCCGATGTCGGCAATACATGGTTAGGCCCAGCACAATAGTCACCAATAGCCTCGGGCGTATGGCGTCCCATAAAAATAGCACCGGCATGGCGAATATCTTTAATCAGTGCATCTGGATTATCAAGCGATAATTCTAAATGCTCAGGCGCAATGCGATTAATAACCTCAAGACCTTCAGCGCGATCTTTGACTAAAATCAGTGCCCCACGGTTTTCGAGAGCTGCACGTGCAATATCTGCTTTTGGGAGTTTAGCAAGAGCAAGCTCGATAGCTCTAGCGACATCCTGCAACTGCTCGCCACTTGTGGTTACAAAAATAGCTTGAGCTACCGTGTCATGCTCGGCTTGCGACAATAAATCCATCGCTAACCAATCGGCATTGTCCCCCGTTTCGCCTTCTGCGTACACCAACACTTCTGACGGCCCAGCGATCATATCGATACCGACTTGCCCGAATACAGCACGTTTGGCAGCGGCAACATATTTATTACCAGGGCCAGTCACTTTGTCGACTTTTGGGATACTCTGGGTACCATAAGCCAATGCGGCAACGGCTTGAGCACCGCCAATCGTAAATACTTTATCAACCCCAGACAGATAAGCCGCTGCCAACACTAAGGGATTCAGCTCACCTTTGGGTGCAGGTACGACCATAATGACCTCTCTAACACCAGCGACTTTTGCGGGAATAGCATTCATCAATACCGATGACGGGTAGGACGCCAAACCACCTGGTACATAGATACCTACTCTATCAAGAGCCGTTACCTTCTGTCCCAAGCGATTGCCAAGCGTATCAGTGTATTCCCACGTCTCTTGAACTTGACGTTGGTGGAAGTCTTTAATACGCTCGGCAGCCGTTTTCAGCGCAGACTTTACCGTAATATCGAGACCATTATAAGCCTGATTTAATTCATCAGCGGTTAACACCAGCTCGTCCATACTGGTGGCTGGATGCGCATCAAACTTTTGGGTAAGTGCCAATACGGCGTCATCCCCCGTGCTACGAACTTGACTGATAATGTCATCAACCGTGCTTAGCAGCTGTCTGTCATTCACAGTTTCAAACGCTAATAGGTCTTCTAGTTGTTCATTAAAACTGTCATCGGTGCTGTTTAGGGTACGCATGAAAATTCCTTGAAGCTTGTCTGGGTAAGCAAAATCTTGTTATGCAAAGTCTTGATGGACTTAATAGCTTGATAGATAAAATATCTCAAAACATAAAACAAAAATATAGATCAGATGGTAAATAGATTACTTGATTTTTATAAGGGCAATCTTAAAAAAAACCAGTGTAGCATGCACCACTTTGAATATTTTTGACGCACGAGTTTTAAACTTTCTTTAGTTCACTTCTTTTTTAGAGCAC
The DNA here is from genome assembly GCF_057396305.2 of Psychrobacter sp. CX90. NCBI lineage: Bacteria > Pseudomonadati > Pseudomonadota > Gammaproteobacteria > Moraxellales > Moraxellaceae > Psychrobacter > Psychrobacter sp. CX90. The sequence goes on from NZ_CM182008.1 coordinate 2,170,832, forward strand.
GCCTACCCCACTATAGTGGGTTCAATTTAATTCTGCTACGGAGCAATCGAGCGATAGTGTATAAATGATACTTCGAGCAAGACTAACAATAGTAAAATCAATAATGTAATAGGTCTAAGTTTAATGAGATATATAGCCTTGACGCATAGGCGTATAGTAGCTATGTTAATGACAAAGCCTCTATAAACTCAGCCGTACCCTAAGTTCCAAAAGTGCGTGGGATTTAGCTTGGATTACAGCAGATATAATTTAATTGACTAAGTGAGCGGCTGACGGCTGGTTGGTTAATATTCAAAGCTTCGGAGGCTCGTGTCAGGCTCCTAAACATATAAATATAGGCAAAGACAGGCAAAATATTTAAGTCGAAAGACTGAGTTGCAATCATAGGGATTCTACTTTTATAAACACTTTATAGATAGTAAAATTAATTTACTTTAAAGCGTTGCTTACTTTAAGTCATGTCATTATTTTACTGTACAGACATACTACCACGGTATGGTAAGAGATTAGGTCACACTGAACAGTATTTGGCACCTTAACCTTATTGTCCTAAACTCTATGCCACTTTAGACTCATTAAAGTGTAGGTTTAGAATTTAAGAACAGACCCTTCTTATAAAATAAGAAACTGGATAATAAAAAGGGCAACATTCTAATTCTCCTAACTTTGACATTGTGGCTTTAGACAACAGCTACTGCTTAGTGATTGAACGTGATGGCGGCTTTGAATTGAAAGATGCTGGGACACAGAAGCATATTTCTAAAATATCCATAGATGGGGCGACTAATATAGAAGCCATTACTGAGACGGCCACGGTTAAGCAAGATGTGGCGCTTGGGTTAACCATTGATGGTAAAACGTTAGAACAAGTCATTAATGATGCTGCCGATAGTAATGCAAGCTGGCAAGCGCTAGCTGGTAAAGGCGTTCAGCCCGTTAGCAAAACTCTGGAATTAGACACTGTTCAAAAATTCAACTACCCTCATGGCAAACTAGAGGGTATGTGGTTGATGGGTAACGGTCGTCTTGGTTTACTTAACGATGATAACTTTGCCATCTGGTCAACAATGGGTAACCTTGAGCAGAAGTATATAGATAGCGTGATGACTGATGTGGACAGCAACCGTTTGTATATAGCGACCTGTTTTAATTATTAAGTGATTGCCCTTTAATTCATTGATCTTTAAAGCAAAAAAACACCACGATTAAGCGGTGTTTTTTACTTATGACTTAGAGTGCAACTTAAGACAAGTCAGCATTACTAGTACCCTACTTTTATATAGCGATCTAGTCGCCAACGCTGTGTTTAAAGCTTTCTAATATAGGCTCAAGCATATCAAACTTACGTTTATAACTGACTTGGTTGACAATTAAACGTGAAGAGATATCCGCAATATGCTCGAGTGGCTCAAGTCCATTAGCGCGTAGAGTATTCCCTGTATCAACCACATCCACGATCAAATCCCCTAAGCCAACTAGTGGTGCAAGCTCCATCGAGCCATACAACTTGATTAAATCAACTTGTTGACCCTGACTGGCAAAATAGGCTCGTGCGACATTGACGTATTTTGTGGCAATACGCAAACGGCGATTGGGCAGCTCTACGCCTTTGATACCTGCTGTCATTAGCTTACACTGTGCAATTTTCAAATCAAGTAATTCATATACGTACTTAGCACCATACTCTAATAGAACGTCTTTACCGGCCACACCAAAGTCCGCAGCACCATGCTCTACATAAGTTGGTACATCACTGGCTCGCAGAATAAGCACACGTACATGCTTATGTGAGGTTGGAAAAATGAGTTTACGCGACTTATTAGGATCTTCAAGTAGCTCAATACCTGCCGCTTTTAGTAGCGGTATGGTTTCTTTTAAAATACGACCTTTAGATAACGCAAGGGTTAAACCATTATAGTCGTTATCGGCTTGATTGAGCAGTTCAGTTTGATCAGTCATAGGTAAGTTCGTCTTAGTTTTATGAGGCTTTTTTAAAATGCGTAAGTCACTAGCGTTTGTCTGGGTTAATCCGCTTAATATCCACACCTAACCCACGCAGTTTCTCTTCTACATTCTCATAACCACGGTCAATGTGATAAATACGATCAATAATACTCTCGCCGTCAGCAGCAGCAGCAGCCATTACTAACGACATAGAGGCTCGCAGATCTGTCGCCATAACTGGGGCGGCATTAAATGATTCAACCCCTTTGATAATAGCAGTGTGACCATCAACTTTAATATTCGCACCCAAACGTTTCAGCTCTGGCACGTGCATATAACGGTTTTCAAAGATGTTTTCAATAATAGTACTGGTACCCTCTGCCAAACAACACACTGCCATGAGCTGCGCTTGCATGTCGGTAGGAAATCCGGGATGGGGCTGCGTGCGAATATCTACCGGCTTGGGTCGACCGTGCATTTGTGCACGAATCCAATCATCACCCGTTGTTATAATAGCGCCCATTTCTTCAAACTTTTGCAGTACTGGCTGCAAAAGGGAGGCATCAGTATTTCTAGTGGTCACATCACCTTGAGTCATTAATGCGCCAGCCAAATAAGACCCCGTCTCAATACGGTCTGGTACCACTGAATAATCACACCCTTGCAAGCTATCCACCCCTTCAATGATCATGGTTGAGGTGCCAATACCTTTTATTTTAGCACCCATCGCTACTAACATATTAGCCAAATCAACCACTTCAGGCTCACGAGCACAGTTTTGTAAAGTCGTGGTGCCATGCGCAAGTGTTGCTGCGATGATGACGTTTTCTGTACCTCCCACTGTTACCATATCAAAGGTATGCTCACAGCCAATTAATCGGCCTCCTTTTGGCGCTTTTGCCTTGACATAACCATTTTCAACAGTAATTTCAGCACCCATTGCCTCAAAGGCCTTTAAGTGCTGGTCAACGGGCCGTGAGCCAATTGCACAGCCGCCTGGAAGCGATACTTCTGCCTCGCCAAAACGAGCCAATAATGGTCCCAATACTAAAATTGAGGCACGCATGGTTCTGACTAACTCGTAAGGGGCAAAATAATTCTCGATCGTGCTTGTATCGCACGTTACTGTATGAGCTTCTTTGTTAATGGTAATGCCCATACCTGCAATCAGCTTTAATAAAGTACGCACGTCTTGTAGTGAGGGTACATTGTGCAAAACGGTTGGGGTTTCAGGCAAAATCATGGCGGCTAGTAGAGGTAGCGCTGCATTTTTTGCACCAGAAATGCTGACTTCACCAGCAATACGGCTACGACCGGTAATTAAAAATTGGTCCATTAATAACGTCCTAAATTGGGTTCCCTATTCAATATCGCTAAATATATCAAATCAGGTTACGAGATAGTTAAATGACTATGCAAAAATAAGAGGACAACAATAAGGCTGGCCTTGATTTTAGCTTGCAAGAAATGTGCATAGAATAAACACTGAGGCGCTTACTTACTTTTCAGCTTGTTTGGACTCCCATTCCTCTGGTGTCAATGCTTGAATGTTAAGAGCATGAATCTCACCGCTGGAAATGATGTCATTGACTAGAGCATAAACTACTTGCTGACGTTGCACAGGACGCTTACTCTTAAAACTGGCATCTACAATGCGTACATCGAATTTATTGCCTTGATTAGCGGCCTGTATAAAAGCATCTGGAAAGTGGGGTTGTAAAAATTTTATCAGGTCGTCAGCATTCATGCTCATGGGGGTTACCTATATTGCTCTAATTAAAATTGATTAAAAAAGTGATTAAAAATACAAAATATAGCCTAATTATAGCAAGTGTTTCGGCTATTTACCTAAACTTGCCACTATCCTTATGAAGTTATTCAATTTTTATACGTTATGAAAGCAGCACTCTTAACATTAACACCGCTCAAGTAAGATCGTTAAATGAATAGGATTAAATTAAGCTTACCCTATCAAAGCTATAGTCAGCGAACTACTAAACGGTTACGGCGTTAACCTCGTTAAGCCTACTCCAGTAGTACTTGCACTCGGTTGCCTTGTAACCATTTTAGACTTCTTTGACTATACTGCTTAACGAGTGCTGCATTAAAACAACTGAATCATCCCTAGCATAGTTCTAATTGCATCTCACTACTTGCCAAAGGAGCTGAGTTTATGATGATAGCCAATAATAAAGCTCGTTCTATTTTGCTCAACACGCTTTTCCCCAACCAACTATTCCCAACCAGGTACTTGATGTTTATACATATCAATGTAAGCACTATTACTATCAGCTGGGGCGGATTGTACGGGTGCTGATGGTGTTTGTTCTGAGGGGATGGGTTGTGAATTTTGTGGCGATTGACTGACAGGAGCCGTGACTGGAGAGACGATAACAGGGGAATTCATGTTTACATCTACAGGCTCGGTTACTGATTGCGGCGCTGCCGTTGCCGTTGTGCTAAAGGGTAAACTCTCTACCTGTTCGTCGCTCATTGGCCCAAATTGTGGTGCTTCCAAACCCGCTTCTTGACTGACACTAGATTCATCAATCACAGCGCCATTTTCATCAATAAGCTCAGTCAATAATACCAACTTTTTGATACCCTCTGTACTTTCAATAATGTTCATTAAATGCCCACGCTGAGTTGGGGTTAATTTGCCCAAAATATACACAATACCATCATCAGTCACTACTTTAAGCTGTGAGGTTTGTATGGTTTTACTCGCCAAAATTTTAGCATTAAGCTTAGAGGTAATATATCCATCATGAACCGTATAGCTTACCCCTTTTGACGGCGCGACATTGAGGCCATCATGTACCTTTTTGACATCGGGCATTGAAGACACGATATTAATAATGTTGTTTTTTGTCTCTACATCGGGCACTTCGCCAGTGAGTAATAAATGACTGTAAAAACTATCAATACCAATGCGACTGCGCTTTGGTAGCGTCTCGTCCAAGGCATTTATATTTAAGCGGGCAGTGTTTTCGATGCTTTGGTCTAAAATACGCTGCGCCACGGTACGATCTGTAGCAGGAACGCCATAATTTGGACCAGATGCCGATCTTTGAATGGTAATACAACCCGTTAACATGCTTGCACTACACAGGCCAAGTGCAATAGCGTATGCCATAACTTTAATACCCTTAGCGCGCGGTAACCAAAAGTTGATCATTTTATGTCCTTATCTAAAGTCTTGATATTTTCGGAGAACACCATCTTAAATGGGTTATGTATAGGGCGTATTAACGCGTTAAACCATTTTATACCTGAAAGCTTACACAATATTAAGTGTTTGGTAATCAGTCGCCAAAAGTGACCTTTTAGTTTAGGGTCTGTTTTACTCAGCATACATTGTAGTCGGTTATATCATTCACTATCTTACTATCTCATTCGCTACCTAGATCACTTACCTGACTTGCTTACCGTCATTACTTAACTTACATTTGCCCTGCTGTGGTTTACCATGCAGAGGCAATAAACGCCCCTTGTACCCACACGGGTTCAAGCGAGCTATTGTTATCCGTCTCGTTAAACGCAACGACATCAAAGCGGTATTCTAACTCCACATGCGTTTGATGCTGTTGTAAAAAATAGTGTGCCGTTTTAATCAACTTACGCTGTTTGGATGCGGTCACACTCATTAAAGCATCGCCAAACCCAGTGGCTTTGCGTTTGCGTACCTCAATAAACAGCATAATATCCCAGCCTTGATCCTGTGTTTTTGGCTGTATCATGACCAAATCCAGCTCTCCCACTTTAGGCTGTAACCAATTTTGGGCGATGAGTGTTAGACCCTGCCCCTTTAAATAGGTTAGTGCCTTCTCTTCATAGTATCCGCCATGACGCTGTTTGGGCGAATTTAAAAATAAAGACTTATTAGACATTATTTTCTTCTAAAGTAATTTTTATAGGGATTGCAGTTATTGCAATTATCAAGCCTATTCAAGCAAAACATGCAATAGACAACATTCGACCAACTAACTAACTCATATGTTAAGCAAACTGCTGATATCTTAGCACATCGTGATAAACTGATAATATTAAAAAAATAACACGCACCCTATTTTGACTCTTATTTTATTTTGCCTTAAGGTCCTTTTACCATGTCAGAAAATCAACACGCCCCGTCTGCAAGCCAAGCGTATCTATACATTGTCGCTACCCCAATTGGTAATATGGGCGACATCACTGCACGCGCTATCGAGACATTAAAACAGGTCGAAATCATTGCCTGTGAAGACACCCGTACCTCGGGAAAATTGCTATCAAACTTTGGTGTCGACACCCAAACGTGGGCGTACCATGAACACAATAGTGAAGTGCAAACCCCCAAAATAATTGAAATGATTCAGCGTGGTCATTCCGTTGCCCTCATCAGTGACGCCGGCACACCGCTCATCAGTGACCCTGGTTATCAGTTAGTACAAGCTGCTCACGCTGCAGGGGTTAGAGTCGTTCCTATCGTTGGCGCATGTGCGGCTATTGCGGCATTAAGTGTCGCAGGTTTACCTTCTGATAAATTTAGCTTTGTCGGCTTCTTGCCTGCCAAAACGCATGGGCGAGTCAAACAGTTAGAAGGCTATGCCAACCGTACTGAAACCCTGATTTTTTATGAAGCGCCGCACCGCATCGTGGTCAGCTTAAAAGATATGGCAGAAGTTTTTGGCGCTAATCGCCCTGCAACGTTATGCCGTGAATTGACCAAAACCTTTGAAACGGTAAAAAAGGCGACGTTAGGCGAGTTAGCAGAATTTGTAGAATCTGATAATAATCAGCAAAAAGGCGAGATTGTTTTAGTGGTGGGCAGTGATGTGAATAACGCCTCGGATGATGACAGCATTCATGATAAATTACTGCTTCGCTTGCTTGAGGATTTATCGGTCAAAAAGGCAGCGGCATTGGCATCCGATATTACTGGCGTTAAAAAGAATGCATTGTATCAACGCTTATTAGAGTTACAAACAAGTGATTAGGATTTAGAGCTAATCCTGCCATTCGCTTCTATCTTACTTATCTACTGCGGCGGTAACTAACGCTAAATCGGTTCCTGTTATCTCGATATCCTCTTTAGCTAAGTCACCGCATCGCAGTAGTCAAGCAAGTATATCCGCTACTGTCAGGGCTAGCGGTCAGATCGAGTTCTTACAGATATTTATCGTAGTAAAACTTTATTCAACGACAACGTTACACATCCATCCTCAACACCAACCGCCACAACTCTCAAATCCTTGAACAATGCTCAATACACAATCCATAGGGTGGCATTAGCGAAGCATAACCCGCCAAATATAAACCATAATCATTATTTTTATTATAAAGAAAAGCTGGGTTACATTTTTACTGCCCTTCTTCTAGGTTTGAAAAAACCTAACCTCACCCTACCTAACGTTAAGCTCAGCACTTAAACAGGCACTGCCTCTCTATCTTTTAGCCAACCATAATGCGCCCATAATAACAAACTGGCGGCGCTGCGGTGTGGCGACCACGGTTCCGATAATGTTCTCAGTTGTTTTGGGGTGGGTCTGACATCAAGTCCCAGTAATTCCATTGCACCAACTTTAATAGCGAGGTCATCCACCGCCAGCACATCTGCCCGCCCAAGACTAAATAATAAGTACATTTCCGCAGTCCACTTCCCTATGCCAGTGACCGCCGTTAAGGTCTTGATCACCTCAGCATCGGGTAGGGTTATAAGTGCCTCAAAATCAATATCGTGCTCAACTAACGATCGAATGTAACGAATCTTCTGCCATGACAGTCCGTTTGCCTTTAGAGCGTCATCTTCTGCCGCTAAAATAGCTTGCGGACTAGTTAATCCCGCAGTCTCAAGCTTATTCCATATGCTACGGGCGGCGGCAACTGAGAGCTGTTGTCCGACCATGGCCCGCATCAATTGATCAAATCCGCCGTCATTACGACGTAAACTGGGAACGCCCACTTGTTTGTAGACCGCTTCAAATCGAGTCTCAATCTTGATAAGCTCTTTGATATGCGACTCCAAATCTTTTGGCGTCTCAATGGTTGTAATCGTCGTCATTGATGATTCTATATCATTATCATTGGGCATTGAGGTCATGATGGTCGCTTAATTGGTTTGTTTGGTCGGTTAATAGAGGCCGAATTGAGCACTAAAATGAGCTGTAAACTGAGAGAAAAAATGACTACATTGTATGGCTTTATCAGTCGCTGTATATTTTGGCTGACGGCTGTTGGCATCGTGTTAATAACCTTGAGTCAGCTTTTTGGTCGTTATAGTTGGCAGTTGGAGCTGTTTAGCCATTATGTGCCACATTTGGCAGTTTTGACAATGCTAGCCACTGTTATTTATCCCAAATTAAGCCCAAATGCTAGAAGTATACGGACAATACGTTTAGGATTTTTAAGCATTGGGCTATTACTGGTAGGGTGGAGCTTACAGCCCTTGTCTTTACTCTCCCCTCAACGCTTCGATATGACAAGTTTCAATTCTAAAATCGATAGCAGGGTTGAAGCCCCGTCTAAAACATCTTTATCTAAAGCTACCTTAAACAACACTGTGCCTTCAAAACCCATAATCATCAGCTATCAAAACGTGAATATCGCCAATCAGTACCCTAAACAAACTATCAAGCAATTAACCGAATTTGAGATAGCATCAAGCTTGCATGCACAGCCTGACATTATCGCTTTGGTTGAGGCAGGCGGAACACAGTGGCAATCGACGCTAAGTAGCCTTGCTAAAGACTATCCAGCTCACTGCGGTGTCGATAAAGACAGCCCTTTTACCCTGCAAATATTTAGCAAAGATAACTCTGCACAATGCGATATCATTATTTTATCTGGCTTTCCTGTGGCGAGATTGGTATTCGCAAACCAATCATCTACTCATCATAACAGGCAATCTAGGGTGTTATATGTCGCTCACCCTCCACCGCCTTTAGGGCATGCATTTGCCGTCGCTAGAAACGACTATTTAAATCAATTGGCTAGTTTAATAAAAGCTGATCAAGGACAGTCGGTCATGGTGGTGGGAGATTTTAACCTATCTGCCTTTTCGCCTGTTTATCGAGACTTTATCAGTCAGACTCAGCCCTCTAGTGGCTCTTTTAATGGGACGTTTAATGAAAACTTAAACTTAAATGAAACGTTATTCAAAGCGACGTCATTGCAGCGGACGACGCTAACAGGGCTAGCTACATGGCGACCTTTTGGCATTGGGATTGATCATGTTTTAGTCAACTTCAATAAGAACGATGTGACCACTCATGCTATAGACTGGGTAGGATCAGACCATAGAGGGTTTATTATAGAATGGAGAGAGTAAACTGAACTGAACTGAGCTAAGCGAGTAAGCCAATTATACCTTGCCAGCCGACGCGCAATCCTAATACAGTCAAAATTACCAACACCAACTGACGAAAGCGCGCTTGTGATAAATAGTGGCGCAGGCGGATGCCAACGATGATACTGCCTATCGATACGAGCGTTAATAGCGCAATTAATAACCAATCATTGGTAGGTAGTGCTTTTATTGGTCCCCATAAGACAATAATTTGTGCAATTTTCCCCAAAAAATAACACATATTACCCACCTTGGCGATGGTATTTTTATCATCGGTTGCTGATAACAAATACATCAGTAGCACGGTTGACATGGCGTTGGTGGAACCGCCAATGATACCTGCAATCAACCCTGTAGCAATCAGGACTGGTTTGGTATTGGGCAGAATGATACGTTTTCCAAGCGCATTACTGAAAACATAAAAGGTAATCACAGCAGCCAACAATAACAAAATATAGCTACTATCTACCCAAATCAAAAGTTTGACTCCCAGCAAACTGCCAAATAAGCTCATTAATGCTAGAAGCCAGTAGTTTTTTAGGTAATAGGTAAAGTCGCCCCACATAGTGCGCTCGCCACCGTGAAGCCAAGTCATGATATTTAATGCCAGTGATGGAAAAATAATCAATATAATGGCATGTTGTAAGGGGTACATACTTGCCAGCGCAGTGGTGGTCACTAAGGTAACGCCTAGCCCACTAATGCCATGTAAAAGTGAGGCTACCGCAAAAATTAGCATCAATATAAGCTGTTCAAAGTTTGGCATCGCACTTACCTTACCTAATCGTTTGATAGAATCTATTGACAATAAAAGCCTACCAAGGCCAGCTCTTACAGAACTGGACGACATAAGATTGCCAATACTCACCACCCAACTATTATTAGATATTATAACTAAATAGGGGGTTACAGCATTACGTTGTAAAAAACTTGCTCTCAGTCTCCCTTAGTAAAGGGAGACGTCAAAGCTAACCAACATTTAACTCGGCTCTAGGGTGTGTTGTAATCCTTTAGATTATTAGGGCACGCCTAGCCACTGCTTAGCGTTTCATAAAGCCTTGTTTGTGAAAGTAGTCTAATATATGAGGGCGTACAGGTTTTGCAAATGTATTATGAACCTGTTTTTTCCAGTCTAGCTTTTTCGGATTGCCACTATTACTACGCTCGGTGTAGTAGTCCTCCACAGTGCTATTGTACGCCTCCAGTACTGTGTCACTTGCTGGCTGATATTGATTCTCAGATACCAATACAGATAAGGGAAACCGTGGGCGCTGAGGAATGGCTTTTGCTGCTTCAGTAGGATGTCCTAAGCACATGCCAAATAAAGGAATGACGTGTTTTGGTATATTGAGAAGATTGCTAGCACGTTCAATATCATTACGCATACTGCCAATATAAACGCCGCCCAAACCTAAAGACTCAGCCGCAACCATGATGTTTTGCGCTAAAAGAGAGGCATCTACCGCACCAATGATGCCTACTTCTGTCCAGTCCAATTGGGATTCAGGGGCAAGCCGATTATGACGATGGCTATCGATACAAAATACCAAAAACTCAGCACATGTCTCTATATAATCGTGCCCTAGACCCTTGCCTTCTGCTTGCGCTTGTTTGTATGTCTCCTCATCCATGCTGTTAGAGATTTGACGAAACTGGGTACGCAGCTCAGGGTCAGTAACTCGAATAATACTGGCTGCTTGTAAATAACTTGATGTTGATACCATTCGTCCCGCTTGCAGAATGGTCTCTAACATCTCCGGTGCAATTGGCTCGCCGGTATATTGCCTTACCGAACGATGATTCATTAAGGTTTCGATCGTTGAGTTTGAGATTGTTTTGGTCATGTTTTCAACTTGATTACTCATATGTCATCCTTTTTTAAGATTTAAGTGAACGGTATAGAATCATACCTTTACTAAATAAACCAAAAATAATAATGGGGTGCAATTAAACGCGCTTCACATGCCTAACTTCACATGCCTAATTTGATACTTGTGATCTATTTACACTACTTTTAGCTCGTTTTCATCACCACTTTATTTTTGGAGCTACTATGTTTTTGGAGCTACTATATTGTATGAAAAGCATTAGCAATAAATTAACCACGCTCTAAATAGTATTACCAATTAAAGTTACTAACTGTTGAGCAATTACCTTTTTGCTAGCTTTGTCTAAAACAACAGGGGTCTGCTGATGTTTATCAGCAAAGTAGACAACCATAGCATTTTCATCACTTGCAAATCCGATGTCTTTACGTGAGACATCGTTACAAGCAATCATATCTAACTTTTTCGATGCCAGCTTGCCCCGCGCATATTTCTCAACATCTTGAGTTTCGGCAGCAAAGCCTACCATAAAAATATCAGGATATTCATGCGATATGGCCGCCAACACATCAGGGTTTTTAACCAGATCTAAGGTCATTTTATCTTGCGTTTTTTTGATTTTTTGCGGTGCCGCATCACGAGTACGATAATCCGCCACTGCTGCTGCTGCAATAAAAATGTCTGTGCCAGTCTGAGTGTGTGCTGGCTGGTCGTGGTCAGAGTGATTTTGATTAGCCGCTACTTGAGTATCAACGTCTAACTTAAAAGGTTGAGTGGTAATACCCTTGGCACAAGCATGGGCAGCAGTGAGCATCTCTTCAGCAGATAACACATTAATGCGCTTCACGTTAAAGGGTGTTTTTAAGGAAACTTTGCCCCCCGCAATAATGGTCACGTTCGCCCCTGCATCTCGGCAAGCACATGCCAAAGCAAAGCCCATTTTACCCGTTGAATGATTAGACAAATAACGAACAGGATCTATTGCTTCAATCGTTGGCCCTGCGGTAATAGTCACATTCTTGCCCGCTAATACTTGGGGAATGGTAAGCTTGGCTTTTAGATTTAACACATACTGCAACAAGGTGTCTGGCTCTGGTAATCGCCCTGCACCAATGTCGCCACAAGCTTGATCGCCACTGTCTGGCTCAATGACATGATAGTCTAGATCTTTAAGAGTCATTACATTTAAACGAACCGCAGGATGTGCCCACATTTGCTGATTCATAGCAGGGGCAACCATAACAGGTGCAGCTGTTGCCAAACACACCGTGGTTAGCAAATCATCCGCCATACCCATAGCAAGGCGAGCCAATGTATTGGCTGATGCAGGAGCAATAACCACTAAATCGGCCCATTTCGCTAACTCAATATGCCCCATACCTGCTTCAGCTGTCGTATCGAGCAGTTCGGTATGCACCTCATTCCCCGTTAGCGCTTGTAAGGTAAGCGGTGTAATAAACTCTTGCGCCCCTGACGTCATAATCACACGAACATCAAAACCCGCTTTACCTAATAGCCTTGCAAATAAGGCAGATTTATAAGCCGCAATACCGCCAGTAATGGCTAAAATAACCTTGTTAAAATTTTGAGAAGTCGGCTGTTCTAAAGTCATAATAGGATAATACCTTAATGCGCACAGTTTAAAAAATTATAAAATGCAGTTATGGTAGCAAGATTATGCAGATATTGAATAGGTTTATTATTATACGCCTACCTTTGAACCTAGCTTTATAGATTGTGACGATATTGAACCATGTCGGTTTTATGAGCGAGACTATCATACAACTGACGTGCTGCTTTATTACCTTCTTGGGTTACCCAATAGACGCGATTACAATTTTTATCTTTAGCAAAGTGATAGACATGTTCAATCAAAGCTCTACCTACCCCTTCTCCCCTTATAGATCTTTCTACATACAAATCTTCTAAATAGCAGCACTCCGTTGTATCCCATGTATTTGGATGCAATACGACATGGGTAAATCCCACTAATTTATCGCCATCGCCTCTATTGTCAGAGACATTATTTCCAGAGGTCTGATTTACAAGACCCTTATTGCTAGAAACTTGATCCAAATAAGCTCCAAAACCATATATTGGCACGTCATCGTTTAACAGTTTATGCCACGTCAATCTACTAACCTCTAACGGCAGTTCCGTTTTATAAAATTGAAGATAACTCTCCCATAACGTCAACCAAGCTTCAAAATCTGTCTCTCTGATTGGACGGAGCCTTATTTTAGTGCTTATATCTGTCATGTTATCGGCCTTACTTAGCAAAAAATGGTTGAATATAAAAAGTTCAAGTAGACAGTGATTCAATGCATTCAATTAAACAAATGAAGTGTTCATATTATAACTATATGAGATTAGCATACTAATTTCTATTAACAATTGCTAAACTTTAGTAATTATTTTTAAATTTAACTGAATAATAACCTCAGCTACGGCAGGATATATGGCAATTAAAGACTGGCACGAAGATGATAGACCACGCGAAAAGCTACTAAAAGCTGGGGCAGAAAGTTTAACTGACGCTGAGATATTAGCTATTTTTTTGCGGACTGGTACCAAAGAGCATTCGGCTATTGAGCTTGCTCGAAATCTAATAGACCAGTTCGGCAGTATCGCCGAGCTGCTTTCTGCTCCTCAACATGCGGTGCTCGCCTGTCATGGGATTGGAACAGCTAAATACGCTCAAATACTGGCCAGCTTAGAGATGGGCAAGCGCTACCTAGATAGTGACTTAAAGGCAGGGCGTTCTTTAAACCGCTCCCAAGTTGTCAAAGACTATATTACCACTCAACTTCGCCATGAAACCAATGAAGTATTTGCCTTACTATCTTTAGATAGTGGGTTAACGCTACTAGATTATACGGTGCTATTTGTGGGCGGTATTTCTTCTTGTTCAGTATGTGTAAAACAAGTATTACGTCATGCGTTATCACATGGAGCAAGTCAGCTAATCGTGGCTCACAACCATCCTAATCAAGATGCTAACCCCTCTCAAGCTGATATTGAAGTAACCAAAGCACTCAAACAGGCGTGTTACTTGATAGATATGACCTTAGCAGATCATATTATCATTGGACGTAATCAAACCCTGTCTTTTGCTGAAACAGGTACCGATCCCTTTTAAATACAACCTAGTGGTTAACCCTCCCTACAAATTAACCTTCATTTATTAAAGCCAAACTTTTGGTATTCTATAATCTCTGCAAAAAACCTTCTCTTCAACAGACTAGGCGCCAACACTTGTTGTGTTTTACAGACAAACCTTACGCCTGCATTTCTAAATCTTATCCCTTTGTCTATTAAATAGGCAACAATATGCATCACGTCTTGATTATCCAAACATATCTGCTTACTCTATAAGATATATACCTATCCATACTATTGCTATACTTGTATTCATTGATACTTCTTTTTTTACTAATTTAATTCTTCACTCCTTTACCTCTCGTATTTTGGGTTTCTTACTATGACCACACTTACCTTAATTGGTTTATTTATTCTTGCTATTTTGCTGCAACTTTTTGCGCTATTATTGGTCTTTTTATTCAAATTAAACCGAGTTATAGGGGCTGTTATCATCATCTCAGTGGCTGTTGTGGCAGCTGCTTTATCCGCGTGGTCATTGTTATTAGGCATTCCTCTTATTCTAATGGCCTTGATTGTTATGATTTCGCCGTTACGCCAAACACTAATCTCTAAACCTGCCTATAAAAAATTAAGCAATGCTATGCCGAGCATGAGTGATACTGAAAGAGAAGCGCTCGATGCCGGTACGAGTTGGTGGGAGAAAGAGCTATTTATGGGTGCCCCAAACTGGCAGGTGTTTGAAAACTATCCCTATCCCACCCTATCCGATAAAGAACAAGCCTTTATCGATAATGAAGTTGAAACACTTTGCCAAATGCTGGATGAATGGCAAATTCACCATCATGACAAAGATTTATCACCAGAGGCTTGGCAATATATCAAAGACAATGGGTTTTTAGGCTTAATTATTCCTGAAAGCTATGGCGGACGAGAATTTACCCCCTATGCCCAAAGCCGTGTTATGAGCAAAATTGCGTCACGTAGCTTAACAGCGGCTGTATCTTGCATGGTGCCAAACTCACTTGGCCCAGGTGAACTACTCATGCATTATGGTACCGATGAACAAAAAGAGCGATGGTTACCTGGACTTGCACAAGGTAAAGAGATTCCTTGTTTTGGTTTAACTGGACCAGAAGCTGGCTCGGATGCGGGGGCTATTCCAGACACTGGTGTCGTGTGTTATGGCGAATACAACGGCGATACTGTACTTGGACTTAACATGAACTTCTCTAAGCGCTGGATAACTTTGGCGCCGATTGCTACCGTTATTGGTCTAGCCTTCAAACTTCACGATCCACAGGGTCTATTGGGCAACAAAGATAAATCTGATTATGGCATTACCTGTGCTTTGATTCCTGCTGATTATGCAGGTGTAGAAGTGGGTCCTCGCCATAACCCAGGTTCGCCCTTTATGAATGGGACGGTTATTGGTAAAAACGTTTTTATCCCGCTCGATTTTATTATTGGCGGCGTTGAAAATGCTGGCAAAGGTTGGCGTATGTTAATGGAGTGCTTGGCGGTTGGTCGTGGTATTTCATTGCCTGCTTTATCAACCGCAGCAAGCGAAATGAGCTACTTAACGGTTGGTGCGTTTGCAAAAATTAGGGAACAATTTAAAATCTCAGTGGGTAAATTTGAAGGTGTGCAAGAAGCCAGTAGTGACATTGCTAGCGATACTTATATGATTGAAGCCTTTCGCCACTTGGTAACTTGTGGGCTAAATCAAGGAGGTACACCTTCTGTCATGACGGCAATGGCTAAATATTATGCTACAGAAACCATGCGCAGTGTGGTTAACGATGGTATGGATATCGTCGGTGGGCGGGCAATTCAACATGGTCCACGCAACTTTTTAGCATTACCGTATCAGGCCATCCCAGTAGCCATTACCGTAGAAGGGGCAAATATTCTAACCCGCTCATTGATGATTTTCGGTCAAGGTGCCATGCGTTGCCATCCTTATTTGTTTGAAGAATTACAATTACTACAGAGTCCTGATAAAGACGTTGCGCTTAAATCTTTTGATAATTTATTTTTCAAACATTTAGGCTATACCTTTAACCGTGCAGCGAAATCCTTCTTTTCAGGTTATTTTGGTGGCAGTGGTTCAACACCTAAGTTTGCAGACAGCTTTACGCGACCTTATTATAAAAAAATAAATCGACTGAGTGCTAACTTCGCTCTGACAGCCGACATGTCACTTGGCCTACTTGCAGGCGATTTAAAAAGAAAAGAAATGCTATCAGGTCGCTTGGCAGATATACATTCGCACTTATTTATTATGACTGCGGTCTTGCAGTTTTATGCAAATGGAAGCCAATCATCATCAGAACAATTACATGCTCAATTGGCTTTAGATAAGTCGCTATATAAAGTTCAAGAAGCATTTTTTGAATTATTTGCCAACTTCCCAAATAAAATGGCTGCCAAGTTAGTAAAACTTATAACCTTCCCATTTGGACGTATTGTTGAAAAACCAAAAGATGCGTTAAGACAAGAACTGGGTAATGCTATTTTAATGGATGGCGAGGACAATCCGTTCCGTGAACAGCTTAAATCCTTAGTGTATTACACCACGAATGCCAATGACGTGACTGGTCGTGTCGAAAATGCCTATCAAATGCTGCTAAAAATAGAGCCTTTATGGCAAACCTTTAAAAAGTCTGAGCATAAGGGTAAGTTTGTTGGTCTAACCTTTGAAGATCACGTACTCACGGCTTTAAACGATGGTAAAATTACAGAATCTGAATCTGAACAACTGATTGAGTATAATGCTGTTCGGTTTGATTCTCTATTAACGGATGTTTTTGATCGCTATTTATATGAGGCACAGCCTCGCCATAACCCACATACATTAGAAAATGCTGCTGAGAATTTAACCCCCTATGTGATTGATGAGGCGATTCATCAATCACAGACGGAATCGAAAGATTCTACCGCGCCCTCCCAACCTGCAACAGGGAGCGAAAATGCTGCTCATGGCTATGAGCAAGATGGAGATGTTGAGCTAACAAGTGAACAAGACACTTTGAAAGAGAAAACTGACCAAACTGATTTTGGTTCTGACTTAAATAATCCTTCAAAGCTTTCTGACCCTGACTATGTAGAGTTAGATGAAGATAAACTTCGGGCAGCTGAGTCAATTTTAGAAGAGCGAATGGGCAGAAAACGTTAACAAGATAGATAAATAAATAGATGAATAACTTTCCATTATGAACAACGGCTAATCTTCAATAAAAGCAGTTGAATAAAAAATCGTGCCTATGTGCACGGTTTTTTGATTTCTACGCTTTAACCTAGATGATTTACATCATTAACAACCATCTGCACTTTGCCTTTACTAAGCGATTTTTTAGTCGAATCTGCTAAACATTGTATTCCATACCCTTTTCACATCAATATATCTTCTACTTGGTAGTATGTAGTATAGAAACTAAGTACTCTAGAGATTCAATAAAAATGGCTACAAAAAATACAAAGCAGAAATCTTCCCCAAATTTTATATTAGCACCGCTAAGCTTACTCATAAAGTTAGCGTTGTTTATCCTAATATGTCTTTCAGCATATTTTGTGCTCAATCAACTAAAGCCCGAACTTTCCCATAAAGCGACGCGCTATCTAACCACATCGGTTAAGTATGCCAAGCTGATGACACAAGAGCCACCAACTGACAATAGCTTACCAAACCCATTAATTAATGCCCATTTAACAGATACATGGGGTGCTGCACGCAGTGGTGGAAGGTCGCATGAAGGTATCGATATTTTTGCCAAACGAGGCACCCCTATACATAGCACAACAGAGGGTATTGTGAGAAAAGTAGGCACTAACTCACTCGGTGGCAATGTTGTTTCAATCATCGGACCAGGGGGTGTCAGCCATTATTATGCACATTTGGAAAGCTATGCAGATATTGAGGTGGGCGACTGGGTATACGCTGGCGACATTATTGGTTATGTAGGAGACAGTGGGAACGCGAAGGGAACACCCCCTCACTTGCATTATGGAGTTTATACCAATGCAGGTGCGGTTAACCCCTATCCCTTACTCATAAAATAAATTCAAAATTTTCTGTCGCTCAATATTTTACGCTAAAGCCAAACACTAAAAAAACCAATAGTATAAACCAGTGCTAAAACCACACATTAGAAAAAGAGTCTTTAGGGGCTTAAGTCAAGTTATGGCTAAAATCGCCCCATTATTGTAGAGTTTATGCTGACCCCTACAAAATCCAAATTATTGTATAGTCAAAGAACGTTAAAACCGATACTAGGTAACCGAATAAGAGCGCTACAAGTCGTAGAATCGACGAGTTTGATGCTACTACTTTATTTTTGGGAAGGTATCACTTGGTCAGCACGACCTAAGGTTGATAGATATGCAATAATGTCTTGCCTAATATTAGCCTCGGGAATCGGATCGGACAACATACGAGTATCCGCCATCATAGCAACTGGATCTGCAATATAAGTATCTAAAGTTTCAGCATCCCACGTCACATGAGCACTACTCATGTCGCTGCTATATTTATAATCAGCAAGTGATGCGGAAGGTGCTTCATAGACCCCTATAAGCTGCGGTCCTTTTTTATTTTTTCCTGGTTGCAACTGATGGCATTGTGAGCAATACTCTTCATACAAAGCTTTACCATTTTCAGCATTGCCACCCGTATAAATAGGGGCAGTCACTGGTGCACGATTATCTGGCGGTACTGGTGTACAACTCGTTAATAATATAAGCGTACATAAAAAGCTTAAAGATAAAATTTTATGAGCATTGGACGTTGTTTTTACAAGGCTGCGCAGGCCTTGTGTCACTACCTGTGTCTTTATAGAATACATATTTAACCACGTCCCGTTTCATCTGCGATAATATTGTCAGAAGCTACTTGTAGGTAATTTCCTTGCAAATACCGAGCACCGACACTCCAAGCAGCCGACATTGTAGCAGCAGTTTCTATGGATGGCATAATTACCGGGATAGAACGATCATTTGCTTTCTTTACTAATGCTTTCACTATCCTCATGTTATCTGCATTCTTCAAATCATTGACATAATTAGGTGCTAATTTGACGAATGACGGTTCAAGATAATCCGCCAACTCAATTGTTTTAGCGGTAGAACCAAACTCTTTTATCCCAACTCGGCTACCTGTCTCTTTAATAGCTGAAAATTGCCGCTTAGCTACTGTCATATAACTGACTAAGTCGGCTTCACAAAATTGAACGGTTAATGCCTCTGGATTTCCCCCCACCGCTTTCACTAACTGCTCAACCATTCTAGGGAGCAAACTATTGACTAACGTTTGGCTGCTTAACGTCACAACTATCTTCGCATTTGGCGAGGTTAATCTCACTTTATTCAAATGTTTGCAGGCATTAATTAATACCCATCGGTCAATTTTTTCAATAAGGTTGTGAGTAACCGCAACTGGATAAAACTTCTCAGGAGACATCACATTACCATTGGCCAATGGTAAATAAACTTGAACGTCATAGAACGAACTGCTGTCAGTCTCGATATCATAGATTGGCTGGTAACATAACTTAAATTTATTCTGCAAAATAGACATTTGCAAATACTCTGCTAACACACTATCGCTATCTTCAGCATACAGGCTAGGTTCATAGAACTTAAGCACGTTACCCACGTTACCGCTCTCTAAGAATGCTTGGTTGAGAGTTTTTGATGCTCTATCCATAAGTTTAGTCAGATCAGGCGCTGAAGAATCAATAAACACACCACCAATGCTCAACGTCGTGGTAATAGTACGCGATTCTATTTCAATAAAGAGAGCTGCAACTTTTTGACGAGCATTCTCAGCCAGTTGCTTTACCTCTTCACTGCTGATTATGCTTGGCATGAGTACCGTAAAAATATTATCGCTAAATCGGTACACTTCACTATCGCTAAATGACTGTTTAAGCGTGTTGGCGACTTCCTTTATGGTAAGATCAATGCCTTTAATACCAGATACTGAATTAATTTTACCTATACCATCTACCCGTATAAACAATAGTGCTGCACACTCATTATTATCTTTTGTTGACTGATAAATTTGGGCAAAGTGTTCCTCAAATCCGAGCCGGTTTAGTAGCCCTGTCAAACTGTCTCGGCGCTCAGCGACTGCCACTTTTTGCGCCAACTTTGAAACATGCGATTTAATTTCGGGCTGAATGATGACCTGAGTGACCAGCTGACCATCAAAACTTGCCGCCGCTAACTGTAGTTTCGACTCAAAAATCTCGCCATCTTTGTGTTTTGCAGCCAGTTTAAACTCTACTTGATCACGATTACCCTTATCAAAACGGCGTAAAAACTGTTTAAATCTTTCAATATTTGTACTAGGCGCAACAAGGTCAATAATTGGTAGACCTATCAAATCTTCAGGCGTATGAAAACCAAATAGCTCTGCGTAAGAAGCATTGACAAAGATGTGTATCCCCTCATCAATATAGGCGACTGCACTTTTAGAGTTTTTAATTAATACGTTAGCACGTTGCTCAGACTCCAATAAAATCTCTTTGATAGCAAGCATCTCACGTCTTACAATCAAGCTATCATGTAATACACAAATCGCTAAAACTATCTGAGATTTGTCGCTAAACGGTATTGACCTAATCATATAGGTGTCTATAATTTTAGGTAACCCATCCTTATTTCTTCCAATCCTTTTATCATTATCAACCAAACATATTAAAGGTAAGTCAACTTTGTAATCTTGTAAAATACTGACAATATCAGTAAAACCCATGTCATAAGCTTTACCAAATATTAAAATATCCCAAGGTTTTTTTAAGCTTTTTTTAAACCCCTCTTTATTGTCTAAAAATCCTAAATTAACCTCTTTATAATAGTTATTCAACAAATCAACTAAGGCCTCAGCATAGATCTGGTTATCATCAATCATTAATAAGTTTAATAGCTCTTTGCGTGCCATGGTTTTCCTTCGTATAACATTAGGTTCAATATGAATCACTTAACACTAATAAATACAGTTACTACATAGATATCAAAGTCAAATTAATCAGCATAAATTTAAAAGGAGGATAAATATACATCACTACCCTATTTCAAGTGTTACAAATTAAAGGGGAACTGTAAATTAAAGATTAGGCACTAAATAAAGTTAGAACCTATATTCATAAGCTAAAGTGAGCGAATTTTTAGAACAAGATGAGTCAATACGAGGTACTATTAAGTTGAACGCTCGGGTTGAATAGCCATTATTCTATTTAATCCTAATTTTAACCAAGTAGCGGCTTATTTTAGGCGAAAATAACCCATTATAGAGTTTGAATACAGATTCTCAAAACACGAAAATACAGGGGAGCCTACTCCAGATTGTTCCGCTAACTTTTATCATACAGCAACTATAAGAGTTGTGTTTAGATGTCTATACAACACAACCCTAAAATCACTCTAAAGATACAAGTTTACTGGTGTTTTGAAGGGTTTATTCGGTAATTCTTGTACTAACTTTGGCATCAAATATCCTGGTAAGTGTTCAAGTAATTGCCAATACAACCTCACTGCTTGCGATTTCTGCTTATCAAAATGTGCCGCCCCTGCCACTTTATCAAGTAAATGTAGATAGTAGGGCATGACACCTACCTCAAATAATCTGCGATTAAGATCAACTTGAACATCAACAGCATCATTTATACCAGCAAGTAGTACGGCTTGATTGAGTAGAGTGATACCACGACGTTTTGCCTTTAATAAAAACTGCCCTGTCTTAGTATCAATCTCATTAGCGTGATTGGTGTGTATGACCATGATAATCTGGCAACGGCTGGCGGCAAGACGATCTAATAGTTCAGTATCCAATCGCTCGGGAATAACCACTGGCAGCCGAGTGTGTATGCGAACGACTTTAATTTGCGGCAAGTCTTCAAGGGCATTAAGCCATATATTCAAACGTCGATTTGAAACGCTTAATGGGTCGCCGCCACTTAAGATAACTTCGTCAATATCTGAATACTGTACAATATAATCCTGAATTTTAGCCAGCTGTTTGGTGTTTGGTAGGTTCATCTGATAATCAAAATGTTGCCTAAAACAATAACGGCAATGTATGGCGCAAGCACCCGTCACTGTGATCAACACTCTCGAACGATATTTGTGCAATAAACCCTGAATCGGGTTGTGCTGTTTCTCTGCCAAAGGGTCATTCACATAGCCATTTACTGATATCTTTTCATCCAAATATGGCAGCACTTGGCGTAGCAACGGATCCTTACTATTACCCCGCTCCATTTTTAACACAAAACCTCGCGGCACACGCAGCCCAAAAGTTTTAGGAATGTATAGTGAAGACTTTATATGAGTTAAGTCTAAAATGTCTAGCAACTCATCCACATCTGTTATGACATCAGCCATCAGTGATTGCCAGCGTGGCGAATCATTGAAAACGCCAGCATCATCGAAAAAACCATCATTGCTATTTTGATGATTATCTATTTTGTGACTGTCTATTTTATTGCCGGCAATTTTATCATTATCTATTTTATCACTGGCAATTTTATCACTATCTATTAGTGGTATTTGCTTATTTGCTTGTTTGGACAAATGGTTTATCATAGTGCTCATTGTGTCAACTTATTAACTGTTAGTAATTTTTTAGCATTCTTTATTTAGTATTCAGGAGCTGTATTGTGGCAAATTTTTCAACCAATGAATTCAAAGCTGGTCTTAAAGTTATGTATGACGGGCACCCTTGCGCCATCCTCGATAACGAATTCGTAAAACCAGGTAAAGGTCAAGCGTTTAACCGTGTCAAACTACGCAATTTACGTACCGGTAAAGTACTTGAACAGACCTTTAAGTCTGGCGAAAGCTTAGCAGGTGCTGATGTCATTGATACAGAAATGAACTACCTATATAACGATGGCGAATTTTGGCATTTTATGCATCCAGAAACCTATGAACAAGTACAAGCAGATGCTACTGCAATGGAGGATGCCAAACAATGGTTGAAAGAAAATAGTAATGCCTTATGCACCCTCACTTTATTCAATGGTGTCCCTATCTCTGTTACCCCACCAAACTTTGTCGAACTTGAGATTATCGAGACAGACCCTGGTGTGCGTGGCGATACCTCTGGCGGTGGCGGCAAACCAGCTATCCTTGAGACAGGTGCTGTCGTACGTGTGCCGTTATTTGTTCAACAAAACGAAGTGGTTCGTGTTGATACTCGTACAGGTGATTACCAAACTCGTGTCAGCTAGATACAAACTCTAAATTTTACGGGTTACTATTTTATCAAGAGTTTGGGCCCAATTATAAATTCATTCTATAAATTGGGCTTTTATCTAACTTCCCTCTAACTTTCATAGAGCACAGCACAATTAAGTAATTAAGTATGGCCTATCATCAGACAATTATAACACTCCCTGCTTATCAACGTGGGGTGCACCTCATTACCCATCACCTTTTAAATGCGATTAATAAGTTAATGTCTGATAATGCGGAGTATTGCGCATCCTCGGGTCTGGTGCACTTATTCCTGCAACATACGTCTGCCAGCTTATCCATTAATGAAAACGCTGACCCAGATGTGCGCCTAGACACTGAAGATTGGCTGAATAAGATAGCACCGGCGAATCAACCTGAATACCGACACACGCTTGAAGGCTCTGATGACCTGCCTGCCCACTTAAAAAGTATGATGCTAGGCATTAGTTTAACGATTCCTTTAGTGAATGGCGAGCTTGGTCTAGGTCTATGGCAAGGCATATACCTTTGTGAGCATCGTGACCATGCCAGTGGGCGAAATATTGTTATCACGGTCAGCACTTAATCACAGTTTTGGCTCGTCTAAATTGTCCTTGCTCCTATACCCGTTAATTATTGCTTTGTCTAAAAACCCGATTTATGCTTCATGTTACAGGATTGCATGCTTCAATGACTTCTTTTTTACTGAGGCTGGCTTTTTAATTTAATATTTCATTATATTAACCCTATGCCCTCCCTACCCTCCCAGCATATAACCAATGAGTATACTTATGATATCGACTAAATCATCTTTTAAACATTTCAGATTTATACCCACTATCACTTTAATCAGCAGTATTTTACTTGGTATCTCTGCCTGCCAAAAAACGGATACGCCTGATACTGAAGGTCAAGTGTCGGACGTTGAAGCATCTGAAACAACCTCCTTAGAAGACACGAAGGCAGATGTTGTCGATAAGATTGAAGATGATGCCACAGATAATAGTAGTAACGAGGCTCTCAACGTTCATTCCGTCGATAAAGATGACCCAATAGATGTCAATGAAATCTCTGGTCAAAAAGAGAGAATAGAGGCTTTCTCTGGTAAGGGTTTAGAAGACGATGCTTCCCATAGCGCCAACATTCATAATCAAAGTACTAACAAAAAACCTTCTTTGTCAGATAAACAAGTGACTGATGTGGAGTATCGAGATAAAAGTGGACAAGTAATTTATGTTACTTTTCAGACCTCAGCAGTAGATGTTTTAGAAGCCGATTTAAAATTACCTTCTGGCAAGCGAGTGACCCTGACTGCGCCGTCTGCTCAAGGCAATAACCCAACCTATCGCTCTCAGGATGGCACTATTGAACTAGTTACCCATAGCGGAGGTGGTTCAATTGACTTGATATATAAAGGTAAATCAGCTAAATACGAGGCAGTGAGTGCGGAAGCCGAGGTTATTACACCCATGTAATTTGTTTAACTGATGCAAAAGCAGCCTATAATGCAGCATTACCTATAATACCCTTACCCCTGTACCGCTAACCAAATACAGCTAAAGGCTATTAAAACAAAGACATAGCGACCCACCCAAACATTGGCTAAAAATGCTTGGAAACAAGCGTCTGGATGTTGCGTCCTGCACGCTTTGTTTTGTTGAGCAAACATCAAGGCCACGAAGCCAAGCCCAAATATAGGGATCAAACCTAATACTGTGTCTACAAAATAATGATATAGCACTAAACCCATTAGCCCTAAAAAGGCAGTTTGTAAAAGGGCAATAATCAGTACGTCATGACGCCCAAATAAAATAGCTGTCGATTTAACACCTATTTTTAAATCGTCATCACGGTCGGCCATCGCGTACTGAGTATCGTATGCGACTGTCCAGCACATATAGGCAAGAAACAATAACCAACACCAAACATCTGGAGTACCCTGCACTGCCACATAGGCCATGGGAATAGCCCAGCCAAATGCTGCTGCCAAAAACACTTGTGGTAAATAAGTAAAGCGCTTCATGAAGGGGTATATAAACGCCAAAGCTACGGCAGCAAACGACCAATAAAAGACGTTAATAGGCAAAAAGATTAGCAAACCACAGCTAATAACTGACAGCACGAGAAAGGCTCCTACCGCTTCACGTCCTGACAACCTACCATCAGCTAAAGGTCGCCCCTTCGTGCGAGCAACCGCCCCATCAACCTTTCGATCTGCAAAGTCGTTAATGGCACACCCTGCTGATCGCATCAAAATGGCACCCAATGCAAATATGATCAACACCTTCGCTGAGGGCAGGCTGGGAAACAATATTGCTGGCGAGCTATAATTCATATTCAGCGTACTTGAATCAGTAACAACATCAGAGCCGGCACCTAATGCAGCTAAAAATACCGCCCATAAAGTTGGCCATAGCAAAAGCTCAATACCGACCGGCTTATCTAGACGAGTAAGGTGTATATAAGCTCGTAACTTTTTCTGAAAAGTACTGAGAGTATTAAAAGTATCGTTTTTAATCATGGCAGCTGTGCACTAACTGGTTAATGAGAGATAAAGTATATACAATATAAGCTGAGCTTAACGTAGGCCGTTTGATTGATTAGTGCATCGCTGTTTTAACCACTGGTTAGCAGAGTTATCAACTCTTTGGGTGTATCAACTTGAAAAGTTGGCGATTCAGCGGACAGTGCTTCACGACTAGCAGCCCCATAATTAACTGCGATAGAGGTCATATTTATTGCATTAGCCATCTTAATATCGTGAACACTATCACCAATAAATACCGCCTCTTCGGAGCAGTGCCCTGTTTCTTCCAAAATTTCAATCAACATTTGCGGGTTTGGCTTTGAGCCAGACTCATCAGCACAGCGGCTACTGACGAAGTAGTGTCGACTGTTTGAGAGGGTCATCATCCTATCAAGTCCAGCTCTCTTTTTACCCGTGGCCACTGCAAGCTGCTTACCTTGTAACTTTAATTGCTGCAACATCGCTTCGATACCATCAAAAAACCTTGTGTGCGGTTGTGATGCCTGCGTGCTACTACTGATGTAATAATCTGCATAACTTTTCTGAATGGCTAAATGTTGCTCCGAGTTGGCTTGCGGATAAACAATCTCAATCCCGCGAATCAGGCTCAGGCCAATAATAGATTTAATAGCATCGTCGGTGGCGCTGAATCCATGCTTTTCGCCTGCAACATGCATGGATTCCACAATCAAGCCTATAGAATCCATCAAGGTGCCATCCCAATCAAAAATAATCAAGCTTTTGTCTGTTAACATTGATTCGGCTTGGGGTTCTGCTTGCACAGAGTTTTTATACAACATAACTTATGGCTCAACTGCGTTAGGTAGCTCAACTATAGCGGGAATAATAGATTGCATATCTTCAGGTAACGGCGCACAAATGTGTGGGTACTTAGGAATAGTCAACTGCCATGCATGTAGACACAACCGTCTGACATTTGTGGTGTCTTTGATATGGTATTTATCGTCGCCCAATATGGGATGCCCTATATAAGCTAAATGCACCCTGATTTGATGGGTACGCCCTGTCAGTGGCATAGCTTTTATAAGGCTAACAGGCTCGCCACCTATCTCATAACGGGCCAATACTTTGCATTTGGTTTGGCTGGGTTTAGCGTCTTTGGCAGAGCCAGACTTAGTGTGCGTCTCCACTTTAACCCGTCTTTCACCACTGGCCAAAGTATAACGTAGTAAAGGCGCATCAATATCAAAGTCGTCAAGTGCGGGTTGGCCTTTAACAATACATAAGTAACTTTTTTGAATGGTTTTCTCTCGCAAATGCTCTTGTAGCACTTTAAGGCTTGAGCGCTTCTTAGCTATCATTAAAAGCCCTGATGTATCCCTATCAATACGGTGTACAAGCTCTAGGTATTTTTTCCCAGTCGCTTCACGCATGGCCTCAATCACACCAAAATCAAGTCCACTACCCCCGTGCACTGCCATACCAGATGGCTTATTTAATATAATGAGTCCATCATCCTCATACACCACCCGCTCAAGCAGGTTTTTTGCAAATTCAGCGCCAATGATAGG
This sequence comes from Psychrobacter sp. CX90, assembly GCF_057396305.2. NCBI lineage: Bacteria > Pseudomonadati > Pseudomonadota > Gammaproteobacteria > Moraxellales > Moraxellaceae > Psychrobacter > Psychrobacter sp. CX90. Next base: position 2,198,306 of record NZ_CM182008.1, read on the forward strand.
CTTTTCACGAGTGGCTAATTTGACCGGTGCAATACGTACAATATCGCCGCGGTGTAACTTATCATACGGCTTACAGCGTTTATTATTAATTCGCACTTCATCTGCACGAATCATTTTATAGATGTGCGGGCGAGGCAACCCTTTTAAACGCGCCAGTAAAAAATTATCCACACGTTGGTCATGTTGATGACGTGAGACTTCAAGATGATTGACTTGACTAAAGTCCGCAATGTCATCATCCGCACTTTGCGGACGTGCTTTAGTCGAGTTTCGTCTTATGGATTCAGAACCCGATTCTGAATCTGGCTCATGACTGCGCTGGGAGGCGTAATCTTGACCAAATTCAGATTCTGGCAATTTCAGTTCACTGGGTATGTTTGGTTTGTCTGTGTTCATTTTGTCTGCTTACTTATTAGAATTATTAAAATCACTGTTAGGAATTAACAGATTTTGTTAGGCGTTTCGCAAAAGATTTGCTATAGTCTAACACGTTGACTTTAGGTCACGTGCATTGTTCTGAGTAAACCTTTACTTTTTTGGGTCACTCATTTAGTATGCCCGTTTCCAATATCGAAGCTCGATTAATGCCTCTCGAGGTAGAAGTCAGCCCACGATGTTATCTTTATAAACAATAATGATGGGTTTGTGATTACTAAGTAACTTACAACTGCTTTTTTACTTCGCCACAATAGGCGCCATGAACCCCTTAAAACTTAACATGAACACAATACAATGAGCATAAGGACTGTGAGAATCACTTGTTAAAAGCCAGTGTTATCCTCCTTTACCCTTTAAAGCTTATTTAAAAGCTTAAATGTAATCTATAGTGCTGGTTGCTACTTTTGTTAATACAACCTTACACCTTGTTTTAACACTCATTAGCCACCTAATATAAGCGACTTAAATAAAGGCCGCTATATGTTATCAGATTCTTTAAGCGTAGTTTGGAAAAAACAAAAAAACTGACTGGCTCGATGTTAGCGGTCAAATAACAGTAAGTCTGCGCATCTTAATCTCACATCGTGCGCTCACTAATAGTCATAAAGCCGTTATTTGCCAAGTACGCCCCGCTAAACGAGTCTTAAAAGTTGATAATACACGAGAAATACTGACACCATAAATAGTTAAATCATCAAGACGGTGCCATTTTTAATACCTGAAACAACCATTGATATGCCTCCTCTAAACCTTTTAATTTTAGAGAAGCAAATTTATATATGGCAGGTAGTGACTTAACAACTCACTGCTCTCAAATATTAATGATGACACCTCTTAAATGTTATAACTTGCAGTTTAATTAATTGTTATCATAACCGTCATTTATATAATTACGGCTGGCGATAACCAGAAATAATAAGCTCCAAACGTTGTGTATGTATTATATAAGCAATATTCTTGCCTTAACTACTAATACATCAAGCTATTAAATCGCTGGACTGCAAGGCACAAAAAGTATTAGCCAAACCAGCTAGGTTCTAGCAATACATTAACTGCTATAGGCTCTACTTTACTAACAGCATTTTATGCTTAACTATTAAATTAAAGTAACTACTCTCGCCATTGTTTTTAGTGCTGGTATTTTAAGCAAACACTCTCTTTCTTTTTTTTGAAGGTGGGTTACTGCTAATGAATAACAGACACGCCAATCTACCAAGCTTATACCTTGCCTCAAGTGTTGTGTGTTCATGATTTATTAGGACACACCAATGAAACGCATCTTAATTAACGCCACTCACAACGAAGAAGTACGTGTTGCTTTATGTAATGGCAATCACTTATATGATTTTGATCTAGAAAACCGTACCCGTGAACAGAAAAAAGCCAATATCTACAAAGGTCATGTTACCCGTGTCGAGCCATCCCTTGAAGCTGTATTTGTTGAATACGGTTCAAAGCGTCAGGGCTTTTTACCCATTCGTGAAATTGCAGCAGAATATCTGTCTGGCAAGAAAATTCGTGATGAAAACATCCGTAAATTAATCAAGGAAGGCGATGAGCTTATTGTTCAAGTCGAAAAAGAGGAGCGGGGTAATAAAGGCGCTGCCCTATCCACTTATGTGTCTTTGGCTGGGCGCTATTTAGTATTAATGCCGAACAATCCTAAAGGCGGTGGTATCTCTCGCCAGATCTCTGGCAAGCTTCGTGAAGATATGAAGCGCATGCTCGGTAATCTAGACTTACCTAAGGGTATGAGTGTTATTATTCGTACTGCTGGCATAGGCAAAACTCAAGACGATCTTCAACATGATTTAGATCACTTGTTAAATATTTGGAATGCTATTCAAGATCAAAATAAAAAATACCCCTCACCTCGCCTAGTTCACCAAGAAGCAGGTGTTGTCACACGTGCAGTTCGTGATTACCTGCGTGATGATATCTCTGAAATTTGGATTGACAACGAAGAAGCTTTCATTGAAGCCGAAACCTTTGTCAAAGCAGTGATGCCAAAGCAAGTTGATAAGCTGCGTAAATATACTGACTTTGAGCCTATGTTCACAAGCTTCAACGTTGAGCGCCAAATCGAAACCGCTTATCAACGTGAAGTACGTCTGCCATCAGGTGGCTCAATTGTTATTGACCAAACAGAAGCGTTAGTATCGATTGATATTAACTCAGCCAAGTCGACTAAAGGCGCTGATGTATCAGAGACGGCATATCATACAAATTTAGAAGCTGCTGACGAGATTGCACGTCAATTACGCCTGCGTGATATGGGCGGGCTTGTGGTTATCGACTTTATTGATATGAACGATAACAAACATCAAAAAGATGTTGAAAAACGCTTGGTTGAAGCAACCAAGTATGACCGTGCTCGCGTACAATTTGGCGAGATTTCACGCTTTGGCTTAATGGAAATGAGCCGTCAGCGCCTGCGTCCTTCTCTTGAAGAATCAACAGGTTACATTTGCCCACGCTGTCATGGTAACGGTATGATTCGTGATTTGCGCTCGCTGTCTCTTTCGATCATGCGTCAAATTGAGCAGACTGCCCTAAAAGAGCGCCACGGCGAAGTACAAGCAGAAGTACCAACAGATATTGCTGCGTTCTTATTAAATGAAAAGCGTGAAAGTCTGGTTTACTTAGAACAAGACAGTGGAACACGTATTACAATTTTACCGCACGCTCATCTTGAGTCGCCTAACTTTAATTTACATTTCAATCATCAAGGTTTTGCACCATCGAGTTATGAGCGCGTGACGGATACTCAAGAGCAAGAAGCCAGCGACCGTGGCTACGAGGTTAATTGGCAAACTGCTGAATCAGAACGCCCTGCGCAGCAGCCGACCCGTCAACCCCGCCCTTCTAGTACCCAAGCCATAGACTCTACAGCGCCTGTAGATAAACCTACTATCATTCAACCTAATCAATCTGCTAATAACCCACCGGCACAGGCGGAGCTTGATAAAGCGAAACCCTCTGCTGTTGCTTGGTTATCAAATTTATTTGCCCCTACTCCAGAAGCTAAAAAAGTAACATCGGTAACGAGTGCAGACGCCGCTCAAGCGATTGAAGCGATCGTTAACACTGGTGCTCAAAGCCGTGGAGCATTTGGTAATATAAGTACTCCGATTGTACCCCCTACTGAATCGGAATCCACAAAAACGGCTGTTAAAGATTCCTCAAACGATGATGGTGCTAGTGTAAACGGCAGTGATAGCTTAGCCGATGATAATGAGAGTGTGAGTGATAAGGAACGTCGCCGTACACGTAACAATAGAAGTCGCAACCGTTACGATAAAAAAGGCGAGCGAAATAAAACAGATAATCGTCGTCACAAACAAGACGATAACAATAATGCAACTGCCGATGACACAAATCAGCAACCTACTCGTCGTCAGGAGAGCTCAAATGACCCTCAAAAAGAGCTACCCAAACGTGAGCCAAATAGCCGACGTGACTCTCGTGGACCAATAGAGCGTGGTGAAGCAAAGCTACCTGAGGAATCTCGCAGCACTGATAAATCAAGTGATGATTCTAATAAGGACTTACAGAGTAAGCGTTCTAGTTCTAGACAGCCACAATCAAAGTCGGAAAGCCATAAAAAGTCGGGTTCAGATAAATCGAGTAGTCGCTCCCTCAATGAACGTGATTTGAACCCCAATGAGGTAAGCTTGAATGTAACAGAAGCCAAGTCTACTCATAAGCCAACTGAGGTGGTTCATATATCACTTGATAACTCAAAACCAACCCAACAAGGCGATAATGCGGAAATACAATCAGCCAACACAGCTGCACCCGTTGAGGCGAAAAAAGACGCTGTGACGCAAAAAAGGGAGGAAGATATCATAACTGACTCTACTCCAGTTACTGATTCTGCACTTGAAGGGACTGATGTTAAAGCGCTATCGTCTGAATCAACCGCAAAGGCTGTGGAAACTAAACGTGATAATACTGAGTACTCAAAACCCCAGAATGTAGCGACAGGGTTAGAGACAAAAGGCGGTAAAACGTCAGAAAAAGTTGAAACTGATAATTCGCCATTACCTGAAGCCAAAGTTGAGGTTAATGACGTTATTGATGATGCTCTAAACACCTTACCCTTGACCTTTGATACCAAGGCCCTATTTGCTGATCGCTACGTAACAGCGCAAAAGTTTGGTAAAGCCAGTAATGACCCTCGTATCGTTAAACAGTTGATGAATAAAGATCACATAGATAAAGGGTTAAAGGATGAAAGCAGCCTAAAAGACACTGCTAAAAAGACTGAACCTGAATCGGTTGACGCGCCTATAAATGAAAGAGCCGTTCTTAAGGGAACAGTAGGCGAGTTTATCCATACCCATCTTGCACAAGCAAACGCTCGCTTGCAAAAAGATGGCGTTATAAACTGCTTCTTAGCAGCATTAAATGCTCATAGTGAAACGTCTGGCAGTAATAAAAAGCCTAGTAGGGTTAAAAAGAAGACGACAACCACAGAAAATGCTGAGTCTAGACAAGCGTTTAGCTTTGTAAATTACGGCTATAAGCCACTATCGACAAACGACCTTAAGCACTTTGCCACAATGACGTCAGCGGTAGCCTCTCATAATACTGAGCAAGGTAAAACCCAGGTTGAGCCTACACCAGTGAGGGCACGTGCCTCTAACGATCCACGCGGTCAGCATCCTGACTATATTCCTCCTGTTGAAAGTGAACAAGAGGCTGCTCATACAGCGGTAGAGACCACATCAGCAAGCTTGGATACTATTAACAATGCTACTGAGGAAACTAACCCATTAACTAATACAGCGACTGATAGTTCGGCCATGGAGACGCAAATGCCGACTCAGTCTGACAAATCACCAGCGGCAGCCATGGCTGAACTGCTAAAGCTCAATGTTGGTCACTTTGTTTATCGAGTATTGGGGCAAGATGGCCTTGATATGATCAGCGCTGGTAATACAGAAGCGGCATTCTTAAAGGCTCTACGCCAACCGTTTGATGTATTAATATCTGTAGCTTCAGCTGTTGATTCTATTATCCACCCTGATCAACAAGGTAATAATGCTGATAGTCAATCTGAGCATCCAACAAGTGACCAAGTTGATTCAAATGCTGCCACAGATAATGGCATAGATGCAAGTATTACTGGCAAGATGACTCATAGAAGGGCTGACATCACCACTGACCAACAACCTGCCAGCGCGTTAACTAATGCTGATCAAGTTGAAGAAGTCAGCGAGCATAGTGCTGAGATTATTGAACATAATTCGCAGGATGGCAATACTACAGTCAGTAGCTCAAGCTCTCATGCCGTTGATTCTAGCACTCAACAGGATTCTGCTACTCAAAAAGAATCAATGCCCTCTCCTACAAATGGGGGATCAAATAAAACGAGTATCGAATCGTATAAGAGTATGATTGAAAATATCTCCGAACAGCTATTGCCGCAAACAGGCCTGCTTAACTTAACCACGCCTAAAGTACCTAAGTCTCGTACGCGTAAAGATAAAGAGGATTCTGAATCAACAAATCAATCTGACGACGGTTAAACATGACTGTTAAGATAGGTTTTTTGCTTAATAGCATAGGTGGTTTAATAGGAATATGGTAGTATCAGAAGAATAGGGACTATTAGTTTAACTGGATGTTAGTATGAGGCACTTTTTAATAGCAATAAGCCATAATACTAATATCCCTAACTGTTATTGTGATATTTTAGTCCTAAAAATTGAATACCATGTTAGATGCGACAAGTTAGATGCGACAAGTTTAATCTCCGCACTCATTAGCGCTGCCCTATTAATTTGATATCATCACTATAAAAAATAAGCCGCTGAATAACAGCGGCTTATTTTTTATCTTCTTTGTTTTTAATAGTCATTTATATATAGTCAGCGGAATACTAAACGGTTACAGTGTTAACCTCGTTAAGCCTACTGCAGTAGTACTTGCACTCGGTTGCCTTGTAATCCCTTTAGATTTCTTCGACTATAGTAAGGCACTTGAAAATAGTTACAAGACCAGTAAGCGCAACTGCGACAATCAGTGAACTAAACAAGTTACACCGTAACTGTTTAAAGGAGCTGGACTATATAAACTAATGGTCCTCAATTTCTATGAATGTGCCGCACCCCGTCCCCGTACCTTAGTAATACCAGTAACGATAGCCAGCGTTACCACCCCAATAACAAAACCAATAATACCTTCTAACAACATGGTAGATAGGCTAGAGAACATACCTGACAAATGCGAAATATCTGCAACTGTATGATGTAAATAACCAATGCCGTGTGAGATAATACTACCCCCAACCAAAAACATCGCAATGGTTCCTGCGATAGATAAAAATTTCATGATTTTTGGTGCTGCATTTATCATAAATCTACCCAGCGTTTTAGTGCTAGAGCTGGCATTCTCTTTTTGTAACAAATGTAGCCCCACATCATCAATCTTTACCAGCGCTGCTACCAACCCATACACCCCAATCGTAACGCCAAGGGCAATAATAGACAGTACCATACTTTTTTCAAGTAGACTGGCCCCAGACTGAGTGGCCGCTCCTAGCGCAATAACAATAATTTCGGCTGATAAAATAAAGTCTGTACGAATCGCACCTTTGACTTTGTCTTTTTCATATTCTACCAAATTAACACTTTCGTCGGCATTAGCCGCTCGGCGTGCTTCATGCTCTTCATCATGTGGTAACAGCTTTGGCCAAAATTTATGAATTACTTTTTCGGCCCCTTCATAGGTCAAAAAAAGCCCACCCAACATGAGCAGTGGGGTGACTAACCAAGGAATAAAATAACTGATTAATAGTGCGGCTGGCACTAAAATGACTTTATTAATAAATGAGCCTTTGGCAACCGCCCAAACCACTGGCAGCTCACGACTTGGTTTAACACCAGTAACTTGCTCAGCATTAAGCGCTAAATCATCACCAAGCACCCCCGCTGTTTTCTTCGCCGCAACCTTAGTCATGACAGACACATCATCCATTAAAAGACTAATATCATCGAGCAACATCAATAAGCTTGCGCCTGCCATGGGATCTCCTTAAGTACAATTAATAAATCGCAGAACACGATCGTAACCGTGGATTAACTGTGAAAAAATGAATGATTTGTTTTAATAACGTTAGTTTAGCTCGAAAATCGCTGAAAACCATATTAGGATTGTAAGTATTGACCTTTATTTATGGCTTTTTTAGTCATTTCGTCCTTATTTATTTAGTCCTTATATAGCTATAGACCTTATAGATATGACATATAGCTATAAACATATATAGCACTAAAGCTTATGGGTTTATTCAATTAAACAATCATTTAGTTTAAAGTTCATGTTAAAGTTAAGCGACATCTTTTTTCTTTCGGATGGCTTGCTCTCCAATACCCTTAACTTAACATGCATCGCTCAACATGTATGATTTAATATATAGTCAGCGAACTACTAAACGGTTACGGCGTTAACCTCGTTAAGCCTACTCCAGTAGTACTTGCACTCGGTTGCCTTGTAACCATTTTAGACTTCTTTGACTATAGTTCATCAGGGTCGTCATTTAAAACGCGCATCAAATAACCGAGCCTCAAATAACCGGGCATCAAATAATTGAAACATAACCTACTTAGTCAGAATCTTATGCAATTAGACCTTTGAAACTAAGAATATAGAACTAGTCATACCAGTCTAAACAATTACACTCAAGCAATTTATATACAGGGAATACGTATGAACCATCTCACTCGCCCAATATCGTCAAGTCAAACCTTGTCAAAACGTCCTCTATTTGCCGCAACATTAACCGTACTATCGCTTGCTGTATTAAGCGCCTGTAGCCAGCAAGATATGACGGCCAATAAAGAGACCACTCAAACCATCTCCAATGATAACTCATCACACTCAGTGGTGTCGCCCACTCCAGTAATAGTCGTGGAACAAATGGCAGCAAACGATGCAATGAGTAAGTCCTCCATTGCTCCAATGTCTCATAGTTACACCTCCTCGCAGCTTCCAATAGCAATACCAGAAGCAAACGAGAATTATGCCGAGATTGATCGTAACCCAGTGCATTCTACTCGTGAGCAAGCTTTTGCTACGTTAAGCATAGATACAGATACCGGTAGCTACGCCAATGTACGCAGATTTATTAACAACGGTAGCCTACCTCCCAAAGATGCCGTGCGCGTTGAAGAGATGATTAACTATTTTAATTATGATTTTAGTGACGCTACTAAAAAGTCTGATGCCCCGTTTTTGGTCAGTACCGAAGTGGTTAAAGCGCCATGGCACCCAAACAATCGCATCGTAAAAGTCGCCATTAAAGCCGAAGATCCCTATACCTCAATGCAAAGCCAACCCCCGGCAAATTTAGTGTTTTTGGTGGATGTTTCAGGTTCAATGAATGCCACTGATAAATTACAATTGGCTCAATCAAGCCTTAAAATGTTAACCAAACAACTGCGAGCACAAGACACCATCACTTTAGTGACCTATGCGGGTAATACCGAAGTAGTGTTACCGCCTACAGCAGGCAACGAGACCAAAAAAATATTAAATGCGATCGACAATTTAAATGCTGGCGGCTCTACCAATGGCGAGGCGGCAATAAAACTTGCCTATCAACAAGCCGAAGAAAACTTTAAAAAGCAAGGCATTAACCGTATCTTAATGCTTACGGATGGCGACTTTAATGTGGGTGTAGCAGATGTGGATGATATGCTGGATATCATCAAAAAGAACCGTGATAAGGGTATTTCATTATCCACCCTAGGCTTTGGTCAAGGTAACTATAATGACCATATGATGGAGCAAGTTGCTGACAATGGTAATGGTAATTACAGCTACATTGACAACTTGTCCGAAGCCAAAAAAGTATTAATTGATGAGATGTCCTCTACCTTTAACACGGTGGCAAAAGATGTCAAAGTTCAAGTCGAATTTAACCCAGCATCGGTATCAGAATGGCGTTTAATTGGCTATGAAAATCGCATATTGGCCAAAGAAGACTTTAATAATGATAAAGTGGATGCAGGCGAATTGGGAGCCGGAAAATCGGTTGTTGCCTTATTTGAAGTCACGCCAGTAGGTCAGAAAGGGCTATTAGATGACAGCCGATATAAGCAATCTAAACCGACCGCTTCTACCAATAAAAATGAACTTGGATATTTAAAAATCCGTTATAAAGCACCAAATGGTAATGCCTCTAAGCTGATTGAATTCCCCATTTCTAATCGAGTAACTACAGCCTCAGCAGATACCAATTTTGCCATGGCGGTGGCAGGATACGGGCAGCTATTGTCTGATAGCAAATACATAAATAACTATTCTTATGCTGATGTGAAGCGTCTTGCTCAAGCAGGCATGCATAGCAAGCAGGACAAAACGGATAGCCGCCGTGAGTTTGTTAAATTGGTAGAACTTGCTGATGCTTTGGACTAAGCTTTCGCACCATAATTGCACTAATGCTGTTTGACACTTTATGTTAAAGATATTTAAGCTGAGATCTATGATGAATAACGCTGAATTGATTGGCAACTGCAAGTCATTAGTCCCATCACTCACACTGGCAATGATGTTATTGGCTGGTGCGACATTGCCACTCATGCTCTCTGGGTGTGATACTTCCAAACAAGCCGATAGGACTAATGCAGAGGTTGAAGAGGATGCCCAGTTAACTGAGCATCTAGCAAGCGTAAAACTCACAAAGGAAGCTAATGGTACTGCTGAGTCAGATTTACAAACTTCAGATATAAAAAACTCAGATACCACAATGTCACTTAATGATTTATCCACTGAGGCACCCGGTTCTACTCGCAATAAAGCGATTGATATTGATTGGGCGCAAATTGACTCAGATGTCGAGGCTATCGATAGCGCTGACTTTGATTACCCCTTTGCACTTGATAGCAATCCTGTCAAATCGTATGCCGAGTATTTTAAAGTAACGCCGAGCGAGGCTCAGCATAGTCTAACTATTGGCATGGCCAGCAATGAGCCATTGGATGGGCTACTGACCCAGCTTGGCGACAGTTATGTATCACACGAGTTAACCGATGGTAAAAACATAGGGCTGATTGTTCACACCACGCCTAATGTGACCTCCAGCACTTTTAATTACGTGATTGCCAATAAGTTCGCCCGTGGTTTGATTTTACCAATTGAGATAAAACCGGATGCAAAAGTGAGTCAGTAGAGATTGGGAATGTTTAGCGAAGAAAAAGATAGCAATAATAAAGATGGCAAGTGCTGTCTTTATGCTATAGTCAGCGAACTACTAAACGGTTACGGCGTTAACCTCGTTAAGCCTACTCCAGTAGTACTTGCACTCGGTTGCCTTGTACCATTTTAGACTTCTTTAACTATAATAGTTGCTATCAATAGAATTGATATACTTCAAAAAAGCAGCCCAACCTTATTAACTTTGTAGCCTTATTAAGTAATAAGTAATTGATAGGATGAAGCATCTTAGATGTTAAGTGATATATTTGTTTAGTGTTATCGTTGCATCTTGAAAATGAGAGCGGTTTAGCCCCGATTGTAGCGAATATACTTGGTGCAGCATGGGGTTGCAGGCGCTTGGCAAGAGGTGTTATCGTTAAAGCAGGAACGTCACTTGCCAATAGCGCCTGCCCCCGTGCAAGCCAAGATAGTAGCGGGAAAGCGGGATTAGCTACTACTCCCTCCGGTATTATGTTATAAATCCCGAACTAATCTTAGTCGCTAATCAATGCCAAAAACTCAGCCTCTTCAACCACTCGAACCCCAAGCTTTTCTGCTTTGGTCAGCTTAGACCCTGCCTTCTCTCCAGCCAGTAAAGCAGATGTTTTAGAGGAAACGCTACCTGATACCTTAGCACCCAAGGCTTGTAGTTTGGCTTTGGCGTCATCACGGGACATACCGCTTTCTACCAAGGTACCGGTAATGACCCAAGTTTCGCCGTTTAAAGGCAAGTCTTCAGTGACCACTTGCTCAATTTTTTCCCAATGCACGCCTGCATCTATAAGTGCTTCGATGACCTCCACATTATGCTCAGCACGGAAGAAGTTATGAATTTGCTCTGCGGTAATATGCCCTATGTCTGGCACTGCTTCAAGGGCCTCTATACTGGCTTCCATCAGAGCGGGCAAATCTCCAAAATATTGTGCCAAGTTCTGAGCGGTTGTTTCTCCAACGCCGCGAATACCTATCGCGTATATAAAGCGAGATAAGGTGGTATCTTTACTGGCTTCGATGGCGCTAAGCATGTTGCTCACTGATTTTTCGCCCAGTTTTTCGAGGTCTCGTAGCCTATCTTGATGCTCGTGCAAATGATAAATATCTGCAACGTTCTTTACGATGTCCTGCTCAAAAAAGCTTATCAACCACCGCTCGCCCAGACCATCAATGTCCATCGCTTTACGAGAGACAAAATGAATCAAAGCTTCTTGTTGCTGTGCCGGACAAAACAACTCGCCAGTACAGCGTGCTAGTGCTTCGCCTTCTGGTAACACGACCGGTGAATCACATACAGGGCAAAACTTAGGTAGGGTCACGGGCTGTGTACCCTCGGGGCGCATATCATGCCAAACCCGAGTGACTTTAGGTATCACATCGCCAGCTCGGTGTACGCTAACGGTGTCGCCTGCTCGAATATCTAGGCGCTGTATTTCGCCAATATTGTGTAGGGTCACATTGCTGACGGTAACGCCGCCCACTTGTACGGGCTCAAGTTTACCGACTGGGGTAATTTGCCCTGTACGGCCCACTTGCCATTCAATACTGTTGACCTTGGTCATTACCGTTTCGGCTGGAAACTTATAGGCCGTTGCCCAGCGAGGTTCACGAGATAAATAGCCCAGTTGGTTTTGTAGCGCTAAGTTATTTACTTTAATGACCATGCCATCGATTTCAAACGGTAAATTTGGGCGTGTTTCTATCATAGAGTCATAGTAGGCTTGGATCTCTTCAATATCCTGCACTACTTTTACCGCACTCACTGTAAAGCCAATCTCTTTGAGCCATGCAAGCGCAGCAGACTGTTGTTCAATAGATTCTGGCAACCCTTGGTTGACTGAATAGGCATAAAATGCCAAGGGGCGGCTGTCTGCAACTTTTGGGTCAAGCTGACGCAAACTGCCTGCTGCTGCATTGCGAGGGTTCGCAAACGTTTTCTCGCCCATCTCAAGGGCGTGTCGGTTCAACTTCTCAAAGCCGGCTTTTGGCATGAGCACCTCTCCGCGTACTTCTAAGGTGTCTATGTCTTTTATTTCTTCAATGATTAATGGCAGGTTATTAATGGTTTTTACGTTTTGAGTAATGTCCTCTCCCATTTGTCCATCACCACGCGTGATTGCTCGCTCAAATTGCCCATTGCGGTATTTAATTGACACAGCTAAGCCATCAAGCTTTAACTCTACTTCGTACTCAGGGTTTTTGTCAGACTCACTTAGGCGGTCATTCACTCGGCGCATAAACTCGCCTAAGTCTTCCTTTTTAAACACATTACCGAGAGATAGCATAGGAATATCATGTTTAATCTGCGAAAACGAGGGTAAGGGTTTATCGCCAACACTCGCAGTAGGGCTATCGGGCTGGGTTAGGTCTGGATAGCGCTCCTCTAACTCTATTAGTGCTAGGCGCAGTTGATCGTACTCATTATCGCTAATAGTGGGTTCATCCATCACATAATAAGCGTTATTATGCAGACGCACTTCTTTGATTAAGGTACGCATTTTTGCAACTATTTTGGTTTGTTGCTCAGTCAGATTATCATTCATTTTATTATCAACTTACTTAACAGGTATCTACATAAGATTTAAAACATAGGGCTCAAACAAATAGGGCTCAAACAAATAGGGCTACTTTTATATCGTTACAATCTTTTGGTGGAAATCGTATAGCTAAAAGGTACGGCTGGCATGAGCCAAAAATAATAGACTTATGGGCCGTGTAAGCTGTCATACATGGCACTACTATGAAACCGTTAGAGCAATACTATAAAACTGCTATTAAAATAGGACAGCTACTACTTAATGAGCGGCAAAAGTGATGCCTTAAATGTATAACATACTACCAATTATGAGGATAAAGATAAGATGGATTTTCGTCAAATACGATTATTTTTTACCAAAATATTGAAATACTAATGAACAATCAGCCTAAGTTTTATGGCAATAAGGCCATTATAAGTCATGACATATAAATAACTGTAAATAATGCCTAAGTTGAAGGGGTTGAAGGGAAAGCTTTAAATGGCAGTGTCTATAAGTCTGTATTTAAGGCATTTATAGCTTAATGAGGACTTTGGTCGTATTGAATGTATTATTGTCAATGCGGGTGGGTGTGGGGCAACGCCGTCTGCCGTATTGGTACTGGTAAATTTGAAATTAACTACCGCACTGCACAAATTAACTTTAGTTTAGCCTTAGCTCGATGCGAAGCCGCTATGCAGAATTTCTAGCCCAAAACCAAAGATGGTTGATTGTTATGTGCACAACCTGTCGACCATGCGAGAAACACCTAAGCATTTAACGGTTTTATGCCACCAGCAAAGCGAGATGAGTTCATCGTACGCAAGGCGTGTGTGCAGAACGGATAGCAGAAAACTCGCCCATTAATATTATTATGCTGAATATTATCACACATCTTATCGGCTATATATGAGCTGAAACCAATAAGGGGATGCCAAAACTGGCATATGGATGAGATATTGAAACCGGCAGTAAAGTATTAATTGCAGACATTTACTCTGGTATGGATAAAGCGTGCTTACCGAGCATATCATGGAGCTAAGCTACCAAAGCGCTGAAGCATCTCTCCCTTAATCTGGTTAACCAAATCGCATAATCAGTCATTAAAGTGGCGGTTAAAGGGCATAGCCTGTATAAAAAAACCTTATCCTATAGCAAGCGTAGGGTATGGTTTTTCATTTCATATATGGCTTCAACTGGCAAGAAGCCCTTATTAAAAAAGTAGCATGCTACAGCGGAAAAGACCTATTAAAGCTAAACCAGCCATAAACCTAAACCACCCACCTAGAATCTTGCCGCATGATATTCTTGAACTTGATTACGTAGTTGCTGTCTACGCTCTCGAGTAAGGGGTTGATTGTTTTCATCCAATACTTGAGCATCCAATTGTTTTGCGATAAGACCCACTATACTCATCATGCTATCAAAGCCCTGCATCGCTTTTGGATGCGGTAATGATAAAAACAACACCAACCCTTTAAACGTGGCATTAGGTAATGAGTTTAAATCAAAAGGAGCAATACCGTCATCAGTCATACCCATCATACTAAACCACAGTATACCAGTACCATTTTTGTTCTCATAACGATGGAACATATTCATTGCACCATACTTCAAGCCATATTGCTCAACCAACGACAGTACCGTTGAACCCTGAATAGTGTCAGCGCTATTATGGGGGGTTAAGGTAATGTTAATGTTTTCTTCAGCGTGATTTAGTGGACTATTTTGATCCTGATCTACCGCTGCTAGTAGATGCTGATCTAGCATTGGGCTGTTTTGATTAAATTCAGGCTCTTCAACAGTTTCAATGACGGGCATTAAGTTTTCTGTTGCTGAGGCAAAACTCGAAAATAAATCATCATGCTCCTCATCACTGTGTGAACTATGACTTGGCTGACTGTCATCTCGTTGAGTATTACCAATTTGCTTAGAGGCTGACTGAAACAGTTGGTTGTCTTCAATTTGTTGCTGCTCCTGCCAGTTTTTGCCTAGTTCACATTCTTGCTCATTAGCATACTCATACTCCGAAGAATTACCAGTTGCGCCAGCTCTACGGTCATTGACTGGTGTGTCAAAATGATCCCTGTTAACGGCAGTATTGACGTGAGAAATTTGGTCTGTATTAATGACTGGCTTATCTTCTAGGTGGCCTTCTGGATGTCGTTGACTGGGCAACGTTTCAACTTCTGACTCATTATCCACATGGCGTTCATGACGTGGAACGATTGGTATACCATTTTTTTCAGCGATAGCAGCTTGTGGAAGGTCGGCATTTTTCCGATTGCGAAATCCACGAATGATCATAAATAGGCCAACCACCATAATCACAACAGCAATGATAATTAAAATATATTGTACGGTGGTCATGATGTTCGTGTCCTAAAAAAGAGTATTAAAAATAACATTAGTCTAGCACGCTTAAGGTAACTCGTCATTAAAGGATAAAGCAACTGTCACAAACTTAATATCATTAAAGCGGTGTCTGTTAGACAAAAGAAACATAAGGGGGGGGTTTAATCCCTTGCCAATAAATAAACAATACAAATATAAATGCAAATTACTCAAACTAAAACTACCTAAATACAGGTCATTTGCTAACTGGTTGTTTAAATAAGGGTGTCTTCACTAAAGATCGCTTACTTGAAGTAAAGACAGTCATCAATAATCTAATATACGTTAGTATTAATATTTTAGTATTAATACTAACGTATATTTGTAGATTTTAGCATAACATGCCTAGACAGTAGGCTCTAAATACTTCTCCGCTTCTTCTAAACTTACACTGACTAGGGTTGATATACCTGCTTGCGGCATTGTAATACCCTTTAGCTCATCCGCAATTTGCATCGCCAGCTTATTATGGCTAATAAAAATAAACTGCACATCATTGGCAAGCTCTTTTATAAGGTTAGTAAACCTTGCAACGTTTGCATCATCTAGTGGTGCATCAACTTCATCAAGAACACAAAAGGGTGCTGGATGCTGCTTAAAGATCGCAAAAATTAAGCTGAGGGCGGTTAATGTTTTTTCTCCCCCTGATAATACGGCCAGCCTACTGTTCTTTTTACCTTTTGGTTGAGCCATTAACTCAAGCCCGGCACGCCAATGTTCAGATTTAGTTAAGGTCTCATCTTTAACCAGCGTCAAACTTGCTTGACCTCCCCCAAACACTTTAGTAAACAGTCCAGTCAATGACTCATTCACTGACGCCAACGTATCTAAAAACAACGACTTAGTTGTCGCATCAATAGAAGCAATAGCATCCACTAATTTGTCCATACTGCCAGTAATGTCGTTAATTTGCTGTTCCAGTGGCAGTAGTCGCTCGTCTACTTTAGCAAGCTCAGATGCTGCTGCCAAATTGACAGGACCCATTGTGCTTAGCTTTTCCGCTAATTTTTGTTCATGAGATTGGAGCTCTTTCAGTTTAGACTCAGATACTTCACGCTCATGCACAACATAATCTGCCAAAATGGTAGATGGGCTAACATCAACATCCAGTGCTACCAACCGCTCACTAGCTTCTTCAATCCGCTCATTCGCCACAGCGACATGGGTGGTGTATTCCGCAAGCTTTGTTTGATGCTTATTAACGATGAGCGCCACTTCATTCTGATGGTGTTGCAAAGCTGTTATCTCAGCGCTTAGGTTTTTAATGAGTACACTATGCTCCTCTAAGGCAACTTTTTGTCGCTGGGTAGTGTCCGTATCAGCTTTGAGCATTTCTTCTAGTTTTGGTTGCTCATTTTGCGCGGTTTCAAGCTCCTCTACTAACTTTCGATGCCTATCATTGAGTTGCTCAAGCGACGCAGTCAACTGCTGTAATTGAGCCATGATATGAGAGGACGCCAACTCCGCCTTGTTATTTTCGAGTTGCAACTGAGCATAAGCCTCATTATCCAGCTGTTCTTGTTCGTTCAAGCTTTGACGCTGCTGCTCAAGTTCATCTTTCTGAAAGAGTACTGCCTCAAGCTGAGGGTTTAGCTCATCGATTAATTTATAACTGGTCTCATCTTTACCATCAAGCGCTTGACGCTCTTGCTCCAACACTTCATGTTCAGCATCGAGCTGACGACGTCGCTGTAGCAAATGTGAATGCTCACGTTGCCATTCTTCTCGCTTTGCCAAGAGTTCAAGTCGCTGCTGCTTTAACTCATGTTGACGATGTGTTAGTGCATGAAATTGTGCTGATAACTCATCATTAACTACCTTTAATCGTTCATGGTCTGCTTTGTTGGATTTAATAATTTTTGCAAGCATCTCTGTTTCATTCTCAACTAGACTTAGAGACTGCTCCAAAGCTGCCAGACGCTCTTGCTGCTGTATACGAGCGCTTAAAAACTGCTCATTTTGGTCATTACCATTTAATTTGCTCAAATGCAAAGCAAAGGTTTGGGTAATCAGCCAACCAGAGCAGGTTAAAAGAAGTGACCCTGTCGGTAACTGCTTTAACAGCTCGGCAAAATCTTGCTGGGCGGTTATACCCTCAGACATCTTGCTATCATTATACAAATAACAGTGATGCCAAATGGCGAGATTTGGGCGGGCAATGAGCCGTGATACTGGCTGAATTTTTGGATTAACAAGTTGCGGTGCACTATTGGCGTTCGCCCCCTTATTAGGTTCAACTAAAAACACGCTATTCGATCTATCTATGAGACGTTGTATAGAGTTTTCAGTTTTATTATCAGGCCAGTCTAAATTTTCAGGCAAACCTGATATATTAGTGAGTAGCTCTGTCCAATTAAAACCACCCTCATTATTAATGCCTATATCTTGTCCCTGTAGCACTCGACTATCTAACCAAAGACCTAACCATTTGTCCAGCACGTCTGCGTATTGCTTACCTACGTCAGTCAGCTCAATCGTCTCCTGTAGCCTTGGTAAGGTATCAAGCTGATCAAAGAGACTGCTCAAACTATCTTCCACACTATTCTCTGAGTTATCTCCGCTATCAGATACGTGCTTTGAGACATTGGACTTCACTATTATCTGGCGGTGCACAATGGCATGTAAAGTATGGTATTCACCCATCAAAGTCGCATGTTGCTTTTCAAGTTGGGCAAATTTAGTCTGATTTTCTGTTAATTGTTGTTCAAGCCTATCCAGCGCAGGCTGCTCGATATCTAGTCTATCTGCAATATCATCTTGCTGATTTGTCAGGCTTGATAGCTCGGTATCAAGCTTACTAATTTTGGTCTCTAGTGCCGCTAAACTGCTTGTTGCTGAGTCGTGAGCAATTTGCTTACCTTGATCAACTATTAACTGCCATCTTTTGGCTTCTAATTGCCAAGCTTGCTCTTTGGATTGCCATTTATCTAAGTCAAACTGCAAGCGTTTTATCGCCTGTTGAGCCAAGGCAAACTGCTGCTCAGCACTGCGTTTTTGACTTTCAAGGTCGGCAACTTTGGCTGTGATCTCCTCCCACTCTGCTTGCACAGGCTCAAACGTCGCTTTATAGTGTTGCTTTTGTTTTTGCAGCTGCTCAAGCTTTGGCGTTAATACGGCAATAATATCCGCTTGGTTTTTAGCTTGCTTCTTTAGTTTGATTACGTCTTGTTTACTTTGAGCTTGTCTATCACTATTAGCTTGCAAGCGACGCTCAAGTTGACTGATTTTTTCTTTTATCGTTGCAAGTTTATGCTCGCTTTGTTGCCTCTGTAGATCTTGTTCATGCAATCTGTCTCGAGCCTTATCTTTCAGCCACTGTTCTTGCACCATACGCTCATTTAACTTACCAAGCTTCACTTTGGATTTTTCCATTGTAGCGTACAATGTCTCAACTTCGGCGCTCAACTCATCTTGCAGTGCTTTGTACTGCATCTGGGTAGACTTCGCTTGATGCAATTGCAAAATAGCTAACTGCTGCTTAGCTTTGTTCAATTCATCAACGACTTGCTGATATTCATTGGCACTTTGCGCTTGCTTGGCAAGTTTATTTTTCTGCTGAGTTAGCTCAGCTTCAATATCGCTTAATCTATCTAAGTTTTCACGCGTTTTGGCAAGCTTTTTTTGAGTCTCTTCACGCCTTGCTTGATAACGTGATACACCTGCTGCTTCTTCAATAAATTCACGTAATTGCAGCGGGCTTGAATCTACAATACGTCCAATCATACCCTGCTGAATAACGGAATAACTGCGTGGCCCAAGCCCCGTACCCAAGAACACATCTACCACATCTCGACGACGGCATTTCGTACCATTAATAAAGTAATCAGACTTACCTTCAATATTGACTTGGCGACGCACGGATAACTCATGATATATATTTAGCTCATGGCGAATGCCTGTTTGCTCATCCTGAGTGTGTTCAAATGTCAGCTCAACACTGGCTAAGCTTTTTGCCGCTTTATCTTGCGTTCCTGCAAAAATAACATCACTCATCGCTCCGCCACGTAGCTGCTTAGCAGAAGACTCTCCCAACACCCAACGTATAGCATCTATGACATTAGATTTACCGCAGCCGTTGGGGCCCACAATGGCAGAAATACCATGTCGGAAACTAAAAGTGGTTGGATTGGCAAAAGATTTAAAGCCTGCCAGCTTCAGAGATTTCAAACGCATGATTGGATGCTTTACCGAAAAAAACGAGTGGCTATTCTACCTGAAATCGTGTCGTTTTTTTAGAGTTTATAACTTGTAACAATAATAATGAGGTTTTATATTGATATCACTCATCTCTGCGCCCATATTATTAACTATAGAAATACCTAAAAAAGCCCTAACATAACACACTCTTTAAAAAACCTTAAAAAGAACAGCTCTTAACAAATACCGTTATTCAGAAACGCCGCTCTTAACAAACAGCACTATTACTAGAATTACTAAACCTCAAAAACAGCATCCATAACCCATGATTAATAGCGAATTACCGCGAAAGTAGAAAGCAAAAGGAAGTAGAGAGCAAAATGATCAAACATAATCCTCAAGAATTACAGCAGAAGTACGAACAATGGTGCCACTTATATCGCCAGCAAGCCGAAGCACAAAAGCAATGGCTAGAAGCAGAAGCCCTATTTGATCAGTTAACAGTGTATTACCAAAGCCCGCAGTGGATGGAAGATCATAAACGTGACTTAAGTGTCGATTGCTCAGGTCAAGAATATTCTATACTAAGCGAAGATGCGCTGTGGAATATGTTAACCGACAGAGACGAATTGGCCAAACGTTGGATACGTCTAGGGCTAGATGCTATTGATAAAAACTGATAAATTGCTTAAGTTATTATGTTTGCTTACCTACCATGACATCAAAATCACTTAAATAACTAACTATTTAAACAGCTAAACCAAATAGATAAGTACTTAAAATAACTTAGTGACTTAAACAATACCCATACCGTGCAATCCCGACCACAATAGTTGACCACCCGCAAATATCAGTAATACGCCAAACGCTTTTTTCAAGCTCGTTGCAGGCAATTGATGTGCGAGTTTAGCACCAAGCTTTGCAGTAATAAAACTGGCAGCTGAAATACAAACAAAAGCAATAATATGGACAAAACCAATCGCACCTTCTGGTAGATTAACGACGTCTTGACCAAACCAAGCGAAGCCAATGGCACCAGCTAGCGCAATAGGCAACCCACAGGCGGCTGATGTACCAACTGCTTGACGCATAGGTAAACCTGCCCATGTCAAATATGGCACTGTCAAACTGCCACCACCAATACCAAATATCGCTGAAGCCAATCCAATGCCAGACCCTGCTCCAAACTGTGCAGGTGCAGGAGGTAATGGTTTACCAACTTGCTCTTTATTGGATAAAAACAACATCTTAAAAGCAATCATTAATGCTGCTGTGCCAATGAGAGCTTGCAACATTAAGCCATTTATTTGATCCGCTACTGCGGCACCTAGCAAACTACCAATGACTAACCCGCCTGCCATGTTTTTCCAAACCTCCCAACGCACGCCACCCCGCTTGTGATGTGCCGTTAGCGAGCTGATGGAAGTAACCATAATGGTAGCAAGTGACGTGCCCACGGCTAAATGAGCAACAATCTCAGGAGCAAACCCATAAGCGGTAAAGATCCAGACCAATGCTGGCACAACAATCATGCCGCCACCAACACCAAATAACCCAGCGCATAGACCAGCAAATACACCAGCCACAACAAACCAAACTATCATTGTCATATTGTTTTGCCCGTCTCAACCTGTCAGTACGCCAGTATAACAAACTTGCTCAGTAACTCGATATTAATATGCTAGTATTTATGATATATACCAAATTACTAAACCGTTTGTTGAGTCTTTTTACAAGGTCAGTCAATGTATAACTCGTTTTCACATCAAATTGCCCACCGTCATGTTCCCGTTAGCCCCTCTACTAATAGCCAGCTAATCGAGGAAATTAAAGCTGGAAACATTGATGTTACTCTGCCCTACATGCTCACTGCTAGTTGTCAAACTCAGGGGCGTGGTCAACACAACCGAACTTGGCAATCCCCTAAAGGGAACGTATATTTATCCGTCTATCATCCGTTAGAGAGTCCTTTATCAGGGCTATTATCTTTAGTCGTGGGATGCCATTTAACCCGCCTCCCTATTATTCAACAAATAAATCAGTGGCGTCTGCAAAATGGTTTTGAAACTATTGGCGTTAAATGGGCAAACGATGTGGGATTCTATAACCTTAATAGACGTTTAGATAAACCTGATCGGAATTTTGACAGTGAATGCACACAAAACACACTCATGTTTAACAAGCTTTCGGGAATTCTAATTGAGCCAGTTTTGACCCACAGTCGTCTTACTGGGGTTGTGGTTGGCGTGGGTTTAAACGTAGATAATGCCCCCAAGCTTAATAAGGTAACGCAAGAAGGAATGGACTATCAGACTATTAGCTTAAATCAAATATTAGAAGAATTGATGCAGGAGACTCTGAGACCTGAAGATTTATATCTGCCTATTAGCGCCACTATTCTACGCGCCATTAATCAATATAATCTATTCACTATCGACCCATATAGCATCCATCAATTTATGAACGATTATGCTGCAATGAATGTACTGACTGGCCATCATCTTATCATTCAACAGCATGATAAAACCACATATGGAAAGGCTTCTGGCATCAACCCAAATGGTAGCTTGAGGCTGACAGATACTAATGGCGACAATAAAATAATTGATATTTATACAGGGACTATTTCTGTACTGGCTAATACGTAGTCCTAATAATTAGCATATAAAATAATTAGCATATAAAAAGGGAAAAATATTTTATCTTAGGACAGCTTGAGCATTTGAATCATAGGCCGCTACTTACTTTAGTACTACTCAGTTAGGGCTACTGATTTAAATAGGTATCATTTGACGAGTTTAAGAAACGATAATACCACTCTATTTCAACATTAAAGCTAATTTCTAATAAACTGGCTAAAATGCGACCTGTTAGCCCCCAGACGGTTTCATTATCTATAGTCCAACAGGGGGTTAATAGTTCAACAGTTTGACCATTTTTCTGATAATCTACTTGATATTCAGTGGTGGGCTGCTTTATTAACGTGTCAAGATCTGCCCAAAAGATACGATCTATCTCACCCAGCTCTGGCACATAAGTTATGTTAGGTTCAACCAACGCCACGATCGGGCGCACGCTCATACCGGACTTTGATATCTGTGTCGGCAGTTGCCCAACAATCTGTACTTTACTGGGTGGCAACGCTGTTTCTTCACAGGCTTCACGCAATGCAGTAACCACATTATTATGATCAGCTTCGTCATATTTACCACCAGCAAAAGACACCTCACCTGCGTGCGCATTTAAGTGGCCAGCACGCCGCGTAAGTAGTACCTTAGGACATGCCTCATTGGTAATAGCCACCAACACCGAGGCATCTGCATTCACAGTATCAAGTAAATAGTCTAAAATAGCTTTAGCAGAACTAATCTCGCAATCTTGCGTGAGTGCATTGCCATCATAAGATTGCGCAGTAACCTGCTCAGCTACAAACATATGCGCCTGAACATTAAGCGCTAGTTTTTTCAAAATAGGCGTATCAATATGTTCAGGCAAGGCCACAGCCAACTCGTCAAATCTTAACGAATGTGAAAGTGGACGAAGCGAGGTGAGAGGTGAACTATTTTTGCGATAATTTGCCATAGGTCATTTATACTGCCTTACTGTTACCCTAGCCTAACGGATTCATATTAAGTATGCTATCGTGATGATTGTTCGTCTCAGTCACTCAAGACACTCTAATTCTAACTTAAATGTAATATAACCTGATCAATAACTTTTAAGACCCTTGTTTAAGATACTGATTAAACATAGATTAAAATAGTGAAAATATACAAAAGGACACTCTTATGGCGTACTGCTTACAATGTGGTCACGAAGCGGAGCAAAAAATTCCTGAAGGCGATCATAAGCCACGCTTAGTTTGCCCAAGCTGCCATCACATTCACTACGAAAACCCAAAAGTCATTAGCGGTGCGCTCGTTGTTCACGATCATAAAATACTGTTGTGTCGTCGTGCTATTGAACCCAGATATGGGTTTTGGACAATTCCTGCTGGCTTCATGGAAATTGGTGAAACCATTGCAGAAGGGGCTGCACGTGAAACTGTTGAAGAAGCGGATGCTATTGCCACAAATTTAAACCTATACTGTATCTACGATCTTCCAGACATTGGACAAATTTATACCCTTTATTTGGCTAATTTGCAGGATGGTAAATATGATGTAGGGCCTGAAAGCCTAGAGTGCAGTTTATTTAGTGAACAAGACATCCCTTGGAATGATATCGCCTTTGAGGCGGTTAGGCGAACATTAACCCATTATTTTAATGACCGAAAAAACTTTAGGTCTCACGACAACTTCCCAATTCATCAAGAGGTCATATCTAAAGATCAAAGTATTAAACGCTACTAAGATGTTTGGGTTTATGTGACTAAAACCAAATTTAAATTTAGCTGATCGTTTCATTTAAAAAAACAACCATTGACCGTTCATTTATGATTCAATATATCTTACAATCCATTAAGTGGCTATATCCTGTGTGCAGGATTAGGTGCATAAACGAAGAGCTTCAAATCATAAGTAAGTGATAACAAATTGACCCTTTTGACTAATTTATAGGTTAAGCGCATGACTCTAGTCCCATTAAAAGTACCATTAAAAAAGCTTTTTGAAACAACTACAATGGCTATAGCTTTCATTGCCATGCTCACTCCTGCGAGTGCCACGACGACAACGGTGTATAAGTCTATTGGTAAATTTGGCGAAGTTAAGTTTTCACAATTTCCACCAGAGGGTTCCAAAAATGAAGTGGAAATTATAGAGCTACGTAGCAACGGACGACAGTTGGATGCTGGTGAATTAGCTGGGAAGACCACCCCCCCTGCAGCTCAATCAAACGTTTTATCTCAACAGCAAACCATCGAACAAGAGTTAAAAGATAATGCCCAACGTTGTCAATCACTGCGTAATAATTTGACCAATCTCAACTCTGGTGGTCGCATATACGAATTAGATGCCAATGGTGGTCGCAAATACTTAAGCAATCGTGAGATTGAGCTAAAACGTGAAAATTATCAAAAGCTGATCGACCAATACTGTACGGGACAAGCAATCTGACTCTCATACCTTTTTTAAAAAAGAAATTCGCAGGGTCTAACCTAACAGTCTAACCCGCTGGCTGAGCTTACTTGAATAACTTACACTGGTTTTAGTCGCTGCTTTAAATTTAAACAAGTTAATTTATTGCGTTTAATTCAACAGTGTACCAAAGGTATATGCTTGAAAACTCATACCTTTTTGATGATATAAATTAACAATATTAAGTTAACTCTTTCAACACCTGCCCTATCATGCTGTGCATATCGCTAGCCTGAACTGCCCACTCGCCTACTTTATCCGCTAACTTATCTCCTGCCATAGCATGGATCATCACTGCTTGTTGTAAGCTGCTACACTTTCTGTCATGCACTGTCCCGAACATAGACTTCTGAGCCAATAAACCTGCAACTAGTCCAGACAGCACATCCCCCATCCCTGCTGTGGCCATTCCGGCATTACCTGCACCGCACACATATACCTCATCTTGCTCAATAACAATTGAACCTGCACCCTTCAAGAGCCAATTGCCTTGATAACTATCCGCTAAGCTTTTCACTGCATCCAATCTGTTGGCTTCGACAGTCTTAACATCATTACCTATCAGTCTTGCCGCCTCGCCACTGTGTGGCGTGTAATATATTTTAGGCGAGTTTTGATCATTATCTGAACTGCCAGAATATGAAGCAAGCCTCTGTTTTAATTCAGGTTGTTGACTTACTAGCTCTGCTAAATGATAAAAGCCATCTGCATCAATCACTATATCTATTCCTGCCAACATGGCAGATTCTAAATACGCATCGAATAAAGCTTGGCTTTTATCATCTCGCCCAAGCCCCATACCAATAGCGACCACATCGCATTGCTCAATAAGACGCGTGACACCGTTAATATCATGTAAATCAATAGTCATTGCATTAGGTAATGTGGTAATCAAACTTCCATGAAACGCCTCATGACAGGCAACGGTTAACTTACCCACACCTGCCACAAATACACTCGATGCGGATAATATGGCTGCACCGCCCATCCCTTGTGAGCCATCAACTTGATTACCGCCAATAATTAGCACATGCCCAAAACTACCTTTATGAGAGTTACTATTTCGCTTAGTCATAACTTGCGCCATATACTGTAATCTAGCAGCTGGTTTATATTCAAGGACGCTTGGAATAAGAGGAAGGTCCACCACATTACCGCTAAAATCGACACCATCTTTGATATGTAACCCAATCTTACGTGCCACTAAGCATAATGTGCTGTCTGCTTTTACGGCACAGTCATTAAATACCTGTCCCGTACTGGCAACCAGCCCACTTGGCACATCAATCGCCACTATGTTAATGTTGAATAGCTTCGCATTTTCGTTAATGGTATGAATCGCTTGAGCATAACTACCCGTAGGCGCTCTATCTAAACCAATACCAAATAATGCATCTATAAATAGGGTCGCATCAGCAAACTGTTCATATTTTAGGCTGTGCTTATCTTCTATAATTTGCTCGAAACTTATACTCTCAATACCCTTATTTTGCGCTCTCTGTTGCGCTAACTTCGCATCATCGCTGGTTACTTGTCCGACTTCAATAACGCGGATATCAGCACCTAATTGTTTAAGATAAGTTGCTACAAGCCAGCCATCGCCGCCATTATTCCCACTACCAACCCATACATAGCCTTTAAGATTTTTATTATTATGCGTATATATCCACATCGCCATTTGCCACGCTGCTTGCTGCATCAACCCAAAGCTAGCATTACCAGATTCAAACCATTTCTTTTCAATAGCATAAACTTGGCTTGGTGTATATAAAGGTGTCATTTTTTTATTAATTGCATTAGCATTAGATTTCATTTTCTCCCCTTTATATTAAGGTAGTAAGGTTTAATGTACTGATAACCTTATTGGTTGGTTAACGGTAACACCGTTATTTGAACTCTTACCTTTTAAAAATAACTCACTATAGCTTATCATACTCTTTTATCCTGATGCTTTGAGCTCTACCCTATGTCTAACCCAAAATCTGACCATTCGATTAAAACCAATGCCTTTAGTCATCCAGAAGATGTTAAAGCTTGGATTCGTGAGCAAGCTCAGCAGTTAGGGTTTGCCACTTGCGGTTTTGTGAGTGTTTATAACCCCGTTTTCAAGCGTCAAATGCAAGGATTAAGGGATTGGCTGGCTCAAAGCAATCATGGTCAAATGACCTTTCTTGAAAAAAATCACGATAAGCGTGCCAATCCTTCATTATTAGTCGAAGGCTCTCGTACCATAATATCTGTACGTATGGATTATCTTCAAATACCACCAAAACCACGCACTGTGCAAGATAATGCACGACCAAACAATGCGATTATCGCTCGATATGCTCGTGGTCGTGACTATCATAAAATCATGCGTGCTAGGCTAAAAAAATTGGCTCTGTCTATTGAACAGATGCTCCCGCAATGGCAGCACCTTGACATCAATACGGATGCCCCCTTTATATTTAGACCCTTTAGTGATTCAGCACCTATTTTTGAACGGCCGCTAGCTGATGCAGCCGGGCTGGGCTGGACAGGTAAGCATACACTACTGATTAATAAGCAAGCAGGGTCTTTTTTTGTATTGGGCGAGTTATTTTTGAGCCTTACCCTCCCAGAAGATGAGCCTGTACAAGCACACTGTGGCAGTTGTTCAGCGTGTATAGAAATATGCCCGACTCAAGCGATTACTGCCCCCTATCAACTGAAGGCTAATGCCTGTATTTCATATTTAACGATTGAACATGATGGTGCCATTGATAAGCAATACAGGGAAGCTATTGGAAATCGCATCTTTGGTTGTGATGATTGTCAGCTAATTTGTCCTTGGAATCGTTATGCTAAAGTTACTGTTATTGATGACTTTCATGCCCGTCACGGACTCGATAATAGCACACTCATTGAGCTTTGGAATTGGAGCGAGGAACAGTTCCTCGAGCGTACTCAGGGAAGCCCCATAAGACGGACGGGTTACATAAATTTTTTACGCAATATATCTATAGGTTTGGGCAATGCCCCATATAACCCTGAATATCTTAGCGCATTAAAACGTCGATTAGGACAAATTAATGACATGCTCGATGAACACATAATTTGGGCAATTGATCAGCAAAGCGCTAAAAATAAGCAGGCTTAGTTAACTGTGTTTGTAAACTTTATTTTATAAGCCTTGTCCCATGCCATGTTTAATATAAGATCTAAATACAAATCCAATTAACCACAAAGTTGCCTAATTTGTAATGCTCTTCACTAGAATAAACAGTTTTTTTAACTAAACAGGCATCTACCAACAAAACGTAGTTATCCCTATCATCACTTATAAAATATGCCCATAAAAAAAGGCATACTATAAGTGTATGCCCTTCTATATAAAGCGTTAATTAAGTAACTTTCAACTCACTATCTTTCAACTCACTGTTTTTTGTGAAGAGTTGATTATTTAGTGATTAACTTATTACTTTAGTTTTATTTTAGTTACTTAACTATTAAATATAAATACAGAATTTAATAATAAATCAAATTATGGCTTAGGAATACGTAAGACTTGACCGGGATAAATTTTATCTGGACTAGTCAGCATTGGTTTATTGGCTTCAAAAATTTTATTATATTCATTTGCTGACCCATAAACTTCTGCAGAAATTTTTGATAATGTATCACCCGACTTAACCGTATACATTGTCGACTCAGGGGCATCATCTTTAATATCGATATTATCAATAACTTTAGCAACGTTTTGAACATTACCAATCGCGATAATGGCTTTTTCACGATCTGCCTGAGTTGCTGCACTACCGCTTATTTCAGCAGTATCGGTGCTGCCATTATATTTGACTTTAAGATCACTAATATCAAGATTTTGCTGCTGAATACGCTTTAACAAAAGATTTGCAACAGATTGAGCTGACGGTTCGCTAGATTCTGGGGTATTAGAGTCAGCTTTTGACTCTGGATTCTTCTCATCGCGGTTAAATATTTTATCGCCGATGTCCTTTGCGAAACTAAAAATTCCCATAAATTTCTCCTATTACTTTTTATTAATTAAGTTATTAATTAAGCCAATATTAATCATATATTTATTATAAATAATTAATAAGACTGGCTAGTGATATAAGTTTTTTAACTTGTCAACTAAAAGTATAGCCATAACGGATAGAATAATCACTATCCAAATGTAGCGTATTGTTACATTTTATTAATTCTACTTTATTTGACTATATAGAGAGCTACACATCTTGTGTCTACTATAGTCAAAATATTTGCCCTTAAAGGTACTTCATAAGGCATCTACGCATAAATAGATGTATTGGATTGATCTAAAATGAGTAAACTTAGGCCCAATAACGCTAAATTAACAACTTAGTGTCTGTAATATATTAGTGGCTTTAATAATGCTAATTTATTTTTCAGTAAAAATATGATCTTGCTCTGGGAAAAATATGGTTTTGCTCTGCAAATTACACCTATTAATTACCGAAAAATACATAAACACTATCCATAAAAAAACCACCCATAAAAAAACCACGATAAATCGTGGTTTAGCAAGCGTTAACACGCTTTTAAACGATAGGCTTACTTACCAAAACTATAGATATCCATTAAGATAAAGTTACAGCTTTGACTTAACGTAATCAATCGCTTTTTGTACGGTTGTGATTTCACTTGAATCATCATCAGGGATAGTGATATCAAAATCATTTTCAAATGACATTACTAGTTCTACTAAATCTAAAGAATCTGCACCTAAATCATTCATAAATGAAGCATCATTACTAATGTCTTCAACATTAATGTCCAGTTGTTCAGCTACTGCAGTCTTTACTTTTAACTCGATATCATCGCTCATGAAAGTCTCCTTACTCAATTTAAAGCATAATTATAATATTGATAATATTGTAACTATGACGAACGAAATGGTCTTGACAACCATCCCTTATAGTTTAGTTTACAAGTGTTCATTGTATCAAAAGGATTTACTTATTACTAACCTTTTTATAAGCCGATTAGCAATTTTTTTGACAGTTTGGCTATTTAGTTGTAATTTTGCCTTTGTAATACAGGGGCTATGACATATACATGCCACCATTAACAGGTAAAACAGCACCCGTAATATAACTTGCTTCATCACTTGCCAAGAAAGAGACTGCCGCTGCCACATCCTCAGGTTGACCTAAACGACCTGCTGGTACAGCATCAAGCATAGAGTTTAATAAACGCTCATCTAGCTCATCAGTCATATCTGTTTCAATCAGACCAGGTGCCACACAGTTTACAGTGACTTTACGTGAACCAATCTCACGAGCTAACGTACGACTAAAACCTTCTACACCTGCTTTGGTAGCTGCATAATTTGCTTGACCAGCATTACCCATCTGTGCAACCACAGAAGTAATATTTATAATACGGCCTTTACGAGCTTTCATCATACCACGCATAGCACGCTTGCTCATGCGATATATAGAGGTTAGGTTGGTTTCAACAACTGTATCCCAGTCCTCACTACTCATACGCATGAGAAGCCCATCTTTAGTAATACCAGCATTATTTACCAATACCTGAACACTACCATAAACGCTTTCTATTTCTTCAAATAATTTCTCAATGTGCTCAGGGTCATTGACATTTAAAGCTCTGCCAATACCACCAGCATCATGTAAATAATCATCGATAGATTGCGCCCCTTCGGCAGTAGTTGCAGTACCAATAACAAAATGACCTTCTTTTGCAAATCGCTTAGCAATTGCTTTGCCAATCCCTCGGCTAGCGCCCGTTACCAATGTAATAGTACGGCTCATGACAACTCCTCTAATAATTTAATTATACGTGCAGGCTTATCTGTAGGAAAACTTGCAATAGGTGTCTCTTGTCTTTTTGCAAGATTACTTAACACCGTACCTGCACCACATTCGATTAACAAGTTTATATGTTTATCTGCTAAATTTTGCATGGTTTGCGTCCAAAGCACAGGCATACTTAACTGCTCAGTTAGTGCTTGGGTAATATTGGTAACCGTCTTTTCAACAGCGGCATTACGATTTTGAATTACCGGTATTCTAGGTAAGTTAATATCACTTGCTTTGAGTTTTTTTGCTAAAGCGTCGCTGGCTGGCTCCATTAGAGCACAATGTGAGGGAACGCTCACTTTAAGGGGCACGACTTTTTTACCCATGGCCTTAATCTGCTCAATTAGTGCCTCTACACCTTGCTCATTGCCTGCAACCACCACTTGACCAGGGCTATTAAAATTAGCGGCACTGACGATATACTCATCACTACTACTCTTAACTTGTTCACATATACTGGTGACCTGACTGTCTTCTAAACCAAGTACAGCGGCCATTTTCGCATCAATATCGGCCACAGCCTCCTGCATTAACTTGCCTCTAGCATGGACTAATTTAAC
This sequence comes from Psychrobacter sp. CX90, assembly GCF_057396305.2. Lineage (NCBI taxonomy): Bacteria > Pseudomonadati > Pseudomonadota > Gammaproteobacteria > Moraxellales > Moraxellaceae > Psychrobacter > Psychrobacter sp. CX90. Next base: position 2,229,451 of record NZ_CM182008.1, read on the forward strand.
AGCATCACTTAGACTTATAGCACCTGCTGCACACAGCGCACTATACTCACCAAGTGAATGACCTGCCAAAAATAAAGGCTCAATATCAGCTTGCGCTTCTAAAATGCGCCAAATAGCCATACTTGCCGTTAATAAAGCAGGCTGTGTATTTTCTGTTTTACCCAGCTCAACATCATCTTGGCAAACTTCCCATAAGTCAAACCCCAACGCATTGCTAGCCTCTTGAAACGTGGCATTAACTATCGGATACTCTTCACTTAGCTCAGATAGCATACCCACAGTTTGAGATCCTTGTCCGGGGAAAACAACTGCGATACGCCGAGGTAAATCCGATGAAGCTTGTTTTTTGACTGGTTGCGACTGTGATATCGACATTTTATTGCCTACTTATATTTTAGAATAGTTTGTTCAATTTAGATCCGATATAAGGCGGAGTTAAACAACACACCTTATAAATAATATACCTATCATAGTATATAAGGGTAACATAATATCTAATTTATAAGACTCAACTAGATATATCTTATATATGTATCATTAAAAATAAGAAAACCAAGCTTCCTAATGACACGTTCGCATTAGATAAGCTTGGCTCTTATATGAAACTCAATCATAAAAATGATTTATGAATTAGTCGTCTTGATTTGCCTTAAACAATTGGCGACCACGGTAAAATCCATCTTTAGTCATATGATGACGACGATGTTTTTCACCTGTAGTGGCATCAATGCTCAGCTCTGCAACTTCCATATGGTGGTGTGAACGACGCATATCACGACGTGAGCGACTTTTACGACTTTTTTGAACAGCCATGGGACTAGCTCCTATTCTAAAACATGCTTTTAGCGCCACCAAGTATAAATACAGCAACGCTCATCTAGCAAAAATGAGTTCTCTATTGACCAAAATAAGAGAAACTCTTATTAAAAATCAAATAGGGTTAAAATCTGGGAATAATAAACGAGGGATTATACGCTTTTTATTCCATTAAATAAAGGGGCAATTCTACTATTGTTCTTATACATCGACTTTAATCACACAACCATTCTAACTCACAGTTTGCCTTTTAATTCTGCCAATGCGGCAAACGGACTTTCTGCCTCTTCTTCAATAATATCCCCTACCTGTTCTACTGCCATTTCACAATCATCATGTTTCGCCGATAAAGGAACATCCAGTAATAATTCATCCTCTATAAGCTTTGCAATGGGTAACAAACGTTCACCTTTTTTATTCTCTGCATAGCTATCTAAGAGTTCATCAAGCAATAAATAATCATCTGATTCATCTACCAGACTCTCTTGCGCTTCATTTTCCAGTAAAACCAATTGATTGTGATGACCTACATCTATGTTTAAAGGTTCTAGGCAACGCTGACAAATTACCCAAATCTTACCTGAGAAATCCATTGTTAATGTCAGCAACTGACCTATTTTTTTCATCTCAAACTTTAGATCAATGGTTTCATCTAAATATTTGGCAGGCACTGAACTCGCCAAACGTGGCATATTTCTAGGTATGATAGTACCATACCAGCTATATCCCACGTCTTGCCACTTTTCCAGATTAATATGATTTGGTAAATTTTCTTCAACGTTATTGGAGGAAGATTTAGCAGCCGTTTGGAAAGCGTTCATTTTTTTCACATTCTTAGTTAACATAATGTCATCTCACGATTTTCAAATAATACAGATATAGCACTATTGTAAGCTATATAATGCAGATAGTCCTTATAGCAATGTATATTAATATTTTTAAACAGGTCGCTACTCGCACTGTATAACGCTATCTCCTTAAAAAAACTCTTTTACCAGTTACAATGCCTACTATGTCAAATATTAATTTTAATGAGTTACCTATTAGTAGATTAACAGATTATTTGTCTTACTCGTCCACTACCCATATTAAACTCGAGCATACACATTTTATGTTTGCTACTTCAACCTCAAGCGTTAATGATCAAAAGTCTGTAAGAGAGCTAGCTAAGCTATGGCAGGATATTCAAAATAAAAGACGCCAATCTCATGACATTACTAAGCAAAGTTATAGAAAAGACATTGAGATACTTGAAGTCGATTGGCTAATAAAAGTTTTTAATCAGACATTTAGAGCACACAATGTTGTACTCACTCGTGGAAAAAATGAACCAGAATACTTTCCCGCCACACAAACCCAACCCGCTAGATTAGAATTTGCACATGGGTTTTTCTCTAGTGCACTACATGAAATCAGCCACTGGTGCATTGCAGGGGTCAAACGTCGAAGCCTACCAGATTTTGGCTACTGGTATACACCAGATGGTCGTAGCGAAGCCCAACAAAGGGCATTTGAACGTGTCGAGATAAAACCGCAAGCTCTAGAATGTTTATTTACTCTAACATGCGGTAAAGAGTTTCGGGCATCACAAGATAACCTGAATGCAAACTTTGATACTAGCAAAAGCACTTTTGTAATAGACGTCTACCACCAAGCGCAAATATTTATAAAAAATCCCGATTTCTTACCACTTAACGCAAAAAAGCTATTAACTGTACTTTCACATTTATGTCATGATATAAACAAGACAATAAAGCAATATGACCATAGTATTATGTCTGAGTAGTTAAAAATTATTTTATTGAAGGTACCCCATGCAAACCTTATATATACATCCAAGTAATCCACAACCAAGACTGATTAAACAAGTCGTTGAGGCGTTGCATAATGACTTATTGATTATCTACCCTACGGATACCAGTTATGCTTTCGGTTGCAAAATTGGTTCAAAAAATGCCTTAGCAAAACTTAAACAAATAAGGCAGCTCGATGATAATCATCAGTTCACATTACTGTGTCAAGATTTGAGCGAGATTGCGACTTACGCTACAGTAGATAACCAACAGTTTAAAACGTTAAAGGCTATTACTCCTGCACCGATAACCTTTATTTTGAATGCCACAAAGGATGTACCTAAGAAACTATCACACCCAAAGAAAAAAAGCATTGGTATTAGGGTGCCTTCAAACCCAATTGCACAAATGCTTTTACAGGGAATAGGCGAACCTATTCTAACAAGTTCACTTATTATGCCTGATATGCAGTTGTCTCTAGATGACCCATTTGATATCGAAGAGAAGCTTAGTAATCAAGTTGACGTTTTAGTCAATGCAGGCATTCTAACCACTAAACTAACTACTGTGGTCGATATGACAGATTTTCCACCTACTCTAATCCGTCAAGGTGCGGGAGATGTATCAGAGCTAGTGGAATAATAAACCTAGATCCAACATTTATTCAGCATAAATAGATCATCAGAGCAAGACAACTCAATAGCTTAATCATAGCTCGAGCTCACTTTATCATTATCAGGTTTATGAATGTATGTATATCATCCAATACACTGTCACTAATACTAGGAACAAATTACTAAATTAGCAGTAATGAAAGTTTAATACTAAAAAACCTCAGTTGCTCTATTAATAGTGTATTCACTACAATTAATAGAGCAACTGAGGTTTTAGTATAACTATAAACTTAACTAATAATTAGTCACGGTCTACAAGCTCAACATAAGCCATTGGTGCGTTATCACCATCACGATTACCACATTTGATGATACGTAAGTATCCACCTGGGCGGTCTTGATAGCGTGGTGCTAACGTACCAAATAACTTTCCAACCATATCTTTATTACGCATACGGCTGAAAGCCAAACGGCGGTTAGCAACCGTATCTTCTTTTGCCATAGTAATTAAAGGCTCAGCTACACGACGTAACTCTTTAGCTTTTGGTACAGTTGTTTTAATCAGTTCATGTTCAAACAGTGAGTTTGTCATGTTCTGGAACATGGCCTTACGATGGCTGCCGGTGCGACCCAGCTTAACTCCACTCTTACGATGTCGCATGGTCAAATATCCTTAATAGTTAACGGCTACGATAAGAAAAACGATCATCAACACGTAGATCTGCTGGTGGCCAATTTTCTAAGCGCATATCCAGTTCAAGATCTTTAGACGCTAATACGTCTTTAATTTCAGTCAATGACTTCTTACCAAGATTTGGGGTTTTCAGGAGTTCTGTTTCAGAACGCTGTACCAAATCACCGATATAGTAAATGTTTTCAGCTTTCAAACAGTTGGCTGAACGAACCGTTAGTTCTAAGTCGTCCACTGGACGTAATAGGACAGGGTCAACTTCTTCTTTCTCTTTCACAGGTTCTGGCGTTTCTTCTGCTTCTAGATCTACAAAGATTGAGATCTGTTGCTGCAGAATCGTTGCCGCTTTGCGAATTGCCTCTTCTGGATCGATTGTACCATTGGTTTCTAGCTCAATGATTAAGCGATCAAGATCAGTACGTTGTTCAACACGAGCGTTTTCAACTTGGTAAGCAACACGTGAAACTGGACTAAAACTAGCATCTAGTTTTAAACGACCAATAGCTTTTGTGTCACCGTCTTCACGGCGTAAGTTAGCAGGCTCATAACCACGACCCATAACCACACGCAAGCGCATTTTTAAATGCCCACGTTCTCCAAGAGTACCTAATACTAAATCAGGATTAGCAATTTCAACATTATGCGGTAAATCAATGTCTGCCGCAGTAATTATGCCTGCCCCTTTTTTGTCTAAGGTTAAAAACACTTCATTTTGATCGTGCATGGTGATTGCAAGACCTTTTAGATTTAAAAGTAAATCTAAAACATCTTCCTGCAGACCTTCAAGAGTAGAATATTCATGATCTACTCCTTCAATCTCTGCTTCAATTACTGCTGCACCAGGCAATGAAGATAAAAGAATACGACGTAGGGCATTACCTAATGTATGCCCAAAGCCGCGTTCTAACGGCTCGAGCGTGACTTTTGCATTGGTTTCATCAACCGCATCCACATTAATGGCATTTGGCGTTAGAAACTCGGTAGCACTTAGCATCATATTGTCACCTCGATTAGTTAATCTAATAATTATTTGCGTTTACTTAGAATACAATTCAACGATTAAGCTTTCGGTGATTTCAGCTGGTAGATCAGTACGATCTGGCGCTTGCTTAAATGTACCTTGCATCTTGCTATGATCAACGTCTAACCACTCTGGTATACCACGTTGAGTTGCAAGTTCAATAGCATTCTTAATACGCAACTGTTCTTTTGCTTTTTCATGAATAGCGATAACATCGCCATCTTGAACCTGAATTGAAGGAATGTTTACACGAACAAACTCATCACGACCGGCTTTTTTAACCATAACAGAGCGATGGCTAACTAACTGACGCGCTTCTGCACGTGTTGAGCCGAAACCCATTCGATAAACAACATTATCTAAACGGCGTTCAAGCATTTGCAACAGGTTTTCACCAGTTGCACCACGTGCTCGTGCAGATTCTTTGTAGTAGTTAGCAAATTGGCGCTCTAAAACCCCATAAATACGTTTAACTTTTTGTTTTTCACGAAGCTGTAAAGAATACTCAGAGCTTTTGCTACGACTATTTCCATGCTGTCCAGGTACACTACCTGATTTTTTAGTCTTAACGTCATAAGGTTTAATGCCTGATTTTAAATGTAAATCAGTACCTTCACGACGTGACAACTTTAATTTTGGTCCTGTATAACGGGCCATGCTTGTGTCTCCTTGAGTTACGTCTTAATAGTAACTTGTAACGGTAATTTCGTCTTAATACACACACCGTATATAAATCGTTTATAAAGACGAGATATACGGTAATAATAGTTTATACGCGACGCTTTTTAGGCGGACGACAACCATTGTGTGGGATTGGGGTAACATCAGATATGCTGTTAATTTTATAACCTAATGCACCTAAGGCTCTTACCGCAGACTCACGACCCGGTCCTGGTCCTTTGACCAAAACATCGACATTTTTTACACCATATTCTTGAGCTGCTTTACCAGCAACTTCAGCTGCAACCTGAGCGGCAAATGGTGTAGATTTACGTGAACCACGGAAGCCTTGTCCACCAGAAGTGGCCCAAGCCAATGCATTACCTTGACGATCGGTAATCGTTACAATGGTGTTATTAAAAGACGCATGAATGTGGGCTACGCCCTCGGATACCGAACGACGTGCCGTTTTTTTACGACCACGGGTGTCTTTTGCCATCTTTTAGCTTCCTAAGTTAATTATCTTTTAATTGAACGAATCGGACCCTTGCGAGTACGAGCATTATTTTTAGTGTTTTGGCCTCTTACAGGCAAATTACGACGATGGCGAATACCACGGTAACACCCTAAGTCAACCAAACGCTTAATATTCATTGAAACGTCACGACGAAGGTCACCTTCTGTCATGTAGTTCCCAACTTGTGCACGGATAGCATCAAGCTGCGTGTCATCTAATTGACTGATTTTTGTCGTTGGTGCAATACCAACCGCTTCTAAGATCTGCTTAGCGGTTGTGCGACCAATACCAAAAATATAAGTCAACGAAATCACTGCATGCTTGTTATCCGGGATATTTACGCCGGCAATACGAGCCATTGATTTCTCTCCAGTTGTGAAAATGAGCATACAATTAATGTAATGCTTATGTTTCAGATTTTTGTCATTCAGACATTTATCTAACAAATCGTATTTAAATACTACATAAAACGTCTATTAAATATGTCGCAAACGACGGCAAGTGGCGGATGATAACTCATCCGCCATAATTATTCAAGTTTATTCTATAAATGTATTCGTAATAGAGCTGAATACATAAATGCAATTAACCTTGACGCTGCTTGTGGCGTGGTTCAGCTTTGCAGATAACATGTACTTTACCTTTACGGCGAACAACTTTACAGCTACCACAGATCTTTTTTACAGATGCTTGAACTTTCATAATTTTCTCCTAGTGAACAAACACTTAGCATAAAACGATAGTAATGACATTTTACTTAATTAGTGTTTGATCATGATATTGGTGTGTCATTAAGTGAGCCTGTAGCTGCGATATAAAGTCCATCACTACGACTACCATAATTAAAAGCGAGGTACCACCAAGACCGAATGGAACGCCAAATGAAGACTGTATCAACATAGGCATTAAACATATAACAGTCATATAAATCGCCCCAATAAAGGTTAAACGATTTAAAACATGATCAAGATAACGTTGGGTTTGCAACCCTGGTCTTATTCCTGGTATGTATGCGCCACTACGTTTCAAATTTTCTGCAACTTCACGAGGGCTGAAAACTAAAGCCGTATAGAAGTAACAGAAGAAAATAATCATAGCGCCAAATAACATTAAATACAAAGGTTGACCTGGTGCTAATTGCAACGACATAGTTTGTAAGAATTGCTGCCATAAGCTCGGATCAGAAGAATTACCTACCCATTGACCTAAGCTTGCTGGAAACATTAACAAAGCACTTGCAAAAATTGCTGGAATAACACCTGCCATGTTAATTTTTAACGGCAAATGCGATTGCTGATCTGCATATATTTTTCGACCTTGTTGCTGCTTTTGCGCATAGTTAACAGGAATACGGCGTTGTGCCCGTTCAATATATACGATCCCAGCTGTAACTGCGATTCCTAATACAGCAAAAACAAGCAATATAATCAAACTCTGTGAATCATTCTTGACCATATCAAAAGACTGACCAATCATACTTGGCACACTGGCTACAATGCTTGCAAAGATAAGCATCGAGATCCCATTCCCTACCCCTCTTTCCGTAATTTGCTCACCTAGCCACATTAAGAACATGGCCCCAGCTACTAATGAGCTTACGGCGGGAATAAAGAATGCAAGACCAGTCGTTAGCGTGAGGTTTTGACTGATAAGGCCTGTACTCATAAAAACGGCTTGAAGAAAAGCTAAACCAAGTGTACCTTGACGGGTATACTTATTTAGTTTTCTTCTACCAGCTTCACCCTCTTTTTTAAGAGCTTCAAGAGAGGGTAGAACAGCTGACATCATCTGTACTATAATTGAGGCTGATATATATGGCATGATACCTAGAGCCATGATAGACATTCTCTCTAATGCACCACCAGAAAACATATTGAACATGCTTAAGATAGTGCCTTCATTTCGAGAAAATAAATCAGCTAAGCGCTCTGGGTTAATACCAGGAACTGGGATGTGTGAACCTAAACGGTAGACAACCAGAGCCCCTATTAAGAACAATAAACGATTCCATAGCTCGTCATACTTTTTAATAAACACGAGTGGGTTCATCGGTATTGCAGAGGTCGGCACTGATTGCTTAGCCATTAAGATTACTCCTCAGTGTCCTCAACTGTGCCGCCAGCTGCCTCAATAGCAACACGGGCACCTTTAGTCACTTTAACACCTTTAAATGTATAAGCTTTATTAATCTCGCCAGATAAAATGATACGCGCACGTCTCATGTCATGACGGATAATATTGGCTTCCTTCAAACTCTCAACACTTACTACATCACCCTCAATCTTATTGAGTTCAGATAGGCGAACTTCAGCAGTTGTAAAGGCCATTTGACTAGTAAAACCAAATTTAGGTACACGACGGAATAAAGGCATTTGTCCACCTTCAAATCCACGACGAATACCAGATCCTGAACGTGACTTTTGACCTTTCACACCACGTCCACCAGTCTTACCTAGACCTGAACCGATACCACGGCCTTTGCGATGTGCTGTTTTTTTAGAACCAGGTGCAGGTGCTAATTCGTTTAATTTAAGTCCCATTACGCTTCCTCCACTTTAACCATGTAATTGATGCGATTCACCATTCCACGGGTTGAAGGCGTGTCTTCAACTTCTACGGTTTGACCGATACGGCGTAAACCTAAACCCATAAGACAAGCTTTGTGGCTCTTAAGGCGATGGGCACCAGATTTAATTTGAGTAACTTTCATTGTTTTCATCGTAACTCACCTATTTATATATATCTAAAAAATGGTTAGCCCAAAATTTCGTCTACAGATTTACCACGCTTCGCTGCCGCCTTTTCAGGTGATGACATGTCACGTAATCCATTAAAGGTTGCACGTACTACGTTAGTTGGGTTTGTTGAACCATAACATTTAGTTAATACGTCTTCTACACCAGCAGATTCAAGTACAGCACGTACAGCACCACCGGCAATAACACCAGTACCTTCGTTAGCTGGTTGCATATATACTTTACTTGCACCATGACGGGCAACAATTGGGTGTTGTAATGTAACGCCATCAAGATCAACTGTGATCATGTTACGTTTGGCAGCCTCAAGAGCTTTTTGGATCGCCGCTGGAACTTCACGAGCTTTACCACGACCAAAACCAACACGACCATTACCATCACCAACAACAGTTAGCGCAGTGAATGAGAAAATACGGCCACCCTTAACTACTTTCGAGACACGATCCACTGATACTAACTTCTCAACAAGACCGTCTGTTTGTTCTACTTTAGACATAATTAAAACTCCAATCCATTTTCACGAGCGGCGTCAGCCAAGGCTTTAACACGACCATGGTATTTGAAACCACTACGGTCAAAGGCGACTTTTGTAATACCTAGAGATTTACCACGCTCAGCGATAAGTTTACCTACAGCTGTAGCAGCTTCAACATTACCCGTTGCACCAGAGCGTAACGAATCATCAAGTGTAGATGCTTGAGCAATAACTTCTCCGCCGGTTGGAGAAATGATCTGAGCATAAATATGTCGTGGAGTACGGTTAACAGTTAACCGATGCACACCCAAATGGCGGATGTGTGCACGTGTTTTTTTAGCTCGACGTAAGCGAGCAGCTTTTTTATCCAACATGTCATTTCACCTTATTTTTTCTTAGCTTCTTTACGAACCACATGCTCGTCACTATAACGGATACCTTTACCTTTATAAGGTTCGGGTGGACGATAACTACGGATGTTCGCAGCAGCTTGGCCTAGTTTCTGTTTGTCGCTTGATTTGAGGACAATTTCAGTTTGGCTTGGTGTTTCTGCACTTACACCTTCAGGTAGCATATATTCAACTGGATGAGAATAACCAACATTCAAGGTTAGTTTATTTCCAGCAACTTGAGCTTTATAACCAACACCAATTAGCTGTAAACGTTTTTCAAAACCCTCAGAAACACCTTGTACAAAATTGTTCAAAAGAGAACGTGCCGTACCAGTATGCATCCAAGCTTCTTTCGTTTCAGAAACAGGTAATAAGATGATTTGATCATCTTCTTGTTTTAGCTCGACCAAATCGTGCAGGTGTAAAGACATTGTGCCTTGCTTGCCTTTAACTTCAACCTGCCGACCGTTCAAAGTAACACTAGTGCCTTTAGGCAGTGCTACTGGGGCTTTAGCCACACGAGACATAGGAATATCCTTAATAACAGATAAATAACAAATGACTATGAAAAAATTAACAGGCCTAAAGCCTGTTATTTTTTTATAATCAGCTCTATATCACCCAAACACTTTCTATAAATATATTGCTAAATTTTGTTAAGTGCTTAGTTGAGGGCACATATTATAGCGTAATAATATTTTTTTAGAAGTATTAAATGATATGATTCTTAATTTAGGCTACAAATGCAATTATTTCGCCGCCAATACCAGCTGCGCGTGCAGCACGATCACTCATGATACCTTGGCTAGTAGAAACGATTGCAACACCTAAACCTTTTTGAACTGTTGGAATTGCGTCTTTACCACGGTATTGACGCAAACCAGGACGACTATAGCGTTTAATTATTTCAATAACTGGCTTGCCTTCAAAGTATTTTAACTCAATACTTAGAGTTGCTTTGCCGTTACCATGATCTTCTACAGATGCCGAAGCCACATAGCCTTCATTAACTAATAAATCTGCAATAGATTTACGTAGCTTTGAATTTGGCATATCAACAGAAACTTTTTTTGCCATTTGTGCGTTACGAATACGGGTTAGCATATCTGCAACTGTATCTTGCATACTCATATTATTACTCCCTTACCAACTAGCTTTACGTACGCCTGGAACATCACCTTGCATAACGCGTCGGCGCAATACATTACGTGATAAACCAAACTTACGGAAGTAACCATGAGGACGCCCAGTAACGCCACAACGGTTGCGTAATCTAACAGGTGATGAATTACGTGGTAGAGATTGAAGCTCTAAAATCGCCTCCATTCTCTCTTCATCACTTGCATTTGAGTCACTAATAATAGCTTTTAGCTTAGCACGCTTATCAGCATACTTAGCAACCATTTTCTCGCGCTTCAATTCGCGATTAATCATGCTTTTCTTTGCCATAATGCTTAAATCCTATTTAAATGGGAAGCCGAATGCTTTAAGCAGTGCCCGACCCTGCTCATCATCTTGAGCAGTTGTCGTGATAGTGATATCAAGCCCACGAAGGCGATCAATTTTATCATAATCAACTTCTGGGAAAACTATTTGCTCTTTGATGCCTAATGAGTAGTTACCACGACCATCAAAAGCTTTTGGAGAAAAGCCTCGGAAATCACGGATACGTGGTATAGCAATAGCAATGAGACGATCTAAAAACTCATACATTTGCTCGCCACGAAGAGTTACTTTGCAACCAATTGGCCATTCTTCACGGATTTTAAAGGCAGCAACAGATTTGCGAGCTTTGGTAATAACTGGCTTTTGACCTGCAATTGCCGTCATATCAGCTACAGCACCTTCCAAGAGCTTTTTGTCTTGTGAAGCACCACCAACCCCCATATTAAGAGTAATTTTGGTAATTTTTGGTACTTGCATGACGTTTTCTAAGCCTAAAGCTTCTTTAATCTGTTGCTTATATTCGTCATTGTATAATGATTTTAATCTTGACATTGCTAATACACCCTTAGTGTTTATGCAGTCGCCACTACTTCACCGTTTGAACGATAAACGCGTTGTTTTTTGCCTTCGTCGTCAAACTGATAAGTAATACGATCAGCTTTTTGGGTTTGCGCATTGAAAATTGCGACGTTTGAAATATGTAAAAAAGCTTCTTGCTTCACAATACCACCTTCAGCACCAGTAGCCTGATTTGGCTTTTGATGTTTGGTTACAATGTTAATGCCTTCAACTTTAATACGGTCATTTTTTACCGCTAGCACAGTGCCTTGTTTGCCTTTATCTTTACCAGCAATAACAATGACATTGTCGCCTTTACGTAATTTAGCCATGGGTTACCTCACAGTACTTCTGGTGCTAGTGATACAATTTTCATAAATTGATCACCACGTAATTCACGAGTTACCGGCCCAAAGATACGAGTGGCAATCGGGGCTTGGTTCTGGTTAAGCAAAACAGCAGCATTGTCATCAAAACGAAGTACTGAACCATCAGGGCGACGTACACCTTTTTTGGTACGTACGACCACAGCGTTCATAACATCGCCTTTTTTGACACGGCCACGTGGGATTGCTTCTTTTACAGATACTTTAATAATGTCACCGACGGATGCATAACGACGATGAGAACCGCCGAGCACCTTAATACACTGAACACGTCGTGCACCGCTATTATCTGCAACTTCCAGAATTGTTTCAGTCTGAATCATCGCGCTACTCCATTGATCAGATGCATAAGGCAATTAAATTATTGAATTACCTAAGCAATCATTGAAAACGATGATCACAGAAGTAATTCAAGTATTCTGGTATGTCACCGCAAGGGGGCGTATTCTACCAGAATTTTATGCCAAATGCAATTTGCTTATATTTTTTCCGCTGTTTCCACAACGTCAAATAATTTCCAAGACTTAGTCTTAGAGATTGGGCGTGTTTCAACGATACGAACCACATCCCCTTCTTTACAGACATTATTCTCGTCGTGGGCTTTAATTTTTGTAGAACGACGGAGTTGTTTACCATACAGTGGATGGCGAACTTTACGCTCAACCAATACTGTTATGGATTTATCCATCTTGTTACTGACAACCTTACCAGTAACAATACCTACAGATGTGCCCGCATTTTCGGCTTGTTGAATATCGTCACTCATGAGGCGCCTCTTTGTTTCTCATTAATCAAAGTCTTGATCTGAGCGATCGCACGGCGATTAGCTCGGACTTCGTGGGTGCTACCAAGTTGACCGGTGGCTTTTGCCATACGAAGACGAAATGCATCAAGTTGCTTCTCATCTAGTAATCCAGCCAGCTCTTCTACTGATTTGTCTCGTAATTCACTGATCTTCATTACATTATCGTCCGCTTAACAATGGTAGTTTTGAAGGGAAGCTTAGCCGCTGCAAGCGTAAATGCTTCACGTGCTAATTCTTCTGAAACCCCTTCTATTTCATAAAGCATTTTACCGGGTTTAATTTCGCATACCCAGTATTCAACAGGACCTTTACCTTTACCCATACGAACTTCTAATGGTTTTTCAGTAATTGGTTTATCTGGAAAAACACGAATCCAGATTTTCCCACCGCGTTTAACTTTACGAGTAATGGTTCGACGGGCAGCCTCAATTTGACGAGCCGTCATACGGCCCCGACCAACTGATTTAAGGCCAAACTGACCAAAAGCCACGGTATTACCACGATGTGCTAAACCGGTGTTACGCCCTTTGAACATTTTGCGAAATTTGGTACGTTTTGGTTGTAACATAGCTTAACCTCTATCTGTGTTTGCTCTGTCGGAATTGCGACGGTTTCCACGGCCGCGGCGTTTTGGCGCACGAGACTTGTCTTCTTTAGGTGGATTATAAACACTATCCATACCATCAAGAATTTCACCACGGAAAATCCATACCTTCACACCGATGGTTCCGTATGTAGTCTCTGCACGAACTGATGCATAATCTATATCAGCACGGAGTGTGTGTAGAGGTACTCGACCTTCACGATACCATTCAGTACGTGCGATTTCAGCACCACCTAAACGTCCTGATAATTCAACTTTAATACCTTGAGCACCTGAACGCATACTGTTTTGTACTGCGCGCTTCATGGCACGGCGGAACATAACACGGCGCTCAAGCTGACTTGAGATACCTTCAGCAACAAGTCGGGCATCTAAATCTGGAGAGGTAATTTCTTCAATATTAACCTGAGCTGGTACGCCCATCATTTTGGTTAACTCTTTCTGTAACTTCTCAATATCTTCGCCTTTCTTGCCAATAACGATACCAGGACGAGCCGTTGATATTGTGATTTTAGCGGCACCAGTAGGGCGCTCAATCATAATGTGGCTTACCATTGCGTTATCGAGTTTTTTACGAAGATAATCGCGAACTTGAATATCATTAATTAGATATTTAGAGTACTGTTTAGGGTCCGCATACCAGTTGGCATTATGCTTCTTAACGACACCTAGACGAATACCGATTGGATGTACTTTTTGTCCCATGAGTTATTCTCCTACCTTAACAGTGATGTGACAAGTACGCTTACTGATACGATCAGCGCGACCCTTTGCACGTGGTAGGATACGCTTTAGCGTTATGCCTTCATCCACATATATAGTTGATACTTTTAAGGTATCAATATCTAAACTGTGGTTGTGTTCAGCATTAGCAATGGCAGACTCAAGACATTTCTTGACAAATACCGCGCCTTTTTTGTTACTGAACGCAAGGATATCCAAAGCACGCTCGATAGACTTACCACGAATCTCGTCTGCGACAAGTCGAACTTTCTGTGCCGAAATGGCGGCACCGCGTAATTTAGCAGTTACTTCCATAGTGAGCACCTTATTTTTTCATTTTCTTGTCAATGCCATGACCGCGATACGTGCGAGTCGGGGCAAATTCACCTAGTTTATGGCCAACCATTTGTTCGCTAATGATAACCGGTACGTGAGTACGACCATTATGAACAGAAAGAGTTAGACCAACCATTTGTGGCAGAATCATCGAGCGACGTGACCAAGTTTTGATAGGCTTACGTGAGTTAGACTCAATTGCTTTCTCAACTTTGGCAAACAAATGCGCATCAATGAATGGACCTTTTTTCAATGAACGAGGCATGAAATTATTCCTTATTTCTTCTTGGCGCGACGGCGGATGATCATACTGTCAGTACGCTTGTTACTACGCGTTTTAAGACCTTTAGTCTTCTGACCCCATGGGCTTGTTGGATGTTTACCCATATTTCGACCTTCACCACCACCATGTGGGTGATCGACTGGGTTCATCGCAGTACCACGCACCGTTGGACGAATACCACGCCAGCGTGATGCACCGGCTTTACCGAGTGATTTCAGGTTATTTTCAGAGTTCGAAACTTCACCAATAACTGCTCGACAGTTTACGTGTACACGACGTGTTTCGCCTGAACGCAAACGTAAAATTGCATAGATGCCATCCTTACCCAATAATTGAACTGAAGCACCAGCAGAACGAGCCAACTGCGCACCTTTTCCGATTTTAAGTTCAACATTACTAATAACCGTACCCACTGGAATATTTTTTAGTGGAATACAGTTTCCTGGACGGATTGGGGAGGCTTCACCTGATAATACGGTATCACCAACTTTAAGCTTCTTAGGTGCGATAATATAACGGCGCTCACCGTCGGCATATTTTAATAATGCAATATGTGCGGTACGGTTAGGATCGTATTCAATACGCTCAACCGTAGATGGAATATTGTCTTTAGTTCGCTTGAAGTCAATAATACGATAGTGCTGTTTATGACCACCACCAATATGACGTGTTGTTATACGCCCGTTATTATTACGACCACCAGACTTGCTTCTAGCTTCAAGCAATGGCGCATGCGGACGACCTTTGTAAAGATGTGGGTGTACCACTTTTTCAACAAAACGGCGACCTGCTGATGTTGGCTTTGCTTTTACGATAGGCATGAGTTGTATCCTTATTCGTTGTTCGCTGTTTCGCTAGTTGAAGGTGCTTTATCAGCAACATCTTCACCAGCATCAGCCATTTGTACATCTTGACCAGCTTTTAAGGTAACATAGGCTTTTTTAAAGTCATTACGACGGCCGATGCTTTTACCAAAACGCTTTGTCTTACCTTTAACATTTAAGGTGTTGACCTTAGTCACTTCCACACCTTCAAACATTAACTCGACTGCTTTTTTGATTTCACGCTTAGTGGCATTACCATCTACTTTAAATACTTGCACACCTAGCGAGTCACCTAACAGCTGAGATTTCTCTGAGAACACAGGCCCTTTTAAGACCTGATAAAGTCTTGCGTTGTTCATGCTAGTGCTTCCTCAAATTGTTTCGCTGCGTCAACAGACATGATGACTTTATCAAACGCAATCAAGCTAACAGGATCAACTTCGTTAGTACCTAATACATTCACATAAGGAATGTTTCGAGCCGCTAAATATAAGTTTTCGTCAACTTCATTGGTCACGATTAATGCTCTTGGAGCATCAAGTTCTGCTAATTTACTAACCAATTCTTTTGTTTTAGGAGTAGGCATTTTGATATCTTCTACTAAAACCAATCGATCTTGGCGAACAAGTTCAGCTAAAATACATTGCATTGCACCACGGTACATCTTACGATTCACTTTTTGTGACCAATCTTGTGGCTTAGCAGCAAATGCACGACCACCCCCACGCCAGATAGGACCACGAATTGAACCAGCACGAGCACGGCCTGTACCTTTTTGACGCCATGGTTTTTTACCGCCGCCAGAAACTTCAGCGCGTGTTTTTTGTGCGCGGCTACCCTGGCGTGCGCCTGCTAAATATGCAGTGACGACCTGATGAACGAGGGCTTCGTTGAATTCACGACCAAATGCCGTGTCAGACAGCTCAACCGCTGCGCCTGTAACAGTTTTTAAATTCACGTTAATCCCCTTGCTTAGGCTTTGATTGACGGACGTACGATGACATCGCCACCATTGGCACCTGGAATGGCACCTTTAATGACGAGAAGACCTTTTTCAGCGTCAACTGAAATTACTTCTAGTCCTTGAACCGTCACTCGTTTATTACCCATTTGGCCAGCCATTTTCTTACCCTTAAATACTTTACCAGGGCTTTGGTTCTGACCAGTAGAACCATGGGCACGATGCGATACTGAGTTACCATGAGTAGCGTCTTGCATGCTAAAGTTATGACGCTTTACGCCACCTTGAAAGCCTTTACCTTTGCTTTGACCTGTAACATCAACCAGTTGCCCAGCTTCAAACAAGTCTGCTGCAATTTGGTTTCCAGCTTCACGTCCCTCTAATTCTTCTTCAGTAACACGAAATTCCCATACACCACGACCAGCTTTAACGCCAGCTTTAGCGAAGTGACCTTTTTGCGCCGCAGTTACGCGACTGTCACGACGTTCACCTGTGGTGATTTGAATGGCTTGATAGCCGTCAGTGTCATTCGTTTTTACTTGAGTAATGCGGTTTGCATCGACCTCAACAACTGTCACAGGGATAGAAGCACCTGCTTCAGTGAAGACACGGGTCATGCCGCATTTCTTACCGACTAAACCGATCGCCATGTTAAACCTCTTTATATCTTCAATTAATAGTTTGGGTAATTTGAGTCGCTCTATATTAATCAGTACGCATTAAATAGATGACGTACTATTGATTAACCCAATGCGATTTGAACGTCTACACCAGCAGCCAAGTCCAATTTCATCAACGCATCAACTGTTTTATCAGTTGGCTGTACGATGTCAAGCATACGCTTGTGAGTACGGATTTCGTACTGATCACGTGCATCTTTATTGACGTGTGGTGATGTAAGGACGTTGAAACGCTCTATGCGAGTAGGCAACGGTACAGGACCACAAACTTGCGCACCAGTGCGCTTTGCGGTATCGACAATCTCTTGTGCCGACTGATCGATTAATCTATGATCAAAAGATTTTAGTCGGATACGGATTCTCTGGTTAGCCATGCCAGCAAGCTCCTAATAAATGGGTTTATCTCTATTTAACGCCCTAATGGCATTATTTTGATGATAAATAGCCGTTATATAAATGATTCACTTCCTGATCGTTTAGAATTGAAATTAATCATCTTAATCTCAAAAAACAAATCAAAAAACAAAATAAATTTATTCCTTGCCCACCATTTCCACATTGGAAGGTAGCAAAGAAATATGAAATTAGTACCAGAAACGATGCTCCGGCTGTAGGACGCTATTACTCAAGTTCTCGACAATTCTCATAAGATGCTATGATCTAGCAGGTTATTAAGCGATGAAAACCTGAAACGTCTATATAAATTCAGTGGATGGTATTATACAGATTATTCTGTTGTTTGCAAGTAGTGTTGTAGACAAATTTATAGAGTCACCTATAGAGCTATCAATGATACATTTTATTTTTTGTTGAGAAATCAAGAGTAAAAAATCAATATCCTTAAATCAATATCCTTAAATCAAATAGTGCTTAGATTGAATGGCATTTAAATTTAACAGTACTTTCAATTAATAGCATTCTCGATTCTGTATGTACAAAAGGCTTTAATAAACCTATTATCTCAAACATCAACTAATCTAAAACAATATCGTACTGCTCTTGTGTGTAAAGGTTTTCCACTTCAAATGTAATTACTTTACCTACTAAATATTCAAGGTCAGCCACTGTGTCAGCTTCTGAGGATAGTAATAAATCAATGACTGCTGCATGGGCAACAACCGTGAACTTTTTAGGCGTGTTATACGTTCGAGCACAGCGCATAAGCTCTCTAAAAATCTCAAAGCAAACAGTCTCTGCTGTTTTGACAAACCCTTTGCCTTGGCAAGTTTTGCAAGGCTCGCAAAGTTGTTGTTCTAAAGACTCTCGAGTTCGTTTACGCGTCATCTCAATTAGGCCAAGTTCGCTTACTTGGGTAATTTTCGTCTTAGCATAATCCTGAGCCAGTTGAGCTTGCAAATTTTCAAGCACATCATCTTTATGCTCTTGCTCAAGCATATCAATAAAATCTAGTATGATGATGCCACCTAAATTACGTAATCTTAATTGATGCGCAATCGCATGCGTGGCTTCTAAATTTGTTTTGTATACGGTATCTTCAAGAGAGCGACCACCAACAAAAGAACCCGTGTTGACATCTATGGTTGTCATGGCCTCTGTTTGATCAATGATCAGATAACCGCCAGATTTTAAATCTACCCGACGTTTTAAGGCGTCTTTAAGATCTTCTTCAACGCGATGAACATCAAATAGCGGTTGATCACCAGTATAGGGGATAATGCGTGTGTGAATAAACGGCACAAACTCTTTAGCAAAACGACGTACTTCATTGTACATACCTTCATGATCGACAATGACTTTTTCGGTGTCTGGGTGGACTAAGTCCCGTATGGATCTAAGCGGTAAGGATAATTCTTGATAGATAAGGACAGAGGCTTGTCCACTACCAATCGACTCTTCTTTACGTGCTTGAATAGTGCGCCACAGTTGCACCAAATAATAAATATCCTCTTCTAATTTCGGAACTGGTACTCGCTCAGCTGCTGTACGTGCAATAAGCCCCCCTTGCAAATTAACCGCCTGCATTAAATGCGCCAGTTCAGTTTTTAATCTATGTCGCTCTTCTTCATTATCTATACGTTGAGAGATGCCAATATGCTCGCTGGAGGGTAAATATACGAGATAGCGAGAAGGCAAGGAGATATTGGTGGTTAAGCGTGCGCCTTTCGTGCCTAGTTGGTCTTTAGTTACTTGTACTAATACTTTTTGACCTTCCTGTAACCGGTACTGAATTAATTCATGACGAGGTGGCTCACTGACCTGTCTTTCATGTAGCGGATTATTCTCTACTTGTGTAATGGCGTTACCCACTATATCCGGGCGATCATTTTCCAAAATATCAGTATCTAAATTATCAGCCTCATTCGCAAGTGCTGATTGTTTCTCGCGCATACCATTGGTTTCAATATCTGACTTCATGACGTTATTTACAAACGGTTCTAAACTTTTATTATCGCTAATCTGGCTAGCATCGGTAACAGTATCTGTATCCCTTTCAACAAGAAGATTAAAATGAGATGGGCTTGGCTCAGTTTCTAGAGTTTTGGTTTGGCTGTGCAGGTTTGAGCTGGACAAATAATCTGGATTATCCACATTCATACTGGTCAATATGGTCGGTTGCTGAGGTTTTGGCTTACGACGCATTTCTGGAGTACCCGTAAATGTGGGCGCTGCTCTCGGTATGCGGCGCATATCGTTAACATGTAAAAAAGCGGTGCGTGACTGTCCAATCTCGACAAATGCTGCTTGCATACCAGGCAATACACGCACCACAGTTCCCAAATATATATTGCCTACTAAACCTAACTTATTATGCCGCTCAATATATACCTCACTAACAACGCCATTATTTAATACAGCGACACGGGATTCCATTGGACTGACATTGATGAGTAACTCTTCTGACATAGCAAACCTATTTGATATTTTTAGATGATTTATTATAGTGAATTTAGGGACTGTATAGAATTCATATATAGCCGCTTAGCCGCTGCTTATTTATGACTTCGATATAAGGCAATCGAGTTTAGGGGATAAGGGTGTGACTAAAACAGAATGTTTGGACATAGTTTAGCGTATGGATAGCAACGCTGAGTAGTTAGACTTGATCTGAGTATACACCCATTGTGTGCTGATTGGCTTTGTGTTTAATGGAGTCGATTGCCATTAACGTCTGCGCCAGGGGTAAACCCACAACATTTGTGTAACTGCCGTTGATACGGCTAACCCAGGCAGCGCCTTTGCCTTGAATAGCATACCCCCCTGCTTTGTCCTGTGGCTCGCCACTTGACCAATAGGTCTCCATTTGGCGACTTGTTAACCGAACAAATTCCACTGTTGTTCTTTCTAATATTATTTGAGTATGGATTATGTTACCAGAGGCGTTTACTAAGCTAAGCTGCACCGCTGTCCATACTGAGTGACTTTCACCTGACATTTTCGTCCACATTCTAATAGCATCTGCTTTATCTATTGGCTTTACCAAAATAGAAACGCCATCTGGTAATACGCCAATGGTATCAGCAGTAATAACTAACTTTGGGTAACCCGAGGCGACTAATTGATCTTTAATCAGCTGATTGCACGCTGCAATAGCTTTACATTGAACCATTCGCTGAATATAGTCTTGCGGAGACTCATGTTGACCTACGCTCTCATCAATATCCACACTCATCGCTTCAAAATCGACATCAGCAGAGGCTAAAAGTTTCTTTCGCCTTGGCGAAGTAGACGCCAAAATAATGGGCAGAGGTTTGCCATCGAGGCTTTCATCATGCTTGTTTTTTGGATTAATGTCTACAATGTTTGTCATAGTTAATATAATTAATTTGGCAGATTTTAAATTTTAAAAGATTTTTAGGTTTTAAAATATAGTACTTAACAAATAAGTATTTATAAGAAACGTCTTAATAAGATTTTAAGGAGCTATTTAATAAGGAGCTATTTGGAATAGTTTCGAAGTAAACGAGAGTGTATAGCTTTATAAAGAAGATTTTAAAGCTGTATAAAAAGAGGTCATTACCATTCACAATAAAATCTCTAGATATATGGCGTCAATACATATGAGCTCTAATTTTCTGCTTTTTGCTACCTACTTAGATACTCGTATTAGCGCAAAATAGACGATTGGCCAAGTTATAATGCTTATTACCAAACCTAAAATACTATGACTAATAAAAATGTTTTGTGTAATGTACTGAACTACCCATAAAGTTAGTTGGAAAATAACTAAAGCACTGCTTGCAACCAGCCAAGCAATTGGCAAGCTTAAATCACGTAAGTAAATACAAATAAATCGTATTGAAAACGCCATAATTACGGCGGCACAACCCTGTTGACCCAATCGTGTATCTAATAATAAGTCAGCAATGATACCCACAGTAAAGGCCACCCCCACACCAACGTTTCTAGGTTTATGTATCAACCAAAAGACAAGCACCATTATAAGTGCCATTGGACGCAAGCTAGAAGCACCTAAGCTCATGGGATAAATATTAAAAATAGAGGCTATAACAAAGCTTGTTACTACAACGAAAAGACTGGCTGCTGGACTTAACGGGGTATCAATCATACTACCTATAGATCCGGTTGCGAAAAATGGAGAAAATACTGCAAGAGTAATTTGGGAATAAATGACAGGATTATTGACTAGGGGTAGTAGAAATCTTTGGCAATGCAGTAAATTGTAATGACTCAGTGTAGCTGTCATCAGTATATTGTGGCGCATCTTCTTTATCTTGCATTAACAATACATATGAGCTATCAATAAAGTTAGCTGCTGGCACTACCTCAATATTCATGAAGTTGTCTTTTTGTACAGGGTTAATGTAGGATACTCGCCCTACTCGATATCCAGCTGGGAAGCGACCACCCAAACCAGACGATATAAGCTCATCGCCAATTCGGATATCGGATGTTTTAAATATATGGTCCAGTCTTAGCGATTTGTTCGAGCCTTGTCCAGATACAATCGCTCGCTGGCCTGTGCGCTTAACAATAACCGAGACTGATTGCAATTCATCAGTAATCAATAATAAACGGCTAGTGTTTGGATATACGTTTATAATTTGACCTAAAATACCATTTTCATCAATGGCGGCCTGCCCTACCTGAACCCCGTCATCCCTACCTTTATTGATAACAACGATTTGTTTTAAAGGGTTGGTATCAGTACCAATAACTTGCGCCAAGTTTAAATCAAACTGGTCAGGCTTGGTGGTTGACAAAATGCCCTGCAAACGAGCATTTTGAGCTAAGATATAGTCTTGTTGCTGTAGCTTGGCTTGAGCGTGTAACAGTTGGGCATGTAGCTGCACATTTTCACGACGCAACGCCTCCTTGCTTACCATCGTACCATCTGACCAATGACTAACAAAGCTTGGTAATATAGAAAACTGGTAAATAGGTTGCATGGCAGCATGACCTGCATCACGAACCGGCATAAACCAGTCTGGATTCTTGCTGTCTAAAAGCATAAGAACCATGGCAACCAATAATACAGCTACCGTTTTGCGTAGTGATAAACTTTGTTGGGCAAAAATGCTTATAGACATATTAAATACACTGACTTAATCTTAACGCCTAAACAAAAATCATATTTAGGCTTTTATTATTTATAAATGCCAAAGCTGCACCACCACCACGGCTGACACACGTTAAAGGATCTTCTGCCACGGTCACAGGTAATCCCGTCTCTTTTGACAAAAGCTTATCTAAATTACGTAATAATGCGCCACCACCAGTCAACACAATGCCTCGCTCTGCAATGTCCGATGATAACTCTGGAGGCGTTTGTTCAAGTGCTGTCTTAACAGCGCTGACAATGCCACTTAGAGGATCACTTAATGCCTTTTGAACTTCTTCCGAGGTCACGGTTAGGGTTTTGGGCACCCCTTCCGCCATACTACGACCCCGAACTTCAACTTCAAGCTTGGCATCTTCATCAATAGCAGAACCGACATGCTGTTTAATACGCTCAGCGGTAGTCTCACCAATCACGCATCCATGATTGCGGCGTACATGAGTAATAATCGCCTCATCAAAGATATCACCGCCGATACGGATAGAGTCTGCATAGACACATCCAGACAGTGAGATTACGGCAATTTCAGTGGTGCCACCCCCTATATCAACGACCATTGAGCCACTCGCTTCGTGTACAGGCAAGCCCGCACCAATCGCTGCGGCCATCGGCTCTTCTAATAAATAAACTTTATTAGCGCCAGCCGAGGATACTGCTTCACGGATAGCTCTGCGTTCAACAAGCGTAGATTTACAGGGTACGCCAACCACAATATTAGGCTGCGCTAAAAAACGCTTGGCGTTCACTTTAGCAATAAAGTGCTTAAGCATCTTTTGAGTCACTTCAAAATCTGCGATGACGCCATCTTTTAAGGGACGAATGGCAGTAATGTTGTCAGGCGTGCGCCCAAGCATTTGCTTGGCATCAATACCAACAGCCGCAACAGTAGGGTTCTGGGTGCGGTTACTACGTAATGCCACCACAGTAGGTTCATCAAGCACGACACCTTTTCCAGGGGCATAAATTAATGTATTAGCGGTGCCAAGATCTATGGCGATGTTATTAGATAAAAATCCGAACGGGTTCATGTATCGTATTTCCAGCGTATTGCGAATTGAGGAGTGCCGTAAATGTTTATGTATTAGGCTAAGGTGTTTGGTCGGCAAATAAAGACTCAAATTCAAATCTAGTCAATAATCAAATCATAAGCCACTTAGCCTTTCTGCTAAGATCTGCTAAGAAATTGAGCAATATTACCGAGTCAAAATAAACAAACACTTTAACCAAAGTTAAGTATGACGACAAGGAAAAATAGAAGTTTTTTTATAGAAAACTTAGAATGTTGCAAATTATAGCCTTTAATAACTGATAAATCATGTGAATATATGGTTTTTAACCAACTAAACGTCACTAATTTGCAACATCTCATGTCAGAAACCTTACTAAAGCGTGTTTAGATACTCAAAACTGACTCTATTTACTAAAAATTAATAGATATTTTATTTTTAGCTATATCTAACTGAAGTTGCTATCAAGAAGTTATTATCTAAAAGCTACGCTTAAGCTTAAGAAGTTGCTATCCAAAAATTACTATACATCTGACATAGATGACACTGAAAATAACCCTTAGTTGCTTTATAATGTACAAACTTAAGATCTAATTAGGGCATTTTTAACATTCGCAAATTAATACTGCTTTGCCGTCCACAAGGAGAGCACTGTACACGAATGCTCAACCCACCCTTAGGTTAATTTTATAAAAGGATCACAACATTTATGACAACTATCAGCTCACAGTCCCCTTTAAATGATATTCGTGAAGATAAAATTAGTACCGATGATATTTTAGAGGTTGCTAAATTATCTCGTCTTGCGGTAGATGAACAAGCCGCTCAGGGCTATGCTGAAGATATTGATAAAATTTTACAAATGATGAAAACCATCGCAAGCGTTGACACGGAAAGTTTGACCCCCTTATCCAATATTCATGAAGCCGCTCAAGAGCTACGTGCAGATGTGCCAAACCCGGATATTGACCGTGAGCTTAACCAATCTATTGCGCCTGCCGTTGAACAGGGGCTGTATCTGGTACCTCAAGTTATGGACTAGACTAGGCCCGGCCTTTATTGCCCGGTACTTGTTGACAGTAACTTGCGCATTATTAATGAATCAATATCAATAAAATCAATCTTAAACCGACTACATGGACGCCACTATGTCTGACCTACATCATTTATCCATTGCCCAGCTTGCTGATGGCTTACAAAGTCAACAATTCAGTAGTATTGAGTTAACTGAACATTTTTTAAATCGTATTGAAAATTTTGATAAAAAAATAAATAGCTTTATTACAGTTGATGTTGAGGGAGCTAAAAAGGCTGCTAAAGCTGCAGATGAGAAACGTCGTTCAAATATCGATGGTGTGACTAGTGCGCCCTTACTCGGTATCCCTATGGCGCACAAAGATTTATTTTGTACTAAAGGCTTGCTGACTACCAGCGGCTCAAAGATGCTTCATAACTTCGTGTCGCCTTATGATGCGACCATCGTTGCTAATATTCGTGAAGCTGGTGCGGTATGTTTGGGTAAATTGAATATGGATGAGTTCGCTATGGGCTCAGATAATGAAAGCTCCTATTATGGTGCTGTCCATAACCCGTGGGATACTGATCGTGTGCCAGGTGGCTCTTCAGGGGGCTCAGCGGCAGCCGTCGCAGCAGGGTTTGTGCCTTTTGCGACGGGTAGTGATACAGGTGGCTCTATTCGTCAACCTGCCTCATTCTGTGGCTTAACGGGTATCAAGCCAACTTATGGACGTGTGTCTCGCTTTGGGATGATTGCTTATGCGTCGAGTTTAGATCAAGCGGGTACCTTTGGGCGTAGTGCTGAGGACTGTGCTTATCTCTTGCATCCGATGGCAGGTCATGACCCTCGTGACGCCACCTCAATTAATCGCCCTGTACCAAACTATATCAGCGATATGAAATCAGCTGTAGAGCAAGCCGATTCTGACAAGCCTTTTACGGGATTACGCATTGGTGTGGCTAAGGAATACTTCGGTGAAGGATTGGATGCTGAAGTTGAATCTAAAGTTCGAGCAGCACTGAAACAATATGAAGACTTAGGGGCGACTATCGTAGAAGTACATATTACAGACCCCAAAATTACCCTAGCAACCTACTATATGTTAGCACCAGCAGAAGCCTCATCCAACTTATCGCGCTTTGATGGGGTACGTTTTGGCTATCGCTGTGAGAACCCAAAAGACTTAGCGGACTTGTATACTCGCTCTCGTTCTGAAGGCTTTGGTGATGAGGTTCAGCGCCGTATTTTGATGGGTACATATGCCTTATCAGCTGGATATTTTGACGCTTACTATACCAAAGCGCAAAAGGTACGCCGTGTAATATTGGACGACTTCGACAAAGCATTTGCCAGTTGTGATTTCATTGCCAGTCCGACAGCACCGACTGCCGCTTATAAACTCGGGGAAGCTCTTGATCCTGTCACGATGTATTTAGGCGATGTCTATACTATTGGTGTTAACTTAGCGGGTTTACCTGCGATTAGTATGCCTGCTGGATTCACTAATGCTGGCTTACCAGTGGGGCTACAATTAATTGGTAATCATTGGGACGATAGCAAGTTACTATCAACGGCGCATTTGTTCCAACAGCATACGGATTATCATACGAAGTTGGCGCCGATTGCGCAGACTGGGATTTAGAGAGTAGCGTGGGTGATAACCCACGACTTATTATCTTGATACGTGGGTTTCACTGCGTTGCACCCGCACTACACAACTTGGTTTAACTCAAACAGGGAATGACACGGTATGAAATGGATATTATTAATGCTCGCCCTTGTGGGATTAATTGCTCCCTATTCGCAGTTTTTGCCTTGGATTTTAGAAAATGGTTTAGACGTACCTTTGTTAATTGAACAGGCTATAGATAATCGGGTGAGTGCTGGGGCTTGGGTTGATGTTATTATTTCTGCCATTGCCTTGTTTGCGATGATGTTCTATTTAAGGCAGTCGTTTAAAGCTCTAGATATGGTAATTGTGGTATTGGGCACTTTCATTGCTGGCGTTTCTTTATCACTTCCTTTGTTTTTTTATTTTTTGCTGCATAGAGAAGTTATTAAGGTTCATTAATAAGTTAAACCAGTAGGTAGCGTGGGTGATAACCCACGACTTATTCTATTAATACGTGGGTTTCACTGCGTTGCACCCACGCTACGCAACAAGATTAGGTGTGGAAATTTCGTATATAGGTGGCTTTGGAGTGAGGTGCGGTTTAGTGCAGTAGCGTGGGTGATAACCCACGGCATATAACATTTTTCTACGAGCAATTTGTTTCTAAGAACCGCGAATGTGAATTACAAGAGCGGTTTAGCCCTGACAGTAGCGGTATACTGCCAGTTTGGGCGGGTTGCGGGGTCTAGGTTTTGAGGGGGTGTCGAGGCAACAGCAACCACTCAAACCGTTTCCCCGCCCCGCCTAGACTGGGAGATATAGCGGATGGCAGGATTGGCTCCAGATAATAATTTTTATAAATAAGACTAACGCAAACGTCACGATTTCAATCATGAATAGCGACTGGGGACTATTTATTGCGTCAGTCTAAATAAATATTTTAACAGTAAAATTCGTAACATTTTAAATTTAATACATTGAGTGATGGGAAAAGGTATGAACGAATTTCGAGAGATAGAAACGCGGAAAGAGTTGTTGGTCGATGGCTATGAAGTGGTCATCGGTATTGAGATTCATTGTCAGTTGAACACGGACAGTAAAATCTTTTCCAGCTCGCCAACGAAGTTTGGTAATGAGCCAAATACACAAGCGAATATTGTTGATTTGGGCTTACCTGGTGTGTTGCCTGTATTAAATGAAGGGCTTATTGAGCGTGCTTTGAAATTCGGTATTGGGGTGAATGCGGAGCTTGGGTTACTCAATACGTTTGACCGTAAAAATTACTTTTATCCTGATCTGCCAAAAGGCTATCAAATCACGCAAATGGCAAACCCAATCGTGGGTAAAGGCTACATAGATGTGATCGTTAATGAGGGCGAGAAAGACGAGTACAAAAAGCGTATCGGCATCACCCGTGGGCATTTGGAAGAAGATGCGGGCAAGTCAGTGCATGATGCGGTTGCGGGCATGACCGGTGTGGATTTGAATCGTGCTGGGACGCCACTTATTGAGATTGTGTCTGAGCCTGATATGCGCTCATCTAAAGAAGCGGTGGCTTATATTAAGGCGATTCATCAGTTGGTTACGTGGCTTGATATCTCTGATGCGATTATGGCGGAAGGCTCGTTCCGCTGTGATTGTAATGTGTCTGTACGCAAGCCAGGGGAAGAATTTGGGACACGTACTGAGCTTAAGAATTTAAATTCGTTCCGTAATATCGAAAATGCGATAAATCGTGAGATTGACCGTCAGATTGATATTCTTGAGGATGGCGGTTCAATCATTCAGGCGACGATGTTGTACGATCCAGAAATGGACGAAACGCGTATTATGCGGACTAAGGAAGATGCGGACGATTATCGCTATTTCCCTGATCCTGATTTGTTGCCTGTGCGTATTGAGCAAGCAACAGTCGATGCAATACGTGCAAAAATGCCTGAATTGCCTGTGGTGCGTCGTGAGCGTTTTGAGAAAGAGCTGGGCTTATCAGAATATGATGCTCGCGTATTAACCGATAGCCGAGAGCTTGCGGATTATTTTGAAACGGTGCTTGAGTCTGTCGGTACTCAGCATGCCAAACTGACCGCCAACTGGATGATGGGTGAGCTGTTAGGGGCATTGAATAAAGATGATAAGACTATTATTGACTCCCCTATTAGTGAAGGTCAGTTGGCGGGATTGCTGAAGCGTCTGAACGACAATACCTTATCAGGCAAACTGGCTAAGCAAGTATTTACGGCCATGTATGACGGCGAAGGTGGTGACGGTGATGATGCGGCCGATAAGATTATTGAAGCCAAAGGTTTGAAACAAGAGACCGATACTGGCGCGATTAAGGCGATGGTTGAGGAAGTGATTGCTAATAATCAGGCGATGGTCGAGGAGTATAAAGGTGGTAAGGAGAAAGCCTTTAATGGTCTGGTCGGTCAGGTGATGAAGGCAAGCCGTGGTAAGGCGAATCCTAAACAGGTCAATGAGATTTTGAAGGAGCTTTTGGGGTAGTTTTTAGATGCGATATTGGCATTAGGACTTGCAATATTCCTAATAATCCGTAAAATAGTCAATCCATCGGGGCGTAGCGCAGTCTGGTAGCGCACTACACTGGGGGTGTAGTGGTCGCAGGTTCAAATCCTGCCGTTCCGACCAAATATTTTAAGAAGTCAGTAACCTGTTTAGGGTTGCTGGCTTTTTTTATGCGTTACACATACAGGTTTCATTCCCTTAACTATAGTCGTAGGCAAACTAAAGAGCTACAGCGTTACCCTCACTAAGCCTACTAGAGTAGTACTTGCGCTCGGTTGCCTTGTATCTCATTTAGTTGCCTATGACTATAAGATGTTTTTACTGTCTCTAACTCATTTTTAATATAAAATGAGTGACATTATTACCTGAACTTACGCAGAAATAAGATTTCACAGCCTTGGAAGCGACTGTTTATTATTTATGAATCAACTGTAATTACCCTCAGACGAGTCATAAATAATAAACAGTTGCAATCATATCTAGTCATGCGTAATTTCAGTTACAGTCAAATCGCCATTAAGGTTATTAGAAACTAAGGTTATTATGTCAAAGAACCCACAATCAACCCAAAGTATGACAAATACGCCCTCAAATCCTGTGAATGCTGTTAAAACCGACACCGCTACCCTACTCATTAAATGCCGAGATAAAGCGGGTATAGTGCAAGCTGTATCAGAATTTATACATCGCTATGGGGCAAACATCATTACTCTAGATCAATACTCTACGGCTCATGAAGGCGGTCAATACTTTATGCGTCTGGAGTTTGCATTGGCCGGCTTGGCTGAGATTATTGATAACTTTGAAGCCAGCTTTGATCATACCGTAGCCAAACGCTATGACATGGATTGGCGCTTGCATAACAATGCGATTAAAACAAAAGTCGGTATCCTCGTTTCCAAATTCGACCATGCCCTACTCGACTTATTGTGGCGTCATCAACGTGGATTATTAGACTGTGATATTACTTGCGTGGTGAGTAACCACAATGACTTACGTCAGGCAGTTGAAAACTTTGGCATCCCGTTTCATCATGTCAAAGTTAATAAAGACAATAGAGCAGACGCTGAGGCGGAAATTAATCACATTATGGCGGGTAATGATTTGTTGGTGCTAGCCCGCTATATGCAGATTTTGTCGGAAGACTTTGTCAATCGCTGGCCGATGAAGATTATCAATATCCATCACTCTTTTTTACCAGCGTTCGTTGGTGCTGATCCCTATCGACAGGCCTTTGATAAAGGGGTAAAACTGATTGGAGCCACGGCTCATTATGTGACCGCTGATTTAGACCAAGGCCCTATTATCGAGCAAGATGTACACCGAGTCACCCACCGTCAAGGGGTCACTGAACTGCGTGCAATTGGCCGAGATGTCGAGCGTAATGTATTGGCACGGGCAGTGAATTGGCATGTACAAAACCGAGTGATTGTGTCCGGTAATAAGACGGTAGTGTTTAGTTAAAAAATACCAAGTAAAATTTGATAGGTACCACTGGTTTATCTATTAACGCCATCCATCTTTTACACTTCGCTTTTGCAATACGATATTGTTACTAATATATCCTACCAACTCTATTGTCTTCCTTAAGCTTTTCATCCTGCCTGATTATAGCTGAAGTAGTCAAAATGGTTA
Source organism: Psychrobacter sp. CX90 (assembly GCF_057396305.2). Lineage (NCBI taxonomy): Bacteria > Pseudomonadati > Pseudomonadota > Gammaproteobacteria > Moraxellales > Moraxellaceae > Psychrobacter > Psychrobacter sp. CX90. Next base: position 2,260,126 of record NZ_CM182008.1, read on the forward strand.
CAAGGCAACCGAGTGAAGAGAGTACGGTTGTAAAGCTAGCAAGACTAACAAAGTAACCTTTTAGCATTACTTTAACTATATACTCTTAAACCATAACGTGACGCCTATTATGAGAGGTAAGTATGAGAGGTGGCTGTGCAACATAGAATTGATATCCAAATAATGCGAGGAATCGCAGTTTTAGTGGTGGTTTTATACCATCTCGAATTCAGCTTGTTCCGCAATGGTTTTTTAGGTGTTGATATCTTTTTTGTGATCAGCGGCTTTTTAATGGCTATTCTATATCAAAAAGGTCAAGTCGCTCATTTTTATAAGCGCCGTGCAAGCCGACTACTTCCAGCATATTTTGCAACCATCGTTTTTACTCTTGTCGCATCAGCCCTAATAACACTTGCTGCGGATCACTCGCAGGTAGTCACACAGAGCTTATGGGCTTCAGTATTTTCCTCTAATATCGGTTTTTGGACTCAAAGCTCCTACTTTAGCCCCAAATTTTTTAATCCTTTGCTTCACTTATGGAGTTTAGGCGTTGAAATACAGTTTTATATCATTGTCCCGTTTCTTTTTTGGCTCTACTCTAAAAGTAAGTGGTCTATTCCATTGATACTTATTGGCTCTTTATTAAGTGCCGTTGCTATTTCTCTAGTGATGAATACCAAAACGTCTTTTTTTCTAACCCCTTTTAGAGTATGGCAGTTCTTAGCAGGGGCTTTTGTTGCTTATATATTCTCTAACAAAGGCACTATTTTAAATAAAAAACCGTTAATAGGTCTCATATCATTAGTTGTTTTAACGTTTTTAGTTCTCTTTTACCCCATTAATATTAAAAACTATAGTGTCATACTAGGACATCCAGGGCTTGTCACACTGCTAACTACCATTATGACAGTGTTGATATTAGCGTATGGATTACCAAGCTCAATGATGAACAGTCGTGTGGGGCGATTGCTTGCTAAGTTAGGAGATTGGTCTTATTCAATTTATCTGGCTCACTTTCCAGTTATTGTTCTTTTTCTATACGAACCTTTAAGTGGGACTACTCTCAAACCTAACGGTATGAGTGACACATTTTTCATTATTGTATTAATCGCTATCTTCTCGTCCCTTTTATATATCATATTTGACAAAAATCGCTGGAACGTGCAATTCAAAACTATAGCAATTACTGTGACAGGTACTATCCTATTAGCCATGCTTTCGACTCCCTTAGCAAAAATAAAGCACTCTGATATGGAGTTAAACATTATGGCATCATACGAAGATAAAGACCCTTTTAGATGTGGGCGCATTGCAAGAGAGTTAGATAATCTTAATGTCGAGGGCAAGTTTGCTTGTGAGATTACGTCTGGCCTTGACGGCTCTGCTGAACCCATCCTATTACTTGGCGACAGCACAGCTGATTCACTTAAATTCAGATTAGCTGAAGTTGCAGAAAAGCATAATTTTAGAATATATACTACCGCGTCGAATGAGGCAGGAACAGGGGGTCTAAGTACTGATAAGATCATTAATGAGACGAAGAAGCTAAATATAAAAACGATTATCTTACACTTTTGGAGCCCTAATGTTGACGGGGTTTTTGAACGTCAATTAAATGAAAAATTAATCGACGCAGGTTTCAATGTTGTTTGGATTTCTTCTACTCCATATTTCGAAGAGCCTGTACCTAAACTTGTCTATCAAAACAAAGAGAACTATAGCCTCAATTTCACACCTGAAAACTATGACCAAGCTCGCTCGCAAAAGAATCAGCTCATTGCAAATGGGATTAAAGTTTTTGATCCATGGCCTTTATTATGTGATGAAAATCAATGTGAGCTTAGGGATAAGCAAGGTCATGCTTACTATCACGACAAGCTACATTTATCATTAACTGGTTCAGATAAATTAAAACCACTATTTAATGAGGTTTTAGAGTATATAAAAGATTAAGTCTACTCTCTGAATACCAAACCTGCTCTTTATATAAATACATGCTCATCAATAAAACAAGCCAGTAAGGTTATCTTACTGGCTTCTTAAATAGGTTTCGGCTTATTAAATAACTAAATTAAATGGCTGGCTTACTGGCATATTTTTAAGTTAGGGATAAGATATTTAACCTCTAACCGCATTGCCCCAAGTCGGCACAACCATCTTCATTAATGGCTTTAACAGCTTAACGTTACACGCGAAGATTGAGCCTGTTTCCATAGCATTATGCGCACCTTTGTGATCCACCACAACGCCGCGTGCTTCAGTCACTAATAACTCGCCGGCTGCTATGTCCCAAGGCTTTAATTTCATCTCAAAATAACCATCAAAGCGCCCCGCTGCTACATAGGCTAAGTCTAGCGCCGCTGAACCGAGACGACGAACTTGACCACCTTCTTCAGCTATTTTTTGTAGGCTAAAGAAATGTTCTTTCGCATAAGACACAACTTTGTCGCCTTCTTGACGTTCTATTGGATGACCTGTGGTAAACAGACCGCCTTCAATAGTTTTACGTTGGCTAACTTGCATACGGTGATTGTTAAGCCTTGCACCTTTACCCCGGCTCGCTGAGAACATCTCGTCACGGATGGGATCATAAATCACACCATGTTCGGTAACGCCGTTATGCTGTACTGCAATTGAAATACAAAAATGTGGCACACCATGCACAAAGTTATGCGTACCATCTAATGGATCAATTACCCAGCACCACTCGGCATCACTACCCTGACCTTCATGCAGACCAAACTCCTCACCCAAGAATGAGTGGTTAGGGTAGTTAAATTTTAAAGTCTCAATCGTCAGCTCTTCACTAAAGCGATCAATCTTGGTTACTAACCCTTCCAGCCCTTTAGATTCAACATCTAACTCAATCTTATGACGATTTTGATGTGCTTTAAGGAGTTCTGCGCCTACTTTTTCAGCAGCACGTGCTGCGATAACAACCATTGGTTCCATAATTTACCTATAAAGTCTTTGGTATATATTAAGTATTGAATAAAACGAAAATTCACGAAGTATTCAAACTATAAAAACGCCCAGATTAATGTTAAATATGATTCAAAAAATAACTTTTGCACCTGCTTAAATAAACTATTAGCTACAAAATAAATAATTATTGAGCAGCGATGAATGTCTTTAATTGAGTAATAATGCCCTCTTTATCTAAACTACACTCCGCCAGTTGTTCATCATGACTGCCGTGAGCGATAAATTTATCGGGTATTCCAATATTTTTAATGCGTATATTAGTCTTGTTATGTAAGCTATTTAGTACATATTCATTGACTGCACTGCCTGCACCGCCCATAACAACATGCTCCTCAAATGTGACAATCTGTGTATAACCTTGATGGATTAACTCATCAATCATGCTGGTATCAAGGGGTTTTACCCAGCGCATGTTAACAATGCTGAACTGAAAGTCAGGTAAGTTATTAGATTTTTGAGATTGAATTTGAATCAGATCATTTGCAGCACTTTCTACTGTATTGACTATGGGACCAAAAGCCAGTAAGGCTATTTTGCTAACGTTAAGACTCTCTCCAGTCTTACAAACAGACTCGACTACAGCCTTGCCAATATCTAAGATTTGTGCTGGCTTAATAATTGGTGCACCAACCCCTGTACCGCGCGGATAACGAACAGCAGTAACCCCTTTATATTCATAACAAGTATTCAATAACTGATAGCATTCATTTTCATCTTTAGGCGTAGCGATGACTAGGTTTGGCACACAGCGCATATAAGCTAAATCAAATACCCCAGCATGGGTAGCACCATCTTCGCCGACTAGACCAGCTCGGTCTATCGCAAACATAACATCTAAATCCTGCAATGCCACATCGTGAATAAGCTGATCATAGCCGCGCTGTAAAAAAGTTGAGTAAATAGCAACCACTGGCTTGACACCTAGGGTCGCCATTCCGCCAGCAAGGGTTACCGCATGTTGTTCTGCAATTGCCACATCATAAAACTGGTTAGGATATTGCATAGCAAACTCAGTCATACCTGAGCCTTCTTCCATCGCCGGGGTAATGGCCATTAAATTACTATCACTCTCGGCCTTATCACAAATAAATTCGCCAAAAACTTGCGAATATTTTAGTTTAACAGGCGCTGAGGATTGAGCTGTCGCGGTATTATCCGAATCAACAGGCAACTTGCCAATGGCATGATAACCAACGGGGTCGCTCTCCGCAGGCACATAACCTTTACCTTTAGTGGTATAAACATGAACCAATACTGGTCCAGAGACTTGTTTTGCCCGCTCAAGTACACGCAATAGCTCAGGCAGATCATGGCCATCAAATGGGCCAAAGTAGGTAAAGCCAATGGCTTTAAAAAGATTGTCTGCAACTTGCGGAATGTCACGCGTTTCACTGTGTCGTGATCGACGATTGGCTAATGGTATATCAGGACGATGGGTTAACTTTGGTTTGCCATTAGGCGTTATATCCACCTGATAGCCAGACTCCCATAACATGGCAAGATGCCTTGAAAATCCGCCAATAGAGCAAGAAATTGACATGTCGTTGTCATTTAGAACCACCAAGAGATCAGCATTTTGTTGCACAGCGTCATTCATGGCTTCGAAGGCCATACCTCCCGTCATAGCTCCATCGCCAACCACACAAGCAACCTTGGCATCTGAACCTAAATGGCGAATTGCTAAACTCATACCAAGCCCAGCAGATATAGCTGTCGATGAATGTCCCACACCAAAGGTATCGTATTTAGACTCTGCACGTTCAGGGAATGCTGTTAAACCACTGCGGGAACGAATGGTGGGTAAACTGTCTCTTCGACCCGTCAGCACTTTATGTGCATATGCTTGATGACCGACATCCCACACTAGCTTATCGATAGGGGTGTCTAATAAGTAATGTAACGCAATGGTCAATTCAACCACGCCCAAGTTAGCGCCAAAATGTCCGCCACTTTGACCAGCAGAATATAGTAAAAACTCGCGTAGCTCATCCGCTAATACGCAAAGCTCGTCTTGACTAAGTGATTTTAAATCAGTTGGAGAATCAATTTTATCTAATAGCGGAGTAGTTGGTCGCACAGACGGTATGTCAGTAAACATACGCATTGTTGACTTATCAACTACGGGCTCATTAGGTAACGAGCCGGTGCTGCGGGTTTTAGACGCAGAATGATGCTGTTGCGAGATTGCAGACTCGGGCTTAGTTGGGATGGATGACTGATGCATAAACCTTACAGAACCTACCAATCTTAAAATAGCGACACCCAGTAGTAAATGCTAAAAAGGTGGAGCATAAGTGAATGAATATTTATTGCTAATAAAATAAGTACGCTTACTACAAATGGGACACAAATTAAGTTTCTAAATAAACGAAGTACTCATGCATCGTCTGCACGAGTAGCATACTACTTAGCGGATAGAACTTATCAAATAAATCAATAAGATAATACCAGCCTTTTCGCATCAAAATTTAGAGTAAGCCTTTGTATTTGAACTTCTTAACCCTGACAATGTGTCATATTAAAAAATGCAGTTATGCAGTGTTTTGGTAGTAATCGACTATGGCAAACACTGTATCAAGACTAAGAGTATGGCATAATAGCATTTTTTTTCATTTAACGCTTTATTCATCAATACACATCTGTGAATTTTATGTGTTTTACGCTCAAGTCGTGGTAAAAACGCTACCTCGTCCCTATATAGACGTTAATACAAATACAAATATCACACTTATTCACGACTATGTTTATTTAGGTTTGTCATGTCACATCAATCTATACCTCCATCAGAACAGTCGCCCTACCGCTTTATCAGTAAAGCCAAACTACCTACGGTACATGGTATATTTGATATATATGTTTTCGAGAATGAACAAGGTCAAGAACATACCATGCTAACATGCGGCTTACCTTTGGCTACAGATGATAATACCAAAGTGCCCTTAGTACGAATTCATTCTGAATGTTTAACAGGTGATGCTTTCTCTTCTTTACGATGTGACTGTGGACCACAGCTAAATGCCACCATGCAGTTAATACAGGCTGAGGGCTATGGCGCAATTTTATATCTGCGTCAAGAAGGGCGTGGTATTGGGCTCGCTAATAAAATTCGTGCTTATGCCTTACAAGACCAAGGTCATGACACCTTAGATGCTAATCTTATGCTGGGCTTACCTGCCGATGGGCGCACATACGAGATGTGCAAGCCAATGTTGGATTATGTGGGTATTGCAAAACTTCGCTTGTTGACGAATAACCCTAATAAGATTAGCTATATAGAAAGCTTAGGATTTGAAGTGGTTGAACGAATCCCATTGATTGTTGGGCTAAACCCATTAAATGCCAAATATCTAAATACTAAACGCGACCGTATGGGGCATTATTTCTCTGAAGAAGCGACTAATATGGCTTTTAAGCCCGCTGAGGATTAATCATTACTGTCTTGAGTAATAACACTATTTAGATATAGAAAATTAGATATTGAAAACTATTTTAAAGCGAGAAGACTATGACGTTACCATCTGAAAATGATGATCTTACCGCATCAATACCAATCGCTGATAACCTTCAAAAAGTGCGAGACTTTTTGATCTCACTACAAGCCAATATATGTTTCGCTTTAGAAGCTCAAGAAGCTGACGGTGGTGGTTCAACTACTTTTATAGCAGATGACTGGGAACGACCTGAAGGCGGTGGTGGTCGTTCATGTGTACTGGCAGATGGTCAAGTGATTGAAAAAGCAGGTGTCATGTTCAGTCATATTCAAGTAAACAATTTACCCGCCTCTGCTACGTCACGCCATCCTGATATAGCAGGTCGCTCTGCTCAGGCTATGGGCGTCTCTTTAGTCGTACACCCTTGTAATCCTCATGTCCCAACTAGCCATGCTAATGTGCGCTTGTTTGTCGCTGAAAAAGAAGGGGAAGAGCCCATCTGGTGGTTTGGTGGTGGTTTTGATTTGACTCCATTTTACCCTGTTCTAGAAGACTGTGTGCATTGGCATCAGGTATGTCATGATTTATGTGCGCCATTTGGTGAGACGGTTTATGATAACTTTAAGCAATGGTGTGATGAATACTTCTATCTACGCCATCGAGACGAGCAACGAGGCATTGGCGGCTTGTTCTACGATGATGTTAACTTTGATAGCCGTGGCTGGGATTTTGAAACCTGCTTTGAATTTATGCAAGCGGTCGGTAAAGGCTATCTTGAAGGCATTATTCCGATATTTGAAAAACGTAAAAAATACCCCTTTACCGAAGCGCAACGACAATTTCAACTCTATCGCCGTGGGCGCTATGTGGAATACAATCTAGTCTATGACCGAGGCACCTTATTTGGCCTACAGAGTAATGGACGGATCGAATCAATATTAGTCAGTATGCCACCATTAGCAGGCTGGCAATATTGCTATGAGCCAAATAAAGGCACACCTGAATATGAATTGACTGACTTTTACTTAAAGCCTAGAAATTGGCTAGATATGCGATGATAGGCTTTGTAAGCTACTAACTCCTGTAGACTATTTAATGAAACCCTATTTATATTAATTTATCAGGCGCCCTCCTTTTATGTTGTGGCGCAATGCATATTGGCGCTTTTAAAATAATAGTAATGAAAATTATATCCTGTGATTTATTCTAGTGTAAAAAGATAACACGACAAATACACTAATCCTTAATCTTTATTCTTAACCTTTGTTATTATACAATAAGGTATATCATTTATTAATATCTAATACTTAGAACTATCAACCTATTAAGGATATAGCCATGCAATTAAAATCGTTATTGCTAGCCACATTATTACCGATTGGTATGACGTTAACCGCTTGCAGCGGCGGTATGGGTTCTGAAAGTGAAGCCGTTAAAGCACGCCAAGATATTATGAAAAATTGGAAGGACGCTATGGGACTGATGGGTGGCATGGTCAAAGCGCCTGACACATTTGATTTAGCTGTATTTCAAGAAAATGCTAAATTCTTAGCGGAGGATGCAGCAAGCCCATGGGTACATTATAGCGATCCAAATGACAAAGGAGAGGCAACCGAAGCGGTTTGGTCTAATGCTGAAGGCTTTAAAGCAAAGGCTGAAGAGTTCCAACAGCTCTCTGCTGAACTTAACACGGCGGCACAATCTGCAACATCACTAGAAGATATTATGCCTGCATTTGGCCCAGTGGGTGATGCATGCAAGTCCTGTCATGAAGAGTTTAAAGTTCCCGAAGAGAAGTAAAAGATAGAGTAAGTAAAAAAGTAAATAGCGATCTAAGTAAAAAGTTTTTAGACTATATTTAGTTGTTATCACATTAATTTAATAACATTATAAGAAAAGCCCTGATTCATTTGACTCAGGGCTTTTTGACATAGGTTTAATCATTCAAGCCAAATTAATACTCAATATTACCCTGTTAACCTCGATTACAGGTTTAGAAAAACCAGATAAAATATAAAGCCGCTATCACTATATAGAATAGAATTTATATTAGCCCGCAAGCGCCTATATTTAATAGCGTAACATTATAGAACTACCGCTTACCTAAAGCCTACCATGCCAATAAGTGCCTAAAAATGACTTATATTACGTATTTCACGTATTGCGGCTATATCCATTTTTTAACACCTTTTCAGCCAATATTTGTGCTGAACCATTACTAAAATCTAGCGTACGAATAGGGAACGGAATGTTTATATTAGCATTATCGAGATGGTCTTTAATTTCTACAATGGCCTCATGAATAGACTCTACTTTATTTGCTTGTGTGCCGTTATCTATAAACCATCTTACTGTTAAATCGATACTTGACTCTCCAAACCCACTGGCAATGACAGAGGGTTCAGCAAGTTTTGATACTGACTTAGTGTTCTCTAACGCTTCCAATATAACCTGCTTTGCTGTGCGTATATCATCGTCATAACCAATGCCTACCGTTATTTCCAAGCGTCGACGTTTATATGCTGTATTTACTGTCAAAGCACTGGTATATAGCTGAGAGTTGGGAATAACAACTTGTCTACCATCATACGTACGAATTGTAGTAGCTCTCACCTTAATATCTTCAACAGTACCCTCGTATTCGCCCGAAATAATTTGATCACCAATACGAAAAGGCTCGGATAATAATAATAAAATTCCTGATAATAGGTTTTGAAATATATCTTTAAATGCAAAACCAATAGCCACTGAGCCAATACCTAATGCCCCAACTAATTTGGCTGGTGTAAATCCTGGTATAGCAATAACCATGGCTATCATGAAGCCCACAAACAAGATAATCGCACCGCCCATACGCTGAAATACTTTTACCAAGTTTCGATGCGAGCGATTTTTAGAGAGTATTTTAGTTACAGTTTTTTTAAAAGCTATAGACAATAACCAAAACATAATCAAAACAATCGTCGCAACTACTAAATAAGGCACTCTATCTAAGAAATCAGATAACATGCCATTAGCGGCGGAGGCAATACCCTGATATTGCTCTATTTTATCACTAACTTGCTCTGATACTACTGGCATATCACTCCTTATCAGCGGCTATGCGAACATACTTTTGGCATACTCTTCATAATAAACATTTACTGAATCAAATTCTTATAACTTAAAGCTTTAAAGGGTATACCCATTTTATGCGCTAGGATGATTTTGATAGGTTGAAGTTTTCAATTAAATATAAACGAAGTCAGCCCTAGCCCATTAAATTTGCTTGTACAATTTCAATCCAATAACCATCCACATCTTTAATGAAGGCAATGTTTTTCATACTGCCTTCTTCAGGACGCTTCTTAAACTCGACGTTATTTTGATCAAACCACTCTATAGCTTGTGGTAAATCTGGCACGCTAAAACATATATGACCAAACCCTTGTGGGTCACTATTACCATCATGATAGCTAAAATCAGTTTTATCTTCCGTGCCATAATTATGGGTAAGCTCGAGAATACCGCGCTGACGAAATACATACATCGCTAACTCTTCATCAGCAGGTAAATTATCGCGCTCATCCTCTGTTAGTTTAGCTAAGAAATATAGGTCAAAGCTCATTTCAGGAAACTTTTTGACGTTCAATAGCGTCATACCTAATATGCCAGTATAAAAAGCAAGCGAAGCTTTAGGGTCTTTTACCCGTAACATCGTATGATTAAATACAAAGCCTTGAGTGCTTGCAGCAATAGGCATGACACCATCAAGATTGATGGAGTTTTCAGGTTGATTAGTGTATTCAGCTGTCATAATATAATCCTTATTAACGCTCGTCATTTAAAAAATATTAGGTGCTTAGAAACTCAACTTTACCTGTTTCCAAATCGTACTCTGCACCGACAATTAACAGGTCACCTGATTTACTCATATCCTCTAATAAGCGAGAGCCATGCTTTAACTGACTGACTGACATACGCGTATTAGCTTGAATTGAACGTTTGATGAGCTCATCTGCATCTATATCCAAACCAGTTGCTGTCGCAAGTTCGTGTAGGTTGTAGACACTAGGACGGATACGATCGACAATCGACTGTAGATTTGGCGAGTAATTTTGCTCAGGATTAATAAGGGCTTCAACACAAGCAGTGACCGCTCCGCAATGTGAATGACCAAGAACCACCACCAAACGGGTTCCAAATTTCTCAACCGCAAATTCAACTGAGCCAATTTGAGACGGTGCGACAATATTACCCGCTACTCGAATAACAAACAAATCTCCTAAACCTTGATCAAATACAATCTCAACAGGTACCCTAGCATCAGAACATCCTAATATAATAGCAAATGGATTTTGCTCCTTAACCAGCTCTGGACGATTTTGTACTTTTTGTTCCGTTTGTGTCAGGCTCTCGACGTATCTTGTGTTGCCACGAACAAGCCACTGTAAGGCCTCCTTTCCTGTTTTAGGTCGTTCTAACTTGTTGTTTAATGACATAATATGGTCTCTTATATATTGATTTTGTGTTTCTTACCAAATTGGGCTTCATATAACTGCAAATTCAACAGTATTTATCCCTGGTTAAATGGTTAAATACTATAAATTTTAAACTAAAATTATTGAGTCAAACCAAACTTATGAACTTATCACTAAAAAAAACTTCGAATACAAAATAATTCATTTCATACTAATTCAAAGGTAATACCATTATCTAGTGTTGTACATTCATAATACTCTCGTTCAATTAGCTTTTGATTTGAGAGCATTTTTTTTGTGCATTGTATACATCTCATAATACGCTTGGCGCACTCTCTCTACTTCACATTCATTGAGCATACTTTCAAGGTTTCGCCATATAACATGGTAACCAAAGTTTCCCTGAATCATTTCTTCCTTAGCATGACTAATCGACCAACCTTGCAGTACTATCCGATACATAGCGATAATAATGCCAGTACGATCAGCACCATGCAAACAGTGAACTAAAACAGATTTACCACGATTTTGAAGCTGACGAATGTGATATAAAATTTCAGCAATACTCTGATAAGAGACATACCAAGGCATCAGCGGATAATTATAAAACTCTACTGCTTGCAACTCGGCTAAGGAAGCAAAGCGTTTTTCATTATGATTACGAATAAAAAAACGCAAATTTATAACGGCATCTATTTGGTATTTGGTCAGTAATACCGCTTCATGAGCTTCTAACTGTTCACTGCGATACAGTTTATTATCAACATGATATAAGTTTGCTAGAGTGTAAAGAGCCTTAGCCCAATCAGGTAGATTAGAGTTATCATTGTCAGTACTGCTCGTCATCATACCACTCGATTTATTCAATTTAGACGTTTGTTTAAAGGTATTAATCTCTATAACTCATTTAATTTAGGCGTGTCAGCCCCGCCCATTAACGTTTAAGATATTTATATGCGAGATGCGGGGATTGCAATTACTACAAATTATTATCATTAATGATTAGGATTGGTTGAACATTCAAAAATTTGGACTGCTGATAGTCACTGTTGATTAAATCAGGTACACCAAAAAAAGTTAAAAGCTAATGGAGTAACTGTTGAGAATTATTTTGACCATACTTTAGCATACCTAGACTCTAGCATAGTTTGTGCAAGAAGATATTAGCATTAAAAAAATAGACAGTAATAGTTAGAAGATAAAAAACCCTCAATAACGAGGGTTTTTTATCAAAAAGTCACAAATTAGCAAACTGGTAAGGGCTATATAGAACTCACATATAGACCTATTAAGTTTTATACAGACTTTAGATAAAAACAGATGCTGACTTTAATCAATCACTTACATATCAAACCTCAAGATAATCCAATATACCTTTTGCAGCTTCACGTCCTTCCCAAATAGCAGTAACCACCAAGTCAGAACCGCGCACCATGTCGCCTCCTGCAAAAATCTTAGGGTTTTGTGTCTGAAATTTGAACTCTTGATGTTCTTTAGCCAATACTCTACCTGAATCATCCATAGCAATATCGATGGTTTCAAACCATTGCGCAGGGCTAGGGCGGAATCCGAATGCCATAATGACCGCATCACACTCAATAACTTGCTCTGAATTAGGAATAGGCTCAGGTCGACGACGACCACGGTTATCCGGCTGACCAAGCTGTGTTGTCACAACTTTAACACCAACAACCTTACCATTTAAGCCAATAATCTCTGTTGGCTGACGATTGAATAGAAACTCAACCCCTTCTTCTTTGGCGTTTTGCACCTCTTTCACAGAGCCTGGCATGTTCTCTTCATCACGGCGATAAGCGCAAATTACTTTTTCACTTCCTTGGCGAATAGCAGTACGGTTACAGTCCATAGCGGTATCACCACCCCCAAGTACTACTACTCTCTTATCTTTTAAATCGATGTACTCTTCAGGATTTTCTTCCCAGTTATTACAACGGTTTACATTTGCAATTAAGTAGTCCAGTGCATCATAAACACCTTCTAGCTCTTCACCTGCAAAACCACCACGCATATAGGTATAAGTACCCATGCCCATAAAAACAGCATCGTACTCTTCCATCAACTCTTCAATGGAAACATCATTACCAATTTCGGTATTAAGCCGAAACTCTATACCCATACCTTCAAACACCTCACGACGATTGCGCATTACGTCCTTTTCCATTTTGAATTCTGGAATGCCGAAGGTTAGCAGTCCACCAATCTCTGGGCGCTTATCAAACACTACTGGCTTGACACCGCTACGAACCAGAATATCGGCACAACCAAGACCCGCTGGACCTGCCCCAATAACCGCTACTTTTTTATCTGTCCACTCAACGCCACTCATGTCAGGACGCCAACCTAGTGCAAAGGCTGTGTCGTTGATGTACTTTTCCACATTACCAATAGTTACCGCCCCAAATCCATCATTTAAGGTACAAGCACCTTCACAAAGTCTATCTTGCGGACAAACTCGTCCGCAAACTTCAGGGAGTGTGTTCGTACGATGACAAAGCTCAGCGGCTTGGAAAATTTGTCCCTCAGTCGCTAACTTCAACCAGTTAGGGATATAATTATGAACTGGACATTTCCATTCACAATATGGATTACCACATTCTAAGCAGCGGTGTGCTTGCTCGGAGGCTTCTTTCGGTTCAAAGGGTGTATAAATCTCCACAAACTCAGTGGAGCGAGTGACCATGTCTTTTTTATCCGGATCACTACGTGGTACGTCCAAAAATTGAAAATCATTATGAATGCGCTTCATTACGTATCTTTCTCCTAAAGTGGGTATTACGTAAAAACAAGCCGAGAGCTTATCTGCATTTAGCACTTGTCTATTATTCGTAATACCTGCCGCAAGGTTGAAAATCTTGGGACAAAATATGCTTGGGCTGATTTGACAATGTCGATATAACTACCCAAATAAACAGTTAGATACTTAGCCAATTTGTATAGTTATCACTTATGGGCATCAAGTAGCTATCCTCATTTATGCTAATGTCTTAAATTGGCAAATTAAAAACCTTCTATAAATCTGGGGGTTGTATTATTGTAGATCTATTACTGCGGGTCTGCCGTCGTACTTCTTAACAAAGAGGCGACATTAGCTGCTTTTGGCTTCACCAAGAATACTTTGCGAATATAATGTTCAAAATCCGCTAAAATATGCTGAGCCCAAACACTGCCCGTTTTTTCAACATATGTTTCGATAATATGCTTTAAGTAAATACGATGTTCTTCTGTCTGTTCGCTTGAAATGCGATGCAAGTCAATCAACTCATGATTACAGCGATCAAAGAAAGTATTGTCTAAGTCTAGAACAAATGCAAACCCACCCGTCATGCCTGCACCGAAGTTGAGTCCTGTTTTGCCTAGCACTGTGACAACGCCACCCGTCATGTATTCACAGCAATGGTCGCCGACACCTTCAACAACGGCATGAGCGCCCGAATTACGTACTGCAAAACGCTCGCCTGCGGTACCCGCTGCATATAATTTACCACCAGTTGCACCGTATAGACAGGTGTTACCTATGATGGCTGTTTCTTGTGTGGCAAATGTAGACCCTTTGGGAGGGTAAATAACAATCTCGCCTCCAGCCATACCTTTACCAACATAATCATTAGCATCGCCTTCAAGTTCAATATTAAGTCCACCAGCGTTCCACACCCCTAAGCTTTGTCCTGCTGTACCAGAGAGGTGCAAATTAATCGGTTTATCGGACATGCCTAGGTTACCCCAAACTTGAGCAATCTCACCTGAAATTCGAGCACCAATCGAACGATCACAGTTGCCCACCTGATAACTAAAGCTACCGCCTTTGCCTTGGCGAATTGCAACAATCATGTCATCAACCATCCTCTCAGCAAGCAAGCCTTTATCAAACGGCTCATTGCGCGCTACTTGACAGGTTTGCGACATCCCTTCTGTCGCTGGATGGCTGCGCAACAATGGCGATAGGTCAAGATTTTTTTGCTTATCCGTAGTGCCTTCTAACAACTCTAATAAATCTGTACGGCCTACCAACTCTTCCATGCTTCGTACGCCAAGCGCCGCGAGCCACTCTCGAGTCTCTGTGGCAATAAACTTAAAAAAGTTTATCAACATCTCAGCTTCGCCAATAAAATGTTCATCACGTAAATGTGCTTTTTGGGTGGCAACACCTGTTGGGCAGTTGTTCAAATGACAAATACGTAAATACTTACAGCCTACCGCAATCATAGGTGTTGTACCAAAACCAAAGCTTTCAGCGCCTAATATTGCTGCCTTAACAACATCTAAACCTGTTTTAAGACCACCATCAGTCTGTACACGCACTTTATCGCGTAGACCATTCACACGTAGCGACTGCTGAGCTTCTGCCAGACCTAGCTCCCATGGCGAACCAGCATGATGAATAGACGATAATGGCGACGCTGCTGTCCCCCCATCATAACCAGAAATAGTAATTAAATCAGCATATGCTTTTGCAACACCTGTTGCAATCGTTCCCACACCTGGACGAGATACCAGCTTAACCGATACTAATGCTTCTGGATTAACCTGCTTTAAATCAAAAATAAGCTGCGCTAAATCCTCAATAGAATAAATATCGTGGTGTGGTGGCGGCGAAATTAAGGTAACGCCCGGTACAGAATAGCGCAAACGGGCAATCAAAGAGTTAACCTTACCACCTGGTAGCTGACCACCTTCTCCCGGCTTAGCACCCTGTGCAACTTTAATCTGCATAACTTCCGCCGAGCGTAGATAAGCAGGAGTCACACCAAAACGACCAGAGGCAACTTGTTTAATTTTTGAGTTGCGCATAGTGCCATAACGTGCGGGATCTTCGCCACCCTCCCCTGAGTTAGACCGACCACCAATGGCATTCATTGCCATAGCAATTGATTCATGGGCTTCTGGAGATAGTGCACCCAATGACATACCGGCAGAATCAAAGCGTGGTAAAATATCATCAATGCTTTCAACGTCTTCAATATCTATACTGTTGTTTGTTTTTAGACGCAATAAATCACGAAGTGTGGCAACTGGACGCTTATTAACCAGTTCCGCATAGGCACGATAATTTTCGAAATTACCAGTGCGCACTGCTTTATGTAATGTATTAATGACATCAGGATTAAACGCATGATATTCTTTATTAAAAACAAACTTTAGCATGCCGCCTTGATCAATTGGTGTGCGACGACTAAACGCATTCTTAGCTAGCAGCGCTTGATCTTTGGCTAAATCAGTAAACGTTGCCCCTTTAATACGACTCTGCACACCTTTAAAGCAAAGGTCTACTACCTCCTCAGACAAGCCAATCGCTTCAAACAACTGCGCTCCGCGATAAGAGACAATGGTCGAGATACCCATTTTAGATAAGATTTTAAGCAAGCCTTTATCGATACCCTTGCGAAAGTTAGCACGCGCTTGTAGGGGATCACCTAGTAGCTCACCTGACGCCACCAAATCAGAGATAACATCATAGGCCAGATACGGATAGACACACGTTGCACCAAAACCAATCAATACAGCCACTTGATGAGAATCACGTGCAATACCCGTCTCAATAATTAAGTTGGCATCTGCACGCAGACCTTTTTCAATTAGATAATGGTGTACGGCACCAGTCACCATAATGGCATTCGCAGGCATTTTACCTTTTTCGATGGCTTTATCTGACAAGATAATAATCGTCTTGTTATCCAGTACTGCTTTTTCTACCTGCTCACATATTTGTTTAATCGCCGTATCAAGCGTTAACGACTCATCATAGTTAATATCAATGCGCTCACTTAGAAAAGCAGGATCTTCAAGCCCTTCTATTTGTTGCATCTTACTCGGTGATAATACCGGTGACGATAAAATAATACGGTGTGCATCACGCGGCGTTGGTTTGAAGATATTTGTCTCAGCACCCAAACAGGTTTGCAATGACATCACAATTGATTCGCGTAACGGGTCGATGGGTGGGTTGGTTACCTGAGCAAACTGCTGACGGAAGAAGTCTGCCACATTACGCACCAGTTTAGACAACACCGCTACAGGCGTGTCATCACCCATAGAGCCTACGGGCTCTTGACCATTTTCAGCATTCGGGCGAATGATTTCTGTACGCTCTTCACTGGTAATATTAAACATCTTTTGCAAGGCTTTTAGTGGCTCACCACGAACGCCTTGTTCAAGCAGCTTTTCTTCAACTTGTTCACTATCCCGCACACGTGTGGCTTCTTCACGTAACCATTTGCGATATGGATGCGCCTTTTTTAGTCGATTACCGATCACTTTATCATCCAGAACTTCACCATTTAAGGTATCAATAACAAGCATTTGTCCTGGCCCGACCCGGCCTTTCGCTATCACATCATTCGGCTCATAGTCCCATACGCCAATCTCTGAGGCAACTGTAATATAACCATTTTTGGTAGTTACCCAACGTGATGGACGCAAACCGTTGCGGTCAAGCATACACACAGCATATCGACCATCCTGAATGACCAGACCTGCTGGACCATCCCACGGTTCCATATGCTGTGAGTAAAACTCATAAAAAGCACGTAGGTCCATGTCCATACTATCGACATTCTGCCAAGCTGGTGGGACTAAAATTGACATGGCGTGGAATAAGCTCATACCCCCTGAAATTAATACTTCTAGCATATTATCTAAGCTTGAAGAATCAGAACCGGTACGGTTAACTAAAGGGTGCAGCTTTGTAATTTCTGGTAACTTCTCTGTCTCTAATTTTGGGGTTCGTGCTACCGACCAATTACGGTTACCCGTGATCGTATTGAGTTCGCCATTATGCGCTAAATAACGAAAGGGCTGAGCGAGCGGCCAACGCGGCAAAGTATTGGTTGAGAAGCGCTGATGGAATACCACAATATGTGAATGCAAACGCGTATCTTGTAAATCGCTATAAAAAGCTGGCAAGTCTGAGGGCATTACCAAACCTTTATAAATTACAGTTTGGCAATTTAGGGAAGTGACGTAGAAAAGAGGGTCTTCAGTTAACGCCAACTCTGCTTTTTTCCGTGCTACGTATAGCTTACGATTAAAGTCTTCAGCAGATAAATCGCTGTCAGCATTAACAAATACATGTTTAAACTGAGGCAATGACTCGCGAGCAATTTGACCAACGATAGACAAATCAACAGGCACGTCTCGCCAGCCAGCAACTGTCAGACCTTGAGCAGCAATTTCTTGATTTAAAACCTCTTGACTATGTGTCGCTAGCTCATTATCTAGATTTAAGAATACCATGCCAACGGCAAAGTTTTCAGTGAGCTCAATATTTAACTCATTTGCTACAGCGTTAAAAAAATCTACTGGTTTAGCGAGTAGTAAACCACAGCCATCACCTGTTTTGCCATCAGCAGCAACACCCCCACGGTGAGTCATGCAACTCAAACTATGAATCGCTGTTTTAACCAAGTGATGACTTGGCGTGCCCTCTATATGAGCCACAAGACCGAAACCACAGTTGTCTTTAAATTCGTTCGGTGAAGCAAGATAGGTTTGATGCTCTAAAATAGATGGTTGAGTGCGGATAGGCGTATCGCTGCTTACAGAAGGGTTGGCATTTAAATTCACAGTCATGGCTTGTCCTTTACTTGTACTTGCGTATTGCTATTAAAGCACTACAAAATGAATATGCTGGATGGTAATAGCAGACCTGAATGCAGTACTGACTATATCGTGGAGCTGGCAAAATATATTAAACCCTATTGGTAAAATTGAGTGGATTTCAGCTCTGATCTATACTTTACTTTTGGTTTAAATATGCAATCACACATAAATATTTAGCTGTCTCAACCATATCAAACAGTACTGCACAACTAAATTGGCTTCTTAACTCAGTGTTAAAAACGACTTATTGCAAGTGACTTATTTTGAAAGTGACTTATTTTGTAAGTGACTTACTTAATGAGATCTAAGCCAAGCAACATCTTAAGTGAGATTAAGTGATAATATAGTAGAGGCTTTACTATTTAGTTGACGCCTACTTACCCAATATTAGCATTTGCAATAGTAGCGCAATCGGTGGTAAATATTAGAGGCTCAACAATAATCTGGTTGAATAGATAAAACGAGAACCACTATCAATTAATTAAATACCTGCGATAACACCACGAAACATCACACAAACATATTAGAGAAACACGCATCTAAAATCCAGTGAAATTTGAGTTTTATGAGTATTTTTTAACTCATAATCTTTTTATTATCAAGCGTTAACAATTAGCTATATGAATAAAAAGAGGGCGAATAAAGGAGGAAGTTAGACGAAAAAAAGAGGGTATTAATAGCGTATTACAATAGCGGATAAGGCATAAAACTGTGGGAAAGCATAAAAAATACTGAGCTTAACCTTACGTTTTATGACTTATCTACCACATACTGCTCGTCACTCGGACACGGCTACTGTGTTTTTTGGTCAATGAGCTGCTTAATTTTATCAACATCTTTTGTCTGTGAAGCTGAACTTGAACTGTCAGTTTCTTTGGTCATTTTTTTCTCACTAGGTTTGGCTGGCTCAGCGACTTTTGGTTTGGTTTCTTTATTAATATTGGAATCTTTGGAAGATTGATTGTTATCTGTTGGAGTAAGACTTTTATTGGCAGCATTATTGTTGCTATTACCTGAATCTAACAGTTGTTGATCTATTTTTCTTTGCTCTTGAACAGATAGAACGTCACTCGTATCTTTAGAATCTCTGATCGGCTTCTGTTCTATTTGTTCACTAGCGGCCCCATTATTAGAAGAGTTTGAACTTTGAGCACTCATATTACTTTGTTCTTGAGATTCAAGTTTTGGCTCGTTATTACGGGTCGATTGAGTTCTTACTTCAAGCTCACGCTTGGTAGGCTGCAGTTTAATCTTCCTCGCACGATTTGTTGATAAGTCTTTAATTGGTGGCGTTAATTCGTAATTTTCAATTAAATCTAAATATACATCAACTTCTTCAGGCAATACGGTAACGTTTGCTGGCAAATCAAAATTAATTGTTTTTGCTGTTCCCATTGCCAGTTGCGGCGACCTCATCATGCCGTAGGTCAACAAATAGCGTGCTTGATTATCATCATCTCGATAACGAAAATAAGCAAATTTTTCTCTGTCATCACGTGTATTAAGGTAGTCCGTAATAATCTCATGCTCTGAGACATCCATTACTTGAACCGTCCACTCGCCTTTGTGCTTTTTAAAAAACTTAGCATCTTTAAATTCTGGAGGATAGTCACGCAAATCTCTCACTAGCGCATCAAATGAGATGGGCTGAACGGCGTTATCCAACTCATTAAGCTCATCAATACTCTTAATCCTGCCAATATTAGACGAGGTTACCTCATCGATTTTTGCTTCCTCTTTTGTAACTTTGGCTTCGTTAAAAGCAGGCGCTGAGCTAAACATCCAAAGTGCCAAAGCAGTAACGCCCGACAACAGTGCCATAATAAGCCAGATACTTGTGATAACACGCTTTTTAGTTGCATTAGATTGGTTAGGCGTAGTGCTTTGTGTGTTTGCCATAGAGCAAATCCATTAATTTTCAATAAATAATTAGATGTTTGGAGCTGATATTGTCACTAAATAATACTTGGAACCTGTGTTTACAACCTACAATTGGCTATTTTCGTCTATAATAGTAGTACTGTCACTCGACTGCCTTGTATCGATTCTAAAGCTCTTTAACTATTTTAAAGCTCTTTAACTATAGTAACTAAAGTTATCATAAATAACGGCTACTCACTTAAAACTTCTTCTAGACTTTTTTGATCAAAATCCGCAGTAACAATAGCTTCTCCAAGAGATTTTAACAAAATCAGCCTGAGTTGTCCTGACTTAACTTTTTTATCATGCTGCATTAATTGTAACGCTGTTCTACATTCGATCTTCGGTGGTAATATGGGTAACCCTGCTGCAAGCAATACATCGCATATACGCTGAACATCGTCTTCACTGATCCAACCCATCTTTTGAGACAATTTGGCGGCTTGCACCATACCCGCAGCGACTGCCTCTCCATGTAACCATCTACCATAACCCTCATGAGTCTCAATCACGTGACCGAATGTGTGACCAAAGTTAAGCAAGGCACGTTTACCAGATTCACGTTCATCCTGAGCAACAATATCTGCTTTATACTGGCAACATCGCGCGACTGCTTCAGCCAATGTGGCTTCATCCCGTGCCATAAGCGAGGCCATACTCGCCTCTAACCAAGTTAAAAAACTCACATCCATAATCAGAGCATACTTAATAACTTCCGCAATACCTGCAGATAGCTCACGGTTAGGCAAAGTCGTTAAAGTGTGCATATCAGCAAGCACCATACGAGGTTGCCAAAATGCCCCAATCATATTTTTACCTTTAGGATGATTGATGCCTGTTTTACCACCAACGCTTGAATCAACTTGTGATAATAAAGTTGTCGGTATCTGAATAAAGTTAACACCCCGCATAAACGAAGCCGCAGCAAAACCTGTCATATCACCTATAACCCCACCTCCAAGCGCTACAAGCGTAACATCACGGCTACAATGGTTATCCATCAAAGCATCATAAATCAGATTAATATGATGCTGGTTTTTATATTGTTCACCGTCTGGCAAAATGATATGCATCACGTTATGCGTTTTTTTAAGCTCCGATAACAGCGCATGTAAATACAGTGGAGCAACGGTCTCATTAGTCACTATCATGACTTGATTGCCTTTAATATAAGGCTCAATCTGTAATGCCATTTGCGACTGACTGGTAATTTGAATCGGGTAATCGTGACTTTGAGTATGTACCGTTAGGTTAGTGGTCATAGTTTTCTCGGATATGGATATATAGTTATCTTCAATAGAGTGACGCAGTTTTTAGCTGGGTTTATTGTTGCATTCAATCCTCTTGTTATTATAGGATGGTTAACCCATGAATACGGTGAGAAAAGCGTGGAGTCATCTGCTTGAGCAATGAGATTTAAGTTGAGTACTGCCATAAAGCACTGTTAAATGGCTTAATCTTGATTAAAAATATCAGGATATTTATGGCATAACTCTTGAACCACTTTGTTCATCATATATTTAGGATAACCATCACCTGTAGCAACCACAATATCGGCTACTTCTCGATACAGTGGGTCTCTTATATCATACAAGGATTGCAAAACTTCACGAGGATTTGGGGTGTTTAATAAGGGTCTAGATTTATCTTTTGCCGTTCTTTTCATTTGGACATCAACACTTGCTTGCAGATAAATTGTGATGCCATTTTGCTTAAGACATTCGCGATTTTGTGGGTGCATGACCACACCACCACCCGTTGCTAATACTATATTAGGCAAGGCTGTCAGCTCTTTAATGGCCCGAGCTTCTCTAGCTCGAAACCCAGCTTCACCTTCTTTTTCAAAGATCCAAGCAATATCTGCGCCTGTTTGCTCAATGATATAATGGTCGCTGTCAATAAAGTCACACCCAAAATATCTACCCAATAGTCTCCCTACAGTAGTTTTCCCAGCTCCCATGGGCCCTACAATAAATAATGATGGTAAAGCTGCTTGCATTAGGCCTCTCTCAAATAAATTTTTAAATTATACAGGCATTTAGCTACTATAATTGCATTAAGTTAAAGCCTGCTTTTATCATTAATACATTCTTTATCAGTGCTAAATATCTATACAGTATAAATACATATAGTGGAACAAAAATAAAATTGATACAAGTGAGGCGAGTAAAAACGGGTCACGACGTATATTAATCAAGCATACCAGCGTAGCCAGTCTGTCATTGACTCACTATCCATTTAATAATGTAACTCTATCAGTATTGCGTAAGCTACGCTGACCTAAATTACCATAAAAAAGGACAGCTCCTTAAGAACTGCCCTCGAATTTTATAAATTCAATCAAAATACAACTAAACCAATCGTAATTTTGCCCAAGAAGTCAAGGCATTCTAATTGAGTCGAGTGACACCATCTGTAAGCAGTTTTGGCGTCACAAAAATAAGCAACTCTTGTTTTTCATTACTACGCTTATCATTTCTAAATAAGCGACCGACATAAGGAAGGTCGCCTAAGAAAGGAACTTTTTCAACACCATTACTGGTCTGATTACGGAAAATACCGCCTAATACAATAGTTTGTCCATCTTCAACAATCACGTTGGTAGTTAATGAATCTTTTGAGATTGCCACAGCCCCATTTACCGCTAAGCTTGTTGGTGTCGCATTTTGAATATTCAACTCTAACGCAATTTTACCATCGGGCGTGATGTTAGGGGTTGCCTCTAAGCTCAATGCTGCCTCTACAAAACTTGTGGAAGTTGCGCCACTAGCGGAGGCTTCCTGATACGGAATTTGTGTACCTGAAGCTACTTTTGCAGTTTGCTTATCCATGGTTAAAATTCTTGGGGAAGAGATAACTTCCCCTCGACCATCTGCTTGCATAGCCGATAGTTCAAGGTCGATCATTAGATCAGACATACTTAGCAAACCAAAGGCAATACGACCAGCTGGATTTGCTACCCCTAAGTCGACATTTAAGTTTTCCGGACGATTAATAGTATAGGTGGGATAACTTACCTGTTGACCATTTATAGTTGTAGTTTCTATGGTAAAGTCTTTCAGATCAGCGAGTGTTTGATCGCTGCCACCCACCAATAAATCACGGTTGTTTGCCACGCCATTAGACAAAATTCCCCATTTTACCCCTAACTCTTTACTAAAGTTATCTGTTGCACTGACGATTCGGGCTTCGATCATGACTTGGCGGACAGGAATATCAATTTTAGAGATAAGGGCACGTACATTTTCAATACTATCTGAAGTATCTTGCACAATAAGTGTGTTTGTACGCGCATCCACTGTTACCGTACCACGTTCAGACAATAAAGTTCCTCTTTCATTATCAATATTACTATCCGAGTTTCTACCAGCGGCAATCAAGTTAAGCACATCCTCTCCCTTAGCATAGCTTAAACGAATGTACTCAGTTCGCAGTGGCAAGAAGTCCTTGACTTTTTGTTGTTGTTCTAACTCCTTATGCTCCTGTTCAGCAAGCTCTAATGCTGGCGCTACATAGATAACATTACCATTAGTACGCATGGCCAAGTTCTTACTTTTTAAAATAATATCTAAAGCCTGATCCCAAGGTACATTGATAAGGTTTAAAGTAATATCGCCAGTAACACTGTCAGTTGCCACGATATTCAGCTCGGTAAACTGAGACAATAGATGCAACACATTACGTATTGCAACATTCTGGAAGTCCACGGAAAGTGTCTCGCCCGTATATTGTTTTTCCTCCAAGGTGGGCTCACGTAATAACTTCGGCGGCTTAACTGTAATATTAACTTGAGTGCCAGACTGAAATGCTTGATATTCAAAGTCACTACCCATAGCAATAGTAATAATGCCGTTTTTACCATTATTTCTAGCATTAACCGAAGAGACGAGGCCGCCACTCACATTATGTTGGCGCACAAGATTTGGTGGCACCGTCGCACCTGTCACTCGCACCACAATTTTATTACCTTGACGTTGAATATCTACCGGAATACTTTCATTAGCAATACCAACATTAATTGAACCGCCGCCCTCTGAACTTCCAGTATAAGAAACATTAGTCACGCCATTATAATTATACTTTTGACTAATATACGTGGCACTGGCAGGGTTTAAAAGCGGATTAACTCTAACCACCATCGTTTTATCGGTACTACTCTGACTTTTCTGATCTTGATTTGCTTGAGTTTTTGGTTGATTCATTGCATTTATGTTTTGCTGAATAAAACCAGGCGTTGATGCAGATGACAATGTCGATTCTACATACGCTGGTCTCTCAGCAGTATCGATACTATAAGCAATGCGGGAGTCTTGAGCCGACTCCACATTATTTGTCTGCGCTGGAGAAACGTTTTGTACAGACTGCTGTTCTGATAGTGGCGATAGCGATATATTGGTACTGGTCTGGGCATTTGCATTGTTATTTGCATTGTTATTTGCATCAGTATTTGCAATATTAACTAAAAGGGAGTTGCCCTCTGCTAGCGTGGTAAACTCTTTATTTTTAAGACTGGTCAATCCAACAATCAACCTTGTGGTTTCCTCATTATTTAAGGTTGTAATATCTGTCACTACCCCTTGATTTATCTCATTATATCGTGAAGGCAAATCATTACTTACCTGATTAAAATCAAGAACAAGACGATCTGGGTTCTCAAGTTGATAGGCTTCTGGAATGACTGGAGGCGCATCAAAATCCAAACGTAATTGAGTGGTCTGTTTTGAGGGCTGCACCACACTCAACGATGTCAATGTTTGATTAGCATAGGCATTAACACTTACCATCGTTATACTCGTGGCAGCAATGCTCATCATCAGGTAAGAAGGTGTTAAATTCCTGTGGCTAATACCTTTGTTTAATATTGTCATTATTATTTGTCCTTAAAAACACTGTTAGATAGGTGACACCACAGAGGCAGGTTTCTCTACATATCCTGCACGGTTATCAGGCACAATTTCGATAAGATTTATTTGGGTCGCTGTAATCTCAACGATACGGCCATGGTTCATACCCATGTAATCTCCCACTTTAACACTGTCTACTACACCATCTGGTCTTTGAATAAGCCCAAACTCCACCCCTTCTGGAGAGATCACTCTACCTCGGTAAACCAATTGTGATAGCTCAAATGCCTCAAGCGCTTCTTTCTCACGCGTAGTGTCTGGTGTGACACCACTATTACTATCTATTACCTGTTGTTTGCTTAATAAGCTTGGTGGCATGAAAGGGCTACGTAGTTCTGACGCATCATACACATAATCATCGACCAAAATAGGTTTCGGTACTGGCTCAACAGGCTGAGACTTAGAATTACGAATCTCAGCCATCTTGTCACTAGCCAGCATGACCCTATCTGTACAGCCAGAAAGCACTACAATACCTATCAAAAGAGAAGGCGCAAGCCACTTTTTACACCCCTTATCAAGGCGGTTAAGGTAATGGATGCAAAATTTTTGCATAACTCGAATGCCCAATGCAAAAGTTGCGGCTAATTTATGAGTCTCTGCGTTAGTTACATTATATTTGACCGCAGAAGCTGATTTCTTAGTATGCTTATTGGTTAGCTCTTGAGGCACAGAATAGCGTTGAATTATCATTAGTTATTCTCCCTGCGCCGTATCTTCTTGAGAAGCATTTGAGATGGGATCAGCCAATGCTTTAGAACGATATGTTTTTGTATTTAGAATCAAGACTAGCTCAGGCAAAGTATCCAGAGAAGGTTGAGGGTTATTTACTTCGAAATCATGCAAAGTAATAATACGAGGTAGTGCCGCAAGCCCGCTAAGAAAAGCGCCAAATTGATGATATTCCCCAACCGCTTCAATGCGAATAGGCTGCTCGATAAATAACTCTTGATCTATTTCTGGTTCAATAGAAATATCTTTAAAACGGATATTACTGCCAATACCGGTCATGTTAATACCAGTCACAAGCTCAGACACTCGTGTTTCTTTAGGCAGTTGATTTAACAGCTCTTTAAATTCAATATCCATTTGTGCAACTTGCTGTTTATATTCATCAAGATGACGGGCTTTAGATTCTTTTTCACGGTACACTTGAAGTAAGGTCTGTTGCCGAGCTTCTGCGGCTTTAATTTCGTCAATTTTACTCTTAATAGGAAAGGCAAAAGCGAGAGAAGCTATCAAAACAAGCAACAAGAGAATCACAAAAACTTTAATCGCAATAGGCCAACTGCCATAGTTCTCAGTATCAAGATTTTGTATGCTATGCAAAAAATCTTGAAAGCTTTTAGTCTGGCGTCCATTAGAAGGTGTAGCGTAGGTAGACTGTTTGTACGGGCGTCTTATCATCAGTTGCCTCCTATTTCTTTTTGAGGCTCAGGTGCTATATTAGAATCATCAGCCTCTAGCGCTTTTCTGCCTTCAGCAGCAGTCACAACTTGCGACGTTACTACAAACTCTATATAGCTGTCTTCAGGATAAATGGGTCTACCTTCAGTTTCTTCATCCCCTTTAATCTTTTTAGTCTCAACGCTTTCATAAGCATTCACATTTTGTTTTATAAACTTAACTTTAGAATCTGCTAGCCAATGGCTTGCATCTAAATTTCTTACCAGTTTAGACACGATATTAGGGTTATCAGCTCGCCCTGTAAAAGTTAACATATCACCTTCACGTTGAAAGGAGATTAAATACATAACCTCAGGAACTGCTTTAGCAACATCGTCCCACACTCTTACAGGAAGAGGGCGTTTGCCTTGCAAATCTTGAATGACCCGCATACGCGAGATAATCTCCTCACGGCGTTGCTCTAAGATAGCTATTTCTGCCAGCTTGTCGTCTAGTTTCTTATTTTCTGCACTAATGTGATCATTGGCTAGATTTTGATCTGCCAATGCCTTATTAAAATAAGTCCATACTCCGAAGGCAACGGCAATGGTTAAACATAAGCTCGCAATAACTAGGGTTATAAATTCTTTGTTTCTACGTTCACGTAATTGTTCACGCCAAGGCAATAGATTAATGCGTGCCATTAGTCAAAACTCCTTAACGCTAGCCCGCAAGCCACCATTAATCCAGGCGCATCAATAGCCAGCTGTTCGCTGTTTATGCTCGGATCAATCGTCATATTAGTAAAGGGATTAGCAAGGGTAGCCTCTGTCCCAATTTTTTGCTCTACCATAGTTACTAAGCCTGGTAGGGAGGCACTGCCCCCACACAATACAATATGATCCACATTTGTATATTGGCTGGATGAAAAATAGAACTGTAGCGAACGAGTAATTTGTTGAATTAAGCTTTCCATAAACGGCACTAGCACTTCACTTCGATAATTATCAGGCAGATTCATCTCACGCTTGTTAAATGTAGCCTCTTCAAATGTCATGCCATATTTAGTTTGAATTGAGTCGGTCAATTGAGCGCCACCAAAAAGCTGTTCACGGCTGTAAACGAACTCTCCATCCTTAACAACATATAAGGTGGTGTGAGTATGACCAATATCGACTAAACCAATAACATTTGGCGCGTTTGGAAGCGTATTTTCAATCAACTGGAATGCCCGTTCTATAGCATGTGACTCAATATCCATAATTTTGGTGTCAAAACCACCAAAAGCTAAGGCGTCTACTCGCTGCTCCACATTCTCTGACCTTGATGCCGCTAATAAAACCTGTACCAATGCACTATTAACAGGCGATGGACCAATTACCTCAAAGTCTAAATTAACTTCAGATAACGGGTAAGGAATATATTGATCAGCATCTAGACGAATTTGAGCTTCTCTTTCAGAGTCTGTCAGGTTGGCTTCCATATCAATCAGCTTAGTAATGACAGCAGAACCTGAAACAGCAGTTGCTGCACTTTTCGCTCTCACTTTTACTCGCCAAGCGAGTTCTGCTATCAACTGACCAATTGCTTCGATATCGACAATAGTACTATCTACAACCTGACCTTGTTCTAAATTCTCAATGCCATATGTCTTAAGATGATAGACACCTTGTTGATACTGCACTTCAACCATTTTTATTGAAGTCGCACTTAAATCCACACCCACTAACTGGTGCGATTTTGGGGTGAATAGCTTCACAGTATGAATTCCTTCTTAGACCATATTCGTCTAGTTTATATGCCATTTTAATATAGAGATACAATACGTTACTTAAAAGATAGATTCAATGTTACCCAACATTTTTTTTAACCTTTTGTTCTATCTTTTTTAAATACCGCTACGTTCAGACATGTAAATTTATGTAATTACACTTATCACATTCTTAAAACAATCTTTTTTGATTGGTATAAGGAATATTATTCTATAAGCTTAATTACAATCTTTTTGTTATTTAAAAATTAACATACTTATCAATTCACATTGGTAATCGTTCAATTGGAAGATTAGAATGAGCAGATGGACACCAATATACCCTAACATACTTATTTCTATCGCTAAACTATATATAAATATGATAGATACTAAATAGGATAGATACTTTAAAAGATGAAACTGATACGCCTAACACTAATTTATATTTAATTAGAACCTTCCTGTACTTCACTTTCATATCTAACATCTCTTTTATTTCTTAAATATAAAAGTGCTATTTATTGAATAATGCGACTCATATACTGAACGAAGCTTGGCGCTGTAGTGATCAAAAAGTACTAAACGTCTATTCACAAGTCTATCTATGCACTTTTTTACACATTAATACAACGTTCTTATCAGCAAACAGTTTGTCAGCTTTTGTATGATATACAAGATAATAAATCACTATCTTTAAACTTAATCCTATTAATGCTTTGAATTACATATAATAGGTTTTAAATGGCACCTATGTCATTTTTTAGATTTAAACCTATAAGATATAGTCAGTTTACTTTATAATTTGGTTTATCATTACATAATATATTCTAATCAACTATCTATTAAATTGACCTTAGATTTGTGTAAAAATATTTGTTATTTTACATATCTCAAATCGTTTCATGAGTATGTTTATCTCACATTGTTCATCTCACACTACTGTACTTAAAATATAGAGCCACTATGTCTCAAAAATCTTCCTCAGCTCATTTAATACACTACTTTCTATCTATAATATTTGCCGTCATCGCACTTATTATTATCCTTGTTCTGGCTATTCCTATTGGTTTTTACGGTATGGCAATGTATTTGTCTCCAAGTTTACCAAGTATCTCTGAAATAAAAACGGCTAATCTTGAAATGCCTCTACAAATCTATAGTAAAGATGGGAAGTTGATTGGCCAATACGGTAATCGTATGTCACTGCCGGTAACCTATGAGCAAATTCCTGAAGATTTCATCAAAGCTTTTTTAGCAGCAGAAGACTCCTCGTTCTATGAACATAGTGGTATTAGCATCAAAGGTTTAGGAAGAGCCGTCTCCGAGATTATAACGGATGATGAGGGACAAACGGGGGGTTCAACCATCACCATGCAGGTCGCTAAGAATTACTTCTTGAGTCCTGAACGTACTTTTAACCGTAAACTGACCGAGCTTTACCTCGCTCGTCGTATTGAGGAAAAACTATCTAAAGATGAAATTTTAACACTATACGTGAATAAGATTTACATGGGTGAGGGCGCGTATGGAATTAAAGCTGCTGCAAGAAAGTACTTTAGTAAGTCACTTAATAAGCTAACCATAGCTGAAATGGCAACACTTGCGGGTCTACCCAAAGCACCATCGCAAAATAATCCAGTATCCAACCCTGATGAGGCATTAGAACGACGTAACTGGATTCTAGGGCGTATGCAAAGTTTAGGATATATAACCCAAGCTGAATATAAAGAGGCCATCAATTCTCCCCTTAATGTAAAGGTATATAAAGAAAGACTCGATACAAACATGCCCTATTTGGCCGAAATGGCACGTCATGCCTTGGTTGCCCGTTATGGTGCAGAGGTGGTTAATTCAGGTTGGAGAGTTAAGCTGACGGTAGATACAAAAGATCAAAATGAAGGCGATATTGCTATTAAGAAAGGGCTCATTGGATATGACCGTCGCCATGGTTGGCGAGGTGCTGAGGCACATGGTCAGCCGCTATCAAACTTTGTAACTTACTCAAATATGGAGCCTGCGAAGGTTACTGAGGTTAATCAAAACAGTTTTAAAGCTAAGCTGAAAGATGACACTGAAGTCACGGTATATTGGTCTGGTATGCGCTGGGCTAAAAAATACTTAGACGCCAATCGTATCCGAAGCTACCCAAATCGAGCATCTGATATTGTGGCAAAAGATGATATTGTGCGTGTTATCGCGAATAAAGACAGGACCGCTTGGCGTCTAACCCAAATTCCCAAGGTTCAAGGCAGTTTAGTTGCCCTAGATCCCGAGACGGGCGCTATTAAATCTCTTGTTGGCGGCTTTGATTATAGATACAGCAAGTTTAATCGAGCATTGCAAGGGTGGCGTCAGCCTGGTTCGACGATAAAACCACTTGTATATACGGCTGCTTTAGAAAAAGGCTACCGCCCTGATAGTATGATATCGGATGACCCATTGAGAATTGGAGATTGGAAGCCTAGAAATTCTGATGGGCGCCATTATGGAAATATGACCTTGCGTCAAGGCCTATACTTATCTCGCAACTTAGTGTCAATCCGGCTTCTTAGGGCTATAGGCACCCCCGATGCACTGCATTTACTCGATCAATTTGGTCTAGATAAACAAAAACTACCCACAACATTGTCACTTGCTCTTGGGGCTGGACAAGCGACTCCTTTACAAATGGCAACAGCCTATGCCACTTTTGCAAACGGCGGGCATCGCATTCAGCCTTACTTCATTGACCAAATCTATAATTTTAATAATGAGCTACTGTATTTATCAAACCCTCAGCGTGCTTGTGCCGTTTGTTTTAATAATAAACTTGAAAAACTAAATCTCCAGCTACAAAAAGATCATGAAAGTCTATTAGAGGCTCAATTAGAACAACGTGCAGAGAGCTTGAAAGCCCTCAAAGAAAACCCAGACTTACTTAAAAATTTAGACAATCAAACCAGCATCAATGCAGAACAAAAAGTTAATCCCCCCCTTAATAACGATCTTCTCGAAATTTATTACGATGCCACACCACAAAGTGACCGTTTAAAGCCGGCCTTGATTCAATATAGCATTGCCAACCAAGCACCCCGTATTGTAAAACCGGCAGTAGCTTATGAGATGGCGGGCATATTACGTGATGTGATACAGCGAGGAACTGCTACTAAAGCAAGGGCTCTGGGTCGCAGTGATATTGGGGGTAAAACAGGAACTACAAATGATAATAAGGACGCTTGGTTTGCAGGGTTCCACCCCTCACTTGTTTCTGTCGTTTGGGTAGGATTTGACCAGCCTTCTACTTTAGGCAGACGAGAATACGGCGGAGTAGCAGCACTACCAATTTGGATGGACTTTATGCGTAATCAGTTACGTTCTGTACCCTATCAGTGGGTTAAGACCAGCAATGTTTCTAAATCTGAACTACAACAGCAAGATGTTATTAATTTAACGAATAATGGCGGAAGCAAGCCTGTACGTTCGGTTAAGAAAGCACCTAGTAAGCCCGACTCCAATTCAGATGATACAGCAATTAATCCACCTAAGGCGCCAGTAGCTAAACGTCAAGTGTCTGTTGATGAATTATCTTCCGACCCCGAAGCTAAGTCTGATCTTTCTGAGCAAAAAAACCAAAAGTCTGAATCATCTAAAAACAACACTACTCAAAACAGGACATCTCAAAATACGCTGGATAAATCAAATAGGGCGAACAAACCCGCCTCACAGCAGACATTAAAGCCACTTGAGGTCAACGAAGTAGATGCATTACCACCTATGTAACTTATTATACTGATGCATTAGTATTATGTACTAATAATACAGAGCATATTAGGGTGTGTTGAACATTCAAACGGGGAGTTGGCGGTGTCTATTTTTTAGGCAATATACAGTGAGACTTTGTATCCTCAGTCATTCTAAGTAATACAATTTTGCAATATATTGGCAAAAATAGACACTTGTCCATTTTAGGAAGATTAAAGCGACGATCATACAAGTCATCAATTATTAGATTGTAAGGGCACCGGCTACCAAACTACTCTTCTACCCACTCGCCGTTACGCCAATAAACACCCCAACGTGTTGCCTTATTGGTTTTGAGGCTTTCCGAGCCTATATATTGTTCTTTCTTCTTTCGTGACCAACGCAATATGGTTGGATTACCATCCGGATCTTCATCTGGCCCTTCAAATAAATACTGGAATTTATCTTCCATTTTGTCTTTTATGGCTCGTAGCTCAGACAGTTTAGGTGGGCGTGTTTCTCGCACCTTAGGGAACTTAGACGCTGCTAAGAATAAACCTGCCGCACCTTCACGTAAAATAAAGTGATCATCATGCTTTTGCGATTTTAGCTCAGGCATCGGTATCGGATCCATTCTTGGCGGTGCAGGTTCACCATTTTTTAACACTTTACGTGTATTATCACACTTGTTACAGGCAAAGTAGGGACCAAAGCGACCTGTTTTTAATTCCATTTGCCCATCGCATTTATTGCAGTCTATCGTTGGTGCGTCAGAGCCAGGTACTTCAAACTTACCCTCCTCTAAGGTATATCCATCACAATCTGGATTATTGCCACAAATATGTAATTTCAATCCCCCATCTACAATATAACCATCCATCGCCGTGCCACACTTAGGACAACGCTTTTTCTCCATTAACTCTTTAACTTCGACACTATCATCAATCTCGCTGTCGTCTAAGTTGGCAAATGCCTCCACTGGCATTAGATTTTTAGTGCCTTTACAGCGCTCCTTGGGAGGTAAATTATAACCTGTACACCCTAAAAACACCCCCGTTGAACCATTACGAAGCTGCATGGGTCTATTGCATAAATCACAATGCACATCAGGTACATCCGTTGGGTCATTTGGACGCATACCATCTTCGTCTTTAGCATGCTCAAGTTTGGTTTTAAAGTCTCCGTAAAATTCATCCAATACACCTTTCCAGTCCTGCTGACCTTGAGCCACATGATCTAGCTCGTTTTCAAGACCCGCTGTAAAGGTATAATCCATTAACTCAGGAAAGCTCTCTGTCAAACGGTCAGTAACAATATCGCCCATCTTTTCGGCATATAAACGTTTATTTTCAAGCCTGACATAACCACGGTCTTGAATGGTTGAGATAATTGAAGCATAGGTAGACGGTCTGCCAATACCTTTCTTCTCAAGCTCTTTTACTAGACTTGCTTCGGTAAACCGTGCAGGTGGCTTGGTAAAGTGCTGACTTGGGTCAAGCTGTATAAGATTCAGCTCATCTCCCTTTTTAACATCAGGAAGCAATGTATCATCTGTTTTTGCAGGTGGCATAACTTTTGTATAGCCATCAAAAACCATGGTACGTCCACGCGCTTTCAACTCTACGTTGCCCGCCTCTACTAATAAATTTACCGACTTATACTTAGCGGGAAGCATCTGACATGCCACAAATTGACGCCAAATTAGCTCGTATAAGCGAATCGCATCCCGTTCAATGCCTTTTAGCTGCGTTGCCTTGAGATTGGCATTTGTAGGACGTATGGCCTCGTGCGCCTCTTGAGCATTTTGCTTATTGCCATAAAAGTTGGGCTTTTCTGGCAAATATTTTTTGCCATAGCTGTCTTCTATAAACCCGCGTACTGACGTCAAAGCATCACCTGATAAAAAGGTTGAATCGGTACGCATATAAGTGATGTAACCCGCCTCATATAAACGCTGGGCTAACATCATGGTCTTTTTAACAGGAAAACCTAAACGAGTGCTCGCGGCTTGTTGTAGCGTTGAGGTTATAAATGGTGCACTTGGACGAGACTGCGTCGGTTTTTCTTCACGCTCTTTTACAATATAGCTGGCGGGCTTTAAAATAGCTAAAACGGCATCAGTCTGCTCTTGGTTATTCAGCTTAAGCGTTTTACCATTTTGCTTGACCGCTTCTAAGCGAATGGGGGTGTCTTTAGCAACATTGGCATTATCATCGCCTTTCATAGTGGTATCGGCGTGAATCTGCCAATATTCTTCGGGAATAAAGGCACGAATTTCTCTTTCACGTTCAACCACAAGCCGAGTAGCCACTGACTGCACACGTCCAGCCGATAAACCACGGGCGATTTTCTGCCAAAGCAGTGGTGATACCATGAACCCTACTACTCTATCTAAAAATCGGCGGGCTTGCTGTGCATTAACACGGTCAATATCAAGTTTACCAGGCTCTTTAAAAGCCTCTTGAATAGCATTTTTGGTAATCTGGTTAAAAACCACACGTTGATATTTGTTGTCCTCTCCACCAATAACTTCGCGCAAGTGCCAAGCAATCGCCTCCCCTTCTCTATCCATATCCGTTGCGAGATAAATTTTATCAGCATCTTTTGCGAGTGATTTGAGCTCTTTAATGACCTTAGTTTTACTGGGTAACACTTCATAAACGGCCTTCCAGCCATGCTCTGGATCAATGCCCATCCTACGCACTAGGGCTTGTTGCGCCTTTTCTTCTTTCGTTAAGCTCTCATCGGATGGGGCTGCCTTTTTCTTAGCACCACTACTGGTCGGTAAGTCCCGAACATGTCCAATACTTGAGCGAACAATAAAGTCATTACCCAAGTATTTATTAATTGTTTTTGCTTTTGCTGGGGATTCTACAATGACCAGTGACTTACCTTTAGCACTGGTTGCTGTAGAGGTTGATTTTTTGCGAGTGGTCTTTGCCATTGATTTCACAATCCTAATTAATTCTTAATATTTTTCATTATTTTTTTTCATACGCTACCCTGTCACTGAATAATAGAGAAGTAGCTGATGAATAAGATTTAACCACATTAAATATACTATTTTTTAATGTATAAATTTATAGGGTCTCTAGCGATAATTAATAGATCTAATAAACTATTATCGTGTACATTGTCTTGAGTTTACAACTCAGCTATCTATGCTCAGCCATCTATGATTAGTTTCTTTCCAAAATTTTATTACTTTTAAACCATATATGAGACCAAATTGTTTAGACGTTACACTGCCAATGGCAATGCTGTCAATAAACATTTTAAATAGAAGAAATTTTAAGGGAGGAAAAGCAAGCACTGAAGGGTATTGATACCCAAGTATTTTTACGATAATTTATCAGCCCAATCACACATAGTTGACTTTAATGAGATCAAATCAGACTCGATGTTTGCTGTCTCAAAATTAGGGTTACTTAGCGGTTTGACATAGTCCGCTTCGTCCCAAAATACGACCAAATAGTTTGCCTTGCTATATACCCCTTTAATAAATGGAGCAATACTGCTTGGCAAATTAAGGGGCTGACCATCTAATGAAAAATTGGGCTTACTTAAACTAGGTGTACTTACGCTGGGTGTACTTAGCAAGTTACCGACAGTATGATTGGGAACCATTAAAGGACGTAATTGACCTTCTATAACTTGATAGTAACTTTCAGAAAACTTCTTCTTATCTAAAACAAGGGCATATTGCCCTAGCATCCCACGTCCAAATTCATTATTACGTCCACGTATCCAGTCTGGACATACAACGACTTTTGGATTCAGCTCATGCTTTCGTGCAGTCATGCGTAGTTTGTCGAGCCGTATGTCCACGCCACCTGGCTTTAATGCCATAAAGCTTCCCAGTAAAAAAAGCACGGTAGCAGCAACAATCCAAACACCCATACGCAGTTTCCAGTAAATATATTTTGCGACCACTTTACCACTGTTGAGGACTTTTATAACAGTTAATAATTAACGCAATACATATTTGCTTTTTTACACGCCAAAATCCTACTCATACCATGAAGAGCTAGTGTAAGATAAATGTGAGTCTACATTAGGTTTTGCTAATTTCTCAAGAGACTCTGGAATTTCAGCATCTACTAAATCTGCTTCATATTTACTGGCCACTGTAGGCATCAACTTGTCCATAACCGGTTTCCATTGCGCTTGCACATCTCGATAAGGCTTTTGAGTACGGTCAAATACCGCTAAACCTTGCTCAGCAAGCTGAGGATACATACTGCGTTCGCTGATCCATGCCAAAGGCTGCTGACCAACATTGTCAAAAAAGTCTTTTAATGATTGGCTGGCGCTGGTTTGTGGGCGTATTCGGTTCGCTAATAAATGAATATCGACTTTACCTTTACGAATACGTTTTATGTCTTCAATGGATTTTAAAAACTGTTTGGTACTATCTGCATCAAATACCGAGGGTAATACAGGTATTATAATTGCTTTAGCTTCACTAATGAGTGACTTAGCACGCTCTGGTGTTAAAGAGCCAGGTGCATCAATAATTAACCAATCTTTCTTACCCAGATTTTTTGCTACCTTTTTAGGTAAGTCGCCAATATCGCCATCATCTTGCCAATCCACCGCATAAATAGGTGCTGCCGTTTTAGGGCGAAGCTTTAACCAAAATAAGCTAGACTTTTGTGAATCGGCATCTGCTAATGCTACAGACTGCCCTTGATTTGCCAATGCTGCTGCTAACGTTACTGCTACAGATGTTTTCCCGCAACCACCTTTTTGATTTGCCACCAATACTGTTTTCATTATTGCTGCCTATTAAAAAATAATATCCATGTTATAAGCCACATTATCTATATCAAAAACCCGACATTCCCAACATTAGAGATAGCTAACAAACTTAAATATACTCGACTCTAATGTGTTATTTAGTGTCATTTAAATAACTGTGATTGAACCTATTATATTGATTACACCGACACATCAATTAGCATTAAGTAAATATAATGACTCATTATGTCTTGTTTTTAGTCTATCATAACAAATAAAATAAACGGCAGATTTTATAAACCCGCTCCTTTACTTTTTTAACCTAGGAGGTATTTATCGG
This sequence comes from Psychrobacter sp. CX90, assembly GCF_057396305.2. NCBI lineage: Bacteria > Pseudomonadati > Pseudomonadota > Gammaproteobacteria > Moraxellales > Moraxellaceae > Psychrobacter > Psychrobacter sp. CX90. The sequence continues at coordinate 2,297,361 of NZ_CM182008.1, forward strand.
AGAAAGAGATAAAATGGTTGAAAAATGACAGATAGCCCTTTTATTAGCTGAGTTATACCATAACTCTTTTACTTTACTTTTACTATAGCCACCATATATTTGGATTTCTGCTTTATTGTGTCCATATAAACGACTATCCTTTTCGTAAGTTAAATAAATCGCTTTTTGATAAGTACTGAACACCTTATCTATAAGAAGATAAAGAACCAGATAAAACTATTTTATGTTACAGTTAAGAAACGAATAGTCGAAGTGATAATACACTCAACCTATGATTTAGTTAGGTATTTGATATGACAAATAAATACGCAGCGGTAGCAGATATATTTGTTAGTGTTTCATTGATAATAATGGCGTTGACATTATCAGGATGTGTGACAACTAAAGCATTGCTTCCTGAACAATGCCGATCCACTGATTGGGAAAAAACAGGGTATAATGATGGTGTATCAGGTCGTTCTGGAGCATATTTCGGTAAGTACATCAACGACTGTTCAAGCGTTTCAGACGTTGTTCCTCAACGGAAACTGTGGGAACAAGGTCGTCAAGAAGGGCTCAAACAGTTTTGTACTGAGCTAAATGCTTATAAACTTGGACGTGAAGGGTTCGCTTGGCAGCCTGTTTGTCCACTTGAGGGAATTGAGAAACTAGAAGAAGCTTACAGTCAGGGTCGCTATTACTACTTACGTCAACGTGATATGGAATATCTTACGACGCCATACCCATTCTATTATCCTAATCGGTACAGGTATACGCCATATATTCGCCCTATTTGGTAACTTTATTTGCAGACTTGTTTGATGGCTTTGTTCGATAACTCAGCTAAACCATTTTTTATGTCCCCATACTACTTAATATTAAAAGTTCCAAATACTAGAGTGACAGGGGGCTGGAAAACCCGTGTCACTACGACACAAAGTAGTCTTAACCTAGCGCTTAACGAATTCAATAAGGCTAATATACTCCCCTCCCCATTAGCGGTATTATTGCTCGCTGTCTAAATTTAAATTCCTATCAAGCTTAAACACTAGAAAGGCACCTCCACACATCAAAAGACTCATGGTTATCCCTAGCTTCAACACAGCGCTGACAGGAAACACGTTTAATAACAGCCCGCCAAAAATACCTACACAAAACATTAACGAGCCTTGCAATGCACTTGCCATGCCCGCACGATGTTTTTGGAAGGTCAGGGCGATAGCCGAAGCATTTGGCTGAGTTAGCCCAAGCCCAGATATACAAAAGAATATACATATCAACACAGGTATTAGAGGTGCTGAAGACCCAAACACTATACCCAAAATTAGCAATATAACGGATGATATCGCTTGTGCTGCTGCACCAAATCGCAAAATACTGACTAAACGAAAGCGATTGATTATTATTTGATTGATCTGGGTCAGACCAATAAATCCAGCAGCGTTTATACCGAAAACAATGCTAAATTTTTCTGCACTTAACCCATAGTTATCCATAAGTAGCTCAGGCGCTGCACTGATATACACAAACATCGCACCCATCAGTAAACCTGCACCAATGGCAGGATAGCTAAATTTAGAGTCTCTTAATAAGTCCCAATATTGGCTGAATACACTAGAAAAAGGCCGAGTACTACGATTGTCATCGGTTAGTGTCTCTTTAAAAAACAACTTAGTTAATAGCAGATTTAGTATTCCAAACCCAGCTAAGAACCAGAATATAGCTTGCCAGTCAAATATTTTTAATAACTGGGCCCCTAAAAAAGGAGCTAGTATCGGTGCTAGACCCATAACAAGGATCATAATAGAGAATGCCTTTACCATCTGTTTAGGCGGCAAGGTATCTCGAATGGCGGCGCGGGTAACCACCGCACCGACACAAGCACCGAGTGCTTGTAACGTACGACAAATAAATAATACATATTCACTATCTGTTGTGGCACACAAAATAGAGGCAATCACATATAGCATCATACCAAAATACAAGGGCTTAACCCGCCCAATGCGGTCGCTAAGAGGACCGTATATGAGTTGCCCAACCACCAATCCTGTGAAATAGGCAGGAACCGAATTGGATATTCTGGCAGTGCTAACCCCAAAGTCGTCTGCCATTCGGGGTAACGCAGGCAAATACATATCAATAGACAACGGACCAATCGCAACTATTAACCCTAGCACCATAATCCACGCGAGGGGAAACTTAGGTGTGTTGCCCGTCGCATTTGATAAATTATTTTCAACATGGGTGTTTGGCAACTCGTTATTAGAGTTGGAGGTTGAAGACATAAAAAAACTCACAATGAAAAATAGTAGAGGCCCAACTAACCTACCATCATAGTCTACATGCTATGAAGTTAGTATGGGTTATTTTATACAATAGAGTGTTCGATGGACAAAAGATTATTTAATCGATTGTGGCATAAATTTAAACTCTCTCCCATTGCTTTAGCGCTCTGCTATCTAAACTGACGGGGTAAGAACTGTACACTACTGTCTTTGGCTCTTTTAATCGCACGCTTGCGGTTTTTGCCGACCATTAGCTTGAGCTGCCATATCTTCTCTTTATACAACGTACAACTGCCTTGTTTAGTCATATGATTAATCACTTTCTTACAAGCTAATACGGCATCAGGCGAGCGTGTCGCCACCTCATGCGCTAGCTGTTTAGCCCTCTCTAAGGGCTTGTCATCGACATGGCTTATTAACCCAAATTCTAAAGCAACTTGACCATCAAGCATACGTCCCGTCATTGCTAACTCTTTTAATACATCGGCACGTACCACATGGAAGGCCGATTGGGTTAACCCCATGTCAGGCACCAGTCCCCATTTTGCTTCCATGATTGCCATTTGACAATCAGGTGTACTAATGCGAATGTCGCATGCCAGCGCCAGTTGTAATCCTGCGCCGATGCAATATCCATGCAGGGCGGCAAAAACAGGTACCGGCACCTCTCTCCATACCAAGCATACCCTTTGAAATAAGCTTTGGGTTGGCTTCACCAATTGCCATACACCCATTACGGCATTTTTAGGATTGGTTAAATCGCCTAAATCAATACCAGAGCAAAAAGCATTACCACTACCTGTGATAATAACCGCTCGGATACTTTTATCTCGTTTAAGACGAGTGGCTAAGTCAATGAGCTCCCGCATCATCGCAAAATTCATGGCATTTTTTTTATCGGGTCTGTTTAGCGCCACGGTCAGAATATCATCTTGTTCTGTGAGTTCAATAAACTGGTAATTTTTTTTCTTCATTGCTAACATAAAAACTCCGTCCTTATTCTAAATATTTTGGTTTCAATCAATACCTATTTAACAGACCCTAAATCATTTTCCAAGTCATGTCGTTTTCACTGAGCCCCTTGTCACTATCGTCATCATTGCTAGCATCACTTTTTTGCTGTGTAATACAGGCCTCTAAATCCAAAGCTTGTAGTGCCTTCAAACTGGCTATCAGCGCATCGTAATATTCCTCTAATAATACAAACTGTGGCGGAGTATTGTGTTGCACATTCAGTAAGCATTTGTCTTCAAAACTTTGACTCGTATTACGAATTTGCGGAACACCTGTATAACGACTTGCACCTAAAATTCGATGCGCAATTTGCGCCAACTGTTTACGGTCAAAGTTCTGCCATGCTTCTTCTAACTCTCTGATTTCATCAGGGACTGAGTTTTGCATCATCGTTAACAGTTGATGAGCCAATTTAGGTTTATTGGCTGAACGTGCTAACGCATCCTTCCAGTCCACAATTAAAGCTCCCGAATCATTATCCGCGAGGGGGCTATTCATATCTATCACATAACTCGAATGCGCATTTGACTTTACGTCCTCATCATGGCTAATCAGAGAGCTGGCGGGCGCATCGCCACCTTTACCCAACCATCTCTGAAGTATTTGCAATAATTGTGGGCGGCTAATAGGTTTACCAACATAATCATCGATACCTGCCGCTATCAGCTTCTCTTTCTCTTCTACTAAATCTTGTGCTGTGAGGGCAATGATGGGCATGCGTCTATCTGGCATGCCGTCTTTTGCATTTATATCCGCTTCTAATTGGCGAATTTGCTCCGCTGCTTCATCCCCCGACATACGCGGCATTTGGACATCCATAAAAATCAAATCAATCTTACTTTCGTTTTCAGATCCATGTTCAAACACAGAAGAGGCTGTACCCTTAGAGCCGCCTCTAATAAGATGTTTGCTAACAATATCAACCGCATCATAACCACTGTTTGCAGTAATAACTTCAATGCCAAGCTCACTTAACAAGGCGTCTAATACCAATAAGTTTGGCAAATGATCATCTACAGCCAAAATTTTAACCCCTTGCCAAATTGGCGGAGAAACAACGGTTGAAACATGAGAGTTACTTGTATCAAGCAGGGCATACAGCTGACGCTTATCGAGTGGCTGATATAATCCAGAGGCTTTGTAACGCTCTAATAATGTAGCGTCTAATGCCACTTGGTATCCGTAAATAGCCAACTTGCCTTGGTAATGCAGGCGAATTTGTTTTAATAATGCGGCTCTTTCTTCGAGTGCTTCATCATCGCCCCCATCAAACACCACCCAATTCCAACGGTCACTTTGCTCTTTGAGTCGTTCAAGTGCACCTGCTAAGGAGCGCGCTGTGGTCACATTGATATTTAAAGGACGAACAGACGCTATAAATACCTGTAAGCTCGATGCATGACTAATCCATACCAGTACCTCAAAGGGCTTATCATTATCATTAGATTGAGCAAATGGACGTAGTACCGGTAGTTGTATTTTTGTATTTATGCCTTCATCAAGATTTGCACCAAATTTAACATCAGATACATCATCAATATCTACATGGGCAGGTATACTAAACCAAAAAGTAGCTCCTGTTCGAGTCACCATTTTTGTGACCACTTGATTTGACTCATCTGCGTTGTTATGCAAGCTTGAATCTGACCTCACAACTTGCTCGCCGCTATATTGCTCGGCATTGTCATAAAAGCCAATTTTGCCACCCATAAGCCGTGTTAATTGTTTTGAAATTACCAAACCTAACCCAGTACCTCCATACTGACGAGTAATCGATGGATCACCTTGACTAAAGCTTCTGAATAATTGAGCCTTTGCATTTTCTGAAATACCCTGCCCTGTATCCTGAATAGCAATATGAATCATGTCGCCACTGTGTCTTTTGTCATTAGCGGTATCAGACACAGCGGTGGTCTCATTGGTAGCTTCATCTAATCCTACTCTGACAACGACTTCACCCACATCCGTAAATTTAATCGCATTGCCTACTAAATTAGTAAGCACTTGCTTCACTCTCAGCGCATCGCCAATAATAGTGTTAGGTACGTCGTTATAATACAACACCGCCATACGCAACCCTTTTTCTGAAGCTAATGGAGAAAGCATATCCATTACATCATAAATGGCCGCATACAAACTGAATTCGTGCTTGTCTAATTCGAGCTTACCCGCTTCAATTTTAGAAAAATCCAATACATCATTGACCAGTGCAAGCAAATGCGCTGATGATTTTCGGATGGTTTGTACGTATAAATCTTGCTCAGCATTTAGATTACCATGCCGTGCCAATAAATTAATAAATCCATCAATACTATTGAGAGGGGTGCGTAACTCATGGCTTATATTCGCCAAAAATGCTGATTTCGCTTGGCTACTTGATACGGCTTGGTCACGCGCTTCGCGAATGAAAATATTTTGCATCTCCATCTCATCAAATGCATCGCGTAAGTCATCTTCTGTTTGGTCTGCATGATCTTTAAGCCCTTGAAAATCACCATATAAACGGCGTAAAGTCTTAACCAAATCTTGTTGTAACTGATTTAACTCGCCACTTGCATCCGTTGTGACTGGGTGATACATATTATCAGGAGTAATGTGTTGTAAATGCAAACGTAAATCATAAATAGGCACTATCCACCGCTTTGCATACACATTGAGACTAAGTAGTAAAATGAGTAGCGTGAATAAACCGGTCAATCCCAGTCCTAGCCATACTCTCAATCTTGCAATGATGAGTGGCTGATTGTCCATATCAACAAACAACCAATATTTTTTGTCCCCAACGCTACCCAATCTATAACCATAAGCACTGCCCATCGCTGTTGATACGCCACTAATAAACTCTTCGTTAAGAAAGATGTCAACGCTTTTATCTGGATGCCACATTGGCATTGTATTGGCGTCAGATGAAGCGATGACGTTACCTTGCTCGTCAATGACAGCCACTCGGTTAACATGCTGTTCATTATTCATTGAGGCAAAAATTAACCCAATCTGGTTCTGCACATCTTCAAGTGCGTCGCTCTTATTTAACTTTAACAAATCAGTATTGTTCAGCTCATGTTTAGCAGCAGCCATATGCTCATTTGCCGCATTTATTTCGATGTTCGTATTACTGGCATTCGTGCCCTTATTTACCTTTGTTATTTCTGAATTGGTACCCAAGTTTTCGCTATCTTGGTTCAGATTAATAACACCATTTTTCTGAACGTTGTTTTTACTAATAATCGTTGGAAGTAGTTTTGTAATGATAGGTTCATAGCGAATTAATGCCGCCGTAGCCATGGTCTGTTGTTCTGACTGCAGTACTTTACGCGATTCTTTTTCCACCAAATAGGCACCTACCGCCGCCAATAACGTGATGGGCAAAAAAACCATCAGTATGAGCTGTGCATAGGCACTACCAAAATCGAAAAATTTTTTAGACATCATAATTTATGTTTTCAATATAATAGGTTATAAAACTGGGCTATAAAATATAAGGGGTTATGATGATTAACCTACTCTGCTCTATTCATAGTAGTTAAAAGTTTGTATTCAGCATTCAATAAGTAGGTATTCAATGGAATAATCAGCAAACTGGCAAGCTACTAATACGGTATCCTTCTTAAATACACCATGAAAAGTGAGATGAAAACCTCCTAGACATGCCATAGAGTTAAGTGTAACAGGTTTTTAACCGATTGCAGATAATCCTAGCACTTGCAAAATGCTATAATTTACCCCATTCATAAATATATTATGCTAGGGCGTAACTTACGTTTACATCAGTCTTAGTTTGATAGGTTTCATGAACTCTACTACAGTCAAACATACAACATGCCCTATATCCTATAACACATATTCCTTCGCATTGAGAATCGTTATGTCAAATCTTACTTCTAACTTAGATAATTTTACCAACCAAATATCTACCCTAGCAGACTGCTTAGGGAATACGCCTTTAGTGGCTCTACAACGCCTTCCGCAACTGCAAGGCATCCATCATTCCGTTCAGATATTGGCCAAACTTGAAGGTAATAACCCAGCCAGTTCGGTTAAAGACCGACCCGCATTTAACATGATTTTGCAGGCTGAGAAACGAGGCGATATTAAACCTGGCGATACTATTATTGAAGCCACCAGTGGTAATACTGGCATTGCTCTAGCGATGGTTGCAGCTATGCGCGGATATAACTTGATACTATTAATGCCAACCAACTCAACACAAGAGCGCAAAGATGCCATGGCGGCTTATGGTGCCACCCTTATTGAGGTAGATGACGGTATTGAAGCGGCTCGTGACCAAGCCCTACAGCTTGAAGCAGAAGGTAGAGGCATCGTACTCAATCAATTTTCAAACCCGGATAACAGTGCCGCTCATTATGCCACTACAGGCCCTGAGCTTTGGCGACAAACTCAAGGGAAAATCACTCATTTTGTGAGCTCTATGGGTACCACAGGTACCATTTCTGGTACCGGAAAATATCTAAAAGAGCAAAACCCAGACATTCAAGTAATTGGACTACAACCCGATGAAGACGCTTCAATTGCCGGTATTCGCCGCTGGAGTCCAGAATATCGCCCTGAGATATTTGATGCGAGTGTGGTTGATCGTATTATGGATGTTAACCAAAATATCGCAGAAGCTTATATGCGTAAACTTGCCCGTACTGAGGGGATTCTAGCAGGTGTTTCTTCTGGTGCAGCCGCATGGGCCGCACTGCAAGTAGCCTCTGAAATTCAAGAAGAGCAACCTGAGGCTATGGTTGCCTTTATTGTTTGTGATCGCGGCGATAGATATTTATCTACAGGGCTATATACCGAACAATAAACACTAGCAAAAGTAGAAGGCCTATTAGCTAACTGCTTTGAGCACATTTAATATCAGTATATTTCATATAGACCTATTTAATAAATCTGATGGCACTCCATCACGCAGGTATAACGTTGCTCAATCATTACCCAAACCTTCACTCATAAAATGGTCAAATCATGACAACTTTTCCAAATGCACCCGTATTAGTATTTGATATCGAAACCATTGCTGATGTTGAAGGAGCCCGTCGCATTTATCCTGAGCTGGCGACCCTAAATGATTCAGATACTTTATCTGCGTTAACCAGTATGCGTTTACAAGAAGCTGGGCACGACTTTATGCGTTTACCGCTACAACGTGTTGTTTGCATCTCTGGGTTGTATATTGATACCAATCAAGATACATTTTCTTTATTCTCACTCACGGGAGAAACACTAACTGAACAGGAAATGTTAGCCAAATTCTTTCGGGCTTTTAGTGATGTTAATCATTTACCGCAGTTAGTAAGTTGGAATGGGTCTGGTTTTGATATCCCTGTTTTGATTTATCGCGCTATGCAATATAACTTGAGCGTTCCATTATTGTTTGAAGAAGGTAACCGAATGAGCAACATGCGATTTAATAACTATGTGAATCGTTTTCAAACTCGGCATTTAGACTTGATGGATAGGTTCAGTCAATATGGTGCGAGCCGCCGTGAAGCTATGGATGTTGTTGCTAGTCTTTATGGGTTGCCGGGTAAAACAGATGTAGATGGCAGTATGATTGGTAACTTAGTTAATGAAAATAAATGGCACGCTTTATCGCTATACTGCGAATCCGATGTGCTCAATACGTGGTTAATTTATTTGCGTTGGCTACGCTTAACTGGCGATCTAACAAGTAGTGATTTCAACTCGTGGCAAACGCAAACCCATGACTACTTATCACTCAAAAAAGACAGTGATGATAGCATCCGTCATCATGACTTTTTAAGTGCTTGGAATATGACACCCTAAAATTGCTCAGCACGTCACTGCGATAGTGATTACCTGCATGTTAGATAAAACAAGTTACATGCTTTGACACTCATCCGGATACTGCATTTGTGTGTTAAAATCTTTTATTTAAATATCACATTTCTTGTTTTTTTTATCCATATTTAGTACAGCTAAACAGGCAGGTTTATGCAACCCACCCAGACTACAAAATCTAACCCCTCCAACTCATCTGGCAGATCAACACTGGCTACGGCGCCCAGCAAAAAAATGTCTAAGCCAAACTCGAAAATACGCCGACGCCTCAAGGACGCCAAGCCTGTGCCGTTTAGAATTGATGGGTTATCTCATGATGGTCGCGGCGTTGCCGTATATGGTAATGGCTTTGATGATGACTCTGGCCATACCTTGGATAAACACGGTAAAAAAGTATTCGTTAGTTTTGCCTTACCAAATGAAACGGTTAACGTTCGTTTGACCAATAGCCGTAAAAGTTTTGAAGAAGGAGATGCGATTGCGCTGATTGATAATGCTCATCCTGAACGTCAAACGCCGCCTTGCCCACATTTTGGTGTTTGTGGGGGTTGCAGCTTGCAGCATTGGCAGCCTGATGGGCAAATTGCTTTTAAACAGACTGTGCTTGCTGAATTATTAGAACATCAAGCAGGTGTACAGCCAGAAAATTGGCTAGAACCTTTAGTAGCTGATCGTTTAGCCTATCGCACTAAGGCTCGCATGGGCGTTCGTTATGTTGCCAAAAAAGAGACCGCACTGGTTGGTTTTAGAGAACGTAATAGCAATTTTTTAGCTGAATTAAATGAGTGTCATATTTTAGATAAGCGCATTGGTTTTGAGCTTGAAAACCTAAAGTCACTTATTAGTACACTCGATGCTAGAAGCAGTATTGCTCAAATAGAGTTGGCGATGGGAGAAGAAATCCCTGAGCTTGCTGATGGCAATCAGGCGGTTGCCCTTATCATACGAAACCTAGAACCGCTATCAACCCATGATATTAATAAACTAAAGGCATTTTTTTCGGTTCGCAATTGGCAATTATACATACAGCCAAAAGGGCCTGATAGCATTAAGCGTATTGCCCTACATGAGAGCGACGATATGAGTCAGCAGTTTGGCCGCTTATATTATCAGCTTCCTGAGTATGATTTAACTTACGAATTTATTCCTACAGATTTCACTCAAGTCAACCTATCTGTTAATCGCAAAATGACCAAGCTAGCTTGCGATTTACTCGACCTAAAAACAGGGGAGCGAGTGCTCGACTTATTCAGCGGTTTGGGAAATTTCAGCCTTCCTCTAGCTCGCTTGGTTGGCGGTACCAACGGCACTGAGGGTGTCGCCATTGGCGTCGAAGGTTCAGACGCTATGACTGCACGAGCATCAGACAATGCAAAACGTAATAGTATTACCAATACTGAATTCTATACGCAAGACTTGACCCAAGACTTTAGCGATCAGCCTTGGGCTCAGCAAGGCTTTGATGCTATTTTGATTGACCCGCCTCGCTCAGGTGCGTGGGAGGTTATGCACTATTTGCCTCGCTTTGATGCTTCTAGGATAGTTTATGTCTCATGCAACCCTGCAACACTAGCCCGAGACACTAAAGCACTTATTGAATATGGCTATCACCTGACACACGCAGGTGTAATGGATATGTTTAGCCATACAGGCCATGTTGAATCAATAGCTCGTTTTGAGAAAATTCAGTCAGTCTAAGGCCTGATATTTCATTTATTACCATTAGTTTCGCTAAAGAGTTATAAGTCTAAAAGACAAGACACAAGCCTGCACGATAGCGGAACTAATGATAATGACACCCTTCTTATTTGTTTAATAGGTTTAGATAATCCTGCTGCAACGTTTTATATCTGTCTGACAAATGCGTGTTTCCCAAACAAATTGGTATTACTAATTCATGGTATAACTAATTTATACGCTAAAATAGTATAACTGTCTATAATGTTTCTCCAGCTCACAACTGTTCACAAGTCTCGTCTTGAAATTATATTTGTAAATAAGATAATGCTATTAGCAAATAATGCCAAATAAACAATATCAACATAGGCAGGAAACAGATGACTCCAGAGCGTACGTTTTATAACATCCATGATTAAGCTGAAAGCGTTCTTAAGTTGAAAGCGTTCTTAAGTTGAAAGCGCTTATTAGTTTTCGGCTTTATACATCAGAATACATAAGACAGTTTGAAGACGCAGTTTGTTAAAATAATAACTGTATTGATAGATAGCTGAGGGAGGAAGTTGTGGTAAAAGTTCGTGAAGGATTGCCCCTAATTGACGGTCGTAAAACGACGGAAGACAGTGCTTCACTCGCTGCACAAATGGTAGCACAACATCAGCATGGCTATTATAATCCTGCCCGCCCAACTTTTGTGATGCTCAATGAAGACTTAAAAAAACACCTAGCCGCTTCAAAGCTGGCATCTGCAATGGAAGACTCGATTCATGCTAAAAGCAACTCAAGTGCAAACAAGCTAGGTCTAAATACATTAATCTACTCCCAGTATCCTACGCACACTAGCAGCGCCGATGACGAAAACTCGGAATATCATTCCTCTAATAAAAAGCACAGCGCGGTTTGGACTGCTCAATCAAACCAACTTCAATTTTCTGATGAATCTGGTAATAAGCTGGCTGACAACACCCTCATTGATTTACCAGCATGGCTTAAAACAGTTGCGAATCGGGTCAACCTTGATGAGCTTCCCAATCTAGCCAAAGCGTGTGAGCTGATCGGCACTCAGTCCGTATTAAGCGAGAACAATCGCTCTAGTGCCTACATGACCGGAATTGGTATGGCCGATATCTTAACGTATCTTTATCAAGATGAAGATGCGTTAACTGCTGCGATGTTATATCGTGCTGCACGTATTAAGCTGATTTCACTTGAACAAATTAAAGAGCATTTTGGGCAGAATGTCGCCAAACTAGTGATTGACACTCTGGCAATGGGACAGCTATCTGATACTATAGAAAGTAATAAGCGCCTAGAGGACCATCTGGCTAATAACCAGCGTGAGCAGCTGTCAAACATCTATAGTATGCTTATCTCAATGACTAATGATGTTCGCGTTGTGCTGATTAAGCTTGCTGAACGTACCTTTGCTATGCGTGAATTATCCTACGCTTCCGAAGAGCGTCAAAAGCGTGTTTCGCGTGAAGTCATGACCATCTATGCTCCTTTGGCACACCGTTTAGGCATCGCTCAAATAAAATGGGAACTTGAGGATTTAGCGTTCCGTTATCTTGCCCCCGATCGCTACAAAGAAATTGCCAAACTACTTTCAGAGAAGCGAAGTGAACGTGAAGAGTACATTGAACGAGTACAATTAAGGCTTGAGGAAGTTTTAGCAGAAGCGGGCATACAGGCTGAGGTCACTGGCCGCGTCAAGCATATTTACTCTATTTACCGCAAAATGAAGCTTAAAGGGCTCTCCTTTGATCAACTCTATGATATTCGTGCATTGCGTGTTTTAGTTAATACCCCCTCAGAGTGTTATCACACTCTTGGCCTAGTGCATGGCATTTGGCGACATATTCCTGACCAATTCGATGACTATATAACCAACCCAAAGTCCAACGGTTATCGCTCCTTACACACCGCTGTAATCGCAGAAAATAAGTCGCTGGAAATTCAAATCCGTACACACCAGATGCACTTTGAAGCCGAACTTGGCATGTGCGCACATGTTCAGTATAAAGAAGGGGGGAAAAACAAACAAGACTCTTATCTGCGTCAGAAAATAAGTTCAATACGCCAGATTTTGCTGGCTAGATCTGATAATAAAACGAGTTCTCCTAATCCAAACCTTTTTAACTTAGATGGACAAAATGACTTACCTTATGAGCTGGATGAAGAAGAACAGCTTGTAGATTATGAAGAGTTTGAGCGAATTTATGTTTTCAGCCGTGATGGAGATATTACCGAGTTACCAAAAGGGGCAACCGTACTTGATTTCGCCTATTACGTTCACACTCAGGTTGGTAACCGTGCTCAAGCGGCTAGAGTAAACCAGCGCTATGTTCCGCTAACTTATCAGTTAAAAACCGGCGAGCAGGTAGAGATCATTACTAAATCATCTCGCGAGCCTAACCGAGACTGGCTCGTTCCTTCTTTAGGCTATATCCATACCAGTCGCGCTCGCTCTAAACTACGCCAGTGGTTTAATAAGCAAGACCGTGAAAAGAACTTAGAAATTGGTAAGCAGATGCTGGCTAAAGAGCTTGGTCGTCTATCCTTACACCCAAATAGTATTGATTTAAAAGACTACGTAAAGCATTTCAATGCGAAAAGCCCAGACGATATTTTAGTCGGTTTAGTCACAGGTGAGATTGGTTTACATCAGCTAACAGGGCATATCTCACGTGAACTAGATCTAGCACCAGAAAAAGAACATCTAGACTATACTCCAAGCGTCCATCCACGAGCTACTGGAAAACTCGATGCTTATAAGATCAATATTGATGGACTTGATAATATAGAAACACGCTTTGCAAATTGCTGCAAACCTATTTACGGGGAACCCATTGCTGGCTTTATTACCCAAAGTAGCGGCGTATCAATCCATAATCGTGGATGTGCTGAATATGCTCGTCTCATTGAAAAAGAGCCTGAGCGCCAAATCTCAGCAGCTTGGGTATCACAACATACAAGCTATCAACCGGTTGAAATACTCATTGAAGCCTATGATAGACGGGGATTACTACGAGACTTAACTCAAGTTATTGATAAAGAAGATGTCAATATTCGTGGTGTTGGCACACAAACTGATAACGATAACGTGGCTCATCTTAAATTCAACATCGAGGTTACTGGTCTCTCCCAGTTGTCGAAACTACTGGCTAAACTAGAGCAGCAGCCAGGCATTTTACATGCCAGACGGGCGGTCTAAACCATGCCAGAATTACCTGAAGTAGAAACCACCAAAGCTAGCCTAAATCCATTATTGGGTAAGGTGGTTAATAAAGTCTCAGTTTATGAGAGAAGATTGCGTTGGCCGGTTCCAGAAAATATTAGTCGACTTGAAGGGTATGTGTTAACTCACGTTAATCGACGTGCAAAATATCTTATATTAACTTTTTTAAAGGTGTCAAATAACGACTTGACAAGTGAAACGCCTGCCAACTATCCTAAGACTGATACAGCGCATAGCCAATCAGTCATTATTCATCTAGGGATGTCTGGAAGTTTGCAACAGTTTCCAATTGGCACCGCTAAAAGAAAACACGATCATTTAATTTTAGCGTTTAATAACTCAGACAAATCAACTGGGGATATTACACAGCTGCATTATCATGATCCTAGACGCTTTGGTTCCGTACTTTGGTATGAGGATTATTCAGACAAACTATTCAACCATCTTGGCCCTGAGCCTCTTGATGAAGAGTTTACTGGCCTGTACCTGTATAACCGTATCCATAAAATTACTGGAAATATAGACACGCCAAACCCTGTGTCCAACATGAATAGAAAGTCCAAAGTATCCTCTATTGCTAGTATTGCCAAACCCATTAAGTCGCTTATAATGGATCAAGTTTTTGTAGTGGGAGTGGGTAATATTTATGCTACTGAGAGTTTATTTTTATCAGGTATCCACCCTAGCACGCCATCACACTACCTGAGTTTAGAGCAACTCGAAACGCTAGTAGAGCATATTAAAGCTATCTTAAAACGAGCTATTCAGCAAGGTGGTTCTACGTTGCGTGACTTTACGGTGGCCAGTGGGAAGACTGGGTACTTTCAGCAAACTTTATTGGTTTATGGAAAATATAAAGCCCCTTGCCCAACTTGTGGGACATTTATTGAAAAAGTCTCTATTACTGGACGGGCAAGCACATATTGCCCTAACTGTCAGCCATTAATTACGCGTTATCCAAACTCGCTTGATTAACTTTGCATATCTTGATTTAATGCAAGCAGTTAATGCTTAATAATTTACCCATGCTTGTAAATAGCTCTAACATTAAAAAGCTCTAACGTTTATTATAATATTAAACCTCAACCTATCCTCAACCTATAATGAAGGATTATAAAATGAGTTCTAAACTAATGCGTGTTGTCGTATCGTTAGGTTTATCTATCATGCTTGTAACGCCTAGTATGGCCGCTATTGAGATTGATGAAGACGATTTTGGTCCATCCTATGAAACTATGGTTGTAGATACTGTTGTGGGCAAACCATTTCAATTAGTCTCGGCTATTACTGGTACGGCTGCTTATCTTATTAGCCTTCCATTTTCAATTATTGGTGGGAACACGGCAGATGCACAGCAAAAGCTGGTAGTTGAACCTTGGCAAGCGTTAGGACGATGTTTAGGGTGTTCTGTCGCAGAAAATAACTTCTATAAGTCCCAAAGTATGACCAATAATCACGTTCGCATTATAGTCGATCAACCTTCAGAAATTTTGATTAATACAAATGATAATGTGGTTGTAATACCTCAATAATTATTGTTACCTTATACTTAATAATACATACAAAAAAGGCTAACCTTAGGTTAGCCTTTTACATATCACATGGATTGTTCATTGTAAAATATTGCTTAATAAAAGCTACTTACTTAACTTCTGACTAATTTCACGTAACAATACCACTTCTTCTGATGGCGCCTCTACCACTGCGTCATCATTGCGACGCATATTATTCATACCTTTTACCATCATAAAGATAATAAAAGCCAAAATAATGAAGTTAATAAGGACAGTAATGAAACTACCATAAGCAAGAATAGGAACTCCTGCTTCCTTTAAAGCTTCATAAGTCATAGCGACACCTTCTGGAACATCGCCTAAGACAAAGAACATATTTTTGAAATTTAGCTCGCCGCCAAAAATCATGGCAACGATAGGCATAATAATATCTTCAACTAAAGATGTTGTAATAGTAGCAAAGGCGCCACCAATAATAACACCCACTGCTAAATCCATTACATTGCCTTTTAAAGCAAACTCTTTAAATTCAGATACCATACTCATAAAAACTTCCTATTTTAAAAATATTTAAATATACAACATTAGGTTATTAACCATACTAGTATCCATCTAAATGAATAAAAATCTCATTTAAGCCGTCTACTTAAGTTTATGGGTTTCAGGAACACGTGATGATTGACATAAAAGATTAAACATAAAAAAGGATTAATATAGTAATTTATATCAATCCTAATTTAAAGTAATTATTTGTCAGCTGTTAATGACTAACTAATAATAGATTCAAGCTAAGAGGCCCTTCAAACACAAGGGTTAGCTATCTTTTTTGCTACGGCCGTGACGCTTACGTTCACTTTCTGTTAAAAACTTTTTGCGTAAACGAATAGACTTAGGCGTTACTTCAACTAGCTCGTCATCTTCGATGAACTCAAGTGCCTGTTCAAGTGTGAATTTGATAGCGGGTGTTAGTGTTAACGCTTCGTCAGTACCACTAGCACGAACGTTTGTTAACTGCTTCGCTGTTGTTGGATTGACTACCATATCATCGCTACGAGAGTTTAAGCCGACAATCATACCTTCATATACTTCAAGCTGCGGTTCAGCAAATAACTTTCCGCGCTTTTGTAGGTTAAATAAAGCGTATCCTAGGCAAACACCATTGGCCATAGAGACTAAAACACCATTAGTACGACCGCCCACTTCACCTATTTTTTGCGGACCATAGTGTGAAAAGCTAGAAGTCAAAATACCTGAACCTGAGGTAAGCGTCAAAAACTCTGAACGGAAGCCGATAAGGCCACGAGCAGGCATTACCGCTTCAATTCGCATACGACCTTTACCATCAAGTTGCATATCGGTCATTTCGCCTTTACGCAGTCCCACTTGCTCCATAATGGCACCTTGATGCACCTCTTCAACATCAAAAATAACATTTTCATAGGGTTCTTGGAGCTTACCATCAACTTCTTTAACAATAACCTCTGGTCGAGAAACACCCAACTCGAAACCTTCACGACGCATATTCTCAATTAATACCGATAAATGTAGCTCTCCACGACCAGAAACTTTGAATTTCTCAGGAGAGTCTGTATCTTCAACACGTAGTGCCACGTTATGAATTAACTCACGCTCTAAACGTTCACGAATATTACGTGATGTCACAAACTTACCCTCACGACCAGCAAACGGAGAGTTATTAACTTGGAATGTCATAGAAACGGTAGGTTCATCAACCGTTAAAGGAGGTAACGCTTCAACGTTATTGGGGTCACAAATTGTGTCAGAAATATGAAGCGCATCTATACCAGTAATACATACAATATCACCAGCTTGAGCATCATCTACTTCAATACGGTCTAAGCCATGATAGCCCATGATCTTTAAAATTCTGCCGTTGCGTGTGTTACCCTCTTTATCGATAACAGTGACTTGTGTATTCGTCTTAATTCTACCGCGCTCAATACGACCAATACCGATGACACCCACAAAACTATTGTAATCAAGGCTTGAAATTTGCATACGGAAAGGAGCATCAGGATCAACCTGCGGCGCTTCAACAACGTCAACAATAGTTTCAAAAAGCGGTGTCATATCCTCTGCAAGATCATCAGCGCTCATACCCGCAACACCATTTAGAGCTGAAGCGTAAACAATAGGAAAGTCCAGCTGCTCATCAGTAGCACCTAGATTATCAAATAAATCAAAAATCTGATCCATTAC
Organism: Psychrobacter sp. CX90; assembly: GCF_057396305.2. Lineage (NCBI taxonomy): Bacteria > Pseudomonadati > Pseudomonadota > Gammaproteobacteria > Moraxellales > Moraxellaceae > Psychrobacter > Psychrobacter sp. CX90. The sequence continues at coordinate 2,315,099 of NZ_CM182008.1, forward strand.
CCAATCAGGACGCGAGCCAGGACGATCGATTTTGTTGATTACCAAAATTGGCTTAAGTCCTTGTTCGAATGCTTTTTGAGTAACAAAACGGGTTTGAGGCATTGGGCCATCAACAGCATCTACCACAAGCAGAACACAATCTACCATAGACATAACCCGCTCCACTTCTCCGCCGAAGTCAGCGTGACCTGGTGTGTCCACAATATTGATTCGATATTCAATATCTTTCTTAGGGTGTTGCCATTTAATAGCGGTATTTTTAGCAAGAATAGTAATACCACGTTCTTGCTCAATGGCTCCAGAATCCATGGCGCGTTCTGCAACATTTGCCCGTTCATCAAACGTACCGGATTGATGCAATAACTTATCAACTAAAGTAGTTTTACCATGATCAACGTGGGCTATAATGGCGATATTGCGTAAATTTTGTATTTCGTTAGACATATTTTAAAGACTCAAAAATTTTAGATATAGTCGCAGCAATTTAACTCGGTATAAGGTAACCGTCTGCAACCCTTAGATTAAACAAGCTCATTGATTTGCAAATGCTTTAACTATAATTATTAACAGATATGGGTTAGCCAGTTTAAGGGCGTTAGTATAACATTTTAATATTACAAGTTATGCAGTTATTTGATAAATGCTATTACATAATTAGAGACAATTTAAAGGAAAATAAAAAAAGCTGCCAATTGGCAGCTTTTTTGTATAACTAAGTTTTATTTGAATGAGTATTATTGAACATTCATATCTTTAGTTTGTTCAACAGTCATAGATTTGTTACCAGTGATCACTGCATAAACACGACGGTTCATTGCACGACCTTCTTCTGTATCGTTAGGAGCGATAGGACGATCATAACCATAACCAACTGTACTTAAACGGTTAGGAGCAACACCAAACTCGCTAGTCAGCATGTTTTTAACTGCGATTGCACGAGCTTCAGATAAGCGTTGGTTATAACGTGCTGATGGACCAGTTTTTGAAGCATGACCTTCGATGCTTGCAGTTGAGTTAGGATATTCGCCCATTTTCTCTGCAACTTTAGCAATTTCTGGCTTGTATTGATCTTTGATGTTTGATTTATCGTTATCAAAGAATACACGCAACTCCATTTTAAGCTCATCATCAACAATAACTTCTTTCGCACAGCCATTTTCATCGACTACTACGTTAGGCTTAGTATTAGGACATTGATCAAGTTTATCAATTACGCCATCGCCGTCAGAATCTTGATCAGTTTCAACAAGAATAACAGGGGTAGGTTCTACATCAACAGGGGCTGGAGCAGCAACTGCTGGGCTTAAGTGACCACCTAAAACAACTTCTAAACCAGCAAGAGCCATGCCTTCCCACCAGTTGTTGTCAAAGTTATGGATAGCACGTGCTTCACCACGTAGGCTCAGTGCATCGTTAACACGATACATAGCACCCAAACCTAAGTTACCGATGGTATCGGTAGATTCTGCAACTTCCGTACCTGCTTTTACAACTTCACCTGCAGTAGTATTGTTTGAAGTTGACTCAGCTGTGTAAGATTCTTGGTTTTCAACTTTAATCTTAGATTGACCCGCACCAATTAAACCATATGGGCGTAGACGGCCATCTTGACTATTGAAGCGCTCAGAACCGATCAAGAAGTTACCCGTGATCATTTCTTGCTCAACATCAAAGCGATTTACGCCTGCTGTAGCAGAATCTTCTGAAGCTTCACCGTTTGCGTCTGCAACACCGTATTCAACTTGGAACTGTGCGTTTGGTGTTAATTCAATACCTAACGCAGCACCTGTGTACAAGCCAGATTCTTTAGCAACGCCACCATTTAGGTTGCCGCGACTGCCATCACCAATCACTTGACCGTCTTTATTTTTATAAAGATCTTTACCAGTGCGAAGAATTTCACGTTGCTTATCTGCAGTATCTTCGATATCTTCAGTAACATGGTAACCAAGTAAAAGTGGGCTGACAGTAACACCAGCGTTAGCGGCCATAGGAACAGCAGCTGCAGCAATCAATGCCAAAGTAATTTTGTTAAGTTTCATAAACTTCCTCCAAAGGACGGTTTGTGTGCAATTCAATAAATAACACGCTATTTTTCTATTATTAATGTCATGAGCAATAAAAAAAGCAAAGTTATGACACTAACTTATACTATCACACGTTAGCTTATCTATAATTAACAAAAGTTTCAACACTTTTTTATATACCTTAAGCTTAATAGTGGATAAGTATAAAACAGTACTAAGAAAAAATACCCCTAGTAAATATTTAGGGGTTTAAATTCATAGTATTAATTATTACCGCTTAACAACTATTTATTACCGCTCACGTACAATTAATTAATATCTATATATTAGTACATATTTAATGTTAATTCTATTTATAGAAACTTATATTCACTGAAAGTAACAAAATTTGACATTAGCAAATATATACTTTTAAATGAACTGTTCAAGATCACTTTAAATCAGTGTCTAACAGTATATGCTAGATATCAATTGAATGTAACTATTCCATTTAATATCTTTACCCATACTTGCTAGAACTGCTCTAATTATTTTTTATAACAGTTGATTTGATATTTATAGAAATAGTATCTAAAAAGGCTTTTATGTATGCCTCTCATGTCTGATCGGAAATATAAGACCCTAATTAAAAAGAATAGATACTGCCATTCTAAAAATGGTTTTACCCTTGTTGAACTTATTATAACCCTATGTATTATTACGATAATTTTACTTATTGCCACGCCCTCTTTTATCAATCAGTTAAAACATTGGGAGTCTCGACAAACTCGTAAAAATATCGAAAACACAGTCAGAATTGCAAAGGCTGAAAGTCTCATTCACCACCAGAATGTCATCATGTGTCCAGCCAACAAACAATTAATATGCCACAAAGAAGCTACGGATTTATTATTGGTATTTATTGATCAGGATAAAAACAACCTTTTTGATTCAGAAACTAATAAGTTGTTATTGCGGTTATCTTTAGACCTCGATTACGGTAAAATCCATTTGAGAGCATCACAGCGCAACCACTTTAAGTTTTTCGGCGATACAGGGTTACCTCGTGGTCATTTTGGACATATTAAATACTGCCCAACCGATAAAGAGGCAAAATTCACTTATTTAGTATCATTGAACAGTCAGGGAATTACTCGATTTAAACCTAAAGAGTCCTACCCTACCGACTGCCCTTCTTAACCGATGGACCTTTCTAATAGTTAGCCTAAATACCAGACTAACTGTAAACCAATAACCGTCATTATAAGTGCTGGACATCGAGTTATTAATAACTGTTAGCCATTAGGTTTTGCTATAAGGAATTACGACATACCTAATAATAAATTAAACCTCAATCACTCAACCTACATACAACCTAGCTAGATAACCGTGTATTAATAACCTTGCATTGCTTTTCTCATTGCTTTGACAGCAGCTTCTAATCCCATAAAAACACTATCTGCAATCAATGCATGACCAATATTTAGCTCATGTATCCCTTCAATACAGGCAATGGCATATACATTGTCTCGTGTTAAACCATGACCTGCATTCACAAGTAAACCTTCTTTAGCCTCCAATGTGTATTGAGTTGCCTGTTTAATTCTATCAAGCTCTTTTTGTATGCTATCAGAATCCTGCTGCAATGTGGCTTGAGCATATTGACCAGTATGAATTTCAATGGCATCTGCACCACTTAAAATAGCCGCATCAATTTGTTTGCGTTCAGGGTCTATAAATAAAGATACATTAATATCCATTTCCTTTAATGATGCGATGAATATAGCTAAACTATCAGTCTGACTGGCAACATCTAATCCGCCTTCCGTGGTTACTTCCTGACGCTTTTCGGGCACAAGGCATACCCATTCTGGCTTTACGTCTCGGGCTATAGACAACATCTCATCTGTTACAGCCATCTCTAAATTCATTCGAGTAGACAACCTTGGTTTCATACGATAAACATCGTCATCTAAAATATGACGCCTGTCTTCTCGCAAATGCAGGGTGATACCATCAGCGCCCGCCTTTTCACAAAGTATAGCCGCTTCTACAGGATCTGGATAAGCGACTCCTCGTGCTTGACGGAGAGTAGCAATATGATCAATATTTACTCCCAGTAAAGGTCTACTTATATTATCTTTGGTAATTTGAGTCATAAAAAGATGGCCTACAATATGCACTAATTATGTGGTTTTAATCTTATAGTTGGATTAGGTTGATATATTATCAATATTTATTGATATCGATGGTACTGTTGCCATAATATTCGACTTTGTAATGGCTGATACTCGAATAAATGATCAACGATTTCACGATGAATAATTGACCAGTTTTTTAAAGTTTGTAAATGAATGCCTGTGCGCATTTCAATAATATCATGACCTGTCATTGGCTCTAATTGCATAAAGTTACGTGCTTTGTTAACCGTTTTTGATGTTCTCATATCCTGATATGTATCTTCGTCATTTACTGGCATCCACCCACTATTTGCACTAAAGCGATACCCGAGATCTGGATCAATTGGGTTCTGCCCACTGTCTTGGTCTAAATCAACTGCAACGCCCAGCTCATTAAAAAGTGTATGTTCATAAAAACGCAAAGCCAATCTCAAGCTATTATTATCGAGCTTGTGCTGTAGCTGCGTTACTACCTCACTATAGTGCGCATAGATTGAAGGAACACTATCTTCAACTGGCAGTAGCTTTAGCGTAATTTCATTGATATATAACGCTGCATATTGTTGCTGTCCCAGTAAGCGCTCATAGGAATGGGCTATGTTTACTTGTTGAAATGTTTTAAGGGGTTTTTTGCCATTTGCAAATAAATTCAAAGGTACAAATTGCGGAATGCCTTTTTTCGCAATACCATGCACAATTCCATGCTCAAGGGTTAACAAATAATAAATCGCTTGTTTATCTTTAAAGGGACGTTGATGCAAACTATAAGCATTCAGCGCTTCATTACGCATTATTATCCTACACAGCTTATGAAATTAGTTGATAAGTTGGGGCGTATCTTCATTTAGATTATAAGAGTAAAAATGAGATAAATTTTTATTAAACACGCATGCCTATCTAAAATAATAGTGAACTATCAGCTAGAAATCAGACACAGGTTAGCAAAAATCTATCCGTTTTTACCCATAAAATTAATTTACTGGCCAATGAGGCGACGCCCTAGTAACCAAGACTACTCAAAGCTCTTGCATCGTCTGACCAGCCCTGTTTTACTTTGACCCATAGATTCAACATGATTTTACGCTCAAATAAAGCTTCCATATTTTCACGAGCTTCAATGCCCACTTGTTTAATTCGGCTTCCTCTCTCGCCAATAATAATTGCTTTTTGGCCATCCCGCTCAACATAAATAGTGGCATCAATAAAGGTTACCGCCTTACGCTTACGTCCAGTTTTTGGATCTTTGTGCGCAGGCTCATCTTTAAACTCATCAATTTGTACCGTTAAATCATAAGGAACTTCATCACCAACCTGACGCATAATTTTTTCGCGAATAATTTCACTTGCTAAAAAGCGCTCACTACGGTCTGTTATTTGTTCTGTATCATAAATCGGGGCACCTTGCGGTAAGTGAGAATAGATCACTGATTTAAGTGTATCCAAGTTCTGACTCTTTAACGCTGAGACAGGCACAATATCGGCAAATTTGAAGTTGTCATGATACTGTTCTATCAATGGCAGAATAGCCCCTTTATCTTCGAGGGTATCTGCTTTATTTATAACCAATACCACTGGCGTTTTTGTTTCGCCTATTTTTTCTAATGTCAGTAAGTCATCATCTCGCCATTGATCACTATCAACAACAAACAAAACCAAATCCACATCTACTAAAGCAGATATCGCTGCTCTATTCATACGTTCATTAATTAAACGCACTTCATTACTGTGAATGCCTGGTGTATCAACAAAAACAGCCTGCATATCATCATTTGATAATATACCATGAATACGATGACGTGTTGTTTGCGGCTTACGTGACGTAATCGATAACTTTTGACCTAAGATATGATTCATCAAAGTGGATTTACCCACATTTGGACGACCCACTATGGCAACATATCCCGCATGATAATTATCCGAGACTGTTGCGGCGCCATCAAAGAAGTCATCAACCAAATTATTCAATGAACCATTTAACGAGCTATTCACTAAATTCTCATTATTTTGATTGCTGTGTTTATTTTGATTGTTGTCTTTAGGGGTGTTTGTCATATTTATATTTATCCAGTTTTGGTATTTTAAAATTTTGGCGGTACATTAGCTATTTGGCTGACTATTAAAAAAACTGGTCAAAAAATCTGGCTATCTGAGTAACGCGTAACGCTAGGAATCTGTTTAAAAATAATGGAGATTAATGATGGCTTTACTTTTATAACCTGATTTCTATAACCTGACTTCAATTAGAGTAGTTTAATAGTTTTGTCACTAACAAGTTTGTTGAGTTGATTAATCATTTTTTCTGCCGTTTTCTGTTCAGCTATACGGCGACTCTCTCCTGACTCTATAATTGCACAGCTGTGAGGAACTTCTACTTGACAGCGTACGACAAATATTTGATTGGGTGCGTTACCCTGAGTCTCGAGCAAGTCGTATGAGGGTAAATCAAATTTATGACCCTGTAGCCACTCTTGTAGTCGGCTTTTAGCATCTTTTAGTACACGCTGGTCATTCACATTATTGATAAGTTCATCGAACCAATCAAGCACACATTCTTTTATCGTATCGATATTCTGACTGTCTAAATAGATCGCTCCAATCAAAGACTCTACCGTATCTGCAAGTATTGAAGCACGTTCTCTACCGCCACCCTTGCGCTCTCCGATACCTAAAATTAAATGGGATGATAGCCCAAGTTTTTGCGCAACCTCAACCAAAGATTCTTGGCGAACTAATGTCGCACGCATCCTTGTCAGTCGGCCTTCATCTTGGTTAGGGTATTGATAATATAGTGCCTCGCCAATAATCATGCCCAACAATGCATCGCCCAAAAACTCCAACCGTTCATAGTTGATTTTTCCATTATAAGAGCGGTGCGTTAAGGCAAGCTCAGCCAAACTGGTATCAACAAACTGATATCCAATACTACTTTGTAACCTGCTTAACCCTTGTTGAAAATTAGTATAGCGCTGCTTAGGAGGATACACGTCTTTTTTTTGCCTCTTTAGTTTAATGTCTTCTACTCTCTTTATTGTATTATTTGGCGGCATTTTCTGCTGTTATATTACCTTCAAAACGATTCACGATATCAATGTTACCAAACAAGTTATTAACCACATTATATTTTTTATAAACCTTCAGCCTGCCTGGAGAATTATCCGTAAATTCAATAACTTCTTCAGGGTTTATATCATAATAAGCATTGATAGACAGCTGATGATCTAAGCTTCTCATAAATTGTTGAGCCGAGTCTTGATTGGCATTAGCAATACTAAGTTCATGGGCAATTAACTTTGATAAGTGACGGTCGCTTATTTGAGCGGGAATAATAGCAATGCCAATTTTTATAAAAAAACCAATTACTAAAATAAAAAACATAACACCCGTGACACTAGCGCCATGTTGCGAATATGAAACGCTATGGGGTAACAACGGGCTCAACCTTGTCATTTTTGGCATGATAACCTTCCAGACATAATAACCTTAAATAATAACCTTAAATAATAACCGCCTAAGATGCACCAAAATCCATTAAAAGCTTAAACCACTCTAAATAATAGAAACAAAGCGTTTATCAAGTGAAAAGATAACCTTGAGGCATAAGTCCATTACCTCGAATACACCCGCCATCTCTAATCATAAGTTTCGCATCATTGGTAAGAATATCAGGGACAAAAATAAATTGGTATTGACTGGTTACTATTAGGGTCTGTTGAACATTCTGATATTAATACGACATTATAGAGTTTAAATATATATTATGCTTTTAGGGTAGATAGTTGCTACATCCACATCTGTACAGTTTAATCTATATTTCGATTGTATGAAAAAGTCGGCAAATTCTTAAGTCCCGGTTGTTTATGCATCCAAACGTAAAATGCTTTACCCGCTAGATATTCATCAGAGACAAAGCCCCAATAGCGACTGTCTTTACTACGATCCGTGTTATCACCCATGGCAAAATAAGCATCGTCAGGTACAGTCACACTCCAGTTATCCTCGCCTGACAGCTGTTTATCAAATAGCATTGAGTAGTCACTCATACGTAAGCTTGGGTTCAAATGACGGCGTAGGTAGGTGTGTTCACCCAACTGCTCTTCATAATATCTAGCACCACTTTCCTCATTACGGGCGGTAAGAGCGGCATCCTCAGGCGACAACCGCCATTCCCTATTTGGGTTAGGGTCTTTAACTGGGGTATACATATGTTCTGTCATCATCTCATCAGCAACAAAATTTGCTCGCTCCGTTGGCACTAACTGTCCATTAATGGACAATTTGCCGCTCTCATAGCTAACCGTGTCACCTGGCAGACCAATAATACGCTTAATGTAATAAATTTTTGGCTCAACTGGATATCGAAACACTGCCACATCCCCACGTTCAGGGCTTCCAGTGTCAATTACTTTATCATACGTCAATGGGAGTCTAATGCCGTAAGCGTACTTATTAACAGCGACAAAATCGCCTGTATATAAAGCAGGTACCATAGATGATGAGGGAATATTAAATGGTTCAATGATAAACGATCGCACAATTAAAACTACCGCTAGCACTGGAAAATAGTCATGTGCCCAGCGAATTAAAAAGTGTGCTTGCGAAGACTGTGGCTGATGTACGGTAGTTACTATATTAGCTTGACGTTTGGCTTCGCGATATTCACGTTCTGCCTGTTTGACAGGCATTGGCGCCTCATCCGTCTCAATCGACTCCAAATCCTCATTACTTGAGATATCGAACATATTGTGCTGAGACAGTGACTCAATATAAGCGATTTTTTTAGTCGCTAAATAATCTTGAGCAGCCTGTATTTCTTTAGAACTACCTGATTTAGCTCGCTTATATTGTTTCAGCCATAATTTATCAAGTAGCCATACCAATCCAAGTAATAACGTTACTGGTACTAAAATTATATTAAAATCAAAATCCATACAACTGCCCTAGTCATCTAAAATAGCACGTTATTCAATTTATTATTTATTCTGGTTAGCAGAATAATGAAGTATTTAACGTTTGAATATACCCTAACTTAACGTCATTCAACACCCATTGATTATAGAGGCGTAAATATAAGGTGCATAAATATGATATCCGTTAATGTAGGTCGAATAACTTGAGATTCAATAAAACACAACTTTCAGCTCAGATTAAACCCATATCATTCGCTAAATATATAGTCAAAGAAGTCTAAAATGGTTACAAGGCAACCGAGTGCAAGTACTACTGGAGTAGGCTTAACGAGGTTAACGCCGTAACCGTTTAGTAGTTCGCTGACTATACATCAAATCAATATACATTAAAAAAGGTATCTTGTATAAAAAGATACCTTCACAAGTGAGCGAGGTAAACATTAAAGAGTTACTGATTGTCTACTTTTAAAACTGCTAAAAATGCTTCTTGAGGTATTTCCACGCTACCTACTTGCTTCATACGTTTCTTACCTTCTTTTTGCTTAGATAATAGCTTTTTCTTACGCGATACATCGCCACCATAACATTTAGCAAGCACATCTTTACGCATCGCTTTAACGGTACTTCGAGCAATAATCTGACTACCAATTGCCGCTTGAATAGCGACATCAAACATTTGACGGGGTATAAGCTCCTTCATTTTTTCAACCAATTGCCCACCACGATATCGGGCTTGGTCTTGATGGCAGATCATTGCCAACGCATCTACTTTATCGCCATTAATTAGGACATCCACTTTTACAAGTTTATCAACTTCATAGCGATCAAACTCATAATCTAACGAGGCAAAGCCACGCGACACTGATTTTAAACGATCAAAGAAGTCCATTACCACTTCGCCTAATGGAATATCGAAAACAAGCTGCACCTGCTTTCCTAAGAAACGCATGTCAACCTGTGTTCCACGTCGTTCCATGCAAAGTGTCATTACGTTTCCTAGATAATCTTGTGGTACTAGAATATGACAACGCGCAATCGGTTCACGAAACTCTTCAACAAACCCTGGGTCAGGCAATTTAGAGGGGTTATCAACTAATGACACTTCACCATTTTTACGCTTAATTTCATAAATCACAGAGGGTGCAGTAGTAATCAAATCAAGATCGTACTCTCTCTCTAGGCGTTCTTGGATGATCTCCATATGTAACATGCCCAAGAAGCCGCAACGGAAACCAAAACCTAATGCATCAGAAGTATCTGGCTCAAAGAACAGGGCTGAATCATTAATCTGTAATTTTTGCAGTGCTTCTCGAAACTTTTCAAAATCACTCGAATCAACTGGAAATAAACCAGCATACACCTGAGGTGTAATTTGCTTAAACCCAGGAATTAAGTCGACATCTGGTGTCTTAGCATGGGTGATCGTATCACCTACTGGCGCCCCATGAATATCTTTAATACCCGCAATAATAAACCCAACTTCCCCTGCCTCAAGCTTACCCGTTTCCAATGGCTTGGGCGTAAACACACCAATAGAGGTTACTAGATGCGAGTCCATGGTTGATTTAAGTAGTATTTTATCGCCTATACTTAGACTGCCTTGGCGAACTCTTACCAAGGAAACTACGCCTAAATAGTTATCAAACCATGAGTCGATAATCAATGCCTGCAATGGTGCTTCCCTATCACCCGTGGGAGCGGGAATTTGTTCTACAAGGGCAACTAATAGTTCATCGACACCTAGACCCGATTTAGCAGAAACCCGAGGCGCATCCATGGCTTCTATACCAATAATATCTTCAATTTCTTGAATAACCCGCTCTGGCTCAACCTGTGGTAAGTCAATTTTATTTAGCACAGGCAATACTTCAAGACCTAAGTCGACTGCGGTATAGCAGTTAGCGACAGACTGTGCTTCAACCCCTTGTGCGGCATCTACTACCAGAAGCGCCCCTTCACAAGCAGCAAGAGAACGTGACACCTCGTAGGAGAAATCCACATGGCCTGGTGTATCAATAAAATTTAGCTGGTAGCGCTCTCCATTAGGATGATCATAATATAACGTTACAGACTGAGCTTTAATCGTAATCCCACGCTCACGTTCAATATCCATTGAGTCGAGCACCTGCGCCTGCATCTCACGATCTTGTAAGGCACCACACATTTGAATAAAGCGATCAGCCAAGGTTGATTTGCCATGATCAATGTGGGCGATGATTGAAAAGTTTCTAATATTTGCTAATGCAGTCACGTCTTGCGGCTACCTACGTTATTAAGAGTTATTGAGCTCGTTATTTTAAAAACCCATTATTTTAAAATAGAGTTCGTTAAGAAAGCGATAATTATAACCGAGTATTCTAACAGCTTTCTGCCAGCTTGTAAGTGGAAGATATAAATGCATAGCGATAGAGACAAAAAACAATTATCTAACATCTGATGGCAGATATTTCGACATCCAAGGCGAGCTCCCGTAAAAAGAGCCATTAAGCTGAGTCTGCTCAATAAGGTATTCACGAAATTTACCATAGAACTCATTATCAGGACATCTAGGACTCTGCCAAAACTCATTAAGCGGCTTAGGATCGGCAAGTTGCGGAATATTATAAATAGCCCTACCCATGACTTTGGTGGGTTTTTTATGATAAATAGACTGTAAACCAGTTGTGCTATTAATGGTTATCATCCCAATACTATGTTTGATCAAAGTAGGTAGATGCATATCACAGCCATAAAACACTCGACCCTCTACACCAAAATTTTCAGCCAATTGAGCAATCAAGATTTTATAGTCACGATGACCTCTATCTAAAGGATGATGCTTAAAAACCAAACGATGCTCAACATTAGCATGTGCCGAGAAGCTTGCAATAACCTCTTCAATAAATTGAATCACATCGGCATAGGAACTATGGTGAGTAATCTGTGAATCATTATGAACTTGCAAACTGACTAAAAAATATTGTTCATCATACTCATTAGCCAATTGATATTGCAGCCGTTTGTCAATGGAATAACTTTTATACTTACGCCATGGGGCTCTAAGCCATGCCGTCGCTTCTTGCCAAGCAGTCATCCCTCGGTAATGCTTATAATTTGGATACTTATGCCGTAACATTCGTGTCACAACGTAGTAAATAACAGCCGCAAAGCTTAAGCGATAGAAACGATTATGGGTATATTGGGGTTTATCATTCGCTTTTGGAAGGGATTGAATATTTTGAAGATCTAAACGCGAGTATCCATTAATTCCAAACTCTTGCAAGGTAATATAGTCTGGTCTCAAATAACCCTCTTCGAATACAAAGAATGAGATACCTAACTTTTGACATAATTTTGCGGCAATTTGATGGTGGGGTCGACAATCCCCAAAGCACACCACAGCATCAATTCGATTGCTATTTAGATAGTCTTTCAGCCAAGGTAAAAATTCACTCAAATTACCCGTATAATCGGTTGCATTGGTATGTTTATAAAAGAAATCATCACCAGCGGTAAAATTAACCTTATTGACCTGAATATTAAATGTCTTCAAAAAACCTGCAAAACGACTAAAAAAACTGCCCATTTTTCCTTGCAGTAACAATACACGTCTATGTGTCAATAAATGCTGCATTGATGCTGTCATAATGGAATACCTAATGGCTATAAATATGAATATCTAATGGCTATAAATATAAAGCGGACATAAATTCAAAAAATAGCCTTAACAGTGACTTCAGTCTGCTCACTAAGGCAACTTAACTGATTAATCCAGCAAATACTTAGACTACACTCGTCACTTGTTTTCTCAAAAAAATAATGATTGGCTATTTTAGCAGTTTAATAGGTTTTGTTTACCCAAAGCTTCGTCATAACCTACAGGCCGCGGCATAGTATAAAATATTTTGATTTATCAACCGGCTGAAGAAGTGTCGTCTGCATATCCGTACCTAATACCTAGCCTAACAGATATAATGTAAATAAAATAATCAAAAAATTAAATACTAAACCACTTAACTCAGACATTAAGAATAATAGCCGTAACTAGGGTAAGAAACTAAAGGCTTGATCCAAACGGACTCATTTCTTAGAAAACTTCTGTAATACATTATGGCGTATTTTCATGAATTTTGTTTTTGCCAGTCTAATCGTATTTTGATAACCCATTGCAACTGCATTCAGATCTGTAACTATTTCTCTAAAAGCATCAGGACGAATTATATTTATTTGACTTTCCTTTTTGTCAGAGTTTAGCTGAACGAATGGTTTTATATAGCCTGTTGGATTAGGTATGCCTTTAGCGTTACTGTATAAGTAATCAATGACCTGCTCAACTTGAGCCAACCCATAACCGCCCGGTAAACGATACATGGGGTAGCAGATTAGCGTGCAATAAATAAGCTGCTCTATTGATAGACCAAATTGCTCTCTGGGTAAACCGTCAACCTGAGTTTCTAAGAACTCATAGCGCTTTTGTTGACGCCGTTTTAAAAAATCTAATTTTGGTCGTAAGGAGGTATCCATATCGTTAGTGAGCCCCCAACCTGCATAAAATGGCAAGCCATAACAGGATACTTTCTTGTGGCGCAGTAGTGCTTCAAACCCAGTTAGCGAACTTATGGTATGCACTTCATCAACCACATCTAGACAATCTGGCATTGCAACATCACGAGCCACATCATCAACAAGCTCGAGTGTTTTGCTACTTACCATACCTGCTCTAAGCCCTGCTTCAACATCAGGATGTGGTTTGAAGATTAGATAGGCTTCAGGGTTATCACGACGAACACGTTCGATGAGTTCACTATTGGTTCTTATTAAAGAACCACAGTATTGCACTGATAAATCATCTTCAACCTGTCCTACAACTAGAATAATTGAAGAGGCATTACCTTGTACCTCTGTAGGAATCTTTATTTTGGCAGATTGCCCGACATGGTATTTACTGACACGCTCAACCAATAACTTTTCATGTAACGTACGTACTCGTTCTAGCTGCAGTTGATTTAACTCGGGGCATGTAGCAATTAGACATTCTAGATCCGATATTTGTGTTGCATCATAGTAAATACCCAAATCATCTATAACCACGGATAAAGGTTCTAATAAAGTAGCTCCAAGTCCATTTGAACGGATAAATCCATCTTCCATGCACCAAATATTTGGAAGATTTACAGTTGATTCGGGTAATTTTTGAATGTTGCGCTCTATTTTTTGCCTGGTTGCTAATCCCCAAACTAAAATATCATGAGTAAGATCAACTTTAATACGATTGGTTCGCTGAAAAAGTGGAAATCTGGGCTTGGGCTTTAGCTGAATACTTGCATTATCACGACTATTAATAAGGTGTAAAAAATGAGTAACAAAAGGGGTTTTCCAGCGACTAAATTGATAAACAGTCATTTTGGAAGGCAGTCTTAGATACCAATAACGGTTGGTACTTAGCCATTCAATCACTTGTTCTAATTGACATGGCTGACCACTTGCAGGATCAGCATAACGACTATAGTCAATGTAAGCGGCGTAAAAAACTGGTAATACGCTTGCTTCTACTATCGAAGATTTGTGATTAGATTTTTTATCATGTTTATTGCTTATTACAGAGCTACTTTGCTTAATCTCACTTGATTTAAACAGACATTCACGACGTTTTATGACTCTTTTAAGCAGCTTTTTAGGGGCATACTTATCATCAGTCAAGCCCCACCCTGAATACCATGATACTCCAAAACAGTGCACCGTTTTATTAAGCAGTAAGGCTTCAAAGCCCATATGCGAGCTAACCGTGTAGACATGGTCAACTTGTTTAATAAGGCTAATAGGGTTCACAGCAGATTGCAGAATATGAATACGTTTTTGATCAAATATGCTAAATTTTCTCAGAATTTTAGGGTCGTTTAAATAGCCCAACTTACTCGCTGGATGCGCCTTAATCCAGATATGTGACTTAGGATGGTTTTTAAGCGCCCTATTAAGCATTGCTTGAAACTGTGAGTTGCCCGCCCCTGCCCCTTTAATCGAGGCATCACCTTTAACTTGATCTACCACTAAAACATGATTAAAAGTGCATTTTCTTTGATAAGACTCTTTTAACAAATCTGACAAGTTAGGGCATTCTAGGACTGAGTTATACTTTGAAAGACGATAGTCAATAATCTGATTTATCGCTCGTTCAGCACGCTCCTGATGCCCCTTATTCCAGTCCAGAAGTCGGCTTACGATGTCATGTTCTAGCTTCGATGGTTCAAACGAATCAAAATATATCCCTACATCATCTATGACAATACTACAACCGTAACGACTTTTAATACCCGAAGTAATGGAGCGTAAAAAGCCATCTTCCACACTTAACACAGGACGATTTAACTTGTTTGCTATTTTTTTTGCTCGGCTAAAGCTTTTCTTTTTACCCCAGCCTGCAAACTCACTAGGCAGTTGTGGTAAATATGTGTCAGTCAAGACACTTTTACAGGGTATAAATTTGTTGTGCTTGGTTACCCTGTACCAAGGATACCAGCGCTTAACCGGTTTATTCAATAAGGCAGGCAACAATATATTATTACGCAGCATGCCATTACCGAGCACTGCAGTATAAGCCTTTTCTGTATCATCTACTGATGCTAACCGTTTAGAATTTAGACAGCTGCGATGTCGGTTCAAATGGATTTATCCTTCTCACTATTGTGCTCTACTTAAAGGTCTAGAATCACTTTTGCAGCAATAGCAAGCTGATAAACAATTTGGCTGATACCGCGAGTAATTTCAATACGTTTTGTCTTGACTTTAGGCAGTACCATAATCTCATCCCCTTGCTTTATACGATAGGCTGTATTCACAATCTCGTTCTCACCATTTTGGTGTACGACTAAGATCTCTTGGGTATCTGCATTATCGTGGAAACCACCAGATTTAGCGATATAATCTCCTACCGTTAAGTCTGGATTGAAAGTTAACGCCCCTTGAGCACGCACTTGACCGTTTACTGTAATAACTGAGGTATCTGCAGGAATTTCAATGATATCGCCTTGCTGCAATATAACATCCTGCCAAGAGTTCGGTACGACGACAATCTGTCCATTAGTTTCGATATTTCGTGCTTTTGCAATAAACTGTTTAATAAGATTAGCATCATCTTGTCGCAAAGCAGCTTCTTCACGTGTACTCGATTGAGAGGCTAATGTCATCTCTTCTAATCGATCAAGTGACGCATTAATCATTTTTTTCTGTTGCTCAGCTACGGACTCGCGATAGATGGTCAAGTGACTCAAATTCGCCAATTCATTAGGCTGTAGCTGTGCAACCACATCCTTCAGACGAGCACCATTAGGTAAGACAACCGCGCCATTACCTTTATGTGCACCCTTAACTTGTACCGCAATCGTACCAGCGTATCTGTCTGAAGTAACTACCAACTGATCACCATTATAAACAGGCACGTTTTGAGCATCGGCTAGAGTATAGTATTCCGCAGTTTGGGCACGCCCAGCACTACGAGTAATACTCACATTTGTGGCGTCAGCTTCGGGCTTAGACAAAAATAGAACATCGCCAACCGTTAGGTTTGAAGCGCCAAATTCAAAGGTATATTCATTACGTACTGCCCCACTAATACTAAATGTTTTATTCTGTGGCGATACTCTAATCACATCTCCATCTCTAAAAGCAAAGGGTTGCAGTTGACCAGCAAGCAAAAAGTCATACAGGTTAACCTGTTGTTGTAAGCGACCATTTCTTATAATCTGGATGTCAATATAGCTACCGCGCGCTGGGTCGACTCCGCCCGCTCTATCAAGATAGGATAATATAGAGTCAGCTGCTAGCCCCCCGTAATAACCAGGCTGATTAACAAAGCCAGTAACAAACACCTTGACAGGTTGCGCTTCTTCTAAAGACGCATAAACACCAACATTAGAGCGATAAATTTGACTGACTTTATTACGTACTACATTTTGTAAATCGCCATTTTTTACACCTGCCACGCTAAGTGGACCAATATTTGGCAAGAATATATTGCCTTGTGGGTCAACTGTCATAGTAGCGGCATATTGATAGGCACCCCACATTCTTACTTGAATATTGTCACCTGGGTTTATGGCATAACTGTCGTTAAAAGTTGATCCAGAAGTTGTTGAAAATGCCCCGCGAAATAGTTGGGCACCAAACATCTTGCTACTATCGTCAATATCTTGATATTGTCCAGTAGCTTTAATGACAGAACTAGAGGGCAAACTGGCAGCAGTAACTGCTTCTTGGGTAGTTGCTTCAGCTGGCACCTTTGAATTAAAAGCTTGCGATGCGCCATTAAACTGAGTACCGAACCCTTCGTTACTTAATTGTGACTTAGAGTCTGCATATGTAGCGGCTAATACTGTAGAGCTTAGACTAAGCCCACTGATTACAGCGCCTAAAGATACTGTAAGCAAACGTTTTTGAATTCTCATGATACTCATTCCTATCTCTTTATACTTGTATTATCTAATGGGCGCTTAACTATTACGCTGACTCATTTGTACCGTATTAACTAGCTTTTATGATCTTTAACAACAGCAAGGACTAACCGTACAAACCCATAAAAAATCATCAGTAAAATCAATGATGTCCAAATGATATAGTTGCGACGCGGATAAAGCGATTCTTCCGCTTCATAAGGCGTAGAAATCACGATGAGATTTTTCATCTTTTTGAATGCTTCTAATCGTGACTTTTCAAGCGAGGTTAAAGACAGCTTGTATAGTTCAGTGGCAAATTCCACATCCGCTTTTAAGGTTTCAAACTGCACAGCCTGACGGTTTAGTTTGGTGGTATTAGGCGATGTCAGTTTCTTCTGTTCATCTTTTATCTGACTTTCTACAGCCCTAATTTGACTACGCAAAGACACCACCTGAGGTGCGTCAGGATTTAAATAGCTCAGTAATTGCCGTTCTTCAGTACGTAATGACGACAATTGAGACTGCAGATTACCAATTAACTGATTAACGAGTTGCGCGTTTGTCTGCGGATCAAATATTTCATTTTTGTTTTGGTAATTGAGTAATGCCTCTTTTGATTGGTTAAGACGAGCTTCTGCTTCGTCAAGCTGCTTCTCAGCAAATACCAATTGATCTTGTGCTACTTCTTGGGAGATACGGTTTACAAAGGCTTCGGACTCACCCAAAATCGCTTTGTTCAGCTTCAAGGCATAGTCAGGTTCGAAGCCCTCTGTGGTTACGGTTAACACATGCGTTTTTTCATTTAAGTCAATATGAACACGATCCTTAAAGTACTTTTGCAGCTCCTCTTGTGTGGCATCAGCTGCGATTTCATAAATTGGATCTGAACCATCAACATAATATGCTTCACGAAACTTAAATTGTTGATCTAGTTTTTTGATCATATCATTTGACAAGATATATTCTGTCAAATAATTAGCATCTTCAATACTGGTATTGTTTACGCCAAGAAGTGCGCCCAAACCGCTTCCAGAACCAACTTCTGCTTGACTGACCTGCTTTACTACCACATCGGATTGTGAGATGTAGCGAGGATGCGCTAAGATCAAGACATATAACACAATCAAGATCCACGGAACAATAACCAGACCGACTAAAAGCGAATAATTAACAATTTTATTTTTTTGCTTTGTGGACATGTTCTTTATATACCTCGATTGCTTCTTTAGTATCATCAAACACATGAGCAGTTTGATCCATTAATACAATACCAATATCACAGTTACGTTCAATATCGCCCAAGTTGTGTGATACCACTAAAAACCCAGCTTGCTCGCGTCGTGCCGCTAGAATCTCCTCACTACGTTTACGAAAGGCAGCATCACCGACTGCCCCAGCCTCATCGAGCATGTAGTAATCAAAATCAAACGCCAAACTTAATCCAAATGTTAATCGTGCTTTCATCCCTGATGAGTAACTCTTAACTGGCATATCAAAGTAGTTGCCTATGTCAGCAAACTCCTCTACAAAACGAATTTTTTCATCTATATAAGCACCACTAGAATATAACCGACACACAAACCGAACATTTTGTCGACCAGTCAAGCTACCTTGAAACCCACCCGCAACGCCAACTGGCCATGAAATGGTTGAATTAGTAATGATCTCACCACTATCTGGTTCATCAAGACCACAGATTATACGTAATAATGTTGATTTTCCAGCACCATTTCTGCCAAGCAAGCCAACACTTTGTTTATCGTCAATCGTTAGATTAAGATCACGAAATAAATAGTGGCGACCTTTTTTTGTCATAAATGACTTAGTAATATTCTTAATTTCAATCATACGTTATTAGCTTATCTCCTACTTACACCTATCGTGATCGAATCATATCTCTTTCTGTGAACTTGTATAACAATAACCCTAAGAAATTAACCCCGACCATCCACTGTAAGAAGTAGGCCATATTAATATGATAATCGGGATAATTTGGCGCAAATGCATGTCTGATTAATTCGATATTATGTATGAACGGGTTGTACAATAAATAGCTGAAGTAAGGCTCTGGAATGATATGGATGGGATAAATAATACCAGATACAAAATACAAAATAGTAAATACAATTGAAATAACTTTACTAATCTCGCCACCATAAAAACCGATGACCATCATTATTAATGCTATTCCGAAACTAAATAAGAATAACGTAATCCAGCAAAATATAATTACATGTAAGTTTGATAGGCTAATATAAATATCAAAAAATGCGAGACCCACGAGTAAAACAATGGATGTAAAAAAATATATAATTAACTCCAATACTGAACGAGCAATAATCACGTCGAGATGACGAATTGAACGATACATCAGTAGTCCCTTATTTGCTTCTACAGCACTCAAAGCTCTGATTGCAATACGTTGAAACATACGAAAAGGCACCATACCGGCAATTAAGAACAGAGCATAGTCCATACCAGGTACAAGCCTCTCTCGAAATGTTGAAAAAATTACCAAATAGATCATAACTTGGAACAACACTTCTAAGGGCGCCCATAGATACCCCAAACGATACCCACCAAAACGAGTTTGCAACTCACGCATCAGTAATGCATGAAAAGCAGCACCCATAACTTTAAGACCACTACGGTGACGAACGGGACGATAAGGAGGTAACTTTACTGACATATCATGCTTATTATATTTCGATAAAATTTATCATTAGAAGTATGAATTGCGCTCCTAGCATAAGCAAACTATTGATTACAATTTTTTAACTTTAATGAGTTAATTTAAATTAAAAAGTATATGAAATTTATCATAGCCCTTTGAGTAGGCTATATAATAAGATGGCGATGGGTAACTTACAAGAAATAATGTTATTGAGTACAGAGTTGAATAATTATGGCAATATATCTGGAACAAATGGTCTATTCTAGATTAAATGATGAGTGCGGTGTAAATTTAAATCTAAAAAAGCCAGCTTCCTGCATCTTTATAGTGCAGTAACTGGCTTTTAAAGTCTGGCTTTTAAATTATAAGTACTGAATATGGTGGCGATGAAGAGACTTGAACTCTTGACCTCACGATTATGAGTCGTGCGCTCTAACCAGCTGAGCTACATCGCCATTTAAGGGCGGTATTATCCCCAAATTATAGGGGTTCGTCAACCCCTAACCTAAAATAATTTTAGAGTTTCGGAGCAAACGGCAACCTAATATTTGATATCTTAAAAATTTTATACTTTGAAACTTAGAACCTGTACACACAACCTATCATGGGCTATTCTCGCCTAAAACAATTCACTACCTGATTAAAATTAGGATTAAATAGCATAATGACTATTCAACCTGCGCTTTTAATTTGACGGTGCCTCGCCTCGTATTGACCTATTTTACTCTGAAAATTTGCTAACTTTAGCTTATAAATACAGGTTCTTAAATAAATTTGATACATTAAAAGTTTGGTAAACCGATAAGCCGGGTTCTGTCGTGGACGATCATTCATCTAGGCGCACCGTTGCCAGTACGCTCGAGCAACCTACCCGTGTCCCCTGCAGGCGACAAGTAATGGACACCTATTTGGTCTTGCTACGCGTGGAGTTTACCTTGCCATGAGTTGTTACCAACCATGCGGTGTGCTCTTACCACACCCTTTCACCCTTACCGATTAACCCTAAAGCTAAAAGGCGGTCTTCTCTCTGCTGCACTTGTCGTCGAGTTACCCCGCCCAGCCGTTAGCTGGCACGCTGCCTTATGTAGCCCGGACTTTCCTCCCTTATGCTATTCATAACGGCGATCGTCTGGTTTACCAAGCCGCGTATTATAACAGAGTATCTCAAAATTGATAGCCTATATATTTATTTGCGCATACAAAAAACAGCCGCTGAAACTAGTGACTGCTTTTAAAAGTTAATGCTAAATAAGATTACTAATAATCACTGTGCGTTAAACTACTTGAGTTACCGGACAGCTTCACAATTCACGCTATACGTTTTACCATTAACCCACGTTGAGCTTAATACGCCGATATCACCTTTAGTATGCCATTCATACACGACACTTTTATCATCGTTATTAATATAGCGTACACCAGAACCCGCTACATCTTGTGTAAGTATACGAGTTTCACTATTCCAGTTTGCTTTTGGCGCATTACCCTCAACAGTAGCCTGCTCGCCGTTATTAGAATACTTAACATGCACACTTGCACCATGTTCACACTGAAAATCCTCTGGAATATCTCCTGAATACATCTCATCCGCTTCAACGGCAACTTCTGCTTCTATCGTTGATTCACTTGATGCATCAACGACTTCTTCACTTGCTTCATTTAACATTGTCTCATTTGCTACTTCTGCTGATGTAACAGGAGTGTTAGTAGCACAAGCTGCCAGTACGAAGCTAAATGAAATTATAGTTAATAACTTATTCATAATACTTTCCTAGATTCGATGTTGATTAGTTTAAATATAAAGCCCATAGTTTACTAAAAGATTATAGATGAGTAAAAGAAATCCAAATGTAACCACTTGTTAATATGTTTACTAGATAACTGGATAGGAAAAGCTATGAATCAAAACTCTTACTGGATATATAACAAAACAGCCGCTAAAATTAGCGACTGTTTTAAGCTTAAAATCTTACGGTTAATATTAATTAGGCATCCTAACAAATCTTATGAAGCTCGTTCACAGTTTACACTATAGGAAGTTTTTCCATCTTTCCACATCATACTGAAAATGCCCATATTATCTTTAGAATGCCATTCATATTCGACATTGTCACTATCGCTGTTTACATAGCGACTACCTGAAGCAGCTACAGCTTCATCTAAGATAATTGTTTGATTATTCCATTTGGCCTTGGGTACATTAGCGTTAATCGTAGATTGTGAACCATCAATCGAGTACTTAACTTGCAAAGTTGCATTATCTTGACATACAAATTGTTCTGGCATCATTCTATCGTACGCTTTATCAGTAGTGTTCTGAACGGTTTCGACAGGACCAGTAGCACAGGCTGCAAGCATAAGGCTGAGAGGAAGAACAGATAGGAACTTTTTCATAAATTTATTCCAAATTATGTTGAAAGAAAATTGAAATTTTGAATTTTTCTCAAAATTGTGAAATACAAACCGTGGTATCTCCCTTATTTTTTACTGACATACGTAAGAGTATTCATTGACTTTTTATATTTATAAAATGTTAAGTCATTTGAGTAAAAATAAAGGTTATATTTAATGAAACACCAACAGTTTTATAAGTATATTTAACCTGTGAAATAGATGCTGTAATCACTTGTTATCTACATCATTCTTTTGTTTATCAAACTTATATAAGTGTAACTAAATAATTCAATAAAAAAGTAGATATCAGTACTTCCTTTTATTTTTTTAAGATAATTTACCTATATTGATGGATTATAGACAGGATTACTTGCTATCTAATTAAGATTTAAATTTATGATAGTGAGCATAGACGGAATTTATTGACGAGTGGGATCAACAATTGTCTATTTCGTCAGTATTATTTGGTTTTTCCTACATTTAAAAAATCGTCTTAAATAAGTTATGACAAAGCATGACCTATAACAGGCTATAAAAAAAGTAGCAAGGGAATTATTGTTCCATTGCTACCTTTCTAACTAAGACCACTCTGTAATCAAACTTTAATTAGGCCTTTGTTAAGTCAATAGTTATGTCATCATCTTCATCTTTTAGCACAGATTTTAATACTAAATAACCAGCTATGCCCGATATAATTGACCCCATGATAATACCAAGCCGCTCATCGAATCCTGCTGTCGCACCGCCAAATGCAAGACCCCCAATAAATAAACTCATGGTAAATCCGACACCGCAAAGGAGAGACACTCCATAAAGTTGTTTAAAACTAGTGCCCATTGGTAATTTAGCCATACCAGACTTTATAATAGCCCAGCACATCAGCATAATGCCAACCTGCTTACCAACAAATAAGCCTGCGGCAATACCAAGTGGTACTGAATGAAACAACTGATCTATACCTGCACCTTGCAAAGAGATGCCCGCGTTCGCAAAAGCAAACAGCGGTAAGATTGCGAAAGCAACCGTACCATGTAGATCGTGCTCGAGCTCTTCAAGTGGGGAATGTTCAGGGTCATCACGATCACTCATCGGGATAAACAAAGATAGCACTACACCAGCGAGCGTAGCATGCACTCCTGATTTAAGAACGGCTACCCACATAATAATGCCAAAAAACAGATACGCAGTAATAGAGCTAACATTACGGCGATTCAGCAAGAATAAGAATGGCAAACAGGCCCCCGCTACTAACAATGAGTTAAGGGATAAATCGCTGGTATAAAATAAAGCAATAATCAAAATTGCCCCAATATCATCAAAAATTGCGATTGATACTAGGAAAATTTTTAAAGAATTTGGTACGCGATTCCCTAGTAAACTTAAAATACCAATAGCAAAGGCAATATCGGTGGCGGCAGGGATAGCCCACCCTTTTAAGTAGTCTGAACTTTGATAGTTGAAAGCAACATACACTATGGCCGGTACAATCATACCGCCAACCGCCGCCGCCGCTGGTAAGATAATCTGCTTTATATTAGATAGTTCACCCACTAATACTTCACGCTTTAATTCTAAACCAACTAAAAAGAAAAATACTGCCATCAAACCGTCATTAATCCAGTGATGAGCATCTTTATTAATAACCAGATCGCCCACTTGCACTGCGACTGGCGCATGAATAAATGACTCATACCAATTATGCAATGGTGAATTTGCAATGACCATAGCTGCAAATGCAGCAAAAGCAAGAACAATACCACCTGCTGCCTCAGACGAGAAAAAATGTTTTATCTTTTGTATCCCCATTTATCCTTTCTCACTTTTTATTCAGTTAGCATGATGGCTAGCCAACGTGTTAACATTTATTGAGTATAAAATCTCTAAATATGGTAGCAGAAAAATGTTGTAAGGCGCTATAAATCGTTTGTTAATAACATTGTTTGCTTATAATAATGACTTAAGTTATCTGGCTTTATACAAATACAATATAAATATGTTTCGAGCGACGAACAATAAAATGCTCTATCAGTGCCTCAATTTTAATCAGTGTCTCAAACTTATTTGCATACTGCCTGAAAATGCTCAGTCCAAAATGGCTAAGTAACTCGTGCTATAATCATTGTTTATACAAAAAATTAAAAGATATTTGCTTAAATACTTTTGCTTAAATACTAAGGATATAAAGCCAATTTAAATTGATACATTCCCTAATAGAGGCTGAGCCTATCCACTTCAGGTTTTATACTATAATCAGTTCATTTTAGACTGGCATAGAATCCGAACTTATATATAAATAAGCCAAATCGCAGTAACTTATGCTGATTACGAACTATGATGTTAACTGCGCTAATGTTGATATTTTTTTCAACAGATACTGTGAAGGCTCTATTCGATAGCTATATCATGATTGAATAAACTGTACAACAACCAACGTCAGAATTTATAAACCAATAACGCCTACACGCTTCATGACATAAAACGACTTAAAATATGCTCGAACTTCGACATTTACAAACATTAACTTCGCTTCGCGCTCACGGCTCTCTGGCTGCTGCTGCAGATGAGTTACACGTTACTGCCTCTGCAGTGTCGCATCAACTTAAAGAGTTAGAGAATTATTATGGTGTGCGATTGGTCAATCGGAGAACTCGCCCATTAACCTTTACCCCAGCAGGTACATTAGTACTAAAGCTGGCTGATAATATTCTACCGCAAGTGATAAAAACCAAAAACAATCTAAAACGTTTGGCACATGGTCAAGCGGGACGTTTGCGCTTAGCTTCTGAATGCCACAGTTGCTTCGACTGGCTTATGCCAATACTCAATCAGTTCCGCCGAGAGTGGTCTGATGTAGAGCTTGACTTTGCCACAGGTTTTGAGCCTGAGCCCCATCATTTATTACTAGAAGGGGATATTGATTTATTAATAACCACGAGTAATTTAGATATTGAGGGCCTCAGTTATCAACTATTATTTAATTACGAAAGCCGTTTAGTACTTTCTCCAACACACCCGCTCGCCATCAAAGACGAAATTGTGCCAACAGATTTAGTCGACCAAACCCTCATCGCTTACCCGGTAGAAGCTGAAAGGCTGGATGTGATTCAAAAATTTATGACTCCTGCAAATGTCAGCTTTGCCAATATTCGAACCACTGAATTAACAGCAATGTTAATCCAGTTGGTTGCGAGTGAACGCGGTGTTGCTGCTCTTCCAGATTGGGTGGGAGCAGAATATGAGAAAAAAGGATGGGTAGTAACCAGACCTTTAATAGCGCCAAAAACGAAGTCTGAAAGAACGAGGCAACATGATGATAACAAAAGAGGCGGGGTCTATTGCCAACTTTTTGCGGCCACTCGTCAGGCTAGCCAAGAAGTTGCATTCATGCAGGGGTTTGCAGAACTTTTAGAAGGCTTAGTCAAACCTTAACTAGGCAGAGCAGTAAACAGATCAGGGCACTTATGACAATGCGAATGCCTCAAACTATCTAGTGAAGCACTTTTTTAAATGCCCACTTTCTAGACGGTCACTTTCTAGTCGGTCACTTTCTAGTCGGTCACTTTCTAGTCGGTCACTTTCTAGGCAGGCATCTTCTAGACAGGCGCTATTAAAAATAACCGCTGACTAAACAGCCGCTTTCTATCTTGTTTGCTATGAATGACTCATAGCTGTGACTCAACTAGAGTAGCAGGCGAATGCTATAATAGCCCACTGCCGTAGCAATCAGTGTTAACCCAACATGAAGCCCTATTAAGATTAGACCGGGTATTACTTTACCCTCAGTAAGTAAGCCAAACACTTCACTACTAAAGCTGCTAAATGTGGTCAGCCCGCCGAGAAAACCAGTGATTATAAAAAGTTTAATATTAGGGTGCCATGTTTCACCCATTTTAATAAACACAACCATCGCCATACCAATAAGCAGGCCACCCAAAACGTTTGCGCCAAGCGTACCAAAGGGTACCCAACCGTGTACTAAATTAAACTTTGCCAACCATGCTCGCAAACACGCCCCAATCGCTGCACCCAACCCAACTGCTATCCATTGCATCGACATTTCTCTTTGATAGTTAGACTGAGCGCTAAGTGCTCTGTCTCAACTAAGGTTTTTAGGTTAATGATGGCAATTCGCTGATATCCCATCTCGGCACACATTTTACCGTTAAATCATCTGATTGACCGGCTTTGAGGCGTTGATACCCTGCATAAGCAATCATTGCTCCGTTGTCTGTACATAATTCTAACGGGGCATAATGAACTGTTGCATTTATCTTAGCCAGCTCAGCTTCCAACGTTTCACGAAGATGCAGGTTAGCACTCACACCACCGGCAATAACCAACTGCTTCATACCTGTTTGCTTTAATGCTTTTATGCACTTTTTGACCAAGGTATCCACCACCGCATGCTGAAAACTGGCAGCAATATTGGCACGCACTGTTTCATCCGATTCAGATCCCTTGGTATCTTTGATTAAATTGTGAACAGCAGTTTTCATACCACTAAAAGAAAAATCTAATCCTTTATGTAGCATTGGTCTTGGCAAATCATATGCCATCTGATTACCTGATTCTGCAAGCTTAGCAACATTCGGCCCGCCAGGGTAAGGCAACCCTAACATTTTAGCCATTTTATCAAAACATTCACCGGCCGCATCATCAATACTTTCGCCTAATATCTCATATTCGCCAATCGCATGCGCTGATACAAGCAAGGTATGTCCGCCTGACACAAGTAACGACACAAAAGGAAATTTAGGGGGCTTAGGACCTAATAGAGGGGACAACAGATGACCTTCCATATGATGTATGCCAATTGCGGGGATATCCAAAGCATAAGCCAAGCTACGCCCAAATAAAGCACCCGTCATAAGAGCACCGATAAGCCCAGGACCTTTAGTGAAGGCAATAGCATCAATTTCATGCTTACTAATCTGACACTGCACCAATAGCTCATTAAAAAGTGGCACAAGTTTGCGAATATGATCACGACTGGCAAGCTCTGGCACCACACCCCCATAGGTAGCGTGCAGTTCGATTTGGGAATACAGTACCTGCCCCAGTAAGCCATTACCGTCATGGTTCACTCTCTCGCTGTCAAATATAGCCAGACCTGTTTCGTCACACGATGTCTCTAAACCTAAAACTTTCAAGCATCACCTTTGAATATAATAAAAAAATATCGCCATTAAAAAAACCATCAAAACAAGACTGTAATGATGGTAGTTTAGCAGAATAAGCCTACTATTTTTAGGTCAATAATCAGTCCATCACACCAACGTATGCGAAATGATATCAGCTAGATTGTTGAATCATATAATCTACAGCTGCGGCTACTTGTTCAACTGTAACGCCATTAACTGCTTGAGCTGGCATTTGATTAAACCCTTCAGCAGAGTGTTTTACTAAAGTTGCTTTATCATTAGCTGCTGTACGAGTCGCCCAAGCTTCTTTATCACCAAGTTTAGGTGCATTTAATAAGCCAGTTGCGTGGCAGGCTTTACAAGCCTTTTCATAAAGCTGTTTCCCTGCATCAGCAGATAATGTAGAGTCCGCTGCAGTTGCTGGTTGCGCATTTGTTGTATTACTATCTTCGGTCTGCTGGGCACCATCAGTTGACTCGCCCTCTCCATTACCCACTCCAGTATTGGTACCCTCAGTATCAGTAGCATCGGTATTATTAGGAGTATCACCACCCTCACTGCCAGCGTCAATATTGACGTTATCCAGCTCTAATTTGACTGGTTCTGGCGCATTCTTTTTGGCCATTTCAGCTGCTTCTTCAACTTTATCGACAGCGCTGGCTTCATGGTGTTCCTCCCCACTACTACAGGCTGTCAAAGCTAAACTGGTACTGAGCATTACTGATAATAATGTCAAGGTGCGACCAGAAGACTGACCAAGCTTTTTATTTAACTGAGCGATAACTGACATACCTATCTCCTAAAAGGCTAGCCTATCAGCGTTAACCCTATTAATTGCATTTCTACGGTGCAACCAATAAAACTCTTTCTATCCGTTAATCACTGACAAGCGGGCTAAAAACAATGGTTTTGTTAGTTTATTTTGTAGATTTATAATACCACATACCTATTTAAACACCTATAAAAATTAAGGGATTTTTTATAGGCTGTGTTTGGTCACAATGTCTTGATAATGAGGACGAGCCCATCAACCTAAAATTTTACCCATTGACCTTTATATTGCTTTTATAGTATAATCTCGCCCTTGCTAAAAAATTTATGAGTCTAGCACTTATTTTAGTTTTTGAAAGTTTGATTCTAGCAAGAGCTGATGCCACAACTTATTGAGACCATGTGGCTATATTTCAACTATTACAGCATTGCTAATGTAACCTGTCTCTAAAACCCAATTATGACTAATCCAAGGAGTCTGCATGCCTTCAGTTAAGGTTAAAGAAAACGAACCTGTTGATATCGCTATTCGTCGTTTCAAACGTGCTTGTGAAAAAGCAGGTGTTTTAGGCGATGTACGTAAGCGTGAATTTTATGAAAAACCAACGCAAGTGCGTAAGCGTAAGAAGGCAGCAGCCGTTAAGCGTTACGCTAAAAAGCTGCAACGTGAGTCCATTCGTACTACACGTATGTACTAATCAAATTTACTAATCAGTTTCGTCTGATTAGATGTTGATTACAAACCACCTTATTTTGTCGTTGCTGTCACTGAATATGTGATTATGACGTCATAATAAAGGTGGTTTTTTTATGCTAAAATTTTATCAACATGATCCATTTATTTTAAACACGACATAGCCGAATTAGTCTAAAATATCTATCAAGGAACTGAGTATTTATACTGAACTGATTGAGTGCTAATAGCTGATGAATTAAAGCAGGTAAGATTAACCCAATAACCGTTAATAATTACATTGACTATAACATCTATCTATACGGTACTGCCTTCTAGCGTTTCGATTACCATAAAAGTTAATGACAATAAAGGATTCACAATGAGCCAATTAAAAAATGAGATTACTGAGCAAGTTAAAACGTCTATGAAAGCTCGTGAGCTTGAAAAGGTCAAAGTACTTCGCAATGTTCAGTCCGTTATCAAACAAATTGAAATTGATCGAAAAATCGAACTGGATGATGCAGGTGTATTAGAAATTTTACAAAAGCAGCTTAAACAGCGTCAAGAATCATTAACTGTCTTTAAAGACAATGGGCGTGATGATTTGGCTCAAAAAGAACAGTTTGAAATTGATATTATTAATGAATTTATGCCGCAACAAATCACAGAAGAAGAGCTAAACGTTTTGGTGTCAGAAGAAATTGCGTCTCAAGGAGCCGCCTCTATGCAAGATATGGGCAAAGTCATGGGTGCGTTGAAAGCTAAAACTGCGGGCCGAGCGGATCCTGCCTTGATTTCTCAATTAGTTAAAAAAGCACTTATGAATTAACGAATACTGTCTTGTCGTTCTATCCAATAATTCTCTAACGTTTGCCTAATAGATAACTAACTAATAGATAACTAAGTAGTTAGATAACTGTCTAATAATGGTTAGGGCCGAAAATCTCTAGCCATTTTTACGGCTTCAATCTCACTATCAATATTTGCTAACAAGGGTAGTAAATTATAAGCGCCACTGTTACTCATGATTTTACTATCTGTACTCTTGTTTATACTACCCTCACTCAAAGTCTTTGCCTGTTTTAAAGACACTAAGGCATCATTATATTTTCCTTTCCATAACTCCCCTTGCGCTCGATAGCGCAAGGCATTAATAGTGGCAATTCTTGCCATCATTGTATCTGAGTTAGAGTTCTGTGCAGCCATCACTTCATACGCATGCTGCATTCTAGAGAGTATGGCCACATCAGGGGGCCGATTGTGCATCATAGGTTTCAAACTTGCTAACACTTCTCTAGGTTTTCCGAGTTGCAACCAAATATCAGCTAAGTATAAGCGCAGGTCTTGACGCTCAGGATATAATTGATAATAAGGTTTCAAAATCATTTCAGCCTGCTGCCACTCTCCTCGCATACCAGAAACTTGTGCCCTAGTGATAGCAAGTAGTATCTCAACACTTGATTGATGAATAGCTTTACTATCTAAGCTTGAGTTAGCCAAACTTTTCTTTAATTTATTAAGAATACGCTCACAATCTGAATAACGTCCCTGCGTGCCATACCAATAAGCCAAAGCAAGCTGCGCACCTTTACTTGATTGAGCAGCTGAAAACAGCTCTGCTTCGTTAGTTTGTTTGGTTAAAACTTTTATGCGCCATTTAAGCAACTCAAAATCATCTTGCCCATATAGCTTGCTAAAATGTGTTGTTTTATAGCGATTTGCTCGGCTCTGGGCCTCGCTTAAACGCTCAGAGCTCAGCGGATGGGTCATAATAAAACTCGGTAAGAACGCCTGCTTACTCATATTGAGATGCGATTTTTTATTCAATGTGGAAAAAAATCTAGGCATTGCTCTAGGGTCATATCCAGACTTTGCCATTAGTTGCATACCAATGCGGTCCGCTTCACGCTCATTACTGCGACTAAAAGACATTTGACTATCCATCGCTGCCGTTTGACTTCCCATCATAATAGCAGCGGCAGCATCGCCATCAGCCATTGAAGCAGCTATAGCAGCCAATAGTCCACCAACCTGTAACAACAGTGCTTTTCTATTAGCCTCATCTCGATGCTCATAATGACGCTGGCTCAAGTGAGCAACCTCATGAGCAATGACGCTAGCTACTTCATCAATGCTATTAGCAGCCAAAACTGTACCTGTATTAATCCCCATAACACCACCAGGAATGGCAAAGGCATTTATCGATGGATTGTTGACCACCACTAAAGCCAACGGTGCATGCTGTCGAGCTTGTGCATTAATTTGCCACGCTAAAGACTCAAGCATACTTTGCGACCAAGGATCGTCTAACATGCGCGCATTCGCATTTAGTTGTCGCAAAGACCATTCGCCCAACGCTTTGTGTCTATTTTGCTCAATAAATCGACCACCCTCGCTAAGCTCTGGTAACTCAAAGCTTGGTCCCTGTGGATTGCCATTAGCCTCCACTGAATAATCACTAAACGATATTGATTGAGTATAGGTTGTTTGCGGTTGCACGCCTGCATAACTGTTGCTGGCTAAAAACGGCAGTACAATCAGAAGCACAGCTTGAAGCTTATTAGAGTTCGTATATTTCAAGCACATATGATGGACTTCACTGTTAAGCGCTTCATTATTCACAGGTCCAAATTTATTAATATTTTTCATCATAGAGCCCTGTATTTGTATACGTTAAGGCGTATCAGATATTTTTTCATTGGTAAACTTTTATATATTTTATTATTTAATCACTCTAAAAAGTTACCGCTAGTTTATTGAAAACTTTGGAAATCATTGAAGCTAAAATAACTATCTGAACTCAGACGATCCGCTAAACTCAAACGAGGATCTAAACCTAAACAAAGACCCAACCTCAAACAGTCATCATAGCGATAAAACCTTATACAACCCTATCACGTATGTAACTTTATATGATTCCCTGCCTTTTAGGATTAAGTAATAGATCTCAGAAATACGACCTACTACTATAATGAACCGCAACGATCAGACTCACGCCAAAACCTAGTATCTCTCTTTTACCTAAAATTTAAAACCTTACTAATTTAGAATGTTCACACTTTAAAAGTTCACTTTAGGTCATAGTAATTTTTAAAACTAGCAGGCTGCTCAAAAATACGTCATTTTGTATATAATTTCACTTTTACATAAATCAACTGTTAAAATACTCATTGCTATACGTCTTGAGTAAACCATTAATGATTCCCCTTATGATACATATAGAACTATCCGAGACTAAGCAACACGCTCTTGTAAGCCGATGTATTGAGTCTCTTGAGCACTCTGATAAACTCACTCTTGATAGGCTGCAAAAACCCTGCTATATCACTGCATTAGTGGATGGCTTAGGGCTTGCCTGCCCCCTACCGTTACTTAAAACAAAAATCGCTTTACGATCTATGTCTGTAGGCGAAAGTGTATATGTTCTGGCTACTGACCCAAATTCTCAGCTTGATCTTGCTGCATTTTGTCATCAAACCGGGCTTGATATCCTATTGAGCACTCAATCAAGTATCGCCAGTGTAGATACCTTTGATAATAGATTGGAAAAACTCGATACAATCTTTCACGTCATCATTACCAAAACAGATGGTAACTAGGGGTAACTATCCTTTACAATAGACATTAATTAGGTTAATAGTCGCAAGGTCATTTCATGACAACTCATACAAAAAACAATGCAACGCAGTCAAATACTACAGCTAATACTGAAGCATCGCTGGCTGATGTGGTATCGGAAGATACTGAAAATAATTGGGTAAGTGAACATCCCAATACTAGCACTCGTGATCTTGTTCCTGCAATGCCTGTCAATTTAACCGCCCCAGGTGTTAACTTAGGTGCTTATATTAATACCGTTCACCAAATTCCAATTTTAACCACCGAACAAGAACAAGAGCTAGCACACCGCTATTATAATGAGGGCGATGTTGATGCTGCCCGAATTTTGGTTATGTCTCACTTGCGTTTCGTTATACACATTGCCAGAAGCTATTCGGGTTATGGCTTACCTCAGGCCGACCTGATTCAAGAGGGCAATCTTGGCCTTATGAAGGCAGTAAAACGATTCGATCCTAATAAAGGGGTACGATTGGTATCTTTTGCGGTACATTGGATTAAAGCTGAAATACATGAATTTGTGATTCGCAATTGGCGCATTGTAAAAGTAGCGACTACTAAAGCACATCGTAAGCTTTTCTTTAACCTAAGGAGTCTTAAAAAAACCAATAATCGCTTGACCCTTGAAGAAGCAGATGCCATTGCTAAAGACTTAAACGTTACTCGTAAACAGGTTTTAGAGATGGAGTCTAGGTTAACTTCTTATGATGCCTCATTCGAAGCCCAATCCAGTGATGAAGATGATGGACATTATGCACCGCAGTTGTTCTTAGAAGATGGTGTGGATCCTGCTGAGATGGTTGAAGATGCCGATTGGGAAGAAAATAATACCAATGCACTGATGAATGCAATGAATACTTTAGATGAGCGCTCACGTGATATTGTTGAGCAGCGATGGCTGTCTGAGCAAAAGTCCACACTGCATGAGCTAGCAGCGGTTTACGATATTTCAGCTGAGCGCGTGCGTCAGATTGAAAAAAATGCAATGGAAAAAATCAAAGAAGCAATGACTATTGACAGTGTCATTATGCCGAACGAAGATTTTGACTAATATGGTGGAGTTATGAATTGGGTTGGTATAGCCTCAGTCAATCTCGCTATTTCAGTAGCGCTTGGTGCTTTTGGTGCTCATGGTATTAAAAGTAGCGCTACTGCTGAGCAATTTGCTTGGTGGCAAACTGGCTCCCAATACTTTTTTTATCATGCGCTTGGTCTTTTAATCGTTGGGCTTCTTATAAAGCTTAATTACACTACTCAAGCTACTGCATGGCTGATACAAATTGGTATAATCATTTTTTCAGGCAGTCTATTTGTAATGGCCCTAGGCGCACCTAGATGGTTTGGAGCGATTACCCCTATTGGTGGTACGTTAATGATATTGGGCTGGGTTTGGCTTGCAGTAACCAGCTTTCGATTAAGTTCTATATAGTTAGACTTTCAAATCTCGGTTATTGATTGAAAAAAGACTTTAATCTAAACAATTAAAGTCTTTTTCTGATTATTAGCTTTTAGTATTTGGTACTATTAAGGTACCTATCAATTAACTTTAGATCAGGCAACTTCAGAATCAGAACCTGTGTCAGAGTCGGTAGAAGATTGCCCATACGCTAATTCTCTTTTAGATGAGCGGTTGCCCCTCTCCATTCTAGTCTTATACTTTCTTACTTGACGATCTAATTTGTCAGCCATAACATTGATGGCCTTGTACATATCATCTTCCTGCGCTTGCACAAACATTTCTTGACCTGAGACGCGCATTATTGCCTCTGCTTTGTGGTTATTTAAATCACTATTACTATTTTCTATAGATAAAATAACCTTAATGGTCTGAATTTGGTCAAAGTGGCGTTCAACTTTAGATAATTTATCCATTACCGCCTCTTTTAAGGCCTCAGTTACACTAATATGATGACCACTAACTGAAATATTCATACGCTTAAATCCTTATGTTGTTTGTAGAGGTTATAAATACCTCAAGCAACTTATTAACAGACAGTTTAATGAACAAAACCAAATAAATATAAAGACTCAAAATCAATGTAATTTTGGAGGTGTTCATTAATATACCGTCATATTAATTTCTTTATTGCTTCTAATACATGACGGTACGTTAGAAATCACTCAACTTAATATCCTTATTAAGCCAGCTTACCTATTTATATTATATTTATAGAACAATATTTATATCAGGTAAGCATCTTTAATTTGTCATGAATTTACAAAACAAACAAGCGTATTTAGTGTAAATATTTGTAAATATAACTGTTAATATTTCTATAAGTCGATATAATCGAAAAATTTTGTCTTTATGCTACGGCTTGGCAACCGTATATAGGTTTATTATTGTCCACATAATAGGAGACGACAATAGCTTGCACCCGCCGCTTGGCACTTTCAAGATATGGGCAAGGTATTCGAATCGATCAAAGCGATTAACTTAACTAATTAATGCGTATAATAGGTTAATATAGAGGGTTTTGAGTAACGAGAAGGCAATTGATAAAATGGATTTAGAATTTTATCTTACGCTGGGTTGATGAACCAATATTCATAGCCTCGCGATACTTAGATACCGTGCGCCGAGCAATGTCTATACCTTCGTTTTCGAGATGCTCTTGAATCGCCCTGTCTGAAAGAGGTTTCTTTGGATCTTCGCTATCGATTAAGTGTTGGATCATGGCACAAATTGCAGTAGAGGATACATCACCCTCACTACTGGATACGTGCGATGAGAAAAAGTATTTTAACGGAAATAAACCTTTTGGCGTTAATATACTTTTACTGGTTGTTAACCGTGAAACAGTAGACTCATGGAGGTCGACCGCCTCAGCTATGTCTTTTAAAATCAGAGGCTTCATGGCGGTAGGACCTTGGAGCAAAAAATCTTGCTGACGTTCAACAATCCGAGTGGCTACTTTCAGTAAGTTTTGGTTTCGCTCTTCAATACTACGAAGAAATAATCGTGCATCAGTCAGATTATCACGTAAATAAACATTGTCTGGACTGTCATCACCCCGCTTTACCAAATTAGCATACTCTTTATTTATTTTGAGCTTAGGTAAGGTATCAGGGTTTAGCTTAACCTGCCAAATAGGAGCACTATTATCATCTTGTTGAACCATACTAACCAACACATCAGGAACGTCATAGCCGGCAAGAATTGTGCCATAACTTGATTGGGTATTTAAAAACGCGGTACCTGGCGAAGGGTTCAGTTTGCGTATCAAAGCTAAGCAGTCACTTATTTCATTTCTTTTGACACCGGTCTCTTTAATTAAGGCCTTAATGTTATTACTGACTAGATACTCATACTTATCTAATAGATTAATGGCTAGATTTCGATAGGGTGTTTTTTCAGGAAGCTTTCTCAATTGAATCTGTAAGCATTCGGCTAGATTTCGAGCACCAACCCCTAGCGGCTCACAAGATTGAATGACATGGAACATCATCTCTATTTGTTCATAGTCTATCGTCTCATCCCATTGATAAAAGCTAGACATGGTATCAAAGTTTTGTTTAAGCTCATCAATTTCAATCCGAATAAAACCAGACTCATCCATTGCATCAATTAAGTAGTTAGCAATTAAAATATCGATATTTGACAAATGCTTAAAGTTTAGTTGCCAACGGATGTGATCTTGAAGATTAGCAGAGGTAGCACCTTGGTAATCATCTATGTCATCAAAGTCTCGACTGGCTAGGCCGGTTGGCGCATGCGTGTACACTTCGTCCCAGTTTGTATCAATTTCATACTCACCAAGCGTGTTTTCTGCCATATTTTCGCTAGTGTCTTTGACATCTTGCTGGTTACTCTCTTGCTTGTCATTATATTGCTTGTCATTATATTGAAAGTCACTTTCTAGATAATTACTTTCTAAAGAATCACTATCTTGATTAGATTGGACTTTATCGCTTGATGACTTTAGATCCGACAACTCCATTAGGGGGTCTGTATCAAAATTATAATCCGCGCTTAAATCTGTTAAATCACTATTTAGGGGCTCACTATTCTCTGAGCCATTAAGCTCTGTATTATGACCCTGAGCATCATCACGAGATAAAGCAGTGGATGACGCATAGATATCTATGTCAGCGTTAGTCTCAAATGGTTCATCATAAGCATGTTCGTACTTATCATTATCGTATTTATCATTGTAACTATCATCATGTACAAAATCTGAATCTGACTCCAAACGCGTTAACTCTTCAATGCTATCAAAGTCATCGGCATTTATAGTCTCCTCTTCCACACGCTCAAGTAGTGGATTACTATCCAGCTTCATTTGCACTTCTTGTTCCAGCTCAACACTTGACATCTGCAACAGCTTGATAGCTTGTTGCATCTGGGGGGTCAGCTTTTGAGAGGTTGATAGCGACGTGGTTAAATTGCTACCCAAACCAAATGAAATACTCATGATAGGTTTACTTGTTATTTAGAGTTGTTTTTAATATAGACGAAAGGATTACTTGATATGTTAAAGTAAAAGCTTTTATAAGCCACAAGTTAGTGATAAAACTCTATTTGTAAAATTGCCCTGCATATATCGTGTCATGCCTAGGTATCGTTTTTTGTTGCTTTTGTTTATTGCATAAGTATCGTTTATAGCTGTTGTAAATTAAATATAGCACGCTAGTATAGTAATATGACATGCTACAGATAGAGCATCAAAAAGCATAATCTGCTAACTTACAATGAACAAAAAAACCGATAAAACATAAGCTTTAAAGGCGTAAACGGTTACCAAAATTTTGTTGATTTTAAGGAACCAGTGTTAAAAATGACATAGACTAATTGAATACAATTTGTTAATTTATTTCGAAAATGGCTGTCAATTGGTTACCGTTTTCAGAGTTCAAATAATTTCAAAGACAATATCACCTAATTCTATGCTAGCCTAACTAGGCTAATAATAGTATCGCAGTTATGCAGCAGTGCTATTGCTCCGTCGAATTGCATACCACAACCCAAGTCTATTACTGACACCCAGTTAAAAGATAAGATTAACAAAAAACGGTCTATTAATTTTCATTTAGCTAGCTTACTTATAAAGAGTGATAATTTTCTATGAATCAACCCATAATCGGATGTGTTCAGCTTAATAGCCAAAAAGTGATTGATGATAATCTATCTATTATAAGCAATGCAACCAAAAAAGCTGAGCTTGAAAGTGTACACTTACTAGTTTTGCCTGAAAATGCTTGTAAGATGGGCGGACAAAAAGAACTTGGCGAAAGATTTGATGAAATATCAACATGGTATGCCAATCTGGCTGCTAAGCATCAAATGTTCATTTTGGCCGGTACGCTACCATGTCCCTACCGTCCTGATGGCACGCTTGTACCAAATGATAAACTAAGACAAGTAAGCCAGATGTTTGCACCTGACGGCAAACGCATCGCCCGTTATGATAAAATACATTTGTTCAAAGCCGAGGTAGCTGACAGTACGGGTAGCTATGACGAAGGTCGCACATTTGAAGCCGGTAATACAACGGTCGTTGCCACATGCGATATGGCCAATTTACTTGGCAGTACAAACACCACTATAAATACACGACAACTATCTGTAGGGATGATGGTCTGTTTTGATCTACGCTTTCCAGCATTAGCACAGCGGTTACATCAAGCAGGAGCAGATATTTTGACTGCGCCCTCTGCATTTACCTATCAGACGGGTAAGGCACATTGGGAGCTACTACTTAAGGCTCGAGCTTTAGATGCGCAGTGTATGTTAGTCGGTTCTGCTCAAGGGGGTACTCATTATGGTAATAACTCGAGCCGAGATACTTGGGGTCATAGTGCTATTGCCAACGCAAATGGCGAGCTGATTGCTAAGATTGATCAAACCAAACTATCGACAGAATATGCTTTAATTACCACACCCTTTGACAAGCAGGCACAGCAAATCTGGCGGCAAAATATGCCAATTCATCATTGTCATCGTTTGTGTTAAATGGTTACCGCTTATGGTAGGCAAGATAAGCTAGGCTCATTTAAATTATTGCTTACTACCATAAATGACCTTATTGTGTACGGCTCTAGGATGCGCTTTATCATATACCTGAGTTAGCTTAGCGAAGTCAACATGGGTATATATTTGCGTGGTACTAATATTGCTGTGTCCTAACATCTCTTGTACCGCTCGCAAATCGCCACTGCCAGAAAGCATATGCGATGCAAAACAATGGCGCAATAAATGTGGATACATATTTTGCGCAATGCCTGCTCTCGTTGCGACTACTTTTAAACGCTGCTGTACAGCACGAGTGGTAAGCCGTGTTCCTAACTTTTCACTAATAAATAAAGCGGTATCACCTTGCTCTTCCCACAAATACCGATGTGGCAAATAAGTGGTAATTGCCTGTAGTGCCTTTTGACCCACAGGCACTAAACGAGTTTTATTTCCTTTTCCGGTTACCCTTATCTGCCCTCGTTCGCCGCTTGCATCTACTCTCAAATCAGAAACATCTAAACTTACCAACTCGCCAACACGTAGGCCACTACTGTATAGAAGTTCAAACATGGCTTTATCACGTATCCACAACCTCGCTTGCTCAGGCGTATCGGGCATTGGTTGCTCTAATAGCTGAGTGATAAGGTCGCCATCAGCGATAGACGGTAGAGGTCTAGGCGAGCGTTTAAGCTTATAACCCGTCGTTGGATTGATACGTGCCAGCCCTTGCTCAATCATCCAACTATAAAAATGACGAATGGCAGACAGCTCTTGCTGTAAGCTGGATATGGCTAATGCATCTCTCTCCAACCGATTGCCAATATGCTTCGCTAATTGTCGTTTATCACAGCGTGTCCACGTCAGCCCTGCTTGCTCAACATAACATGCCAATTGGTATAAAGCAGCATAATAGGCATCAATGGTATGCGGAGATAAACTGCGTACAGACAGCTCGTTTAACCATCGTTCCACTGGCTCTAACAGTGCTACCATATGTGGCGACATATCACTCATAATATCGATATCCTCACTATTGATATCCACACTATCGATATTATGAGTGTCTTGCTATTGCTACTGTCGCTGGCCTCTTCTACCTTAATCATCTATCTTGACACCAGCCTGTGCCATCAGTCCATCGGGACTAAATACACCCTCATACACAAAGGCTGTCGGTCCCGTCATCATTACTGAATAACCAGGTGACCAACTGATAAGCAAACTGCCACCATATAACTGGGCGCGAACGTCTTCAGCTTCATCTAACCAACCTTCACGAATACCTATAGCAACAGCTGCACAAGCACCTGTACCACACGCTTGGGTCTCGCCAACCCCTCGCTCATACACACGCAGACGAATATGACGCTGATTCATAATCTGCATAAAACCCACATTAACCTTTTCAGGAAATGCTGGGTGCGATTCAATGGCTTTACCTAATTTTTCCACATCCGCCTCTAAAATATCATCGACTTTAATAACAGCATGTGGGTTTCCCATACTTGCCACATACAACTGTACAGGCGTACCCTCAACATTCAGATGATATGCATTTTGAATCTTTGTAATGGCTTTTGGTTTAAAAGGTATCTCTGATGGCTCAAACCTTGGCTTACCCATATCAACTTGTACCCATCCATAACTGTCGGTACTTAACGTTAAAATTCCTGACTTAGTCTCTACACGAATGCGCTGTTTAAACGAAAGTTTACGGGCTTGTACAAATCGCGCAAAACAGCGAGCACCATTGCCGCACTGTCCTACCTCAGTACCGTCTGCGTTATATATACGATAACGAAAATCAACATCTGGACGCATGGGTGGCTCAACCACTAACAACTGATCAAAGCCGATGCCGCGATGGCGATCGCCTAAAAGCTGTATCATTTGTGGGGTCAAATCTAAACGCTGCGTTACAAGGTCAATGACCATAAAATCGTTGCCCAGACCGTGCATTTTAGTAAATTCAATAAGCATAGTTTGTCCTTAACTTTGATATTTATTCTATCTTAACATGCAGATTATGACATTGATAATATTGAACTGTTGGAATTGGTTTAGCTTAATTAAGTGAACCTGTGTGTAGCTACATTCAATTAAATCTGACTAAATCGCAATGGTTAAGGTCTATCCACTATAGTCAAAGAACTTTAAAGTAGTCACAAGGCAACCGAGTGCAAGTACTACTGAAGTAGGCTTAACGAGGTTAACACCGTGACTCTTTATAAGTTCGCCGACTATAAAGGTCTATCCACTAAAAAACCCCGTATCAATTATGATACAGGGCCTAGGTAATCTGTTACCTTTTATTCAATATCTTAGGAACGCCTTAATTATAATCTAATAACAAATAAGCACTAATCGAATTGCCACTGGCTCTCGCCTACAAATAACTGCTCAATTGTCTCACGCTTACGCACCAACTGGTGCTGATTGCCCTCTACCATAACTTCAGCACAGCGAGGGCGAGAGTTATAATTACTGCTCATCACAAAGCCATACGCTCCAGCCCCTGTTACTGCTAAAACATCATTTACCGTTAAAGCTAACATACGGTTCTTAGCTAAAAAATCGCCTGTTTCACATACCGCACCGACAATATCCCAACTTCTTTCATCGTTAAGATTATTGAGTTTTGCGGGTATGATGGCCATCTCAGCTTGA
Organism: Psychrobacter sp. CX90; assembly: GCF_057396305.2. Taxonomy (NCBI): domain Bacteria; kingdom Pseudomonadati; phylum Pseudomonadota; class Gammaproteobacteria; order Moraxellales; family Moraxellaceae; genus Psychrobacter; species Psychrobacter sp. CX90. The sequence goes on from NZ_CM182008.1 coordinate 2,356,494, forward strand.
TATAGTGAAGGTCGAATTAAATCATTCATTGCTGCGTCAACAATAGCAAAATTCTTATGTGCTGTGGGTTTTAATACGTCAACCGATGTAAGTAGCACACCGGCATTGGCAACAATACTGCGACCTGGCTCAAAAAATACTTTTAACCCTAATTCCTGTAATTTTGGGAGTAATGCCTCAGCAAAAGTATTGACCTCAGCCACCACCTCATCAAGATAAGTAACCCCTAGCCCTCCGCCAAGGTCAATGTGAGTAAGCTCAATACCTACTTGTTTTAATGAATCAATAAGCTCACATAATTTATCAAGTGCTGCTACAAAGGGGGTAATCTCAGTGAGCTGCGAACCGATATGGCAGTCAATTCCCACAACATTTAGATGCTCAAGTTTATCAGCATATTGATAGGCTTCGATGGCAACGTCATGGCTAATTCCAAACTTATTATCTTTAAGTCCAGTGGAGATATAAGGATGCGTTTTTGCATCTACATCAGGATTTACTCGCAAGGAGATGGGGGCAACTACGCCAAGATTACCTGCAATTGTATTAATCGTATCAAGCTCACTTAAAGATTCAACGTTAAAACAGCCAATGCCTGCTGCTAATGCTGCTTTAATATCAGCATGGCTTTTCCCCACCCCAGAAAAAACAATTTTACTGGGGTCAGCGCCAACAGCCAGTACGCGCGCCAACTCTCCACCGGATACTAAATCAAAACCTGAGCCTGCTCTCGCCAAAATCCCTAAAACCGCTAAATTTGAATTGGCTTTTACTGCATAACAGACCTGATGGTCAATAGCTGCAAAGCTGGTAGTATAAGCTGTGTAGGCATCCAGTATGGCAGTTTTTGAATAAACGTATAATGGGGTTTCATATTTTTCTACTAGAGCGTCAACACTTATCCCCTCAATATGCAGCACGTTTTGCTTATAATCCAGTGCAGGTATTTTATCCACAAAAGCTTCTGGATGAATACGTAGGCCCATATCGTTTTTCTCAGTAGCAGGGTATGCATGGGTGTCTTGACAGGGGTCGTTTTTTATCATTTCCGAGGGTATCCATTTTGAATATATGTTATCAGTTTGAGAGTCAATCAAAATCATTATAAGAGGGGGCAATACGGTAAAAATCTAAATTATAGACGACCACATAAGCCAACAAACGAGCATGGTAAGCTAGGGCGACAACAAAAGCCAATCGTATCCTTTTATATAGACTCACGTCCTCACATTATCTTGGGTTTGCGCTTAGTCTGCAATGCAGTTTAGATAAAGGATTAGTAATTAATAGTGCTAATTTGCGAATATTTGATATGCCCAAATTATTATAAGTTATTAATAATCGTTTGGGTCATTAGTAATACTATCTATATCCACACTTCCCTCAGACTCATCTGAATTCAAACTTTTGATATCAGTTTTATCTTTATTGTTCTTATAAAGAATAAAGTTAGTATTACTATTGGCTTCCTCTGGCATATATAAGTCGCCCTTTTGGCCACATCCCGTTAACGATATCAAGATTGCGATAACGCTATAAGCACCTATAGCAAAAGGTTTGTTAGTATTTTTGACAGATTGTAAAGTCATATTATCAACCAAATTTTTGTATTGTTTGTTACAGCCAAAGCCCACATTTAGCCACTTATAATAAACTAAAAAGCATAACAAACTTAAATATAAAGCTTTTCATGGTAGCAAAAATTTCGATGCTTGCCTAAAACTATTATCTCTATTGACAACTTATAGAAAACATCTTAAAACCCTTATATTTTTATCATTGATCTTTATTACTCCTTTACAGACGTCCTTAAAATAGGTAATCTCAACGAGATAAATATAGTTATACTTATTTATATAGTATTATATCGCTAGGCATGATAACTCAAGTAAATATATGAGTCATATTTGCTGAATAATAAATACGCCTTCCTTTGATTAACCAACTGCTTAGTTAGCCTTTATAGGCATAATATCTTTATATACAGATAGTTAATATAGAGACACTTATTCTGTTTGTTAATGCCAAACACCTTGTATATTAGCGTCTTTATGATGCTGATGTTTTTTATGCCTAATTTTAACGACTCAGTTTTGATACCATAGTAACCCATTATTACAAGCTGACAATTTGAACATATAAATAATAATTATATGGATTTAATAGACACCTTGATCAACACTTTAAAGCCACCCTCTTTTATTTTATTCATTCGTTAATGCTCAAATGCCGAGAATGTTCCAAATTTTATATAAACCATGAGTTGTATCATGGAGTTTATTCCACTCACATAAAAGTAAATTAGATAAGAACATAGAGTAAATAATAAAATAAATAGTTACTCCGCTTAAAAATAAACCTATTATGCACCGTAACCAGTAGCCCTTTTTATCTTGCTGGGCCTGAATCTTAACCAATAGCTATTTTAGCAGTCAACACCCTGTTTTTTATGTCAAATATTCTTGCAAGGACACTTTATGAGCCATACCTCCATTACTAAACCTACCCTAGTTGTCAACTGTGGGTCATCATCTATCAAATACGCCTTAATTAGTCAGGATAATCAACACCGCATTACCGGCCTTGCGGAAAACTTGGGACTTGACCATGCTCGTATTGTTCATAAAGAATTAGATGGTACGAAAACTGAAATTCGTATTCCAGGTGCCAACCACAAAGCCGCCCTTGTAAAAATCATGGAGGTACTGGGCAATCAACAACCTATTGCGGTTGGTCATCGCGGCGTTCATGGTGGACGCGAATTTAGTAATGCTCAGGCAATAACGCCACACGTATTAAGTGAAATTAAACGTCTTAAAGAGTTAGCACCATTACACAATCCAGCCAACGCAGCTGGTATTGAAGCTGTTCAAGCCATTTACCCCGACCTTCCTCAAGTGGTGGTTTTTGATACCGCTTTTCACCAAACGATGCCACCTAAAGCATTTCGTTATGCCATTCCAAAAGATTTATACGAAAGTCATTATATCCGTCGATATGGCTTTCATGGCACGTCACACGCTTATGTATCAAATCGTGCTAGCCAAATTACCGAAACTGAAGGCCCTCATGGCTGGTTAGTAGCTCACTTGGGTAATGGTAGCTCAGCGTCTGCTGTTTATGACGGGAAAAGCCTAGACACCAGTATGGGCTTAACGCCTCTAGAAGGTTTAATGATGGGTACACGCAGTGGCGATGTCGATCCTGGCCTACATTTATACCTGAAACGCAAATTAAACTTAAACATTGAAGAGATTGATACGCTACTCAATAAAGAAAGTGGACTTTTGGGTGTTTCCGGTGTGTCAAATGATATGCGTACCATTGAAGAGATTGCCAATGATGACTCTCATCCTGGTCAAAAAGATGCCGCACTTGCCTATGAGATGTTCTGCTACCGAGTCGGAAAATACTTAGCCTCTATCTCATGCGCTTTACCTGAAATTACTGGCATCGCCTTTACGGGTGGAATTGGCGAAAATGCTGCTGGCATTCGAGCTCGCATTGTTGACGTTATGCGTCATTTTGGCTTAGCAGTAGATGCGGACAAAAATAAAGCATTATTTGGTGGTAAAGAAGGGAGTTTCCATTCTGAATCAAGCCGTTACGAGCTTTGGGTCATTCCGACGGATGAAGAGTACCAAATTGCGCAAGAAACCCGCGAAGTTCTGGGGCTTTTATAACATAAATAATGGATGATAACCTGATTAGCACATAATCATATTTGTGTATTAATAGTGGCTTATAATTATTTTTAATCGGGTTTGAAACATCTTATAACTAGCGACGTTGTCAATTGGGCTTTACAAAAGACTGTAAGTATTTTCTATTGTTAGACTTAGCATGAAGGTCAACACTTATCGCTATCACTCATGACTATGTATGGCTTAACAAAAATATAGCTAGGTAAAAATATAGCTCGGGAACATGAGGCAAAGCTTTCTAGCCCCTCTTTCAACAATAAAAATAATAGCCACGTTTAAAACAAATAAGGATTCGTTTATGCAAACAATATTACTTGTGCCCACCGGCCGAGGCATTGGCCTGACTTCTTCTGCATTAGGCCTAATTAGAACGCTACAACATGCAGGAATAAAAGCTGGCTTTATGAAGCCCTTCTCCCAAGATGACTCATTCGATACTCAGCATACTCTCGATAGCTCAAGTGAGCTCGCAAGACGCACTTTCGGTTTAAACCCTCCCTCATCAATCCCTCGTAATCGTGTAGAGCGTACCTTAAGTAACGGTACCTTAGACGATATAATGGAAGAAGTGGTTGTCAAACAGCAGCAGCTGGCTAAAGACTATGATGTCGCTATTTGTGAAGGCCTACAACCGACTGAAGAGGTAAACTACGCAACCGATGTTAACCATGCTCTATCAAATGCGCTAGATGCTAAAGTTATCTTAGTCAGTAAAGCGGATCTTAATAAGCCTGAGCTTCTTGCTGATAAGTTGGATGTTCATGCTAGAGAATATGGGGGTATCGCTGGTCTTCGTACTATAGGCTGCATTTTAATGCGCGCCAAAAATGTACCTGTATCTCCAAGTGCCGTCTCTTCAGGCCATGCTTCGACAGACGATGCTTCGACAAAAGGTGCTTCAACAAACTTAAGCGCTACAGACTCAGGCTCTGCCCCGCTGCCGGGTAGCGCTAAGCTAGATTTAGAAGATACGTTTGTGGCGGCAATGAAAGCCCATGCTCCTGCGTTCGCCACCGAGAAGTTTCATTTAATTGGCGTGGTACCTTTTAGCGATATTTTATCAGTGCCTCGCACTTGGGATATTGCCCAAAACTTAGGGGCTACTTGGTTAAATGAAGGTAACGCCAAATCCCGTCGGGTATTAAATACCAGCCTAACGGCACGAACTATTTCACGTATAGGGGAAGTATTTAAACCCGGCACACTGATCGTTACGCCTGGCGACCGTGAAGATCTACTATTAGCAACGGCAATGGCTGAAGTGAACAACATTCTCATGGCAGGTATCGTATTGACAGGCGATATTATCCCTAACAAAACAGTATTAGACCTTTGTAAGCCAGCACTCAGCGCCGGCCTACCTGTTATGAGTGTTAAAACAAACAGTTTAGAGACCGTTCACAACCTATCGAATATTACCAATGAAATTCCACAAGATGATGTAGAACGCGCTAAAAAAGTTACCGAATTTGTGGCCGCCCATTTAGATATCGACTGGATTAACGATTATTTTAAACGAGACTACAAAGTACGTATGTCTCCTTCTGCTTTCCGTCATCAAATTGTCAGTAAATCGCAAAAGGCAAAAATGCGAATTGTTTTGCCTGAAGGTTCTGAACCACGGACGGTTGAAGCGGCGGCCATTTGTCAAAGTCGTGGTATTGCAAACTGTGTGCTTATCGCTCGCCGTAAGGATGTTGAAAAGGTGGCAAATGAGCGTGGCGTGACGCTACCTAACGATATAGAAATTATTGATCCCGATACAATCGATATCAACAAATATATCGCTGCGTTTGTTGAGCGACGTAAAGGTAAAGCAACACCTGAGCAAGCAGCTGAACAACTAAAAGATACTGTGGTACTTGGCACCACTATGCTTCATTTAGATGAAGTTGACGGCTTAGTATCTGGTGCCATTCATACGACTGCCAATACAGTGCGCCCCGCATTCCAGCTTATTAAAACAGCGCCAGAATACTCTTTAGTGTCTTCAATCTTTTTTATGCTATTGCCTGAGCAAGTGGTTGTGTACGGCGATTGTGCCATCAATCCAGATCCTAACGCTCAAGAGCTTGCGGAGATTGCCATTCAATCTGCTGCTTCTGCGAAAGCGTTTGGTATCGAGCCAAAAGTGGCGATGATTAGTTATTCAACAGGGTCATCTGGAACCGGTGCAGATGTAGAAAAAGTCATTGAAGCCACTCGTATCGTTAAAGAACGTGCCCCAGACTTAGTCATTGACGGTCCGCTTCAATACGATGCAGCTTTTGTTAGCAGCGTTGGTAAATCTAAAGCACCAGATTCTCCGGTAGCAGGTCAGGCTAATGTATTTATCTTCCCAGATTTAAATACAGGTAACACCACTTACAAAGCCGTGCAACGTAGTGCAAATGTTGTGAGTGTTGGTCCAATGCTGCAAGGCTTAAACAAACCCGTTAATGATCTGTCTCGTGGTGCATTAGTCGATGATATCGTTTATACCATTGCCTTAACTGCTATCCAAGCCAGTAGTGATGAGGTTTAAAGCGATCAGTACAATTGAGTATTTTAACTGATCATTTACTCCATTAAGCTCGTCGGTTAATTGGTTTGGTAAATATTCGAAAGGTTTAAGTCTGACTTTTTTTGAAATTATTAACAAGGCCGGCGGGTATTCCAAGCCGGCCTTTAGATTATGCATGACGTCGTCTGGTAATCCGTAAAAATTCTAGTAACCCTTATACCATTCTGGTAATCCTTATACCATTCTGGTAATCCTTATAAAATTATTACTACTTAGACTTAAGTTTGCCAACTTTTATGCCCTATTAAATTGAGTAATAATATACGCAACTCATATTGACCACTGTCATATTAAATAACCGCAAATGGTTAAAGTAGTCTAAAATGCTGACAAGGCAATCAAGCTTAGAGGATAGCTGTTTATTTAACTCTGTACTGCAAGCAAAGTGCACACTTTAACCGCTTCAAATTAATTTGACTAAAAACTCATGCAAAAACACCTATGCTAAAAAACTCATGCTAAAACACCTATGCTAAAAAACTTACCTATCCATATCTATCTAGGCGGCTCTTTTGATCCCGTTCATAATAGTCATGTGGCAATGTTGACTCATGTCTATAGGACTTTATCTGCCACATCAAACATTCAGCTCCCTGATGAATGGCAAAGTATCCAAGCCAGTTTTTTACCTACCTCCCGCTCGCCTTTGAAAACAGCAAGTACAGATCCCCAACATCGCCTGAATATGCTTCGCTTAGTTTGCGACGCTTTACAAGCACAGGCTAAACCAGAAGCTACTTCATCTGTAGCAACGCTGGAAACTCAGTACCATGTTAGTGAGCATGAAATTTGGCAAACCCCGCCAACTTATACCATAGACACCTTAACTAAGCTTAGAAAAGAATACCCTCATGCCAGTATCATTTTTGTACTTGGCGCAGACAGTATTGCCAGTTTAGATAGGTGGAAAAAAGGAGCACAACTAACCCAGTATGCCCATCTCTGGGTTATACCCCGAGATAACCCACAGTCAAACAGCGATATTGTGGAATCTTTACCTATACACCTGCAACTTCAAGTTACGACCGATCATAATAGCTTGAAAACCAGCACTCATGGACGCATATATATTGATTCCCATAGCGTAGCACCGATTTCAAGTAGCCTGATAAGAGCAGCAATTGCTTATAATGATTTTAAAACCGCAAAATCTACTTTGCCAGCTGAAGTTTATTCGTATATTATGCAAAATAACTTATATCGTTCTGAATGAATTGATAGTTCAGATACTATTCATTTTTAAGAACTGGCTCTTTAATACTCTTAGATCACGTTTAAACCTGCTGTTTGGATATTTTAAAACGATCGTTATCAAGTACATACAGCAAAACCGATAGGAAAAATATGACAGTTACAATGAAACAAAATGCACCAATGAGCGATGAAAAGCTACAAGAATGCCTAACTATGGTCCAAAGTGCATTGGATGAGGTGAAAGCTCAAAATATTACCGTACTCAATGTGCGGGAACTAACTGATGTTATGGAATACATGGTTATTGCCGAAGGTACATCAAAACGTCATGTTAGTGCTTTAGCGGACAAAGTTGGCGAGATATCCAAGAAAAATGGTTTTATGCCACTTGGCCGTGAAGGCGAAAAAGACAGTGATTGGACATTGGTTGATTTAGGAGGTGTCGTCGTTCATATTATGACATCGCAAGCCCGAGGTTTTTATGATCTTGAAGGTCTATGGTCGTCTCCAGAAGAATTGCGCAAGTTAACCGCACGGGCTCTAGAAGATAGATAACGTTGTAACAGGCATAACCTTTATACTAGGCAACACCCGTCAACATTTTATTTGTCGTTGACGCTAAAATCGTATAATTAATAAAAAAAGGCGCTGTATAGCGCCTTTTTTTATAGCAGCTTTTTACAATACTTTTTTTAACGACCTATTTGAAAGAATTACCATATGATGAAATAATAACGGCCTGATTTAGAGCGTACCTCATTTATAGTTGAACTCAAATAATTTCGCTATCAGGCGATCAGCCCCTTGTAATACAGCTGATACATTCAGGGAGGTCAACACTGTAGTCAATTTTATTGAGACAGGCTATACAATAAACTAACCTTCTTTGTGTCAATAATCTAAATGAGAACACGCTCTCATACGGTTACGTTAAATTTATATAGAGTAAAAAAATATCATCAGTTTTACTGATTTTCACGCTAGCATTTTAAGGATGATTTATGGCGAAGCTGTGGCTAGATCTAGGCAACACAAGACTGAAATACTGGCTGACTGATGATATTGGTCAAGTGATTACTAGCAAAGCAAGACAGCATCTGCAAGCCCCCGCTGAACTACTTATTGGCTTAACAGACCGCTTTGCCAATTTTGCACCGGATTTTATTGGCATCTCTTCAGTACTCGGTCAACAAATCAACACTCAGGTTGCTAAATCCTTGGCCGTGCTAGACATTCCCTTTGAGTTTGTCCATGTTGACGCAAAACATCCACTCTTAATGAGTGATTACGACCCCACACTGTTGGGTGTTGACCGCTGGCTCCAAATCCTTGGCGCTGTAGACCGCAAAAAATGTCAGTGCATCATCGGCTGTGGTACTGCATTAACCATAGATCTAGTCGATCATGCCCATCACATCGGTGGTTATATTTTCCCCAGTATCTATTTACAGAGAGAGGCCTTATTTTCAGGCACCAAACAAATAACCATTGCGAATGGGATATTTGACAGTATTGACCCAGGCATAAATACCTCCGACGCTGTTCATCGAGGTATATTACTGTCAATTGTTGGCGCCGTTAATGAGGTATCAAATAGTCATATTAATTATGAATTAACAATTACTGGCGGTGATGCGCCTATTCTTGCTCAACACCTTAAGCATCCTGTACGTATTCGTGATGATTTATTATTAAATGGCTTAATGCGTTTTTTTGACGAGTGAAACGTAAATTTACTGTTGTAACAAACATAGCTAGCGCTTCTGCCAATGAAAAAGTCATGCAAATTTTGCATGACTTTTTAGGGTTATATCTTTTCCGTTTGTCCCCCTCTCTTTAGAACAAAATCCTGTTAGATAAAAACCATCTTAAAATAAAACTATATTATAAAAGTTATCACACTAAAATAAGAGAGACGATTTAAAAGAGTGAGGTGTTATCTTATGAATAAAATGTAAAAACAACCTGCGACAATGATCATTGATAAGAATACTACTTTGCCATCCATAATTACTTATCAATCACTACTTATCAATCACTACTTTTCATCCATAAAGGGATAATCAGTATATCCCTCTTCAGCACCGCCATAAAAAGTTTTAGGATCCTGCTCATTTAATTCAGCACCCGTCTTTATACGTTCAGCCAGGTCGGGATTAGCAATATAATCTCGCCCAAACGCAACCGCATCAATTAAACCAGCTTCAATAAGCATCACTGCTTTTTCTGGCGTATACCCACCCGCAGCGATTATCATGTTATCAAAGCTGTCACGAACTGCTTTGCGAAACTCATCTGTATATGGTATCCCCCCTGCCCAATCCGGTTCAGACAAATGTAGATACATAATCCCGCGTTTATTAATCTGCTCAATTAACCAAATGCTGTCTTCTTCATTATAACCCACATCAATGTTGTTAAAAGAACCCAGAGGCGAAATTCGGATACCAATATGATCAGCATCCCAAGCCTCAACACACGCATCGATTACTTCCAACATTAAGCGGGCTCGATTCTCTTTAATACCACCATACTCATCATCACGCTGGTTGGTTTGCTCTGCCCAAAATTGATGCAGTAAATAACCATGTGCACCGTGTATCTCTACCCCATCAAACCCTGCTTGTTTAGCACAGCGAGTGGCATGACCAAAGTCGCTAATGACTTGATGAATCTCATCCAAAGTTGCTGGGCGTGGCGGCGTAGCTTCAGCTCGAATGGAATTTCCATGACTATCTCGCAACGAGGTACGCACTCCAACATCAATATCAGATGCAGATATCGGCGGTTTACCGTCTGGCTGAACGCTCTTATGAGAAACCAAACCTGTGTGCCATAGCTGAACCACAATTTTGCCGCCTTTGGCATGAACCGCGTCGACGATTTTTCTCCACGCCTCTATTTGTGCATCAGTGTGTATGCCCGGTGCTCCAGAATAGCCTTTGGATTGAAAAGAGACTTGAGTCGCTTCACTAATGATTAATCCTGAACCTGCTCGCTGACTATAATAAGTCTGAGCAAGTGGCGTTGGAATATCACCTGGTTCAATTGCTCTTAAACGAGTAAGCGGTGCCATAAGCACTCTATTTTTAAGCGTTTGCGTGCCCATTTTCACAGGGTCAAATAATTTTTCGTAGCCCATCATCTGTCCTTACTGTTATTCGTTATAACGTTATCATACGCCATCATGCGACAATATTATACTTAGTGACTGATTATGCATCGTTATAATTGCCTTGTATATTTTGCTTAAAAATACCTATAATAAACACCTACTAAACCATATCATATATGGGTTTCACGCTTATAAATCTAAACTTAAATTAACGTTGTATCCTATACGCTATATAAATTTTTGAAGAGTTAACCCTCAGGGATATAAATATAAAAACTTCCCTTATAAAGTGAATTATTAGCTATTTGAGCAATTAGCTATTTACCCAATCCGCTAAACGATTTATCACTATTTAAAGGTTAGAGCGTGTGAACTCTTTAACTCTTTTCTCCAACTTCAAAGTCTAGCAGCAAGCTCTGCCCCATCACGGATGGCACGTTTGGCATCTAATTCGGCAGCAAGCTTTGCACCACCAATAATATGATATTGCGCCTTACTTTTTTTCATAGATATATTATGCGCATTTGTTGTAGCAGGCATCAAATCATTAACCGACTCTTGCCCAGCACAAACAATGATATTATCTACCCGCAGAAGCTGACTATGCCCCTGAGCAGTCGTAATCCAGATACCTTCATTAGTCACTTTTTCGTACTGAACGCCAGCCAATTGTTTAACACCATGCGCTTTAATATGAGCGCGATGTACCCAGCCTGTGGTTTTGTTAAGACTCTTGCCTAGGCGACCTTTACTCCTTTGCATGAGATATACTTGACGCATTGGCGCGATAGTCTCGGGATTTTTAAGCCCGCCCTCAGTTTGATAGTTTGCGTCATCGTTGACCCCCCATTCCTCTTTCCAATCTTCTACTGATTGTGGCTCTGGGCGATAGCTTGGGTCTTTTAACGTCTCAGGACCAAGCTCATGAAGTGGCTGACCATGACGAGCCGTCAAATACTCACTAACATCAAAACCAATACCGCCAGCACCAATCACGGCAACGGTATCGCCAACGGCTTTCTCACCGGCTAGAAGCTGCGCATAACTAATCACTTTAGGATGGTCTGCCCCGTCTAGCTTCCCAACCAAACTACGTGGAACTACGCCAGTTGCAATAATGACATGATCATAATCTTCCTTCTCTATCATTTCATGCGTTACTTTGGTGTTAAGCTGAACGGTAACACCTTGATGGTCTAACTCATTTATATAATAGCGAATGGTTTCAAAGAACTCTTCTTTACCCGGAATCACTTTAGCGTAATTAAACTGTCCGCCTAAAATATCTTTAGCTTCATATAAAGTGACCTTATGGCCCCGTTTGGCGGCAATGGTTGCGGCTGACATTCCTGCAACTCCACCACCAACGACGGCTATCTTTTTCGGCGATTTTGCGGGCTCATATTTAAGCTCAGTCTCATAACAAGCACGTGGATTAACTAAACACGTCGAGCGTTTATTTTCAAAAGTATGATCAAGACACGCCTGATTACAAGCAATGCAGGTATTGATAAGATCCGCTTGGCCCTTTTGAGCTTTGTTAACCCAGTCAGGATCTGCCAAGAATGGGCGTGCCATTTGAATGAGATCTGCTTGACCCTTTGTCAGTATTTGCTCAGCGGTATCTGGCATATTAATACGATTTGCCGCCATCACTGGGATAGTGACATGTTTTTTAAGCTCAGCGGTATAATCCACAAAGGTGGCTCGAGGTACACTGGTAACAATAGTAGGCACACGTGCTTCATGCCAGCCAATACCAGTATTAAATATGGTTACGCCTGCTGCTTCTAATGCCTTTGCCACGGTAATTACTTCATCCATCACATTGCCATCTGGCACCAAATCAATCATAGACAATCGGAAAATGATGATAAAATCATTATCAACGGCTTGACGCACTGCACGTACCACCTCAACAGCAAACTTCATGCGGCCATGAATATCTCCTCCATACTCATCAGTACGCTGATTGACATGACTCGATAGAAATTGATTGAGCAGATAACCCTCTGAACCCATAATCTCCACACCATCATAGCCCGCTTCTTTGGCTAATTTAGCAGCACGAGCATAGTCATCAACAGTATTCTGAATATTCTTAATACTCATCTGACGCGGTTTAAAAGGAGAAATTGGCGATTTAATGGGGCTTGCTGATACCACAAAAGGATGATAACCATAACGACCGCTGTGCAAGATTTGCATAATGATTTTACTGTCGTAACGATGCACGGCACGAGTCACTCGTTGATGATTAATGACATCAGCTTTATTATTCATGGTGCCACCTGCAGGCAATAGCCATCCCTCTCGGTTGGGAGAAATGCCACCCGTTATCATCATCGCTACCCCACCCTTGGCTCGCTCGGCAAAGTAGGCCGCTAATTTGCCATAGTTATAAAATCGATCCTCAAGCCCTGTGTGCATTGAACCCATAACTATACGGTTTTTAAGTGTGGTATAGCCTAAATCAAGAGGCTCAAATATGTGGGGGTACGGTATGGTATTAGATTGAATAGAGTCATTCAAGGTAGCGTTGGCTGCCATAGTATATCCTTATGCTTTTATAAGTACGGGGGAGATTGAGTGCATTACATACTAACGTAACTTTTTAATTAATAAAGAAAACATTCAACAAAATCTAAGTTAAACAACCCGTGGTTGTACAAAATTTTTTGAGTTAATACGCACGCACTGATATATTAAATGTCATGACTATGCTAGCACATGCTTATTTATATAGGTCATGATAAGTATGTCGTATCCGTCTAAAGTTTTATTTTTTATCATTGAGCCACTACACTATAAATCTACCGCCTACTATAATATTTATAAATATTCACAGGCAACCCCATAAATTTATCCACTAAACACACGAATTTGAATGCGTAATCATCACTATTTAAAGAAATAAAGTATATACCTCCTAACACATACCCTTAAACCTCACAGATAAAGGATTATCAGAATATGACCGACTACAGTACTGGGCTGACAAAAACACCAGCCAACCACCAACCTTTAACGCCTTTGCAATTTCTTTCGCGTACCGCCGCTGTCTACCCTGACAGCCCCTCTATTATTTATGACAATCTAGTAGATGACCCTATTGTTTATACTTGGTCAGAAACACAAAGGCGTTGTCGCCAGCTTGCTCATGCTTTAAAAAATCTGGGCGTTAGCAAAGACGATACCGTGGCGGTTATGATGCCAAACACGCCTGCTATGGTAGAAGTCGCCTATGGTGTGCCCATGTCACAAGGCGTTTTATGCACACTCAATACTCGCCTCGATATCAACGCCCTGACCTTTTGCTTACAACATTCAGAATCAAAAGTGCTTATTATAGATAGCGAATTTGCTCATTTCATTGAGCTTATCGAAGAAACCTTCCCCAATATTATTATTATCCATGCCACAGATGCAGCGCTACCAAATGTAGAGCCGTTTGGCACAATGACTTATGAGGAGCTAGTTGCATCAGGCGAGTTTGCAGATGAAAAGGCAATAGAAGCCTTTGATCAGATGATTTATCCCAGTGATGAGTGGGATGCCATCTCACTCAATTATACCTCTGGCACAACAGGAGTGCCAAAAGGCGTTGTATATCATCACCGAGGTGCGGCTTTGAATGCAGTATCTAATGTTCTAGATTGGGATATGCCAAAGCATGCCGTTTATTTATGGACACTGCCTATGTTCCATTGTAACGGCTGGTGCTTCCCTTGGACCATTGGCGAACGGGCAGGTGTTAATGTTTGTCTACGTCAAATTGATGCAGAGCTTATCTTAAAGCTAATCGCCAAATACAAGATCACACATTATAGCGCTGCACCCATTGTACATAATATGATTGCCGCTGGTAGCGAGTCGCTTAAACAGGCGATTGACCATGAAGTAAAAGGCTTTGTCGCAGGGGCACCACCGTCAGAGGCTATGTTAGAGAAGATGGAAGCAATGGGTTTCAATATTACTCATGTCTATGGCTTAACCGAAGTATATGGTCCCGTTACTATTTGTGCCGAACATCAATCTTGGGAGGCATTAACCGTTTCGGAACGTGCGGCAAAAAAATCTTGCCAAGGTGTTGCCTCCCATCTTATGACCGGTTTTGACGTATTTAAACAGGGTACCACAGAGCCTGTCTCCCCTAATGGAGAAGAAATGGGCGAGCTGGCGTTAAAAGGTAATATGGTCATGAAAGGCTACTTAAAAAGTGCGAAAGCAACTGCAAAGGCCTTTGAAGGAGGCTGGTTCCGCACTGGTGATTTAGGGGTAAAATACCCAGATGGCTATATCAAAATTATGGACAGATTAAAAGATATTATCATCTCTGGTGGCGAGAATATCTCAAGTATTGAGATTGAAAATGTGCTGTATAAGCTTCCAGAAGTCAGTAGCTGCGGCGTAGTGGCGGCATCTAATGAAAAATGGGGCGAAGTGCCCGTCGCCTTTATCGAAATTACCGAAGGTTCAACCTTAACCCGTGACCAAGTGATTGAGCATTGCCATCAAAATTTAGCTAAGTTTAAGGTACCTAAGCATATTATATTTGCCGAAATCCCTAAAACCAGTACTGGTAAAGTGCAAAAGTATGAGCTACGTAATGCGGCACGCTCTATGGCGCATGAAGAACCTAAAGTGGGGCATTAACATTCATAGACGGCTACAGTCGAAGTAATCTAAGATATTATCTGTATCAAATAACTTTAAAATCGATACAAGGCGAGTGTTTACAGTTATTGTGACTATCATTGACTAACGTTTGCCATAGCCTAAATAGCCAAACAAAAAACCAACTCAATGAGTTGGTTTTTGTTATCACCTTGAAATCTACCAAAGTTAAGCCGGTTTTACCTTATCCAGCACTGCCTTAAAGCGACTTACCGCCCCATCTACATCTTTTAGTTTATCAAGACCAAATAGACCTAAGCGGAATGTCTTAAAGTTCTCAGGCTCGCCTACTTTAAGTGGCACACCCGCAGCAATCTGCATACCGAGTTCAGCAAAGGCACTGCCTTTGTGCATGCCATCATCTTCGGTATAGCAAACCACAACACCTGGTGCTTGATAGCCTTCGGCAGCAACACTTTGAATACCGCGGTCTTCAAGCAAATCACGAATGCGATTGCCAAGCTCCCACTGAGCTTCTTTTAAGGTATCGAAACCGATGTCTTTAGCTTCTAGCATCACATCTCTAAATATTCGTAGCCCGTCTGTTGGCATCGTGGCATGATAAGCATGGCCACCATTTTCAAAGGCACGCATGATATTTAGCCACTGTTTTAAATCAATACTGAAGCTATCTGATTCAGTTGTCTCCACCTGAGCCACTGCTTTTTCACTAAGCATGACAAGGCCAGCACAAGGGGTACTACTCCAGCCTTTTTGCGGTGCAGAAATAATAACATCGATGCCAAGCGCTCTCATATCTAGCCAGATACATCCTGATGCGATACAGTCAATTACTAACAGGCCATTAACGCTATGCACCGCATCTGCTAATTGCTTAATGTAATCCTCTGACAAAATCATGCCTGATGCCGTTTCAACATGCGGCGCAAAGACGATGGCAGGTTTTTGCTCCTTAATCGCAGCAACAGCCTGATCAATAGCAATGGGAGCGAATGGATTTGGTGCGCCTTCAACACCTTCATCAACTTGAGTGGCTTTTAAAACGGTGGATGACTTAGCGATTTTGCCTTTTTCTAAAATTTGTGTCCAACGATAGCTAAACCAACCATTACGCACTACCAAACAGTCTTTATCATTTGCTAGTTGACGGGCCACTGCTTCCATCGCAAATGTACCCGAACCTGGTACGATAGCAACCGCATCAGCAGCATATACGTCCTTTAAATTGCTTGATAAGTCTCTCATCACTTGCTGGAACACCTGCGACATATGGTTTAAAGCTCGATCAGTGTAAACCACTGAGTACTCTAATAAACCATCTGGATCTACATCTTGGCGTAATGCTGGCATAACGGCTCCTATTGTTTCAATTATTGTTTGGGTAAAGGGTCAATGTTTTACCTTACCTATCTTTCTCTATCTTTCTCTATCTTTCTCTATCTTTCTCTATCTTTCTCTATCTTTCTCTAAGTATAGCCATAACCACTTAAAGAGTAAAACCGCAAAAAAGCCAGCTTAATGATTAAGCTGGCTTTTTATTTACCGCGTTTTATCAGAGGCCTTTTTATTAAAGACCGATTAACGATAATATCAGCATCTTCATGACATATATCGAATGATAAATGATATATAACAATAAAAAATACCGCACGACTTTCAGACAGAGTTAAAGCAAAACTAAAAGCAGGTTATTTATAAAAACTGACTTATCAAAAGCTAACTTGTAAAAGCTAACCTATAAATAAGGATAATAATAAGAGGTTATAATAAACAGCTACTTACCTGCTTTTAAGTCCATGCGTACTTTATTGACCAGATAATCAACTACCTTTGGTACTTCAGCAGGATCGCCTTGAACCACATATTTGCCCTGTACCACAACAGCGGGCACACCTGTTAATTGGTAGCGCTTAGCACCAGCTTTAGAACGAGCAATCTTGGTACTTACCGCAAATGAATTATAAAGGCTATTAAATTTTTTCTGATCAACGCCTTGACTAGCGTACCATTTTGCCAGCGAGTTTTGATCAAACAACGTTTTATTCTGTTTATGAATGGCATCAAATAGCTTGTTATGCGTCTTGCTTTGATACCCCATGAGCTGAGCGGCATAAAAACCTCGAGCATTAGCTTCCCATTTAGGGTTCAGCGCAGCGGGTGTTTCAAAGAAAATCACATCATCTGCTTTGGTTTTTTCCCATTTTTGCATATGTGGATTCAAAGTGTAGCAATGCGGGCAACCATACCAAAAAAACTCTCGAACAATAATATTATCGCCACTAATTTTTTCAGGATTATTGAGGACTTTAAAATCTTTACCTGCGCTATATTCTGCTGCAGATGCTGGCAATGATGCTAAACCGACAGCAGCTGCTAGGGTGGCTATAGCAAAGCCACGTTTGGTATCAAATTTCATTATTAATCCTTAAAAAACTTTTTGAAAAATTAGTATAAAGTAGTAAAGCTATATATAAATAAAACATTTTGCGCACGTACTCATTAATAACACATACTCATTAATAAATAGGCTCAGTTTAAAATGATCAGTAAGTTAACTGTTTTATAAATATAACGTCTAGTAGAATGACGACTTTAAATAAAACTGCTTCTAAAAACACTGATTATCTATATTGATCAGACATTTAAATTGATAATTAACTCACTGAAGATATTTAATTAACTTATAAATTAAATTATAACTGGCAAATAATCATAATTAACTATTATAGAATATGATAACGTATTTACTACTACCATGTGAACCAGATACACCCGAATAATCTTAATGAAAGGTTAATTAAACGTTGTGACATTGTTAGCCATATTTCACGTTAGTTATATTTTACGATTTGTTCAACGGCTTATTCTCGTGCAGAGTATGTGGGTAAAATGATGTGGATAAAATAAGATAGATTTTAGCGCTAAAAACATTTAAACAAACTGTTTTACAACCATTTATAATCCCGCTTTCATTTCTCATGCACGCTAATAATGATAATATAGGGTAACAACTAAAATACGTTATCATACCTTCTATTGTATAATCTCAATCATAATAATGCTCTAAACTCATATTCTAAATCAGGATAGCTCATGACACAATCTAATACGAGTGCCCCCTCATCCACTTCTGAAACAGAAACTATTGTAGCAGCAACTGGCACAGCAGAAAGTACCACAACACCTCAATATAAAACCTTTGAGGAACGTTATGACAATCAGGAGAGCTCTCTAGATATGGGTAATAATGTTGATTTGAGTGAGGTGGGTAAATTTACTCAACTGGCTGACGAGTGGTGGGATAAACATGGCGCTTTTTCTACCCTACACGATATTAACCCACTACGTTTAAACTGGATTGAGCAAAATGTTACTCAGTATATGGGAGAAGGCCTAGCTGGCAAAAATGTTTTAGATGTTGGCTGTGGCGGTGGCATTTTGACTGAAGCTATGGCGCGCCGTGGAGCAGATGCTACTGGTGTTGATTTAGGTATTGAAAATCTAAAAGCTGCCACTGTTCATGCTAAGAAGAGCTGCTTAAATGAGCGTTTGCGTTATCAGCATATTGCTATCGAAAAGTTAGCTCAGCAGCAGCCCGAAAGCTATGATGTTGTGACTTGTATGGAGATGCTAGAGCATGTGCCAGATCCCAAACAAATCGTGCAAGCTTGTTATGATTTATTAAAACCCGGCGGCGTTTGTGTCCTATCTACAATTAACCGCAATCCTAAATCTTATCTATTCGCCATTATCGGTGCCGAATATGTATTGGGTTTATTGGACCGCGGCACCCACGATTACGCAAAATTCATTACTCCAGCAGAGTTGGATAAAATGGCCATTCACTCAGGGTTTCATCGTCAAGATCTTATTGGCCTACATTACAACCCTATTACTAAGCGTTACTGGTTAGCACAAAACGTTGATGTTAATTATATGATGGCGGTGGTTAAACCAGATTAAGTAGACTTAGTTTGGTAACTTATCAGGTTTTGTGACTTATGATTCGAGCCTTTATCCTATTAAAGCGATTAAACCTTATCAAACTCATACTTATTTATTATTACTCACTTAAATTAAGATTATATGCCCTTTATGTCAACTCACTATATTAAAGCTGTTTTATTCGATTTAGACGGTACTCTAATCGATACCGCAACCGACTTTATACGTATCATTACACGCATGTCTGAACAAAATAATTGGCAAGCTCCACCAAGTACTGCCATACGCGAACAAGTTTCAGCCGGTGCTGCCGCTATGGTAAAGTTAATGCTGACTTACAATAATCAGCCTATCTCAGATGAGAGAGTACAGCAATTTCGTCAACAGTTTTTGGATGAATACGAAGCAGCCATTTGTGTTGAGAGTCGTATATTTCCAGGACTCGAGCAAATCTTACGTCATCTAGAAAACATAGATACGCCTTGGGGCATCGTTACTAATAAGCCTCGTGGTCTTGCCAGCAAATTGCTTGAGACACTTAAACTTGAAGAACGGTGCGAAGTCTTGGTTTGCCCTGAGGATGTGCGAAAAACAAAACCCGACCCTGAACCTATGTATTTAGCATTAGAGAAACTTGGTCTACCGCGCGGTGTTGCTAATAGTGTGATATATGTCGGCGATCATATTAGAGATATTCATGCTGGTAACAATGCTGGCATGATAACTGTGCTTGCTGCTTACGGATACATTCCCCCTGAAGATCAAGATGATTTAGAGGCGTGGGGAGCAGACTATATTAGCCAAACACCAGAAGCATTAGTCGAACTGCTTAAGTCCAAAAAATTTGATTATCTGTAAACCAGCTTTTTTATGGTTAACCCCTATTTGCTAATTTCCATTATATATAATGTTTAAACGACCCTATACCTAGCGCAAAAGTCGCCTAACTGATTATATGCTGATTTAACTAGTAGTATGATTAGACAAGCAATCCTAACGCTACAACCTTTAGGATCTAGCTCGGTTTGAAAAGCCTAGACCGTTTCCGAAAGGTATTATATTTGACTAATAATAAGTGACCTTATGACAACTAATCTAATATCGCACGAGCAAATTCGCAATTTCAACCCGGCGCCGCAGTGCTTAGCCGATAAAACTATTTTAGTCACTGGGGCAGGGGATGGCATCGGCAGAGTGGCTGCCCTAACCTATGCAAAATACGGTGCTACCGTATTACTACTGGGCAAAACAGCCAGTAAACTAGAAGCCGTTTATGATGAAATCGAAGCAGAGGGCGGTAAGCAACCCGCTATGATGCCTTTAGATTTAGAAATGGCA
The DNA here is from genome assembly GCF_057396305.2 of Psychrobacter sp. CX90. Taxonomy (NCBI): domain Bacteria; kingdom Pseudomonadati; phylum Pseudomonadota; class Gammaproteobacteria; order Moraxellales; family Moraxellaceae; genus Psychrobacter; species Psychrobacter sp. CX90. Next base: position 2,376,991 of record NZ_CM182008.1, read on the forward strand.
AATTATAGCGAGATGCAGCAATTGGCAAATTTAATTCAAACTGAAATTGGCACACTTGATGGCGTGTTACACAATGCTGGCGTATTGGGTGCCTTAACCCCACTTGAGATGTATGATGTGATGACGTTTGAGAAGGTAATGCGCATTAACTTGACGGCAACCTTTATGCTCAACCAAGTCTTTATGCCACTGCTTAAAGAGTCTGACAATGGCTCTATCGTCTTTACTACCAGCTCAGTAGGCAGCAAACCTCGTGCTTTTTGGGGGGCCTATGCTCTATCAAAACAAGCTATTGAAGGGATGTGTGATATCCTGACCCAAGAAACTCAAAACACAACCTCTTTAAGATTTAATTGTATCAACCCAGGCGCTACGCGTACCAACATGCGTGCTCATGCCTATCCTGGCGAAAACCCTATGTCGCTTAAAACACCTGAAGCATTAATGCCAGCTTACGTATTTCTGATGAGTGATGATAGCATTGGTGTTCGGGGTCAAGTCATTAACTTGCAGCCAAAAGATTGAGTCTCAGCGGTTTTGTATGATGAAAATCATTCTAAATGATTGCCGTGTGAATGAGGAGCTCATATACCTTTAGGAGGTAATCCATAATGGCAGGAGGATGGGCAAAAGACGGTGCAGAACATGAACAAATGGATGCAACCGTTAATGATGCCTTAGCAAGGGCAAGAGCTTCTTTACCAAAGGGTATCAGTCTTGAGTTTTGTGACGAATGCGGTCAGCCAATTCCTGAAGCAAGAAGACTGGCTCTATCTGGTGTTGAGCATTGTGTCACGTGTCAAAGCGAGATTGAAGCTCACATTAAAACACGCGAATTATTTAATCGCCGAGGCAGTAAAGATAGCCAACTGCGTTAAGCTTATTAAATCTTAGCACCCTATAATTATTCGCAGAGCTATCTCTCAAAACGCTGCTGACAATCAAGAAGGCTGTCGACTGTTATAGCAATCGACAACCCTTTACTTTCTAGCATTAGCTCTTAACTAAAGTCTGTTAAACATGCAAAATTTCACGACATATTGACTAAAAAATAGTTACGGTCAGCTACATCTGCTACATGTCTTAAGGATCAAAGAGGCCCTAATAATTTTATGACTTATAAATAAATCATAGAATAGGTCTAATGGCTTTCTTCTTCGTCTGGCACAAACACATAACCAACACCCCATACCGTTTGAATATAACGGGCTTGAGACGGGTTGTCTTCAATTAAACGACGCAGACGTGAGACTTGCACATCGATTGAACGCTCCATCGCTCCCCACTCGCGACCTCGGGCTAAGTTCATTAATTTATCACGGGTTAAGGGCTCACGTGGATGCTGTACTAAAGCTTTTAATACAGAAAACTCGCCAGTCGTTAGGGTTACTACGTTGCCATCACGTTTAAGCGTGCGGGTTGATAAATCAAGCGCCCAAGGGCCAAACTGAACCACTTCTACTTGCTGAGAAGGTGCACCTGGTAACTCACGGCTGTGGCGACGAAGAACTGCTTTAATACGTGCCAAGAGCTCTTTGGGATTGAATGGCTTCGGCAAATAATCATCGGCACCTGCTTCTAAACCAGCAATTCTATCACTATCAGAACCCTTGGCGGTTAGCATAATAATCGGTACATCGGCATTTTCTTCGCGCAAGCGCTTACAGATACTGATGCCGTCTTCACCTGGCAACATTAAATCCAGTACGATAAGCGAAAACAATTCACGCTGCATTAACTTATCCATCTGACCACCATCGTGGGCAGTACGCACGACAAAACCATCATCTTCTAAAAAACGCTGTAATAGCGAGCGCAATCTGGCATCGTCATCCACCACTAAAATACGATGGGTTAACGTATCAGAGTTATTAACGTTGCTGTCTGTCATGATTCCTTCCTTTACTGTTACTTATTAATTTTAAAGTATGGATTTGTACTTATGTCTATTAAAAACAGGCGTAGAATAATTCAGTTAAGGTTTTTATAGGTGTACATTCCTTTTTATAAAGCTAACCTTTCTGGAAACCTAATAACGGATAATGATTTGATCTTAATTTAGTGTATAAGATTCTCAGCAGAATTACACGTCTATTAAACAATAAAGCTGTATCGATTTGGTTTTCTCAGTTAACAAGTGTATACCATATCAAATTAAGGTCAACTAAAGCTAAACATAACCGAACTTTTATCTTTAAATACCTCTTAATGATCTAGTGACTGGTCAAAAAACCCTTAATATCTATTTGATACTAATGGGATGCCTGACTAATAACTATATAAAATAAGGGGTTTTATCGGATAATTAGGGGTTAACACCCTGTTTAATAAACATTAATGGGCAAAATCGTTTCTATTCAGTCAGCATTTGTTATAATGCCTGTCACATTTATCAACTTTGATGCTGGCTATGATCCAAACCAATACCCAAAACACGAGCTTAAATAATAACTCAAGCCAAAATACATCGACGCTATCGACTGATGTTATGACCCATATTCATAATAAACTTGCAAAAGAGCTTGGTATTAGACCTGCTCAAGTTAATGCCTTTGTAGCGCTATATGATGACGGTGCTACCATACCGTTTATCGCCCGCTATCGTAAAGAAAAAACGCAGGGGTTAGACGATAGCCAATTACGAGCGCTTGAAAAAGGTCTTAATTACGAGCGCGATATGGCAACCCGCCGTGCTAAGATTCTTGATTTACTGCAAAACCAAGGAAACCTAACTGAGGACTTGCGAAAACGTATCGAAAATGCGACCTCTAAGCTTGAGCTTGAGGATATCTACCTACCCTACCGCCCCCGTCGACGCTCTTTAGCTGCCAAAGCACGTGCTGCTGGTTTAGAGACTATTGCCGAGCAAGTATTAAATCAGGAAGTTATCCCTGTTGAAGCGCTTGAAGGCTACACTCAACCCACAACTATCACAGATGATAGCGGTAATGAGGTTGACGTCGATTTTTCAGATACCGAGAAACAGCTCGCGGGTATCGAAGCCATCATTATTGACAACTGGACCCAAGATCTTGAACTGCTCGACACGTTACGTAATGGCTTTGCTAAAACTGCGACTATCAATTCTGTACTAGCGAATGAAGAAAAACGTGACGTTGGTGAGAAGTTTAGTGACTATTTTGAGCATAGCGAAAGTTTAGCTCGACTGCCCAATCATCGTTTACTTGCTATGTTGCGTGGTCGTCAAGAAAATGTATTGGTCCTAAAGGTCGATGGCGAAGATACCCCATTTATCGAGAAGATACTTAATAAATTTGAACTAGACGCTAAACAGCCTGAAGCCCGTCGCCAATTCTTACAGCAAGCAGCAAACAGCTTGTGGCAAGACAAATGGCGTCCACATATTGAGCATCGTTTATTAACCGAAAAACGTTTGGCTGCTGAGGCCGATGCAATTAATGTATTTGCCGGTAACCTGCAACACTTGTTAATGGCAGCACCAGCAGGCAATAAAGTTATACTTGGTGTAGACCCTGGCATACGACATGGTGTCAAAATGGCAGTTATTGATGCTCAAGGTCATGTTGCACATGACGCTGAAGGTAACCTTGCTATTGCCACTGTCTATCCGTTTGCACCAGATAATAAAATGGACGAGGCAAAAGCCACTATATCCGAGCTTTTAAAATCCAATAATGTGGAATTGGTAGCGATTGGCAATGGTACAGCTAGCCGCGAAACCGATGCCATGATTAAACAAGTCATTGATGCAGATAGTGATATTACAGCAACCGCTGTTGTAGTCAATGAGTCTGGTGCTTCTGTTTATTCCGCCAGTGAACTTGCCAGTGATGAGCTTGCGGATTTAGATGTTTCAATCCGTGGCGCGGTGTCTATAGCTCGTCGCCTACAAGATCCGTTATCAGAGCTGGTTAAAGTTGAACCAAAGGCGATTGGTGTCGGCCAATATCAACATGATGTCAACCAAACTCAGCTGTCTGATAGTTTGGATAAAGTCACACAGGATTGTGTGAATGCGGTTGGTGTTGATGTTAATACCGCCAGTCCAGCTATCTTGGCTCATATCGCAGGTTTAAACCGTAATGTTGCTCAGCAAATTGTTAACTACCGTAAAGAGCATGGTGCTTTTCAAAACCGTGAACAATTAAAAGATGTACCAAGACTTGGGGTTAAAACATTTGAACAAGCGGCTGGCTTCTTGCGTATTCGTAATGGCGAAAACCCTTTAGATGCAACAGGTGTGCATCCTGAAAGCTATACCTTAGTGTCCCAAATGTTAGAAAAATCTGGTAAATCTATATCAGAGATATTGGGTAACGAGAGTATTATTAATACATTAGATGTTGACGGCTTAGAAGCTGCAAATGATGACAATATTAGTATCGCTTCTATTAAGCAAGAGCTTGCCAAGCCAGCACATGATCCACGTCCTGAGTTTAAAACGGCTCAATTTAGAGAAGACGTCAATAGTATTAGTGACTTAGAAGAAGGTATGCAACTTGAAGGGGTTGTCACTAACGTAACAGGCTTTGGCTGCTTTGTGGATGTGGGTGTACACCAAGACGGTTTGGTTCATATATCACAAATGGCCAATGACTTTGTTGAAGACCCTATCAATTTGGTCAAACCGGGTGATATCGTCAACGTTCGGGTCTTATCTGTTGATGAGAAACGTAATCGCATAGGCTTTAGTATGAAATCTGAAGCCTCTGGTAATACTGGTACTGCTAAACGTTCTGATACTGAAAAACGCAGTCTAGAAGCTAAAACAGATAGAGCCGATACTACGGATAAGGGCAAGCCCATAAAATCGAAACGCCGCACAGCTAATCGATCAGCCAAAGATCGTACTACAACGGGCAAAAATGAACGTTCAAATCGGGGTCAACCTAGCAAACCAAGCCCGAAAGCCCCTGAAAAGATCGGTTCTCTGGGTGCGTTATTAAAACAAGCTGGACTTAAGAAATGACGTTCAGAGTATGTGCAGTTCCAGAGCTGGTAAATCAACTGGCATAGTCAAAGAACCTTAAATGGATACTAGGTAAACGAGTGAAAGTGCGACAATTATAGGCTACGCTAGCTTAACACCTTAGTGATTTATAATTTAGCCGACTACATTGAATTATAGTCAAAGAAGTCTAAAATGGTTACAAGGCAACCGAGTGCAAGTAGCTAGTAATACGGGAGCAGTCTTAACGAGGTTAACGCCGTAACCGTTTAGTAGTTCGCTGACTATAAATGTACCCATCAAGCTTATAAAAGAGAGGGCAACCACATAGGTTGCCCTCTCTTTATTCATATCATAAAATAAACACTGGATTGAAGTAGGTTAAGGGGTAGCCACTTCTTCAAATGTTATACCCGCATATTTTTGAAGTCGTTCAATAAGCTTATCCCCCATTGCAGAAGCTGGAGTCCAAAACCCTCCCTTGATATTGCTCTTCGGTACGTCCTGTAATAAGCAAATTGCACTTTGAGCCAACATTCGACAAGTACTGCCATAACCTGGATCTCTTTTACCAGTGACTTTAGTGCGTATCTGATGATGCTCCGTTGTAAATCCAATAAAGCGAATGTCAAAATACCCCTTCTCACGTTCTGTTTTAGAAGGCCCCGATCCAGATTTCGGCAGCACATACTCGTTCAATAACTCTCTGCTTGGTTTAAACGCCATACTACCTGCAAATCCCGCTAGGCCAGCAGTCATCCCATAGCTCATTATTCGGCCTTTCATACCTGAGGGCATCCACATGGCCTCATCATATTTAAAGTCACGCCCATATTCATATCCAAGTAGTTGGTTACTACGATGTACAATACGTGTATTAATAGACGCCATAACAAAGGGGGCTAACCAACGCTCATTTTGAAAATCCCACTTTGGCCTTTTTATATCAGTTTGCTGAATTTTGGGCGGATTAGCATCATCATTTAGCAGGTATGGGTTCGCCAACTGCTTACGACGTGACTTGTCCTTTCCTACCTCTTCAAAGATTGTCGCCATAGACGCAATCGTGCCACCTGATAACCCACCTTTAGCCGCCTTGACACGCATATTAATTGTATCGCACCTATCACCCCAATTTATAAAAGCACAGTCTTGAGTAAATAAGACACCTAAATCGGATGGTATAGAATCAAACCCGCACGAATTTACAATACGCGCTCCGCTCTTTTTTGCTGTTTCTTGATACTTATCCATCATGTCTTTAATAAAAAGGGTCTCACCAGTTAAATCAACGTAATCGGTTCCATTATTCACACAGTATTTAATTAAAGACTCTCCAAATTTAAGATAAGGCCCAACTGTTGATATAATTACCTTTGTCTTAGAAGTCATGGCATCAAGGCTATCACTATCTGTGCTATCAGCGATGATGATAGGCAAACTTTCATTGCCTATTTCTTTTTTTAATTCATCTAATTTGTTAGAATTTCGACCGGCTATTGCCCATCTTATTTTAGCACCGCCTTCAGAGCAGTTAATTTCTGACACAAACTCATTAATATACAGAGCTGTGAGTTTGCCTACGAAGCTAGTAGCGCCATAAACGACAATATCAAGCTCACGCTTATTTTCATTAATATGCGGTGCTTCACTACTCATATTAGGCATGTGTTTTATCCTTATTGTATATGTCACTTTTTATATGTTGTGTTTATAAGTTATCTTTTTAATATCAGCAACTCAAAACTAAATAATAAATAAAGCCTAAAAGAGAGTGATGTTAGCAAGGTTCATAAGGTACGTTTTCTGATAGCATTTCTTTTTAATTTTTTAATAGAGGTATTTAATTAAAATGGCTTCAAAAACATTACTGTGGAAATATCACGTTAACAGCACTCTAGTTTAAATTAATACATTTAGCTTATTAGTATACCAACTTTATATACCAACGCATAAACGTCTTAACTTGTTTATCGGGATTGACTTATTTAGATAGTTATAATTTTAGATAGTTATAATTTGAACCCAAGATAGGATAGTCAGAAACGATACATCATATTGTAAGGTAACGTTAAACTGTTGTAATGCTGTGTATAGGTCGTATAATGTGTGTTTAGATTTTAGTATGGCAGTTTTTTTCTAGATGATGCTCTAATCTAACGTTTGTGGAGTAGAAGTATCCTCTAACATTGTAAACCGTTTACATTAGGTATGATGTCATGCAATCTAAAAAATGCTCCTAACCTCTGACAATGCAACCTTTAAGAGTACCGCTTTATTGCTAAGTTTAGCTAACACAGCCTCATTGAGTAATGGATTAATGATACCTACTATAATAACGACAATAAGCATTGTCGTTATTATAGGTGTCATTCTATGGTCTCTAATGCAAGCCTATAATCATAATCCTCCTGCACATTTTGTAAGGGTTTGGGGTCAATTGGTTTTATATTATCTTGCACCTACGATGCCATGGTGGGCATTATTAGTGGTTATGTTGACTATCAACAATGTTCTATCTATTTTTATTAGTGCTACATTATTGGCCATTATTGTTCTATATTTCTACAGCGCTTATTATATCCCTCGACAAATGACCGTTCACTATGCTTCCTACCACAATTCTCCAGCTACAAATGAGACGTCACAACCTCTAAATATTGCCGTCATTGCAAATCTAAGGCTAGGTTTATTTAGTCATCCCAACCAATTTGTAAAATTGGTGGATAGGTTAAATCAATTAAACGTCGAAGCTGTCATTATTGTAGGAGAGTGGCTATACAATCCTCCAGCTGACTTGGTGGGTAACTTGATGCTACTTAAAGGCATCAATAAACCTATTTATGCGATTCAAGGTGAACACGATCATCGTTATTACCCTGAAAATGCTGACCAATTTTTGCACGAAGATGACCTAAACCACGTCTTTGAATCTTTGGGTATTACGGAGGTCATTGGCACGACTCCCACAAACTTTGGTGTTTCCTTAATCGCTAAAATAATACGAGATCAATCGGGTTTTGATCAAGCAATAGCAAATCAAGCAATAGAAAGCCAACCCCATATCCTTTTAACTAATACAGTAAATGGTATTAAGCCCTATCTCTCTATCCAAGATACTTCTAGTCAAGTAGAGGCAAGTGATGCCAGTAATAACAATAAAGTAGAAGCAGACCTAAACTTATCAACATTAAAATCGTCTTTATTACTTTTAATAGCACCAGATGAGTCTGTTGTATCTAAGGCGTATTACAAAGCCTACAAAACAACCCAAAACAAGTTAACGGCTAAATGGGTTAAAGTGATACAAATTATTCCCTCATTTGGGCAGCGAGGTGCTCCCTTTCGCTTATCTAAACCAAGTATCACTGTCATTAATATAAACGATAAATAGCTTGATGATTGGTTAAGGTTGAATGTGCTAAACTTAAATGCCAATATAATAATGATTAGCCGAAAGGGCGATTCAAAGATCTATGCAATAAGCTATGCAAAATAACGGTATGACAATACGCTCGTCTATTAAGCTTGATTATGAACTCTTTTATCTATATAACGTATAAGTATTACCCCACTATTTAAGCATTCTATATTGAGTTGAGTTAATGCTCTATCAGGATTAAAAACTTACACAAGCGTATAAACACGAAAATTAGTAAGACAATAAGGCAAAAATATGAGTAACCTATATTCTGACATTCAAAACCAACTGCAAGGCTCCATGGTTGCCTTAATTACCCCAATGCTTGAAAATGGCGAAGTTGATTATGCTCGCTTAGCGTCATTGATCGACTGGCAAATTGAGCAAGGTACTCATTGTTTAGTTGCCGTTGGTACAACTGGCGAATCAGCCACTTTATCTATGCAAGAGCATAGTGAGGTTATCCGCTATTTTGTCAAACATGTGAATGGACGAGTTCCTGTTATCGCTGGTACAGGTGCTAATAATACTAAAGAGGCGGTTCATTTGACGTCTGAGGCAAAAAAAGCAGGCGCTGACTGTGCTTTATTGGTGGCGCCTTATTACAATAAACCAACCCAAGAAGGTCTTTATCAGCATTATAAAATGATTGCAGAAGCTGTTGATATGCCGCAAATGCTTTATAATGTACCTGGTCGAACTGTGGTCGATATTGCTCAAGAAACCGTTGAACGATTGGCCGACTTTGATAACATTGTCGCTATTAAAGATGCCACAGGTTCGGTTGAGCGCGGTAAGCTTCTCATTGACACACTGGGCGATCGTATGTCAGTGCTATCAGGTGATGATGGCACCGCGTTGGCGTTAATGGGACATGGTGGCAAAGGTAATATTTCCGTTACTGCCAATATTGTGCCAGGGGCTATGAGTAAAATATTCACAGCGGCATTAAACGGCGATTTTGCAGCAGCCAAACAGATTCATGATAGTATCGAGCCATTACACGCCCTTATGTTTGTTGAGTCTAGCCCTATCCCAGCAAAATATGCACTGCATAAAATGGGGAAAATTGAGCAGGGTATTCGCCTACCATTAACATGGCTTGACCCTAAGTTTCATGATCAGGTAGATCAAGGACTACGTAATGCTGGACTAATTGACTAAAATTGACTTAATAATCATATACTTAATGCTGTTATGGCATAACGATTGATTATACTTTATATTTTGCCTTTATTTACTTGCCTCACATTATTTATTTTTTCCTCATACTTTTAACACTGGCAAATCTCTGCGACTTATTAAGGTTGACCAATGCACTTATTAAAAAACATCTATTCCTTAAAAAACAGCCTATTCCGTACTATTTTGAAAACATCGCTTTTAATAGTTACTAGTTTGAGTGTTATAGCTGGATGTCAAACCAGTAGAGGTTTATTTAACAAGATAGATGATGGTAGTTTAGAATATCAGCAGGCAGAGCAATTGCCACCCCTTAAGCTACCTGCTGAACAAAAGACAGCACCATTTATACCTCTATACCCCACCCCAGATGTCGGTGTGAATACTTTAGAATTAGCAAACGAAAGTGGTAAACGTTATAAATTACCTAAGCCCTACCGCCAAGTACCAACAACATCAGCTAATCAATAGCGGATGATTACTTTTCGACTACAACAACAAATAACCACTTGGTAGGTAATACCAAAACCAAAAAGCTAATTAGCAAGCAACAGAATCTCCAACTTTACCAGCAGTAGGCGTGGCAAATTTGGTACTGTTGATTGGTTTTTGGGACAGGTATAAATTTTTCATTCATCAAATAGCTTTTTTTCGTTACGTATTCTATAGAAGCGTCCCAAATACAATCGTGTCGTTCATACGCTTTAATATTTATTCACTTTAATATAATGCTTAGCAACCTGTATAGGACAGTCATCATGCAAATCCAAAAACAAGAACTACTGTATAAAGGCAAAGCCAAATCTGTTTATGAAACAGACAATCCAGACTTTCTGATTCTGCATTTTCGTGATGATACCTCTGCGTTTAATGGTGAACGAGTTGAGCAGTTGGGTCGTAAAGGACAGGTAAATAACCGATTCAATGCATTTATCATGCAAAAGCTCGCTGAAGCAGGTATTGAAACGCACTTTGAGAAGCAACTATCCCATGATGAGGTACTAGTCAAACGTTTGCATATGATTCCTGTTGAATGCGTCATTCGTAACTTCGCAGCAGGGAGCTTAGTGCGTCGTCTAGGTCTAGAGGAAGGTCAACCGCTAACCCCGCCTACCTACGAATTATTTTTTAAAGATGATGCATTAGGCGATCCTATGGTTAATGAATCTTTGTCAGTATCTTTGGGATGGGCTACACCTGAACAGTTAACAGAAATGAAAGCGCTTACTTATAAAGTTAACGATGTATTAAAAGAGTTGTTTGATGATGGTGGATTAATGCTAGTGGATTTTAAACTAGAATTTGGGGTCTTCCATGACCGAGTTGTATTAGGTGACGAATTCTCGCCTGATGGATGCCGTATTTGGGACAAGAAAACCAAAAAGAAACTTGATAAAGATCGTTTTCGTCAAAGCTTAGGGGACGTTATTGAGTCTTATGAAGAGGTTGCAGAACGTATCGGTGTGCCTCTGCCTTGATTACACAGATTGTATAAAATCCCCACAACAGCTGAATGTGATTGTTATCATATTCAGCTTTTTAACTTAACATTTTATGATCATCTCTTTCCTAAGATTCTAGTAGAAAACAGGTTTGCGGCATGTATAAATTAACTGTATTTATCCCATCCAAAGCTCTAGAGAAGGTCAAGAACGCTTTGTTTGAGGCTGGTGCGGGTCATATTGGTAATTATTCACATTGCTGTTGGCAAGTACAAGGGACGGGGCAGTTTAAACCACTTGCAGGCAGTACCCCGCATATTGGAGAACAAGACAATATTGAGCAGGTGGAAGAGTGGCGTGTTGAAATGGTAATTGACGATGATCACATCCATCAGGTCATTAGAGCATTGAAACAGGCGCATCCATATGAAACGCCGGCGTATGATGTGATACGGATATTAAACCTTTAAATTAAGCAGGTATGGAATAGTGCTTATACCTCTTATTAGTGCCAGATCACATTAGCTGTGTCAGAATAGCAACTTCTTTAATATAGCTAACTAAATCTGCCTGTGATTCAGAAAGTAGCTCATCATCATCCATATGCTTAGCATACTCAATCCATAGTAGAAGCTGATAAACACTATTACGCTCGGCAGCTTTAAATTGAGTACAAAATTGCTTAAGTGTACCTTCATCATTAATGTTCAACCGCGTATACCAGCCTTCCACTTTAGCTGCTTGCTCTGGGCTAAAGCGAGTTTGGAATAGAGCGTTGACCACAGCATGGCGATCCTCTTCACTAATGAGCTTACCTACCCGCTTGATCTGACGATTACGGGCATTTGCACTAGTGATATCAGCTAATGCCGTTAATTCAGCCAAAAAATAATCACTGGCTGGTAATTTTTTCATCTGCTTTTTGGATAATTCAGCCAATGGTGCAGCTAATGCTTGTAAACGCTCATGCGCTTTTTTAAGCTCGGTACGAGAAACTCGCATGTCATGTTCTGACCAATCAATCATAAAACTCTCAAATAGTTGTTAATATCATATAAAAATGTTCGGTTTATTAATTTAATACCCATAAGGTTTTATACCCACCTAAAAGCACATTCGATAAGATAATGACAAATGCTAAGAGTATTGGATCTAGAGTTAATAAACGCGCGGTACCATCAAAAGCAAAAGGACTTTATACGCCCCAATTTAGTTTTTCTCGGTGTTTAGCGACTACCTTTAACTCTGCAGGCAGGCTGTTTGAAAGCTTAGTGCATACTCCTTCAGTGATAAACACTGAGCGATGTTTCCCACCTGTACAGCCAATGGCCACCGTTACGGTGTGGCGATTGTTGTGCAAAAAATCAGGAAGCCAACGATTCAAAAATTCAAATATATCTTCTTTCATCTCGTCTACTTCTGGGTACTCGGAAAAAAACTGTTTAACCTCATCGTCTTTGCCCGTTTTTGAACGTAACTCAGGTTTCCAATGGGGATTAGGTAGAATTCGAACGTCAAAGACGAAATCGGCATCGATAGGGATACCATGTTTAAACCCAAAGGATAGCAAATTTACTGTCACTTTATTATCCACGCCAATATGTTCACGTACCCGTTCTTTCAATTGATGAATGTTTAATTGGCTGGTGTCAATTTTAATATCCGCTCGACTTGAAATCGGCTTTAATATATCGATTTCCTTCCGAATAGCATTTGGTAGATTAAAGACAGGGCCGTCCTGTGTAACCATTAGCGGATGTACACGACGGGTTGCATCAAAGCGGGCAACCAATACAGGCTCTTGCGCTGTAACATATATAATTTTTACATTATTTTTTCCGTAACGACTAACCAGACTATCTTGAATATTTTGGAAGTTACTTAAGTCGGCTTTAGGGGTACGTACATCGACACCCAATGCTACCTTTCTAATTGAGCCATCTTCTATCAGTTTAGTTGCGGCATCTGGCACCAAAGATAATGGCATATTATCAATAGCATAATAACCAAAGTCTTCTAAAATCTGCAATACAGAGGATTTCCCAGAACCCGAACGTCCAGAAACAATAAGCACAAGCACATCATCTTTATTCTGTACTAACACTTGCTTAACATCACTATTCGCAACATCCATGATAATTTACTCATTTTAGGTGTGTTTATTGATATCACTCATGCCTACTTACTGATATTTATAGTTATTATATAAGATAACGAATAACTGGTTGGATATTAAGCTGAATTCAGCTTAGAAATTACTCTTTTTCAGGAATTAACTTATCGTATATTGTGGTCATTGACTACTACCTCTTGATTATCAAGTAAGCGCGCTTTACCTAACCAAGCTGCCGTTACAATAACAAGATGTCGGTCTTGAATGACATCATAAATATCCGTCAAGTCCTGATTCAAAACCTCTAAATAGTCAATTTCGAAACCTGCTTTTTCGATGCGTTCCATACTTTCATTTATTAAACGATTTAACTCTATTAAACTATTTGGTTGCATAGGATTAATATGTCGAGCCTCGGTCAGCATCGCCGCTAACCGAGTGATCTCTTGATTGAGCATAGGCGCAATCTTTCGCTCAGACTCAGTCAAATATTGATTACGTGAAGATAATGCTAGGCCATCTGGTGCCCTTATTATAGGAGAGCCAATCACGTCTATGTCGTAACTTAAATCTCTTACTAACTGCCTTATAATCGCAAGTTGCTGATAGTCTTTTTGACCAAATACTGCAACGTTAGGTTTCACAATATTGAACAACTTAGCAACCACCAGCCCGACGCCATCAAAATGAGTGGGACGTGATACACCACATAGTTTTTGACTAATACCCCCACCTAAAACACGAGTTGGTGGCGGCATGACAGGATACATATCAGCTACCGTTGGTGTAAAAATATAATCAGCGCCTATATCCGTTAATTTTTGAGTATCTGCTTCAATAGTGCGTGGGTAACTGTCTAAATCTTCACCAACCCCAAACTGAGTTGGATTAACAAAAATACTGACGATAACCAAATCTGCATGCTTTTGAGCAAGCTCCACCAATGATATATGACCTGCATGCAAACTACCCATTGTGGGAACAAGAGCAATTTTGGCAGGATTTTGCTGATTGCGTAATGGTTCAAGTGCATTACGCATAGATTCAATGGAAGTTAGGGTTATTGTCATGCGATGCATCCATAAGCAAAAAATACTGAATCCACAAATCTTGTGACTATCCTTAAGTAAGCATTCTTAAGTAAGCATTGTCAAATAAGTGTTGAGACAACTATATCATTAACAATTAAGGTAATATAAATAGGCTAAAGTCTTCTTAGAAAACTATCCAATCCCTAATTAAACTGATGCTCAATTTTAGGATAACTTCCTTCGATGACGGACTGATGAAATAAGGCAAAAGCACCTTCAACACTGCCTTTGTTGTGACCATTTTGATTACGCTCATCTGTCAAAAAGTCATGGACAAATCTAGCGACCCTGCCATGTGTCACACCCAACATATCATGCATAACCAAGACTTGACCGTCCGTATCGGCGCCTGCCCCTATTCCTATGACAGGAACGTCTACAGAGTCTGTTACTTTTTTAGCAAGTAGTGCAGGTACACATTCCAATAACAACAAAGCAGCACCAGCTTCCACCACTGCTTTTGCATCATCTAATAGCTGAATGGCACTGTCTTCTGATTTGCCCTGCACTTTGTATCCCCCAAACACATTTACGGATTGGGGGGTTAGTCCAAGATGCACACATGTCGGCGTACCAGCATTCGCTAGTATTGTCACTATATCGCATAGCTCAGAGCCACCTTCCACTTTAATCACATGTGCACCCGCTTGCATAACTTGCCTAGCATTGGTAATGGCATCTTCATGCGTTGCATAGCTCATAAACGGCAGGTCTGCCATAATTAGTGCATGCTTGTTTGCCCTTGCCACATTAGCAGTATGATAAGCAATATCATCAACCGTTACTGGTAAGGTAGAATCGTGCCCTTGCACCACCATACCCAAGCTATCACCAATTAATATCGTATCGACTTGTGCAGCTTCCATCATTTTGCCAAATAATGCGTCATAACAAGTCAAACAACTAAATTTCCGACCTTCTTTTTTGAATTCTCTAAGTGTAGATAAGGTAATCATAAGGGTAACTCGTTAAGATAACATGGCATAAAAAATCGTAACAAACGCTACGAAAAATATTATTTACAGTTAAAGTTCAGTTAAAGTAGATAGAGACTTAATATTAATTTATAACTATTTGAGGTCACTTCTGATTCACACAGTAAGGATTAACATAATTTTTTCAAACCCGTCCAATCTTGACTCATTGGTAGATCGCTAACTAATTTGCCATTCATTCTTAATGAAGGATTAAGCTCCAATAAGGGCACCAGAACGAAATTGCGTGAAGAAATACCTTGATGCGGTATGGTCAGAGTCTTTGATGTTACCTGTTCGTCGCCATACAGTAAAATATCAACATCTAAACTACGTTCGCCCCAGTGGCGCTTACGCACTCGTTGTGCATCCTGTTCCAACTTTTGACATAAAGCCAATAACTGATAGGGTAATAAATCCGTATCGATCTCAGCCACAGCATTAATAAAATCAGGCTGGTCCTGCGGGCCCATAGGTTGCGAAGCGTACAGTGATGACAACCTTACATTATCCACATTTATATGAGAGGACAAGCTATCAACAGCTTTATAAATATGCTCGCTTGGGGTACCTAATTCATTCGTTAAGTTTCCACCCAGACCAAGATAACAACGATACTTCATCGATTACGAACTCAACCGCTCTTTTACTGTTTGCGTTGAGCTAGGTTGACGTCTACGCCGTGTTTGAGGCACTCGCTCATTTTTAGGTATCATGTCTTTACTTATAAGTTGTTCTTTATTCATCGAGTCAACCGATTTTGCGACAACTACCTCACTCTGCTGACTAGGATACGTTTGATTACTGCCCTTTAAGGTAGCTTTTGAGGATGACTTAGATGTTGAAGTAGCACGAACTACTTTAGCTTTAGAATCAACTTGGGCTTCAGCCGTTGCTTTGGGCTTATTCGTAGGGCTACTCTTAACGACTCTTTCAGTGACGCTCTTAGTCGTTTTATCGACCGCATTGTTAGTAGCTGTTTCCGTGCTTCCATCGGTATTATCTGCCCTCAAACGTGCCCTCTCAATTTGGGTTAAAGTTTGGCTAGGTAGTCGACGACGGCGCTTACTCGGTACGCTACCATTTTTATAACGCTGAGCATTTTCAGCCTCTAAATGAGAGTCAGCCAGCTCTTTGGTAGGGTTGTTATCTTTATCGGTTGCATTCTTTTGTAAACGTCCATGAGACTGCTGTGCCGGCTTAGAGCTTGCACTCTTTATTGCTGACTGTGCATCCACCTCTAGCTGCTTCGGCACTTGCTTCGCTAATTTATCGGCATTGATAGTAAATAGAGGACTAGGCTGATGACTAAGCTGAGCTTGCTCACCTGCCACCTTACCCAAAGATAGTTTTTGTAGCTGTGCTCGCTCTTGAGAATATAGTTTATCTCGAGTTGTATCATGCGATGTTTTGCTATGCTTCTTTGTAGTTCGCTTATTGCGTGGCTGCTTATTATCTATAGCATCGTTTTGATATGGCTCGGTTAATGACATATCATCATTAGAGAGTTGTTGCTCAACATCTCTATTTTGGTTGCGCGCTCGGCTACGATTACGACTTGACTTGTTACTACCGCGTCGGGTATCGCTAGCAAAATCATCCATCGCTTTCTGTTTTTGCTTTTCAGAAAGAGTCTGATAGGTTTGCCACCATTCTCCCATACCATTAGTTGATTCTGACAACGGATTTGCCTCATCATTACATTGTTCACGTAATAATAAAAAGTCAAAAGCCGCACGAAAGCGAGAATGCTCAGCAAGCTGGGCAATTTGTTTTACGCGAGGATTAGCCAGTTTTGGTTGCATTAACCAAATATCACGAATGAACTGTTCAGCAAACTTGGGGATTGCTGTTTTGATACGCTGACGGTCAATTACCTTACTTGCCGCTTGCATTTGTGCATCATGAAACGGCATATTCTTTTTCTTAAACTTTGTCAGCTGATATAAATAGTTATCCCATAATAGAGCGGCATAAAAAAATGCAGGGTTAATACTTTTACCCATTGCAATGCGTTTATCCGTGTTAATGGCAACCTGATTTACCAATGCTGTCGGCTGTTTAGGTGGATATATGATTAGATGTTCTATGGCCCCGTATTCAAATAATAATGGCAATAACGGAACAAGATAACCGCCAGTAAACATTTTTTGTGATTCGTCATACAGCCTATGTGGAGAAACTTGATCCAATAATGCCCAGTTCTCATCTTTAAATTGCTCTGCCAAGGCTGAATCAAACTCAAAGCCCAACTTAGCTTTAAATCGAAGTGCTCGTAAAAGCCTAACTGGATCCTCCTCAATGCGAGTAGGTGCATGACCTAGCAGTCTCAAAGTCTTGCTTTGTATATCATCATATGCATTACAATAATCATATACCACCCCTTTTAGAGGCTCATAGTACATTGCATTAATTGAAAAATCGCGACGTTCAAAGTCTTGGTGTATATCACCCCATACATTATCTCTGACAATCATTCCATCACTGGTCGTATTCTCACTGCCAGTAGGTGGAGCGCGAAACGTGGCTACCTCGATCATGTCACGACCAGAATAAACATGGGCCAACTGAAAGCGACGTCCAATGATACGACATCTCTTACCAAATAAATCTTTGATTTCATGGGGCTTGGCATCAGTCACCGCATCAAAATCTTTCGGATTTAACCCTAAAAGCGTATCTCGGACGCCACCCCCCACAATAAATGCTTCAAAACCACTCTTGGTAAGAGTTGCAATGACTTCTATAATGGAATTTGGCAAATCTGCCTTACTTAACCCTAACTGCTTGGCTGAACGCTCTGCCATGCATCTACTCCCTACAAACTGACAAAAGCCTAGCATCACTCAAATGACTCTCTCATTAGCAATGCTAGGTATATATATGCGCTAGTTTAACAAATTTTAAACTCTGTTGCCCGATATACTCAAAGTTAACGGTCTAAATAAGCAGTATTTTGCCTATATTGTGAATTTGACCCAATTAATAACCCAATACAGAGACCGCCAAAATGCGCTGCAAACGAAATACCCAACTGCGGCACCAACCCTTGCTTCAAAACAAACCAATAGCTCGTTCCCATTATCATACAAGCAACAAGATACCCCCATCGTCTTGCAAAAATCGCCCCACCAATCATATAACCTAGCATAGCAAAGATTAGCCCTGATGCGCCAATGTGCAATGAAAAAGGAGACCCTAGGCCCCAAGTCATTAAGCCGGAGCCAATAATCAGCTTAACAACTGTGCTATAAGCATCACGCTCAAATAATCCAAACAAAAAAAGTATTTGAACTAGGGTTAACGTATTTCCCATTAAATGAGAAAAACTACCGTGCATGGTCCATGACGCCACAATACCCACTATACTAGTAACCTCTAAGGTACGAGGAACAATACCAAAAGCATTCCAAATATTAAAAAGTACTGTACGATTCAAAAAGTACATAACCCACATGGGTATCAGGATGAATACGTACAAACCGATAACCTGAGTTCCTCGATGCTTTATGACTGTGAAAATTTTTTGCCAGTTCATAATATCGCTTATTAATGTATGGTTGTATTGCAAACTCACGTTAGGAAGCTCTCATGCAGCTAATCTTTCTATTCTGACGCATCTGCTAAGTGCCAAGTTTGCGTATTAAGCTCTGATGTAGAATGATAGGGTACTAACCCTGTTGGAACAAACTGCTTTACCGCATCAATATGCTTGATCGAATCATCAAAGAAAATATGCGGTGCAAAAGTCTTTAATACCGACGTTTTTTCGAGTCCTCCTAAAAAAAATGCCATATCAACATTAACACCCCACTGGCGTAACGTTTTAATAGCACGTAAATCTGCCGGCGCATTACGAGCAGTGACTAATGCAATTTGAATAGGCTGCTTTTCTTGATCTAATTGCAAACTTTTTTGCAAATGTGACAGTTTGATCAATAACTCAGCGTAAGGACCCTTGTCGATAGGTAAGTCTGTCATTTCTGCTTCTCTAGCATGAAAAGCTTGCAGACCCTGTTTTTTATAAAGTAGCTCACCTGAATCATCAAATAATACCGCATCTCCATCAAAAGCAATTCTCAATTGATGTGTATCGAGTGTATAGGTATTCACAGGGGTAGCATCGAGTATAGCGCATGCACATATCTGTCTATCAGCCACACTTTGCGCATCATCCCTGTTAGTCGTTAAAAACAAATCCACTTTAAAGTCTTCAATATAGTCTGCCACCTGAGCTCCAGAGATAAATGCTGAACGAGTAATTGACATACCGCGCTTACGAATCGCATTTAAAACTCTAATACCCGTTTCAGGGCAGCTTTTTGAGACAATAACAACTTCTACCAATGGGGTTTCATTTTCGTAACTGTTAGTATGGTTTATACACGTATTTAAGTTTAAAATGGCTTGAATAAGTGGGAATCCTGCGCCAATATTTAAAGGCTCATTTTCTCGCTTTTGCATATACTCACGAAACTGCCAAACTGCATCATGTGGGTTGTTCTTTAATAACTCTTCTCTATAGGCTTCGGACTCAGATAAGTCAAAAAGTGCGGTAGCAGAAATTGCCACAATAAGTGTATTAGATAAATCAACAGCCATAAGTACTCACTATCGTCCTATAGTTTATCGCAATATTATTCGTATAGTATCATTTCGCATTCTAAAAGGCTGACCTTTTGGAAGCCTAATACTGATAACTGTATAACCTAATAATCTTATCCCTATAATAACACTGTATTTACCCTATAAAAAAGCCACCCTGTTAACTTAACAGAGTGGCTTTTGATTATAAAATATTTAGGCTTACTTTAGTTCAAGAGAATCAGTGATATAGCAGGGAATGAAACTAAAATAATCAGTCTTAAAACATCCGAAACAATGAATGGAGTTACCCCTTTAAACATATCACCAAGTTTTATGTGGGGTGCCATAGCTTTAATCACAAAGATGTTCATACCCATTGGCGGTGTAATTAAACCAAGTTCAACGGTTAAAACGGCAATAATACCGAACCATACAGGATCAAATCCTAATGCAAGAATAATAGGATAAACAACTGGGATGGTAATGACTAACATAGCCAGTGCATCCATAAACAACCCAAGCAAAAAGTACATGATTAAAATACAAATCATTACCGTCATTGGACTAACCGCTAAACCGCCAATCCAAGTAGCTAACGAATAAGACAATCTAGATACTGAAATGAAATAACCTAACGCTTCTGCACCTAATAACATAAAGAAAACAACTGCAGAAAGCGCAAGTGTTTCAATCAAAGACTGCTTTAAGCCCTTAATGCGCATACCTTTGAACACAGCATAAAGCCATGATGCAAAGGCACCTACGGCTGCTCCTTCGGTTGGGGTAAATAAACCAAAGAAAATACCAAAGATAATGACCACAAATATAAATCCAAACGGTATAAGACCCGTTAAAGACAGAAATTTCTCTTTCCAACTTGTTGGTTCACCACGCTTTGCAAGATGCGGCTTCCAACGCACCATAATCATTACGGTAATCGAGTACATGACCATGCCCAAAATACCTGGTAGGAAGCCAGCTATAAACATGTCGCCAACAGATTGCTCAGTTAGAATCGCATAGACAAGCAAAGCAATACTCGGTGGTATCATAATACCAAGAGTACCACCTGCGGCTAAAATACCGCATGCAAAGCCAGGCTGATATCCGTATTTCTCCATTTCTGGTAGAGCGACGCGCGTCATTGTAGATGCTGTCGCTAGAGACGAACCAGAAATAGAAGCAAAAATACCAGACGAGCCTATACCTGCAATACCTAAACTACCTCTTACACCACCAAATATAGTTCTAGTAGCATCAAAGAGTTTACCCGCCATTCCTGAGTGAGCTGCAAACACACCCATTAAAATAAACAAAGGAATGGCGCTAAAATCATACTTAGCCAAAACATCTGTTGGAATATCACGAAGCATTTGTAAAGCACTATCAGGACTGGTCACTGCGCCAAAGCCAACCAAGCCAACACCTAACATAGCTAAAGCAACAGGTACTCTCAAACATACCAATAAAATCATGCACACTAAACCAATCGCACCAATAATTTCTGGACTCATGAGCCTGTCTCCTCGGCGTCATAAAACTCGCCCGTTCTAAAAATATTGATAGATTCAATCAGTGCTCTAACCGCTAGGATGACACTTATAAAAGCGCTAAAACCATAAATAGGTGTCATTGAAATTCTAAGATCTTGTGTTACCTTGCCGAACTCTGCTGCATCAAGAGCACTTTCATATAGGCCCCACACGAAAATAACACCTAGGGCAAAAAAACCAATCATGAAAACACCCATAAAATAACCTTTGACGTTTTGTGGCATTTTTTGAGTGAAAACATCCACGACTACTTGTGATCGTTCGACATATCCCGCAAAAGCAGCCAGTAAGGCAAATAGCATCATATAAGATACAATTTCAACTGTACCTTTTATGGTAAAACCAAAGCCCCCTGCAGTGAGCTTAAATATATATCGAGTGATTACATCTGTTATAGTTACTAGAACAATAATAACTAAACTTATGCCTCCAATAGCCTCACATATTTTTTTCAAAAAATTACTAATACTAGCCAAAACTGGCATAATTCATTCCACCTTATTCAATTATACTTTACAGGCAGCACTAGCAGCTTTGGCTTTTTCATAAACACCCTGTGCATCAAGACCAAGCTTTTCTACATCACTTAGGTATTTATTGGTACCTTTTTCTAGTGGACCTTTCCATGCCGGATCATTCAAAGGATCTGGAATTTCAACAACTTCGTGACCTAAATCTTTAGCATTTTGCAGCGCTGTCTTGTCATGCTTGTCAAATACCTCACCAACTTTTTTAGCGAGAGCCATACCTGAGTTATCATCTATTACTATTTTCAAATCATCCGGTAACTTTTCATAGGTATCCTTGTTCATTGCTACCATTAGGCCTGAGCTGTAGAATGGGATATTAGTGTGATACTTAGTGACTTCGTCAATTTTAAAAGTAGTAACGGCCTCCCAAGGGAAGCTTAAACCATCAACAACACCACGTTGTAGAGAGGTATACATATCATTTGCCGGTAGCCCAACTGGAGAGGCACCCATACTTTCGATAATATCACCAGCTACGGCTGAAGGACGACGAATACGCATACCTTTCATATCTTCTGGGGTTTTGATTAATTTATTGGTTGTGTGCAAAGCACCTGGACCAGCACCGTACATGAATAAAATATGTGAATCTTCATATTCGCTTGCTATGGTGCCATCTTCATACAATGTTTGTAAAATACAGCCCATTTGAGTTGCCGAGCTAGACAAACCAGGAAGCTCAGCAATTTGTGTCAGTGGGAATCGACCATTGGTGTATCCATGCGCCTGTGAACCGATATCAACTGTACCTTTCACAGCAGCTTCATAGGTAACCTGTGGTTTGCTTAACGTGGCAGATGGGTACAATTCCACTTTTAAACGCCCATCAGATTCGGCTTCAATTTTTTTAGCCCATGGTTCTAACACCTCTTTACTAAATGAAGAGGTAGCTGGCCAAAAATGAGAGAGACGTAGGGTAGTTGATTCGCTTGAGGCGGCGGTAGTGGTAGCAGAAGTGTTAGCTTTTTCTTCAGGTGTTTCTGTAGTAGCTTCTTTAGAGCAACCAGATATGCTAAGTGTGATTAACGCAGCTAGCGATAGTGAAGTGCGTAATTTCATTACCAATTCCTTTTGATAATTGAGGTTAATGCTTGCTAAGATTAACAAACATATTGTTGCATATTTTATTTAGAGCTAACAAGCATATTAGACAAAAAACTTTAGTAACAATTTGCACTAAACATTAATATCGAATACTCTTAACTCCTTTTAAGAATATTTACCAAAATTAACAGCTAAAACGATATATGTCAAATCATTTTGTCACTAAAATCATAATGATACTTAGTATTAATGAAGGAAACTAACGCAAAGGAAAAAGCCCCCCTTCGAATGAAGGGGGGCTTTTAGGTATAGGGAGCTGACGATGACCTACTCTCACATGGGCGGACCCACACTACCATTGGCGCTACGATGTTTCACTTCTGAGTTCGAGAAGGGATCAGGTGGTTCCATCGTGCTATTGTCGTCAGCAAAGGGGGTATAGATATGAGTTGGTTAAGTTGTTGACTTAACTTTGATTTGACTATGTATTTATCAAGAACCTGAATCAAGGTTGCTATTAATAAGCAATCATCAGGATGATATCGAAATAATTAGCTTGCTCTACTCTTTATTATAAAAAGAGAGCTACAAAACCACTTGGGTGTTGTATGGTCAAGCCAAACGAGCAATTAGTACAGGTTAGCTACACGCATCACTGCGCTTCCACACCCTGCCTATCAACGTTGTAGTCTTCAACGGCTCTTAAGGGAAATCTAATCTTGAGGTGGGCTTCCCGCTTAGATGCTTTCAGCGGTTATCCCATCCGAACGTAGCTACCGGGCAATGCCATTGGCATGACAACCCGAACACCAGCGGTTCGTCCACTCTGGTCCTCTCGTACTAGGAGCAGATCCTCTCAAATTTCCAACGCCCACGGTAGATAGGGACCGAACTGTCTCACGACGTTCTAAACCCAGCTCGCGTACCTCTTTAAATGGCGAACAGCCATACCCTTAGGACCTGCTTCAGCCCTAGGATGAGATGAGCCGACATCGAGGTGCCAAACACCGCCGTCGATATGAACTCTTGGGCGGTATCAGCCTGTTATCCCCAGAGTACCTTTTATCCGTTGAGCGATGGCCCTTCCATACAGAACCACCGGATCACTAAGACCTACTTTCGTACCTGCTCGACTTGTGGGTCTCGCAGTTAAGCGCGCTTTTGCCTTTATACTCTATGAACGATTTCCGACCGTTCTGAGCGCACCTTCGTACTCCTCCGTTACTCTTTAGGAGGAGACCGCCCCAGTCAAACTACCCACCATACATTGTCCTCGGTATTGTTATACCTGAGTTAGAACCCCAACATGACCAGGGTGGTATTTCAAGGTTGGCTCCACAAATACTGGCGTATCTGCTTCAAAGCCTCCCACCTATCCTGCACAAGTCAGGTCAAAGTTCAATGTAAAGCTGTAGTAAAGGTTCACGGGGTCTTTCCGTCTAGCCGCGGGTACACAGCATCTTCACTGCGATTTCGATTTCACTGAGTCTCTGCTGGAGACAGCGCTGCCATCATTATGCCATTCGTGCAGGTCGGAACTTACCCGACAAGGAATTTCGCTACCTTAGGACCGTTATAGTTACGGCCGCCGTTTACTGGGGCTTCGATCAAGACCTTCGCTTACGCTAAGCCCATCAATTAACCTTCCAGCACCGGGCAGGCATCACACCCTATACGTCCACTTTCGTGTTTGCAGAGTGCTGTGTTTTTAATAAACAGTTGCAGCAGCCTGGTATCTGCGACTGCTAGTAGCTTACGGAGCAAGTCCTTCACCACCAGCAGCGTACCTTCTCCCGAAGTTACGGTACCATTTTGCCTAGTTCCTTCAGCAGAGTTCTCTCAAGCGCCTTGGTATTCTCTACCTGATCACCTGTGTCGGTTTAGGGTACGATTCGTTTATGACTATCGCTTAGAAGCTTTTCCTGGAAGCATGGTATTTGCCACTTCGCTGTACAAGTACAGCTTGCTATCAGATCTCGGTATTAACAGCCCGGATTTACCTAAGCCATCTACCTACATCCTTCCACCTGGACAACCATCGCCAGGCTGGCATAACCTTCTCCGTCCCTCCATCGCATCATAAACAAGTATTGGAATATTAACCAATTTCCCATCGACTACGCCTTTCGGCCTCGCCTTAGGGGTCGACTCACCCAGCCCCGATTAACGTTGGACTGGAACCCTTGATCTTCCGGCGTGCGAGCTTTTCACTCGCATTATCGTTACTCACGTCAGCATTCGCTCTTGTGATACCTCCAGCATGCCTTACAGCACACCTTCACAGGCTTACACAACGCTCCCCTACCACTTGAAACAATTTTCAAATCCGCAGCTTCGGCTCCTAGTTTGAGCCCCGTTACATCTTCCGCGCGGGCCGACTCGACTAGTGAGCTATTACGCTTTCTTTAAAGGATGGCTGCTTCTAAGCCAACCTCCTAGCTGTCTATGCCTTCCCACTTCGTTTCCCACTTAACTAGGAATTTGGGGCCTTAGCTGGCGGTCTGGGTTGTTTCCCTCTCCACGACGGACGTTAGCACCCGCCGTGTGTCTCCCGGATATCACTCATCGGTATTCGGAGTTTGCATCGGTTTGGTAAGTCGGTATGACCCCCTAGCCGAAACAGTGCTCTACCCCCAATGGTGTTCGTCCGAGGCGCTACCTAAATAGCTTTCGGGGAGAACCAGCTATCACCGAGTTTGATTAGCCTTTCACCCCTATCCACAAGTCATCCCCTGGCTTTTCAACGACAGTGGGTTCGGTCCTCCGGTGCCTGTTACGGCACTTTCAACCTGCTCATGGATAGATCACTCGGTTTCGGGTCTATACCCTGCAACTATACGCCCTATTAAGACTCGGTTTCCCTACGGCTCCCCTAATGGTTAACCTTGCTACAGAATATAAGTCGCTGACCCATTATACAAAAGGTACGCGGTCACGGATCAAGTCCGCTCCCACTGCTTGTACGCACACGGTTTCAGGTTCTATTTCACTCCCCTCACAGGGGTTCTTTTCGCCTTTCCCTCACGGTACTGGTTCACTATCGGTCAGTCAGGAGTATTTAGCCTTGGAGGATGGTCCCCCCATCTTCATACAGAATTTCTCGTGTTCCGCACTACTTAATATGCTTCATTATATGTTTCGAATACGGGGCTATCACCCACTATGGCCAGATTTCCCACTCTGTTCTTCTACATATAAATCCGTCGGCTCCTCCCCGTTCGCTCGCCGCTACTAGGGGAATCTCTTTTGATGTCTTTTCCTAAGGGTACTGAGATGTTTCACTTCCCCTCGTTCGCTTCCTAATAAATTAGAATATCTAGCTTACACTAGATGGGTTTCCCCATTCAGAAATCTCCGGATCACAGGATATTGCCGCCTCCCCGAAGCTTATCGCAGGCTGTCACGTCTTTCATCGCCTCTGACTGCCAAGGCATCCACCATGTGCGCTTAATTACTTGACCATACAACCCCAAAGGGTCTTAATATTCGCATTTAATAGATTCAGTTTTATTATTGGCTAAAGACAACCTCGAAGTAATCCGAGGTGTTTTAACCAATTCATAATTCTGATTCTTGCAAATATGGTTAGTAATTATAACGATATCACCTTGATAATTTACGCTTGATTCAGTTCTCTTATTACCTTCGATAACTAACCTCTTGGGATAACAACTGATGTCGTTAAAAGGTTAGTCATCTGGTTAATATCCTACTCAGTGATGGGTAGGGTATTAACCGTATTACAACTCATATCTATGTTTTTAAATAGTAATAACGCTGTCATCCAGTCGTCATATTGTCTCTGTATAAAACAGAAGTAAGTAATTGCTTATGTACCTTATCGTTAAGTTACTAATCACTTAATTCTATTTTATTAGCTCTGGGTCTATTTATATATGGTGGAGCCAAGGAGAGTCGAACTCCTGACCTCCTGCGTGCAAGGCAGGCGCTCTACCAGCTGAGCTATGGCCCCATATAATGGTGGGTCTAGGTGGACTTGAACCACCGACCCCCGCGTTATCAACACGGTGCTCTAACCAGCTGAGCTATAGACCCTGAGAAGCGTTAAAAAATTGCATTGCAATTTTAGCTTCGCAAGGAAAATCCTTTAAATAGGATTTTCAAAAAGCTATGCTATTGCACAATCTTCTAAAGCTTTTTAAAGCTTTTATCTACTAAAATCAAAGAACAACTTGTTGTGAATTCTTGCTGACCGAATGCGTCAATAAGGAGGTGATCCAGCCGCAGGTTCCCCTACGGCTACCTTGTTACGACTTCACCCCAGTCATCGACCACACCGTGGTGAGCGCCTCCCCGAAGGTTAGGCTACCCACTTCTGGTGCAATCAACTCCCATGGTGTGACGGGCGGTGTGTACAAGGCCCGGGAACGTATTCACCGCGGCATTCTGATCCGCGATTACTAGCGATTCCGACTTCATGGAGTCGAGTTGCAGACTCCAATCTGGACTACGATAGGCTTTTTGAGATTCGCATCACATCGCTGTGTAGCTGCCCTCTGTACCTACCATTGTAGCACGTGTGTAGCCCTGGTCGTAAGGGCCATGATGACTTGACGTCGTCCCCGCCTTCCTCCAGTTTGTCACTGGCAGTATCCTTAGAGTCCCCGGCATAACCCGCTGGTAACTAAGGAAAAGGGTTGCGCTCGTTGCGGGACTTAACCCAACATCTCACGACACGAGCTGACGACAGCCATGCAGCACCTGTATTCTAATTCCCGAAGGCACTCTCGTATCTCTACAAGATTCTAGATATGTCAAGACCAGGTAAGGTTCTTCGCGTTGCATCGAATTAAACCACATGCTCCACCGCTTGTGCGGGCCCCCGTCAATTCATTTGAGTTTTAACCTTGCGGCCGTACTCCCCAGGCGGTCTACTTATTGCGTTAGCTGCGTCACTAAGAGATCAAGTCTCCCAACGACTAGTAGACATCGTTTACGGCGTGGACTACCAGGGTATCTAATCCTGTTTGCTACCCACGCTTTCGAACCTCAGTGTCAGTATGATGCCAGGAGGCTGCCTTCGCCATCGGTATTCCTTCAGATCTCTACGCATTTCACCGCTACACCTGAAATTCTACCTCCCTCTCACCTACTCTAGCTTAACAGTTTTAGATGCAGTTCCCAGGTTAAGCCCGGGGATTTCACATCTAACT
The DNA here is from genome assembly GCF_057396305.2 of Psychrobacter sp. CX90. Lineage (NCBI taxonomy): Bacteria > Pseudomonadati > Pseudomonadota > Gammaproteobacteria > Moraxellales > Moraxellaceae > Psychrobacter > Psychrobacter sp. CX90. Next base: position 2,405,032 of record NZ_CM182008.1, read on the forward strand.
TATTAAGCCACCTACGCTCGCTTTACGCCCAGTAATTCCGATTAACGCTTGCACCCTCTGTATTACCGCGGCTGCTGGCACAGAGTTAGCCGGTGCTTATTCTGCAGCTAATGTCATCGCATACGGGTATTAACCGTATGGTCTTCTTCACTGCTTAAAGTGCTTTACAACCAAAAGGCCTTCTTCACACACGCGGCATGGCTGGATCAGGGTTGCCCCCATTGTCCAATATTCCCCACTGCTGCCTCCCGTAGGAGTCCGGACCGTGTCTCAGTTCCGGTGTGGCTGATCATCCTCTCAGACCAGCTACAGATCGTCGCCTTGGTAGGCCTTTACCCCACCAACTAGCTAATCCGACTTAGGCTCATCCAATAGCGAGAGCGCAAGCGCCCCCTTTTCCCCGTAGGGTGTATGCGGTATTAATACGAGTTTCCCCGTGCTATCCCCCACTACTGGGCAGATTCCTAAGTATTACTCACCCGTCCGCCGCTCGACGCCTGATAGCAAGCTATCATCGTTTCCGCTCGACTTGCATGTGTTAAGCCTGCCGCCAGCGTTCAATCTGAGCCATGATCAAACTCTTCAGTTTAATCTTGCTATGTAACCCTTTAAAGAGGTTACTAAAACTTGGCTCATTCTTTCTGGCGTTCTTTCTTTCCGTTCTTTCATAAATGAATTAACTTCGAGTTTTCTTGCTGTTAAGAATGATAATTTTTATAGTTAGTCACTATCCCGATAAGAGATAATCCCAACTTTAATTTTTCAGCATTCTATGTCAACAAAAATCCACACAAGTTGTTCTTTGATTCTAGTTTTTAAATAGTTGACTTATCTCGTCGTCCGAGGTAAGTTATTCACTAATAATGTAATAATAAGCTATCTGCCGTTCTTACTTAGTGAGCCGTCTAGTATATGGTCTAACTATATATCTGTCAAGCTTTTATTTATTCTTCATTTAGGCTTCTAAAGCTCTAAACCCTCTCTCTCAAGTCAGGTTGTTTACTTCGTTTCCCTTAATGAGGTGCGTATTATAGACGCTTTTTTTACTAAGTCAAGAAGTTTTTTTAATCGGTTTAAGTGCTTCCTGCCTTCTGACAATTAACACCTAACCCTACTACTTCGCTTCCCTTTTCAACTGCCCTGATCCCTTCTCTTCAAAGTGATCAATACTGCTTGCTAGGTTCGCTTTCTTCTCAACAGGTGGCGTAGTATATACTCTTTTTTAATGCGGTCAAGCGGTTTTTATATCTCAATTAGTTTTTATATTAATTATCAAATTGTAGGTAATTTGACATCTTTAAAAGGTAGAATAATCCCACAACTTTAAAAAGGGTAGTAAATGAAATCTGATCACGTTAAATATACTAACCAAGTAAGCTGGCTACCTTTAATAATTATTATTGCACTCGCACTTTGTGTCTGGTTTCTTGTACCTCCGTTTCAAGGGCTGGCACTACCTGCATGGCAAACCTTAATTATATTTGTGTCTTGTATTGCCGCTATCGTTATGAACGTCTTGCCAATTGGTGCTATAGGTATGATTGCCATTACCGTGTACGCGGTTAGCCCTGCAACAGGCGCTGATTCGGCTGTAGGAGCAATGAAGGTGGCAATGAGTGAGCTAAATAGCACCTTAATATGGCTAATAGTTTGTGCGTTTATCATCGCACGTGGCTTTAGTAAGACAGGATTTGGCAAACGTATCGCGTATATGATGATTCGTTTATTTGGCAAACGCTCATTGGGTCTAGCTTACGGATTATCTATCGCAGATTTAATTTTGGCACCTGCTATGCCCAGTAACACAGCACGTTGCGGTGGAATCATTTACCCTATAGCAAACTCATTAGCTCACGCCTACGACTCGCACCCAAATGATCCTTCTAGCAAGCGCCTAGGCTCTTACTTAGTAACCAGTATTGGCAATGTTAACGATATTACTTCCGCTGTATTTTTGACAGCGTTTACGGGTAATTTACTGGTCGTATCCCTCGCTAAACAAATGGGAGTGGATATCACTTGGACATCTTGGTTTATAGCCGCTATCGCACCTTGCGCAGTGGCCTTTATATTAGTACCGCTGTTGGTTTATTTTATCAACCCCCCAGAGGTTAAGCACACACCTGAAGCGCCCGAGATGGCAAAAAAAGAATTGTTGGCAATGGGAAAGATGAGCTATGGCGAATGGATGATGCTGGCTACCGTCATATTACTACTGGTACTTTGGGTATTTGGTAAAGCGCTGGGTATTCACTCGACTGCTGCGGCTTTAATAGGTCTCTGTTTTTTAATTTTGTCCAATGTAATTACTTGGGAGGATGTTAAAGGTGAGAAAGGTGCTTGGGATACGTTGATTTGGTTTGCTGCACTATTAATGCTGGCTACCCAATTAAAAACCTTAGGATTTACCGATTGGTTTGGACTGACAATATCTGAACAATTAGCACCTTCTGTTCAAGGCATACATTGGATTTTTGTGTTATTGATTTTAAATGTTATATATCTTTATACCCATTATTTCTTTGCAAGTGGTAATGCACAAATAGCAGCACTATATACAGTCTTTGTTGGCGTCGCTTCCAGCTTAGGGGTTCCGCTACTCATTGCAGTATTTATGCTCGCATTTACCAGCAATTTGTACTCATCACTGACTCAATACACTCATGCCAGAGGTCCTATTTTATTTGGTTCAGGATATGTCACAACCAAAACTTGGTGGAAAACTGGGTTTATTGTTACCCTCCTCACTCAAACTATCTTTTTCAGTGTAGGATTATTTTGGTGGAAGATGATTGGTCTGTATTAAGACTAACCGGTTTCACTTTATAACTGTTAATGACTATAGATAACTCAAACTAAATAAGCAGAGTCCGTTTAGGCAAGTCGGTTATAAAAGTGCGATGTCTACAATAGCCCCGATTGTAGCGGATATACTGTGCGGTTGAGTGAGGTGTGAGGGCTTGGTTTGGCAAGGCTACGCGAAGCAAGAGACTTGCTAAACCTTAGCCATCGCCTCATTCAAACGGACAGATGGCAGCGCAAAGATACCATCTTATATGTCAACTCAAATTACTATTAAATAGCAACTTGAGGTTTGTATTTGCTTTGATGCTTTATCACACCATAGCAAATCTGTAATAACTTTCTCATACCTGCTATCAAAGCCACTTTTTTGCATTTTCCTCTCTTCAGCAGTCGCTCATATAGTTGCTTAACATCAGGATTGCAACTAATTGCAGATAAAGCACACATAAACAACTTCGATCGTAGGTTGCCATCCCCTTTTTTACTAATACGGCTTCTTCCTTTAAAGATTCCTGACTGTATATGTATAGGGGTTAATCCAACAAATGAGGCACATTGTGAAGCATCCTTAAAGTCTTTAGATAGGAGTAACGACAATACATTCGGTGCGACTGTCTTACCTATGCTTGGAATGCTAACTAGGTTGTCATAGCCTGACTTTAAGTCAGGATGATTATCTATGTGTTTATCTATTTTGGCTTGGATGATCTCTATTTGTTCGTTATAAGTGTCTATCACTTGTTGTATAGATTGGGCGATATCGTTGTCATAGCTTTTTCTAGATTCAACTTTTTCTAAACGGTTGCTTTCTCGCTTTTTATCCGCCTTGAGCGTGTCTAAACGGTCTAGCAGATACTTGAGCTTCCTGACGTGCTCAGGTTCTGGCTCCCATGCTTTAGGGTGCCTTGTATAGGCGTATTGCACGAGTACGTACGCGTCTTGTTTGTCGGTTTTATGATGACTGCCGATGGCACCTGCAAATTGTTTGGCATATGCCGGATTAATAACGGCTACTGTGTAGCCTTTACTATGTAAATCATAGGCTAGGTTCTCATAGTATATGCCTGTGGCTTCCATGACGATAAGACACTCATCCGGTTTCTTGTTTGTGCTTTGCTTTGCTAGCCATTTGGTAAAGATTGCAAAGCCTTTTTCGTCATTAGTAAAGGTTTTGCTGTGGGCTTTGTTTTTAACTTTTTTACCGTCTCTGTTTAGCCATGTTGCGTCAAATTTAGCTTTGGATATGTCAATTCCAACGTATACTTGATAGGTCATTTCTTTGCATTTCCCTTGTGAATACAGTGTCTCTTAGTTTCAATTTCTAAGGCACTTTGATACCATTCAATTTAAAGAAATACAGGTAGAGGGCTTTATCTTTGCGTCGAGCTCTTTGGCTATAGCGGGATCACTAGCTCACTCTACCTGCTACCATAGCTATGGTTAACTCTTATCTATGGTTTTTTTAACATACAAGCGGGTTTGGCTACTGCCATAAATATCATGACAAATGCAGATTAGTGACTAAAAATCGTTTATAATAGAAGTAATGATTTAATAATAACTGGCTTTGATGTCAGTTTTTCTGTTTTTATTGTTCTTCTACTTTTATATTAAGAATATAATTTAATACTATTTTGGATTTCAAATTATGGTTGCAATTACTTTGCCTGATGGCAGTGTCAAAGAGTTTGATGGGGCGACTTCGGTTATGCAAGTGGCTGAAAGTATTGGTCCTGGTCTGGCTAAAGCGACTATTGCTGGGCGTGTGGACGGTAAACTTGTTGATGCAAGCGATCCTATTACCTATGATGCTAAAGTTGAAATTGTGACCTCTAGAGATGCTGATGGTGTTGAAATTATTCGACATTCTTGCGCTCATTTATTAGGCCATGCCGTTAAGCAGTTATATCCTAATGTTAAGATGGTCATCGGTCCGGTGATTGAGGAAGGCTTTTATTACGATATCTTTAGCGAAACGCCTTTTACGCCTGATGATATGTCTGCCATTGAAAAACGTATGGCTGAGCTGATTAAGCAAAATTATGATGTGATTAAGAAAATGACACCTCGTGATGAGGCAATAAAGATTTTTGAAGAGCGTGGCGAAGATTATAAGTTAAAGCTTATTAATGATATGCCCGAAGAAAAAGAGTTTGGCTTATATTTCCATCAAGAATATGTGGATATGTGTCGTGGGCCTCATGTGCCTAATACCCGTTTTTTAAAGGTGTTTAAGCTCACTAAGATGAGTGGCGCTTATTGGCGCGGTGATGCCAAGAACGAACAGCTTCAACGTATTTACGGAACTGCTTGGGCGGATAAAAAAGATCTGAAAGCTTACATTGAACGTATTGAAGAGGCTGAAAAGCGGGATCACCGTAAGATTGGTAAGGCTTTGGACTTATTCCATATGCAAGAGCAGTCTCCTGGTATGGTGTTTTGGCATCCAAATGGTTGGACGATTTATCAAGTGCTTGAGCAATATATGCGTAAAGTACAACAGGATAACGGCTACCAAGAGATTAAAACCCCACAGATTGTTGATCGAAGTTTGTGGGAGAAGTCAGGACATTGGGGCAATTATGCGACAAATATGTTCACGACTTCCAGCGAAAACCGTGATTATGCGGTAAAGCCAATGAACTGCCCTTGCCATGTTCAAGTGTTTAATCAGGGTTTAAAGTCGTATCGTGATTTGCCTTTGCGTTTGGCCGAGTTTGGCTCTTGTCATCGTAATGAGCCATCTGGTTCGTTACATGGCTTGATGCGGGTTCGAGGTTTTACTCAAGATGATGCTCATATCTTCTGTACTCAGGCGCAAATCCAAGAAGAAGTGGCTAATTTCATTAAGCTGACATTGGACGTTTATAAAGACTTTGGCTTTGATAATATTGAAATGAAACTGTCTACCCGCCCTGAAAAGCGTGTGGGCAGTGATGAGTCTTGGGATATTGCTGAAAAAGCGTTAGCAGATGCGTTAGACAGCTCTGGGCTTGAATGGGAATATCTGCCTGGTGAAGGTGCTTTCTATGGCCCTAAAATTGAGTTTAGTTTAAAAGACAGCTTAGGTCGTGTTTGGCAGTGCGGGACCATTCAGGTTGATCCGAATATGCCGGAGCGCTTAGACGCTGATTTTGTGAATGAAAATAATGAACGTGAAACGCCAATTATGCTTCATCGAGCTATCTTAGGATCCTTTGAACGCTTCTTGGGTATGCTAATTGAGCACTATGCGGGTTGGATGCCAGTCTGGCTGTCACCGAAACAAGTAGTCGTTATGAACATTACTGACAAACAAGCAGAAGCCTGCGATAATGTGGTAAAAGAACTACAAAATGCAGGTCTGCGGGCTATTAGCGACTTGCGTAATGAAAAAATTGGATTTAAGATACGAGAAAGAACACTAGAACGTATCCCCTATATGCTAGTATTAGGCGATAAAGAAGTTGAGTCTGGACAAGTTGCTGTACGTACTCGTGAAGGCGAGAATCTTGGCACCATGTCTGTGACCGATTTTATTAAATTAATACAAAAAGCTATCTCTCAGAAGGGACGCGTATCAACGAGTGTTAATTCGAACGAACAATCAGTCTAATAATTGACTTGAATTGTTAAACATTAATTGAGAAGGAGTACTACCTATTAAACAGTCAAACCGTTTGAACATCAACGAAGAAATCCAACTTAAAGAAGTTCGCTTAGTGAAAGAAGATGGCGAGCAAATGGGTGTTGTTGATATTGAAACCGCTAGAGCTGCGGCTCGTGATGCTGGCCTAGATTTGGTTGAGTTGGTTCCTGATGCCCAGCCGCCTGTTTGTAAAGTAATGGATTATAAGCGTTACTTGTACGATCAGAAACAAAAGGCAAAAGAGGCAAAGAAAAATCAGAAGCAGACTCAGCTTAAAGAAATGAAGTTACGTCCTAGTACTGAGGATGCTGATTACCAAGTTAAATTGCGTAAAATTATCAGCTTCTTAGAAAACCAAGATAAGGTTAAGGTAACTATTCGTTTCCGTGGTCGTGAAATGGCACACCAAGATATCGGGCGTAAACAGCTTGAACGTATCATCGAAGATACGGCTGATATAGCAAACGTTGAACAGTTTCCTAAGATGGAAGGCCGTCAAATGGGTATGTTGCTTGGTCCGACTCGTAAGAAATAATGAGTAGTAGGTAACTGACACTATACACAAATCATGTATAATTATTCGTTACCTCAGCAAATATACGTACGACGCTTACTAAGTATTTTTATGCTAAAACCTCCAATTTGCCAATGCAGATTGGAGGTTTTTTAATCATATTTATTAAATTTTAAGCCACGACCAAGGTAATTACCCTTAATCCCCACTTTACAATCACATTAAAAACAGTCACATTAAAATGACTAGATAACCCTCCATATAACTCTACAAATAACTCTGAAAAAATTTTAGAACTGAGGCGAGAAGCGTAGAAGGCTATAAGAGTTAAGTATCAGTGGCAAGTACCGCAACTAGCCAAGGGATTAATATCGTCGTTAATTAGTGCTGTATTAAGTATAGATAAAGCAATGAAGTACAAAAATATATCAGCAAAATGCGCACTTTTAACACTTAAACTGGCCGTCGCTTAGTTTTTATTAAAGAGAGGCCTGTGCACCTACCTAAACTTGCTTACTATTTTTAAATACTATAGAAACTTACTTTCGAGTAGTATTAAAAAATAGATTACCTGTGCTAATACCTAAATTTAAGCCCCACTTGATTCAAACCCAACTAAGTCATAATAATAGGATGAACTCATGCAAGAACTTACTCCACCAGAAAACACCTCTACCCCATCGATTACCCTCACACCTCCTGAGCCGGTTAAAGAAATCCCTAAAAGTGAAGCGGATCAGATAGTTAAATTAGATGACAGTCAAATTCCTGAATTGGATGCAAAAGTAGATGCTTTTGTGGATCATGTGATTAATAGCCCAGTACAAAGCTCCGAGTTTAAAAATAACGTTCAGTCAATCCATAATTTGGGTAACAAAGAAATCCGTGAATCAGCTCAGGTATCTAATCGCATGCTTGACCTGCCCGCCAAGAGCTTAAATAAGAGCCTATTTGACAACTCGCCTATTGCTAAGTCTTTGACTGAACTGCGTGGCATTGTCGAAGATTTAGACCCCAGTAAAAAAGAGCTAACTAACTCGCGTAAGTTATTTGGTTTAATCCCTTTTGGTAATAAAGTTCAAGATTATTTCCGTGAATATGAGTCGGCTCAGTCACACATTAACGCTGTGGTTACCAGTTTATATAATGGTAAAGACGAGCTGATGAAAGACAATGCTATGATTGAACAAGAAAAAGTCAATATGTGGAATTTGATGCAGTCAATTCGACAATATATTTATGTTGGCAAAAAAATTGATGAGCAGTTGGAACAAAAAGTGTATGCGATTGAGGCGACTGATCCTGAAAAAGCGCGAATCATCAAAGAAGAAATGCTGTTTTATGTTCGTCAGAAAAATACCGACTTTTTGACCCAATTGGCTGTCAATGTGCAAGGGTACTTAGCACTAGACACTATTCGCAAAAATAATCTTGAGCTTATTAAAGGCGTTGATAGAGCCACCACCACAACCATCTCCGCCTTACGCACTGCGGTAGTAGTTGCCCAAGCCATGACCAATCAAAAACTGGTACTTGACCAAATATCAGCATTAAATAAAACCACCAGTAGCCTGATTGAATCAACCTCGGCAATGATGAAGCGTCAATCGACTGAAATTCATGAACAGGCAACCAGTAGTACTATTGAGCTGGACAAGCTACAAAATGCCTTTAATAACGTTTATGACACGATGGATATGATCAGCAATTATAAAGTTCAAGCACTCGATAATATGAAAACGACTGTTGATGCACTGACGACTGAGGTAGATAAAGCACAAAAATACCTCGATAAGACGAACCAAACAACGGTGCTTGAAGTTTCAAAAGAGATTGATACTAAAAAAATTGCCAATCAAGCTGGCCAATCAAGTAATTCGGTAGATATAGATATTTAAGTAACAGGCTTAGGGCGTATTCTCATTTAAATTATTTGGATACGCTCTAGCCCGTAGTAGCTATAACTGAAACCGGAATATTATGTCAAAAAAATCCCCACTAAATAGCGGGGATTTTTGTATACTATTTATAGCTTATAAAATATATAGGCTTTATAAGGCTAATTAGATTTTGCCAACTAGGTCTAGGCTTGGCTTAAGGGTATTTTGACCTTGTTCCCAAGCAGCTGGGCAAACTTCACCATCGTTATCACGAACATATTGAGCCGCCTTAACTTTACGTACCATATCTTTAGCACTGCGGCCGATGCCTAAGTCATGAATTTCAGCAACTTTGATTACGCCATCTGGATCAATTAAGAAAGTACCACGTAATGCAGCGTGCTCTTCTTCAATCATAACATTGAAACCACGTGCAATATTACCAGTACCATCGCCTAACATTGGATAGGTTACTTTGCTGATAGCGTCAGAAGCATCATGCCATGCTTTGTGTACGAAATGAGAGTCAGTAGATACAGAGTATACTTCTACACCTAAAGCTTTGAGCTCTTCATAATGATTTGCCATATCTTCTAACTCTGTTGGGCAAACGAAAGTAAAATCATGTGGATAGAACATGAAAATAGCCCATTTACCTTTAACGTCGTCAGAAGTAATGGTTTTAAACTCGCCATTTACAAAGGCTTCAGTTGAAAATTCTGGAATTGTTTGATTAATCATCGATGCCATCTCTTAGGCTCCTTTATTGGTTGGGTTAGTTAAAAAATAATTATTATATAAGGTCTTTAAACCTAACTTACTCCAGTTCAACCTATCATAATGCCATTACAGGTAAATGACGTAGGTTGATATGGTAGTTACTGAAACTTTTATGTAGTCTCATCATGAACAATACCACATTATAGACTATATAAAAGTTTAGTTTAATGATTCACTAACTGCTTGTTAAGAGCTGTTAATACTTAGCTACAATATAACGGCAACTTAACCACACGATGTATATTAACAAAATATAGAGTTTAATCTATTTTAAACGTTTTAACTTGATGTTTTGTTTTATAAATCATAAAATCTATTTATTCAAACTCATTTAGACGCCTATGAATAGACTGTTTAACTCATTCTAACTGAGTTATTATTCACTATTGGATCTATTAAAACCTATTAAGTTAGCACCTATTAAAAATCAAGGTAAAAAGACGAGTAGATCATGTTAACTATTTAATTCAGTTTTATATATCAACAGCCTTTTTTATGTAACAGGTTATTTGCTCATACTCTATTAAACCACTATCTATCAAGAGACTACTATACCAATGATTACTTTAAGACAATTAGAATTCGCCATTGCGGTTGCAAAACACAAACATTTTAAACGGGCTGCAGAGGAATGTAATATTTCTCAGTCCGCATTAAGCCTTGGTATTGCCGAATTAGAAAAGCAACTGGATACACAGATTTTTGAACGAAACAATAAGCAGGTACTGATTACTCCTATTGGCGAGGAGATATTAACATGTGCAAAAAGAGTCTTTTCTGAAATCAATGACCTTACGACACGCGCGCAAAGCCACCAAAGCTTATTAGCGTATCCAATGACAGTTGGCATGATTCCGACAATTGCACCTTATCTGTTACCCAAAGTACTGCCTCAACTCAAGGAAGAGTATCCTGATTTTCGATTAACTATTATAGAGCAACAAACTGAACGTTTATTAGAACAGGTTCGTTATGGCCATATTGATACTGCCATCATAGCACTGCCCTATCCAGTAGAGGGACTACATACGTTTACATTTTGGGAGGAGAATTTTTACGCCATCTTCCCGAATGATAACCCGTTATCTAAGCTTCAAAATATTAGTGCCGACCAACTTAGCAAAACTAATCTAATGCTATTAGGCGAGGGCCACTGCTTAACTGATCATGCCTTGTCAGTTTGTTCATTTGATCGTAGCGAATTTAAGTCTAATTTCTCAGATGCTAGCCTTAATACATTGATACAGATGGCACTTGCCGGCATGGGGACAACTTTGATTCCGGCAATGGCACTAGGCCAAGTACATCAGCAAAATAAGTCGGTTACGACAATCCCCCTAGCTGAAGAAGGGCCTCATCGCCGTATTGCTTTTGTGACTCGTTTAAACTATGCACGTGTGGATGATGTCAAACTACTGGGTGATATGTTCCATAAATTGCTGACTGAACAACAACTAGCGATATAAGCCTAAATTAAAGCACGGGTTAAACTGTGTGAATACCTCATTGTTTTTAATCAACGAGCTTTTAATCTAATTTTCCTGACTTGCCAGCCAATATGTTATGCCAGTGTTTATACTCTGGCATGACTCTTTTTACCTCATCCCAAAATGCAGCACTGTGATTAGGATGATGCAAATGGCACAGCTCATGTACGATGACATACTCTGTACATTCTATTGGATACACCGGTAAATAAACGGATAACCAAACTCTTTTGGCTTTAGTGTTACAGCTACCCCAGCGTGTTTTCATTTTCTTTATTCTTATTTCAGTCGCCGTTTTACCCACAATTGGCTGCCATTTATTAAAAAGTTTCGGCATGACTCTCTGTAGCTCTTGCCTATACCAATGAACTCTCTCATTCTCGCCCATAATAAAAGGTTGTTTCTTGCCCCAAAGCATTAAGTTTCCCAAACTTGCCTGCTGAAATGGGTTTTGTGAGGGTTCTACATGAGAGGAGATTCTTTTTAATAGAATAGCATGTTGATTAATCGCCCACTCTACTCGGCCACTTATTGCGATAACAATATCTTTATCAGTAGCATAATAGGGCACCGAAACTGACAAACGGCTTGGCTTTAGACGAAAGTTAATATTCTTAACTCGTTTGCGCGTAACAATCAGATTAATATTTGCCTGTTGCAACTCTTGCTCTATAGCACGATATAAATCTTGTATCTGTCTAGCGTTATACATAAGAGTCGCATTTTATAATATAGTCGAAGTAACCTAAACTAAAGAAGTAATCTAAAATAGTTTTAAGGCAAGCAAGCGCAGGGTAAGGAGTAAGCATTATAGTAAGCAAGAGTACCGCTTAGAATGACTTTGGGTATGATGACATCCAGCTTAATAGCATCAAGCATCTACTACACACGCTGCATATGGTTATCAAAGGCGTAAGGTAGATGTACTTTATCAACGTGCAGATTCTGATTATCTGTCATTGCGTAGTGTTTATCCATTATTGAAGTAGCATTTGGGTGAGTACCAGCATCTATCACACTCAATCGGCTAAGAAAGCCCTGTCCATCGCTAACGATAAAGCTAGGTACACTACTATCAGTCCTCTGCACATTATTACTTACCTGTTGTGTAAGAACAGCAACTCCAGCACAATCACGTAATTCAACGACACCTTTCATAACGCCTGTCGTTAAATCAAATACAGCAACACAGCCACCGATTGGACTGGTCACACAGAGCAAGTTATGTTCCGAATCAACGGCAACGCTAGCAATATAATGATGAAAGCGATGCCAACCTTTTGTGTCGTCTTCAGGCAGCTTTAGGGGCGTAAACCCTGAATTACCGCGTTTGTGAGTCAAAACTAGTGGTAGACTTAAATGTCGCGCACCCTGAAATTGAATACCGATTGCCACAGTGCCATCTTCATGCATGGATAGATGTCGCACGCTCATTTGATTGTGCTCTGGATAAACCTGCTGAAAAATCTGACCATCATGTCGATTAATATAGACTAGCGATGACTGCATGCTGTCAATATTCAGCTCTTCTCGAGAGGCCTTTTCGGTCTTAATACCTCCGTTAGCAATGACTAGGGTGTTACCATCAGGATGCATGACTAGCTCATGGGGACCAATACCTTTAGTCTCAAACTCTCTTATTTTTTTGTAACCTGATGCAACGTCATAAACCCCAATAATACCTGCAAACGTATTGGTATTATTTTCTGTTACATACAATAGACGGCCATCTAAACTATAACAGGCATGACCGTAAAAATGACGATTAATATCTGCCTTAATATTATAAATAACATTACCCGTTTCAACAGACAAAATCCAAAAAAACTCACTTGGCCTACGCCCCATCACTGCTACATGTGGAGTCGAGAGGTTTGAGTCTTGTGGAAGTGGCTGTATTAAAATATCATGAACACGCTCTGGCATAGGAGTGTGCCAGACAATTTCTAGGTTAGTATCAATACCAACCACAGCAAACTCATTTGATGTTAAATCAGCAACCCCGCTTATCCAACTCGCACACTTGACCGGTTGGCTAACCGTCTGTTTCCTAAGCTTGAGTAAGGTGCTTTCTATGGAATCGCTTTCTTCGGAATGCTGAAATCTTCTTTTATAAGCTTCAGCAGCACCGTTCAAGTAATCTTTTAACCGTGCATTAGGATTATACTGCCTGCGCCCTAGATGATGCGCGCCAACTAATGCCGCAGTGCCGAAGCCAGTAATCAATATCGTTTCCATACCTGACTTTATAATTTTTGGTAAGGCCATAGAGTTTATTAGGTCAAGCTTAGACATTAATCCCCATCCGTACTATTAAAGCCTACTTGTACGCCAAGTGTCGGCATCAACTGCCGTTTTATGGCCTGAGTCAAGGCAGTTAGCTTGTCATATAGCGATTGCTGCTGTTCTGGCGTTGCATCGGCGATGTCTTCAGGAAGCTGTGCTAGTAAAGTTGAAGTCTGTGCAAGGATGGTAGAAATTTCATCCGTTAAGGTATCTTTATCATTTTCTGCTAACATAGCAACGAGCTTGGGATCGGTCAGAGCTGTATTCAATGCCGCTACTTTAGCGGTAATGATGTCTCGACTTTGACCTGCTGTTGCAGCTGGTAAATGTCCTTTTTTACTGCCCGTTAAACCCAGCGGCTTATCCAGTGAACTACTTTTGGTAGTTTCGACTAAGGACAACAAAGAGTTAATCCAACGATTCATACCCAATACAACATCGCCCTCCTCGCCTGCCAATAGTTGAACGGGGACTGCTTCCCATGCTTTATCTACCTCACTTAGGCGCTGGGCCAAGGCAGAACTGGCACTGATTACGTATTGACATTGCCCAGCATCCAGCGTGTCATTTGCAAATAATACCTCTTCAAGTCCAGGTATACCTTGTACCACGGCACTTTCCTGTGCCAATTGCTCTGGTGTAAGCTTTGGGTTAGCGTCAATTAAATCTATCACGCCTTGATGCACCAAACCACGTTCATCGGGATAATAGTTAATATATAGATTACTCATACTGTCCATAGCTGGACCGAAATTAACTATTTCAGCGCTAGCCCATGCCTTGGCTAACTCTAACCATTGTTGTCTTAGCACGGTTAGAGTTTCTGAATTGACCAATCCCGTATGACAATGTTTGGTTGCTAATGTATTTAAACGAGCACTTTGTTCAGCCACACTTTTGTAAGATGGAACAATCTGATCATTAGCAACGCTTTGTAGATAATCTTTAAGGGTCTCTTCAGATAGCTTTATTGACTCAGTGGGTGTTACCGATCTATCTAGCGTGTTGGCTTGATCTTTAGTAGCTTCGTTATCAACGGCTTCTTCCACCTTTGAATCTGTATTTGTTGCTTCGTCATTTGTGTCGTTCGGTTTAGTGCAGCTAATTAATAACCCTGCACTAAGTGCAGATAACAACATAGCAGCCAGTTGATGTTTTTTCATAAGACACTCTACTTATTTAGTTTTTAATAACTTACTTGATAATGGGGCTTTTAAAAGAAACGAATTAAGTCAAACAATAAAGTTAAGTTATAAAGAATTTAAAAAAGCTTCTAACTCATTACGTCCTTTCTTATCCAGCTGTAATACCTGCTCTTTTTGTTGTTGAGCTTCGCCGCCATGCCAAAGTACTGCTTCCATTAATGTACGAGCCCGACCATCATGTAAAAATGTAGCTTGCGGATCAACGGCTTGGGCTAAGCCAACGCCCCATAAAGCTGGTGTACGCCACTCATAAGAAGTGGCTAAGAACTCAACTTGAGCATTATTTGGCGGTAGCTTACCCGCAATAGTACGATCTGCTAAATCTTCGCCCATGTCATGTAAAAGTAAGTCTGTATAAGGATAGATAATTTGACCCTGTTGTTCAATGTGATCATCTTTACCTTTTGGTAATTGATAGCGGGGTGTGTGGCAGTTTTGACATCCGATTGAATAAAAGCGCTGCTTACCTGCCAATACAATTGGGTCATCCGCATTGCGGCGATGTGGTACGGCTAAGTTGCGAGTATAGAACTCTACAAATTTTGCAACCTCATCATTCACTTCAACAGCTGGTTTTCCATTACCTTGCTCATCAGCTCCGCTCGCTGCTTGATTACACTGCTTTTCAGCTTTGGTACACGATTCAACAGGACGAATATTGGACGTAAGCCCCATATCCTCGTTAAAAGCACTCTGATTTTGGGTAATGAGTCGTGTTTGTCCTGCTTTCCAGCCAAACTTACCCAATGCTTTATTACCTGTTTCAGGATCTATAACCCAATTAAACTTACCGCTAATGCCGTTGCTATCTTTATCATCTACATCGGCTTGACGCTTAATAGCTTCTTCTGGGATATATTCAAGTAAGCCAAGCCCAATCATCGGTAGGGCAACCCTAGGTGATACCATAAGCTCATCATCAAACTTACCATAACCCGCATTTACGAGTTGGAAGTCAGGTCGACGCAAAGTAATAACATAACCATCAGCAAAGGTAACCGGCACATCCTGCCATTTTACAGCGATTTTAGCCTCGGCAGGAACACCCTGCACACCTCTATCTTGTAACTGTCCCCCATAAACAGAGTGAGGTACTTTCTCTATTTCTGAGTTTTGCAGTTGTTCAAGTTGCTCCGCCGTCACCGCGGGCATAGCAAGACGAATTAATAAGCTGTCTGCATTGTCGTCACTATTGACGGGCGCATGCCCACGTCCATCTTTAATATGACATGATTGACAAGCAGCAACATTAAACAAAGGGCCTAGACCGTCTCTGCTATCGGTACTCGCTGGGGCAATAACCCACGGCTGTTTAAAAAAAGCATTCCCAACAAAAAAGTTGCCTTTGCGCGATGCGGTAATATTAGATGAGGGCTTTGAGTAACTCTCAGATGAGGTAATGGTTATACCTGTATCACCACCTTGTTTTACCTCTTGAGGATCAAACTGGATTAACTGAGCTAAAGACACTCCAGCCAACGCCTCTATTGTTTGATTTCTGACATCAACCTCTTTATTGTGATCCTTTGTCTCTATCGGTTTAGATTTGTCGATCTCATTACCTTTATCCGCTTTCTTTTGCTCTGGATTTGGCTGACATGCCAACAATGATGACATGATTACTACTACAGTAAAAGCCGCTAAACCCTTTAGAGCGACGTAAGGTTTATTATAGGAGTTTGCACTCTTTAACCTGATAATTTGGCGAATCTCATTTGAAATTTGACCCAATAGCATACTCAGACCTTAGCAAGACAACCCTTGCTATATTAAATTAAGTTTCATAAGCAAAACACGCTACCAACTTACAGTTGATAGCGTGTTTATTGTACTACATAGATACCTTAATAAAAATTATTCTCATTTCAATTTCTTTCGATATTAAGCAGTCATTACTTCCAAATATTGCGAATAATTAAAATTGAGATCCTGTATCGGCGTCAAGATTTTCGATACCGATGCTCTTCGCAGACATTTCAATTGAATCAGTTAATGCCTGTAAGTCATTAATTGCAGATTCAACCCAGCCTCGGCGTTTGTTCTGCTCTTCAGCTGACACACCTACTTTACTGGCCTGACCCACAGTCGCAATCATTTGGTCAACTTTGATGCCATTCTTCTCGCCCTGTTCAACGATTGTTTCGAAGTCCTCTTCAACAGCATCGAATTTGGCTTCTAAATCTTCAGCAGCGCTTTCTTGACCGCTATCCTTGAGGTAGTCTTTAATACCATAACCCCCTACCTCACGATTTGATACGCTTTCGTATTGACCCTCAAAAATATTTGCAATTCCACGTGCATTGTTTGAATAGCTTAAGTGAGTTAAGTCACTAAAACATTCATGTTCATCTTCAGTAGAACCTGTAACAAACGCTACCTGCATACGCTCAGAAGCAAGCTCGCCTAAAGCCAAACTACCCATTTGATAAAATATTTGGCGCACTGCGTTATCATCTTTGCGTGACATTAAATCGCTGCGTAGGGTGTTTTCTGAATTTGGCTGCCATTCAGCAACCATGTCGGTTAAATCGTCAACCAGCAATTGTGCAGCAGCCTTTAAGTATTCTCCACGTTTTGTACAAATAGCAGCATCACTTGAGTTGCCTGCTCCACTGGTACAGCTATCATCCCTCATATAGTCCGTAACTGGGCGCTGTCCTGAACCTTCGCCAACCCCGTTAACGTCTTGACCCCAAAGTAAAAATTCAATAGCGTGGTAGCCGGTTGTCACATTAGCCTCACTACCACCGATTTCATTCATCTCAGCAAGCAGCTCAGGAGTAATGTCTTTTGTATCCTGCTTAATACTACCGACAGTAATACTGTCAGAATTTATGATATTGTCTACACTATTGTATTCTCCAGCATAACCTTCTGAGACATAGTCAATCAGAGCTTCATCAAGTGGCCATGCATTCACTTGACCTTCCCAACCATCTACACTTTGAATCTCACGCTTATCATTAGCGCTTACAAAACCTTCATCAAAACGGAATACCTCAGTTTGCGAGTATGGGCTGCGAGCTTCTTTATAAACTTTTTTAGACATAGCTAAATTTTCTTCAGTTGGCTCTTTGACAAACTTATTGACAGCTTCTTGTAATCGTTTGGCTTCGCTCAATGAATCCTCATAAGCGGCTTGTGCCATATTAGCGTAGCTAGTGACTAATTTTTCAGCAGGTTTGCCTGTAAGCTCGCCGTCAGCTACTTGAGTGTTTGCTGCTTGAGTTTCGGCCGAAGTCATCTCTTCTTTTGTCGTGTCTTCTTCTGACTTAGCGCATCCTGTTATGACCAATGAACCAATAACGATAGCGGTTAGAGCTTTTGAAAGTTTAGTTTTGAACATAGTGCATGCTTTATCTGAGGACATAATAGATTCTCAATTTTGTGAATTTATATTATAAACGTGTTACTGCTTATTACAGATTATAATGCTATTGATAACTATTATCAATAGCATTCATTCTTATTCATACCTGTATCTTTTAATAATAACTATTGATTTCAACGTTATTTAAAGAGTCTAAGATTAATCCTTCATATAAAATCAAAAAGAGCCAGCATATTATTGCTGACTCTTAAACATATACCCTGACAATAAAACCAACTAACGGTTTAGTTATCTAATTAGTTCACGCTCTTAGGAGCATTAATTTGAATTTCAACACGGCGGTTTTGTTGTCTTCCTGATTCAGTGCTATTAGCAGCTACTGGACGAGTCTCGCCATAACCATATATACGAATACGATTACCTGATACCCCTTGGCGTACTAGATAGTTTGCAACTGACTGAGCCCGGCGCTGAGATAAATCTTGGTTATATGCTGCATCACCAGTACTATCGGTATGGCCCATAACATCTAAAGTTGTTTTATCATATTCAACCATAGTTGCAGCAAGCTTGTTAAGGGTATTATTAAATGATGGGTTAATGTAAGTACTATCATGAGCGAAAGTAATATTACCTGGCATAACCAAGTCAATGTTACCAGCAGAATCACGCTCAACAGTCACGCCAGTACCTTCCATTTGCTGCTGAAGTTTTTTCTGCTGATTTTCCATATAAACGCCTACTGCACCGCCCAGTGCAGCGCCAATCGCAGCATCGCGACCAGTATGATCGCCGCCAGTAGCTTTAGAGATACCTGCACCAGCGGCAGCGCCAGCCAATGCGCCTAGAGCACCTTTATGTAAAGTTTGTTGTCCTGTTGCAGGATCAGTGGCACAACCAGCAAGCGTAAGACCAGAAGCAAGAGTAGCAATCATTAATGCATTTTTCATAATATTTCCTCAAGGTTAATCAATAAGTTTTTTATCTATCGACTATTCACTGCTCATCTTAATCTAACTCATTAAACAATATTTAATTTATAAAACGTTGTCTGCAATGAATGTACGACAATAATTATAATAGAAAGTTTTGCTTAATAAAGTTAGCAAATGTTTCAAGATTATTATGCGGTTTTAAACCTTCACCTGTGTAATAATTTGTGGTTTTGCTGTATAGCGTATATTTAGAGAGTAATGGATTTAGTCACAATAATAAGGTTTTAAGACCACATATATCATAGATCAATCAGAAGTTTAAAAAAACCTAAAATAGAATGAAATATAACCCTTCTTATTTGGAAATTTTCCTGTCATCATCTTTAATAAAAACCTACTATCTTATTAGACGTTATCTATTATTGCATTATAGCTTACTGATTAATAGAGAGTTAAGTTTAGAGTATAGGTTGCTTGCATAATACAGATTAGAAATATCTGTGTCTTATGGGTGTTTTAGTCCTAAGTAAATCCTAAACGATCAGATATAAGACATAGGTAGATTGAGATTGATACCTACTTTAACAGCACAGCATTAACAGGACTGCATTGATTTAAAGGCTCATGAATAACAAGTTAAATATATCAGATTTCTGATACTAGCTTAGTTAAAATAGTGGCATAAGCTTGTCGTAATATCTGTAACCCGTTGTCAGGAAACTGTAGACTGGTTTACAATCGTAAACTGTTAAAAGCGTTTTAGCTTACCTTATTCTTACTTCTTTGTTCTTACTTCCTTGGCATTTTTTAATAACTTGGCATTTTTTAATAAATTGGTACATCTTATGAAAATAAAAAAAATATATCAACGCTTACACGAAAAATCTCCATTGCTGGGTAAAATGAGTTCTTTTACGACTGCAGCTGCCTTGATTGGGGCAAATACACTGACTGTCGGTTTCCCTCTATGGCTATTAGGCATAACAAAAGTAGCCACCGGTTCAAGTGTTGCGGATAGCTCAGTTATCAAAATCGCTAAACACTGGATCGCCACTAACAACAACTTGATTGACAATGTACTACCTGAGCGGGATTGGCGTATTGACTTGCCTGAAGGACTTGAAAAAGATAAACAGTATCTACTTATTAGTAACCATCTATCTTGGGTGGATACCAGTATCGTCCAATACATCAGTCAAGACCGTTTACCCCTTACTCGGTTCTTTACTAAATATAATTTGATTTATATCCCATTTATTGGACAGGCCTTCTATTTTTTAGATTTTCCTATGATGAAGCGCCATACTAAAGAAGAAATTGCTAAAAACCCTGAATTAAAAAACCGCGATATTTTAGAAGCCAAACGTGCCTGCGAGCTCCTCAAAAATAAACCCTTTGCTTTACTTAATTATTTAGAAGGTACTCGTTTTACTCCCGCTAAACGTGATGCTCAAAAATCGCCCTACAAGAATCTTCTTAAACCAAAAGCAGGCGGTATCTCACTGGCTATTCAAGCGCTAGGTCCTCAGATTGATGGTATTCTAGACTTGACCATTGTTTATCCTGACGGCAGCCCTTCTTATGCTGATTTGTGGAAAGGCGATATAAAGCGCCTTGGCGTACATATGAAACGCATTGATATTCCACAAGAACTATTTAATGCGATTGAAGATGGCGATTATAATAATGATGAGGCCATTAAGCAGACTATGTATGATTGGTTAGATGAGATTTGGCGCCAAAAAGACGAACAAATTTCTCTAATGCTTGCGGAATTTGAGAATAACAGTAAAGGAATTGGCTAAGATAAAAACCCTCAGGGCACCAACACAGACTATTAACGTAAATATATCGCCCCAACTTTAGAAAGCCGAATTATTGATCATTGCGTGGTATTCTAGTAAAAATAAATTAACAGCATATAATAACCGTCGCATCTTGAGAATGTCATACGCTTTCGCTAACATGGTGTACCTCAAAATATCTAGAGAAGCCTACTGCGATGCGTTCATCAAAAAAATCAACGACTAACAACAGCCGAATTACCGAAAAAGAGTTTATACGTTTGCAAGGTGTTGCTAGCAAAAGCCTGCCTACAGACTCCCCTCAGGTACCTAAATCAACCAGCAAGTTAGAACTGACTTATGATATTACCATGCTCATCATTATCGTGATTGATTTGGCAATTATTGGTATTGATTTAGTGCTAATGAGTAATTTTGCAAACCAAATGGCTAACTGGTTAGGTGTGACGCATCATTTAACTTACTACACCCAAGAGATTCACATCCCACTACGTATTTTAGGCAGTTTTTTTACCATTTTCTTAATAACTGAATTAGCCATTCGCTGGTTACTCTCTATACTAAAAAAAGAGTACATGCGCTGGTTCTTTTTTCCTTTTGTGCACTGGTATGAAGTATTAGGCTGTTTTCCTCAATTGCGTGCCTTACGTTTGCTTCGAGCCCTCTTTATTGGTCGAAAGCTGTATCAAATGGGCTATCAAGTATTGCCAGAAAAGTGGATTACTACTGGCAAATTTTACTATGGACTTATACTTGAAGAGCTTTCAGATCGGGTTATTTTGACTGCGACAGGTAACCTCCGCCATCAACTGGCAGGCGGTGACACTCGCCAACGTTTGATGGAAAAAACGCTGAATAAAAATCGCCCTGCCATTCAGGCTATGATATCCTCAATGCTTAAGCAAGAATTGGTCCCTAAGCTTAAGCAAGTAGCTCATGGTCCTGTGGCTCAAGAGCTATCGAGCCATGTCGGTGCTTCTGTTCATGATGCTCTAGCCAATACACCTGAGCTGCGCCGTTATTTAAGAATGATACCCATTGCTGGTAAACTGATTGAAAATGAACTACATGCCATTGGCGAGCATGTTGGAGAAAACCTAGTAAGCTCTTTAACCTATCGCCTTACTCAAACTGAAACATTAGACTCACTTATTGACGCCATTGCTGAAGCGATATCAGAAATTGACCTTCATAACTCCGAACTTGAATTATTAATGACTAACATTGTTGATGATAGTTTGAACGCGTTTGAGGAGCAGGTAAAAATACAACAATGGAAACACCAACAATTTTTGCATTTATAATAGTGCTATTAATCAATTATAATCACTAACAGCTGTAAATAATTTATAACCCGTTATTTGAGCTATATATCATTAAAATAATCTCATAAGATAATAATATAATACCGTAGCAACTTGTTACCACGCATGTTTTATAACTAAGAAAAAAGCATAACAATAAGACTCTGAACAACTATACACTTAACAGATGATATAAAAACTTTATCGTTATTCCTCAAGGATTTGCTATGACTGCCTCTACCGATGCCAACACCCCTGCGTTAACTTTATATGGCAAAATGCTTACCTTTACCCGCATAAAATTGACCACAGCTGACCTTGAAAAAATCTCGACACAACTTGAATTAACGCTAGGCAACAAAACTAGCAAAATCCCAGTAGTCATTGATAGTGATATAGAGCAAGACTTACCTGCTTTAGTAGACTTATTTTGGTCTTGGGGATTGCAGCCAATTGGTGTCGTCACTGGCGTACTGGACGAAGCCGCTAAAGCACAAAAACTGGCTATCTTCCCCAGCGATGGTAAAAGAATTGAACGTATTATCCCAGCAAAACAGGCCATACAAACGAAGCCTGTCGACCAATTGCAAAACGATGATACGTTAGTTCAGGAACAAGCTAATGCTGAGCCTATTATAGGGTCTGATAGAGTAACCAGTATGATTTACGATCAAATGGTACGCTCAGGGCAAAGTATAAATCATGTGGGCGGGGATCTTATTTTAACCAATAGTGTTAATGACGGTGCCGAAGTTATTACTGACAATAGCCTACATGTCTATGGGCGCGCTCAAGGGCGCTTGGTTGCAGGTGCAACAGGAGACAAAGACGCACGTATTTTCTGCCAACGTTTCAACCCGTCACTCGTATCTGTGGCAGGTACCTATTGCTTGCATGATAGTATCCCTACAGAGATGCTGGACAAACCTGTTCAGGTTAGCTTTAAAGAAGAAGTGGGCTTAGTTTTTGAAATTATGAGCAACACTTAAATAATGGATAGGTAGGATCGACAAACTAATTTTAAAGACTATTTTTGGCTTTAATGACTATGTAAGAAGTATTATGTAAGAAGTATTATCAAAAGCTAAACTGTTACTTTAGTAACAACTATGGTAATCTAGCCATATTAAAATTTGACTTACCTAGTATACTTGTGCTTCTGTTTTTACAATTCTGAAATAAGCAGTCCACTCGGGCTAACGTAAGTATAACGTTTCTAAAAGACTTAACTTTGTCAGACTCGCAAGAGCTATTTTTATAGTTTATGCACTCGATTAAATTGTTGAGTTAACTTTTAGATTTTATAAAAACTTAAACATTGGTAAATAGCTATGGGCAAAGTTTCTGTCCATTATATAGATTTATAGGAGTATGCCATTGTGGCAAAGATCGTTGTAATTACCTCTGGTAAAGGTGGCGTCGGTAAGACGACGACCAGTGCTTCATTTGCCGCAGGGTTAGCATTGCGGGGTTACAAAACTGTTGTTATTGACTTTGATGTTGGTCTACGTAATTTAGACTTGCTAATGGGTTGCGAAAACCGCATTGTTTATGACTTTGTAGATGTTATTTCTGGAAATGCACGCCTGTCTCAAGCCTTGGTAAAAGACAAGCAGTTGGATAATTTGTTTATATTACCAGCGAGCCAAACTCGAGATAAAGATGCATTGACCGATGAAGGTGTTGCTGAAATTATGGACGAACTGTCTAAACAGTTTGACTATATTATTTGCGATTCACCAGCCGGTATTGAGCGTGGGGCACAGTTGGCAATGTACCATGCTGATGAAGCTATTATCGTAACAAATCCTGAGATTTCATCGGTTCGAGATTCAGACCGTATTATAGGTGTATTACAAAGCCGCACTAAAAAAGTCATCGAAGGAACAGGAACAGTCCGTGAACATTTAGTCATTAACCGCTATAATCCTGAGCGCGCTGCTGCTAATGAGATGATGGATATTGACACAATCTCCAATGATATCTTAAAAGTTCCACTACTTGGCGTGGTACCTGAGAGTAATACTGTACTTGAAGCGTCAAACCAAGGCGAGCCCGTCATTCACTCGTCCGACTCAATTGCTGGCCAATGTTATGATGACATTGTGGCTCGCTTTTTGGGCGAAGAAAGAGAGTTACGTCATATTGATGTTAAGAAGAAAAGCTTCTTACAACGCTGGTTTGGAGGTTAAGATGTCAAGAAAAAAAGGATTTTGGAGTAATTGGTTCGGTACCGAAAATAAAAGTACGGGCAGTGCAAATACTGCGACTGAAAGACTAAAAGTTATTGTCGCAAGCGAAAATAGACTTAACTCTCGCTTAACGACAGATCGTATCGAGAAGATGAAACGAGAGATATTAGATGTGGTTAATAAATATGTAAATGGCGTACAAATTGATGATGTTAATATAAATCATCGCCATGAAGATAATCTAGATGTACTCGAGATGAATATTAATCTTCCTGAAAAGCCTTAACTTTTACCGTTAACCCCAGCTACCGTAAGCAGATTTAATTAATAAAAAAGCCCTAAATATTTAGGGCTTTTTTATTAATTATTCTAGTGTTGCATCAGCGCGTTTAATCAAAACCTGTCTATTTAATTACTTCATTCTAGCTATCATGTTATCTTTTTGAATAAACTGATGAAATAGCGCGCCTACTATGTGAATCGCTGTAAATATCAATAGAGCTGGCCAAAAGACATCCGTATGCAAATTATTAAAAAAGCGCGCTTGAGACCGGTCCGTTTCTACCATAGGAGGTATTTCGAATAAACCAAACATATCGATGCCGTGCCCACCATACCATGACATCAAGATACCAGCGATGGGCATCGCAAACAACAAGATATAAAGTACAAAGTGCGTTAAATGTGCTATCGCTTTCTGCCAAATAGGCATTGGCACTGGAGAAGGTGTTTTGGAGAACATTCGATTAATGACTCTGGCAATCATCCAAAATAATAAGCTGACACCAAACGCTTTGTGTAATAACAAATAAGTTGAACCTTCCGTATTACTATCTAGCACGTGCATTACCCAAGTTAACACAAGTAAGATCACACTTCCCCAATGAAAGAGCCTAGCCAAACTAGACCACTTCTCTACTGAGTGGGGTTTAGAAAAACCACTATGACCATTATGCTTAGAGGAAAAATTTGACATAATATACCTATAGATATGATAACTAGCTTACGTTGTCGATTATATTAGGGTTTAGCCCACTTATAGCTACTAAGATAGTCGCTTAGAACGTCTAAATCAGGCACACTATAAACCCTACCATCAATCTCAATCATTTGGAAAATAAAAGAAATATTATTTGAAATATCAAAGTTATAAGTATTTTCTGGCTTCTCTAAATCTAAAGAGGACGAAGTTGGGTTAATACTTAAATCTTCATAATAATCAATATCTTTAGCATCTGAGATCTTGACCTGCTGTTGGTTAAGTTCACCATGAATGAGTAGGGCAATTCTATGGTTAACAGTCTCTCCTTCAAGTATTACCACCTTATTGGGTCGCTGATCGGCTGAGAGAAGTGAATAAGCGGCAATGTTCTGATCTTGCCATACAATGATATCCTGAATTTCAGTGAATTTATCAACATGAATAATGAGTACTGAAGGCAAAACCCAGTCCGGTCGATTCTTAACAGGAATAAAAGTGACATCAAGCTGACCTTTATCAACAGTTAACATGCTGAGGGTTTCAAATCTATGCTTATCGATTTGCTTCATTATTGGCTCAATACCTCTAATTCCAAAAAATGCACTGTCAAAACAAGCTCTTTAGACTGGCATTCTTAATAACTTGGTTAAAATAAATCTACCGCCAACCCACTATTTTACATAAAAAGCGAGTATACACTCTATAAATTTAGCAGTTATGACAAAGTTAAAATATTTTTCGGAAAGATGGTTCCTTATTTTAATGTGAATTGACTACGTACTCAGTGACACGACTGGCTAATTGTTCTGGTGTTCCAACAAATTGTGTATAACCAGAGTCTATTACAGCTTGAGGTTGACTATTACAGACACTACTGGCAGGATCTTGAGCCCATACTTGGCTGTTATTAGCGTGAACATGTGGTAAATATTGCGTGCAATCATCACTCATTCCAGAAAATATAATACCTATCAGCTCTTCCCCAAAAACATCACTAATATTTTTGAGTATCCCGCCAATATCTGGCTTAAATCTCCCTTCCCATGTGTCTTGAGTGAAAATAACCCGCCCCGTTGAGTCGCAAACTACTTTCTGGAGAATAGGGACAATCAGACACTGCCCTGCTTGCATAGTTTGAGAAGTACTCACCACTTGACAACGCCAATTATTATGCCTATTCAAGATTCGCGGCAACGTATGAATCATATTATGGTTAAAGTGATGGGCCAAAATGATCGTTATCGGGAGATCAGGGGATAAATGATCCAAGAAGTCTCTAACAGCAGCTGTGCCACCCAATGAAGCACCTAGATAAACGACATAACGCCAAGGGTTAGGCTTTTCATAATACACCCTATGACTACGCAGTTCAGGAATACCTAACATAGTTGCTAGCTTACGTCTAAGCTTTCGTTGCCATTTACCATAAAGTTGTGCTTCATTTAAATACGGTGCTTTATCAAAGCCAACCAATATGGTTTTATCCAATGCGCCATTATCGGCAAGCTGTTGATGTAAATGTTCATCATATTGGCTATCTACTAGCCATACATCGGCTTTAGCATTAAGATGTTTTTCACTAACTTCACTCGGTAAAATGCAGTCTATAAGCGTGAAGCCAAGACTTGAAACCGTATCACAAAAAGCAAGCCTTTGCTGTTGTACCTCTGAGATTACCATGACCTGTATATCAGATAATTCTTTCATATTACTGATCACTACACTCTCCTACAACATCGATAATGCCATTAATAACATTAATTAGCTTTGTATCTTCAAAGGGTTTGCCCATATAGCCATTTACGCCAATCTCTATTGCTTTTTGTTTATGTTTATCACCTGTGCGTGAGGTAATCATAATAATAGGAAGATTCTTTAACTGACTGTCTTGACGTATATGAGTCGCTACTTCAAAGCCATCCATTCTTGGCATCTCAATATCAAGTAACATAAGGTCTGGCTTTATGCTTTTACTTTGTAGCATCTCTATTGCATCTAAACCATCACGAGCAACATGAGTATCAAAACCCTGACGCTCAAGCAGGCGTGAGGTAACTTTACGTACGGTAACTGAATCATCAACAATGAGTATTTGTGGCCTACCTTTAGTGTTTTCTTTTATATTGTGCGCTGTACTTGCTTGACGTATCGGTGCGTTACGCATCAGTGCTAAAGCATCTAAGATGAGCATGACTGAACCATCACCCATGATAGTTGCAGCTGATAAAGCACTAATATGCGTTAGCTGGCGACCCAATGGCTTAACAACTACTTCTATACGAGAACCAATAACCTCATCTACTTGAATCGCAAGATTTTGACCAGTTTGGTTGTTAATAATGATAATAGGTAAGCTAATATTGGTATTTACTGTGGCCACATTCAACGAAACACCTGAAAGCATTTCATCCAAGTACCTTAAGCGATAATATCTCCCAGATATTTTAAAAGTATGATGCTCTGATTGATAAAACTCTATTAAAGCTTCGGCATTGACACGCTCAACACGCTCAATCTGCATTAATGGAATGGCATAATACTGATCGGCAACTCGTACCCTTAAAGCATCGGAAATAGCGACGGTTAGGGGAACACGCATAGAGAAAACGGACCCCCTATTGCGTTTTGAGTTAACAGATACTGTGCCGCCAAGCTGACGTATTTCACTCCTAACCACATCCATTCCAACGCCACGTCCTGATATTTGGGTAAGTTTATTCGTAGTTGTTAAGCCAGCATTAAAGACATATTGCATCACATCAAGTTCGGTTAATGTGTCATCTTTCTCATCAATAAGTCCTTGACTAATAGCTTTGGCTCGTACGGCTTCGATATCTATACCGCTGCCATCATCACTAAGTTTTATGACCACCTCACTACCATCACGTGTGACTTCCAAAATAATACGACCTTTTCTTAATTTACCAAGAGTTTCTCTTATCTCTGGTAGCTCTATTCCGTGATCTACTGCATTTCTTAACATATGTTCAAGAGGCGATGTAATGCGCTCTAGAATGATTCTATCCATCTCATCATCTGCATTAATAACTTCCAACTCTACTTCTTTTCCAAGCTCCTTAGCGGTTTGACGGACAATACGTTGCAATCGAGGTATTAAGCGAGAAAACGGCACCATTCTTGAGCTCATCAGCGCATCTTGCAAATCAGTGTGTGTACGTGACAACTGTAATAATAAATCTTCAGCGTTACGCGTTTTATCACGCATCGTGTTTTTTAAATCTAACAAGTCAGAAGCTGATTCAGATAGCGATTTGGATAATTGGTTAAATGACGAATACTG
This sequence comes from Psychrobacter sp. CX90, assembly GCF_057396305.2. NCBI lineage: Bacteria > Pseudomonadati > Pseudomonadota > Gammaproteobacteria > Moraxellales > Moraxellaceae > Psychrobacter > Psychrobacter sp. CX90. Next base: position 2,433,467 of record NZ_CM182008.1, read on the forward strand.
ATCCATTTCTAGAGGATCAAACGCTTCATTATCAAGCAAGTCTTTATCATTAATTTGTGACAATATCTGTGCTTCAAGCTCAATATCCATTCTTCTAAGTTGATCTGCGAGACGGCGTACCGTTATTGCCATCTCATCAACCGTGTTATTTAAACTTGCTATATTCATATCAATTCGGGCACGGTTAATGGCAGACTCACCAGATAAATTTATCATGTGTTCCATTAAACCTGAAGATACTCGAGTCATCTCGTTGTTATATTTGGGCTTATTATCTGGCTTACCAAAATTACCTGATGAGGATGGGATTGTACTTATATCGTGCTGAGTCGAACGAGACGAACGCCATGTCTCATAGTTGTTTGTTGCCTCAATATAATAATGTAGTGATGATTTTGGCACGTTTAATATGATGTCAGGATCCTTATAGAAGCACTTTAAACCTTCTATCAACTCAGATGGTGTAGGTGGATTGACACCTTTTCTGAGTAATAATATGGCTTGAGTTAACCAATCTTGACAAGCTAGCAGTAGCCGAGTTATGTATGTAGTAGCCAGATTATTTTGTGTTAATAAACTCTCTAATACGGTTTCCATGTGGTGCGTAAGATCTGCAACACCGTTTGCTGATACCATACGGGCGCCACCTTTCATGGTGTGGAATTCGCGTTGCAACTCTTTTAATGCTGCTTTGTTATTTGGGTCTTTGTAAAATGACTGCATATGTTGGGTACTGCTATCAATAAGCTCCTGTGCTTCTTCCAAAAAAATCGACAAAATATCAGAGTCTGGCTCATTGCCATGCCAAGACTCTAATTTAAGACGATTAAAATCAAGTTGAACGGTGGTTTGATCGTTTAAGTAACCTTTATTATCTAAACGGGCTAGCTTACTTAAGCTTTCAGAATGCTCTTCTGATGTTAAGTCCTTACTACTTATGTTCGCAGACTGCTCATTTAAAAGAGCACTGTTTTGAATCGGAAGCGCTACTGTTTTAGCATCTTTAGTCTGTGTAATCTTTGGAGGGCATAGAGCAAAATTCTCGTCAATCTCTTTAGATTTTGCCAAGCTTCGCAACTGGTCAACAGTGTGGTTTGCATAATAAGAGTTCCCAGTTAATAGCACCTGTTGCACTTGCGAGGTGAGTATATCTTGAACACCTTGCATTACCTCTACCCACTGACGAGAAGGCTGAATATGCCCTTTTAAGAAATTTTCATAAAGGGTTTCAGCTTCGTGCGCTAAATCAGCAATACTACGAATACCCGCCATACGCGCACCGCCTTTAATCGTATGCAGATGACGTTGCAAGACTTCAAGCAATTCTACGTCTGTTGGTGTTTGTGACCACGCGCTGAATATAGCACTGATTTCGTCATCAATCTCTTGTGCTTCTTCTAAAAAAAATGCTAATAGTTCGGGTTCAGTTCCGATTTGCTCAAACTCAATATCTTCTAATTGCCTAGGGGTTGCGCTTAACTCGGTAGATGAGACCTGTTTTTCCTGATCCTGTTGACAGTCTAAATCAACACTATTCTTTAAATTGGAGCTGTCATAATCCGCCCTATCTATCAAACATATATGTTCGCCTTTCTCGTCACTTTTTTTTTCAGTTAACTCATTATTGACCAATGCCTTTACTGGCTCATCAACTGTGGAATCAACCTCATAATTGGCCATAACGGTTTGATAGTCGAATTGGCTTTGCAAATTTTTACTGAATGCATTAGCGCAAGCTATCCACAATGGCATTTTTTCAGGATAGTTATCTGTACCGTGTTCAAAAGCCGATATCATAGCAGGATAACTTTCTAATACGTCTTCGACCAATAACTGCATATCAGACGTCGGTTCGATGGTGTTATCTAAAATACGATTAAGCATATTTTCTATCGCCCAAGCGACTTCTGCAGAGTAGTTAGCACCCACCATCCGCCCTGAGCCTTTTAAAGTGTGAAACCCACGCCTTACCTCTATAAGGTATCTCCTATCGTGAGCCCCCTTCCATTCATTGAATTGGGGTATAATCTCGTCCAATACTTCACCGGCCTCTTCAACAAAAATATCTTTAATATCTTGGTCGGCGTCGCTTGTATCTTTTGCAATAATGGCATTGGCCAAATAGGGTAGCAACACGTCTGGCAGATTCGGCTCATTTCGCTCATTATTTGACTCATAAGCTTGATTTAATTGAACATCATGAGCACTAGTACCCTTAGATTGTTGTACGCGGTCTCTACCCTCATTTTCAATAGATTTGTCCTTCATAAAAATCAAAGAGTCATTACTTTGAGTTGCCATAAACTCAGCATTATTAGGGTTGAGTTCGCCTACACCCTCATTGATAGGGCGACCTTTTAGTAGATTTTTCGCTTTGAATATAACCAAAGCCGTATCTATTGAGGCAGGTCGCTGATTTGCAAAGTCGTTGACTAGAATTTGGACATGTGTACGACTTTCCCCAATAAAACCTATCATCTCTTCGGTAACCGATATTGTCTTATCTAATATACGGTTGAGCATACTTTCAACAACACATGCAATGTCGCCGGCGCTATGAGCGCCTACCATACGTCCTGAATTTTCAAGAGTATGAAATCCACGTCGGATTTGGCTCAGAGCTTCTGTATCTTCTGGATCAGCTTGCCATTCTGGTAAATACTTATCTAGTGCTTCAAGAACCTCCTTAGCTTCCTCTACAAAAACATCACGGATAACCTCATCCATATCAAATGTGTCTTCTTTAAGGGAGTCTTTTAGGGCATTTAGCGATTCTGATTCTTGAGGTGTAGTAGACACAACATGAGTAGTTGCATCATTTAAGGTAATCTCTCCATTATCATCATAATGAATAACATTTTTGTTTTCTTGTAATCGCTGAACCTTTAAAGTCGCCCAATCGCCTTTTTCAATATCTGGGTCATCAATTAGCTGAATAACAAGAGATTCTGCTACAATCATGCGATCACTAATTAGCTTTAATAGTTGGCTATCAAAGGTGTGCAGAGCCAGAAAGTCCATAAACAATTCAAGCAGAGCCAATGAGTCAGTTATGTTTTCGGCAAGAACCCATGTAATACGATTAAGGTCATAAGTGAATATGTTCTCAAATAAACGCTTTAAACGAACAACTATTGCTATCAGGTCATCACTGAGCATCACGCTAAATAACTGACGTAACTTAGCGAGTGATTCTGTGTTGTTTAATAATTGAGCGTCATGATGGTATAAATAGTCGCGATAGGCATTTTTTATATTATCAAGTGCAATACGTGCTTCATAAAGTGACGGCGTACTAACAACATCAGTAATAGACGCTTTATTTTGATTGGCTGGTAAAGAGGCGGGCTCTGTTAAATCAGTGTTAAGACGGGTACCTTTAATGACACTACTATTAGTTATAGATATGTTAGTTATAGATATGTTATCTAGATAGTTTATGTTTTTATCTTTCTTTTTATATAAAGGGGGCGAGTAACTGGCTATTTGCTGATCAACCTTCAAATCAATCATCTTATACATGTTTTCGATTGTGCTATACAGACTGTGTAGCGCCTCTGTTGCAATTGAATTAGAGGCATCGTTAGCAGGATGACAACATTGATCTATAATCTCCTCTACCTGCTGCGATAGCTGTCTCCATCCTCGACTCATTAGTTGTGATTGCACATCTTTCAACACTACCTCAACGTCTTGCCGCGACTCCAGCTGCTCTATAGCGAGATTGATCAGTAGCATAACTCGTGGTAATAATGCATGGTCATGTTCAGTCCCATTATTAATGCTGGCTAATACATGCTCAGCCTGTTTGGTCACTGAACTTAAACTTGAAAGATGGATATAAATATCAATTAGGCAAGTTTCAGCATCTTTATGACTTACCGAATGACTTACCAAATTAGGACTTGCCAAATAGTCATCTGTTACAATACTGGTCTTCCCACTTACACCACATTGAGCACAAATCAAATTATCCAAGTTTGCCAATACCTGTGTGTAAGCAGATACTGGAACATTATTTACCGGTAAGCTCGCTAACCATTGCTTAACAACATACCACAACTTGGCACGATCTGTAGCATTCCGGGCATACGCATCATTTATTAAGTAGTGAACTACTTTTTGCAAATAAGTAAGACATACCTCAAATCTGTCATCATTTTGACTACCCCTACTAAACAAACTATTCAGCGAATAACGCCATGCGGTTAGCAGCATGCTACACTTTTTAGAAGATAACTTGACGTTTTCAATATCTTCTGGCAATTCAATATATTTATATAGATAGCATGAATTAACTGTTTGGTATGGCACGTCATCCATAAACGTTGAGGATAATGGCTGCTGGTTTGGTACAGCCGCCTCATTCTCTATTACCAATCGATGATCTTGGCTCACAAGCCATACATGATTAGCAACTAATAAGTCTTGCAATTTTTTTTGATGCTCTACAATTAATGTTTTATGATAAGACCCCGTTTGCACAAAAAAGGTTAGCTCATTCAGTAACAGATTGCTGGCGTACAATGATTTATAAATATATTGCGACGATAGTTGCTCTTTTCCGATAGCCTTGAATGTCGATTCAATCATCAGTGCTAAATTAGCAAACGTAGCCAGCCGAGCTACTTTAAAGGTATCATAAAGCCTGTGATATTCATCAGCTACTAAAGCTAGCTCATGGACGTCCAAGGAAAGCTTCAGCTTATTATGGAGTGTCATTAGCTGCTCTTTTAATACTGGGAACAACCACTCTGTTGTAACCAATAAATTAAGCTGATTAGTCATTATATTTTCCTAGTCATATACTACTTAATAGGTAATCAAGCTGCACCGCTTGTTATCTAAGGCATTTCCAAACATGAACATGCAAATTATGCTAATGCTATGTAAATCCGAATACCAAGTTATAAAAAAAGACATTATTCTCTCAATAGTACCTCATCAGTATGATCCAATTTAAAGCCTGATACAGACTCTTGCAAAGAAGATGCCATTTCGTTAAGCTGACCCACCGAACGAGCAGTCGCTAGTGTTCCTGAAGACGTTTGTGAGGTAATATCTTGAATGACATTCATCGTCTTAGAGATATGACCGGCAGATGAGGCCTGTAGCTGTGCAGCATTGGAGATGTTTTGAATTAACTCTGCTAAAACATTTGAAACAGTTTGCACCTCTTGTAACGCTTCACCTGCATCTTTAGCTAAGCGAGCCCCTCTAACCACTTCTGTTGTCGTTGACTCCATAGAGATAACGGCGGCATTCGTATCAGCCTGAATGGTTTTAACCAGTGACTCAATCTGTTTGGTAGCATTAGCTGAGCGTTCCGCTAACCGCTGTACCTCATCAGCAACTACAGCAAAACCACGTCCAGCCTCTCCAGCCATTGATGCCTGAATGGCCGCATTTAGCGCTAAGATATTGGTTTGATCTGCAATGTCAGTAATCAAGCCAACGATGTCCCCAACTTCCTGTGATGACTCTCCTAACCGCTTAATTCGCTTAGATGTTTCTTGAATCTGCTCACGAATATTGTCCATACCTTCAATGGAACGCTGAACTACCTCTGCACCATTATGAGCAATGGCAACAGAACGCTGAGCAACAATGGCTGATTCCGTCGCATTAGAGGAAACCTGTTCAATCGATACCGCCATCTCATTAATAGCAGCAGACACGCCAGCTATTTCTTGGGCCTGATGCTCAGATGCTTCAGCAAGCTCAACGGCAGTAAGTTGAGTTTGTTCAGAAGACTGAGCAACTCTTATGGCCGTTTTATTGATAGCCAAGACGAGTTGCCGCAGTTGATCAATGGCAAAGTTTACGGATTCTGCAATTGCTCCAGTGAAGTCCTCAGACACCGTTGCACTAATCGTCAAATCACCTTCTGCTAAGTCTTCTAGTTCACTTAAAAGCCTGACAATGGCCGCTTCATTTTGCTCATTCTCTTCTTGGATTTTACGCGCCCGCTCAGATTCAATCTCCATATTTTGGCGTTGTCGTAGTGTCTCTTTCTCAATCAATAATCGCTGAGTTTCGCCTCTTACTCTATATAGCTGGTATAAGGCAAAAAGAGCACCAATAAAACTTAATAAAAACAATACCGCGGGGATAACAACTTCTGAATGGGAAAATAGATTAACATTGGCAACTACGCTATTTAACGAAAAAATGAGAGCTATTAAGATAGTAAATGCCAATATGGACAATGCCCCTAAGGTATAAAACCATTTTTTATGCTCGCCATCAACTTCAAAAAGTGTTCTTCTTTCTTGGGCATGGTCAGTATTTATTGCAGGTGTTTTAGCTGCATTATTCATGGGAGGGTATCCTCAAAAGAAATAACTTAATGCCTTTATATAGGCTATCAAGCTGATGTATTTGTTCTCAGCCTTATTTTTCAATCTAATAATGGCTAACTAAATCGCTGCCTCTAAGTATCGAGCATCTTTGGTTAACAAACTGGGCAAAAAAACGGCCCACTCTTCACCCTCTTTTAAAAACTTACCATGGTTATACGGTAAAAAAGGCGAGTCCGAAGGTAAAGATTCAGCCACATAATCACTACGATCAAACTGTTTAATGCCTAACACTTTATCGATCAGAATGCCTGAAAAAATCTCAGGCTGATCTATAACTAAAACTTTGCGATGTCTTAGTCTAATAGCTGAAGGCTCAAGGTTCAAAAATTGAGTTAAATCGGATAAAGGCAATAAACGACCTCGAACATTTGCAATCCCAACTAACCAAGATTGAGATAGTGGGATTTGGGTTATTGCTATTGGCATCGCAAGCACTTCAGCTACCTCACCAATTGGGGCAACGAAACACTGCCCGGCAACCTCAAAGCCCACACCTAGCCACTGTGCATGGTTTAAATTGTGATGACCACTCTTACGCGACTCAGCGAGATCTGCAAGACGTAATAATTCAATAAACCCTCTTGAAGCCAAGGCGTTACTCCACAATAAAAATACAACTGTTATGACAACTTCGTATTTAATGACTTATATAATTTGACCAAAACATACCGTTCGACCAAAACCAAAACATAGTTAAGTGGCTTTAGGGATATTGTTACTTAAACAGTACTGCATTTCTCATTCACTAAACTGTATTTTTCATTTATTGATACTGCTGTATGGCTTCAAATAACTCATCCTTACTGAAGGGCTTGGTTAGATATTCGTCAGAACCGACAATTCGGCCACGCGCTTTGTCGAATAACCCATCTTTAGAAGACAGCATAATCACTGGCTTATCAGAATATTTTGGATTATTTTTAATAAGTGCGCAGGTTTGATAGCCATCTAAACGTGGCATCATAATATCTACAAAAATAATATCTGGATTGTGATCAGCTATTTTTGCTAAAGCATCAAAGCCATCAACCGCAGTAACCACCTTGCATCCTACTTTTTGTAGTAATGTCTCTGCCGTACGTCGAATTGTTTTAGAGTCATCAATGATCATGACTTTAAGACCGTCAAAATTAATGTCCATTCGGGTTTCCCTATCATTTAAATGCTTTGATGCTTAAGTGTTAGTATTTATGGAATGTTTTTAACATATCTTATACTATTTATCTAGAAAAAATAAGGCGCAATGCCTTGAACAAAGGACTTATAAGGTACCAACGGTATTTAGACTGCTACACAGCATTTAAAGGCCTAGTCATAAAGTTATGTTAATTTCAAAAATCAGCTTTTCAAACTGACTAGACCTATTGTCATCAAGGTTTTGAATCGCCTCTTCAAGACCCTTATGATTTGCTTAGTTAATTAGAAGTTAAATTAGTTACTTGTATGAGTTATTTGAATACTTAATTGACTTTAGCCCAACTATTTAATGTTCTCATTACATGTCTTTATTAGATTTAGTCTCACTCAATATATATCACATTTAATACTGTAAAATTTCACTGACACGTTTATACTAAAGGTTATAATTAATGTCACAATGAACACTGTCAAAAGCAACGGCACAAAATAGAGATGTCTTATACCAATCCAACATCCTAAACCTAGTAACATCAATAGAAAGGGATCTTTTTACTACCCTACCTATCTTCTATCTTTGCTATAAAATATAGGTTACAAAATCTAATCAATAGGGTTTAGCGTAACATTAGCCAAAAATAGTAACAAACAGTGTCTTGTTAGTATGGCTACTAATTAGGCATTATAAACCATACAGTCAGTCAAATTCGGCTGTCATATAGTTATTCTAAATAAATCGATAAAGGATTAATGCTGTGTTGACTACTTTGCCCACAATTTATCATTTGATAATATTGTCTCGGCATCCGTTAGAATTAACGATAAATACAGTGATAGAACTAATCAGCATTTTATACCTCGAAAAATGAAAATTTAAGGTTTCTTATGAGCAAGCAAATATTATTAATTGAAGATGATCCTGACTTAGCTGAACTTATCAGCGACTATTTATCGATGAACTACTATGAGGTTCATCATGCCCTGACAGGTACTGAAGGACTTGAAATTTTAGATACTAAAGAGCGTGGCATCGACCTCATTATTCTAGATTTGATGTTGCCTGATATGGATGGTATGCAGGTATGTCAGCACATTCGTGGCAGCAAAAACAACAACACCAATAAAGTTCCCATTATTATGTTGACAGCTAAAGGGGATACAACTGACCGTGTATTAGGGCTTGAGATGGGAGCTGACGATTACCTAGCTAAACCTTTTGAGCCACGTGAGTTACTGGCACGTATCCGTGCAGTGCTACGCCGTCATGAACAGCCAAACCAAGCCGATGGTGAATCCGACAGTCTGACTTTTGGACGTTTAAGCGTGTTTCCAGATAGTCATGAAGTCACTATTGATGATAAGCCTGTTCGATTAACGACTCACCAGTTCCAGCTTCTGCACTACTTTGCGACTCATTCAGGCAAAGTACTAAACCGTGAGCAACTATGGCAAGCAATGCCAAACGACGATAGCTCAGACAACATCGACCGAGCCATTGATGTGCACATTTCAAGATTACGTGCATTAATAGAAGACAACCCTCGCCAGCCCAAACGTATTATTACGGTACGCGGTGTAGGCTATCAGTTTGCTACTGATCAAGTGTAATACCTATTAATATGAAGGTTAACATCGCTTATAATGATGCTTCTGTGAGCATTAATGTGGCAGCATGCTAATATGACTATGCAGCGGTTTGGTCTTAAAACAGTATTTAGTAAACTATTTGCCAGTGTCATGATGACACTGGTTTTGTTTGCTGTGTCTATGATTGCCTTAACTCACTTAGTCCATGATAACTCAGCGAATACACGTTGGCAGGTACTAGCCACACAAATCGTTAGACAAATAGACCCCTTTGTTGATGAATTAGATAATGCCATCACTATGAACGAGCGCTTACAAGCTCGTTTTATGCTCGCCGTTATCAAAAAAAGCCTAGATATTTTTGATGAATCTCTACAAGCTAAAATGGGTTTATACGATCGTCACGGCAAACTGCTTGTTCAAACTGATGATAGTGACTTACCCACAATGTTGCCCAAAGATCCCGCTTGGGTACTTCGCATGTTGCCTACTTTTTCTCCAACTGAGCAAGTAAGTGTGCAGTCTATGGGCGACCGCGGTTATATTCTGCTCTACGAACCCCGAGACCCGCCAAAGCGTTCAGAGATATCAGCTATGCTGAACCTATTTACTGGAACCTTGGCATTATTAGTTATTATGACTGGCGTACTTTGGTGGATAGCTCGCTCCATGACATGGCGAATCAATAAGATGAGCGGTCAAATGGCGCAGTTAGGTGAAGGTGATTTTAGCGTTCGAGTACCTGCTAATGGTACTGATGAAATTGCAAGCTTAGCTAAAGGGTTTAACCAAGCGGCGCAGAAAATAGAGCAATTAATTAATGCCAATAATCTTTTATTAGCACATGCATCTCATGAATTACGCACCCCTATTACACGCATTCGCTTGCAGATTGAAATGATGGAGATGTTAGTAAAGCAATTACCAACAGAGTCTCAAGAAAAATTTCACAAACGTGCACAAGCGGTCAATCGTGATTTAACCGGCTTGAACGACTTAGTAGAGAGCATCTTGCTTGTCAGTCGTCTTGATGCTGGTCATGTTGCACAGCAAAGCGAGCGTTTTGACTTATATGAATTAGTCAATCAGGAATGTCAGCATTATCCAGAAGCTAAGCTTTATGGTCAGTCTATTGTTTTAGAAGGTCAACCAAAGCTACTCATTCACCTCATTCGAAACTTATTGAATAATGCCATGATCCACGGCACGCCGCCCATAGAAGTGCATTTATACGGGGCAGTCAGCGAATCAGAGGCACTAATACCGCCTAAGCACTTGATTGAGGCAATGGATGCCCTTACTCTCACATCAAATAGCTTAGCAATTGAACCTGCCGCCGGAAACGCTGATGGAAGCGATAGCGATAACCAAAGGGCTAATGACGCTCCTACTTCAAAAATAAACAGTCAAAGCGATAGCCAGAGCGTAATCAACACACCCACTAAAGAGAGTGGCTCGTCTCTAACATCCGAAGACACCTCTTATGTTGAGAATAATGGAAAAGTTATTGCAGATTCTGACCCTAAGATCGATAAGGATAAAAAGTCTGCAGTGACCCCTCAAATAGGAGAAGGCGATTTCGCAAAAGAAAGCAAGAAAAATGACAGCTCATTTACCAAGCGCTTGCGTCGCCCTAAACCTGCTAAGCTTGAGCAAGCGGTCGCACCAAACTTTGCCGTGATTGCCGTCATTGATCACGGTAAAGGCATCCCTTTAAACAAACGTGCCGAGATCTTCAGCCCATTTGTACGGCTGCAACAGCATAACAAAGGCTCTGGATTAGGATTGTCGCTTGTATCCCAAATTGTAGAGGCGCACCATGGAAATATTCTTACTGACACCTACAATGGTCAAACCCGTTTTCTTGTGATACTACCTACTAAAAACAAGTCAAAAGCTTAGCGCGATCTCTAATACATTACTCAACAGGCCATACATAATGGTATCTTGCTATGGCCTATCATTACCTCCTATCAAAATCTTCTGGGTTATTTAACAAAGCTATTCAAAACTTATTTTACATAGGCTCAACACACTATTTAGCCGATAAAATAAAAAATATCGCTTATTGCTCTAAAGTTTGCATTGAGTGATTTCCCATTTCTGACTTTTTCTTTACCGGTATAGCTGGGATAAATTGTTCAGAATCTGGAGAAACTCCCTTGTCGACATGCTTATTCTTTAAAGAAGCAGCCACTTCAGGCGGCATATAGTTTTCATCGTGCTTCGCTAATACCTCACTGGCAACAAAAACATCTCCCTGCATTTTTCCAGTGGCAACCACCCCTGAATTTTCAGCGAATAAATCTGGCAAAATGCCTTGGTAAGTAACAGGGACAGTGGCACCAAAGTCAGTAATCTCAAACTGTACTTTTAAATCATTGTTTGGATCACGTTTAACACTATCTTGAACAACCATACCACCTGCACGAATTCGTTTATTTTGTGGTGCTTCTCCAGACGCAATTGCAGTTGGATCATAATAGTAGTCGGTTTGTTGATCAATCGCATAAATAACTAACACGACGGCAATGATAGCGCCTGCCAATGTGGCAGCGACCCAAATAAGTTTTTTACGGCGAACAGCATTCATAGGATTGCCTATAATATATAAAAATTGGTTTAATTAGTGAGTTAACTGCGGGTCGACTTTTGACGTTGTTGTTGCCGTGCTTGCTGAATATTCAACGTTTTTATTAAACGACGACGCTGCATTACGCTATGTATAATAAAACCGATAACAACAACAAAAGTAAGCCCCCACGTGCTCCACACGTAAATACCATGCTCTCCCATGGCGATAAATTCTTGAACACTATAAAAATAGGGCTGCACTGCTCTCTCCTATAATTAGACGTTAAGCGGGTTAAATACGTCAGATTTACAACCTCTCGTATGCCATAGCTTTTACATCTTTCAAATACAATGTAACTTTAAAATGATCTAGCTATGACCTTATTCAAACTCGCTTATTCTGTTTTTTGGTGTCCTCTGTTATCTCTGTTCATATTAGCTGTTAGAGTTGTTTAATAGACATTTAGAGAACCTTTAGCAGATTTTAGGTTTGTTTTATCATTGCATACGATTCAAAATACTCACTGATGGTAATGACATATCTCATTGACCAAAGGGATGGCGTTTTCTAACGAAATTGACGCACATATTCTTTTACCCATGCTTTATTCTGATCACGATTTAAAATCAAAGTATTGGTTCGATAGATAGCTAAGGCCGCAACCAATATATAGGTACCGAGTATCATCAGTAATAGGGGCGCTAGCATATCTAGAGACATCTTTGGCGCTTCGGTAATTGTAATGGTTGCACCTTGATGTAAGGTATTCCACCAATTAACAGAATATTTAATAATAGGCAAATTAACCGCACCTACCACTGATAAAATTGCTGCCGCTTTACCTCGGTTAGGCGTATGCTCAAAAGCAGCAAATAAAGCCATGACACCCGCATATAAAAAAGCCAGAATTAACATCGATGTTAATCTCGCGTCCCACACCCAAAAGGTTCCCCATGTGGGTTTAGCCCAGATAGAACCCGTAATTAAGCTTAAGACGCACAACAGAAAACCGATAGGTGCAAGCGCTTGGGCAACTAAATTAGCTGTTTTGATTTTCCATACCAAAAATATCACCCCTAATATTGCCATCGCAAAATAGATAGATAATGCAGCACCAGCTGCTGGTACATGAATGAAGATAATACGGTAACTGTTACCTTGTAAATAGTCTGGTGGAGCAAAACCTAGCCCCCAAATACTACCCATAGTAATAAGTATTGCCGATAATCCAGCTAACCACTTAACCCAAGGCGAAAAAATGCGAAAAAACTCGCGTGTGCCTACGGTTATCAAAAAACCTTGCCACAAGCGAGATAAAAAGCTGGGTTTTGACGTCGGTTTGGCATTTGGCATAATAAACGACCTTGTAAGCCAGAATACAATAGTTAGGTTATAGAGACGCTTTAAGTGCACCTTCTAAGATGCCAGCAATAAGATAAAAATTAAGGTAATTAAACCCGTTATCATCGTGAACCATTGTTGTAATAATCTACCTAATACACGCTTAGAAGTTTCTCTTAAGCTTTGTAGGTAAACTATTATAGCAAAAAAAGCACCTAGTTAAGCCATGACATCTTAAGCGTCATGGCAATTACCCAAGGCATAATAATAATTGAGGCAATACTACCCGCAGCAAGTAATGCGAAAACAGGCAAGCCATTTAATTCTGACGCATATAAATCCACTGCCCCCGTCGCAAATATCAAAACGGGCAATTGCATTGGTAAGGCAATAAGTGGCACCATTACTGCACCATTTTTTAGAGATAACGTTAGACTACTTGCAATTGCGGAGAGCATGAGTAACATTGGACTACCCACTATGATTGACATCAATAATACTGCGGCATTACCCCAAGAAAGACCAAATAGTGGCACGGCAAGCAAACTTAATACTGCCACCAAGCCACTACTAAAAATCCAATGAATGGTCAACCTTACTAATACCCAAATAGGCAGCGATGCCTTGGATACCACAAGCTGAGCCAAGGTACCATTATCAAAAGTCGGTTTAAATAGATCCTCAACACCCATTATTAAGGATAATAAAGCAGCTATCCATACCGCAGGCACGGCTAAACGCTGTAACAATTGTGGCTCACTACCAACCGCTAATGGAAATAAAGTAATAATGACTAAAAATAGCACTAATGGATATAGCCACTGTACAGCACCTTGTTGTTTAACTTGCCATTCACGCCGCCATAATTGCCGTGTTCCAATACCTATGTGATGATGCTGAGAGGTGCCCAAAGATGTTTGCTCTGTCATTTTGAGACCTCTCGCCTGTTATTTAAGCTCTCATTTACCTTCTTATTTACTTTATCAGCGTTATTTAATGGCTCATTGATATTTACCTGCTGACGGGTATGATGAGTTATGACAGTTGGACTATTGCAAAGATCGCTATTTGTGCTCTGCTCTAAATCTTCATTACCCTTGTATGGCATATAGTCTTCATCTAACATATATTCAGGCACAAAATCAGACAAATTTAATTGTTTAGTCGCGATATTAACCTGTTGATGGCTGGTCATAAACACAGCCCCACCTAAGTTTGCAAACTGCTGCAAGCGTTGCCCCATTCTATCTACCATACTCACATCTAAGGCAGTAAAGGGTTCATCAAGTAACCAGATAGGAGTGTGTTGCGGGGTCATTAAATAAAGGCGGGCTAGCGTTACTCGGCGAGTTTGGCCTGCTGACAGCTGATTGCTACTCATATGCTCAAATCCAGTTAAACCTACCCAATCTAAAGCATCATTGATCTCATCTCTGCTAGGACTAATTCCGTAAAGATTCAACAAAAAAGTAAGGTTTTGAGAGACTGTCAGACTTGGATGTATGCCCAATTGATGAGAAACATATAACGGCGCATTGGGCATCTGTTCAATACCTTGATAAAACACTTTACCCTCAATCAGCGGTAATAAGCCTACTAACTGCATCATCAATGTTGTTTTACCTGTGCCATTTGCACCAATTAGATGGCATATATCTCCAGAGTTTAGACACAAATTTACCTTCTGACAAAGCGGAAAGTCGCCACGTTGTACAGTCAACTCTCTTAGCTCTAATATACAACCCTCATCAGGCTTACCAGCCTCAGAATTATTGAGTTTACTGGATCTTTGGTCAATTTGTTTAAGTGTCAGTGGCATTTTTTGGTTTACCATACATATTTATCAAGCGGTATAAGAAAGGAGACTTAAAGAGCAGATCCCCATAATCTACAGCTGCGAGATGACAGCTTGCATTCACTGGCTTTTTTTTGTGACTTATCCACTATTGCAATATGTTTTAACGACGTCATATAAGTGAATAGCACATTGAAAGTAATAGTATAACAAACCCCGACCCATAACTAACCTATTGTCCTATTATGAGTTCAAATAAACCGAAAACACTATGGCAACGTTTGAAAAAAATATTTACTATTAACCAAAAAAAGACGGTTAAGAAGGCCTCCTCTTACTCTGATGCTTCTTCTCGCTCTAAGACCTCTAACTCGTCTGATCCACTCTCAGCATTAGTAGAGATACAGAAGGCAGACAATGATTCACAAGTGAACCAGGGTCGCTTTTTTTTGAATAAACAGGATGATGTTAGCCAGCCTACACCCCTATCCCGTCAATCGGCTACTCAGAAAATAGCCTCAGAATCAGTAAATTTTAACCCTGACACCTCAAGCAATTTAATTCACAATCAAAAACAACGTAAACCCTCTCAGCAGCCCATTACCGACGCTGTTTTAGAGTTTTTAGAGACCAATAACCTATCGTATCATTATCATAAACCGACTAGCCAACAGACTCGGCAGCGTGACGATGACTTCATAGCTGATTCCCTAACGAATGATACAAACCAAAATACAGCACAAGACAGCCACTCACGCCGTCATAATGTGCACCATATTTCGATGGCGATGAAACATTATAGCGAGCCAACCAACAACCAGTCTGGTCATAATTTTCAGCTCGAAAATGAGGATGATTCTCATAGCAGCGCCAGTATTATGGAGTGGGGATGCGTCATTCGTATTCATGAACATACCCAACTACTCGCTATGTACGGTATTTTGCCATTTCATTTGCCCAAGTCACATTTAAGTGCTGGATTAACACTGGCAGCACAGATTAACTATGACATGATGTTAGGGAATGTTGAGATCGACATTCGCGATGGCGAAATTCGCTTTAAAAATGCTTTAGATTTGGAGCCCATTATCGATACCAACGAGGGGAGCATTCCACCTAAGGTTATTAATTTCTTATTAAAAGGCGTCATAGCGATGACCTCGTCGTTCTCGCCTCTATTTAGTGAGCTGGTTATGAGTGATGCCGCAAAGTTTGAATTGGAAAATACCCTTGAGCAGCTGTATAAAGCACAAAAAGAACATACTTTTTATATGGTAACCGATACTATACAGTAACCCATACAACCTGATTGTTTCTTAGGCCACACCATAATACAGTTGTCTTGCAACTGTATTTGTAAAAACGAACTGTATTGATAACGCTATACTCTTTATAACTATTCTCTTTAAAACTATACTCCTTGAAATCCTATTGCCGAAAGCCCTATTCCCAAACCCTATGCTAAAAGTCGCCTACTCGCCTATTTATAAATATAACGTACCTGAAAATCATCGTTTTCCAATGCAAAAATATACCCTTATTCCAGAACGTTTAATCAGAGAAGGTACGCTCACAGAAGATAACTTTTTTGCTCCCAAAAGGCTGAGTGAAGCAGAGATATTAACCACCCATACTTCAGAATATTGGGATAAGCTTAAGCACCAAACACTCACTCGTAAAGAAGCCAGAGCCATTGGTTTTGAGATGACGCCTGAGTTGGTCAACCGAGGCCGTTATATTGCGCATGCCACCTATGAGTGTGCGCTGTTTGCAAAAGAGTATGGCGTGTCATTAAATATAGCAGGCGGTACACATCATGCCTTTGCTGATCACGGTGAGGGGTTTTGCGTGTTCAATGATGTTTGTATTGCAAGCAATCTTCTACTGGCGCGCGGAGAAGCCCATAAAATACTGATAGTGGATTTAGATGTTCATCAAGGTAATGGTAACGCCTCTATCATGGCGCAAGAGCCAAGAGTGTTTGTCTTTAGTATGCATGGGGATAAAAATTATCCGTTTCGTAAACCGCCTTCTGACTTAGATATTGCTTTACCGAATGATACCGATGACGAAACCTATTTGAATACATTAAAACAGACGTTACCCCGACTTCTCAAGCAACATCAGCCCGATATGATATTTTATCAATCCGCAGTCGATGTGTTAAAAACGGATAAGCTCGGTAAGTTGGCACTGACCTTAGCGGGGTGTAAGAGACGTGATGAATTTGTGTTGAATCAAGCAAAAACCCATAATATTCCCATTGCAGTGGTCATGGGTGGCGGTTATTCAGCAGATATTGAGGATGTCATCGAAGCTCATTGCAATACCTTTAGATTGGCTAAAGCAATTTTTTCGAAATAGAGTAAGAATGAACTGAGTAAGTAAAAATTGAGTCATCAAATAGCGTCTATTTAACATATTCCCCGCTCAGCATACGCTCCACTAAGCATAAAAAGGGCTGTATCATTGATATACAACTTTGCCATACACTATTTTTGAATACAAAGCCTTTATAAACAACCGCTTTATACATAATCCTGCCATTAAGTAATCGCAGGCCATAAGTCGCAATTAAGGCAGACAAATGGCTAAACAATATTAGAGAATATTTGCTAATAAAACAGGCTGTAAAAAAACCGCATAGCGCTTATTTAACGATCCAATACAGAGGGATCATGCAAGGCCATGATGCTGGAAAAATCTTTATCACCGTGCTCTTCCATATGCGCTTTATATACTTCAGTTGCACGCGCTCCCATTGGTAATTTTGCACCTGATGCTTGCGCAACCTGTAACGCTAAATTTAAATCTTTGTACATATTAGCACTCGAGAAACCATTCATATAATTACGATTCGATGGAACACCCACTGACATCACTTCTGGATATGGGTTATAAACTTCTATCGCCCAATTGCGACCAGAGTTGTGAATCATAATATCGGTCAAAACGGCAGGATTAACACCGTTTTTCTGACCTAAATTTAACGTTTCAGCAGCGCCGCTCATCATAATACCGAGCATCATGTTATTACAAATCTTAGCCGCTTGACCTGCACCGCTAGGCCCTGCATGATGAACTTTGGTGCCCATACACATCAAAATAGGCTTAACTTTAGCATATAAAGCATCATTGCCGCCCACTAAGAAGGTTAGCTTAGCAACTCTTGCACCGCCAATACTGCCTGATACCGGAGCATCCACATAATCAATCCCTAGCTTATTGGCTTGTGCGGCTAAACTTTTGGCCTGCTCAACTGCAATCGTGCTACAGTCAATCACTAAGGTACCTTTTGAAAGCTGTTCAAACACCCCTTTATTTGGGTTGTTATTATCCTCGGTATCTGTACCTAAATAAAGTGCTTGAACATGTTCGCTGGCACTCAGCATACTGACAACCATATTGGCACCTGATAAAGCCTCTTCAAGTGAAGATACCACTGTCACACCTGTTTTTGCCACAGAATCCCTAACGACACTTGATATATCATATGCTCGAACATCATGGCCACGCTTGACGAGGTTCTGCACCATAGGTGCGCCCATATTACCCAAGCCAATAAATACAATTTTTGCTTTAGCCATTTGTCATCTCCCTACGACAGCAACTTACCTATTTTTAATTTTATGATCATTCAATCATCATATTAACTCAGCTCATTTTAAGATAAGCATTAGAAGCCAACCTCTCAATTTACTTTAGAACCTATATTTATAAGCTAAAGTTAGGGGGTTTTTAGAATAAAATAAGTCAATACGAGGCATTATCGAGTTAAAAGCTCGGGTTGAATAGTCACTTTATTTAATCCAATTTTAACGAAGTAGTGGCTTATTTTAGGCGAAAATAGCCAATTAGCGGTTATAAATACAAATTCTTACTTCTACTGCCCTACCGTAACATATATCGCAATGCTAGTAATTAAATAGTCATTAAAATTTTGGCATATGCGCTCAAGTAATTAAAAATAATCGTAATCAACATAGTCCGAAGCTCAATGAGGCAATACTGGAGCCTGAGTAGGGTCTGTCGTTAACCAGTGATTACCTAAGAAAATCTAAACAGTTAAGCAGGCAACATAAAGCATTTAGCATTTAGCTCTACTTATCGTATCAGCAGGACATTCAGTCAAAATAAGGTAGAGCATGGTAAAGGGGTAATGAGGCATAAATAGCTCACAGATGGAATGCTATTACTTAACGAGGGCGCCATCTCAGCCAAATCTCATGTGCGATGAAAAACATAATAGCAAGTAGAAAAGGTAGGATGTAGTACAGTATCCGAAATACCAGTAATACAGCAAGTAGATAAGCTTTATCCACTTGTGGCAAGGAGGCAATCATCGTCAACTCAAACACCCCTAAACCGCCGGGGACATGACTTAAAATTGCTAATATCATAGACTGTACAAAGGCAGAAAACACCGTTAGATAACCAATGCCGACACCGTGTGGTAACAACATATACAAAACAAAAGCCACACTCGCCAAATCAATAATTGAGATAACAATTTGCTTGACTAGCATCCCCGCAGGGGGTAAGTCAAACCGCCAACCCTTAATTTTAACGTGCCGACCTGCCGTTCCTGACCACGCCACAATACTAACTACTAATAACAATAACCCAATCCCTAATCCGCGAATTGCTCCTGCATCACGAAAAACTCTAGGCACACTAACAGACATTTCGGCCATTTGAACATCAATTTGACTCATCATAATCACAGTCGCCTGTGGATTTATGGCTAAAGATAGAGCCACTAAGGTTGTAATACCAAAGGTAAATGCCATAGATACCAGCCATACCACATTGGCAATGTTCTCAGCTTTAATATTATTGGCCCGATACATTCTAAAGCGCACACCGGACGCCGACAATACTGCCAATCCAATGGTATGCCCAATGGCGTATGCGACAAATGAGGTTAAGGCAACTTTACGAAACGGTAAAGTTATTTTCATATGTTTGAAGGCAATCGCATCGTATAAGGTCAATATCAAATAACCAAAAGCGACGATGAGGGTAGCAAGAAATATATCTGTGTTAGGAATTTGTTCTAGCGCTGATAATACGTCAAAAAACTTAATACTCTGCGTTAATCCATATAAGGTCTTGATAGCCAGTATAAATATCGCCAAAGTGACTAAAAATAGTGCACTTCGCAATAAAATAACTTTAGGGGTCAAGACTGTTTTTAGGTTTAATGACATATTTTTAGTTTAAACAACACTCAGGCTTTATCATACCCGATTTTGCAGTAAACTGCGCTATTCGTTTTTACGGAATAAGCATTAATTTAAGATAAGGCAGCTGATTTAAACATGACATAATACACGAATCAAAAGCCTTTAAGCTAGGGCATGCCCTGTTATTAGAAAAAAACTTTAAAACATAGTATGATTGCTGTTCGAAAATTTTAAACACGAAAGTGTAAACCAAAAAAAACGAGCCAATGGCTCGTTTCTTTTTGACTGATTTAGAGTCGTTTCAATAAATTGATATGACTCTAAGTTGTCTGGCTATTAGATAGCTGTGATACCGTGGGCTTGTGGGCCTTTAGCACCTTGAGTTACTGTGAACTCAACTTCTTGGCCTTCCGCTAAGGTTTTGAAACCTGAGCTAGCGATTTCGCTATAATGAGCAAAAACGTCTGCGCCAGTTTCTGGAGCGATAAAGCCAAAACCTTTAGCTTCGTTAAACCACTTTACTGTACCTTTAATAGTATCTGACATATATATATCCTAATTTTAAAACATGATGGTCATATTGACCGGTAACGCTTGGAGCTACTGAACGGTAAATCTTAAAACGAAGGATTAATGCTAATACTACGAGGTAATGATTTGCTGCAGGACTTCTCTTAAGCAGGAGCACAGTATATGCTGGGTTTAGGATTAACGCAAGCTTTATTTTTAAATAACTTTAATGGTTTTAAATTTTTGGTAGAATAATATTCTATAGTTATCCTCACTGCTTACTGTCGAAGGCCTGGAATAAATAAAATAGTGAGTAGTTCCATTGAATTGTCCCTCCTATTGACAGTAAAGGTATGTTCATGGAATATTGACTAAATTAGTTAAAGTCATCATTGCCTTTTAATACATACCAACCAGACATACTAAAGGCAGGTTAAATTCAACTCTGTATTGCTTAGATACTATTTGTTTTACTTACTAGATACTATTTTTTTTAAATACTATTTTTCTAGATGCTATTTTGCTATACACGACTTGGCGACTTAGCTATACACGAGCTGCATTTGTCATATATTATAGAAACGAGTCTTTAATAGGACTTACCGCCTCTCCTACTCCAATCCTTTTTTATTCATTTATAGGTATCACTATGAACTATCAACATATTCTGTTAGTTACTGACCTACGTGCAGATGCTGATATCGTCGCTAGAAAAACCAAATACATTCATTCGCGTCAAGATAACGCTCATCTTTCTGTACTACATATCGTAAAAGACACCGTTGTTGGGTTTGGTTATGAAATGGTGCCTGCTGCGAGTCTTTACGATGAAATAGACGATGAACGTTGTGAAAATGCGAAAACTAAAATGGTCAAGTTTTTACAGCGCAATGGCTTGGATGCAGATAGTCAGGAAGTAACGACTGCTATTTCGAGTAGTGAAGGTATTATTACCTACTGCACAAAAAACAATGTAGATTTAATCATCATTGGTCGACATGAGCGTCATGGCTTGTCTGCTTGGATTAACGGGGCAACAGTCGATAATATTATGCCTAATGTACCTTGTGATGTGTTGGTTGTTAAACTTGATAAACCTGTAAAAGACTAAATTAGCAAATAGCTCATAATTAGTGCGTAGCGTGGCTTATAATACTTCAATAAATAAAGTTTATTGTCCGCTTCCTGCTATTAATTGCTCAACATTAGCAATGAATAGCCTTTTAGGTCTTTACTCAATCTTTTTGTTCGGTACTCATAGCATTGGGGAAGTCAGGCATCAGGGAAGCGCCATAAATAAACACCCACGCTTAAGCATACCAAAGCGACCATCCATGCCACCCAAATATACTTATCGGGTATGGTAAAGAAGAGCATGGTGCCTGAGATAGTCATCATTATACACGCCAGCCATTTCGCTTGGCGTGGCACTGCTCGATGATCCTCCCAATCTCGGACATATTTTCCCATATATCCATGATTAATCAACCAAAGATAAAAGCGTTTAGACCCCCTAGCCCAACAAGCCGCGGCCAGCAAAATGAATGGCGCCGTTGGCATGACTGGCAATACAGCACCGATAACGCCTAAAATAAAAAATAAAAATCCCAATACTAAATATATCCAGCGCATGTGCGCGTATTTGGAAGGGTTAATCTTGCCAGTGTATTGAGTTTTGTTGGGTTCGGTCATAAGTCCTCAGGATTAAATTCAAACTTAAATAGCGCTCTTTAATATATTGGCAAAATCTACAATATATAAAATCGAACACTGCTGCACTTTCTTTTTTCTATAAATATGCTGAAAGGCTCAAGCAGCACTGTTATACATTCTAAGCAAATCTTTGAGATTGACCCTATCTATATTAAAAGTTATTATTTAGAACAGATACCTCAAATAGACACTACTGTAAGAAACTCTTAACAAGATTTCTATCAAGCAGTTGACTTTGATTTTATCGTCATTAGGGTCTACTACTTATTAGTGTGGCCTACTGGCGCTATATGCAACTAAAGACTCGATAAGCCTCTTCTCTTAACCCTACTTAATAATAAAAGATAGACTGATGAATAAATTTAATATACTAACAGTAAGTATTATCATAGCAGCACTTAGTTTGACTGGCTGTGGTGGCGATGACTCAAGTAATGCCAAAATCAACCCTGATATTGGTACTCCCAATGATGGTACTCCGGATGATACAGTAGATTCTAAAGGCATATCATTGGAAGGTCAGGTCACTAATAACTCGGGGAATCCGCTAGCTGGTGCCACTATAAAATTTGGTAATAAGACGTTAACCACCGATAATAACGGTGGTTATTCCACAATTCTAGATGCTGACGACGACAATGACAATATAGTGGTACTGGTTAAAAAAGCGGGGTATTTAACCACGGCACGAGAGATAGCTGCGACTAAAGAGGGCGCTTACAAACTCGATATACAGCTGTCAGCAGATCAAGTAACGACTGCTTTTGTGGCTAGCACAGGTATCGATAATTTACCTGTGTCAGGCGCTAAAGTAACTATTCCTGCTAACAGTGTAGTGGATGCTGATGGCAACCCCTATTCTGGAACCGTTAACATTGCCGCTAACTACTACAATCCAGACTCTATCGAGGGTGCGCAAGCATTTGCCCAGCCTTTTGCAGGTCAGAATGCTGATGGTAGTAATGAGACAAGCTTAGTCACTGTTGGTGTCATTGATGTTAAATTGACTAACCCAAGTACAGGTGCAGAGTTAGACCTTAAAGATGGCGCAAAAGCAACGCTAGAGTTCCCTGAAGCTTCAACGGATCAAGATTTAGAGGCTATACCATTATGGTATTACGATGAAGACAAACTAATCTGGGTTAAAGATGGTGTCGCAACGCGTCAAGCAGACGGTAGTTATACCGGCAAAGTATCTCACTTTACTTTATGGAACCTAGATATTCCAGTGGGCCTATACCCTGCTTTGGTCGAAGGGTGCTTTATTGACCATGACACTAAAAAACGTAGAACTGCAGGAGTGTTCGCTACTATTAAAGGTCGGGGTTTTAAAAACTCTGGCAGTATTGACGCTAAGGGTAACTTTAGCGTGCAAGTGCCTATGAACACACCTCTAACCTTAGTACCTGCCTTTGACAACAACAGCTTTAATGCTATTAAAATCCCTGCTCTAGCTCAGAATGCCGTATATAAAATTAATGACGGTAATTGTATTGAGGCTACTAAAACCAGTTATGATAGCTTCTTCACTATCACAAATGACTTTATGTCATCACTACCTGCTGCGCCTATAGTTGTCACACCCGATCCAAAGCCTATTACACCTAAAACCCCATTCCGACCACCATTAGAACAAAATAAAGAGGGTATCATTGGATATGCTTTTGAGATTGATACAGACTCTGATTCTAAGCTTGAAAATGTATATTTTAATACGTTTCGTGCATTAACTGACAGTGTTGCCTATTACCTTGAGTCTTTATATACAACAGTCAACTCCGAAAACATCGCCGAAGATACTTCATATGATGGTCAAATACTTACCCGTCAGGGCTTGAGTCAAGAAAGCTCAGTATCTGTTGTCGATAATAACAAGATTGAATATCAAATACTGGGTACAACCGTTAGAGGCAACCAACTTGTACATACTCTAGATAACGGCTTCAGAAGCGTACTTACCTTTAACGATAAGTCGCTATCTGGTCTAAAAATTGGTGATGTATTATCTTACAATACTGATATAGAAGACTTTCCTAACTCTATTGTTACTACTTTAAACAACTTGCCTTTTTCCAAAGGTACTTTCAGTGGCAATGCCAGTTGCAAGGTTATACGTTCTATAAATAATAATATGGATCACATCTCCTTCTCTGAGCCTGAATACAATAGTGATTTTGATAAAGAAGCCAGCCTCTTAGATATTAACCCCATTAAAGGTACATGGGCAGGTATCCCTTGGGCTGCTGGCAGAGAAGCGGATGATGACGGCATATTTGAAGCCATCGTTGAATCTAATGGCTTAGTATATAGTGGCGAATATACGAAGAGTGGGTTTGAAAATCTGAGTGTTGAGGATCAAAACACTTGTGCTTACTATAACGAAGCGGCTAAAGATCAAATTCTAGATGCCTTGCGTACCGCCTATCCCACCCTTTAACCCTCTTTAAACAGTCTTACTTATTAAACCAACCGCCCATAGCATAGTATGGGCGGTTTTTCTTTGTCATACAAAATAGAATTAGCGTATAAGAACAATAGAAAATAGAGTTAGGGTTTAAGAAATGATGAATTGTATCTTTCGACCTTCTTTATCGCTAAATAAGCCAATCATAGAGGATTGATTGACACGATATAACCTTGAAAAATTAATTTAATATCCATTTAATTACTGTCATATTTCTTACATGTTAATTTAATATATTATGCTTGCTGTATTGTTATATTAATATTTATTGAAAGTAACTACTCCTACAGTCTACTCGGAGAGAAGTATACGTCTAGCTTTAAATCACGTTTTTAATAGTTTTATGTGAGTGTTAATTGTTAACGAGACTTAAGCAACCTCAGACATTTCAATTAAAAGGACATTTTCATGAACAAACTTATAAATTACTCAGGAAATAGGCTCAGTAAAACGCTTTTAGCCACGTTTATATCCCTCTCTTTAGCAGCCTGTGGTGGGGATTCAGGCGGTGGTTCTGATGGCGGAAAAACCGTACCTAAACCTGACCCAACTAATCCAACTAATCCTAAAAACCCAACGGATCCAAAGCCGACTAATCCAAAACCAACAGATCCTAAAAACCCTACTAACCCTAAAAATCCAACAGACCCTAAAAATCCGACTAATCCAAAAGCGGATATAGCTGATGTCTATGATGCAAGCAAAATACCTGCACTACCAACGCCTGCGCCTAACTTAATTCAAAATGCCAGCTTTGAGCAGCCGATTAAAAATAATTGGCGTCGCTGTGGCAAGCTTGCACAAGTTGTGACGTTAGCAGATGCGCCAACTGGTAAGAAGGCCGCCCGATTTACCAGTTATGATCCCGAAACGGAAGAACAAGCCAGTTGTGTCGAGTTTGATGGTCAAGCTATCTTTGAAACCGATTTTAACCTTGACCCCACTGCTGATGAGTACACCTTGAGCTTTAAAGCCAAATCTAATGACATCGAAAACTTAGAGAAGTCAAAGCTTAGCATTCATATCAGTTATGATAGTAATATAAAACCTGAGTTTTTTAGCGGTATGAAAATAGGCGAACTGCCATTGCATATTCATGGTTGGTCAACATTTAAATATACCTTTACCCGTGCCGATCTTGAAAAGCTGATGAAAGAGTATGGCGTACCGGTAAGCTACGACAACCTGAAACTGACATTTTATAGCGAATTCCTAGATAAAACTGAAATCTATATTGACGATGTCAGATTGGTTAATGGGCGTGAGCTCTTACACCCTTTTAAGCCTATGCCGGCTGATTTACGCAATAGCCTAGATCGTGTGCTTATCTGGGATAGTAATAAACGTGCCATTGCGTCAATGACTGTTGGTGGACGTGATCTATATTACGAAAGAGATGCTGGAAAAGCATTTGATGTCGTCGGTAAATACAGTGATGACTTTGAACTGCTTGGTAGTACCTATTATTATAATCCTGCCACCCCTACAGATAGCAGAGTACTGCCTGCAAAAGGGTTTAATCTTTGGTCGTTTAATTTATTAAAACCAGAAGTTAAGCCTTTCCCAACTAAGTTTGAAGGTATACCTGGGATGTTTTATGCCGATGGAGATGGCGAAAGCACTTATGCGACCGGTTACGAGCTCAGCAAAATATCTGCCAACAAAGCACAAGATCGCATCGCCTTTAGTGCCGGTTCAATGTTCTGGACGCCTAGCGGACCCGTAGGCACTTCCGCTCATACTTTTGTCGATATTTATGACCATAGTGGTAAAAGAAAAATTGGTAACATAAGCGGTACAAGAGGCACTTTCGCTCCTGATGGCAAACTGGCGGTTATCAACTATGACCGTAGCAAGTACGATGAAAACGTTGTCTTTGCCGATAAGGATGGTAAGCCCAATCTCGATAAATCATTCAACTTTAGTGCCAAAGATATCGCTTGGTCGCCAGACAGTAAAAAGTTAGCAATGATTGCTGAACCTACTCTTGATGACTATGACAATGGTCACGACAACGCAAAAAATTTACAGTACACTGCGATGTACATTGAAAACTACGATAAGCAAAGCATAGAATACGCTGGCATGCTTGAACAAGGGGGAGACTTATTAGGTATGCAGTGGACACAAGACGGTAAATATATATTGTATTCAGTGCAAATAGGTACTAAGAAGAAGCCTATATACCAGATTCGTTGGATGAATCCTGAAAATGGCGATGTCGGAGTGGTCACTCATAATATCTCAGCGTATATATTGAGTTAAAATCTTAAGTGGTATGATTATGAGAAAACCCGCCCATAGCATACTATGGGCGGATTTTAATTTGAGGGTTAACAATTAACTAGATTTGGGCGTGACTGGATTGAGCGTATCCAGTACTTGATAGCTCGTCACTCAAGTTGCTGTGATCAAACTGAGTACACATTTTTTAAACCCGTGTTAGTGAGATAGTGATGTGAACATTATGACGTTAACAGTGTATTTAGATACTATTAATCTTGCATAAATATCTATCAATAAGTGATTAAAAACTATCTTGCTCAGTGGGTCAATGAACCGCTTAAGCCACAGGGTTAGTATCTACCTCAGGGTTTTGTTTTTCCCACTTATCTGCTGCTGCCAGCATCTTTTTAATGAGGTAGGACGATAAAAAGGCAATAACAGTAATACCTGCTGCAAATAGCGTTAACATCATGAAAAATCCACCATAGCTTTCAACCGCAATGGCTTGTGTTAACTTGGTGCCTTTGTCTAGTGCAATTGATGTCGATAATACCGCACCAATAATGCCACTTACCGCCATCGCTACCATAAATAAGCTCACTGAAAAGCTAGATATATTTTTAGGAGCAACGGACAAAATATAAGCAACTACCAAACTCCCCACAATCACTTCTGAAAATGCTTGGAAGAAATGCACAACTAAAAATATTTCTGGACTTAACACAGCCTCTTCGCCTATCGTTTGCATGGCCATTGTCAAAACAGCAAAAGATATGGTGGTAAAAATAAAAGCAAACCCAACCTTGGTTGGTGTACTAAAAAACATATTACGCTTCTCTAAGCGATTAGTAATAAAGGCAATGACCGGACCAGCAACCGCACACCACAACGGATTCATTACCATAGAGCCCTCTGGCTGAATGGGGATGATGCCGAATAAATCACCCCGCATAGTGTTGATTGCCACTATATTCATCGAGGTCATGACTTGCCCATAATAAACAAAGAAGGCAATCGTCAAAAATATCATGATTAAAATAGTGCCCATCCGTAGCATGGTTGAGCGCGCTGCTTTAAGCATCAAAAAGATGAAATAACCAATGGCAACCGTACTGATAGCATACACAATGTATTGCCCTGTATCCATATCGTTGAACATATAGAAAACAACCGCCAACATAGCGGTACTTAAACCAATAAATTTTATCCAGTTGCTTATAGGTACAGGCGTTCTATCAATATCATCTGCGCCAGCAACCAACGGCTTACGCACTAACAGTAAGGACAATACACCCAGCCCACACATAAGCGCCGCCAGCATAAAGTTGCCTTTATAAGCGATAACTAAGGTTAAGAAGGGAAAAATATACTGACCCAAAAATGCGCCCACATTATTCACAGAATAGTTTATGGGGTACACTTTTTCAAAGTCTTCTTGAGAATTAAAGGTCGTTTTAAATAAGGTTGGGTAGTTTGTCGACATAAGACCACGGCCATAACTGGCAAGTGCTATACCCATCAAACTCATGGGAATGTTTGTACCGAGCGCACTAATCGTTAATAGCAAATAGCCTGCTGTAAAAGTGACATAGCCAATGGTTAATGAGCGATAAGCCCCGAGCAAACGGTCGCCAATCATGCCGCCTGCAATAGAGAATAAAGTACCCACTGCAGAAAACGCACCAATGACCATTAAGGTATCAGCTTCGCTATATTTTAATTCTTCCAAAAAAAATGGTGTTAAAACAATCATAACACCGTAAAAAGATAAGCCAAATGCCATTTGGCAAAACATCATGGCTAAGTTTCTTTTATTAAACACACGCCACCTATTTTATTATCTAGTTATTCATTTCAGGCGGCATTATAAGCCTAAAACCTCATAAACTCACTGATAAATAAGTGTTTTTTCGTGAGTCGTGTCTCCAGAATGACTTCATCCCTCTAGACACCGACACCTGCAAGCCCTGAAACGGTGCAAGCTGTTAATAATAATGGACTGGTTAGAATTAAGGCTAGTGCCAGTTTAATAGTTGTCATCATGCGTTATCCTTAGTTATTTATTTAGATGACACTTATATTGACCGATATAGCAATGGTGATAAATAAGAAAACCGTTACAACTTCTTGCTCTTGTATGCATACCAACATGCTCACGTACCTCCATGCTCATGACTGTCTTAAAATTGATTAAGGGATAGTCAATATGATTATAAATAAGGCATAATTAATAAGCTCGGTAGTTAACTCGATATTTGTTAATGAATCAAATCATTGTTAAAGATATTTTGAGTGATTAGAAATAAATCGCCATAGTGATACACAAGAAGGATAAGTATGACTTTTCAAACTAAAAACCCTATCAAAAATTTGATGTTACCACTTGCATTAGCCACTATAACTGCCTTAAGCGGTTGTGCAACAACCTCAACTCCACAATCCCGCTTGGCTTATAACAACACCCAACAATCTCTAAAGTCGCAACCTGTTAGTATCGTCAGCGATGGCTGTTTGGTGCGTATAGAAATGGGCAAAGATGACATTTTATATCAGCAGTCAGATTTAGCCTCAATTGCAATGATGCATACGGTAAGAGAGGCACTCAGTGAAAAAGGACTGACGGTTGCAAATACGGTTGCGCCATTCGTATGCGGGACTATATCTAAAGAGGATTCAACTAAAGTAGATATTTTGGTAACCGCTGATGCCAAGGATAAGCTGAACACCGAGTATCCGCTGTTAGGCTCAACCAATACGTTTGATGCCGCCACCAATCAAGCCTATTTAAACTTATTTAAGGTGCTAGATAAGGATAAACGTAAAGCCAGCATTGAGGCAAAGGGTACCAGTATTAATTTAGGTTTGGATGCAGCGACGTCAAATAAATTGCAAAACTTGCTTGGCACAAACAAAGTTTTCGTGTCAATGGTCAGTGGCTCTAAACCTTCGTTTGGCTATTCAATGGCAGTGGGTGTTACTACAGCCATCGCTTCAGCAGGCACGGGGTTTTCAACGCCGCAACAAGGTCAATATCATAGCTTGTATTTAATCAATTTGGCGGATAATACGATTGAATGGGGTAAATCGACGCCGTTTGCGGGAAAAGTGTTTAAGATGCCTGTTGATGAACGTTTTAAGTACAAGGAGATTCTTATGCCCTTATATGAGTCAGAGTAAGCATTTAGATATAGCTTGGCAGACAAATTTTAGGTATAAAAAACCGTTACAGCGTATTGCTATAACGTTTTTTTAGCCCTAGGCAAACTAAAATTCTGATTATTTAATACATGAGTTTTAGATACTAAGGGGAAGTTGTGTAGGAAGTTTAGCTATTAAGTAAGGGCTATTCAAATCTAAAACTGTTTATCAAGGATAGCTTTCCCAATAGTCGGCAATAACGGCTGGGAAACAATAGTCTTTTGGCATAACAGTAATCGCAATCGGGGTTAATATTGATTTAGTGACCCCGCCGACGCTCTCGCATTGGGCGCTATCCTCGATATCGTAATGAACGACTCTCAGGGTGTTCTCGGGACACAAATCTGAACAGTGAAATTCTTCAAGGACATTCACGCCATTATGGACACCTATTACTGCACTTGATGTATTCGATGCGGGTTGGCGATCGTCTTGCTTTGCAATAGCGACAAGCTGTGCGTCTGATAAGGTATCATTATCTGTGGTCGGATGATTGGGGGTTGTTAAGCATGCTGATAGACTTGCAAGCATTAGGCTTGCTGTGAGTAGTTTGAGGGTGTTTTTGGTAAGGCTTTTAGTGATGGACATAAGCATTTCTCTATTAGGTGTTGTTTTACACTATAGCAGAATCGATAAACCACTATGGACTTGGGCTGTGGCAGGTTTTACTTATCGTTAAATAGGGTTATTGTTGGATACTAAACGACTTACTCTATACTCTATAAACTTAACTATCAAAACAATTAGTTAACGATAAGTAAATATTACTCTAAGAAAATAATAATGGCATTTACCTTTAAGGCCTTCAAAAAAATGCATCTGATGATTTTAGCCAGCGCACTGGTATTTGGCTGCTCTCAAATTAACGACACTACACACCATCAAGTCTTAAGCTAAAACAATAATTATGACTCTACCTCTCCCCTTCCTATCACTCATTTTCCAACTACCTTACCTGATGACTGTCTAGACGGTAACGCAAAATTGTATGATGAATGTGGTGACCAAGTAGATATTCTCAACTCTGCCATTGCACAAGCTTAAATAGAGTCTAAAAATGTACTCATTGTTTATGGGGGTGAATGGTGTATTTGGTGTCATGTTATAGATAATTATTTTAAAGGTCAATTTCAAACTTTTGATGATGAATGGCGCTACGCTGACGGCGATATTCAAACGTGGGCGATGCGTGAAAAAGTAATACCCAAGGATATTAGCGATGCCAAAGCTTTAAATAAGTATGTGGCGAATAATTTTGTTGTCGCTCCCATTGATGGTAGTTATGCTAATGGTAATGAGGCTATAGCTACGACAGGATATGATATAAACCAGCTATATTACGCTCCCATTGTGCTTGTACTAGATAATAAAGGGAAATATGCAGGTACAATGCCGTCAAGTGATGCCATTGAAGGGTTTGAAATTCGTGAGAGTGGTGGGGAGGAGTTTAGAGGCTATAATCGTGAGATTTTATTAGAACAGTTAAAGTTACTGAAAGCTAAGACGACAAATTAGCCGTTTTTTATCACAAGCTTTAAAAATTAAGATAACCTTACAAGATGTGGGGTTCAGTCCATTAAAGCTACCTTTATAAAAGTGCATTGGTAAACTTTAAATTTTAATGTATTGTTTAATGCTTCTCAAAGATTGGCGACACAATCTTTTAATTTAGCTTACACTAAATAATCGACTAAACCATCGAGTAAAGTGGACAATACAACACTATATAGTTTAATAAAGTAGCCTATAAATCAATGATTGTTAGCTGGTGTTAGCTGGTTATTCATACTCAGTGTCATAAAACTATGACTATGTCTATTAATTAACAGTAATATTAGATAAACTATTGAGTTTTCACTTGTTCTATTTCCTTTATCTGCAACTCAAACTTCTCTATTAAAGGTCTTCCCTTATATGAACATACTGATGAATAAACCCACCCTCTTAACGTCTAGTCTCTTAACGTCTATTTTAATGCTGACAGCATGTGGTGGTGGTGGAGATAGTAGTAGCTCTAATACGACATCGCCCTCTGTTGAAAACCCTCCCATGACAGTGCCACCAAAACCAGAAGCGACTGAGTTAAATGTGCTTAGCGGTGTGGTGACAGACAGCTATGGTACCCCGCTTCAAAACGCCAAGGTTACACTGGATGATAATACGATTGTAACCGATAAGTCTGGCAGCTATAAATTTGATATAGATGCTGCTAATGTTACTGGAACCGACACCCG
This sequence comes from Psychrobacter sp. CX90, assembly GCF_057396305.2. Classification (NCBI taxonomy): domain Bacteria; kingdom Pseudomonadati; phylum Pseudomonadota; class Gammaproteobacteria; order Moraxellales; family Moraxellaceae; genus Psychrobacter; species Psychrobacter sp. CX90. The sequence continues at coordinate 2,465,795 of NZ_CM182008.1, forward strand.
TATCGTATTGGTCAAAAAGCCAGGGTATCAAACGCTGGTAAAAGAAGTCTCTTTTGTGCCTAACAAAGCTTATGCATTGGACATTGCTTTGGCTGAAAATCAATATACGGAACTGGTTGAATCAACTGATGATATTCTTACCCATCTTGATTCCGGCGTTAAGGTTTATAATTTCTTTGACACTTTATACGACAGCATCATTAATACCGACGGTAGCGCTTTTAACGGTACAGCAAAGCTATCCATAAATTATTATAACCCAGAGACGGCAAAGGGTATGCTTAGCCTAGCCAAACCATTCTCTGGTCAAGATAAAGATGGCAGTAACAAGATCGACCTTGCCAATGTTGGCATGATTGAAATGACATTGAATGATGCTGATGGTCAACCTTTAGCGATTAAAGACGGTAAGGAAGTGGAGCTGACGTTCCCCAGTACACTAACCGATCAAAACTTAGATACTATCGCGCTTTGGTATTATGATGAAGCCAAAATGTCTTGGATAAAAGAGGGCGTAGCGCAGCGTAATGACGACGGAAACTATGAAGGCCGAGTGACACATACTGGAATTTGGGCTATCAATATACCCTTGAATGAACACTCTGCGGTGGTAACTGGCTGTGTTATTGATAGTGATTCCAACCAATCTCCTACCCTGTTTGACGCTATGATAGGCGGTCAAGGTTATATAAAACATGCCAGTTTGGAGGATGGGACGTTTAAAGTTTCGGTGCCTATTAATACGCCTCTACTACTTGCGCCTGTAGGCCCTATCGTCGATTTTGACAACGTTATCATACCCGCGTTAGCACGTAATGAGGTTTATAATATCAATAATGGCGCATGTATCGTGACTTCTAAAGGGGATACAGGCGAGCAAGTCACTTTAACCACTCAAGAAAATGATTTTATTGAGCAACTCGCTAATTTACCGACGATTGTTAAACCTTCTATAATTTCAGCCGTATTTAAGCAACCGTTAACCCTACCGATCACTCAAGATGACTTAGTGGGCTATCAGTTTGATATCGTTACTGATTCAGAAGTTGATGAAGATAACCCTTCGGCTACGTCCGTTACAGATATCGTTTATAAAACGTTAAAAGCTGATGTTGATAACAAAGATAGTAACTACGACTCCGTCAACTATTTTATGCAATCTTTGTTTGCCGATAACACGCAGTATGTTGACAAATATAGGTTTTGGTCGAGTCACATTATTACCCCTAACGGGATTTCTGCTAGTAGCCAACAAGGGGGACACTATAAAGGCCCCTACTTAGACAATATGGACAATTACCAAACAGCCATTGCAGCGGTTATTAGCTATGATACTACGTTTAAAAATAATCAGTTAATTAGAGATTTTTATGACACTTTACGCATTGTGACGACTTATAAAGATAACTCTTTAGCAGCTCAAAGCATTGGTGAGGTACTGTTTAAAAGTTTACCTAAAACGGATACTAATTCTGACATTATTAACGCTTTAAATCGTTTACCTAAAGCCATCAGCACTTTTGATAATCAGGCCAGTTGTAAAGTAATAGCCAATAGAAAAACCAATAGTGACTATATTGAATATTATAGTATTAGTGGACAGTCTGCAAACTATGCTTCTATACAGAAGCCTTTGGTCAATACGGTAAGTGGCTCATGGTTTGACAATAACCCGCTACATTGGACGGCTGAAATGGCCACTGATGCGTCTGGTATATCTAGAGCCGTCATCAATTATGACAATGGCACTTATAACGAAGGCATTTATGTGAGAGCAAATGCGTTAACGGTCAGCAATGCTGAAAAGCAACACTGTGATATTTATAATAAAGCAGCTAAAGATCAGATTTTAGAAGCCCTTAGTAAGATTACTTTGCCTAAGGTTTAAGGTTATGGAGGGTTTATACTAAAGACCCATTCAATTTGATTTGAACCCCCTAAGTTAGGCATAGCTTAGAGGGTTCATCTCATTTTATAGTGGCGTTTTTTTACTCCAACTAGAGTAAAGATTAAAGTCTGGGTCTTAAATTTTAATGACTAAGAGTAAGCTGTTGATTAATGATTGCGGGTTACTGATAGTTATCTAACAGGGGCTATTTAGATTTAAACCACTTATTAAGGATAGCTTTCCCAATAGTCGGCAATAACGGCTGGGAAACAATAGTCTTTTGGCATAACAGTAATCGCAATCGGGGTTAATATTGATTTAGTGACACCGCCAACACTTTCGCATTGAGCACTATCCTCGATATCGTAATGAACGACTCTCAGTGTGTTCTCGGGACACAAATCTGAACAGTGAAATTCTTCAAGGACATTCACGCCATTATGGACACCTATTATTGTACCCGATGTATTTGATGCGGGTTGGCGATCGTCTTGCTTTGCAATAGCGACAAGCTGTGCGTCTGATAAGGTGTCATTATCTGTGGTTGCCCATATTGTCATTTTTTTGCCATGAGTAAACTAATATTAGATACTAAGAGCTCGTTTTGATTCAATCACATCAATACAGCGTCAATCATCCATCATTTATCAAACAATGTTGGGCAATTAATTTGATAATTTTTGCTAAACAATGCTAAATTAAACTCAAATTGTATTAACAGATTGAACCTATGAGCAAATTACTGCGAAAACATTTAGAAGACCGAGAAATAAAAAAAGGATTAGGACAAGTCTCTGCCTTTACTGCCTTGGCTTTAGGTATCCTTACCTCGCTTACCGCGCTGTGTTTTTTATTCCCTAATCTGCTCACCACGCCAGATTTTAGACCCTTATATGATACAAATATTTTACGAGGCATGTTGTTTGCCAGTATCGTTATTGGCTTTGTCTCAGGTGTCATTAGCCTACTGCGTAATCCGTCAAAACGGTGGGGCATGGCGGGTATGTTTCTCAATGCCCTTGCAGCGCTGCTCGCCTCAGGACAGATTGAACCCAATTACTACGACCGTAGTGTCTATGCAGGCTTGGACTATTTTATTTTGACCCTGTTAATTTCGGCGTTGGTGTTTATTCCAATGGAGCGGTTTTATGCTAAATATAAAGAGCAAAAGCTGCTACGATCTGGCTGGGTAACCGACATTAAATACTTTATGTTTAGCCATTTGGGTATTCAGCTACTCAGTTTTTTTACCATCATTCCTGCACAGATGTTATTTAACCAGTGGCTCAACCCCACATGGCATCAGCTCGTCAGCGGTCAGCCTTTAGTGCTGCAATTTATAGAAATTCTAATTGTAGTGGATTTCTTTAGTTACTGGATTCATCGCACGATGCACGAAGTCCCGTTTTTATGGCGCATCCATGCGGTGCACCATTCTTCGCATCAAATGGACTGGCTGGCAGCGAGTCGGGTGCATGTGTTTGAGCTGATTGTAAACCGTTTTGTGGGTTATATACCGTTATTATTTATGGGCTTCTCTCCAGCGGCAACTTATGCTTATTTGGTATTCATCTCTTTTCATGCCATTTTTATTCACGCTAACGTCCGTTTCCGTTTTCCCTATTTTCGCTGGCTGCTTGCAACGCCAGAGTTCCATCATTGGCATCACTCGTCAGAAAAAGAGGCGTGGGATAAAAACTTTGCCGCATTTTTACCCATTTATGATGTGATATTCAAAACCGCTCATCAGCCCGCTCACCTACCCAAAAAATATGGGACGACATCAAATACAAAAGTACCTGAGGGTTTTGTGGCGCAAATGGTCTATCCGCTGCAAAATGAAAAGCGTAAGACAAATTGATTTAGCTATCCTAGTTTAAATACAGGGTAGCTGTTCCCGCTTGTATGTTAAAAAAACCATAGATAAGAGTTAACCATAGCTATGGTAGCAGGTAGAGTGAGCTAGTGATCCCGCTATAGCCAAAGAGCTCGACGCAAAGATAAAGCCCTCTACCTGTATTTCTTTAAATTGAATGGTATCAAAGTGCCTTAGAAATTGAAACTAAGAGACACTGTATTCACAAGGGAAATGCAAAGAAATGACCTATCAAGTATACGTTGGAATTGACATATCCAAAGCTAAATTTGACGCAACATGGCTAAACAGAGACGGTAAAAAAGTTAAAAACAAAGCCCACAGCAAAACCTTTACTAATGACGAAAAAGGCTTTGCAATCTTTACCAAATGGCTAGCAAAGCAAAGCACAAACAAGAAACCGGATGAGTGTCTTATCGTCATGGAAGCCACAGGCATATACTATGAGAACCTAGCCTATGATTTACATAGTAAAGGCTACACAGTAGCCGTTATTAATCCGGCATATGCCAAACAATTTGCAGGTGCCATCGGCAGTCATCATAAAACCGACAAACAAGACGCGTACGTACTCGTGCAATACGCCTATACAAGGCACCCTAAAGCATGGGAGCCAGAACCTGAGCACGTCAGGAAGCTCAAGTATCTGCTAGACCGTTTAGACACGCTCAAGGCGGATAAAAAGCGAGAAAGCAACCGTTTAGAAAAAGTTGAATCTAGAAAAAGCTATGACAACGATATCGCCCAATCTATACAACAAGTGATAGACACTTATAACGAACAAATAGAGATCATCCAAGCCAAAATAGATAAACACATAGATAATCATCCTGACTTAAAGTCAGGCTATGACAACCTAGTTAGCATTCCAAGCATAGGTAAGACAGTCGCACCGAATGTATTGTCGTTACTCCTATCTAAAGACTTTAAGGATGCTTCACAATGTGCCTCATTTGTTGGATTAACCCCTATACATATACAGTCAGGAATCTTTAAAGGAAGAAGCCGTATTAGTAAAAAAGGGGATGGCAACCTACGATCGAAGTTGTTTATGTGTGCTTTATCTGCAATTAGTTGCAATCCTGATGTTAAGCAACTATATGAGCGACTGCTGAAGAGAGGAAAATGCAAAAAAGTGGCTTTGATAGCAGGTATGAGAAAGTTATTACAGATTTGCTATGGTGTGATAAAGCACCAAAGCAAATACAAACCTCAAGTTGCTATTTAATAGTAATTTGAGTTGACATATAAGATGGTATCTTTTTGCTTGTCGTTGGCAGGGCGTGGCGCGCAGCGCCTAAGCCTAGCGGTGTTTAATAAAGTATAAGTAAACTAATTTCGCATTTCAATTAACTGTAACACGTATCTGAAACCCTCTCTATTTAACCAACCATTTCTAAAAACTCCTCCACAGAAACAACTTGAGTCTTAGAGCCAATAAAATAATAACAGGCTTGTGCTTTCTTCCTAAACTTTTCATCTGAAGATAGAAGATAGTTAAAGTGCCAAGCTATTGCAGTATGCCTAGCATCCAACATAGATGCATCATGAAACCCTTTCTTATTAGTAACATTCTGAAATTTATCTGGAAAATAACCTACCCAATTTAATAGTAAGAACATATACTCAATTTTATTTTCAATATTTTGTTCATCATAGGATAGTAAAGTAAAAAAGTTTGGGTCATAGTTAACTAATCGACTCACAATCTCTTTTAATACTTCTGTTGGAGGATACGATTCAATATTATCTAATCTAGAATCATTAACAATGGTTTGAAAATGACTCATCTTCGAGTTCATTGAAGGGATTCAATTTGCTTGTTAAATACTTTGAAGAACGCTCACTTAATTTATCTATAGTCTTTTTTAAAATTGGTAACTTTGAAGATAAGGAAGAGAATGGTGTAACAACAATCTCATTAATCAATGAGTTAAAACTTTCTTGAATTGTTGTTCCAGTATTAATGCCATTCAAGCTTTGAATCAAATTTTTGTGTTTATCTTCAAGTCTTTGAGAAAATGAGCTGTTCTTTACTTCAAAATACTCTTGGTAGATTACTTTTGAGTTAGGAGATTTATTCTTAAATCTAGAATGCCAATATATTCCATGCAATATATTTAATGCATCTAAATGTTCTACTACAAATTTTTCATTTTTTATTTTATTAACTTCTACAAGATTATATTCAGAATAAACGAGTTGATAATCTGGCAGTTTTAATACTTTAAATAGCTTAACAAATTTAAAATCATTTATTTTTATTTTAGATAATCGTAATTCAGATAAAACATTTTGGTCTAAATATACTGTTATTGTCGACATAATTCATCCCAGACTTATAATACTCACCTCTTAACCTTTCTTTTCACCGCTACAACTACCTGCCAAAGTAATATTGAGAAAAATATATAATATAACAAACTAAAAAACTCCATTCCCGTAACCAGAAATCTTGACATAGGTTGAAATCCATTAGCAAATTCATTGGGTAAAAATCCTAAAATCTCCACGAATTTAGGATAATATTCATTTTTATTTGAATAAATACATTTATGAATAAATAGCACAGCTGCATAAGGAATAGTTATGGACATTAATAAAATTATTGGACGAATGTAATTAGTACCAAATCTTGATAAAAATTCATTTATTTCTAGAACGAAGAGTTCTGCTTTAGTTTCTCTATCGTACTTATTTAAGACTATCTTCTCTAAATCTGATTTGTATACCTTCATCTCCATCATAAAAAACCTATTTGCTTCAATTTGGTTACCTATAGAGTCAAACGAGTATTTAATTATACGAAAGGTCTCTCTATTTGTGTTTAACTGACTTACTTTAGCTCTAAGGAAATTGGGATTCTCTTTCAAGTTTGCACGTTCAAAATCTAGACCCGAATGAAACTGAGCCTCTCTAAAGTTAGAGAAACTCATAAATGTCGTATATATAAATTCAGCTATATATTCTTCTTTATAATTATTTTCTACTCCAAACTGGACCTTTTCAAACCCAGCAAAATCTTCAAAAATACTTTTATAGAAACAGGCTTCCTTAAATCTACTACCAAATGCATCGAAAACCTTTTCAACATTAGAGTTTTTAAATAACATTGTAACTATATTTGACTCTTTTATCTCTAGTTTCAAGTTAAATATGGTGTCTTCAATTAATAAACTTGATATTTCAAAATTATTTAGTTTCAAACTTTCATCGAAAATACAATTATTCACTTCTAAAAAATAAATTTTATTAAGATGGTTCCCTTCATCATCTTTTATTTGATAAAACACCTCAGCCTCAAATTTGCAATCTCTAATAGTTATGTCTTTTAAGTAGTTACAATTATAAAAGACTCTATGCTTATATACATTGTCATCAGGTCTATCTCCACTCGGTGCTACAGTAACGTCTCCATTAAAAGTACAATGGGAAAAAACAGTATCGTAAGCATTTTCAAGTAAAAATACAGGATAAATACTATAGGAATTTTCGAAATTACAACTATCAAAAAAAATATTAGTCTCTTTTAAATGCATACAGTTTAAATAAAAGTGACAGTTCAAAAAATGAATACTTTTAAATAACTTTAATGTTTTAAGATAATCAAACCAGTCCCTACTATCTCTTGTAGGGAAGTGGACACTTGAAAATACAATATCAATTCCACTTAAATAACCCTTAATCAACTCTGAATCATATAAACTATTGCTTTTATCCATAAATTCTTTAATCTCATAAACGAGATCATCAGCTTGGTTTGCTGGAACAGGATTGAAATATCCTTCTGCAAAGAAGTCTAATATATAGTTATTCAATTGAATAACAAACTCTGATAATAAACTGTTATGCCAATCCTTTGTATAACTACTCTTCTGACAGTGTAATGCGCATCTACTAAAATCATTGAAAGAAATGTTTGAACAACCTTCCATATTGCACTCTGACTTAATAGTGAAGACTTTGTTAATATTATTTTCTACCCCTATTTCAGCCACTATATGTTCCTTGTTATTTTTTTATGTAATTGGTCTAGTCAGTCATCTTCCCAGAGTTGCAAAAGTATTACATAATTTATTAAAAACGAATATACCTTCATATCGGCAAACTTTAATTATTAACTGAACACGCGTGATAGAACGGTTTAGCCCCGATTGTAGCAGTGGTACTTGCTTGGATACTGCTTTAAAGTAACTTATCCCATCCCCTCTAATCCCATTCATCAAAGTCATGCCACAGACTAAAATGGGCGAATGAATAAAGTAAAACAAATACAATCTCAATTATTAATGCAGCAATCGCATAAAACAAATCCGCTTTAAACCAATAAAATGCGGGAATTAAACAAATAAGTATGGCGACTTTTATACCATGGCCTAGGTTCGCCCATAAACTATCTCGATGAGTAAATTCTTCTTTGATAGATATTATAAAGTCTTTGAACATCTTTTAATCTTACATATCAGCCTTTAACTCTACTTATACCACTATTTAAATTGATTTAATACCATAAAAAATGCCACCATAAATATGGTGGCGTTCTTTTTGCCTTTGCCGAGGGACGAGGCGCGGATATAGCGTTTAAAGGGGAACGGGACTTTGACCCGCATATTTCTTCCTTATGATGGAACTGCGATAATGAAGCCATGCTTTTAAAACTTTTGCTTTTGTCCTTAAAGCTAACACAAGCATTATCTCCACCCTATCACAATTACCTTTAGAGCCTACAACGCCTCCAACTGCGCCATCTGCTCACTCATCACTTTTAACTGACCTTGCAACTCCTCAAGCTTCGCCTTTTCCGCATCCACAACGGCAGGCGGTGCTTTACTCACAAAACCTTCGTTACCCAGTTTGCGCTCGATACCGTCCGCTTGTTTTTGCAATTTTTCTTGCGCTTTAGCAAGGCGGTTCAGCTCGGCAGTCGGGTCAATTAGCCCTTTCATTGGGACTAAAATACGCAGTTTACCGACCATGCTAGATGAAGAAAGAGGAACCTCTTCACCCTCTTTTACAATAGTTAAGCTCTCAACCTTGGCAAGCGCTTTAAACTGGTTTTCGATGCGATTTAGACGTTCGGTTTCATCCTGAGTGATATTCTCCAGTAACACAGGCAAACGCACCGCATTACCCAGCTTCATCTCGCCTCGGATGTTACGCACGCCAGCGATAAGGGCTTGTAGCCATGCCATGTCGGCTTCAACCTGCTCGATGATTTGGCTGTTGTCCGCTTGTGGATAGTCGGCAATCACGATGCTGTCGGTATCTTTGCGATCAAGCAAGGGCGTAATAGTCTGCCAAATTTCTTCGGTCAGATACGGCATAATCGGATGAGTAAAACGTAGCGCTGTCTCTAATACGTTAAGTAGCACGTAGCGAATTTGCGCCTTGCGCTCATTGCTAACGCTGTCATCATTGAGACTGGCTTTGGCAAGTTCCACATACCAATCACAGTATTCATTCCAGATAAATTCGTAAATATCTTGACTGACCATATCAAGGCGATATTGGGCAAAATGCTGATGGATATTGCTGATGGTCGAGTTAAGACGACTCATAATCCATTTTTCAGGCAATTCCCATACGTCGGGGTTGGCGCTTTGGTCGATGGGTAATGCGGTTACCTCTTCGCCTTCTGCCACTTTATCAACACAGTTCATGAGTACAAAACGGCTGGCGTTCCAAATTTTGTTGGCAAAGTTGCGATAGCCCTCAACCCGTTTTAGGTCAAAGTTGATATCACGACCCGTACTAGCTAAGGATGTAAAGGTAAAGCGCAACGCATCGGTACCAAAGGCAGGAATACCCTCAGGGAACTCTTTTCGAGTTTGTTTTTCAATCTTTTTGGCGTCTTTGGGATTCATCATGTTACTGGTACGTTTTTCGACCAGAGACTCCAAGTCAATACCGTCAATCAAGTCAATTGGGTCAAGCACGTTGCCCTTCGATTTCGACATTTTTTGACCGTTGCTGTCACGAACCAGTCCATGCACATAGACCTTTTTGAATGGAACTTGCGGGCTACCATCTTTATTCTTCATAAAGTGCATGGTCAGCATTATCATGCGGGCTACCCAGAAGAAGATAATGTCAAAGCCTGTCACCAACACGCTGGTCGGGTGGAACGTCTCAAGCACTCGCTTGTCATCCGCACTGTTATTAACAAGCAGGTCGCCCCAACCCAAGGTGCTAAATGTCCATAATCCTGAGCTAAACCATGTATCTAACACGTCTTCATCTTGACGCAGCTCTAAGCTGTCAGCTAGATTGTATTTTTGGCGTACTTCCGCCTCATCACGTGCCACATAAATGTTGTCGTCATTGTCATACCAAGCAGGGATACGATGCCCCCACCACAATTGACGGCTGATACACCAGTCTTGAATGTCGGTCATCCATGCCATATACATGTTTTTGTATTGAGCAGGCACAAACTCAATACTGCCGTCTTCCACCGCATCAATCGCAGGTTTGGCAAGTTGCTCCATCGCCACATACCATTGATCCGTCAACCACGGTTCAACAATCACGCCACTACGGTCACCACGAGGTGCTTTAAGTTGGTAGTCTTCGATGTCCTCTAGCCAGCCTTCAGTTTTGGCTTGAGCAACCAATTGCTTACGGGCTTCAAAACGCTCAAGACCTATGTAGGCTTCGGGCGTTGGTTCAAGCTGTGGGTCACGGGTTTGCAGATCTGGATAAATTTCCATCGCTGGCAAAATATGCGCGTATTTATCAAAGATGTTTATCAATGGCGTGTCATGACGACGACCCAATTCATAATCGTTAAAGTCGTGCGCTGGGGTAATTTTAACCACGCCCGTACCAAACTCGATATCGACATAATCATCTGCCACAATCGGCACTATCCGACCTGTTATGGGCAAAGTAATGGTTTTGCCAACTAAGTGCGCATAACGCTCATCTTTTGGATTGACCGCAACGGCTGTATCGCCTAATAAGGTTTCAGGGCGAGTGGTTGCTACGACCACATGATCTTTGCCGTCTTGGGTTTTAACCGATTTATCCGTAAAGAAATAACGGAAGTGCCACAACGAGCCTTTTTCGTCATGGTTTTCAACTTCTAAGTCCGATAATGCCGTTTGGAATTTCGGATCCCAATTCACTAATCGTTTACCCCGATAAATTAAGCCATCTTCATGCAAACGCACAAATACTTCTTTAACCGCATTGGACAAGCCCTCATCCATAGTGAAGCGCTCACGTGACCAATCGACCGAACTACCTAAACGGCGGATTTGACGGGTAATGTTATCGCCCGACTCTTCCTTCCACTCCCATACTTTGTCAATAAAGTCTTCGCGGGTCAGTTCGGTACGCTTAATACCCTCAGCATTAAGGCGACGCTCAACTACCATTTGCGTAGCGATACCCGCATGGTCGGTGCCCGGTTGCCAAAGCGTGTTGTCGCCTAGCATACGGTGATAACGGGTTAAGGAGTCCATGATAGCGTTGTTAAAACCATGCCCCATGTGCAAGCTGCCTGTGACGTTTGGTGGTGGCAGGGCAATAGAGAACGACTCCTTGCTATCAAAGCTGGGTTTAAAATAGCCGTTATCTTCCCAGCGCTGATACATACCTTGCTCGACATCGCTTGGGTTGTAGGCGTTTTCTAATTGTTTTAAGGCAGATTGGATAGAGGTGGTTAGTTCAGTTAAATTTGTATTTGCGTTGGGGTTGTTCATAATTGAATTGTCTTATTTTTGGTGGTCTTTTGAATGAATAGATTGAATAAAGTTAATGATAGAGTGATTTTAACGCAGATTGGGGGATTTTGTTAGCGTCATATCAAATCAACATAGAGTAGAGTTATATATCCCTATTTTATGGTTAACGTTTAGATATGAAAAAGCTCAATCACAACAATGATTGAGCTTTGGAAACCCATCTCGATGATAGAATAACCACATTTAACGAATGACTAAAATCAAACCATCGGCAACGGTGGCGGAATCTTCGGATTATCAATGGTATAAACTGCTGTACCATAAGCAATGGCTTCGACCATACTGCCCGTTGCATTGATACTGGTTACCTCTAAACGTATCCCAAACACTTGATTATAGCCCATAAATTGAGCTTCAAGCTTCATGCGTACTAACGCTTCACGCCTGGCACGATCCAGCAGCGTCTCGTAGGTCACTAGGTTTTTGCCAAATAAATTAAGAATCCCTGCCACAATCATCTTGAAGTAATCTTGCGCAATAACCACACTGCCCATGACCACAGCACCTTCGGTATCAGGGGCAATAGTTGGCCGATAAAACCGTTCGCTAGACACAATGATATAACCCAACTCTTTTTCAGAAACCGCCAATTGACGCAGGTGATCTTGTTCATTATAACGGCCAAAAAACCAGCCAATGGCAAATAGGCCGATAAAAATGAGGTTATTCATTAAAAAGTCGAACACTATATCCATGACTGAAACGCCCTTTAGTAAAATTAAAAAGTAACGTTAATGAGTGTCATTGGATGACGGTTTAGCGGGTGACATGGGCATGGGAGGTAAACGATCCCTCTCAGATTGAGCAGCGTGAGATTGCTCTAGGTCATGATGCGGCTGATAAGGCTTTGGGGGTAAGGGTACCGCTTTGACTGCCGTGCCATAGACAAATAGCTCTGATGCCCCTTGCGCTATGCTTGAAGTAGAAAAACGCAACCCGACGATGGCATCAGCGCCTAAAGCTTCCGCTTTTACTTTCATACGCTCTACTGCTTCTTGGCGGGACTCCTCAAGCAGTTCAGTGTAAGCAGTCAACTCACCACCAACGATATTTTTTAGGCCTGCGAATATATCCTTACCCACATGCTTTGAGCGCACTGTACTGCCATAAACAACGTCTAAGCGCTCAGTAATGGTATATCCCGGTAAGTGCTCTAGGTTTGAAAGTTGCATAGTATTCTTTACCCAATCAAAAAATCAGTCATCCGTGTTAAACAATAAAAACAACTCACTTAAATTGCCTTCAATACTGTTAGCCATTTGCGCCAGCGCGTCTTCATCTCGGCGAATTTCTGCCAATTCCTCATTTTCGCCTGTATTGCCTTCAGCATCAATGGTATCGATACCACTAAAGACCATCATAGGTAGCGTTAACATAGCGACATCTTCGGCAGTGTCTTCATCGTCAAACCAATCTACATTTTCATCACCATACATGGCATCTACAAAGCCAATTGACCATGCAGTTAAATCAGACTCAAAGGAGAAATCTACTTCGCCGCTATCTTCATTGGCTTCAAGAGGTAATTCAACGCCCTCTTCGCTTTTTAACTTTTCAAAAAGCTCATCTCGCCATGCTTCAATAGCTTCTTTTACGCTGTCATCCACTTTATTGTCTTGGCCTTCAAACAATAATGAAGGCCAGTTCGGCAGGGGCTTGCCTACCAACGTCGCCATTAAAAAACCATGGGTGGCGATACTATCTAGACCATGTTCATTGGCATCAGAATCGAGGTAATCTTTTAGGTCATCTAAAGTCATCGTGGTATCTTCTTATAATGGTTGTTTTAAAGAGGTCAAAGATGTGTCTGTATCTGTGTGCTTATCGCTTAGACACTTAATATAGAAGCTTGAAATCAAAATATTGAAACGTTTAAAAATTGGATGAGTTTGGCGGTCGAAGGTCGAATTATCAGATAACACGTATATTCAGTAAATAATTAAACACATGGTTAATAGGGTAAATGGTTAGTTTAATAAAGTAACTTGTAAAAAAATAGCTTGCAAGATAGCAAACCTCTGGCTTGCCTACAAAGCGTTGCCATGGTTAGCAACGCATGATAAATATTGTTAAGCAAATCCCTGTTATAGGGCTATATAAGATTATGTAACCTTATATAATAATAAAGGCATTATAAAATGAGGGGATTACATAATAAGGGTATTAAACGTCGTCATCCTCATCATCTTCTACAAGATCATCGTCAAAATCGTCATCGTTAAGATCAAGGTCGTCATCGTCTAGGTCATCATCAAAATCATCGTCAAAACCATCTTTTAACTCACGCGCCAGACGCTTTTCCTCTAACATATTGTCAATAAGACGGCGCTTCTCTAAACTGGTTAAAACGGCCGTTGTATCTGGCTCATCCACCTTTTTTGCGTCATCATCATCATCGAAGTTATCATCATCGAAATCATCAATATCATTATCACTCACGTTACTGTCCTCTTGATTTGTTAGCTAACAATTAAACCGTTTGAGTGTTGACGGATTTTGTTGGTTGGTCGTTTATTGTCTGAAATTATATGCGAATCATCTTATAAAAATCATCAACCATCAAGTGTTATTTTTACATTGTCATAATCTGCTATCAATTATAGCCATCAAACTCAGTTAAATTCATTGTGAGGGCTGTTGTTTCAATGTCAATGCTAAGAACCTAACGCTGACCGGATAACAATACAGCATTTCTTACCTCAACTAGCCGCTGCATCATCGCATCACTGGTGCCCTTAACAATAGAGCAATCACGTTCATATACTGTTGTTGGGTTGCTTAAATTTTCCAATTGCATATGCCCGCTAAGCTGTTTCACACCTTCAGTAGGTAACAATGCAAGCACGTCATTGGCTTTTGCTCTATGGCGCACGACTTGTTGCATCTCTTCAGCCACTGCGTCATCACTCACACCTGCATAGACTTCTAAAGCAAATCTTTGCAATTCACGATGCTTGATATAGGTCACTTGATTGAGCATAACAAAAACCTTGGCAAGCATCACTGCGGCTAAGGCTGCCTTGCTAAGGCTACCCCTGTTTATAAATTCAACATTGGCCCCATTAGCATCAAATATGGGTTCATTGTTAATCTTAACACCGTATAGCAACGGCTGCTTTAATAGTTCATCAAGTGTACGCTGCAACAACTGAGTACATAGAGCAAAGTATGGCTTTGATTGCTCAAGCGCAAGTGTCCCAATCAGCTTACTTGGATCGTGGAACCGAATTTGCACTGTCGCAACCTCTATAGGGCGATTACTCATTAAAACTTTACGTGGATAGGGAACGGTAGCCCCCTGTCGCATCGTACCGCTTGCCGACATGTGTTGGGGATGACCTTCAACACCTTGACTGCTTGCGTTACCTTGTCTGTATACTCTTGATGACGTACTGATGCCATCAGAGGGCGCATTATCATCATTTAAAACAGCATCGATGTCGTCATTAGCAAATTTTGAGTCGTTATGTGTCTGCCTTGCCTGTGCGTCATCTCTATTGTCTTCGTTAGCACGTTGATCACCCTCTAGAGTCTTATCGTCTTGATGGGCTTGTACATATTGATTGACAGCTTGATGGACATCAAAACCTGTATTGCTCTCATTAACGGTGTCAGTCAAGCCATCGTCATAGTCTTCAACCTCGTCATCCGGCAGCCGACTGCGACGTGAGCGACTAATAAACCTAGAGCCTTGCTGCTCAATCAAATGATCTTGAATATCTCGGCTCAATGCAGCAAGCTGCTCACGTGTTGGCCGTGCCATATAGCCATAAATGAGCCACAATAACAGATGCACGATGAAGGAGCCCAAAATGTATATCCACTGGGAGGCAATGATTTCGCCTTTGCTCGTGTCCCGTAGCGTCAAGGTTACCTTACCGATAATATTGTCGCCTAGAATCACTGGCTGAGAAATCTCATCACCACTCAACAGTTGCGCTTGACCCGTTTGCAGCAGCACGTCATCGTCGATATCTCGAACTGTCACGCTTGCAACATGGTTTTCACTGGTATATCTACCCGTCAAAACACTTAAGCTGACTTTATCTTTGCTTAACAAAGGCAGTTTAACTTCGTCAACGAGCTGAACTAACATCCGCTCTGCTGTCTGCTTTTTAAGCGCATCAAGCTGTTGATCGGTGCTGATAATCAGCAACGTCGCTTGAATAAAAAAACTAATAAGAATAATTATGGCAAACAGGCCTTGCCGTGGCGCTAAATACGTCATGTTATGCTAAACTTTTGTAAAAGATGAGGGGGTGCTCTAATTTTGGCACGTCCTATTATTCCTAATCTTGCGTACGCTTACAAGGGGCTTAGCTGACCATGACAAAAAATACTACAACTAATTATCAAAATAACAGCTTCAGTACAGAAAAAACACCCTCCGAGATCACAGCAAACTTCGCCAGCTTTGGATCCGGAATGGCACAGCACCTAAAGGGTTGGCTGCGTGCATTACAACAAGCCAATGACTTATTGCCACGTCATTTACGCTTTGACGATGTTAATCTTGACGATTTAAATAATTCTAATAATAAAATATCACTTGATCTAATTGAGCAACTTGAAACCCTACCGGTATTCTCGCTATCAGTTGTTGTACATCAACAAGCTCTTATTAATGAGGGGAATACAAATAAAAAGACTCAATTTGAATCACATATTAAGGAATGGGCTACCCAAAACCCTTTATGGCAAATTATTAAAGTACCTTATGCACATGATAACTTAGAGGACCACTCAGGTAGTGACCGGCTAACTTCAGTATTTACATATCGCTATGTGCTTTTGCCAACAGATGCCTCTACCATGCAGCCCAATAAAAAGGCGGCCGCTGCCCGTCTTTTAGATGATGGTATAACCGCACATCTGCGCCAATTTATTGATACATTACCGATCACAGCAGATCTGGGCGGTGATGCAGCTATAGACTGTCATATTATCTCGCTTGCCAAAATGTTACGCCCCCATCGTTTAGTGTGTTTTGACATGGACTCCACTTTAATCGAACAAGAGGTAATTGTAGAGCTAGCAAAGCATGCAGGGATTGGCGAGCAAGTCAGCGAAATTACCGAGTCTGCAATGCGTGGAGAAATCGATTTTGATACGTCATTTAGCAACCGTGTTGCCCTACTCGAAAATTTATCAACTGACGTACTCGATGAAGTCCAAAGTAAATTAACATTGTCAGCTGGTGCACGCACCTTGATGGCCAACTTAAAAAAGCTTGGTTATCACACCATGCTGGTATCTGGTGGTTTTACTTATTTTGCTAAACGCATCGCCCAAGAGCTTGGCATCGATGAGGTCTATGCCAACGAGCTTGATATAGAAGAGAATATCGTTACCGGTAATGTCATCCTACCCATCGTTAATGGTGAGCGCAAAGCGGCTTTGGTTGAACAGGTAGCTCAGCGTCTTGGTATTAACGCCGCACAGGTCGTCTGTGTCGGTGATGGCGCAAACGATTTACCCATGATGACCTATGCAGATCTAGGTGTCGCTTACCATGCCAAACCTATTGTGCGTTCACGTGCTGATGCTGCCATTAACGCGACTGGACTAGAAGGGGTGCTTTATGTCTTGGGATACGCTGCTCAAGATTTATTGTAAAGTTGGTTTTAAATAGTTGGTATAACACTGCTATTAAAATCCGTTTAATACTACATACAAATAAAACTTTTATGACAGTTTAGAGATTAAATTTAGCGCAAAATATTTCTATAACACTGTCACAAAAGTTTCATATAAAATATTTGTTGGTAAAAATTGTTCCAAACCAATTAATTGTCTAGGTTAGCAAAAATATGCCTATTTTTTGACAGAACAACACGACAGCTACTGTCGTAAATTGTTAGTCATTGTCTTTTTATTTCCATAAAATACAAGCATAATAACAATCAATGAGAAACAACTTACACCGTTCAACATGACTTTTGATGTTGTATTTGTTGACAGTACATGAGGCAATCAAAATGGCACCTAGCATAATCTTGGCCACCAACTTCAATTGGTTCTCCAGCGTAATTTCATGGTCTACACTTGGCTTAGTACTTATTGCCATAGGCATCTTTGCGACACTCTTATCGAATCATCGCTATCTGCTAGCGTATCTGCTTGGCGGTATGGGCTACTGGCTTGTAGTAGAGGGTATTCAATCTGTTGTTGCCAGCACCTTTACTATTGACATATGGCATAGCTATGTTGCATCGCTTGCCATCACTTGGTTTGTACCAAGCCTTGTTTTAGCATATCGCTATTCTAGAACACCAACCCATTCTGGCGCTACTAAGGGTATGAAGCTGAAAAGAGGCTCAAAGCCATTGGCACACTCTGATAATTATATCGAGCACACGCCAATTTATAACAACTACAAACCTAGATTCCATAACTAACTGTTTCGCAAGCTTCATGTACAGCAAAAAAGAAGGCAAGCTTAGCAGAGTTTGCCTTCTTTGCTTTATTAATTACCTTTGTAAATGACTTTGGCCGTACCTTGAAAACAAGAGCATTGAAAACCAGTGTAAAAAGCACAATAATAGGAAGTATCACATCACTCATAAATAAAGGTATTAATTAAATATTAACCTATCGTTATGACATCACTTTATTAACTTTTGTTTAATTTCTGGACACTACTATGTTTACTATTCCTGTACTAAATATCAAAGCTGACCCATTAGATGGTCTATTAGCAGCAGTTGGCTATCGTTTATCTATGCTGGCAAATAGTGATAATGAAGACTTCGCTGCGCTATTAGACGGCCGCAATGTTACCATTCAAATTGGTAGCGCTGCCTCGGGTGTTTCTCGTTATTATACTTTTGAAGAAGGTAAATTTAGTCAACATAGTGGCGAAGCCGTTGAGCCAGACCTTAGTATTGACTTTCAAGACTCAGCTACTGGTGTAAGATTATTGACGGGTGGTAATGTGGCTGCTTTTATGACGGCAGTGCAAGAAAAAGAAATGAGCATGGAGGGGGATTACAGTTTACTCATGTGGTTTAATAAGCTGTCTAAACACATTGTACCTGAGATACCAGAAGAGATTAAGCCTTTGCTTCAAAAGGCAAAACCCTATGCTTATAAAGCACAAAGCTTAGCTTCAAATGTTATTGGAATGTTGAAGCATAAACTGTCGAAATGACCAAACGGTTGGACAGACTTAATTAGAGCGTGTTTTTATTGACAATAATCTACAGGTTATGCATTAAAAATGGCTATATTTGCCCTAACCTGTGGATGATTTCTCGTTAATATTTCATTGTTTTCGTTGAAATCAGTGCTGTTTGGCGACCTTTTATTCTATTTTTTTTATTCTTATAAAGTAAGGTTAATAAAAATACGCCCTAATTTTTAATCATTGCGTTCTTAATCGTTGCATCATACTCAATTATAATAAGCGGGTTGCTGTCAGATGATAGGATTGTAAGACTATTGTATTGTTATAATAAGCCTATTTAGACGCCTAAACGCTATCATGCGCTTTAGGCGTTTTTCGTTTATTTAATATCATCAAATAAATGGTACAATTGTACACATAAACCCTAAATATATACTATATTAACTGAATTATTTGAATTTTAAGAATTAGGTCAATTCATTAGGTATGCCTAAAACACACTCTTATACAAATGATTTGCAAAGGATTGTAGCATGACGATTTTGGTAAAAATTGCAGAGCCCAACTCTGCCGCTAACGATAATATGAATAATAGTTTAGACTACGCCTCTTACACAGATTTAGTGCATTCAAATTTGGATACCGCACCAGTAACTCGTGACCAAATTGCTGAGCTTTTTGAGTTGCCTTTTATGGACTTACTCCTCAAAGCCCAAACTGTACACCGTGAGCATTTCAACGCAAATGAAGTTCAAATCAGTACGTTATTGTCTATTAAAACAGGCAATTGTCCTGAGGACTGCGGCTACTGCTCACAATCAGGACATCACCGCGATAAAACCAAACTACAGGCAGAAAAACGTCTGGAAGTCGATAAAGTGCTTGCCGCTGCCAAACGAGCCAAAGCATCAGGCTCATCACGCTTCTGTATGGGTGCAGCATGGAAGCACCCAAGTAAAAAGGACATGCCGTATATCGCTGAACTTATCAAAGAAGTCAAAGCCTTGGGGATGGAGACCTGTATGACATTAGGTATGCTTAGCCCAGAACAATCCTCACAACTTGCAGAAGCTGGACTTGATTATTACAACCACAACTTAGATACCTCTCGCCGATATTATAATGAGGTGGTCAGCACACGTAGCTATGATGACCGCCTTGACACCATTCAAAACGTGCGTGATGCTGGTATTAATGTGTGTAGTGGCAGTATTGTGGGTATGGGAGAGAGCCGCGACGACCGTATAGACTGGATTTATGAACTTACCAGCATGCCTCTTCCACCAGAGTCTATTCCTGTCAATCTACTGGTGCCCATTGCTGGTACACCTCTTGGCGATAAAGTCATCAGTGAGGGCCAACTGCCTGTACTGGAATGGATTCGTACCATTGCCGTTACACGTATTTGTTGTCCTAAGAGCTATGTAAGGCTATCAGCAGGGCGCGAGAGCCTATCCGACTCTGAGCAAGCATTGGCATTCATGGCAGGCGCAAACTCGTTCTTTTATGGTGATAAACTATTAACCACAGGAAACTCTAGCCAATCAAATGATGACAGGCTAATGGCACAACTTGGGCTTAAGCCTACTAAAGCAATGCCCTCTACGGTACCTGTGGTTAACGCCATGAGCGGTACACGTAGCCATATACACAAAATTTAACAGCCTAACACTTTAACTAATCGTTTAGAGATTAGGCTGGCTAACCTTTTAAAAATGAGTTATAAAAGCGCTTAATTCTTAACACGCACTTAACTCGGTAACTAACCTATGGCGGACTACTTTAACTGGATAAAAGCAGCACATGTTATCTCTATGGTGTGCTGGTTTGCAGCCCTATTTTATCTCCCGCGTTTATTCGTTTATCATGCGATGAGTGAAGATAAAGTTAGCCAAGATCGCTTTGTGATTATGGAGCGTAAACTATATCGCGGCATTATGACACCATCGATGATAGCCACTTGGGTGTTTGGCCTATGGATGGTATTTCTAGGATGGGATGTTTATAAGACGCAAGGTTGGCTACATGCCAAAATCTTACTCGTCGTTCTGCTCTCCGCTTATCATGGTATGTGCGGGGCGTATCGTAAGAAACTTGCGTTGAGCCCTCAGCATAAAACTCATGTGTATTGGCGCTGGTTTAACGAGATGCCTGTATTTGTATTAATTGGAGCCGTGTGCTTGGTTATCGTCAAACCCTTTTAACACGCCCATCAAATTAAAAAACCTGTCAAACCTCTCCCCTTAATAGTGACATACTTAATAGTGACATACTTAAATAATTTCGCTACTAATTTCTCTAAAACGCAGGCAACCAACCGTAGATAGGACAACAAGTAGTATATTGAGGAAGGTCAACAAATACCGTAGCGGATTTATTTGAGAAAGGCTAGCTATATAGGCCGTATGATATTATAGACATGACTTAAATCATATACCTTATAACGAGCCGGCTCTTGGCGATTTTCTCCTGCATAGCTCAAAATGAGAGCTTGACTGCTGTCAGGCTCTACCCAACCAATAAATAGCCCACTGTGTTCGACATCATTATATCCATGATTGATAAAATACAGCCAATCTCCTGAGCGCAATTGTTCACGACTAGCATAGGGCCCTGCTTCATAGCTACCTTTAAGCACTGTATCACGGCCTACAGTCGCTCTTGAGAATACCATATTTAAATAGTCCCAACAGCCACCACCGACGATGACTCTTTGGTTCAAGGTCATTACTCTTGCTTGTCGCAATACTCGCTTAGCAGGCTCTGAAGCCATTAACTCTGACGCCTGAACGATCGAGGCGTGTTGCATGGGTAAGTTACTATATGGAGTGCTTTGCAACGCAAAAAGCTGTGAGGGTTGCCACTCATCCGCCTGATAGATTGAATCCTCAGCGCTTGCTAAGGGCATTGTGCTAAGAGCCATGCAAGTGATGGTAAATGTTCTAATCTTCAGATCTGCTAGTAGGTTTGCTACTCTTATTATCGCTACGCTAACTTTATACGTCGTTGCTTCTAATTTAGATAAATTGGGTTTAAACAGGGGTAAAGTCATGGTAATAACCTCAATCTATACACTATGTTGACTGTATTATCTTTGGATGACGGATTCTACTGATGCTATAGTCAAGTAGTCTAAAACTGTTACTAGGTAACAAACAGTATTTAGTATTAGTTTGAATAATATATCATTATTACCGCATGTAAACCCACAAAAAAAGAGCCCGTATATTATTTTATACAGGCTTTTTTAAAATAAATTATAACTTATATTAGTCCGTGTCCTCATTGAAATCATGAGGGTAAAAATGCGATAAATGATCGTCAAACACCAATGCTTGTAAATAGAATAGTGGCATATTAGCGAGAAATCAGACACAGTTTAGCGATTATTTAGACCTTTTTGCCCATAAAATATAAGTTATGGTCAATGAGGACATGCCCTAGTTTGATTGCATTCTTATATTGGCATTACGCTTATCAAACTTCTGGCCCTGTAGCACAGCTTGCATCACTTGTGCTTCTTTAGGAGAATCAAACCCTGACACTTGACATTTAACGTTGCCATTGATATCAGTAATCAGCAATGCTGCGCCATTAATCTGAACCTTATCATTTGCTTGTATAATAATTTGCTGCCGTTTACCAAGTACATTATGCACAAACATACCCTTTTGTACTTTTAGAACCCCATTATTAATTACCTCAGCCGCTTTAGCATTAGAGCGCAGCCTATTAAACACAAAGCTACCAATAATCAAAACAGCTAAAGCGCCAATGGCTAATCGTTCAGGAAGTAAACTCATCGCCAGTGCTACACCAACGGCGCCTATCAATAAGGCACTTGCAAACCAAAACAGTCCATCGCCAAAGCCTTTCGCTTTGCCAGAGAGGGTTATATTGGCGCCATGGTCAGTCACTTGTAACATAATTAACCTTTGAGTTTACCCTGTGAAATTACCAGCCCAATGCCGTTTGCTGTAGTTTCACTAAATCAGCAATACCTTTTTCAGCGACAATAAGCATTTTATCTGCTTCTGCACGGGTAAAAGGCTTTTCCTCAGCTGTTCCTTGAATCTCGATAAACTCACCTTTTTGTGTCATTACTACGTTAAGGTCGGTATCACAGCTTGAATCTTCGCTATAGTTTAGATCTAGCAATATGTCGCCATTTTTAACCCCAACAGAGACAGCAGCCACTAAACCAATCAGAGGATCTTCTTTGATTTTTTTGTTTCTTTGTAGGGTCTCTAAGGCATCAATCAATGCAACAGCCGCGCCAGTGATACTAGCCGTACGAGTGCCACCATCTGCTTGGATCACATCACAATCAACATAAATTGTATTCTCGCCAAGTTTACTCATGTCGATCATAGCACGCAAGCTCCGGCCAATCAGGCGCTGAATTTCTTGAGTACGTCCCGACTGCTTGCCACGGGCGGCTTCACGTTGGTTACGAGTGTTGGTGGCACGCGGTAGCATGCCATATTCAGCGGTTAACCAGCCTTGACCCTTACCTTTTAACCAGCGAGGAACGCCTGCTTCAACACTGGCTGTACACAGTACTTTGGTGTCGCCAAAACAGACCAGTACTGACCCTTCGGCATGTTTGGTATAGTTTCGTTCAAAAGTTACATTACGAAGTTCATCATGCTGACGGTTATCTATACGCATTGTTTAGCGGTATCCTTTATAAATTAGCTCGTTTATAAAATCGTTGTTTGGTATCTATTTGCTGTTATCGTAACGTCATGGCTACTCAATAGCAAGGCACACCCTTTTAAACAGCGCGATAACTCAATCATTATCACTGAATTCTAGCGCCAAGTGTGAGCCTCAATCAGGTTTGCAAAATGCGTTTAATCCAAACCTTCCATCTTGCGTAACTCTTTACGTAAGATTTTACCGACATTTGATTTAGGTAGCTCATCAACAAACTGTACATGGCGAGGACGTTTATAACCTGTCAGCTGTTTTTTACCAAAATCAAGTAACTCTTGTTCGGTAACATTACCCTTTTTGACCACAAATATTTTAGGCTCCTCGCCACGTTCTTCACTTGGTATACCAATAGCCCCAACCTCTAATACATTTGGATGCTCTGTCATTGCTTCTTCAATCTCATTAGGATACACATTGAAACCAGACACCAAAATCATATCTTTTTTGCGATCAACAATTTTGATAAATCCTTTTTCATCTATAATCCCAATATCGCCAGTCTTGAAATAGCCATCATCAGTGAAGCTATCAGCCGTCTCTTTAGGTCTGTTTTGATACCCTACCATGACTTGTGGACCTTTGACGCAAATTTCTCCACGTTCGCCAATTGGCATAAGATTACCATCATCATCAATCAAAATAACATCAGTAGCGGGGGCTGGTACACCAATCTTTGCAGTAAAATCTGAAATCGTCATAGGGTTAAAAGTTACCACTGGGGAGGTTTCAGATAGTCCATAGCCTTCCACGATAGGTAAACCTGTTGCTTCGTGCCACTGTTTAGCAACACTTGGTAATACTGACATACCACCACCAATAGAGGCTTTAAGGTTCGAGAAGTCAAGACTTTTAAAATCTTTGTGATTGACTAATGCATTAAATAAAGTGTTGACTGCTGGAATATAAGCAGGCTTGTACTTAGCCATATCTTTAATAAGACCATCTAAGTCACGCGGGTTTGGAATGAGTAAGCCAGCAAGACCTTCATACATCGAATAAAGACCACATACCATAAACGAGAAAACATGATACAGAGGCAAAGCTGTTAACATAATCTCCGTCTTATTTGGTGTGTCTTCAAATGCCGCGCTGATTAAGTTATTTATCTGTAGCATGTTAGCAATCAAGTTGCCATGAGTCAGCATAGCACCTTTTGCCACACCAGTTGTGCCCCCAGTATACTGTAGTAAAGCAACATGACTTAAATCTAGCGTTGGCCTTTCGTATTGATGCGCAGAAACAGACTCAAGCACCTGTTTGAAGGTCTTACTACCTGAAATTGAGTAGCTTGGCACCATCTTTTTAACGTGACGCACTACCATGTTAACCACAAACCCTTTTACTAATCCCAGCATATCACCCATGCTACACACAACCACATGTTCAATATCACCTTTGTCAACAACCTTCTGATAGGTATTAGCAAAGTTCTCAATAACAAATAAGGCCTTAGCCCCACTGTCATGCATTTGATGCTCAAGCTCACGCGAGGTATACAGAGGATTAACATTAACTAATATCATGCCAGCACGAATAATACCCAGTGCCAGTATAGGGTACTGAAGTACGTTAGGCATCATTACTGCTACTTTATCACCCTTCTTAAGCCCTATTGACTGTAAATAGGCCGCTATCTGACGGCTATAATGATCTAGCTCGCGATACGTAATAGACGCATCCATACAGATATAAGCATCTTTACTGCCATAACGGGCAAAGTTACGCTCAAACACATCAAGTAATGAGGTGTCATCTGCCGGCATATCAATGGATGATGACAACCCATAACGCTTATATGTTTCAAACCAAGGGCGATCGCTTGGAATCTCCGGGAATGTCGGATAGGTACCATGTAAGTGGCTGTCTATAACATGGGTAGAGTCTTGATTGTCTGCTGTAGTCATTAAATTACCTGTAAAATCGTTGGATGTTGTTAATTCGTGTTATGTGTTTCTTTATAAGATAAAAAATAAGATGAAAATTAATAAGATAATAATCTTCATAAAAAACCAGTTCGTGATTATATTTATCTTATATCAAAACATTCTAGAAAATGGAAATTAAAACAAAAAACTAACCGTAAACCAAAACCTGATCCATACTAAAAAAAGGATACGGTGGCGACGCGTATCCCTTCTCCTTGGTCTCTCTTCTCCTTCGTATCCCTTCTCAAACTCAAGTGGGTCACAATACTGTTTATTAAACACTTAACCTTATGTAAAGCATTAAACGTGAACCCTATAGCTTCTTATAGCCTACAAATATAACGTCTACATTGGTTCTATTGGCAGTTTCTTGTTGCAGAGATAATGTCAAAGCTTGCTGCTATTTTGACTATCTAGACGCTTCAAGCTTACGCAAATCTTTACGCAGTATTTTACCGACGTTAGATTTAGGTAACTCATCAATAAACTCAACAATACGTGGGCGCTTATATCCCGTTAAGTTGTCATGGGCAAACTGTAGTACCTCTTGTTCAGTCAAACTCTCATCGCTACGTACCACAAATATCTTAGGTGTCTCACCCGTTCTGCTGTCTTCAACCCCAATGACACCACACTCTAAGATTTTTGGATGATCTGCCATGACATTTTCTACTTCGTTTGGATAGACGTTAAATCCAGAGACAATAATCATATCTTTTTTGCGATCAACGATAGTGAAAACACCTTCATTACTCATAATACCAATATCACCGGTACGAAAGTAACCATCATCGGTCATAACCTCTTGTGTGGCTTCTTCACGATGCCAGTAGCCTTTCATAACCTGCGGCCCACGCACACATATCTCGCCGCGCTCAACCTCGTTACCCTCTTCATCTAGAATTGCCATTTCCGTACCGGGGATTGGAGTACCAATATTGCCCGTAAATTCAGTTGACACTCGGGGATGATTTGCTGATGCGACAGGCGACGTTTCTGACAGCCCATAACCTTGTACGATAATATTTCCCGTTAATTTCTGCCACTTATCAGCGGTATCTTTTAAAACCGCCATACCTCCACCCATAGACATCTTTAGCATACTGTGATCAAGTTTTTGAAACGTCTTATCATTGGCAAGCGCATTAAACAGCGTGTTAACTGCTGGGAAGAATGCGGGTGGATACGCTTTATAATCTTTAATCAAGCTATCTAAATCCCGAGGATTCGGTACTAACAACCCAATACATCCTCGATACAACCCAAACATACCACAGACGGTAAACGAAAAAATATGATAGAGCGGCAACGCTGTTAAAATGACCGCTTGTTCGCTTTTGTATGAATCAAACGCCTCACCCAAAAACAGATTACACTGAATCAAGTTAGCTGCCAAGTTACCATGAGTCAGCATGGCACCTTTAGCCACGCCAGTGGTACCGCCCGTATACTGCAACACGGCAACATCTTCTAAAACGATATTGTTAGGACGTTTATAATGCCCCGTAGAAAATCGATTTAAAGCATTTTTAAAGGTCACACTGTTTTTAATGGCGTAATCTGGTACTAGCTTTTTAATATGGCGTACAACCGTATTGACAAGCAAGCCTTTAAACGACCCCATTAAATCGCCCATAGATGCCACGATAACGTGATCGACCAGATCCTTACCAATATCGGCATAGGTCTTAGCAAAGTTTTCTAATATAAACAGTACTTTGGCCTCAGAATCTTCTAGCTGGTGCGCCAGCTCTTTAGAAGTGTACAATGGGTTAACATTTACTAAGGTATATCCTGCCCGCAACACCCCCAGTATTGTCACAGGAGATTGCAAAATATTTGGCATCATGACCGCCACTTTATCGCCTTTTTCAAGCCCTAGTGACTGCAAATACGCGGCAATTTTTCGGCTATATTGGTCTAACTCGTCATAAGAAAGCGCGGCGCCCATACATACAAAAGCAGTTTTACCTTTATAGTCCGTAAAGCACTGTTCGAATATGTCTATTAAACTGGTATCGGCTGGCGGCAGTGTCACATCATACTGCACCCCTAGTTTTTCATAGATTTCTAACCAAGGTTTATCGTTATAGCGAATGAGGGTGTCATGATTGTCCATAACCTGTAGATCTCCTGTGTTAATACTTACTCTTTCATAGATTTTTTATCTATACTAATCAAAAATCTATTAAAAAATTATATTTTATTTGACGGGTCAGGTCTGTTTTTTCTGTTTCTACTCACGGTTAATGCTGGTATTAACAGGACGCTTGGTTCCAAAATGCTATTATTTGAAAGTCTGATATCCAAAAATAACACATTAATGCCCTCTTATATATAAAACTTATGCCTAATGACTTATATGATGAATTAAAAAGTCAATACGATCTAAATAGTTAGACGGGTTATAAATGCCTTGACTATACCCCTATCTTGGCTATACCCCTATATGATGATGAGGCGCAATGAAAATCCTCTTAATGATGCCATCTGATAAATGACCTTTTATCATATAAGTTGTATAAAAAGCACCATAATGCTTATGACTATGATGACGCTTGACGACTTCTTTGCGCCATCTGTTGACGTATGACGCATACATCGTCTTTTCTATTGCAGCAATTTAAGCTAGGATACTGCAAACCTATTAATTAATGACTTAATAACCAATAAACACTGAATAGCCAAGTTGTTAATAACCAAGTATTAAATAAGCAAATATTAAATAAGCAAATATTAAATAACCAAACATTGAATAGCTATTCATCCAAAAAACTATTTATTCAAAAAACTAAGAGCCTGTATTCATCAGCTAAAGTTAGGAGATTTTTAGAATAAAATGAGTCAATACGAGGCACCATTAAGTTAAAAGCTCGGGTTGAATAATCACTCTATTTAATCCTAACTTTAACTAATAATAGTGGCTTGTTTCAGGCGAAAACAACCAATTATAGGTTGTGAATACAGGTTCTAAAAGAAAACCAATATGTTAACAATCTCAAACCAATAAGGCAGTCCCTCTCATTATGTCTGACACTATAAGTCCCCCTGATAGCCCTATCCCAAGTGAGCCAATGGATACCCGATCCGTTGCTGAATTTACTGAGCAGGCGTATTTAAACTACGCCATGTACGTCATTATGGATCGTGCCCTGCCTAATATTGCCGACGGTTTAAAGCCTGTTCAGCGCCGCATCGTCTACGCCATGAGTGAGTTGGGGCTTAAGTCGACCGCAAAACCTAAAAAGTCGGCTCGCACCGTGGGTGATGTGCTTGGTAAATATCATCCACATGGTGATACTGCTTGCTATGAAGCCATGGTATTGATGGCTCAGCCGTTTAGTTATCGCTATCCGCTTATTACCGGTCAAGGTAACTGGGGCAGTCCAGACGATCCAAAGTCATTTGCGGCGATGCGTTATACCGAAGCGAAAATGTCCGCCTATGCCAATACCCTGCTCGCTGAACTAGGACAAGGCACCGTAGACTGGCAAGATAACTTTGATGGCTCGATGCTAGAACCCGTTACTTTGCCCGCCCGTCTTCCCAACATTCTGCTAAACGGTACGACAGGTATTGCGGTTGGTATGGCAACTGATATTCCGCCACATAATCTAAATGAAGTGGTACGGGCGGCGATTCGTCTGCTTAAAAACCCTGATCTTTCGGTCAAGCAATTAACCCAATCTATCCCTGCGCCTGATTTACCGACCAAAGCTGAGATTATAACCTCTAAGAAAGACTTGCAAGCCATGTACGAAACAGGACGTGGCAGTTATAAAATGCGCGCGGTGTATCACGTTGATAAGAACGAAAAGAATCTGGTTATTATCGACGCTCTCCCCTATCAAGTCTCTGGCAATAAAATTCAAGAACAGATTGCCAAGCTCATGACCGACAAAAAGCTACCTTGGGTAGTGGACATTCATGATGAATCAGATCACGAAAACTTCTGCCGTATTGTGTTAGAGCTACGTTCAACCCGTGTCGATGTCGACAGAGTGATGAGTCACCTATTTGCCAGTACAGAGTTAGAATCCAACTACCGCGTCAATATGAATATGATTGGCCTTAATGGTAAACCACAAGTCAAAAATCTAAAACAAATTTTATCCGAGTGGCTCATATGCCGCCGCAATGTGGTCACCCGCCGCTTGCAATACCGCCTCGATAAGATTGATAAGCGCTTGCATATCTTAGAGGGCTTGCTGATTGCCTACCTCAATATTGATGAGGTCATTCGGATAATACGTGAAGAAGATGATCCAAAAATGGAGTTGATGACTCGCTACGATTTAACCGAGATTCAAGCCAACGCCATCCTAGATATTCGCCTGCGCCAGCTTGCTAAGCTTGAGGAAATTGAGCTTAAACGCGAACAAGATGAGCTTGCCGCAGAGCGAGCGACCATTCAAGAGCTGCTTGATAACCCTGATAGTCTAAACAATCTGATGGCTGAAGAGCTGACAGCGGATATGAAAGAACACGGCGATGAGCGCATATCACCCATTGTTGAGCGTGATGAGGCGACTGCGCTTAAAGAGTCTGACCTTGTGCCAAGCGAGCCCATTACTGCTATTTTATCGCAAGCGGGCTGGATCCGTGCAGCAAAAGGTCACGATGTTGATGCCGCTGGTATGAGTTATCGCTCAGGGGATAGCTATCAAGCCCATGTCAGAAGCAAATCCAACCAGAAGATTTACATCATGGACAGCACTGGCCGAAGCTATAGCATTGAAGCACACACGTTAGCGTCAGCGCGTGGTCAAGGCGACCCATTAACCAGTGTGTTAAAGCCTCCTGCTGGCGCTAAGTTTACCCAGCTACTCGCTGGCGATGACACCCAGCGCATTATCTTAGCTAGCTCACAGGGTTATGGATTTATCAACACGCTTGGTAACTTAGACACCAACCAAAAAGCAGGCAAAAACATCATCAACTTTACAGGTAATGCACACCTGCTAAACGTTGCCGAAATTGACGTGAAAGAAGTATCTGACAGCTCCGATGGCTCAGACGAAAAAAGCACAATGGACAAAGCCGCACAGGACCAAATTGCAGTGGTCACGTCAGCCGGTTATTTGCTGATATTCCCTATCGATGAGTTGCCTGAACAGCAACGGGGCAAAGGCAATAAGCTGATTAATCTTAAAAAAGGCGAAGAAGTGATTGCCGTGACCCCGCTCCATCACGCCGACAGTTTGGTCATCACTGCTGGCAAACGCCATGTGACCTTAAAGCCGCATGATTTAGCCAACTATACCAGCAAGCGAGGCAACCGGGGCAGTCAATTACCACGTGGCTTCCAGAATGTAGATGCCGTTGAGGTTGCTCAGTGAAACGTTTTGCCGTATTGATTGACGCTGATAACTCTTCGCATCGCAATATTGAAGCGATACTAGAAGAAATTGCAAAGTATGGCATTGCAAGTGTCAAAAGAATTTATGGCGATTGGAGTGTGGATTCACTTCAATCATGGCGTGATAAATTATTACCGAATGCCATCACACCAGTACAGCAGTTTGCTTATGTGGCTCAAAAAGATGCCACAGATATGCGATTGGTCATTGACGCCATGGATTTACTTTACGCTGGAGATTTAGATGGATTTTGTATTATTTCTAGCGACAGTGACTTTACGCCATTAGCCTCACGTATCCGTGAGAGCGGGCTGTTGGTGTATGGTTTTGGCGAAAAGAAAACCGTATCTTCTTTTGTAAATGCATGTGATAAGTTTATCTATGTTGAAAACATAGACTCTAATTTAGATACTAATTCAGAAATATCAAATAGCCATCACTTAAAGTCTGACAATCATCCTAAACCAGCACCTACTACTGATGAAAAAAAGACTATAAATAACGTATCAAAGCACAAAGACGATATTGAACAATCCACGCCTGATCCAAACAAAACAGATAAGACTGAAATAGATTTGCCAACGTTAAATCTCATTTATAGAGCTATTAAAGACAACTCTGATGATGATGGCTGGGCAAGTCTGTCTACTGTTGGAACGTATATTAACAACGTTAAACCCGACTTTGACCCTCGTACCTATGGTCGCTCTAAACTCTCTACCTTACTTAAAAAGCTTGTGAAGTTTGAAACTAAAATAGAAAATAGCCAGATGTTTGTTAGAAAGTTTAACTTTACGCCATTTATTGAAAAGGTTCAAAAAACGATTAAACGTTTGAATAACGTGAACAAAGATACTGAGGGATGGGTCAAACTGCCTGACTTGGTACAATCTCTCGCTGAACAACCAAATGAACCGTTAAATCGCCTATCAGACCATGATATTGAACAAAAGGTTTTAGCCATTTACTCAAATATTATTGAGATTTCAAAGGATGGAAGTCTTGTACGTATGACACCTTAACCCATAATATAGGCAATGTGAATTGCCTCAAACATGATAAATTCATTCTAAAATCTCAATACAATGCCAAATAAAAAAAGAGCCTTAATTGAATTGAGGCTCTTTTTTGTTTTTTAAACGTTGTTATTTAATTGTATTAAATCTGCGTAATCCAGCCAAAAGGATCTTCAGCTAGGCCGCACTGAATGTCGTTTAAAGCTTTACGGATTTTGACGGTGTTTGGCGATCGTGTGCCGCCTTTGACGGGATAAATGTCATCTTGATAGACCACTTCGGTCACGGGGGTTAATACGGCAGCCGTTCCTGATAAGGCAATCTCGCCTGTTTTTGTCCATTCTATAAGTTCTTCAGCTTGAATGGTGCGTTCAGTAATTTTGTACCCAAGCGTCTGTGCTACTTTTAAAACGGAGTCACGGGTAATACCGGGCAAAAATTCACTGGTTAACGATTTGGTAATCACTTCTTGATCGTTGATAAGTAGGCAATTGGCGGCTGCAGTTTCTTGTACATCGCCATTTGGCGCAAAAATGACTTGCTGAGTACCGTATTTCTCTTTGGCTTTCATGACAAGCCCAAGTGCAGAGGCGTAATTACCGCCACTTTTTACTGCGCCAAAGTGAGGCGCACAGCGTAAGTCAGTAGTATTGAGCAGCACACGCATGCCTGATCCCGGCACAAAGTAATCGGCAACGGGAGATATTAGCACATACAATAAAGCGGTTTCGCTGGGAGCTGCGGCTCGGCCAATGGAGGGATCGGTTCCGATAAGCGTGGGGCGAATGTAGGCAGCGCTTGGAAAGGCGGGAACCTCATCACGGTATTTGACAAGCAGGTCAATAATCATTGACTTTAGCTGCTCGGCGTCGGGCACTGGTAAATATAAGGCTCGTGCTGAATTTTGCATACGGCGAACATGGTCATCAATTCGGAATATATTAATTTTGCCATCATGGGTACGAAACGCCTTCATGCCTTCAAAACAAGTGCTGGCATAATGTAAAACATGAGTGGCAGGGTGCAGTGATAAGCTATTTGACGGCACAAGGCTGGTGTCTGACCATGCTTGACCATCATATGACGCTATTGTCATTTCATCAAAAAACACGCTACCAAATTCATTGTTCGCCATTTTCTTGCTCCTTATTTTCATTATTTTCTACGATTTATTTTATCCTGTCTAACAAGATGCTATCGCATGAGGTAGGTCTAATCAAAATTTATTATAATATCTTAACCACTATTGACACTATTAGCTATAGAGAATTTATGCTTGTGAGAGTTGAGGTATTCTTAATAGCAATGATTAACCAGCACTGATTAACAAGCACTGATTAACAAGTAGTCAATGAGCAATGATAAGTTTATCCTCAGTTTGATGCATAGTGCCTTGATGCATAGTCCCTTGATGCATAGTCTCTTATAGTCATATATTGATAGTCATTTATGAACATTTATAGGTATTTATGGTCATTTATAAGTTGGGCATTTATAAGCAGGCATTTGCTTAGACAAGGAGGTCGCACAAGCAAAGCGATGCACGCATGAAGGGTAAGACTAAGCTGCTTTTGCTATCAAGTCTCAAACATCTAAATCACTCTCGCCACCATGTGCATGGATGCGACGCTGCTCTTGACGCTGATAACGCAGACCCGACGCGGCAAACCACTTATCTTTACTGTGTTGTAATAAGTCACTCAAACTTTGCAGCTGGCTTTGCAAGGTTTGCGTCAGCCAAAAATAGCCTTTCCATTCAAATTCTAAGTGGCGGACGCTGGGGTAAGTGGAGACCGGAATACGTGTAATGGGACGAAATACCTCATCACTCGGGCTTCTAAGTACTGCTGCCATATGGCGCATTGCCTGTGTCAGCTCATGGTGATAATGATCCAGCAGCACACGATTTTCGCTATCAATGGGAATATAGGCAAGATGCGGTGCAGCACTAAGCAGTAAGTCAATCGTACCAATAATATTACGATGGGTACGTTGAATCATATCCAATGTTGGGGTATCAATGCCAGATTCGCTTGCGGTTGCAGCAATGTGTCCGCGTACTCTCAGCAAACGCTGATTGATTTTTTTAAATTGCTGTACCATATCGGTATCAACAAAGCTTGCCTCAGTATGGTCTGCCATACCATCTAAAGACGTTGCCGTTGTTGCCCCCAAATCAATATGAGCTTGCACCGTTTGCTCTGTATTAACGAGGTTCTGTTGTTCAAAATTTGACCCACTTACACTTTCAATGGATTGTGAGGCGTTCAGACTTCCGCCACTGTCTTTTACCGCCCTGATGTTAGAGGTATCTTGATGAGTCGGGACAATATTAGGATCTGAAATATGAGCTTCAACGCCATCGTACATATCAGCACAGGCATCGAGGTTTTTCGCTAATAAAAATCGCCACATAAGGGTGGATTTTAGGGGCACAACAAAGGTAGCTGCTACAGCGATTAAAGTACCTATCAATACATTCAGGGCGCGGTACATGCCGTCGCTCGCCACATCGCTGGTACTAGAGATAATCATACACATGGTTATACCCGTCAATAAACCAATATAACCCAGCTGTTTAACCGCATAATAGCCAATAATGCCACTGATAATACCTATCAGTAAAAAGTATAACCAAATATCTGTGAGCAGATGGTGACCCAACCACAGTAGACTCAGACCCACACCAATACCCAAAAGCGTGCCCAGTATTCTCTCTTTGGCTTTGGTATAGATAGCACCTTGATACTGTAGCAAACCCAGAATAATAAAAATGGTAATGGTGGTCCATTCGCCATGCGGAAATTGGCTGAAATGATTGATAATAAGAGATACTACAACAGCGGTTCCCAGTCTAAAAGCATGCAGTATGTCTGCATATTGGTAGCGAGAATATGGCTCAACAAAGGGAGCAATTAGGCGTGTTTTAAGTGTTTTTTTCATTTTAATGGTTCAGTTGATGGATGGGCCATTATAGTGTTATTTACGCCCCATATATATAACAGGACTCACAATCCTAAATACCCTAACTTTAGCTTATGAATACAGGTTGTTAAACATAATGCACGAATTAACGCTTAAATCTTTCATTATTAATCAAGTCTTCACACTCTCTGATATCATCAAATAAGTCAATATCAGGTTGAACATCATTTTGCTTAATGACACTCATATCACCAGTGGTTTCCATCACGACGGCAAATACCTCACTTTTTGATTTCAGCCCATTTTTGCGAAGCACTTCTTGAATATCACTTTTAGCTAAGTTAGCCTTTTTGAGGTTATCCCAATGATATTCTCCATGTGCCATCAGAACTAAAGGTTCGTTATCTACTAAATCTTTAATCGGTTTTATATTCCGGCGCAGCGCAGAAACGACTGCTTGCAAGATAAACAATATGGCCATAGCTATTAAGCCTTGAATTAATGAGGGCGTCTTAGACAATATAGTAGATGCCAAAATACTCCCTACCCCTACTGTCATGGCAAAGTCATGGCTAGATATTTTGGAAAAGCTACGTAGCCCCATTAGCCGAGTAAATAGCATTAATCCAACATAAATACCAATGGCAGATAACACAATGCCAACGGCCTGACTCCACTCTATTGCCAACCAGTCTGACCCTTTCATAATCTTTCCTATTAAACTTAAAGCTGTTATTAAAGCTTAGCGCACATTCTCTACAAACCTACGAAAAATATGATGTTAAAACAGTACTACCTATAATAGATAACAATACTTTACTCTCGTTACAATTAAATCGGCTATTCTTAAAGTGTTGTTAGCGTTTTATTTAAAAGCTCTTAGCATTTCATTTAAAAATCGGGTCACTTAAAAATCGAGAGTTTTAGAGTGTCCAACTGTATTTTACACGCTAGACTTGACTAAGTTATATTCCCTTTTTTTTATTTAGGTTTTTTTAGGAGGATGTTATGGTTAGATGGGCTATCATATTTGCCGTTATCGCTTTGATTGCTAGTTTCCTAGGATTTGGTGGTGTTGCTGGATTAAGCAAAAACTTTGCTTATATTTTCTTAGCAATCGCAGTTATTTTATTTATTGTGAGTTTTATTTCACGCAAAACATAAGCAAGTAAGACCTAATTTTAAGTAAAAAAATGCTGGAAAGCACCTGTTATCAGGTGCTTTTCTAGTTTTGGGGGAAGGATTCAATACGAATATGACAATACGGTATACTAATTAAGCAAAGAATAACTTAAGCGAAGAGTAACTTAAGCAAAAAATAACTAAAATCAGCAATCAAAATCGGTAATTAATATCAGTAATTAAAAGGTGCAGTGCATTTATGATTTATGATGTCATTGGCGATATCCACGGCCATGCTACAAAACTTAAAGGCTTGTTAAATAAGCTTGGTTATACCGTGCACACTGATCTCAAATCTGGCAATCCTTATTATCAGCCGCCGAAAGGTCATCGTGCCATGTTTATTGGCGACTTGATCGATAGGGGTACAGAGGAGGTTGAAACCTTACAGATTGTTTATGCCATGATTGATGCTGGGGTTGCAGATTGCGTGATGGGCAATCATGAATACAACGCCCTTGCCTATGCTACTGAAAATAAGCTGTCAGATAATTCGCGTTATTTACGTACTCATAACACCACACATACTCGTCAGCACCAAGAGTTTCTAAATGAAGTTCCCTTTGGATCAAAACGTCATAAATATTGGCTAAAACGCTTCTACGAGTTGCCATTATGGATTGAGACTGAGCACGCTTGTTTTGTTCATGCGTGCTGGCATGTCGATCAGATGAACGTGCTTAAACCCCTGTTGACAGAAGCTAATCGATTAACCGAAGATGCTTTGCAGCGTACCGGACAGAAAGGCTCAGCGGAATATGAGGCACTAGAACGTGTTCTTAAAGGTGTTGAGGCACCGTTGCCAGAGAATGTTACTTTTACCGATAAAGATGGCACAGTACGCTCAAGAGTACGAGTCAACTGGTGGCAGGATAATCTTAGCGGCCAGCGTATTATTGATATTGCACGGGCCATGCCTGCGGATTTAGCACAGATTCCGCAAGGCGCTATGATTGACCATGTTGACTTTAAACTACAAACAACCAAGCCTGTTTTTGTGGGTCATTATTGGATGCAGGGTACACCAGAACCGCTTAGCCCACAAGTTGTTTGTACAGATTATTCCGCTGCGGGCTCTGGCTATTTAACGGCCTACCTATTTGACACTACTAACCCAATGCCGTTATCAAAAGATAACTTTGTCCAATACATTCCTGACTAGGGCGTATCCTCATAATTTATATGGCCTTACGCCCTAATGCTTTTTAAATATACAAAGTAATGACTTTTACACTTTTTATTGATGTAAAAATTTTGTATCATTGAGGTTTTTCTAAAGGATATAGCCGTGTCAAAGATACAGCAACCCGAGCAACCCAACCCTATTGAGTCTCCTGTGGGCACAGCTAAAGTTGGTATTATTATGGGCTCGCAGTCGGATTGGGCAACCATGAATTTGGCAGCGCAATTGCTCGCTGACTTTGGCGTGGCTTTTGAATGTGAAGTGGTCTCAGCACACCGCACTCCAGATAAACTATTTGATTATGCTAAATCGGCTAAATCCAAAGGGCTACAAGTGATTATAGCAGGGGCCGGAGGAGCGGCTCATCTGCCAGGCATGTGTGCGAGCCAAACCGAGCTGCCTGTGTTAGGAGTGCCTGTGAAGTCATCCACCTTAAGTGGCTGGGATAGTCTACTGTCAATTGTACAAATGCCGAAAGGGATTGCGGTAGGCACCTTAGCCATAGGTACGGCGGGCGCTTATAACGCAGCGTTATTAGCCGTTCAGATACTGGCGCTACAGGATGGCAGTCTCGCCAAACAGTTGGTTGCGTTCCGTGAAAATCAAACCAATACTATTTTAGCGAGTCCAACCCCTGGTATTATTAATAATTAGCGGCAACTGCTTAAGCCAATCTGAATTATGACAAGGCTAACTGACGCTATAACCGGAATAATTTCTGTTATACTTATAGCCAATCTGAACATTAACCTGTGAATGAGAGCTCTACAAACAGTAGGGTTAGCGACTTTGACAAAGTACGGTTGTTTTCAGATTTACTATTTAATTATCTTAATTATCGTTATGATCCAAACCTTAAATTAAAGGTGCTAATAGCACCTTTTTGTATTTTTGACCAATCAAACTGCTAATACGAGCCCATCATGACCACAGCTAACGCTTACCCTGCTAATCAAAAGATTCGTACCATTGGCATCCTTGGAGGCGGCCAGCTCGGTATGATGCTCGCTGAGGCTGCACTACCCCTTGGCTACCGTTGCGTCTTTTTAGAGGATGCACCGAAATGCCCTGCGTCGTTATTTGGCGAGGTTTTTACTAGTGAACAGCTCGATGAGTTTATTGCTAACGCAGATGTGTTTACCCTAGAGTTCGAAAATACCCCTTTGGAAACAGTGCGTAAACTTAAAGATTTGGCAGATAAAGGCATCAAACAAGGCATGTATCCACCGCCACATGCACTACAAGTTACCCAAGATCGTTTATCAGAGAAAACCTTGTTTAATGAACTGGCTATTGCCACTGTGCCCTTTATGTCAGTTGGTTCAAAGTCTGATTTAAACACTGCTTGTGAGCGATTAGGCACACCGTTAGTCTTAAAAACAAGCCGTGGTGGTTATGACGGTAAGGGGCAGTTTGTGGTTAAGTCGCCCAAGGATATTAATGAGGCATGGCAAGTGCTTGGCGATGCAGTAACCGGTAAAGGAGACTTAACACCTACCCCTGCACCGCTAATAGCAGAAGGCTTTATCAAATTTAGCCGTGAGGTATCGATTATTGCAAGCCGTGCTCAAGATGGCAGTATGCGCACTTATGACTTGGTCGAGAACTATCATCACAACGGAATCTTAGCAAAATCACAAGCCCCAGCGATTGGCACCAGTCATCTTTTGCCTGCGGCAACATCAGCCATCGAAACGCTCATGACCCACCTAGACTATGTCGGCACGATGGCACTAGAGCTATTTGTCAGCAAAGACAATGAGGGCAAGGATATCATTCTGGCTAACGAGATTGCCCCACGCGTGCATAATTCTGGTCATTGGAGCATTGAGGGTGCGGTTACTAGCCAGTTTGAAAATCATATTCGCGCTGTGGTTGGTCTACCTCTTGGCGATACTGACAACGTCCATCCCTCTATTATGGTTAACGTATTGGGCAAATATCCAAATATTGCAGAGGTACTAAGCATCGATGGCACCCATTATCATACCTATCATAAAGAGGAGCGGGAAGACCGCAAAATTGCACACATAACCTTGATGCCTAATGATGTGGCTAATCTAGAGCCCGCATTAAAAAAACTGGTTGCTACTCTACCAAACCCAATGGGTCTAGCTAAATGAAAATTTGGATAGATGCCGATGCTTGTCCGTTGGTGGTTAAAGACTTAATCATTAAGACAGTGATTCGTACCAATACGCCTGCTATTTTTGTGGCGAACCAGACTATTAAAGTTCGAAAATCGCCACTGATTACCATGAAGGTAGTTGGCTCGGGCTTTGATGTGGCGGATGATTATATTGCTGATAATGTCGAAAACGGCGACTTGGTCATTACCAGTGATATTCCTTTAGCCAATGACGTGCTAGACAATGGTGGGCAAGTGCTCACGCCACATGGTATTATTTATGATAAGAATAACATCAAGCAAAAGCTAAACGCCCGTGACTTTATGGACACCATGCGCTCTACTGGGGTACTTGATTTAACCCAAATGGGTGGTCAAAAACCCTATTCTGATAAGGACAAAAAGGCGTTTGCAGATGGGCTGAATAAGTTGGTGCGTTAATGGTTGGGTAGAACTAAAGAGTAGCTATCATTCTTTTAAACCCTTTCTTTATAAAGTAACAACCCTTCGATGAGCAACCAAGCGTCCGCCCTCCTTCATACGCATCCTCAATAACGATAAATCTATACGTTAAATGTATACGCTAAATAAATCGATTTTAACCTTGCATTATTATCTACGAGATTGCTATGTACTTTTTCTTGAATGACTACTGTGAAAGCGCCCATCCAGATATCATCAACGCCATGCAGGACCTACATCTGACACAATATGAAGGCTATGGCTTTGATACCTACTCCGATAAAATTACTCAAATTATTCGCCAGAAATTGACTAATGATGGTTACGAGAAAAGTGATGAGGTAGCTGTACATCCTTGCATGACGGGTACACAAGCGAATCTTGTCTGTATTGATGCCATGTTGTCGCCGATTGATGGGATTATAGCTTGTAGCTCTGGTCATATTGCCATTAATGAAGCGGGTGCTATTGAAGCGTTAGGACATAAAATTATATTAGCAGAACCAGTGGAGGGTAAATTAACCGTAGAAGCTGTGGATGCTCTACGAAAACGTCATGCATTTAAGAAGCCACATGTTGTTCGTGCAAAAGCCATATATATATCTAACGCTACTGAAATTGGTACGGTATACACTTATGATGAGCTAAAATCTTTATCAGACTATTGCCGTCAACATGATATGTTAGTGTTAATGGATGGGGCACGACTCGGTGCTGCACTAGCCAGCACTCATCAAGATTTAACATTAGCTGATATAGCTCAGTTTACAGATATTTTTTGGATTGGTGGCACAAAAATGGGAGCATTGTTTGGAGAGTTGATTGTTATCCCAAACCCTAGGCTTGCAACTGATTTCAATATCTACCTTAAACGTCATGGTGGATTGATGGCTAAAGGCTATATTTTAGCGCTACAGTTTTGTGTTTTATTAGAAAATAATAAATTTCTAACATTATGTGCTCATGCCAATACTATGGCAGAGAAACTAGCAAAGGGAATACAAAATAGTGGCTATCAACTAAGCTCTGATACCAAGAGCAACCAAGTTTTTGCTATTTTACCTCAAGAAGTCATCAAAAAATTAAAAGCTGAGTTTATGTTTTATGAATGGGAAGCGCTTGACGATAATCGTAGCATTGTAAGACTTGTTACCTCTTGGGCGACGCCTGAGACTCACGTTGATAAATTTATTCAGCTTTTGCAACAATGTTAAAAAACCCGAGATTATATGTTTCAATCCCTCATATTTACCGTTGAGAACTTCATTATAGGCGTTATAGGCGGATAATTGAAGTACAAGACGGACTACCGAAAATAGTACATCTAGGGAGGTCAACACTGTATTAAAATTAGCAGTTATGGCTTCATCATTAAAACTGTGATTCATGACAATACGCACAATACACCTGCTATTTTATTGTTGTGGCAAACCAGACCATTAAAGTACGAAAATTGCCACCGATTACCCTGAAAGTCATTGGTTGTGGCTTTGCAAATGAGGTAAGTAAGTTGGTGCGCTGATGGGCTGATAGATGGGTTGCCGTAATTAGAGAGTCACAACCATTCGATGAGCAACCAAGCAGCCGTTTTCAAACACATCCTCAATCACACTAAATCCATGCGCTAAATAAAATGGTTTTGCGGTTAACGTTGACTCTGCAAACAGCTCTTTTACGCCTTGTTGTCGATATTGTACTTTTATCCTCTCAAGTAATTTACCGCCAACTCCTTTATTTTGACAATCGGGACTAACATAATTCAGTAACACCGCCCCTTTTTCTGACACTAAAATAAATCCTGCTATCTTGTCAGTGTCGTCTTGTCTAAAGACTAAAGCAAAATTCTGGGCAATCCAGTCTTTAATATTTTTTGGCGTCTTATTTTCAAGCCATTGTTTTATGATAATTTCATTATTGTGGTGATCAGCCGTACAAGATAAAATACTGTCTCTTATGACATAAGCTATCTGATAGGCATCTATCTGTTTTGCAACGTCAATCATATTGAGCCTCCCGTGCTACGTTGTCTGCCTGTCCATTCAAATTATCTTACATAACTGTCAAAACTAACTTGCTTTTACCTAACCCTTTTTACTCAATAAGCTTTTTATTTGAACTTTTTTCTACTTTATAGCAACTTTTATTATAAACATTTATTTTTAATATCAATAGGTTAGCCTAACCACGAATATTTATTTTTAAATATTTAAAAAATAAGTGTAAGAAAATGCCCCTCTCTTACGTCTAATCTATAACAGTATGATAACTTGCCATTGCTATTGATGACACATCTTTTACAGGGCTTAAGTTTTGACACTGTTCATTCATAACCTTTACCTAATCCCTATTATCAATGGAGTTCATCATGAAAAAAATGTCAGTTATTACCAGTTTAGCGCTAGGTTCACTCATGGCAATGGGCGGAGCCAATGCTGCAAATCCATTTGATGCCAAACCTATGCAAAATGCACATCAAAGCCATAGCAAGGCTCATGATGCCAAATGCGGTGATGCAAAGTGCGGTGCTAGTGTGAAAAAAACCACTAAAAAAGCAGATAGTAAATGTGGCGATGCTAAGTGCGGTGCCAGTGTAAAAAAGACCGTCAAAAAAGCAGAGGGTAAATGTGGTGAAGGCAAATGCGGGAGCTAATATGGACGTTAGTATATTCCATCCGTTCAAGTTTTGAACTCAAATGATGGCACTGCAAGACTACCGACCTTAGATAGTACAAGACGTACCTTCAGGAAGCTCAACAACATAGTGAATGTATTTTGACACCATATACATCTAATTTGACGTTCAACCCTTTAACAATAGAATGTGATAAAAGTTTAGGCAAATAGCTTTCAGGTTTAATGAGCTTGCAAAGCCACTTTTATTCACTCATTCAAACATTAATTCACTCAAAAATATGGAAACTATTATGAATAAATCATCAATCCTTACCTCATTAGCCTTAGGCTCTCTAGTTACTTTAAGCGGTTGTGCCACTAACAATCCATTTTCCACCAAGCCAATGCACGACGGCTATCAAAATAGCAGCAAAGCTAAAGAAGGCTCATGCGCTGCTCACAAAATGGATAAAAAAGCTGACGGATCATGTGCAGGGCATGCCACCACTATGGATAAAAAAGCGGATGCTAAGTGCGGCGATGCCAAATGCGGTGCTGATTTAAAGAAGACCGCTAAAAAAGCTGACGGCAAATGTGGCGAAGCCAAATGTGGTGGTAATCAGTAAATCATCATTTCATTATAAAGAGCAATAAAAGTAATAAAGATCGATAAAGTTAGTTTCCTATTGCCTTAAGATAGTTATCGAGACAATTAAACGAGTGAAAATAGCCACTGATTTCCAATCAGCCCTATCTAGCAATGCTCATATCGTCCCAAACATTTAGGAAGCTAACTATATAACGACTGTCAAACCAATTTAAACTTACAGTAAGGAAACTGAGTGCACGCTATAAAATGGTATGGCTAGCGAGGGTATAACCTTAGTCATTTAAGCATTATTTAACCCATCATTTAGCATTGGACAGACTATATAGCGCCACATATCAACAAGTCTCATTAGTAAAAGTTTTAAGGATAATCATGACCTCAACACTCCCAACGTCTATAGCATCAGAAACGACAGAGATTAGCAGCCATCAACTCAGCGGTGCAGGGCTTGGATTTCGTCGTGAATTATTAAACAAAATGAGGGATGCAGATTTATCCGAGATTGATTTTTTTGAGATATCTCCAGAAAACTGGCTTAATTCTAATGGCCAAATGGGAGGGCAATACGCGAGACAGTTGCGTGAATTTAGTGAGCAACATCCCTTTATTTGTCACGGTTTATCTTTATCAATCGGTAGTACCGCTCAGTTAGATACAGCACTGCTTCACAACATAAAATCTTTTATGAATACGCACAACATCGACTTATATACGGAGCATTTATCTTGGTGCAGCGATGAGTCAGGACACCTATACGATCTACTACCCATACCCTGTACCGAAGAGGCAGTGCACTGGGTCGCTGATCGTATTAAAAAGGCGCAAGACATTCTAGGGCGCCAAATAGGTTTTGAGAATGCGTCATACTACTTTGTACCGCCGCACAGCGATATGAGTGATGCCGAATTTATTAGCGCCGTTACTGAGGAAGCAGATTGTTTATTACATTTAGACGTTAATAATATCTATGTGAATAGTCAGAACTTCGGCTTTGATGCACATGATTATTTACGTCAACTGCCCCTTGAGCGAACTTGCTATATGCATGTGGCTGGACATTTTATCGAT
Organism: Psychrobacter sp. CX90; assembly: GCF_057396305.2. Classification (NCBI taxonomy): domain Bacteria; kingdom Pseudomonadati; phylum Pseudomonadota; class Gammaproteobacteria; order Moraxellales; family Moraxellaceae; genus Psychrobacter; species Psychrobacter sp. CX90. The sequence goes on from NZ_CM182008.1 coordinate 2,509,624, forward strand.
GACGATGGTCTTATCATCGATACCCATGGTAGCAACGTGATAGATCCCGTTTGGGCACTTTTGGCTGACGCTTACGCACTGATTGAAAATAAAACAGGTGTGTCTGCGAGTCGTCTACCTACGTGCCTTGAACGTGACTTTAATTTTCCGGACTTGTCCGAGTTAATATCAGAAGTTAATCACATCAGGCAGATACAAAATAGCTTTTGTGAGCAGAAATCTTATGAACATAGCTCTGGTAAACATAGCTCTGGTAAAAACAGACTTCATACAAATAGCTCCGATAAAAGCCATACCATAAATACTAACACAGCAAACAAAGCCAACTCCTCAACAGACTATATTAAACAGACTATAAATGGTAATTGCCCCCCATCTCTGCAAAAGGAGAGTTACCATGTTGTCTTTTAAACAGCAAACAGAAGGCTTACTTCAACAAGAAAATTATTTAAATCACTCAACCAGCACCCGCGAAGTATTTTCTGAAGCCCCTTCTTTAGCCGAATTCCAAAATAGTTTTGGGCAGTATCTACGTCTTCAAGATAAAGGGGATTCAACACAGGTTTTACCCATTGAACCAAGGCAGTCTTCGGATAACCATTCCTATCAAGGCGCTGAACCTAGCCGTCTACCTTCAAGTAGAATCGAGCGAGTAAGTCAGCTTTACCAAACGCTTGTTTTTAATAATGTCTGTGGGTTTTTGACTCAATGCTTTCCTGTCTGCCAAACCCTTATCAGTTTGGAGGATTGGCAAAAAATCTGTCAGCAGTTTTTCTTACACCATCACTGCCATAGCCCCTACTTTACTGAAATTAATCAAAGCTTCGTTGACTACCTAAGTCAACCTAAACAGCTTGACCGTTTAGGGCTACCTCCTTATTTTGCCGAGCTCGCACACTATGAATGGGTAGAGCTACTGGTTGAAACACTTCCTGATTCAACTTTCGATAACTCTGATAGGACAGAATCAAAGGAGGATCATGCACCAACCAGTAGCTTATTGACGGTTAACCCAACGGTGCAGAATTTACATTATCAGTGGCCAGTACATACGATCAGTAGTGATGAACTGCCAGAATCAGCAGACGACAGTTTCTTTATTGTTTATCGTAAAAATGAGAGTGTCGAATTTATGCAAACAAATGCACTAACCCACGCCTTGATTGAGTTCATCAAAGCGCAAGTGCCTATTGCAATAAGCCCTGTTGCTCTGGCCTCTCTACTTGAAGAATTTGCTCAGATGCTTGGCTATGACAACAAGACTACTTTAATCGAATTTGGATTGCCTTTGCTTGAGCAGTTATCCCAACAAGGCATTTTATTTCCAACCTTTGAACTATAGTCAATTTCATATAATAGTCGGTAACCGATAAAAGACTTACCAATAGTGCATCTAGAGGCGTAAATAACAACTTTTTATTTCATTGTTTATCTTCTAGATTGTATTTGCCGTTTTACCATTTTTTTAATACTCCTTTTTAATTAGCACAAGGTACACCCATGAATGCTCTTTCTAATCTGCTAAAACCTTTAAATAGAGGCACTCTAAAACTTGAATCTTTGAGTTTTTTAGCTCCGTTAGCGATTCGCTTGTATCTTGCGCCTATTTTTATCAGCGCAGGATGGAACAAAGTAACTGGCTTTTCAGATATTGTTCAGTGGTTTGGCAACAGCGATTGGGGACTGGGATTACCCATGCCTAGCCTTATGGCTGTATTGGTCATAGGCGCAGAACTATTAGGGGGTTTTGCTTTATTACTTGGCGTAGGTACACGTTTTGTGTCATTCTCACTTATTATTACTATGTTAGTGGCCATGGTTAGTGTGCACTGGGCAAATGGCTGGTATGCCATTACGCCAACCAATCCAGACACAAGCATGTCAAGCCTAATGAATAGCTTTGGCTTTTGGGGCAGTGACGCAAGTCTTGCTAACTCTCAAGAAGCTGCCCTTCGTTTAGATAAAGCCCGTGAAATACTGCAAACGCATGGCAACTATGACTGGCTGACTGAAACAGGTAATTTTGCTATATTAAACAATGGTATAGAGTTTGCGGCGACATACGCCATCATGTTGTTGGTTACTTTGTTTTATGGCGGCGGACGCTATATGAGCTTAGATTATTGGTTAAACCCCTCTCAGCTTAAGCGTCAATATCGGAACTTATACCATAATCATTAATATGTTTTTATAAAGTCAATATACGAGCCCTTCTATGACAAACCCCGCGAACTCCTCAGCAGAAGATTTTGATAAAGTTTCGCCTAAATTTGTCGCGTCAGTGCGCCAGCAAATGCTTGCTTTTGCCAGATCCCAATTGGGCGATTACCATTTAGCTGAAGATGTGGTTCAAGAAACATTTATTGCGGCGCTACAATATGGGGATCAATTTAAAGGCGAAGCGGCCTTTAAGAGTTGGGTATTTGCCATCTTAAAAAATAAGATTGTCGATAATATACGCAAAAACAGCAAATATACTACGATGTCTAGTTTATCTGATATGCAAGATGGCAATGAAGATACTTTGATAGATGCTCTATTTGATGAAGCAGGGTCTTGGTACCCAAATAGTAAGCCCAGCCAATTTGATAACAGCTGGAGTGATCCAGACGTTCAGGTTCAATCAGAAGGGTTTTGGCAAGTTTTAGAAGCTTGCTTAACTAATTTGCCCAGTGAACAAGCTCGCGCCTTCTTAATGCGTGAATACATTGAGCTTGGCACCAGTGAAATATGTCAAACTCTTGAGATTAGTACAAGTTATTATTACGTACTAATGCATAGAGCAAGGCTAGGTTTACAAACCTGTCTAAGCATTCGCTGGTTCGAATCCACCTAAACACAGATTTTATGACATTGAGTAGGCGTGTCAATATTAAGCATCAAAGACTATAGATATATTGTTAAATCACTGCCTTAAGTCTTCTCAGCCAGATCTAGTAGTGTTTACGCTCACATGTCTTGTCTCACACCACTTTTAAACTTGATTGGCTTGATTGACTGGCTTGTTCGACTATAGTCACAGAACTTTTATTAGGATTAACATGAAAGACTGCTTACGAATAACCCAAATTGCCAGTGATGCTAAAGAAAGAAAGCTCACTGCTCGCGAAAAGCTACGTCTCAATACTCATCTCATGTTATGCCCAGGCTGTAGAGCCTTTAATAAGAATACAGAAACGTTGAGTAAAATTATGCAGTCTTTTAAATCTCAAAATGACACCTAAATCAGTCTTATTCAGATAAAGATAAGAAACAGTTTGCCGATGGGCTGAATAAGCTGGTGCGATAAATATTATTTTTACCAACTGGCATCATTTAATGATGCTCGCCAGGTAAAATTTTGGCAAAAGCTTTTTGCATAAGGTTAGGCTTACGGTCTTTGGTTTGTGCCGCTTTCGTACTTGGAAAAACACTAAAACCTGCAGACTGTATCGCCACATTAATTGAGGGCACTAACGCATAAGTTGCAGACGCAAATTTTCCCATCATACTCGCAACGCTAGGTGGCTTATCGATAATGGCTTTTGCTATCATCTCAGCTGCTTGTTCCGGCGTTAAAGCAGGCATGTATTTATATAGCTTAGTAGGTGCTATCATTGGGGTGCGACCAGTGGCATATAAACGGTGCTGATATGGATATTTCTGGACTTCACTTCGGCAGCTAGGCAACGACTAAACGCATCTAACGCTGCTTTGGATGCCACATAAGCCGAAAACCGAGGACTATTTGCCAATACCCCAATAGACGATATGTTGATAATATGCCCAGACTTGCGCTCTATCATACTGGGCAACAGCTCCAATATAAGCTTAACTGCACCAAAGTAATTGATGTCCATGGTGCGTTCAAAATCATGAAAACGTTGCGACGATTCACGCACCGAACGACGAATCGAACGTCCCGCATTATTAATCAGCACGTCAATATGGTTGTGATGGCTTAAGATTTTCTGAGCGGTATGAACTACAGCGGCAGTGTCTGTTAAATCACAGCTATAAGTGCTCACTTTGCCCGCTGCATTAATAATATTCTCTCTCACTATTTCTAGCTTATCTTGCGAACGCGCAATTAATACCACATGCGCCCCTGCATTAGCTAATAAATAGGCTGTGCTCTCTCCAATCCCACTTGAACCGCCGGTTATCAAAATTGTTTTATTACTGACCTCAAAAGGTAGGTGTGACATATTTATCCGAGCCATCTTTTTATATCCTAATCAACTTATCATCAAACGAGTACACAGATTATTTTTCGACTGTTTAAGGTTTTAACTTTTGGCTATGGTAAAGCCCATCACTTCATCGATACTTTTAGCATCTGTTAAAACCATCAGAAGCCTGTCAACGCCTAGAGCAATACCGCTACACTCTGGTAATTCATCGCAAGCCGCCAACAAACGCTCATCAATGGGTATGATAGGCAGTCCCCGCTTTGCTCGGTCGATATTATCCTGCTCAAAACGAGCTTGCAGTGCCTGCCTATCTGCCAGCTCATCATAGGCATTGGCTATCTCAATACCATTGATATATAGTTCAAAACGGCGGGCAACTTTATTACCATCTTTATCTGTTTCAATTTTGGCAAGTGCAGCAGTAGCAGGTGGGTAGTCGATAATGAGTGTCGGCATCTCATGCCCCAAATTTGGCTCTACCAAATGGCTAAACAGCATATCAAGCCAACCTTGATGATCATCGCCTAAATCCAAACCGCCTAACCCATTATCTGACGCAATGCCAGCGAGCACGTCACAGCTTGCGGATAACGGATGGATACCAACATAATCTAAAAATGCTTGCGAATAGCTGTAATGCGTCATTATTTGAGGATGGCCATACAACACCGCCATTAAATCAGCCAACTCATGACTCAAGTCATTTAAAGTAAACCCAGGGCGATACCACTCAAGCATCGTAAATTCAGAGTTATGACGGCTACCCACTTCATTATCTCGAAAAACAGGGCATATCTGATAGAGTGCCACTTGCCAACTTGCCAGCATTCTCTTCATAGCAAACTCGGGAGACGTATGTAAATAATAGGTTTTTCGCTGATCTTGCACGGTTACATTAGCGGTTATCGAGGGTACAAACACATCGGTATTGCCTGATTGAGACATCAGGGGTGTTTGCACTTCCAGCACGTCACGCTGAGCGAAAAACTGACGAATCTTAGCCAACATGTCGGCTCGTTTGTGCGCCATATCCAAAGACATACTGGGATGATAATTAATGGGTTGCATAATAGTTGGTTTAGGAGACATGATTCACTCTTAAAAGGTAGTATAAAATAACGAAAGGATAATTAGGGCGTGTCTTAAAGAGGGGTTTGGATGTTAGGGCACAGTTTTTGGCTTATAGATCATTGCAGTATCGCTATCATCGGCACATTTTAAGACTGCTAATAGGAATCAAACGTAAACAGCAGCTCGTTTATCAGAGAAAGCACCTTATGCAAGGTTACCACCGTGTTAAAGTATCCATGCTTTAATTGTAGCGAACCTATCTCACATATCACATTTACATATCATACTTAGGCTTGCTTTTGCCGAGGGACGAGGCACGGTCATAGCTTTGCAAGAACGACTACACTTGCCTTGCATATTTCTCCCCTTTTTAATAGCCCCGATATTAAGGCTCATCTTTTGTTTTTTATCTTTTGGTTTTTGTTTTAATGTAAGTTTTACTGGTAAATCGAGCGCATCCATTAATAAAGGATTGCTTTATTCATGTATACGCTATGAGTTATCGAACTGCCATTCACGGCGTAGCGCATAGTTTTTGCGTAAAGAATCAAAAGCAGAACCGATAACTTTTTGTCGCTTGCTGTCTACGGCTTGTCGAAGCAGGGCATCATCCGCTTGAATGTCATAAAACTCCGATAAACGCTCAGGGTTATTTTTTAATGACTCCCATGAATAAGGGTTGTCTGGCAATAACTGATCCATTAGAGGTTCAGTTTGACCGTCTATGCTTTGAGTTTCTGAACCCTGCCCCTCTAGGCCAAATACCTTCACAAAGGCATCGAATATCATTTGGGTGCCACGCAGCTTGCCTTCCAGTGTATAGCCTGCAATATGGGGGGTCGCTATTGAGAGGCGCTCAAGCAATTGTGTAGAGACCATTGGCTCATATTCAAAGACATCTAAAACCACATCCCTTTTATGGGTCATTAAGTCTGCTAATAGTGCTGACTCACTAATCACTGCCCCACGTGCTGTATTTATCAATAAGGTGTTCACGGGCATCTTTGCGAAGGCGGAACTGCCCATTAGATGATAGGTGGGATATGGACTGCTGTCTGGGGCTGTTAAAGGTACATGCAGGCTAATTGCCTGACTTTGAGTGAGCACCTCATCAAAGCTTGCATTGTTGATATCGGAATGTGGCAAAAAAGGGTCGTAACCCAATACTTGCCAGCCTAAATCCTGAGCATATTTTGCCAGTGTAGATCCAATATTTCCTAAGCCAATGATGCCCAGTTTGATGGGCTCAGCAGGATGGGCAGAGTCGCCATACAAGTGCGAACACGATTGCCAATAACTAGGGCGCAAGGTTAATGCGGCGGTTAGTACATACTGCGCTACTGAGTGCTTGCTACAGCCTGCGGCATTTTTGAAGACGATATGTCGCTTTGCTAAATAATCTTGATCTACATGATCCGTACCAATCGTGGCAGAACCCACAAACGTTACACTCTGATTGATATCAAGTAGTGAGGCATCCACCTTGGTTACTGAACGAATAAGCAGCGCGTGGGGCTGATGTTTTTCGATAACGCTACTGGTAATGTCTCGCCCTGCCATTGCGATCACTTTTACAGGTTGATTTAAAACGGAAGCGTTGAAATAATCGTGTAAATGGGCGATGTTGCTATCGGCAATAATGGTAAGGGTCAATGTTAATCCTAATCGTTATTCAAATGAGTGATGCAATCGACAGTCTACTTGTTTTTATCATGGCTGGCGTCACTAAGCTTAGAATCATCTATAGGCGAGTCAGCAAAGGGGTATTTGCTAAAAGTAACCACATCCGGAGATATCTCAAACGACATAGGTCTATCCGCAGGCCTCCACTGATGCTCATCTAACTGAGCATAACAAGGCGCAAATATGATATTACGATGCTGATTAATCCACTCGCGCCAAACAGCTAATGCAATGGCCAATACGACAGGCCCAATAAATAAGCCAACAAAACCAAAAGCCGTTAATCCGCCAAGCACACCGATAAAAATAATGATAAACGGGATCTTAGTTGCTCCCGAGATAACGATTGGGCGAATAAGATTATCCACCCAACTAATGACCAATGTGCCCCATAGTGCCAATCCAATTGCTTCTGTCGCATGACCTTGAGTAAATAGGTAAATAACCACCCCACCCCAAGCAAATGGCGTACCAAAAGGTATGAGCGCAATCGCAAAGGTTAAAATAGTTAACAGTATCGGGTTGGGGGCGCCTGCAAAGAAATACCCGATGCCAGCAAGAAAAGCTTGGGCCAATGCAGTCAAGCCAATGCCATACACAACCGCTTGCGTCGTACCACCGACCGAATCAATATAGCCGTCTATACGATTGCCAATAATATTGCGCAGGGCTTGACGGATTTGCTTCATGAGGCTAATGCCATCACGGTAAAAAAAGAATAGCGTCATAAACGCCATACCTGTTTTGGCCAAGCTGCTTAACATGGCATCAAGAGCCACTTTGCCGTAGTACAGGTGCGACTGTAGCCACATCTTAAAAGCATTCAGCGACGCTTCTGGATTTTTATTTATCTCCCACAAGATATCTTTTACTTGTTGTCCAATAACGGGTAGATTTTTAATCTCTTCAGGTAAATCGACATAACCGACCTTAAGTCGATAGAGCAGATTACCGTATAAACTTAGGGCTTCTTGCTGCAATACAAACAGCCCCATAACGACGGGCACACCGATAATTAAAGATATGGTTACTGTCATAATGCTTGCACTAATATTAGGGCTAAGCTCTACCTTTTTATGGAAAAAATTATATAGCGGAAAGGTCACATAAGCTATGATAGCGGCCCACAAAGCAGGAACAATAAAAAATTGTACAATACGAAAAGATAATATAAACAAGATTACCAATAAGGTAGCTGTTAATACTCGCTGAGTCACAAGTTCTCGGGTCCAGTTTTCAATCATTGCAAGGCTTACCAAAATAGCAGAAGTTGTCGAATAGTTATAGCGCCCCTATTATGCGACATTCAGACTTGAAAGAATAATGATAACTTGTAACTTTTGCTTACAATATTACTTCAACCCTATTCTCAGGTACGAAATAATTAAAAAACTGCCAAAGACATCATTCAAATCATAGCCAATATGTTGGGATATGGACTAGATAACTCGTATAGTCGCCTCACTTATAACTCGCTAAGGTATTAAAAAGCTGACCCTCCAGAGTCAGCTTTTAACGGATATAAAATGGCTACCTATCATAAACTTGCTATCAGATTTGCAATTCGCCGACATCAGCTACCGTTAAGAAAAGCTCACGTACCTGCTTTAGTAATGCCAAGCGGTTGGCTTTTAGTTTCTCGTTATCACTATTTACCATAACGTTATCAAAAAATGCAGTCAAAGGCGCTTCGAGCTTTGTTAACGATTGCAAAATCTCATTGTATTTAGCATTGGCTTGTAATGGTGCTACTTCTTTTTGCGCCTCACTCACAGCAGCATATAAACTTTTCTCTGCCTCCTCGTTCAATAAGTCTATATCTACTTTCTCGCCTACTGCCCCTTCAGATTTGGCTAAGATATTGGCCACACGTTTGTTAATCTCTGCCAACGTTGCCGCTTGCGCAAGCTCACGAAAAACAGTTACTGCACGAATACGCTGATCAAAATCAAGTGGCATATGCGGGTTGATGGCTTGAACCGCTTGAATGGCATCAACGCTTACCCCTTTTTCAGTATACATGGCACGATAGCGTGAGTTGATAAAGTCCATCACGTTGGTAAAGGTATCGCCCATTTTTGGTAGCTTACCGTCATAATTTTTAATGGCTTGTTCAACCAGTACAATTAAGTTAATAGGCAGTTCTTTTTCAATTAAAATACGTAGCACCCCAATGGCACTGCGGCGCAAACTAAAGGGATCTTTAGAACCTGTCGGCGCTTGATCAATGCCAAATATACCCACCAAAGTATCTAAGCGATCCGCTAAGGCAAGGCATATACCTATTGGTGTTATTGGTAATTTATCACCACTAAACTTAGGTAGATATTGCTCTTCAAGAGCCGCTGATACTGCTTCTGGCTCACCATTTAAACGTGCATAATAGGTACCTGCAATACCTTGCAGTTCAGGAAACTCGCCCACTAAAGTACTCGCAAGGTCGGCTTTAGACAGCACTGCCGCACGGGTGGTTTGCGCCACATCTATATCAGTATAACCTTCAAGCTTTAACTCTTTAAGGGTTGACGCAATGAACGCTGCTAATTTAGCTATACGTTCAGACTTCTGCCAAATGGTACCGAGCTGATCTTGGAATACCCGATTTTTAAGATTTTCAGTCAGGGTAAATAAGGGGTGTTTTTGATCTTGCAAAAAGAAGAATTCAGCATCAGCAAGGCGCGGACGCACGACTTTTTCGTTGCCATTAATCACTTGGCTTGGGTCTTTTGACTCAATATTACTGATAAAGATAAAGTATGGCTGCAATTTGCCATCACTATCCGTTAAGCAAAAATACTTCTGATCCGCTTGCATGGTTTTAATGAGAGCTTCTTGTGGCACTTGTAAAAAGCGTTCTTCAAAACTGGCGCGCAGGGCAACAGGCCAATCAACCAATGCAGTTACTTCATCGAGTAAATCTTGCGGCATAATGGGCTTTGCGTTTACCTCATCTGCTAGCGTTTTTACCCTCTCAATAATCAGCTGCTGACGACGGTCAAAATCTGCAATCACTTTAGCACTGTGTAAAATGCTCTCGTATTCTTTAGCATGAGCAATTTCATGAACCTTTGGCGAATGAAAACGATGCCCTAACGTCGTATTTCCGGCATTTAGCCCTTGTACCGTTGCCTCAAGCACCTTATCGTCTTGCATAAATATCAGCCACTTAACCGGGCGGACAAACTCTTCTCGAGTCGCACCAGAACGCATACGCTTGGCAATAGGCAGTTGATCAAGTGCTGTTTGAAATATATGGGGCAGTAACTCTGTGGTTGCTTGACCAGTGATGGTTAAGTCATAGCCGATATAATCGCCCTTGTCTGTTTTGATGGTCGTCAGTTCGCTGACATCAATGCCTAATCCTCTAGCGAAACCTTCTGCAGCTCGAGTGGGATTACCCTCTGCATCATAAGCGGCCTTTACCGCAGGCCCTCTTTTTTGTTCACTGCGATCAGGCTGCTTATCAGCAATACCTTCAATTTGGATAGCCAAACGACGGGGGGCGGCAAACGCTTTTAAGCGATCAAAACTGATATCAGCCTCTTTAAGCTGACTCTCAACGCTGGATTTAAGCGAATCCCGTAGTGGCTTTAAGCTCTTTGGTGGCAGCTCTTCACTACCAAGTTCAAATAAAATTGTGCTCATGAGGCTCTCTATCTATGATTAATTTTTATAATTTTAGTGTTGTTTATTCTGTATTCGAAAAGCACTGGTATGCAGCTTGCGGTACACCGAGCAATGACAGTTTAAAACGTCACTAATATCGCCGTGAAGTTCATATTCAATGCCACTACGCAAAAAGCCGCCTTTATGCAACATCAATTATCTTACCTTTTATTGCTGCTGCTATTGCTCCTGCGCTATATTAATCTTAGCGTTAATCGAGTATCAGAATAAACTTATTTAGTTTGGGTAATTAGGGTCTGTTGAACATTCAAATATTAGGACTGCTGATAGCTAAAATTGTTCCAAACTAGGTGTAAACCGACGATAATGTCTAGACCTTAGCTAGGTTTATAACAACGTTTGGGGCAATTTTAGCATCAGCCCTGTGGGGCAAGGCTATTTTTTGTCAATATATTGCGAAATTTTCTAACTTAGAATGACTAAGCGTCAAAAATCTCCCTGCATATTGCCTAAAAAATCGCCTCCGCCAGTTCCACATTTGAATGTTCAACAGACCCTAAGCTTAGTACTGAAACATAGTATATTACTGAAGCTTAGTGCTTAAACATAGCCGTAAACAATAGGTTTTAAACACCGTTAGCACAGATTGTTACTCTTAGGAATTAAAACTTAATGTGCTGATATTTCGGCTTTAAACCTTATGCTCAACGGTTTCATCTTTAGGTAAATACTTTTTCAGCGCCGCTTCTCTATGCGCTTTATCCGCTAATGGGAAACCTAGCTTCGCACGAGCTTCCACATACCCCTGTGCTACCTTGCGCGCCAATGTACGCACCCGTAAAATAAAGCGTTGGCGTTCAGTCACTGAGATGGCACCGCGGGCATCAAGTAAGTTAAAGGTATGTGACGCTTTTAAGACCATCTCATAGGCAGGCAGTGGTAATCCAGCCACTACTAGCTTATCCGCCTGTTGCTCATAGAAGTCAAATAACTCAAACATTTTTGGCACATTAGCATACTCAAAGTTGTAAGTAGATTGTTCAACTTCGTTTTGATGGAAGACATCGCCATAAGTGACTTTACCAAATTGACCATCTGTCCAGACTAAATCATAGACACTATCAACACCTTGAATATACATTGCCAAACGTTCAAGACCATAGGTAATTTCGCCCGTTACAGGAAAACATTCCATACCACCTACTTGCTGGAAATAAGTAAACTGGGTAACTTCCATACCATTTAGCCAAACTTCCCAACCCAAGCCCCATGCCCCAAGTGTTGGCGACTCCCAGTTATCCTCTACAAAACGTACATCATGCGTTAGGGTGTCAATGCCAATAGCTTTTAGCGAATCAATATACAACTCTTGAATATTAGGCGGGTTTGGTTTCATGACAACTTGAAACTGATAATAATGTTGCAACCGGTTTGGGTTATCCCCATAACGACCATCTGTTGGGCGACGTGACGGTTGCACGTAAGCAGCGTTCCATACCTCAGGTCCTAACGAGCGTAAAAACGTTGCTGTGTGAAACGTACCCGCGCCCACTTCCATATCGTAGGGTTGCAGTACCACACACCCTTTATCGGCCCAGAAAGCTTGCAAGGTTAAGATGAGTTCTTGAAATGTCATAGTATTGCCACTGTTAAATTAGAATTGTTGTTAAACTTAATTAGAAAAAATATTGTCAAACTTATGGTGTTAAATACAGCCCAAGTCATATAATCGAAGGTTGGTTTTGGTAAAGAAGTTAAGCAAAACGCAGATAAAAAGGCAACCGATAGCAGATTTCATCTTATTTATCTTGAATTTTATTTATCAAAGCACTTATCAAAGAATCAACCTATAGTCCGCTTCACACTTCGAATTTTAGCCCATATTTATCTAGATTATGACTAACGAACTAAGCATTTTAACTTAGTACGCACACCTTACTAAAAAATGGCACTTTTATCTATATTTTAAGCGTTATATCTCGATAAGCAGGCAAAAAAATACCTAGATGGCAACCCATCTAGGCAGGAGGAAAGCGGTTTAAAGATTAGCTTTTTTTTGTTGTTATAATCGTTATTATAATTTAAATGATGGCTAAATCTTATCAGCTAACGATAAAAGGACAATAGGATATTGTCTATAATATTACTGTATTAATATAATATACTAAATATAATTGCTAACACGGCTACTGGTAAGATGCTTGGCTGGCATTAGGCATCACTATCCAAAGTAGTAAGTAAATAAAAATTCCTGGTACGGCAGCGCTTGCTGTTGATATGATAACGAATAAAAGGCGGGTAATATTTGGCGACCATCCAAAATACTCAGCAATGCCACCCATAACGCCTGCAACCATACGATGATTACGTGAGCGATGTAATTTATTTAACCTTTGCATTTTACCTCCATTACTCGCAGTATAATTATTTATCTTATCTTGAAATTAAAAATCTCTTTCAAAGTTTTTCGGGGTAATTTTATAAAGGGTACTTATCTAAACTGTACTGGTCTAAATATACTTTATTTGACTCATTAACCACTTAATTTGATATATTTATTATATATAAATTAGCCAACAATGATGTTTAAACTTAACACTGAATTTGTAACAGTATTTACTTTTACTCTTGCAGAAGCTTAGTAATTGTTATTAATACAAAATGATACCCAACGGGCTGTTTTGTTGAATCACGTTTCATTGCCAGTTATTTAACATCTAGTTATTTAATATCTAGTTAGTAGATAAGGATGCAACTTATGCTTAAATCAGATGCCATACGCTCAGGAATTATGATTGGTCACTTTGAACCTCTACACTTAGGGCATATGCGTAGCATCTTGTTTGCGTCTGATTTGGTTGACACCTTACATATTGTTATCACATCACATCCAGATCCTAACCCTCGTTTTCCCGTGACACTCGAAGACAAAGCTCGCTGGCTACAGATGGCATGCCGTGATCTCCCTTTCATTAAAATACACACCTGCTCTGACTTTTTATTCCCTGTGCATGACAGTGTTGAAGACATTACTTTGAATATTGACGCCTACACTGCCAAGATTGGCTATATTCAAGACAAACTTAATATATCAGAGCATAATGCCCTATTTGTTACTGAGGGTCATCCAATGGCCACAGAAGCCGTCAAAACGGCACTCAATATTGAGGTAATGACCACACCTAGGCATAATGAATTCGATAGTATCGCCATTCATTACGACCCAATTGCAAACTGGGACAGCATTCATCCAGAAGCAAGAGGCGAATATACTCGAACCGTAGCAATTGTAGGTGGCGAAAGCTCTGGAAAGACTACTTTAGCGCACAAAATTGCTAATTATTATGGGACAAATTTAGCGCTTGAGATGGGTCGTCTATACGTAGGTACAGACCTTGGTGGCTCAGAGGTTGGTTTACAATACAGCGATTACGCCCCTATAGCATTAGACCACGCTCACGCTGTACGCGAGGTAGCGTACAAAGCTATCTCACCTGTCACCATTGTTGATACTGATTTTGTGACCACACAAGCGTTCTGTGAAGAATACGAAGGTCGCTCACACCCTTTTGTTACTGCCTGTATTGATGAGTTCCGTTTTGACCATACACTATTTTTGGACAACAACACACCTTGGGTTGATGATGGCATGCGTTCATTAGGTTCTCAGGAGGCACGTGAGCGTTTTGAGACCAGACTAAAAGATATTTATGCGCGTCATAACATTAAAACTCATCATATTAATAACCCAGATTTTTCGGAACGCTACCGACAAGCCATCGCTTATATCGATGCACAAATTTTCAATAAATAATGTTTCATGAGACGGCTTTTCAGTATACTACTGGTTAATAATAAGTACTTTAATTAAGTACCTTAATTACGATCTGACACCTTGTGTTCATAATTCATTGTTAATATTAACAGTAAATTTCTCACCTCGTTATCGACTGATGTATAGACCTCAAACCACAACATTCATGACTCAACTATGACCATTACAGTGACAAATTAGGGACTCACATGCGTATCAGACTTTTGGACAACCTTACCGGTAAATGGTCAATGCAATGGGTTGTGACGTGGTTTATATTTGGGGTTGTTGCCTTAACAACGGGCTTTTGGCTAACCACTGAGCATACTCGCCTTGATTTGTTTTATCTGGTTGTGTCATTGATTGGCTTGGTGTGCGTAGTATCATTATCATTTCGCAAAAATGTTATGGGGAATGGTCTGGGTTTAGCGGCTACATCAGGAGAAATAGTAGTGCAGGCGACTGCTGGTGCGGTTGGACTAATGCTTGCGCCCCTATTTAACTTTTTTACTCACCTATATGGTATCGTCTATTGGTCGAAGAATACCGATCCTGATGGCAATATGGTACCCAAATCTGCCTCAAAATTAGTATGGGTAATAACCATCGCTTTTATTATGATTGGTTTAGCTATTTTTCCTACGGTTAACGCATGGCTCACTGAAAAAGGCTATGCTGTGGTTAGCAATGATGGCAGTCAGTTTTTGGGCTTGATTGACTTTTATTGGATTAACGTTTTAGCATTTGTGCTCTCTATTACTGCTCAAGCCACCATGATTTTGCGCTACTCTTTCAGCTGGTGGATCTGGATTGCGGTTAACTTTGTTTGGCTTATCGTAAATCTTATGACCGGCAATTATATTTTTGCTATTCAAACCATGGTTTATCAGATTAATGCCTTTATTGGCCTGTATGAGTGGTATCGTAGCGAGCTTGATTCAAAACTAATCAACGCATAATGTGCTATCAGTTCTAAGAATCCCCTGCTTTTGAGTGGCAAACTTGCCTTTACAAGACTTACCCCTATTGCCATAATAATTCTCACCTATATAGAATAGATCCAACTCACATTTTTAATAAGGACGTTAAAATGACAAAATTCATTACCAGTAAACGCTCACTTGAGCAATGGCTTGCAGAATATGCGGTTAGCCATCAAAATCCTATTAACAAGAAAATCCACTGGCTTTGTGTTCCTACCATTTTTGTGAGTATCGTAGGTATGAGCATGTCGCTATCAGTTTGGTTTACTATTGTATTAACCATGTTGGTGTGTCTTTTTTATCTAAGGCTGTCTACTCCTTTATTTATTGCAATGGGTATATTTACTTTAATGTGTTTATCAGCAATCGCTCTATTGCCTTTTGGATTTAAAGCATGGGCAGCGGTGTTTGTAGTGGCTTGGATTGGACAATTCATTGGGCACAAGATTGAAGGTAAAAAACCATCATTCTTAGAAGACTTACAGTTTTTGCTCATAGGTCCAGCTTGGGTTGCCAATACGCTAATGGGGCGAAAAATTCAACCTGCAAGCTAATGCCTACCGCTATTGACCGATTCTATTACCTTATAATAAGGTTAACTCGTGAATGAATCATTGTTAAAGTAATCCTGAAATGGTGTGGCTTATTTATAACTAAAATACAACTAAAATGTTTCATTCTGTAACTTTCCGATACTAAAACTTACTTAATCTTTGTTAAACTATACAATGTTATATGTAAGCTCTGCTTAATGAGCCATCAATGAGCAGTGACACAGCGCATACCATTTCTTTAAATAAGAGCCTGAGGAAACAGGAATACAAGTGCCCCTTATTGATCTTATTGATAAGTTTTACCAATGATAAGTCTTATGAGTTTCACAAATGTCGGTTATTTTTAGAGCTGGTAATGAGTCTATATCTTTAGTAAATCTTTAATGAATAATGGTGTGTAGCAAAAAATCCGCTTAAAAATGTACGACTCTAATAACATCAAATATTGTTCAAATTTGACCGCTAGAGGTCTCACAAAAAGGAGAACTAACTGTGAATTTATTAAAAAGCACACTAACTATTGCCGCACTGGCTGGTTTAAGCACATTAAGCGTATTAGGTCAGGCAGCTACCTATGAGATTGACACTCATCATGCTCATGCACGTTTTTCTGTTGATCATTTTGGCACCTCTACCAACGCTGGTGGCTTTTATGGTTTATCAGGTATAGTTGAATACGCCCCTGAAGCCAAAAAAGGCTTTGTGGGTATTACTATTCCTATTGGAAGCTTGGATACCGGCATTAAAGCTTTTGACAATCACTTAAAATCGCCTGACTTTTTTAATGTAGAAAAATACCCCACTGCTTATTTTAAGTCAACAGAATGGCAGTTTGATGGAGATAAAGTAACCGCTGTAAAAGGTGACTTAACCTTACTTGACCAGACACATCCCATTACCCTAACTGCCACTAAGTTTAATTGCTATGATAGCCCAATATTGAAAACTCAAGCTTGTGGTGGCGATTTTGAAACCACTATTGACAGAACGAAGTGGGGTATTGATACCTTTACTGATGGTGGTATGATGAAAGATGTTAAGTTAAACATTCAAATCGAAGCAAGTTTGAAAAAGTAATCCCCCTTACTTTCTTTTACCCTTACTTTCTTTTGATAGATATTTGAATTAAAGTTCTATATCAATAAAGCGCCAATGATTCAGTCAATGGCGCTTTTTGGTATTCATAATGGCTAAAATTAAAACGTGCCACCTATCCAGTCATGGAAATACAATAGGGCGACAATAATAAGTCCCCATGAGGCAAGCGTGTGTACAACAATCTGAATGGGGACGGCTAACCAACGTTTAAGACCATCAAAAGGCGATGACTTATAGAAGATGATTGCACTAAAAAATATGCCTGCAGGAAATAAAATGCCCCAAATGACGCTATCCAGCTTGGAAGTATCGTACTCATTGCGCACATTGAGCCAGTCTATCGTCAATATGACGACCAATTGAATGATAAAAATATAAAGTAGCTTTAGGAAGGGAGACTGCTGAGCCAGCCGTTTAAAAATACTCATAACGTCCCTGTTAGTGAAATATATCTTGCTTAAAATTCAAGGTCTTTTTAATAGAGAGATTGAAATAGAAAATCTGGACTGATTGCTTCTGATTAACTGCTTAACGCTTTGATTAACTCAAAACGGGGTACTTGTTTACCCTCTATTTCAACAGTTTCAATAAACATTTCAAGTGGACGTACCCAGACACCGTATTCACCATAGAGACAACGATAGACGACTAACGCTTCTTCGGTTTCAGAATGATGTGCGTTATGCAAAACCTGATAAAGATTGCCTTTGTAATGGCGGTAAATACCTTGGGGAACCTGTTGCACAGGGTCTGTTTTATGTTTGGTCATAATGCTTCAGCTTATTTTCTAGGTTCATTTTTGCTTGTGGCCATTCACTAATCGTCATGCTATAAACGACAGAGTCCGTAATAGTGCCATCTTGACGCATGCGATCACCACGAATCACGCCGTCTTGTTTAGCGCCTAATCTCTGTATCGCTCGTTGTGATTGAGTATTTATGATATCTGTACGCCAGCCTACCGTCAGATATTCTAGCGTCTCAAAAGCATGTGTCATTAGCATCAGCTTGCATGAGGTATTAATATGACTACGCCAATACGATTTTGCATACCATGTGTATCCAATCTCTAACCTTTTTACCATTGGCATAATATTATAAAAGCTGGTCGAGCCAATCGCTTTACCTGTGGTCTCATCAATAACGGCAAACGCAACCCTATCCTCCATATTATGAGCTTTATTGATATAGTCAGATATGGTTTCTGGACTGGGTACATAGGTATACACCGTTTCCCAGAGCTTTCCATCTTGGCAGGCTTTGGCTAAGTCATCTGCATGATCTTGAGTGAGTGGTTCAAGGGTTATACCATTGTAAGACAGTGTTGTCGGCTTTAGCATAGTGGTTCCTAATCGAAAACGATATAAGCTGTGATTTTAATATAACCCAATAAACCGTTTAATTAAACCACCGTTACCTTAGCAAACGCTTTTTTACCCGCTTGAATCACTACCGTCTGACCTGAGGTTAAGCTAAAGCCCGCATTCACCTCTTCACCATCCACTTTAACCGCATTGCGTTTTAGCATATCTTTTGCCGCAGCGTTATTTTTAGCCAATTCTGCTTGGTTTAAAATTTGCGTAATAAATAAGGCCTCTTGGCCCTCTGGCAACTCAAGTGTCACCTCTGGCAAATCTACTGGCAACTCACCATCGGCTAACACATTTCCCGCTGATTTATGGGCATTGGCAGCCGCCTCTGCGTCATGGAAGCGCTCGATAAGCTCTTCTGCCAAGATACGTTTAATTTCTTGAGGGTTACGCCCATTTTCAATCTCTGCCAGTAGTGCTTCGACTTCATCCATGGGTTTAAAGCTTAAAAACTCATAATAGCGACGAATGAGCGTATCTGGCATCGATAGAATTTTTTGATACATCGTACCTGGAGTGTCATAGATTGCCACATAGTTGCCCAGTGACTTTGACATTTTATTAACGCCATCTAACCCTTCAAGAATGGGCACAGTGATACACACTTGCGACTCCTGACCATAACGAGACTGCAGTGTACGCCCCATTAATAGGTTAAATGTTTGGTCAGTTCCGCCAAGCTCCACATCCGCCTCTAAAGCTACCGAATCATAACCTTGTACTAACGGGTACAAAAACTCATGAATAGAGATGGGCGTTTGCGCCGCATAGCGTTTTGAGAAATCATCACGCTCAAGCATACGGGATACCGTCTGCTGACTGGCCAGAGCAATCATGTCTGCGGCGCTCATGTCATTAAACCACTCAGAATTGAACACTACCGTCGTCTTTTCTTTATCCAAAATCTTAAATACTTGTTCGGCATACGTTTTGGCATTCTCTTTAATTTGTTCATCGGTTAATGGCGGGCGGGTGGTGTTTTTACCCGTTGGATCGCCGATTTTGGCAGTGTAATCACCAATTAAGAAATAAATTTCATGCCCTAAGTCTTGAAAATGCTTGAGTTTATTAATCAGCACTGTATGACCCAAGTGTAAATCAGGTGCCGTCGGATCAAACCCAGCTTTGATTTTTAACGGACGGCCTAGTTTTAGCTTAGCGACTAAGTCTTCTTCAGACAAAATCTCATGAGTGCCTCGCTGAATAATGGCAAGCTGCTCTTCTACTGATAAGTTGTTGCTTGATTCTGGTAGTGCTTGGGTCATGGCTGCCTCTAATTCTAGTAAGATAAATGATTATGACTCAGTATAAACAATAAAAACTATAAGAATTTTTAGATTATACTACTTTGAGGCTCATTTCGTCTCAACCCATAATCGCACTTTAATTAATCCCTTATTTTTATAGTGTAACCGGTTAAGATATTATCTATTATAATTGCACGCGATTTCGCAATAACGAAGGGTTAAACCAAAACGGCCCATACCTTTCACCATACTCTTTTTAAGTTAATTATAGGTTTCATCATGGCGACCACACCGCTCAATAAAGACAATAACAATAACAATAACAATAATGATCTCAACACAACGAACAACATGAATGACAAGGACACCTTTGCCGGGGTTATATCAGAAACTTTGTTTGATAGTTTTGATGAGGGATTTTACATTGGCATGATGTCTGGCACTAGTCTAGACGGACTTGATGCCGTCATTTGCCAGTTCAGTGACTGTTTTGATACCAGCGAGCCAACTCACTGTCCCAATAGGATTATTGCGACCCACAGTAAGGGATTCCCCCCAAGTTTGCGTCGAGTCCTCCTCGCTTTGTGCCAGCCAAATAGTACCAGTCGTTTGGCTGAAATAAGCACCCAAATAGTCAAAGACTACCCAACTCTAGAAAAATTGCCTGAAAGTGAGCTTGAATGGTTTGGTTGGGCAAGCCGAGAATATGCTGAATTTGCCAGCACGGTGGTCAATGAGCTACTACAGAAATCGGGCTTAAATGAAACGTCTATTTTAGCACTTGGTTGCCACGGACAAACCGTACGCCATCGCCCCAACTTAGGGTTCAGTTTGCAATTGGTTGACCCTAATGTGATCGCCGAACGTACCGGTATTAGCGTGGTCTCTGATTTCCGCCGTCGAGATATGGCAGTAGGGGGACAAGGGGCACCACTTGCCCCTGCATTCCATTTGTCTCAATTTGGTAATATCTATAATCGTGAACATTGTAACCGCATTGTGGTTAATTTAGGCGGCATCTCTAACATTACCGTCATGCCTGCTGGGCAACCTGATAACGTCATCGGTTACGATACTGGGCCTGCCAATATGTTGCTTGATGCTTGGTATCAGACCCATGTCGACTCTGCCACCTTAAATCAAGATGACTCAGCGGATGACAATGCAAACGACCCAACCAATGACTCTTTATACGATAAAGATGGCGCGTGGGCAAAAGCAGGCGAAGTCCATCATCCGTTGTTACAGAAGCTGCTAACACACCCCTACTTTGCTCAGCCCACACCCAAAAGCACTGGCCGTGAAGACTTCCATTTAGCATGGTTGAATGAACAGATTGCCGAAATAAGCGACAAACTTGGGGCTAATATCGCTCTTGAGGATGTGCAAGCCACGTTAACAGCGTTTACGGTACAAACCCTTAGCGATGCGATTCAAGCTGAATCAGAGCGTCTTAATATGCACAGTGGCGACAAGGGTTGTGAGCTCATTGTTTGTGGCGGCGGGGCTTATAACACCAACCTACTTACGCAATTGGCACAGGCATTACCAAATTGGGAGGTAAAAACCAGCGCTGACTATGGCATTGCCCCCACTTGGGTTGAGGCAATGGCATTTGCTTGGCTAGCCCGCCAGACTATTATGGGTCAAACAGGCAATCTGCCCGCAGTCACTGGCGCTAGTAAGCCTGTGGTATTAGGTCAGGTGTGTTTTGCTTAGATGCTCCCAACCAAACGATAAAGTTGATTCTATACTTTACAAAATAGGGCCTTTGAACATTGATAGTAGCCATAGATGAGGGCTCAAAGCCACATTTAGCCCTTAACTAGGTAACATTAAATTCCCCACCGAAAAGTAATACCTTAGGATTGAATAAATTTGAATTGAATAAATTATTATGCCAATAACGCTTTGCCGAGGGACGAGGCGCGGACATAATCAGGTAAGAGATACTCCTCATGCCTCGCATATTTCTTACTCTTAAAGAATCCCCGATATTGAGGCTAGTCTTTTGGTTTTTATCTTTAGGGTTAGAATTGAATATACGCAAAAGACTAGGCTGTGCTAGTGCTCAAGCTAAGAGGCTAGTTTTGAGCAAATGTCAAAACTCAACTGTAAAACTCCTAACCCAACGACTGCACCCACTGCACTATCTGATTACTTGGCAATGCCCCAGACTGACGGGCAATCTCTTTGCCACCTTTAAATGCCACCATGGTAGGTAGGCTTCTGATACCATAAGGGGCAGCGGTTTGCTCATATTTATCCGTTTGTAGTTTAGCAAACACCACTTGAGGCAGTTGCTTTGCGGCTTGCTCAAACTGTGGTGACATCATTAAACACGGCTGGCACCAACTTGCCCAAAAGTCGACGATGGTTAATACGTCATTCTTTTGAATGGTCTTGTGTGCAGTTGCATTTGTCAGCTCTCTTGGGGCACCTGTAAGCAGGGCGTGCTGACACTTGCCACATTTTGGCGATTCGCTGATACGCTCAGCAGGAATGCGATTCGTTGCAACACAATGGGGACAAACCAAATGCAGTGCTTCTGTTGTAGCGTGCGTCATACGCCCTCCTTTTTTCTAAAGTTCCAATGTAATCTACATAATTTAGCTTATTATACCTCTGAATATATCATGTGTAGATGATGTTATTATTAAGATTAGTTAAAGACGTCATAAGTGTTATAACGTGACAAGTTGTATAACGTTTAAGTGAGTTGCTATAGCCAGCGCCAACTGCGCCTGATTCATCAGCTCTTGCCTTAAGTACATCTTAACCTACTATCTACTACACTATCTATCTATCTACCTATCTACCTATCTATCTACCTATCTACCTATCTATCTACCTATCTACCTATCTACCTATCTATCTACCTATCTACCTAACTATCTACCTATCTACCTAACTATCTAACTATCTAACTATCTAACTATCTAACTAAGCTAAGCCCCCAACCAAAGTGGGCAATAATGAGAAACTTCGGTATGATAAACCCGTTGCCAAGACAAAACACATGGCATGATTTACTTATTGCATTAGGGCGTGTCGTCATTTAGATTATAAGTATAAAAATAAGATAGATTAACCTAATACGAATGATTTCGAAGAAAAAGCAGTCATTAAATAGAATCATTTTAGCGAGACATCAGACACTGTTTAACCGGGGTATAATCATTTTTAGGGCGTGTCCTCATTTTGAAAATGGAGATAAAAATAAGATAAATCGCAGTCAGACAAGGAAAATAATAGGTAAATATCGAGATATTTCCCCGTTATGTGACGTGGTATGACAAGATTTAGCTATTTTCAACCCATTTAAATGCAATTGTACGAATTGAGGATACGCCCTAGCCCCTAAAATATCAGTTCTTGTCAATGAAGACCGACTCTAATGATAGTATCAAACCATTATGACATTGCCACAACGCACCCACTGCGAATATTTTAGTCTTACAAGGGAATGAGCACAGTCGCAGTTTTCAACTGTGCCGATTATAGTACCTACACGACGACGTAACTGAGAGACCATGGTGACTAACAAGCACGCGACGCTCGTACAAAAGTGGATGACATTGCTCGTGCCAAAGTGGCTAACGCAATACTCAACCAGTACGCTGCCTTCCGACATGGTGGCCGGAATCGTGGTCGGTGTGTTAGTCATTCCGCAAAGCTTAGGCTATGCAGTATTGGCTGGATTACCACCCGTTTATGGGCTTTACGCCTCTATCGTGCCCGTACTGGTTTATGCTTGGGTGGGCTCAAGTAATGTGCAGGCCGTTGGTGCGGTTGCCATCACTGCTATTATGACCGCCAGTAGCCTGCATGGTATCGCTGAGGAAGGCAGTACTGAATATGTGATGCTTGCAGGTCTTCTTGCCCTCATGGTCGGTATTTTTCTGTGGCTGGCGGGTCAATTAAAGCTTGGCTGGATTATGCAGTTTATTAGCCGCGGCGTTTCGTCAGGCTTTGTCAGCGGTGCGGCGGTGCTGATATTTGTCAGCCAACTTAAATATATTACTGGCATACCCGTGCAAGGGAACACCCTACCAAGTTATCTTGATTCTATTGTCAATCAGATGGAAAGTTTGCATCTCCCTACCCTAATATTGGGCGGCATTACCTTTGGCTTATTTTTATTAAATCGTTATGGCAGTGCAATACTCTGGAAGTCTTGGCTCCCAGATTCAAAAGCCAAATGGGCGGGGCGGCTTTTTCCTTTAGTGATAGTCATCATTGCTATTATTGTCAGTCAGATTGGTAATTGGTCAGCGTTGGGTATTCGTCTTATGGGCGTGATTCCAAGTGGGCTGCCTAAGCTATCAATACCTGAGTTTGAGTCTTTTTCACAGGTAGTCTCACTACTGCCAACAGCCGGGCTGATGGCGCTTATCGCCTTTGTATCCAGTAGCTCAGTTGCCAGTACTTATGCACGTTTACGTGGCGAGAAATTTGATGCGAATGAGGAGTTAAAAGGATTAGGACTTGCCAATATAGCGGGCGGATTTAGTCAAAGCTTTCCCGTCGCAGGTGGATTCTCACGTACGGCCATTAATGTCGACTCTGGAGCAAAAACCCCACTGGCCAGCCTCATTACGGTTGGCGTTATGGTTGCTGCTCTCCTAGTGCTTGGCAGTATCATTGCGCCTCTACCCTATGCACTGCTGGGTGCCATGATTATGGCCTCCATCATCAACCTTATTGATGTTAATACCTTTAAAATGGCGTTGAAAACCGATCATTTAGATGCGATTAGCTTTGGTGCTACCTTTATTGGGGTATTAATTTTTGGCTTAAATACAGGGTTAGTAATTGGTATTATCGCCTCATTTGTTGGTCTTATTTGGCAATCTAGTCATCCACACATTGCGGTGGTCGGTCGCCTGCATAACACCGAGCATTTTCGTAATATCAATCGCCATAATGTCATTACCTATGACAACCTACTTATTATGCGGGTGGACGAAAGCTTGTTTTTTGGTAACAGCCAAGCCGTTTATAACCAGATTTATGCGGGACTTGATAAGTACCCAAAGGCAAGGGACTTGGTGCTAATTATGTCTGCAGTCAATCATATTGATCTCACAGCGCAAGAGATGCTTATTACCTTAAATAAAGAGCTGGTAGCGCAACACAAACGTCTGCACTACAGCTTTGTGAAGGGTCCCGTCATGGATATTCTGCAAGAAACGCCCGTTATTTCTGAACTGTCAGGACGTGTATTTTTAAGCACGGTCGAAGCCATTACTTTATTAACGGATGATGACCCTGTTAATGATGTTGCGCCCAAAATCCAAACAGAAGAAGCACATTAAAATAACCCCTTAATATAACATTATGAACACCACACAATCGGTATACATATATTCTTAATCGGGCAATAGATAATGAAACAAAAATGTTAGTATATAATTCTTATTGACACCTATAAAGCCGTATAAACCATGACTGAATCAATTACCATTTATAAGCAAATATACCCTGCGCAATGTACAAAGCTGTGCGAGCTTGGTTATCGCTCTCTTATTAATATCCGCCCCGATGGCGAGGCAGCAAACCAACCTAAAAGTAACACTCTAAATGAAGCGGCGCATCAGGCAAAGTTGCAATATGCTTATCTACCTTATGACTGTGAACGCTTAAGCTTAGATACGATTAAAAAGTTTGCTGAATATTATCATCAGCTTCCAAAGCCTATTATGCTTTTTTGCGGTACAGGCAATCGAGCTAAACTGCTCTATCAAAGTGCAATGATGCAAGGTTTACTGTAGATTTCATCATATATTTATTGAATGTTTAATTAAAACATCTCCATTCACTCAATTAAAAAAAGGATTCACTATGTCGCATCAGGTTAGTTTTGCCGGTCAAGTGACCCCAGAACAAGTTCAAGATATCGCTGCTAAAGGCTTTAAAACCATCATTAATAACCGTCCAGACGGTGAAGCACCGGACCAACCTAAAAGTAGCGAAATCGAAGCCGCTGCCAAACAAGCAGGGCTTGCTTATAAAGAAATTTCATTTGCCGGCAATGCATTGACGCAGCAACATGTAGAAGCGTTTGCTGATTACTTTAATCAAGCTGAGCAGCCAATTTTGATGTTTTGCCGCACGGGTAACCGCTCGAACGGTCTATATGAAGCGGCCAAACAAATGGACCTATTAGACGATTGAATCATCTGGTTTATTAAAGGCTGACTAAGGCGTATTCTTATTCACAGTAATTGACAGTTTTATGGATTAAAAATAGCTAAATCCCCGCCAAACTTTGTTTGATTTCTAGCAAATATGTCTTATATTTGTTCGAAACCACCCATGTTTGACGATACTCTATCTCATTTTTACTCTCATACTCTAGGGTCTATTGAACCGTCAAACATGTCAGTGGCAATGAGTGTTTTTTGAATGTTCAACCGCCCTTAAATGAGGAATACCCTAAAACAAAAATGCCTTAAAATAAAAAAGGAGCTGTTATGTCAAGTCTTCTAAACAACCCATTTAAAACACTTATTATTAACGTAGCCGTTGGTCTAATGACATTAGGTACCAGCCAAATTGCAGCCGCCATAACCAGTAAAAACGTCACTTATTCTGTTGAAAATAAGACCTATGAGGGATATTACGCCAAGGCGGATACCCCAAATGCACCTTTTATCCTGCTCATTCATGATTGGGACGGTTTAACCGATTATGAGCGTAAGCGTGCCGACATGTTGGCTACCGAAGGGTATAACGTATTGGCAGCAGATCTTTATGGACAAGGCATTCGACCTACTGAATTAGAAGATAAAAAACGGCTCACTGGGGAGTTATATAATGACCGCAATAAAATGCGCCATTTGCTTGCAGGTGCTTTAAATGCGGGTCAAGCGGAAGGTAATAATGTACGTGAAGGGGTAACCATGGGATACTGCTTTGGTGGCAGTGCCGCACTTGAGCTTGCACGGTCAGGCTTCCCTCAAAAAGCTTTTGTACCGTTTCATGGTGACCTTGCGACACCTGCCCATCAAAATTATGACAATACCAAAGGCGAGATTTTAGTTTTTCATGGAACCGCGGATCAAGTTGTGCCCTTTGAGGACTTTACCACGCTCGGTAAAACACTTGAGACAGCGAATGTACCTCATGAAATGATTACCTATAGCGGGGCTAAACATGCGTTTACTGACTTTGAGGCGGAGTCTTACGACGAACGTGCAGATAAACGCTCATGGCAGCGTTATTTAGAGTTTTTAGATAATTTATATGAGTAAACGCCCTTCTGACCATACCTAAGCGACTACAGCTTAATTGGCATAACCCTCACAAACCTCAAGCAACTGCGCCCGTCCAAAATTTGGATGGGCGTTTGCCGCTATCACCATCTCAATAATCACGCTAGGCAACTTTGGCAAGGTAAACGGCAACGGATTGTTGGCGCCTGTTAATATCGACATCCCCCTCACACTACTTTTAGCTACCACGGTTATTCCCTGTCCTGCCAACACCAAGCTGCGGATAGCACCCACACTGTTACTACTGCACACCACTTGACTGCTGACATTAAGCTGGCTTAACCCTTGCACCGCAGCATGGTGAAAATGGCAACTTTTCTCAAACAAAACCAATGGCACACTCCCTAAAGCTCTATACGCCTCTGCCAGTTTATCGCTGTCCCCATTAAATGCCCACACCCCGTCACTTTTTTCTAAATACTGCCCCGCTACCTTTGCGGCCGAACGAGAAACAATCGCCGCATCAATCGTACCCGCCACCAACATGTCTTGTAAGTTAGTCGAGTTGTTACAATGAATTTGAATGGGCATGTTGGGCACAATGGCTTGTATTGAGGCCACAATTTTAGGCAATATCAACTCGGCATAATCGTCAGGACATCCTAATTGCAACGGGCGCATAATTTGCTGACTTTCTTTCATTTGGCGTATCATATCATCATGAAGACTAATAATATGACGGGCGTATCCCAGCAAAAACTTGCCATCTTCGGTTAATTCAAGCGCTCTACCTGCCTTTATAAATAATGTCTTGCCTGTCTGCTCCGCCAGTTTTTGCATTTTTTGGCTGACCGCACTTTGGCTACGATGCACCTGCTTTGCCGCTTGCGAATAACTACCCGTTTCCACCACCGCAATAAAACAGCGTAGCGCTTCTATATCCATAATTTTTCAACTTCTTAGACTAACTTTGTTAAATGACTTATAGTCATAGGCAACTAAATGAGATACAAGTCAACCGAACGCAAGTACTACTCTAGTAGGCTTAGTGAGGTTAACGCTGTAGCTCTTTAGTTTGCCTACGACTATAGTCCTACTTTAGCACAGCCAAACCCCTAATATTTACTATCCTGTTCCTCGAATATCTGATAGGTACTATCAGAGTTTTGCGTTTGTTCAATGACGACAACTGCGACATACTAAAATCCTTAGCCAAGTTAACTAATCACTTTAATTTTGTAGCACATCCAGCTTTACGCTCATATCTTGGCTAAACCGCTCTCATCTTTATAGCTCACTTGTTTGTATAACTCAGCTATCTTTATAACTCAGTTAGCTTTATAGCTCAGTACTCTAAAAGGGCTAAAAAGGAATATCCATCACATAAGGAATATTATTATGAACACTCCGCTACTTATCATCGGTAACAAAAACTACTCCTCCTGGTCACTGCGAGCTTGGCTACTGCTCAAGCAGTTTGACATTGAGTTTGACGAGCAGCTTATTCAGTTATTTGATGTCTCTTCAACCCCTATCCTTAGTAAATACTCATCCACGGGTAAAGTGCCTGTGTTGGTTATCAATCGAGACACAGAGAATCCTAACACTACCCAACACCTAGCCATGACTGACAGCCTAGCCATCGGTTTATTTGCCAATGACTATCTTACTAACTTAGATGTTTGGTCAGGCAAACCAAAGTCTGCATTGCTGAACGATGATTTAGCCTTACAACAACAGCGTGCCTTTTGCCAAAGTATCGTTGCTGAGATGCATTCAAGCTTTATGGGCGTTCGTAATGAAATGCCCATGAACATTCGGGTAACAGCTAAAATCAATCCAAGCGACACCTGTTTGGCTGACCTTAATCGCATCGAAGATATTTTTGAAAACAGTTTGAGTAGCGACGCTTATAAAAACAGTCGAAATAACTATTTGTTTGGCGACTTCACCATTGCCGATGCGTTTTATGCGCCTGTTATCCTTCGCTTGCAAAGCTATGTTGAACACTCAGGCTTTATGTTAAGACCGACTACTCATCAATATATGAACGTGATGCTGAACAATCCACATATGAGGCAGTGGCAAGAGGCCGCTTTACAAGAAACACGAAAGATTGGACAAGATGAGGCGGGTGAAATACTAAAGGTTGAAGGGGTGTTAGCATAGGTAGCGTAGGTATTGTGAAGAAAGCGACCTTTGGTGTATAGTTAAATCCATACCTAATCAAAACGTTAAAAAGGACATTCAATTATGGAGTTTTGGCACGGTCTCATACTAATAACCACAGTGCACTTATTAGCAGCTGCTTCGCCTGGTCCTGATTTTTTACTGGTTTCGCAGCAAACCATTACCCATAACCGCCGAACTGGATTACTTTGTAGCTTTGGAATCACCCTTGGACTTGGTGTGCATGTGGTGTATTCCGTATTTGGCTTAGCGGCCGTCATTGCTCACTCTCAGCCTTTACTCACTGCCATTAAATGGCTGGGCGGTGGTTATCTCATTTATTTAGGCTGGCAAGGCATCACCGCAAAAAAGGAGTCCTTAGAGGCTAGCCCTTTAGAGAATCCTCATGTAGATAGTGATCAGAACCGAAGTAAGCATAGGCAGAAAAGTACCGTCTCTGAATCAAGCGTCTCTACCATACGGCGTGGTTTTTTTTGTAATGTGTTTAACCCCAAAGCACCCATATATTTTGTGGCTATATTTACCTTAGTACTTTCGCCTGATATGCCACTTTGGCAACTTGCCGTATATGGTGTCTGGATGATGGTATTACAGATGGCATGGTTTAGTACAGTGGTAATACTGTTATCAATTCCTGCGATTCACCGTCGCTTTATGAATATTGAGCACTGGATTAACCGTGTATTAGGCGCGGCAATGATTGGCTTAGGGCTAAACCTTATCTTTAGAAATCGCTGATTTAAGGTGGTTTGTGATTCAAAGTTATTAGCCCAAATCTCTCTGATTTAGAGAGGTTGTGATTCAGAAAGGGTATGATTAACACATTTCGGCGTTATCATTTGTAATTATGTCTGAAAAACCTACGCTATTACCTCTAAACTTAATTATCACCCACCCTTCTTTGACCATAATCATTTATACCTATAATCCATAAAATATAATCAAAATAATTATTCACTACACCGAGAATATAGTGCCTAAAATAAACATCAAAGAAAAATTCAGCCTATTTGATGAAGAATGGGCGCCAAAAATCATTGCCGAGTCTAACGGTCAATCAACCAAAATATAACGACCCTTTTTTATAACGTCCAAATCGGATTATCAATAATCAACCATATCGCAACGCCTAACAAACATAGCGCATAACTATAATCCAAACTTTTACGATAGGTGGGGCTACTCGATATCTTAGCCAATAACTCACCGACGACTATCCATACCAAATGAAGCGAT
The DNA here is from genome assembly GCF_057396305.2 of Psychrobacter sp. CX90. Classification (NCBI taxonomy): domain Bacteria; kingdom Pseudomonadati; phylum Pseudomonadota; class Gammaproteobacteria; order Moraxellales; family Moraxellaceae; genus Psychrobacter; species Psychrobacter sp. CX90. The sequence continues at coordinate 2,539,886 of NZ_CM182008.1, forward strand.
ATATTGAGTATCGCCAACCAAACTATCAAAATGACGATACCATAACCTGCAAACTCTGCATGCGCTTGTGCTGTAAATAACGAAAACATCAAAAACACCATAATCCAGCCTTTGCTATTTAATGCTTGCACAATCAGTCCGTCTTTAAACCCCAATAGTTTGGTATTTATATCGGTATCAAGCTTGCCTGCCACAACAAACGTATACGCCAAATATATCAAATACCCTGCACCTAACAGTTGCATCCCAATCATAATACTGGGATAGGTTTGCACGATTTGACCCAAACCAAAACCAACTAAAATAGTTTGTACAATAAACACCAAATCAATCCCGATTAAAAAAGGAAGCGACCGTTTTAAACCGACTTGTGAACCCGTAGCTGCAAAGGCAATATTTGCAGGGCCAGGACTAAACACTAGGGGAAACATAACAGCGAACCAAGCCAAAAATAAACTCATAATCATTCTTCCTAAGACATGAAAATCAATATCTTAGAGGTTTGAGTTATAGATTTATTGTACAAAATTGACATAGATCGATTCGCTTATCGACAGAGGAATTAGTACAGAAATTTTAAGTAGATTCTGAATAGCCAAAGTATTTTGAAGGCGCAACACCATACACTCTTCGAAAGTTTCGATTAAAGTGGCTTTGATCATAGAATCCGCACATAAAAGCGGTATCAATATAAGACATTCCTTGAGATAGCATTGATTTAGCTTTTTGGGTTTTAATGAGCAACAAATATTGATGCGGCGTTACACTGAACAGGGCTTTAAAACTACGCAATAACTGAAATCGATTACACTGGGTATACGTCTCTAAATCTTCAAGCGATGGATTACCTTGCCAATCATCAATGATATAAGCCTTAGCCAGTGTCGCCCCTTTTATATCGATATAAGCTGCTTTATCATTTGTAATGGATGACCCATAGCGAGCAAATAACTTCTCTAACGCCAGTGTCAATAGCGTATCTTTACTTAAACGCAAACTGCTAAGCTCCAATGCTTGATGTAGCTGCAATAAGTCTTGATACAAAGTAGCATCGTTAATAACAGGCGTATCTATTACCGAATTTATCGATAGCGCACTGTCTGATAGATGAGTAGCTAAATAGGATAAGTCAAAGTAAAACATGCGATAGCGCCAACCACTCTCTACCCCTGCCAAGCCTGTATGCACTTCGCCAGGATTAATTGCAATGATTTGCTGTTCAGGAATAAGCAGGTTCTCCCCTCGGTACCAAACGCTTTCCGCCCCAGCTTCAATCACACCAATGGCAAGCTCATTATGCCAGTGTTTTTTAAATTCAAAATTGGTATAGCTCGCAGACAATAACTCAATACCTGAGTAGTCCTGACTCCGCCATAGTTTTGATTGCTCCACTTGACTACCTCTTGTTTGGTATTGCTTAAAATATAGATATAGTCAAACGTACATTATAGTATGCAGAATGTGTAGCGTGTGGTGTAGCTAGGCGAAGCCCACGGCTTATGTTTTGACTAGGATAATGAAAGCTTCACTATAATGTAAAAATGCTCTGATATCGATTATGACATCAGAGTGTTAGGATTGGGTAATTTTTTTGGCGACGAGTACAGCTTACGATAACTATCTTCTATCATGCTGGGCTATAAGCCCAGACTACACATACTTACAAGCCTGACAACCTTAAGACTTCAAATCATAGTCAATCAACCAATCAATCTCATACTTATCTTTAACCATACCAAATAAACTACCCCAAAACTGTTCTTCTAAAGGCATTTGCACCTCTCCGCCTTCGGATAGTGATTTATATAAACGTTTAGCCTCTTGCTCACTATCAGGTGTAATGCATATCGCATATTGGTTTCCTTTTACTAAGGGTCCCTCGACGCCACAGCAGTCATTAGCCATTAAGGTCATATTTTCATTAATAGCCAACTGCATATGCATTATCTTTTCAGCCATTTCATCGGAGTCAACACCGTCACTTGTACTAACCTCTTGTGGCATATCTTTGTATCGCATAATATGAGTAAACTCGCCACCAAAAACCGACTGATAAAACCTCATAGCTTCTTCAGTATTACCATCAAACGTTAAGTAAGTATTTAATTTCAGCATTTGCCACTCCTAATTCATAATTTGAATTTGATTGAACCACCTATATCACTTGTTAAGAAGTGATGATATTAATATAAACGACAGGTCAAATTTAAACTTATCCTGAAATGCTGATTGACATAAATTAATAGCTATTTTAGGGTTTTAGTCTTAAGAGTTTAGTGAATAGGACGTGACTTAATTTAAGGTTTCATATAATAACTGTAGCAGATTGATATTTATCGGAGGATCATCAGGCTCTTTTTCTCTTAGGGTCAATTCAATGGTTTGGTTTTGAGTGATAGGAAATCTAATAGGCTGACGGAAAATCACACGTTTAGCAGAATCTAATACAAAATAGTGTATCGGATTGGTATTCAGTCGAAGCTCGCATGCCATGACATAGTACTCACCGGGTGGCATATAAGGTATGGAGACGTCATCAATCCCGAATAGCGCCAGCCCCTCAGCAGGTGGACCACTTGGGATAGCTTTTTCATACAGACCAACAAAGGTAATAGAATGCTGACGTTGGGCGTGAAGTTTAATTCGTAACTTGGCATTTATAGTTTAATTATAAAATAGTGCTGACTGTCTTTTATTGGAATCAATTAACTCAAAATTGGCTAAACGTTGAGTATTAGGCTTTCGACTATTTTGTGGATTATAGCGAATTACGGTTTGATAATTATTTGAATAAAATGACTCTACAAACTTTTGTAGGAAATGAATGTCGCGTTTATAAGTTCGTGGCGAGAGGCCAGTGCATTGTTTAAAGGTACGAGAAAAACTACTGGTACTGGTATATCCTGCCTCATTTAATGCATGCGTTACCGAATTTTGTTTGAGTATAGACTTTATACTTTTCTCAATTTTTTTGGACGCTAAATACTCTCTAACAGACAACTGCATGTAAGACTTAAACAATCGACTAAACTGCGAAGGGCTGTAATGAAACCGTTGTGCTAAGGTATGTGCGTCTGGTAAGCCACCTTCATAGCAATGAAAATCATCGATATACTCACATACTTTATCCACTTCAAGTCTATTCACGATGACCCTCTGCCAATAACCAAATTTATAGTGTGCTGCTGTTAAAAGTAACACTTAATATATTATATGATTAACAATCTTTATAGCCTAACTCATTAATATATCCTGCTGATGACTGCACCTCGTTATTTTAAAGCGATACAGTTATAAAGCGACATAGTGCCACATAGACAATGCCCATTGCTCTAAAAAGCGGTTTAGCCTCAAGTAGCAAAAAGCGAAATCTGCGCCAAAACCTAAAAAAAACCACCCAAGCTAATGCTAGCTAAGGTGGCTTTTGAAAAACAAAGATAAACTTAAGTTAGGAGTCTTCTTTCATAGCTTTCGCTTCTTGTACTGCTTTTTTACCCCAAGCACTTAAATCAAGATCTAATTTTTCATACTCTTGAGCATCAAATAACGGCACTTTAACACCTGCTTTTAGCTGACCGGCAAAGTCATCGAGCAAGCGTTTAGCACGTGGGAACAACATAATCAGTGCCAATAAGTTTGCTAGAGCCAGTACACCCATTAGTGGATCAGCAAAGAAGAATACCGATGTAGCCGTTGGCGCCGCTGCTCCAACAAATAGTATGATAACCACCACGACACGTAGGAGAAAAGTAGCTGTTTTGATATTCTTTTTAACAAGGAAGTTGATTGCGTTTTCGCCCATATAATAATTATACATGATGGAGCTTAACGCAAATAATAATAATGAGATGGTCAGAATATATTGCGACCAATCTCCAAGCTCGCTCGATAAGGCTTGCTGAGCCAGCACGATACCATCAACCTCCACACCCGGCTGATAGACACCGCTTAACAAAATCATAAATGCGGTGGCACTACATACTAATATTGTATCTATAAATACAGATAAAGATTGCGAGATACCTTGGCTAACAGGGTGCGTGGCGTAAGCGGTGGCAGCGATGTTTGGCGCCGAACCTAAACCTGCTTCGTTTGAGAATAAGCCACGCTTCATGCCCTGCTCGATTGCCACACCAATACCACCGCCAACGACAGATTCAAACCCAAAGGCATTTTTCACAATCATGACTATGAGGTTGGGTAGTTCTGTGATATTAAGTACAATAATAATAACGGCCATAGCCAAGTAAATTAAGGCCATGATAGGAATAACAATATCGGCAGCTTTGGCAATACGCTTAATACCACCAAAAACAATAAACCCACCAGCAGCGACTAATACAAGACCAGAAATCCAACGCTCGATACCAAAGCTTTCTAATGCAGATCCCGCTACAGTGTTACCTTGGAAAGCAATAAAACCAACCGAGAAAGATAATAATAAGGAGATAGCATAAATGACCGCAAGCCATTTATAGTCTTTGCCTAACCCATGCAGAATATAGGTTGCAGGGCCGCCGCGAAAGTTACCTTCGTGATCTTTGCGCTTATATAACTGGGCTAAACTACACTCGACAATACTGGTCATCATCCCCACTAAGGCAACAACCCACATCCAAAATACAGCACCTGGGCCACCTAGTGAAATAGCAACCGCAACACCAGCAATGTTACCCCCACCCACACGTCCGCCAATAGAGACTAGCAACGCCTGACGAGCACTAATGCCATCGTCGCCAATTTCTTCATTACGAAAAACCGAAAACATACGTTTAAAGTATCTAAACTGAGCAAAATTTCCGACAATGGTAAATAATAGGCCGAAAATAATGAGCATTGGAACAAGCGACCAGCCCCACGTTAAATCACCTACTTTGGAGAAAAATGCTTGAATTAATTCCATCGTTACGCTCCTTCCTTTTTAAAATAAGTCCTGAATCATCTAAACGATTTTATGAAAGAGTCAGGAAGGTAAATTAATATATATCTAATATAGGTCTTTAAATACCTTTTATAGTCAGCACTCAATTAAGTAACCTAAGACTCATAATACCTTATCAATCAATTACTCATCATTGCTTATTAAGCCAGCTTTATGATTGCTACGTTTGTTAAGCAAAAACAAAGTTGGAGATTATAACAAAATTTGGAATAGGTATATATTCAAATATCGTCAGTAAATTTTATAACGTTTTATCAAGCTTTTTTTTACACAATAAAAAACCACCAAAGCTTACCGCTACGGTGGTTTTTAGCTTAACACTAGACTTTTTATACAAACAGAGTGGGTAGCGCTTCGCTACACGCTACCCACTCTGTAGGGAGTCCTAAATAGGTATAACTGCCGCCTACTGCATCACAAGGTATTCAAATGCGGATAACGCCGCTTTACTACCCTCGCCCATTGCAATGTTAATTTGCTTAAATGGTACGGTAGTCACGTCGCCCGCAGCAAAGATACCTTTACGATCTGTTCGGCAAGCTTCATCAATTTCGATTTCACCAAAGCGATTCACATCGACAAACCCTTTAACAAACTCAGAGTTTGGCACCAGACCAATTTGCACGAATACTGCCGACAATTCTTGCTCTTTGGTTTCGCCACACGTGCGATCTTCATACACGATGGAGGTCACTTTACCATCCGCTGCTTTAATTTCTTTGGTCGCCGCTGAGGTAATGATGTTAATATTTTTAGTCTCTTTGGCTTTGTTAATCAATACTTGGTCCGCTTTTAAGCCATCCGCAAACTCAAATACCGTGACGTTTTTCACGATACCGGCTAAGTCTAACGCTGCTTCGATACCTGAGTTACCACCACCGATTACCGCGATGTCCTTACCTTTAAAGAATGGGCCATCACAGTGTGGGCAGTACGCCACACCGCTACCGATATTTTCTTCTTCACCAGGGACGTTCAGCTTACGCCACTGCGCACCCGTTGCGATGATGATACTGCGGGTCTCAAACTGCTCACCGGTATTAAGATGAATATTGTAGTTCTCATCTTCAGTTTCAGATAACTGCTTCACGCTGACGTGCTCTTTGATGTTAATGTCGTACTCTTTAAGGTGTTTTTCAAAGTTAGCTGACAGCTCGTTACCTGTGGTTAATGGTACAGAGATTAAGTTTTCAATTGCTTGAGTATCTTTCACCTGTCCACCGATACGGTCAGCAATAATAGTAACTTTTAAACCTTTACGCGCACTATAAATCGCTGATGCTACGCCTGCTGGACCACCACCAATAACGGTAACGTCTTGACGTTCTAACTGCTCTTGATCATCAGCACTCGCCGCATTCAATAAATCTGGGTATTCTGCTTGCAGTTTATCTATAATGCGAGCCGTATCCACTTTACCATTTAAGAAAGGTTTGCCATTTAAAAAGACAGCTGGCACACCTTGAATGTTGTTGGCTTCGACTTGCTCTTGGAATAAGCCGCCATCGATCATCTCATTACTGATACCGTCATTAAGCAGCGCAAACTGGTTCAATGCTTGCACCACATCAGGACAGTTGTGGCAAGATAATGAGACGTAAGTTTGGAACTGTAATGGCTGACCAATACGCTTCACCATTTTCTGAATGCTGTCATCAAGCTTTAACGTATGTCCACCGGCTTGCAGAATCGCTAAAATTAATGAGGTAAATTCATGTCCACCCGGAATACCGCTAAATACGATACCTGTCTCATTAGTTTTGCCACTTTCTTCAGAGATAATTTTAAAGCTGATTGGGCTAGGCAAGCGGTCATCTGTATTGCTCACATCAAAATTAATTTTATCCGTTGTGCCTGCAATTTGAGTTAGAAAGTCAACCAATTCGGCACGTTTTTCATGGTTGCTATCATCATTGGCACTACCAATGACAAAACTGATTGGACGAGTCATGTTGTCACTGTAACTTTTAACCGCATCTAATAAACTTTGGTCTAACATATTTAAATCCTCTTATAAGAATAATTTGATTATAAAAATGGTCATTTAACGCACTATATAATAGATAGCTTTATTATCGTAACTTCAACTGTAAACTACAATCTGAGAAACTCAAAGACTCAGTTTTATAAAACTGAACAATATTAATTTTTCATGATGTTTTATAAAACCATTAATTTGTTTTTATACTCCACTATTGATATAGCATTTAATCAGTACTTTTTATAGGGTTTCAATAACCTTATTATCTGATGTCACAAATTTAGTTCATTCAAGCATGGTCAATGTCACTAATTTTGGTTACAATTTGACTAGGAGATACTTTTCTCACTGGTCTAATAGGATTATGGCAGTCACTACTTTTTGCGCTAGACTCCTATGACACTTATTCAACTGAACCAATAAGGATACTGATATGTTCCACGAACACCGCGACCTAATTACTGAACTAAAACAATCAGATGCTCACTTTCAAAAGATGTTTGATGCGCATAATGAGCTTGATACAGAGATTGATAAACTAGAAAATGACGTGGTTAAATCAGTTAGCCGTGAAGATGAAATTGAAGAAATGAAACGCCGTAAGCTTGCGTTAAAAGACCAAATTGGTAAATACTTAGAAGAGAAAAGTAAATAACAATAAAAACACGTGGTTTAGCTATTGTTTTTTTGATGCAAAGAGCCTTATCATCTGATAAGGCTCTTTGGCATAGAAATATGCCAAACTAGGGCTAACAGAAACCATATGTTCTCAGGCGAACGCTTATTTAACAATCATTAAGAGTCATTTTGTGACCTTTGATAACAGTTACCTCCTTATTAGGTCATACTTATTACCCAATGATTTATGGTAAGATACGATCATATATATTAGCATCACTATCAAATCGCCATCTTCATTTCTGATACGCGACCGCTTTAATCCAGATTGCTAAATTGTATTTTATCCACACAATAATGAGACAAGCTAAAGTATGGCACTTCCATATTAGCTATTAACCATTAAGTTAGTCGTATACGAACAGACATTAAGAGTGTACCCCTAAGTTTACATCACACTTATATTATTTAAATTAATCTAATAAAAAAGAAACGGTATTCTATGACCTGGAACGATCCAAACGCACAACAAGAAGCACAGAATTATGACAACCCCATTCCAAGCCGTCTGCTTATCTTACAGACCTTGGTTGATAAGGGCGAGTTGACCCATAAACAATTAGCCGAAAGTTTTGGTATCAACGATACCGACCAATTTGATGCACTAGGCAACCGACTAAAGGCCATGACCCGCGATGGTCAAATAAATCGTGACGGCAATCCCGTCAAATATCGTGTAGTAACTAAGCAAGATGTTGTTTCTGGAACAGTATCAGCACATGCTAAAGGCTTTGGTTTTGTGGTGCTAGATGACATGCCAGATTTGTTTTTACATGAAAAACAAATGCGCTGGGTATTCAATGGTGATGTTGTCGATGCCATAGCAACTTCAACAGATCATCGTGGTCGTACCGAAGGTCGTATTCTCGAGGTAACTGAGCGCTCACAAGCACAGTTTATTGGCAGACTTGAAAAAGACGATGAGGGGTTTACCGTTACTCTGTCCAGCCCCAATAACCATCAGCCTATTACGGTTACTGAGGAGAATGTCGCGGCTTTAAAAGCAAAACCTGGCGTGCCTGTTAAGGTTGACATTATTGACTGGCCTAATCAGCACGAATTTGCTACGGGCAAAATTGTTGAAGTCATGGATGATGAAAATGATCGCGAAGTTATCATTGAAACGACCCTACTTAACTATGATATTCCGCACGAATTTAGTAGCAAAGTATTAAAGCAGGCCAACAGTTACTCCGAGCCTTCTGAAAAAGAGATAAAAGGTCGCAAAGATATTCGTCACTTACCCATGGTCACTATCGATGGGGAGGATTCACGAGACTTTGACGATGCCGTGTATGCTGAGAAGCGCTCTGGTGGCAACTACCGTGTGGTCGTCGCCATTGCTGATGTTAGCCACTATGTGACCCCAAATTCTGCGCTTGATCATGAAGCCTTTGAACGTGGCACATCGGTTTATTTCCCACATCATGTGGTGCCTATGCTGCCAGAAGTATTGTCTAATGGACTGTGCTCACTAAACCCAGGGGTTGACCGCTTATGTATGGTAGCGGATATTAAGCTGTCTCGTGCTGGTAATGTGACGGGGTATGAGTTCTACCCTTCTGTAATGCACTCACAAGCCCGTTTGACTTACAATCAAGTAAACGCATATTTTGATAATGAGTTACAAAATGTGCCTGACTCATTAACCGGTAATAAAGACGTTAAAAAATCTATTGACATCATGCATCAGCTATATAAAGTACTGGTTCAAAAGCGTGAACAGCGTCATGCAATGGAATTTGAAACGCCTGAAACTTATATTAAATTTAATGAAGAGGGTGGCATAGACGCAATTGTTCCCCGTACTCGTGGCGACTCCCATAAGTTAATCGAAGAGCTTATGTTACTGGCTAATACATCAGCAGCAAACTTCGCATTAAAAAATGAACTGCCGGTATTGTATCGTAACCACGATAAACCAAGTGATGAAAAATCACGAGTAGTCCATGAATATGCCAAAAACTTTGGCATTGGGTTCCCAGAAGAAAGCCCTACTCAAGCGGACTATAAACGTATTATCGAAGCAACCAAAGAACGTCCAGATGCGGTAAGTATTCACAGTATGCTATTGCGCTCTATGATGCAGGCCAACTATGCGCCTGATAATATTGGTCACTTTGGCCTTGCCTACGATGAATATTCTCACTTTACCTCACCCATTCGTCGTTATCCTGACCTCATGTTGCATCGTGCAATTAAAGCAAAAGTCACTGGCGCGAAGCAGCCAAATATGGACTTCTCGTTAGAAGAAGCCGGTCAACAAACCTCAGACACCGAGCGCCGTGCCGAAAAAGCCTCTCGCTTTGTTGAAGGCTGGCTCAAATGTCATTACATGAAAGATCATGTGGGCGATGAGTTTGACGGCGTTGTTACCACGGTAACCAGTTTTGGACTGTTTATTACCCTGACTGATTTGTTTATTGATGGCCTTGTACATATCTCTAATGTTGGCCAAGACTACTTCGTCTATGATGAAAAGCAACAGCAGCTCATTGGTAAAGATAAAGGCAACTTATTTGGCTTAGGCGATCTTGTGCGCGTTAAGGTCGCTGGTGTGAATATGGACTTATTGCAAATTGACTTTGAGCTAGTGGCTAAGATTAAAGCAAGTGCTATGAATCAAAGTAAGAAAACCTCTTCTAAACCCACTACTAAGGCCGCTACCAAAGAGGGTGGCGACAAGAAGCCCTCACGCCGTCGTAGTTCACGCAGTAGAGGCAAGAGTAAGCCAAAAACCGACAATTAGTAGTAGGTTAAATGGTTGAATGGTAAATGCTCAGAAGGTTTGGCACTGCTCATTTAATTTTTCGGTAGACTATAAGAGTTGTACGGGAAACTGTGCAACTCTTTTTTATCCTCATACAATGCCTTTTTTAGTGTGAATTTTGTTTAAATAGCTCGAAAACGCCGGAAGAATAACCCAATACAAACACTTTGTGCTTTATTAAAGATTAAAGCATTGACAATTTTGGAATAAAAAGCGTAACAGTTTATAGGCTATTAAGCTTTTTACACTCTACTAATACCCTGTTAGTTAGACTATACTGGCCTTGCTTTACAAACCTGTGCTTAGCGTAACATCTATTGACTAAAGTTAACGGTATAGGTCTATCGTGTCTGATAGAGTTATTAAAGATAGTTTGAAGGTAATGGAATAAATAACTTTCATACTATCTAAGCGTGTATACGACTAAATTTAATAGCTTAATTAGCGTGATAAATAATAAGGATATAATTATGACAGTTGCAAAAAATATTGAAGTAAGCAGTACGTCAACGGAAAGCTTTGAAGATGCTATCCAAAAGGGTGTGGCTCAAGTTTCAAAAACCGTTAAAAATGTACAGGGTGCCTGGGTTAAAGAGCAGAAAGTAGGTATTAGTGATGGTAATATCAGTACTTTTCATGTTGTTATGATTGTTAGCTTCGTCATCGATGATAATGTATAACTGATGCAGTTAATCAGCCTTTTATAATCATTCAATAGCTGATTGAATCAGTAGAAAAGTACATAGTAAACCGCAGCCTTTGTCTGCGGTTTTATTTTTTGTAGATAGCCTCTTTAAAATAGTTAAAGAGCTTTAAAATCGATACAAGCTAACCAAGTAAAGGTATGACACTTGTAAGCTAACCGAGGCTAACACGGTACCAATTTACAAGGTAAACGACTATAGCTTGTTGTTTAACTTAATAGCTTATAAATAATTAAATAGCTTATTGTGCATAAATTTTATGATTAAATACCTTATGGCTTAACGCCTACAAACTGTACCACAGCACTTAATCCTCTGTGGCCTTTACCTTCGTCGATCTCACGCTGTATTTCTTGACCGACCACCATCTGTAAATCCTTAAGCTCATTTTTTAATTTTTCTAACGACATAAACTTGTCAATTTGGTCAGCTGATGGCCCTCCTACACCTTCTGACTTGAGCTGTTCTGGCGTATAGGCTTCTAATATAAAAACACCCTCTGACTTTAATGCCTTACTAACTCTGGTATGCAAGCCTTGGCGTAGTACCTCTGGCATGTGCGCCCAAATAGACACGATCCCATCCCATTTATCCTTACCCAAATCATACTCCGCAAGATCTGCCACTTGAGTGGTAATGCTGACGCCTCTTTCACTGGCCAGTTTTTGCGCCTTATCAAGCCCGACTTGTGATAAGTCGATTGCCATTACCTCAAATCCTCGTACAGCAAGAAAGACGGCATTTCTACCTTCCCCTTCTGCCATGCAAAGTACACGCCCATGTGCAGGTATGCGCTTGTATTGTTCAATCAAAAAATCATTAGCCTTAGTACCATAAACATATTCTTCTTTACTATATCTATCATCCCACATTATTATTCGCCCCTATAGAATAGAACCTTATTGATTTTTAATGACTATATTTACGATGTTGAGTCAAACAGCATAATTAACATAGCATGATAAGAGTGATAAGAGATAGTCTGTCATGAACAATAGGAACTATATAGAATTGACATATGTCACTGGTAGTTACCATTTTTAGGCACTGCTTTAATTAAGTGCCGGAGAAGAGTCTCTAATTTAGTCCTTTTAAATGGATATTTTTCAATCTAGTAGCGTCAAAAAGAGTCTTATCGTTTACTCTAACGTCGCTATCAATAGTTCTAATATATCAAATCTATACAACCTTTAATCAATCAAGGGTAATTTCTGCACTAATTGGTAAATGATCCGATAGTTCAGACCATGGTTTACCTTTATGTACCCATGCCCGTTTGACAGTCAAGTTACGTACATAGATACGATCTAAGGATAGCATAGGGATGCGGGCGGGAAATGTGGGTAATAATTTATTATGTATCTCCAAAAAAGCTTCTGTCATATTCAACTCATTTGCCATTTTTTTGCATGAGTTTTTTTTCCAATCGTTAAAATCACCGGCAAATATGAGGGGTTGATTTTGATTAATTGTTTCATTTACATATTTTGTGATCGCATCATATTGCTTCTCCCTACCACCTTCTAAAAGATTAAGATGAGCACACAATACCACAATAGGCACCTCCCATCCCGCAGGCAAGATTTCACAATGTAACACCCCCCGTTTTTCTAGATTATTTACCGTAATATTGACGTTATGCTTTGGATCTAAAGGATGACGGCTTAAAACGGCATTACCATGATGGCCATTATTATATTCAGAGTTTTTACCATAACTGTGCTCACAGTCCAAAAACTCACCAAACCATTCATGTTGCGATTGATCAGGGTACTCATTGTACTTAACCATTCGCTTTAGATTTTGCCCTTGCACCTCCTGCAAACAGAGTATGTCAGGGTTAATATCTTTTAATGCCATGCCAATTCTTTTAGTCACCACTTGACGATTAAGCGGTGACATGCCTTTATGTATATTGTAGGTAGTCACAGTAATACTATTTATTTTTGTCATTCTATGCGCACTTAATTAATAGAGGTATAGTCATAGGTAACTAAATGAGATACAAGGCAACCGAGCGCAAGTACTACTCTAGTAGGCTTAGTGAGGTTAACGCTGTAGCTCTTTAGTTTGCCTGCGACTATAATTGATTGGTTATCGCAATAAACCTATGCATAAGAAATTATAGGACAATTATATTACAATAAAAAACACTGGTACCGTTACCAGTGTTTTTATAACATCAGCGAGTGAGAAAGATACCATTTGACCCGCATGCAGGTATTTTAAAAGGATGCTCGTCTCAAGTTTTATCGCTAAATTTTAAAGGCTAATTTTTTAAAGGCTAATTAGTAGCGAGTAACTAGCGCCACGGGCTGGTCTTGACCCATAATATCTTCCGGTAGGAAAACAACTTCACCACCATTGTGAATAACCAACTCAATAATTTCGCCCACCGCATCATCGCTAACACCTTTTACGGCTGGATCATCTGCTAACTCAAGCGTTTGAGCTTTTGAATCAATCTTAGCGGGCTGAATATATCCTTGACGCACGTATAACGTCTCGCCCGCTCCTTGGAATGCCGATTGATACACGTCTTGTAAATCCGTACGAACCAAATCAGCACCTCTAGCCTGTTCAATCCGCCCTAGTGCTTCTTTATGAAGATTGGCACGATATTCTTCAATAGCCTCCTGCACCCCATCAATAATATGTTGGGCGGAGCCAGTTTCTAAATCAGAGATATTATCGACAGTAGCAATAATATTTTCAGGACGATCACACACGTCTTTGTAGAAGCTAATATTACGAGCGTCACCAACGATTACCAAAGGCATCTTATGATCACCCCAAAGTTCTTGTACACTCTTGTCTACCCGATTTAAAAACTCCTTTAAATAGTTGTCTTCATTGGAAGCATTAGAGCGGGCCGCACCACTAGAGGTATGCAAGGTCGTATTTTCAATTGGGAAAGGGATGTTTTGCATATGGTTTTGAGCATCATCATTTTTATCAAATTCAAGCACAACGCGGTTATTTGATGCTTCAATTAAACGAGCGTGTTCACGGGTAATGACGACCGCATAAAAATGAACAGCACTGGCCATATCACGAATTAAGTCACGGGTTGCAAAGTGCGTATCGACTATAACACGTTCGTCTGTATCAAGTGGCATACGTATGACTTGTACATCGTCTTCGTGCGCAAAAATCGCTAAAGTATCTAAGTTATAGTTATGGTCTAACTCATCCGTTTTTTCATGAATTTTATCTAATATTGCAGTAGCAGTGCGCTTATCGTATTCATTGGTAATACGCTCCTCCGCCACTTTTAATTGATTTTTTAACGCAATGTGATCCTGCTCATTGGCAGGATGTTCACGGTGCGTTTTAACAAAAATACTGACCGCTGGCTTAGCAGTTACGTCACGTAGACTTTTAAGTGTTGCCTTCATAGAAAATCTCCTATTGAGTAATGTAATGAGAGTTTATGATTTAATCTGAGTTAATGATTATTTGTCACTTTAATTAGATTATTTTTATAAATTTGCGGTTATAAGATCAGATTCAGTATTGACTAAACTACTTTGCGTTGTAGTTATTAATATTTATTGCTATTCATTTAGGCATTTTCTAATTTTTAAGCTTATCAAGCTAGCTCTATGCCAACTAGATAAGCTTTGTAAATAACTTTGAACCCCTATCTGTTCTTGTTCTGATTATGTAACCCTTGTATTCTAAAGATAGTGACTCAATAAATATAAGTAACCAAAATTATTATTTCTATAAAACTAATTGTTACAATTTCTGTGGAACGAACTATGCAAAACAATCAAATCATTTCCAATAGCGATGCTAGTCTTCATCTTGTCGACTTCTCAAAAGCCTCACCTGATGCGCTTAATACCAAAGTGCGTGATGCCATTGATAAAGGCAATCAGTTTTTGGATACCCTTGAAGAGCATGATAAAAGCATGGGTAATGCGTCGTTAACAGCTAAGCAAGCGTTAGCCGACGTTGGCCATTTTGAACATATCAACCTAGATTTAGACCGAAACTGGGGGATCGTCTCGCATCTTAACAGTGTTATGAGTAATGATGACATTCGCCACGTCCATCATGAGCTACTGCCTCTTATTTCAGCCTATAGCACTCGAGTCGGTCAGCACAAGCCGCTGTTTAAACGTTATCAACTCATTAAAGATGACCCTGATTTTTTTGAGACCTTAAACCCAGCACGCCAGCGCGCAACTCAGCTCGCTATTCAAAGTTTTGAGCTGTCAGGCGTTGCCCTGCCTGTGCAAAAACAAGACCTCTATGCAAATATTCAAAGCAAACTATCCACCTTATCTGCAAAGTTCTCAGACAATATTTTAGATGCTACCCAAGCTTTTACTCTACCCTTAACAGAGTCTCAACTGGCGGGGATTACTGAAACAGGACTAGCAATGTTGGCATCGGCTGGGGAGCAGTACAAAACCAAACTAAACGGCAACTTGCCTACGCCTTATTATGTGGCAACGCTTGATATCCCTGTATATTTGGCAGTCATGACTCATGCCGATGATCGCAAGTTACGTGAAACACTATACAAAGCATATGTAACCCGTGCCTCTGAATTTGACCGTCATAAAAACAGTAAAGATGAATCGTTAGACAATAGTAAAGTAATGGCAGAAATATTGGCTTTGCGGGCTCAAAAAGCAGAATTGCTTGGCTTTGAAAACTACGCTGACATGTCATTATCTAAAAAAATGGCCGATAGTGTGCCTGAAGTAGAAGCCTTCTTACGAGATCTAGCAGCTAAAGCCAAGCCTGTAGCAACGCAAGACTTTAAACAACTACAACAGGAAGCCAGTAAACATGGCATTGACGCTGATGACGTGCAACCTTGGGATACCGCCTATTTAGCTGAAAAAGTAAAACAGGCTAAATTTAAACTATCGCAAGAAGAGATCCGCCCTTATTTTCCCCTGCCTAAAGTTATCGATGGACTGTTTACCATTGTAAATAAACTATTTGCTATTAAAGCAGTCGAAAAAACAGGTACCGTATCTGTGTGGCACGATGATGTGCGTTTCTATCAGCTATTCGATGCAGATGACAGCTTAATAGGTGGTTTCTATTTTGACTTGTATGCCCGTCAAGGCAAACGTGGCGGTGCATGGATGAGTGGCTTCCAACCTCGCTACAAATCCAATAGCAGCTTAACTAGCAATTCAGCTTCTACAACAGAGGCGTACAGCCAACTCCCTGTCTGTTTTATGGTAGGTAACTTTACCCCTGCACACGCCGATAAACCGAGCTTATTGACCCATAACGAAGTTCTGACGCTATTCCATGAATTTGGACATGGTCTCCATCACCTGCTCACTCAAGTTGACATTAGCGATGTGGCAGGGGTTAATGGTGTAGAGTGGGATGCAGTAGAGTTACCCAGCCAGTTTTTAGAGAATTGGGCATGGAACCCTGAAGGCATTAACCTAGTCAGTGCGCATGTTGACACTGGCGAGCCCTTACCAAAAGACAAACTAGACGCCCTACTCGCTGCCAAGAACTTCCAAAGCGGTATGCAGACGCTTCGCCAAATTGAGTTCGCCCTATTTGATTTATTGCTACACGCTCAAAACCCAGCACCAGACTATCACGGTATTTTAGCTACCCTTGATAGGGTTCGTGATGATGTCGCCATTACTGAGACCCCAGATTACAACCGCTTTGCTAATGGCTTTAGCCACATCTTTGCGGGCGGCTATGCAGCGGGATACTACTCATACAAGTGGGCTGAGCTATTGTCTGCCGATGCGTTTAGTAAGTTTGAAGAAGAAGGCATATTCAATGCGCAAACAGGTAAAGCTTTCCGTGATAATATTCTGTCAGTAGGTGGCAGTTTACCAGCCAAAACCAATTTTGAAGCCTTCCGTGGGCGTACAGCAAGCATCGATGCCCTACTCCGCCACAGTGGCTTTGATACTGCTGATAGCGAGGTGGCATAACATGCGCTACGAATCAAAACGACCCAGACGCCAGTTTTTAGCGGGCGTTAAGTGTCCAAAATGTGATGAGATGGATGCGGTGGTTCAGGTTCGACTCTTTGAGCCTGAAGAGGATGAATACATTGAGTGTACCAAATGCGGGCACAGCGAGCGTCGCCCTGACCCTGAAGATATCAAAGAGAAAAATGCTTTAGCCAATGATGCGATGAGCACGGGTACGCAGGGTACGGTTAAGTTTTTTAAGTAAGGTTTATTATTATATTTGAACGTATATGATATGGATTATCATTTTTGTATACGCTCTACAAAGTGTAAACGGAATCTAAGAGTTTACCTTTTTATTATTTATGTTAAATACTGCTTCATAATACAACTAAGAACTATTAGATATTAAGAGACCATTATTTTTAATGGTCTCTTTTTCTTTTTAGGCTATACCATTGTTGAATAAAAGCACTGAAAACAATTCTTCTATTTTTGTGAAAAAACGTGATTTTTGTGATTTACATTTATTTTTTTTGGTTATATACTCTTTATAAATATCAGATAAAGCTACTCCTAAAACACTAAACAAGGACGTAAATCATGTTAAATAAACAACTAAACTACCTAAAGGCCGTCACTAAAAAGCTAGAAGCAGAGGGGCTTTTAGGTAATATGGTACTAAAACAATGGAAGATAATTGTTGATGTCATTGAGTCTACACAAAGTCTAAATCTTGATAAACCAACCCTTATTAATAAAACAGAAACAGAGATAGGAAAAATAACCCCTTCTAATTTTCGTAAGCGTATCAGTATGCTTAATCAAGAACTAGAAGACGAAGATAATGACTTTGGTATCAAAATAGATAACAGTAAAAGTAGTGTCATCATTAGTGTCAATGAGGACAAAGTCAATAAAGCAGATGAGCAGAAAACTGTCGAATTTATCAAGAGCAGACATGCACATGATGAAATAGATGATGATAAATTTATTGCACCTAAAGCAACATCGTCATTGACACCAGCAAAAAGACAAGTGCTATTTAGCTATGCTTGGGGAAGCACAGAAGCGGAAAAAGCTCAGCAAAACGCATTCGCTGACTATCTCAAAGAAGGACTTAAATACCCTCCAGCACGATTCAACAAACATCCAAAAATCAACCTTTTTCATGATGAATCAGGTTTTCGCCTTGGCGATAATATGCAAAAACAACAGGATGAGGTTTGTAAGGTTTCACCATGCGTCATAGTCTGCTATACCAATAGATATCTAGTGTCTGAAGCTTGCCAAAGAGAGGTGAGCTTTTATCTGACTGATGACGGTAATAACAAACCGAACAAGAAAGCCATTATAGTGCCGTTTAGTAATAACTATGGTGAACTGGATAAACGCTATCAAGTCAATCTGGCACATACAGTCGGAGGTAAATATCGTAATGCCTTAGATTTATTTGAATGTGGTAGCGAAACGGACAAGCAAGAATTTATAAAGCCTTTAGTTGATGAGATATATACATGGTTTTATGAGAATCCCGAGCTATTTGACAAACATCATATTCAAAAAAAAACCCTGCAACAACTCGGTAAGGGTATCGGTCAAGACCACCAAAACGTAGAAAATCTAAAAGCAAATAGACAGCAACTACAACACGAAGGTGCTGTCGATATTGTGCAGACTACGTTTGATTGGGCAACTGGTACAACAGGTATGGAGACTCGCCTATTTTACCTATTAGGTGATTTTGGCGCTGGTAAGTCTATAAGCTGTCAGATGCTTACCAATAAGCTTATGGAGAACTACAACAGTCAACCTGCCAAAGACCGACCTGTCCTACCTATATATTTAGATCTTAAAAAACTACTCAATGCTTTTAACCAACACTCGGATATCATCGCTGAACCTATTACTTCGTTGATTGAAACCATGCTTAAAACATCGGGGATTAACTCTACAATCTCGGGAGCTGATATTATTAGATTTATTAATGAATACCCATGTTTATTAATATTTGACGGCTTTGATGAGGTGGGGCAAAAGTTAAATACACAACAGCAAACAGGGCTGTTAAACAAGCTATTGGATATCTTCCCTAAACGTGTCTATCAACAGGATTTAGAACGGATCAAAAATGTAGATGATATCACAACCCCCTCCTCTGACATTCCTATTAATTCGAGAATCCTAATCAGTTGTCGTACTCACTTTTTTAAAGATTACAACGAACAAGAGGCATTTCAGCAGTTATATTATCGTCATGAAGCAGGCGTTAGTGCAGGCGAGATCAAAAATTATCAAACCTATTATTTACTGCCATTTACTAAAGAGCAAATTAAAAGCTATCTAGTAAGTTGGCTGGGTGAAAATGATGCTGAGAAAGCGATTACCTTTATCAATACAGTGCATGACTTATCAGGATTATCAGAGCGTCCTTTAATGCTAAACCTTATCCGTGACTTATTGCCCGAACTGCAAAAAGAATACGAGCAAAACAAAGAGATAAACGCTTCGACGCTTTATAAACTGTTATTTGATAGAGTGCAGCATCGAGATAATGAAAAGCACCTAATACCTATAGACGAGAAGCGTAAACTATTAAGTCGTTTTGCCCTGCATATGTGGCAAGAGGGTGTGACTACTTTAAATGTTGAAGATTTGGATAATTGGTTTTTAGAAAACAGAAATGATTACCCAAAAATAAATATCAAGCTAAATTCAGGACAATATGAACCTGAAACCATACTACAAGACCTCCACAACGCCAGTTTACTTGTCCGTGATAGTGAAGATGACTACCGTTTTGCTCATACTTCATTTTTAGAGTTTTTTGTTGCGGTAGGTATTTTTGATAGTGTGATTGATTGTAAGGACACTTCACAAGGGTTTGATTCTATATTTAAGAGGGATAATTTAAGCCGTGAGATTATGCAGTTTTTACTTGATTGGCGGGAGTCACATCGACTTAAAGACAAGTTTGATAAAAATTGGCAACTCCTACAACAAGCAGACAGTAGTACATCGGCACGGCAAATTGCACTAGATATCTGGTATTTGGGGTATGACAATCAGCAGTCGTTCACTACTTTAGCAAAGCCTAACTGGCATGGGTTAAAGTTGTATAAGCTTAAATTAGATAAACAATACGGAAATAATTTATTAGATTTAAGTAGTACTAATTTGTCAAAAGCCAATATCGAGGAATGCGATTTTAGCTATGTCGATTTATCTGATAGTGATTTAACGGATGCTCATTTAAGACAAAATAATTTTGAAAGCTGTAGATTTGATTCAGTTAAAAACCAAGAGTTACTCGCATCCTCAAATAGGTTTATGTATTGCTCTGAAGAACCTGTATTTGAAGGTCAAAATAACTTCGTAATGCCTGATCCCAGACCAGTTAAAGAAGGAAGTCTTTTATACAGGGCGTGTGATAGAGCAATTGAAGGAATAAGCTTCAGTTCAAACAATAAACTAATGGCTGTACTATCTTTAAATTATATATCAATTTGGGATATAGATAGCCAGTCTTGTATTAGTCACATACCAAATATTTGTGAAGAAGGTGATTCCATAACGTTTAGTCTGAATAACGCATCTATTTACGTGCCTAATAAGACGGGGGTTTCATTAATTAAAATAGCTTCTCAAGAAGAATTAAAGACGTATAAGATCGATAGTAATCTTTTTAAATTTCATCTCAGCGATGATCAAAGATATATCTTTATTTCAAGCTACTTTAATATCGATATTTGGGATACTAACAAACATGAGTTGGTTGTTACATTGGATAATCCGCATGGTATCTTATGTAATGTTAAATACAAAAATGGTTCGTTTATTTTTAATACTTTCCATAATAATTCAATATTCTCAATATCGTGTCATCAAGATTCTAAAATTGAGATTCTTGAAAGTGGAATATCCGAATACGAAAATGTAGTAATACATGAATCAGAGAACTTATCTCTGAAAACTTTAGTGGAAAGTAAATTAAGTCAAGAAGTATATAAGTATTCTAAAGACGGTTTTAAACTGATAGATTCTAATAAAAACTACCTACTTTATGACAACATGCTATCTACTCTCTTATTAGTTGATATATCAACTAATAAAACATTCTTTATCAATTATCCAAAGTCGGAATATAGTAGTATTTCCAAGAGTATTGCATGGAGTCTAGATAATAACCTCCTAGCTTTTGAAGCTAATAGGCACGTACATCTTTATGATTTAAGAAAAAATAAAATGATATTTTCTTTTCCGACGGTTAGGAAGGTCAAAACAACAAATCGTATAATAAGTAATAGGTTTGCATACTTATTTAATGATTATGAACATGGTCTAACTAAAGAAAATAAAATTATAGAGTTTGAAGATAGTTATAATACTCCCTCATTTCTGACTAAGACTGACTATAAAAGTAACTTAGTTGGACGATATTATTCAAACGACTTGAAATACGCCTTATTAAGCCAAGAAGAAAAATCTTGTATTTTTGATTTTACTAACGACAAGTGCTATGACGTGACAGATGATCTTTATTACTGTCCTTCAGTTATAAACATACCTCATCTATCACTATTAATTTTTATCCAGATGGATAGTGTTTATATATACTGCACGAAATCATTTGAGCGTAAGAAAAAATTATACATTTCAGAATATACAGAATGTGCCTGTTATTGTGAATTAAATAATCTTGTCTTTATAGGAGGTACTCAAAATGTATCCGTGTTAGACCTATCTACTATGGATATAATACATCAGATCCCTATGACATATAACGCTATCGATTTAATCACTTCTAAAGATGGAAAAACCATTATGATTAATAGTGTTTTAGGTATTTCTATATGGGATACTCAAACGCTCAAATGCGTAAAACGCATTCAGATTTTTGAAGATGCTTATATTGAATTTTCAGATGCCGAGTTTCAACAAATAAGCCGAATCGGAGGCAAGGCCTGGAAATATCTTACTAACGTTGTGACAGATGAAAAAGGCAAGGTTCATTCCCTCCCCCCTGACACCCATCCCGATTGGGAAAAAGCTTATCAAGGATGATTCGCAATAGTCAGTTAACTTTAAACGTTAATTTCGCTACAGAGGAGAGGTTTAGCCTCGATTGCAGCGGATATACTGTTTGGCTCAGCAAGTTGCAGGCGCTTGCCATTGGATGGCTCGCGAAGCAAGAGACACGCAATGGCTTAGCGACTGCCTTGCTGGGTAAAGCAGATAGTAGCGAATAGCGGGATTAGCTACCAGTTATCATCTTTAACCGCAAAAAAATGCTCCCAATTTGGGAGCATTTTTTATAACACACAATGCGATTTTGCGCAGATACTATTCAGCTGTTGGCGTTGGCTGTAGCTCTGGCGTTGTCGCACCGTTTTGTTCCACACCTTTCATAGTCAACTTAATGCGACCACGGTTATCAACATCTTGAACTAAAACACTGATGGTTTGACCTTCTTTGATGTAGTCAGATACGTTTTCAACACGCTCATCAGCAATTTGCGAGATGTGCACTAAGCCGTCTGTACCGGGAAGTACGGTAACAAAAGCACCAAAGTCAACAACACGAGCGACGGTACCTTCATAAACTTTACCCACTTCGACTTCGGCAGTTAACGCTTCAATCTGGCGAATCGCATCTTTAGTGGCGGCTTTGTTTTCGCCAAAAATACGAATAGTGCCGTTGTCATCAATGTCGATGACCGCCCCTGTATCTTCAGTTAGCTGACGGATGGTTGCACCGCCTTTGCCAATCACGTCACGAATCTTGTCAGCATTGATTTCCATAACGGCATAGTTAGGGGCATGCGCATTTATTTCCTTGCGGCTGGCTGGCAATACTTCGTTCATGGCGTTTAGGATATGAATACGACCAGCATGAGCTTGCTCTAAGGCTTTTTCCATGATGTCTGGCGTGATGCCTTCGATTTTGATATCCATTTGCAGGGCAGTAATACCGTCTTTAGAGCCGGCGACTTTAAAGTCCATGTCGCCTAAGTGATCTTCATCACCTAAGATATCTGACAATACGGCAAAACGATCGCCTTCTTTAACCAGACCCATCGCGATACCGGCAACTGGGGCTTTCATTGGTACGCCAGCGTCCATTAAGGCAAGGCTAGCACCACATACTGATGCCATAGACGATGAGCCATTTGATTCAGTGATTTCAGATACCACACGCATCACATAAGGGAAGCGGTCGCTGTCTGGAAGCATGGCCTGAACACCACGGCGGGCAAGACGCCCATGACCGATTTCACGGCGTTTAGGACCACTTTCACGACCCGTCTCGCCCACTGAGAAATGCGGAAAGTTATAGTGGAGCATGAAGTGATCTTGCAGTTTACCTGCCAGTGAATCAATTAGGTTCACGTCACGCGTGTTCCCCAGCGTAGCGGTCACTAATGCCTGAGTTTCGCCACGTGTAAATAAGGCAGAACCATGAGTGTAAGGTAATACGCCAACTTGGATATCAAGCGCACGCACGGTATCTAAATCACGACCATCGATACGAGGCTTACCAGATAAAATATTGTCACGAACAGTGCGGTATTTTAAATCATCCAAGATGGCTTTGATTAATGATTCGTTATCGCTGAACTCATCAGACTCTGGATTACCAGCAAGAGCTTCAATGGCAGCCGCTTTGATGTCGTCAAGTTTGCTATAACGCTCTTGCTTATCGCTAATGGCATAGGCTTCGCTGATTTGCCCGCCAAACTGAGCAGTTACTTTTTCTTTTAGTTCTGCATCTAACTGCGGTGCTTCAAAGGGGCGTTTCTCTGTACCAACAGCTTTAGCAAGTTCAATGATGTTATCAATGACAATTTGTTGCTGCTCATGACCATAAAGCACAGCGCCTAGCATTTGATCTTCAGACAGTTCAGCGGCCTCTGACTCAACCATCAATACGGCGGATTTAGTACCCGCAACAATCAAATCCAGATCGCTTTTTCCGAGCTCTTCGATTGATGGGTTTAATACATATTCGCCATCAATAAAACCAACACGAGCACCACCAATTGGGCCATTAAACGGCGCACTTGAGATAGCCAAAGCAGCCGACGCACCAATCATGGCAGCGATGTCAGCATAGTGCTGCTTATCGCTTGACAAAACGGTTGCCGTGATTTGAACTTCATTGACATAGCCTTCTGGAAATAAGGGACGAATCGGGCGGTCAATCAAACGCGAGGTTAAGGTTTCAAACTCACTTGCACGGCCTTCACGCTTACCATAGCCGCCTGGAATCTTACCAGCTGCATACATTTTTTCTTGATAATTAACCGTTAATGGGAAAAAGTTTTGACCTTCTTTGGCGTCATCTTTAACAACAGCAGCCACAAGTACCGTGACACCGCCCATATGTACCAACACTGAGTTGGCTTGTCTAGCAACTCGGCCCGTCTCTAAAACTACCTGCTGGCTACCATATTGGAATTCTCTTGAAATTGTATTAAACATTGACATTAATTTATCCTGTTTTTAAATGATTATTATAAATGATTGTACTGTCTATGATGATGCGGTTTTTTATGCACCCTCTTCGAGATAAAGTGTCAGCCTCTAACATTTAGGTGCTAGTAAGGATATAGATCTCATGCTTTGTGTCATGTGTCATATGCTTTGTCTCATGACAGGAACGACCCAAACGTTAGAAGCCCATTATCTTCATATAGACGTTGTCTTATTTTACAGGGATTTATCTAGCTTGACCAATGCTTAACCTGCAAAAGTCGCTAGCTGCTGCTGGATTACCCTATCCTGCTTTGCCTCTTTGATTATCAATACTATTATTATCGACAATCTTACTATCCAAAAATATTACTATCAGCAGCAACACTTATGGCAGTGCTAACTTAGAATCAGCCACACACAAAGCGTATTACTAAAAGTCACTAACTGAAAGCGGCTTACCAAGAGTGACATACAAAAAAACGGCGTGAACTATATCCACACCGTTTATCCATCCGCTTAATAGTAGCTAACAAACCTAAAGTAAGTACGCGTTAAGCTGGAAATTAGGCTGATAGTTGAGCGAGTATTACAAATCATAAAGCCAAGCTCAACAACATCGTAATGCACATATCTATAGCCAACCTATTTTAAAAGTGGTTCACTATATTAATTAACGATGACTAATTAACGACGCAGACCCAACTGGCTAATAAGCGTTGAGTAACGTGATGAGTCTTTACCTTTTAAGTAATCTAACAATTTACGACGTTGGTTTACCATACGAATAAGCCCACGTCGGCTGTGATGATCCGCTTTATGCGCTTTAAAATGATCTTGCAAATCATTAATACGGGCAGTTAATAGCGCCACTTGCACTTCGGGTGAACCAGTATCACCAGGTGCACGTTGGTATTGAGCGATGATTTGTTGACGATCGGTATTAGTTAACATAGATTTCTCCTGCAATGCATTGATATAAGTCGCTAATTTCATTGGGGACATCCCTGCATTACTAGAGATGACCTAAAAAAATAGCGATGTAAGCGGAGCATTATAACAAAAAAACTGCCAAACAGTTAGCAGTTTTTCATGTAGAAATGAGACGATAAATATAATGCTATTTTTCAACACCGCCTTGATTTGCATGACCACCCAAAGCGTCATCATCTAATGGAGCAGTCGTTGCTTCTGCTAGACTCTCAGGATTTTCATGGTCATCCAAAGATTTATCAATGGCTTCGCCTATAGGCGTTGTTTTTGGGTCGTTGCTCATAAAGAACTCCAAACAATTATGTTCGTTAAACTTATCTGTCTAAGTCGACTAAGACAACAGAGAAATTGAGAATATCTTAGTCTGATGCTAAATTCTACAGTTCAACAATTTTAAGCTATTTAGAATGAGATTTTTCTAAGTTCTCAGCCAAACCTTCTGCAGCATCTTTAGGGTCTTTGTCCTTATTGGGACCAAGATTACCATCAACCTGATTTTTTAGTGCTGTCAGTTCTGCTTCTGGTTGTTGCTGTGAATACTTCTTATCATCTGAAGTTGACATAACAATTTCCTTTAAAAGTAAAGTTTTTGTTTTTAGAGTGTGTTAAATATTAGTTAGTAAAAATTTAAATAAGTGAATTAACTAAGTGCTTTGTCGATAGCCTCTGCAAACGCCTCAATATCATCAGGATTGCGTGATGTAATTAAGTTGCCATCTTTTTGCATCTCTATATCAATAAACGTAGCACCGGCATTCTCAATATCTGTGTGCAAAGAATGATATGCTGTTACCTTTTTGCCTTCCAGTAACCCTGTATTAACCAATAACCAAGGGGCATGGCAAATCGCTGCAACTGTTTTATTTGCGTCATAAAAGCTTCTAACGAAATCTTGAGCATATTTATCGGTACGTATGGTGTCTGCATTGACTGTACCACCCGGTAATACAACAGCATCGTAATCATCTGCATTTGCTTCTTGCACAAACAAATCTGCAGTAAAGGTATCTGCTTTATCAACATCACTATCCATACCCTGCACAGTCTTACTGTCATTTGTCGTGATTAAGACTGTCTCATGACCTTTACTTTCTAAAATATCTTTAACTTTAGTATATTCTACTTGTTCAAAATATGAGCTCAGTAAGAATGCAATCTTCTTAGCCATAATATTTCTCCCTCAGAAATTTGAGATAATGTATAAATTTATTATTAATTTTCAGTATTCAATCAATTGAATGACGCTTTAAGTATTTAGGTTTATTCATTTAGTTATTAATCCTTTCACTTAATTATTATCCTACTGGGAGAGTAGGAATTACTAAAGCCAGTTGATGCAATAAAATGTATAAGAATGTGAGTTATGTTATGACTCAGTAACTCTGATGGGACGAACTCATTGAAATTGATCTTAAATAAAGAGGGTTGTCTTAAAAAGGGAGAGTTATCAAAACAAGTAGCATTAAAAAACACCCTGACAGAATAAGTTAGGGTGCTATAAAAAGAATAACAATTGAAAGCGCGTTTGGTGGTAATCGTATTATCAATTTGAGGTGTAGTTAATACAGTTATTAGAATGAAAAATGACCCCTTAGGAAAATGACCCTTTAACTATTACGACTCATTAGCTAAACGACTTAACAGATCATTTCAATTATTCCATAATCTATAATAATCACGGACGTTGAATCATTTTTTTGGGTTGTAAACGACCATTAGCTTCTAACTTCCCTAAACCAATGAACTCACCATCATGAGTGCTTAACCTAACGTCGCAAGGCTCATTACCTGTGGTATTTTGATTAAGATAAGCCAGAATTTCAGAAGTTAGTGATTCTCGTACGTTTAGTCTCTGACCCAAATGCAAACGCTGATATTCAGTTTCGGAAACGGATAAAAGAGGCAATCCTTCAATACAGCTATCGATACCCATTAAATGCTTAAAACGCTCAGAAAATTCTAATGCCTCAAACTCATCTAGGGTAATGGCTGAACCTATATCAAAATGCCCAACATGAGTACGTCTAAGGGCAGTTAAATGACCTAAGGTACCCAATGATTTGGCGATATCTTCACCTAAGACACGTATATAAGTGCCTTTAGAACAGGTAACGGTAATGACAAGTTGGTCATCTGATTCACCCCTGCCAATAATCAACTCTTTAATGGTAATTGGACGAGACGCCCGTTCAACTTCAATGCCCGCTCGCGCATATTCATATAGCTTCTTACCATCTTTTTTCAAAGCCGAGTACATGGGTGGAGTTTGCTCAATAGCCCCTGAATACTGCTCAGTAACCTTGTCTAGCATTTCTTGGTTGAGGCTAGGTACTTCTGCGATCTCGACGACTTTACCTTCAGCGTCGCCTGTATCTGTCTGCACGCCTAACTGAACGGTTGCTTGATAAGACTTGTCCGCATCCAGTTGATAGTGACTATACTTGGTTGCTTCACCTAAGCACACTGGCAGAAGACCTGTAGCCATAGGGTCTAGCGTACCCGTGTGCCCTGCTTTTTTGCTGTCATGCTTGGGCGATTTAAACAGATATTTGACTTTTGAGACCACTTGCTGAGAGGTCAGCCCCTTAGGTTTATCAATCAATATAACCCCTGAAACCCGCGTCTTTTTATTCGGATTTAAGGTAGCCATAGCTGATTTAGTAAAACCTGGGACTTGAAAGCTATCTGTCGTCATCAGTCATCAACCTTACTCTTTAGAGTCTAATGGCGCTTCTTGAAACTCTTCATCATCAGAGGTTCTTTGAGTTTTATCCACGGCTTGACTGATTAGATTCATCATATAGTTGCCACGTGCCGTTACTTCGTCATAATGAAATCTTAACCGTGGGGTTGTTCGGGTTTTCAAACGATGGCTAAGCTCTGTACGTAAAAAGCCAGCTGCTTTATTTAGCACCTTGATACTATCTTCATGGCTATACTTACTCATAGCATCATTTAGCTCAGGCTCCATTACGGTAACATATACATCAGCATAGCCTAAATCTGAGCTGACCTTAACACTAGAGATAGTAATAAACCCAGTCAAACGTGGGTCGTTTACGTCATCTCGGATAAGTACGGCAAGTTCCCGCTGAATTTGGTCGCCTAAACGTTGCATGCGTTGGTTCATGACTTTATTCCTTAAATACCTCTATTGTGAATTAAATAAAGGCATTGGTAAATGAATAATTCATACCAAACCCAGAAATTAAAGTAGCAAGGACAACGATTGTAATAACTACCAACAGTAGGCTAAGCGAATTTGACACTGCTAATTTATTTTTAGGAGAGGTACCATTATAAGTTTCATAACTAAACAGTACTAATAAAAAAGACCTAACAGGATGACCTGATAGGTCTTTTCAATGTTAATAAACATTAAGCGTAATACATATTAAATAGTACGTTGTATTTCTTGGATTTCAAATACCTCGATTTTATCTCCAGCTTCAACGTCATATCCACGAACCGCAAGGCCACACTCCATACCTGCTCTTACTTCGTTAACGTCATCTTTGTAACGACGTAGAGATTGCAACTGCCCAGTAAAGGCAACTTGATTGTCCCGTAGTACACGAATTGACTTGTTTCGATATATGGTACCTTCGACTACCATACAGCCCGCAGCGGCACCGAACTTGCTCGAGCGGAATACCTCACGAACTTCAGCAATACCCAATATTTTCTCACGATGTTCTGGAGATAACATACCACTCATAGCCGCTTTGACATCATCAATTAGCCCATAAATGATACTATAGTAACGGATATCAATACCTGATTCATCAGCTTTAGCTTTTGCGGCATTATCTGCTCTAACATTAAAACCAAGCAGTACGGCTTCACTTGACTCAGCAAGTGTCACATCTGACTCTGAAATTGGCCCGACACCTGAACTAATGACTTTTACTTTTACTTCATCAGTTGATAACTCTTCTAAAGCGGAGAGCAAGGCTTCTAATGATCCTCTTACATCTGTCTTCAAAATAATATTTAAGAATGACAGATCCTCTTGTCCCATTTGCTCAAACATACTCTCTAAGCGCATCTTATTCTGACGTTCTAATTGCTTTTCCCGCTCACGTGTTGCACGGAACTCTGCAACTTCACGCGCTTTTTTCTCGTCCGTTACTACTAGGAACTCACTACCAGACGCTGGGGTATCAGGTAAGCCTAATATTTCGACCGGAATAGAGGGTCCAGCAGACTTAATACGGTTACCTGTTTCGTCATTCATAGCACGAACACGGCCATAGTATTCACCAGCTAATACCAGATCGCCTTGTTTTAGCGTTCCTTTCTTAACCAGAATACTCGCCACGGCACCTCGACCCTTCTCAAGACGTGATTCAATAACCACACCTTGAGCAGCACCATCAGTAGGTGCTTCAAGCTCCATAAGCTCTGCTTGAAGATTAATAAGCTCCAACAGCTCGTCAATGCCTTCACCCGTTTTGGCTGAAATCTTAGCAACTGGCGTATCCCCACCCCAAGCTTCAGTAACGACCTCTTTGGTCGTCAGCTCATTAAGAACACGATCTGGGTCAGCAGACTCTTTATCCATCTTATTAATAGCAATAATAATAGGCGTATTAGAGGCGCGGGCATGATCAATCGCTTCAACCGTTTGCGGCATCATACCATCATCAGCAGCAACAACAATAACTACAATATCTGTTGCTTGTGCACCACGTGAACGCATTGCTGTAAACGCAGCGTGACCTGGTGTGTCTAAGAAAGTGATTAAGCCACGATCTGTTTTAACATGATAGGCACCAATATGCTGAGTAATACCACCTGCCTCACCAGACGCCACTTTCGCTTCTCTAATCTTATCAAGTAATGATGTTTTACCGTGATCTACATGACCCATGATAGTCACTACTGGAGGGCGTGTTTGTATGTTACTACTACGCTCTTCAACAGCTTCCTGTAAATCATCTTCAACCTTAGTATCGCTTACAGGGATAGGATTATGACCCATTTCCTCAACAATCAGACTGGCAGTTGCTTGATCTATTTCTTCGGTCTCACTAACAATCTCGCCCATTTTCATGAGTAATTTAGTTACTTCACGAGCTTTGACCGCCATGCGCTGTGCAAGATCAGCAACAACAATATGCTCTCCAATCTCAACATCATGCACAATTTTTTCAACAGGCTTCTCAAACTTATGCTGGGAGGCTTGTGTAGACTTAAGACCATGTTTACGATTGCGAATTTCTCTTTCTTCTTGTCCTTTGCGACGTCGGCCTCGAGAAGCAGTGCTTGAAGAACCACGCTTAATTTCTCGGCGCTCTTTTTCAAATGACTCCTCTAATGCTTCGCCAACAAGACCTTCTGCTAACGGTTCGTCTTTACGTACTTTAGCAACCGTATCTTTTTCACTATATTTACCCGCCATTTTACGCATTTGCTCTAGAGTTTTCTTCTGAGCTTCTTCTGCCTGCTTGCGACGGGTTTCTGCCTCAATTGTGCGCAGACGTTCTTCTTCAGCCTCACGCGCTTCACGTGCTTTGCGTTCTGCTACAGTTTCAACTTTAGGCTTAGTGGGGGCTACTTTCTTTTTAGGCTTCTCTTTTGTGACTTCCGCTGTTTTACCGCCTTTTTTGACCACAACAGTCGAAACATCTTCATTTTTATCACTTGAGGATTTTCCACCACCTAAATTAGCACGCATTGCAGCCAATGTGGCGGCTTGACGCTGTTCAGCTTCTTTTTTAGCCTGCTCACGTTTTTTAGCTTCTTCAAGGGCACGTTCTTTTGCTTCAGCAGCTGCTTTTTCTCGAGCAGCTATTTGCTCTGCGAGTTTGTTTGGATCGGGCTTCTCAAACACCTTTTTCTTACGAACCTCAACATTCACGCTTTTCGATTTACCTGATGAGCCTGTTACTCGAGCGGTACTCGTCGTTTTAGACTTCAAGCTAATACGGCGCTTCTGCTCTTGCCCGTGTGTTTGTTTTAAAAATGCCACCAGCTGTTCTTGCTCAAGCTCGGTGACTAGGTCATCCTCGCCACGAGCAGGCAGCCCAGCATCAATCAATTGCTGTTGTACAGCACTGACTTCTTTGCTTACCATGTCTGCTAGTTCTTTGACGGTCTTATCTGCCATTGTGTAGTCACCTATTTATTATTCTTCATTAAACCAAGATTCACGTGCTTTCATGATGAGTTTGCCGGCTGTTTTTTCATCAAGACCTTCTATGTCTTCAAGGTCAAAAACAGCTTGTTCCGCTAAATCATCTACAGTAATAATGTCACGTTGAGCCAATTTATACGCCCAGTCAGTGGTCATTCCTTCCATTGTGAGCAACTCTTCACTTGGCTCTTTCATATTTTGCTGTTTTACCAGTTCATCAGCTATAACGACTTCTTTCGCACGCTCTTGAATCATTGCAATTGCGTCGTCATCAAGGCCTTCAATATCATAAAATGTATCCGCTGGTACAT
This sequence comes from Psychrobacter sp. CX90, assembly GCF_057396305.2. Classification (NCBI taxonomy): domain Bacteria; kingdom Pseudomonadati; phylum Pseudomonadota; class Gammaproteobacteria; order Moraxellales; family Moraxellaceae; genus Psychrobacter; species Psychrobacter sp. CX90. Next base: position 2,571,798 of record NZ_CM182008.1, read on the forward strand.
ACGCCACTTCTTCAATACTGGTAAAACCAATATCAACCAGTGCTTGAGCTAAGTCTTCATCAACCTCTAAGCGATTGTAGAATAAATCAATAAAGGCTTTAGTTTCATTTTGCTGTCTTTCTAAGTATTCTGCTTCGAGCATCATGTTTAACTTGTAACCTGTCAACTCTGATGCCAATCGTACATTTTGACCTTGAGCGCCAATGGCACGGGCTAACTGGTCGTTTGCGGTAAAAATAATATCAGCCGTTTTGGCATCTTCATCTAAAATGATACTACTTACATCAGCAGGTTCAAGTGCACTTATAATATACTGTGCTGGATCATCCGACCAGACAATAACATCAATTCGTTCACCATCAAGCTCTTGCTGAACTGCTTGGATTCGAGTACCACGCATCCCAATACAGGCGCCGACTGGGTCAATACGATGATCATTGGTCTTTACTGAAATTTTAGCACGAACACCCGGCTGTCGGGCAACACCGCGAATCTCAATGATTTCTTCATTAATTTCGGGTACTTCTTTATTCATCAAAGCGGTCAACATATCTGGATGCGTACGCGATAGCAGTAGTTGAGCACCGCGATTATCGCGGTTAACATGGTATAAAATAGCTTGAATACGAGACTTAACACGCAGTTGCTCACGGGGTAGCATCTGATCTCGTGATAAGTAGCCTTCCGCATTATCCCCTAAATCAACAATGAAACCGTCGCGAGTCTGTTTTTTAACTTCGCCGTACATCATCTCGCCAACTCTTGGTTCGAAGGCATCAGCAACTAGCGCCCTTTCAGCTTCACGAATCTTTTGAATAATGACTTGTTTGGCCTGTGTGGCAGCAATACGTCCAAATTCGATAGATTCTATTTGTTCTTCTTTAATATCGCCAATTGACCACTCAGCTTCATCTAAGTCACTGATGGCTAATTGACATGCAGGCATCTCGTGATCTTCATCAGCAACAACCGTCCAATAACGATAAGTATCATAATCCCCTGTTTCACGGTCGATACTAACACGTACAGCAACTTCTGGCTGTTCGGTATAAACTCGTTTTTTTGTTGAAACCACTAACGCTTCTTCAATGGCTTCAAAAATATCTTCGGGGTTTAGCCCCTTTTCATTACTGACGGTCTCTACTACCGTTAAGATTTCACGACTCATTGCACACCTATCCTCACCTACTCCACATTTAGAGTAGCAACTTATATAATTGAATGTATTTTTTATATATGGCTCTAAAATTCTGTTTCTAGTTGTCTGAAATGACAGATTACTTATTGAACTATTGATACCTATCTTAATGTGATACTTATCTTAATGGTACTTTTGAGTGGCTATCTAATAAAAAACATTCAACCAAAATTCAATACACAACCTTGCTTAAAAGAATTTACATCAATACTTACAACTCTTGATAAATCAAATTAGCCTTGTCAATATTATCTAACTGTATATCAAATTGGTAACCGTCAGTAGTCGCTATTGTCAATTGCCGCTTATCCAACTCTAATTTTTCAAGTTTGCCAGAGACTTTACGGCGTTTCGCTGACTCAGTGCCAATCGCTTTAATCAAACGAAGATTCATATGTTGCCCAACATATTGCTGCATTTGCTCAGCAGAAAAAAACGGTCTATCTAAGCCAGGTGATGACACTTCCAATACATATTCGCCCGCAATTGGGTCATGTACCTCTAGAACACCACTAACCTGATGGTTAACTGCTGCACAGTTTTCAATGGTCACTTGTTTATTTATCGCCTTATCTTCTGGTAAAGCCTCAATAAAAATACGTAAAAGAGAACGCCCACCTTGTGGGACAAACTCAATACCCCAAAGCGCTACGTCACAAGCAGCAACCGCAGGCTCTATAATATCAGTCAATTGAGCGACTTTATTTGATACCTTCATGATTTATGGCTTCATCCAAAATATAAACATCTATTATAAGTAGTTATTGTGAAATGCAAATAACAATAGAAAAAACAGATACAAAAAAACCCACAAACAATATGGTGGGTTAGATAAAAAAAGTAAGATTGAAATAAAAAATGGTAGCGGGGGCTGGATTTGAACCAACGACCTTCGGGTTATGAGCCCGACGAGCTACCAGACTGCTCCACCCCGCATCAATCTAGGTGGGTTATTATAGGGATGCTCTTCACAGTTGTCAAGCAATAACTGAAAAAAACTAAAATTAATCTATCCTATAATAAAACGACCAAAATACTCAAACTATGGCAACAACTAAATGAAGACTATTACCCTGTTTATAACAATCATATTAAGCTCAACATATGCTTGTTATAACCGTATTAGGTATAACGGTATTAATGGTGCGATTGGAGGGACTTGAACCCTCACGGCTTGCGCCACCACCCCCTCAAGATGGCGTGTCTACCAATTCCACCACAATCGCAAATCACTAATTTAAACACTAAATAATTTAAACACTAAATAATAAACCGCTACTAATAATTGAGGATTATCAAACGATAACGTTATAATTTAGACTTTATTAAACTAGGTCGGATATTCTACTCATGTTTGAGTGGGTGTGCAACCTATTTAACGTGAGTACATTCTTTCTTTTATACAGTTAACTTAACTATATAAGCTAAAGGTAGGGTTGTTTTAGTTATTTTAATCTATCGTTTAATCGTTGGGCGGTTGGTCCGGTGTGGGGACTGGTACTGAATTAGCCAAAGGCGCTTCTGTCGCTGCTGGCACATCTAAACTATATTGATCTTCAGCTTGTTTGCGAGCATGCATAGCAAGGGTCAAACTGGTTGAAAAGAAGATAATCGCTAATACAGCTGTTGCTCTGGTTAAAAAGTTTGCACTACCCGCGGCGCCAAATACAGTACCTGAGGCACCAGCGCCAAATGATGCGCCAGCATCTGCACCTTTACCATGCTGAATTAAAATCAGCCCAATCATGGCAATAGCGACAATAATGTGAATGGCTAAAATAATGTTGAACATGCTTTGCCTTACTAAAAATTAAGTAACAGTAATAAATAAAAAAATAGGATAAGAATTTGAAAGTAGTTAGTATGCTGAGGCGTCCAATGGAGAATATAAACTCAGGGTTGTATAATATAATATATAGTGATGTTTTTTCTAAAACTATTGCTTCTAAAAAAACGCTTACTCTCAAAAGAATTCAAACTTTCGAAAGACAGACAACTAGACATATACAATCAGTCCAGCTTACTTATTACACTGTATGCTACCGTTTTTTTGATTTACTTACAAAAGCTTTTTGCAATGGTTAAAAAACTATCAGCATTGAGTGATGCGCCACCTACTAGAACCCCGTTAATTGCATTGCAACTAGCAAACTCATGAGCGTTATCTGGCTTAACGCTTCCCCCATAAATAATCGGTGTGTTATCAAACCGGTCACTGATGCTCATCAAGTAGTCGTGAATAAAACTATGTACCGATTCCACATTTTGTACACTAGGGACTTTACCAGTGCCAATTGCCCAAACAGGCTCATAAGCAATAATGATATTAGCTAGCTTCTTTTTAGCATCCTCAACATCTAGGCAAGCAACCAAGGATTTAATCACATCGAGTTGCTTAGAGAGTACCTTTTGCGTACGACCAGATTCAAAATCTGTTTCAGACTCGCCAATGCAAAAAACAACCCCCAAGTCATGTGCGTCACAATATATTACCTTTTGCAGCAGTGCCTCATGATCTTCAGCATAGTATTGACGGCGCTCAGAATGACCGATAATAACCCACTCTACACCAACATCTTTAAGCTGAGCTACTGACACATCTCCTGTAAATGCACCTTTCGTATCTGTCAACGCAGTAACATTCTGACAGGCTAACTTCAAATTTGAAGCTTGAACTGCTTTAGCAACATGGCTTAAATGTACGAAGCTTGGTGCTACCATTAGGTTACAATCAACTGTATCATCAAGCTGAGAGACAATACAGTCAATAAGCGTTTGTGTCTCGGCAACAGATGCAGGATTTAGTTTCCAATTTCCAATAACCCAAGGCGTCATATAGTGAACTCTCAAATGATAATTTTTAGTAAATGAACTCGTACTGAATATAATAAGGCATATTTATAACTTATAACGCCTATTTACCACTCTAAAATTGCATTAACCCCGAATTATAACATAGTCTTTAATCTTGCATTTACCGTTTGTGGCTGAGCATTAAAAAAATTAAAAATCGGAACGCCTAACATGAATTTAAAATATTAATCACTCTATCAGCTCGGTTACCAGTCTATACTCTCTTTAGAACTCAAACTTTAGAACTCAAACTTTAGAACTCAAATTAAAACGAGGCACTTATGTATGCAAACTTGTTTATCACTCAAATTTACGGTTAAATAATACAATTATAGCAAAATACTTTAACCACAAATTTTTATAAAAAAGCGTATCCGTTTTAATAGGTATGTCTTATTAAATAATTTTAAATACATAAGATTGAATACATAGGATTAGAGCTCTATAACTCAATATTACGTTCTATGAACAAAGCATTGGTTGGTTTTAACTGACCTATTTAAAACAAATTTTACAGATTGACTTAGTGTATAAATAGCAAGTGTTTATTAAACATGAACTCATATTTATACAAGGTCATAAATACTTTTGTATTAATAAAAAAGTTAAACCGACATAAAAATCAACTAAAGGTAATTTCAAATGTCAATCCCCATGAGCTTTGGCGGTATTGCCCAGCGGCTTGTCCAAGATGGTTTGGTCAATAGTCAAGTGATGAGGAAGGCTGTGGCCGAGTCGCAAAAACAACATAAAAGTATCGTATCCTATTTAGTCGATCACAAACTAGCGCCAGCAAACAAAATAGCCACTGCGGTTGCCAAAGAGTTTGGAGACTCCTTGTTTGATTTAGACCAATTAAATCCAGATGCCATACCCAAAGATTTAGTTGATGAAAGAATAGTAAGAAAATATAATGCCTTGCCTATCTTTGTGCGGGGACAACGCCTTTTTGTTGCTATCAGTGATCCTACTCGTCTTGAGGCCATAGAAGCCATTCAATTCAATTCACGTCTTGCTGTGCAAACGATTGTCGTGGAAGAAAATAAGCTTGTCAAACTTATTGAAACCACTTTTTCAGATTCTATGAGTACGTTTAATAGCTTCAGTGATAACGACTTAAACATAGATTATGAACAGTTTGACGGAAACAATAAGCTTGGCGATCTAAGCACACTACCCAATGATATTAGAGAAGCACCTGTTGTAAAGTTCGTTAATAAGATGCTCATTGACGCCATACGTATGGGGGCATCAGATTTACACTTTGAACCTTATGAAAAATCGTTTCGGGTACGTTTTCGCATTGATGGTATCATGCAGCAAATGGCCAGCCCTCCTGTAGAACTTGGCGCAACTATTGCTGCACGTTTAAAAGTCATGTCGCAGATGGATATTTCAGAAAGACGTGTGCCCCAGGATGGGCGAATCAAATTAGCCATTTCCAAAGATAAAGCCATCGACTTCAGGGTAAACTCATTGCCCACACTTCATGGTGAAAAAATTGTACTTCGTATATTAGACCCGTCTTCTGCCATGCTTGGTATCGATGCCCTTGGCTATGAAGCTGATCAAAAGAAGGTGTTTTTAGAAGCGCTGCATAAGCCGCAAGGCATGATTTTGATTACGGGACCTACTGGCTCAGGTAAAACGGTTTCTTTATATACGGCGCTTAATATTTTAAACACGGTACAAACTAACATATCAACTGTTGAGGATCCTGTAGAAATCAATCTTGAAGGTATTAATCAGGTTAATGTAAATTACAAAGTTGGCCTAACATTTGCCAATGCGTTAAAGTCCTTTTTGCGGCAAGACCCTGACATCGTCATGGTGGGTGAAGTTCGTGATCTTGAAACCGCTGAAATTGCTATTAAGGCGGCGCAAACTGGCCACTTAGTTTTGTCCACTTTGCATACTAACTCAGCGCCTGAGACATTAACTCGACTTCGTAATATGGGTGTCGCTACATTTAATATTGCTACTTCTATTAACCTTGTTATTGCTCAAAGGTTAGCGCGAAGGCTGTGTAACAACTGCAAAAGACCTACGAGCGTACCTAAACCCAGCTTGTTAGAGATGGGATTTACAGATGAAGACTTGAGTAATCCTACTAACATTATTTATGAACCGGTAGGCTGTGATGAATGCCGAGATGGCTACAAAGGTCGTGTGGGTATTTACGAAGTTATGAAAGTTGATGATACCATTGCACGTATCATTATGGAGGAGGGTAACGCAATGGATATTAAAGAAGCCGCATATAATAATGGGTTTAGGGACTTGCGTCGCTCAGGCATCTTAAAGGTATTGCAGGGCATTACTAGTGTTCAAGAAATGTATCGAGTAACGACAGATTAAGCAAACTTACTTTCTGTTACTATAACCAACTAAAATAGAGTAACATTACTAGTATAAAGTAACATTACTAATATTCAGCCCTTGGGCTGTTGAGGGAATGAACATGGCAAAAGCCACGACGGATATGCTATTGGACTTTGTCTACGATGGTATCAATCGCCGTGGACAAAAAGTGACAGGTGAACTAACCAGCAAAAGCATGGATTTAGCCAAAGCGCAGCTACGTAAACAGGGTATTAGTGTCCGTAGTATCAGAAAAAAACCCAAACCGCTTTTTCAAATAAAAAAGCGCATCAAAGCACTTGATATTGCTATTTTTGTGCGTCAGTTAGCAACTATGATGAAAGCGGGTGTACCATTAACCCAATCATTTGAAATTGTGGCAGAATCACTTGAAAATCCAAGTATGAAAGAATTGGTTTTAGATATTAAAGCTGAGGTTGAGTCAGGTAATACTTTTGCTGGCGCGCTGCGTAAACACCCCAATCATTTTGATAACTTATTTTGCTCGCTTGTAGAGTCAGGTGAGCAATCAGGGTCTTTGGAGACCATGCTAGAGCGGGTAGCAACTTACAAAGAAAAAAGTGAATTACTAAAGTCAAAGATAAAAAAAGCGGTTAAATATCCTATTGCGGTTATTATTGTAGCCATCGTGGTTACTATCATCTTGTTAATAAAAGTTGTTCCTGCATTTGAGACTTTGTTTACCTCGGCAGGTTCTGAGTTGCCCGCTTTTACTCAAATGGTGGTAAATATGTCGGAATGGATGCAATCATATTGGTTTCTGTTAATCATAGCGCTAGGCCTGACTATAATTGCTTTTTTTGAAGCAAAAAAACGCAGTCAAAAATTTCAAGACTTTTTAGACAAGTTGATATTAAAACTGCCAGTTTTTGGTAATATAACTTATCAAGCCATTGTTGCCCGCTTTTCACGCACCCTGTCAACAACATTCGCCGCTGGCGTGCCTCTTATTGATGCGCTGGAGTCAACTGCAGGTGCGACAAACAATATCGTGTTTTATAATGCAACACAGCAGATTAAAGACGATGTCTCCACCGGTCAACAACTACAGTTCTCAATGCGCAACACCAATTTATTTCCAACACTGGCTGTACAAATGGTAGGCATTGGTGAAGAATCTGGCGACCTAGATCAAATGCTTGAAAAGGTCGCTACTTATTATGAGAATGAAGTTGATAATGCCATTGATGGGTTAACTAGTCTGATGGAACCCATCATTATGGTTGTATTGGGCGTACTAATTGGTGGCTTGGTAGTTGCAATGTACTTACCCATCTTCCAAATGGGCTCAGTTATTGGCTAGGAGCCTTGTTAGCACTGAGGATTTAGATGATTTTAGCTATCCGCAGAGTCATTTCCAAATCTGTAACATCCTACTTAACTACCTAATGCGCCTTGTATTCTTATTTCTTAGATCGCTACCTTTTTTACTACTTTTTCACGACCGCTTAAAGGCTACCCGATGCAACTGTGGCAACTTTTACAAGAAAACACCTTATTGGCGTTAACCTTATTTGGTTTATTAGGTCTTTGTGTTGGCAGCTTTTTAAATGTGGTTATACACCGCATGCCATTGGCAATGATGCTTGAGTGGCGTGCAGGTTCAGTACAAATTCTATCAGAGCAAGATGACATCTCTCCTTCATTAGTTGAACCGATTGCAAAAATAGTCGCCAAAGACCTGCCTTTGTCTTTGGCATATCCCGCCTCTCAATGCCCAAAATGTGCTCACGGTATCCGTTGGTATGAAAATATTCCTGTCATTAGCTGGGTATTGCTCAAGGGTGCATGCTCTCAGTGTAAAAATTCAATAGGGATACGTTATCCATTGGTTGAAATTATTACTGCTGTACTAACCGTGCTGGTTATTGCTCAGTTTGGTGTGACACTTCCTGCACTGTCTGCACTTGTTTTGGTTTGGACTCTGATCGCATTAACAGGTATAGATTGGGATACTCAACTACTACCAGATAGACTAACGGTTCCTTTAGGGGCGCTTGGCTTAGTAGTTAACACCCAAGGCTGGTTTGTCACTGCTAATGAATCAATTTGGGGGTTGATACTGGGATTTTTATCACTTTGGGTGGTGGTTAAGGTTTTTTATTGGATTACCAAAAAGAACGGTATGGGACAGGGAGACTTTAAGCTTCTCGCTGTATTAGGGGCATGGCTCGGTCCTATGATGCTACCTTTGATCATCCTACTGTCCTCATTGCTCGGTTCACTTGTTGGCATTGTACTAATGAGAAAGCATGGAGAGAGCAAACCATTCGCTTTTGGCCCCTTTATTGCAGTAGCTGGTATAATTGCTCTTTTATACGGACAGCACATCATGGGCTGGTATCTCGGTCAGTATTAATGATCAATACATATTATATAGTCGAAGCCGTCCAAATTGTATAATGGTTATAAGACAACCATGCTCAGAGAGTAGCTATCAATTTTGACTGGTAAAGAAGGGTAAGACTGTCACTGGTTATATTTAGACCTTAGTTTATCGTAGTAGCCTTTGGTGTTGTGTTTAATAACAACACCCATCAACCCAGACCATCGACTGGTTAAATCATGAATGCCTAAATAGTATTAAGTTCTAATACAATATATGCAGCAGGATTGAAACCTTTGCCATAGACACTTTGTGAGGTCTTTTTATGCCCAACTCTAACGTATCAACAACACCCTCTAATACCTCAGAGGATCAATCCGTTAGCTCACCACCGCAAATCTTTAACCGTTTTTTTATAGATAAACCAGTTATAGGGTTAACAGGGGGTATTGGCAGCGGTAAAACAGCGGTATCAGATTGGTTTGCTACACAAGATGTTGATGTAGTTGATGCAGATGTGGTTGCCCACGATATAATGAAAAAAGGTAGCCCTACGCTAAATGAGCTAGCTCAAGCTTTAGGCGACTGGGTTATTGATGACGCTGGCAATATGGATAGGCAGGCGGTACGAGAACATGTATTTGCTAATGATGACTCTTTGCTAAAACTTGAAGCGATTACCCACCCTGCCATTCGTCAACAGATAAAAAAACAACTGACTGAATCCCAATCGAAATATGTAATTTTATCAGCCCCTTTACTGTTAGAGAGCGCAGCTGGCGGGCTAGCGTCCCTGTGTGACAGGGTATTGGTGGTGGATGTTAGCGAGGCCATTCAGCTGGATCGAGCCAGTGCTCGTGATACCCAAAGCATGGATAAGATTAAAGCCATTATGAACAATCAACTGTCACGAAAGGCTCGGCTTGAACATGCAGATGACATTATTGATAACTCAGGTAGCTTAGAGGCACTTTATGAACAGCTTAAACCTCTACATCAGAAATATTTAACCTTAAAAAAGAAAATATAAGTCAGTCTCATAACACTTAAGCTCACAACACATAAACTCATAATATTTAAGAAAGCCACATAAAAAAGGTATGTCATAAAGTGACATACCTTTTTTGTGTGGCTTAATATGGGGGGTTAATGCTTACTTGTCAATCTACTACATATGGCGTTGACGGCTTACTTCATACAACACCATACCCGTTGCTACACTGACATTTAGACTTTGTAAAGAGCCATGACGATTGCCTGTCATTGGAATATACACTAACTCATCACAGCGCTCAGCCGTTAGACGACGCATTCCTTCGCCCTCAGAGCCCATAATAATCGCAACCTTACCCGTTAAATCAACATCAGTAATAGACTTTGCCGTGTCATCAAGAGCCGTCCCATAAATAAACACACCGGCCTGTTTTAAGTGTTCCATAGCGCGTGCTAAGTTAGTCACTGCAACGACCGGCATAATCTCCATTGCCCCTACGGACACTTTAGAGACTGTAGGCGTTAAACTCGCTGAGTGATGCTTTGGGCAAATAACAGCATCAACACCCATAGCTGCTGCTGTGCGTAGACAAGCGCCTAAATTGTGAGCATCTGTTACTTGGTCTAATACTAAAAACAGACTATCATCTCGCTCAGTCCAAGCATCCAGCTCATTTTCATTAGCCATTGCTAGTGGACGGGCGTGTAAAACCACACCCTGATGCTGCGGGCTATGGCAAAGTGCAGTCAGTTTGTCTTTACTAGCCTCTTGGATACTGACACCCATCTGATCAGCCAGCTCAATTATTTCAGTCAGTATAGCGTCAGTGTTTGAGCCTTGGTTAGCACCTGAGGCGTGTGTAGAATAACTGTTATCGACAGCACTACGACCTTGTTGGATAAACAAGGCCATCGCATCCATCGGACGATGTGTCAATAACGCATGAACGGCATGAATACCGTAAAAATAAACGGGCTTTGCCATCTAATAGGCCTTCTTAATAATAAGCAACATAAATAAATTAACAACTCCCCTCTCGGTGCTGACTTGATACATAGTAACCACTGATTAGTGGTAACAGAGTCATAGCAATGACTAGTATCCATCCTTAGTAGCCAGTGATTCGCAGCAACTGACTTATGACATCAAGTTAATAACTATTAAATAAGCTAGCCTTCCAGATGACAAATGTACTGTACAATTTGATCCGTACGTAGGGTAAAGCTACTCTCGCCTGCAACCACAAAGGCCTGACCTGCTCGGTAATAGGTAAACTCATCTTCGCCCGTTACCTTAACCTCACACTCGCCACTCATAATTTCCATACGTTCAGAGGTGTGAGTTGCAAACTCATATTCTAAAACCTTATCATCACAAGGCAAAATAACACCAAGCATCTTTTTGCTACCGTCATCAAAAAGTAATGTATGGCTACTGCAGCGTCCATCATATGAAATTGTTGCAGTTTTTTCGACAGAAACATGGTCATAAGTCGTCGGCATGATGACTTCCTCAATCAAAATCAATGTATAAGAATGCAAAGTGTGTGGCTAACTATTACATCAGTCAACACCTAGCTTTTTAATAGTTTTATGTTATTTAATCCTACCACAATATAACCCCAAGAGTGATGACAGGGGCTTAATTTTTTACAATTTATGACGACATAATACTAATTATGCACTATCAAACCCTGTTCATTTAATCTTTGCCCTACTTTTCAACATTTTCTAATCACTACCGTATAGATTAGCCATGACAAAGATGAGGTGTGTCCTATCCTTTTTTAGTGAGGCCTAATGAAGCAGCAACGTACCATCAAATCAGTTAAAATAAACGCTCAATTTGCAGCATATATCTATAGTGACGCAATCTTTCTATTATATCTTTATCGTGTCTTGCCATATTTATTATTCATCCTATTTGACCTTAATTAAAAACTTAATTAAAAATAAGATGGTGTTTGCTTTTATACCCCCTAAACGCTACGATATCCATACTATTTAAGTGTTTATTTATACTGTTTTCTTGTCATAATATCTTTTTTTAAAGACAGTTTTTACAGACAGTCATATACACAACCATTGTAGAGATTATCAATGCTCGCATCTATAACGTTGCAAAACTTTGCTTTGATTGACCACCATGAACTGTCCCTCTCTGGTGGATTTAACGTCATTACTGGCGAAACTGGTGCAGGAAAATCCTTACTACTGGATGCCCTGTCCTTATGTATTGGTGGGCGTGCCGATACCGGTATGGTGCGTCATGGCACTGATAGCGCTGACATTTATGCTCAGTTTGATTTCAGTGAGTCAGACTCCAAGCTCTCCTCAGTAGTGATACAGAAGTGGTTTTTGAACCATGAGCGTGAATTCGATGGCGAGATTTTAATTAGACGCCAATTGAGCAGTAATGGACGGTCTAAAGCATGGTTAAATGGTGTTCCTGTAAGCTTAGCAGAGCTCAAAGAATTAGGGGCTATGCTGGTCAACATCCATAGTCAGCATGCACAGCAGGCATTATTAAAGCCCCTGTTTGTTGTCGACTGGCTAGATAGCATCGCTGGGCTAAAGCCTTTGGCTAAAAGTACCGCCCAAGCTTATAAAAAGTATCAAAAGCTTAAGCGCCAAGCGGATGATATTACCGCTAAAGAAGCACACCGTCAGGACCGTATCGAGCTATTGACCAGTCAGCTAGAAGACATTGCACCACTCGTTGACGTCGATTATGCTCAAGTTGAAGCTGAGCATGACGAGCTATCTAATCTTGAAGCGTTGATGATTGAAGCCAGTCAAGCACTACAACTTTTAGAAAACGAAAGTGATGATCCTCATGCAATGGCGTTGTTAGGTCGCGCCATTCGCCTATGTGATAACCAGATTGAAGTCAGCCAAACATTTGCTCAGGCCAGTGAGTCACTGCATTTGGCCCAGCAGCATATTAGTGAGGCTGCCGCCTTATTGACAGATTACGCCGAACAACAGCTACCAGACCCTGAACGTTTGCAACAACTAAACAGCTTAATCAGCTTAGGTCATCGCTTATCACGTAAACATGGTCTGCCAGCAGCAGATCTACTACTTGAAGCGAAAGCCTGGGCTAATGAGTTAGATGAATTAAATAATCAGCCTACCTCAGAGGTGTTAGAGGCTAAAATTAAAGAGGCGTGGAACGAGTATTTGACCATCGCTACTCAATTGAGTAAGTCTCGTAAGCAAGTGGCACCAAATATTGGTCAAAAACTGGTCACACAATTACAACCTTTGGCGCTGCCTAATGCCCGCTGTGAATTTATATTTACTGATCGAGAAGAAGAAGACTATAACGCTCAAGGCTTACAAGATATTGAGCTCATGTTTAGCGCAAACGTAGGTATGCCTATGCAGCCGCTCTATAAAATTGCTTCTGGGGGCGAGCTTTCACGTATGGCTTTAGTCATGCAGGTGCTTTTAGCGACTCATATTGACCTAAATAGTGATGCTAATAGCGGTTCCGATAGCGCACAGACCCAAGCACAACATCATGATACAGTTGATGATAGCGATTTACCTGAAAATAATGAACTATCCAATGCTGCACAGCCCATGCTGGTTTTTGACGAAGTGGACGTTGGCATCAGTGGTGGCACGGCACAAGTCGTCGGCGAGTTACTACGCCAACTTGGCTCGCATCGTCAGCTTTTGGCCATCACGCATCAAGCACAAGTCGCCGCACAAGCCCATCAACATATATTAGTACAGAAGCATCATGATACTAACGAGGGACAAACTACCAGCGAGCTAAAAATAATCAGTGGTAATACTCAGGTCGATGAGCTGGCACGTATGTCTGGCGGTGTTAATATTACCGAAGTGACCCGTGAGCATGCTCGTAGCTTATTGGCTGATGTGACCTAATCTTTTAAAACGCATTATACGCATAATATAAAATGTACCTTACAAGACAAACATTAGATATAAATCGTATGCCTTTTTTACATTCTAGATGTCATCGTGTATAAACTGACTAACATATTGATTTATGCGCGATGATATCAAAATCCTTATAGCCACCGAGTTTGCAACAATTATGTCTCTTGAAAATCTAACGCATCATTTTTTAATTGCAGCACCGCATATGCCAGACGAACGCTTTGCGCAAACCCTAATTTATATCTGCCGCCACGACAAACATGGGGCACTAGGATTAATTGTTAATCGTCCAATTTTAGATACCCCTGTTGGCAAATTACTGGAAGATTTAGATATCGAAGTCAGTGATAATTCCGTTATGCATGAGGTAGCTTTAGAGGGTGGACCTGTTTATCCCGAAGTTGGGTTTGTTATTCATACGGGTCAACCTAGATGGGCATCCTCATTTGCAATTTCAGAAAATATTTGTATTACCACCAGTAAAGATCTGTTATACCGCATTGCAGAAGGACAAGGCGTTGGACACTATCATTTATGTTTAGGTCATGCAAGCTGGACAAAGCGTCAATTAGAGCAAGAAATTAGTCAAGGTGATTGGTTAGTTTGCCCCGCAAACTTGTCACTGCTATTTGAGATACCCTTTGAAGAGCGTTGGCATCATGCTGCAGAAAACATCGGTATTCGTTTAGACTTTTTAAGCGATGATATTGGTCACGCCTAAGCTATTTTTAACACCTTATATAATACTGATACCTTAACTGAGACCTTGAATAACGAGACGAGTATGACTGAACAGGCCAACGCTGAGCCCCACCCCACCATGGGCAAAGCTAAAGACATGTTACTGTTAGGGCTGGACTACGGTGTTAAAAAGATGGGTATTGCGCTTGGTAATTCCTTGACCAAAGATGCAAGACCTTTTGATATACTTGCCATGAATAATGGCCAGCCAGCTGACTGGGATAATCTGCTTGGTATTATCTCAACATGGGAAATCGGACGTGTTATTGTTGGTCTACCACTCAATATGGATGGTAGTAATTCAATGTTAGCAAAACGCGCCCATAAATTTGCCCGTCGGCTAGCCCATCGGCTAGTAGAGCAGCATATTCTTGTTCCTGTGCAGCTATTTGACGAAAGATTGACGTCTATTGAAGCGCGTGACATGGCGTGGAATTTGGGATTGATAAAAAATACGCACGACCCAATTGACGATATTTCCGCTTGTCTATTACTAACCACGTACCTTGCTAACCCTGATTATGCTCAAGATATCACCACGTATCGTGACGACTGACCTTATTTAATGTCCAGCAACATTTAATATTTAGTGACAAGATAGCTTAAAATCAGCGTTAAAAGCACACCGCAACCAACTGCACTTACCCATAAAAGTACGTACCTATGAGCACAGACCCTGTCACACCAACCGACCTACCTGTTACCACAGAACCTTTGGTCAGTCGAACCATTGCAGGTTTTCCTCCCCTAGCACTTAAACGTATTCGCGGCGCTCAAAGGTTAAACCGCATGACTATATGGCTGATTATGTTAGCGCTGTCTCTATTTGTTATATTTGGTACAATGGCCAGCTTAAAGATGTTCCACTCAAATGAATGGCTCTATTTAGTGTTTCACTATGCTCCCTACATATTAGTAGCTATTGCGATTCCAATCCTTTTGTATCAGACATTTGTTGTCTCACACTATCGCTTAAGCCAACCCTCTATGTTAGTTACCAGCGTCGGTTTAGCCAGTATATTAACCCTTGCTTGCCTCGTATTTCAGCTGTCTAATTGGTTATGGCTGGCTATGGCAGCATGGATTGGAGTAGCGTATTGGTTCCAAGCCACTTTTAAGCGCTTCTTCAACTTTATAGATTCCCAAGAAAAATATAGTTAAAGAAGTCTAAAATGGTTACAAGGCAACCGAGTGCAAGTACTACTGGAGTAGGCTTAACGAGGTAAACGCCGTAACCGTTTAGTAGTTCGCTGACTATAGATACTCAATAAAATTGAATATTCTAAGGTTACGTTTAACATCATTTATAGACAAAACTAATAGACAAAATTAATAGACAAACTTATGACTGATTCTAAAGACACATTACATTATGACATTGAACACCACTTAGATACCCAAGGTCTTATCTGCCCCGAACCTGTGATGATGCTGCACCGAGCTATACGCAAAGCTAAAGGTGGGGAGTGTATTGAAGTCTTGGCAACCGACCCTGCTACCACCCGAGATATCCCTAATTTTTGTCGCCATCTCGGTCATACCTTAGTAGAGAAGTCTGAAACCGAAAATGCAAATGGTAACCGTGAAACCCATACCGATACGCTTTATCGTTATGTGGTGCAGAAAAAGCAAAGTTAATGCATTGTAACCCCTTTTGTTATCCCCACCTTTTTAAGAGTCCAATCGTCTAAAGGCAGTAAACCCTCTGGTTTACGCCTCTTTGACTTTGTGGCTTGTTTAATCTCGTTATATGTCATAAACGTTCCACTGTCTAACGTTATCTCCTCAAAATCCTTACTCTATTACCTATTCATGGATTAAAAACCTAGCCTGTTTCAATAATTGTGCTCTCCTTTTAATAAGTTCCCAATTAATAGGTCTCAAGCAACTCACATCAGTTAAGTTATTCTCTATCCAATATTTGATTTTTTAAGTTCTTATTAATAAACCTTCTTACAAAGTTACTTTTCATAAACAATACTTCAAAAGCAATCAACAATATTTATCTTTTCATATGCTAGGATGAAAGCACTTGTTTGGAAAGGTTAAAAAAGTGCTCAAATCCATGCAAGACCTTTATTTATATTCTTTATTTATATTAAAGACAGTTCTTTTACAACATATCTGACCCTTTCAAGTATAACGCTAAGAGTCATGAATTAAAGAGCTTAATTAAAGTCAGATACTAAAGATAACTAAGGATGATTTATGAGTAATGATAAGACAAATAACCAATCTACCCCTTCTACTAACGCGTCTACTACTGCGGCTGATAGTGCACCCGCCTCTTACACAGATTTCAATCTACAATTCATCGCTGGCGAATGGGTAAAGGGTAAAGATGACAGGGTCAATAATGATACCAATCCCTATAATGGCGAGACATTGGTTGAGATTCCTCAAGCCACAAAAGAGCAATTAGATGAGGCTTTCAAAGCAGCAAGCGATGCTCAAAAAGAATGGGCGAAGACTACCCCTGCTGAGCGTACTGCTGTGATGTATAAGCTTATTGATTTATTAGATCAACGTCGTGATGAAATCATAGACTGGATAATCAAAGAGTCTGGCAGCACACGAATTAAAGCCGAAGTAGAGCTAAGCATTGCGCGCGCTGTTACTGTAGAAGCAGCAACTTATCCTAACCGTGTGCATGGCGAAACTCGCCCTTCAAATACCCCCGGTAAAGAAAACTTGGCATACCGAGATCCTGTTGGGGTGGTTGCCCTTATCAGCCCTTGGAATTTCCCCTTTCATTTGACTCAGCGCTCGCTGGCGCCAGCGATTGCCCTAGGTAATGCTGTCGTTTTAAAACCTGCCAGCGACACCCCAATAACTGGCGCCCTGTTACTGGCTAAACTATTTGAAGAAGCAGGCTTACCTAAAGGTGTGTTAAACGTTGTAGTCGGTGCAGGTAGTGAGATTGGCGATGCTATCGTTACCCACGATACACCTAGTCTAGTATCATTTACTGGCTCTACCCCAGTTGGTAAGCGCATTGGCGAGCTTGCATTTAGTGGCGACTATATCAAAGACGTTGCCTTGGAGCTGGGTGGTAATAGCCCATTTGTGGTACTTAAGGACGCTGATCTGGATCAAGCCGCACGTGCCGCTGCCTTTGGTAAGTTTTTACATCAAGGACAGATTTGTATGGCCATCAATCGTATCATCGTCGAAGAAGAGGTACATGATACGTTTGTAGACAAGTTTAAGTCCATCGTAGAAACTTTAAAAGTGGGAGACCCTAACGAGAAAGATACCTTTATTGGACCGATCATCAATAAGAACCAAATAGAGTCTCTGCAAGAAAAAATTGCCACTGCCAAAAAAGAAGGTGCCAACCTGATTTTAGAAGGTAAAATTGAAGGTCAACTGGTCTCACCTTATATCTACACAGATGTAACTCCTCATATGGATTTATTTCGCAATGAGATATTTGGGCCACTAGCCGCCATCATCAAAGCCAAAGATGAAGACGATGCCTTAACTCTTGCTAACGACACCTCATTTGGGCTATCTAGTGCCGTATTTACTCAGGATCTGCAAAAAGGGCTCCGCTTTGCTAAGCGCATTGAAGCGGGTATGACTCATATTAATGATATGCCTGTTAATGACGAGAGCATGGTACCTTTTGGTGGGGTTAAAAACTCTGGTATCGGCCGCTTTAATAGTGACCAAGTGCTTGAAGAGTTTACCAAAACCCATTGGATTTCTTTCCAGAATGAGCCACGTGACTATGGTTTCTAATGGCATGGGCCATCGTTAAATGGCCTATAACTAACCTATAGTTTAGTTGTATTAATACCCTTATCGATTGATATAAATTGATATTAAAGAGATAAAGAGAGGCTACATCATGTGGCCTCTCTTTTGTACTATGTTACTGGCTAAAAACTCTCCCCACACTAGATACACGACCCAAATTAGTGAGCAGTTATAAGCATTCAGCGATAAGCAGCGATTACCACTATCTTTTTAGCAGCCAGTGGAAAAGATAAGCGGTATAGTTTATTTATGGTATATTCAAAGTTTGATTATTGTTTCGTATAACAGACTAATTTAGAGCATTCTATGAGCCGTGATAGAGCCGTGCAACCCAGACAACCCAAAGCCTTAGCTGTAGATGATGAGCCTGCTTATATCACAGAATTTCGCCAAGCCATGCTGTCACGAGGGCTGTCAACGCGCACCCGTAATGCCTATGTGCGTGACCTAAAACTCTGTGAAACCACCAGCCCAAAAGCGTTAACACTTTGGAACGACCTTGATGTGATGCAATGCTTGTCGGCTTTATCAAGGCAAGGCAAAACGCCCCGTACTCAAGCCCGTATGCTATCCAGCTTGCGCCAATTTTATTTATGGATGGTCGGCAATGAGCGCCGTGAAGACAACCCGTGTGAACGCATCAAAACCCCTAAAATAGGACGCTCACTGCCCAAAGATTTATCTGAGCATGATGTAGAAAACCTATTGGCAGCCCCTGATACCAGCACCGCCATGGGACTGCGAGATAAAGCCATGCTCGAAGTGTTGTATGCTTGCGGGCTTCGGGTAAGCGAGTTAATGAACTTATCACTTGAACAAGTCAACTTAAATGCGGGCTGGTTACAGATTACTGGTAAAGGCAACAAGACAAGGCTGGTACCGCTCGGGGAATATGCAACTGAAGCGTTAGAAGATTATTTGACACATGGGCGTGGTGAGTTGATTGCCCATTTAAAATCTGGCAATTGCCAAGCGGTGTTTTTGACCACGCAGGGCGGCTATATGACACGGCAAAACTTTTGGTATATGCTCAAAAAGTACGCCAAACAAGCAGGATTAAACGACAGTTTATCTCCCCATACCCTACGTCATGCGTTTGCCACTCATTTGCTCAACCACGGGGCGGACTTGCGTAGCGTACAGTTGCTACTCGGTCACAGTGATTTATCGACCACCCAGATTTATACCCATGTGGCAACAGCTCGATTGCAACAGCTGCATGAGGCACATCATCCGAGAGGATAGTTTTCGATAAAAACATTTTAAATTAATAATTAGAGGTTAAAGGCCCATGTCATATTGGCTATTAGAAAGGCTATTTGAAACTGGTAATCAACCTAAACCAAGGTTTGCACTTCAAGGTACTGTAAACTGGATGCATGCTCTTGCTTTAATTATCAAGAGTGGTACGTGTGAAAAACAAAACCTTAAAGAGATATACTCTAAAGTCCAAAGAAGAACGCTGAATAAAGAAGCAGATAACTACGTTTTTGAAAATATGCATATGGCTTACAATAACTTAGCAAGCCTTAATGCCTTAACTAACGAATCTATACCAAAATATGATATTGGTAGTACAGCTATAGTTTCATGGTATTACACCATATACTTTGCCTGTAGTGCTATGAATGCTGCTGCTTCTGGCTCTAAGCAGGAGGATCATGCTAGTACGGCTAGAGTTTGGCAAGCAGATATAGTAGAAAAAGGTTTAATGCCTTATCCGTTTAACTTATATCTTAGTAGCTTAATACAGGAAACAGCTGATGCAAAAATCAAATTATATCGTTCAGAAAATAAATACGACTTAAATACTAGAGCTGATAACCTAGAAATTGCTTATGGTAATTTAATATCTTATTTAAATGGCACGAAAGATTACGAAAAATGGAAGGTAGAGGTTAGAGTCAAAGAATCTAAAGAATTTAAAAAACAGAAATTCGAAAACTTTCGAAAGAAAGCGGCAAGGCAAATGAGGGACAAAAAACTTGAGAATAAAAAAGTTAACTTCTTAGTTCAAGCTTTCAGATATCGAGGGAAAGCCCATTATAGGGACTCTATTTTCTTATCGTATGGGGATAATAATACAGATCTGATTAATCAATTAATACATGACTTATACACTGTTGCAGAGGGGTTTGTAAAAGCTTCTGCTTATTACTGTTCAATGCGTGTCGAGAAAGGTACTTGGGATGAATTTGTAACAGACATTGAGTCTCACACGAGATTATCATTGAACATAGACCCAATTGAAGGAAGATAACCCTCCAAAGTAGTTAATTATCAATCCTCACCAACTCATACACCACAAAATTTGCGTCAGTGCTAAAATTATTATCCTGAGTAGATGCCAATAATGCCTCGCGCTTCTCTGCCTTGGCACGATACGAATACGGGGTCATGGTCAATAAATCAGCGAGTGATTCAGCGTTAAGCGATAAGTCGCACTGCACTTGATGGGTCTGTTTAAGCTCAAAATACGGTGCAAGCTCGTCTAAAAACTTATCCGAGTCATGCGGACGGACGTCATCAAACAAAGCATCACGCATACGTTGTAGATGCCCAGCGTCTGGCTTGGCAATAATCAATCTGCCGTCAGGTTGTAACACTCGGGCAAATTCTTTGGGCAATATCGGGCTAAAAATAGTGCTGATGGCATTCACACTTTCATCAGTAATTGGTAGGTTTGCCGCACTAGCAACCATTGGATAAAGGGCGGCTGGACGTTCAGTCAGGCCATTCGTTATCACTTCATTATTTATAGACGTAGTATTCATAGCCGTAGGGGCTTGGTCATCATTTGACTTAATCTGATACCACAGTTGATGCTTTTGTTTGGCAGATTTTGCCTGTTGAATGACCGCAGGTTTGCTGATATCTACGGCTATCAGATTATTCATCGGTTGACCTGAACGATGGGGCAATGCTGTTGCTATCGCTTCAGTGTAATACCCTTCTCCGCTGCCAATATCAAGCCAAGTCAGACTTTCTACAGTGTCTTCATTGTCGTAAATCTTGGTTGCAATACTAGCGATCAGTTGCTGTAGGGGTTGATAAAAGCCTTGATTTAGAAACCGATGCCTTGCTTCTATCGATTCTTGACTGTCTCCTGGGTCTTTAGACTTTTTATGCTGTACTGGCAATAGATTGACATAACCTTGACGGGCCACATCGAAGGGATGCTGGGTGTGTTTGTCATTTAGGCTGCCATCACATCGCCATGTTTTGCTATCAATAATCAAAGGTGAGCGGCAATAGGGACAGGTAAAAGATGGGTGGATTAAGCCTGTCGTTGAGGCAGTCTTTGGCATGACGAATTACTCACTGATGGAAATTAATATAATAAGACTCTAACTTAAAGACCAAATGATAAACGGTGTTGATACCCTTAAGCACCAACACCGTTTATCTCAGCTTTATAATTGGCATGATGTTAAGTAGCCATCCAAGATATCAACGCAGTTTAAGGGTCATCAAACCAAGCACCACGAGCAAGATAGCAATAATCCAAAACCGCACCACAACTTGAGTCTCTTTCCAGCCTAGCTCTTCAAAGTGATGATGTAGCGGCGCCATTAAAAAGACTCGTTTTTTACGCATTTTGTATGAGCCTACCTGAATCATAACCGACAAGGCTTCTACCACAAATAAACCAGCCATGATGGCAAAGGCAATCTCTTGACGGGTCATTACTGCAATCGTACCCAACATGGCACCAAGTGCCAGCGCACCGACATCTCCCATAAATACTTCGGCAGGATGCGCATTAAACCAAAGAAAGCCCAAACCCGCACCAATCATTGCGGCACAAACCACGGTCACTTCAGCATTATAAGAGATATAAGGGACATGCAAATATGCGGCAAAGTTTGGCGTGCCTGATACATAGGCAAAAGCGCCTAAACCAGCAGCGACCAAAACCACGGGGAGTATAGCCAAGCCATCCAGCCCGTCAGTTAAATTGACAGCATTCGATGACCCATTAATCACAAAATAGGTAAAAATGATAAAGGCAATACCAAACGGAATAGTCGAAAATGGAATGATCCAGTCTTTAAAAACAGGCAATAATAAATCCTGCATAGCACGGGTGGTTTCTATATCAGGTTGCTGCAAAGCGAGATAATAGAGGGCGCCACCGGCAAATAACGCCCCAACCGACAACCAGAAGTATTTTTTGCGGGCAATAAGTCCAGTAGGATTCTTATGTTTAATTTTCAGCCAATCATCCGTCCAACCAACCCCACCAAAGACTACCATGACAAACAGGATAATCCAGACATATGGATTGGTTAAGTCAGCCCAACACAGCGTAGCAAAAGCGATTGAGGTTAAAATGAGTACCCCGCCCATAGTTGGGGTGCCTGTTTTTGCTAAATGTGACTTGGGACCATCATCCCGAATTGCTTGACCATATTTAATATTACGCAAATAAGCAATGGTCCGAGGCCCTAATAGAATGCTAAAAGTTAACGAGGTAACTACTGCCAGTAGCGCACGCAATGTTAACGACGAAACCGCCGAAAACGGTGAATATATTTGGCTCAGCCAACTGTCAAATAACCAATATAACACCGCTTACTCCTCATCTATTTTTAATTTTAAGACCATCACTGACATTAAATTTTTGTGCTTAGCTACCATTTAAGATTGCTTTTAACAAACTATTGCGGGCAGAAATATGAAGCCATTTTTATTCATTTGCAAAACGTGCTATCAAGCTTTCAATGACTGTTTCCATAGTGGCACTTCGTGAGCCTTTAAACAGTAGCGTACACGTTTTATTTTTACGATTACTATCCAAAATAAGTGCCTCTAATGTGGATAATAACTCAGCTTTTGTGGCAAATGCCTCTGCTTGCTGTAAGTTATTAGCAGCGGCGTATGAGTTAGCGCCTTTTATCGTATTGGGCGCATAATCACCAACACACAAAAGTCTATCGATAGATTTTGCCGCAATTGACCGGCCTAACTTTTCATGCTCATCTTGTGCAGAATCGCCCAGCTCACCGATATCGCCTAAAACCAATATTTTCTCGCCAGTTTGTACGGCCAATACATCCGCCGCCGCACGTACTGCGTTCGGGTTTGCATTGTATGTATCATCAATAATGGTATGCCTACCCAAACTAAGCCTACCCAAACGCCCTTGTGTAGACTGAGCTTGAGTTAAACCTTTTACGATACTATCTGTAGATATGCCGATAGCGTAAGCACAACTTGCTGCCGCTAACGCATTGCTGACATTATGTCGACCTGGCATTGGCAACGTAATCTTCAATGCTATTGGATCAATTTGTGTGTCATTTTTAGCGATATGTAAGGTAAAACTATTTTCAGTTGCCGTAGACACCACCTCTGTGGCGTAAATATCTGGCAGATTATCAGACTTGCCCTCTTCGGCAGCTAACTGGTCAAACTGCCAGCCAAAGCTGATAATATTGGACGTCTGTTTTTGTGCCACCTCTCGCAAATTATTTGCGTACTCATCATCATAGGGCACTATTGCAATGCCGTCAGTATTCAATGCTTGGTATATTTCTGCTTTGGTTTTGGCGATGTTATCACGACCGCCAAACTCGCCTAAATGGGCCGTCCCAATATTTAAAATACAGGCCACATCAGGTTTAGCGATGTTAGCGGTATATGCAATTTCGCCGACGTGATTAGCGCCCAGCTCAAGCACTGCATATTTATGATAGTCTGCCAACTCTAGCAACATCATCGGTACGCCATAGTCATTATTTAGATTGCCACGTGTGATCAAAGTGGTATGGCCTTTAGGAAGTGTCTGAGAGTTCGCTTGAGAAGACGGCTGAATGGATGTTTGCATTTGCAGGGAAGGAGGAAGCTGTGACGGAGATTGAGAGGCGTTTGGTAGACTTTGAGCCTGCAGAAAAATACTTCTAAGCATTTCTTTAACCGTCGTTTTACCACTTGAACCGGTAATAGCAATGACTTTTAGCGCTTGATGCTGTTGCCGACGATAGGCCGCTATATGACCAAAGGCTAAACGCGTGTCTTCAACTAGCAATTGCGGGATAGTACAGCCATGATTAATACGGCTCACAATAGCCGCCACTGCGCCTTTATCCATTGCCATTGCCAAAAAATCATGCCCATCAAATTTTTCGCCAATAACTGCTAAAAAGATATCACCTGCCTCGATTTTGCGAGTGTCCGTTATAATACGAGTGGCGGCAATATGTGGGTATAAATCAGAGTCTTTATCTGGGGCGTTTGAGTGAGAGAAATTTATCTCAATTGGCTCAATATTGCCCGTTTTAGAGTGCTGATCAGGTCGAGTATTAGAGTGATGTTCTGAATTAGCAACCCACCACTGACCTTTTAGGGTTTTAGTGGCACGTATTAAATGCGGCGCTGTCCATACAAACAAACCTTGCGTCTTATTATTGTATTTAACGCTATTACCTTGTTGTAAAGAGCCATCTGCATTTTTCACGGAATGACTGGTGCTTACATTTGCAGCGCTAGTGTCTCCAAACTCTTCCGCTGTGCCATCATGACCATCTTGCATCGCTTTATCCTGCTTGTTTAAAAGGTTCTGACAACGAACCTTATTTTATTATTCCGTTTTTTAAAACTACCCTAGGGCTCTTTATTATGCCAAATCAATCATTAACCATTAACTCTGAACCTTATAGTCAAAGAAGTCTAAAATGGTTACAAGGCAACCGAGTACAAGTACTACTAGAGTAGGCTTAACGAGGTTAACGCCGTAACCGTTTAGTAGTTCGCTGACTATAGTTAACTGAAATATCGTAGATTAAAAAAATACGTAGTCTATCAAAAAAATAGGCAACCTAAAAATAGGAGATCTGACGATAGGGTATTGACCCTGTCGTTATTAAGGATTGCATATTCACTAGCAGAGGCTTAATTTAATAAAGCTGCTAAATAATTATTGTATTTATTCTACCGCTTCAGAAAAGGCCTCCTGCAATACCCGTCTATCATCAAAATTATAACGTACACCGTTAACTTCTTGATAGGTTTCGTGCCCCTTACCCGCTATGACCACAATATCTTTTGTGCCAGCTTGCTCAACAACCTGCTTTATGGCTTGACGTCGATCAGCAATGACAGCCGTTTTAGCATGTTGTTCTTCACTCATACCCTGTATCATATCTTGCAAAATACAACTTGGGTCTTCACTACGCGGATTATCAGACGTTAATATCACTCTATCAGCAGCAGCTAGTCCTGCCTGTGCCATAAGGGGTCGCTTTCCACGATCCCTATCGCCACCACAACCAAATACCGCCCAAAGTTTTCCTTCACAGTGCGGCTTTAAACTGGTCAATACTTGGGTTAGCGCATCTGGGGTATGAGCATAATCAACAATAAAACACCCTTTTTCCGCGTTAGAACTGAACTTATCAGGCAATACACGTTGCATACGTCCATTAGCCCCCTGCAATTTTCTTACCAAATATGCTATAGCGTCCAGTGGTATACCCAGTGCCACGGCACCTGCAATGGCCGCTATCACGTTAGCCACGTTAAACCGCCCAAGTAACGGGCTATCAATCGTAATTGTTCCAAAGTTGGTGGTCAGACGAATCTCAGCACCTTCAAGGCTAGGGCTAATATGGGTCGCTACAAAGTCTGCACTACTATTCGGATTAAGGCTGTATGTCCACACGTCAACGCCTGAAGACGCGGCGGTTTCTAGCATAATAGGTGCAAACTCATCGTCAAGATTAATAATGGCATGGGTAAGCTGGGGAAAATAAGATTTATCAAAGAGGCGGGCTTTTGCGCCCGCATAATCCTGCATATCAGAATGATAGTCGAGATGATCACGGCTTAAGTTTGTATAAATAGCGACTTGTACTGGAACGCCCTGCAAACGCAGTTGATCCAGCCCATGTGAGCTAGCTTCTAACGCTAACACATCAACCTTTTCATCGCCCATTTGACGCAAAAAAGTCTGCACTGCTAAGGCATCACCTGTGGTGTGACTACTTTGTACTAAATTATCGAGTCGACCATTACCAGCCGTTCCCATTACCGCAGTATGCTTTAAACCTGAAAGATTAGATAGCTGACACAACTGAGCAATGAGCTGGCTAATGGTCGTTTTGCCATTCGTACCCGTCACGGCGACAACATTGGGCAAATGCTTAGCTAAATGCGAGACATTCGATATCTCTGCTAGGTCTTGCTCAGAGAGCAAGCTAAGCTGAATAAGCGTGCCTAAGACCTCTCGAATATGGGGGGCAGCCACCACAGGACAGGCATAGTTTGTAACGTTGTCAGGCAGCCCCAATTGCTCATCGCCTAGCTCTGAGATAATAAAAGCGGCGTGTTGAGACGCCGTTTTTGCATACTCAATGCTCTTTTCAAGCGATTGCGTATGGCTTTTTAGCAAAACAAAGACATTTTTAAACTCAGCATACGCATTAGAAGTTGAATCCGTACTAAAAGCAGAGTCAATTGAAGATGACATCTGGCGACTGTCTAATACAAAATAACCAAACGACTCATCCATTACTCCAGCCGACTCGCCCTCTTCCTTTAATAGTCTTAATTCGTTGGCACGACTTGGCAGTACCTTTAAAGCAACCGCAATAAGTTGTCGCAACGTGGTTATCTGGGTCGAGGGTCTTGAATCGGTCATCCGTTATCGCCTTATTATCACTTTCAACATAGCAGAACATAGCTAGCCCACATCGAACATACTAACAGGAGTTAGGCTCGCTAAAGCCTCTATCCCTCCATCAGTGCATTGTCGTTTATTTTTTTAGTTATGCCACTCTTTAAACAGAGTAGGATACAGGATAGCTATGCTCAACTATAAAATACGCTCCCCAATATATAACTAAAATATATGCCACTAACACAGGCTACATTAACAACATGGCCGTGTTTATGCCAAAACTTGCTAAAAATCACTGCGCTTTTAAAGGTTTATCTAATGGTACATTGTATAAGCGTAGGGCTTCTTGCATCACATTCTTAAATACTGGAGCAGCAACTAACCCAGCATAGTGGTCTTTACGAGGGTCTTCTACCAGAATAACCGTGACTAACCGAGGGTTAGAGGCGGGTGCAATACCTGCAAAAACCGTGCGATACTGATCAGTGTAATAACCCCCATCTGGATTAACTCGACGTGACGTTCCTGTTTTAGCAGCAATGCGGTAACCATCAATGGCACCCTGTGTCCCTGTACCACCAGGCTCAGTAACGGTTTCCATCATCTTAACCACCGCCATAGCATTATCAGCATCAATCACTCTTTCGCCTGGCACTTTTTCGTCTCTTCTTATCAGGCTTAGAGGATGCTTCACACCACCAGAACCAAGAATAGCGTAGGCTTGAGCAATTTGTGCAAGCGTAACTTGCAGGCCGTATCCATAGCTGATCGTTGCCCGACGCGCGGTCTCTTTTTCTTTAGGCGTTGGAACGATACCTGACTGTTCTCCGGGAAATTGTAAAGCGGTTTTATTACCAAAACCAAACCGTTTTTGTATACTGCTAATACCATCAGGCGGCAAGGACAAGGCAATTTTGGTAGAGGCTACGTTACTTGATTTTTGTAATAACTTTGCCATATTTATTGAGCCAAGATTGCCGTGATCTCTAATGGTATAGCCTTTAACCCGTATATAACCGGGGCTCGTGTTGATCAAAGAGCGTTCAGTATATTTACCGGAGTCTAATGCAGCTGCCACTGTAAAAGGTTTCATTACCGAACCTGGCTCAAAGGCATCTAGCACAGCACGGTTACGCTGGTTGTTACCCGTCATTTCATTTAAGTTATTATTATTAAATGATGGCCATGTGGATAACGCCAACACCTCACCTGTGTGCACATCAACCACCATGCCTGTTGACCATCGTGCTTGTTGCAAGCGTCCCACTTTTTCCAGCTCTTTGTAGAGCAAATATTGCAAACGAGAGTCGATTGACAACGTCACATTTTCGCCCGGTATTTCAGGTTTAACTTGTTTCAGCTCTTTTAAGCTGTTTTGACGCGCATCCTTAAGCACCAGTACTTTACCGTCTTCTCCTGCCAGCTTGGATTCATATTGACGCTCAATACCTGCACGACCCTGATAACCACTTTCTGGATCCTCGGAGTTATAGCCCATAAACCCAAGTAGCTGGGCATTGGGCTGAGGCTGCGGATAATATCGGCGGAACTCCTGCTTCTCATGAACTGCAACAAAATCAAGATCAGTAACCGCATCCGCAATCTCTGGCGTCACTTTATTAAGCAGGGGTAAATAGTGCGAACCTGAGCCAGTTGGTAGAGCCGCTTTAACCGCCTCTTCATCTGTGACATCAATATCATCATTAATCGCCACCGATTTTTGTAGACGATCAAGTGAAATACCGGAAGCAGCTGCTAATCTCGCTAAATCCATTGCCTCGAGCCTTGTGCGCAACTTCTCTTGTCGCTTCGGTTTATCAGCACTTTGTTCAATCTCTTTTTTCAGTTCATAATAGGCAAGCGCATAATCATAAGGACTAAACGATACGCTAGACAACGGGGCACTGACTGCCAAGGGCAAATTATTGCGATCGGTTATCATACCTCGATAAGAATGCTGAGTACGTTGGCTGGTTATTAAAGTATCACCCTTATCGATATAAAACTGGGCATTTGCAACTTGCAGCACAAACGCACGACCTATCAACACCACTAAAAAAGCCAGTGCTATACCCCACACCAGCCTAAAACGATTGATATCATTTTCAACACTACCTCGGGTGGATGCGCCGACACTGGCTCTTGCAAATACTGGCTTATTACGAAGTTTGACGCTGCGATATGCATCAGAGCCATCCTCAGTTCTCTTCCAAAATTTGAGCTTGCTAAGCAAAGTGCCTGAGGTCGCTTTCTGATTAGACCTTCTTGAGGTTAGAGGTTCTGTTATTTTGCCATGCATCGGCGAGCTACCAGAAATGCCTTTTTTATTTGTAACCTGTTTGGCCGTTGCTTTTTTAGTAGGGCTTACTTTATCTTTACGACGGCTCAGTTTAGTAGGCTTTTTAGTCATTATTAGCCTCCTGCTGCATCGTAACATTTTCCTGATTAGCAGGCGCTGTGTTTGGCTGTTCTATTGTTTCTATACTCGGCTCTGCATTCGATACTGTATTAGGCGTAAGCTCTACATTCGATACTGGACTTGAATCATTTTCTAAAGGCACATTAGAAGCTGCGGATTCGTGCATAGATTTAGGCTGTAAGATAAGCTTATCTTTTGTCGTGGGCGAATACATGCCAAGTTCCGTAATTGCACGGCTGGCAATTTGCGGCGTAGCACTAAAGGTTTGCTGCTCAATGACTAAGCGTTGATTTTCTATCTGTAGTTTACGGTGCTCAGCCTTCATTTTTTGCAATGACATATAGCTTTGATGATACTGCTGTACTTGCTCAGCTGTTAACACCGCAGTCCAAATAATACCGATGGCAAGTAAAATCATTACCGCACCATACAAACTGATACCACGATAACGTTTGGTCAAAATCTCACTTATTTCTAACGAGTCTGAGTCTACTGCATTTTTATTACGGTGTTGTACACTCATCTTAGGTTTACCGGCATTTTTAGTGGCACTTAAAGTGGCGCTTGAGCTAACCCCTTCATTCATATGGCGAGGCGAACTCAACGCAAGAGCAGCGTTATTAGCTCTGGAAGACTTAGAAAACTTAATCATTAATTTCTCAAGCATTTTTAATATCTGGATGACTTAACTTACCGACTCTACGGAGCTATTTAAATTAGCATTATATTTTGTTTGTAGATTATCTTAATATATTAAACCATTATTATTACTTTTCACTATCATTACGTTTAACTGCGTCTAGTCATCAATGCTCTAGACCGTTATTATAGGGAGTATCCGTTCGAGTTGCCACTCTCAGCCATGCACTGCGTGAACGATTATTTACCGCCACTTCGGCCTTACTTGGTGCAATTCGTTTAGGTTTAGAGAAGTAGCGTGGACGCACCGATGGCATTGGCAGATTCTCATCTTCTGGGTACTGACCACGGCTGTGACGCTGCAAAAACTTCTTGATGCGTCTATCCTCTAGCGAGTGAAAGCTAATAACAGCCAACTGTCCATCAGGCGCCAACAGCGGTAAGCTCTGCGCTAAAAAACTGTCTATATCACCTAGCTCATTATTGATAAAGATACGCATCGCTTGAAAGCTTTGAGTAGCGGGGTGTTTGCCTTTTTGCCATTTTGGATGTGCGTGCTTTATTGTCTCTGCAAGCTCTAGCGTGGAAGTATATCGTTCCATCTGTTTAATAGCACGTGCAATACGACGACTGTGACGCTCTTCACCAAAGTCATAAAGAACATTGGCAAGCGTTTCCTCATCTACAGTTTCTAACCACTCACCAACAGACATCCCGCGGCTAGTATCCATCCGCATATCAATGTCGCCATCACGCATAAAACTGAAACCCCGGCTACCATCATCTAGCTGCGGAGACGAAACGCCTAAATCAGCCATAATACCATCCACATGCTCCACACCATGTGCATGTAAGCATTCAGTTATCTTAGCAAAGCTCTCATGAACCACCGTAACACGTCTGTCGCTTTGAGCCAATGCATTTGCCACATCAATGGCTTCTGGGTCTTTATCAAATACAAAAAGTCTGGCCTCATCTGATAAATACTTCAAAAGTAATTGACTGTGTCCCCCTCTGCCAAAAGTGGCATCAACATACATACCGGAATGTTTTGAGGTTTTGTCAGTTATTGTTCTTTCACCTAAAATAGCCGCCACAGTCTCGTTTAGCAACACAGTCTCGTGACTAAATTCAATATCTGATGGGGTGTCTAGTAACATAGAGTCTGGCTGCGATGTATCGTGCGGGCTAATCTTAGGTGGCAAGAGTTGGGAGTCGGTCACGGCTAATAAGCTCCCTTATAGGAGGTAAAATACAGTAGGAGGTAAAAATAAAAATACAGCAAAAATCAGTTCATTTTTTAAAATTTCAAATGGACACTCAAGCAGTGAGACGTTCGATTAACCACGTTTTAAATCACTACTCCAAGGTATGGCATTCATTAAAGGTAAACCTACGCTATTTAAAATAAAACTCATAATATTAGGGCTTGTCCTCATTCAGATCATTAGTCTAAGTATAGGATACATTGTCATCAGCCACGAATAATTTCGTAGAAAATATAAGTATATTAGCTAGAAGTCAGACACAGTTTGCCAAAATATGGCCATTTTTAGCCGCTACTACTAACAGGTACGTAGTATGAATGAGGAAACGGCTTAGTAAACTGCTTAATGGCCTTAATGGCTTAGTACACCGCTTAATATAGTTAGCCATTATCGCAAGCCACGTCTTCATGTCAAGAACCGCAATAAAAGTTAACTAAAAAATATATGAAATATCGTATCTAAACGTTTCAAATGCCAATCACCACCTTTAGAGGAGGTTATAAGCAATAAATCAAACCTGTTATAATGAAGCTATATATTATACTAATTACGTCTGTCTCCCTTATCGCAACTGTTTATAATAATGCTCATTTTCGATATCAACAACGCTCTATTGACTGACTAAATTTTCTATAAAAACATTCTATTCTAAGATAACTTAAGAGAAAATAATGACCCAAATCACTGCTAATCGTCCTGTTCGTACCCGTATTGCCCCCTCGCCTACTGGCTTTCCACACGTTGGTACCGCCTACATTGCTTTATTTAATTTAGCGTTTGCCAAAGCCAATGGCGGCGAGTTTATCTTACGTATCGAAGATACTGATCAAATCCGCTCCACCCAGCAGTCTGAGCAAATGATTTTGGATGCGCTACGCTGGGTGGGACTGGATTGGGCAGAAGGTCCAGATATTGGCGGGCCCTATGCGCCGTATCGTCAAAGTGAGCGTAGTGAGATTTATAAACAGCATGCTCAGGAGCTATTGGATAAAGGCCATGCATTCCGTTGTTTCTGTAGCCCAGAAGAGCTGGATGAGATGCGAAAAGCGCAAATCGCCCGTGGCGAAAACCCTCATTATGACGGCCGTTACGCTGACTTTCCCAAGGAGGAGTCAGACAAATTAGCGGCTGAGGGTAAGCCTTTTGTGATTCGTATGAAAGTGCCTAAAGAGGGGGTCTGCACCGTACAAGATATGCTACGCGGTGAGGTTGAAATCCCTTGGGAACAGGTCGATATGCAAGTGTTGCTAAAAACCGATGGCCTGCCAACCTACCATTTAGCCAATGTGGTGGATGACCATCTGATGGAAATCACCCATGTGATTCGCGGTGAAGAGTGGCTCAACTCTGCGCCGAAGCACCAACTGTTATACGACTACTTTGGCTGGGACATGCCTGTTCTTTGCCATATGCCACTGCTGCGCAATCCTGACAAATCAAAGCTATCTAAGCGCAAAAACCCCACCTCGATCACTTATTACCGAGATGCTGGCGTGTTGCCTGAAGCCCTGCTCAATTACTTGGGTCGTATGGGCTACTCCATGCCCAATGAGGAAGAACAGTTTACCCTTGAGGACATGATTGCAAGCTTTGACATTACCCGTGTGTCTTTGGGCGGTCCGATATTTGATATTGAAAAGCTACATTGGTTGAACGCGGAGTATCTACGTCAGCTAACCCCTGAGCAGCTAAAAGACAAAATCTTAGCGTGGGCCAGTGATTCAGACAAGCTAACCGCTATTGCAGCAGCCATTCAGCCCCGTATTCATTTGTTATCCGATGCGGTCAATTGGGGTGGATTCTACTTCCAAAACTTACCAGATATTAAGCTTGAGGACTTTGAGCACAAGACACTGACCCAAGAGCAAATTATTGAGATACTGCAATTTGCGACATGGAAGCTTGAGACGCTACCAGAGTGGACGGAAGACAATATCTTTAAAACGTTAAAAGGCTTAAGTGCGGCACTTGATATAAAACTGCGTGACATGATGGCGCCATTCTTTATCGCCATTGCGGGTAGCACTTCCTCAACACCCGTGATGAACTCAATGTACATTATCGGTGCGGATATGACCATGGCTCGCCTGCGTCATGGCATTGAAGTCTTGGGCGGACTGGGCAAGAAGAAACTTAAAAAACTTGAGAAGACGGCAGCTGAATTGCCTGATTTTTTGGTTGATTAATTAGTAGACACTATATTGTAGATAACAATATAGATAAACCGCTATGCTAGCAGCTAGCAGGGATCATCTATGAATATAGGTAATGATTTTTGCTAGTCATACGCACATAATTACGTTTCAACGAGTAACAATATTTATCTTTAAAAAACAAATTTGAAAAAAACACGTATTAAACTAGCAAAACTTAAATTTAGTAAGGTAATATATAAATACTCTATCTTCCTTCTAAATTGGTAAATAAATGATTTTGCTTCTAGTTTTAGTACTGTTTCACCTGTGTTTATTCGGGGTCATAGAAATATCCTTAGTAAACATTATAGTATTAGGCATTATGAGCTTAGCTTCTTTTAGCACAGTTACGTTTTTACTCAATAAAAGCTTAGCTTCTGATCATCCTTTAAGCATTAAATTATCTTGGTTCGAAAGAGTCGATGTATTTTTTAGTGCCGTCCTTATATATGCATATTGTATCTTTACTTTTGTTTAACCTATTAAATCGCGATATCAACTAGTCATTGCGAAATATATATACAGTTAGACTGTATCCAACTCTTAGAAAAATTTGAAGCATATAAAAATCAGGCACTTAAGACCGCATTTAAATCTTTTTAAAAGTCTTAAATATTCAATCATACCTTCTTACTTAGGTTTGTCCCATTTATATCAAAAACTCTCCTTTATCTATTCGAAAAACTCTCCTTTAAAAAGTGTTGGTTACGTGTGTAATACAAGACTTTATTTTTAAATTACTTTTGTTTTATGTAACCTTAGTTTTAAATATTATTGATAATATTAAGAGGAACTTAAAACTCAGTCTTAAACGCTCTTTATTGTCATGACCGTCAATTTCAACTTGAGCCCTCAACATACTATTTCAAGGAAAAAGTATGAATAAGTTACCTTCACAAGCATCTAAGATAAAACTACCCACTGAATACGCCCAAGAGCTTAGTGATTTAATCTTAACGTACGCTGAAGCCACTGAAAACCAAAGGAAAATCGCTCAGCCTATTGTCGAAAAGCTTAAAGCATACAACTTATTTAAAATGGGCTTGCCAAAATCTTTAGAGGGGTGGGCAGACACTCCGGTAGAAACGTTAAAGGTTTTTGAAGCACTGGCAAGTGCGGACGCCTCAGTTGCTTGGGTCGTTTGGAATAGCCATACATCAGCTGCTTTAGGTCGTTATTTGGATGAAAAGAGCCTGCATGAGATATTTAGTGCATCGACTCATGCGGTAGCCAATGCAGGTAATCCACACGGTATTGCTCAACAAGTGACGGGTGGCTTTAGAGTATCTGGCCAATGGAGTATTGTGTCTGGATGTGAGATCGCAGATTGGTTTATCTTACGTTGTTTGATTAGCACACAGGAAGAGCCTATGGCTGATAACATAGGTGCAGGGGCGGACTTAAAGTGGTTTTTTGTGCCCAAAGAAGAGGTAAAAGTAATAGACACCTGGCAGGTGGGTGGATTAAAAGGGACAGGTAGCCATGACATAGTGGTCAATAATGCTTTTGTAAAACCTAATCATGTTATTGATTTTGACCGGCCACTAGCCATTGATAGTGCATATAGCCGCCTACCTTTTGCCTGTATCAATGCTGCAGGATGTTCGGCCATAGCCTTAGGCGTTTTACAAGGTGCTATTGATGCCTTAGTACACATATGTCTCGAAAAGGTAACCACTGGTAACAAGCCAGATTTACGCGACCGTGAAAGGGTGCAAACGGCCATTGCCAAAAGTAAAGCGCTACTGTCATCAAACCGTCTGCAATTGCATAATAGCGTCTCAACATTGTGGGAATGTGCTCAAAATAATATTACTTATACCGATGAACAGCTTGCCGACGTATGGGCATCTGCCGTTGAAGCCGCTAGAGAAGCTCGCTCAATGGTGTCCGAATTATTTGATGTTGCAGGTACCGCTTCCCTCTATAAGATAAATAAGATTGAAAAAGCTCACCGAGATATTCATGCTGTTTTACAACACGGTATGCTTCAACCGCACTGGATGACCCTAGCTGGAATGGCCTATGTTGGTTTAAAGCCACCTAGCCCTATGTTTCGAGCATGACTTTTAACTGGGCCTATTAAAATATTTCAAACATGAGCTTCCACAATGAAACAATTAAAAGCAAGACAGCATCTAAGGGTTTGAAAGTTACTTAAGGGTTTGAAAGTTACCCTGCAATTTTAGGCCAATGAAAAACGTTTTTTAGATAGGATTTGCACTATTTTTCTATTGCTTAGTGTCAATCAATAAAAACATGAGTTTTGCGGTAGCGGAACGTGAGGGTTTATTGCCTATTGTTTTAGTATTTTACAGCCAATCTTAGTATCTAATGCAGATTTAGCTGTAACTCCTTTTGACATTTAAACCGAGTGAAACTCTTACCTTATCAGGCATAGCGTTTAGCTCCTGCCACACACGCAATAGCACCCAATGTGCTGATTATCATGCTTAAACTCACTGTTTCATGAAGCAGTAATGACGCTAACATTAAACCCATAAAAGGCTGTAATAGTTGCAATTGGCCAACTGCCGCAATGCCGCCCTGTGCCAAGCCGCGATACCAAAATATAAATCCAATAAACATACTAAACAGTGAGACATATCCTAAACCAAGCCAGCCGTCAATACTGACATTCTCAAGACTGTGTGGACGGGTAAAAATAGCCAGTGGCAACATAATAGGCAAAGAGACAATAAGGGCCCAGCTGATGACCTGCCAACCACCAAATATTTTGGTTAATCTTCCGCCTTCGGCATAACCCATAGCGCAGGTTACGACTGCCCCTAGCATTAACAAACCCCCAATCATTGAAGTACGTCCTTCACTGAGAGCTGCAAACCCTGCCACAAAGGCACTGCCTAACAGTGCGAATCCCCAAAACAACATTGGGGGACGTTTATCACCTCGCACCACTGCGAAGATAGCCGTCAATAGCGGTAGTATTCCTAAGAAGACGATGGCATGTGCCGAGGTAATGTGTTGCAAAGCCAAAGCGCTAAGGAGTGGAAAGCCGACCACCACGCCTAAAGCTGTCAGAATAATAGAAGCAAGATATTGCTTAGTGGGCACTTTTTGTTTTAATGCTATTAACACAATCGCGCCTATCAAAGCAGGAATAGTCGCTCGTACCGTGGTTAAAAATACAGGGTCGAAATCCATTACTGCCACTCTAGTCGCAGGTAGCGAGCCTGCAAAAATAACCACGCCAATAAAGCCATTTATCCATCCAGCAGTTTGTTCATTCATTGTCAAATGTCTCCTCTACATTCGGAGCACCATTACAACAAATTATTGTGACTTAAACGACAGACAATCCAGTACAATGACACTTAAACTGTTTGGTGTTAACTACCCATACAGTTCTAATCTTACGCTTTCAAAAAAAGTAGTCATTAAAATATGTCATCAGATACCACCACTCCATCGACACTTATCGAACAGATTATGGCGGACGTCAAACAAAAAATAGCCACCGTCAGCTATCTGCCTGGCACTCGCTTACCGTCTATCCGAGCGACTGCCAAAACACACAAGGTTTCGCCTTCTACAGTGGCTGAAGCGTATGAGCGTTTGGTTGCTGACGGAGTGGTTTATTCAAAAGCTGGAGCAGGATTTTATGTGGTGGATAGCGCGCCCCTCTTGTCTTTAGCAAAAATGGCGCCCAATCTTGAGAGAGTAGTAAACCCGCTATGGATATCACGACAATCATTAGAAACTGATGACAGCTCTATGAAGCCTGGCTGTGGCTGGCTACCTGCTGACTGGTTGTATGAAGAGGGTATGCGCCGAGGGTTGCGTCAAGCGGCTAAAGCAGATTCTAATGTGATTGGCGAATACGCCACACCTTTAGGATTGCCAGAATTAAGGCATTATTTGGTACGGCGTATGGCAGGTTTGGGCATTGAAGCTGTACCTGAGCAAGTGATGTTAACCGCATCAGGGACACAAGCGATTGATCTAATTTGTCGTTATCTCTTAACTGCTGGCGATACGGTCATCGTTGACGATCCCTGTTATTTTAATTTTAATGCCATGCTAAGAGCACATCGAGTCAATATTATTAGTGTGCCTTATACGCAATCTGGACCCGATATTAAAGCTTTCGCGACAGCCTTAACAACGCATAAACCGCGCTTGTATATTACCAATGCGACGATTCACAATCCTACCGGTGCGACATTATCCCCTAGTACAGCGTATCAGGTGCTTAAGTTGGCGCAAGATGCTGGACTGTATATTATTGAAGATGATATTTTTGCTGATTTTGAGGTTGTTAACCCTAAACTACCACCCGCACCAAGATTAGCCGCACTTGATGGGCTTAAAAATGTATTTTATATCAGTAGCTTTTCCAAAACCATTTCGGCATCATTACGTTGCGGCTTTATAGCTGCTCATGAAGATGTGATAGATGAGCTGGTCGATTTAAAGATTGCTACTGGCTTTAGTGGCAGTCAGTTAACAGAATCTGTTATTTTTTCTATATTGACACATAGTGGCTATGCCAAACACATTCATTCTCTTCATGGTCGCCTAAATCAGGTTCGCAAGCAGACGGTCAAACGATTGGCTGAATTAGACATAGTACCTTGGTTGCTGCCACAAGCGGGCATCTATTTATGGTGTCGTCTTCCTGAGCATATTAGTGCCTCGGAACTAGCCAAACGAGCATTGCATCACAATCTAGTATTAGCACCCGGTAATGCGTTTAGCCACACCCAAAGCTGTGATAACTTTATGCGCTTTAATATTGCGCAATCGATTAATCCTGAAATTTATAAGGTATTGGCTCAGGTTATTAAAGAGTTTGACCATAGTCAGCGAACGACTAAACGGTGACAGGGTTAACCTTGCTAAGCCTACTCCCGTATCCTATTGCTACTTGCACTTGGTTGCCTTGTAACCATTTTAAACTTCGAGGATTCATAAGCGATGACCAGTTGCCATAATAGCTACTCGTGCGTAAGTCCTATATTATTAGATCTTACGCAAAATTAAAATGGTCTGCGACTGGTTATTATTTATGGAGCGACTGGCTGTACCCTGGTTC
The DNA here is from genome assembly GCF_057396305.2 of Psychrobacter sp. CX90. NCBI lineage: Bacteria > Pseudomonadati > Pseudomonadota > Gammaproteobacteria > Moraxellales > Moraxellaceae > Psychrobacter > Psychrobacter sp. CX90. The sequence continues at coordinate 2,610,165 of NZ_CM182008.1, forward strand.
TATTCGTTACTCGTTTGCTATTGCAACTCCCGCCACAATAACCAAAGTCTTGTATCCAGCTCGACTTGATGATAGTCAGGTTGCATATGACAGCACAGCTGATAAAACGCTTTATTATGATCACTCACTTTAAAGTGGGCTAACTCATGTACCACAATCATCTGCAAGAACTCTAATGGCGCTTCTTTAAAGACACTCGCCACCGTGATACTGTTATGCGCCTTGAGCTTACTACCCTGCACTCTCGATTGATGGGTATGGATGCCGAGCGCATTTTTGAGTACTGATAACTTGCTGTTATAGCTGACTTTAGTCAATGTTCCGACTTTGCCTAGATAGCTGTTTTTAAGGTCGTTCACATACTCATACAGTGCTTTATCACTTTGTATGGGGTGAGGATAACTAAAGGTATCGGCATATTGCTGTTGTAAATAAGCGCCTAACTTCCCATCTCTAATAAGTCGCTTTGCTTGATGTTGTATGTGCGTAGGATAATGGGCGATGTATTTTAATGCGGTCAAGGGGCGATCCTTTATTTTTGTCTAAATTGCCTTAAGCTGACTTACTTTTAATAGAACTTAAGAATCAAACAGAATTTTGTCAATTTTATAACAGTTTGGGGTTCTTTACGATGTCTCTTTGACGACTGTACTGCCAACGAATAAATGATAATTAGTCATCACCTATTTAAATTTTAAGTCAGCCTTATTTAACTGGCGTAGTGTTATTTTATCAAAATAGCCCAATCTAAAATAATGATTGTAAAAAAGAATGCTATTTATAAATATATCTTAATTTAATAGCTCATATGATTATGCTATCTTTACAATATAAACTAAACACTAACAGAACCAGAACATTCTTAACCCTTGAATTTCATACCATTAGCTATCAAATAATTAGCATAATCAAACATCAGGAGATGGTAATGACTAATACAATTAACAATAGCGTAAATATAACTCATCCTCGCCAAGTTGAGCATTTATATGCAGGTGTGGAAACCCAAGATGGTGCTGGGGTTAAACTAACCCGTGTCTTGACTCAGAATCTACAACAGCGTCTTGATCCGTACCTCATGCTAGATAACTTTAAAAGCGATAATCCAGATGACTATATTGCTGGCTTTCCAAGCCATCCACACCGTGGCTTTGAGACTATTACCTATATGATAACTGGCCGTATGCGCCATAAAGATAGTGCAGGTAATGAAGGGTTACTTGAAAACGGTGGCGTACAATGGATGACGGCTGCTCGGGGAGTCATTCACTCTGAGATACCCGAACAAGAAGATGGAGAAATGGAAGGCTTCCAACTTTGGTTAAATCTACCTTCTAAAGATAAAATGAATGATCCTTGGTATAAAGACTTCCAAGATGGCGACTTGCCAAAATTTGAAACAGAAAACGGCACCAAAGTGACGGTTATTGCTGGTGAGTCGCATGGTGTAGAAGGCGCAGTAAGTCGTGATATTACTGAGCCTACTTATTTGGATATCCATATACCAGCCGGGGCAAGCTTCAGTCACCATATCCCTGCGAATCATAATGCGTTTGCTTTTGTTTATCGTGGCAGTGCCAACATTGAAGGTAAAGAAGTACCCGTTAAAAATATGGCCATATTGAAAAATGATGCCAATGCTGATGGCATTGTCATTGAGGCCGACAGCAATGACGACACAAAAGTAATTCTCATTACTGGTCGTCCGCTGAGGGAACCTATTGCTCAGTACGGACCATTTGTGATGAACAGTCAGCAAGAGATTATGCAAGCCGTTACTGACTTCCAAGAAGGTCGTTTTGGTGAAGGGGCATAATTTTGATACTGATATTTAAACTTACTCTTTGAAAGTTGAAAGCCCATCTTCAATAATGAGAGTGTTCATTAACAGCACATGACTTAAAGTACTTTTAAGTAACAAACAAGTAGTAACAAGCTTTTCAGCAACAAGAACGAGAGATAGAAAGAGGTCGCTACAGTTAACGGCCTCTTTTCATTTTTACCTCTAGTAGTTGGGGAGCAAAAATAATAATCGCTAAAAAAACTGAAATATTTACGCCTTTTTGAAAAAAGGTATTGACAACTTGCCCCTACTTGCATAAAATACGCCAACTCTTAAAGAGGGGCTATAGCTCAGTTGGTAGAGCACTTGCATGGCATGCAAGGGGTCAACGGTTCGACTCCGTTTAGCTCCACCAATAAGTTAAGAATAGTTGGTACTCATAATTTATATTACTCTGACTACCAGCGGCACTAACGTAAGCACCTAGGCAACGCTCATTTATTTTTAATAGATGTCAGCACCTTACGTTATAAAACTATTTCATGTTTACATGATTTTGTGTCCCGTTCGTCTAGAGGCCTAGGACACTGCCCTTTCACGGCGGTAACAGGGGTTCGAATCCCCTACGGGATACCACTTATTCGGTTGCTATCTTTTTTTATTAAAGGCTATCAACACTAAACACCCAATCAGACCGATTGGGTGTTTTTTTATGCGTCTCTAACCTATCTCTTTCAATCCTTCTCAGAAATATCAGTGGCGAGAAAAGATGGCAAAATCATGACATCTAACCCAATATATATTCCCAGACATGTACTCATAGTTAGTTAGGTAGGTTAGATAGCATATTTGCTTAAATAGCATGTCACCTAAGCCATTCCAACAAAGCGAATGTTATTTTCAAGTTGTTCATGAGCCAGATGAGCGAATAAGAGATACCCCTAGTTGTTACGACACTAGAAAGACCCTTTATCTAATACTAACACCCTGTATCCGTAAGCTAAAGTTAGGGGGTTTTTAGGCAATTTAGCCAAAAACATACCATTGTAGATTTTGAATACAGGTTCTAAACTCTAAAACATTAAACCATCACCCTAACTGCGCTAACCATTCGCTTATTCAATGCGTAAACCGATGATCGCTGGAATACCTTGACGTACCACCTCAATGGTTACTACCCCTTTTTCAGGCAGCTGCTCTAAAGCGCCTTTAAAGTCACTGATACTTTGAATAGGCTTTTGATGTAAGTTTGTAATGACATCACCTGCTTGCAAGCCAGCACGTGCAGCCAAGCCAGTAGGGTCAACTGCGGTTATTAACACCCCATTTCCGCCAAGTGCGGCTAAGTCAGCTGCCGCCAATTCACGTAGACGCAGACCCAGTCTCACTTGGCTATTACTGGTTTTGTCCATGACGTCGGAAGTCTCGTCGCTAGGCGCTGAGCTAAGCTTCCCTGAAACCTGTAGGGTTTTACCTTTTCTGAGTACTGTGGCATTAAACACATCACCTGGCTTAGCACGATTAATAGAGTTTACTAAATCGCCAGACTCAATAATCGTTTTGCCATTATACTCTGTGATAATATCACCTGATTTAAGCCCTGCTTTTGTCGCAGGAGAGTCTGGCGTTACTTTAATCAGTAGGGCACCTTGTGGTTTATTCAAGCCATAGGCTTCCGCTAAATTACGGTCGATATCTTGTGGAAACACACCTAAATAAGGGCGTAATACTTCACCGGTATTTTTAAGTTGCTCATAAATGTCTATTGCGGCATTAATCGGGATAGAGAATGATAATCCCATATAGCCGCCTGTACCACTAAAAATACGCGAGTTAATACCAATAACCTGTCCTTGGCGGTTAAATAATGGACCGCCTGAATTACCCGGATTTAGCGCCACATCGGTTTGGATGAACGGGACGCTGGTATCCCGAGAAAAGTTTCGGCTTTTTGCACTGACGATACCTGCAGATGCGGAGTAGTCAAACCCGAATGGCGAGCCAATCGCTAATACTGACTCGCCTACTTTTAACGTATTTGAATTTCCTATAGGTAATGCTGGAAACAGCCTTCCCGATTTTGGTTTAACCTTTAAAACAGCGACATCCGAGCGCTCATCACTGCCTACCAAGGTGGCGTCATACTCTGTCCGATCATTCAAAGTAATGGTTATCTTATCTGCACCTTCAACCACATGGTGATTGGTCAGCATATAGCCATCAGCAGTAACAAAAAAAGCAGTGCCATAGGCCCTTTCAATGGCGGGAGCAGTTTGGCTTTTTGGAATACGAACTCTATCACCAAAAAATTGACGTAGCAGTTCAGCAGTTTGTGCCTTCGCCAGCTCGGCTTCACTGACTTGTTTGGTCACATTCACTCGGGCAACGCCAGGCGTGACTTGCTCAACCAACTCAGAGAAGTCAGTTGCGCTCACAGCGGCAGTCGCTTGAGTTGGCAACAGTGCTACAGGTAAGGCCCCCATAGTACTGAGGACAATAAGCCCAGATGCACTCATTTGTTTAAGTGACTGAAATAACTCTAAGGGTTTAAATTCATTACTTAACCATGGTTTTAACTTAATAGATTTGTCTACACGGTGGCTTATGACATCAGAGTTGTGGGTAATTTTAGTCATGAAAAGTATCCTTGATTTTATATAAATATCGTTATACTGATTTTTTAAAATTAAATAAGTCGGGTCAACCATCAACTAAACTGGCATCTTTCTTGTGATTATTCTTGGCATCATTCTGTCTTTGCATTGTTTCTTGCCTTCATTCTTTTCAACGCTGTAGAAATGTTGTCCTATAAGATTTAAGCTTGGAGAACTATATGCGTGTTTGAGATGTTAATTAAACCCACTCGTCAATTATTCTGCTATCTCTATATATCAAAAGCATGTATATCAGATGAATCACACACATTAATTACAACTGTTAGTTGTTTAGTTAACTACATCAATAATTACGCTTATTTGTGCCTTTATTTATAGAGGCTATGTCATCTACGTATGCCAAACATGCGCATAAATGTACTTGTTTATATCGTGATATAATAACATGCACTAAGCGCTGATTTTAGCTTGTATTTAAGGTATTCTGTCAATTTGCCGTCATCATATATCGCTATCATTTAACTTGGTAGATGTGTATTTTGCGATTTTTATTACTGCTAATATCCCAATCTTAAATTTGGAATAGGTGGCAGAATGCGCTTTAATATTCGTTATGAATAGATTAGAGTTTATCTCTTTTAAGATAAGTATTGCCTATTTAGGCGGTCTTATTTACTTGGTAATGCCTATTGGCAAATACTCAATACGCCCTAGTAATTACTAGGCTTTATTATTTTTAGAGCTTAGACTTTTATTTTGGAGCTTAGCCTTTTAATAGTCTCGTCGAAAACTGCTACGACATGACCCTTAATTTGCAACCGTATTAATTATAGACCTCAATATCTAAAATGAGTTGTCTCATATTAAATGTCGTCTTTTTGAGACGTGAAATCTATACTGAGCTTGAAGAGAAATTTGAAGTATGTCAGTAACTTGTTAGCTATGAATTGTCTACATATCAAAATAGCTACGCGTATGCTGATATAAAACCACATCGTGATGATGTCATAAATACAAGGACCTTTTCATGGATACCGCCTTACTTTTATCTGGCGTAGTTGGACTTGGCATTGCTGCCCAGTGGCTTGCTTGGTATTTGAAACAACCGTCTATTTTATTTTTATTGCTGATTGGTATTTTGGTTGGCCCTATTTTGGGCTATTTTGATCCAGATGCTGTTCTTGGCGACTTGTTGTTTCCATTCATTTCACTCGGTGTTGCCATTATTTTATTTGAAGGCTCACTGACGCTTGAATTCGATGAAATTAAGCAACATGGTAAAGTGGTACAAGGGTTAGTTTCCACTGGCGTTCTAATTACAATCGCTATAGTAGCACTCGCCACCTATATACTCTTTGATGTAGACCCACTTATTGCCTTATTATTTGGCTCACTGGTATGTGTGACCGGCCCCACTGTCATTATGCCATTACTACGCAGTGTCAGACCCAATAAAACCATCTCTAACATTTTAAAATGGGAAGGCATTATTATTGATCCTGTGGGTGCAATTGCGGTGGTATTGGTGTACGAGTACATCATTTCTGGCGGTCAGGGTAATAGTATCTTCTTATTCTTACAAATCGTTGTCATTGCGTGTGCGATAGGTATGTTCGGTGCCTTTGTATTAGCGAACCTTATTAAACGGCACTTACTTCCCGAATTTTTGCACAATGTCTTTACGTTGGCGTTTGTCTTGGTTTTATTTTCACTCTCAAACCATTTAGAACATGAGTCGGGTCTACTTGCCGTAACCGTTATGGGTGTCGCTTTAGCCAACTGGAAAGGTTTTCCACGTGACCAAATATTAGAATTTAATGAATCCCTCACGGTACTCTTAATTTCAGTTTTATTTATTGTACTGGCGGCTCGAGTGCAGCTTGATAACCTACTAAGTGTTGGTTTCCAAGGTCTAATATTACTCGCTGTTGTTATGTTCATAGCTCGGCCACTTGCCGTCTGGGCATCATCGATAGGCTCAAACCTTAAGTTTACCGAAAAGCTTATGATTAGCTGGATTGGCCCGCGCGGTATTGTTGCTGCCGCCATTTCCTCGTTATTTGCCATTCGTTTGCAAGAATATGATATTCAAGGGGTTGAACTGCTTGTACCGCTTGTATTTATAATTATTATCGGTACGGTACTTATTCAGGGCTTAGGCGCCAAAATGATAGGCAATATATTAGGCGTACGTGAACCTGAAAGTAACGGCGTATTGATTGTGGGCTCAAACCCAGTGGCGCTATTGGTTGCTGAATCACTTAGAGAACAAGGCTTTGAGGTATTGGTAGCACATAATAACTATACAAATATTGCAAAAGCACGCATGGCTGGACTGCGCACCTACTTTGGTAACCCCATCTCTGACCATGCTGACCGTCATCTAGACTTTATTGGTATTGGTAATTTATTCGCTATGAGTACCGATAAAGAGATGAATACGTTAAGTGAGCTTCATTTTCGTCATGAATTTGGTGAACGGCACGTTTTCCGATTAAAATTTACTGATGATAAGTCTAAAAGTGAGCGGGAAGAGAAAAAATCGAACTACAAGTCGCGCTGGTTATTTGGTAAAGACGCCACCTATACCAAGATGGCAAGTATGCTATCTAAAAAAGCACGTATAAAAATTACCAATATTACTGACAGCTATAGCTATAGTCAGTATCGAGCTGATAATAAGCAGTTTGTTCCTCTTTATACTGTAGACAAAGAAGGGCGATTATTTGTCATTACAGACAGTTTTGACAATGAGATACCACGTGACCGAAAATTGGTTGCACTGGTCATTGAAGATGACGTTCAACCAAAGCCTGTGGATGTAACCAACAAACAAGAACAGGCCAGAGCGATGGCTGACGCTCAATTTGATGCAGCCTCTAAAGCACCAGAGAGAAGAGCGACTAAAGGACTGGCACAAGAAGTTTATGATCCTATTTATGCCACTGAGAAACAACTGGAAAAGCAGCTAAAAGCTCCCAAACCAGAGGCCAAGGCAGTGAAATCAACGCCATCAAGTGTGAACGGTAACTCAAAAGCGCCAAAGCAATCAGATGGCTCGCTAGACCCTGAACGCCTGCCAGATACATTGGCACGTAAGATGGAAGCTGATAAAAAACCTTAATTAAATAGCTTTTAGGTTTGGCGTGCCTAGGTACTGAAGTCTAGTGACTCAATTCTAGATACTCAAGTCTAGCTTGGAGCGCTTAATCATAGCGTGGGTATGTAAATGGGAATATATAGTCAGCGAACTACTAAACGGTTACAGTGTTAACCTCGTTAAGCCTACTCTAGTAGTACTTGCACTCGGTTGCCTTGTAACCATTTTAGACTTCTTTGACTATAGCAAATGAGAGCCCAACTTAAGTCCATAAAAAAAGAGCAGCCAAGGGGTTGCTCTTTTTTATGCGCCCTATTAAAGCAAAAATTTATCACTAACGTAACAATTCAAACCCGACTTACTCATAGAGTCATTTATTGCCATAAAGGTGACTGCACAACTTCCCATATGCGTTGGCCTACTTGTTGCTCATTACCGCTGGCATCAACGCGATGCACTCGAGTTGGCTCCGCTTCATATTGCGCTTTAAAACCTTGATAAACACGCTCAAAGAAGGCAATGGCTTCTTGTTCAAACCTATCTGCTTCACTGCGCTTACCCGCTCGCTCCATTCCTAGCCTAACGGGTAAATCAAGCCATAAAGTAGTATCTGGCATACGCGGAACAAAATGGCTTATTAAGCTTTGAATTTTTTGCAGCGCACGTGCCTCTCCTTTACCACGTCCATAACCCTGATAAGCCACTGATGAGTCAGTAAAACGATCACAAATTACCCATTTTCCCGTGTCAAGAGCGGGCATAATTACCTTATGTAAGTGGTCACTACGTGCTGCAAACATCAGTAGCAACTCAGTATCAGCCTCAATATCAGTATTTGGGTTTAGTAATAGCGCGCGCAATTGCTCAGCAAATGGGCTACCGCCTGGCTCACGAGTACGAACAAAAGGTATTCCCTCATGCGTTAATCGCTGGCAGAGATAATTAATGGCCGTGCTTTTACCCACGCCTTCGGTGCCTTCAAATGTAACAAATTTGCCAGCTTGCATTAGTTAATGACCTGTGTCGTTTCTGGGTTATCCTGAAGTAATTGTGGCTCAGTCGTTGTGTCAGATTCTGACTCAGTCTTTTTATTTCGCATCACACTAAGGTACGCCTGCACTGCTTTGTTATGCTCAGCGAGTGTATTGGTAAATTTATGCCCACCCGTACCTGTTGCCACAAAATATAAGGCATCGCTTTCGGCGGGGTGCATTGCAGCCTTGATGGACGCATGAGAGGGTAGCGCAATTGGGGTGGGAGGTAACCCCTCTATTTGATAGGTATTATAGGCTGTTTTTTCATTAATATCTTGACGCCTAATATCCCCATTATAGCGCTTGCCCATGCCATAGATAATGGTCGGGTCGGTTTGTAAGCGCATCCCTTTTTTGAGACGGTTCACAAATACAGCTGACACCAGCTCACGCTCACTAGGTATACTGGTCTCTTTTTCAATAATAGACGCCATTATCAACGCCTCATAAGGCGTTTGATAAGGCAGCCCCTCTGCACGATTTTCCCACGCTTCAGCTAAGGCTTCTTGTTGATTTTGGTATAAATCTGTTAATACCTGCTTGTCTGTTACCCCTGGGTTATAATAATAAGTATCTGGCGTAAACCACCCTTCCAAATTATCTGAAAATTCTCCATTAGGGGTAAAAGCATCAATACCCAAAAGCTGCTTAAAATTAGCCTTTGGCGTACCGTCAGCTTCTAACACTTTTAACGTAATGCTGTCGTTGCTTGCCAAGGCTTTATATAGGTCAGCCGCAGTCTTGCCTTCAATGATCTGTACCGTCACTACTTCAACCTTCGGGCCTTCCTTAAACACCTCCATCAATTGCACTAAGTTGGCGTTTTCAGGGACTTCATATGTACCTGCATGCAAAGGCGTATTAACAGACCTAATGTATAGTTTGGCGAGATTCGCTGAAAACAAAGGCACATCACGCTGAAACTGAGGCAAAAACCCGTAATAACTCTGACCTTCCTCCACAATCACATCGCCCGCCGCTCGCTTTGCATGACCAAATAAAGTTTGATAGCCCATAGCCAGCACAAACGCCGCCATAAGGCCTAAGACAAGCATTATTTGGTAGCTTCGCTTTGATGTCGGGCCAGAGGACTTACTAGAGGAAGGTTTCTTATGCGTTGATTGCTCGCCACAGATAATGGATACATCGGTATGTACCGTATCATCCGTTATCGGCTTTTGGCCCTCGGATGTCGGTTTATTACCCTGTAATGCATTATCATCGGGTTTATTATGTTCTGAATTTGGGGTATTAGAGGTAGAATTACTCATGTCCACTCGCAAATAAACTTTTGCTAGAATTTAGCACTGAATAGGTACTTATTCAATGGGCATTCGTTTTACGTATTGCTTTTAACTGTCTTTTATATTCAAACTAGGGCTTGGTTATGCATTTAACGTTCAATAAACAGTTAGCCAAAGGCTATAAATCTGCAAGCCAAATTATTCGTGTCCTTAGCGAAGATTGGGTAAATAAGTGTGGTTATTGTCCAAATTGCGGAAATGACCCCTTAAGTAAATTTACCAATAATCGACCTGTGGCAGACTTTTATTGTAAAGCCTGTAATGAACAGTTTGAACTGAAAAGCAAAAAAGCCAAACTCAGCTTAATAATCAATGATGGTGCTTACGCCACCATGATTGACCGCATCAATAGTAACGAGAATCCCAACTTCTTTTTCCTAACTTATTCTAAAGATTACATTAACAACTTTCTAATTATTCCAAAGCATTTTTTTACTCCAGAAATCATTATCAAACGTCCACCCCTATTACCCACCGCAAAACGGGCAGGTTGGGTTGGCTGTAATATTGATTTACGTCAAGTGCCCGAATATGGCAAAGTTTTTTTGGTAAAGAACCAACAAGTCATTAAGCGCGCTAATGTTATTGAGCTATTTCAAAAATGCACGTTTTTACGCCAACAAACCATATCAAACCGCGGATGGACTATGGATGTGATGCAGTGCGTGGATAAGCTGCCTGAACGCTTTACGCTTAAACAAGCTTACGAATTTAGCGACCATTTAAAATTGCGTCATCCAAACAATAACAATGTTCACGCTAAAATTCGTCAACAACTTCAGGTATTACGAGATAAAGGTATTATCGAATTTCTAGGGAATGGGCACTACCGTAAACTGGACTATTTTTATTAAAGATAGAGGACTTAAGCTGAGCTAACGGTTCAATTGTGAAAATATCGGAGTTTGGTCTGATATCAGAGCTCATTAAATGGAAAGGTATCTAAACATAAGTCCAACAACTGACCCGATAACAAAACCAACTCTCGCACAGGAATAACACCCCGCACCGCATTACAAAAGAACATCGCCTTTAAATTTAGTAAATCTTCATCCCTTAAGATCCGTTCTTGAGCTGGCGCACCTGATGAGTCCATTTCATCCATAATCACTTGACGCATGACCCCGTTCACACCAGATGATACAATCGGTGGGGTGTACCATTCCCCTTCAGCCCCACCGTTGAGCTGATAAAACACATTACTCATTACCCCTTCTACCCATGAGCCGGTCATATCTCGTACTAGCCCTTCAGCAAGATCGGGATAGGCTAGTTTACGCTGCTCAAGCTCGCCAGCTATCAGCACACTATCTAAGCAGTTCAATGACTTGATACCGGCTAAAGACGGTGGCAAACAAGCCAACTGTGCGTCTAAACATGTGGCTACAATAGAGGGTTGCTGCAAAACAACTTTGCCAGAATTCACAGATAGACGATGACCTAAAGAATCAGTAGAACGGGTTAAAAAATCAGCTGTTTGAGTGGCAAGTGGCTGAGTGGACTTAACGCCTATCCAAACATGGCAGTTATTCTCAGATAGTTTTGAAGAATGCGCATAACCCCGCAAGTGTTGCTGTTGACGAGTCACAATGACTTTAATCAGGCCATGCTCAATACTATCAGCAAGCTCAGTGACGGCAAGCCAAAGACCCAGCTGACGCTCAGAGGTAAGATGTAAATAGAGGGCGTTTAGATGGTGGTTCAACCGAGCCTTGTGGTAGTCTTGCCACAATATATGAGCTTGATAAACACCCATCGTGGTAAAAAAACCATCTCCATATGCAAGTCCTCTTAAACTGGGCGACAGCAATGATGGCTGGTTTGGGGCAGGAAGGGTGCATACCACGCCAGTATCCTCTAACTGATACCACTTCATGGTCTGCAACATGTGTACTTCCTTATAAAAGACTAAACTACTGTGACGATAATCAACGTCATTCTAAACACGGACTATATGTGCTCAATTGCCCTATGACTGTTTTAGACTAGCTTTTTAAATGACTTGATTTAAATCAGTTTGTTTAAATTAATTTTTCGACTATATAGTACGGTTTGTCTAGACAACTAAACAGATTTTTTGAGGATCAGCATACAACTATAAAACTCACATTTTGCCAAAGCAACTTGCTGTGAACCCACCTCCTTATCTTTGATAATTTGGCCAGCTAGCATGTTTTCAACTACCTTTGCACCCTCTGGGCCCATCAAACCCTGAGCCGCTAAGTAGGCTTTTTTAGCGTGATTGATGCTTATTTCTTTTTCGGCATCCGAATCATCAGGGTTAGCATAATACCACCCATATTCTAAGTATTCTGTCGAATCAATAATGTCGAGATAGGGATCTTCGCCTTTCATAAAGCGATATTTGGTGGCAATATTGCTAGCGTAATCTAAACTATTCTCATCAGTTACTGCCACTTTACCAAATATACGTTTCATTTTATCAATATCATCAATACTAAAGTGCTCAACTTTACCTTTATTCCAGCTCTGAACATCATAACTAACTGGCTTGCCTTCAGGTTTACTCTCGGCATTGTCGCTACTTTTTACATCGCTGTTCGCTGTAGATGCATCGTTTTGTTTCCGACTGCTTGGCAGTGCTTGTTCAGCCAGTTCTTGTTCTTGCGCGGTAGATTCTGTTTGACTGCACCCTGTGAAAAATAAGCACGCTGCCAACCCGAGTACACTCAGACGAGCGACAGCAAAGTTTTTTAATCTAAACTGTGTTGCTATAGCAGAAATCATTCACTCACCTTTTTACATACATTTAATTGTGTCGTTGAGCTAGTTCTTGGGTCATCAACACTCATTGCTTGAGCAAGTGCTTAGTTTATATAAAACTGGGGTAACTGCATAGTGGAAAAAGTATGCAAAGCCTACTCAATATTACAGAGAGCTCTCTATAGAATGGCAACTTTGTTATAATAAAACCGCTGATATAAATGACGACTATAAACGATAGCACTGGCTCGGTAAAACTGTGCATACACTAGAGACTGTTACCGTTAAAGTAGTCTAAAATGGGCTAAGCCAACTAATTATAGATAATCGCTATTAAATATAACTGCTTTTAATTAAAGCTGATACAGTAACCGAGGTCAATAGAATAGAGTGACCGTTTCAAATTACTTTGACGGTACAACCCAAGGAATGTAAGAGAACCATGACACACTCTACACCACAAGCCGAGCAGTCTATCCCAAATTCTTTATTTAATGAACAGCGTGAAGACAAGCGTTACCTAGACCCGCAAACTGCAATTCATCACTTTATGGTTATTGGTAACCCTATTTCCCATAGCCAATCCCCTACTATCCATAAAGCATTTGCGAAACAAACTGGTGTGCATATTCGCTACGCAAAGCAATATTGCCCTGATAACTCTGAGAGCTTTATCGCAGTGGTTGAAGCTTTTTTTAATGGTGGCGGTGTGGGTGCAAATGTTACTGTACCTTTTAAACAAATGGCTTACCAATTTTGCGCTGAACGTGGCGGTCTTTCTCCTCATGCTCAGGTTGCTAGTGCGGTCAACACCTTGATGCTTAAAGATGGTAATATTTATGGTGATAATACCGATGGACAAGGTCTAGTCAATCATTTGTATCAGTTAGATTGGCTTATAAAGGGCGCTAAGGTGGCTATCATCGGTGCGGGCGGTGCATGCCGTGGCGTTGTTTTACCGTTAGTCGAGGCAGGAATAAGCCAACTTACTATTGCCAATCGTACGATAAGTAAGGCAGATAAGCTGATTAATGAGCTGGGCGATGCTCATCCTCAGATTGCTGCGATTCAACCAACTGCCTGTACCATTCATGAACTCGAAGGTAGATTTGACCTTATTATCAATGCCACATCTATCGGACTATCAGCTGATACGCTTCCCCTATCAAGAGCTCTAGAATGCAGCTATGCTTATGACATGATGTATGGTCGCGACCTACCCTTTTTAAATCACTTCCACGCATTGCAGGCGCAAACCTCTGATGGATATGGCATGTTGATGGGTCAAGCCGCACTTAGTTTCGAGCGATGGACAGGAAGGCGAGTGGATACACTATCTTTATAGAGCCTTAGCCATGACGTTAGGTTAGAGAGGGCGTTAAATTCGGCTCAGGCTTATCATAGGCATAGTCATAGTCTAACCCTAAGTTATTCTGTCTTGAATGTATTTGGTCATATTGCCATGCATTTATGGTTATGCGCGGTAATGATTTAAAGAAAAAATAGCGGCATATCTGCTTAAAATCAGACAAAGTATACCGGCAATCTAGCCATTTTTTACCCATAAAATGCAAATTACGGTAATTAACGCCACGCCCTAGCAAAAGCCTTACTTTTTTGATTGGTGTTTATTCTCACTCCTTCTTATCACTGATAAGCTTAGATTCCAATATCATTAATGGTTTTCTTAACCACGTTGAATGCATGATTAACCCACCAACTAATGCAATAGAGCATCCTAATAAGGTATCAATGAATCTGGCTTGTACGATCCCTTGATAAGACATAACGCCCACATCAGCCAGCACGTTTTGAGTATCTCGGCTATATTCAGCAATAAAAACAGTCAGCGGTGTAACCATCACAACGGCCAGCCCGTAATGACGCACAACCATAGTCTCAATCCATAAAAACATCAGGAATAAGGCTATTGCCACACCGACTGGGGGCAGTGACATCGCCAATAAAAACCACGCAATAAATACACCACAGGCAGTACCTAAAATGCGATGCAACTGCCTAATCCACATAGTACGCAGGTGCATACCTTGTAATATGATGAAGCAACTGACTGGCACCCAATACGGGTATGAAAGATTAAGCAATAACCCGACTTCTAATGAGAGCAATACAAACACGGCAACAATCACACTTTCAGTCAACAGCCCCTTTTCATAACCCCAACTTGGTGCTGCATGCTGCGACTCTGGGCGAACCACAAATACGTTATAAAGCAAGGCCGTAAACCACGCCCATGCGCTGCCTCCAGCGACTATGGCTATTTTTGAAGGAATATCTTCCCATGAGACTGGCATAAATAAAGCGATAACACTCGCCATCATTATAAACAAACACCCCGGCGGCGGTAGACGTAAATATCGTCCTAAAATAACCAAACACAACACCACCATCCCCAATATAGGCAGCCTAAGCTCCGGTAAAACTTGTGCAAACATACCCATTCCAAAGCTTAGACTCATGACCACACCTAATAGAAATAACAGGCTTTGGCGCTGCACCAAGTTCCCATTGCTTGGTTGGTTTAAGATAATCATCGCACCAAGTGACGCAAGGATGCCCGTCGGTAGCTCCCCGGTTAAAGCACCTGCGAAAATGGTCAGACTAATAGTTGCCCCTGCAACCACCACAAGGTGCCACGGCCTATCACTCGATTGAATGGTAAAAAGATGGGCGACTTCTCGACTGGCAAGTTGTTTTAAACGGCTCTTAGGCATAATAAAGGGGGTCACAATTTAGATTAGGAATACTATGAAATTATGAAATTTAGGTTGATACTTAATTCAAAAGCGTTCATACCCTGAAACCTGTTTAAAAACGCACCCTCTTTCTATTTCACTCAATGTGATGAATTTAAGCTACTTATAGAGACCTTAAGCAGATTATAAAAAAGGCATCAGGATAAAAATAAACCTATAAGTCTTTCTGCCAACCATAACACCTTAAGCCACCCCATTAGGATGGCTTAAGCGTTGGATACGGTAGATTTTTTGGGTTAGCACTATCATTATAACCTTCGACGTTATTTCTGTCAGGGCTTAAATTATGATATGAATAGCCACTTAGCGGTTTAAAATTAAACGCTTGTGAGCAATATCGGTATTTAAAACATCATGATAAAATATTATAACTAATTTCTATCAGTACGTATGTAACTCATGAATAATAGTTTTCATAATGGGAATTTTTCATAATTAGACTTATACTAATTTAGATTATATACCTCATGACGTCTTAAAATTATTATTTCAATAGCTCATTACCCTTTGCCGACTCCACCAATTTAAGAGAGATTATTATGTTAAGTTATAAAGCACCTCTGCGTGATATGAAATTTTTGCTAAACGATGTTTTTGATTATCAAACTCATTTCAAAGATTTAAGTAATGGCGAAAATGCCGACCCTGAAACGGTAGATATGATTCTTCAGGGGATGGCAGATTTTGCTGAAAATGTAGTATCCCCCCTTTATCAACCTGCTGATGAAGAAGGTTGCCACTTTAAAGATGGCGAAGTAACCACGCCAAAAGGTTTTAAAGATGCTTATGACCAATTTGTAGAAGGAGGCTGGCAAGGTATTTCGTACCCTGAACAGTACGGCGGTATGAACCTGCCGATGTCTTTAAACCTGATTAAGTCTGAAATGATTGGTACAGCAAACTGGCCTTGGGCAATGTATCCTGGTTTAACCACAGGCTGTATCAATACACTACTGCAATACGGAACGGATGAGCAAAAAGACGTTTATCTGCCAAAGTTAGTTGAAGGTACTTGGTCAGGCACCATGTGCTTAACAGAGCCACAAGCAGGTACTGATTTAGGTCAAGTTAAAAGTAAAGCTGAGCCACTAGACGACGGCACGTATAAAATTAACGGCACTAAAATTTTCATCTCAAGTGGCGAGCACGACTTAACCGATAATATCATCCACATTGTGTTGGCTCGTTTGCCAAATGCTCCTGAAGGCACACGTGGTATTTCACTGTTTATAGTCCCTAAGTTCATTCCAAACCCTGAGGGCGAAGCAGGCGATCGTAACGGCGTTACTTGCGGTTCAATCGAACATAAGATGGGCATCAGTTCATCCGCTACCTGTGTACTAAATTTTGATGATGCCACGGGCTATTTAATTGGCGAACCCAATAAAGGTCTTAAAGCGATGTTTACCTTTATGAACACGGCACGTATTGGTACGGGTATCCAAGGCCTTGCACATTGTGAGTTGGCTTTCCAAAATGCGCTACCATATGCCAAAGAGCGTCGCTCAATGCGTGCGTTATCAGGCCCGAAAGAGCCCGATAAAGTAGCGGATGCTATCATTAATCATGCAGATGTGCGCCGTATGCTATTGACGATGAAAGCCTTTGCTGAAGGCGGTCGTTCGATGATTTATCATGCTGCCCGCTATGCTGATAAAATGAGTGAAGGTATTGCAACCGGTAATGATGAAGAGTTTGAAAAATGGGATGATAAGCTTGGTTTTTATACGCCTATTTTGAAAGGCTTCTTAACTGAGCTGGGCATCGAAGCGGCAAAACATGGTCAGCAAGTATATGGTGGACATGGCTATATCAAAGAATGGGGGATGGAACTGATTGCCCGTGATGCTCGCATTGCCACCTTATATGAAGGCACGACTGGCGTACAAGCATTAGATCTGTTGGGTCGCAAAGTCATCATGCAGTCTAAAGGTAAAATTATTCGTGATTATACCTCTAGTATCATGAAGTGGTGTAGCGAGTATGCCCTTGACAAAAACATGCGCAAATTTGTATGGGCATTGACTAAACTATGTGCAGAGTGGAACACATTAACCGTACGCCTGATGCTAATGGCACGTAAAGACCCTGAGGTTATTTCTGCTGCCTCTGAAGATTACTTAATGTACTCGGGCTATGTGATGATGGCGTATCACTGGGCACGTATGGCGGCAGTTGCCTTTAAGAAATTAGAAGAAGGCGGTACAGAAGCACCGGAATTTTATACTGCAAAAGTGCAAACAGCAGAGTTTTACTTTGATAAAATCTTACCTCGCACTTCAGGTCATGCCGAAAGCATGGTGGCACCAAGTGAGTCTATGATGTCTATGGACATTGATAATTTTGCTTTTCTTGATTAATAGCAATATCAGCCTATCAACCATTATAGAGCAAGAATAACCACAAATCTTTTTCATTAAAATGCCAGTCAGTTAAATGTGACTGGCATTTTTAATGGCGTTTTATACGCTTACTTATTGTCCTAAAACAAACATACTGACCGTACGCAAAGTTAATAGACGATAGCCCAATACCTGCCAACTTGAATGACAGCACCATAATAACGACAAGTTATTAAGGGTTAGTAGCCTGCTTTAAAGCTTGTTTATTGCGCATCTTTATTGCTGCATAGAGTACTGGTGGAATGAAGGGTGCTATCGCCCAAAACCCGATTACCATATATAATACAGCACCTACAAACGCACCAATGGTAAAGCTGGCGACGATGGTAAAGCTGTGTTTTAGACTTTTAAAGTTACAGTTATTACGATCAAATAGATAGTCTGATATATCAATACCTAACTGAGTAGTATTACCGGTCATAAGTAACGTCGGATTCATTTTACCCATAACCGTTTTACCTGCTGTATTACGAATGGCAAAGGCTATTAAACCCAAGAATCCTGTAAAGGCTACCTCAATAGTACCGGCTTGAGTAAACGGTCCGAAATATAGTGCTGCTAATAAGAAGGCTGTTAAAAAGGCGACTTCAGCAAAAAGTAAGTCACTGAGTATAGGTTTGTTGGCTTTACGTTTAACAATAACCCGTTTGGTAGCTATCACTGTCAGTAAAAATACAGGCAAGGCCCCAAGTTTAACCCATAAACCAGCGCCGCCCTCAACTATCCCAGCACCCGCCATTACCAAGTTTCCTGTCACATGATTCGTGAAGAAACCAAATAGACCGATAAAACCAATAGTATCAATCGCACCGCCCACTGTTGTTAGCATGACTGGTATTTCATATCTCTGCCAGAAAGTGACATTCTCAGAGGCGGTATGCCCCTCTGCGCTTTCATTTTTATCCTGAACTTCATTTACACTCATGAGTTTACCTTATAATTTTTCATTCGATATGGCTGCGCTTGCCCAAACTTAATCTTATAACCTTTATTCATACTGCGAAAGGGTATGAGAACAAGTTCCCTTACACTAGGGCGTGTCCTCATTTTGAAAATGGAGATAAAAATAAGATAAATCGCAGTCAGACAAGGAAAATAATAGGTAAATATCGAGATATTTCCCCGTTATTTGACGTGGTATGACAAGATTTAGCTATTTTTCGCCCATTTAAATGCAATTGTACGAATGGAGGACGCGCCCTAGTTTTTAGTATAAATATAACAGTAAAAAACCCCGCTGAAAATTAATTTCACCGGGATTTTAAAAGCAAAGAACCGTGGACATACTACGTTTTCTTTACGCATTTAACTTAGGCTGTTAAACCGCCCAGCAAGAGCAACCAAATGCGCCAAAGAAATCTTTGAAATTAGAGACAGGCACTTTAGACTGCCATGCTTTTGCATGGTTATGACCATGAATGGTACATGCCGT
Organism: Psychrobacter sp. CX90; assembly: GCF_057396305.2. NCBI lineage: Bacteria > Pseudomonadati > Pseudomonadota > Gammaproteobacteria > Moraxellales > Moraxellaceae > Psychrobacter > Psychrobacter sp. CX90. The sequence goes on from NZ_CM182008.1 coordinate 2,629,336, forward strand.
TGAACATCCGCAAGATGCTGCCATAGCCGCTTGATTTTGCAGAGGCGCTAATGAGTTTTTACCGGCCCCTTCAGGCTCGCGCCACGCGGCATAACCACCGTATTGATTCACAGGTGACCAATCTGGCATTGCTGGAGGTATTGGCGAATCAAAGTCAGAAAACTCGCCTGCTCCATACACACTCTTACCACCAACAACGGTTAAATCTGACGTTAAGAACGGTATTTCATTTTCAGGAACTTTAAAGAAATCTTTGTTTGGTACGATAAAGTCAGCAAGATGACCTTCTTCGATACGGCCACGTTTACCCACTTCATTGGTAAACCAAGCCACCTTCTCCGTCCACATACGCAGCGCAGTTTCACGGTCAAGTAGATTGTCTTGATCATAAATTTGCATACCACCTACAGTTTGTCCACTGATTAACCATGATAATGATACCCAAGGGTTGTAAGAGGCAACCCGTGTTGCATCTGTACCAGCGGAGACGTTAACTCCACTGTCAAGCATTTGCTTAATTGGTGGGGTGTTCGAAGCAGCAGCAGTACCATATCGCTCTGCAAAATATTCGCCTTGATAAGCCATACGGTGTTGTACCGCAATACCGCCGCCAAGCTCAGCAATACGATCTATAGACTTTTGAGAAATGGTCTCAGCGTGGTCAAAGAACCAATTTAAACCTTCAAAAGGAATCTCTTTATTGACCTTTTCATAAACGTTTAATGCCCGCTCAATGGTTTCATCATAGGTTGCATGAAGACGCCACGGCCATTTGTTTTGCGCAAGAATACGAATAACTTCTTCCAAGTCCTCTTCCATATTTGCTGGCATTTCAGGACGTGGCTGACGAAAGTCTTCGAAGTCAGCAGCTGAATATACCAGCATTTCACCAGCACCATTATGGCGGAAGTAATCGTCGCCTTGCTTATAAGTCACTGAGGACGTCCATTTCAAGAAGTCTTCTTTTTCTTCATTAGGCTTTTGAGTGAATAAGTTATAAGCCATGCGCACGGTTAGTTGATCTTCATCGTGAAGCTTTTGTACGACTTCATAATCATCTGGATAGTTCTGTGACCCACCACCTGCATCAATAATACCCGTAACCCCTAAGCGGTTAAGCTCACGCATGAAGTGACGAGTAGAGTTAAGCTGATATTCAAAGGGTAATTTAGGACCTTTTGCCAAAGTAGCATAAAGGATGGTTGCATTTGGTTTGGCCAATAGAAGACCCGTTGGATTACCATTCACATCACGTTGAATTTCACCGCCCGGTGGTTCTGGAGTGTCTTTTGTATAGCCAACAGAGCGCAGAGCTGCTGCGTTTAATATAGCACGGTCATATAGGTGCAGGATAAAAACAGGGGTATCAGGAGCCACCGCATTAATTTCATCTATTGTTGGCATACGTTTTTCTACGAACTGGTTCTCAGTAAAGCCGCCAACAACACGTACCCATTGCGGAGCAGGCGTTTTATCAACTTGCGCTTTTAACATCGCCATCGCATCCGCCAAAGAGCGAATCCCATCCCAGCGCAGTTCCATATTGTAGTTTAGACCACCACGAATAACATGAGTGTGGTTATCAAATAGGCCAGGTAATACGCTACGCCCCTTGAGATTTATCGATTTAGTATTACTGCCTACCAAATCAAGCACTTCTGAGTCAGTACCGACTTTGATAAAGCGGCCATCCTTGATAGCCACAGCTGTTGCCGTAGGGTTTTTAGGATTAAGCGTGGTTATATTACCGTTAAAATAAATAATATCTGGATGTGTCATATTGTTATCCTATTGAAATGAGAGTAAGAAAATTTCAGGTAACGAATTTTTTAGGACTTTTAGACTATTTTATAGACTATATCAGTACCAGATGACACCCTATTAAAATCGTATAGGTAACCGTGTGGCAAACCAAAATTAATTTAAATGAAGCTATAGATTTAAACTTGCACAATAACCTATCTTGCACAATAACCTATATAGTAAAAGGCCTCATAACTAAATCATCTATTGATACTGCCCCCTATTTAACTACAGAAATGATCTTACTGAGTGTTATAAAGTTTACACTTAATTTTAGTAATAGTAGTTTCTACTAATAATCTAATAAGTAGGTAAATTACATAGACCGTAATTCTCATAAATAAGCCACTATTACTTACTTTTTATCTCTTAATTTTAATCTCTTACTTTTAATACTGCACCGCTGCAATATTAAAATAACACGGTGGAAAGTAGGTAGATCCAGCAGCATGACAAAAACGCTTCTACATTAAAATTTTATGGATTATTAAGTATCCGAGTTATGCTGAGAAGTTATTGTTTGATCTGCCTGCTGTACATGGGCGGAACTATTAGAAAAATGTTGCTTGATATAAGGTATAGCTTGCTCGCCAATTAACATACCCAATAAACCAACCAGAGCCCAAGTAGGGGGGGCAGGTGAACGCACATTAACTAAACTATAAATAACACCAACCAGAATCCCTACAATCAATGATGCAATATAAATTTTCATAATTTATATACTCTTTAGGGTTCAAAAAAAAAGAAAGGATTAATCAAGTAGAGGAAACCGAAACTTACTTACGACTTCTCATACTCAACTAATCCTTTTATAACCAGTTAATCAGTTTTAATGAATACTTTAGATCAAAAGTATTTAAATTAAAACATTATTTAGCTGGGTTTGGACCAATAGTTTCGCCATGTTGAGCACGTTCTGGAGCGCCATGCACCATAGTATAAGCATAATCAACACCCATACCATAAGCACCTGAATGCTCTCTAACAATATCCATCACTGCATCATAAGTATCTTTGTTAGCCCAATCACGTTGCCATTCAAGTAGAACTTGTTGCCACGTTACAGGAACAACACCTGCCTGAATCATACGATCCATTGCATATTTATGAGCATCCGCTGAAGTACCGCCAGAAGCATCAGCAACCATATAGATTTCATAATCGGTATCGTGCATGCAAGATAAAGCAAATGAAAGGTTGCAAACCTCAGTCCATAACCCTGAGACTACAACCTTTTTACGGCCATTTTTAGCGCCTTCAGCCAGTGCATCACGAACGTTTTGATCATCCCAAGAGTTCATTGAAGAACGTTCTAGTAATTTGTTTTGTGGGAAGACAGACAGAAGCTCTGGATAGGTATGTCCTGAGAAGCTTTTAGTTTCAACCGTTGTAATTGTAGTTGGGATATTGAAAACCTTAGCCGCTTTAGCAAGACCAACAACGTTGTTTTTAAGAGTTTGGCGGTCAATTGACTGAACACCGAAAGCCATTTGCGGTTGTTGATCAATAAAGATCATTTGAGAGTTTTTAGGGGTTAATAGTTCTAATTTATTATTAGACATATGACTATTCCTTTTTTTGATGTGAGTTATTTATCACTAGATTAACCAGTGATTTTTCAGCCTTTTCATATCGTTAATGAAAGTCTGAAAACACTTATTTTATTGTTAAGATAGGCTTAACTATATATTAAGTTATATTAGTTAGGCTTAACACTATTATATTTATAGTTGTGAAGAATCACAAGGTATAAACTTATTGATTACAGTTTCTGTACATTAATACACTATTGTAACTAATATAAATTGTAACACTTGCAAATCTTTAAATATTTGTCGATGAAATAATTGAAATCACATACTAGTAAACAATGAGTAATAAGAGAAAGCTTGCTACATCCCTACAAATATTAGCTTTAGGGGCTGACAGAGTCGTTATCTTTTATGACTTATACCTTGTTTACCGCTGCGGGAAACCTAAGCTATTAGCGGCTGTAAACCAGCAACTCAAACTCTATGCCTTCAAGGCTTGACTAACCATTGGCATGCTTTTTATAACCCATGCATCAACCATTAACAATTAATCCAATCAGATAGTCAAGGTATTCATAGTTTAATTTTGCATAAGTTGAACAATAAAATTCGGCATAGGGTGCACTTTAGATAAACGTTTAATCTGTGCTCTATAGACTGGTATATTTGGCCTATTTTAGCCACGACTTTCATAGGCCAAAGGTTCCTACCCTGTTCATATATGTATTAAGTAGAACATTTAGCCAGCAATTTAGGCAGTATAGACAGTGATTTTGGCATTAATGACTATCGATAATATCGTAAAATTTAGCAGACAGAACGGTGGCCAGCTGCTCTACCGGTAACTCAATTTCAAGCCCTCGACGTCCACCACTGATATATATACTTGCTAGCTCTTGAGCCGATTCATGAATAACCGTTGATAGGCGCTTCTTCTGACCTAACGGGCTAACGCCACCGAGTATATAGCCTGTGCTTCGCTCCACAACTTTAGGGTCAGCCATTTGTACCTTTTTACAGCCCAGCGCTTTCGCCATTTTCTTAAAGCTTAAGGTCTCACTAACTGACAAAATAGCCACTGCAAGCTTATTGGCATCGGTCTCTACCACCAAAGTTTTAAAGACCTGCTCAGCAGGGACACCCAATTTATCAGCGGCTTCTAGTCCATAAGACTCAGATTTTGGATCATGATGGTATTCGTGAATTTGATAGTCCAATTTTAGCTTTTTAGCTAGGTTTACGGCAGGTGTCATGAGAGCTTACCTTTCCTTTATAATCGATATAATTTAGCACTTTATAAAATATTATGATGGTTATTTAACAGTTTTTTGACAATTAACAAATTATTTATAATAAAAGCGTAGCATACTTTGCTAGTTATGCAGGTTCGTAATATTACAGCGCTATAGTTTTTAATATCACTATAGTCAAAGAAGTCTAAAATGGTTACAAGGCAACCGAGTGCAAGTACTACTGGAGTAGGCTTAACGAGGTTAACGCCGTAACCGTTTAGTAGTTCGCTGACTATATTTATAACAATCCATATAAGACAAGTGCCAACCCATATAAAATCAGGAAAAATCATGAACTACATCTTAAACCAACTTAGCGACACCCATATAGAGCTTTGCATAAAGGGTAAAATTACTCAAGAAGATATGAAAAGCTTATTAGATGAATGGATGCAGGCAACTTCGGCCATTCGTGAGGCTGACTCAGACAATGCACCAAAGAATGCAACAATGCTATATCGAATTGAAAATCTGGCTATGCCATCGTTTTCAGCAGTAATAGAAGAGATGCGCCGTATGCCTAAGCTTTGGGAAACCATGAAATATTTTGGCAAAATGGCGGTTATTAGCGATCAACAATGGATACAAAAGATTGCTGAAATTGAAGGGTGGATGTTACCCAATCTGGATGTTAAAGGATTTGACCCTTCAGATGAGTCAGCCGCTAAGGCATGGCTGAAAATATAAAGTAAAACTTAAGCTAAAAATTGATGGTTAACATTGGATAATTTAGCGATGAATTATCCAATGAATGCGGTTTAACCTCGATTTGAGAGCCATTTAAAAATTGCATGGCGATTTTAGAGGCGCAAGAGAAGTTCTCTTAAATGAGAGTTTATAAAAGGGTAATAGTAGGGACAAGCCGGATTAGCGACTGATTATTCAATCAAACCAATCGCCCAATTTAAGGCTTAACGGCTACTAATACACGAATACTATCAGGAACAAGTGATAAATTAGCCAGTGCTTGCTCGCCTTGTGCTTTAAGAGACTCTAAACGCTGAATCTCCTCATCACGAACATTAGGGTTCACTTGCTGTAGCTTTTTTAAACGACTAATTTCGCGTTCCCAAATTTGGCTAAAGCGGGCCAACGCTTGCGCACTGATATCGTCAAGCTTGCTTTGTGCAATTGTCTCAGCGTCCTGAAAGCGTGACTCAATCACGCCACTACGCACTTTGACTACTTGACGAGCCCGACTTTTATCCAAGCGCTCAATATGAGGCAGTATCATATCAGCGGTAATGCGTTCTGATAAATCGCCCCCTTGCTCACCTAAAAATACCCGTAATACTTGAGTGGGTAGGTTCGCAGTTAGGTTCAATACCTTTGGAGCAATGGTTGTGATTCTAAAGTTAACTTCAAGCAATAGCATGCCTTCAGGTACGGTATTACTCTTAAGCATTGCCACTGTGGTGTTACCAAAGGTGCCTGAGTTTGCCATGTCATATATCGCTAACATAAGCGGATGCTCATGGGTAATAAAGTCCATGTCTTCACGCACTAAGGCTTGGCTGCGTTTAAAGGTTAGAGTCATGCCATCTTCAGAAATTGGTAAGTTTTCAATGTCGGGATGTTGACTGTTTTCAGCCTCAGGGGGATGCACAATCCATGATCCATCGCGCTGCACGCTGTGATCTAAGTTAGCAGACGCTAAAAAACGATCTAGAAAGGCGGGCAGCATATTATTGGCATCAAAATCACTCATTGCATCGGCAATACGCGCTGCCACACGAGGTCGGCAAGAGTTATATTCTAGCAAACGGTCACGCCCTGCTTGTAACTCCGCTTCTAGCTGTTGGCGTAACTGACAGGCCTCTTCGATAAGCTGGTCTAGGGCTTGACGATTTTCTGGGCTATTTTCTCCCTCAAGCAAAGGCTTTAAGTCGACAATAAAACGCTCTTGCACCGTCTGAGCGGTGGGCGAGATATGATTAAAAATATTTAACGCACCGTCATACCATTTATACATTCGCTCTTGTGCGGTGCCTTCTACATAAGGAACATGCAGGGTAATTTTCTTATTCTGACCAATACGGTCAAGACGACCAATACGCTGCTCTAAGGTATCTGGGTTAGCGGGAAGATCCCACAGTACAAGATGACTGGCAAATTGGAAATTACGCCCCTCAGAACCAATCTCAGAACATAATAGAATTTGAGCTCCGGCCTCATCAGCAAAGAACGCGGCAGCTTGGTCACGCTCAAGCAAGCTCATTTGCTCTGTGAATATGGCTGTTTTAATACCCGCATGTAAGCGAAGTACCGCCTCTAAGCTCTCGGCCGTAGCCCCACTACGGGCAATCAGTAACACTTTTTGTTGCTTTAGATCTTCTTTAAGTAAGCTAATCAGCCAAGGCACACGCGGATCATCTTCAAGCCAGCCGCCATCAGGTTGGTTTTCCTCCCCCCAAAGCTGCTCACGCAATTTACCACAGGTTTGATAATTACCCACCCATGCGTCAGGGCACGGCAGTGGATGAGGGACGCTGGTACGCCCATGAAACCCTTGCACGCTATCGCGTGTATTACGGAATAGCACCCGACCCGTACCATGACGATCTAATAACTGGTTTAACGCATAGGTACGCAATCGGTCATCGTCATTAATGGTAACAAGCTCATTGTCATCTTCTATCCCAAGCAGATGGGTTAGCGCATTAATCTGACCCTCTGACAACGGTTTTTCATCCATTAATACTTCTGCCACAGCAGCGGTATCAACAAAGGCTTCTTGACCAGCAATGAAATCATCTAAGTTATCAAAGCGGTCAGCATCGAGCAGGCGCAAACGAGCAAAGTGACTTTCTACGCCCAGCTGCTCAGGGGTTGCTGTTAGTAGTAATATTCCTGGTGTTTCATGGGCAAAATCCGCAACCAATTCATATTTGTCATTACCACCTTGCTCACTATCCCAATGCAGATGATGCGCCTCATCGACAACCAATAAATCAAAGCCAGCCTCCATGGCTTGCTCGTACAAATCATGATGATCAAGCAATAAGTCTAGGCTTGCAATAATGCACTGCTCTGTCGCAAATACATTTTGTTCAGGATTGTGCTCTTTAATCGCAGCAGTACGCACGAGGTCAAACAGGGCAAAGTTTAGATTAAAGCGACGGCGCATCTCTATCATCCACTGATATTGCAAGCTATCTGGCACTAATATCAGAACACGCTGAGCTTTACCCGTAAGCAGCTGCTGATGAATAATTAGACCTGCCTCAATGGTTTTACCCAGACCCACTTCATCAGCGAGTAATACACGCGGTGCGATACGCTTTCCCACTTCATGAGCAATATAAAGCTGATGCGGAATAATATCGACGCGAGCGCCCATAAGTCCTTTAAGAGGATGCCCTGCTAACGCTGACTGCATTCGCAATATGTCTTGACGTAGCTCGTACCAATCGCCACGCTCTACTCGCCCCGCCAGCAGCCGTTCAAGCGGTTTTGCCAAGGTAATATTTGCGGCCAGACGTGTTTCCATAATACCGCGCGGATGCCCCTCAACATGGTATTTAACAACACCCATGACCTCATCAACGCCCGTAACAATATGCGAGTTGCCATCTTGATCAGTAATTTCGTCGCCCACCTTAAAGGTTACTCGGGATAACGGTGCAGAGTTTTTAGCGTAGACCCGTGTCTCTTCGCTTTGAGCAAATAAAATATGCACACAGCGGTCATCAACATCAATAACAACACCTAGGCCAAGTTCGGCCTCAGTGTCAGAAAGATAACGTTGACCTACGGCGAATTCGGGGATTAAAGCTGCTATTGTCATAAATCAGTCAGTTCTTTTAATAAATTTCAGGATGTTTTTCAGTATAATCAACAACGATACTCTGCACGTTGCGATGAATGTGTTATTCACATGTAAGCTGATAGTCAGATCCTATTATAAAGGATAATCGTGACTATCTACCTAGCTTAATGAGGACAAAGTTAGTAATTTCCATACTTTGATTTAGTAAATACGGTTAATTTGCCAGTATTGGTTGTTTTTTAGACCTATATGTTGGCATAAGCATTTGTTTCAATTGATTATTAAATTGTAAACCCTTCTCAACTAATATCAAGAAATACAAAAATGAAAACCGGTATTTTAATTTTTCAGGTTTTCAAGATTAAAGCTGCTATCTCAAGAATGCTATCAGCATAAAGCCATTGCCATCCATATTTCCATCCATAATGGTCTCAAATTAAACTTTATCCTAACCCCAGAACATGGTTGCGACTTAACGCACAATTCATACAAAAGTTATAAGCGCCTGATGCATTTACTCGCAAACCCATACGTTAAAATGAGTTATAAAATAAAATGAAGGCTCATGAGCATGAGGCGCTTAGTCTTACTTTAGTATGGCATTATAACCTCTAGTACTAACCTTTCATTATAGCCCTTATTTGTCTCAAAATAAGCCAGTGTACGACTAATAATGAATTTACTGATGAATAGCCAGCGCTAAAGGCTAATAAATAGACGTGAATCATAAGTAAACATAAATTGCAGTGATTACAAGCCATAATAAAGGAGAAAATTATGGAACCAGAATTATTAAAACCAGAATTATTAAAAGAAGAGTTATTAAAAAAAGACACTTTTAAAACTGTCCTGTTGGATGAAAAAAGATTTTCAAAAGACCTAGAACTCACGCCACCAGAGAAGGTAGGCGAGTACATCACCTATTACGAGACGCCGCAAGATAATAGCGTCATTATCGAGCGCTGTCAGGATGCAGAGATTGTCATTGTTGGAACATTAAGAATAGAGCGTGAAGTGATTGAAGCGCTGGCTAACTTAAAGCTGTTGCAAGTCACCTCTGTCGGTACCAATCAAATCGACATGGAAGCGTGCAAAGACAATGACGTCGAAGTGTACAATGCGCCAGGCTTTGCGACTCAAAGTGTGGCAGAACATGGATTTATGCTTATGCTAAACGCCATGCGCGCAGGTATCCATTATCACAATGCAGTGCTCGATGGTACGTGGCAAAAGTCGCGTCAAGTGTCTTATCTCGATGAAGAGCTGATTGATATCCATAACTTAACCATCGGCATCATCGGCGTCGGCTCAATTGGTAAACGGATGGGCGAGCTTGCCAATTCGTTTGGCATGACGGTGCTTTGGGCAGAGCACAAAGGTAAAAAGCCTCGCGATGACTCTTATACCGACTTTGACTCTGTGCTTGCCGCCTCTGACGTGCTGAGCCTACACGCCCCGCTGACAGAAGAAACCAAACACCTTATTAACGCTGAAGCCATTGCAAAAATGGATAAAAAACCCTTAATCGTCAACGTCGCCCGTGGTCAAATTGTCGACAGCACCGCGTTAGCAGAGGCCATAAAAAACAATAAAATCTTAGGCTATGCCACCGATGTGTTCGAAAAAGAGCCTGCGAAATCAGACGACCCCATCGTACAACTGGCAAAAGACAATTACCCCCGCGTTATTCTGAGTCCACACCACGGTGCCGGTAGTAAAGCGGCGCAAAGAAAGCTGTGGAATATCGTGTGTGAGCAAATAAACGAGTTTATTAAAGAACACGGGCATTGAACGTTAAGAGCTTGTATTCAGCATTAAAACCCAAGGTCAGTTGAACCTTCAACGTTATAAGTTATAAGCTATAAAAGGTTATATTATGAAAGCCGTTTTTTTGGATAGAGGTACTTTTTTGGACAGCGTAGAATTACCTGCGCCAGAAGGCGTTACCGACTATGTCACTTTTGATGACACTGAGCAAAACGACGACGTTATTATTGAGCGTTGTCAGGATGCCGATATTATCCTCACCAATAAGGTTAAGATTGGCCGTAAAGTTATCGCTGCCCTCCCCAATCTTAAGCTCATTCAACTGACCGCCACTGGCATGAATAATGTCGATAGTGACGCTTGTAAGGAGCATAATGTCGAGCTGTATAATGTTGCAGGCTATGCGGTCAAAAGTGTGCCCGAACATACTTTTATGCTGATGCTGGGGGCACTGCGGGCGATGGTTCATTATCACCAAAAGGTCGTCGATGGTACATGGGAGGCGTCAGGTAGCTTTAGCCTATTGGATATTCCGCTAATTGATTTAGAGAACAAAACGTTAGGCATTATCGGTGCCGGTACTATCGGTGAGCGGGTTACTCAGATTGCCAAATCCTTTGGTATGAAAGTTCTTTGGGCGGAGCGTCAAGGCAAAGCGCCGCGTAATGATGACTATACTGATTTTGACACGGTACTCAAAACCTCCGATATCATTAGTCTGCATTGCCCATTAACTGAGAAAACCAAACATCTGATCAATAGCGACACCTTAGCGAAAATGGATAAGCACCCGTTAATCGTGAACGTCGCTCGTGGCGGTGTGGTCGACTCGCAAGCCATGTATGATGCAGTACAAAACGAGCAGGTTATAGGCTATGCCACGGATGTATTCGAGCAAGAGCCTACCACTGAAGACGATCCGCTTCTTAAGCTTGCTAAGGAGAAACATCCTCGAGTGATATTCAGTCCGCACAATGCTTGGGGCAGCACTGCCGCTCAAGAGAAGCTGTGGGAGATATTAAGCGAGCAAGTCAGTGAGTTTATTGAGAAGCAATAAAAGTTCAAAGTTACAGACAACAATAATAGACAAAAGCAATTTAGCTTCAGCATCACAGCATTTTACAAAGGGAGAATTATGTGGGGTAACCGCAGTCACTTTTTAAAGGGTTAGCTCGGTGCTCGTCCCTCGCACAACAGCAAAGGCTTAAATCCACATGAGCAGCTAAATCTCAATGCTTTATTTATAAGTGCTTGTCGTTTCTAGTAAAATTAGCGACAAACATAATGTTATAATTATGAGATTTCTTCATATCTTATAATACTGACTTTAATTGTACTATTTCATTAAGCCGACATTTTATGAACTTTGAACAAACTTTTAAAAATATAGATGATTTGCTCTACAAAGACTCTGGCGCAGATAGCGAACTCGACTACATCGGTCAGACCTCATGGGTGATGTTTTTACGTTATTTGGACGAGCTTGAGCAAGACAAGGCAGACGAAGCCGAGCTACGTGGTGAAGATTACTCGTATATTTTGGACGACAAATACCGCTGGCAAAACTGGGCAATGCCAAAAGATGCCGACGGCAAGCTTGACCATCATACAGCGATGACAGGACCCGACTTGGTGCAGTTTGTTGACTACGAGTTATTCCCCTACCTAGCAGAGTTCAAAAAATCAGCAGACAATCCCAAAACTATCGAATACAAAATCGGTGAGATATTCTCGGAACTCAAAAACAAAATACAAAGTGGTTATATCCTGCGTGAAGTATTGGAATATGCAGACGAGTTACCGTTTCGTGCGTCAAAAGACAAGCACGAGCTGAGCCACTTGTATGAAACCAAGATTAAAAACATGGGTAACGCTGGGCGTAACGGTGGACAATACTACACGCCAAGATCTCTTATTCGTGCCATGATACAAGTGATAGACCCTAAGATTGGCGAGACAATTTATGACGGTGCAGCAGGGTCATGCGGGTTCTTATGTGAGTCATACGAGTATATCTATGAGCGTATGGAGAAAACCACAAGCAATCTAAAAACACTGCAAGAAGATACGCTATACGGCAAAGAAAAAAAGAATCTCGCCTATGTAATCGGTATCATGAATATGATATTACACGGAATAGAAGCGCCGAACCTGATTCATACCAATACGCTCAGTGAAAATATCCGAGATATTCAAGAAAAAGACCGTCATCATGTGATATTAGCCAATCCACCTTTTGGCGGCAAAGAGCGTAAAGAAGTACAGCAGAACTTTGACATCAAAACGGGTGAAACTGCCTTTTTATTCTTGCAACACTTTATCAAAAGCTTAAAGTCGGGCGGACGCTCGGCTATTGTGATTAAAAACACCTTTTTAAGCAATACCGATAACGCCTCTGTCGCCCTGCGTCAACATTTATTAAACACCTGTAATCTGCATACGATTTTGGACATGCCAGCAGGCACGTTTACGGGCGCTGGGGTAAAAACGGTGGTGCTGTTCTTTACCAAAGGCGAGCCAACCAAAAATATTTGGTACTACCAACTGGATGCGGGTAGAAACTTAGGCAAGACTAATCCACTTAATGACAACGACTTAGCGGAATTTATTGAGCTAAAGCCCAAAAAGCCCGAAACCGAACAATCTTGGACATTTAATGTTAATGATTTAGATGAAGATACGCTAGATTTATCACCCAAAAACCCGAATTTGCCCGAAGAAGCCCCGTTACGTAGTCCAGAGGATATATTGGCAGAAATGCGGGCACTGGACGATGAAACCAGCGAGATATTGGCTCAAATACAGGAGTTAATATAGATGTTTGAGGTTAAGAAATTCGGAGAGGTTTGTGAATTTGTTAGAGGTCCGTTTGGTGGAAGTCTTAAGAAAAATTGCTTTGTAGAAAAAGGTTATGCTGTTTACGAACAGCAACACGCAATTTATAACCAATTCACAAATATTAGATATTTTATTACTGAAGAAAAATTCGATGAAATGAGAAGGTTTGAGCTTAAACCTAATGATTTGATTATGAGCTGTTCTGGGACGATGGGTAAGGTTGCTATTGTTCCAGATGATATTCAAGAAGGTATAATTAATCAAGCTTTATTAAAGTTAACGCCGAAGGATATCATTGATATAGAGTATTTGAAATACTGGATGAATAGTCCAGATTTTGATAATCGTATTGAAGAAAATACAGTAGGCGCAGCAATTAAAAATGTAGCTTCGGTTAAAATCCTGAAACAAATTGATATTCCAATCCCACCACTCGAAGAACAAAAACAAATCGTTGAAATTCTTGATGAAGCGTTTGAGGCGATAGACCAAGCTCAAGCCAATATCAACAAAAATATCGAAAACGCTCAAGAACTGTTTCAATCCAAACTTAATGATATTTTTAGTCAAAAAGGTGAAGGTTGGGAAGAGAAAAGTTTGGGTGATTTGAGTTTTTTGAAAAGTGGTGGCACACCTTCAACAAACAATCCGACTTATTGGGCAGATGAAGGAATAGCATGGTATTCATCTGGAGAATTGAACGATACTTATACAAAAGAACCTGAACGTTATATTACAAATTTAGGTTTAGAAAACTCGAATGCGAAAGTATTTCCAAAGGGTTCGCTACTTATTGGGATGTATGATACTGCTGCTTTGAAAATGTCAATTATTGATAGAGACGCAACATTTAATCAGGCTATAGTAGGCGTAGAGCCTAATCATAATTTAGATTTAAACTTTATAATGCTTTCAATTCAGTCTAAAAAATCAGATATTCTCAAATTGAGAAGAGGTGTTCGTCAAAAAAATTTGAATCAAACTAAAATTAAAGCTATCAAGATTCATTTACCTAAATTATCAATTCAAAGAGACCTTGTATCTAAAATTAATGAAGTTAGTTTACAATTGAATATATTAAAAGACTATTATAATCAAAAAATAGACACCCTCAAAGACCTAAAGAAATCAATCCTACAAAAAGCATTTGCTGGAGAGTTGACGAATAACTAGCAAACTATTACTCACTAAATCAGTGTTTCATTTATGAATACAGAACAATTAAAAGCCTTATTGGTTGACTTACATCCCGTTCTGGGCTTAAATCTTATTTGATGGTTATTTGATAATTGTCGTCATTTATGAGGATAAGGCCTTTAATAGCAATAGATTGCTTTTTGATGGTTATTTGATTGAAACACTATGAACGAAGCGCAAACCAAACATGACTTAATCGAACCTGCACTACGTGCCTCAGGCTGGGGCGTAGTAGAAGGTAGTCGTTTGCGCTTGGAGTTCCCAATTACCAAAGGTCGACTGATTGGTCAAGGCAGGCGAGCCAAGCCGCTCTCTGCGGACTATGTCTTAGAGTACAAAAACAGACGCATTGGCGTGGTCGAAGCCAAAAAACGAGACGAGTATTACACCCAAGGACTAGGGCAAGCCAAAGACTATGCTGAGCGCTTAAATATTCGCTTTACCTATTGCACCAATGGCTTAAAAATCTATGGCGTGGACATGCAAACAGGGGTAGAAGGTGATGTATTAACCTTCCCCACCCCCGATGAGCTATGGGAGATGACCTATCCTGCCCCAGTAGATAATGACAAGGTCGAGATAGCCAACTGGAAACAGCGCCTATTTGACATACCCTTTGAAGACCGTGGCGGTACATGGCAACCTCGCTATTATCAACAAAACGCCATTGCCAAAGTGCTAGAGTCGATAGCAGAGAACCAAGATAGGATACTACTCACCCTAGCCACAGGCACGGGCAAAACCGCCATCGCCTTTCAAATCGCCTGGAAGCTGTTTCATGCCAAATGGAACTTAAGACGAGACGCCAGTAGACGCCCACGCATTCTGTTTTTAGCCGACCGCAATATATTAGCTGACCAAGCGTTTAACTCATTTAACGCCTTTGATGAAGATGCCTTAGTACGTATCAAACCTGCCGAGATTAAAAAAACAGGACGTATTCCCAAAAATGGCAGTGTATTTTTTACCATTTTTCAAACCTTTATGAGCGGACCCAACGACTCACCCTATTTTGGCGAGTATGAACCTGATTTTTTTGATTTTATTATCATTGATGAGTGTCATAGAGGCGGTGCAAATGATGAAAGCTCATGGCGAGCCATTATGGAATACTTCTCGCCTGCGGTTCAGTTAGGCTTAACCGCCACCCCAAAACGTGATGTCAATGCCGATACTTATGAGTATTTTGGCGAGCCTGTCTATAGTTATAAGCTAAAACAAGGCATTAATGATGGGTTCTTGACCCCATTTAAGGTTAAAGAAATTGCCACAACTATTGATACTTACACTTATACGTCTGATGACACGGTAGAAGGCGATATTGAAGAAGGTCGAGAGTATACCGAAGCGGACTTTAATAAGATTATTGAAATCAAAGCTAGAGAGGAGTACCGAGTTAAAAAGTTTATGGATTTGATTAATCAAAACCAAAAAACCTTGGTATTTTGTGCTACCCAAGTTCATGCCGCAGCGGTTAGAGACTTAATTAATCAATACGCTACCAGTAGCAACCCAAACTATTGTCACCGAGTTACCGCTGATGACGGCAAAATTGGCGAAAGACACTTACGTGACTTTCAAGATAACGAAAAGATCATTCCCACTATTCTGACCACCTCGCAAAAGCTAAGTACAGGCGTGGATGCACCAGAGATTAGAAACATCGTACTCATGCGCCCTGTTAACTCTATGGTGGAATTTAAACAAATCGTGGGTCGTGGCACACGTTTATTTGATGGTAAAGATTACTTTACGATTTTTGATTTTGTTCATGCGCACGAGCATTTTAAAGACCCTGAATGGGATGGTGAACCGTTAGAGCCAGAGTCTCCTACTGGTGGCGGTGAAAAACAGCCCTGTAATATTTGTGGTGAGCGCCCTTGCGTGTGTGAAAAGCCAGAGCCTGAAATCTGCAATGAATGTGGCAATGCCCCTTGTGTCTGCGAAAACCCGCCTAAAAAGATGATTAAAGTGACTTTGGCAGATAACAAAGTGCGTGAGATTGACTCTATGGTAAAAACATCGTTTTGGAGTCCATCTGGTAAGCCAATATCCGCTGTGGAATTTATCGAACAGTTATTTGGTGCCCTGCCTTCGTTTTTCCAAAATGAAGACGAACTACGCAAAATTTGGAGCTTGCCAAGCACTAGACGCAAGCTACTAACTGACTTAAGCGAAAAAGGCTACACCAACTCACAATTAGAAGACTTACGCCATTTAATTCATGGTGAAGACAGCGACCTATTTGATGTATTAAGTTATGTGGCTTATCACAAGGACTTAGTGCCAAGGGTAGAGCGAGCAGGTAAAGCCAAAATTTATTTAAATGACTACAGCAAAAAACAACAAGACTTTTTAAACTTTGTCTTAGAGCAGTATGTCCAACAAGGCGTTAGTGAACTTGACGATGCCAAGCTTCCTGATTTATTGGAGCTCAAATATCAAGCAATTGCAGACGCTAAAAGAGAGCTTGGTGATATAAAGACCATTAGAAAAACGTTCATTACCTTTCAAGAGCATTTATATGAAGAACCAAGGGTTAGTTAAATGCGCATTTTATAGAAACTTAGCTTCATTAATAGTTTAAGCACCACCAATTATAAACATTTAATGCCCTATGCCCTAACAAGGCTTCTTAGCCCCGATAGCAGCGGATATACTGCTGGGGTTAGCAAGTTGCGGGTGCTTGGCATTGGGTGGCTCGCGAAGCAAGAGACACACAATGGCTTAGCGCACCGCCTTGCTAAGACGAGCAGATAGTAGCGGATAGCGGGATTGGCTACTTATTATCCACTGGGTTTATGGTGTTAAGATTTAACTGGCTACAAACCTCTCCCTACCCCCAAAACAACACCAATACACAGACCACGGCCAACACGATACCTAGCATGTTGAGCTTACTCAACGTCTCTTTAAACGCAACCACACCGACTAAGGTTGCCACCGCAATCACCCCAACATTCATACCGGTAAATACCACGCTTGGCGAGTCAGCTAACGTCTGATGGGCTTTAATGTAGGCATAAATATTGCCCATATTTAGTGCGCCTAATATCAAACCTGAGGCTAATGCCTTGCCATTCCATTGGGTTTTGTTAACCAGCAAATAGATAAATAGCAACACGCCTGCCATGCCAAATGCCAGAAATAAGGTCAAGGGGAAAGCAGCGCCTTGTTTGGCCACTTGTTTGAATAAAATATCAATGACACCATATCCTAACCATACGCCCAGCAGCCACAGGCCAACAGGCAGTTTGTCTAGTTTAGGTGTCGCTGGTTTTGATGGTAAGACGCTGGAGGTCAGATTGTCTAGCTCATTTGGCTGTAGGCTTGACGCTGTACTAACCTCAGATTGACGGGTAACTAAAGCGATTAACGCTAAGAAACCAAGCACAATGCCTAAGGTGCGCTGCGGGGTAAGCACCTCTTGAAACAGGACGAAGGCAGCGCCAATGGGGATAATCAACGACAGACGCTGCGCCGCATCGGTGGCAATAATGCCGACTGATTCAATAGCACGGCCTAAAATCACAAAGATTAACGGCAGGAACACCCCCAATAACAGTATAATGCCCCATGCGCTGCCAAGCTCAACTACGCCACTAATATCAGGGCGCAAAAGCAGCCAAGTGAGTAAGAAGGCAACTGGATATCCTGCGACGATGGTTTGACGGATATCGATGCCTTTTTGGCGCAAGACTTTAAGTAGCACCGACACCGAAACACTGCAAAGCACGGCGATAATAAGATAAGTCATAAGAATATCTCTAAAGCGATGAATGTAACAATATATTTCACACTTAACAACTCGTTTGTGGTTTAAGTTGTCTAGCGCAATCCTTTATACCTTTTATGCGCTGCCCAGATACTTATACGCTCTAACAACCTAGCCCTTAATAAGTTAATAAACTAAATAGGCTAATTGGTGAATCAGAAACTGAGTAGGGTAAGACATTATTTTGCTCTGCATTCTGAATGGTAATTATATAATGAACAAGCTATTCCAATTTTTTGAAAACCGCCTCTCTGCTTTTCCAGATACTAAAATCCCTCTGCCAAAGGAAGGGTTGTTTAAATTCTTGTGGGCATGTACTCACGGTCTACGCGGGTGGCTTGTGCTGTTTATGATACTGACCGCAGGTATCGGTGTCTATGAAGCCTTGCTATATGCATGGATTGGCGACCTTGTCGACTGGATGGGTATTTATACACCCACCAGCCTTTGGCATGACAAAAGTGATACCTTAAAGCTCATGTTTGCGGTTCTCATTTTGAGCCCATTTTGGGTGGGTTTGTCGGCTCTAGTGCATTTTCAAGTCATCCAAGGCGTGTTCCCGATGCAAATGCGCTGGCGATTTCATAAGCGCATGCTTGGTCAGTCGATGCAATTCTATCAAAACGAATTTTCGGGACGTGTCTCTGCTAAGGTCATGCAAACGGCATTGGCAGTGCGTGATACGGTCATTACCGTTGTCGATATGATGACCTATGTCCTGGTATTTTTTGTGACCAGTGGCATCATTTTATTTAAACTAGATAGCTTGTTACTGATACCCTTTGTACTTTGGTTGCTCATGTTTAGTGCCACGCTGTGGTACTTCTTGCCGAAGCTTAGGCAAACTGCCAGTGTTCAAGCCAATGCCCGAGCGCTTATGACAGGGCGTATTACCGATGCTTATGCCAACATCATGACCGTCAAGCTGTTTAGCCACTCTCGGCGAGAGCTGGGCTATGCAAAGTCAGCAATGAGCCAGTTTTTGCAAACGGTACATGGTCAGATGCGCTGGGTAACGTCACTAGAGTTTGTCAATCATTTGGTCAGCGTGACGCTCATCGGTAGCAGTGCTGGAATTGGCTTGTATTTATGGCAAAGAGGCGATGTGGGTGTGGGCGCTCTGGCGGTCGCTACCGCAATGGCACTACGTTTAAATGCATTAACGCATTGGATTATGTGGCAAATGGCCAGTCTTTTCGAGAGCATTGGCACCGTGCAAGATGGTATCCGTACATTATCCGCACCACAAAATGTCAGGGATGCCCCGAACGCCAAAGAGATGGTGGTCCATAATGGTCATATTAAGTTTGAGCATGTCGATTTTGGTTATGAAGGTACCGACTTGAGTATTGCCACGGAAGCGTCTTTGACCACTCCTAAAGGCAAGCTACCCAATAAAAACTTTATCAAACTGCTCGATGATTTTAACCTAGATATCAAGCCTGGGGAAAAAATTGGTCTGGTGGGCCGCTCAGGGGCAGGCAAATCCACCTTGGTCAACTTGCTGCTAAGGTTTTATGACGTCGACTCTGGCAAAATAACCATTGATGGTCAAGCCATCGATGCGGTCACTCAAGAAAGCCTACGTCAACAAATTGGGATGGTTACCCAAGACACCTCTTTGCTGCATCGTACGGTACGTGAGAACATTGCGTATGGTCGCCCCACCGCCACCGATGCCGAAATTATTGCGGCCTGTAAACAAGCGCAAGCATGGGACTTTATTCAAGATTTAAATGACGCCAAGGGCAATAAAGGACTCGATACGCAAGTAGGCGAACGGGGCGTTAAACTGTCTGGCGGTCAACGTCAACGTATTGCCATTGCTCGAGTCATGCTCAAAAACGCCCCTATTTTACTACTAGATGAGGCAACCAGTGCCCTTGATAGTGAAGTTGAGCACGCCATTACTGAAAGTCTAAACACCATGATGGAAGGCAAAACAGTGATTGCCATTGCACATCGGCTTTCAACCATTGCTGCTCTGGATCGTTTAGTAGTTATGGATCAAGGACACATCATTGAGCAGGGCAGTCATGATGAGCTACTGGCTAAAAATGGAGTATATGCAGGATTGTGGCACCGTCAAAGTGGAGGCTTCCTTGGAGACGATGAAGGCGTGAGGGCTATATAAACACGTAATGGAACATCTATTAATGACTTCGTCTATCGTGTCTAGAAACAGAGTCTATACGACAGCGTCTACGTTTTAATATGAAATATGCACTCTTTTGGCATAAACTATCTAACAAATAAATTACTTATCAGCTTAATAGTTATTAAGTCAAGTCTGAAATATTCTTGTTCCTTTTAACCTTACGCCATTTTTAGTGTCTATTGAACATTCAAATATATTACTGTTTATCTCATTTAAATGATAAGTGGTAAACATCTACTATAGTCAATTCGCAGTAATATGACGACATAGGGTACATGGAGATATTTTCGCAGTCTCTGGAACCGCGTACAGCCAACAAGAAAACATCCCCTTGAGCCATTATCTGCTGTGGTACTTGTAGAGTAATTTGACCATATCTACTAACTAAAAGAACAACCCAACCCACATGCCCAAGATAGATATGGCGCTTTATCTGTCCTAATTTTGCCTTAATTTTGTATAGGAACCATTATGAAGAAGTTATGGATATTGATTCCACTACTCGCTGCAGTCGCTATTGGCTTTTATCTTTGGCAACACTATCAATCAGGAGATGAGCTACCTGAGGGCATTATGGGCTCTAACGGGCGTTTAGAGTTAGAACGTTTTGATATTGCCAGCCTAAACCCAGGGCGGGTTGAGCAGATTATGGTAGAAGAAGGCGATGAGGTCGAGCAAGACCAAATTCTGGCTAAACTGTCTTCTTCACAAAGTGAAAGTCAGTTAATGGCTGCTCAAGCTGCCGAAGAACGGGCTCAGCAGATGGTCTCACAAGCACAAGCTGGCCGCAAGCAAGGCGAACAAGCGGTCGCCCGTGCTCAAGCAGAGGTTAGTGCACGACTTGAACAACAAAAGGTTGCCAAGATGGAGCTAGATAATGCACATCAAATGCATCGAGAAAACCTTATCTCAACCTCCGAGCTCAATAAACGTCAAGCTGAATACAATGCAGCAGTGTCTGCTGTTCAAGCCTCAAGAGCTGCTCAATCAGAAGCCATTGCTGCAGTTAGTCGCCTCGATGCACAAATTTCAGAAGCACGAGCTGGCGTTTCACAAGCCAAGGCACAAGAAAATGCAGCGGCTTCTGCAAACGATGATATGTATATTCGTAGCCCAAAATCAGGCAGGGTGGAATATAAAATTGCTAAGGAAGGCAGTGTGATTGCTGCAGGTAGTAAAGTGGTCAGTCTGTTAGACACTGAAGATGTATTTATGAATATCTTTTTACCTAATGAACAGATGAGTCCTTTAAAAGTGGGTGATCAAGCCCGCATCGTACTTGATGGTATCGATAAAGTGTGGCCAGCGCAAATCTCTTTTATAGCTTCAGAAGCCCAATTTACACCTAAGTCTGTTGAAACACAAAACGAGCGTGAAAAGCTGATGTTTAAAGTACGACTCAAGCTCCCTGCCGATGTCGCTAAACAGCATAAAGGGTTGCTTAAAGGGGGGATGACGGGTATCGGCTATGTTCGCCGCAATGCTGATGTGTCATGGCCTGAGTTCTTATCAGTGCAGATAGAGCAACCTAAACAATCGTCTACACCGTCTTCTAAAGCATTGTCTAACAAACAACCTAAACAGCAATAGCTCGCTTTGGCAATCAGTCACAACTTTAAAACTGTATTTTTTAGCTCTATCAACGGGTGAACAAATGAGACAAGATGAGCAAGATGACAATAACAGCCAAACAACTGCTGTAGAGTTACAGTCGGTGTCCCATCATTATGGAGAAACCACCGCTTTAGATGACATCTCCTTGTCTATCCCAAAAGGTGCCACCGTGGGGCTTATCGGTCCAGATGGTGTGGGTAAATCAACATTATTGTCGCTGATTGCTGGGGTAAAAATCATTCAAACGGGATCAGTAACCGTGTTTGATAAAGATATGGACAATAAAGCGCAGCGAGAAGAACTGTCGCAGCGTATTGCTTTTATGCCGCAAGGCCTAGGACATAACCTCTACCCCACTTTGTCGGTTTATGAAAACATTGAGTTTCATGCGCGCTTATTTGGGTTAAATTCCAAAGAACGCAAACAGCGTATCAACCGTTTGTTAGAAGCCACAGGATTGTCCCCTTTTCCTGACCGACCTGCTGGCAAATTATCAGGCGGTATGAAACAAAAGTTAAGCCTATGCTGTGCGTTAGTAAACAACCCAGATTTACTGATTCTTGACGAACCGACAACAGGAGTTGACCCCTTAGCAAGACGCCAATTTTGGACATTAATTGAGAATTTACGTAGCGAACGTGAGGGTATGACTGTATTGGTTGCTACAGCATATATCGATGAAGCTGAAAACTTCGAGCACTTACTGGCGATGGACGATGGCAAGTTATTAATCGACCAACCGACCAAAACGGTGCTAGAAGAGTATGACGTTGACTCTCTTGAAGCCGCTTATATTAAGCTGTTGCCCGAAGATGAGCAGAACAAGGCTGGCAAGCTAGAAATTACCCCATTTGAACCAGACCCAAACTTGCCCCCTGCTATTGAAGCCGAAGGGTTAACCAAACGATTTGGTAACTTCACTGCGGTGGATCATGTTGGCTTTCGTATTGAAAAAGGTGAAATTTTTGGCTTTCTTGGATCTAATGGTTGTGGTAAATCAACCACCATGAAAATGCTGACCGGATTAATTGAGAGTAGCGAGGGGTCGGCAAAACTGCTGGGGCAATCCATTGATGCCAATGACAAATCGACAAGAATGCGTGTTGGCTATATGTCACAATCCTTTTCTCTTTATACCGAGCTCACTGTGCGGCAAAACCTTGAGCTCCATGCCCGTCTCTACCACATAGAAGGGCAAGAAGGTAAGCAAGCGGTAGAGGAGATGCTGGCACAGTTTGAGTTAAGAGAAGTCGCTGATACCCCACCGGAATCACTATCGCTAGGTATGCGTCAACGATTGCAATTAGCCGCCGCCTGCTTGCATCATCCAGAGGTATTAATCTTAGACGAGCCCACCTCAGGGGTAGACCCCGCAGCTCGTGATATGTTTTGGCAACACCTACTTAAGCTGTCTCGTGACGATAAAATCACTATATTCGTCTCAACCCACTTCATGAATGAAGCCGCTCGTTGTGATCGGATATCCTTTATGCATCGTGGGCGGGTACTTGGGGTCGGAACACCGCAACAACTAACCGAGAATAAACGGGCTGATTCTCTAGAAGGGGCGTTTGTTCAGTATTTATTAGACGATGAAAAAGAGAATAACCCAGAGGAGGCCTCTGTCAATCAGCAAAAGTTAGAAGCTGATCTAGAAGCAAAGCCTTCGCAAGAACCTATAGAAATTGAATCTACTAAAGATCGTACAAAAACACTGCGTTATTGGTTTGCCACACTTTGGACATTTGCAGGACGTGAAAGTAAAGAGTTGCTACGCGATAGAATTCGTCTCTTTTTTGCGGTCGCCGGACCCGTGCTATTAATGTTGATGACAGGCTGGAGTATCTCCTTTGATGTTAATAACTTGCCATTTGCAACTCTCGATCAAGATCAGACTTCTCAAAGTCGCCAGCTGGAAGAATACTTCTATGGCTCAGAATACTTTATATCTCAGCCACCTGTACACTCCATAGAGCAAGCCGAACAAGTCATCAAAAGTGGCGAAACTTCCTTAGTTATCGACATACCTCCTGACTATGGAAAAGACTTGGTTGCTTTCAGACAGCCTGAAGTTAGTTTCTACGTCGATGGCTCATTACCCTTTAATGCCTCTAACATTGAAGGGTATATTGGAGGCATCATGACTCAATATATCAAAGACCGCGTTAAAGAAACGGGTCTGCCCGTGGACATAGAGCCAAAAGCATCAATGGTGCCACGCTTTATGTACAATCAAGATTTTAGAAGTATCAACGCTGTTGTTCCCAGCGTCATGATGATGGTTTTGATGCTTATTCCGGCTATGATGACGGCGCTTGGCGTGGTGCGTGAGCGTGAAATCGGCTCAATCTCCAACCTTTATAGCTCCCCTGCCAGTGTCGCTCAATACCTCATGGGTAAGCAATTGCCTTATGTCGCAATCGGTATTATAAATTACTTATTATTGGTGTTACTGGCCATATTTGTCTTCAAGGTGCCCCTTAAAGGCTCATTTACTGCCATGTCATTGGGCGCCTTACTACTGGTATATGTTTCTACGGGTTTGGGATTATTGGTTTCAAGCTTTGTTCGATCTCAAGTAGCGGCACTGTTTATTACTGCCATTGTCACACTCATTCCAACTATTAACTATTCTGGATTGCTATACCCTCTATCTAGCATGAATGGTCTTGCACACACGATAGGGGTTAGCTTCCCAGCTTCTTGGTATCAGCGTATCAGTATCGGGGGCTTTACGAAGGGTTTGGGTTGGTCGAGCTTTATAAGTGAATACGTTATTTTAGCGCTATTTGCTATGGTCTATATTACCCTCTCCTGTATTTTCCTCAAAAAGCAGGAGGTATAAAGTGCGCTTTTTAAAAAACTTATGGAGCTTGACCATTAAAGAGCTGCGTAGTCTCTCCAAAGATGTGATGCTGGTGGCTATGATTGGCGTTGTATTTACCGTAACCATTTATACAGTCTCCGAAGGCATTAATACCGATGTGCGTAATGCGCCCGTAGGTATTGTCGATTATGACCGTACCACACTTACCCATCAAATACGTGACGCCCTGCAACCCCCTTATTTTAGAAAGCCTATCGATGTCAAACGTGAGCAGGTTGACGAATTAATGGATAAAGGCGAACTTATTTTTGTGATTGAGTTTCCACCAGGGTTTGAACGTGATGTATTGGCAGAACACAAGCCACAAGCCCAGCTTTTAATTGATGCCACAACCATGACCCAAGCGGGTATTGGGCAAGCCTATATTAGCCAGATATTTAACCGTGAAGTCAGTGACTTTTTACAACAAGCAGACCCTCCCATGGCGGCTAAGCCCGTGTTAAACGTTCTGTTTAACCCTAATGGCGAAAGCCGTTGGTATATGCCCGTTATGGAAGTGGGTAATATGATTACTTTGCTGGGCATCGTGCTCTCTGGTGCAGCCGTTATTCGTGAGCGGGAGCGTGGTACCATCGAGCATTTGTTGGTTATGCCAGTGAATGGTTCAGAAATTGTTTTATCAAAAATACTGGCCAATGGTATGGTCATTTTATGCGCCTCCATGCTGTCGATGGGTGTTTTTATTCAGCATGTGCTTGATATTCCGTTAAACGGTTCATTGTTACTATATGGAATTGGCGTGGTGGTCTATTTATTTTCCATCTGTTCATTGGGCATTATGCTGTCTACCATTGCACCCAGCATGCCACAGTTTGGACTGCTAATGTTACCCATTTTTGTTGTGGCGTTACTTTTTTCAGGCTCCGCAGCACCGCGCAGTAATATGCCAGAGTTGGCACAGATGATAAGTGAGTATTGGCCAACCACACAGTTTGCAACTTTTGCTCAAAATGTCTTATTCCGTAATGCTGGCATTGATATTGTATGGCCTGAACTCATGGTCATGCTGGTAATCGGTATCGCATTTTTACTGTTCGCTTTAGTCCGTTTTAAAAGTATGCTTGAGCGCTTAGAGTAATCAGCTTTAGCATTAAAAATGAATCGTATCCTCTGCTTTACTAGGAGCTGTATGGCATTCAAATAGACCTTAATACGACCTCTTTAATAAGGATCAAGCTATGTCCTCCTTTGCTAAATTTACAACGTTAAGCACCTTAACCTTATTTATTTGTGCTTGTCAAACCCCTCAAAGCACACAAATCGTCCGTACCAGTGACATTCCTCTTCCGTCTAGTTTTAGTGAGGCTGAAGCCGCACAAGGCAGTCAAGATATTACCAATTGGTGGCAACATTGGAATGACCCCGTCCTAACCTCACTCATTCAACAAGGGTTGCATAATAGCCATGATATCCGTATTGCGCAGAGCCGCTTACAGGAAGCTTGGTCCATTCAACGTTTGGCCAATGCCAACTTAGGTCCTCAAGCGGGGATCGGTGCTTCTACGGGGGTTGGTAAGGGCTCTCTTGAATTGTCTGAAGATCAACAAATCAATCAATTGCTTGGGCCTGCTGCATCTGTCATAAACAGCCGTCATGACGTTGTTAGTAATTATGGAAGTATTGGATTTTCAGCTTCTTGGGAGCCTGATATTTTTGGCCAAAAACAAAGTGATGCCGATGCTGCACTTTATGCTGCCATGGGTATGCAAGAAAGAGTTTATGGTGCTCAGCTGTTGGTTGCCAATCAAATAGCAGAACATTATTTAACAGTGCAGGCGACTGAACAACGCTTAAAAATAGCGGATCAAAGCATTGCCACCTTGACTCGTTTTGAGCACTATGTACAAGCGCGATTTAACGCCGGTCATATTACGATACAAGAAGTTAACAACATCAAAAGCAAGCTCAATGCCGTGCGCGCTAAAAAAAGCACCTTACAAGCGGAGCGTGATGCACACGTTCGTAGTATTGCAGTTCTTATAGGTCAAACCCCTCAAAACTTTGCTTTGCCCAAATCAAACCAAAATATACTTACCCATCAACCAAAAGCACCAAGCGGGCAAACACCTACTGGGTTATTAGAACGCCGTCCTGATATTAGAGGGTATGCTGCCCAAATTAAAGCCTATTCAGCACAGCTTGCCAGTGCCGAAGCCGATTTACTCCCACGATTCTCTATTAACTTTTTGGGTCAAGGTGGCCGTATTGAGGTGGACAGTGATATTCCCGCTTTAAAAGGTTGGGGTAGCCTGTTGAGTGTGGGCATTAATGTGCCAATATTTACCAATGGCCGTATTCAAGCCAATATCGATAGCGCTGATGCGCGCTTGCAAACCGCCTTATTACAATATGATCAAAGTCTACTGCGTGCGCTTGGCGAGGTCGATAGCGCCTATCAAACACACCGCGCATTAGAGAAACAAAACGAATGGTTACAGACGGCTTATCAACATGCCCAAAAACGAGCAACAGATTCACAAAAGCTGTTCCGTTACGGGCACCAAACATTGGACAAGGCCTTAGAGGCAGAGCTTGAAGCGGAAGAAATGCAAGAACGGTTAGTACAATCTCGACTCGCCCGTGCCACAATGCTGTTAAATTTATACAAAGCACTGGGGGGTGGCTGGCATAGTTGACACCCATCAGCATTATGTTAGTGTCAAAAAGTCAAATAAGAAGGTTTAACAAATTAGGTAAGGTTAAAAATGTACAAATTTGAACGCCGTATAACGTTAGCAAACAAACAATCCCGCTATTACGACTTTATTGATCTGATAAATAGTGATGGCAATTCGTCATCAAAACCAACCCTGCACTTTTATGGCGGCAACGGATTTCCTGTAGGCGTATATCAGCCATTAATTACCGAGCTGAGCCAATACTTCCACATAATAAGCCTAGCAATGCGCGGTTACTGGTATGATTTACCTCAAGATAAAATATTATCGCGCGAACAGGATGCCGAACTCTTAATTGAGTTTCTAGAAAAAACACAGGATAAGCCAGTTATTGGTATTGGCCATTCACAAGGCGCTACCGCCACTGCAATGGCATCTGCCAAACGTCCCGATTTATTCTCTGCACTTTATTTAATTGATCCTGTTACCTTTACCAAAGCACAAAAAATACTATTCGACTTAATCCCTCGCTCCATTTTAATGACCCAAGAACCCTTTAAAAGCACCAAGGTTAAACAAACTGACTGGGACAGTGTCGAGGATTATTATCAGTATCTACGCCAACACCGAGCTTTCAAACGCATCAGCGATGAACATTTAGCGACTTTTGCTCAAAACAGTCTGGTGGCTCAAGAAGGTAGCAAGGGTAAGAAATATACTTTCCTGTTTCAACCTGAACAGGAGTTAGCCAGTTATTTTGGTACGCCTTTTATTGACCCAGCGCTCAAACAATTGAATAAGCAAAACACACCTTATCACCTCATACTGGCGAAACCCTCGGTATTTAACAGTGACAAAGTACGTCAAAGTTGGAAAAATATCGTACCTGATGATCAGATAACCATTTTGCCAGATTACGGCCATTTACTACCGATGGAAGCACCTGAAACCTGCGCAAAGATTATTTTTGACCTGCAAACGACCCGCTAAACATCACATTAACCCGCTGAACATCACATTAAATAGGTAAATATGCCTGATTTATTCGCTCCCACTCCGACCGATAACTTATTGCCATACGATGGTATCGTCAATGATCTCGGGTTTGTGATTGAAAACCCTGCTGAGTTATATCAGCAGCTGCTTGATGAATTGCCGTGGCAGTCTGATAAGGTAACCTTATTTGGCAAAACGCATATTACCTCCCGTAAAATCGTATGGATGGGTGATACCCGTTCAGATAGTAGTCAAGATAGCTCACTGGCTTACCATTATTCGGGGCATACTCGTCCTATTATGCCTTGGCATGACGCAGTGTTTCACGTGAAACAACTAGTAGAGCAGAAACTAGCAGAAATAAAAGTAACAGTAAACTTTAATAGTTGTCTTTTAAATTATTATCCTAGCGGTCAAGACGGCATGGGCTATCATGCCGATGACGAACCTGAATTGGGGCATCAACCAACCATTGCTTCACTGTCACTAGGGGCAACACGCAAATTTGTACTCAAGCATAAAGTGACTAAAGAAAATGTGGAGCTTATGCTTGAGTCTGGTCAGCTAATAGTGATGCGAGGTGATACGCAACGCCACTGGAAGCACACGGTTACCAAAACCAAGGCCGTGCATGACGGGCGCATTAGCCTTACCTTTCGACAAATGCTTAAGCCCGTCTAGCTTCATATGTAGCCTCACGTCTTGATGAGAGCGTTTTGAACGGTAATAAGTACACTTTAATAATTGCACTTTAATTAAGGGGCATCGGTAAATTAGCAGGAGTAAATTAACCCTGCTGATAGGGAAACTTTGCTGTACCCGCACCACCAAAGCTTACACTTCAAGTACAATCTTACCAAAGGCTCTACCCTTCTCCATTTCGCGATGTGCCTCTTTGGCTTGCGCCAATGGATAGGTTGTTTGGATATGTAATTTCAGCTTACCAGCGGCTATGTCTGCCAAGACTTTACTGATGTCTTTCCCATTAGGGGTAGCAATCAACCCATCCACTTGAATACCCTTATCGGCACCCGCTTCTTGTAGCTTATCTACCCAGATTGAAGGCAATACCACAACACGTCCGCCTTGTTTTAGCACAGATAGCGCCCGAACTCCCGCATTGTTGCCCACCAAATCAAAAAGCAAATCTGCTTCTAACTCAGGAAAGACTTCATCTTTGGTGTAATCAATCCAACCAGCGAGCTTACTGGTATCTATTAAGCCTGCTAACTTTTCATACTTATCAGGCGAGCAAATTAGGGTCAGTTTGATGCCTTGTTGCTCTATTTTATCCATCAGCATTTGTAGGGCGACATGACCTACTCCGCCTGCTGGTGCATTCATAACCACATGCTCGCCTGATTGTATTTTGGCAAAATCAATCATCTGCAAGGCAGTCGTGCCAACACATGGCAAGGCACCTGCGGTTTTTAAATCGACAGCATCGGGAACTTTTGCGATTAAATCGCTATCCACTGCGGTGTATTGAGCATAGCAGGCACTAGCAAAACTAAGGGCGCATACCTTATCGCCTACCTTGAATTTGTCCGCTTTACTTGCCACCACTTCTCCCGACATCTCAAAGCCTAAGATAGCCGGTTTACCTTGGGAAAACTGATTATTTTTAATATTCTCAGCGCCCCAACCTAAGCCTTGACGCGTTTTATAATCGATTGGATTGACGCTGGTATAGGCAATTTTAACCATAACCTGATTGTCGCCCATTTCTGGTAGGTCAACGTCGGTTTGATAGTGTAATACTTCAGGCGAGCCAAACTCATTAAGGGTAATGGCAGATTGTTTTTGTGGTAGTGCCTTGTCTATTGGCATCGTTGTCTCCTTATCGGTTTTGGGGACTGGGTTCGCTCGACCCCAATCATGCTTAGTTTGTTGACTGATATTATTCGTATATTAAGGGCATTTCCTGACAATCTAAATCAGGGTACGCCTTAGGTTGGCTAAATCTCTACTGTATTGATTTATTGATTTGCTTATGGCGCGTCCGCCGTTGCATGCAGTATCAGGATTCTATGCTCGTATGCTTGGTTGCATGGTCATCATTTAAACTACTTTGATAATAATATAAGATGTCAGGCACTTCCTGTAAAGATATAGCCCAAAGCAGGATCGGCTTCTGCTATCAAGACTATTTGATTTTATGACGCCTATACGAACGGTGCATCAGGATGGTATGCAAGACTGATTTCGTGTTTGGTAGGCTGTCGCAATAAAGTAATCGCTGTGCATTGGTCAGGGCGCCATGTGATAAGACCCATTTGAACAAATTCTGCTAACCAACTTGACATAGGCCAATGATGCCATTTCTCAAAAAATCGATTGGCATTAATAACGATACTGTTTAGATGGTTGAGAGGGGGTCGATACACGGCATGTTGCTGATGGTAAACGACGTCGTTAGTGAGATAGAAGTTTATATTCTGCTGACGTGCAGTAAAAGCAAAGTCTGTGTCTTCGGCGCCGTAGCCCACGTAGTTAGTATCGAAACCACCTATTCGCTCGAACTGTGATTTCTGAATGGCAAAACATAAACTCCAAAATGCGCCATAATCTTGTGTTTTTTCGATTGATTTGTAATATGTACTTTGTTCGTCTATAGAGGCGCTATCTGATAAGAGATTATGTCGATAAGGGTTTAGTATGGACAAGGATTGTAACCAGTTTCTAGACTGTAACGTGTCGTCCTTACTCATGTCATGACTGGTCTTAAAGTCATTACTAAAGCGCTCTAAGCACTGCGATTCTTGCTCGGTTAACGGACGAGTAAGATAGCGAGGTTGACCCATGATTAATGCGTGCGGATATTGTGCCATTTTGCCAACTAACCCTGCAATAAAGTCAGTAGCGACGATACAATCCACATCTAAAAATATAAGCGTGTCATAGCTTGCTTGCTTGGCGCCTAGATTGCGGTTAAGACCTATGTCAAAAGCTCTGCTGTTTTTAGTATGAGGTTTATTTTTAAGATCGTTTTTAAGATCTTTTTTAAGGTCATTTGGAAGACAATTTTGAGGGTTATTTTGCGCCCCCTTTCCCTCTTCTTTATCTATGTGACTAACAGAGCTATCTACAATGTGGTCTTCACTTGCGGTGGTAGGGATTTGAAGGATATTTAAATCATATGTCTCAAGCCTGCTAACATCTGCGTCATCATTAACAATAATGACCTCAGCTGGCTTCTTACTCCCTGATTGTAAGCTAGCCAGCAGGTTGTATAGATGCTGGTTACGACCATAACAGGTGGTAATCACACTAATAGGTAGGCTGTTAGAGCTGCTTTTAGTCATAGCGTTATTCATATTATGGGTCATATTATCGGTTTATGGTCTTTGAATGGATATGAGAGTTATAGTCGGCGAACTTATAAAGAGTCACGGTGTTAACCTCGTTAAGCCTACTTCAGTAGTACTTGCACTCGGTTGCCTTGTGACTACTTTAAAGTTCTTTGACTATAGAGTGCATAGAAGCTTATATCCCTATGCTTATTACTATGTCTTACTTTTGACTTATCGCTTAATTGTCATGCAGATACCTTGATTAAACCATGAGTTGTCTTTAACGTATCACTGTCAGTTTTGCAGTTCAGGTTTGACGATCAGGTTGGAGGCTAAGCTGGGGCAATAACCACTTATAAAACCATTGTTTGACACTGTCAGCTCGAGCGATACTTTCAACAAATTCGCTACTATTAGACCATGAGACTGACTTTACCAAAGATACAGAGGGCTGGAGCGTGTGCAAAAACCTCGTATTTTTGGAGGTTCTCAACTGGCTTTTTGGAGCCTGTTTGTTATCTATATGGTTTTTCTGAGTGTTGCTAGTGTTGCTTTTGAAGTCATAGGCTTGTTCTGAGTTTGAGTATTGCTCATTGCTAGGGTTTGGCTCTTGGCTGGGATAACAAAGGTACAATTCTTTTAAATCTATCGCTCGACCACACGCAATTAAAGACTCTGCCATTTTTTCTTGCTCTGCGTGCGGTCTTTCATCAGGTATAACAATTAAAGGTGTCTCATACTGACACACCTCCCCTATCGCATTGAGACCACAGGCCATTACCAGTAAGTCGCTGTGCTGTAAAAATGGAATGACACTATCGACCTGTGTAGCTAAGTCTACATATGGTATTGCATCGGTATCAATGGGACCAAGCGAAATAATATAGGCATTAGGTAGAATCTGCCTCAGCTCTGGCAAGATATTGTCTATGTTTTTATGTCCTCCAAAGCCTTTTACCACGGTCACTATCATCGGTAATGACTCTAATTGCTCCACCACACCTGACATCATTAAGTCTGACTTCGTTAAAACTGGATTCGTTGCCTTAGGGTCACTGTGTTTAGGGACAAGATCACTATAGGGTTTTTCATGAGACTTTCTATCAGTTTTTCTATCAGTTTTGCTATCGTGCTTGCAATCTAAGTTGTGCTCTGAATTGTCGGGGGCAATAGCGTTGTTGGCTAATCTAGTCAGGAGTGCCATGAATGATGGTTTTGATATAGGCAATGACCGCTGAGGCTGAGATAAAAATCCGAGATAAAATGTTTTTTGACGTACCCATTCAGGCGTATTCGTTGACTCTAAGATTTTTGGGTAAGGCGCTAGTAAGGCCATTGCACCTTGAAAAGCATTCTTATGCGGAGGGTCATTACGGTCACCTGGTAAACGTACGTATAGATAAGGAATACTGGCGGTACGACATAACAAGGCAATCTCAACGCTTAAATCAACTATCATCAACTCTATATGCCGTGCTTGCAGCTCTGATAGCAGTATGTTGCTGCGACGCTGAATATTGTGATTTCCAATGGGAGAATAATGCAAACATTCAGGCTGCCAGTAGATACCTGCCCGACCTGGCAAGACATCTGTCGCCGTTTCATGCTCATCGGGTAGACGTATTATATTCTTGGCGATGATATGACTGAACTTATAATCCTCGGCGGGCAAACTGGTAAATACCGTCAAGGTTTCTGCTGCAGATGGGTGTACATTTTGCCAATGTGCAGCGAGTTTATCGGCTTGCCGGCAATGCCCCGTCCCATGATGATGCGCGTAGTACCCAATGTTCATAAATAAGGATGCTCATTATGTGTCATGAATTAACGAATTTTGAAGTATCAGACCCTATTTTGATAACCGATATGATATCAATAGCGCCGTAGTATTGATGCCTTGACTGACCACTTATGACCTCGTTGGTAATTCTTGGTTAGCCGATTGCCCACTTGCCAGCCCTTTAGTCTGTTGATTATGAGCAAGATCCTTAGCAACGGGATTTTTTATAAGCTCACTATTTGAGTCGCTATTAAAAATACGGGGTTCATTGTGACGCTTATTAACTAAGTTATTCACAGTATTTAAATAACACGTTAAATACCCGTCAACCATAGGCACTACCGAGCAAAACGACTCTGCTCGAGTACGACATGCTTTGCGAGAAATATCCATAATACTATCGAAAGCGGCGATAAATTTATCTTCATCGAGTTTTGGTACAATAATGCCACTGTCATTTGTGATGATCTCTTGACTGGCACCCACCTCAAAACCAATAACAGGACACCCACTGGCAAGGCTTTCAGCCAATGTTAAGCCATAAGGCTCATCCCAAATACTGGTAAACAACATAGCTGTCGATTGCATTAAATACGCATTTATGTCGTCTTTGGTCAAATGCCCAACATAGGTAAATAAACCCTGCCCTCCATTTGCAATATTGTCTTGTTCTAGCAATGGGGTCACTTTGTCATTAAAGTAGTCAAGATTACTTTTAGGCCCCGCAATGACAAGTTTTTTATTGGCTTTTTGACAATACTGCATAGCCAAGTGTGTGCCCTTTTCAGGACAAATTCGGCCAAACCAAAAATAGGATTCGTCTGCAACCTTGTTGGTATTACAAGAAAACGAGTGAACGTCAATGCCGTTATATACGACTGTAGAAGGCACAAACTCATTAAACAACTGCTGCTGAAACTGGCTGACACTGGTAAACTGGGTGTCTGTGCCTTTTTTTAAAGTAAGCAAGGCCAAGCGCAGATGTGCAAAAATTGGCGTATGGAATGTGGTCATTAATCGAGAGCCAAGCGCTTGACCTACCAACATAGGCACATGATGCAAACTATGATTATGGACAATATCAAATTGACCTTTATGGGTCGCTTCAATAATTTCTCGCATGGCATCTTGGTATAAATGATATTGATATAGCTCATCTCGAGTCATACCGACCGCATCATGCTCATTTGGATAAATGTGCTCATCAAACTGAGCTCGGGACATAAAAGGCCTGAGCTTAGCAAGTGTATCGCTATCCTCATGAGCGTAAAGCGTAACCTCATGACCGCGTTTAACCAGTTCGTTACATAGTAACTGAGTGATTAATTCCAGCCCACCCGCATAAGGCTCAGCTATGGGATATAAAGAGTGAGCAATGACTGCAATCCGCAGAGGGTTATTAGCACCAGCCTTAAACATATAAAATCCTATATTGTATTAATTTAATTATTTATCGTTTAATCATCTAAGTTTAATAATTTTGACTGACTATTTAATTGACTTATCTGATTAACCTCTATGCTTATACATGTATAAAGCTTAAAGGAGGTATTAAGCTTATAAATAGCTAAAACACCTTGAAATCTCGGCCGTTTTCACAAGTTAGGCTGAACTTCTAAAACCATTAAATTCAGAAACCTGCCCCTTTAAACCATCATTCATTTGTTGGGTTAAACGTGAACTTACTTCTAAAAAATTTGTCATTAATACCCAGCCAGCCGCTAATTTAATAAACAGTAACGCCACAGAGTAAGCAAATAACTTGGCAGAATAAGACCATACTACTATGGCAGTGAGTGCATTTAAAATAATCAAAAACTTAGGTATAACAGCGACAGTTGCCCATAGACTCCTCAAGCTATGTTGTGCGTTATCAATTTTCGGAGTACATACAAAGGGTCTTTTCTGTCCCCACAACACAGGAAACCAAGACAATGCGCCCAGTTCCCAAAAGTTTAAATGTACCAACCAAGCACGTAATCTACTAACTAGTGGGGTTTTAGCATCAGGCGGTGTTTTTGATTGTGAGGTAACAACGGCCAATCGCTTACAACTAGACCTCTTGATTGTTGCTACAAAATTCTGAGTAATTCTATGCTTGGCTTGCACACTAAGTTTTTTGGCAAATTTCTGAATAATTTTGCTGTTAGTTGTATTAAAAATCTTACCGAGACTTCGTTTACAGGCTTTTACTTTATGGGCTTTTACTTTATGAAAGTGATGTGGACGATTATTACGCTCAGACTCAGTACTTAATGTTGAAAAAAGCGGCTGCTCATCATCATTCTGGTTATATAACCCCTCTAGTGAAGCGTTGGCAGTAGAACAATAGCCCTCATTATTCTTTTTGTTTTTATTCTGGTTTTTACTAACACACTCTTTATCTTGCTGTTCATTATTAATAAAACATGGTCTAACCCATGAGGGTGTTTTTGAAGAACGTGCTACTGCCTCAGATATTTTCCTAGATGCTATGCTCTCAGACGCAATGTTGTTGGGTGTTTGCAGCGGCTTTGAGTCACTCATATAAGCCCATAATCTACGAGCCATAAAAACGGTATAACTTCCATAACACCATTTGAGTACCGTTAACGAAGGGGG
Source organism: Psychrobacter sp. CX90 (assembly GCF_057396305.2). Taxonomy (NCBI): domain Bacteria; kingdom Pseudomonadati; phylum Pseudomonadota; class Gammaproteobacteria; order Moraxellales; family Moraxellaceae; genus Psychrobacter; species Psychrobacter sp. CX90. The sequence goes on from NZ_CM182008.1 coordinate 2,665,259, forward strand.
TATTAGTGAAGGTACACGGAGACTAGTGGCCGCTAGCAAACCACCAAGACTGGCAACGTGCAATATCATAAATATGCCAGTAAAATTTACCCATGCAGTTAACTGTGATAGATGTGCACGCAGATAACGAGGCTCCACATAACCAACAAATAGATATTTGCCCTTCAAGCGCTGATTACCCGCCCCATTTTTTTCACTCTTATCCTCAAAGCATGACGGCGTAAAGTAACGATTGCTAAAATTAACCTCTTTTGCACTATTAGTTGTAGTTGCACTTAATGAGGCTGATAAACGAGTCTCACAGTAGGTCAAGGTACCTTGATCAAATCCTTTATCAAACCCTTTATCAAATAAGGATGTGACTAAAATTTTGCAATAATTACGCAACACCTGCATATTTCCGTAGATCCAGCGTCGGCGCTGAGCAATCAGATCTGTCACGGTCAGTGGTAACATACCCGTGGCTATTATTTCATTGATGTATTGACTACGCTCTCCGTTAAGATGTAATAGAACCCCCATTTGTGCGTCCTCTGTAATTGAGTCGCTACACCACCCTCCCAATCTTAAGAGCGCCTGTTTTTTTATGACGGCACAAGTCCCTGTAGATAAAGCCCGGCTTTGATTGTTGTTTCGATTTAAATGATGGCTGAAATAATGATTCAATTCAGCATGTATGTCAGCTTTATCATAGTCACGGTAATATTGTGGGAACTGTAATAAGGCATGATTAGGGTAACGTTTAATGGCGTTTTCAATACGGTTTCTAGCCCAAGGAAGAACGTGGTAATCGCTATCGATAACCACTATATAATCACAAGCATCATCCATAAGCTTTAAGGCTAGGTTTAATGCGCCAGCTTTGTATCCCGGTATATGATCAATGTGATGAAAGCGAACGTTAAGTGAATCAGGCAAACTATTGCAGTAGCGTGCTAAAGGCTTATAAAGCGCTTCATTGGTATGATTGTTATCTATAATCAGGATCTCATCAGCGTGGGACTTAACCGCCAATAATGCTTGAATAGTTTGCTTTACCACTGAGGCGGGTTCAGCACGAGTCATTATTTGAAAGCTAATGTTAATAGGAACACCTCAATTAAATATAAATAAATAACAATTAAACGATATTTATGTAGATCAAAAATACTCCTGTAATCACACAAAAGATTGGGATTGCAACGTTTAAAATTAATAGGTATGACAGTTAAGGAGATAACTATTCCGTTATGTCCCTGCTAATCTGGTAACAGGTAAACAATAGGTAAGTTAAGAATATGTAAGTAAATAACTAAATTAATAACGAAATAATTAAATAAAAACAGGGGCGAACAACATTAGATAGTAAGCCAGTTATTAAGGTACTTGTATGTCTTTTTTGTCTTGTGATTTAACGACATGTAAATTGACCATACTTCCTGTAACTTAATGGCAATTATGTAACTTTATACAATGTATATACGCTATATGTGTGACAAATACACGAGTAGAAGATACAGGCTGCAGAGCTGTAAACACATAAACATTAACGTCATTGTTAAATTTTAGAATTTGTCTCAGCAAGTGTTAGGGATGAGCCAGCTGGTTTAAAGAACTAGATGGTTTAAAGGACTAGATAGTGGTTTACTGAGGCTAAAGGCTCATTGACAATCGTAAATCTATTTATAGATATAGAAGAGTACGTTGTTTGGGTATAGTGGTAATAGGGTATGTTTAGAGACTTTAAACAGATAAAGATATTTAGTTTTAACCACGATAATTAGTATTAATCGGCTGATGTGACCGCTAGCCCAGATTGGAGCAAATATACTGCTTGGCTAAGCGAGTTGCCAAGGCTTGGCGTTAAGTGGCTCGCGAAGCAGGAGACAGTTAAGGCTTTAGCCTTGCATCTTGCTTAGTCAAGTAGATAGTAGCGCAAAGATACCATCTTATATGTCAACTCAAATTACTATTAAATAGCAACTTGAGGTTTGTATTTGCTTTGGTGCTTTATCACACCATAGCAAATCTGTAATAACTTTCTCATACCTGCTATCAAAGCCACTTTTTTGCATTTTCCTCTCTTCAGCAGTCGCTCATATAGTTGCTTAACATCAGGATTGCAACTAATTGCAAATAAAGCACACATAAACAACTTCGATCGTAGGTTGCCATCCCCTTTTTTACTAATACGGCTTCTTCCTTTAAAGATTCCTGACTGTATATGTATAGGGGTTAATCCAACAAATGAGGCACATTGTGAAGCATCCTTAAAGTCTTTAGATAGGAGTAACGACAATACATTCGGTGCGACTGTCTTACCTATGCTTGGAATGCTAACTAGGTTGTCATAGCCTGACTTTAAGTCAGGATGATTATCTATGTGTTTATCTATTTTGGCTTGGATGATCTCTATTTGTTCGTTATAAGTGTCTATCACTTGTTGTATAGATTGGGCGATATCGTTGTCATAGCTTTTTCTAGATTCAACTTTTTCTAAACGGTTGCTTTCTCGCTTTTTATCCGCCTTGAGCGTGTCTAAACGGTCTAGCAGATACTTGAGCTTCCTGACGTGCTCAGGTTCTGGCTCCCATGCTTTAGGGTGCCTTGTATAGGCGTATTGCACGAGTACGTACGCGTCTTGTTTGTCGGTTTTATGATGACTGCCGATGGCACCTGCAAATTGTTTGGCATATGCCGGATTAATAACGGCTACTGTGTAGCCTTTACTATGTAAATCATAGGCTAGGTTCTCATAGTATATGCCTGTGGCTTCCATGACGATAAGACACTCATCCGGTTTCTTGTTTGTGCTTTGCTTTGCTAGCCATTTGGTAAAGATTGCAAAGCCTTTTTCGTCATTAGTAAAGGTTTTGCTGTGGGCTTTGTTTTTAACTTTTTTACCGTCTCTGTTTAGCCATGTTGCGTCAAATTTAGCTTTGGATATGTCAATTCCAACGTATACTTGATAGGTCATTTCTTTGCATTTCCCTTGTGAATACAGTGTCTCTTAGTTTCAATTTCTAAGGCACTTTGATACCATTCAATTTAAAGAAATACAGGTAGAGGGCTTTATCTTTGCGTCGAGCTCTTTGGCTATAGCGGGATCACTAGCTCACTCTACCTGCTACCATAGCTATGGTTAACTCTTATCTATGGTTTTTTTAACATACAAGCGGGATGTGCTCAAGCTAATGTTTTGAAGTTTTATATCTTACCTACCTGTTTAAAAAATGCTCGATAGGCGTCGACTTTTTTGTCTATCGACAATGGATAGGCTCTAGAGGTGGATGGCAAGCGATACAGCGTCAAGTCTCGCCCTGCATAAGCGTAGTCGATATGTTGATTGGTTTTGGGCATTTTGGATTTGGGAATAGGTTTGCCTTGTTCTTTAGCCAGAAGTCCCATGAGAATCTCGGTTGCTTTGCCCCCCGTGGTAAATAACGTGTGCACTTTTGGTACTTTTGCTAAGACGTCTTTTAGGTCAACAGTTTCAACAATAGTGAGGTGTTTATCTGCGGCATTGCCTTGCTCGCGGATGGCTTTTTTTACCGTCGGGCATGAGGCAATGGCGTGCTGTTTCATAAATGCTTTGATACGCTCGGGGTCAAAACCCTTGTTATCGCCATCACGAAAGTAATCAGCATCATCAAAAAACACCCGGCCATAGATACGCCACATGTCGTTATAAAAGTTAGGATAGTGAAATGGCATACCCCATTTGTCTGATGTAGGTGGAAAAGTGCCCATCATCATGATAGTGGCGTTGCTGGGAAGGACTGGCGCAAAAGGATGGGTTTCGACTGGCAGATTAATGCTGGGATCCTCCTCTTTCTGGCTAGTTAAGCTGTGGTTAATCAAGTTGACTAACTCCTTGGTGTTGAATAGCTATTTGTTTATTCCCAAATGATCGGCTGATTTTTTGAATCCCTTTTTATTTTGAATCCCTTTTTATATAGAATATCTAGATTGGGATTTTTTTCTGTTGTTTTTGTTTTATTGGTATAATCGTTTTTATTGATCGATGACTAAAATATGTCATAAAGAAAGTGCGTATTAAAGTAGACAGTGACTCTCAAAGACTCAATAGGCACTATTTGGTTAACAGTACGCTCAACCACTTAGAGTAGAATACGATATCAACCATTAATACAAGCCATTTACAAGTATAACAGACAGGGGTCACAGAGGTTTTATGCAAAATAATAACATAGAAATAATTACTCATCCTTTAGTACGCCATAAACTGAGCCTGATACGTGCAAAGGATTGTAGTACTTATAAGTTTCGCACATTAACCAAAGAGCTTGCTCGCTTGATGGCTTATGAGGCGTGCCGTGATTTCGAAATCGAAGAGTTTGCCATGCAAGGCTGGGATGACACTGAGATAACCGGTGAACAGATTATGGGTAAGACGGTCACTGTTGTGCCTATTTTGCGTGCGGGTTTAGGGATGCTTGATGGGGTGCTGGACTTGATTCCAACGGCTAAGATTTCTATGGTTGGCCTACAACGTGATGAAGAGACGCTTGAACCTGTGCCATTTTTTGAGAAGCTGGTAGATGATGTGGACAAGCGCCCTGCTCTTATTATCGACCCTATGTTGGCAACAGGAGGCTCCATGGTAGCCACCATTGAAATGCTCAAGCAAAAAGGCTGCTGTGATATTAAAGCCTTGGTCTTGGTTGCTGCACCAGAGGGTGTGGCTGCGGTCAATGCCGCTCACCCAGATGTGAAAATCTATACGGCTTCTTTAGACAGTCATCTTAATGAAAACGGCTATATCATCCCCGGTCTAGGTGATGCAGGCGACAAAATATTTGGCACGAAATACTAACTTTCGCATCCGCTGAATACTACATTGGTCAGTTAAACAGGTTTCAATGATTCTTTGAAAGATGCCTATATCTACCTGACATCTAACTGACGACTATAAATGAACAGATAACTCAACTTAACAGACAATGATTAATAGGGATTTAGCATGATTATATTGATAACAGGTGCAAGTGCAGGGTTTGGCGCAGCTTTAGCTAAAAAACTGGTTAAAAAAGGTCATAAAGTTGTCGGCTGTGCTCGTCGCATTGGGAAACTTGAATCAATGCAACAAGCATTGGGAGATAACTTTTTTCCTTTGCAAATGGATGTTTCGGATACCGCATCTATTAAAAAAGCACTGCAATCGCTACCTGCAAGCCATCAGAAAATTGAGGTTCTGGTTAACAATGCTGGGCTTGCACTTGGTACTGAGCCAGCCTATAAGGCAGATGTAGATGATTGGATGAGAATGGTTGACACGAATGTAAAAGGGTTGATAGCGCTCACTCACGCCGTACTTCCTGCAATGGTTGAGCGTAATGAAGGCTATATTATCAATTTAGGCTCTATTGCGGGTAGCTGGCCATATTTTGGCGGAAATGTTTATGGTGCTACCAAAGCGTTTGTGAAGCAGTTCAGTCTAAACTTGCGGGCAGACTTGCTTGGTACTAAAGTACGAGTGACCAATCTTGAACCGGGTAACGTTGGGGGCACTGAGTTCTCTTCTGTGCGCTATCATGGTGATAATGAAAAAGCAGCTAAAGTTTACGAGGGCTTTGAAACCATGAGTGCTGAGGATATTGCAGATATTTTACTATGGCTTATTGAGTCGCCATCTCATGTGAATGTCAACTTCTTGGAAGTCATGCCCGTTGCGCAAACTTATAACGGACTCACTATTGCCAAAGAAGATAAAGGGTAACCTTAGGCATAATCAGATGTCATGCTTCTCTCAAGACTAGCTAATGTCATATAAGCGCAGTAGAACTGGTGGAAATTTTCTCAGGTTATTTGTTGTGATAACCCCTTGCTCATTAACTTTTTTCTCAGTGATCAAGCGCAAAGATTTAAAGTCTAAAATCATTACCTCATGACGATACCGCTCTGAGGTGCGCTTATTATGCTTTATTGCAAATGCTTTAACATTATCACTCTTCACAGTAAATTGATTCACAATGATGGATCCACAACCTTCCTGTTGCTTGTGACCCACTAACTTGACTGTACGGTGAGCTTGCTCTATAGCAACGTAGGGGCTAAGTGTCGATATAATGAGTTTTTCTTGACGAACCGAAGCGGGAATATTGCTGCCACAGAACAATACCTGACCTTTTGGCAAGCGCTGAGTATGGCGCATCAGCTCGTGGCGCAGCAAGTCTGGCATATCTGCATTGAAAACATCTTCAGTTTGACGATAAAATGCGCTGAAACTGCGTTGAATATATCTGCCAAAAACAGTGAAATTTACCCAATGCTGATAGACATCATTATCTTGTAATAGGTCGCTAAATTCTTTGAAACCTAAACCGTCATGACTGTTATTATCTTCAATACCCTCGACAGCTGCAAGCAGTAGCTCACTAGGCGTGGCAAAAACTTGCGCCTGCACACTTATAGGATACAAACTCTCATCCAGTTTGGGCAGTTGCGGAGGCTGACTGCTCGTTTGACGATTGAATATGGATAACATCAGTATTGCGGGGTATGACTAGCCGACTTTTCATGCGCTAAAATCTTATCACGCTCTTCGGCTGTCCAAGCAACTTTTGTAGTAGCGTCTTTATTGAACTGAACCATAACAGCTTCTAATGTAGCAACAATGGTTTGCTGAGCCTGACTAAAATAGCTGTATTCTACAACCAAACTGGTAGTGCCAAGCTTTTTGGTACGCACCCCAATGAGCAGCGTATCAGGATAAACAACTGGGGCTAAATAATCACAGCTTGAGTGGGCGAGAATAATGGTTATGTCGTTATCAAACATACCGAGTTGGGCTAAATAGTTTATACGAGCAGTCTCTGCGTAACGATAATAAACGACATTATTAACATGATTAAAGGCATCCATGTCATTCCATATAACCTCTTGTTCAAACACGCTCGCAAATCCCTGTAAGGCGTCAGGTTTATTAGTATCTTTCATCGTTCATCCTACTGTGATTCTTAATATAGTGAGTGGTTCTAATTATTGATGTGATTTTAGCGCAACCACACCACGCCAAACCTCTTCATCAAATAAACTATCAATACGGACATATTCTAAATCTAAAGCCATCAAAGTATCACTAAGACGCTGACCAAAAGTTAAATAGCGAAAATCTGTTAGACTGTATTGCGGTACATCACTCTGTAATTCATCGATTAACCAACGCCAATTAGTAAAGGCTTCACCACTACTAATCAATACGATACTTTTGCCTTGGTTAGTATGTCTATTTTTATCACTAGAGAAGTGAACAATTTTCGGCACTATAGCCTTAAACTTAGACTTTAAATTTTGGGGACATTGACGCTGATACCATGCAATGGCATCCACTCGCACACCATTATCCTGTAAGTGACTTACTAACAAACGTCGACCCCCGCGGCCACGCCAAATCAACACATGATGACCCTGACTAAGTTTTGCCAACTCAGGCATACGCATCATACCTTCATTGCTTGACTCCTCTGGACAGTGCACATCCCACCCTGCTTTTTGTAACACGGTAGCCGTCGCTTGTCCCACTGCAATAACCGCACAATTTGGAACAAACCCTTTTGGACACGAGGCCAAACCTAATCGAGCCGCACTTGGACTGACTACGACCATTGCTTGATAGTGATGAGTCGAGGTAAAAATCTGCTGGTAATGTTGCTCGCCTTCACTGATAGCAAGCGCTTTTAGTTCAAGCAATGGCAACTCTAGTACCTTCAAGCCACGAGCTTGCATCGCTTTTGTCAGACTCTCTGCTCGATTTGCTGGACGCGTATTGATAAATATCATTACAACATCCTTAGTTATATAAGTTATATACTCTTAGTTCTATATGCTTGGTTCTATAGACTGAGTAATAGGTACAAACTATGTGATGGATACAATATAAGTTATAGGTACAATATAAGTTAAACGCTTTTATTAGCTGCATAGATAGCCTGTAATATTTTATCTGCCCCTAACTCGAGCAACTGTTTCGCCACATCTATGCCGAGTTGTTGGGCTTGCACCTCTCTATCCGCTTGATTGCCGATTAATGCAATACGTTTATCTGCCTTAATAAGCGTTTGTCCATCTTCTGAACCCACTCTACCACGCAACCATAACGACTTACTATGTTGCGAGGCTCCAGCCGCTTCATCAGTATCAATAACCGCGAATGCAGCGATAGGCACCTGACAGCCGCCTTCAAGATGACGATTGAGGGCACGTTCTGCCATTAAACGTATGCGGGCTTGACCATCATTCAGCGGTTTTAATAGTTTTAATACAGCCTCATCATCACTGCGACATTCAATAGCCAAAGCGCCCTGCCCAACGGCTGGTAGGCAAATTTCAATATCCAACTCTTCTCGGATGCGGTCACTTAGCTCAACGCGCTGTAACCCACTGGTTGCCAAAATAATAGCATCATATTCACCGGCATCCAGCTTACTGAGACGAGTTTGTACGTTGCCTCGTAACGATTTAATAACTAGGTCGGGTCGATACGCTTTTAGCTGACATTGTCGACGTAGGCTAGCAGTACCGACTACAGCACCTTGTGGAAGATCATCTAATTTTTCATAACTGTTTGAAACAAACGCATCTGTTGGGGCAGCACGTTTACAATAGACACCCAACATCAGACCTTCTGGTAATACCATTGGAACATCTTTTAATGAATGAACAGCAATATCAGCCCGTTTATCATAAAGTGCTTGTTCAAGCTCTTTAACAAATAACCCCTTACCGCCAATTTTAGCGAGTGGGGTATCTAAAATTTTATCGCCTTTCGTTACCATAGTAACTAGATTAACACTTAAATCGGGGTATAAAGACTCGAGCCTCGATTTAATATGTTCTGCTTGCCACATGGCTAATGGGCTTTTTCGAGTCGCTATATTAAGTGTATTTGGCGTCGTATGTTTAGGAGGTGTGGTCATATAGTTTTTATACTTAGATATTGATATTAAGGTAATTGGAAAAACACCCTTATTTAATATTTAATCATAAATAAGGACGTTTTACAGTGAGCATATGTATATTGCTGAACCTGCTAAATGTATTGTTATAGTCGATCAGATGACCAGTGCTTACATATTTTGAATCTTTTCACGTAATACAGGCACATGGCGCCTGCTGACAGCTAGTTTTTCATCGATTCCTTTGAAGCAGACTTGATACTGTCCTGAATCCACGGTTTCTAATAGCTCTAGATAATCAAGATTAATCAATGCATTGCGATGGATACGAAATAAGTTATCTGCAAATTCTTGCTCTAACTCTTTTAGCGTCTCATCAATTAAAACAATACCATCTTTGTGGCGAACTTTAACGTACTTTTGATCGGCAGAAAAATAGTAAATATCATTCAGGGCAATTAGCTCCACACCTCGATGCGTACGTGCTGAGATGTGCTGGCGAGCTGGGCGGGCTGTTGGATCGCTTAATTTGCGTAACTCATTTAATTGGGCAATATTTAGGTGGCTGGCTTTCGTCAATGACTTTAATAGTTCATCTTTATTGGCAGGCTTTAGTAAATAACCGATGGCATGCGCTTTGAAAGCAGCAATAGCATAATGATCATATGCCGTAACAAAAATAATAGCTGGCGGGTGCTCAAATTTATTCAACTCTTCTGCACAGCTCACACCATCCATTTCTGGCATTCGAATGTCGAGTAACAGAACATCTGGCTGATGCGTTTTTACAGCTTTTAATGCTTCTAGCCCCGTACCAGCTTGTGCAACAACTTCGTGCCCTGCATCGGTCAAAATCCTTATTAACCTCGCTCTTGCTAAGGCTTCATCATCACAGACCACTAACCTCATTGCTCACTCCTTAAATTTTATTTTTATAACTGATCTTTTTATATAATTTTATTCATCACTATGCTGTGAATTAAATAAAAGCCACAGTCTTAGCTGACCAGTGCATCGTGCAATTTATAACAAATAGTACTGATAACTTCATGAGTTTTGCATTTCATCGTAATGTTAGCTGATTCACCAAAGTGCGCTTGTAAATAATTTTCTTGAACCCGAAAATTAATTCGATTGGCAACGTCATAATGATCAATCAAAACATTTTTTGATGTTGTCGCTGATACCTGAATATTAACAATATGATTTTCCCACTTAATCTCAATACAGATGTATACGGGTTCTGTAGTTGCCTCTACCACATGCAGAACTGTCTGCTCTAACACGGTTTGCAAAGTTAATGATGTTATACTCATATCATAGAGGATGTCTTCATCAGGCAGATCCCACTTTACCGTTAGCTTATCTTGTAAACGATAGCTCTCTATGGCTAAATAATGCCGACAAATCTCTAGCTCTTCCTCTAAACTGCTTTCAGTTGGCTCATCAAAAGTAGTCCGCATTAAATGCGAGACATGCTGCAACATATCGTTGGCTTCATCTCTATCGGTTTCAATCAATGACGACAAGGTATTTAATGTATTAAATAAAAAATGCGGTGCCAGTCGAGCTTGAATGTGTTGATTAAGTCTATCTAGCTTTTGCTCAAAAGATAAATGTAAAGCTTGAAGAGCTTTGTAGTTACGCCAATAGTAGACTAAGATAACACTTGTACTCATTATTACAAAAATTTCAAACAACAAAATGTCGAGAAGCAATCCTTTAATGGTTAGCGAATAAAAGCCTAAGAGCTTAGCTAAAAACAAAACGGTTATAATAGCGCATGCTCCAGTAAACATCATTGTCGCTATTAGTTTGCTACATGCCACGAAAAGTTTTTGCGTTTTTAAAGTCTCTCGCTGTGAATCGATTAAATAAAGTGCGGGTACGGTTGTCAGTATAATTGAAAACAAATGCAATACGTAAAAGCCCCACAAAGTCTGCCAATTAATGGTCTCATACCAACTGACCATTCCTAGCCCATGAATTTGGCAAGTTACTTTTAATCCAACAATGAAAAGTGTTAAACCAGCGATATATAAGATAACTTCAAGAAGCGTAAAACAATTACTAAACCTTGGGACAAAAAACTCCAATCGCTCAGCTAGCATGGCAACCTCGTCCTTTGCTATACTGGCATTGTTATATTTTTGACGGGATTTAGTTTTATATGATTGCCACCACTTACTCACAAAACAATTACCTTCAATAATAGATTCAAAACCTTACTCCCTTAATATAGGCTCTTCCATATGAATAATAACAATACCTCTGCTGATTCTACCACATCTGATGCTACTCAGCAGGGCAAAACACAGCAAATGTGGGGTGGTCGCTTTAGTGAAGCCACGGATAGCTTTGTTGCAGCCTTTACTGCATCCGTAGGATTTGACCGACGTTTTGCCAAGCATGATATTGCAGGATCCATTGCACATGCGACCATGCTTGGGCGCTGTAATATATTAACGAATGACGAAGTCAGTACTATTATTGAGGGACTACTAAAAGTCCAAAAAGAGATTGATGACGGGCAGTTCGAGTGGTCAGTTTCACTTGAAGATGTTCATATGAATATCGAGTCTCGCTTAACTGATTTGATTGGTACTGTTGGGAAAAAATTACATACAGGACGCAGCCGTAACGACCAAGTGGCTACTGATATTCGTTTATGGTTACGAGAAGAAACCGATAACATCATCGAACTGTTGGTACGCCTGCAGTCAGGCTTATTAGATTTAGCTGAGCAGAACACCAACACCATTATGCCAGGATTCACTCATCTGCAAACTGCACAGCCTGTTAGCTTTGGGCATCATGTCATGGCTTGGTTTGAGATGCTAAATCGTGATACTGAGCGTCTAATAGATGCGCGACGCCGTATAAATCAGATGCCACTTGGCAGTGCTGCACTTGCTGGTACAACCTTTCCTATTGATCGCACTATAACTGCCGAGCTATTAGATTTTGAAGGTATCTGCCAAAACTCACTAGATGCTGTGTCTGATAGAGACTTTGCCATTGAATTTACCTCAGCGGCTGCTATCCTTATGATGCATTTATCACGCATGAGTGAAGAGATTATCTTATGGATGTCAGCACAATTTGACTTTGTACAAATACCAGATAGATTCTGTACTGGATCTTCTATTATGCCCCAGAAGAAGAATCCAGATGTACCTGAGCTTGTTCGTGGTAAAGCAGCTCGTGTGTTTGGTCAGCTTACAACCCTGCTTACCTTGATGAAAAACCAGCCATTGGCATATAACAAAGACAATCAAGAGGACAAAGAGCCATTATTTGATTGTGTTGACACCTTAACAGGGTCGTTACTTGCCTTTGGGGATATGTTACCTAATATAATTCCTAATAAGGGTAATATGCGCGCTGCCACCATGAAAGGCTATGCCACGGCAACCGATTTAGCTGATTACTTAGTGCGCCAAGGCGTAGCGTTTCGTGATGCCCATGAAGTTGTGGGAAATGCGGTGGCTCTGGGTATAAAAGAGGGCGTTGATCTGAGCGAATTATCACTCGAACAACTACAACAATTTAGTAGTGCTATTGGTGATGATGTTTTTGATTACCTTACCTTAGAAGGCTCGCTTGCCGCACGTAACCATCTTGGCGGCACAGCACCAAACCAAGTATTAAATGCTGTAGGTCGTGGACGTCAACGCTTAGATAAATTTAGAAACTATAAATAATAAAATAGTTATCTTAAAAGAAATTAACGATTTGCTATATAAAAAAGGATAATAAAATGACCGCTACTTTTGATCCAAAATCTAATATGGTATTTTGCCGAAAATATCAGCAAAACTTGCCAAAAATGCAAAAGCCTCCCTTTCCAAATAAATTAGGTGAGGAACTTCAAAACACGGTATCCAAAAAGGCATGGGATGAATGGCTTGAGCATCAAACTATGTTAATTAATGAGAACCATCTCAGTATGATAGATCCTGAAGCTAAGATATTTCTTAAAGAGCAAAGAGAGAAGTTTTTAGACAATACTGATTATGAGCGCCCCCAAGGCTGGACTCCTGTAAATAAATAATACGGCTTAGTTTTATTCACTACCAACAATATGAGTCAGTATGAATTAGAAAAGGCTTGTTAGTATAATTACTAACAAGCCTTTTCTAATTCATACCAATTGCAATATTCTTATCGCAAGCATTAATCGTCATCTTTGCGAGCGGCAATATTCTCAGAAGCTTGTTGAACTGCTTGCTCAACTGTTAAAAAATCGGTATGCCGGATATCTTTACCACTTGTACAATAAATGACTAACTCTCCAATATTGCGCGCATGATCGCCTACTCGCTCCAAAGCACGCAAAACCCACAAAATGTTAATGACTTTAGATACATGTCGACTGTCTTCCATAACATAGGTCATTAAAGATCGACTAGCAGACTGATACTCCAGATTAACCCCTTCATCACTTTGTAAAACGGATAATGCCTGCTCAGGATCCATTCTTCCAAACGCGTCTAAAGCATCCAGTAACATCAAACGCACTTGATTAGACAAGTGTTGAACTTCTGAATAACCTCTGGGTGCGGGTGCGGCACCATCTTTTATTAATTGACGCGCCATACGGGCAATTTTGGAAGCTTCATCACCGACACGCTCTAGATCAACCACTCCTTTTGCTAAGGCCATAACTAAGCGTAAGTCAATCGCAGTTGGCTGTCTCTTTGCCACCAATAAAATAATCAGTTCATCAATTTTTATTTCCATCTGATTAATCAGGGTATCGTCTTGAATTACCTTATTGGCTACCTCATCGTTGCTGTCTATTAAGGCATGAGTAGCCTTGGTAACTTGCTCACTAACCAAGCGACCCATTTCCATAAATAAATCGATTGAATGCTGTAAATCTTTATTATAACTTTTAGATGAGTGCTTTTCGCCAAGTATCATAGTCACTTTCCTTGATAATATTTTTATTATCTTGATAATGCACTTATTATTTATGTCTAATCCAAACTCATATATTTTTAATGTTTTATTATTGGCTACTGTAAAATAACAATGCCAGATTTGCACTTGTTTATGCAACTATCTGGCATTATTTACCACACACTAGTATAAGTTTGTATCAATAACCAGCAAACAACTAGCCATAACGACCAGTAATATAGTCCTCTGTCGCTTTTTGCGATGGATTAGTGAATACTTGATCAGTTTCGCCCATTTCAACCATATCACCCAAATACATATAAGCGGTATAATCAGATACACGGGCTGCTTGCTGCATGTTATGCGTTACGATTGCAATGGTGTAATCATGCTTTAAGTCTTCAATCAGATCTTCAATAGCACCTGTCGAGATTGGATCAAGCGCTGAGGTTGGCTCATCAAGTAATAATACCTCAGGCTTAGTGGCTACAGCACGTGCGATACATAAACGCTGCTGCTGCCCCCCTGATAATGATAACCCAGATGCTCTAAGCTTGTCTTTTACCTCAGGCCATAAAGCAGATTTTTTAAGCGCCCACTCTACCCGTTCCTCTAGATCTGATTTGCTTAACTTTTCATATAAGCGCACACCAAACGCAACATTATCGTAAATTGACATTGGAAATGGCGTTGGCTTTTGAAATACCATACCTATACGGGCACGCAGTAGGTTAACATCGACATCTTTTGCTAAAATATTTTTACCGTCAAGATTAATTTTACCCTCAGCACGCATACCAGGGTACAAGTCGTACATGCGATTAAAAGTGCGTAACAAAGTTGACTTACCACAACCAGATGGACCAATAAAAGCCGTGACATTTCTTTCAGGAATATCAATATTAATGTCTTTAAGCGCTTTAAAATTACCATAATAGAAATCTAAATCACGTATTTGCATTTTTGCTGGCGGCATATTAGCTGGCAAATCAGCAATTGTTTGCTTAGTAAACGTTGCAGTATCAGGTTGCTCTTGCTGATTACCCGTTTGCATCGGCTTTTCTAAAATGCTGGTATCGTTACCGGTATTTGCTTTAGTTTTTTCAGTCACTGGTTTTTTCTCTAACGTGTCAGTCATGACGGTACCCTTTAATATCTTTTTAAAAGTGATTATCTATAGTAAGAGTGCTAGTTTATTTATCGAGTTTTGTTTTTTTCTCTGCCGATAATACGAGCAATAATGTTCAGACCTAATACTGAAAAGGTAATTAACAAAGCGCCTGCCCATGCAATCATATTTTGAGTATCATCTGGTGCTGCAGCAAATTGATAAATGGTCATCGGTAAGTTGGCCATTGCACTACTCATATCCCAACTAAAGAATCGATTGTTCAATGCAGTAAATAGTAAAGGTGCAGTCTCACCTGTAATACGTGCGAAACCTAAAAGAATACCTGTGATTAGACCTGTCTTAGCAGCACTCATCGTAACAGAGGTTACTACCTTCCACTTAGGCGCACCTAGGGCATAGGAAGCTTCACGAAGCTGGTTGGGCACGAGATTAAGCATCGTTTCAGTACTACGCACCACAACGGGGATGATAATAAGTGATAATGCAACAGCACCTGCCCACCCCGAGAAGCTGCGATTATTTACCATTAATGTAAAAATAAACAAACCAATAACAATAGAAGGTGCTGATAGCAGGATATCGTTTATAAAGCGTGTCGCTTTGCCAAGCCATGAGCCTTGAGAAAACTCTGCTAAATAAATACCCGCTAATAAACCGACTGGTGCGCCTATAACTAGACCAGTACCAGCAATCATAAACGAGCCGACAATCGCATTTCGTAGACCACCAATTGAATTTGGGGGTGGTGTATCAGCGGTAAAGATAGGCATCGTAATCATAGCCTCCATACCGTTACGTAGTAGGTCAAACAAGATCCAACCTAGCCAGATTAAGCCAAACGCCATAGCACACATCGCAAAAACAAGACCGATGACATTGTACATTTTGCGTTTTGAATACAACGACTTATTCATACGTTGCTCAAAGCTGATTGAGCTTGCTGAATTCTTTGACACTGATGTTGAACCTAGATTTGTTGTCATAATATGTTTCCTGCCAAGTAACTATTATTATCTGCTATTCTCTGCCAATTATCCGAAAACCACTTACTAATACCCTATAAGTTAGTTACCCGCCTTTTTATCAATTCGTGACAACATTATTTTAGATATTGATAAAACAACAAAGGTTATAACAAATAGAATCAAGCCTAAATGCAGTAATGTGGCAACATGCATTTCACTTGAGGCTTCGGCAAATTCATTAGCAATGGATGATGTAATCGTTACCCCTGAGCCAAATAAATTAGAGTTAATATTATAGGTGTTACCAACCAAGAAAGTGACCGCCATTGTTTCACCGAGGGCACGGCCCAAGCCAAGGATAATACCGCCAACAACACCTGCCTTAGTGTATGGCAGAATAATTTTGTACATCACTTCCCAAGTGGTTGCGCCTGCACCGTATGCCGACTCTTTTAATAATTCTGGCACAACTGAAAAAACATCACGCATGGTTGCCGCAATAAACGGGATAATCATGATTGCTAAAATTAAAGAAGCAGTAAAGACACCAATCCCTAATGGCGGTCCACCAAACAGGCTGCCTATCATAGGTATAGGACCAAAATATTCAATTATGAATGGCTGAACGTATTTGGCAAATAGAGGGGCCAATACAAAAAAGCCCCACATCCCATAAATAATTGAAGGAATACCTGCTAAAAGCTCAATAGCAATACCCAGTGGCCTGCGTAGGAATGCAGGGCAAAGCTCTGTCAAGAAAATAGCAATACCAAAACTTACGGGCACAGCGATTAAAATCGCTATAACCGATGTGACTATCGTACCGTAAATAGGCGCTAAGGCACCATATTCATCATTTACTGTACTCCAATCTGAGCTGGTATAAAACCCAAAACCAAATTCTTTGATACTTGGCCAAGCACCAATAGCCAGCGATATCATGATACCGCCCAAAGATATCAATACTAGCCATGCAAAGAACTTTGTCAAGTTAACAAAAAAGAAGTCATTTCTTTTTTGTTTTGCTAGTTGAGCGTGTAAGTCAGACATTGTAACCCCAACGTATTTTTATTTTTAGGATAATACTTTCTTGCCATTTATAAGATTAAAAAGGCAAGCAAATGAACTTTCATTTACTTGCCCATTGTTTAAATAATCATTAACGGTAACAAGCTAAAGATTATTTTGGTGTGTAAACTGGTTTGCCATCAGTACCAACTACTTGCTTCCACTCTTCTTTAAACAACGCAACCGCTTCATCTGGGAATGGTACATAGTCTAGGTCTAAAGCAGCTTGATCACCTTCGTTATATGCCCAGTTAAAGAAGTTAAGGACACCAGCAACTTTCTCTGGGTTTTGTGGGTTTTTATGAACTAGAATGAACGTTGCAGCAGCAATCGGCCATGCATTTTCAGTTTCAGAATTAGCGATAACTTTATAGAAACCTTCAGCTTTCGACCAGTCAACATTACCAGATTCAGCAAATGATTCAGCAGAAGGTAGAACGGTATTACCTGCAGCGTTAACCATAGCAGCATAAGACATATCGTTCTGCTTAGCATAAGCATACTCAACATAACCAATTGAGTTAGGGGCCTGTTCAACCATACCCGCTACGCCTTCGTTACCTTTTCCGCCAACTCCAGTACCTAATTTATCAGTTGGCCATTCAACACTCTTATCAACGCCCACAGCAGACCAATCTCCTGAAACTTCGTTTAAATAATAAGTGAAGTTAAAAGTAGTGCCTGAACCGTCAGAACGATGAACCGTGGTAATTTTAGAATCAGGGAGTTTGAGACCTTCATTTAATGCAACAATTGCAGGATCATTCCATTTAGTGATTTTACCTAAGTAGATATCAGCAAGTACTTTACCACTTAATACAAGTTTACCTGGCTCTACACCTTCAACGTTAACAACTGGTACAACACCACCAATTACTGTTGGGAACTGAATCAAACCCGCTTCTTTTAATTCTTCTGGCTTAAGTGGTTTATCTGAAGCACCAAAGTCTACAGTTTTAGCTTTAATTTGTTTAACACCACCAGACGAACCAATAGAGTTATAATTTACTTGGCCTCCAGTTGCACTTTGGAAGTCAGCAGACCACTTTTGATAAATAGGCGCTGGGAATGAAGCACCAGCACCACTGATGTTCATTTCTACGCCTTCTATATCTTTATAGCTTTCCGTGCTACCAGTGGCTGACGAACCAGTAGTATTCTCAGCCGGTACTGTAGTCTCAGTAGTGTTTGCTTGTGTTTCACCAGTTGTTGCGGTGTCATCAGTTTTTTTATCGCAAGCAGCTAAGGTTAATACACTTGCTACTGCTACTGCCAATAATGAATAACGCATGGTCTCTCCTAAAGAGTTAATTAGTTATGAATATGATGATTGTTATGAGTAATGGGACTAAAAACACATCTACGAATGACTGGTATTAGGATCATATATTGTCATTAAACAATAATTAATGAACGCACTGTTAATAACAGTATTCTTCTATGCCCTATTGATATTGAGCACATTTTGACGTTTTAATATGACAGTTTGATGAAATGAAGCGTTTTTTGTTAAAACCTTGTAACCAAAGTTAATGACACTAAAAAATGCCAAGAAAGATTGAGAAAACATTAATAGCTTAAAACATTTTATATATTAATTTTTAGTTGGCTCAAAAGCACCGCTAAACCTTATTCCTCTAAGGGCTCTGTGGGCTCAACTCTAGCTTTTGATATAGTAAATGTGGGTTAATAATTGGGTATAAAGCTTGTTTTTCAGTGTAACATTATAGAAATATTTTGATGGTAAAGAGGCGGGTTCATCTGTCTTCTATTTCACGCGCAGATTTAAACATGCGCGTATTCATCAGCGTCTATCTTCACAGTAACAAATGATACACGATACAAACTCCTAAGACATAAAGGGTCATTACTTTTAATATAGGCTACACTGTCAGAAAATTAGTTCAAAACAAATTAGTTCAAAATAAGTTATAATCGTACTTCGCTGTTTTACTGTTTGTTATTCTAAACTCAAAATATTCTTAGGAATGTTTCGTCTAAATATTAACAGATAAAAGGCTATACCCATGAAGAAACTTCTCAAGCCATTCGCTGTTGCGTCAGCCATTTTGCTCAGTATTCCTGCAAATGCGGGACTGGCCTCTTGGTACGGACCTGGCTTCCATGGCAAAAGAACGGCGTCAGGGGCAATATACAACATGTATTCGATGACTGCTGCACATAAATCTCTGCCTTTTGGTTCTAAAGTAAAAGTGACTAACTTGAAAAACAAAAAGTCAGTTGTTGTTAAGATTAATGACCGTGGTCCATTTACACCAGGTCGAGTTATAGACTTATCGAAAAAAGCGAATCTCGCTCTCAAATGTAATTTATGTAAAGTAAGCGTTGAGGTACTTAGTCATGGAGATGGCAAATATCGTAAAGAGTAAAAAGTAAAAAATAGATAATTAACTAAATTAAGCCAATGAATCTCCGCCTTAAGCCTTTTAATCCACCTTTATTCTTCATTACTGCCTACCATTAGGTATTTCGATAAAACTTTGCTAGTATAGTATTGATATAATATCGACTCGGGGTGCGATTAAATCAATTATTAGCGTTTCACTAATAATTGATTTAATCGCTGAGACATCACCCGTTGAACCTGATACGGTTAATACCGTCGTAGGAAAGTCACCTTAAACTTCCTTAATTTCTGTTAGATAGTTATAATTTTATCCCCACTAGCCTCTACACCAATGAGAGTCAGGTTAAGCTATAATAGGGGTTAGTTATTATTAACTAGCAATATTAAGGGTGTGTGCACTGTCAGCCGAGTCGTTTTTATTTGACTGTTTCAACAGTAATTTGGCACTTGCCAATAATAATAGAAATAGGACTACGCCATGACCATGCAATCTACCATAGCCGCTAATGATAACCCTATAAAAGATAAGACAATTAAAACGCCTGCCCATCGCTCTTCAAAAGATGCCCGCTTTGATGAAGAGGCACGCGATCTAACTCGCAATCTGCCTGCCTCAAAAAAAGTTTATATCGAAGGATCGCGTCCCGATATCCAAGTACCTATGCGTGAGATTACGCTTACGGATACGCCTACTGGTGGTTTCGGCCTTGAGAATGGTGAGAAAAATCCACCTTTTTATGTGTATGACACCTCAGGGGCCTATACCGATCCGAATGTAGATATTGACTTAACGAAGGGATTGCCTAAACTTCGAGAAGGCTGGATTGAAGAGCGCGGTGATACTGAGATTTTAGAAGGCCTATCCAGTCGTTATGGCCGTGAGCGGGCCAGCGATATTAAGACAGCTAACCTCCGATTTTCCCATATTGATAAACCACGCCGTGCTAAAGCTGGGCGCAATGTTACTCAAATGCACTATGCACGTCAGGGTATTATTACGCCTGAGATGGAATATATCGCCATTCGTGAAACCCAAAAGCAGCATGAACTCACTGACATGCGTCAACATGAAGGTGAAACTTTTGGGGCTAATACGCCTAAAATCATCACACCAGAATTTGTGCGTGATGAGGTAGCAGCAGGCCGCGCCATTATTCCTAATAATATTAACCACCCTGAATCTGAGCCAATGATTATCGGACGTAACTTCTTGGTTAAAATCAATGCGAACATTGGTAACTCGGCGCTTAGCTCAAACATTGATGAAGAAGTCGCAAAAATGACTTGGGCAACACGTTGGGGTGGCGATACCATCATGGATTTGTCAACGGGCAAACATATTCATGAAACCCGTGAATGGATTATCCGAAACTCCCCCGTTCCTATTGGCACCGTACCTATTTATCAAGCATTAGAAAAAGTAGACGGTGTTGCTGAGGATCTAACGTGGGAGATATTCCGCGATACACTTATTGAGCAAGCCGAGCAAGGTGTGGATTACTTTACGATTCATGCGGGCGTACTACTTCGCTATGTACCCTTAACGGCCAAACGCTTAACTGGGATTGTGTCTCGTGGTGGCTCTATTATGGCGCAGTGGTGTCTAGCGCATCATAAAGAAAGTTTCTTGTATACGCATTTTGAAGATATTTGCGAAATCATGAAACAGTATGATGTGGCATTTAGTTTAGGCGATGGTCTGCGTCCTGGCTGTATTCAAGACGCAAATGATGATGCGCAATTTGGTGAACTGCGTACGCTTGGCGAGCTGACTCAAGTGGCGTGGAAACATGATGTACAGGTTATGATTGAGGGCCCAGGCCATGTTGCCATGAACCGTATTAAAGAGAATATGGATCTGCAACTTGAAATTTGTCATGAAGCGCCTTTCTACACGCTTGGACCATTAACCACCGATATTGCCCCGGGTTACGACCACATTACTAGTGCAATCGGAGCCGCCATGATTGGTTGGTTTGGTACGGCAATGCTTTGCTATGTTACCCCAAAAGAGCATTTAGGCTTACCAAATAAGAAGGACGTTAAAGATGGCATCATTACTTACAAAATTGCCGCCCATGCAGCTGACTTAGCTAAAGGTCATCCAGGCGCTCAGGCTCGAGACAATGCGTTGTCTAAAGCCCGATTTGAGTTCCGCTGGGATGATCAGTTCAATTTAGCTTTGGACCCAGATACAGCTCGTGAATACCATGATGAGACGTTACCTAAAGACGCGCATAAATCGGCACATTTTTGCTCAATGTGTGGGCCTAAGTTCTGTTCAATGAAAATCACTCAAAATGTACGTGAATATGCTGCTGGTCTAAAAAAACCTGTAACGCCAAGCTCTGGTGACCTGAAAGATGAAGCCCATCTGATAAAAGAGGTAGATACGGAGCTAGTAGGTCAAGTTGGTGAAGCTAGTTTTGAAGAAGTTCAAAAAGGGATGGAGGAGATGACGAAAAAGTATCATACTGAGGGCCGTCAGCTTTATAAAGAAGTTTAACGGTTGATCCCACTTAAGCATATGACCTTAGTCAAACTAAGGTATAAACCAAAAAAGCTTGAATCTTAAGATTCAAGCTTTTTTGCAATAGGTTATGGTTAAACACAAATATAGTTGAAAGAATATACAGTTAAAAAAACTTAAATTACTGTGCTTAATTTTAAAAAAAACCACTTGAGTTAAAATTAAACTTTAGATGCGGTATATATTTTTTCAATTGAAGCATTTATCGTGTCTGAGAACTCTTGATCTGTCTGACCTTTAGATAATCCTTCGGTAAAAGCACGGGAGAAGCTGGCAATCATACCTGGGTTTTGTTTTAAACGATCACACGCTTCATCTCGGCTATATCCGCCCGAAAGTGCCACAACTTTAAGTACTTTTGGATGATCAACCAACTCTTTATAAAAACCCGCTTCTTCAGGTAAAGTCAGCTTTAACATGATTTGTTGGTCATCCTCTAAACGTTCAAGATTACGTAAAATCTCTTTTTTCAATAACACTTCGCTTTGCAGTTTTTTATCGCTTTCAATATTTACTTCTGGCTCAACTATTGGCATAAAGCCTTCAGATAAAATCTGTTTAGCCACATCAAACTGTTGTTGAACCACTTTTTCAATACCACTTTGTGAGTCGGTATGTATTACTGAACGCATTTTAGTACCAAAAATAGGATAGTTTTTAGCTTTCTCTAACAGCGCACTTAGGTTAGGAATAGGTTTCATAAGCTGAACCCCATCCATCTCTTCAGCCAACCCTTTATCTACCTTTAAAAACGGTACGATATTTTTTTCTTCCCAAAGAAAGTTAGCAGTTGGCTTACCGTTGACTTCACGATCCATCGTATCTTCAAACAAAATAGCACCGAGTACACGCTGACTATCGAAACACTCACAAGTCATGATGCGTGTACGCATTTCATGAACTTTAGCAAACATCTGGTCATCATTTTCGTATTCATTTTCTTCCACACCATACATACGTAACGCTTTCGGTGTACTACCCCCACTTTGATCCAACGCAGCAATGAAACCAGTGTCATTTTTTATTCTTTCTAGTTGTTTTTGATAACTCATAATGTTTTCCTATAATTAAAAGGAGAGTAATTAAAATACAAAAAATTTAATACTATTTTTGATTGGCTAGCTAATGCGAATTTTTCTTTTGCTAAAGTTAACACATGTTGATGACAAATTCTCTACTCTACTTGTTAGAATGTGCCTTCATTTAAATTATGAAGGTCACAATGGGATACATTATCGTCAAGCACGCATGCTTTCGAAGAAAGTAGTGTCATGTTAGCTACAGAGCAGACACTATTTAGACGTTGTTAACCCGTAAAATGTACATTACTTCAAATGAGCACAAGCCATAATACACAATAATTTAAACAAAATGACTGTTTTAAACTTGGTAAATATGGCTTACTAATGTCAGCGAGTAATAAAGATTCATACTGAAGTTAAGCTAAACCCTTGATTTTATTACCTCGAATTTTGAGTGAAAAATAATAAAGTATCATACTGAATGCTATTTACCACAGCAGTTTGTTACAATTTGGAGTAATAAAGTTTCATACTGAGAGAGTCAGATATGAACTGCTCTCACTGCTTAGATTAGTACTTAGAAAGGTAAAGTCACGTAGAAGATCAGGTATTATCAAATACCTGACCTTCTAATAGTTTGACAAGCAAATTTATCGTTAGCTGATCTGCAGCTTCAAGGTCAAAGACTTATTAATCTCTTTATCACTACCTAAAGTCAAATAACTACTTTCTTTTGATAATTGCTTAACCCTTAAGCTTTCAAATAACTCATCGAGTCTATATTTGAAGCTACCATCATGCACTTTAAACACATCATCAAAAAATACTTTTGCGATAGCTGATTCAGTTAAATTAGTATCACGACTGAACGCCTTACGTTTCCATACACCATTTGAAACCTTATCTATATTGCCTAGAAGGATAGTATAAATAGAGTTTGAAGCATGCCTATTCGTGATGTTTGGCTTATTTGAGTATGAAGAAGCACTTTCAACCGCCATCCAGATAAGACGACTAAGCTCAGCAACCGAATAATTTGTTAAGCATGCTTGTAGTAGACTCATCATCTTCTCGCCTAATGGAGGTGTTAGCCCATTAACTCTAGCCCTTTCGATAAGGTAGCTAACACATTCCGCTAACTGAATATTTTCACACCAATCTTTAAACACAACGTTATCGACCAGATCGTTAACGGTCTTTTGCTCTTTAACTTTGACCCTTAGGCTGGTTATGTCTTTTGCATCATATGCAAAGTCAAAGATAGCTTGAGAGTAATCTAAATTTATATCAATCTTACCAGACTCAGTAATATTTGCATAGTCTAAGCTATCCATTGGATTCAGTAGTAAGATATTAGCTTTAAATAGATGCTCGAGTATCGTTTCATCCATTGTATATAAAGGAGATAAGGGCCTTTCAAGATTATCTGTTAATGATAAGGTAGTTTTTAAATTATCAGAACCTAGGCTCTCAACAATGGCCATCAGCAGAAGCTTATCAATCAAGCTCAGCTCCTCCAATGGAGGTATAGCACATTCCTGCTCTGCTCTATAGTTATTAAGACCATCAATAATAGCCTGTTTTCTCTCTTGTTCTAATCTCTCCTGCTCTAAAAGATATTCTCGCCACTCTTTGTCTTGCTGCTCCTTGTAAGCCTTTAGACATGCGTCACAACGCCAATCGTCTGTATCCAAGTTAGTTAATTCAAACCGTGTCTTACACTCACTAGTAATACCACAATCTAAACACTGACAATTCAACACCTTAAGAGATGCGTTGTCTCTAACTATGTTAGTTATTTCACTATGCTTAAACCCGTATTCCTTACTAAGACTTTGACAGGTAAACACATAACTGGTTTTGTTATCTTTCTCCCGCAACCAGTATTTCTTACAAATTTCTTTTTTTTCATCCGTAATATTGGGTTGATACTCTATTACTGTTTTCATAACTTCCTCACTAATACCGACTATATCCTGTGGATATTGTAACTGACCAATGTGAATAATGCTATTTTTCATTATTGGTTAATTAGCATGACAACGGATGAGCGCATCGTAGCTTTTGGCCGACGAGTACGTGAGGTTAGAAAAGCAAAAGGTATATCACAGGAGAAGCTTGCAGAATTAGCAGGTATTGACCGTAGCTATATGGGGAATATTGAGCGTGGCGAGAAGAACGTCACGCTCAAAAAGGTTTATGAGATTTGTGATGCATTGGAAATAGATATTAATAAATTGATTTCATAGAGAATAATGTTAACAAGGTCTATACTAAGACAAGTTAACTATAGGCTGTAAAAAACACATCAAACCATCAGGTAAAATCTAGAATTATATGTTTTAATAAACCTATATTAGTGTGATTATCAGATTCATAATAACTGCTATGTAATGAATATCTTTTAGATAATAAGTTTTCCTTGCCTCTACCATCTGATGTAAGCAACTTATTAATTCCGTCTATTGTTTTCTGCTCATTGCCTTCAATAAGATAACCGATCATATTTCCCAATGGGTATTTTTGAGAAATAAATCTTTCCATACCTTCATTGATATAAGCTCGCTTCAACTTAGAATCTTTCTCTTTAAGACGTTTCGCTTCCATATAGTGTCTATAGTCAAGCTTTCCCCATTCATGAAAAGCAAAATCAATTCTTGGTAGTTTGTCGGCAAAACCTTTAGATTTATTTTTTACTGAGCTAAATAATTTATGTTCAGTTTCTACGGTAATACTTGATGTCATATACGTTTTATCACGTCGAATATTTTCACATATTTGTTCATTAAAATCATTCTCATCCCAGTCTAATTGATATTCTTTTTCAGATAGCGTTAGTTGATAAGCGTTTATAATTAGTTTGAAACAGCCTTCTTCAAATTTAATTCTAAGAGTTGTTTTAAATACATTCTGAATATTTGTTGATAGTGCCATTTAAACTCCATTGACTATTTCGAGTATTAAATTGGAACCATCTTCCATTGCCATAGATTTTGACCAAAATCGACGTTGGTTTGGACGAATAATAAAAATTTCATCATCTGATTTATAGTTTAATATTTTTCTAACATAAATATTACTCGCCTTTTCTTCCCAAAGCTTTTCATCTAATCGTTTTAACTGAGCTGATACATTCTCATTGGAAAATTGTATTTTCTCTTTTTCTGTAGAAAATGATAACTTTACCATCATTAGTGGGCTATAGTTGCTAATATCAAAAACAGTCGCATTCACATATAAATTTTGACCTTCAATAAAAGCATTCAAACTATCTACAATGACCTTTGAATACTCTTCTATTTGGCTTCTTTTTACTGGAGATAAGGCAATAGATTCTGACTGTTTTTCAAATAAATCTAAATTGAAGGCTAGATTATCATTAATTATAAATTCTATTTCCTCTGAATCAAAAAATATATTAGATATTAAAATAGAGTCTATTGATTTTTCTATTTCAGAAAGTTGATTATTAGCTAAATGAAAATCGGTTTTAAGAGCTTTAATTTCATTGAATTTTTTTTCAATCGAGGTCTTTGTTTCAGGACTCAACAATGGCATCAGTGCTGGGCTTTCTAAAACTTCATCCATGAAGATTTGCTCTCTCTCGATACCCCAAGATGAGCTTGTTAAAAATAATAAGTATGTCATTATCTTAGAGTTAAGAATACAAACCAGTATTTTCTTGTCCCGTTCATCTACGCTACCGTTAAACACATAACAGGCAGTTGTACAATAAGAGAAATAATCAATATAAGAAGCGGCAAGTCTCCTTTTATGTTGTCCCTTTTTCATAATAACAAAGGGTGGTGTAAATATTCCTTTATCTATAGATCTGAATTTTTTTAGATTAGCCTCAGACGCAGATTTAGGGGTGTAATACCTATCTATCAAACGTGCATTCAATATATTTTCAGGAATAAAATCAGGGTGTTTCTTATCTCCGTGGAGCCCTACTTTTGGTACTTGCCATTTATTCTTTGAATTTCCTAAAAATTCTTTCATAGAAGATGTTCTAGTGGACAAACTTTCTATCAACTTCCAATCTTTCACACCACCCCACATAGCAATTTTCCATATTTTGCTATCGGGTTTTTGGCATTCTTCTCTAGGTAGATACTTCACATCAGTCTTATCAATTTGTAAACCGTCAATTACATTCGATTTCACATAAGTTTTGGGCGCGATATATTCAATTCTTGACGATGGGTTTTCAGGGATTTGTTTTTGATAGTAAACAATACTAATAGGTCCAACAGCATTACCAAATAAATGTCCGCCAAAACTTTTCGGTACCTTACGCAGAATTGAAAAATTGAAAACTTTTTCGACATAACAATCGTTAAATAACCATTGTCTAAAATTTTTGGATGTACCACTGGTATTAGTTAGTACCTTAGTATTAAAAATAAGTGCAATTTCTCCATGAGGTGCGAGATTTACTGCTTTATGTAAAAAGGGTAAGACCATCTCTTTAGAAAAATTGTACTTTTCACAGTATTGGCGTATTGAAGGTAATAACTTTTTTGTGCCAAAAGGTGGATTACCAACAATCAGATCAAATTCTTGACTCTCAATCTCTTTGTTAACTCGGATTGTATCTCTACAAAACAAGTTATTTCCTTGAGCTTTTAGAGTGGAATCATTTGGATCGTTAATTAAATTAGGTAACAAATGACTTTCTGTTTGCCAAATAGTTTTTGGATCTAGGAAGTCGACCAAAGCTAGATATAAACTAAAAGCTGCTACTCGGATTGACTGTGGTTCTATCTCTATACCAAAAATATTTTCTGTTAATAGTTTTTTAAGCTGTTCAAAATCAGAAAGTCTTTCACCATGCTGATTTTCATAACGTTTTACAAGGCGTTTAAAGCTTTCAACCAAAAAAATTCCTGAACCGCAGCTGGGATCAAGAACTTTGACATTATAGTCAGTGTAAGATTTAGTAATTGGAAGTTTTTCATTGAGAATAAACTCAACTAAAGCTGGAGGCGTATAAAATGTTCCTGTCTGCTTTTTTTGCTCTGGATTCGATTCTAATAGAAAACGCTCATATATTTCACTCAAAAGTTCTATTTGAATAATACTGAAGTCAAATAAACGCCATTCAGAGAATAAATCAACTTGCGCAGTATCTTCATTGCCACTAATAAAGCACTTACGAATAACATCAAGCTGTTCTTTAGTAACCAGCTTCATCTCATCTGCTTTGATAGTAAATACATTACCGTTGAAATGTTTTTCTAGCTTTCGGTATAGATAATAAGTGTCTTCTACATTTTGTAGAATATCAAAATAGCATGTTGCATCCTGATTAATTTGCTGATAGAAACTATCATCAGTAGCACCACGGTCTTCAAGATACAACAAGAAAAGTGAACGTAAAATAAGCGTATGGATTAAATCTTTTGACAATCCATACGCTTCAAGTTGCTTCGTAGCCTCTACAAGACTATCAACTAAATACCTATCAACTCGACGTTGCAAGTCGATTTTTTTACGAATCTTTTCAGCTTCTTCCAATGTCCAGACAATACCAGTATCTATTGCAACTCTAGAGAAGATTTTACTCAATTCTTCTAGATGTTGTTGATTGGTTAAGCTGTATTTTCCAATCTCTAAATCTTCTAGTTCAATTTCATAATCAGTTTGTTGTGCTTTTATAATTGGCTTTCCTGCACAATTATAAATACGAATCTCAGTGTCAGAAAATACATACAAGAATAAAACTTTCTTGTAATTCCAAATATCTTTTTGTATTTCAGCAATTTCGCTTAACTTGCCGGAATCGAATGTAGATACTTCTTTTAGGAAAATAGCTGGATAGCTAGAGCCGTTCTCATCAGTATTGAAATATACTAAATCTACATTTAAATCTTTGACCTGATTTAAAACGATAGCTTCACTTTCCGTACACTCATTTGAATGAACAGGCGTCGCTCTATCAAAGCCCAAAGAAGCTATTAAGTTTTTTCCAGCATCGATTAGCATAGTAGTGTCAGAAAATTCTATATAAAAGGAATCAAACCTCTATCATAGCATTGATATACTTTAGTATCTATTGCTATTCAATATTGTTATGAAAATGCACACATCTCATAACTTGTTTTGCGTATGAGTGAACATCCTTAACAAAATATACCTAAATAAACCAAACTTATAGTTAGGTTTTAGCATCTATCCAACGCATCCCGAATAATATCCTTAACTAAGTCATCCTGAAACTGAGTGCTAAAGCTCACACTCAGCCCATCGGCTTGCATCTGGTTAAATAGCCGTTCAGCGTGCTTAATTTTGCGATTTTCTTCTGCTCTTAAGTTATCAGACGACTTAGTGTCCTTGGTCTCTATAATTAGATTTAATGTTTTACCCTCTTCAGTCTCAACAACGTACGCAAAGTCAGGTGAGTACGTGCCACCCCCTGATATTGGTATCCTAATCGAGTTTTTAGGAATTTTACTAAATACGGTAACGTGTTTAATCTGCTCCTTGATATTTTGCATCTCTAAAGAAGAGTCATAAAACACATCTTCAAACAGAAAATCATCACTCGGCTTGCCGTCATCGTAATGAACACCTAGCTGACCAGAGTTGACCTCCGCTAAAGGCTCACCCTTAGCATCTGTATAGCTTGTGGGGTGTACTTGGTTAGAGATAATATTGTAGCCAATCTCAAACTTTTGCATCGCATTTTGGAAGATATACAATCTAATACCATCTACCAGTTTACGGATGGTTTGAATATTCAGATAGTTACTAATATCTAAACCTTTCTCACCCCTGTCCTGCATATGCTTTAGGTTAACAAAGGCTTTATGCAGAGTCGGTAACTTAATATAAGTTTTCTCAGATAGTTGACGTAAAAAACTTCCATAGCTCATAGTGATGATTTTTACGAAGTTCTCTTCATCACCATATACGTCTTGATGGCCAGCTTGGTTATTATGAACATACAATTGAGATACCTTAGTTACCAAGCCGGTTTTATCAAATTTATCAGCCATTACTTCTTGCTGGAGATAATCCATCAGCAAGTTTTCATAAAATGTATCTTCACTATCAAACTGATATTCTAAAATAGCTCTTTGGTTAATAAGCTCCCATAACTCCTTAAGCTCTTCATACTTACCAATTCTGACTTTAGTTTTAGCTTTCGTACCTCCTTTGCTCTTATTAACAACCTTACCTTTTTTCAGCTTCTGAGCAAAAGCATTGGGATATAGGTCTTTGAGTGCTTGATAGCCACCTTCTAAGAACTTCTCATCATCATCGATTAGATTCTGATCATATAGCTGGTTACTAAGCTGTCTTTTAGAAACATCATAGAAGCCTTTAATTTGTTCAACTAAGTCGTTAGTTAATAATTCTGGTTCAACTTCTGATACGGAAGTGTCGTTAATCTCTTGAGTCAACTCTTGAACAAAGTCTTTTTCGGTAAAATCAACATAATAATTTAGGCGAAAGTCGTCTGTTTTCTCTCTGGCCATATGCTCATTCACAGGTAAGCGTAGTCCACGGCCTACCTCTTGTAGCTTAGAGGTCTTGCTACCACTGGAACGTAATTTACAAATCTGGAAAACGTTTGGATTATCCCAACCCTCTCGTAATGTCCACTTCGAGAAGATAAAACGTCTAGGGTTATCTAGTGACAATAAGCTCTCTTTATCATGCAAAATATCGTTAATTTCAGCTTCAATCTTCTCATCATTACCCGTATTGTCTTTTGAGAAGTAGCCACCGTGAGTCAGACTGACATCTGCAATCGTTCGTTCAAGATACTGCTTGTAAAACGGATCTGTTTCTTTCTCTAAATAAGATTTAGCCTCAGCCAATACCCAAGCCTCAAAGCGTGTTTTCAAGCTACCAGCTAACTCATTACCATCCCTGTAGCCTTCGATATCATCAATAAAGAACAAAGTTAATGGTTTAATCTTAGGGTTACGAGTCAGTAGGTCTCGCTCAAGTTTAAAGTGCTCTTTAATGGCCTTTTGCATCATACTGTCTTGCAAAGACTCATGATAAGAGTAAGGGTTGATGCTCTCGTCTTTTTTAAGCTCGATACCATTACTGAGTACAAGCGTTGTTTTATTCAGCTTTTCAATATTTAAACTGTGTATCGCTGAATGAACAGTAGACAGTGAGTCATTCTCTCTTAATGTATGACGGATCTTAACGCCATTTTCACTGAGCTCAAATACAGCCTCTGTACCATCTAAAGACTTCAGCGTTAACTTGGCATTATCATTGCCTGACATAGTCTCAATATAAGCTGTCACACCCTTCACAAGATCTTGGTTAAAGGCATCAACGGCTGTCAGATGATAAATCAGGTTCTTGTACTCATCGTTAAAAGTAGCGCCATAGCGAATTGTAAACTGTGCTTGCAGATTAGATATACTTTGCCACGTTTTACCACTTTGAGGGAATTTATGAGGCTCATCAATAATAACAACAGGATTGATACCTGCCAGTGCGTCTATCGCTTTATCGTACTTTTCACCCAGCAAAGTTCTATCAAACCGTTCTTCTTGAATCGTCGGTGAATTAATCATACCTTGGTTAATAACAAGCACATGGATCTTACTTTTATCACCATTACTGGCATTAACAAACTGAGTCACAGACTCAGGCATATAAGACTTACTGCCTTTTTTCTTTTTTTTACTTTCTACGACATAAGTTACTATTTGCTTGTCATGGAACTCACCCTGAAAGTCATGACGAAAGTGCTCACGAAGTGCATCACTTTTTAAAAAGTTTACCGTACCTGCCTTGATAGATAAGGTCGGAACGACAACGATAAACTTAAACAGTCCATAAATTTCATTCAGCTTATAAATGGTCTTGGTATAGGTGTAGGTCTTACCTGTACCTGTCTCCATTGAGATATCAAACACTAAGTCGTCACTGCGCTTGTCTTTACCAAAGATGCCATTGTCTTGTTGCACTTGCTCAATGTCATTCGCTAGAACAGTCGGGTTATAGTTAATCTTGGGGTTTATATATTGTTTGACGGTATAGTCGGTTGAAGGGTCAAACTGCACATTCGAAAAAGACTTAAGCAGTGCAATAATTGCTTTTTCTTGATGTGGTAAGTTTGGTTCAAAGTTAAAGCCTGCCATGATATCTCTCGTATGCTCAATTAAAGGGTCAAGGTTGCTATCAAATACTGCTATTTCATAACTTAGTATCTAACAATGATATTGATACTGATCGACTTTTTATTTTGATAGCTTTTAATTGCTTCATTTAACTCCATTTGCATGGCGGTATCGAAATTGTACCCATTAACAATGATTCTATTTGGCGCAAAGCTTTTATCTGTGTCTAACTTATCAAGCAGCTGCTTTAAGTTTTCTGTTCTGAAGTCAGAGTTAATTAGATATAAGCCCTTATCAACTAAGTGAGCTTTATAACCCTGTAAGTCTATATCTTCAATTTGCTGGGTTAGATGGTTATTGTCATATAACATCCATGTGGTCAGTAGTGCTTGGTATTGCTCATCACTGAGCACCATGTCGTCAAATAGGCTTTCATTAGCAACTTCAAAATCATCGTCTATCTTTGGACGGAAATCATTAATGGTTTCAAAAATTTTGAAGCCTAAATCCATAACATCGTTAGACATTTCTTCTTTAAATATCTTAGCCGTCCTATTTAAACGTTCCTTAGTAACATCAAAGACACTTAAATACCCAGCTTTGTATGCTTCTGATTTTTGCTTTAATTCCTCATTTATTTGTACAAGAACAAACTTTAAGTTAGATGATTCTTTCTCATTCAAGTGCCAGATTGAGTGGGCAGTTGTCCCTGAACCAGCAAAGAAATCTAAAACTATATCTTCATTCGCAACTTTAAAAGCTTTCATTAATTCAGCTAGAAGCAGCTCATCTTTAGGGTTAGTAAATACTTTCCCGCCCATCAATTTACTTAGCCTCTTCGAAGAAGCACGGCTATCTGTAAATCGCAAGCTAGTTAAACTTTGATTTTCAGTTTCTTTCAGATAAGTCTTATTGTTCGGTATTTTCGTGTGATCTTCCCCAAAATGGACTCTGTCTTGCTCTATAAGCTCTAGCATGTTTGATTCAGGACAGAACCAACCTCTTGATGGCTGCTTACAAGGTTGTTGGGTGAAAGGATGTATTACATCATATACGTATTGACCATCATTAGGTCCAGATAAATCAGAGGCAAAGTAAACTCCTCGTTTGTCCATCCAGTTATAGTGCTTACTCGAAAAAACTGGGCTGGACTGCGGAAATTCCTTATACCAAGCTAACGCTTCTTTATGGATTTGGCTCCAATCATCGCCATATTGTTTATGAAATTTATCAAAGGCCTTATAAATTTCATCTAAACCACCTTTTTTTTCAGTCCAGTCTCCTTTATTTACGCCTTTACTTTTTGTAAAAACGAGAATGTACTCGTGCTGGAAAGAAATATACTTTTGATCATTCTTTGATGTGTTCTTCCAAACGATTTCTCCGCAATAATTGCTCTCACCAAAAATTTCATTCATCACTGTTCTAAGAGTGAAAAACTCGTTTTCATCTATTGATATAGCAATCACACCATCTTCTTTAAGTAGCTCACGAGCGATATACAGTCTTGGATACATAAAGGTCAGCCAAGCGCTATGACTATTCGAACCTTTAGCAGTAAAGCTCAAGATACGCTCTGCCTCAGACTTATCAATACCTGCAAGACGGCTTAAATTATCCACTGAAAATTTAAAGTTATCTTGGTATACAAACCCATCTGACCCCGTATTGTAAGGCGGATCAATGTATATCATCTTGATTTGTTCACGATAACCATTAACCAAATGCTTTAACACTTCAAGGTTGTCACCTTTTATCAGTAAATTCTCACTCTCACTATTCTGAGGCACTGAATTATGCTCTGTATCAGGCTTTAACAGCCCTTGTGGAGGCAGATTGGTTAGTAGCCTTGCGTAAGACTTACCTAGCCAGTTCAGGCTATAAGACTCTTTGACTATCTCCACTTCATTCGCTTTTACCACTTCCATCATCTTTTCAGGCTGAAAATTGCCATGCTTATCAAAGCACTGAGGGAAATACTTCTTTAAAACAGCGATTTGTTTGCTGTTCACAGTTTCGGTTTCGTCAAACAGTGTTTCGGTATGGATGTCTGTCATGGTAAGTCCTGAGAAGTTTAAATTCAAATCGTTCCAAAGATATTATTGCAAAGCAACTAGATAGTAGCAATTTATAAATTGGTTAAAGTAAAAGTCTATGACGTACAACTTTAAAATACAAAAAGGCTGCTAAACAGCAGCCTTTACTCTCATATAAATCTAAACTTATAGTGTTTCAATACCGTTTACCACGTCATTTTCATCTACCAGGATCCAGAACTCATTTATATTATCGTTAGGATCATAAGCGTAGTTGTATTCGTACAAGTCACCACTTTTATCAAAATACTTTAAATGAACAACCTTAGTTCTATCTTTAAACTTGTACATCAATTGAGTATCTCCATAGACAGACTTACCTAACCCTTGTGGCTGTCCTAAAATTGAGCGTACTTCACTCTTGGTGGTAGTTCCTTCTTTAATTATTGCTTCTATAAATACTGGTTTTACAGATTCGAGCGTTGGACGTGGGTTTGATGGTATTGTATTGCTACAACCTGATAAAGTAGTTACAGAAACCATTAAAGCAATTATAAATTTTCTATCTTTAAAAATCATAATTTTAACTCGATAAAGGTAGGTTGATAAAATAGCATGATTATAAACTTTGTAGATAAGTTTCTAAAGGTTAGCTATGAGACTAAAAAAGGAATGATAGGTACAAGCAAGTTACTATGGACTGGTAATAAAAGCTATGACTTAGGGTTAAAGTTTTATTAATTCAAAAGCTTGGAGATGACTTAGATTTTGCCTCGAACTTTGCTTACCTTTTCTTTCATAGCCGTGGGGGCAAAACAATATCTTGTATACATAATTTAGTTAGAAGCCTGATTATACCTTTTGTGCGTGATTATAAGGATTATGTTGCTTCAAGAGGTAATTCAGAGCCTCAGCTCAAAATACCAAACAGTCGGAAGGTTGAGCAAGTGAATAAAAAAATATTTGTAGTTCATGGGCATGATGACTTTGCAAAAGTAAAAGTTGCACGTTTTTGGAGAAAAACGGGCTCGATGCAATTATCCTACATGAACAAGCGAGCGGGAATAAAACAATCATTGAAAAAATAGAACATTATTCGGATGTAGGTTTTGCCGTTATATTGCTGACTCCCAATGATTTGGGTAAATCAAAAAAAGAAGATAATCTTCAGTATCGTGTGCGTCAAAATGTCATTTTAGAGCTCGGTTACTTTATGGGCAAACTTGGTAGAAATAGAGTGTGTGCTTTTAAGTCAGGAAGTTTGGAAATTCCAACAGATTTCAGTGGTGTTGTTTGGAACCCTCTAGACGAAAGGGGGGCTTGGAAGCAGATTCTATCTAAGGAACTTAGAGAAGCAGGATATGATTTAGATAGCGATAGACTTTTAAAGTCTTTAGGATAAACCTGTCAAAAAAGTCAATTGAATTGATTTATTTGCTGGAATAGGTGGATTGCTATTCAATAATTGTTAATAACAAGGGTAATTGAAATTAGTTTCTTTTAGAGCATTAATAAGGTCTTTTAATGCATATCATAGAGTGTCATAGAGTGTCATAGAGTGTCATAGAGTGTCATAGAGTGTCATAGAGTGTCATAGAGTGTCATAGAGTGTCAAAAACAGGCTACAGCGCATTTTATTCTTTTATAGTGGTATAACACCAAAAAACCATTTAAGCGCCTGTAATAGGTAAATTCTTTGCAAATTGAGCTATTTTTAGTTGGACTTATTGAAAAAAGACGATATACTATAATTAGTGGTCAAAAAAAGAGGGCTACCATTTCTGATAGCCCTCTTTCTTTTTTAATCACTAAGCACAAAAAACGAGCATGTAGATGCTCATGTCCGTACGTAATGATTTATAACCTGAGAAATTATACTTTACTACATGTTGACATGTTTACTCAAGTAAACACCAAAAAAAAGTGATTATTTTTGTATATGCGTTTATATGCTCCTTACTTTAATTTTAAGGAGTTCATTATGAACCACACGAAAGTACCAAGCGTTTCAACCCACAAAGGGCATATTCTATATAGGTTGTTACGAGGTGCAAGATTGCGTAACAAACAGCTTTTTCATGAAATTGATACCTGCGCTTCAGGCGCACGGTTTTGTGAGCTTCGTTCTGACGGTTGGGATATTCAAGATAAATTTTTATATACTACGACCAAAGAGAACAAGCAAGTTCATGTTAAAGAGTATTTCATGAAAGGTGATACGATAAAGGCCTATAAACAGCTTGAGTCTGTTAAGGATTTTTTAAATCGCTATGACAGCAGATACCCAAGTGATGTTACCGCTTAACACGTAATTTATTATTTTAATGTAGAAAAGCCATCAAGATTAGTCTTGATGGCTTTTTTATGTTTATGGCTCTGTGATAATAGTGCTAAATAACACCCAAAGCTTGGCACAATCTACGTTGCCAACTTATAAAGTCATCACCATCTTCTGTTAGCTCTAACATTCCTTGAGGATGGTTCAAGGTACGCACAGTGCCAAATTTCTCTAAATAACTGACCTTTGGCCAGCGTAGTGACTGTTTAACGATTATCTTTAATACCTCTTCAAGATGAGTATTCCAAAAATCAACATCTTCAATCTCTATCAATAAAGTTGACACTGACTTAGAGTTGTCAGTCGTATCTATTTCTAAGATAACAAACTGAGATAATTCAGTTTTAACGCTAACCTCAAGTACAGATCGCTTATTACCATCTATT
Organism: Psychrobacter sp. CX90; assembly: GCF_057396305.2. Lineage (NCBI taxonomy): Bacteria > Pseudomonadati > Pseudomonadota > Gammaproteobacteria > Moraxellales > Moraxellaceae > Psychrobacter > Psychrobacter sp. CX90. Next base: position 2,702,004 of record NZ_CM182008.1, read on the forward strand.
GTTCTATGCAGCCGAGAACGTCCAACAGCAGGTAAAAAATGCAATTTCTCAATGCAATATATATTAGGTTGTTCTGATAACTTCTTGATAAGTAGCTTAAAGGCTTCAAATCTTTGCATATATAGCTCTAAAACATCGCTGTCATCATCAAGACCAGAGAAGTCAGCTTGGCATGCTGTACCGTCAATTGTGGCTTCATCTGTGCTAAGACCTAGCTCTACTAACTCATCATACTCTTCAGCCTCTGTTCCTTGTGCTCCTGGCACTCGTTTTTTGACAACCTTTCGAGTTTCTACTGGTCTGGCAAAACTAAAAGATGTTTTTGGAATGTCTATCGTTTTCGATTTAGTATCTACATCAGCGTCTTGCTGATCGTCAATAGTATCCCCATCTGATGCATCAATTGGCTGAGAACCGCTACTTTTTCCTCCACCTCCTGTACCAACTTTAAACCTCTCGCTAAAAAACTGTACTTTTTTAGTCAAAGACGAGGGAATATTACTAATACCTATAATTTCATAGACATGGTAGTTGCCCGTCTTTTTATCCATCCAACCTGTGGTCTCTAAAGATATATTCTCTAATTGTGGAGGATCAAACTGAAATACCCATACCTTCTTGTCTTCATCATCTTTAACGTCATTTATAAAATGCTTAGCAATGCTTTCATACGAATGTCGAGCATTATCATCTAACAATATCCAAGCTAATAAACGTCTTTGACCTTCATTTTCGAATACCTTTAGAGGTAAAGAACTTGCAGGCGATACATTTACTAACACTGAGTCATCTTGTGTGTCTTGAGTCCTAAACTCTCTAGTCAATATCCCATGATCCCTGCAGTTTTGGGCAAGATAAGCATTATGAAAAAACAAAACTCGTGCAAATTCAATTTGAGGCATATGAACGGTGACTCTTGGCTCACCTGATCTGACATAGTCAAACACAAAGGTATTACCACCACTTTCTAAGTCGATACCTACTTGCCAATCAAAAGTAGAGATATCCTTCAAAATTAGTGGATAACCACCTTTACGAGACTGCCCATCTGAAGGGTTTATGATTCTTCTTTTTGCTATAGCTGGTAAGTTTGATAGCCGAGTATGTAATATCTGATCTTGATCTTCACTTTTTATGCAAAGTTCAAGGTTCCATGATTTCAAATGTTTAAATTTAAAAATATTGGCAATATACCGTATTTGAGCGTCTTCTGGATAGCCTTTTACTTTCATATACTCACCTTGCTAATTCGTCTATTCACAATATTATGAGCCTTTGCTAAAAATCGACTAGATTCGTAAGTAATTCGTTCATCACTTAATCCAGCCAGTCGCAATACCTCCCAACGCTGTAAGGCTTCTTTATTTAATAGGCTATCAATTAGCACACGGATTAATCGTCTAATCTGATAGTCACTAACATCTTCACTGTATTGATCTAAAAACTTTGATACTACAGGCAGTTTGTCCAAGTTTTTTTCCATAAGCGAAACCGCACCAATTTGTTGCATCCACCATTTTTTTGATTTACGAGGCAGTGTTAAATCGATGCAGGTTTGCCTATATAGGTTAATTAAAGCTTTTGTTAACTCAATATCTCGCCTTTGCCAGTCAACAACAAAGCCTTTAGGTATATGAGGCTTATGATAGATCTTGTTAGTATTCATAAGCCATTGCTTATCGTTTCGATATAACCATGCATACAGTGCTTGATTTACTTTTCTGGCTTCTTTAACAGAGGACTTCTTGCTCTGTATCAGTCTTAACCAATCAGCTCTGTTTGCTTCAATAACTCCCATATCAACTTTAACTATACTTTTAGCTTTTTCTTTACCTGGAAGTTGTTTAAGTGGCTGATTTTTTACTTGAGTAATTACCTCTGCAAAAGTCCATGGTTTATCTTCGAACATAGAAGTAATAGCGACAATATGCTCGATATAACTAAATGACTTACGATGTTTACGAAAAATACCTCGAAGCCAACCTGTTTCACTCTCAAGATTACTTAAGTTATTTGACTCTAGGAACTCTAACGACCATCTTTTCTTTACCTTTTCTAAAATACGCTGATGATCTATATGTTGAGATCCTTTAATGCAGTCATGAGAACGAGCCAAACTTCGATAAAAAGCAGTCCACTGCTCTAAGCTTGGAGAAACTTGTACGCCAAGAGATAATAGCTCAGCTACCTTCACTGCAATAAACAAATCATCTTCACTAATATGCTCTTGGGTATGCACTAAACAGTTTCTAGTATTGGGGGCAATAAAGTCATGTCGAGAAGTTGGTCTATACTCAATTAACGAATCCTTTAATCTAATGCCATGCTTGATACAGCAATTTAATCCCGAGACCTGCCAAATACGTGACCAATACCACTCACCATGAGCTTTAAATTGCTCCTTAAAACATTGAGGACAGTAACGAATGTACTTCAAGGAAGGAAGCCTAGATGCGTTGCTACCAATAGACAAATGAATAGCACCTTGTGAATGCCCAGCCATCCATCTTAAACACTCCTGCCTTCTATTTTCGGGAATGAACGGAGCGTACAAAGGAAAAAGAGTATGTTGATAGGCAATATGATCTAGGTTAAATGTATGTTGAGGGTAATGACCGATAATCTTAGACAAGTGACAAGGCAGGTCAACGGTTGCAACCACACATCTATCTTCAAAAACGTCATCTAACAGCTGTTTTGGGCTCATTAATCCAGCCCTAACCTTATACCTAGCAACTGTGCTATAGATTAGCTCTTCAGGATATGGCATGGGAAGATTAATCATATTAGCTTGCTTTAGGTAACCAATCGTCAACATCAAAAATTAATGATGTGTTAGTTTTTAAATGCTCATAGAACGTTTCACTTTCATCTCTTTGACTGAACTGAAAGCGCAGGTCGTCAGAATCTAAATTATGCCAATCCTTTTGCTTAATAGACTTTCGCTTTTTAGTAAATACTTTCGTCTTAGAAGCACTCTTAGGTTCGTTATTATCTAAATCTAGCTTAGCTTCTTTCAGCCAGTCTAAAATAATAGGTATTAAATCAGCTATAGTGGCATCTGGTAGCTCAGCAACAGCTTTTTTAACTGTGGGGACCAAAAGAGGAGAGTCCTGCCCTAGGTCTACCAGCATACGATGTAATCTAATACTTAACTCATGACCTTGATATTCTGATACTTCATCAAACTCATCTCTTTTTTGATCCAGCTTACTTTGAAGCTGTAATAACTTTTTATCAATATCTGGTACTACTAGATCTGAAAACTGAGCAATTCTGTCAGCTCTACCTGACTGTAAGGCCTCAATCATAGGATGAATAGGCTTTAAATCTTCTTCATAGGTTGTTTGCAGTAGTTTGGCGGTAATACGCTCTAATCCTGAATCTATAGCTCTTAGCTGAGCAAGAACGAAAAGTTTAACGACAATATCTAAAACCCCTTGAGATAATTCATACCAACGCTCTCTTATATCTTCAGATAACGTAATATCGGCTTGTTTTAACCACTGATACTTCCATAAATGATCTGTAAGTCTATTCCATTCAGATTTACGTAAAGTCCCATCATCTTGCGTAAAGTTACTCTCTTTAGCTAACTGTTCCCAAAAAACTGAACCAAATCCAGCACCACGACGAGCGGATCTAAAATCTCCTTCAAAAATAAATCTTGCTTTTGGTGTGCCAACCATAACTACGGGTAGACCTACTGTATTAACTAGTGTCACAAAAAAATTCAGCATTTTTTCAGCACCACCAGATTTATTAACACTCAGGTGCTGTATCTCGTCTATCACCAATAGACCTATAGCATGATGATTAGATATTTGACGCATTAAATTAAGCAAAGTTTCGACACTATGGCGCTTCAACGCATACTTTTGTTCATAATTAGAATCTAACGCTTGGTCAATTGCTCTAAAGAAGTGAAGGCAAAGGCTTTTAAGAGATCCGTCGTGAGGACAATCTACCCTTAAATAAACAATTTGAGTAAAATTAAATTTAGGGTGATAAATAACTTGAGGATAAGTAGATAAAATCTTATTGAGAGTGGTCGTCTTACCACTACCCGAGCAACCTATAAACGCTAAACTAAGCGCTGTCGAATTTACTTGAGGGAACTCAATGACATCATCTTTACCAGACATCAAACGCTCATAACCATTTTGAAGTCGAGCATTTAATGAACCATCCTTGAGGTTACGCCCAACATACCCTTGTCGAATCATGATGGATAATTTTTTCTCAAGGTCAATGTGCCTAGTGATAGGGTAAAAAAACTGCCCCATCATTTGAGAAATTAAATGTGCTCGAACAGAAGATGAAGCTTGACGGTCAGATTGATTAAAATTAATTTTACTTTTGATACTTTTAACGACCTGTCTTGGCTCTAATATCTCAGGCAACGCTTCGATAAAAGGATTGCCTTTATAGCTGCCAAAACTTTCCTTATAAACTGCATTAACTATCATTGCTCCACTCTTCTCAATCAGTCATCTTCAGATAAAATATCATAATAAACAGGAAACTTGAGCGCTAAATCTTCCTCGCTTAAATTTGTCATATTTTTATCACTGCTTACTTCTTTAGTTAACTTAATAAGCTTTCCTTTTCCACTTTTATTTTTTTGCCTGTCTTTACGCTCATCATCCTTTGCTCTTTTTCTGTTATTACTTATATTAGCTAACTGGTCTGCTTTAGTTTTAAATGCGTTTGGCTTAGCTTTGATAGCTTCTTGAATAATTTTTTCATTTTCTCGCTCAAGCTCTTCTAATGCCAAACTACTCTTAAGCTCCTGATTAGCAGCTGTTCTCTTCTGCTCAGCCTGTATTTGCCACACTTCCCAAAAGCTACAACCTTTAAACTCTCTTGAGCGCTCAGATAAATGAGCCTTCCAATAATTAAGACTATTCTGCTCATAAAATATATAGATTATATCGGCATCTAAAGGATCGTACCCAACCTCAAGTGATTTGGGTCTATGAATTGTGTTTTTTCGGTGTAACCAACCCTGTTCTCTGATTTCAGAGCAAATATAATAATTACCAAAAAGCTTAATACCTAAGTCTGATAAAGTAGCTTTATTTCGTGGTAATAGTGCTATATACAAAGCCTTCTCTGAAACAGAGCGAAGCCTACCTGTACGATGTTGTAACCCCCAGTTCCATAACTCAATAGGAATTAGAGGTAAATCAGTAGGCATATCGCTATCTCTATCATAATGTTGCAGCTGATGATACTTATTGTGCATCAATACTGAATTGATAATGATTTTCTTGAAATCTGAAATGGTTAAAGTTGCATCTAAACGATAGTCCTTCCCGCCTTTTTTTCTCTCTTTAGCCCCTGTCACTACGCCTGGAGCAAATGGTTTAAATTTTGCTTGTATCGTTTTAAAGCCACGCTCAACGATAGGCTTTAAGTCTCCACGATAAGCCGATGTGTTTTCAATGCGTACTGAAAAGTTTTTTTCTAAAGCTTCAACTTGAGACCCAAGTAACTCTCCACGGTCAGCAAGAATGGCATCAGGCAAGCCTATACATGGCCACTCCTCATCTTCAATATTAATTTCATATTTCTGGCAGTACTCTTTTTTACTACATACAGACATTATGAGTGCCTGCATACTTGTAGCATAGGAAGGGTTTTCAAATCCAATATAAAAACCTGCTACCATACGGCTAAATACATCTGTGACAAAATAAATTACAGGACGACCGACAATACTCTGCCTATCTGAATCAGACAAAAGATAGATGTCAGCAATTGTAGCGTCTATCTCATAACGTGAGCCAGGACCTAGAACCTGCGTATTAACCGTTGAACTCAACTGCCTTACATCTTTTTTATAGCTAATTTTATTATGTCTAGCTTTAAGCTTTTGAACAGACGTAAACTTCTTATTATAAAAATATTTGAACTGCCAAATACTGGGAAAATCTTCTTCTTTAACATCTGGATTCAAAGAGCGATACATTGTCTTAAACTTTCGGTATGCGTATACAACGGTATGCCTGCTATCATTTAGAAGGTACTTACTTATAATTACGAAGAAAAGCCTTTCAATATCTTCGTTAATAATAGCAGTAGTACCTTTCTTATAAACTCTAGGTCTACCCAACTGTTTATCCTTAGCAATACGTTTTTTACCTTTCGCTCCAGAGTTTTTATAGTTTGGAAGTAATGCATTAGGCACTTGGCCTCTTTGCCAATACCTACGCAGTAGCCGATACAGTGTTTGCTTAGTGCTTCTTTTAGCGTCAATAATTTCGTTTATAAATTTTGCTCGTTCTTCTGGAATGTAGTACAAAGGATGGCTTACAATAGGCTTAATAAGCTCATAGCTTTCATCTCTTTTTAACTTAGCTGTACTACCCTCCTCAGGCGCTTGCAAAAGCAAACCTTGATAAGGATCATCGGTGATATAACATACGCCCTCTTCAATTAGATTTACTAAGTCTTTAATAAATATAAGCTCAGGCAGTGCAGATGTACGATCTATATCAATCCAAACGACTTGCTCTGGTAAAAGGCTTAATATTCTATACTTTGAGTCTTGGTTACTATAGACATCATTGATTCGCAACATATCTAAGCTCCTCTGTCATCAAGCCCCAATATTGAGAGTCACTCATATAAATATCACTACATTTTAATTTCCTGAAATCTATACGAAGATCGAATATCAAGAACCTCAATCCTAATAGTCTTCTTAACTCATTTAAGGAGCTACCTACTTCATCGAAATAAGCTCTATCAATATCTTTGCACAGGTCAATAATGCTTTTGTCAGGATTTTTAGTAAGCTCATGAGCATAAAAACTTAAACTGTCATAAGCATCTAAAGAGCTATCTTCTCTAGCCTCTGGATAAAGCCATTTAATGTTGTTTTGAATATCTATAGGTATATCTTTTTCAGTAACTAACTGCCATGGAACACCTTTCGAGTTCCAGTATCGTCGTTCTATTTCTAATTTCTCTATGACTCTAGGCTTCATTAGCTCTTCTGAGTACTTAGCTTGCAAAACAAATTGGCTAAACTCTTTATTAGAGCTCACAACATAAAAGTCTGAGGTCATGACATGGATATTGCCTCTCATAGCAGGATGCTTTACTTGCATACTCTCTGCAATCTCAAGAGTCTCATCAAATTTAAGAGGAAACTGCTCTCGAATATCTGTAATTTCAGGACTCCACTCAAGAAATAGAAATGTTGCTAACTCTAAATCTGACATCAAATGATGAGTACGTCTTGTCTTATGACCAAAGACTCTGTGTGATCGACCCGAGGAGGATATATCAGAAATTTTTATCCAAGGTTTATAGTCAGCTAACTCCCCTTGACCTCTACCTTCTTTAATCCATTTTTCTTGTTTTTTTGAGAGCATAAAAAAACCCCTGCTGAAGTTACATCAACTTTAGCAGGGGGTAATATCGGAGTCAACAGTATGATACTTTATTACTCAGTATGAATCTTTATTACTCAGTATGATACTTTATTACTTGCTGACAACTAAATATTGTAGCACTTATCACTTACTCAACAGTAACAGACTTAGCCAAGTTACGAGGTTGATCGACATCGGTGCCCCTCATAACAGCCACATGATACGATAAAAACTGTACAGGTATGCTATAAACTATGGGTGCCAGTGGTTCGTATACATCGGGTACGTTAATTACGTGTAAGCGATCGTCACTTTCTATCTTGCTAGATTCGCCTGCAAAAACAAATAGCTCACCATGTCGAGCATGCACTTCTTGCATATTGGCCTTCAACTTATCAAGCATACTGTCCTTTGGAGCAAGTACAACAATAGGCATATCTTTATCAACTAGAGCTAATGGGCCATGTTTCAACTCACCTGCCGCATATCCCTCAGCATGTATATATGAGATCTCTTTCAGTTTCAAGGCGCCCTCTAAAGCAATTGGGAACTGCACACCACGCCCTAAGAATATGGTACTCTTTTTATTCTCAAATTTCTCACTCAACAGCTCAATGGATTGGTCTAATGCCAAGCTACTGTGTAATTGACCTTGCAGATTATGTAACTCTGTAATCATTTTTGAGATTTCAGCCTGCTCAATACGATTCTGTACTTTACCTAATTTAAGAACCAATAGCATTAAAGCTGCCAATTGGGTTGTAAAGGCTTTAGTCGAGGCAACACCAATTTCTACGCCAGCGAGCGTCGGTAAAAATATATCGGTTTCACGTACTAACGATGAGGTAGCCACATTACAAAGCGCAAGGCTTACCAAACCTTTGACTTTACCTTCTTTTGCACGGCGTTGAATGTCACGTAACGCCGAAAGTGTATCTGCAGTTTCGCCAGATTGTGAAATACACACCATCAAAGTATCATCTACAACAACAGGATTGCGATAGCGGAATTCGCTGGCTACCTCAACAGAACAAGGGATACGAGTAAGGTTCTCAAACCAGTACTTAGCCACCATACCTGCATGATAGCTAGTTCCACAGGCCAGTACTTGGATATAACGCACATTCTTCAATTGCTCTTCATGACGAGCTAAAAACTCAACCTTAAGATCATCAGCGTCCACTCCCATCTCAACAGTTCGAGCCACAGCATCAGGTTGCTCATAAATTTCTTTAAGCATATAATGCTTAAATTCGCCCTTATCAGCATTATGTTGCTTAGCGTCAAGCTCTTTTACTGGGCGTGATACCGGTTTGCCATCAGCAAATACACTAATGATATCGCGCGTAATGAAGGCAATATCGCCTTCTTCAAGATACATAAAACGATTTGTAACGGGGAGTAGCGCCAATTGATCTGAGGCAATGAAATTCTCGCCAATACCCACACCAATAACCAAGGGTGAACCCAACCGCACCGTTATTAAAGTATCTGGCTCATCAACATGTAATACACCGAGTGCAAAGGCACCTTCTAAACGTGGTATAACTTTTTCTACGGCTTGAAACAAATTGTTGGTTTGTTTATAAGCATCAGCAACTAAATGAGCGACTACTTCTGTATCTGTTTGAGAGGTAAAAATATAGCCTTTATCTAGCAGCTCTTGTTTTAATTCAGCGTAGTTTTCTACAATACCATTATGTACAACAGCAACTTTACCAGAGACATGAGGATGGGCATTACATTGTGCTGGCTCGCCGTGCGTTGCCCACCGAGTATGTGCAATACCTGTTTTGCCCTCGAAAAAGTCAGGGTTTTTATCTACTGCCTTGACAAGCTCATTAACCTTCCCCACTTGACGCTCACGATGCAGCTCAGAATTACGAATCACGGTCAGACCAGCTGAGTCATAACCTCGGTATTCAAGCCTCTTTAAGCCTTCTAATAAAATATGAGAGATATTACGCTCAGCAACAGCACCTACTATTCCACACATAACGAGTCCTTAATATTTTTTTGTAAATAATTGCCAATACAATAACATGCTAATGTGCCTATGCGCATTATACTATTTCTTCTTTTCAGGACGTTGATAGTTGTCTTTTTGTACTTGACGACCTCTGGCAATAGCAAGCGCATTATCCTCTACATCTTTTGTAATCACGGAGCCTGCACCAATGGTCACAGTATGACCTATAGTAAGGGGAGCAACCAAACAGGAGTTTGTACCGATGAAACTATTGTCGCCTATTGTTGTCTTATATTTATTAATCCCATCATAGTTGCAGGTTATCACGCCAGCACCAACATTCACGCCAGCACCAATTTGAGCGTCGCCGATATAGCTCAGATGATTAACTTTGCTTCCCTTGCCAACTTGGGACTTTTTAATCTCAACAAAATTACCTAAGCGTGCCTTATCGTCAACTATTGTTCCTGGGCGAAGATGAGCAAAAGGACCAATAGTTACGTCATTACCGATTATCGCTTCATCAATGACACAGTTAGGCTTAACAGAAACATTGTCTGCTAACGTGCTGTTTTTAATAACACAACCTGCCTGAATAGTGACATTATTGCCTAGAGTAACTCTCCCTTCAAAAATCACATTGATATCGACAAACACATCTCTGCCAACTGTGATACTACCTCGTATATCAACCCTATTCGGATCAGCAAAGTGAACGCCCTGTATTTGTAAGTCTGCCACTAATTTTGCTTGAAAGCGGCGTTCTAGCTCAGAGAGCTGTTGGCGATTATTCACACCTTCAATTTCAAATTCATGTTCAGGTTCAATAGCCGTTATGGCGATACCGTCTGCAACTGCCATTTTCACAATGTCTGTCAAATAATACTCTTTTTGGGCGTTATCATTTGATAAATTTGGGAGGTACTTATGTAGTAGAGCATTATCCACACAATAAATGCCACTATTAATCTCATGTATTGCTTGTTCTTCTTCACTGGCATCTTTTTGTTCAACAATGGCAATGATATTACCTTGAGAATTACGCTTGATACGACCAAGCCCGAAGGGGTCGCTTACCGTTAAGGTCAACATAGAAACGCCATCTTTATTGGCTTCTTTAAGCTTAGTCAGTGTCTTTGCAGTGACAAGCGGTACATCCCCATATAGGATAAGGCTCTTGCCCTCATTTGGCAATTCATCTAAAGCCACTTTAACAGCATGACCTGTACCCAGTTGTTCGGCTTGCTCTACCCAAGTCAGCGGATAATCAGACATTGCAGACTTCACTTGATTACCACCGAAGCCATACACGACAATTGTCTTATCAACATTTATACTTTGACAGGTGTCTAAAACATGCGCTAATAATGGTTTATTTGCCAACGTTTGCAAAACTTTAGGCTTTGCTGACTGCATACGCGTTCCTTTGCCAGCAGCAAGTACTATGGTGGTAAGAGAATTTTTCATAATTATAAGTCTATTAGTTAAATTACATTTTTAAGTTATAAAAGACAAAAGACGATTCAGTTGTATCAGGAGTAGGTCATATCAAGAGTTATAAATTACCCACATCACGGTAACTAATAATATTCAAAAAAATCAGGCGGGATTAAAACTCATCACTAATGCGACAATCATAAGCCAAGCTACCATTGCCATGATACCTGCTAGAATATCATCTAGCATGATACCTAGCCCCCCGCTAACCTTTATGTCCACCCATTTAATCGGGTTTGGCTTAATAATATCGAAAAATCTAAATAGCCCAAATGCCAACGCCATACCCGACCAATAAAGCGTACTCGTTAGCTGTTGCGGCATATAAGTAATGATAAAGGCCATGGGTATAAGAGTAAACCAAATCCCCACCCATTCATCCCACACAATATGCGGGTCGTCATGAACATTCATAATTGTTGAAGTACGATGACAAATCCATACGCCTATAAGGCTGGCCGCAATTACAATATATATAAATGCTAGAAACCCTAGCGACATAATAGGAATAGCAACAATTAAACCGGCTAATGTTCCCCATGTGCCAGGAGCACGCTTGGGAAGACCACTGCCGAAACCAATACCAAGTAGATACACCATCTTATTAAAAACACTAGCGTCATGTGGCAAAGGAGGACAAACATTTGCTTTGCGGATATCAGGTTTTTGATGGGAAAGGTCTGGAGATGATTCAGGATTTGAAGGATTATTATTCATGAAGTGAATACCAAACTGCAATAGCAGACTTTTATAGAAGCTTAACTAACTAGCACGATGGATACTATTATGTTTTTATAATAAAGAAGTGACATTAATAACACATAGAACAATAGCGTATGGGATTTAGTCAAAAATGTTGAAACCCTTTTAACTCAGGTAATGATTTGAACGGATAAGGACTGTTTTCAGTAACCATACTGCCACGATAAACCATATGTATATTTGTCTTACTATCTACGACAGTATTATGGGCCACTACTTCACCGATACAGGTAACTTTCATATTTAAGTCTTTACTTAAGTCAATACTCAAGTCACTAGGCTGTGACTCATTGACAGGTAAAGTAAAAGCCAGCTCGTAGTCATCTCCGCCCGTCAGCTGGCAACGAAGCCTTTCTAGGAGCTCAACCTGCTGTAGAGGATCGCTACTAGGTAAGTGCTCTAAATTAAGCCGCATCGCAACCTTACTTTGCTGACAAATATGATTTAAATCTTGTGCTAGCCCATCTGACACATCAATCATAGAGGTAACGTTGCCTAATTTAGCTAAAGCCTGACCAAGATGTATGCGCGGCGTAGGCATGTGCAAACGGTGTGCTAATTGCTGACCTATAGCACTGTGTGGATGATTAAGCGCATAACAGGCATCACCTAATGTTCCTGAGACATACACTTTATCGCCTACTTTAGCCCCATTTCGATAAATAGGCCGAGTACCGTTTTCTATAATGCCATTGGCATTCACACTCAACACTAACTTATCATGTCGTGTGGTATCGCCTCCTATTAAGCGTACATCAAACTGACGGCAAGCATGATGTAAGCCTTTGGCGAACGTACGAAGCCATTCTTCATTTGCCAAACGTTTAGGTAGCGTTAAAGCTAATAACAAACTATGAGGCTTTGCACCCATGGCCGCAATATCTGAAACATTCACTGCCACTGCTTTATAACCGATAGAAAAGGCTAACTCATTAATTTGATTCCAGTCATCACTAAAATGGCGACCTTGAACCAGAGTATCTATACAGGTAACCATCTGGCTATTTTCTGAGAACTCAACTACCGCAGCATCATCACCTATGCTTTTAATAATAGAAGCAGAAGATGGGCTAGAGGAAGACCGTTTGTCTTCCTCTAATTTAAAATAACGATATATCAAATCAAATTCAGTCACTTGAATATCAATCGCCAGCTTTACTTTGTGTCACAGACTTTCGGCCAATTCTTGGTTTTGAAACATTTTTAAGGGTTTCAGCATGATTTTCTTCTGGTTTAACTGGCTCAGAACCTAAGTTAGGCTTAGCATTTGCATCCAAAGATGCTTTATTATGAGCCGCTTTCTCAGCGACTTTATCTTTATGCTCGGTATCTGCTTCAACCTCTAAAGTACGTAATTCAGCCGCTAGCTTATCCATTACAGCATTAATTAATTTATGAGCATCCGTTGCTCCAAAATGCGTATTGAGTTTCATTGCCTCATCCAGCACTACTTTGTAAGGAATATGCAAACTATATTTAAGCTCGTATGCACCAATCAATAATACCGCATGTTCAACCATATCTATTTGATTAATATGTCGGTCAAGATGTTGAGAAATTAATACCTCAAGTTCCTCAATCTGCTCAGGAATATCACGCATCATTTCATGATAGTAACCTAAGTGCACAGTGTGCATGGCATTATTTGCTCTTGTACGTGCCGCAATATCGTGCGGGGCATTTGATTGCCACTCGCCTTGCCCTGTTTGCTCAAAACGATGGTCCGTCATCAACCATTCATACAAGCCCTGTAACGCAAAACGGCGGGCTTTGCGCACGGCAGTATGGCTCGTTTTATAGCTTGATTCATTAATGTCGAATTGATTGCTGTCAGCTTTTACCGGATTCTGCTTACTCATTGATGGATGCTCTTAAAGATGGATGCTATTACTTGAAATTATCTTGTGCTAAAAGACTGAAGGCTTTTAAAGATCTTCTGAAAAAATTACCTATGACTAAATCAAGGCATTTATTATAAAAAGTGTTGATTATAAAAGGCATGTTGACAACCGCCGATAATCCCGACGATTGCTCTATATTTTTTTAATATACAAAATACTATGGTCCACTATAACAATTTGATTAATAGCACCCCATTAATCGTCATCATAGTCAGTGCCATATTCATAATCTGCTTCGATTTGAGACAATACAGCGATCATCTCAAGCGCTACCATAGCTGCCTCAGCACCTTTATTACCTGCTTTTGTGCCCGCACGCTCAATGGCTTGTTCGATACTATCTGTCGTCAAGATGCCGTTAATAACCGGAATATTATAATCCATCGCCACGCTATTAAGGCCGTTAGCAGAGGCACCAGCCACATATTCAAAGTGGGGGGTACTGCCACGGATGACGGCACCAAGGGCGACAATAGCATCAAATTTATCAGACTCAGCAGCACGCTGCGCTGCTAACGGTAATTCAAATGCGCCTGGTACTCTAATGACACTAATATTACTGCCCAATACACCGTGGCGTAATAAAGCATCAATAGCACCTTCAACTAACGACTCTACGACAAATGCATTGAAGCGTCCCACAACAATACCAATACGGGCATGACTGTTTTGATGCAAATGGCCCTCAATGTGAGTGATATCATCTCTTTCTTTCTGTAAGTCCTGCATAAAAAATCCTAGATAAAACCAATAGGGGTTTAAAGACAAAAGTTATAAATTTAGCGTTTATCATATGGCTAAGTTTAGTATCGCTATGATAACATTTTTTAGTATTTATTATTATTCCAGTATGTATTATTAACTGACATCACTATTTTTATAACATCAAACTTAAAACTCACTTAAACCAACATGTTATGTCATCGTCTACGGAAAATCTATATCCGCCTCATTTCAATGCCTTGCTCAGCCATAAACTGCTTAGCCTCAGTAATTGTATACTCTCCAAAGTGGAAGATACTGGCTGCTAGCACTGCATCGGCACCACCTTCAAGGACACCGTCTGCCAAGTGTTGCAAGGTACCCACACCACCCGAGGCAATAACTGGCACATTTACCCTGTCAGTTATCGCTTTCATCAGCTCTAAGTCGTAGCCTTTTTTAGTACCATCACCATCCATTGAGGTAACCAGTAACTCGCCGGCGCCAAGATCAGCCATCTTTTCGGACCAAGCCACGGCATCAATGCCGGTAGGTTTACGGCCTCCATGGGTAAATATCTCCCATCTAGGCATGCCATCGACATCGTCGACACGTTTAGCATCAATTGCCACAACAATGCATTGACTACCAAACTTTTCTGCTGCTTCGCCGACAAACTCCGGTGTAAACACGGCCGCTGAATTTATCGCCACTTTGTCAGCACCGGCATTTAGCAAGTTACGAATATCCTCAATTTTACGTACTCCACCGCCCACTGTCAGCGGTACAAACACTGTTTCTGCAATACGTTCAACCATATCGTAAGTCGTATCACGGCCATGATGAGTGGCGGTAATGTCTAAAAAAGTAATCTCATCGGCACCTTGCTCATTATAACGACGAGCCACTTCTACAGGGTCGCCAGCATCTTTAATATCAACAAACTGCACCCCCTTTACCACACGCCCATTATCTACATCTAAACATGGAATGATTCGTTTCGCTAACATGCGTTTGTCCTATTGAGTTATGCTTATTGTTTCATCGCGGTTAATTTAAGCGCTGTCATTATGCTATATACCATTGTTGCATTTTAGCAAAATTAATAGTCGATTTTATGCTAATCTGAGATAACACTTTTATTTATTATCTGAGAGATTTTAACAAAACTGATTTTATAAAACTGCGAATATTGGCATGGTCTGCCAATAACCTTTTTTGCATGCGTCCATTTCATTCAAGCTCGTTCTTTTCTGGATTTAATTATGACTTCACACACTTGGCTATTCTATTTTATAACGGTGCTGATATTAACCGCATCACCTGGACCAAGCACACTGGTGTGTATGACAAAAAGCATTGGTTTTGGATTACGCGCAGGCGTTGTTACCGCATTAGGTAGTCTAACAGCCATTACGATTATAATGACATTGTCATTTACTGGACTTAGCGTTATTGTGGCTTCATCTGAGATTATTTTTAATATCATTAAATGGTTTGGCGCAGGGTATCTAGTTTATCTTGGTTTGAAGGCACTTCTGTCTACTCAAACAACCTATGAGATTGGCCAAAGCCACACGCTATCAGACTCTTTAGCGGTGTCAAACAAACGTCATGTGAGGTCATCTTATAAACTTTATTTGAATGGTTTCCTTGTGGGTGCCAGCAATCCTAAAGCAATTGTATTTTTTACGGCACTCTTCCCACAATTTATCAATCCAAATGCCAATATGCTACAACAATATTTGGCGTTTGCCACCACCTTTGTTTTATTAGAGTTATTCTGGCTATTAACCTATGCCTATATGGGCGCAAAGTCCTCGAAATGGATCATGAAATCTGGACGTGCCACTTTTTTTAATCGACTAACTGGTGGTGTGTTTATAGGTGCAGGTTTGTTGCTATCAACATCAAATAGGACATAATTCAGATCCATTACTTAGGCTATTCCTATCGATGACTACCTTGTAGCGATCTATTGAAGTCCTCTAAAATTAACAAGACTATCTGGCCTTCTCCTACCTCGCCTCTTTAATAATTACCCTATCTAAAACATAGAGCATCCTTAGGCCTGTTTTTCACTCCGCTTCTACTTATTCCACTGCCTTATTAATGACGGGTAGTGATAGCTATTACTCTCTAGACCGCACCACAGAAACTTATTCCTGAGCTGGTAGATTTATACCAAAAGGGTAAATTTCCGTTTGATAAACTCGTTAAATTCTACGAGTTTAATGATATTAACCAAGCGGCTAAAGACAGTGAAAATGGCATCACATTAAAGCCTATTATTAAGATTGCTTGTCATTAAGTAAAATTCATTAAGTAAAATATAGCTAATTTTAAAAAAATTAATTAGCCGCTTAGCTGGAATTATCAAGCACCACTTATGTCAACATACAACGATCGAGTGTGATGTATACGGCTCATGCACCACACTCAATTTTTTATGGTGTTTATATTAGGGTAAGTATACGCTGAAGTGAAGTATAGAAGATATGCGTGGTTTTTAGGTCAAAAAGCTTTTAGGTTAAGAAATAAGTATAGGAAGGTAGATATATAACAGCTATTGGGCGGCGCTTAACGCCTAGAATTCCATTAATTCGGCACATCATGACAAGACAGCATATTAAGAGAACGCTTTACTCAATACGTCAATGATTCTGTAAATATTAATCGATTAGATATCTGTTGCTTTATTTTCGGTATAATAAGTGTATAGAGTGCCTTGTTGTGCGAATAAACTTATTTCAAAAAACCAATTAAGAGAACCACATGTCTGTTTATACTCATCTGTCAGAAGACCAATTTACTGCTTTTTGCCAAGCTTTTGGCGTGTCATTTAGCAAGGCTATTCCCATCACTCAAGGGGTAAAAAACTCCAATTGGTTTATCCAGACGACCGAAGATGACGAAGGTAAATACTCTTATGTCTTTACCTTATTCGAAGAGCGCCCACCAGCAGACATCGAAAAAATGGCCTCTATTTTAAACATCTTAAAGACGCAACTACCTGTAGCGGCACCACTGGCTAAAAAAAGTGTTAAAGCAAACGCAGATACCGAGTATTTAATTCATTATGAAAATAAAGCCATTACACTTGTGCCTTGCCTCTCTGGGACGCATCCTAAAAAGACCACAGCCCATATGTGTCATACGATGGGTAAGGCTTTGGCAAAGCTACATGATACGCTGCAAAGCTTAACGCCAGCAGAAGACTATGGTGTGCCTTTATACCCTTGGGATAAAGTCCGAGATCGTGAAATGCAATTTATGCCTTCTGATGAAGCACAGCTTATGCGTGCTATTTGGGAAGGCTATGAGGCACTACCGTTAGATAGCTTGCCTAAAGGATTATGCCATTTAGATATGTTTGCCGATAACACCTTATGGAACTTAGGTAACGACCAAGAGACATTAACCGGTCTTCTTGACTTCACTGAGGTCAGTATCGAGCATTATGTCATGGATATTGCCATTACCATTAATGACTTCTGTACTACTTGGGGAGATGCAGGAGATGGCGAATCCGTCAATTTCGATACGCAAAAAATGTACGCTTTTATCGAAGGCTATGAAACCATACGCTCGTTAAGTGAAAATGAAAAACAAGCGTTACCCATCATGTTAGCAATGGCAGCCGTTACCTTTTGGCTGCTGCGCCTCAATGTCATTTACTACAATCGTGAGCAAGGTCGAACTGGCGATAATATCATGGTAAAAAATCCCGATCTAATGAAGCGCTTAGCCGCTTATCATTGGAGCGAGGTTGAAAAATTACGCAGTAATCAACAGACTGTTTATGTCTTAGAGCATGCCCGCTTTAAAAATGATAACAGAGAAAACGACGTTGAGGATTTTAAGCTCATTGGGGTATTCGCTAATGAAGCTGAAGCACAGTCAGCAATTGAACAACTAAAAGACAAACCCGGCTTCAAAGATTACCCCAATGGATTTCATATTGATGCCTATCCAGTGGGGCAAATTAATTGGGGCTCTGGCTTTAGCGATATCTAGGAAAGTCAACTCAAAACTGACACATTAAATTTTTAAATGTTTCACGTGAAACACGTCGCCTGAGCGCAACTAGCATCTTATGAAAAAATATTTCACAGAAGTTCAAAAATTGCCTCTTAAAACACAAAACAAGGAATGATTATGAGTAATCAAGTTGATGACTGGCACAAATTAGCAAGTTACGATACCAATATTCAGGGTGAATTGCATGCCAACTTATTGCGAAATAATGGGATTCCTGTATCGATACAAGCACTAAGCGCCATACCTGGAATGAACTCAGGAGCCGTCTTATGGGTACACAGCTCAGACTTAAAAAAGGCAACACAAATCTTAGACAGTATTGATGTCGAACACGTTAATGATGCTAAAAATGGATAAGGGGTAAGCAATCTATGTGTCAACTCCTTGGTATGAATGCCAATACGCCAACCGATATTGGGTTTAGCTTTGCAGGGTTCCGCAAGCGAGGCGGTAATACAGATCATCATAGTGATGGATTCGGTATTGCCTTTTTTGAGCCAAGTTTACGTGAGAACAATGACAATGATCCCGCACTAAATCGAGGGAAAGGCCTACGCTTGTTTCATGACGATAAGGCCAGTTTTGAATCACCCATTGCAGAGCTGGTAAAAAATTACCCAATCAAAGCATTAAATGTGGTGGCGCATATACGTAAAGCAACTCAAGGACATAACTGTTTAGCGAATACACATCCTTTCGTCAGAGAGGTGTGGGGTGAACAATGGGTGTTTGCGCATAATGGACAGATGAATGATGGCTTTATACAGCGCTGTCAACGCCTGCAGGATAATGGAAATGCTACTCATTGCCGGCCCGTAGGAACAACTGATTCTGAAGTGGCATTTTGTTATCTCATCAACCGTTTAAAATCCACATTTAAAACTCGCCCACCAAACGACGATTTATTTAAATTCTTAACGGCTCAATGTCGCTATTTAGCCGCTAATGGGCTATTTAACTGCTTATTATCCAATGGCGATTGGCAATTGGCTTATGCAAACTCTCTGTTATTTTATTTAACCCGTAAAGCACCATTTGGTAATGCTAAGCTTGCTGATGAAGACTTAGCAATAAATTTTGGCGACGTGACCACTGATAATGACAAAGTCACTATTATTGTGACCATACCCTTGACAGAAAACGAAAAGTGGCAACAGCTAGCAGTAAATGAATGTTTAATATTCCGAGATGGCGAGATTATTTATCAGGACACACCGAGTCAGCGTAAATATTTGACTATAGAAGAAGGCGTTGCTATTGCCAAAGCCGTTGGGGCAAGTGTTTAGTGACCTCGATATTAACTCTAAATAAACGCCCCACAACAGCGCTTAAACTTATCTCCTGACCCACAAATACAAGGTTGCTTTTGCGTCAACCTCATTCTTACTGTCGGGTCTAAATAGTACCAGTACCACTTTTGGTCTGCTGCACTAGGTTTGGCTTTAACGAATACTGACAGCTCATGGTGGGCTAATATCTCTCTGCTTAAATCAAGTTTATTATTAGTCTCATCATTATGAGAACCCTCATGATAATATGCTTTGAACTCCACCTGTGCATGCCGTTTACCTACCTTTGGCAGGTATTGTAATACCTCCAGACCTGCCCACCGTGTCTTTGCTGCCCAATCAATGATCTCTTTTTTATCCAGCAGATGCTGTTGGGCTGGTAACGTCGTCTGTACAATGAAGTCAGACCGTTTTAATACGAAAGCTGAATATCGAGAACGCATAAGCTGTTCAGCTGTTTCAGCAGGCTTAACCCCTGTATGTAATGGGTGACAACAATCAGTATAGAGTTGCTGCTTTAACTCAGACATTAACGTTTGGCAGGGACAAATGTTCATTGGCATCTCTTGACACTCTTTGACTAACTCACTTTGAATGACGAATGCTTTAACCGATTATCCCTAGAGCCGCAAAAAGCCCACATCGTCTTTAAGATAATGTGGGCTTTAAACAGGTATAAAGAAATAATATTAAAACACTAATATTTTTTAGTATAACTTACTTCTTCTTCCATGTTTGGCTTCGAGAGAATGGACCTAGATGCCCTTTCAACTTCAAGCTATTACCGTTCAAGTTAGCCGTTAGGCGGTAAGTTTTGCCATTTTCGGGATCAGTAATTTTACCACCGCTATATTTTCCACCACCATCTGCTTTTAGGCCTTTGATAACTGTAGAACCAACATGTTTACCAGTCTTAGTAGACACAATAGTTCCGGTCAATACACCACCAGACTCAGTAATTTTAACAATGGCTTTTGGTTGTCCATTATCATATGTTTGCCAATTAGTGTTGGCAAGCGGATCTGCTGCCATAGCTACGGTTGCTATGCCTAATACAGAGAGGGCTAAAACGGATTGATTTAATAACTTCATAAAGAGATTCCTTTCAAAATAAAATAAACAACCTAATAGTAAGTCCTAGCTTGGTTATTTATCATCAAATTATATCATGCCAAACTTATTGAATATTCGTCTTCAATGTTGAGTCTATTGCCTTTCAGTTCTACTTGCAGAACTTACCATGCGTTAGACTCTATACTAAACGTATTATAAAACTATATAGATAGGCTTAGAATAGGTTTAGAGTTTCTAAAAGCGACATGTGTTCTATTCTAATTATAACGATAAGTTTGTAGAAAGCTAGACATGATTGAGTCAAATATTGCACTTACCTTGTTTAATGGTATTAATTATGAAAATGGATTCTTAACCATTTTGACACTGTTGCTCTGTTCAAGCATATCTTCGCCCTGCTGCATAGTTGAATCGTGACTTCGTTCTTGAGAGTTATTTGAGCTCCCCTCATTTAGGCTATCACTCAGTTCACTGACTATATTAGTAAATAGCCTTTGTAATCTTTGCGCATGCTCTAGCCCAGTTTGAGTTTTGACAATATCAATATCTCCATAAACCGTGACTTTATCAGTTTGATTTTCGATAATGAGCTCACCTACTTGCATGCTTTGATGATCATTCTTGAATGGCTCAAACATAGCGTAACCCTCATTCATTTATATATAAGCACTGGTCATTTTTATTTCTGTAGGTTCTATTGTGGCTTCTGTGGCTAGACCAATCAATCCTGCATCATCGCACATCATATTATGGTTATGCATAATCTACCTTGTTATAATGTTATCTGCTACCCAATGTAACACCTCAATAAAAAGTCTTAACCACAAAGGGGTTTCTTTACTGTCCAAATCACTTTGTCTTTCTCTCTCTTCGCCGATATGAACAGGTAAAAACAGGGTAGTAGATTTTGCTTCCATACTAACCGCTGGAAACGCATCTATCCCTGTTCGCAGTGCTAGCTCGTCCAAGCTAATGACCTCTATACGCTCAGTGCTATCATTTGGCGTATAGTAGGCGGCAGCTTCACCTGTTTTGGGAATATAAATCGCTTTAAATACATGTGTCGGTACCAGAACACGGCCGTTTAGCGCTTTAACGCTCTCACCGATAAAAGCAACACCAGTTATCACATATATCTCTCCATGTTTTTTAGCTAAATATCGAGTCATAGACTCTATATTACGCCATACGTAGCGATTGTTTTCTGGTACTTGTGGAATGATATTAGCAAGGCTAAAACTATCATACTGCTGATTAAGATTAGCCATATCTGCATTTGGTGCAAGATGACCACGATCATAACCTGACCCTTTATAATCAGCTAATTGTGACCTTTTTTTACTGGGTATGCGACTCTCTATATGAAAACTATCCTCTCTTGGGAGGGTATCTGCTTGAGAGAGTCTATCTCGAGTTAAATGTTCAGCTGACCATAATGGCGTACGAGAAATACCAGAGTAGAGTGTCGCAAAGCCATGAAAGCATAGTGCTTCACTTTGAATCAATAGCTTTGGTTCAATGTAATCTGGTTCAGTAGCCTCATAAAAATGCTGATTACAATCACTAAAGCCCTCCGCCCATGCGATAACTGACAGAAAAGGGGGTATCATGAGAACCACTAATAATCGACAAATACACGTCAGCACCTGCCCTGTTTTTTTAATTTGAGATTTATATTGTAACATCAGAAGCTGCGCTCTAATTGAGCGCGGAATAATACTATTTTTAAACACTATTTGAGTTAACCTTGAACCTCCTAAGAGGTTACCTTTGGAGCAGAAACATGAAGCAAAAATACTTTTGCATAGGAAGGAGAGTAATAAAAAACGCTATGCTACCAATGACTATCTAGTGTGTAAAGTGTATAAGCGAAATTTACGACAGAGATGGTCGTCTAAAGTCAAAATAATAGAGTAGAAAATAAGCCATACCAATCTAATAAACAAAAAGATCAAGGTATTGATGACAATGAGCCTACCTTTGGTTATACTATACGCCCTAAACGGTGAAGTGGCTGAGTGGTCGAAAGCGCACGCCTGGAAAGTGTGTATACGTTAATAGCGTATCGAGGGTTCGAATCCCTCCTTCACCGCCAATTTTATTCTCATATCCTGCACCCCTCTCACAAACCCCGAAAATCTACCT
This sequence comes from Psychrobacter sp. CX90, assembly GCF_057396305.2. NCBI lineage: Bacteria > Pseudomonadati > Pseudomonadota > Gammaproteobacteria > Moraxellales > Moraxellaceae > Psychrobacter > Psychrobacter sp. CX90. The sequence goes on from NZ_CM182008.1 coordinate 2,724,769, forward strand.
ATATCAAGGCTTAAGCGCGAGGCTTTTATGTCTTGACTTCGTCATTATTTCTATTAAAATCGACCTAACCTTAATAACTTAACTAAACTTACCTAATTGAGCAATATGAACGATGCTATTGATCAACCATTGGTAGGGAATTTGGTAAAGAATAATGAGCGGTTTATTAGACTGGGAAACTCATACTACTATAAGCCGAATAAATTCGCTGACTCTAGCTTGAGTTTTTTATTTTAAGTTAGGTATACCCCAAATTTTATCTTAGAAAAGGGCGGGTTTTGGCTAATTTGAGTAATCTAGCTAACTAAGGCTAACTAAAAAGGTACTGGACTTTCCCACGCCATCCATGCATTCATAGTAGGGTGCTTCAATCGCAGCTTATGGGCATGCAAATTTAAGCGTGATGACAACTGTAAAGCCTCACCTTCAGCGTAAATTGGATCCCCTATAATGACATGCCCCAAATGCACCATGTGCACACGCAGTTGATGGCTACGTCCAGTCACAGGATGCAATGCCACACGAGTGACAGGTTTGCCATGCCGCAGTTCATGATGAAGGACTTCATAATGGGTAAGCGCGTGTTTTTTCCATTTAGGATCTACGACATGTTTTGGCTTAATACTTGGTTCATAACGCACAGGAATATTGATGTCGCCTTTCTTTCCCGGTGTGGCTAATGTACCCGACACCACTGCCTGATACTCTTTTTGCGGAATGCGCTCGATAAACTGCTTGCTGATATGTGTTTGAGCCGCTTTATTTTTAGCAAAAATCATTAATCCAGATGTATCCATATCTAAGCGATGAATAAGCTTCACATCAGGATTGACACGCGTCAGCCTTGACAATAAGCTTACGCTAAGAGTCTTACCATCGGTACTCAAAAGCCCCGCAGGTTTATCAACGATTAAAACATCGTCATCTTCATATAACGTAATATTGTCTAAGAAATCTTTGAAAAACGATTGTCCATATTGAGTTTCTTCAAAGTTTAACTTCTCAATAATCTCTGGGGATATCACCATAATAAATCGCTAAAATAATTGGGTTTTGAAAGTTTATATGCCTCAAAGTTTGACTAAAAGCTAAACCTGATTAAAATAATAGAATTGCCCACTAAGTATACCATCAATCATACTGATACCAATCATTAACCATATTTAACTGGCTAAAAACAAATCATAGGGAAATAAATGCTAATATAAGGACATGGTAAATTGGTTATCTCTTATTAGTTTTTTGCAAACAACCTATTTATTTAACATAGTTATACTTTAATATGAATTTGATACGCCCATAATTGAACACTCACAAAAGGATAATATTATGTCAGATTTAATCGTCAACTCTTCAGATGCTAATTTTGAACAAGATGTTTTGAAAGCAGATACACCTGTATTAGTCGACTTTTGGGCAGCGTGGTGTGGCCCCTGTAAAGCCATTGCTCCAGTGTTGGAAGAACTCGCTGATGACTATAAAGATAAAGTAAAAGTCGTTAAAATTGATGTGGATGACAACCCTGAAATTGCTAGCCAGTTTGGTATCCGTAGTATTCCCACAATAATGATATTTAAAGAGGGTGAGAAAGTTGATATGGCTATGGGTCTACAGCCTAAAGACCAGTTAGTTGCTTTGATTGATAAACACGCTTAATTTTTGCATTCCGCCATCTCTTCGCTGCACTAGACTCTATGTATAAAACGACTGTCATTTCGATAGTCGTTTTATGCTTTATAATGTCCGAATATTTTATCTGAATTTATCCGGTTATTTTGACCTTTTATTAAAAACAGACTATAAATTAAGGGGAAAGTGAGCAAATAACCCAATGTGCCTGTTAAAAACTAATAAAATTATTGACAGAGCAAGGTTAAACACCGTATAGTTTGACTTCTTAAGAGGCCTGTTGTCACAGTGCGGGGTTTCATTTAGAATTGTCTATATATCTTATTCCTCATTCGATGTATTGAACGTTGCTTATTAGCTTGTATTTTTTAATTCATCACTCGTACTTCAATAATTATTCCACAGTTCATTCGCTATTTTTTAGCCCTAGTAATGGCTAGTACGTGTTATGAGTTATACGTAAAAAAGTTGACAACCCAATTGTTCTTTCTTGCATCTTAGTATGCTCTATCGATACTCGTTAAACATACCTTAATTGATTGTGATTTTTTAATTGGCTTAATGCTTATTATTAAGGGAAACCCTTATAGAAACCTTAATTTTACTAAGTAAGCACCCTGTTTGTACGGTTCATCTTATTCTGTAACCGACATACCAATCAGCCTATATACACGATTATTATTTTAATATGTGGCCTAGTTGTATTACCTGACAGCGGTAAAGAGCTTTTTACAGCATGCAATGACTTTGATTTATTAAAATCAGTATCTATGTGACTAATTTTTTAACCCGACTTCAACGCTATATTGAAAGACTGCCAATTCATACCTTACCTATAAACAAATACCCATTAATCTATTTTCTATAGTTTCCTCTGTGATTCTGACGACTTACTATGACTCAACCTGCAAATGAAACCTCTATGAACTTAACTGAACTGAAAAAAAACTCCGTTTCTGAATTACTTAACATTGCTAAAGACATGGGGCTTGATAATCTGGCGCGTAGTCGTAAGCAAGATATTATTTTTGCCATCTTAAAGAAGCATGCCAAAAACGGTGAAGCGATTTATGGTGATGGTGTTCTTGAAGTCCTGCCCGATGGTTTCGGCTTTTTACGATCATCTGAAGGCTCGTATTTGGCTGGACCTGATGACATTTATGTCAGTCCAAGTCAAATTCGGCGCTTTAGCTTAAAAACAGGCGATTCAATTGCAGGAACCATCCGTCCTCCAAAAGATTCTGAACGTTATTTTGCGTTACTAAAAGTAGGCGAAATTAACTTTGATACGCCTGATCGCTCGCGTCACAAACTCATTTTTGAAAATTTAACGCCCCTGTTTCCTACTAAGCAGTTAAAACTTGAACTTGGTAATGGTACTACTGAAGACTTAACAGGCCGTATCATCGATTTGATTGCACCAATTGGTAAAGGTCAACGCTCGATTATTGTTGCCCCTCCAAAAGCAGGTAAAACTGTATTACTACAAACGATTGCCCAGTCTATTACCCGTAATCATCCTGAGTGTTACTTGATTGTTTTGTTAATCGATGAGCGCCCTGAAGAGGTTACAGAGATGCAGCGTACCGTACGCGGAGAAGTTGTGGCATCTACCTTTGACGAGCCCCCTCAACGTCACGTGCAAGTAGCTGAAATGGTTATTGAAAAAGCAAAGAGGCTCGTAGAGCATAAACAAGATGTGGTTATCTTATTGGATTCAATTACCCGATTAGCCCGTGCATACAATACCGTTATCCCGTCATCAGGAAAAGTGTTAACTGGTGGGGTAGATGCTAATGCTTTAGCTCAACCCAAACGATTCTTTGGTGCAGCGCGCAACATCGAAGAGGGGGGTAGCTTAACCATCATCTCTACCGCACTAATTGATACGGGTAGCAAAATGGATAGTGTTATTTTTGAAGAGTTTAAGGGTACCGGCAACCAAGAAATTACCTTAGAACGTGATCTGGCTGAGAAACGTATCTTCCCAGCAATTAACATCAAAAAATCGGGCACTCGACGTGAAGAAAGACTTTTAGATGAAGAGACGCTGCGTAAGGTATGGATTTTACGCAAGCTTCTGCAGCCTATGGATGGATCACAAGCAACTGAGTTTTTGCTTGATCGATTAAAAGAAGCCAAAACAAATGATGACTTCTTTGATCAAATGTCCAGTAAGTCAAAGAATTAAAGAAGGCTTACGCAATAAAAAGACTGCTCTTGGGCAGTCTTTTTTTTACTAAATTTTAGTGCGGATCTAATATGAGTAAGTTACTAAAATAAGCATGGCTAAAGGGTTCGATAATAGGTAAATATAGACGTTAAAAGTTGTGCTCAACGAGATCAAAGCTTAGTAAAGTTATAATGGCTATATCCGCGCTATTAAATACTGCCACTAAACGTATCACAACTACGTATGTCACCTGAGTTTAACCCTTGGGTAAACCAACGCACACGCTGCTGACTCGTCCCATGAGTGAAATTGTCTGGTACAACAGCCTGACCTTGAGAGTGTGCTAAACGGTCATCACCAATTTGACTGGCTGCGTGCATCGCTTCTTGGATGTCACCCTCTTCTAGAAACTGTACACGTTTTTGATTCCGGTTTGCCCACACTCCCGCATAACAGTCTGCCTGTAATTCTTGACGCACTGACAGCTCATTCGCTTGAGATTTAGTTACCTGACGGCGCGCTTCGTTTACTTTTTGAGACGTGCCTACCAGAGTTTGAACATGATGACCTACTTCATGTGCTATAACATAGGCTTGAGCAAAATCACCTGCTTTTCCTTGGTTTTCACTCTCGCCAGAACCCTGCTGATCACCAGTTATCCCTAAATTACGACGCATTTCGGCAAAAAAACTGGTATCTAAATAAACGGTCTGATCGGAAGGACAATAAAAAGGACCTGTTGCTGCACTCGCACTACCGCAAGCAGAATTAACTGTACCATTAAAAACGACCAAAGATGGCTCTTGATAAGTACCGCCTAGCTCTTGAAAGACTTCATGCCACACTGCTTCAGTATCAGCTAATACTACTGATACAAACTGGCTATCACGGCTATTATCATCAAGTGGCTTCGTTTGAGATGACCCTCCTCCAGCAGTAACCGATTGACCTGCCTGGAAAGCTGACATTGGATTCATACCAAAAACAAGCCAAAGAACTAAACCAATAATAATACCTAAAATACCACCACCAGCAGCTTTACCACCGCTCATTCTAACATTTGCACTGCCTTTTCTATCTCGCCACTTCATAGTGCCTACCCCATACGATTACTAAAAAACAACCAAATTCCTTCTAAATACCAGTAGGTATAGTTTAGGGCTTAGATTATCATATTTACAGTAGTATTAACCATGGTGATGGTTAAATTACGTAGCGCTTAAATAAACATTTGCGAGTTAAAATCGTTACTTTTTGTATCACGTATTAATATTGATATATTAATGATATATAATATGCCAATGAATTTTGGCTCAGCGATTACTAACGTAAAAGTTTAGTCAGGCGCATGTGTCAAATGATACTGCATTTTCTAATAATGAACTGCTTTTCAGTTCTATTTTGTTTTTTGGAGAAATATATGAAACTTAAATTAATCGCATTATCAGGTTTAATGGCTGCTACTATGGGTCTGGCCGCTTGTGACAGCAATAAAGAAAACGCTGTGGAAGATCTTAACGACGCTAAAGAAGAAGTGAATGACGCTGCTGCTGAAGTACAAGAGGCTGCTGCTGAAGGCGAAACTGTTGCTAACGAACAAGCTGCTGTCGCTGATGCTGAAGCTGCTGTAGATAAAGCAGAAGCTGCTGTAATGGCTGGCGATGAAGAAGCGAAAGAAGAGTCTAACACTATGGCAACTGACCAAGCTGACGCTGCTGCCAATGAAGCTATGGGCGCAGCTGATGACACTGCAACTGCTACCACAAAAGAAACTACTACCACTACTACTGTAGAAGAAACTAAGTAATATTTAGTAAACGCTAATATTACTATATTATATTGGATTATAGATTATATAATATTAAAAAAGAGAGCGATTGCTCTCTTTTTTAATATCAGTTGTTTTTAACGATTAAATATAAAGCGGATAAATATATTCATATGTTTACAAAACTATCAATCTGCTGTCCGTTATAGTTATAGTCATTATTCTATCTAAACTCATTGATAGTTAGCGAGACCCCGATTTATCTTCCTTAAACTGTAATGCTTCAACTTGTTGGCGCAGCTTTTGTCCTGCCTTAAAGGTTACGACACGACGCGCGGAAACCATAACCTCTTGTCCTGTTTTAGGATTACGACCTGGACGGCTTTTTTTATCTTTTAATACAAAATTACCGAACCCTGATAGTTTGACATCACGTCCTTCTATTAAATTTTCGGAGATTTCATCAAAAAATGAGTCGACAACCATACGTCCTTGTTGCCTAGTAAACCCTAAATTAGCAACAAGGTGGTCTACCATATCTGCTTTTGTTAACGTCATAACTGTGGCTTCCTTATCATCTCATATCCCTTTGATTATAAATTTCGCTCTTCCTGAGCGTAATAATGTTGCACCTTAAAAAACTTTCATCTACTGTGTCAGATAGCCATTAACTGTCACGAAGCGTAGCGCCGTGCTCGTCATGTAATGCTTTAATGACTTTGTCTACTGCAGCGTTAACTATATCGTCTGACAATGTTTGATTTGCATCTTGCCATATTAAACCAAAGGCGACTGAACGTACACCTTCTGGCGTATTTTTGCCCTGATAAACATCGAATAACCAGTGATGTTGCAATAAACTTCCGCCAGCCTTGCTTATCGTTATAGATAAATCTTGCTTAGGTATATCTTTATCAACAAGTAATGCGATATCTCGACGTACGAGAGGGAATTTTGAGGGGGTGTTAATCTCACTCTCTGCACGATTTACTGAAAAAATGGGCTCTAGAGCAAGCTGGGCTACCCACGTCGTCGGTAAATCAAGCTGAGCAGAAACGCTAGGATGCAGCTGCCCCATCCAGCCTACGACCACACCATGCAACAATAGCGTAGCACTCTGACCTGGATGTAAAAATGCAAGGGTACTCCGCTCATAGGTCAGCTCAGAATCATCTATATTATTAGGAAAAAGTTGTTCTACATCACGTTTTAAATCATAAAAGTCCATCAAACGATTGCTATGTGCTTGCTCAGGGTTGACTTCCCCAGTAGCAACAATAGCGATACTTGGCGTTTGCACAAGCTCACTCACAGTTGCACCAACAAAGCTCAGTCCTGTTTCAAAAAAACGCACACGCGTTTGCTGTCTATTTAAATTATGCTGAACACAAGGGATTAAGCTTGATAATAATGTACGACGCATAACCGCTAAATCAGCTGAAATAGGGTTAGCAAGAGGTAGTAAATTTCCAAGCGCATCATCACTTAAGATATTTTCATACTTCTCATCACTAAAGCTAAAGCTAATGGCCTCCATATAGCCTGCTTCTACCATTGCCAGCTTTAAACGATACGTTAAATCTGCCGAATCATCATAGCTCATGTCTACACCGAGATTTGGCAAGGTACTTGGAATATTATCATAGCCATAGATACGGGCAATTTCTTCGATAAGATCTTCCTTAATCTCAATATCAAAACGATGGCTAGGGGGACGGCAGTTAAGTACAACGTTTCCATCCTGCTCGATTTCGTTAACTTCAATTTCAAGTTGCGTTAAAATATCAATAATGCGTTGTTTCTCAATATTAATACCAATGACTTCTGCGACTTTGAGCAAAGGAAGTTTAACCGCTGGGCGCTTAGGTAGCTGCTCAATACTCTCAATCACGGTTATATTACCCGCTTGGCCCTTAGTTACCCGACTGATTAAATTAACCGCACGGTTTAATGCAGTTGATGGCAGTTCAAAATCTACCCCTCGCTCAAAGCGTTGAGAAGCATCGGTATGTAAGCCAAAGCGACGAGCCCGCCCTGCAATAGCTATTGGATCAAAGAAAGCACTCTCCAATACAATATTTTTTGTGTCATTCGTAACGCTACTGCGTAGTCCACCCATAATACCAGCGAGCGCTAAGATACCTTCATCATCAGCAATGACCAACTCATCACCATGCAAGGTAATGTTTTGTTCATTCAGTAACTCTAATTGTTCGCCTTTATTGGCAATACGCACTGTAATAGCGCCAACGACTTTGTCAGCATCAAAAGCATGTATAGGTTGACCAAGTTCTAATAAAACATAGTTGGTCACGTCTACTAAAAAGTTATGCAATCTTTGTCCGCTATGCAATAAAGACTTTTGAATCCAATCTGGCGTCTCGACACTTCGATCGATATTCATTACTGGCTGAGCCAAATAACGTGGACAAGCGTCAGAAGCTTTAACAACAACGTCTTGAGTGGCATCAACCTCCCCTGCTTGAGCAGTAATATCTGGTGCTGCGATAGCCATACCATTTAAAACGCCTATCTCACGTGCAATGCCACGCACACTGAAGCAATCACCACGATTTGGGGTAATGGAGATGTCGAGTATTTTATTGTCCAAACCTAAGTATTCACGAATATCTGTGCCAATTGGAGCATCATCCGGTAACTCAAACAGTCCGTCGACCACATCAGGCAAATCAATCTCAGAAGCACCGCACAACATACCTTGAGACTCAATACCACGCAGTTTGCTTTTCTTGATCTTAAAACCTTTGCCATCTTCAGTTGGTAACTTAGCACCAATTGTAGCAACTGGCGCCTTCATTCCAACGTGCACATTTGGCGCCCCACAAACAATCTGAAGTGGTTCAGAAGTCGACCCAATATTAACCTTGGTGACTCGCAGTTTATCGGCATCAGGGTGCTGCTGAATATCTATCACTTCGCCCACAACCACACCACTAAACTCTGCTGCAACCGAGGCGATATCATCAATTTCTAGTCCTGCCATCGTTAACTGATTGGCAAGCGCTTGCGTATCATTATTGGGGTTTACCCAGCTGCGTAACCACTGTTCGCTAATTTTCATAGAAGTCTCAAAAGGTATTCAATTATTATATAAGTCGTCGTATTTATCTTTATATGAAACTCAGTAGGGGGCTAACTCATATCGTATAATCCGCCATATTGTATAGCCGATAGTATAACGTGCTATTTTAATTACCTTTACACATTATCTTTAACCAAATTGACGTAAGAAGCGTACGTCATTTTGGAAAAATAAGCGTAAATCATCAATGCCATAATACAGCATGGCAAAACGCTCAATCCCCATACCAAAGGCAAATCCAGTATATTTATTACTATCGATACCGCAGTTAGTCAGTACCTTAGGATGTACCATACCGCAGCCCATAACCTCTAACCACTTACCATTATCATCTAATATATCAACCTCTGCCGAGGGCTCTGTAAACGGAAAAAAGGAGGGGCGGAAGCGCACAGTAAGTTTTTTACCAAAGAAGGCTTCTAAAAACTCATTTATTAAGCCTTTTAGCTCAGCAAATGTTGTGCGCTCAGTGACCATTAAACCTTCTAGCTGATGGAACATTGGCGAATGTGTTTGATCTGAATCGCAGCGATAAACACGACCAGGACAGACAATACGAATAGGAGGCTTATTATTTGTCATCGTGCGAATTTGTACAGGGCTGGTATGCGTACGTAATAAATAATGCGCATCAAAATAGAAGGTATCATGCATGGCTCGTGCAGGATGATGTGATGGAATATTAAGCGCCTCAAAATTGTAGTAATCACTTTCAACTTCTGGCCCGGTCGCTACATTAAATCCCGCTTGCATAAAAAACCGCTGCATACGCTGTGCAGTCATAGTAACTGGATGAAGTTGCCCTTTTCTCTGACCACGCGCTGGTAATGTAATGTCAATGCGCTCAGTAGACAGCTTGGCATCCAAGGCTGCTTGATCAATAATAGCTTGTTGTCTATTTAAGGCATCATTAACTTTAGTTCGTACATTATGCAACCAACCGCCTTTCATCTTCTTATCATCAACACTCAGTTTACCCATCTGCTTCGACCAACCAGTAAGCGCACTTTTTTTACCTGTCAAGTTAACTCGCATTTGCTGTAAGTCTGTAGCCGTTGCAATGTCGCCTAGCGCTGACTGAATCGCTGCCACATAATCCTGTAATTGACACTCTGTCAACTCACTCAAAGCGTTTGTCATTTCAGGCAAGCTAGCCATAATATCTGCGACACTGCGCTTTGAGGCCTCTTGTACTGAATTATTTGATGATGAATTGGTCGATAAAATTTCAGATTGAGTCATGTGAGCATTCTCAGAGTGTATTTGCTATCGGCAATTTGCCAAAATAAATTTATGGGATGGGTGTACTATGAGTAAGAAAAATCTTTCAATACGCTGATTCGTCAACACTCAGCGCTAATTATTTTATAGTGCTTAGATACTTTATTTTATAGAATTTAGATGCTTTATATACTGATTATATATCGTGTCTACTATAGTCGCACTCAAATAATTTCTCTACAAGGCGACCAATCTCAAATAGTAAAATGAGTATATTCAGGGCGCTAAACACCGTAGTGGATTTATTTGAGACAAACTATAAGCTATAAAAAGCATCTGTAATTAGCTTACATAAGTAAAACAAATACTTAATATAGACCTACTTTAATTGTAAGCAAATAAAACTAAAAAAGCCATCGAATATCGATGGCTTTTTGAATAAGGCAGGAACCTCATTAAATTAATAATGACTCATTAAGCCAAAGCAGCTTTCGCTTTTTCCGTCAATGCAGTAAAAGCAGGGGCATCATGCATAGCGATATCCGCTAAAACACGACGATCGATTTCGATATTTGCTCTTTTCAAACCATTGATGAAACGGCTATACGTTAAACCATTTAAGCGTGCGCCAGCATTAATACGTGCAATCCATAAACGGCGGAAAGTACGCTTTTTATTGCGACGGTCACGGTAAGCATATTGACCAGCTTTAGTAACTGCTTGTACAGCGACACGATAAACTCTTGAGCGAGCGCCATAATAACCTTTAGCACGCTTTAAAATTTTCTTGTGACGACGATTTGCTTGAACACCACGTTTTACACGGGCCATAAAATACTCCTAAAAAAATTGATTTGCCTGAACTTATATTCTTAAATAAAACTAATTATAAAAGGTTATACAAGGTCGATAGAAATTAAGTGGGTTTAGATATATGGACACATACGGCGAACCGCAGCTACATCAGCAACGTGTACCAGTTTCGTACCACGTAATTGGCGAATACGCTTAGGAGACTTTTTGGTCAGAATGTGACGCTTAAATGCTTGCTTACGCTTAAAACCGTTAGCCGTTTTTTTGAAACGCTTAGCGGCACCACGTTTCGTTTTCATTTTAACTTTCATAAGAACCTCTTATCTTTGTTGTTAGTATCAGTTATCACGAATGTAACCCATCTAACAGCCAAGGGAAAACCTGTTTGTCAGCATATTTCATTATGATTTTTTTAGGTAAACTACCTAGTTTAAAGCCATTAAATATGTGCCTTGAGGTGGGAAGCGCGCATTATAGCAGATGTTTTACGGTTAACCAACACCTATTCTCTATATTATGATTATGCCAGTATTTAGCAAGCACTTTATACAAATTCAATGTTCAATCAAATCATTTAGCAAGTACAAAAGATATAAGAAGACTTGATAAGAACAAGTTTGCTATCAAAAAAACGACTTATTTATGAATGTTTCCCGACTTACGGTCGATTTTTCCGACTTAGGCGTATATTTAATGTAAAATAACGAATATAACTCTTTTTAATTACCTACGCCTAAATCCAAAAACTAATCTGATAAGATAGATAATTAGTGCTAGCCTTAACAAATTTAACAAAGTTAGGGCGTTTTAAAAAAAAGTATAATGCCTGTAAATTAATCATACTATGGTGTAAGCCTTAGGAGTAACCCATATGGCTAGAATCAATATTGATACGAGTAAAGGCAATTTTATTTTTGAAACTGTGATGTCTGTGCGCCATAATGAAATTGATGTTGGCGAACTAATCACAATCGATTCATTGACCGCTTTGCTAATAGAAGCAAGGGCGCGTTTTTTTTTCTCTCGGGGTATTAAAGACATCAATGATGAGTTTCACGCGCTGATCGCCAACGATATAATTATTAACATTGTACGTCGGGCACGGGTACGTCAAAAGTTATTGTTTGAAGTTGGTGTAAGCAATCTTGCTCGAGATGGCGGTGAGCTGCTGATTAAGGTGTCTAGTATGTACGATAATGCTGTTGTGGCTAAAGCCCTTATTAATTTTGTTAATTATGACTACCGTGCGAATGAAATTACCCCCATGAGTCCCTCTGTCATTCAGGCTTTAGATGTCCGTTCGTAAACGTTTATTTTGTGATAAATTAATGCTGATTTGTCAGTAAGTCTATATACTGGTTAATGAATATAGCTAAAATTAGATATCAACGTAATATCTGCTATATTTACTGCTGAATTAACCTGATATTCTTTAACATAAAATTTTAGTATTGGGCCGTGCCATCCGCTAAATTTAACGATTATAATACGATCTATATAACCGATGGCACGCTCTAGAACTTAGGGTGCACAAAATGTCTAACCCCGTCTCAGATCCTACTCACAAAACCAATACTATATCTCATTGGCTCGAAGAAGTTGCCTTCAATAGAGATGGATTAATACCTGCTATAGCTCATGATAAACAAACAGGCGACATTCTAATGATGGCTTGGATGAACGCGGAATCACTACAGCAAACAGTTCAAACCAAAACTGCCGTTTATTATTCACGCTCTCGTAACAAACTCTGGCACAAAGGGGAAACTTCGGGGCATACGCAGTTAGTACATGACATTTTTTTAGATTGCGATGCCGATGTTATCGTTTTGTCGGTCACTCAAATTGGTGGAATTGCTTGCCACACTGGCAGAAAGTCGTGCTTTTTTCGCCGCTTAGACATATCAGATAGTACTTCCCCAAACTGGGAGGTTGTCGCGCCAGTATTAAAAGACCCTAAAGATATATACAGCCCTACAGAAAATACAGCATCTGATAATGTAAAAACAGCACATATTGATGACATCAGTAACGATGTTGGCAAAAATAAAGTTCTTGATGCGCAAAACCTTTTGCGTCAATTAGATGCCGTATTGTCTGAGCGAAAACAAGCGGATGCTGACAGCTCATACGTCGCAAGCTTATATGCGAGAGGAATTAATAAGATTTTAGAGAAAGTTGGCGAAGAATCAGTTGAAGCAATACTTGCGGCTAAAGATTTGGCTACTGCAGCGCAAGGGAGTAATCAAACTACTGATGCTACTTTAGTTAATGATCTGGTATACGAAATTGCCGACTTGTGGTTTCACACGTTAGTCACATTAGCGTGGTTTAATCTCGACTCGAATATGATTTTAACTGAATTAGCACGACGATTTGGGCTATCAGGTATTGAAGAAAAAAACAGCAGAATAGCTTAATACATTATCTAAGAGAAACCATTAACTAACTTTAAGCAGTGTTACCGTAACATACGGTTTTTAAATCTAATTTAATCGACAGGATACGATGATGAGCCTATCTCCAATGCAGTTATTAATTATTCTTGGTATTGCCCTTCTAATTTTTGGTACCACAAAGCTTAAGAATGCTGGAAAAGACCTTGGCGGGGCGGTTAAAGGCTTTAAAGATGCCGTTAAAGATGAGAATGAAGCACACGCTAATAAACATACTGTCATTGACCATCAAGCCAGTGTGGACAACGATGTTGATGTTAATGCAAAAGTTGAGGAAGTCAAAGCTAAAGACCATCAATTATAGGCGCTGTGATTTATTACCTAACTTTTACACTTTAACAAAGCATTGACTTGTTTCGTATAGTCTACTAATTTTAAAAACGGTTTGATTATAGTCCCAACTCTGCGCCTTAGAGTGGTAGTAGATCATGGCATAGGACAATGGGTAATTATGTTTGACTTTAGTTTTTACGAACTTATGGTATTTGGGATAATTGCGCTCATTGTCCTTGGACCAGAGAAATTGCCTCAAGCTGTACGCACAGCAGGTACTTACTATGCTAAATTTCGTCGAACAGCGAGCACCTTAAAAGCTGAAATGGAAGCTGAGCTTGACTTAGCCGAAACCCGACAGCAACTGCAAAAAGAGCTTGAAATGATTCGCCAAGCTGAAGCTGAGATGCAAAAAGAGATGGCGCAAATACGCGGTAATATGGAGACTTTTAAGAAACAACAACACTCAGAATTAAATGAAATCGAAGACTCTTTTACCAAGATGGGAACCGTTGACACTGATCACGTTGACACTGATCACGTTGACACTGATCATAGTACAATTCAAACCAACCCCCCAATAGTACCGGTGAACATTTCAAAGTCGCAAAAAAATAGTAGGCAACTAGACAGCGAGCAACTGAATAATACGGAAGAAAGTCCTACCGCTCCGCATACATTATCTCGTATTGAATCAGATTATCTACCCTCTGTAGCAGTAACACGACCATGGGAAAATATGTGGTTTTTATTGGGCGACTATGACAAAAAACGTCGTTTGCCCCCTGCCCCTCTGTTGCCAGACTACAAAGCCACCTCACTGATGAACGTTGGTCACTCTCCTGCTAGCAATGCTGACAAAAAACTGCCTCCTAGCAATCCTAAGGTGGCATCATGAGTTTATTTAAATCTGACAAAGCCAACCCTAAATCTACGTATCCAGATAGCGTATCACAGCATAAATCTGACCCAAGCACTGCTGAACAAAGCGCCTCTGAACAGCCAGCTAAATCAGAGGGTCTAGATAGTCTGACTGATATGCCAATCACTGAGCACCTCATTGAGCTGCGCTTGCACTTAATTAAAATCATGGTAGTGGTTGGTATTATCTTTTTGGTGTTGGTAGGTTTCTCTCGTGAACTGTACGATTTTATTTCACAGCCTTTGGTAGATATTTTGCCTGCCGCCTCCACAATGATTGCGATTGATCCTGTTGCCAACTTTATGGCACCCATTCGCCTTACCCTTCTAGTGGCGGCATTCGTGGCCATGCCCTTCATTTTATATCAAATTTGGTCATTTGTTGCGCCAGGATTATATAAGCATGAAAAGCGTATTGCAGTACCCATCTTATTGTCTTCCATCTTACTGTTTTACACGGGTGTTGCCTTTGCTTATTTTATTGTTTTAAAACGAGCACTTGGCTTCTTAATTGCCTTCGCACCTTCTAGCGTACAACCGATGACAGACATTGAAAGCTATCTAAGCTTTGTTACTAAACTGCTTATGATGTTTGGTATTACCTTTGAAATTCCCGTTGTGGTTCTCATCCTGGTTATTACCGGTATTGTTTCTGTTGCAAGTTTAGCCAGTAAACGCCGTTATGTGATTGTCGCTTGCTTTGCTGCTGCTGGCGTCATGTCTCCTCCTGATGTGCCTTCTATGTTTTTATTGGCACTACCTATGATACTGCTATTTGAATTCGGCTTATTAATGGCACGTATGTTGGTTAAAGAGAAAAAGTCTGCAGTAACCGTTGATTAAAGTTGCTTTGCACACATCTCAAATTACCCCAAATATCTAGCATTGGGTATAGGTATTTAAGATACTTTTATTTAAGATACTGATATTTAAGATACTGGTATTTAAAACATAGGAAGCCTTAACTGGTATAATGAAATCAAAGGGATATCAACAGCAAACGCTAAATATTTATATCGGTTTATGCCATCAAATTATGGCTTTTTAGAGCCCTCCATAAGGTTAACGATTCAATTTAGAGTGTTTTGATATGATTTTGCCATTGCCTCGTCAATGGCTTTTTTAGCGATTTAAGAAATAAACAGGTATAGATATGTCTGCAAACGCACCAATGCCCGCCTATATGAGCGACCCAACTGATGAACAATTGGCTGCGCTGAATATGGCAATGGATGGTAAATCATTTAAAGTAGTGGCTTATGCCGGAGCAGGTAAGACCACGACTTTAAAACTTATTGGTGAAAGACTGCGCGGAAGAGGCCTTTATTTAGCCTTTAACAAAGGCATTGCCACAGAAGCCAAGCAGAAATTTCCAGGACATGTTGATTGCCGTACGTTTCACTCATTGGCCTATCGTCATGTACCTCGTGATATAACCGCCAAATTGTCACTACCCAGATTTTCTCCCAAACGTTTGGGCGATGATTTAGGATTGCACACGGTACAAGTGCGGCGTCAAATGGATGGTAAAAGCAGTTATGTGAATCTGACGCCTGCCCGCCAAGCCCGTTTTGTGAGCGATGCGGTCAGCAATTTTTGTAGTACTCATGCCAGCTATCCTGCCCCAAGACATATACTGTTACCCAGCTGGATGAGCGAGTCTGATACTGAGCAATTACGCGAGGCTCTGTACCCGGCTGTGGAACAACGCTGGCTGCAATCTATTGACCCACGCCATCCTGCAGGCATCGGTCATGATATTTACCTGAAGCTCTGGGCATTATCAAAACCTGCTATTCCTGCTGATTTCATTTTATTCGATGAAGCTCAGGATGCTGACCCATTAATGATGGGTATCTTGACTCAACAGCCTCGCCAAGTCATTTATGTGGGTGATGCGCATCAGCAGATTTACGAATGGCGTGGCGCAGTGAATGCCATGAAGAAATTACCGTTACCGCAAACTCTGTTGACTCAATCTTTTCGCTTTGGAGAACCCATTGCTGAGGTGGCGAACCTACTATTAAAGGCGTTGCAAGAAGACGTCCCTTTAAAAGGCAATCCCAATAAAAAATCTGGTACAGCTAAATCATTATTACATGGCAAAAAAGACGCCATCTTATGTCGGACCAATGCTTCAGCGATGGCACAACTGTTGGCTGGCTTAAAAAATGGTCATAAAGTTGCTCTACAGGCCGATGCCGATAGAATGCTTAAGTTCTGTAAAGCAGCTGAAAGCTTAAAAGCAGGTAAATCTGCTTATGGCGTTCCAGAGCTCGCCTATTTTTATCAATGGGCAGATGTGCAAGATTATGCGGAAACCAATGAAGGTAGCGACTTAAAAACTTTGGTAAAATTGGTAGACGACCACGGTACAAATGTCTTAACCAAAGCGGTAAACAGTTTGACAGATGTCAAAGATGCCGATTATGTCATCTCTACTGCCCATAAAGCCAAAGGACTTGAATGGTCTCGAGTGCAGCTTGATGATGACTTTTATTATGATGTGACCACTAACGGTGTAAAAATTAGCCCAGAAGAGCTGCGTCTTTTATATGTCGCCTGTACCCGAGCGCAAGATAACTTAGATATTCATAATATTAGTGATTTGATATCAGGTCTTAAGTCGGGTAAAAAAGTGATTTATGGGTCTTAATTGCTAGTCAAAGATAATGCACTTATTGAAGCCAGTTATACGCTTGGGTTAGCCGAATAAAAATTAATATTTTAGCCATTATAAAGTGTAGTGGCATACCAAATTGGGCTGCTTATGATATCGGCGACTACCTTATAGATATTTATCTAAAGGCTTCGAACCAAACCGCCAGTGAGTGTCATGGTACTAACAGTACGGATATACAAACGTTACTAAGCGAATGCTCTGTCATTAAACACTAAAACCTTGGTATTGCAAACCTCCTCTAATCTAAGATCATTATGTGTGAGCTTTATGTCATTTTCAACTCAGTTTTTCTCAACCCCTGTACGACTGCTCGCACCAATGGAAGGTCTGTCTGACCCTTTGATGCGGCAAATACTCACTCAAATTGCCTACGATTTAGGTCGTCCTTACGATTGGTCGGTCAGTGAGTTTATTCGGGTTACTCAACACGTGTTACCTAATCATGTGTTTTACCGTTATGTTCCAGAACTTAAAAACGAAAGCAAGACTCAAAGTGGCACCCCAATCCATGTTCAACTTTTAGGCAGTAACCCTGAACTCATGGCAGAAAACGCCTTAGCCGCTTGTGAACTGGGTGCCTTAGCCATTGATCTAAACTTTGGTTGTCCTGCTAAAACAGTAAATAACCATCGAGGTGGTAGTGTATTACTGGATGAGCCAACATTAATGCGAGATATTATCTCTGCGGTACGTACTGCCGTTCCAACCGACATTCCTGTATCCGCTAAAATACGCTTGGGCTATACCGATACCACTAACATGGATGATATTCAAAAGGCCATTACTGATAGCGGTGCTGACTGGCTAACCATTCACGCCCGTACCAAGACTCAAGGCTATAAACCACCTGCCTATTGGGAGAAAATAGCCCGTTTTAACGACTTACCTATTCCCATTATTGCAAATGGCGAAATATGGAATACGGAGCATGCACAAAACTGTATGATAAAGGCACAAACCCGTCATTTGATGCTTGGCCGTGGCGCAGTAACACGCCCAGATTTAGTGGCTCAAGTTGATGAATCCAGTGCAGAATTAGCATGGCAACAGCTACTACCCTACCAAATTGCATTTTTGCATGGTGACGCTAAAAACGACACCGTTTTAGTAGGCCGTTATAAACAATGGATTGCTATGCTCTCTAAAGGATATATTGAAGCGAAGCAAACATGGGAAATCATTAAACGAGTGAAAGACAAGCAAGTCATTATTAGAGCATTGGAAGATTCTATTTAAGTTTGCTCAAAATAAAATTAGTTCGACAATCAGGAAATAATTAACTACTGACACGAATGGCTAAGTAAAATAACATGAAACAACAGACCATGGATAAGCCCCACAGAATGGAGCGGAATGTTGGTAAGTTAATGATGTATGCAATGCCGTAAGCGATTCGAATCACGACATACATCACTGCTAAGTTATTAATGACAACTTGAGGCACAAAAAAGAGCATGGCGACAATTACTGAAGCTAAAAACACAGGTAAGGTTTCAAAGCTATTTTGTTGAGCAGCATGAGCACGAGCTGCCCTACCACTAAACTTAGCGACCGTTTCACGCGGATGGGCATTGTCTGCCATATGAAACTCGCCCAAAACCTTTGCCAACATCGCAAACAAAATGGGTAGTATGCTGGCGGCCACCATTGCCCAAATGGCCACACTAGCGGACTGCGGTATTAGTACGAAAAACCAACTCATTTTACTTTCCTTCTAATGCTCATCTTTGGCTTATCTTATTTTTCTTATGTTTATATAAACATCATTTTGTTAAGTGATGGAATAAAGTTATATTTTAAAACTAGTTAAACTTACCTTTTTACCTTTGAGGGCAGACCTTAGCCTTCGCTGGCATCTACTTCAAAGCTATGAGTGATATTAACCCCACCTAATGCTAACATTCGACTGGCCGAGCAGTATTTTTCCGCAGATAATTCGACCGCTTTTGCCACTAGGCTTTCTTTTATATTTTTACCAGTAACGACAAAGTTTAGATGAATATCTGTATAGACCGCAGGCACGCTATCGGCACGAATGGCAGACAATTCACAACGAACGTCTTTAATATCCTGACGCCCTTTTTGTAATATACCGACGACATCATAACTGGCACAGCCTCCTAACCCTAACAAAATGAGCTCCATTGGGCTTGCACCAGCTATTTTATTGGCATCAATATCTACTGTTTGTCCAGATGGCGCTGTTCCTAAAAAATGCTTGTCTTCTTTCCATACTACGCTGCCTTGCAGTGGCATATCTGCTGGTGTTTGAACAGGTGTTTGGTTGCTCATGCGGTTATCCCTAATTTTAGTATTTATCTTTATAAATTTTTCTATAAACTTTTATATTGGCGATGCATAATCGTAACACGACCATTTTTTGATGCAATATTAGTTGGGTAAGTAACGCAACGTTCACTCAAGCAGATAATTAAGTAAGCCTCAATTAAATACTCGAATGGGTTTTCTCACTATTAGATATTAGCTTATTTGAGATTATACCGCTAAAAGTGCTTTTATTTCTAAGCAGAGAGCGAGATATGCAGCGAGCGCGGTCTTACGTTTAACGCTGTTTTATATGCATAGTAATTTCAGCTTGAAATACCGTTTTACCGCTTTCATCTATCAAAACAACTGGGACAACAATATTACCTGCTACCCACTCAATATCTTTATCGCTAGCAATAGCGGTTAAACTTGTTTTAGCTTTATGTAGATACTTTACCGTCATCCCACTAGGTATCCACTTATAGTCAGAGGGTATTGAAACGTCGGTCATCATCCCTGCTGCCAATTCAGCGGCGTTACACATAGCGATCGCATGTATCGTATTGATGTGATTTAGAATGGAACGACGCTTTTTTAGAAGGATTTCACAGTAACCCGGTCTTAACTCCACTATTTTTGGCGATATTGAAGAAAAATATGGCGCTTTAAAGCACACAATTTTACTAAACAAAGGCTTACCTAACGGTAACTTCTGCAAAGTTTGATACAATTTCAAAGTTTTCATGACATCTCAACCATCTATAAATTTTGGGAAGTATAGTCTACCGTCGATTAAATCAACACGGCGTTACCCTAGTTAACCATACTACTGTATAGCCCGCCTTGAGTTGCTTTATAGCGGTTTTAGAGTGACTAAACTAGCGTAAGTTTAAATTGACTGGACTATAAATTTATTCTATTTAAATATTTACGTTGCCACTTTAAAATGTGTTATAAAAATACCAAGCCCTTACCCCTGCTTGGCATTTTTATAAGCTTAGGCTTTTAAACTAGACTGAAAAATTTAAGGTTAAGGAGTGTCCTCATTTTGAAAATGGAGATAAAAATAAGGTAAATCGCAGTCAGACAAGGAAAATAATAGGTAAATATCGAGATATTTCCCCGTTATTTGACGTGGTATGACAAGATTTAGCTATTTTTAGCCCATTTAAATGCAATTGTACGCACTGAGGACACGCCCTAGGTTGCGACTAATTAAAACGCTCTACTGAATCCAACAAACACACTGGTTGCATCATCATCTTTAGCGTTTGTATGAGTCACACCAGCGTTAGCGTTAAACGGACCAAATTGACGAGACAAACCCACAGTCATACCAAAGCTATCCTCATCGAATGCTGGCTGAGGCGTGGTAAAACTATTATCTGGCAAGCTATTTAAGCGGGCAGTAACCCCCTCCTGATCATCAGATAGTTGCTTTTGATAATAAATGTCCCCAAATAAATTCAGGGTCTCACTAAGGTTTCTATTTCCTTTTAGCCCAATCTTGCCATAGCTGGTAGTGTATTCTTGCTCATCAAACTGCATAGCTATACCCGACATTTCGACTTCTTTTAGCGCATCTACATTAACTCGGCTAACTGATGCACCCAAATATGGCGTCATTGTTGTATGGCTAAACTGCATAGGGTAGCCGGCTTGCAAATTGGCATAATACCGCTTTCCATCAGCGTTCGACTTAAACTTTTGCGTATAATCTCTTAGTGTCACAGCTCGGGTAACATCCATATCCAGCTTACCAAATCCTAATGCACCATTAACTTGTATACCGCCAAGATTATCAAATGTATTGCTGTGATAGACGCCAACTCCAAACTCATCTAGTTCAATATCACTAAGCCCTGAGACGACATTGTTATTATTAAATTCTTTTTTAGTGATGTTAGCGTATATTCCCGTCACTGCATGTGGCGAATTAGCGTAGGCAAAATCCATACCCACTAATAATTGAGCATTACCGCTACTTTCAAGATTATCAATATCTTGGCCTTGAACATCGCCCGTTGCCCAAACGTTACGTGTCGCTCTGATAGCGCTGTTATTTAAAGAGTTAGTCATTAAAGAGCCATTAGCGCTTTGGGTCTGGTTGATATGTGACTGCAAGCGCTCATTGGTGGCAAATCCTGCTGTGGTTGCTAAATGCGGTAAAATCGCTATCTGGTTTGGTGCAGTAACGACAGCATTGGCATAATCTGCAATCATTTTATGAGCTTGCCCAGTTGGGTGAACGCTATCAGCAAAAAAGTAGGTCTCATTGGCATCTGCTGCTACTCGCGCTGATTTTCCGCAAATCAAGGAGCTGTCAGTCAAACATGCCTTGTCTGTTACATTTTTGAAGCCGTATGTTTCAGGCGATGCGGCAACCTGCTGTAGCAAGCCAAAAGTGTCTAGCGGTATTACATTTGCATCGATGTTAGCAGCACCTTTTAACATAGCTTGGTTAAACTGATTGGTAACATAAGTGCTGGGCGCTTGAGCAGCAGTTCCTACCACATCAGGCGTTAAGCCAATATCTGGAATATTAGGCACTAAAATATACTTTGCCCCCTTATCACTCAGCTTTTTGATGTTCATAACTTGACTATTAACCGCTGAACCTATGATGTTTTGAGCATTGGCACTATCTTCTGAAGCGGCAAGTAGATCATTTGCACCTGCCCACACCACATATAAACCATTAGGGTCTATTTTATTATTGGCTAAATATTGGTCTATTTGACTACTGGCAGAAGCGACGGGAATGTCAAAGCCAAAGTTACTATTGGTTACTTCCACACCCGCTTTTGCACCACCGATGGCATAGTTATTAATTGCTTGGTTATGAACAGCTTGATCACCCGTTTGACCACCAAATGTATTGGCCAAAGAGGTAAGACCCAGCTGATGGGCAAAAGGGGTTGCCCATGTATCGTCTGGATTGGTAGTAAATTGTCCTGATTCAGTTACGCCAGGAATTTGTTGCGTCACTGGTAAAAAGTAACCCCCGTCAGTTAGGCTATCGCCAAAGAAGGTAATACTGTTGTAATGACTATCCGCATGTGCATGACCTACCACTGCTGCATATAATGCAATGGTCAACATACTTTTAGTGAGCATTCTAGGTGCGTTGTAGATAGGCGTGGTAGTGTGAGACATTGTGGCTTCCTTGGTAACTTGCTTAATAATTTGTTTAGGGTCTGTTGAACATTCACATATTAGGAATGCTGATAGCCTGCTGGGTGGCTTCCTTGTCGTATATACAAGCGGTTTATAAAGTTTAGTGTATAGCGTTTATAGTGGGCTGGCAATTGATTTGGTGGGCAAAATTAAAGGAGAACGTGTTTGATTCTATGGCGGTGTTAGGACGTTAACGACTCAGCAGGGCTGACTGCAAAAGATCAATACTTCCCGACAAAGCAATGCTTATTCGAACCTCATTTTATTCTTTATATTATATCGTTAATAAGCAGTAATAAATCTGTGTTGTCTATTTTGATATTCATTTGGCTGAGCAAGGTAGTTACCTGAGTCTGTGATGGGTGTAATGGGTATGATGATTAAAAAAATGCGGTACTAAAGAGCTAAAAGGCTTGGTAAAGTGATAATGGTTAGTATTTAGATAGGTTAGACCCACCTTATAATCTGAATCTGAATGTTTAGTGTCGTTAATAAAACTCGCTATTATCCTATCAAGTAGTGCTCGGTTAAGTCTATCGCTTTCTAAAGACTTATAGAAAGTCTGATCTAGTGTATTCGGCATAGGGAACTGAGATAACTTAACTAATGACACTGCCTCGCTAAACCACGCAGATACAAGCGAATGGCAGGATTGGCTACTGCTTTATTAGAGGGTATGATTGAAAGTAATGAGTAAAGCTCTTTTTCAAAAATAATCCTACCCTGTTATAAGCCAATTAACCTAGCTTAAGTGGCTGAACTAGCTTGACTTTATTTAGTTGTACTTTAAAACAATGTAAAACAATTATTACCAAAATAAATTACCAATTTACATAATTTACTGGTTTAATAGTAGCAACGATTCTCAACCTACTATTTCATGATTCCTTATTAGATATTAGAACGATAAAAGTAACGTGTTGACGGTAGGTGTTTTTTAATTTCGACAATTTTTAAAGGTTTAAGTCATGATTGATGCAGACGGCTTTCGAGCCAATGTCGGTATCATCTTGGCAAATACACAAGGACAAGTTCTATGGGCGAAACGCGTTGGTCATAATTCTTGGCAGTTCCCGCAAGGGGGGATAGATGTTGGCGAAACCCCCATTGATGCAATGTATCGAGAGCTCTGGGAGGAGGTAGGACTATATCCTCGCCACGTTCAAATGTTAGCCGTCACGGATAATTGGCTAAGATATCGCTTGCCTAAACGATACATTCGTCATGGGCAACACCCTTTGTGTATTGGACAAAAACAAAAGTGGTTTTTGCTCCAGCTAGATGAACCGAACACCGAACATATCCGCTTTGATACATCTAAACCAGAGTTTGATCATTGGAGATGGGTCAGTTACTGGTATCCGCTGGGTCAGGTGGTTCATTTTAAACGAGGGGTTTATCGCCGTGCTTTGCACGAATTAGCACGTGAATTACCCCTGAAACCAGAGTTAGTCATTCCTGAGCAAACCAACCATTTGATTCAGGTATAATACTCTTATGAGATTTTCAATTTGTATAACAAAGAGCCTATATCTAGTGATATGGGCTCTTTGTGTATTCGGGCGTGTCTATAGTGAACCCAGTTTAAAATGGATGGATGTAGGCAAGCGAGCTCAAAGATGCCAACCAGTCGGCTAAGTGAGCTTAGCATGCTTAACACGGTAACCGTTTAAAACCCGTGAGACTATAGGCTATGGCTTGATAGCCACTTTTAACACGCCATCTCGTTGATGCATAAATAAATCATAGGCCTCAACGATATCATCTAGCGCATAGGTGTGAGTTACCATTTCAGACAAATCAATGCGACCTGATTCAATCACATTCATCAGACGGCGCATACGCTCTTTACCCCCCGGACACAGTGCGGTGCGAATAGTATGATCGCCAAGTCCTGCGGCAAAATGCGCCATAGGAATGGTCAAGTCCTCAGAATAGACGCCTAAGCTTGAAAACGTACCACCCGGCTTAAGTATCTTGAGCCCCTGCTCGAATGTCGACTGTAATCCCAATGCTTCGATACTACTGTCGACGCCGCGCCCGCCTGTCAACTTCATCACTTCGTCTACGACGTCCACTTCTTTAAAGTTCAGCGTGATGTCGGCACCCATCTTTTTGGCCATTGCCAAACGATCGTTATTACCATCGATGGCGATAATAGTCGACGCGCCTTTTAATTTAGCACCCGCTGTGGCACATAAGCCAATTGGCCCTTGGGCAAAAATAGCGACGATATCGCCTATTTGAATATTGGCATTTTCAGCGCCTTTAAAGCCCGTGGACATGATGTCAGGGCACATCAATACTTGCTCATCGGTTAAGCCATCAGGGACAGGGGCTAGGTTTGCTTGTGCGTCTGGCACTAGAATATATTCGGCTTGAGTGCCATCGATGATATTACCAAAGCGCCAACCCCCAGTGGCCTTATAACCATGACAAGCACACGTACCATCTGGCTGAATATAACCGCCATCTTGAGAAGGAAAGCCATCTTGGCTCGCATATGAGGTAAAGGTAGGGCAAATTGCACCTGCAACCACCCGTTGCCCCTCTTCGTAGCCCATCACCGCACTACCAAGCTTCTCAATAATGCCAACAGGCTCGTGACCGATGGTAAGACCCTGTGCCACAGGATACTCACCTTTAAAGATATGAATGTCGGTACCGCAAATGGTGGTTGTAGTAATTTTAATTAGAGCATCATTGGGGCCGACGTCTGGTATCTTTTTTTCAGTGATTTCAATTTTACCTGGCTCAACAAATATTAGTGATTTCATCATGCTCATGTGGTACTCCTTGTACTTAGATTGCTGTTTATCTTATATAGGTTATCTCTCTTATAGAATATACCCTTAAAATATGACAAGCCAGTTTAAAGCCACATTATTTTTATGGATTTTGGTAACTCTATACTTTATATTTCGCATACAACAAAGCCATTAGCCCAGTCACGAGATTTAGGTACTATGATTAATTACTATGATGCGGATATTCACGACTCTCTAACGTTAAGATTGAGGTATTGTGAGTGTGTTGTTTATTTGTGTCGAAAGCTAGGTTAAAGCTGGGTACTAAATGTGAGGCTAAACTCAAGGTCAGGATGCTCTGAGTACGTGTACCATAGTCACTCAAATCTGGGGTATCAATACAAATCGATGATAATGCTTTTTCAAGCGCCTCGGGCATACCCGTATGAGGCAATTGATCATCTGCGGCTTGCTGCGTATCAGACAGTACATTCCATGCCGCTGATTTCCAGTAACTTTCCTCGCTATTTTTAAGCTCAAAGCTTTCGGCTATAAGCGGCAGCACTTCTTGGCGCACCCGCCCGCGTAAACGTTCACACTTATACCAACTGCTTTCGGGCTGACCATTTGATAGGATATGTAGTCCACTATAAAGAGAGGTTGGCGGATAACCTCGATTGTTGACCACAACCGCTTGGCGAATGTCCCCGACAATTAAGTTAAATCCTGCGTAAGCTTGCAAGTCAATCTGGCGAGCAAACTGCATAGGCGATAGCTCAGAGGTAAGAAAACCTGCTACTAATTCGCCCCGTGAGCGTTGCTCCTCAGTCGCCTGTACGCCATCACGAAAATTTAATACTGCGGCCCATCGTCCATTTTGGCTGACAAATTGATTGCCACTACTTTGGTTTAGAGTCTGTTGATGATACCCAAGCCAAGTGCCACCACTTTTTTCATCTCGCCCAGCAAATATTGGCGCGTCTTCCCATTGATGCGCTGGCGTGGTAGGACGCTCATAAAACTCATCTCGATTTGATAAAAGCACCAATGGCATCTCGTCAAATAACTGCCATGCTATTGCCACAATACACATGCTGTCTCCTTTCTATAACTATTTTATAGTTCTCTCCATAACGTTCTTAGGGGAGACTGTTATTAAATGCTCATTACCACAAATCTATTTACACACTCAATAGTATCTAGCTAATAAATAGCACCTACCTAAATAGTGTTCTTTAAAACGACATTATCATATTAAGGGGTATAGTACATATTATGACAACCCTGATTATTAAGACAGTCATCAGTGCTTAAAGCGAGTCCTAAAAGATTCTGTTTATAGTATTTATTTGTGGTATTAGATGCATTTGATAAAGCCGATCCTAATTTTCAAATATTTTTGCCAGATAAGGGTATTACTGTTTCATCAAATGCGCGACTCGGCTTTTTTTTCAATAAATAACCAAACCAATGCCATAGTTAGTTACTATTTTTACACCCTAACATTCATTAATCTATAAAAATCATAATCCATAAAATGTCCAATTTAGTGCAGATTTACTGTAAATCGTAAAATAAGTAACTATTTTGGTGCATGTTTGGTGCATGAATGCCCCTGCAAATTCTCCAAAGCATACATATTTTCATTAAATTCCACTTTTTTAAGGTTGGCACAGATATTGAAC
The DNA here is from genome assembly GCF_057396305.2 of Psychrobacter sp. CX90. NCBI lineage: Bacteria > Pseudomonadati > Pseudomonadota > Gammaproteobacteria > Moraxellales > Moraxellaceae > Psychrobacter > Psychrobacter sp. CX90. The sequence goes on from NZ_CM182008.1 coordinate 2,751,686, forward strand.
TATTCATAACAGTAAATCACAGCACGTTACATCTGTTTACAACACTGTTATTTTGAATTTTTGGAGAAATAAATGTTTATATTACCCTCTTCTACTGCTGTAAATGCAGCCGCCACTTCTGACACTCTTTTTACCTCTCGTTTGTCAGTACTTGCCGTTGCTATTGTCGGTAGCTTGAGCCTGATTGGTTGCCAAAAACCTGCTGAAACAGCTGCAGAGACTGCACCAACTGAAGCTTCGACAGAAACTACAGAAACCACCACCACACCAGCTGCAGATGGCGACAAGATTAAAGTGGGTATCTTGCATTCTTTATCTGGCACCATGGCCATCTCTGAGACGTCTCTGAAAGATACTGCACTTATGACCATTGATGAAATCAATGCCAATGGCGGTGTGTTAGGCAAGCAGCTTGAAGCCGTGGTCGTTGATCCTGCTTCAGACTGGCCTTTATTTGCGGAAAAAGCCCGCCAGCTATTAACTCAAGATAAAGTAGACGTGATATTTGGCGGTTGGACGTCAGTATCTCGTAAATCTGTGCTACCAGTCGTTGAAGAATTAAATGGTTTAATGTTCTACCCAGTACAGTATGAAGGTCAGGAACAATCTGAAAATATCTTCTATACAGGCGCAGCACCTAATCAGCAGGCAATTCCTGCTGTTGAATACCTAATGAGCCCTGAGGGCGGTAGTGCTGAGCGTTTCGTACTTTTGGGTACCGATTATGTTTATCCGCGTACCACCAACCAGATTTTAAGAGCGTTTTTGAAATCTAAAGGTGTGGCAGATGAAGACATCATGGAAGAATACACTCCTTTCGGCTTCAGCAACTATCAAACTATTGTGTCGAATGTTAAAAAATTCTCTACTGGTAAAAAGACAGCCGTTATTTCGACCATTAATGGTGATTCAAACGTGCCATTTTATCGTGAACTGGCTAACCAAGGTATCAAAGCTTCTGATATTCCTGTGATGGCATTCTCAGTAGGGGAAGAAGAGCTACGTGGTATTGATACCAGTTTATTACAAGGCCATTTGGCAGCGTGGAACTACTTTATGTCGGTTAAAAACCCAGTCAATAGCGACTTTACCAAAAAATATAAAAAGTATGCCCTTGACCATAAATTACCAAATGCCGACAAAGTGGTAACTAACGATCCGATGGAAGCCACTTATGTGGGTATCAACATGTGGAAGCAAGCGGTAGAGAAAGCGGGTACGACTGATGTTGATAAAGTACGCATTAGCATGGGTGGTCAAACATTCGATGCACCTTCAGGTTACACTTTAAAAATGGATGAAGAAAACCATCATTTATGGAAGCCGGTCATGATCGGTCAAATCCGTGCCGATGGTCAGTTCGATGTGATTAGTAAAACGCCAGAGGTAATCCGTGCGGAGCCTTGGAGTAAGTACATTCCTAAATAAGGCTGACATAGCTTAGAGTTATTTTATAACGCATCATCAAGAAATATAAAAGATCACCTCCCTGCAGGATACTGCTTATTGGATAAAGGAACTAAAACGGCAACGTTGAGGTCAATATCTGCTTAATTAGTATAAAAAGGTTAGACATCATTGCAGGGAATGTCGATTTTAAATCACTTTGGAGCCGTAAAAGATGCCATGCCCACCAATCCGCTCAGTGACCACACAGACAGCCTCTTTTAATACCGATAATATCAATAGCACTATTCACAAATACAGTACGTTACTGATATCAAATCATGCAGAGACTTATAAACAAGGGTTAATGAAGCGTCTTATGAACCTTTGTTTATGGGTGCCCTTGTTATTTATAACATTATTTTCTGTACTGACACCTGCTCATGCCCAAACTCAAGAACAAACCCAAGTTGATACTACTCAATCTATTAATGCAAACCCTATAGATGATGCTTCAGGCCTCAATACAGTAGCGATAACATCGAATTTAACGACATCAACTGATACCACACTGCAAGACCAAAACGCGCAGTCGCTCACGACTCCAAACGTCGCCACTCAGGGTGCTACAACTCATTCTGGTGATGCGATTGAGCAATTTGTAGCGGCTGATTTTGCTCAGCGCCAAGCCATGTTAAACAGCTGGCCTGGAACCGCTGAAAGCTTAGATACGTTAGTTGAGCTTATTAGCAAAGATGAGCTGTATCAAGGCAATGGCGGTCAAACTTATCTGCTCAATAGTGACGATCAATTATTCACTTATCCTGATAAACAAGAAACCAGCGAATGGCCTAGCGATTTATCACAAATTACGCTGACCAATGCCCTACGCTCTGCCCTTATTTTTGGTCAAGCTAAGGTCAAGCTTGAATCAGAAAAACCTGCACAGCGCTTACAAGCAGTAGAAATTCTATCTGAGAATATTGATCAAGTAGACCCTGCGACGATTACAGCAGCCGCTGCTAATGAGAAAAACAGCAAGGTTATAGATGCCCTAGCAGCTCTACAAGCCCGTATAGACTTCAGAGATGGCGATCTACCCACTAAAATTGCGGCGGTAAATCAGCTTGCAGATAGCGACAGTCCGCAAGTCCTAGTTGATATTCAATCTGCCCTCACTGCTGACAATTTAGATCCTGCGTTAAAAAGTGCATTAGTGGCAGCCGAAAGCAGTGTTGCCAATAGAATTAAAGTCAGTACTTGGACAGGTCATTTATTTACTGGTATGAGTACTGCTAGTATCTTGCTTTTAGCCGCTCTTGGTCTTGCCATTACCTTTGGGTTACTAGGTGTGATTAATATGGCACATGGTGAGCTGATTATGATTGGGGCTTATGCCACTTATGTGGTGCAAAATCTATTTCAAACCTATCTACCGGGTATGGCAGGATGGTATTTAGTCGCAGCCATCCCTGTTGCCTTCTTAGTCAGTGCTGTTATTGGCATGATTATCGAGCGTATTGTCATTCGTCCTTTATACGGCCGTGAGCTTGAAACTTTACTGGCGACCTTCGGTGTCAGTCTGATTTTAATGCAGCTGGTGCGTATGATTTTTGGCGCACAAAACGTGGAAGTGAGTAACGTTGACTGGTTAAGCGGTGCTTATCAGGTTTCCGCAAGTTTATCACTACCATATAACCGTATCGCTATTATCGGTTTTACTGTGATTGTATTGGCGCTACTGGTGTATTTGCTGAATAAGACCCGCTTTGGCTTGTTTGTTCGAGCCGTGACTCAAAACCGTCAAATGGCGCGCGCCGTTGGTATTCCTTCTGCCCGTATTGATATGCTCGCTTTTGGACTTGGTTCAGGACTTGCTGGGCTTGCTGGTTGCGCTTTGGCGCAAGTGGGTAACGTTGGCCCTGATTTAGGTCAGACTTATATAATCGATGCCTTTTTAGTCGTCGTCGTTGGTGGTGTTGGTCAAGTATGGGGCGCTGTATTGGCAGCTCTAGGTCTTGGTGTCAGCGGTACTGTGCTTGAAATTGGCATCGGTGCTGTTATGGCTAAAATTGTATTACTGGTTCTTGTGATTCTGTTTATTCAGAAACGTCCACAAGGTTTATTCGCCCTCAAAGGCCGATTTGTGGATTAAGGAGAACCCTATGAAATTGACTCAATTACTATCTGATACACCGCGCAACGCCCTCTTAATTGGTCTATGCTTTCTGGTACTGCTGATATTGCCTTGGCTACATTTAATGCCAGAAACCTCAGCGTTGCACCTATCTGCTTACTGGATCACTTTAATAGGCAAAATCATGGCACTTGCCATGGTAGCGCTAGCTTTAGACTTGGTATGGGGCTATGCGGGTATTTTAAGTTTAGGCCACGGTTTGTATTTTGCTTTAGGCGGTTATGCCTTCGGGATGTATCTCACTCGTGAAACCGCAGGCGCTGCCCTACCCGACTTTATGCGCTTTTTAAGCTGGACTGAAATGCCGTGGTACTGGGCAGGTACTCAACACTTTTGGTGGGCAATGGCGCTGGTAGTTCTAGTGCCAGGTCTTGTAGCGTTTATCTTTGGCTACTTCGCCTTCCGCTCCAAAATCAAAGGCGTTTACTTCTCCATTATTACCCAAGCCATGACCTATGCCGCCGCCTTGCTATTCTTCCGTAACGAAACGGGCTTTGGGGGTAATAACGGCTTCACAGGATTTACCACGTTACTTGGCTATGACATTACCGCCGCTTCAACCAGAGCCATGCTTTGCTTTGCGACCGCTTTGGCACTACTGCTCTCATATATCGGACTTCGCTATTTAATGAATCAACCTTATGGACGTGTACTTGGCGCCATTCGTGACAGTGAAAACCGCTTGCAATATCTGGGCTATCGTACGCTTTGGTACAAGCTATCTGCTTGGGTATTGTCTGCCGTGATTGCGGGTATTGCTGGAGCGTTATATGTCCCACAAGTAGGGATTATCAATCCAGGCGAGATGAACCCCGTTAACTCTATTGAGATGGCTGTTTGGGTTGCTGCTGGTGGCCGTGGAACCTTGATTGGTGCCATAGTCGGTGCTGGCGCTGTGAATGCTATCAAAACCTACTTTACGGTTGCCTACCCTGAATTTTGGTTACTTATCTTAGGTGGGCTATTTGTTGTTGTTACCTTATTTATGCCGAATGGCATTATTGGCCTACTCGACCGCTTTAAGAAGGAAAAAGAATAATGCCAAAACAATCAATTGATTCAAACTTAGCGCAGCCTACAGCAACTGAGGGATTAGTAAAGACCCCTATTAAAGGGGTAACTGACTACAGTGAAAATAACCCCGCAGCTGGTAAGCCCAATAGCGTAGATCATAAACTAACCAGCAAGGCGACAACGACTACGCCTGTGACCACTAGCTTAGGTGAGGATTATGGGGATAGCGATGGCTTAGCGCATCCTAAACCTAAGTCAGGGCCTGATATGAGCCATGGTATTGCGCTCTATTTAGAAGAAGTCAGTGTCTGGTTTGACTCGTTTCGTGCTCTAAACAATTTATCGCTTTATATCGAAGAAGGTGAGCTGCGCTGCATTATTGGACCTAATGGGGCGGGTAAAACCACCCTAATGGATGTCATTACGGGTAAAACGCGACCGACTGAAGGTACGGCGTTTTTTGGTCAGGTTCATGATTTATCGAAGCTGTCTACCGAGCAAATTGCTGAAGCGGGCATTGGTCGTAAGTTTCAAAAACCAACAGTGTTTGAGAACTTTACCGTACTTGATAATTTAATGCTTGCAGCACCTAAAGACAAACGGGTTTCAAAAAGCTGGTTTACTAAAATTGATGCCGACACACAGAACACCCTTGATTCAACACTTGAACAAATCCGTTTAAAAGACATGCTCCATAAGCCAGCTGGGCTGTTATCTCATGGTCAAAAGCAGTGGCTAGAGATTGGCATGTTACTCATGCAAAGCCCAAAGCTTATCTTACTTGATGAGCCTGTCGCTGGCATGACTGACGCCGAAACGGAGCATACTGCTGAGCTGTGTCTACGTCTTAAGAAAAACCATACCCTTGTGGTGGTTGAACATGACATGACCTTTATTGATGCGATTAGTGAGAAGGTAACCGTACTGGCAAATGGGGCAATTTTAGCAGAAGGCACCTTGGCAGAAGTGCAAAACGATGAAGCAGTTATTGAGACCTATCTTGGCCGATAGTTAATATGGTCGGTGGCAGTAAGACTCTATATTGACATGGGCTAAAAATGCCACTGAAAATAATAACGGCACTGAAAAATCAGAATTTACACAAAAATTAGGGTGTTTATATGTTAGAAGTTAATGCCATAAATCAATATTACGGTGGCAGTCATATTCTACGTGATGTGACGCTTGCCGCCCCGATTGGGGAATGTAGTGTGGTACTTGGCCGTAACGGTGTTGGCAAGACCACGTTACTAAAATGCCTAATGGGTATTTTGCCAATAAAATCAGGCCAGATTTTATTAGACGGAAAAGACATCAGTAAGATGACACCTGAGCAGCGTGTGCGTGAGGGATTGGCGTATGTTCCGCAGGGCCGCGATATTTTTTCAACGTTAACGGTTGAGGAAAACATTCTTATTGGCATGGCAAAGTTTTCACAGCGCAAAGCAGGCAAAGTACCAAAGCATCTATACGATATATTTCCAGTGCTTGATGAGATGAAGCATCGCCGTGGCGGTGATTTGTCCGGTGGTCAGCAGCAGCAGTTGGCTATTGCGCGTGCCCTCGCCTCCGAGCCGCGTATTCTCATTTTAGATGAACCCACCGAAGGTATTCAGCCTTCTATCATTAAAGATATTGGCCGAGTCATTCGCAGTTTGGCGGATAAAGGCGATATGGCAATCGTCTTAGTTGAGCAGTTTTATGAATTTGCTGAAGAGCTTGCTGATAATTATACTGTGCTATCACGCGGCCAAGTTGTGGCACAGGGCGCAGGCAATGTGATGGCTGAAAACAATATTCAAGAACTGGTGGCTATTTAAACTTAACTCTAAATTTACTACCTTAGCCGAGTCCTCCACGTACTCGGCTTTTTTGTATCTTTCTCAATCAAATAATAGTTCAGGGTCTGTTTTGATCCTTCAAGCATGGAAATGGCTAGGACTAATTTGTGAATGATCAAACAGACTGTAATGCTCTATTGATTAAATTTTGCTATTATGACTCTCATCAAATAATACAACTAATAGACACTTACTATGATGATTCATCCTCAATTTGATCCTGTCGCATTATCCCTAGGCCCAGTACAAGTACATTGGTATGGATTTATGTATTTACTTGCCTTCGCAGCCGCGTATGGGCTTGCTTGGTATCGCAGTACTAAAAGAGAGGGATGGACTAGTGATATGGTGTCAGACCTTGTATTCTATGGCGCACTTGGTGTGATATTAGGGGGCCGTATTGGATATGTGCTGCTATATCAGTTTGGCGAATTGCTGCAAAACCCGATGTATCTATTCAGAGTATGGGAAGGTGGTATGTCGTTCCATGGGGGCTTTGTGGGTGTGGCACTTGCCATGATATTTTTTGCACGTAAATACAAAAAACCAATTTTCAACGTATTAGATTTTATTGTGCCTTGCGTACCCACTGGGCTGCTATTTGGCCGCTTTGGTAACTACATCAATGGCGAGCTTTGGGGACGTGTCTCAGATGGTGGATACAGCTGGCTGACTTATTTTCCTCAAGCCGCTGCCTTTGATGCACAGCTGATTAATACTAACTCTGCCTTGCAATCCTTAATGACGCAAGTGAACAGCATTTATTTATTACCCCGTCATCCCTCACAGTTGTACGAAGCATTTGCGGAAGGCTTATTGACCTTTATTATTGTTTGGTGGTTTTCATCAAAACCTCGCCCGCGCATGGCCGTGACGGCATTATTTATGCTTTGTTACGGCATCAGTCGCTTTGTAATTGAGTTTTTCCGCCAGCCAGATGCAGGTTACGAGCTTATATTTGGCTGGATGAGTAAAGGCCAGTTATATACCTTACCGATGATTATCCTTGGTGTCGTATTAATGATTTTAGCCTATCGCCGTCAAGAATATGACTGGGGCAAACACGCAGCCGTGTAACCAGTATAATTTGCGTCTATTTCAATACATTCACAACCACACTGATTAATACACTGATAACTATGATAACCTCAAAAAATGAAGCTGCTTACCTTGATTTAATTCGCTATGTGCGTGATCACGGCACCCCTAAAGGGGACAGAACGGGCACGGGTACGCTAAGCCATTTTGGTGCCCAAATTCGGTTTGATTTAAACGATGGCTTTCCTTTGCTGACCACCAAAAAAGTTCATATGAAATCTATTACCTATGAGCTGTTTTGGTTTTTAAATGGCGATACGCACGTTAAGTATTTGCAAGATAACGGTGTGCGTATTTGGAATGAATGGTCTACCGCTGAGCAAACTGCTCGTTTTGGTCGCCCAGAAGGTGAGCTTGGCCCAATTTATGGTCATCAATGGCGTAATTATGGCGCCACAAAAAATGAGGATGGCCGCTATCGGCAAGATGGGGTTGACCAAATAAAAACGCTTATTGAACAAATAAAAACCAATCCAAATTCGCGCCGTTTAATCGTTTCAGGCTGGAATCCAGCGGAAGCCAATCAAGTTGCCCTACCCCCTTGCCATACCCTTTTCCAATTTTTTGTGGCTGATGGAAAATTGTCTTGTCAGTTATACCAACGTTCAGCCGATTTATTTTTGGGCGTGCCTTTTAATATCGCCAGCTACTCCCTACTGACTCATATGATTGCTCAAGTATGTGACCTAAAAGTTGGCGAGTTTATTTGGACAGGTGGTGACTGTCACCTCTATCAAAACCATATTACTCAAGTCAACGAGCAGTTATCACGCACTGCTTATGAGCTACCTAGCTTATGGTTAAACCCAGACGTGAAAGATATTTTTGACTTTAAATTTGAAGACATTCGAGTTGAAAACTATCAATCACATCCAGCCATTAAAGCACCCGTTGCCGTATAATTTTTAGCACCCTTAACGTTTAAGTATTGACTAAAAACAACTGCTTATAACCGCTTATTTATAATAAAAGGATATTCTAATGAGCTATGCGCACACCCAAGTTGCCCAAATTGCTGCCATCAGCAATAACCGCTGTATTGGTAAAAACAATCGTCTTCCTTGGCATATTTCAAAGGACTTAAAACACTTTAAAGCGTTGACCACAGCAGAAACTGATGCCTATGCCGATAGCGGTGTCAAAGGTATCGTTATTATGGGTCGTAAAACTTTTGAGTCGATGGGTGGGAAGCCTCTACCAAAAAGGGTTAACTTTATCATCACTACTCAATTAGATTATGCCAAAGAAAACGGCCTAACTGCAAACGATAACTTTATTATTGTACATAATATGGATGATGCTCTCACTCAAGCGGCTAACGTAGCACATGGTTTGAAATTTACAACCATTTGGATCATTGGTGGTGAGAAGATTTTCAAAAACACTATGATGTATACCGACCGCATCGAGCTAACAGTGGTAGATACTGAGATTGAAAATGGAGACGCATTTTACCCAGAAATCCCAGAAGGTTTTCAGCTTGCCTCAGAGTCTGACTCTCATACTGATGACGATAACGGTTTGACTTATAAATTTGTCACTTATATGAAAATAAAATCATAAAGCATAGCTGATAGACTAAGCTGCTTTTTAATAGAGGCTTAATAGACGAATAAAGAAATAGAGCCTGCTGTAAACGTAGGCTTTTTTTGACCGTTTTATCAAACTATCAGGAGCTGGGGTAGCAACTCTTAACCATACTGACTGTTCTAAATACCTTCAAACAACATCCACCTTAACAACAATGACCTTTAAACAGCGTCGACCTATAAGATTCTTGATTCGTCTTTGTTTAGCCATAAAGGGCCCGCTATGTTAGTAAGCGTACTAAAAAAACTGCTGATTATAGTCATAGCTTTGTTAGGACTATTGGTGCTGCTGGCTCTACTGGGCTTAATGACTTATCAAGATTTACCTGATAATACTCAGCGCAAGGCCTCAGTCCACCTTCCTGTCGATCCTAATAGCACCATAGCTAAACAGATTCTGCCTGTCATAAATGAGCATCCTGGGCTAAGTGGTGTCTACCTATTGGATAATAGTCATGAAGCCTTTTTGGCTCGGCTAGCACTCACAGCATCGGCTCAAGATACGTTAGATGTACAATATTATATCTGGCACGACGATACCACTGGCCACCTGCTCATGCAAAGCCTGTATCAAGCCGCTGAGCGTGGGGTGCGGGTGCGTCTATTGCTTGATGATAACAACACTGATGGTATGGATGAGTTGCTCTCTAAGATCAATGCTCACCCTAATATTGAAGTGCGTCTGTTCAACCCGTTTATGCAGCGCCGCTTTCGCACACTAGGTTACTTAAGTGACTTTTTTCGCCTAAATCGGCGGATGCATAATAAATCATTTACCGCAGACGGCTTAGTGACCATTGGGGGTGGTCGTAATGTGGGCGATGAATATTTTGGCTTTGGTAGTGGTGTCATGTTTGCTGACTTGGATATTCTGGCCGTTGGACCAGTTGCTAAAGATGTCGAGCAGGACTTTGATCAGTATTGGGTCAGTGAATCCTCTTATCCGGCTGAAAATATCATAAAAGATAAGACATTTGCCGCCTTTGATCCCAAGCCTATTAACAATACTGAGACGAACACTTTTTTAAAAGAATTGGGACAATCTACGTTTGTAAAAAAATTGCGCGAGGGCTCACTGCCTCTAATATGGACGGAGACACAGCTGATCAGTGACTCTCCCGCCAAAGTATTGCGACAGCCCAAAAAATCCGACTCACTTCTTACCAATATTATCCCTTTGATGCAGAAAACCCAACATGAGTTGCTGATTATTTCTCCCTACTTTGTCCCCACCAAGCGTGGTAAAGATGTGTTTACTTCGCTGGCTAAAGATGGCAAACGGGTCGCTGTACTTACCAACTCTCTTGCAGCCACTGATGTCGTACCTGTTCATGCCGGTTATGCCAAATATCGGAAACCTTTGCTAGACTCTGGCGTATCGCTTTTTGAGCTAAAGCCGATGGCGACTGTTATTACTAAACACCATGGCGGCATGATCAAAAGTAGCGGTGCCAGCCTACATGCCAAGACCTTTATTATCGATACCAAAACCTTGTTTATTGGATCTTTTAATATCGACCCTCGCTCCGCTTCACTAAACACAGAGATGGGGTTTATATTCGATAGTCCAGAGCTAGCAAGTTATCTGGCTGATAATATGAAGAAAAATCAGATGCAGTACAGCTATGTGGTTAGCAAATCCCCCCAAGGAAAACTACACTGGGAAACCGAAGAGAACCATCAGATTGTTGAGTTCGATGATGAGCCTCACAGCTCTGCATGGTCCCGTATTGGGGTCTGGATATGTTCGTTGCTACCGATTGAGTGGTTATTATGAGAATGATATGAGACGATAAAAATCTAAAAACCGACCCCTTTTTATCATAAAAATAAACGTATAAAAAGACGTCTTATGATTGCTATTTTTTTAGAGGAATTGCTTATTAGGTACTGTAACTACTCAGCTATCTTAGTTTGACGATAATGGGACGGAGAAATACCATAGGTATCTTTAAATAATTGACTAAAATACCCTGCTTGATACCCACACAGCTCAGCAACTATTTGTATATTAAGCATAGGCTGTAGTATTAGCAAATTTTGAGCTTGTCTTAACCGATAATGAGTCAAGTACTCATGAATGCTTTGCCCTGTATAAGACTTAAAATATTGTTTTAGATATGAGGCATTTGTCCCTACCCTTAAAGCCAGCTCCCGGATAGTTAGTGGCTGAGAGTATTCTTTATGAATAATATCACACGCTAACATCACAAACCTCTTAGATTTATTCGCTAAATCATTGCCCACTAAGACATGATCATTTATCGGCTTATGTGTCGGGTTAGACTCAATCATGCCAGCCAGCCAGTCTAAAGCTTTAGACTCTATACGCAACGAGTCGCTAAGTAACCTTGTTAGTGGCAATTGACTTATCTGCCATGCTAAATGTCTTAAAATAGGCGAGACAGTCATCCGGTCAAGTACATATCCATCTTTATAAGAAGCCAAACTTAATAGCCATTTTGGTATTGACTGCTGTTCGTTTAGCGATTCAATAAAGTAACTATCAAACTGTAAACTAACATAATGTAGAGGCTTATTTATAGCGTATAGAGTCTCTGCTTGATATTGAAAGCCATTCGTAATATTCAAATCTTTATGATAGATATGCTTAAACGCTAGATTATTCTTATCTATTTCTTCTGGAGCAAACAAAAAACATACCCCAATATAATCTGTTCTTTCAAATGGCGGATAGTAGAGGGGAGTGGATGTATAGGTCTGTTCACGAACCAATCGAAACCCTTGGCGAATTTGGTGCGTTTCTTTATTGACAGCAACGGAATTTACAGTAATTGGGCCAGTTCTAACGGCACTTCCCACGTCATTACTGTCATCGTAGGCACTTTCAACGACTGCGTTACCAACACTGTTAGTTATCCATAACAACTTATCATAATTTATAGTCATAATTTGTCACTAACTATCTTCAATTCACTCACTATCTTCAATTTACTCACTATCTTCAATATAGCCATCATCAATACAACCTAATACTCATTAGTATGTAGTCTAGCGAAGGTCGCTACAATGCAAAGCGAACCATATGCTAAAAACTTTTCCAATTGCGACATTCTTTTTTTCCGATTATTACATAATTAAAAAAAGGATAATAGATAATAATCATTCTCATAAACCTTAATGCCGAATAATTAATGCTATTCCGATTATTGATTTTATTTTTCGCTCTCTGTGTTATCTCCTTAGTTATCGGTACTAATCAAATTGTATTGCCTGAGCTGTTCAACTTATCGGGTAATACTTGGCTCACGTTGACAGCCAGTAGAATACCCCGTTTAGCTGCCTTGATATTAATAGGCGTTGGGCTTGCTACTAGCGGCGTTATTTTACAGCACATAGTACACAATAAATTCGTAGAGCCTGCTACATCTGGCGGACTAGATGCAGCGAAACTAGGTATTTTAGTAGCTATTACCCTATTACCCAATACCAGTACTTTTAGCAAAATGTTGTTTTCTCTAACTTTTTGCTTTGTAGCTAGCCTACTGTTTATCGCCATCATTAAACGCATCAAGTTTAAAAACTCGGTTCTAATTCCTGTGCTCGGCTTGATGTATGGCAGTGTACTGAGCGCAATAGCAGAATTTTATGCCTATCAACATAATATTCTACAAAGCATGCAAGGGTGGCTGCTCGGTAATTTTTCGCGAGTTGTTCAGGGTCATTATGAGCTGATTTATATCATTATACCCATTGTTGTACTGACTTATTTATATGCCCATCGCTTTACGCTAATGGGCATGGGTGAGGAGATGGCAACCAGTCTTGGGATGAGTTATATAGCAACTACGGCAATGGGGCTTATGTTGGTATCCATTACAGTAGCAGTGTCTGTTATTACAGTCGGAGCTATTCCTTTTGTCGGTTTGGTAGTGCCAAATTTAGTTGCCCTAAAATATGGAGAGAATTTATCCCGAACGTTGCCACTCGTAGCGCTCGGTGGTGCCTGTTTACTGTTAGTTAGCGACATTGTTGGGCGGATTGTTATTTATCCTTTTGAAGTCCCTATTGGGCTAACGGCAGGGGGTATTGGTGGGGTGATATTCCTTATTTTAATCATAAGGGGTGTGCGATGACACAGGTGCCAATAAAAACGGTTTTAAAAAAGATAGTAATGGGTGTGACTCACTCAAAACTGCTGAAAACGTTAGCGATATTCAAGGTTTGGTTGGGTGTCATATTTATACTTGGGTTAATGCTCACTTTTCTGCTGGTCGACTCGAACTTAAGCAATGGTTTAGATTTTGATTACCTTATTCCTAAACGACTGCTTAGACTAGCGACCCTTATTATCGGTAGTGTTTGTTTAACCTTATCGGCGATAACCTTTCAGACAATCGTCGGCAATCGTATTTTAGTGCCCTCTATTATGGGATATGAAGCAGTTTACCTACTTTGGCAAGCACTATTGTTGTTGGTAATGGGGACTAAAGGGACAATGCTACTTGGAGCAACTGGCCACTTCGTTATCTCGTTGCTACTCATGCTGATGTACTCATTGTTGCTACATCGCTGGTTATTGCCAAAGTGTAAGAACGACATGTTTATGCTGCTGCTGTTTGGCTTTGTATTAACAATGGTACTTAGCACGGTTACTCAATTTATCCAGTTGCGTATCAGTCCATCTGAGTTTTCAGTCCTACAAGGGGTAAGTTATACCTCTTTTAACCGTAGCAACCCTGAAATATTAACTTATGGCGCAGTGCTGGTAGCAATAGTGGTCTGGGTAGGGCGAAAAACCTTACCAATATTGGATGTCATGGCATTGGGACGAGAGCAATCTTTGTCGCTTGGGGTCGATTATCCCAAGTATGTGCACTTAGTTTTGGCTTTAATTGCCATTTTGGTGGCGGTATCTACCAGCCTGATAGGCCCTACAGCGTTTATGGGTATCTTCATCGCCAATATTACTTATGCTTTAGTAGGTAGTCATAAGCACAAACTAACTCTACCCATTGGCACTCTGGTGTCTATTGCTATTTTTTTAGTTGCACAGCTTTTGGTGGAGCATGTTTTTAACTATAAAACAACGGTCAGTATTTTGGTAAATCTAGTGTGTGGTATTTACTTTCTGGCTTTAACGGTACATACCAATGCACGTACTAATGTGGGTGGGAAGGGCACAGCATGATTGAGGTCAATAATATCTACAAGCATTATGGCAAACAGGCCATCCTATCCAATATCAGTGTTGACATTCCCAAAGGACAAATTACCTCACTCATTGGACCAAATGGAGCAGGCAAGTCTACATTATTGATGATTATTGCTAAGTTGCTAGAGCCAAGTAGCGGTGAGGTAATGATCGATCATTGCCGTATTCGAGATATTCAGACGTCCAAGTATGCCCATTACGTCGCCACACTCCGTCAAACCAATAGTTTTAACCTGCGCTTGACTGTTGAGGAGTTAGTTTCTTTTGGACGCTTTCCTTACAGTCGCGGCGCATTAACGCAATCGGATTGGCAGGTTATTGAAGACTCTATTTCCTTTTTAGGATTAGAGTCTTTACGCCACTGCTATATCGATGAAATTAGTGGCGGACAACGCCAAATGGCTTTTTTGGCCATGGCCATAACACAACAAACGGATGTGCTGTTACTGGATGAACCGCTAAATAATCTTGACATCAAGCATTGTGTTCAAATAATGCAGGCGCTACGGCGTTTGTGCGATGAGCAAGGTCGCACCGTGGTTTTGGTCATTCATGACATTAACTTTGCTGCCAATTATTCCGATTACATCATTGCTCTAAAAGGCGGAGAGATTATGTTTGATGGTGCAGTAAACAGGGTCATTAATGAGAAAAACTTAACTAAATTATATGAATTAGCCTTTGATATTACTCATATTAACGATGTTAATAAAAGCGGCAATAAAAGCAATAGCGGAATGCTATGTAATTATTTTATGGCAAAAAATGAGGGATAAAAAATGGCTTTAAATAAAGAAAATGGTTGTTTTATATTGGTATGTGGTTTGGCTATTTTAGTCCAAGCCTGTCAACAACCAGAGCATAAGGATGCTCAAGCGTCACAGCAGGGTTCAACAAATGCGACAGAGCAATCGGCATCTTCTCAAGATAGTGCGCAACGAATGGCACTAGAACAAGCAGATTTAGAACAATCAGAACAGTCTTTTCCACTCACTATTCAGCATCAGCTCGGTAAGACAGTAATTGTAAAGCCACCAACAATAGTCGCCGCGCTATCTATGAATGAGGTTGATTTTCTTGACCAACTTCAAATTCCCATTGCAGGTATGGTAAAGGACTTTGTTCCCAACTTTTTATCTCAATACAAAGATGATGGACGTGTGCAAGATTTGGGCTCTATTGTGCAGCCCAATATGGAGCGAGTACATGCGCTGCATCCAGATTTGATTTTGATGACACCACTACAAGCACAAAACTATGAAGAATTATCTCATATTGCCCCAACGCTGCATTTTGATATTGATTATAAAAACAGCCAAAGTGGTCATATCGCCAAAATAAAAGCGCATCTACTAACCTTAGGTAAGATTTTCCAAAAAGAAGCACTAGCCACGAAAAAAATTGATGCTATTGACGAAAAATTAGCGGAAGTGAAAGCGATTACTCAAGATAGAAATGAGCGAGCGTTGGTAATTTTGCATAACAATGGTGCATTTAGCAACTTTGGTGTGCAGTCCCGTTATGGGTTTGTTTTTAGCGATTTGGGGGTTAAACCTGCCAGTACAGTTGTTGAAACTAGTTTACACGGTGAGCCAATTTCAAGTGAGTTCATTCTTAATGCAGATCCTGACATTTTGTACATCATTGATAGAACAGCTGTTATGCAGCATCAAGACGAAATTGATGCCGATAGTGTGAGCAATCCGCTACTTACGAACACCAAAGCTTGGAAAAACGGCAAAGTTATCTTTGTTAATGCAGACGCATGGTACACCACATCCGCCAGTCCAACATCAATACAAATCATAATCGATGATGTTATTAGAGGGTATCAGGAGCAGCCTAAATAGCATTACAAATACTGCTCAGTCTAAATTCAGTCTAAAAATAATCATTTAATAGGATAAGAACATGGCTTTAGTCATTCAAAATAATAGTGATATCCAACCCGCAAAAACTAAAAGTGCTCAACCACCTTTTAAGCTAAATCATATTATGTCAGCAAGATGCACACTTATGTATGGCTTGCTTGGTACGGTCATAGTTTTTAGTCCAGAAGCCCTAGCACAAACTGAAAGCCAATCTCAAAAGCAGTCTCAAGCGTCAGAAGCATTGCCCATAACGGTTTTACCAATTGTCACTGTCGTTGCCAAAGCTGATCAAGAACCCGTCTATCCTGGTGGCCATGTGACGTATAAAAACCATGTTGGATTTTTGGGTAATAAAGACTCGTTGGATACTCCCTTTAATACCATAAGTTATACCGAAACGTTTATTGAAGATACTCAAGCAACCGACCTTAGTGATGTTATCGCTAATACAGATGCCTCCGTTTATAGTAGCGACATTGAGGGGCAAAATCTTGAAAGTTTTAAAATAAGGGGATTTGACTCAAATATTAGTGATGTCACGGTAGATGGTCTTTATGGAGTAGCACCGCGCTATCGCAGTTCCCCTGAAATGTTTGAGCGCATTGACGTACTAAAAGGACCGTCGGCAATGCTCAATGGTATGGCACCCAATGGCTCGGTGGGTGGTGCAATAAATTTGGTACCAAAACGCGCCACTGACAAACCATTAACCCAAGTTACAGCACGCTATTTATCTGACTCACAATTTGGTGGGCATGTCGATTTAGGTCGCCGTTTTGGTGATAACAATCAATTTGGTGTGCGATTTAATGGGGTTTATCGAGACGGAGATAGTCCGATTAATAATCAAACTAAACAAGCACAGCTGGCTGCTATTGGTCTAGACTGGCGAGGCAAACGTATTCGTCTTTCAGCAGATCTTTATGATAGTAAAGAGCACGTAGATGGTCCCACTAGAGGATTGAACCTTGCACCTGATGTTAAGCTTCCTACACCGCTTAATGCAGATACTTTACTCAATCCAGACTGGGCATTTAACGACTCTGTAGACACAGGTGGATTAGCTCGCGGTGAGTTTGATATCAATGACAATCTAATGTTTTATACCGCAGTAGGGTTTAGTAATAGTACCTTTAAATCTCGTAGTGCTGCGGTTTCTACTTTATTGACTACATCTGGTGACTATGAAACTAAGATTGGTGACCTTAAAGATAGATCCAAAGAGAAGTCGGCCGAAGTAGGCTTAAAGACTGACTTTGAGACAGGTAGTGTTGGGCATCAAATTGCGATTAATGCCACAGCATATAAGGATATTAATAATCTTGCTGGGCATTTTTATAAAAACACAATTAACAACAATCTTTACACTAATCTAGTCTGGCCTAATTTTAATGCCCCTTTTACTGATCCTGAGCTTCTTGAAACGCAGACACGCATGACCAGTTATGGGTTAGCAGATACTTTATCATTTAATGACGATAAATATCAGCTTACCTTAGGGGTGCGCCATCAGCAGGTTGAAACTAAGCAGTCTGGACTTTTTGCTTCAGGTAAAGACTATGATGAGAGTGCAACCACACCTTCTGTGGCCTTGTTAGTAAATCTGTCGGATGCAGTATCCGTTTATGGTAACTATATTGAAGGTCTTACCAAAGGAAAGACTGCACCTGTCGCTGCCAAAAATGCAGGTGAAACATTTGCTCCTTATAAAACCAAGCAAAAAGAGGTGGGTATTAAAGTGGATTTAGGCGAGTTTTCGCACACTTTAAGTGTGTTTGATATTCAAAAACCTTATGCTGATGTCAACCCAATAAGCAAAATATATGCGGTGGAGGGAGAGCAGCAAAACCGAGGTATTGAATGGGGTTTCTTTGGTGCACCATTGCCAAATGTGCGTTTGATGGGGGGTGTTACTTATATTGATGCCAGTCTGAACGGGGGCCTCAATCAAGGTAAACAACCCACGGGTGTACCCGAATGGCAGGCGAAACTGGGCGCAGAATGGGACCAACCTTATATCGACAACCTCACATTAACAGCCAATGTAACCTCTGTATCTGACCAGTATGCTACTGATGACAAGACACTATCTATTCCAAACTATACGATAGTTGACTTAGGCACTCGCTATAAAACCTCAGCTTGGCAGTATCCTGTCACCATACGCTCCGAGATTAAAAATGTAGCCGATAAAAATTATTGGACTAAGCCACACTATACTACACTTGGATTGGGTGCGCCGCGAACGGTTATGGTTTCTGCCACTGTCGACTTTTAATTTAAAAATTTTAGAGCGATTCAAAAAATTGCAAATGATCACTGCTACATAAAACACACAATATAAGGAACACCAACATGACGCTTAAGATAACCAATATTGCTAATGAGCTAGAGAGTATTCAAGAATTTTGGCAGCCCAAAACGGCCACTGCCTTTAACCAAATGCAAGTAAAAATGGCGAAGCTGAAAGGCGATTATGACTGGCATAACCATGAATTTGAAGATAAGTTATTTCATGTTGTGGCGGGACAGCTTTTTATAGAACTTAAAGATGAAACTGTCCAAATTAACGCAGGGGAGATGGTAGTCATACCCAAAAATACTGCTCACAAACCCTTTGCACCCATTGAAGCCAGTGTTATATTTTTTGAGCCTTCTAATTGAGTGTCTTATATTGTTCATATAGATAAAACTTTGGTTTAGGCGAGCTTGACTCTAACAGTTAATGTGACCACATCGGTGGTAAATGAGCCATCTGACTGTAGATTATAATACTTTCTTACCTCTTCTCCTATCTGCTGTTGTAAGGCTTGAATAGCTTTTACATAGTCTGTTGGGGTACGCATTCGACTAATCCAACTTGCAAACTCTAATAACAACTTATGAGTTTGCATAGTATTAACGGCTAAGCCTGCTTGACTAAGCATAAGTTGCCACTCAGCTGCTGAATAATCCCTGACATGGCTGTTATCACGCAATATTTCTATGGTTTGTAAAAAGGTATCGCACAAAGGGTTTGCAGGTGCCATGATATCTATGATAATAATGCGACCATTAGGCTGACAAACTCTGCGCATCTCTCTTAAGGCAAGAGGCACATCTTGCCAATGATGTGCTGAAAAACGGCTAATGACTATATCAAAACTATTGTCGGCAAAGGGTAAGGACTCAGCGATACCCTTTACCGTATTTATATTATCCAGTCCTTTTTTTGATGCAGTTATCTCGACGACTTTGAGCATTTCGGCAGATAAATCATAGGCGATGACCGTTTTAGCAACAGGTGCAACACAAAAGCTTATGTGCCCTGCTCCGCAGCCTAAATCCAACACATGGGGTTGATCAAATTGACGCAGTTGATTGTCGACAATAGCAAACTCCTGCCCTGTTGCATGTACACTACTGGTTAAATACTTTGCTGCTTGTGAGCTAAATTGGCGGTCGACTACTTGGTTATGGCTTAGATTTTCATTACCTGAGTGAGTCATATAAATTCTCCGAGAATTAAGCTTGCCCTTATAGGACTATCCCTACAATAGATAATTTAACTCATAATGAATACCGACTTATTAAACACTTAAACCAAACTTATTAGAATATATAAATTATATTCCCAAATAAAAACCCTCTTTTAGTCTTCTAAAAGAGGGTTTTTATTTGGGAATAGTCATTATAAGCTTTAAACCTATTAAACCGCCTTCGTACGCTCAGTCAACCAAACTAACGCATGACCTTTAACTCGGTCTTTCAGCTCGTTAAATACTTGCTGGTGATAATTGTTTAACCAGTCTTTTTCATCTGCATTGAGTAAATCAGCTTGAATCAATCGAGTATCAATTGGACATAAGGTCACGGTTTCAAAGTACATATAGTTGCCAAACTCAGACTCGGTAGGATGTGCTACAGGCTGATTCACAACTAAGTTCTCAATACGAATACCCCATTGCCCTTCACGGTATAATCCTGGCTCATTACTGGTAATCATGCCAGCTTTCATGGCACGTTGGGCAGTCGGTGGTGTACTGTAAGAAATGCTTTGCGGGCCTTCATGCACATTTAAGAAGTAACCAACGCCATGACCTGTGCCATGACCGAAGTCGAGTTGCTCTTTCCATAACGGCGCACGGCAAATAGCATCTAATAAAGGCGCAGATAAACCGTCTGGGAAATGGGCTTTGGCGAGTGCAATGTGTGCTTTTAATACGACGGTAAAATCACGTTTTTGCGCCTCGCTTACCTTACCAATACCGACCACACGAGTAATATCTGTGGTGCCATTTTGATATTGAGCACCTGAGTCAATGAGTAATAAGCCGTCACCTTCAAGGTAGCTGAACTTCTCTTCTGTCGCACGGTAATGGGGTAGCGCACCATTTTCGTTATAGCCTGCAATGGTGGGAAAGCTTGGCGAGACATAGTGCGGTTGTTTACTGCGCATGTCGATTAACAGGGTATCGACATCAAGCTCACTTAAACGCTCGCCTCGGCTTAAACGGGCTTCAAATTCTGCAAAAAACTCACATAATGCGGCGCCATCTTGACGCATGGCTTCACGTATGTGTTCGATATCCTGAGGGGATTTGACGGATTTGAGTAAGGTACTTGGTGCGATATTTTCTATCATACCAATGTCATCTCCTAGCTCATTTAGAGTACCCACCGCCACTTTATTAGGGTCGAGTAACAATAAATCCGCAGGTGTGAGTTGGCTCAATGCAGATTGGATTTGGTCATATTCTGCAATATCAATCCCTGCCTCATTAAGCAACTGAGCCGTGCTACTATCTACTTTATTAATATCCACAAATAAGGTGGCTTTATCAGCACTGATCAGCATATGTGCCAAAAATACAGGGTTGTAATCGACATCACTGCCCCGTAAGTTGGTTAACCAAGCGATATCATCTAAGCTTGAAATAAGGTGATGGCTGGCACCAAGCTCTGTCATATGCTTACGCACATCGGCAAGTTTGGATTTGGCTGATTGAGAGACGAATTGGGCATCATGGGCGAAGAGTTTGGCACTGGGCAACTCTGGACGGTCTGCCCATAGTTGAGTTAGTAAATCTTGTTCAGTGATGAGTCGAATGCCTTCTTCTCGTGTTTCAATATTATCACTATCTTCATTAGCCTCCTCAAAAGCATCCAGCAATCGGTCTTGTTCTGATAGTGATAGAACATTGCCATCGATAGCGACATTGTCCCCAGGCTTAAGATGTGACGCTAGCCAGTCAATATGATTGGGCTGACCTTTTTGCAATTTTTGCATGTCAATACCAGTACCAGCCAATTGGTCTTTCGCTTGTACCCAGTAACGACTGTCCGTCCACATGCCTGCGAAGTCTTCAGTAACAACCAGTGTCCCAACGGAACCTGTAAACCCAGTCAGCCACTCACGACCTTGCCAATACTCTGGTAGGTATTCCGATAAATGCGGGTCAGCAGTCGGCACTATAATGGCAGCAATGTCATTATCTTTTAGGACTTGGCGCAGTTTGCTAATACGGTCTTGGAATATTTGTTTGGTCATATTTTTTCTCTTATTTATTGCTATTTTTATTTTAAATCTTGTCAGCTATAGTCGATATCTAAGCCATATGCCCCATGCTTCAGGTTCAAGGCTAAAGAATGTAAATAGTACACGTAGTATCTCTAGGGAGGTTACCACCGGAGCCGTTTATAATGACTCTGACCATAAGTGTTTCGACTATACCTCTTCCAACTGTATACTAATATACTAATTTTTGATAAATTCCCCGTCTCATGCTTTGACTAACTATAGTTAAAGAAGTCTAAAATGGTTACAAGGCAACCGAGTGCAAGTACTACTGGAGTAGGCTTAACGAGGTTAA
The DNA here is from genome assembly GCF_057396305.2 of Psychrobacter sp. CX90. Lineage (NCBI taxonomy): Bacteria > Pseudomonadati > Pseudomonadota > Gammaproteobacteria > Moraxellales > Moraxellaceae > Psychrobacter > Psychrobacter sp. CX90. The sequence continues at coordinate 2,773,710 of NZ_CM182008.1, forward strand.
CGCTGTAACCGTTTAGTAGTTCGCTGACTATATATGGGGCGTATCCGATATAAAAAAACGTGCTACCCAATAATAGGATAGCACGTTGATTGGTTAACGCTGTAGCAAGCTCTTCAATAGCTATTGATCAACATAGAAACCTGATCGGCCAAATGCAATCGTCTTGTTGATTGAAAACTTGTCTATTCAAAAAACATCTATTGGTCTATTTTTACAGTGAGTTATTCAGCTGCTTTTTCTTCTTTCACTTCTGCTGCAGCCTCTTTCAGTTCTTGGGTAGGCTTAGCTTCAGAAGGCTGGCCTTCCTCAGGTGGTAGAACATTTTCTTCAACCGCAGTATCAGTTGCAACGTCTTCTGCCGAAGCTCCAGCATCCTCTTTGCCTTCTGGCGCAGCAGGTGCAGTCTCTGATGATGCCTTACCTTCTGCTATTGCTGGCTCTTCTGCTATTGCTGGCTCTTCTACTGGCGCTGTTTCTTCAGCTTCCGGTTCCGCATTTGCTTCAGCTGCAACCATTTCTGTCGCGCCTTCCTCAGTAGGGGCTTCCGCTACCACATGATCGCCTGCTGGACGTAAAAAAGCGGAAATTGCGATTAACAGTATCATCGCCAAAAACAGAATAATACCAAAAATGGCGAATGTGAATTCTTTAATGGGTTTGTTTTGGCTTGCATCTGCCATAAATCACCTATGTATATCAGCTGAGTGTTAAAGATGTCATCATCACATTGGTGCAGTGCACTTTTAATAATGAGGTCGAATAAGAGTAAGTATAACCTTTAAAGTGGTGCTTTAAATAAAGTGGTGCTTTATAATTTTGGTAACTGGAATAAATTGGATCTTTAAAATATGACGCCTTTACAAGATGATGCGTTTACAAATAGTATCTTAACCTTAATGCCTAAACTTAGCACTTTGAATAAAACACTGTAAATAAAATACTTTGAAACAAACATTTTAAAACCAGCACCTTGCAAAGAGTACCTTCACAAACAATGCATTGCTTATCTCTTGTAAATAACACACAAAACACGAATTTTTTATTCGTAACCAACAAGTGAACTCATCAATACATCATTCACCATTGGCTTAATTGGCCACTGCCTGCTCATGCCTAAGGTTGCTATGACAACCTAAGCCACACCAATACGGTTGGTTTATCTTGCTATTATATCTTAATTTGCTACCTTATGTAAAAACACCTTAATTTATTTATGGATTAGCAGTGCACTTTTTTATCGAGTTTTTGATACATAATTCCCCATAACACTCAATAGTAGCAATAGAGTAATGATGGCCAATATTGGATAGTTACCAAATCGAACATAAGGGGTAACCCCTGTACGCGACTGTACCTGACCACGAAGCACCGTACGCTCGAACTGGGGCGCACGTGCCACAATTCTACCTTTATGGTCAATAATAGCCGTTACACCTGTATTGGTTGCCCGCATAAACCAACGCCCTGTCTCTAATGACCGCATTTGTACCATTTGTAAATGTTGTAATGGGCCGGCAGAGGTACCAAACCAAGCATCATTAGAGATGGTAAGTAGAAAGTCGGTATCAATCGCATTGCGGCGGGTGGTGTCAGGATATGCCACCTCATAACATACAGCTGAGCCTAAGTTACGACCTCGCACTTTTAGTGGCGGTTGGTGTGCTGAACCACGGCTATAACTCAAAACCTCTTGATTGCCCGCTAAGTTGGGAAATAAGTCTAGTGCACCCTCAAAAGGAATATATTCGCCAAACGGCACAAGGCGTTGTTTTTTATACAGACCCTCGGCATCGGCACCTAGTGCAATTACGCCATTATAGAATGGTGCATATTTATCCGTCTCAGGATTAAACGCCGCCTCGTCTTTATAAGGTATGCCAGTGACCCATGTGGTATTGTTTTCTTTGGCGAACTTGACCATCTCGGTAATAAAGGGCCATGCTTCGGTTTGGAACATGGGAATAGAGGACTCTGGCCACACTACCAAATCTCTTCCCCACTCGGTTGCTGTCAGCCCAGCATAGATCTCTAACGTCTGATACTGATATTCTGTCAACCATTTTAGGTCTTGCGGAATGTTGCCTTGAATAAGCGAAACTTTAAGGTCTGGTGTGCCTGCTTTAGGCTGTGTCCAAGCAGGATTAATTAACCATAACGCCACACTTAGTGCCAGCAGTAGCGCCGTGACTACCATGTAACCCGCACGGCGACGGAATATCTCTACCAAGCTTGCCGCCAACAATATGGCAACAAATGATATGGCAAATACACCGCCAAGCGGTGCTAATGAAGACAACCAAGCTTGCTCTGTAAAGGCATATCCCACAAATAACCATGGAAATCCAGTAAATAACCACGTTTTCATCCACTCTTGCAGCACCCACAATGCGGCAAATGCCAAAGGCTGCCTACCGACAAAGCGATTGAATATCACAGCCAACACTGCATGAAACAACCCCATACCGAGACCCATCACTGCGATAGCCAGCAATGCCAGTGGCATAGAGACATCGCCATAGTCGTGAATGGAGGTATATAGCCAAAAAGCACCAACACACCATAGCCCCATGCCATATGCTTCGCCAATAACAAATGCGCGTAGATTAGACATCGGCGCTAACAGTAAGGCGTACAATAAGGCGGGCGATATTAAGGCAATAATCCAGTAACCATAGGGTGCAAGCGACAGCATAAACATCGCCCCTGCCAACCAGGCGACAATAACGGCAATACCAATTGGCACTGCGCTTTGCTGGGCAGACTCAGCAGGCTGGCTAAGTCTGGTTTGAACGTGTTGGGTTGAGGCACGCATGACGGCTCCAATATCTAATACCTGATATTAGGGCAGGTCTTCATTTAGAGATCTAGGATAAAAATAAGAGTGCTACTCATTAAAACACGAATGAATTCAAACAATATTGCTATTGCTATATTAGTGAGAAATCAAACATAGTTTAACCAGAAGACATCCATTTTTAGCCCCTAACCTGTCAGTTGTTAGAAATGAGGAGGTGCCCTAACTATAAAAACAAATGTAAAAGTGTAGACCTAAAGGATGAAACCAAAATAATGGGCGTATCATACCAGTGTCTTGCGAAAAATCCTAAGCCTGATACGCTATAGTCGACATAGTCTAAAATAACCACAAAGCAATCATCAAATAACTACTAAATAGCCACCAAATAACCACCAAATAACCACCAAATAACCAAGTTCATATTAGATGCATACCGAGTGCACAGTACAACTCATTTATTCAAGCGGGTAGCACAAGCGAGGTAAACAGAACAATCGTCAACCATAACGTTGACTCTAATGAACAACATTAACGGTTAGAGGCGGTTGCACTATACTATAATACAGCCACTATACTGTCAGATTACGATATAACAAACCCAATCAAGGGATAACCAATGCCCGATAGCAAACACAGACCAAGTGCCCAACCACAAATGACGTCCGTTGATTTACCCATTAACGTGCTTGCTGGCGTTGGAGTAAAAATCGAAGGTCAGCTTGAGCAATTAGGTATCGCCCGCTTATTTGATTTATTGCTGCATCTGCCTCGGGATTACGAAGACCGTAGCCGCCTCGTCAATATGAGGGACTTACAAGATGGTCAAGCGGCTTTAGTTGAAGGCGAAGTTACCTACGTGGATAATAAACGTAGTGGCATGACCGTGACTATCGAAGATGAAACAGGCGCCATTCAGCTGCGCTTTTTCAAGGTATATTCTGGACTTACGCAAACGATGACGCTGGGCACTCGGCTGCGGGTGTTTGGCGAAATTAAAATAAACCGCTATGGCGTGCAAATGGCACACCCTGAATACACGATAGTAACGGTGGGTGCCCCTGTCATTAATACTGGTCTACAGCCTATCTACCCGAGTGTTAAGGGATTACACCAGAATAAACTGCGTACCTTAGTTAAACTGGCGCTGCAAACGGTAAGTCAGCAAGGTATGCCCATTACGGTATTTCAAAACTCAGATTGGCAAGCCGTGGCAAATTTACCTGCACCGCTCGCTACTGATTACCATTTTTCTAATAAAAATAAGAGTCAGACATACGCACAACGCGCTCAAACTTGGCAAACACTTAGCTTATTTGAAGCGTTAACCCTAATCCATACGCCGCCAATGCACACCGATATCAGTCTGCAAGTGGCACAACTAGAGCAGTTAAAGGAACGTACCCACCCAGCTTGCCAGCGCCTAATTGTCGAGGAATTGACCGCGCATCAACTGAGCATGTTATATCGCCGCAAGCAATTACATCAGCATAAAGCGCCTAAATGCGACAATAAAAGCCCACTTGCCACCAAACTATTGGCAAACCTGCCCTTTGCATTAACCGACGCTCAAAATCGCGTCATTAAAGAAATTACCAGTGATATGGCGACCTCTATTCCGATGCTGCGCTTAGTGCAAGGCGATGTCGGTGCTGGTAAGACCTTGGTCGCTGCCCTAGCGGCTTGCTATGCACTTGACAGTGGTTGGCAGGTTGCCGTTATGGCACCGACCGAGATTTTAGCCGAGCAGCATTTGATTAACTTTAAGTCTTGGTTTGAACCATTAGGTATTGGGGTCGGTTGGCTGGCGGGTAAACAAACAGCTAAACAGCGCCGTGAGGCCTTAGCCGATGTCGCAGAAAATGAGGTGCAAATAGTCGTCGGTACTCATGCGCTATTTCAAGATGCGGTGATATTTGCCAAATTGGGTCTTGCCATTATCGATGAGCAGCACCGCTTTGGGGTTGAGCAGCGTATGGCACTGACTAATAAGGGCGTGGCGGGCAGTACGCCGCACCAGCTTATTATGACCGCTACGCCTATTCCACGCACGCTGGCGATGAGTGCCTATGGCGATATGGACACCTCTATTATTGACGAGTTACCCCCTGGCCGTACCCCAATTACCACCGTGACGATTGACCGCAATCGCCGTGATGAGGTTATTGAGCGTATTGCCGCCAACTGTAAAGAGGGCAAACAAGCGTACTGGGTCTGCCCTTTGGTTGAGGACTCCAGTACTCTAAATGCGCAAGCAGCTGAAGCCACGTTTGCCGATTTAAGTGCACGCTTGGATATTCGTATCGGCATGGTGCATGGCAAAATGAAGTCTAAAGAAAAGCAAGACATTATGGCGGCGTTTAAAAATGCCGAGCTGGATTTATTGGTTGCGACCACCGTGATTGAGGTGGGCGTTGATGTACCCAATGCCTCGTTAATGGTTATTGAAAATGCGGAACGATTGGGTTTATCACAACTGCACCAGTTGCGTGGCCGTGTTGGACGTGGTTCGACTAAAAGCTATTGCGTACTGCTGTACCAAACGCCATTATCCGAGACAGGTATTGAACGGTTAAATGTACTCAGAGACAGCAATGACGGCTTTGTAATCGCCCAAAAGGATCTACAACTGCGCGGGCCGGGCGAGTTACTTGGTAAGCGCCAAACGGGTAATATTGGCTATTATGTGTCTGATCTTAGCCGTGATGAAAACTTACTGATGATCGCCAGTCACCTTGCCAAACGCTTAATTAATGATGACGCACGCAAGGTTGAGGTCACTCAGTTGATCCACCGCTGGATGCCAGAGGCGAGTCGGTATACTAATGTTTGAAGACCATTGAGCTCTTCATATTTTAGAACCTATATTTACAACCTAAAATTGGGTATTTTCGCCTAAAATAAGCCCCTACTTTGCTAAAATTAGGATTAAATAGAATGACTATTTAACCCAAGATTTTAACTTAATGGTGCCTCGTATTGACTCATTTATCCTAACTTCTACTTATGAATACAGGCTCTTAATAGTTTTAACTCTTGGTTATTTATATTTTGTGTATGACGTTTATGAGATAAAAGGCTACCCTCGTTTTAGCTTGTTAAGCATTGCCTTGGTCATTGTTTTTAAATATCCCTGAATAATGTTTATAGAAACTATGGTAAAAAAAATGATAACTCTATAAGATGTTAAGGATAATTTTAGTTTCTATACTGAATTGACATATTAAATATCCTTATAAGATGAGTACCTCTATGAACATTACCTCTAACGTTAAAAACCTAAGTTCTACCATTGCTATCATTCTTTGTACAACGGCTTTAACAGCTTGTGGCGGTGGCGGAGGTGGTTCAGATAGCTCAAGCAGTAATGGGACTACTCCCAATACAGGCACTAAGCCCAATACTGGGTCGACACCTACTGATACATGCAATAGCGCTAATGCCAATAGTTCAGATAAACCCGATTTGGATAAAGATGGCATAGTTGATGACTGCGACACCGATATCGATGGTGATGGGGTAGTAAATGCCAAAGATGCTAGACCTAAAGATGCCACAATTTCAGGTATAAGTAAACGTGTCTATAAAGGGTATGGCTGGGGAAATATCGATGCAAATTCAACGGCTTACTTTAATGCTAAAAAAGAACTGGTAAGAGAGGATTACGTGTCCTCTATCCATCCTGATACAGCCAATTACTCTAAACGGTTTACCTATGATGATAAAGGTCGTTTAATTCGTCTTGAGGTAGCTAAAGGCACTGATAAAGGTATAGATAGGATAGAGGTGTGGGTTTATAATCAAAAAAATCAATTGATAGAGTATAAAGTTAATTCAAATGGCGATAGTATTTTCGATCAGTTGACTACTTATCAATATAATTCAAATGGTGAGATTACTAAGATAGTAAAAACTGATACAGAAGACGCTTCTAGTTGGCACAATAAAACCAAAGAGTTTATTTATAATAGCCAAAATCAACTTAAGCAAGTCAAAACAGATAAAAATAATGACGGCAGTATAGACGAAGCTTACGAGGTAACATTTGATGCTAACAACTATTTGACTAAAACTATAAGATATACGGTTGATGCTGATAACAATAATACTCAAACCCCATATGACGTCTCTACCTATACTTACGATGACCAAGGTAACGTATTAAAAGTCACATCTGGACGTGCAGATTATGAAGGTGATATGGATACAACCACTTATCGTTATGATGCTCAGAAGCACATTGTTAGAGAAATGCTAAGCCGTTATGGGTCAGATACTCCTGTTATGGACACTAAGGTGACCTATAACGGTAATTTAGCGACGGGTTCTGTTACCACCTTTAATAATTATGATAGTAGCAATGTGCAAGATGTCTCTAATCGAGCAGAGTACAATAGCTCGGGCTTCTTAACTAAAGTTACTGAAGATGTGAGCTTAGATGGAAAAATTGATAAAGAGATTACTTATAGTTATGAGGGCAGTGTACCCTTGCACTATAATATTGCGCCTTTCTTAAACCTTGGAGCGTCTTTTGTCATTACGCCGACAGCAAAAAGTGTATTAAGCGATATACCCGTAAACTATACCGCTGATACCATTAAAAACTCTTGTTATATTGGTTACTGTTAGTTTTAAGTAGATAGGTTTTAGGCGTTTAATGTGTGGGTTTAGTTTTCTAGACCCACGCTACTAAGGTTGTAAGATTCTAAGTTGTCATTACAACGCAGGTGATTGTCAGTATTATACTCAGTAGTCTGGGTAAATTTAATACTACCCCTATTCAAAGAGGATTTCATCATATCCCCTCCTATCTATCCCTTCCAATATAGATAGTTGGTTAGATAGACAGTTACTTCATTACACCTCACTATTTAAATAGGCTACAATTAAGACAAACAACGTCTCAAGGATGAGCCAAGTTATGTTGCCTCCAATAAACCATATCAAATCATTAGTGACTGAGTCACATACCCTAAAAGCTAAAGCAACAACGCCTAAAATTCCTTTATCTAAAAAGCTACCGCACTTGCCACGCCTATCTAATCTGCCTAAACGAACCACTGCAACGGTAAAAAGATTTGCGACAAACCTACCCTTTAAAAACAAACATCCTCAATTAGATATCTTAATTATCGGTGCTGGTGCGTCTGGTATTGATATGGCGAAAGACTTTGATATGCAAGATATTGAAAAATATAAAAATAGGGGCTGTAGTAGATAAGGATTAAATATCGCACCATTTTCTCAGAATTTTAAGCTGATTAGATGGTGACCCATAGTTAAATCTAAACTCACACTCTTTTAAAAACAAGTGAAAGTTTTTCTTATTGATTCCGTTGTATTTTCTAAGTGTACGTTTAGATTGGTTCCAGAAGTTCTCAATGCCGTTGATGTGGTTAGCGCCTCGTGCAAACTCTTTAGAATGATTTACTCTAAAATGCTTAAATTCGCTCACATCTAAGGCGTTATAACTATAGTCAGCGAACTACTAAACGGTTACGGCGTTAACCTCGTTAAGCCTACTCCAGTAGTACTTGCACTCGGTTGCCTTGTAACCATTTTAGACTTCTTTGACTATACGATAGTTATCGGTATAAACAAAGCTGTCAGGCTTTATTTTAAGGGTAATAACAGGCATTAGAGTGTTCTGTTTGGTGTCATCTACAACAACGGTATAAACCTTACCGTTTCGTTTTAAAATGCCAAATACGGCGGTCTTACCAGCAGCGCCTCGACCTCTTTTACCTTTACGTACACCACCGAAGTAACTTTCGTCTAATTCGACTTCACCATCAAAGACGTCATCTGCTTCAAGAGATAAATAATACTCAATAACGAGTCTTATTTTATGGTAAAAAAGTGCCGCTGTATTGGGTTGAATACCTAGCAAATCAGCTGCTGTTCGAGCCGTTACTTCAGCGGTAAAAAACTCAAGTAGCCTTAACTGTACTTTTTTACTTAATTTACAACGGGTTAGCTTCATTTTAGTAGTCTAGCATAGTGCTTATCTACTACAGCCCCTAAAAATATGTCAAAGACGGAGCTATTGGAAGAAGTGGAAAACTCTGAACACAGTGCCAAAGTGATCGAATTTTTAAAAGGTTTGATATCCAGTAAGTAGCGTTTAAAAGAGAAAAATCATAACCACAGAGTGGCCTAACTCATATAAGATTTAGCAGAGCCTATGTCTTTTATGCGTTTTTTTATGCCTTACTTTTTACTCTCATTCGTTACCTTTTATCTTAGCGGTTTAGCAGTTCGCTGGCTATATCATAATGTAGGTGTCCGCATCAGTAAGCCGCATAGTCTGTCCCGTTTCCACATACCATATTGACTGAGAATTTGTATTGGCCTATAAAAAAAATAATACTTTTGGTAAGTTTTACAGGAGCGTCATCAATAGCTTTACCGCTATCGTTGCAAATCAGTGTTGCCAATACCTTATAAATAACCAAAGCCGATGCTTCTTATGACTCAGGTCCAGAAGTAGGTCGTCGTGATTTAACTAATATCGACACCACAGATTCAGTGGTTCATCAGGAAGCATTAGTGCCGTTAAATTCTGAAACCCATGCAGCAGAGGATGTCAGTATATATGCGAGAGGTCCAGGCGCCAGCTTGGTATCTAGCACCAGTGAGCAAAATGAGATTTTCCACATTATGAATTATGCGGGTAACTTATTAAATCTTGCGGAATCTAAACAGCCTTAGACAGGCTGTTTTTATTAAGCATTTCCATTATTAGAGAGTTTCTTTAATAATGGTATAAAAAAGGGGCTAGGCGAAATAAAATTATTTCGCCTAGCCCCTTTTTTTAGCCCCTTTTTTTAGCCCCTTTTTTTAGCCCCTTTTTTTAGCCCCTTTTTTATAGTTTCTATTAGGGTTTCTCTATACCTTTGCTTATATCTATAACTTACTTTAGCCTTATCGAACTGCTTTTAACAATTCTTTGACAGCCAATTTACCAAGGTCATTGGCTGCTAGAGGACCATCGCCTGAAATTAGCTTTCTGTCTTGATGGGTATGACCGGTCGCCAATTTGTTGTTAATGCTCATACCTAAGGCTTCTAGTTTTTCGCCAAAATACCACGGCATATCTCCAGGTAGATAGCCCAGTTTGGGCATCTGTTTGTCCATCACATCTGGGAATGCAACTATCTCGTATCCTTTGAAGATAAATTCTTGGTTCGATGGCTTCACGTTACCTGTATCTGTATCGTCCGAATCGGCAGCATCTAAGTTTGCAGACAACAAAGCGGCTGGCCCGTGGCAAAGGGCTATGGTCAATAGATGATTATCGTGCCCCCAACGCAGTAATTCGCCTAAATTTTTATCTTCTGGCAAGCCTAACATCGCACCATGTCCACCGGGTATAAAAATAGCCACATAGTCTTTATTATCCGCCATTTTATCTTTTACGAAGTCTGCTAAACTGTTGGGTTGTTCAAATTTTGATTGATATTCTGCGTAGATTTCTTGAACCTTGTCATCTTCTGTTGGCATCGCCCAATCTTCGATCTTGACCGATTGCCCAGTCGGGGTAAACACGTCGATATCAAACCCAGCCTTTTTGAAGTGTAACATCGGTACCATCATTTCAATGGGCTGATTCCCAGTTGCAAACTTTTTCCCGTTTGCCATGGTCATATACTCTTGTTCCGTACAGACCATAAGGATTTTTTTGTTACCTGTATAAGGGCTATCATAATCTGCATTGTCATAATTACTTTTTTTTGGTGCTGCAAGTTTTAAGGCCGACTGTGCGGGGATAAATACACCGTCTTCTATCTCTTGAGGTTCAAGTCCTAGCGTTTCTTTTATATGTCCTAACGTCTCTTTAATATTCATAATAATCTTTCCTATGTTATTGTTCGTATGTTGGCTTTAGTATGTTATATGGTTAAGTATGTTAGATGATTATCATAGTTATCTGCTATAGGCAGTTGCTTATAGATTATAGATAGCCCATTGTCATCACGTTGTCATCACGGTTAGTGTTAATAGTTTACGGTATTCATGCATTACACCATTTACTTATTATTCTGATGTATTAATATTCTTCTGCGTTAATCATAATGGATTAATCATAATGGGGTGTACTTGTCTAATTTAACAAATCGGTAAGTGATTAAAGTAAGGATACTTTTAATATTTCGTAAGATTTGTAGGTAAAGCGTAGCTAAAAGGGGAAGTTTTACCAAGATTTAGCTATTTTTAGCCCATTTAAATACCATTGTACGAATTGAGGACACGCTCCAGCCTGTTAAAAAGGCATCCCTCACTTAAAACGTATTGCCTAAAAAATATTGCAGAATAAGTTACCTTCCGTTAGTAGGTCAAATAACCCACAGACAGTGTTAACTGTGACAGCGCTTTTATGGCAATGTCATATCACCCAGTTGAATCCAGCCCATGCGCCTCATCAGCCAAGCGACTAGACCAGCAATGATAGCAGGCAAGACAAACATTAATAAGACGATGGCAAGCCACATAGTACCGCTAGACATGGCCTCCGCTGAGGCTTCCAAAACACCAAATACGCCTACCAACCCCGCTGTGCCCATGCCTGACCCACTGGCCGTACATAACAACCCAAAACCTACCGTAGCAATGGGGCCTAATATGGCACTGGCAATAATGGCAGGTAGTAAAATAATTGGCTTCTTAAAGATGTTAGGAATTTGCAGCATACTGGTGCCCAGCCCTTGAGCAATGGCACCACCCAAGCCATTATCTTTGTAACTGGCAACGGCAAAACCAATCATATGAGCAGCACACCCGACAACAGCGGCACCCCCTGCCAAACCATCAAGCCCAATAGCGATACAAATGGCGGCACTAGACGTTGGCATGGTCAGTAGTAATCCCACGACTACGGCGATGACCACACCCATCATAAATGGCTGTAGTTGCGTGGCTATTTGAATGCCCTCGCCAATTGAGTTGACTAAACTAACCACCGGTGGGTTTAACCAAGCACAAACGGCCAAGGCAACAATACCTACTGCCCAAGGCACCAAAATAATGTCGAGCTTCGTTTTACCCTGTATCCACGTGCCCACGCGGTAGGCAAATACGGTCGCCAAATAAGCACCAATGGGGTTGCCCGGTACTGCCAAAAAGGTTGGGGGAGCACCTACTTGTGGGGTAAATAACGTACCCGCCATTAACGCTTCAGAATGCGCCCCCATCATGCCCGCCACTAAACAAGCAAACACCACTAAGGTTGGGGCTTTTAGGTAATAAGCGATCCCGACGCCAATGCCAGCACCCATTAAAACAGATGCCAATTTACCAAGGTCGATAAGCAGTGGCATCTCTAACCCACGTCCTACTTGGGAGAATATTAACCCAGCGATAAGCGTCACAAATAAACCTAATGCCATACCTGTAAAAGCATCAATAAAATATTTGTTAAAAAAGGCCCTGACAGGGGTGGGTATTGCACTGACAGATGATGACTGGGTCATAATCAGATTCCTAAGATACGATGGTTTTATTTATGATAGTTAAGACTTATTTATATCGTTAAGGTTGACAGAAGTGTGGTTAGGGCGACTTTGCTTACTTCCCCTATGTAAATTACTATCCATAGCGCTATCTATCGTTCTATAGTTTGACTCTACCTTAAGGGCTTATTACTCTTTACTCTACAATAACCAATTACTCTGCAATAGCCAAACTTTGCAACAACAATGCTGTTTAAATAATTATGATAGAGTAAGTCTATCTGTTTTTGCTATCGGACACTAAAATTTTTGGCTTTGAGAGGCGTACAACCTCTAAAATAATAACGAAATAAGTAACAAAAAACATAAGCGCTATAATCTATGATTAAAAACTCGATTAATGAACATATTGATAGGCAACGCATTCCTAGACCAAAAATTATCTTTTTTGATATTGATGACACGCTAAGCCGTGCCGGTGTGATTGCTGAGCACAATAAAGTAACGCTTGAGCAGCTTGCCAAAACAGATATTAAATTGGTCATTGCCACAGGTCGTTCAAAATCAATTTTGCCTAAAGACATTTTAGCGCTACTGGATGCGGATGTGTTTGATGCCATTATTTGCACCAATGGGCAATATAGCTTTGATAAAAACGGTATTATTAGCGACTATCCCTTATCGAGTGTTGAGGCCGATACTATCGCAAGACTTTGTCAAGCCAGCCAGCTTGTCTATAAGTTTGATTCTGCGACACATCTGGCTTGGGCACAGATCGATGAGAGAATACGTGAGTTTCATATGAAACATCCAAACTCCATTATAGACCCTGACTATTACAAGTCTAACGCTGTCTATCAGTGTTCGGTATTCTTCAGCGATACGGGCTATCAGATGCAGGATATTGACTTTGCGCAGTATCATTTAAAACTTGTGCCTTGGCATTCCATGGGTGGCGACATTCTACCGATAGAGGCTTCTAAAGCACGCGGTCTACTCGATGTTTGCCGCTATTTTGATATTGATGTGAAGGATACGATGGCGTGTGGCGATGGTTTGAACGATTTAGAAATGTTTGACTTGGTTGGGTTTGCCGTGGCAATGAGAGATGGTCAGCAAGCGCTAATAGATCGGGCAGACTTGGTCACAGGCAGTATTGAAGAATATGGACTGCAAGCCGTGTTAGATCACTTTATATAGGACGGGTTAGCTTATATAGGAGGGGTTAGCAGCAGTAACACTTAGAAACGGGTACCCTATAGAAATGTTCAGTGCAGGCGCTTAGAAACGAGTAGTACAAGCAGGGGTAGTGTGAAGTGAGTGCAGTACAGGTAAGGATAGTGGAAGGGTTTTAGCGCCACTAATCGCTGGTTAACCATAGTTTAAGCCCCTAATTTTGATAACTAATAGACCTTAATGTAGCATTTAGACTGAATAAAGATCATATATAGTCAGCGAACTACTAAACGGTTACAGTGTTAACCTCGTTAAGCCTACTCTAGTAGTACTTGCACTCGGTTGCCTTGTAACCATTTTAGACTTCTTTGACTATTAGAATAGAGATGAAACGTACCATGACCCTATCCCCACCAGATTTTAAAACGGATGATTTATTTAACCTTGAAGACAAATGGATTCAAACAGACACAAGCGAGTTAACACACTATTTTGAGAGCGGCGACGGCGAGCCGATGCTATTTTTGCATGGCTCAGGCATTGGTGTATCCGCCGCCTCAACTTGGTGGCTAAACCTTCCTGAGCTCAGCAACAGCCTACGCACCATAGCATTTGACTTTATTGGCTATGGAGAGACCATCTGCGCTTCCGATGTGACGTATGGTATTAAAGAGTGGGGGGCGCATACCCTTCGCTTGATGGATGCGCTTAATATCGACAAAGCATGGTTAAATGGCAGCTCTCTTGGCGGTTGGGTGGCGTTGCAATTAGCCATTGATTATCCGGAACGCGTGTTAGGGGTTATATCAATTGGCACTGGAGGACACAAGCGTGATGAAGCAAAAGCTTATCAGCCTAGCCCTGAGATATCTAAAGAACTTATACGTCAAGGCCTAGAGAAAAAAATCACAGATAATTCAATAGTTTGTGACACGTTAATTAAAGTGCGTTATGACGCAGCTTTAAAAGACGACTTAGCGGGACGCAGACCTGCTCTTTTAGATGCGCGTGATCGTGACCGTGACGCGCTACCCCTTGACTTTGAGGCGTTAGCTCATTTGCCGATTCCGGTATTGTTGGTGCATGGTATGAATGATAAAGTGGTGCCATTGTCGCGTACCATAGAGCTTCTGACCGCTACTCCTAGCGCTGATGCCCATATTTTTAGTGGTTGCGGGCATTGGCCACACATTGGTAAAGCCGATGAATTTAATCGGGTAGTGATGAACTATATTATCAGTCGCAATGATCGTCAGTCGCAATGACAATGATGCGTAGAGTGACTTTGATAAAACAGTAAAAGAGCCCAGCTTAGCTTTAAAAGAAGCTTTTAATGATCTAAAGAGTTAAAGCGATAAATGCTTAAAGTAGTAATGTTTTAAGATAGCGATGACCCAAATCTGAAGGAGCGTTTTAGCCCTGACAGTAGCGGTATACTGCGTGTTTGGACGAGCTGCGGTGGCTTGGTTTGGGGTGGCGACGCGGTAGCAAGCGACGCCCCAAGCCATAGCTACCGCCTCGGCCAAGCACGCAGATATAGCGAATGGCGGGAGTGGCTAACTGATTTTCTATTATCATACCTGTTAGCGATTCAGTTGATAGGCTTTAATGGGTAAGATAAATTGTTTCACGTGAAACATTGCCCTGTCTAAAGTTTACTGCCTTTGTTCGTTGCCGCGGCTTTTTGACGTTGATAAACATGATAAAAAACAAATGGCAATACTACAGCGTTCATTAATACGCCATATATCGCTGATGGCATAGCAAAGGCAGAAAGTTTGTCAGATTGGCTGAGCAGACTTGCTAGCGCAATGCCCATGGCGCCGTTTTGTAAGCTAGATTCAATAGCGAGCGTTTTTTGTTCTTCAAAGCTCAGGTTAAGTAGACGCGATACAAATTGGCTAACTATCAATAATAATACTGCCATGAGTAACACTAAAATGCCGATTTGCGCTATTTGCGCTACCATTACATCCCAGCTTTGTAGGGTGGCTGCCAATACCATTAGCGCAAACAAAATATTGGCCAATTGCTGTAAGGGGTTTTGCCATTTCATCACAAATTTAGACCAGTAGCCACGAGCGAGCATTCCCAGCATGACAGGAATAGTGGTAATGACCAGCACTTTGAGTGAGAGTGAAGCTACCGAAAAATTTACCGGAAGTTGCTCAAAAAATAGAGGATAAAGGATGTGTACCCAAATTGGCACGGTAATGATGGCTATCATGCTTGTAATAGCGGTCAAGGCGATAGATAAAGCAATTTTACCCCCAGCATAAAAGCTCATCATATTACTGGTAATACCACCCGCACAGATACTGAGTAGCATAATTCCAAAACCCATTTCACTAGGTGGAGAAAATAGGCGCACTAAAAGGTAAGCAATGGCGGGTACACCTATTAATTGTAAGGCCAAACCGGTAAATAAAGCTTTAGGACGAGAACATATTTCTTTAAAATCAGACAGTTGAGTCTGTAGGCCTAGCGCAAACATAATATAGGCTAAAAATAATGGCAAAAGTTGAAACATTTTATGCCTCACTGGATACAGCTAGATAAAAAAACGGGTGGATGTGCAGGCAAGCTTCGCTATCAGCAAATGCTGATATGTGAATTGTATACTGCCCCTAGTTTACTCTCATTATTTGAAAGCGATGTGAAAACGGTGTAAAAATATAGTTATCGTTAACTGTTCATTTAAGCCCATGATTACTCCAATCATTATAGGTTAAGGTCTGTCCTGCCTTCACTGATAGTCTCACTAATAAATGAGGGTAGGCATTTTGGCTTATCCCTACTGTCGCATATCCGCCTATCACACCCAAGACTTGGATAGCAGACTTGAATAGCGACTTTGAATAAGCACTTTTGTACAAGTGCGTTGAATGAAACATCCAATAAAAAATTATAAGACATAAAGCCGAATATCAGCATAAACCTGACAAATAAAAAGGCAACTCATATCGAGTTGCCTTTTTGACAGTTGTTTTAGAGTTTGAGCACTTATTTTACTATTTCACATAGCGGTTTAAAGTAGCCGTTTCAAATCATAAACATCAAATCGTGATGCTTAAGTGACTGCTATTTTGTTTAGTGCGTATGGTTGCGTATGGTTAAGTGCACCACTAACGTTCTTATATCCACCTAATTATTGCGTGTCGACCTAATTATTGCGGCAAGATACGACGGTTTTCCTGTACTTCTACCTGACCTGGTTGAGTGGCCTGTAGTTCCCCTCGTTTATCTTTCACTTTTTCTTGTAGTGTAATTTGGGCTGAATCAGTAGAAGCCACTTCGCCATCTTTAACCTCCCCTTCAATTAATGGACGGTAATCTGGACTATTGTGCTGAAGGTTTAACGGTTGAGGCGCTGTGTCTTGTTGTTCAGGTTGCTGTTCAAGCTGTTGCTGCTCTACATTACCCTCTTCTACATCATCCTCTAGGGTCTGATCTTGCATTTCATCTTGCATCCCACTTTGTAGTTGTTCATCTTGTAACTGCCCGTCATCTTGTTGTAACTGTGCATCATCTTGTGGCATTCCTCTTTGAGCTTGATCTGCTTTTAATGCAGCTTCAGCTCTTTGAGCATGCATCATGGCTTCTTGATTGGCCATTTGCATATCGGCTTGTTCTTGCATAATAGCTTGGTTATTCTGTTCGGCTAACGCGTCTTCTGTTTGATCAACACCCTCTTGATTCATTGCATCTTGCGAATTCATTGCATCTTGCGGATTCATTGCTTCTTGAGGATTCACTGCTTCTTGAGGATTCATTGCTTCTTGTGACGGTACTGCGGAGGCAATTGCTGGCAATGTCAGTAAGCTAGTAATCAATGCCGCTGGTATAATTAAATTATTTTTCATGAGTGACTTCCTTTAATATCATTACTTATGTAATTGATAAACTAGATTAAGTTAGTTAGTAAAAACAGAGGTAATCCATTTCTACTCAATCATTAAGCCAATAAACTTGATTTAATAACCTTTATGCTTAGTTATGCCGATTTATTAAGTGTATTGGTACCTCTTCGCAACCTCTACCTTTTATTAAGGTGCGGGCTTACTAAAGATTCTGAATAGGGATCAGACAGACCTATTCAAAAATACGATATTAATAAAATGACGGATAAAAATATTGAGCTTAGCCTGTCGACTTTAAGATAACGGGTTAATATTTTTAATTTATAAACCTAGTGTAAAGTTATAATTCAAAAATAGTTTTATGTAAGTCTGTCTTACTCATTGCCAAAAAGTTAGTCTTATAAGTTAGAAACAATTACTTATGTTAAATTTTTGGTTTGTTTTGTTCTTTTTTTTGTTCACATATTCATATTGCATATATTTGTCTATAGACCCTATCCATTGGCCTTGTAACTAAAGCTTTACACCAACCGTAAACATGTAGGACATAATTGCCGTATAATTCAAATATTTGACTCTATCCAAACTAAGCCGTTTGCGAGACTGCTATGACCGATCATCCTAATACCCCGAATAGACTCCATGACAATAAAGTGCCTGACGACCTGAACGAAATCCAGCCGCCTTATCCCCTGCCCTCAACATCCAAGTTCAATTGGATTTGGCTACTGCCTATCTTGTTAGTGACGCTAGGGATCGGTTGGTTCGGTGGCAAAATGTGGACAGAAAAACAAGCCGACAATGCCGAGAAGTCAGTAACACCGCAAATTGCAACCGCAACAGGCATCACAGAGGTCGAAAAGCCTTCGTCGCAAAAGCCCGTTTTAACCGTCGAAACTGTCACTCCGCAACAATCAGTCGTTGAAGATGCCTTAAGTGCCGATGGGACGATTAGTGCTGAAACAACAGCTACGGTTAATGCGAAAGTCAGCGGGGTAACAATTGATAAAGTCTTAGTTAAAGAAGGCGCACAAGTTAAAAAAGGTCAAGTATTGGCAGTGTTTGATACCGATGCCATGCGCCAACAACTAACCCAAGCTCAAGCCGAACTTGCTGAAGCACAAACCAGTTTTGAACTTGCCAGAAGAGATGTAGAGCGAGTGCAGCCCTTACTGGAGATGCAAGCGATTAGCCAACAAGAGCTCGATCGCTATATCGCCACTGCCAATCAAGCAGAAGCCTCTGTTATTGCTTCTAAAGCTCGCCTAAATAATCAAAATCTAAACATGAAAAACGCTAACGTGACCGCCCCTGTTAGCGGTGTCATCAGCGAAAAAACAGCCAATGTGGGCAGTGTTCCTGGCCCTGAGCCCCTGTTTACCATAATAGAAAATGGCAAACTTGAGTGGCAAGCACAAGTCGACCCAAGCAGATTAGGCAACATCAATGTAGGCACGCCTGTTGAAGTTAGCCTACCTAATAATAAGAGCGTGATGGGTAAAGTAAGCCGTATTGCACCGACCACCGAAAAAGGCAGCCGTCAGGTAACGATATACGCTTCTTTAGCTCGTCACCCAAATGCGCGTGCTGGCATGTATCAACGTGGTACTTTTAAACTGGGTAGCAATGCAAAAATGACCATTCCTGTGAGTGCTGTAGTAACTCAAGATGGCTACGATTATGTGATGCAGGTTAAAGCGGTAAAAGATGAGAACCGAGAAACCATATATCGTATCAGCCGTATTAAAGTGAAGCTTGGCGAGCGTAGTGGCGATCAGGTTGTGCTCCTTGAACCGTTATCTGGTAATAGCAACATAGTACGCCAAGGCGGTAGCTTTTTGAATGATGGCGATGTGGTACGTATTGCAGATGCCACTAAACAACCTGACCCTGACGCTAATGGCAAGGCAAGCAATCAGGCAAATAATTAAACACGGTTATAAAGTTTGATTCACTACCAATAAGCCTTATATTGAGTTAATTTTCAACAAGTACTCCTATCACGTCATCCGTATTATTAAGAAATAGCGTCATAATAAAACGACGTCAATCCTATTGAATATTGATGATACATACACGCAGGATTTATCTATGAGCCTTAATGTCTCAGCCTATTCCATTAGAAACCCGCTGGTAGCAATTTTGCTATTTGTGCTGCTCACATTGGGCGGCATCTATGGATTTATGCAAATGAAGGTACAGCAGTTTCCAGATATTGATCTACCTGCTGTGGTGGTAACCGTTACCCTTCCTGGCGCAGCACCCAGTCAATTGGAAAACGATGTCGCAAAAAAGCTTGAAAATAAGCTATCGACCATCGAAGGCATCAAGCACATGCGTACCACCTTGCAAACAGGATCAGCGACGATAGCCTCTGAGTTTGTGCTTGAAAAAGACATTCAAGAAGCAATCGACGATGTGCGCTCCGCAGTCGGAGAAGTACGAGGCGACCTGCCTGCCGCAGCAAATGACCCTATCATATCTAAAGTATCTACTGCTGGCCTACCTGTTGTCACTTATAGCATAACTGCTAAAGATGTGAGTGTTGAAGATCTATCATGGTTTGTTGATGACACTATTAATAAACGCCTCTCTAGTATCAAAGGCGTCAATTCGGTAAGCCGTGTGGGTGGCTTAGAGCGTGAAATTAGCGTGGAAGTTAATCCCTCAAGCCTGAATGCATTACAGTTACCTATTACCCAATTATCGCAACAAATCGCGGGCATTCAGCAAGACAGTTCTGGCGGTGAAGCCAAAGTAGGTAGTAGTACGCAAACCATCCGTGTGCTTGGTGCGGTCGATAATGCCCGCGAGCTAAATGACATACAAATCGCTTTGCCTACGGGCGGTACACAGTCGCTCAGAGCTATGGCAACCATCACAGATGGCGCTGCTGAACCCAGCTCACTCGCTAAACTAAATGGCGAAACTGTGGTGGCGTTTAACGTAACGCGTTCACGCGGTGCCAGTGAAGTTGAAGTGGTAGAAATGGTCGATGAAGCGTTAGCACAGCTGCGCGCTGAGATGCCAAACTACAGCATTACCAAGGTGTTTGACCGTGCCACACCCGTCGATGAAGACTATAACGCTTCTCTTAAAATGCTCATTGAAGGCGGCCTCTTAGCGGTTGTGGTTGTATTCTTATTTTTGCGTAATGTGCGTGCCACCATTGTGGCTGCTGTTGCGCTTCCTCTCTCAGTAATTCCAACATTTTTAGGCATGTACCTGTTTGATTTTAGCTTGAATATCATTAGCCTCTTGGCATTATCGCTTGTCATTGGGGTATTGGTGGATGATGCTATTGTAGAGGTAGAGAATATCATGCGCCATTTGCGGATGGGTAAAACGCCTTATGAGGCCGCCATGGAGGCGGCAGATGAGATTGGTCTTGCGGTAGTCGCCACTACATTTACCCTAATTGCGGTATTTTTACCTACCGCATTTATGAGTGGTGTGGTTGGTCAGTTCTTCCGCCAGTTTGGTTGGACCGCCGCCATAGCTATTTTTGCCTCTTTACTTGTTGCACGTCTCATCACACCAATGATGGCCGCCTACATATTACGACCAGAAAAAAACTATGTCGAAAAAGAAAGCAAATTGATGCAAACCTATTTGAAAACGGTTGGCTGGACCATACAACATCGGTGGATTACATTAGGTACCACACTCGTGTTATTTTTTGCATCATTGACCCTAGTCAAATTATTACCAACCACATTTATACCCGAAAATGATATTGACCAAACCCGTGTAGGTATTGAACTCACGCCAGATGCCAGCCTAGAGGACACCACGCGTATTGCTAAGTTGGCAGAAGATCGCATTTTGCAAATTGATGGTGTTGCTAGTGTATTGAGTGCCATTGGCGACCCGCAAGCAGCGAGCCTTGATTCACGTTCGCAAGAGGGCAGTGCGGTTAATGCAGCCAGTTTAGATATCGTACTAAAGCCACGTAGCGAGCGAGTTAGTAAAACTGAAATTGAGCGGCAAATTACCGATAGTTTGATGGCAGTCCCTAGCGCCCGCTTTGAAGTGGGTTTATCAAGTGGTGGCGAAAATGGCTATAGCTTTTCGCTGACCAGTACCGATCCTGACTTACTCGAACAAACGGCTCAACAAGTCATGACTGAAATCCGAGCACTTCCTATGGCAGGTAGTGTCACTAGCAATAGAAGCTTGCCTAGACAAGAGCTGTCGATTATACCAAACCGTGTGGCAATGGCAGATCACGGGGTTACCACCCAAGGCATTTCTGATACCCTTCGGGTGGCTACCGTTGGCGATTATGAACAACGTCTGTCTAAGCTCAATCTCGACACCCGTCAAGTGCCTATCGTTGTTCGTTTACCAGAAGATGCTACCAATAATGTCAGTGAACTTGGCGATTTATTTGTACCTAGCAGCACTGCAAACGGCGCCCGTATTAGTGAAGTCGCAGATTTATCGTTTGGTACTGGCCCTTCAGAGATTCGTCGATTTGACCGTGAACGTGCCATTAACATTAGCGTTCAGATAGGTAATGGCGAGCTTGGTGGGTTAGTTGAGGCGGTCAAAGCAGTTCCTTCATTACAAGCAGGTGCTCTACCGGATGCGATTTCAGTCATCGACCAAGGTCAAGCTGAGAGTATGGCGGAGCTAATGAGTGGCTTTTTGATTGCCATGTCTGTTGGTATTATCTGCATCTTTGGGGTGCTCATCCTGTTGTTTGGTAAAGTGTTACAACCTTTCACTATCTTAATGGCGCTGCCGTTATCGATTGGCGGGGCATTTGTGGGGCTAGTCATTACCAACAGTAGCCTATCTATGCCCTCAATGATTGGCTTTATTATGTTAATGGGCATCGCTACCAAAAACTCAATTCTACTGGTTGACTATGCCATTATTGCAGAAAGAGACCACGGCCTAAACCGTTTCGAGGCGATTTTAGATGCCTGTCGTAAACGGGCACAACCCATTATTATGACAACAATTGCCATGGGGGCTGGTATGTTACCTTTAGTGTTTGGGTGGGGCGAAGCAGACCCAACCTTCCGCCGTCCAATGGCCGCGGCTGTGCTTGGTGGACTGGTTACGTCAACCTTTTTGAGCCTCATTGTTATTCCTATGGTTTATACTTTTATGGATGATATTTCAAAATGGTTTGGCAAGTGGCTGCGTCCGCATGGTAAAACCGAGCAAGCCAGTTAAAGCACACTATAGTGTTCATCACTAAACTTTTAGTTATCAGGCTGATGCCATTAGGGTCTGTTGAAGGATCAAACAGCCCCTAGTCTGAAAGGCTATCCCTTTAAAAAATAATAAAAATCAACTCCCAAACTCCTATATACCGAGGACAAGAGCATGGCTGCACTTAGTGATATTGAAATAGCCCAAAATGCCACGTTACAACCGATTAGCGCTATTGCTGAAAAAATTGGCTTAGCATACGATAAGATTGAGCCCTATGGACACCATAAAGCCAAATTAAACCCCATGGATGTTTTCTCCCAGCCAGCCAAATCTAAGACTCAATCAAAAAAGGCCAAGCTAATTTTGGTGACCTCCATTAACCCCACACCTGTCGGAGAAGGGAAAACCACAGTGACAATTGGTTTAGCCGATGCTTTAAACCGTTTGCACAAACAGCAAAATACTGGAGAGAAAACTATCGTAGCTCTGAGGGAGCCCTCTCTCGGACCTGTATTTGGTATCAAAGGCGGCGCTGCTGGTGGCGGGTATGCTCAAGTAGTACCAATGGAAGATATTAATCTGCACTTTACTGGAGACTTCCACGCTATTGGTGCCGCCAACAACTTACTAGCGGCTATGATCGATAACCATATTTATCAGGGTAACGAATTAAATATTGACCCCAAACAAGTGCTGTGGCGACGTAGCGTAGACATGAATGATCGACAACTGCGCAACATCATTGGTGGGCTTGGTAAACGAACAGACGGCGTGGCACGTGAAGATGGTTTTGATATTACAGTGGCATCCGAAGTCATGGCTATCTTTTGTTTGGCAAAAGACTTGGCCGATTTAAAAGACCGTCTGGGCAATATATTAGTCGCCTACACCTACGACAACAAACCTGTATATGCCAAAGAGTTAAAGGCCAACGGTGCTATGGCTGCTTTGCTTAAAGAAGCCATCAAACCAAACCTTGTGCAAACTATTGAAGGCACGCCCGCCATCGTGCATGGTGGTCCTTTTGCCAATATTGCTCATGGTTGCAATTCAGTGATTGCGACACGGGTTGCCATGCATTTATCAGATTACACTTTAACCGAAGCAGGCTTTGGGGCTGACCTTGGCGCCGAAAAATTCTGTGATATTAAATGTAACTTAGCAGGGCTGACGCCTGATGCGGCCATCATTGTCGCAACCATTCGAGCACTGAAATACAACGGAGGGATGCCAAAATCTGACCTTACGGAAGAGAATTTAGCAGCGTTAGAAAAAGGCCTGCCCAACCTGCTAAAACACATAGAAAACATGAAAGAAGTGTTTGGTTTACCCATTGTTGTCGCTATTAATCACTTTATCAGTGACACAGATGCCGAAGTTGAGCTAGTGCGTAAAGCCTGTGCCGATAAAGGAGTAAAGGTTGAGCTGTGCCAAGTTTGGGAAAAAGGGGGCGCTGGTGGAGAGTCCCTTGCTCAAACACTACTAGACCTACTTGCCAGTCATGAGAATCAACCGAGCAGCTTTAAACTGGCGTATGCTAATGAAGACAGCATTATTGATAAGATTAGAGCGGTTACCATTCGAGTCTATGGGGCAGATGATATTGAAATTAGCACCACTGCTATGGCAAAAATTCGCCGCTTAGAAGATATAGGCCTAGATAAAATGCCTATTTGTATCGCTAAAACACAATACTCGTTAACTGATAATGCCAAACTACTTGGACGCCCTGCTGGTTTTAATATTTATGTGCGAGACGTTAGTGTCTCTGTTGGTGCAGGATTTATTGTGGTCATTTGTGGCAATATCATGAGAATGCCAGGTTTACCCAAACACCCTTCTGCTAAACATATCGATATTGATGCTGAAGGTAATATTTCAGGGTTATCCTAAGTCTAAAATCGCTGTCACTTTGGCTAACTGTCTTGGCTAACTGTCTTGGCTAGCTGTCACTTTGGCTAACTGCCTAACGGCTATGGTTATTTAGAGGGTTAGTCCTACTGAGCTGCTGAGTTGAGTAACGCTATACAACTTCTACCCTATTTTGTTTGTACCTATTCCTTCCTTGCCTTTGCTCGCCAACCAAAGTGATAAGGTAATCAATCCGTAGATAATGCCTGATGAATACGGTTCAAACCTTCACGCAATAACGCTCTCGGACACGCCACATTGAGTCGCACCTTTAAATGTCCCTCATTACCATATTTGATGCCCGAGTTTAACTCCACTTTGGCTTGGCGTAACTTGTCATAAAGCAGCTTGTCATCATCCGCATAAGCAGAACAATCCAGCCAAATTAAATATGAGGCCTCTGGACGCATTACCTTAATATCTGGTAAATGTGATGTCAAAAACTCAATGGTTAAATCGATATTTTGCTCGATATATTCCAGTACTTGTGTGAGCCACTGCTCTCCATGCTCATACGCACTTTGCATCACTGTATACGCCAATAAATTGAGCTCATATTCGTCATTTAAGCGCTGTTTTTGCTTAATTTGCTCAATTAATGCCTTATCTTTAGCAAATATCATCGAACCTTTAATACCCGCTACATTGAAGGTCTTGGTCATTGAGGTCAGACTTACCACGCGGTGTGCATATCCCTTTGCTGCTGCAAGCTTTAAAAAGGGTGTAAATGTGTAACCACTCAAGGTCAAATCTTGGTGAATCTCATCACTGACAATCGCCACATCGTGCTTTTGGCACACGTCAAGCAACGCTGATAACTCCTCTGCCGTCCAGACACGCCCGCCCGGATTATGCGGATTACACAGCAAGAAAACTTTAATTTTATGCTTTTTAATTTTGGCTTCGATATCGTCTAAATTAAAGACATACTTTCCGTCTTGCTCGACAAGCGCAGAGCGAATAACCTGACAGCCATTAAGCTTTGTTTTAGTAACAAAAGGTGCATAAATGGGGTCGTTTATGAGTACCGCATCGCCCACTTGGGTGAACACATTGATCATCAGCGAGATACTTGGTACCACACCGGGGGAGAATATAATTTGCTCAGGCTTTAGGTGCAAATCATAGCGACTACCATGCCATTTTATAATTGCTTGATATAACGCATCGGTTTGTTTGGTATAGCCTAATATACCGTGGTCGATGATATGTTGAAGGCTATCTAACACGGGTTTGGGTGCTTTAAAATCCATATCCGCCACCCATAGCGGAATGGTGTCGTCCTCATAATGCCATTTAATCGACCCGGTATGACTTCTGTCGATAACTTCGTCAAAATTGTATTGCATGGTGGTCTCCTGAAAGGTATAAGAGTGGTGTTTTATGCTATTTATCTTTCTACCTATCTTTAATACTGTAGAATCTATAAACCTATTTTAAGTTTAATTTAAGTGTGTCTTAGCTCTTGCTAGCTTATCGTTAATAACGACTCTGCTTCTGATAGCGTGTCAAGCTACTTCAAACGGTCAAACCCTTATGGCATTAAATAAAAATGTACCAAATACATCAGTATATACGTCATTTATTTGTACTGATACAGAACCGACTTTACAAGACCCTATACTCGACATAATTGAAATTGATAATAAATATGGGTTTATAGATAAGTCAGGCAATCTAGTTATAGAACCTAAATACATAGGTGTCATTGGGTTTGGGGATGGGTTAATAGGCGTGCAAATTGATGATAAGTCTTACCTTCTTTTATGTGGGTTTATTAACTATCAAGGTGAGACTGTCATTCCCTTTGAATATCAAGACGCATCACACTTTTCCCAAGGTCTTGCACCCGTCAAAAAAGACGGCAAATTCGGATTTATAAATCGTAATAACGAGGTCGTCATACCTTTTCAATATGACCATGCCGATGCTTTTTCTGAACTTGGTTTGGCAAGAGTTGAAATGGATGATAGTTGGGGGTTTATAGACACTCAGGGTCAACTGGTAATCCCTTATTATGAAAATGCCACCTCGTTTAAAGATGGTTTAAGCTTAGTCCGTAGCCGTTGTAAAACTGAAGTAATTAACACTCAAGGTACTACGGTAACCCCCTCCATTATGGTCTCAAATAAAAATACTCCAAATATATCCTCTTATACTACATTTATTTCATCCATTATATCTCCTTACACCAAAACGACTGTCCAAGACCCGATACTCGACATAATCGAAATTAATAATAAATATGGGTTTATTGATAAATCAGGCAACCTAGTTATAGAACCTAAATATATAGGTGTGACAGGATTTGGCGATGAATTAATAGGCGTGCAAATTGAAGACGACACTCATCTTTTTTTATGTGGGTTTATTAACTATCAAGGTGAGACTGTCATTCCCTTTGAATATCAAGACGCATCACACTTTTCCCAAGGTCTTGCACCCGTCAAAAAAGACGGCAAATTCGGATTTATAAATCCTAATAATGAGGTCGTCATACCCTTTCAATATGACCATGCCAATTCTTTTTCTGAAGGCAGTTTGGCAAGAGTTAGAATGGATGAAAGTTGGGGGTTTATAGACACTCAAGGTCAACTGGTAATCCCGTATTACGACAGTGCGAGCTTTTTCTATAAAGGGTTAAGCTCTGTGCGTAAATACAATAAAACAGGGGTTATTAATACTCAGGGTGATATCGTCATTCCTTTTGTCTATGACAATCATTACTTAGATTTTAATGAAGAAGGCTTAGCTAGAGTTCAACAAGATAATAGGTGGGGTATCATTGATACGGCTGGCGAGATTGTGATTCCTATTGAATTTGAGGATATGGGTTATTTTAATGAAGGCCTATTAGCTGTGAAACGTGACGATCAATGGGGCTATTTAGACCAGCAAGGCAATATTGTTGTACCCTTTGAGTATGAAGAAGCTTCAGGCTTCGTCGATGGGCTTGCACCTGTCAAACAAGAGGGGAAGTATGGATTTATCAACCGTCAACAACACGTCATAATTCCATTTGTCTATGAGGAAGCCTTCTGTTTTGAAGCTGGGTTAGCCGCTGTTATGATAGACGATAAATTTGGTTTTATTAATAACCAAGGTGAAGTGGTCATTCCTTTTAAGTATGATTTAGTGGGTGCCTATAACAATGGTTTATTTAGTGTAAAAATCATTGAAGATGTAGGTTGGCATAAAATTAACCATCAAGGACAGCGGGTAGATAATTAGCGACTTGTCATCATGGTAGCTCGTTCTATACCCTTACGTATCGATTCGCTCTATCTCAGTGAGTGCACTATTTCGATAATGAATATCTTCACGTACGTCAAAACCAAGCTTGTTCCAAAACCCATTACCGATCTGATTGTCCTTAAAGATAAATAACCCAACTTTGGCTATGGACAAACGCTTCATCTCATCCAGTACATTGTGTACCAAAGCCTGCCCGATGCCTTGATTACGATAAGCAGTATCCACCGCGGTATGATAGATATAACCTCGTCTACCGTCCTCGCCTGCGATAATCACTCCGACAATTTGTTTGTTGCCATTTTCATTATCGCTTTCTGCGACATAGCTTAGAGTTGGGTTGCGCTTCAACATCCGCTCGATGCCTGCTTGCGAGTCGTCAACGTCGTTAAGTCCCATGTTTGGGGTGTTTATCCATAGGGTGTAGACAGCATCGTAATCAGCAATTGTCATTGGGCGAATGGTCATGGGATTGGCCTTGATAGAAAGATCAAAAAAAAGGATTAAACTATAACTTGCTTGGTATATATTACAAGTTAGCTTTATACTCTCATATCATTTAAGCTTTTTTATAATTTAGCTAATAAATCTTAGATATTTATCACCAATGATGTGCCTTTTTTAAAAACCACATCACAAAAGACCTTTTTGTTCATCGTTCATTGCTATCTGCATTATCGCTATTGCATTGATAAGCTTTGTAATAGTTTCACGTTCATTTAGGCTAAAGCGGTTACTGAAGTAATACCGATTTATTCAAGATATTAAAATGTGTGAAAAGCCATCTCAAACAAGTGTTTGGGATGGCTTATTTAAAGGGGATTGAAGAGGGGTAGTTTTGGCTGATATTAAAAACACCCTTAGACTAAAAATACTTGAAGCACTATTTAGTACTATTGTTTTCTACTGCTAAATTCCATTGACTCCAAAGCTTTAAGATAAGGAGGATTTTCCACACCTACAGGCACAATTATATTGTCATCAGAGTAAATAGCTACTTTTTCTAAATCATTGATGCTTATTTCCCATGCTTGTTTTATAACAATGTGTTTCAATTTAATAGCTAAGTCGAATGCAACTTTAGGTTCGCTTTTTCCTTCAACTATATAAGCTGGTGCTATTTTAAAGTTATGAAATTTATTATACAAACTTTCGAAAGCATTCCAACCCGAATCGCTACTAGGTTGCATAGTTTGAATGCGAGATATCATTGTTATAAGTTTAGCTTTTCCTCTTTCCTTAATGTTTTCAGATATAACAACTCTATAATAAGCTGGGTTGTATTTATCAATACCCCTAATGACAGAGATACGAAGTCTATTATCCCGATCAACAGATGTAAGTTGTTCGATTAAATCTCTAAATATTCTTAATCCTTGTTCTCTATCTTTAAAAAGCAGAAACATGTAGGGTGATTCATTAGGCAGGACAGCATAGCCAACACCATTCCATACAGTAGTATCCCATAAGTCGACTCTAATTAGTGAAGTTATGGCTAATTCACTATGCTTGTGCTCTTCCATCTCAAAATAAGGCACATCATTATGGTCACCAATTTTAACTTCCTCCATCTTTTCAATTGTTTTGGGTATAGTACTATCCCAAACAGCTTTTCTCATTAAAGGATATCGTTCTCCTTGAGTCAGCTTATCTAATAAATTTTGATTTGCATTCTCTCCAAGAACGTTATATATCGCCCCTAAACATGTCTCAAACATCATAGAACGAGCAAAGACCAAATCTTCAGTAATCATTTTTTTAAGACTGGTTTCAAGATCTTTAATAATAAATGCTTTATCAATCAAACTAATGATAAAAAACTCAAACTGTTTGTTTATGACAGGTTTATTAGTGGGATTTAAACTAGCCCATGTATAAGGATGACAAAAAACTTCGAAAACTGAACCTCTGTCCTGTACAGAGAACTCATAACTTAATAAGGTATCGGAATCTTCAAAAGAAGAGATATCAATATAAATTTTAGGGATTTTTGCATAAATATCGTCTGTTAAAGCGGTGGCAAGAAAGCTTTCAAGGCTAGTATAGATAGCTTCCGCTAACTCAATAAAAGGGGTTTTATTAGGAAAGGATACTTTCACCTCACATCCTAAGACTTTGGATGAGTAGCTAATATATTTGGGAGTTAATAACAATAGTTTTGACAATGGATGCCCTGTATCGCTGTCTCTAAAATCAACCATTAATTGTAATATTCTTTTTTCATCATCACAGTCGAGTAGCTTCTTAACCTCATCTTCATAGCCAAGAACATATAGTAAAGCAACCTTAGAGTAAAATAATCCAAAAGCCTCTAAACTTTCGACTAAATATTCTAGCTCCTGAATATCTTTTAAATCACAATTAAGTAAAAGGTGTGCTAAACATCCATCAAAATTCTCAATTTTATCTTCATCGATAAATTCGCTACTAATTGCTTGAGAACTTAACAAAGCAGTTTCATACCATGTGAGAGACTGAGCTATACGTCCAAGGACTAACTCATTCCAAGCTACAGAAAAGTAAGCTTCAACAGCTTTAGATAAAATGACTCCATTTTTATGGAAGTAGTTGGTTAATAGAGAAGAAACTATTAAAAGACTTCCTCTAGCAGCCCAATGTAAGTCTACTTGCGTATATATGGTTGCTAAAGCCATATTAGCAAATGTCACATCTTCTATGGATTCCTCTTTATTAAGAGGAGCAAGTGTTTTTCCAATCAACTGAATAGCTTTGTAATAGTTTTTCTTCTCAGCTTGCCTCAAACCACGTTCGAGTGTCAGTCTACTGACTTTTGTATCTCCATGTCTCTTTATTGACTGCTCTGTAAGATAATCTTGTAGAGCCTGATAGCCTGTATACTCACTAAACAAGTTGTCTAGCTCGTTAATGTAGCCATAAACATTTTCAAATGGGAAACCTACTAAATACTCACCATCTTCACAAATACTTAGTATTCTATAAAAAATCTCATTCATTTTTTCATAATCTTGAAAAAACAAAATTAGTTCAATCCTAGTTAAGGATAACTCAGCCTGTAAAGAGTTGCTTGGGCGACTTTTGTCCTTTGAGATATCTTTTAATTGATTAATTGTGTGTGCTACTATCGAATCATCTTGTATGCCCTCTTTATTAGTCTTTATATACGTTTCAGTAATATAAATAGTTAAGAGAGTTACGAAATCATCCCAAAGTATTGAGTTGCTAGATTCAGTGATTAATTCATAAATAGAAATGAAGTTAATTTTAAATAAATCAAAATCCTCAAACCAGTAATAAGATGCTCGTGCGTAGCTGTAATAAGCATTGAAGAGTTGGTTTGTTGTGCCAAAACGCTTTGCTATGTTAACAGCGCGAGCATAGTATCCTTGAGTTTGGAATACAGGTTGTTCTAGTTGCTTACTCAAATTAGCAACTTCTAAAAAAATACCAACTTTATTATGGCTAATATTATCAGGTTTAATTTCACTATTAATCTGACACTCTAGCTCGTCAAACCTTTGCTTTTTACTATAGTCATCAGCGCTTAATATAGTTTCTCGCTTAAAGCTTGTAGGTATTTGAAGTGTCTCAATAGCAATATTTTCCAGTTTATTCTTATAGGTTTCATCAAGTATCCAGCTTAAATCTAAAATACATACCTGAATGTTGTATTGTTTCGATAGCTCATCTTCAAGCGCACTTCTTTGATTAGCTTTAATAAGTTGATTAGTGATACAAAATACCTTTGTATAACCTCGTTCGGTTTCGATTATTTTTTTAACGTCAGTTTTACATTTCGATTTCCATGATTTTTGCGTACTAACAGCAAATGCCCAACGCTCATTGTTAGCATTGTTATTGACGCCTACATACCAAAGTAATTTATTTTGCTCTGATACAGGGAAGGTTTGAGTATCTGTTTTACCATCTCCACCCGCTACGGGTCCCGTTTGTTCTAACAAGTTCGGACAAATCACTTTTTGACAAAGTTCCTTAGCAAAGGTCTCAAACTGTAGTTCTTTGCTCTTCGTATTAAGGCTAATCAAGTAGTTTTCGAGGTGTACTCTATCAAGTTGACCTGTGATTGATTCTTCAGAAGTAGAGAATTGCTCGGGACGTCTATTCTTAAGAAACTGTTTGGGAGATTCTGAATCTTGGATATCCATATAATTACCTTGAACAAAATAAATGCTTATTAAAGTTGGGTTTGCTCATTTAAAAATACTAAATAAATCTATATTTTTATTAAAGTGACACTACAGCTCTAACCGACAAATTAAACAGTTTTTAAATGATACAGTTAAAACTACGATACATGATTATAAGATAATGATCTCACCGCTAGCCCCGATTGAAGCGGATATACTGGTGGCTAAAGGCGGTTGCGAGGGCTTGGTTTTGGCGTGGCGCGCGAAGCAGGCGACATGCCAAACCTTAGCCCATCGCCCGACTTAAGACAGCAGATAGTAGCAAAAAGCGGGAAATAGCTTCATTGATATTTATCTCAGTTAAGCATTTAACAACCCGCCCTAAAACCTAATCGTTATTTAAATAAATCATCACCGCACTGAGACTAAAAATGAGCCAATAGTCGAGATGTTGATGATAGTAGTTAATACTTATCTTTATCTACCTCACTTTCAATTTCAATATGACGCACTATTGAGGTTATGATCATAAGTAGTAGCGTTAGAACACCCCATATCTTAGCGCTCAGCCCAAAATCTGAAAGTGCCATAATAGAGAGGTTTTGGTCTATAAAGTAATGCTTGAGAGTGAGAAAAATATAAACAACCAGCGCCACCATAAAACCACGATAATGACAGGTAATATATGGATGCCCTTTAATACGCCAAGTTATGAGGTTAAATACGCCTTCAAGGACGACTGGACCGACTATTTCGAATACCACTCGTGCTAAAAATCGTACCGCATCATCTAACATTATTGCTACCTATGACTATTGTCTACCTTGCCCATCACGCTTGACCTAAATGCAGTATCGATTCAAGTCTTTATGAGTCATATAGATTAATCGCCCTCTAGCGGCCCTTAAAATCAGCCTCACGTCGTTCAACCATAGACATGACGCCCTCTTTGGCATCTTCTGAATGAAACAACGAGGGTAAGAAGCTATGGATATTGGTCAAGGCACTGCTAGCACCATTGAGAACGCCATCTTGCGCGGAGGCCAATACGCCTTGCACGCCAAGAGGGGCGGCTTTACTGATCTGTTGTGCCCACTCAAGTGCTTTATCATACTGGCTACCTGATTCGACAACTTCGCTAACAAGACTTAAACGCTCAGCTGTAATGGCATCAAACGGCTTGCCAGTTAATAGGTACGGCATGGCTTTTTGCCACCCTGCGGCCGCTACAAATCGAACGGTTGCCCCGCCAAATGGCATGATGCCACGTTGAACTTCCATTTGGGCAAAGTTACAGTCGCTACTAGCAACCACAACATCAGCATTTAGCATCAGTTCAATACCAGCGGTAAAACAAGTGCCTTGGACAGCGACGACTATCGGCTTCGTGCGTCTTTTGCCTGAGATGCCCCACGGGTCAATTTGGCTGTCATCAAAATTAAACACGCCTTTATCGAGTTTGTCTTGTAGTTCCATTAAATCCAGCCCCGCAGTAAAGTGCTCGCCATGGGCAAAAATTAGCGCACAACGTAGCTCACTATCAGCTTCATAACGGGTTAGGGCATCAGATAGCTGTGCAATCATATGACTGTCAAAGGCATTGCGTTTGTCGATACGGTTAAGCCCAATGAAGCACACATAGCCATCGGTTTGATAAGTGATACGGCTGTCTGAAAGGGCATCTTTATTGGTTTGTTTGGAGCTCATGGGGCATACCTTTTATTGTTGTGGTGTTTATTATTTAAGTTGGTTATCGTTTATATTTACTATAGCTCTATGATATAAATGTAGCAAATACCTCATCTTTAATAACGCTTAATTTTTGACTGTACCCAGCTAAAAGCACTATAAAAACGCTAGGATTTAAACAATAAGCATCATATCCAAGATTAAGAATATGAAGACTAGCTCGCACCTTAACAGGCTTTTAGGTTAAGAGCGTGCTGATAGGAGGGCGTTTTGAGCTCGATGTTACTTGACCAAATCTGTTAAACTAGCATTCATCCATCCACATTTGATAAGTTTTTGTACTCTATGACACAGCCTGTAAATAAGTCTAATCAACAAACGCCTCCCCCTAAATCTAGCAGCTTACACCCACGCAATCCGCATCAAGGTCGTTATAATTTTGATAAACTAACCAAGGCATTGCCTGAATTAGCAAAGCACACCATTACTAACCCTAGCGGTGAGCCGACGATTAATTTTTCAGACGCTGAAGCAGTGCTGACGCTGAATAAAGCCTTGTTGGCCTTGCATTACGGCATTAAGTATTGGGATTTACCTAAAGGTTATTTGTGTCCGCCTATTCCTGGCCGTGCTGATTATATTCATCAAGTGGCGGATTTATTGGCAAATAACAACACCAAGAATGCTAATGAATTAGAAAATAAAAAACCACGTGTGTTAGATATCGGTACTGGGGCGAGTTGTATTTATCCTATTATCGGTAGTCAAAGCTATGGCTGGTATTTTACCGCCACTGATATTAACCAAATGGCCTTTAATACGGCGAAAACTATTTGCGAGCTTAATCCCAATCTTAAAAAACTAGTAACTGTCAAACTTCAGCCCAATCCAAAAAATATATTTAAAGGCGTCATCGGTGAGCATGACTACTTCGATATCACGGTATGCAATCCGCCCTTTCATGGGTCAATGGAAGATGTCTTAGATGCCAACCAACGTAAGCAGTCAAAACTGCAAAAAAACCGTGCTCGTCGTAACCCGAATAGCCAGCTAAGTAATAGTGCAGCAAGCAAACAGGCCAATGCAACCAATAACCTCAACTTTGGTGGGCAGAATTCTGAATTATGGACTAAGGGCGGTGAGCTTGGTTTTATCAGTCAGATGATTAAAGAAAGTGTGCAGTATGCTAATCAAGTCAATTGGTTTACGACATTAGTCTCAAGAGCTGAGAATCTAAAAGCGCTTGATGCGCTATTAAGAGAAGGGGGCGCCAGACAAATTAAAACCATCAATATGCAACACGGTCAAAAAGCGACGCGTATATTAGCATGGCGTTTTAAGTAAATATAAACAACGCATAATTCCATTTAGAACTAAAAAAGACCTTTCGTATATAACAAAAGGTCTTTTTTATGGCTGATTGAATATAAACTGCCAACTACAATACCATCTTAATACCAATAGCGATTAACACCACACCGCCTAATATTTCTGCTTTATCTTCCAGCCAAGTACCGGATTGACGACCTAAATAGACTCCAATAAAACTCAATACAGCCGTTATCACAGCAATAATCGTACAGGCTAACCATGCATTAACGGATAATAGGTTTAAGGTAAATCCAGCTGCCATGGCATCAATACTGGTGGCAAGTGCCAATGATGTCATTAATTTATGATCTATTTTAATAGTAGCTAAAGACGCTCCAAGCTCATCTTCCACTTTACCAGTTAAGGCTTCATAAAGCATCTTGCCGCCTAGTATAACTAAAATAATACAGCCTATCCACGGTGCAGCAGAGGCTAACCAGCCAATTATCGCTGAGCCTAATAAATAGCCAATTAAAGGCATAACGCCTTGAGCAAACCCAAAATATAGTCCAGCCAGTAATGCCAGTTTCAGGACTATTTGCTTATTTTTTGGCTTAAAATTAATGCCATGCCGATTAGTACTGATAGCGAGCGTACCAGACTGTTTAGCCCCTAAACCAATGGAGACGACAAAGGCATCCATGGCTAGGGCAATCGCTAATAGAATCACTTCAAGCACATCGTTTACTCCTTTACTCAACGTCTATTTAATCATAAATAAGTTTCACGTGAAACAAAAAAAGCCACCTTACAAGTAAGATGACTTTTAATCTAGAAGTGACTAGCAAAGTTATTGAGCCAATAAAAAGGTATTGAGCCAATAAATCGATACTTTAGATATCTAAATTAGTCACAGTTAAAGCATTTTCTTCAATAAATTGACGACGTGGTTCAACATCATCCCCCATTAAACACATAAACAGATGGTCAGCAGCAATAGCATCTTCAATCGTTACTTTCAACATACGGCGATTTTCAGGATCCATCGTGGTATCCCACAGCTGGTCTGCATTCATCTCGCCTAGACCTTTATAACGCTGTACAGCTAAGCCACGACGGGCATCTTGCATGACCTGTTGCCATAAATGGTCAAAATCACGTAGTAGGGTATCTTTTTCGCCACGACGGATAAATGCCGTATCAGTTAAGAGCGTGTTCCATTCTTTTGATAAACGCATCAAACGCGCATACTCACCAGAATTAAAGAACCCGGAATCTAATAGATAATGCTGGGCAAGATTATGCACATAAATAGTAATACGAGGTAGCCACTGTGACTTGGTCGATAGCATTTCGCTATCTTTGCCTTCAATTATTTGAGCCTCTTCAATATTGTCATTCGGGTTATCTACTTTAGCCCCAACTTTAAATTTAAATTGATTATTAGCATCTTTTACCGCTTCTGACAGTTCGTCTTTTTTCGGTGCGTGGATATCATCAAGCTCAATCTCAGGGCTTAAATCTTTGCCAAATCGTTCAAGCTGCACTTGAAGTTGCGTTTTCCAATGGCTCATCGCCTCAAAATCATACGTCATTTCAGTAGTAAGTTTAGGCACATGCGTTAATGCATCAAGTAATACGGCAGGATAGCGGATTTGTAATCGTGCTTTCACCAATTGGGTTTGGTTATAATCATTTAAAAGAGTCTCAAGGGCTTGACCGGTTATAGCAGGAGCATCCTCACTGACATGAAGCTTCATTTCATCAATAGTAGAAGACAACAAATAGGCTTTGAGCGCTTCATCATCTTTTAAATAAAGCTCTTGACGGCCTTTCTTAACTTTATACAAAGGTGGCTGAGCAATATAAATATAACCCCGTTCAATAAGCTCAGGTGTTTGACGGAAAAAGAAGGTCAATAAGAGGGTGCGAATATGTGATCCATCAACATCAGCATCGGTCATGATGATGATTTTGTGATAACGCACTTTATCTGGATTGTATTCATCGGGGCCAATACCACACCCTAAAGCCGTAATTAACGTACCGACTTCAGCAGACGATAGCATTTTATCAAATCGCGCCCGCTCCACATTAAGAATTTTACCTTTAAGCGGTAATATGGCTTGGTTTTTTCGGCTACGACCTTGCTTAGCAGAACCACCTGCCGAGTCGCCCTCCACAATATAAAGCTCAGACAATGCAGGGTCTTTTTCTTGGCAGTCGGCTAATTTACCCGGTAGGCCAGCGATATCAAGGGTGGTTTTACGACGGGTTAACTCGCGCGCTTTACGGGCAGCATCACGCGCTCGAGCAGCGTCTATAATTTTATTAGCAATAGATTTGGCAGCGCCCGGATGCTCAAGCAGATAGTCGTTAAACTTATCATGCATAGCCGATTCAACAGCTGATTTTACTTCACTAGACACCAACTTATCTTTGGTTTGGCTTGAGAACTTAGGATCAGGTACTTTTACTGAAACGATAGCGGTAAGGCCTTCACGTGCATCATCGCCTGTTGTATTGACCTTTTCCTTTTTCATTAGTTTTTCATTGTCCATATAGCTATTTAGACAACGGGTTAAAGCAGATCGGAAGCCAGACAAGTGAGTGCCGCCATCCTTTTGAGGAATATTGTTAGTAAAGCACAATACTTTTTCATTGTAGGTATCTGTCCACTGTAAAGCCGCTTCAACCACAATGCCATCATCTTGTTCACTAACAAAATGAAACACGTCATTTAAGCCTTCTTTACCCGAATTGATATAAGCCACAAACTCAGATAGACCGCCTTTATGTTCAAACACATGCTTTTTATCTGTACGTTCATCCGTTAGAACAATACGTACTCCTGAGTTCAAAAACGACAGCTCACGTAAGCGTTTTGCTAAGATCTCATACTCAAACACAGTGCCAGTAAACACGTCTGAACTCGGATAAAAGCGAATCTGAGTACCTGTTTTATCAGTCTTTTCTAATTCTTGGATATCACTATCTGGTACTCCATCACTATAGGTTTGCTGATAATGATAACCTTCGCGCCAAATGTTCATTTCAAGCTTTTTAGATAGGGCATTGACTACCGATACACCCACTCCATGCAAACCACCAGATACTTTGTAGCTATTGTCATCGAATTTACCGCCTGCATGCAATACCGTCATAATGACCTGAGCAGCGGATACCCCTTCTTCAGGGTGGACATCGATAGGAATACCTCGGCCATTATCCATGACACTAACTGACTCATCTTCATGAATAATAATATCAATCTGGTCACAATGGCCGGCCAAGGCTTCATCAATTGAGTTATCGACTACCTCAAATACCATATGATGCAGACCTGTACCATCGTCCGTATCCCCAATATACATACCAGGACGTACACGCACGGCTTCAAGACCTCTCAGTACCCGAATATTTTTTGAACTATATTCTTCTGGCAAGGCATCTGCAGGTAAATCAGCTAAATTAGTACCCTCTGCAAGACTTTCTATTAGTTCATTTTCGGTTACGGGGTTTGACTCACTCATGACACATCCTT
Source organism: Psychrobacter sp. CX90 (assembly GCF_057396305.2). NCBI lineage: Bacteria > Pseudomonadati > Pseudomonadota > Gammaproteobacteria > Moraxellales > Moraxellaceae > Psychrobacter > Psychrobacter sp. CX90. The sequence continues at coordinate 2,811,992 of NZ_CM182008.1, forward strand.
TACAAAAACAGCAATACTGAACTTTCAGCAATTTATATGAAATATTAAGCAGTGTACTAATGCCTTCTCGCTTATTTTAGAGTACTGTTAATTAATCCGCTTCCGATTGCGAAAAGTAAGAACAACTTCAATAATTCAGGCTTAAGCTTTAGTTTTCTAAATTCGGTTAACAGCTTTTAATACACCAATAAAATCAATAAAAAATCTATCGCTTATTATAGCATTTTTTGCTTTTAAAAACATATTTGTAATGGGATGCACCAATAATCGATAGGAATCAATTAAATTAAAATTTAGATAACTTTTTGAGACTAAAACTCTGATTTTTAGTCCCCTGTTATAGCTTGTAAATTGCCATGTTTCACATGAAACATATTAATATCTGACCAATAATGTTTCACTTGATCGATCAAAGAGTCATCGAGACTGGTAATAAAAACCTGACAGGATAAGGCAGCTAAAGTCTGTAGAAGTATATCTAAAGCTCTTTTATCAAGCTCTGCAGTGATGTCGTCTAATAGCACTAAGGGTAAAACACTCTGATCGTTGTTAGGGGACATATCTTGAGTGGAATGGCGAGTAGATACTGACGACCCATAAAAATTATAAGAAGGTAGGTTATGGGTTGGTTGTTTCCCATACGTGGTTAAATTTTGCGCGCCAAGCTTTACCTGTTGAAAGGGCAATTGATTTTCCCCCGCTAATAAAGGGAGTTGTGACAATCTTAAGGCCGTAATGAGTAGTTTTTTCTCTCCACGCGACAATACATTTGCTGCTTGCTCACGCACTGTGCCAACTGTGGCATCAAAAAAATCAGTCTCATCATCCGTATGCTGATCCTCTTGATTCAACTCGCATCCTTGTGGATCTAAGCCTTGTGAATCTAAGCTCACATCATTAGAAAATGGCTTATAGTTATCAGAATCAGTGCTTTGCTCATGCACTTCTTGCCGAGCCTCAGCGTTATCAACCCACAGTACCTGAATATCGGCTCTATGGCATCCAATCCGTGTATACCCCATTTGAATATCTTGCTGTAAACGCCGTTGTAACAATTCGTCTAAAGGGACGTCTGTATTGTAGCCAGGCATAAAACGTAATTGAATATACGGAGCATAGTCAGGTAGCAGCTGCTTGACCATGCCATCAAATAGAGGTTGCCACGTCTCAAAAACTTGTTGACGGTAATGTGTAATTAGGGCGGCGTGATTGGCCAAGCCTTTATCCCATGATGCCAACTCTTGTTTTTGGAGACCCGACAAGTTGTGAGACTTTTTAAGCAATGCATTACGCTGTTTTAACAATCGCTGATAAGCTACCCACTGTGGATGAAAGCCCTGTTTCACGTGAAACGTTATCCAATCTAACAACTGGCGCCTACTGCTGCTTCCCACTTCTAAAATGTCCATTGAAGAGGGATCTATAAGCAGCGTAGGCAACTGACGAGTCAGCTCACTCTGCACATATACATGCTGCTGCCCTAGGCGTAATACAGTACTCGCATCTTGCGATTTTTGAATTGCCATACTCTCGCCATTTGAAAGTCTCGCATGTACTGTAGTATGAGGTTGATGATGAGAAATATAACGTTTTGGTTGATGATGGCGAAAACTCTTACCACGCGATAAAAGATATAAAGACTCTAAAAGAGAGGTTTTACCGCTTCCGTTAGCACCAATAAACACATTACATATTCCCGCTTTAAAGCTCACTGATTGCAAGTTACGTAAATGATAGATGCTAAGTTGAGTTAGCATATAGACACGCCTTAGCCATTAAAGTTAACAACGATAATTATAGATTAAAAGGTAAGTTATCCAATAATGTCAACATAAGTCGAACATATTATTTAACATAATATAGAGTATATTTATATCAATATCTCTTATTTTGAGAGATCAGCTTTTGAAGTATCCCTAGGTATTGAATAAAATAAAACCCAGTGAGAGTTATTCACTAGGTCTTATAAAACGTTCATCATTCAAGTGTTAAAATAACGATTAACACGATCAGAAAACAATAGCACTGTTGGCCAAATCCAATATAGGCTCATTATATACGCATTGGCATAATCACATACTGATGCTGCACATCGTTTAGCTGATTGACCAATACCGAGCTATTGGCTTGACTCATATGAATCTGTACATCGCCATTTAAAACATCCAATACATCCTGCAAATACGCTGCATTAAAGGACAACTCAATGGATTCGCCTTGATACTGCACTTGTAACGCTTCGACCGCTTCATCCTGCTCAGCATTATTGGCACGAACCTCAACATCGCCATCGTCTGAAAACTTAAAAATAACACCGCGCGACTTCTCATTACTTAAAATAGCGACCCGTCTTAGAACATCCGTCATTTTTTCTTTGTTTGCAAGCGCTACTTTATCAGTATTGGCAGGCATTACACGGCGATAATCTGGGAATTTACCATCAATCAAACGGGCGTTAAAGGTCACTTTCACTGAATCATCTATCATACCAGCGCTGTCAACATTGCCAAAAGGCAAACTTACTTTCAAAAATTCGCGACCAAAGCTTAAGGTTAAATTACCGTCTTTATCACCCAATAGCTTACCCAGTTCTGCCATTAAACGCTCAAGTTCAATGACCGCCTTGCGGGGTAAAATAGCTTGCATTTCAAGATCATCAGCGACCTCAATGGCACTTCGGGCTAAGGCTAACCGATGTCCGTCTGTGGCAACCGTCGTCAGCTGACGCTGTGCTACCTCAAACAGCATACCTGTTAAATAATAGCGCACATCTTGAATGGCCATTGCAAACTGTGTTTTGGTCATTAAGTCCAAAAGCACTTCACGGCTGAGGGTAAGCGGTATAATATTTGCAGGCTCACCAAGTAGAGGAAAATCCTCCGCTGGCAAAGTACCTAATACAAATCGACTTTTACCACTAACAATGACGCATCGCTCATTTGTCTCAGCCTTGATATCAATCATGGCATTTTTTGGCAAAAGCTTACAAATGTCTTGTAGCTTGGAGGCTGGTAAGGTCGTTGCACCAATTTGGCCACTGGCCCCATTCCCAAGCTTCACTTGTGCAGTTAACTCGACTTCAAGATCTGATGCAGTTAACGTTAATAATTGCTCAGAAACCTCTACTTTTATATTACCAAGTACTACCATATTGTGGCGCTTGTCAGCAGCTTTAGCAATCAAGTTTATGGCTTTTAGAAGCAGCTCACGGTTTATCGACAGTTGCATAATAAAACTCTTTAATTGGGTTTTAATAACTGGAAAAGAGATAGAGTATCTTAAAGAGCATTCATTATTTTTATTTTAAAATATCTATCCACTTAAATTTGGGTTTTTATTTGATACTGATCATACAGCTACCCAGCTAGTATACCCAAATGTTAGGGTATCTGCATAGCCATACCGCTAAATAGCCATATCCCTAAGGTTAACTTGTTGTTAATCACTTATTGAACATAAGCTATTGAAGCCTGATAGTTATTTTTTGCTAATAACCTGCGTCATCTATCCTATGTTAGTCAGCTTGTAGTTGTTAGCCAGCTTGTAGTGTCATTGATAACGCTTTGTATTCTTTATCTAAAACTGGATCTTCCTTACGTAACTGCGCCACTTTATCACAAGCATGCATTACCGTGGTGTGATCACGCCCACCGAAGGACTGACCAATATCTGGGTAGCTATCCTTAGTAAGTTCACGGGCGAGCGACATGGCTATCTGACGGGGACGAGCAATGCTACGAGTGCGCTTCTTACTCATTAAATCTTTTACAGACACATCATAATACTCGGCAACTACTTTACGAATATTATCCATACTCACGGCCTGTGAACGAATGGCAATAATGTCCTTTAACGCATATTGAACCATTTCCAAATCAATTGGGTTGCCTGTTAAGTTGGCATTGGCCACAACTTGATTTAAAGCACCCTCTAGCCGACGCACGTTTGAAACCACATTCTGAGCAATAAATAGCGCACATTCTTTCGGTAAATCAACACCAGATAAGTTAGCTTTTTTTTGCAAAATCTGCATGCGAGTTTCCATTTCAGGCGGTTCAATCGCAACTGCCAAGCCAGAGGAAAACCGTGAGCGAAACCTTTCATCAAACTCCGTCATTTGTGAAGGGTGGCGGTCTGAAGCTAAAATCACTTGCTTGCCTTCAACCATAAAATCAGCAAATAACGATAAAAACTCACTGCTTGATTTATTTTTACCCGCCAATACGTGAACATCATCAATAATCAGTAAATCAACCCGTTTTATCTTTTTCTTAAACTGTTCAATTTTTTGGTTACGCAGCGCATAAACCAACTGATTGATAAATTTTTCAGATGAAAAATAGTAAAACGTTTTGTCGATTTTGAGGTAGCGATGAGCCACCGAGTGCATTAAGTGGGTTTTACCAAGTCCTGATGCCCCATATATAAATAAAGGGTTATGACGATTTTGAGACTGCTTTTTACCTAACTCATAGCAGGCTTTATACGCAAGCATATTGGTCTTACCACTAACAAATGTGTCAAAAGTAAACTTAGGATTAATATAACTTAGCGATTTATCAGATGCTATCTGATTAGCCCTTTGTGAAGCCTCTAAATCACTTGTAGAGTTAATGGCACTGTTGCCTTGTAAATCATAACCATTATTACGGTTACCACCCAACACAGTTGCTTGGCTTTGGTTATGACTAATATCATCACTATTGCTTTGATTATTAGCTTCTACCTGAATAACGACTTGCGTAATGCTACCTTGGCTATGCAGTTTAGCCAGTGCTTCTATATCAGCAAAATGATACTGACGCACGTGCGACACAAAATACTGATTTGGTGCCAGTAACATCAACGTATTATCAACAACTCTTGCAGATAAGGGACGTAACCACATCGTAAATTCATTTTCTTTGAGCTGGTACTTAAGCTCATTAAGACACTTATCCCACACCGATAGACTATCTGACATGACGCATTGTTCCCGCTTTACACACTAAGGTTTTATGAATAAGTCTTTAAAAATAGCAGCAATAATTTATGTGGATATGCTTATTGCGAGGTTTGGTTCAAGGTGTGGTACTTTAGCATAAAAAAATATAATTAACATCAAAATTATCTGTGGATAACTTTGTTATAAAGTCTGTGGATAACTAATTTTATGAAGTTATACAGAGTTTGTGAACAGTTTATAAACAATAATAACCACAGTTTAACATACTGTTTTTATTATATTTTTTTGAGTTATACACAGAGAAACACCTCACTAATAATAACAAAAGAGAGTATATATATATAGTTATGGGCAAAGGCAGTAACTGTGGATAACTCAAAACTAAATTTAAAGTAAAGGCTATGAGGAAAAATATAATTTAACCTATGAATCTATTTTATTATCAGGTTTTGCAATGCTTCTGAACCTACGCTAACTTGATTTAATAGATTTCTTATAGAACCCTGATTAGGGGTAAATTGACTGAGTATGATAAAAAAGGTATTTAAAATGCATCAATCAAAAGCACTTTTAAACTATAAAATTGTGTCTATAGATATCTTCTACCCTGTACAATAGGAAACAGCACGAATAAAAATAATTAGCATTGGGTCTTAAAAATGGTAAGGCTTTATTGTTTTTATTAAACTTTGAAAAATTAAGATTTGAGGGATAAAGAAACGATAAAGGATGTTTCTTAGAGGGTTTTAAAGTGGTTTTAGACAGTTACACCATTCATGTGATGACTCAAACAGGGTTGTTTTTTAATATAAGCTGTCTTAATCTGCTTTAACAAGAAGGTGCTTATAATATTGACATTAACCATTTAGACTGGCATAATCTCACGTTACTACAAATTATTAGTGCAGTTTTTCTTTTTAAACTTATTCCTGTCATAGGTGATTTATGAAACGTACATTTCAGCCAAGCGTTATCAAGCGCAAGCGTACACACGGTTTCCGTGCTCGTATGGCCACTAAAAAAGGTCGTCAAGTTTTAGCGCGTCGTCGTGCTAAGGGTCGTCATCGTCTAACTGTGTAATTGAAATTCTTAAATGAATGGATATTCTCAAGTAAAACAATTACCCCTTCTCTGACTTATTTATGGCGATATTTTGATAGACATAAATAACAACAGTACAAAATATTTAACATAAAAAAGCACCTTGATCAGGTGCTTTTTTTATTATCATAACGCTATATTGCAACTCAATTCTTATATTCTATAACTTCATGTTGACCTAATCATGACCGATTTTGGCTATCCAAAGAGTAATCGACTTTTAAAAGCTGCTGAATTTAAAGCAGTATTCAATAACCCAATTTTTAAAGTACATCAGCCTCATTTAATGGTTTTTGTTTCTGAGTCTGAGTCTGAGACAAACCAAGCACGTTTAGGAATGGCCATTACCAAAAAAAAAGTGCCTACTGCGGTGGCTCGTAATCGTATCAAGCGTATTATCAAAGAGCAGTTTAGGCTTACTTATGCCGTATTACCTGCTTTAGATATTGTTTTTATAATTAAAAAATCGCCCCAGCAGCTAAGCAATAAGCAATTAAGGGATGAAATAATAGCTATATTGCGTAAAACTATTCATAAAGCGAGTTATGGAGATAAACAACGACATGAGTCATAAGATAAATTAATAAGCGGCTCAGCGTTGTTTATTTTTAATCTTTAAGTAGAGTTCACTTTCTCTTTATTTAAATTTTATTTAAATAGTGTAGTCGTTAATCAAGGTGTGAAGGTGTAGAGTAAGGCGCATCAAATGAGGGCAATAATTTCTAGCTTTAGTTCCAGTATACTCATGGGCATTATCAAGTTTTATCAAAAAATAATTAGTCCAGTTTTACCTGCTCGATGTCGCTATTATCCCACTTGTTCCGAATATGGATTGACAGCCATTAAGTGGCACGGGCCAAGTAGAGGTGGGTTATTAGCCTTAAAACGCATTTGCAGTTGTCATCCGCTTGGGGGCCATGGTATTGATTTTGTTCCCTTACCTTTATATAAAGACATCTATTATCCTTTTATAAGCTCCGTTACTTCGGATGTTGTTAATTATAGGGGTAACTATCAAAATGATAGTAGTGATGTTTCACGTGAAACTTTTATTGTTGAACGCGGAGTATATAAAGATAGCTCTAGTTACCGAGCGAGACTAAACCATAGTCTCTAGAGTTGGGCATAGTTTATCACTATGCTTGTTACAAAAAGGGAACTTTAAAAATAGGCCATTTTAAAAGTCTCTAGAATCAGGGGTTTTAAAAGTTTGGATTTAGTCTGTCATGTAATAAATATGTACTGTAATTAGGTTACTCTAGGCTCTATATCTTTTAGCGCTGTTTTTTAGTAAAATATCTGGCATTTTATAATCGTTTTTAGGTCATATACCAACGTTTATTCGGTTTATCCGCTTATTATTTTATTTATTTCATTTATTTTGAGTTGTTTAGGACAATCTTATGCAAAAGATACTACGGGTGCTCATCATTATTGCAATGCTGATTACCGCTTATTTGTTGGTGCTTGCTTGGCAAAAAGACTATGCCAATGTACCAGATTCATCAACAGACGCAGTAACCCCTTCTGTATCCACTACATCGGGCTCTGATATACCAAACAGTACTGGCGCAAGTGATATCCCTACTGGGATAGTAACAGACATCCCGTCTACTGAGGATGAAGTAACGACTGCAAAAGTGTCCTCTAAACTGATAAATGTAACAACAGATCTCTATCAAGTTAAAATTGATCCTGTAGGTGGTGACGTTGTTTATGCAGCGCTACGTGACTATGATGCAACTTTAGATAGCGAAGCGCCATTTGTGTTGCTTGAAAACAGTAGTAACCGAGTGTATGTGGCGCAATCAGGCTTAGTTGGTGCGAATGGTATTGATACTGCTGCTGGACGCGCAAAATATAGCTATGAGTCTGATAATTATGTGATGGATGTGAACCATAATACCCTTGAAGTCCCTTTAACCTATAAACAAGATGGTGTGACCATTACTAAAACTTTTACCTTCACTCAAGGTAAATATCCTATTACTGTTAATTATAATATCAATAATACCAGTGCCCAGCCTTGGAATGGTCAACTATTTGCACAGTTAAAGCGTGATGGTAGTAAAGATCCAGGCATGGCTGATAAAGGTGCCTTAAGTATGGCCACTTATCTGGGTGGTGCTTGGGGTACACCAGATGACGAATATAGCAAGCTTAAGTTTAAAGATTTTAATGATGGCGAATTAACAGCATCTAGTGACAAGGGTTGGGTAGGCATTATCCAGCATTATTTTGTTTCAGCATGGACACCTGAGAACTTTACAGGACAATTCTTTAGCCGTGAGTCAGGCGGCGATTATTTTATTGGTATGAACAGCCAGCCAATCGCTGTCCCTGCAAATAAACAAATAGACTTAACCGCCACCCTGTATTCAGGTCCTAAGGTTCAAGAAATCTTAAGAGACGTTGCACCAGGCTTAGATAAGACTGTGGATTATGGGTTGCTATGGCCTATCTCGAAAGTTTTATTTGCAATACTTGAAGGTATTCATAAGGTTATTGGTAACTGGGGTTGGTCGATTATCGCTTTAACGGTACTGGTTAAGATTGCCCTATTTTGGTTTTCTAATAAAAGCTATTATTCAATGGCTAAAATGCGTGCCTTACAACCCCGTCTCGCTGCTTTAAAAGAAGAGCATGGCGACGATCGTATGAAAATGTCACAAGAGATGATGGGCATTTACAAAGAAGAAAAGGTAAACCCTATGGCTGGGTGTTTACCAATCTTACTACAGATGCCTATTTTCTTAGCATTGTACTGGGTATTGGTCGAGAGTGTGGAGCTACGTCACGCTCCGTGGATTCTATGGATTCAAGATTTATCGGCCATGGATCCTTGGTTTATTATGCCAATATTGATGGGTGCCAGCATGTTTGCAATGCAACTGTTTAGCCCGCAACCAACCGACCCAATGCAAGCTAAAGTGATGAAGTTTTTGCCAATAATCTTTACCGCATTCATGTTGTTCTTCCCTGCTGGTCTTGTATTATATTGGACAGTAAATAACTTATTTACTATGGGTCAGCAGTATTTGGTAAACAAAAGAGTTGAAAGAGAACAAAAAGAAAAGTCCGCTCAAGTTATAGGTTAGCAATAAATGAATAACCAACGCTCTGTCACATAGCTATTTGGTTATTTAGCTGATAAAAGCACCTTATTTAATAAGGTGCTTTTTTAATAATCTATTTTTATCTTCCTATATATAAGACCTGCTATATAAGGCCTGCTTAAACGGTGCCGGTAGTAAATTTAGACTGCGAAAATAATGTAGCATATAGATAAACTGTGTGAATAAGGGTAGAAAATTAGAGTTAAGATTAAAAACAGACCATCGGGTTGTAAGCTTGATAGGGCGTTTATTCGACTTCAGATATACTGATACTATGCTAAGATATCAACCCATTTGTAATATAGTTACAGTAATTCTAAGGGTTAAAGTGTTAATCTCGTTTGCAACGTTTGCTTAAATATATCAGCTACTGGCTGAGCTCTTTGCCTTATAGGCCTTTTAGACTACTTAAATGACACCGTTAATACTCTATCAACTGAATGCATTGTCAGTTTCGTTAAATGTATAATTTGTATTATTTTCACTTGGATTTTTGCTAGCAAAAGTACATTAAATTAGCATCAAAGCTGTATAAAGATACTATATAAATAAGTAAACATTACTAGAATTATTAGAGCAAAATATGACTTCTGCTGTTAATCACGACGCGTCTCATTCGAGTACCATAGCTGCGATTGCAACCCCAATCGGTCGTGGCGGTGTGGGTATCATCCGCTTGTCAGGACCTAAGGCATATGCTATTGCTTGTCAACTTACTGGTAAGCACGAGTTCACACCACGTTTGGCCTCTTTTTGTCGATTTTACGATGAGCATAAAAACGTACTAGATGAAGGGCTGGTGTTGTATTTTAAAGCCCCCCATTCCTTTACGGGTGAAGATGTGATTGAGCTACAAGGGCATGGGGGAATGATATTACAGAACCTGCTGTTGTCTCGAGTGTTTGAGCTTGGTGCAAAGCAGGCTCAAGCAGGTGAGTTTTCCTACCGAGCTTTTGATAATGATAAGCTCGATTTGGTTCAAGCAGAAGCGATTGCAGATGCCATAGATGCCACCAGTGTAGCAGCCGCTAATAGTGCCATACGTTCACTTACAGGCGAATTTTCAGAGAAAATAAACCTTGTTTTAGAAGCGTTAATACATTTACGTCTGTATGTGGAAGCTTCCATTGATTTCCCTGATGAAGAGGATGTTGACTTTCTGGCTGATGGGGTTATTGAGGGGAAGCTTGATGCTATAACAGATAAAGTTGCCGCTATTTTAGCGACTGCGCAACAAGGTCAGTTATTGCGAGATGGTGTACATGTTGTCTTAGCAGGTCGACCAAATGCAGGCAAATCAAGTTTATTGAATTGTTTGGCGGGACAAGAGCGTGCTATCGTAACAGAGGTTGCGGGAACGACTCGAGATGTTTTACAAGAGACCATTGTGCTGAATGGGTTAACCATTCATCTTACAGATACTGCAGGACTTCGTGATACAACAGATACGGTAGAGCGTGTTGGTATTGAGCGTGCGCGTACTGCCATCAACCAAGCGGACTTACTGCTTTTGGTGTATGATTTATCAAAAGATGCTGATCCAGTGCAATTAGCGCAAGAGTTATTTAAAACCGAAGATGGCAATTCGCTGCCAAATTTTGATAATTCAAGGATGTTATTTATAGGTAACAAGCGGGATTTAATTAAACAACAAGTGGCAGATCAAGCTGCTATTTCTGGATATGATCAAGTTAATGTTTCATGTGAAACATCACAAGGAATAGATAAATTAATCGAGCTGTTATGCGAAAAAGTTGGTTTTCATCCGCCTGAAAACAGTCTTATAGCACGGGTACGCCATTTAGATGCTTTAAAACGTACTCAGCAATATCTTAAAGAAGCGCATGAACAGTTGGTAGATTATCAAGCGGGAGAGTTGGTTGCGGAAAGTCTACGCCAAGCGCAACATAGCTTGGGAGAAATTACTGGCGAGTTTAGTGCAGATGATTTATTAGGCCAGATATTTGGTAGCTTTTGTATAGGTAAATAATTTTACAGTGTTCTGCTTTCACAAAGCTTTAAATGTAGAGTGTGTTCCACCTATAAACCTCGTTCAGCCGTATTAGCTTTGTGGCTTTTATTAAACTTTACTGAGAATCTAATCATGCAATGCCCCTACTGTAACGCGGACGACACTAAAGTCATTGACTCACGCCTTGCGGCAGAGGGCGCGCAGGTACGCCGCCGCCGTCAATGTAATCAGTGTCAGGAGCGCTTCACGACGTTCGAAGTTGTTGAAGTCGTGATGCCCAGAGTGATTAAATCAAGTGGTCGTATAGAGCCATATGATGCCGAAAAATTAAGGCGTTCGATTCAATTACCTTTGCAAAAACGCCCAGTAACGATTGACGAGCAGGATGCGCTAATTAGCCGTATTGAAAAGCGAATACGCCAATTAGGAGAGCGGGAAGTGAGCAGTAAAAAACTAGGTGAGGTGGTTATGAGTGAACTCAAGGAAGTGGATGATGTGGCCTATGTACGCTTTGCTAGTGTGTATCGTGACTTTCAAGATATTGAGGCCTTTCGTCAAGAGTTACAAAATATACGTCCCTCTGAGAGTTAATGGAGCTTCAATAGTAGGGTTTTAGATGGATATTTCTATCCTTTCAACCGATGCTTCCTTAAAGTGAACCCTATTTAAGCCATTTTTAAGCCACTCCTTTTAAACTATCAATACCAAATAAATCATTTAGGTTTGTTATGCCCACTTCTCATGTCAGTACTCATGGTATTACCCCTCCACAGCCCCAAGACGCCTATTTTATGACGTTAGCAATTGAGCAGGCAAAAAGAGGGATTTATACCACTCGCCCGAATCCCGCTGTCGGATGTATAGTAGTAAAAGATAACCATATTATAGGCAGTGGCTTTCATCCAAAGGCAGGCAAGCCTCATGCTGAGGTTTTTGCATTACGTGAGGCCGGTAGGCAAGCGCAAGGGGCAACTGCTTACGTGACACTCGAACCCTGTAGCCACACAGGGCGAACACCACCTTGTGCAATGGCTTTAATTGAAGCGGGTATAAATCGTGTAGTTATTGCTGGATTAGATCCAAACCCTAAGGTTGCCGGACGAGGTGTGACTATGTTAGTTGAGGCAGGCATAGAAGTATCCATTGGCGTGGGCAAACAACAAGCTGAACAATTAAATTTAGGGTTTTTAAAGGCGATGCGATCTAGTATGCCTTATGTGCGTCTAAAAATAGCCACTAGCCTTGATGGACGCACGGCAATGGCATCAGGTGAGTCTAAGTGGATTACTGGCAATGCTGCTCGTGAAGATGTACAAAAGCTTCGGGCATTAAGTGGGGCTATTATTACGGGTAGCCAAACGATTATTGATGATAACCCGAGCTTGAATGTGCGCTCAACCCTGCTGGGTGTACCATTATCTGAGGTTCCACAACCTCAAATTGTAGTGCTTGATAGACGAAGACGTTTAGTAAATGTGAGCGATAGATATAACGTGTTTAAACAACAAAGCACGCTATTACATGTAGAATCTGATTTGAAACACCTGCTATATAACCTAGTTGCTGACTATCAAATATATGATGTTTTAATAGAGGCTGGGGCTGAGGTCTCTGGTAGTTTTATTAAAGAAGGTTTGGTTGATGAGCTCATTATTTATCAGGCGCCTTGTATTCTCGGCCAAAGTGCCAAACCAATGTTGTCTATGACTATAGATGAATTGGCTAATCAAAAACGATTTAGAGTAAATAGTTTGAGCCAAATAGGCAGTGACATAAAGATTAGTTTATTACCTTTTGATCGTTATTTTATGTAGGAATTAATAGCACTTAAATCCTCGATCAATTTTTAAGCTCTATTTATGTCAAATTCATATAACGCATCAGTTATTAGTATTGATAACTGGTGCGTATATTAGCAAATATATTGAGATTTAAATTAGGCTGCAGAAAAGTTATCCACAGGTTGTTTTTTTATTCCATTAAAAAAGAGTAAATTTTACTGTTTTTATATCAGATTGTGGATTACTTAGGTTTCATGTGGAACTGTCTAATCTGAGTTTTTTATCAATGCTTTATAATCAAAGGTTTCACATGGAACCAGCTATAAATGGATTTAAAATTATAGTTTTTTATTGGGCTGTGGATAACTTTATATTAAGAGGCTTGTTATTAAAGGGTTATAACCGTTATCTATAAGTTATCCACAGGTTTTAGTGATTCTATATTGGATGAAAATATGTTTACAGGTATTATTGAAAGTACTGGTACGTTAGCTGCAATAGATAGTATTGGTGGTGATGTGCGATTGGTTATCCAGTCTAATAATCTGGATTTAAATGATGTCAGTCTTGGCGATTCCATCGCGTGTAATGGCATTTGTTTGACGGTTATTGACATGAGTGAGACAAGTTATTCAGTTGATGTTTCACGTGAAACTTTAACAAAAACAGCGATGGAGAAATGGCAAGTTGGCGATACCCTTAATTTGGAAAAAGCAATGCTACCAACAACTCGCTTTGGCGGGCATATGGTGTCAGGGCATGTAGATGGTGTTGGTACGATCAAAAAGATGGTTGAGGATGCGCGTTCAATCTATATTGAAGTTGCTATCCCCAATGAATTAAAGAAATATGTAGCAACTAAAGGCTCTATAACAGTAGACGGTATTAGCCTGACCACAAATCTGGTTAAAGATAACCTAGTGTGCTTGAATATTATTCCTCACACGGCGCAAGTAACCAATATAGCCAAACACTGGCACATAGATGGACAGGTTAATATTGAAGTTGATTTAATTGCCCGTTATTTGGAACGTCTGGTATACGTTGAGACTGAAAGCTAGTGTTAGAGGGTATCAAGGTATAAGTATTAGCAAAAGTTCTAGTCCACTAGATGGATTCTACTAGTGTAGCGTCTTAATATCTTAATATTTCAATTGTTAACATTTAATATTGAAGAGGGTTATGCATGAGGTTTTTCTTATAAAGGATTAACCAAGGGCATAATCAATTTAGCTTTAAACAGTATTCAATTAACTAACTAAATTAACCCTATGGATTGCCTGACTGCATTCCATGACAAATGAGCGTTATCTCGCTGATTAACTACAAATGATTTTATCCATCAACCTACCTTGTGATTTAATAAATATATGACTGTAACTGACGCTTCAAAATGCTTACCAAAACTAAGACTCATATTCGCAGGCACACCAGAATTTGCAGCAATCAGCTTGCAGGCACTTATTGAGCAACAAGATGCGCTAAATATCGAGATAGTCGCTGTTTATACGCAGCCAGACCGTAAAGCTGGTCGCGGACAAAAGGTAACAGCCTCAGCGGTTAAACAATTAGCATTAGATCATGATATCCCTGTTGAGCAGCCCCTAACTTTTAGAAAGTCAGTGAATGAAGGTTTAATTTCACGTGAAACGTTAGCCAATTATAAGCCTGATATTATGGTCGTGGCTGCCTATGGTCTTATTTTGCCCATAGGGGTGTTAAAGACACCGACATATGGCTGTCTAAATATTCATGCCTCTTTACTACCCCGTTGGCGCGGGGCCGCGCCTATTCATCGTGCCTTGTTAGCAGGAGATGAAAAGACGGGCATTACCATCATGCAAATGGATAAAGGATTGGATACAGGCGATATGCTTTATAAAGTTGACTATGATATAAAGCCTGATGAAACGACTGAAACTTTGCATGACAAAATGGCACAGTTAGGCGCTGAAGCGATTATTACCGTATTAAAGGACCTACCCCGTTACCAAGCCCAAGCGGAAAAACAAGACGATAGCTTAGCAACTTATGCTGAAAAATTAAGTAAAGCAGAGGGTGAAATTAATTGGAACCAGTCAGCAGAATTTATTGAACGTCAGATACGTGGCATGCATCCTTATCCGGGTGCTTATACCTTTTTAGCAGATAAAGAAGGTAAGGGTGAGCCTAAACGTGTAAAAGTTTTATCAGCCATGCCAGTTAATGACAGCCAAACTACTACCAAACCTGCTGGCACAGTTATAAGCATTGGACGCAATGCCATCTTAATGGCATGTGGTAAAAACAGCCCAGATGATGACGTGGCAACTACCCTACGCTTAACCAAGCTACAATTCGCAGGTAGCAAACCTGTTACCGCTGAGCAAATTTGCCACGGCAATCAGCTCGATGACGGTGACCGTTTTGTGTCTCAAAGCTAGCTATTAATTAAAACCTTCCCCTAGTATTTGTAACTAATAAATTAGGTATGTAATGAGCAATAAACCAAACAGCGCCACTTTACAAATGAACGTCCGTGTCGCTGTGATAAATACGTTGTTGTCGATTCAGCAAGGTCAGTCACTAAGCAGTCTATTAGACCCACTATTAAACAGTTTTAGGGATGAGGATAAAGGTTTTGCCCATGCCTTATTACTCACAACCTTACGCCATTGGCATGCAACCGCACGTTTGTTAGATAGTCTAGCCGATAACCCTATTGATGAGATTGAAGTACGCACTACCATTCAATTAGGGATGACTCAGCTATTGTATTTGAATGTAGCGGATCATGCTGCTATCCATGAAACGGTCGAGGCGGTTAAGCACATTGAGTTTTCGCATGCATCAGGTTTAGTCAATGCGGTACTGCGTAAAGTGGCAAAAAATCCCAATAAATTTCGCAAGAAAGCCAATAAGAATCACAGTCTGCCCAATTGGTTAGCACAGCAATTAAAAAGCGATTGGCGCGAGCAGTATGATGCATTAACCCAAAGTTTGCGCCAGTCTGCACCGATGTTTTTACGGGTGAATACTCTACAAACCAATACCGCCAGTTATCTGGATAAATTAACGGCCGAGCAGATTGAAGCTGAACTTGTACCATTTAATACGGCGATAAGAGCAGACGCAACGGATAGCTCAATCCGAATTAATCAAAGTACTATTCAACTTATCGATAGCGTACCAGTGAGTCACTTACCTGAGTTTGAGGAAGGCATTGCTAGCGTACAAGATGTCCATGCGCAGTTGGCAGCACCAATTATTCAAAAGCTGTTAGAGAATAGTTTTAAATCAAATTATGCAGATAAAGATAATAATGTTAATTCTAAATCGAAGCCAAAGACTTTACGCTTGCTTGATGCTTGTGCGGCACCAGGTGGCAAGCTAGCCCATTGGCTAGAGATGTTAGGTGAGCAAGAAACTCAAGAAAATGGCATGTTTCACGTGGAACAATCTACAATTGAATCCGATGATAGTTTAATCAGTGTTGATAATGAAAATAGTTCCAATAGTTTAAGCCCAATAGATAAAATAGAACTGGTTGCCATCGACAATGACGCCAATCGTATTACGCGTATTTTTGAAAATTTAGAGCGGTTACGACTGCCAGCGCCCATTGTGAATAGTAAATTGCATTTGGATATTATTTGCGCTGATGCGACTCAATGGCAAGCTGAAGCAGACGCTTCAAATGCAGACGTTTCAGATGCCAAGGGCTTTGATGCCATATTGCTCGATGCGCCTTGTACCGCTACCGGTGTTATTCGTCGTCATCCTGACATTACCTTGCTACGCACCGAGGAAGATGTCCAACATACCGTACAGTTGCAAGAGCAGATACTAGATAACTTATGGCCGCAATTAAAGCGGGGTGGTTATATGTTATACATCACTTGTTCGCTGCTTAAAAGCGAGAACGTGGAACAAATGCAGGCGTTTCTTGAGCGTCATAATGATGCGGTGGCTGTGGCGTTTGACGATGACGAAACCAATTGGGGTATTGAGCAAGAGATTGGGCGTCAATGTTTGCCGTTAAATGAACAAAACCAATCAGGTGGTGATGGGTTTTATTATGCGGTGCTGATGAAACAAGGCTAGCGTTAGTAATAGATAATTTACGGATGACTTGATGAGTGATTATAACTTCGAAACATTGAACGATAAAGAATTTGAAATTCTAGTTACTGATTTATTGTCAAAAGAGTTCGATACAAGTATTGAAAGGTTTAAATCGGGAAAAGACCAAGGGATTGATGGGCGTTTCTTTGAAGGTAATTCAAATAATCAAACTGTTATTATCCAGTGTAAACACTGGGTTAAATCAGGCATAACTAAACTATTAAAAGAATGTGAAAATACAGAAGCTAGCAAGGTTCAAAAGCTTAACCCTAGTCGCTATATCTTCGTAACCTCACTACCTCTTTCAGCGCAAAACAAAGGAAGAATATTTAGTATTTTTAGACCTTATATTAAAACGGAATCTGATATTTTAGGTCAAGAGGATTTAAACAGTCTTTTATCAAGGTTTCCTGAAATCGAAAAACAACATTTTAAACTTTATCTTTCCAGTGTTAATGTTCTGCAATCAATCTTAGATAATGATGTTATTGGTAGAAGCAACTTTTATCTTAAAGAAATCCAAGAGTTTTTACCGAAATACGTACATACAGAAAACCACAAAAATGCTTTTAGGAAACTAGAAGAGCTTGGAAGTATTATTATTAATGGTGAACCAGGAATAGGTAAAACAACATTAGCAAAACAGTTATGCTTAGACTATGTATCTCGCCAATATGAATTAGTCGTCGTCAGTAAGTCTATTGAAGAGGCAGAAAGAGTCTACAAACCAGAAGTTAAGCAGATTTTCTATTTTGATGATTTTTTAGGAAGTAATTTCCTTTCAGCAATAGAGAGTAATGAAGATGCTAATGTCGTGCATTTTATGAAGCGAGTTAGTAAAGACGACACTAAACGCTTCATCTTAACCACACGCTCTAATATTCTAAATCAAGGTAAGGCTCTTTCCGAACGTTTTGAGCAAAGCAATATCAATAGAAATGAATATGAAATACGAATTCAATCTTTAAGTAGTATTGATAAAGCACAGATACTGTACAATCATGTCTATTTTAGTAATCTAAATAAAGAGTTTATAGATCAAATTTATATTGATAAACGCTATAGGAAGATTATAGAACACAAAAATTTTAACCCTCGTTTGATAGAGTTTATTACCGATTCAGTGAAGGTGAATAAAGTAGTAAATGCTGATAAATACTGGGATTATATAAAAGCATCGTTAGATAATCCAAGAGATATCTGGCGCGGTATGATAACCAATCAAATTAGTGATTTGGATAGACACATTACAATGGCTATTACTTTGAATGGCTCACCAGTTAGTGAGAGTCAAATAGCGCCTTTGTTAAATAGATTGAAAAATTGTGGTTTAGATATATCAAATAGCTATTTTTCAGTCGAAGACACTATGCAAAAATTAACTGGGTCTATATTAAATCGAAATATCTCTAATAACCAAGCAACGTATCAATTATTTAATCCTTCTATTGCTGATTTTTTAATCTCTGAATATGCATCTAGATATATTTACATTGCGAAAATTATTAGCTCACTAAGAACGTATTCTGCGTTGACAAACCTTAAAAACATGTCGAAATCTAAAATTTCTTCTTTAAACTATTCAAGAATAGTGAGTGAGCTAGTAAATTTAGAGCTGTTATCAATTCTTGAACCAAATGATTACACCTTAGAGCTGGTAAAGATAGCTACAGAACAACCTAAAATTATACGCCCCTTAATAGAAAAAACTCTGAAGTATTATCCGACTAATCTATATGAAACTTTTGGGACTTCTTCTATATCAATTATAACACTGGCTGTTGAATACAATATTCTATCTAATGACGATATCTATCTATACACTACGGTATTTAAAATACTGGAAAATGCAGACTACGACGAGTTTCAAGAAGTGGCGGACTTAATTTATCTTTTACCTAATAATGATAGTTTGATTTCTTCATATAAAGAGCAATTTTTAGACTATCTAAGCCGCAACATCACTTATGAGGCTATTAATAATAACCTGTATGAAGATATTTACCATGAAGATGAAATGAATGACGATAAAATCTTAGACTATATCTATGAACTTATAGAGGATTTAGAAAGTGGTTTTGATTTCGAAGATGAAGAAATTGTAGCTATCATGGATTCTTTAGATAGAGATGAAATTATACAAAATAATAGGGATTCATACGAATACTCTGAAAGAAGAAGTGAAGAATATCGAGAAACTAGAGACCTTGATGAAATCACGAATCCTAATATCGACCTAATTGATGATTTATTCCAAAGAGATTAATAGTTGAGGTAACTTGATTCAGAGAGAGGTTTAGCCCAGATTGAAGCGGATATACTTGGTGTAGCATAAGGGTTGCGGGCGCTTAGCAAGAGGCATTATCGTGGTAGCAGGAATGCAACTTGCTATTAGCGCCCGCCCTTATGCCAACCAAGATAGTAGTGGAAAGCTGGAATAGCTACAAAAACCAATCATATCTCTATTTAATATGGCTTATCTCTCAAAATATGCTACTCTTTTTCTAATTTAATATTATAAGACTCGTAGATAGGACAAAACATGAAATATATCAGTACCCGTGGTCAAACTGAGCCGATGGATTTTAGCGATGTGTTGTTGATGGGCTTAGCGCCAGACGGTGGTTTGATGTTGCCTGAAAGATATCCGAAAATTGATGGTGCGACATTAGATAAATGGCGTGAACTGAGCTATCCAGAGTTGGTATTTGCGATTATGCGCTTGTATGCCACCGATATTGATGACGCAGACTTAAAAGATATTATCGAGCGCACGTATACGGCTAAGGTTTTTGGTAGCGAAGAGATTGTGCCGGTACGTAAGCTTGAGGATAATTTGTATATTTTAGGGTTGTCTAATGGTCCCACGCTGGCGTTTAAAGACGTGGCGATGCAGTTTTTGGGTAATGCGTTTGAATATGTGCTCAAAACCAAAAACAAGCGTTTAACCATCATTGGTGCGACCAGTGGTGACACCGGTAGTGCAGCAGAATATGCGCTACGTGGTAAAGACAATATCGAAGTGTTTATGATGTCGCCACATGGCAAAATGAGTGCGTTTCAGCGTGCGCAAATGTACAGCTTGACCGATGCTAATATTCATAACATTGCGATTAAAGGCATGTTTGATGACTGTCAAGATATCGTCAAAGCACTACAGCAAGATGCCGATTTTAAAGCCAAATATAGTTTAGGTACGGTGAACTCGATTAACTGGGGTCGTATCTTAGCGCAAATCGTTTATTACTTTAAGGCGTATTTCGCTGTCACTAATAATAATGCCAATAACGATAAAAAGGTAAGCTTCTGTATTCCTTCAGGTAACTTTGGTAACATCTGCGCCGGTCATATTGCCCGTGAGATGGGTCTGCCGATTGAGCGTTTAATCGTCGCAACCAATGAAAACGATGTGCTAAACGATTTCTTTAATCAAGGCAGTTATTGCCCTCGCCCTGCGGAACAAACGTATGTGACCTCTAGCCCTTCGATGGATATCTCCAAAGCCTCGAACTTTGAGCGCTTTGTGTATTTACTATTAGAAAAAGACAGCAAGCGGGTGCATGACTTATTCGATAGGGTAAAAGAAGGTCAAGGCTTTGACTTATCTGACGTGTTAGAGTCAGTCAATACTCGCTATGGCTTTGCATCAGGTAAATCAACGCATCAAGATCGTCTCAATACTATCAAAGCCGTGTATGACACCTATAATGATTTGATTGATCCGCACACGGCTGATGGTGTTAAGGTTGCGCGAGAGTTGCAACGAGACGGTGAAGTCATTATCTGTGCCGAGACGGCTTTACCAGTGAAGTTTTCTGAGACGATTTTTGAAGCGATTGGCAACATAGACATTGAACGTCCAGAACATACCAAAGGCTTAGAGGCCTTAGAACAACATGTGACGGTATTGGACAATGATACCAGATTAGTCGCTGATGAGATTAAAAAAGTGGTGAAACCTTTATAACGCACTATTTTCTAAACATTATGGATAGACGAATGAAAAAGAGTATGGGTAACTGGTTTAGAAACTCAATGGCAAAGACAGCAATTCTAAGTGTTTTCTCAGTTGTCATGCTCATGGGAGCGTCAACAGCTGGCGCGAATAATCCACCACCGACCTTAAAAGCAGATGCACCAAACCGTTATGTGGTAAAAAAGGGTGATACGCTTTGGGATATATCTGGACGATATTTGAACAATCCGCTGCAATGGCGTCAGATTTGGGCGACAAATAAGCAGGTTAAAAATCCCCATCTCATCTATCCAGGTGATATTTTATTGATGTGTGTGATTAGGGGTGAGACCTTGGTTGGTATTGATACAGGTGAAGGGTGTGCGGGTATTGAACGCAATATGACAGCACCCGCAGCAGCAACGCAGAATGTGACTATAACCCCTTTGAATAATAGTATCCCTGCCATACCCTTATCTGCTATTGAATATTGGCTTGATAGGGTGTTGATTGTTAACCCGACTGATTTTCAAGCAACGCCGTATGTGTTGGCGTCAAAAACAGGCAACCTTATTACTGCTGAAGGTGATAAAATTTATGCTAAGGGTGCACCGCTTATTGTGGGACAACGCTACGGTATTTACCGTGAAGGTAAGCCCTATATTGACCAGCAAAAAAATCAAGTGGTTGGTTTAGAAGTACAACAAGTTGCCACAGGAATCGTGACCAATGTGACAAGCAATAATATATCTAGTATTGATCTGATAAAGTCATACGATACTGAAGTACGTGAAGGTGATAGAGTGTTTATTGAAATAACAAATGATCTATCGCCTATTTTTAACCTTAAAGCTGCCAATGTGAATCGTGGTGGTCAAGTTATTCGGATAATGGGCTCTATAAATAGCGCAGGCAAAGGTAGTGTGGTGGCGGTTAACTTAGGCCTAGAAAATGGCGCTAATGTTGGTGATGTCCTAACCGTCTTTAAAAAAGGGGCATTAGTACGTGATATTAGAGATAACGATATCCCTGTTCGTTTACCAAGTGAGCAAGCGGGTCATCTCATGCTGTTTAAAACCTTTGACAAAATTAGCTATGCATATGTCTTAGATACGGAATTGCCTTTAAATATGGGTGATAGGGTATTACCACTTAGGTTTTAAAACCTAATCAACGGTTAACCATGCTTTGGATATTAATATGAGTTTAAATGTATCGAATTTGATACCAGAGCAGCGCGCAACGTTACTACTATGGCAGCGAGTTAACACCTCGCTATCTGCCTTTTACAAGTTACTTAAGCATTATCAGTCAGCAGGTATCGCCCTGCAAAAATCCGCTGGTGATTGGGCCATGCTTAGTATTCATGCCAAACACATTAGTAGGCATACCGAGGCTAATGATGTGACAGATAAGGCGTTTATACAGGCAATAGAGCAGCAGATTCGCGCCGACCATTATAATCTATTGTTTTTGGATGATGAGGCTTATCCAAATCAATTGAAACAACTGTTTGATCCTCCACCAGTGTTGTTTTATCGGGGCAATGTAAGCCGTTTGGCTCAAGCGCAAATCGCTATGGTTGGTAGTCGAAAACCCTCAACGGCAGCACAAAAAATTACCTTCGACATGGCACAATATCTTGCACAAGCGGGTTATGTGATTACCAGCGGCCTAGCACAAGGTGTCGATGCTCAGTCTCATTTGGGTGCCTTATCCCAGCAGCCAGATCAAGTGGGCCGTACAGTTGGGGTCATGGGTACAGGTATCGATGTGTGTTATCCAAAGCAACATCAGGTGCTGTTTGATAGAATTATTAATGAAGGCGGGTGTATTATATCGGAGTTGCTGCCTGGTACTCCGCCTAATAAACATACTTTTCCAAGGCGAAATCGTATTGTAGCAGGGCTGAGTTTGGGTACTATTGTCACAGAAGCCGCCGTAAAAAGCGGTTCGTTGATTACAGCGAGGCTAACCTCGGAGCAAGGCAAACAGGTATTTGCGATACCTAGCAGTATAGATAACGTCAATGCTCAAGGGTGTCTTTATTTGATTCGTGAAGGAGCGACACTGATTTACCATCCTGACCATGTTATTAGTGACCTAGCCACTCAGTTCAGCACGCCTGTAGGTCAATCTTTAAACTCTATTCAATCGCAAGATTCCAACTCTATTCAATCACAAGAACAGGAAGAACCGATTGCAAAACCCTCACTATTTGTAAATCGTGAGTTATTAGGTTCTAATGAGGAAGATAGTGTTAAATTAGTTAAAACCGTTCAATTTGAACCAAGTCCAACCAATATCTCAAATGGTCATAAACCTAATAGACAATCCACTCCCTCGGTCAATCCTGTCATTGATATCCCCGAGCACTTGCAGTCTGTTTGTGTTCATGTTAATTGGGATGGTCAAGATTTAGATGCGCTCGTTAACAAAACTGGTTTAGATACTCCCTCTTTATTAAGTCAGCTTATGGAGCTGGAGTTATTGGGCGTTATTGTTCAAGTAAGTGGGCGTTATAAAAGAGCTTAAATAGAAGTCACTTTGCCTGTATTCCTGACAACACACTATCACTACTAATACAGGGTCTTTAAAAAAAGACGACCCTCTATCTGCTCTATAATAGTCATTCGAAGTACCAAACTATGAATTCTAAACCCTCACAGATAACTCACAATACCCAGCAAGCAGTCCAATGGTTACATCAAGGAAAACTGCTAGCTTACCCGACAGAAAGTGTTTGGGGTATCGGTTGTGATCCTTTTAATGAAGTGTCAGTTCGGCACATTTTGGCCATTAAAGATAGACCTATTGAGAAAGGGATGATTGTGGTTACTGACAGTATCGATCGTATTAAACCTTTGTTGCTAAATTTACCTGAAGCCAGCCTTCAGTCAGTAATAGATAGTTGGCAACAGTATGATAGTGATGATTCTCTGTCGAAACGCCAAGCACATACTTGGTTACTGCCCTTGCCAAAAACAGATTTGGATACTGATGCTCTTATGAGTATTCCGAGTTGGATTACTGGCAATCATGAATCAGTTGCGGTTCGTGTTATTTCACATCCTTTAGTCCGTGAGCTTTGCAAGAAGATGGTAAGCGAGAATAATCCTTATGGATTTATAGTTTCAACCAGCTGCAACCCTTCAGGTAAAACGCCTGCCACTACTTTTAAACAAGCGTATAATTATTTTGAAGAGGATATTTGTTATCTTCAAGGAGAAACGCTGGGATATACCTTACCGAGTCAGATAAGAGATGCTGTTTCTGGATTAGCCATCAGGTAAATCTATGCACTTTTCATCTGCCTTAGTTTTACCTTATCTCTTCTTAATACTATCATGGTGGTTTGCTTTGCCGTCATTGTATGTCTTTTTCTGAAGACCTATTGCCAAGTTTTGACTACTTGATCTATACAGTTTTTGTTCAAATTGCGGTTTATCATTTAATAGTGATGATGTGAGCCAATGCTACTGTTGGTATGATTGCTGTTTGGGGAGTCCATCACTTGTTTCCAGTAATACCAAACAATCATTTACCAAACATTAATTTACCAAAATTGGCACAGCGCTTTGACTTAGCATTCCCTTACCTAAGTGACAAGCGAATTGTGCCTGGCAAACAAAGAGCGATGGTTTCTATAGCGATGGCCTCTATAAATGACCTTTATAAAAAGTAGCTTGAAAAACTTGAAACCGTTTGGCAATAAGTATGAGCACAAAACTTGTCCTATACATGGGCTATGCGCATAACTAAATAAAGTGATAATAGTTGTTTTAAAACCAAGGAATAATGATGAATATTTTAATTAGCGGTGGTTCAGGGTTTTTAGGCAAAGCGTTAAGTGAGTGGGTACACAAAAACGTTAAGCAAACCGTAAATATCACATGGTTAAGCCGTGATACGTCACAGTCGCACCCTGATTACATAAAAATGATGAGTTATGAAGAGTTACAACTCACTCAGCAACATTATGATGTCATTATCAATCTTGCAGGTGCTGGAATTGCTGACCAAAGGTGGAGCGATGAGCGTAAGCGCATATTATACGAAAGCCGTTTAAAACCTACCCAGTCAATTATCGACTATATTGCCAGAGTCAATAGTAAACCAAAGCTACTGCTAAGCGGTTCGGCAATTGGCTGGTACGGGGCACAGGGCAGCAAACCACTTGATGAAAGCAGCCCGCATGTAGCAAATAGCGAACATGCAGAAAGTGACGATGAAGATTTTGCCTACCAATTGTGTGAGCGATGGGAAAAAGAAGCAACCGGTGCCCAGAGCTTGGGAGTTAACGTCGCCCTGCTACGAACAGGGGTCGTTATTCATCCAGAGGGTGGAATGATAGAGCGTTTGCTTACCCCATTTAAGATGGGTGCTGGCGGAAAGCTAGGAGACGGTCAGCAAATTATGAGTTGGATAAGCCGAGAAGACTGGATACGAGCCACATGGTTTATCATCTCACATCATTTGGGTCAATCAGGAGATAAAGACTCGCAAATTAGCGGTAAGTCACCAAACAAACCAGCGCTGTATAACTTAACCGCACCAAATCCTGTTACCAATGCTGAGTTTACAAAAGCGCTAGGGCTCTGGCTTAATCGTCCAACTTTTATGACCCTACCTGAGTTTGTTTTAAAAACAATGTTTGGTGAGATGTCCACTTTACTTGTAGATGGCCAAAAAGTACTGCCCAAAGCTTTGTTAGGTCTTGGCTTTGAGTTTAATCAGCCTACATTAATGCAGGCACTGGAAGATCAAAATTCATAGACTCTTAAAAGTTAAAGTTTCACGTGAAACAGTGCTCATATTGAAGATGGTTTCATATCTATAGACAACGAATGACGGAATTTTTCCATCTGAGATATGGCTTTTATCTTTACATCGTCCACCCTTTAAATAAAGATAATTTCTATTGTTCACAACGCCCTATTTAATCAATTGATATTTTTTTACCATCAGAGTCTTTTGGTAGGTCTGCTAAACATACTAGGCTGTCGTTATTAACCCCGTGCACTAAAAAATGATCAGACTCTGGAAAGTACTTGACGACCTCAACAGGTGTGTAAGCAAGCGTTTGGTTTTGTAGAATGACCCACACAAAGCCGTGAATGGGGCTAGTGGGTCTAGTGTGCTTACCGTTTAGCTCGCTCAAGTCTGCTTCAAAAATTGCGCTACGCGGCATACGAACGCCAAGCTGAACTTGACCATATTCAATAGTCATAGTGGCACGCATACCTGCTTTTAGAAGGGATTCATTTTTAGTGTCTGGAATAACGGGGGCTCTGACCATTAAATGCTCTTGTTCAGGGTAAGGGGTAATATGACTAATCTGTCCAGTAAATTCACGATTCACATCATAAATTGTAAAATTAACCGTTTGTCCGACAGACAATTGAGGTTCCGCTGAAAGGGGTAGTTTACCAACAAGCTGCAAATGACGTGTGTCGGCAACGCGCATAAACGGTTCGTTAGCGGGAATACTGCTGGTTATATTGTCATCAATCTTATTATCTATCATTTCAAGGTGGGTTACCTCTCCTTCTAAGGGAGATTTAAATATGAGAGTAACCGGTAGCAGGGTATTATCAGCTATAGCCTTTTCTTCTGTATTTTTAGTTGATATTGGCTGCTCTTGATCGGTAATCCGGTTTAATTGTTTGGTAAGGGTCGATGATTCCGTTTTATGTTTGATAACGTCAACCGTGTTTTGTATAGCAGACTCTGTTGATTCAAAGGTATCTCTTAAGTTACTTGAATGGCTTGGTTTATTTGTATTTTCAGAAGCTGCTTGCTTAGGAGCATTCTTATTAGAAGGGTTGTCATTAGAAATCTTGGTATTAGAGTATATGGAGCTAATGTCTGAAGCCTGCTGTTCGTCACTTTTATTGTTTTTATTGTTATTCACTTCAATATCCAAAAACTCAAAGTTAGCTTTTTCAATATCTTTTGCGCTCATCATACTCTGCATTCGAGCAATGACTTGATTTTTTTTAACCTTATCCCCTTCTCTCACTAAGTATTCAGGGCTATTAGCATGATAAGGTGAGCTTATTTTCATAATATCTACAGGAATTAGGGCCCCTTCTAAGTTAAAACTAGGCTGATAGCGTTCAGGGTTGTTGGTACGAATTAACGATTTATCAATAATAATCTCATCGTGATGAATCTGGACTTTAGGTGCCAGATTTGAATCATTGCAACCGATTATTAGAATAGAAGCAGCGAAAGAGATAACGGCTGCCAGTATCAATCTATACCTTAAAAAGGGTATAGAAGTTGAGCTTTGGTTTTTTATTATATGGGAGGCCATCTTAGCGGTTATCCTATTTGTTATTAGCTTTTTTATGAGTGACGACAATACGCAGTCTTAACAATGCTAACGCTGAAGGTATCAGTCAGGACAGTCAAATTAACAAAAGTGATTGTGTTAAGTTTGTGCCTAAAGCTTGAAATTTTAGTGTACGACCTTTATCAAGCTGTTAGCATTGAAGAAAATAACAAAGAAGTGTGTCTTAACAGTACAGATATTTTATAGATCAATTGGTATTTGCGAATATAGAACATGCCCCCATATAAATATAAGTAAGTATAATTGTACGTTAATTTAACGCTTTTTTGGTAGCATCCCTATATATAAACTTTGTACATCAACCAAGCCCGCTAATAAGGCTGTTTAGGAGACATTATGAGTAATGATAATCAGAATGATGAAACTACATCTGCTACCCATGATGCAGAGCAAGCAACTAGCACTGTATTAGAGCAAACGATGAAGGAGTTTGACCCAGCAAATAATGATGGCGAAAACGAAGTGATACACAGTGAATTTGATTTAAAAGTGTATGAAGATCGTATTGCAGAACTAGAAGGTGAAGTTAAAGCGGCTAAAGAAGGTCAAGCTCGTGCGAACGCGGATGCTTACAATGCACAAAAGCGTATGGAGCAAGAGACAGAAAAAAGCCGCAAATTTGCTCTGCAAAAATTTATCAAAGAGCTATTAGAAGTCGTCGATAATTTAGAGCGTGCCATTGTGAGCGTTGAAAATGATGACGATGCTGATGACGCTATTATGGAAGGGGTTAAATTGACCCATAAAACATTTTTATCAGTATTAAGTAAACAGGGTGTGGAAGTGGTTAATCCTGATAATGATAAGTTTAACCCTGAGTTTCATGAAGCAGTTGGTATTGATCCAGATGCTCCAGCAGACACAGTGGGTGAGGTATTGCAAAAAGGATATACACTAAATGGTCGCCTATTGCGCCCTGCTATGGTTAAAGTAGGTCAATAAATAACGTAAACCAGCCTTTGATGTCTATCAAAACATAAAAAGTAAGTTTTTTAGACGTCTGTATGGATAGGGCATACAAAAATTCACATTAAAAATGAGTTTCTAGCAGAATTTAGCTTGAAAAACTGACCAACTAAACCGATATAAATATACAAGAAGCGAGACTTATTAAAAAGTTAATCTATTTTTAGATTAATAACTATTGCAAAGTCATCGCTAGTATTGAAACAAACCTTAATAATAAAACTTTCGGAGCTTTATAATATGGCTAAAACAATTGGTATTGATTTAGGTACAACAAACTCTTGCGTAGCAGTAATGGAAGGTGACAGCGTTAAAGTCATTGAAAATTCTGAAGGGACTCGCACGACACCATCAATCATTGCATATAAAGATGGTGAGACACTCGTTGGTCAATCTGCTAAGCGTCAGGCAGTGACAAATCCTCATAACACCTTATTTGCTATTAAACGTCTTATTGGGCGTCGTTTTGATGACAAAGTGGTGCAAAAAGATATCGGCATGGTTCCTTATAAAATTGTCAAAGCGGACAATGGTGATGCTTGGGTAGAAGTAAATGGTAAGAAAATGGCGCCCCCACAAATCTCTGCAGAAGTTCTACAGAAGATGAAAAAGACGGCCGAGGATTATTTAGGCGAGAAAGTAACTGATGCGGTTGTTACTGTTCCTGCTTATTTTAATGATTCACAGCGTCAAGCAACTAAAGATGCTGGTAAAATTGCTGGCCTTAATGTTAAGCGTATTATCAATGAACCAACCGCTGCTGCCCTTGCTTATGGTATGGATAAAAAGCAAGGCGACCGTACTATTGCTGTATATGACTTAGGTGGTGGTACATTTGACGTATCAATCATTGAAATTGCTGACGTTGATGGCGAGCAACAGTTTGAGGTATTGTCTACTAATGGTGATACATTCTTAGGTGGTGAAGATTTTGACTTAGCTTTAATTGACTATTTAGTTGACGAGTTCAAAAAAGAACAAGATTTCAACTTAAAAGGTGATGCGTTAGCAATGCAGCGTCTTAAAGAAGCGGCGGAAAAAGCTAAAATTGAGCTATCAAGTGCCCAAAGTACAGATGTGAACTTGCCTTATATCACAGCAGATGCCACTGGTCCTAAGCATTTAGTAGTTACTATTAGTCGCTCTAAGCTTGAAGCCCTGACTGAAGACTTAGTAAAACGCACCATTGCCCCTTGCAAAATGGCATTAGAAGATGCCGGTCTTAAGGCCAGTGAAATCGATGATGTCATCTTAGTTGGTGGTCAGACTCGTATGCCTTTAGTACAAAAAACAGTAGAAGACTTCTTTGGTCAAGAGCCTCGTAAAGATGTGAACCCAGATGAAGCGGTAGCCGTTGGTGCAGCAATTCAAGGTGCTGTACTATCTGGTGACAAGACTGACGTACTATTGCTTGACGTAACACCATTAACGCTTGGTATCGAAACCATGGGCGGTGTAATGACGGGTATTATTGAGAAAAACACTATGATTCCGACCAAGAAATCACAGGTATTCTCAACCGCTGAAGACAACCAGCCTGCGGTAACTATTAAAGTGTTCCAAGGTGAGCGTAAAGTAGCTGCACAAAACAAGCTACTTGGCGAATTCAATCTAACCGATATTCCGCCAGCACCACGTGGTATGCCACAAATCGAAGTTACTTTTGACATTAATGCTGATGGTATCATGAATATTTCAGCAAAAGACAAGGGTACGGGTAAAGAGCAAAGCATCCAAATTAAAGCAGACTCTGGTTTGACGGATGAAGAGATCGAACAAATGGTACAAGATGCCGAAGCGAATGCGGCAGAAGATGAGAAATTTGCTGCTCTTGCTCAAGTTCGTAACGAAGCAGATGGCCGTATCCATGCTGTTCAAAAAGCTCTTAAAGAAGCAGAAGATAAAGTAACGGACGAAGAGAAGTCTACCGTTGAAGCTGCTATTTCTGAACTAGAGCTTGCAGCGAAGGAAGATGATCATGATGACATCAAAGCGAAACTTGAAGCATTAGACAACGCCTTCCTGCCAATCAGCCAGAAAATTTATGCTGCTGGAGCGGAAGGTGGCGCAGAAGGTGTGGATCCAAGCCAGTTCCAGCAGGCTGATGGCGCTGATGCAAAAGCCGATGATGATGTTGTTGATGCAGAGTTTACCGAAGTTAATGAAGACGACAAGAAATAAGGATGCTTTTCTCAAAAATTAATTAGCATTGTCAAACTCGCTTAGCGTACTATTTTTAGTATTTGAGCTTGTTTGCTAATCTACTATAATTCTTGGATTTGGCATTGATATTAGTCTTTATGTAACATTATGAGTATAGTTCTCATCATTAAAAAGACCGCACTGTAGAGTGCGGTCTTTTTGTTGTTAATCAGGCTTTTAGGCATAAGTAATTGATAAAACAGCTGGCCAAGTAACAAAACTGTTTAGGTGTGCTTTAGGCTTTGAAAGCGTTAATAATAAGGACACTGTAGGTTAAAGTAACACAACGCTTACCGGCTGTATTGACCGTTGAGAAATTTTGCCAATACGATGTTTCAAACGCTTTTAGTTTTGATTTTGTCCACATAAACGGTTGTGGTTCATTAGTTGGTGTCAATGATGATGACATTTGAGCTTGATTGGTGGATACACCCGTTAGTTTCATGTGTTTTAGGACATCGTAAGGACTGGGAAACTGTAGATCGTATTGATATGTCTCTAAAGATATGCATTTGTAGGCTAAATTTTCTAAGGCATGCTGCCAGTCAGAATTCGAGGGATAGGTTAATCCTTGCCCTGTTAGCGTCTTGATTTGCAAAAAATTATCGGGTGTAAAGGTGTTAAATAATAACTGGCCAGCAGGCGCTAATCTTTTGTACGACTGTTCAACAAAGCGTAGCGGATTATCAAACCATTGTATCGCATTTGCACTGATAATAAGGCTATGTTTAGTGTTATTATTTACACTCAAGGGTATTGTTTCGGCATCACCAATAGCCAAGTTGGCATTGGGTAAAATAGACATCAATACCTCTGCTTGACTCTCACATAGCTCATTAATTAGCCAATGTTTACTTGTGATGTTTTCAGCAAGCAAACGGGTCAGCTGTCCCCTCCCTGCTCCCACCTCTAATACGCTATCTTGATTGTCTGCTACAATTTTGTCACATAGCTGTTGGCAAATTTTCTGCTGTATACGAGCATGCTGATTGTAATGACTTGCACGAGAAAAATGTTTAGCAATGATTTGCTTTCTCGGGCTTAAATTAGCTGAATTAGGAGTACTTAGAAGGTCGTTATTATCCATAACTAGGGTCATGTCCTGTTAGATAGGGATTTATAAATGAGCGCTTATACATAAGTAGACTTTATATGTTTATTGATCATATTGCTATTTACATTACAGTGAGAGGCGTTTTAAATAGATTAGGCTTGCTAACGATTGCTGTAGCAGATTTAATAAATCAACTGCTGTTTACGCTCATTTGCTTGTAACCATTTTAGACTAAGTAGAGGTTTAGACTAAGTGGAGGATTATATAAGGGTTTAAAATATAAGGATATAAGGTCTGTAGATATAAAGTCATCGTAAGTATTATTGAGCTTTGTCTATATATTGAACGGTAAGCTAACTACAGATGCCTTATTAGGCGCTCACAGTCGTCAGTAGTTAGCCTTGCATTCATTACCAGTCTAATGCGCGCCGTATTCACAGGTACCGTTGGTGGCCTAATTGGAAGGGCATAAAATCCAGCCTTTTGTAATTGTTCTGCTTTGGCCACGGCACTGGCATTATCGCCTACTATATACGGTATGATGGGAGAGTGGTATGAAGTGCAAGACGGATTAATGCTTTGGTTAACTTTAAGAGATATCTTTGATAAATAATCGCGCAGGGGATTAAGTTCAGGCATTTTTGCCAAAATAAAACGGGTCCAGCTATGGTTGATGGGGGGGAGCGATGTGCTAAAAATAAACGAACGGGTTTGGTTAATCAGCCATTCTCTGACATCTGCATCGCAAAATATATACGCCCCCATCGACGCAAAAGCCTTACCAAATGTACCAATCAAATAGTCAATATTTGCCAATGTTCCTGTTGCCTCTGCCAGCCCTAGCCCATTACGTCCAAGTACGCCAACGGCATGTGCTTCATCAACATATAATTCAATGCGTGAATCCATTGCTTTAAGATTTACTAAAGTAAGTAGGTCAGCACGATCCCCATCCATACTAAATATGCTTTCAGTAACAATAATAATGCGTTCAACTTGCGCATCCGTGCGTTCAATCAATGAGGCTAATTGGTTATAATCGTTATGCCTGTATCTCTTAAAAGTACAATGCTTGCTTTGGCTTAAGCGGATACCATCGATAATACTGGCATGCACCAGCTTATCAGCCAATATAACCGTATTAATAGGTAGCACTGTCAGGGCTGGCAATAAGCCTATATTAGCATGATAACCACTGTTCATTACTAGAGCAGATTTGCTGAACACAGATTGTTCAAATGTCCCATTTGCTAGTTGATACCACTCTTCTAATTCTGTTTCTAGTGCCTGTAGCTGATAGTCATTGCCTGTCAACAGGCGTGAGGAAGTGGAACCCATTTTTGGTAGGTGTGAGTGGGTTTGTGAACAAGATTGCAGATGTTCAATAAATTCCGCTTGTAGCTGAGGGTCGCCACCTAACCCAAGATAATCATTACTAGCAATATTCAGCAAAGTGGTGTTGTTCGTTTTAACATGTCGCCCCTTATGTTTAAGCGCCGGCAACTGACGATATTGCTGATGGTGTTTGAGAGCCAGTAGTGCTTCTTTTAAATGTATTTGGGTAGGGCTAACCATTATTAACTCAATCCTTTAATCAATCTTTTTTATCCAAAGCCTATTTAGATAAAATAAAACAACTTTAATTGTATCCGAAGTATGGCAAAAAACAGTAATTGTAACAAATAGTTTCATAACTAGGGTTTTGTAACAGCGGCCATAATAACTACTTGCAAAAATTAACCTCGGAGCTATTAAACACCGACAGAAAAAAATAATTCTTTTGATATTATGTCGTTATCGATAGCAAGCACACTTTTTATTTCCACTTATTTGAAAGCTTGTATCGCAACTGTCTATTTAATAGACATATTATTAGGAGAAACATATGAACACTCTACAAAAAACTTTAATGGTTCTAACTGCAAGTTCACTAATGACCGCTGGTGCCCAAGCAGCTGTGAACTATGGCAACATGTCAGCACAGCCATATATCGGAGCTAAGGTTGGTCAGTATGACTTAGATGACGCTGATGAAAAAGCAACATCTTATGGTCTTTATGGTGGTGCTAAATTTACCCCAAATTTTGGTGTTGAAGCTGAATATTTAACCACCGGTGATGAAGACTTTAAAACAGGAACCTTAACTAAGTCTGAGTACAATGGCGAAGTATATGGTTTATATGGTACTTATGACTATGCAATTCCGAATACTGGTGGTTTGTATGCTAAAGGTCGTTTAGGTGTTGCTAAAAATGAAGTAGAGATTGAGTCTAAGGTAGCAAATAGTAAGGTAAATAGTTTAAGCAAATCTGAGACAGGGATTGCGGGTGGTTTAGGATTGGGTTATAACATTGCACCTAACGCAGCTGTTGAAGTTGCCTATGACTGGTATCCTACTGTAGATGATGTAAATGGTAAAGACTTAGATGCTACTGGTATTACTCTAGGTGCTAACTTTAAATTCTAAATCCGTTTAGCGTCAGTTAAAATAATGATGTATTAAAATACTATAAAACGATCGCTTTAGCGGTCGTTTTTTTATGATATTTACAGACATATTTTGCAAAAATCACATCATATTAAATAAAAGACAACAAGTAATATTGAAATATTTTGTTACTATAGTTTTAAGGTTCTTATTTGCAAGATACTTTGGCTAAAGGCTAAAGGCTAAAGGCTAAAGGCTTAGATTTAAGGGCTAGGCTGATATGATTAGCTAATTTAGGTTCAAGCATAAAACTTAAGCCTCAGCGTTTAGTAATGTACTGACATGTTTTCACTGATTAAATAAGCATTTTTAGCTTACTTTATAAACACTTCAATAGGAGAAGATAATGACAATCTTTCAAAAAACGTTAATGGGTTTAGCTGTGGGCTCTCTTTTAAGCGTTGGAGCACAAGCAGCTGTTAACTTAAACTTTGCTGGACAGCCCTATATTGGGGTAAAAGCAGGACAAGTTGACGTAGATATCGATAATGCTAGTACAGATAAGGCTACTACTTTTGGTGTATACGGTGGCTATAACTTTGATCCCTACTTTGGTGTTGAGCTTGAATATTTAACCTCAAATGATGAGGATGCTACTCTTGGCGGCGTAAAAGGCGAGTATGATATGTCTACTTTTGGTGCATATGGTACCTATCGTTATCCTCTGCCAGTTAATGGTCTATATGCTAAAGGTAAATTAGGAATTGCTAAAACGGATATTGATGCGTCTGCAGGTAGAAACGGCAGATCGCTAAGCTCAAGCTCCGATGAAACAAGTTTTGCTGGTGGTCTCGGTTTAGGCTTTGATGTTTCGCCAAACCTCAGTGTTGAAGGTGAATACTCTATGTTAGGTAGTGATGCGGACTTGATGTCAATTGGTGCCCATGTTAAGTTTTAATGAGTCATTTTAATATTGGTCAGTGTTAATTGGTCAGTATTAAATGGCTAAAACGATCGCTTAGGCGGTCGTTTTTTTATTTACACTTATAATATATGTAAATAGTAAGAAGAACCTTTTAAAGTGATATGATAAATAGGATTCTGAGTATAAAAATAGGGAAAGGATAACATCATGTTTGCAATAGAACCTTGGCATTGGTTAGTACTCGGTGTGATATTAATGATCTCTGAGATGTTTTTGACCACGTTTGCTACGTTATGGTTTGGTGTTGCTGCAGTAATGATTGCTTTATTAGCGTGGCTATTACCAATATCTGAAGTAGTACAAATTGTTTTGTGGTTGGTATTTTCCATTATTATGGTAATAGCGTGGTTTAAATATATTAAACCGTTATCTGTAGATCGAACCAAAGCGGGATTAGGTGGAAGCATTATCATTGGCGAAGTAGGTATGATAACTGTGAAGCCATTACCTAATCGTGTTGGAACGGTACGTTTTAGCGTTCCTATAGTCGGTGCAACAGAGTGGATGTGTCGTACTCGTGGTAGCGTAGTAGAGGTGGGCGATAGAGTAGAGGTTATAGATATTGCAGGCAATGAGTTAATTGTTGAGCTGCTTAATTCGTCTACTAAGATGAATGAGGTGTAATCTGTTGTTTATCAGGTTATAGTAAAGTTTAAATAGAAATGAAATAAAAATATTATAAATAGGGAGAATTTGGGTGAATAGTTTTAGTATTGTATTGATTGCATTAGTAGCGCTGGTTGTTTTTACCATTTTTAAAGGGGTAAGGATTGTACCGCAAGGGTATAAGTGGATTGTACAGCGTCTTGGTAAATATCAGCAAACGCTAGAGCCAGGGTTAAATATCATTATTCCTTACGTTGATGATGTGGCTTATAAGTTAACCACTAAAGATATTGTTCTAGATATCCCTTCGCAGGAAGTAATTACACGAGATAACGTGGTTATCATTGCCAATGCAGTTGCGTATATCAGCATTACTCAACCAGAAAAAGCAGTGTATGGTATCGAGGACTACGAATATGGTATTCGCAATTTAGTCCAAACTTCCCTGCGTTCAATTATTGGTGAGATGGATTTGGACAGTGCTTTGTCAAGTCGAGACCAAATTAAAGCGCATCTTAAACAAGCCATTTCAGAAGATATTGCTGATTGGGGAATTACCCTTAAAACGGTTGAAATTCAGGATATTAACCCCTCTCAAACTATGCAGGCTTCGATGGAAGAACAAGCAGCGGCAGAGCGCTTACGTCGTGCTACGGTTACTCGTGCAGATGGTCAAAAACAGGCGGCTATTCTAGAGGCAGATGGCCGCTTAGAAGCTTCTCGTCGCGATGCTGAAGCTCAAGTGGTATTGGCTAAAGGGTCTGAAGAGTCAATACGACTTATTACTAGTGCAATGGGGGAGGAGGAGATGCCTGTGGTTTATTTACTAGGTGAGCAGTACATTAAAGCGATGCGAGAGTTAGCAGAGTCAGATAATGCCAAAACGGTTGTATTACCCGCTGATATTATAAATACAGTAAAAGGTATGGTGGGTAATAAACTCTAGAGTTAATAAAGTTGAATTTATTGATGAGAAATTTGTATTAGGTCCTCTTAAAGTCCTAACTTGATAAAAGTTATTCTAAACCCAACCTGTTGATAAGGATGTGATGGTTTAATGGGTAGACGCTTTATTAATGGCTGCCCATTAAACCATGTGTTTGAATAACTTTAATAAGTGATGTATACACTTTTTCTACCATTGATTACATTTTAATTGTTTTTAATCATTCCATTTAATTATTAAATATAATTTGAGATTCGCCTATCTATCTTATGGTTATCGCAGACTTATGGTTATCTCAAACACAAATCATAAGAGTGTTATGGTAATAATTAATAATAGGTTTTGTATCCGTTACTTCCCGACTCTCTCATTTTAGAATGACTACTTTTGAGAGCCGTATCTATAAGAGATGGCAATAAACCTTTTCTAAAGGCTGCTATCTTTCTTCGTTTAAACCTACAAAACTTTACGAGCACAAAAACTTTTAACTATAAAATCTAATAAATTATAGGAATATTATGATGAGCAAAGATAATTATACTATTGCAGATTACTTATTTGACCGTATAGCTGAAGTGGGTGCCACAGAAATATTTGGGGTGCCAGGGGATTATAACTTATTGTTTCTAGATAATATTATTGAGTCTGATAAGCTACGCTGGGTAGGTAATACAAACGAGTTAAATGCAGGTTATGCCGCTGACGGATATGCACGGGAACGTGGATTTGCTGCTATGGTAACGACATTTGGGGTAGGCGAGTTATCTGCCTTAAATGCAATAGCTGGCTCGTATGCTGAATATGCACCGGTATTACATATTGCGGGTGCACCAAAGTTGAATTACCAAGAAAGAAAGCTAATTCTGCATCATAGCTTAGGTGAAGGCGAATTTGATGACTTTATGGCGATGAGTGAGCCTGTAAGTGTGGCGCAAGCTTTAATTACCCCTAAAAATGCTGCTTCACAGATTGATCATGTCATCTGCCAAGTGATTAAGAAGCAGCGTCCAGGTTATCTGGTACTACCAGCTGATGTTGCTCAAATGCCTATTTATCGCCCGACTACTAAACTGAATCTGGAAAGAGATAATGTGACCAGCCAAGAGGCTTTAGCTAACTTTAAGCAAGCATTGAGTGAACATATTAATGGAAAAGAAACCACATTGTTTGTAGA
This sequence comes from Psychrobacter sp. CX90, assembly GCF_057396305.2. NCBI lineage: Bacteria > Pseudomonadati > Pseudomonadota > Gammaproteobacteria > Moraxellales > Moraxellaceae > Psychrobacter > Psychrobacter sp. CX90. The sequence goes on from NZ_CM182008.1 coordinate 2,849,685, forward strand.
CGCCATTGTCAAACGCTTAGGGTTACAAGCAGAATTGAAAGCACTGGTAGCGGATACGAAAATCCCTTATGCAACTCAGTCGTGGGGTAAGACACTGCTTAATGAAGATAATGACCGCTGGGCAGGTGTATATTACGGAGGATTATCGCATCCAGTGGTTAAGGATGCTGTCGAAAATGCAGAGTGTTTAATTATTGTGGGTGTGACATTTACGGACACAACTAGCTCGGGCTTTAGTCATAAAATTGAGCAAGATAGGACGGTAGATATCCGTGAGGAAGGCTCAGTGATAGGCGGTAAGACATTTGCACCTATCAGCATGAAAGATGCGCTGCAAGCTTTACATGAGGTGCTAACCTCAGGGATTAATGTCATTCCTAAACCGCTAAAAGGCAGGATTGAGGCGCATAAGCAGGTAGGTAAAGATGACGAGCCATTGTTACAAGATGATTTGTGGCATATAGTGACAGACAGCTTAGATAATACCAGTTTAGTATTTGCTGAGCAGGGAACAGCTTACACGGGTATGGGTCCAATTCGCTTGCCTGAAGGCGTAACCTTTCACGGCCAACCGCTTTGGGGCTCCATCGGTTATACCTTACCAGCCAGTTTAGGTGCAGGCCTTGCTTCACCCTCTAAAAGAACCACTTTATTAATTGGTGATGGTTCTGCGCTTTTAACCATTCAAGACATTGCTGTCATGTTGCGTGAAAAACTAAACCCAATCATTCTGCTCGTAAACAATGCGGGTTACACCATAGAACGCGCCATTCATGGGGAGGATGAGCTTTATAATGATATTCCGAAATGTGATTGGCAATTAATGCCTAGAGCATTTGGCGCAAATGATGATAATTGTTTAATGCTAACCGCTAAGACACCTAGTGAACTTAAGTCTGCCTTAACAAAAGCACATGATACTCAAGATAAGATGGTATTCATTGAAGTGTTTACTGCTAAAATGGATATGCCGCCGTTATTAGAAAAGATGGCTGCATTATTTTAGAGCGTTAGGATGTATGAATACGTTTAGGTCTAACGAGTGTTAAATTTTAGACTCCTTTAGCTATCAAGACCCCACAAACTGTAAAGCGTTGTGGGGTCTTTTTACTGGAGATTGGCGGTACATCAAGATTGTCTTCAATTATTAAATTTAAAGTTATGGATTATTTTTGTTTAATTACTTTTTTTATGTTTGTTGATAACTTTTTGTTTTAAGTTATCGTTTTAATGTATTATGACTGAGTAGATTTTCTACCAATACATTCACTATCACCGTAATGGATTATGAGGCAGTAAATATGGAAGATAGAAGCTATACGATTGCGGACTATTTATTTGAACGCGTAGCAGAAGCAGGCGCTACCGAAATATTTGGTGTGCCAGGGGACTACAACCTAACTTTTTTAGATAACGTGATTGCTTCAGATAAGCTGCGCTGGGTAGGTAATACCAATGAGCTAAATGCAGGATATGCTGCCGACGGTTATGCGCGTGAACGTCGCTTTGCTGCCATGGTAACCACCTTCGGGGTGGGAGAATTGTCTGCCATTAATGCGACGGCAGGCTCCTATGCAGAATATGCACCGGTTCTGCATATTGTTGGTGCGCCTGCCACCAAACATATTGAAGGTCAGCGCCGTGTACATCACAGCTTAGGTGATGGGGTATTTAATCACTTTATAAAAATGGTCGAAGCGGTAACGGTTGCACGCGCTGAAATCACGCCTGAAAATGCAGCATCTGAGATAGATAGAGTCATTCGTTTGGTATTAAAAAAGCAGCGCCCAGGCTATTTACTGTTATCACCAGATGTGGCAAAAATGCCGATTTACCCGCCTACCACGCAGTTAAAAGACAGCGAAGAAGATATTACCAGTCAATCAGCTCTCGAAGACTTTAAAACAGCATTGATGGGCTATATTGAAGGCAAAGAGACGACATTGATCGCTGATTTAATGGTGCATCGTTTGGGTCTGCAAACGCAGCTGAGAGCCTTAATAGCGGATACCAATATTCCTTACGCGACGCTTTCATGGGGTAAAACACTGCTTGATGAACAAAGTGAACGTTGGGCGGGTGTGTACGTCGGTAAGCCATCGCAAAAAGTGGTTAAAGATGCGGTTGAAAACGCAGAATGTCTTATCAAAATCGGCGTTAATTACACCGATACGACGACGGCTGGATTTACTCAAAATATTGAAACCTCTCGTGTGGTCGATATTCATCAAGAGCGTGCTACAGTCGCCGGTAAAACTTTTGCGCCGATCGCCATGAAAGATGCGCTACGAGTGCTACATGACGTGTTGACTTCAGGCATAAACATTGTGCCTAAACAGTTAGTGGGCAAAGTGGATTCGTTTAAACAACAAGGTAGTGATGATGCTCAGTTATTACAAAAAGATTTGTGGCATATCATTGCTGAACGGTTACACGAAAATAATATAGTATTTGCTGACCAAGGCACATCGTATTTTGGTATGAGCGAAGTTCGTTTGCCAGAGGGTGTTACTTTTTATGGACAGCCACTTTGGGGATCAATCGGCTATACGTTACCAGCAAGTTTGGGAGCAGCAGTTGCCGCACCGCACAAACGTGGCGTACTACTCATTGGTGATGGGTCAGCTTTATTAACCATTCAAGATATTGCTGTCATGTTCCGTGAAAAGATAAATCCGGTTATCGTCATTGTGAATAATAATGGCTACACGGTTGAGCGTGCCATTCACGGAGAAGAGCAACCGTATAATGATATTCCAACATGCGACTGGCCATCACTATTTAAAGGTTTTGGGGGCACGGAGCACAACTGCTTAATGCTAAAAGCAAGCACGCCAGCACAGTTGAAATCAGCTTTGGATGATGCAAAAGATAATCAAGATAAGCTGGTGTTTTTAGAGGTTATGACCGAGGTAATGGACATACCGCCGTTATTAAAAGCCGTTACCGATTCATTAAAGTAACTAACATTAAGGTAACTAGCATTAAAATAACCAGTTTTAAAGTAATGAGCCTTACCTGTTTAACAATAAAAAACCGACTTTTAAGTCGGTTTTTATTGTGTAATAAGTCATTAAAAGGGGTTTAAATAACTTTAGAGAAACGGCCTTTTTCTTTACTGGATAAATAGGTATCAAACACCATTGCCACATTACGGGCAAGCAAGCGTCCTTTAGGTAGGATGCGAATACCCGCCACATCCATATCAATGAGCTTGTCTTGTTGCATCTCTCCCAATTGCTCAATTTCAGTAATGAAATAAGGAATAGCATCAATACCAAACTTTTGATTTAAGTCTTTGAAGTCAATATAGTCGTGACATAGCAAATTAGAGATGACATACCCACGCAACCGATCCTGAATGGTCGTTTTAATGTACTTAACCGCAGGCAATTTTACTGCATCAATGGTCGCTTGATAGGCATCAATATCGGTGTCATTTTGCAACATATGGCTTGCAGAGTTGCCCTTATTGGCATACAGGGTGCTATTGATTTGGCTAATAGATGACACGCCAAAACCTAGCAAATCACAATCGCCAAGTATCGTATAGCCTTGGAAGTTTCGATGCAATTTGCCCTCACGTTGGGCGATAGCCAACTCGTCATCAGGCTTTGCAAAGTGATCGATACCAATATACTGATAGCCTGCATTGCTTAACGTTTTGATGGTATCACTAAACATATCCAGCTTCTGGGCAGAGCTGGGTAAGTCGGCGTCTTTTATTTGGCGCTGTGCTTTGAAGCGAGAGGGAAGATGAGCATAGTTAAAAATAGATAGTCGATCGGGCGACATCTCAATAATTCGAGATACGGTATGCGCAAAGGTGGCAGGGGTTTGATGGGGAAGACCGTAGATTAAATCAATGTTAATTGAACGATAGCCAAGCGCGCGGGCTTCCTGCATAACTCTGCGGATCAGGGATTCTGACTGTACACGGTTTACCGCAATTTGCACTTTATCTTCTAAATCCTGTACCCCAAAGCTGACACGATTGAAGCCTAATTGTCTTAGTGTTTTTAAAGTTGAATCACTAAGCTCACGTGGGTCAATTTCTATTGAATAGTCGCCAAACTCTGTGCTTGTATCAGATGAAGGGATATCATTAGTTGTGGTTGGCGCAAACTCAAATTGGGTTTGTAAAAACTCCCACAATTCAACCAACTCATCATCACTGAAAAACGTTGGTGTCCCTCCACCCAAATGTAGCTGTTTCACATAGGGTTTTTTGCCAGCTTCAGGTGAGCTTAACAGCGCACGTTTCTGCTTAATTTCACGCTTTAAATAATCAAGGTAATCGCCTGCATCACTGTTCTTTTTAGTAATGATTTTATTACAAGCACAGTAGTAGCAAAGGTGACGGCAAAAAGGAATATGAAAATACAAAGACAGTGGAGTATTCGGGTCACGAGAAGTTAAGACGTCTAGTTCTACTCCAGACTGAATGGGTTTAAATTCAAGCGCAGTTGGGTACGAGGTGTAGCGTGGCCCTGAGCGGTTGTATTTATGGATAAGCGTTTCATCGTACACAAGTGGTGGCATGGTAGATGTGGCGTCGTCAAACTGTTTTTTAGCATACGGGTTTGGTGGCGAAAAATCAGGGCGCTGCGTCGTAGGTGGTAAGTCTGCTTGATCGGTAAAAAGAGAAGAGGGTTTTTGTGGTGTGGTCATAGGGCTAGCCCTTATCGGTTAGCTGACGTGTGTCGGCTTAAGGTTTTCTTTTAGTGTTGTTTGACGAGAGAGTTTTAAAGCAATGACGCTCTTTGTGTTTGATTATAGCAAATCAAACGTGATTTATATCTTCTAACGTCATCGTAACGGATAAATACAGGTTATAAAGTCTGACTGTTAAATACGTTAGCGTCAGTAGATAATACTTAGAATAAATGCTATAACGGTCAGTGTCTAACCGTTTTGTAAGAGGAGGATGTCATGGATGATAAGAGTTTTGTCACAGGACGTGGCACCGTACATAACTGGCAATGCGACCACATGGGTCATGTGAATATTCGTGCTTACAATGAGCTCTTTGAGCAGTCAATATGGCATGTATTTAATCACATGGGTGTCACGCCTAGCGTATTGCGTCAGGGCGAGATAGCCATGGCAACAGTGGCACAAGATTTGCGCTATCTAAAAGAGCTAAAGGGTGGCGATGTGGTTTATATTAGGTCGCATATTACTCAAATAACGGCAAAAAAAGTAGTTGTGGTAAACGAGTTATATAACGCTGAAACAAACGACTTGTGTGCGACTTGCCAGATTACAGCTGTTTGCCTAGATCCCATCTTACGTAAGTCACGGGCTTTTCCTGAAGATATTTATGAGAAAGGGTCTGCGCTTGTATATACTTAGCACAGTTTGCTAAAGTCTTACATTATTCCACAGATTCTTTACTATTTTAAGGCCTTATATGTCGTTTGCCCAAGTTAATACTCGTTCCGTTGTTGGGCTACACGCGCCTGAGGTTATGGTAGAAGTACATTTATCGCAAGGGTTGCCCGCTTTGACTATAGTGGGTTTGCCAGAAGCGGCAGTGCGTGAGAGTAAGGACAGGGTTCGATCAGCCATCATTAATTCAAATTTTCAGTTTCCTAATAGACGTTTGACGATTAATCTTGCGCCCGCAGATTTACCTAAAGAAGGGGCCCGTTTGGATCTGCCTATTGCTATGGGCATTTTGGCGGCAAGTGGTCAAATAGAACCAGACTGGTTAGAGCATTATGAATTTATTGGAGAGCTGGCGTTAAATGGTAATCTGCGGCCTGTTGCAGGCAGTTTGGCCGTTGCACGAGCGATAAAAACAGACGGTAATAACTCTCAGAATAGTAAAGAAAATCTGCAAGAAGGTAATGCAGATAAGGCATTAAATAAAATCCGAAAGTTGATTGTGCCGGAAGCAAGTGGGGCAGAGGCGAGCCGAGTGGCTGGCGTAGAGGTATATGGTGCAGCAACGCTTAAAGCCGTGTGTGAACATTTAAGAGCTGAAAACAGTATCCGTTTTAATGCCAATAGTGAGGCAGCGTGTGAGGGTTTATTAACCCCTGTGGTCAGTAAAGCGCCTGTTTTGAATGCGACTTACAAGGTGGACTTGGCAGATGTTAAAGGTCAGCATCATGCACGTCGAGCACTCGAAATTGCTGCGGCAGGCGGGCATTCGCTACTGTTTACGGGGCCTCCTGGCTCTGGTAAGACCCTGATGGCGTCTCGATTACCAACGATATTGCCAGATTTAACCGATGAAGAAGCGCTAGAGGTCGCCAGTACGTATTCAGTTGCCAATACCGAATATCAATATGGCACCCGTCCATTTCGTGAAGTGCATCACACCATATCAGCAGTGGCTTTGGTTGGGGGTGGTTCACGTCCCAAACCTGGCGAGATTACATTGGCTGATAAAGGCGTTTTGTTTCTTGATGAGATGCCAGAGTTCGATAGAAAAGTGTTAGAGGTGTTACGTCAACCTTTAGAGTCCAAACAAATTACCATCAGCCGTGCCAATCAGCAAGCCACTTTTCCGGCTAACTTTCAATTAGTAGCAGCGATGAATCCTTGCCCATGTGGTTATCATGGCGACCCATCAGGGCGTTGCCATTGTCGCCCTGAACAAATTAAGCGTTATCAAGATAAGATATCTGGCCCTTTATTAGATCGAATCGATTTGCATGTGACTGTGCCGGCACTGCCCATTAGTGATTTGCAAAATGTCAATACAGGAGAGCAGTCGCAAGCGGTACGGGCGAGAGTGACTCAGGCGAGCAAGCGACAGTATGAGCGCCAAAATAAATCCAATAGCGATTTAACCCCGAGTGAATTAGACAGTCACACCCAACTTGGCGAAGGCGAAAAGCAACTATTAGCGATGGCACAAACCAAGTTAAATCTATCTGCTCGCGGTTATCATCGAGTATTGCGTATTGCCCGTACGATTGCAGACTTATCAAACAGTGTGGATATCCAAACACCGCATCTCACTGAGGCGTTAAGCTATCGGGGAAGTTGAGAAAAAATATCAAAATCCTAGAAGTAATCAGAAATATATTAGTTTATTTGCGCCATTTATTACGCATGAACATCAAAAAATAAAACAGTGCAGTACTGATAACGCTAAGTAGCAATACATAAGGTAGACTTTGACCCAGTGACATAAATATGTTGAGTAACCAATTAATGGCGAAGACCACTAAGAAAAATATGAATATCGGTTTTATTCTCATTGGTGTTCCTTTTATGGCAGACAGTCTTACTGACTATGACTGTTATTAGATTAAAAGAGACTGGATTATGCACGATTAGACATCATTGAATGCATGAGCCTTGTTTCAATAGCTGTTTCAATATGAAGGGCGTTGGGTTCATCGTAGCTATGATTTGTTGTCTCAAATTGAGTTAAAACACTATAGCAGTTAAAGGTATATGTTGACCATAGTAGGACAATTAACTGGCGTATCGTACTATGTCCAATCTTTTGCCCAATTTAATAACCCTCTTCTGAGCTAAACTTGTTAAAATAGGCGTCAAATTTTACAACGCTTTTGCCACTCATTATTGGATTGGATGACACTATGACTACTGCCACGCCTGCACTGCCTACCATTAAAGAAGACCGCATATTAATTATCGATTTTGGCTCACAATATAGCCAGCTTATTGCTAGACGAGTGCGTGAGGCAGGCGTATTTTGTGAGATGTATCCCTATGATATTGATAGCGATCGCATAAAAGACTTTGGTGCTAAAGGTGTCATTCTGTCAGGTGGTCCAGAAAGTGTCCATGATGCCAATAGCCCTAGAATCAACCAAGCCTTATTTGATTTAGACGTGCCTATTTTGGGTATTTGCTATGGTATGCAAGCCATGGCGGACCACTTTGGTGGCAAAGTGCAAGCGAGTGATGTACATGAGTTTGGCGCCGCAGTCATTGATATCACAGGGTCAAGCACCTTACTTGATGGCGTTGAAGATGAACATAAAGACAATAGCCGTCTACATGTGTGGATGAGCCATGGCGATAAAGTCGTCGAAGCCCCGAAAGGCTTCGAAGTGGTTGCCAGTACCCCAAGCTGCCCAATCGCAGTCATGGTCAATGAAGACAAAGGCTATTATGGTCTACAGTTCCACCCTGAAGTTACCCATACGCTGCAAGGCGATGTATTGCTATCTCGCTTTGTACATCAAGTGTGCGGCTGTGCTGGCGACTGGACACCTGATAATATTATCGATATGCGTGTTGAGCAGCTTAAAAAACAGATTGGCGACAAGCAAGTTCTATTAGGCTTGTCTGGCGGTGTGGATAGCTCGGTGGTCGCCGCTCTATTGCATAAAGCGATTGGCGATCAGCTGACTTGCGTATTCGTTGATAATGGACTATTGCGGTTGCACGAAGGCGATCAAGTGATGCAAGTTTTCGCTGAAAATATGGGTGTTAAAGTGGTGCGTGTCGATGCCGAAGACCGCTTCTTAGATGCCTTAGCGGGCGAGGCGGATCCTGAAGCCAAACGCAAAATCATCGGTAAAACCTTTATCGATGTGTTCGCCGATGCCGCACGTGATGTGAGTCAAGGCAGCGATGGCAAACCTGTTGAGTTCTTGGCGCAAGGGACGATTTACCCTGATGTTATTGAATCTGCCAAGTCGCACCAAGGCAAAGCACATGTGATTAAGAGCCATCATAACGTCGGCGGACTACCTGACGATTTGGCGTTTGAATTGGTCGAACCGCTACGTGATTTGTTCAAAGATGAAGTACGTAAACTGGGTATTGCGCTTGGATTGCCGCCAAAAATGATTAATCGCCACCCGTTTCCAGGTCCAGGGCTTGGCGTACGTATCTTGGGCGAAGTCAAGAAGGAATATGCCGATATTCTGCGTCAAGCCGATGCTATATTTATGCAGGAATTAGAGCGTTCGGGTTGGTATGAGAAGACGGCTCAGGCGTTTGCAGTGTTTACCCCAGTGAAATCGGTTGGCGTGGTTGGTGATGGTCGTCGTTATGCGTGGGTCATTGCCCTACGAGCGGTTGAAACGGTTGACTTTATGACTGCCCGCTTTGCCCACTTGCCTTATGAGCTCATCGAAACGGTCAGTAACCGTATCATGAACGAAATCGCCGACGTGTCCCGTGTGACTTATGATGTGTCGAGCAAGCCACCTGCAACGATTGAGTGGGAATAATTTTGATTTAAAGGCTGTCTTCCCAAAATTACAAGTAGCTTCTTCTAACTCGTTCTGCCTACTTAATATAGCGCTTTCACTGGTTATTACCGAGCTTACTGTCTAGAATGCAGAAAATTTTGGAATAGATACTAAAGGTTTTCGATTTAGTCTAGATTTTTAGAAGAGAGCATCCGAGAAGGTGCTTTTTTTGGGTTGAGAGGCAGAGTAAGTAGCCAATTCCGCTTTTCACTACTATCTGCCTGTCTGTGCAAAGCGATGGCTAATGGGGTTAGCTGTCACTTGCTTCGCGCGCCATCTAACACCAAGCCATCGCAACTTGCCCAACCAAGCAGGATATCCGCTACAATCGGGGCTAAACCGCATCTCAAGGCTAAGTTTAAGGCGGAAAAAGGTGTAGGTCAGGGCTTTAGCACAGTTTTGACGAGAAGCGTAGGCAGATATGAAGGGACGACCCCCTACATCACTTATAAATGGATGTGAATTAATAGTATAAATAGTGACATAGAAAAAGCACTTTATTCTTTCTATATTTATTTTTAATTCTGTCAAATAGGCTCACTCTCTGAACCTCCTGATTCTTTATTCAAAATCGACAAATACATAAATCCAATCATAGCTAAAGTAATAATCATAGGTGTTAAGTGAAAGTTTAGCACCTCCCGGATGCTCTTATCGCGTCTATAACGTGAATGAAATATTACTCTGATAATCAATATAGCAATGTTTAAAGTTAATCTATTTTATTTTTTACACATAATCTAATAGGGGAACGCCATAATAAAGTTGATCATAGCTGCATATATTCTTAAATTGATTAGGATTTTAATAGAGCTGTCATATTGGTTATATATGCTAATTATAGTAGAGGAGAGGTTATTACCTCACTAATCGATGTCATCAGACTTACTTTTTTATTGTCTATAATTTTGGCAATTAGTTTTAACATTTTTAGTCTTTATCAATGATTGCTGCGAGCTATGATATAAAAAACTCTAATAGAAGGCACTCTTTGGGGTGCCTTTTTTTATGAAAAATCTTAAAGATGATTACGTGAAGGTCATGTATTAAATAATACAAAACCTTAGGGGCTGTAGTAGATAAGCACTATGCTAGACTACTAAAATGAAGCTAACCCGTTGTAAATTAAGTAAAAAAGTACAGTTAAGGCTACTTGAGTTTTTTACCGCTGAAGTAACGGCTCGAACAGCAGCTGATTTGCTAGGTATTCAACCCAATACAGCGGCACTTTTTTACCATAAAATAAGACTCGTTATTGAGTATTATTTATCTCTTGAAGCAGATGACGTCTTTGATGGTGAAGTCGAATTAGACGAAAGTTACTTCGGTGGTGTACGTAAAGGTAAAAGAGGTCGAGGCGCTGCTGGTAAGACCGCCGTATTTGGCATTTTAAAACGAAACGGTAAGGTTTATACCATTGTTGTAGATGACACCAAACAGAACACTCTAATGCCTGTTATTACCCGTAAAATAAAGCCTGACAGCTTTGTTTATACCGATAACTATCGTAGTTATAACGCCTTAGATGTGAGCGAATTTAAGCATTTTAGAGTAAATCATTCTAAAGAGTTTGCACGAGGCGCTAATCATATCAACGGCATTGAGAACTTCTGGAACCAATCTAAACGTACACTTAGAAAATACAACGGAATCAATAAGAAAAACTTTCACTTGTTTTTAAAAGAGTGTGAGTTTAGATTTAACTATGGGTCACCATCTAATCAGCTTAAAATTCTGAGAAAATGGTGCGATATTTAATCCTTATCTACTACAGCCCCAAACCTTAAATGAAAGGTGCGCATGAAACCAATCTAAGCACCATAATGAGCGGTTGTACTCCCTGCGATAAGGTAAGAAAATTTGTCAAAGTCACAATATCGCTAGGGATAGATAGAAATACCGTAAACACCCATAATAATCAAGCCTCTCATTGGTAACGCAAACATAAGTATCACTCTACATTCTGGATATCTCTCTGTTATCGTAATAGGTTTTAATAAGCGTATTGACATTATTGAACATCTAGGAGCCAGCACTCATGACGATAAGTAAAAAAATAATTAGCGTGACTGAAGCGCTAAAGTTAGTAAAAAGTGGTGACCATATTGTTACTGGGTTGGCAGCAGGTGAAGCAAAACTATTTATGGAAAACTTGCATACCATAGCCGAAGATGTTGAAAATGTGACCATTACAAATTGCCTCTCTATGCTTCAACCCGCCTTTTTTGATAAGAAATACAAAGATACCTTTAATATTGATGGCTTGTTTTTCTCTCCAGTGATGCGAAAAGCCCATAAAAACGGCAACGTACATTTTATCCCCAATCACTTGCATTTATCAGGGACAGACCGACTCAAACACATAACGCCTGATATTTTTGTCGGCTCTACATCCCTCCCAGATAAGCATGGTTTTATGTCTTTATCATTATCAAACGTCTATGAAAAACAGATGATGGAAAAGGCAAAGCTGGTTATCTTAGAAATTAATAAAAACTACCCAAGAACCTTTGGCGACAATGAAGTTCATATCAATGATGTGGATTATTTGATTGAAGCCGATTATCAGCCACCGGTGTTGCCCGATATTGAACCTAATGAGAAAGATCTTAAAATCGGCGAACTGATAGCAGAACACATCCAAGATGGCGATACCATTCAGCTTGGTATTGGGGGCATCCCCAATGCGGTTGCCGTGTGTTTAAGGGATAAAAAAGATCTGGGCATTCATACAGAAATGATGACGTCAGGTATGCTGGATTTGATAGAGCAAGGCGTGGTTAATGGCAAGAAAAAAACATTACACCCAGGCAAAGTGGTATTCTCATTTGCTTTGGGCAACCAAAGATTGTATGAGTATTTGGATGATAACCCATCCATTATGGTCGGCAGAGGCTCTTATGTTATCGACCCATACGTGATTAGCAAAAATGACAATATGGTATCTATCAATACCGCAATACAAGTGGACTTAACAGGGCAGGTTAGCTCGGAATCTATCGGACATAACCAGTTTAGTGGCTCTGGCGGCCAGTTTGATACGGCTATGGGGGCACAAATGACAAAAAATGGCCGTAGCATTATCGCGTTATATTCCACCGTAATGGCAAAAAATGAGCAAGGCGAGCGGGTAGAAACCTCAAAAATTGTACCGACATTAAAACCGGGTTCAATAGTCACGCTATCTCGTAACAATATTGATATGATAGCAACAGAATATGGCATTGTCCGCTTAAAGGGTGCCAACGTGAAAGAGCGTATGGAGCGTTTAATCTCTATTGCACATCCAAAATTTAGGGATGAGCTACGTGCCGAAGCCGTCAGTCTTGGTATGCTCGTAGTATAAATAGCCGTTTATTAAGGTCTATTGAGCACTCAAACATCGATAGTAATAATTTTGAATGTTCAGATCCTATATACTCTACATACTAGGAGAACCTTAACTATCTAAGCATCCTAAGTCTTTATAGTATAATTTTATAGCTCACGACCCTTAGTGGTGTATTGAACGACGAAAACAGAAATTAAAATAATTAAAAACCCACTCGATTGTAGTAGAGACAAGCGCTGGTTTAAAAAGAGCCAACCAATGACTACGGCGGTTATAGGGCTTAGTGCTCCAAGGATTGAGACGGCCACTGATGGTAATTTCTCAATTCCTCTAAACCATAAAGCGTAAGCAATCAAAGAGCCAAATAGGGTCAAATAGGTGTAACCCAAAAGGTTACTTGTTGACAGTGTTTCTGGAAAGGTCTCAAATACTAATGCTAAAGGCAATAACCCCACCCCGCCCAGTAATAATTGCCAACCGGTAAAACTGAGATTGCTGATATCAGGTTTCCATAACTTCGTCAGATAGATACCCAAGGCCATCGATACCGCACCCATCAAAGCTGCCATTAACCCAATTGCATCCCATGAACTATCAGGAGTTATTAATAACATCGCCATGCCAATAATAGCGGTGACCGTTGCCACTATGGTTATAGGCTTCGGCGCGATACGATTGATTTTCCATAACAATGTCATGATAATTAAGGGCTGAATTGCCCCAAGTACAGCGGCAATACCGCCAGGTAATCGATAAGCGGCTACAAACAATAAAGCTTGAAAACAGCTGATATTTAAAAAAGACAGCAATATCATTCGCCCCCATTGCCCAGATTTTGGTAGTTGACGCGTCATTAATACTAAGATTAAACCTGCGGGTAATACTCGTATCACTGCTGCGTAGAACGGAAGATTGGTTGGAAGAAACTGGGTAGTGACAATATAGGTTGTGCCCCAAAATATAGGTGCTAGCATCGTAAGAAAAATATTTACACCATAGCTTATCGGTTTGTTTCGGCTATTTAGAGAGGACATTGAAAACGACATAATTTATCTCGATATTAAGATAGTTTAAGTTTATATAAAACTATCTTTATGTCAAGATAAATATTATGATGAAATTAACATATTTCATTTGATCTTGTGATTCCAATTTCTGCAATAAACAGAAGGCTTTAATGTCAGTAAATAAAATTGAAAATAAGGATGCTGTTGATACGTTGATTGACCAATGGCGAACAGAAGGCTTTACATCTGATGAATTGGTAGCGATGGAGACCATAGGGCGTATTAAGCGATTAGAAGTCATGCTTATGCGTATTCTTACGGCCAATTACAAACAGCATGATGGATTAACACATTGGGAGTTTGATGTGTTGGCTACTTTGCGACGTGCAAGTAAGCCTTACTGTCTTAGCCCAACCGCTTTGTTCGATAGTATGATGGTAAGCTCTGGGACAATGACCAATCGTCTGCAAAATCTTGAAAAGAGGCAACTTGTTAAACGAGTCAATAACCCTAAGGACAAACGTAGCTTATTGGTTGAATTGACCAGTCAAGGTATTGAATTGATTGATAGAGTGATGGTTTCTCATGTCCAGTTAGAAAATGAACTGGTGGAAGGGATGAGCACTGAAGAGTTGCATGTTCTTAACCTACTAATGAAGAAACTTGAAAATCAGCTACCCGAATTATAGTAATAATTTAACTTGACATCAAGATTGTATGTGAGGTTTACGGTTTCAACATCTGTCTTTATAAGCTTTTAAGTAGCTTTTTTAAGTGGCATGGTAAATATATTGCAATCCCTCCAAGCAGTGCTATATTAAAGGTACTAAAAAAAACTTCTATCGAGCTAAACTATGGCAAACCTTACCATCGCATATCCTAACTTGACCTCTGATGTAGAACGTAGCCCCGTTTTTATACGCTCAAATATGGCCAATCGTCATGGGCTGATTGCCGGCGCAACCGGCACTGGCAAGACGGTATCGCTAAAAGTACTGGCTGAGCAGTTTGCCGATCAAGGCGTACCGGTATTTATGGCCGATGTAAAGGGTGATATCTCAGGACTGGCACACGCCGGCGAGATGAATAGTAAGCTGCAACAACGGCTGGATGAACTACAGCTCCCCACGCCTAGTTTCACGGCTTATCGCTGTGTGTTTTGGGATGTGTTTGGCGAGCAAGGGCATCCGATTCGTACTACCATTAGCGAGATGGGGCCCTTGATTTTAGCGCAACTGCTAAACTTAAACGACACTCAGGCCGGCGTATTGACCGTCGCCTTTCGAGTGGCAGATGACGAGGGGCTGTTACTGCTAGACATGAAGGATCTGCGTCAGATGCTACAGTTTATTGCGGATAATGCGTCAGAGTTGCGCAATCGTTATGGCAATATATCAGCGGCTAGTGTCGGTGCGATACAGCGTCGATTATTGACCTTAGAGGATCAGGGGGCGGCACAGTTTTTTGGAGAGCCTGCGCTCAATCTTGAGGATTTAATCCAGACGGACGAGCACGGGCGCGGGATCATCAATATATTAGCCGCCGATAAGCTCATGCTTAGCCCGCAGTTATACAGTTGCTTATTACTGTGGTTGATATCCGAGCTATATGAGACCTTGCCTGAAGTGGGCGATATGGAAAAACCGAAAATGGTATTTTTCTTCGATGAGGCGCATTTGCTATTTCAAAATGCCAATGATGCGTTATCACAGAAGATTGAACAAGTGGTGCGTCTGATTCGCTCAAAAGGGGTGGGACTGTATTTTATTACTCAAAACCCAACCGACATTCCAGATGATATTTTGGGTCAGCTGGGTCATCGTATTCAACATGCGCTACGTGCCTTTACTCCAAAAGATCAAAAGGCCATTCGTGCCGCTGCGCAAACCTTTAGACCCAATCCCAATGTCGATGTAGAAGCTGCATTAACGACGCTTGGGGTGGGTGAGGCGTTAGTCAGTGTGCTCGATGAGTCAGGGACACCGACGCCAGTAGAGCGGGTGTGGATGTTAGCGCCTAATAGCCAGTTTAAACCGCTTAGTGCTGGCGAGCGTTTGGATATTATGAATAACAGCGATCTAGCAGGTGTCTATGAAGAGGCGATTGACCGTGAAAGCGCGTACGAGCTATTAAATAAACGTGCTGAGCAAGCAATGATTGATGAAGCAAAGCAAGCAGAATTAGAAATAGCTCAGAAGGAAGCGGAGAAAGCGGCTAAAGAAGCAGAAAAATTAGAAGCGAAACAAGTTGCAGCCACACTTAAAGAGCAAGAAAGAGAAGAGCGTGACAGAGTCCGAGTGAAACAAAAACTGATTGGAACACTTGCAACTGAGGTAGCACGCAAAGTTGCTGGGCCAACGGGTGGGCGATTAATGCGGGGTATATTGGGCTCGTTATTTCGATAGATACGTTTAAGAGACCCCAAGATGAATACGTCAAGACATGTAGACCTAAATATGAGCGATCAGATGTGTGCCTAGATGCTAGATGACGGATTATGAAAGAAGAGTTATTGAGTAGGACAGCCTATTTAAGACGGCTATTCAGGAAGAATCACTTCAAATTCATCATCAACCATATCGGTCAATAAGGGTTCGCCACTTTCATTCACTCTAAATAAGCCATACTCTGCTGCTTCATACGCCTCAGCATGTCCTTCTTGAAAAAAGAAAGCATTGGTGGCAAACCTTATCTGATTATGACGCAATCTGAAATGAAGCGGTGTTTCATTGATTTCTAAATCTTTTGCTTTGATGGTTTTGTCATCTGTCAAACGTACGAAATGCCCTACCCCATTCTCATCTTTTTTGATGATGGCAATGCCATCGTAAGTACGCCACGTATATTCCTTATTGATAGCCTTTAAGGCTTCTAGGATGTCCTCTTCTATAGCAAAGCGTAAAGCCATATAATCGCCCTGCATAAACCCACGTGGATCAACCGGTGCTAGTTCTAATAGAACCGTATCGCCTGTCGCAAGGTGCGCTTCATATTTAGCAATCGTTAAGTTGATTCCTGTTAAGGTTAATAGCATACCAATAAGGGCAATAGCAATTTTGACGGTGTTATTTAACCGATCCAGTTGCCACCAAGGTGTCTTTTTTGATGCACGGGTTGAAGCAGTGCTGAGGTGAGTCATTCGTCTGACTCCTTATTGTCGCGCTTATGGTTCGAGTTTAATTCAGTAGTGCTAATGAGTGGACGGTTGCTGATGTTGAATTTGGTAAATATTTTTTGTACCAATATCCAGCGTATGATTAGAACGCTCAGCCCTACTGCTAACAGAGATAATGACTTAACCAATAGCGTGGTGTCGAGCTGATAATAATACCAAAAAATATAGCTAACCATGGCAATGATAGCGAGTGACAGCAGCACCCGTTGCCTATTAGCAACGGCAATCACACAAACAATGCTAGCCGCTAAAAGTCCTGATGCGTAGACGGATAATATGCCGAGTAGCGTTATGGATGCCACCACAATCATGCCTACTTTGTTTCTATCAGCAAACAGCGATAACCGATACCGCCGCATAATAATATAAGCGGTATATACAGCTACCAATATCAATAGCCCCTGAGCTAAGGGGTAGTTATAAAAAAACAAATCGCTACTTCCCGATCGTACCACCCAAGTAATGATATTATTGCCGTATTCAGCGCTTATGAAATACACTGAGACAATAAGCAACATAATGGCGCTGGCATACGCCAATGACCGACTCATTTGCAAGAGGGCAGTCCGTTTATTGGCAGAGACAATATTCAATAGCTCATAACGCTGTAAGCCAAACACAGCTGTGATTAGCGCTAATACGGCAGCGACAGCTTCAGGCGCACCAAAATAACTCATCAGCCAGACCAAGCACGCCAGTGTTATCAAACTACTCAAAAGGCGATGTAAAAAGTCAGGTATGAGTATAAACAACACCATTTGTATGAGCATAAATAGGCCAATATCCAGAGGCTCAAATAGCGAATAACGAAATATGGCGACTGCTAAAAATATCTGCCCAGCAATGCTGATTGCGAAAGCTAGGCTACTAAAAAAAGTATGGGTTTTTTTATGCGTATGTTTAAATAGTCCAAAACTTACGCAAAGTAATATAACGCCTATGATAGATAAGGCAAGGCTACTGTCTAAAGTATCGCCAAATAATAAAGCCAGAAAGCCAATTAACGACAAGCCAGAAAGTAGACCACTTACGCTCAAAAACAGTTGTATAAACCAAGGGCTATCGTCTTTAGAGTTAAGCGCCAATTTTTGCTGTATTCTTGCATCGATAGATTGCGTATCCGATGATGTCAGTAAATTTTGTTTCGCAAGCGAATTTATTGCCGAAAAAGAGGGGCTTGAGCGGTTATTTGTTTGCGTATTTAAGGAATTATCATTCATTGTCATTACCTCGCGTATTGTGAGGTAAAGCTATGCTATTAGCGTCAGCAGGTTTGAATGAGGCTGTATGATCTAATTTACGTAGTTTATTCAGCCAGCTTACGGCAGCAGAGCTTGTGCCTACCAGCGTCAAGGTTAGTATTAAAAAGCCAAAGGTAGATAAATCGTCTATTAAATATTCAAATACCCAAAACATAATCACAATAATGAGTGAGCCACAAAGGGCAGTCAGCATTAATAAATCAATTTGCTTCTTACGAAAGCGCCAATATATAAAGCCACAAAAGCCCAACCACATCATCAATGCCAATAAAGATATCCAAGAGCTGCCGGTTTCCACGGTATGAAATGCGCCTAGAGATGTTGCATAGTAGGTGGCGATTAGACCAACCACGTAAGTGCTCCAGTTCAACTTGAGCCTATCGGTAGGACTGTTGTCGGTAAAGCGTTGTCGTGTATTATTTGTATAAGCTTGTGAGCCGGGCAGAGACAGGTTTGTCTTTGAGGTACATACAAGCCATAAATTAAAAGCCGTGGCATTGAAGACAAACAAGATGCCTAGATAAATAAACTTGCTGATGGCATAAACAGGGGTAAACCCGCCAAAAACATCAAAAAACTGGGCGAAACTGATATTAATCAGGCCAAGCCACATCAGCCATAGGGCTGGCATACGGGCAATGAGAACCCAAGGCGTGATGAACAATGCCCAGCTTGCAAACAGTTGCCAAGTATCAGCCCCTGTTTGATACACCTGCCCAAATAACGCCAACAAACTGCCCGTTATGATGCTTGCTATGAGTAAAAGCAGTTGTTGAGCGAACGCGTATTTTTCTTTGTACGCCAATACAGCATAACTGACCACACTGATGACTAACGCACTCTCAACCAGCGCAAATTTGCTCAGAGTGCCCATGTTTATCCAGTTATAGGCAATAAAAAACACCAAGGCAAAGGTAAGAGAGACAGACCCTAATATAAGCAATGTCTTATCAAAAAATGCTAGCCAGTCCTGTTTAGAGGGGTAAGTGCCCAGTATTCTTGCAGAAGAATCAGCATGTTTAACAGGCACATGACCTTCTATAAGCAGCTGCTCTAAAATGTGCTTATTCTGTTGTTGCTCATGATTCTGCGAGTCTTGCTCGCCTGTTTGGTCATGGTTGTGATGACGATTTCCATCATCGTATCTTTG
This sequence comes from Psychrobacter sp. CX90, assembly GCF_057396305.2. Classification (NCBI taxonomy): domain Bacteria; kingdom Pseudomonadati; phylum Pseudomonadota; class Gammaproteobacteria; order Moraxellales; family Moraxellaceae; genus Psychrobacter; species Psychrobacter sp. CX90. The sequence goes on from NZ_CM182008.1 coordinate 2,868,804, forward strand.
AGTCATTAACTTGTCCGTGCATTTGGGTTTATATCTCGGCTAGTTGAAGAATACTACAATGGCAAAGGTCAACCAAGTCTATATAGTTAAGGTTATACAGAGAGTCAGTGTCAAGTCGTAAAAAATTATTTATACTTGACGTTTAAATATTCAAAAGATAAGCCGAGTAATGTAAATAGTAATTTTCTGTTTGTTAGTATGGTTTTATTATTCGAGCGCTTTTATTTATAATAATTTAAACTATTGATAAAGATGAATTCTTTCATTACTACTATCAACTGAAGGAGTGAATAGCAATATCTTGCTAGCTAATTGCTCTTATCGTCGGATTTATTTGCGGTAAATATAACCCAGCTAATATAGTAAACGAGCTACAAACTTGCTACGCTATCAGACGTTGGTTAACGCACTACATGTACAAATTTTTGTCGACCATAGCTCATTAAATGAATATTAACAAGGAAGTATTATGCAAAAACATAGCAAGATTCGGTCAATCGCTGTAAAGTCTGCTTTTTTAAAGCCTGTGCTAATCAAAACAGTAGTGGGCAGTGCATCTCTAGTCGCCATGTTATTTGCTTCAGGATGTGCTACCTCTGAGTTACTGGAGTCAGGGCATCAAACAACCCGTACGACAACTACAAAACAAATACTGGTAGAAGATCAGTTGGTGGCGTTTGGTCGTCCTGCCCAAGCGTTACCTAATATGCCTGCTAGTAGCGTGGTCATTGTTGGCGAAAAAAACAGTTATGTACTGAGTCAAGGCGGTGTAGAGATGGTCAATATATTGACCAATCTTACCCCCAAAAATATCCAAGTCGACAGTGATATGACCTTTTATTCGCCTAATAATGACGGCTACTTCCAAGGTGAGATGAAGATGTCATATGCGAAGCTAAGAGATGAGTTTAAGCGCAGTGACTATCAGTTCTTCTTACAAAATGGGGGTAAAGAGTGTACCAATGCCAGTGATGAGCGTATTGGGGCACAGCGCTTTTGCTTTAATGTACCTATTAAAGGTGGCGTGTATCCTGCGGTAAGCAATTTAAGTCTCATTCAGTCAAAATACAACGCACTGACCAAACCGTATCCTGTCGTTATTTACACCCAATCTAATAGTCAAAAGACCACTCGAAATGGCAAAAATGCGGGTGAAAAATTAGTACTATTGCCGTTCGCCTTGGCCTTCGATGTGGTTACTTTACCTTTCCAATTATTGGACGCCATTGCCAATTAAGGGCAAGTTTATAAGCCAGTCACAGACCCTATTATAAAAAGACCGCTGTATTGGCAGCGGTTTTTTTACGTCATAACTATTTTAGGTCGAAATTATTTTACGTCGAAATTATACCCTTCTAAAAAAAATACCTTTTCTATACAGCCCCTAATTTCTAGACTGGGGTTGACTTGTTATACCTATCACTAACTCTTAATAAATTTAACATAAAGCCTTCATAAATCCTGCTTATTATGATATTGAGCATTGCTATATCAATTTCATGAGAATAAGAAATGATATAGCAAATAACTAATAATAAAGCCCGTTCATAATCTAACGAATTATGACACCAGCCATTAAGGATGAACCATGTCTGTTAATCGTCGAGATTTTTTGAAGTTATCCACTGTTGCCAGTGCAGCTGCAGTAAGTTCAACGCCAGTATTTGCTATTGGTACAGACCGTCCGCTTATCCCATACGGCGTGCAATCTGGGGATATTATGAATGGCAGAGGGGTGGTGTGGAGCCGTACTAACCGCCCTGCGCGGATGATCGTTGAGTGGTCGACAACCTCTAAGTTTAAACAAGTGAAAAGAGTATTGGGGCCAGCAGCACTACCCGAAAATGACTTTACCACCACGGTAGACTTGCAGGGCCTGCCTGCTGGTCAACATATCTTTTATCGGGTCAGTTACGCCGATCTAGGTCGTGCTAAAACACAAAGCTATCCCGTTTTAGGACACTTCAAAACTGCACCAAACCAAAAGCAGGACATTCGTTTTCAGTGGTCAGGTGACACCGTCGGTCAAGGCTGGGGTATTAATGAAGACTTTGGGGGTATGAAAATTTATCATACGATGGCCGAGAGTCTTCCAGATTTCTTTATTCATAGTGGCGATAATATCTATGCCGACGGTCCAATTAAGTCGCAAGTAGAATTGGCTGACGGCAGTATTTGGCGCAACGTGGTGACCGAAGCGAAGAGTAAAGTAGCTGAGACGTTAGATGAGTATCGTGGCAACTATGTCTATAACTTAATGGATAAAAACGTGCGTCGCTTTAACTCTGAAGTGCCTATTATCTCGCAGTGGGATGACCACGAAACCGTCAACAACTGGTATCCGAATGAAGTCTTAAACGATGATCGATACACCGAAAAGAGTGTGGCACTGTTATCCGCCCGCTCTAAAAAAGCCTTTATGGAATACATGCCAATGCGACTCTCAGCCGATGAAAAAGAGCGTATCTATCGTAAAATCCCGTACGGCCCATCGCTTGATGTATTCGTGATTGATATGCGCACTTACCGCGGCGATAACTCTGCCAATCGCCAAGCCCAGCCTAGTGAGGCCACCGCTTATATGGGACGTGAGCAAATTGCTTGGTTAAAGCAAGGATTGAAAGACTCGAAAGCCACTTGGAAGGTAATTGCCTCAGACATGCCTATCGGGCTGATGGTCAAAGATGGTGATAACTTTGAAAACTCGTCAAACGGTGATGGTCCAGTGTTAGGTCGTGAGCATGAGATTGCCGAACTATTGCGATTTATTAAGCACAATAATATCAATAACACCGTCTGGTTAACCGCAGATGTGCATTACACTGCTGCTCATTACTACAACCCTGATAAAGCACAGTTTCAGGACTTTAACGGATTTTGGGAGTTTGTGTCAGGTCCACTAAATGCGGGTACTTTTGGGCCTAATGAGCTGGATAATACCTTTGGCCCTGAGCTTAAGTATGTCAAAGCGCCCAAAGAGGGCGAGTCAAACTTGCCACCGAGTGCCGGCATGCAGTTCTTTGGGGAAGTGGCGATTGATGGTAAAACGGAGAATATGACGGTAATGCTAAAAGACCTGTACGGTCGTACGTTATACACTCAAAATCTTGAGCCACTGGTGTAAGGGCGTTATTTGTCTTATTGGTCTTGGTCAGTGTAAAAATCAATACGACTTAAAATATGTGTTTGTATGATATAAGCACATACATAGGCACTTGGCCATGCAAAGACGAACGCCAACCCCCACGAACTCATAAGATGAGAAAAGAACACATCACTATAGCCCTCTTTAATCAGTATTAAAGCTGCTGAAATGATTATTGACATTAGTAAGGCCATAAGTCCTGTAAATATGAGACGATAATATTTACTGCTGATGCGTATTTTTGATGAGGACGTTTGGCGATGAGAAGATTCGGTCACGGGTTTATGTTACTCCATAAGGCGTATTAAACTCATATAATATCATTTATAAGAATTAACCTACCTATGTCAAGCTCATTTTTCTGGATAGATTAACTCTCATAAAATAGTATAAATTAGATTGTTATCTTTCACTCAAAAAGCCTCTCTTATTTAGGAGAGGCTTTTGCTTTTTAGAAAGCGCTTGCCGTTTATCAGGAAAGTGATATTTTTCTATTTAAATTATCATAACAAGTTGTCGTTATCAGCTCTGTAAGATTTTTGCATAAAAATGTCAGAATAGGGCAGGCACTTTGTTGTTACGTTAAGCACTTTGGTTATTATTGACAGCATTTAATTATAGGATGGGTTAGTTGAATAGTTAATTTAAGTGTATTATTGATTTAACTTATCCAAATGACCTACACACTTAATACATCCCATTTCATCATCATTCACACTCTATAAAAGAGGGGCTTAAATGACCGCGATAACCAAACGTTTGCGTAATGCGCTTGTCGCCCTGCTTGCTGTATGTGTCATCGGCTGTACAACCCCCAATGCCGTAACGGTTGTTACCACTCAAAAGCTGTTACAGCATGAACGTACTAAATCAGGTTTAGAGGTTAAGTCTTTTGTGTTGTCTACAGGAGAGACATTGGTTTATGCTGAAAATAACAACGGCACTGCCGAACCGTTATTACTGATTCATGGCTTTGGCGGTAATATGGATAACTTTGTGCGTATTGCTGATGAGTTCAAGGATTACCACGTGATTATCCCAGATTTATTGGGCTTTGGAGAGTCTGACAAACCGATGTTGGCAGATTACCGTGCCGACGCCCAAGCCAAGCGCTTACATGAGTTAATGCAAGCCAAAGGTATGGCGTCTAATTTGCATGTGGGCGGTAACTCAATGGGTGGTGCGATTACAGTGGCTTATGCAGCCATGCATCCAAAAGAAGTGGCTAGTGTATGGCTGATAGACAGTGCTGGGTTTTGGTCGGTTGGTATACCAAAGTCACTTGAAGGAGCAACGCTTGAGAACAATCCCTTATTGATTAGCAGTTATCAAGATTTTGACGAATTAGCCAACTTGGTCATGCACAAACCGCCTTATATTCCAGTATCAATAAAAGCGGTGTTGGCACAACAAAGAATTGATAACCAAAAACTTGAGGCTGTCGTCCTGCAACAAATTGTTGAAGATAGTGTGGAAGAGCGTGCCAAAGTGATTGCTGAGTATCATATTCCTACCTTAGTAGTCTGGGGCGATAAAGACAATATTATCAAACCAGAAACCGCTAACTATATCGCAACCATCATACCGCAAGCAAAGGTAATCATGATGCCAGAAGTGGGTCATGTGCCTGTGCTTGAGGAAGTGAAGAAAACGGCTGATGATTATAAAGCGTTTCGTGAGGGGATAAAGAAATAGTAGTTTGGATGTTGTGATTTTAGTTAGCCACAGAGTTATCATTAAAATACTTGACTATGAATTTGATGTTAATTGGCGTAGGGTTTGGAGCTGCTCTCTTTTTTCACTTGTATTTGCTTATTTGAGCGAGGCAGTGGCTAATGTTTGGAGTGTCTCTTGCTTCACAAGCTACACCAAATTAACCCCTTCAAATCGCCTAAACAAGCAGGTTATTCCTTTAGAGATTTTCCTTTGGAAGAATTTCTCTTGTGTCCCTAAAATTGCAATACAATGTTTTTAACGGGTCTAAAATCGAGGATAAACTGCTTCTTGATGATAGTTCAGTGTGATTTAAAAATACTCTAAGTAAATTATTGATAAAAATGAAAATATGGAAAATTTAGTGTTTTATTCAAAGATAGATTTATGGGTGCATATGGTCTTTATAGGTACTACGCTTGTTATAATTGCATTGCCGTATCTGTATTACAAAACCACTAATAATATATCTTTGATACAAAGTTTATTTGCGATGCAAATACCAATGCTCTTCAGTTTAAGCATGCTACTGCCCAGTTATTTATATACTTATTATAAAATTAATGACAGTCATCTCAGGGTGAGAAGTGGCATTTTTTCATGGAGGATACCTCTATCAGAGATAGAATCTATTGAGACAACCCATAGTCTTCTATCTGCACCTGCACTGTCGACGGATCGATTGGTTATCCATTACGCTGGAAACAAACGTATTATAGTCTCGCCAAAAGATAAACAGAGTTTTATAGCTGCTATAAATGAGCGATCAGATATTCTATCCTATTAAATCCTTATCAACTCAGTCACATAGAGTTTAACCTTGTTATATAAACAGTCTAAAGACCTGACGTTTTATTTGGTACGGTTATCTCTAATTAAAGTGAATATCATTTCTTTCTTTATCGCTCCAACAATGTCCCAACTCCGTGACCGGCTCTCAACGTCCAATAAATTACCACTCACATTCAGCCATCAACCGTCGCATCAATGCTTCCGCCGATTCATCTCGAACTCGTCTGACCCCTTGTCCTGCCCAGAGCGACAAATACTTACTATTACCAAGTTTGCCCGCATTGGCTCGCATGGGTTTTGTCATGGCATTTAACTGCGGATAGGGTGGCAAATCGTTGCTATTATCGTATTCAGCATAACGAGTCAGATACTCATTTACCAACCCTCGTGCTGGTTTACCCGAAAACAGACGGGTTAAACGAGTGATGCCTTCTCTTTTACCTTGAGCCACATTTAATAGTTCTGCTTTATAGGTTGGGTTAATACCACTCTCATGGGTGGTTAAAAATGCCGTACCTAACTGTGCCATCTGGGCGCCAGCAGTTTGTACCGCTTTTATATCTTGACCTGTCATTATGCCACCTGCGGCAATCAACGGAATATCAGTGACGGCTTTGGTTTGGCTAATCAAGGTCAACAAACCAAGTGGGTCTCGCTCGCTCTGAGGTAGCCAGCCGCCTCGATGTCCGCCTGCCTCATAACCCTGCACACATACCGTATCTGCACCGATATCTGCCCACGCTTTGGCTTCTAGCGGATGGTTCGCCGTTCCGACGACTTTTGTACCGACCTGATGCAAGGCGTCTATCTGATCCTGACTGATAATGCCAAAGGTAAAACTTGCCACAGGTACAGGGTTTTCTAGTAATACTTGAAGCTGTGCGCTAAAGGACTGCGCTGGCGTGTCGGGTAACGCTACCTCAATGCCTTGCTCATCGTAATAGGCTTGTAGCCAGTCAGGTATTGGGCTATCAAAGGTACTTGTTTCTGCCTCACTTAGTACCATTAGGTTAACCGCAAAAGGCTTGTCAGTTAACGCTTTAATCTGATTGATTTGCTCATGCAGTGTATTGGGCGCTGTCATCCCTGCGCCAAGGCTACCGAGTCCGCCAAAGTTACTCACGGCTGCAATAAGCTCAGGTGTGGTGGCTCCGCCTGCCATTGGGGCTTGCACGATGGGGCAGGTTAAATTTAAATCAGTCATTAACGTCATGGCAGTCTCCTGCATAAGAGTTTCTTATTGCGATGATTAGGTTTCATTATGACTTACTGTAGCAAAGTTTTGATGAAGGAGGGATTGATAGGGGTTATTTATTTGGTAAATGTTGTGGACGTTGACTACAGATTTGTAGTTAAAAGAGTTGACTACGGTTTTGGTGTTAAGTAATATAACTACAGATTTGTTGTCAAATAAGAGAATAGATATGAGCACAGGTAATGTAGTAACAGGTGATAAATATTTTTCAAGACCTCGAGACGAAAATAAATTATGGCGATATATATCACAAGGTGCTCATATTTTATTACTAGCGCCAAGACGAGTTGGTAAGACTTCATTAATTACACATATTAGAGATAATCCGGAAGAGGGTTATGCTGTTATCTATGTTTTTGTCCAAGCATGTCACGACGAACAGGGATTTTATCAAAAGTTATTACGTGAGATTTATAACTCTTCTTATATTAGCAAGTACAGCAAAGCTAAAAAAACGCTTACTGAATGGGCAGGGAAAATAAATTTTAATTTGTCAGCCAGTCCAATGAGTATTGATGTTTCAATCAAAGAAAATGAAAAAAGAACGCCAAAAATTACTCATGAGATGATTAGAGACGTTCTATACAATAGTCTTGAGTCAAGTGAAAGCAAAGTCATTATTGCTATTGATGAGTTTCCAGACGTATTAGAAAAAATTGCCGAAAAAGATGGTAAACAAGGTGTCGAAAATTTTCTATCAGGTATACGAGCATTATGCCAAGATACAGATTTCAATAATAAAGTTCAATTTATTTTAACAGGGTCAATTGGATTAGATACTTTAGCAGAAAAACTTGGCGTTACCGATTTAATTAATATGCTAGAGACAATGACAGTTCATCCTTTAAAAGATGATGATGCGATAGCATTTATCGACTTTTATTTTGATAAATACTACTCCGACATTGAATTAGATATCAATACCAAGCAAGCTCTCATAAAGGAAGTTGGTTGGAATATGCCTTATTACTTAGGATTAGTATGTGAACAACTTATTGATATCTTTGAAGAAGAAGAAAGACCAATAGCAGAGAGTGATGTGCAAAAAGCTATCGATGCGTTGTTTAGCCCTGCGATGTCTACAAGGTTTTCGCATTGGCGTGACCGTTTACGTCGTTTAGAAAAGATAGAACAAAGCTATGCCAATCAAGTTTTAGAATTAGTTAGTACATCAGATGATGTCGTTACGCCTGCGAGATTATTTGATATATCGCAACATTCAGACTTTAAAGATGCTATTAACAGAAGATATATTATTAATTGTTTATTACATGATGGGTATCTATACCAGCTCGAAGACAATAGTTACCAATTTACCTCCCCTCTGTTAAAGCGTTGGTGGATTCGTTATGGAAAATAAAAAGCACAACACAAATAGCCAATCTATGTTGTTATATAACACCCAAAATATAGACAGTGAATTACTAAAACTTGGGTTTAGTATTCGAAAAAAAGAGTATCAGCGTATTTGGAAAGATATTAAAACAGGAACGATGGAACGACCCGAAACGCATTATCTCATTCAAGGCGTGCGAGGTGCGGGTAAGACGACGCTACTATCACGTTTGGCTTATGAAGTGACTGATAATACAGACTTAAATAATTGGCTGATTCCTATTTTATTAAATGAGGAAGAATACGGAATATTGTCTTTATTTACTTTTTGGCTACGTATTGCTGAAAAGTTAGCTGACTATAACGCAGAAAAGTACATACCACTTTATCAGCGGTTATTAGATTTAGAGAATGATGATAGCGGTGTTGCATGGGAATTAATACGCCATTATCTAGATGAAAACGGACAGAAGATAATCGTTTTTGTCGATAACTTAGGAGAGCTATTTCAAGACTTCGATGATATAGAACATGCACAATTGCGAGAGGCGTTGAGCTTGCATCCTCAAATTCGCCTTGTTGGTGGGTCAAGCCAACTACTAGAAGCACACTATGATGGCAATGCCCCTTTTTATCAGTTTTTTAAATTAATAAATCTTAAATCTATTAGCGAAGAAGAAATGCATGAACTGTTACGCTCGCTTGCTAAACAAACGAGTGATGAAGCAGTTACCACGATTGAAGATATTATTACCAATCATGCTGAACGCATTGAGGCGGTAAGACGCTTAACTGATGGTGTACCTCGCACTATCGTTTTATTATTCCAAATTATTATGGAAGGGGCAAAAGAGAGCAGCTATGCCTATTTAGAAGAAACCATCGATAAGACAACGCCACTTTATAAGCACCGTATGGATGACTTGCCTCGTCAGCAAAAAGCTATTGTTCATGCTATTGCGATGAACTGGGATGCGATGAGCACCAAAGAAATCGCTGAGCAAACTCGATTACCAAGTAAAACCGTATCAGCGCAACTGGTTAAACTGCAAAAGCAGTGGATAATCGATAAGGTTGAAACAGACACCAAGAATCACCTTTACATTATTAAAGAGAGGTTTTTTAATATTTGGTATTTAATGCGTTATGGTAGGGAGTCTGATAAACGACGGGTTTTGTGGCTGACGAGGTTTTTAGAAAGTTGGTGTAATGAAGAGGAGTTAATAGACCGACTATTCGAAATCGACAATTTAATTGTAAGTTCAAAAATAATGGTATCTCAAGACTACATAAATGCTCTTCTTTCTACCGATAAGATGCCAGTTACTTTTAAGTTACATTATTCTGAAAAGTTTAAAAAACCATATCCCGAAACGGTAAATATTAACATACAAAGTTATACTTACATTGATTTAGCCGATGAAATAGTTAACTCCGTTTACAATAATCAGATTTATAGAGCTGTAGATATTGCTATCAGCCAGTTATACAGTAATGACATAGATGATATTCTGTTTTCGGGTACTTTTGTACAAAAGGTAATTAAATATAAGAGTATGGCGGATAAGTTGTTTGCGCATGCTGAAGCTCTAGTTGAGCAGAAGGGTTGTAATAGTGATGATGTTTTTAAGGTTATAAATTGGTACTATCTAACAGCTTTAAACGAGAGGAAATTAAAAGCACTACATCTTATTTCTAGTGTAGGAGGAGTAGACCTTGATAATGTTATAAAAATCCATCTAGCTATAATTCAGTTGTGGAATAACTTATACGAAGAGTCAGTGGTAACGATTACAGGTTTAGAAGATATTACATCTATCGATACATTCAATCCTATAGATGAATACTTTTTACTACTTCTCTCAAAGTTTCAAGTTGAAACAACTTATAATCTCATTTTAAAATTGAATCTTAAAGAAGAATTGAAACCATTTTACTACGCAACAGTATCTTTATTAAAAGACGAACGCCATCAAGAATATCTGCGTATGGGTTCAGAGTTAAAAGATACTGTTGATGAGATATTGCAAAAGGTAGAAGACTATCGGATTAAATATAGCTAACGGAGAACTATTTTTAAGGATAAGATAGACTATTAACTACCCCCATAATCTACACTAACGGCCAACCCCATGACCCGCTCACAACGCCTCCTTGAGCTATTGCAACTGCTAAGAGCTTATAGTTACCCTGTGAGTGCGTCAGTGTTAGCCGATAAAATGGACGTTACCCCACGTACCATCTACCGTGATATCAACACCTTACGCGATCAAGGCGCAGAAATAATAGGCGAGCGGGGTATCGGTTATGAATTACGCTCAGATAACCATCTACCACCGCTAAACTTCAGCTTGGATGAAGTCTATACGATAGTATTAGGATTGCGCTGGGTACAACGGCATGGCGATGCGTCCTTGGTCGATACCAGCCAACACGCCTATGCCAAAATCAAACATGTATTGCCTGAGCAGTTGCAAGATGCCTTACTCGATGCGCCATTATTGGTGGGTTCAAGGTATCAATTTAGCGAGTTTGAGGAACAACACGCCCAAACCCTGCGCCAAGCCATTAACCAAGAGCATAAAGTCGAGCTAACCTATCAAGACGGCAATGACGAGATGTCACAGCGCATTATCTACCCGTTATGTATCGGATTTTTTAAAGACGTGCAAATGTGTGCGTCTTGGTGTGAGCTACGTCAAGCCTTTCGACATTTCAGGTTCGATAGAATTAAAAAAGCAGTCATCCTAGATGAACACTATACGCCAAGCCGTACTTATTTATTCAAAAGCTGGAAGCGAGAGCTGGGCATCCCACCGCATCTGTTTTAACGGATATGTCTTTAACGTTTCATTTACTCATTCCATCGTAATCACTACTGACACAAACTGTCACGGTCTCCCTCTATAATTTATCTGGCAAAACGGAGTGAGTCATAAACTTATAGTAAGGGAAATAATAACATGAGCCAGTTAACGTTCTATACCAATCCGCAATCTCGTGGTCATACCGTGCAATGGATGTTAAATGAATGTGAGGCGACTAGCGACATTCGTTATGAGACCAAAATCATAGAGTATGACAACATTAAATCGCCTGACTATTTGGTGATTAACCCGATGGGTAAACTGCCAGCGTTGGTCGTTAAGCAAGATGACGCTGCTGACACTAAATCGCAAGGCGATATGGTTATTACCGAAGCCGTGGCAATATGTGCCTATCTAGCAGACACCTATCCTAAAGCTAACTTAGCACCTGCCATCAACAGTCCAGCAAGAGGGGCTTATTATCGTTGGTTGTTTTGGGCGTGTAATGTGCTTGAGCCAGCCATGATGGTTGAGTTTGGCGTATTAACCCGTGATTCGTCTGATAAGACAAAACAATCACTAGGCTTTGGTAGTTTTACCGAGGCGCTAGCGATATTAAACAATGAGTTGGCAGATAAAGACTATCTTTGCGACGGTAAATTTACCACAGCGGATTTATACCTGACCTCGATGTTGCATTGGGCAAGTATGTATAACCCTGATATGGCGTTGCCTGAAAATGTGGCAAGCTATTTAGATAGAAACTCAAAGCGAGAGGCGATTCCAAAACTTAGCTAAGCATTTGAATAAGAAAACGTAATAAAACAAAGGAGGGTTCATTTTGAATGAGTCCTCCTTTTCGTTTAAAAGTGACTTGAAAACCTGCTTTAAAAGCTGGACAGGTTCTACCTGTCAAGACGCATCAACTTCACTATAAACACATGTTGCCTTCAAGCCTCAAATTCCTGCGACCCGATATCAATACTTACCATAAATAAAGGCCAACTATCAATCTAGTGGTGATCGCACTAATCCGTTAGAGCATAGTATGGTAGATAAGTATTTGAAACTCTTTAATATTTTTTATTTACTAATTACTAAGTACGCCATACAAATTGTCATCAAAGTGTTATTTAGGCTTCATTGGCTTGTCATTTATTCTCCATATTATGACAAGGCTTACCTAGCTTAGTCTTATTTACCTTGATTTTTATCTTGATACCCCACCTTGGAGCACACCATGACAACCTCTTTAAATGCAGGCGATATCGCCATCATTGGTATTAACTCAGACAATCCTGATCAAGTTAGTTTTGTCGCATTAACAGATTTAAGTAAAGATACTGAAATTAAATTTACTGATAATGGTGTGACCAGCACAGGTGCATTTAGGGCTAACGAGGGTACTTGGATATGGACAGCCGATCAGCACATTTCTGCGGGTAGTATTATCACATTGACTAATGATGGTGGCGTTGTTGCCTCATTAGGTACAGTGGCAAGCAAAGGTAACTTAGCCTTATCCGCAAGTGGTGATCAGGTCATTGCTTATCAGGGCGACGATACAGCCCCTAATTTTATATATGCTGTTAATTTAGAAGGGTCAGACTGGCAAGAAGATGCCACGAGCTCAAATACATCTGCATTACCTACAGGTCTTGAAGTTGGCAAAACAGCAATCGCCATTGCAGAGGTAGATAATGCCGTGTATCAAGGCACAACCACTGCCTCTAAAGAGGAACTGCTAGCTGCGATAAGTAATCCAGATAATTGGCAAGGCGACAACAGCACTGGATTTGCTCAACCTACGGGCAGTTTTACCTTAGAAGGCGCTGCACCAGATACAACAGCCCCCACTTTGGTTTCTGCCAATCCCGCTGATAATGACAGCGAACTTGCTGCGAATAGTAATATTACCCTGACATTTGATGAGGTTATCCAGACGGGGAGTGGCAATATCACACTCAAAGACGCAAACGGCAATGTGGTTGAAACCTTTGATGTTGCTCTAAGCGATCGCATTAGCGTGGCTGGTAATACGCTAACCATCGATCCAACGAGCGATCTTGAGGCAGATGCGTCTTATCAATTAAGCATTGATGACACCGCCATTACTGACATTGCAGGCAATGCATGGGCCGTTAATTTCGGCGATACCACACCCAACACCCTTGATTTTACGACATCAACATCAGTGCCTCAACCTACCGATTACACACTCATCCATGACATTCAGGGTGTGGGCAATGATGGCTCGCAGGCGTATCTGGGTCAAGAAGTGACTATCAATGCTATTGTGACGGCTTATGTACCCGGCCTGAAAGGATTTTATGTACAAGAGCAAGCGACCGATTATGATGTGAATGAGGCAACGTCGGAAGGTATCTTTGTTTATTATGGTTCTAATAATCCTGGTGTGATGATGGCGAGTATTGGCGATACGGTCACGCTATCGGGCCTTGTTAACGAGTATTATAACAATACCCAAATTAATTATACGCAAGGATTTACGGTTACCAATGACGGAACTATTAATGATTTACCAGAGCCTATCACTATCACGCTTCCTACCACTGACAGCTTCGACTTTGAAACCGTTGAGGGCATGTATGTCAATATTAAATCGGGGTCAGACAATGGTAGCTTAGTGGTTACTGAAACCTATAATTTAGGACGATATGGCGAAGTAGTCCTCACATCGGATGAGGTACAAGTACAATATACAGAAATCAATAAACCCGACGTTGAGGGTAATCAGGATTATCTTGAAGCCTTAGCGCGTGACCGCATCATTATTGAAGATGCCAGCACTGTGCAAAATCCTGACACGGTTCTTTTTGGTAGAAATGGTGAGCCGTTATCAGACACTAATATTCTAAGAGGTGGCGATAGCGTTGCAGAAGTAAACGGGGTGGTTAATTACTCATTCGGTAACTACAAGATTCAACCTATCGATGGTAAAGGTTATAACTTTACCGGTGAAGATAGACCAACTGCTGAAGACTTACATGCCAAAATCGGTGATGCTGAAATAACGGTGGCTTCTGCCAATGTACTCAACTTCTTTACCACCTTTGGCAATTCGAAGTTTGAAACCCCTTATGGCAATGAGCAGTCTAGCCGCGGCGCAGATAATCTTGAAGAGTATAACCGTCAGCTTGATAAATTAGTGTCTATGATTGAAGGGTTAGATGCCGATGTGGTTGGTTTGATGGAAATTCAAAACAATGGCTATGGCGAAGACAGCGCTATCAAAGCATTTGTCGATGCTATTAATGCAAAAATGGGCGCAAATACTTATGACTATATCAAAGGCCCATTTAACAGTAGCACCGAATCCACAGCAGGCACTGAACCTACAGCAGGCGATGACGCTATTATGGTAGGTATGATTTATAAGCCTGCTAACGTGACACCAGTTGGTTCGGCTGCGGTGCCAGATACTGACGCATACCCTGCCTTTGATAATGGCAACCGTGTACCGTTAGCGCAAGCTTTTAAAGCAAACGCAGATGGCGAGCAATTTAGTGTAGTCGTGAATCATTTTAAATCAAAAGGTAGTGTCATTGATCCAGACCAACAAGACGGCCAAGGTAATAACCCGATCACTCGTTTAGAGGCTGCCCAGCAGCTTAAAAAATGGATGGATACTGATCCAACTGGCACAGGCGACACAGATAATGTACTGATTGGCGATTTTAACTCATACACCATGGAAGACTCTTTACAGTATCTGGAAAATAATGGTTACGATATCCAAAAAGAGGGCTACTCTTATGTATTTAAAGGCGTATGGGGATCACTCGATCATATTATTACCAGCGACTCGTTGAGTGATCAAATTACCGGTGTGGCAACTTGGGGCATCAATGCTGAGGAAGCAACCGCCTTTGACTATGATACCTCCTATAAAAGCGATGGTCAGAAACAGTTATATACCCCAGATGCTTACCGAGCCAGTGATCACAACCCAGTATTAATTGGACTTAACTTAAATCAAAATGAAGTTGTAAATACAGCGCCAGAAGTAAACGAGATTATTGCCGATCAGGTCGCTACGGTAGATGAGACGTTTGAGTTGGTTTTCACTGATAGTCTGTTTACTGACAGGGATGGAGATGAGCTGACTTATAGTGTCACGCTTGCGGATGGCAGCTATTTGCCTGAGTGGTTAAGCTTTGATGCCACCTCGAATACCTTATCAGGTATTGCCCCACAAGGTAAAGACATAGCCATTAAGGTAATCGCAACGGATCCAAGCGGTGCACAAGCTGAACAATTATTTGATTTAATAAGCAATGCACGTCCGCAAGTCAATCAAGCTATAAGCCCTGTACAGTATATATCTGCTTCAGACAGCGATTGGCAATATGACTTACCACAAAATGCCTTTACTGATGCTGATGGCGATGCGTTAACCTATCAAGTTAGCATGGCAGATGGTAGTGAGGTGCCAACGGGTATCCGTATTGATGCTAATACTGGCGAATTAAGTGCTGATGCAACTCAGCTAGCGGCGCAACACCATAATCAATCAGCGGTTTATGATATTCAAATTACCGCGACAGATGCTTATGGTGCCCAAGTTAGCAGTGCTACGCAGCTGGTCGTTAGTCACTCTGTTATTGATGCGGATGCAGGCAAAACCAAAGGGACTTGGTGTGATGATATTATCGTCGCCCAAGATGATGCGTCGCACAGAATCTATGGCCTATTTGGTGACGATATTCTGATCGGTGGCAATGGTAAGGATAGCCTTATTGGGGGTCTAGGAGATGATGAACTGTTCGGACAGGGTGGCAATGATTATCTATCTGGGGGTATCGGTACCGATGTCTTAACTGGTGGAGCGGGTAATGATTGTCTTAAAGGTGGGGTTGGCGATGACACTTATGTATTCTCCAAAGGCGATGGCAACGATGTTATTAAAGATTGGTCTGGTAACGACACGCTTGATTTAACCAGCTTTAGCCTATCCGACTTAGTGGTCGATCTACAAGGTTGTAATTTAGTGATAGAGTTTGATGGTCAGCAGGACAATGTTAATGACAGTGTTACCATTCAAAAATGGAATGCGCCAAGCTTTGGCGGTTATTTCCATATTGAAACGATACAACTGGCTGATACTGTACTAACTGATGATCAGCTAACAGCGATGATTGGTTAATCGTAAAGTAATAGTTGGCGAACTACTAAGTCGTTACGGCGTGACTCTCCCTAGATGTACTATTTGTATTCTCTGCGGCCGAGTGCCTTGTAAGGTTTTAGAGTTCTTTGACCATAACCGTCTAATCAGTTTATGAGTGGCTGTTTAAATGGGCCAGTTAAAAACCCGCTGAAGTTATGCTTTAGCGGGTTTTTACTTTGATCGGTGGATATAGTTGAAGGCATATAAATGAATGACGAGGCAACTGAGAAGGCAACTGAGTGACAAATCAACTGAGTGCAAGGCCTATTGTAGTAGGCTCAATGAGGGTAACGTCTCTTTATTAAACCTATGACTATAAATTAACCTTTAGGTGGCCACGGTCTATCAGCTTCACTCTCAATCCATTCCGCCACATAGCCGGTAGGGGGCATTTTCCAATCAGGTTTGCCTAACGCATCTAGTACCTTTTGGGTTTCAATGACTCGGCCGCCTTTAGTAATACCCGTGCGCAATAAAGCCGTTGAACACGGCTTGCCTTTTACCCACATCGACTGTTCGACATAGATCCAGCGTTCATCAATGGCGGCAATATGCGTCTTAATAGTTACTAAATCAAAAGGACGAATACGCTTGCGGTATTGTATGGTACTGCCTGCTACCACCAATCCCCAACGCTTTTGTAGCAACTTCTTACCCAGTCCAGAGCGGATGGCAAAGTCGGTACGGCCAAAGTCGTATAAGGTAAAGACGCGTCCATTGTTCATTTCAATAAAATTATCGATATCCGTTAGACTACAGCGGATTTGAATCTCTGCTGAGTCTTCAAGATTAATGGTATGACCCTTAGTCGTGGCAACAATCGATTTTACGATAGTTTTGCTATAACGATAAAACGGATACATAAAAGAGTCTCAACATAGAATTAGGCTTTCAATTATGCTTAAAACAAAGTGTCTTGCAAAGTGGTAGACGTGTCTCAGCCGTCATAAATACCATCTATGGCAATATAGTCTGTGTCAAAATAATTCGCTCTGCGGTTGAGCTTCCTGAATCTACGACTTGTACTATAGTCGTAGGCACACTAAAGAGCTACAGCGTTAACCTCACTAAGCCTACTAGAGTAGTACTTGCGTTCGGTTGCCTTGTCCCTGATTTTGAAAATCCGTGTTATTAGTTATCAGGGCATGTTTATCAGTGCAGGTTTGCCAGTAACTCTTTTAGTCTATGGAAACTATCATAATCATAATTGTCATTAGCATAAAGGTTAGAGCGGTTTAGCCTTGACGGCAGCGGATATCCTGACGACGACAATGGTGTTGCTGACGGTTACACTGGTAGTGGTCGCTCGGCCAGATGGAACGCTACCAGTTACTGTAGTCAGCACGCCATTGGCTAGGCAGATAGTAGCGAACGGCGAGATTAGCTCCGCATTCGAATTGTTACATATTGTTAGGGGTCTATCAGTATAAAAGTATGGCAGCGTGATAGGAGCGCTTAAAGCTGTTTAAAAAAGTTCATAGAGGCTTCAGGCATCCAGTTGGAGTTGAACTTTTTATTGTGCCACGTCATAAAGCCAATATGCCCGCCATGTTTGGTTTCACACAATATGACATCATCTGAAACATCGCCACTGGTGGGCATAATGCCAATAAAGGGGTCATCCAACGCAGTGATTATCATGGTAGGTTTAGTAATACCGAGCAAATGCGGTAGGGCGGACGCTTTGGTATAGTAGTCATTTTTTGAGCGGTAGCCATGACGAGGTGCGGTAAAAGCCTCGTCGAATTCGCTGAGGCGGCGGCTGGCTTTAATGGCTTGAAGCTCTGCATCGGTTAATGTATATTCCATGGCTTTAGTCACAATGGGGTTGAGCAAATAGGGCGTATAGACACGGCGACCAAGGAGTCTGTCTAGAGCAACAGAAGAGGATGCTAAATCGAGCGGTGCAGATATAATGCTGGCGGCAATACACAAGGCATCGTCGCCATATTCGCCCATATATTTTGCCAATACACTACCGCCAAGCGAGGTGCCAATCGCATATATAGACTCATATCGTTTGTTCAAATACTGTAGAGAGTGATGAACTTCAAGCGTATCGCCTGCGTCATAGAATACTTGGCCATTGACACGAGTGCCACCACAGCTGCGAAAATGAGCCACAACGAAGTGCCACCCTTGCGCGTGTACATAGTGTGCTAAGGTACGCGCATAATGACTTTGGCTACTGCCTTCCATCCCATGAAATAAAACCACTAAAGGGGTTTTGTAGCGTTCTCCCTCTGCTGGTATTGGTTCATTGACATCATGAAAGTCGTAAGCTACTTCACTCTCGTTTAACGAGTCGAGGGTCAGTGCACGCCGATAGGGGGGCGCATCTGGCATGGTAAACTTAGGTAAGATGGTTTGTAGATGTGGGTTAGCAAGCCAAACCGGTGGCTTAAATGGGATAAGGTTGAAGGCATCGTTATTTAAAACGTGGGTAAAAATCTTCTTTTTTGGCTTAATCATATGGCTTTTTGTATCAATGTGAGAGTTGAGTGTACGTATTACATTCGGTATGCAAAGTCGGTGTAGATTAAGCAATATGATACCTACTATGTGTGACAAAACCAATAGTTTTAGTGTACAAATGATTACTGAGCTTTGGAAAGTTAGTCAAAAAACAGTAAAAGAGGGGTGGTATGCCCTTTATTAGTGCTCCTGGTTATGGTTCTTTAATCACTCTACCGTACATGCCTAACCGCTCTTTTAGAGTTTCTATGTCGCTTTCAGCCAAGGTAGCTGTTAGCATAACCACCTTACTATAATGAACCGCATTAACTTTGCCCTTCATATCTTCAACCACATAGCGCACTTGCGACTCATTAGCGAAATCTGCTTCAATTTGCAGGGTGGTCATCGCTACAAAAGGCGTTAGTCCATTCTTACTCATCGCTTCATCAACTGCTGATTGGGCCGCTCCCGCGTAAGCACGTGTTAATCCGCCTGCACCTAGTTTTATACCGCCAAAATAGCGAACAACGATAATGATGGCATTACCGATGTTTTTATGTTGCAGTACATTGAGTATGGGTCGCCCAGCAGTACCATTAGGTTCGCCATCATCGTCGAACCCTGCACTAGTGGTATTATTCGGATCGCCAATAATGTATGCCCAACAGTGATGACGAGCATCGGGATATTTGTTGCGCAGCTGTTCCACGTGAAACATAGCTTGCTCACGCGTAGGGGCAGGATAGGCATAGGCGATAAACTCAGACTTTTTAATGTCAAGTCGGGCATTAACAGGCTTCGCTAAGGTTTGATAGGTCATGAGCGTTTCAAATAAATAGTTTTAAATAGATTTTCAGAGAAAAAGGAATGGTTGTTATAAACTGGTATAACCTAGATGCCTAATTAAACCTAGCTGTCTAATTAAATAAGTTAAACAAATAAGTGGCCTAATTAGGGTGCATGAATAAAGGCGACAACCAAGTTGAATGACCCAGCAACAAAGCTATCGCTTTGTACAGGTATTGCTATGGTAAACTTGCAATAACTAATTATCTAATTTTATAACCTTAAAATAAACCCAAAGGATAGCACATATGCGTTTAGACAAATTTATCAGTAAAGCCACAGGGCTATCACGTAAAGAGGCCAAAAAAGTGCTTCATGCCAGTGAAATTACTGTGAATGACGACATCGTGAAAGATGGTAGCTTGCATGTTGATGAGTTAAATGATGAGGTCATGTGGGTGGGCGAATCACTGTCCGTCGCCACAGGCAATCGCTATATTTTACTGTATAAACCTGAAGGCTTCGAGTGTACGCTGAAGCCGAAAGAATATCCTATTGTGACCGAGCTGATTGCCATACCAGAGCTTGATACATTGCGTATTGCAGGGCGTCTGGATGTCGATACTACAGGGGCTCTGATTTTAAGTGATGATGGCAGCTGGTTACACCGAGTGACTAGCCCAAAGCATCAGCATGAAAAAGTATATGAGCTGACCTTAGCAAGCCCGATGGACGAAAACGAGCAAGCTAATGCCACTACTAAAGTAGCCAAGGGGATTTTACTGGAGGGCGACCATGAGCCTACTAAACCAGCAACACTAGCGTTTATTGATGACACCCATGCCCGTTTAATTTTAACGGAAGGCAAATACCATCAAGTGAAACGCATGATGGGTTATTTTGGTAATAGAGTGATTGAACTGCATCGATCCAGTATTGGTGGTATTACCCTAGAAGGCTTGGAGAAGGGTGACAGTCGTTTTTTAACAGAGGAAGAAGTCGCTAGTTTTTAGCCGTGCTGTATTGCTATTTGGCCGTGCTGAGAGTTTCCCAAAAACTGTGTAACTGCTTATAATCCACTAACCGGAGAATAAGCAATGACTACTCAATCTGACATTAAAAAACTAGCCGAGCAAATGGCTGGTAGCATGAAAAGCTTCGATGACATTAAAGACTTTCAAAGGCAGCTCATGCAATCCTTTATTGATACTGCCTTAGAGGCTGAAATGGAAGACCATCTCGGCTACCCCAAACATCAAAAAGCGGATAAACCTAATAAGCGTAATGGGCACACTAAAAAGACCGTCCGCAGTGACACAGGCGATCTTGAGATATCCACCCCAAGAGACCGTGACGGCGCTTTTGAACCTACACTCGTGCGCAAGCATCAAACCCGTATTAGTGGCCTTGATGACAAGATTATATTCCTTTACGCCAAGGGTCAAACCACCACCGAGATTGTAGAGAGCATTAAAGAGCTCTACGACGTTGATATATCAAGCTCTCTTGTCTCAAGAGTCACGGACAACATCTTAGAGGACATCACCGCTTGGCAGAACCGGCCACTGAGTAGTGTTTATCCTATCGTCTATTTGGACTGTATTGTCGTTAAAGTACGCCAAGATAAGCAGATTATCAACAAGGCAATCTATCTGGCCTTAGGCGTGGGACTTGATGGTAAAAAAGAGCTGCTTGGCATGTGGTTATCAGAGAATGAGGGCGCTAAGTTCTGGCTGGGTGTTCTCACTGAACTACAAAACCGTGGGGTACAAGATATCCTCATTGCCTGTGTCGATGGTCTAAAGAGCTTCCCTGATGCCATCAATACCGTTTATCCCAAAGCCAAGGTTCAGCTGTGTATCGTGCATATGGTGCGCTATTCGATGAAGTTCGTACCTTGGACGGACAAAAAGGCAGTAGCGGCTGATTTAAAGACCATCTACGGCGCTGATACGCTTGAGATAGCAGAGGCCAACCTTGAGCACTTTGATGAAGTATGGGGCAAAGAGTACCCGCATGTCATCAAGTCTTGGCGCAATAACTGGGAGGGCTTAACGGTGTTCTTTGAGTATCCAAAAGACATCAGAAAAGTGATTTATACTACTAATGCGATAGAATCATTGAACAGCGTGATTCGGACAGCCGTGAATAAGCGTAAGGTGTTCCCATCTGATCAGGCAGCATTCAAGGTAGTATATCTGGCAACCCAGCAGGCCTCTAAAAAGTGGTCGATGCCCATCCGTAACTGGACGTCTGCTCTGAATCGCTTTATGATTATGTTTGATGACCGTATCAGTAAGCATTTAATCTAAATGGCAGTTACACAGAATCTGGGATGGTCTCGCCGTGCTACCGTGTTATATTGCTATTTAGTTAACAATACCTTGCCCACCTATGACTCTGAAAACCTATAACGTTGCAATATAACAAGGGAATAAGCGATTCCCATGCTTGATTGAAATGTTGATAGCATCACTGTTTTATATAATATGATTTATCAAATCATAGGGCAGAGTTAACCTATGCTTCAAGTATAACTATGCATGGTTGAGAGACAATTTAAACGATTCAAATTATTAGACTCACGTTTACTATAAAAAAGTCACATTTATAAGCGTTCTCAATCAAACAGTCGCTTACCAAAAAGCGGCTCTCAATATCATGCTTCTTTTAACAGAAAGAACCTTAGCAAAAGAACTTTAGCAAAAAAACTTTAGAGAGTGATGTGGGTAAGATTGATGCGCTATGCTTTGCCTAATGCTTTTTTAGACTTGGTTATTGATATGAATTATTAAGACACTCTTGCATGCAAAGCAATACGATGCACGTAAAGCAGTGCGCCTAAAACTATGTATGCAAACAGACAAGCACTATACAAATAATTTGATTTGAAAGGATAAGCAATGAGGAAAGAGTTTTGCAAACAGTCTATGCCTAAGTCTATCAATAGATCCATAAACCGCTCGACAAGCCCCTCAACAAACAGAATGATAAACAAATCATTAAACACGGCTATTATCTCAATCAAACAATGCAAGTTAACTGTACTCTTAGTCTGTGCCGTATCAAGCGTGGTAGCTATACCCATTCCAGTCAATGCTGCGTCGTCCTCAACCAATGCCAATGACTCAACCCAGCACATCAAGGCGTTTAATCAAACGCTTAACCAATCACCTAGTCACGCTCAAGCCGCTGACCAAGTATCCAGTCAAGCAAGTCATACAGTCACTGGTATTGAAGCGGCAGATAGCCATCATAATGAAACAGAGAAAAATAAAGAGAAAAATAAAACAGAGCAAAGAAAAGATCTTAGCGCACCAACAAAACAGCGCTTACTAAATACCTTACAACAGGCAGGTATAAAGCAGCCAATTCGCTCAATTGAGCCATCACCGCTGCCCTCCATGTATCAAGTAACACTGGTGGGTAGAGATAGTCCGCCCTTACATATTACCGCTGATGGAAAATATGTACTGCAAGGGGTGCTACACTCAAATCCAAGCCCTAAAGTATCGACGCCCCCCAATGAGCCTACTAGTGCAACCAAAAGTGGCATGCCAGTAAGCCCTGTCCTGAGAGCTTCTATACTGAATAATTCGAAAATGTTAAAACATCTGTCACCTGACGTGCCCTTATATTATACGGCTGTTCCGGGTGTGATTTGGGGGACTACCTTGCAAGGTCAGCCTTTTATAACGACGAAATACGCAGACGTGTTTACCGATGGCGAAATATCCGTGATTGAGGATGGGCGGTTTATGGGGCTTGACGCAGAGTTTGAAAAACAAAAAAACCGCTATATCTTCTCTCAGTTAGATGAAAAAGAGCTGATTGTATACCCTGCCACTACTAAAGAGCGTGCTATTGTCTATGTAGCAACAGATGTAAATTGCCCTTATTGCCGTGTACTACATAAAGAAATAGCCAACATTAACGCCCAAGGCATTACGCTAAAAGTGATTGGTTTTCCAGTGTACGCAGAGTCGTCAGAGCAGATGCGCCGAATCTGGTGTGAAACAGATGAGAGGGCGCGAAAAATGGCACTGGATGTGGCAATGAATGGCATCTTACAAAAAGGTAAGTCGAGGTGTCGTCAAGATCAAAATCCACTCTATGTGAATCAAGTCTTAGCAGCAGGGCTTGCTGTATTTGCGACTCCTGCCATATACCGTACAGATGGCGTTATGTATGATCGTGCTTATGATCAAGATGCCTTTTTGACGTTTTTAGGTCTTAAACCTCTTTAATTCCTATAGACAATTAAGTTAAGTTAGTTGAGCAAACAGCATATGAGGCTCAAAGCGCAACGCTTTGAGCCTTTATTTATCTAAGTAAAGTAGCTTATATTAAGTAGCTTGTATTAAGTAGCCCGTATCAAGTAGCCTTTTCGACTATCAACTTTTAAGGCTAGGAAGCACCCTGCAGATAATGTCTTTTGAGCTAGTGGTATTTAGGGTAGCTCAATATCAACAACCTTCCAGTCAATAAGCCCTTGGCGCTGCATATATATGGTAATGGGATAGCCTTTAACCATGCCTGAAATGGTAAAGCAGTTAATTCCGCAATAGCTTAGCTTAGGTTTGGCACTATCCTCTCCTGTTTGCACGTGTGTCGTCAGCTCTTCGGTTTGTTTTTCCATCATGATATTAATTTGATTTTTCACTACGGAGTTCACATCGCCACGCTGGGCAATCATATCTTGGATCAGGTTTTGTAGATTTACCTTATTACTGGCAATGGCCCATGCAGCAGCCAGCTCTTTGCTAGCCGCATTCGCTTGCCCTTGGGTAGCAATCAAATGGCTGATGTTGTCAGCAGTCACTGCCTTATTAACAGACCCCGTAATAAACTCATCTGCCGCTTGGGTAAGCGCTGCACCGCCCAGTTGTTCTACCAAAGGATACTGCGATAAGGTATTCGCAAACTTATGCGTCAATTGAGCTTGGATATTGGGCTGTAGCTGGGTAAAGTCAATATGACTCACGAGTGCTACGCCATCTTTAGCATCATAGGCCTTCTTTAATTGATAGGCCGTGTAATAAGGAGAGCCTACAAATACGGCAATAGCAATCAACAGGATAAAAATAAGGAATTTTTTCATAAAATAGAGACTAATCAAATGAGGTGAGGGACAAGATAGTCTAATTTTATCATGTCTGCTTGATAATTGAGATGTTTGCCACCATAAATGGGTCAAAGTATTATTTTTATATTAGTTAACTTCATTGTGATTGATTTATTGACATAGCGCGATGTTTCTTTCGTGATGTTTATTTTATATTATCCACATCCATTATTAAAAATTTGAGTATTAAAAAATATAACCCGTTGTGAGTTTTACGCTGTGAATGTCATTTCTGCATAGTATTAATTTGAATACAATTATTTTGCATGGTTTCACGTGAAACACAATAGGGCAATTGAGAGGAGCTTTCATGAGCAAGCGAGATTTTTACGAAGTACTAGGCGTCAGCAAAAACGCCGATGAACGTGAAATAAAAAAGGCCTACCGTAAACTGGCAATGAAATACCATCCAGACCGTAACTCAGACGACCCTGATGCAGAAGAAAAATTTAAAGAAGCCTCTCTAGCTTACGAAGTATTAAGCGATAGTGATAAGCGATCAGCATACGACCGTATGGGGCATGCAGCGTTTGAAAATGGTATGGGTAGTGGCGGTTTTGGCGGTGCTGGTGCTGGCAATTTCCAAGACATCTTTGGCGATATTTTCGGTAACTTTGGCGATATATTTGGTCAATCGCGTGGGGGTGGACGTGCACGGCGTGGGTCAGATTTACGTTACGTCATCGAGCTTACATTAGAAGAGGCGGTGCGGGGCTGTAAAAAAGAAATTAGCTTTACTGCGCCAGCGCCATGCGATACTTGTGACGGAAAAGGCGCAAAAGATCCTTCAGATATTGTTACCTGTCAGACTTGTGGTGGTCAAGGTCAAGTCCGAATGCAACAAGGTTTCTTTGCGGTACAGCAAACCTGTCCAAACTGTGGCGGTTCAGGTAAACAAATCAAGAACCCGTGCAGTGACTGTCATGGTAGTGGCGTTAAAGATAAAGCACGAACGCTTGAAGTGTCTATCCCTGCGGGTGTTGATGATGGCGACAGAGTTCGCTTAGCCGGTGAAGGTGAGGCCGGTGGTGCAGGCGTGCAAAATGGTGATCTTTATGTTGAGGTTCGTGTTAAAGAGCACCCTGTCTTTAAGCGTCAAGGTGCAGATCTGTATATGGATGTACCGATTAGCATTACAGATGCAGCTTTGGGTAAAGAAGTTGAAATTCCAACACTTGATGGCAAAGTAAAAATCAAGGTGGCTGAAGGGACACAAAGTGGCAAATTATTACGGGTGCGCGGTAAAGGGGTTACCCCAGTGCGCACCACCATGAAAGGGGATATGATTTGCCGTATTATGGTTGAAACCCCTGTAAACCTTAACCGTGAACAAAAAGAGTTACTCCGCCAGTTTCAAGACACCCTTGATGGCGATGAGAAGCACCATCAATCGCCTAAGAAAAAGTCGTTTTTTGAAAAGTTAGGCGATCTTTTTGATTAATTTTTTTGACTGATTCGTGATCAATAAGCAACTGATAGTAAATCAGTAGCACTAATATAGCAGAACTAATATAGCAACACTGAGATAGAACTATTAGAGCACCGTCTCTGCATTCTTGCAGCATTAATTAAATATTAACTCATAAGTTTCACGTGGAACTTATGAGTTTTTTTATAAGTAGAAGTTTGGCTTATGACAAGGCGGAGCATGGTTTAGTAATATAGCCGTGTTTAGAATCGTGCTATTATTAAAGGGAGTTGTATAAAAATAATCTAATCACACATTTTATAGACAGTGTATCAGGAGTATTATGACAAAAACGGCAGATAGAACAGTTAATATTGGCATCATCGGAGCTGGCGGTCGTATGGGGCGAATGCTTATTGAAGCCGTCATAAACCACCCCCAAACCATACTGAAAGCAGCCATTGATCGTAGTGGCTCAAGCTTAATTGGCGTCGATGCTGGCGAGCTTGTGGGACTGGATAAAAATGGCATTGTTTTGAGCGACAATTTAGAGGCTGAACTGAGTAAGATAGATGTGCTGATTGACTTTAGTTTGCCAGATGCGACAGAGAAGAATCTACAACTGTGTGCTGAGCATCAGGTAGCCATGGTCATTGGGACGACCGGTCTAAGCGAGGCTCAAGAAGCAGTGCTAGATAGTGCGAGTACGCAGATTCCCATCGTATATGCAGGCAACTATTCAACAGGGGTTAATGTCTCGCTAAAACTGATTGAGATGGCAGCCAAAGCCTTCGGTAATACTGCTGATATTGAGATTATTGAAGCTCATCATAAGCACAAAGTAGATGCGCCATCGGGTACCGCTTATATGATGGCCAATGCGGCAGCAACTGCTCGCGGTCAGATTCTAAAGGACGTGGCATTGTATGGGCGTGAAGGTCAAACAGGTGAGCGTAAACAGGGCAGTATTGGTATTCATGCTATTCGAGGTGGCGAAATAATTGGTGATCACAGTGTTATGTTCATCGCTGATGGCGAAATGGTGGAGATTAAACATCATGCGCGCGAGCGTATGACCTTTGCTGCTGGTGCTGTACGTGCTTCTACTTGGATTGTTGAACAAGCGGCCGGTCGTTATGATATGCAAGATGTGCTGGGTTTAAAATAAAGATTATATTAACTGCTTGAGCAGCCGTTTATCTAAGTGCTATATCTTGAATTAAAGGATTTGGACTATAGTCAGCGAACTACTAAACGGTTACGACGTTAACCTCGTTAAGCCTACTCCAGTAGTACTTGCACTCGGTTGCCTTGTAACCATTTTAGACTTCTTTGACTATATCTATAGTAAGCGTCAAACAGTAAGCGCAAAACGATCCGTTCTAAGCAAAGAAACACCCTTTAACGATTGGTTAAAGGGTGTTTTTTTAACCTCTAGCTTTCTCATCATGTCATGCAGTAAAAAGTTAGGGTAGCTGGTTCATTATACCTTAACTGACCCAGTCTCTTTCTCGCGCATTTTAAGCGCTTTACGCACTTTATCACGAGCACGAGTCTGCTTTAAGCGGGATAAGTAATCAACAAAAAGAACCCCGTTGAGATGATCCATTTCGTGCTGAATACAAATGGCAAGTAGGCCTTCCGCTTCTTCCTCAAAGGCATTACCGTCTCTATCTAATGCCTCAATTTTTACTTTTGTAGGGCGCTCAACGGAATCATAGACGTCAGGTACTGATAAACAGCCTTCTTCATACGGCTTTTTATCTTCGACAAGCGGGGTTACTTTGGGGTTAATAAACACCCGAGGATTATCATTATTTTCTGATAGATCCATGACAATCAACTGAATATGACGATCCACTTGTGTTGCTGCCAAACCTATGCCCTTGGCATCATACATAGTCTCAATCATGTCTTCGATGAGCGTCTTAATATCATCATCAACCTTCTTAACAGGCTTAGCAATGGTACGCAAACGAGGATCGGGATAACTTAAAATTGGTAATAAAGCCATAATGAATCACATAATTATTAAAAATGAGTAAGAAACACCGTTTTTTAATGATAATAAATTTATTGAGTTAAGGGCACTCTTAAGCCCAATACCTTATTATAAATCATACCAAGAGATAGTGCTAAACGAAACTGGCAATCTAACTTAGTTACTTGTTAAGTGATCGATGTCACTAAAAAAAGTAACTTGACAGACAGCGGGGCTATCACACTCACACTGCGCGAAGTTTAACGCGAATTTTAATAAGGAGTTTAATCACTTTTACTCAATAATTGACGCTTAATAAGTGGTGTTTCGTAAAAACGCTAGTCTGACGTATATAATAAAAAACGGACCTAATTGCTTAAGTCCGCTTTTACTGAGAGCATTTATTAAAAGTGAGAGCCTATTGTGAGCCTATCGTCATTATACCTTGGGGTTGTATAAACAATATAGATCTCTCTAAGTAAGTAAACACTAAACATAGTTAACAATCGCTAACCATAAATCTAACCATAAATAAAGTTATTAACGTTTGCTCATCAATAACTCATATATAAACAATAGAATAATCGCACCAATTACTGAAAAAGCCAGACCCATGAATCCGCCATCCGCATTGAAACCAAGGGCGCTTGCAATGAAACCACCGACAAAAGCCCCTGCAATACCAAGAATGATGGTCATAATCCATCCCATTGCATCGTTACCAGGTTTAATCGCTCGAGCTAATAAACCTGCTACCAATCCTACAATAACTGTCCAAATCATGTCGTATCCTTATTTATATAATTTATATATGTTATCACTTAAATATATTTATTTATATCAATGTTTATAGTATGCAATATTCTCATAAAGAGATAAGCCTTAATTGTTATTCATGTACATCGTATGTGATAAAATAAAAAAAATCGATACCAATTGGCTAATTTTGTTTATTGGAATGTATACTTTGTATTAAATTGTGTACATTGACACTTTGATTGACACGTTGAAACACAGATAAGATATAAGTTTATTTTTTTAAATTATTAAGATGTGTTAACTACCCCTTAATTTATCAGCTATTTTGATCTCTTTAGTCTAACTTAGTAGAATTGACAGCTTATAATAGGGTGAACTGTGTTATTAACATGAGTTTACTTTCATAAGACGAGTATAAGACCTTTAACAGAGGTTAATCGCTATTGGAGCTCTTCTACATAATTAACCCTTAAAAAGCTTCTATCATTCTTTGATGGATATTTTCAAAACCACCATTAGACATGATAATAATCGCCTCATCTTGCCCTGATGTACCAACTTTAGCTGTAAGGTAGTCTATAATCTGCTGCGTATCATTCATAACATGTTGTGTATTGTTTATACCAGAGGCCATGTTGATAACGTCTTTTAATCCCCACTCTAAGCCAGCAGGCTCATACCATATAACCTCATCAGCAAGCATAGCAGATGCCGCTAAACTATCCTTGTGCACACCAAGTTTCATGGTATTACTTCTCGGCTCTATAATGGCCCATATTTTTGAAAGTTTTAGCTTCTTTTTTGCACCATCTAACGTAGTGGTAATGGCTGTCGGATGATGGGCAAAGTCATCATAGATGCGAACTTGTGTTGAAGACGTTTGAGAATCATGAGTTACCTCAAAGTCGCCAATCAACTCCATACGCCGCTTAATACCTGCAAACTGTGATAAAGCATGGCACGCATCTTCAACAGAAATACCGACATCCACTGCTGCTGCCACCGCAACCATAGCATTTTCAACATTATGGCGTCCGCTCATACCCCAGTTAACGTCGCCGCTGGCCATACTGCCCTCTGCTGGGTTAAACGTGATTTTAAATTGGCTGCCATCATCACGAATTAACTGAGCTTGCCACTGGCTAATGGGGCTATCATTAATAACTGTATTAACTGAGCTATCAGGTGAGTTATTGCTATCCACAATTTGAGTACGCCAGATCGGCGTCCAACATCCTTTATCAATAGTCGCTTCTAGGCTTGGCGTTGCAGCGGGCATAATGATTTGGCCATCACTTGGTATCATGCGAATCATGTGATGAAATTGAGTTTGAATGGCGTCTAAATCTTTAAAAATATCGGCATGGTCAAACTCAAGGTTGTTTAAAATCGCAGTACGGGGGCGATAGTGAACAAACTTAGAGCGCTTATCGAAAAAAGCAGAGTCATATTCATCCGCCTCGATCACGAAATAGCCACGCTTACTGTCAGTATTGCCTGTGCCTAAACTTTCTGCGCCTAAATAGCTACTATGCGCAAATGCTCTAGACAGCCTTTCGTCATCGCTATCGACTAAGGGCACACCACCAATTAAGAAGCCTGTATCAATGCCACAATATTGTAATATCCAAGCCAACATTGTGGTTGTAGTGGTTTTCCCGTGCGTACCAGCAACGGCTAATACATGGCGTTTTTGTAGCACATGTTCAGACAAAAATTGTGGGCCTGAGGTATAAGGAATGCCCGCATTAAGCATATACTCAACCGCCTCAATGCCGCGTTTCATAGCATTTCCAACAATTACAAGATCTGGTGCTGGCTGTAGATGGGTAGCAGGATACCCTTCTTGAATGGTCACCCCGGCACGCTCAAGTTGGGTGGACATTGGTGGGTAAATACCAGTATCTGAGCCGGTTACGGTATGCCCCAAGTCACGGGCTAGTAATGCCAGTGAACCCATGAATGTGCCACAAATACCTAAAATATGAACGTGCATGAAACCTCTTATGTGCTAAATTTAGTGATAGCCAAATGCAAGATAAACAGTGATGCTGTTAACTTCATTAAGCCTACAATGGTAGTGCTTATCATCGGTTGCCTTGTACCTTTTTTATCTGGCTTCGACTATATATATCGATATCGTTAAGGGTGGTGTTAAAAAATTTTCGGTCTTATCGTAATTAGTACTACGCGTATTAGGATTAGGAAAAAGAAAAGGGGCGATTTTGTAAAATACGCTTTAGTAATAATACGTTCATGATAAGAAGAAAGCTGAAAAAAATCAGAGACTGCTCAGGAATACTCATTCCTAGAAACTGCCAATCAATAGTAGCGCATTCGCCAGAGCCTGCTAGGACTTGGTTAATAACTTCTTGCATAGGCAGGGCGTCTAGCCAATAATCTAAGCCTGGACCACATGAGGGCACTTGATCAGGAGGTAGGTGCTGGAGCCAGACATGACGAGCGGCTACACCAGTTGACCACAAAATACCTGCCATAGATCCTATCCAAAGCAATATACGTAGCCCTGTTCTTTTTGGATTTAAAGTGAACGCTATAAGGGCAAAAAGCCCCATTACCATAAGACCAATACGCTGAAATATACAAAGAGGGCAGGGCGCTAAACCTTTGAAGTTTTGTAAGAAGACGATGGCAAACGCCATGCCTATACAGGCAAAAAATACTAAAGTAAAATTTAGACCTCGATAGGATAAAAGACGCTGCATACTAAGTATTCCTAATAGTTAAAAGCCAATAGCGCTTAGCGATACTGTTGAATATAATCATAAAAGGACTGTGTGTCACTTTGCTCGATATCTCGCTGTTGTATCCAAGATTTCTCAGCCAGCACTTCGTAGTTCGCACGGGTTTTTGGACTCAATGTTTTATCCATCAGGGTATCACGGTGCTGTTGAGCGAGGAGTTGACCCAACTTCCACGTGCTCCCCAGCTCTTTGGTATCCGCAATAACCTGCGCTGATAGCGTGGCCTTTGGATAGGCAGCTTTGCCCAGCATCAGGGTCACTGCAACACGGTAATTATTACCACCATATTGCGTATCTAGCAGGGAGGCATACGGTAGCATGGCTTCTAAGTGATCTTGCATCCACGAATGGAAGCTTATTTCGCCTTCTATCGTGTTAATTTTTAAATCTGGCTGACGGCCATGATTAACGACCAGCTCTTGGTTATCCGCTAGCAAAGCGTTTTCTTCAGGCATCAATTCTGGAGAATCTGATAGCAGACAGTATAGAGCCAACACCTCTAAGAAGCAGGCCGTTGATAAACGAATACCAATATTGCTATAAGGATCTAAATCAACTGCTCTAAACTCCACATAGGCGATGCCACGAGTTTGTAAGGCATGACTTGGGGTTTCTCCAGACTCAGTAATTTGTTTTGGCCTGATTGGGCTGTAGTATTCGTTTTCAATTTGTAAAATGTGATCATTAATTTGAATCGGATTGCCATCTTTGTCATCAATACCAAGATTGCTAAAGCCTTTAAATGGCGTATTGACAGCACTTTGTAGACCTTTGACATACTCAGGCAATGAGTTGTAACGGATATCTAATTGGTCTTGCACACTGTTGGTATAGCCAAGCTTACCCATACGCAAACTTGTCGCATGAGGTTTATAATAAGTGGCTTTATTTAATAGCGTTAAGTCGTGGTCACGTCCTGCCAAAAAACAAGGACACACTGAAGGGCTCGCACCCGTCAAATAGAGCACTAAGCTGCTCATCCGTTTAAAGTTACGAATAAGCCCTAAATATTTTGTGTTTTTAAAGTCAGTTAGCGAGGTTTGCTGCTCTATATTAGGCGAATTATTTCGCCAAGCAGAAAATAAATCATCGCTAAAGGATAGATTATAATGTAGCCCCGCTATGGTTTGCATACGGCGACCATAACGCACGCCAAGCCCATTGCGATAGAGAGTTTTTAATTTGCCGACATTTGAGCTACCATAATCAGCTAGGGGAATGTCATCGTCATCTGAGGAAAGCATGCAGGGCATAGATAATGGCCACATCAGCTCACCTTCTTCTAGAGATTGATATACCAGAACATGCAAATCACTCAACATTTTTAGTGTTTCTGTAACGGTAGATTTGGGCGATGTAATTAGCTCAAGTAGGCTTTCAGAATAGTCGGTAGTGATGTGTGGATGGGTTAGCTTAGAGCCTAGAGACTGAGGATGAGGCGTTTGTGCAAGATAACCATCGGGTTGCATCCGTAAACCTTCTTTTTCAATGCCTCGTAACATCCCGGCTAGATGTTGGCTGGTTAACCAAGAAGGCAGAGGGCATTGGTTTTTTGGGCTTTTTACGTCACTCATACAATAATCTCAAAGTCGTTTTAACACATCGGTTTGGGGATGTTTTTTTAATCTCTTTTTTTGGCTATTTCGGTATAGAGATGTCTTTTTATGATCTTAAATAGGGTCTTTAAACGATTAAATTAGTGTAGCTCAAACCCCTAAAAAAATCATGCGCATTTACCAAAGTCCGTCAAATCATTGTAAGATAGGCAATACTAGAGATAAAATAGCCCCTACAAAATATTAAATAGGATGTGTAGTGGCTATTTTATACAGAGTTGTTTAGGAATGAAAGTTAGACGTCACATTAGGTTAGGTAGATGGATGATATAATGAACTTGAGGTTTATATTGGACTTAATGCCAGTGCTATGATTTTTATTGACACTTTTTAACTTAAATCGGTTAAATTGAGAAAGATGACCCACAACCACACGTCGTGGTAGCATTTGGATTACTAACGATAAAGCGCGCTCCTTCAAGGCCTTCAGTATAATCCACTGTTGATCCTTCTAAATACTGATAACTTAAAGAGTCAACCAGTAAGGTAACATCCTCATTTTCAAAGCTAGCATCATCTTCTCCCACCTCATCTGCAAAGTTAAACCCATAAGAGAAGCCAGAGCAACCGCCACCAGTGACGTACACTCGTAGCATTAGATTATTGTCGCCTTCTTCATCACGTAATTTACGCACTTTTTTTGCAGCACTGTCTGTTAATGTAATCGTTGGTGTCATATTATCCTCGCGAAGCGTAAAACTTGCACTTAAGGTTAAATGAAGTTATTCATCATTTTACGTAAATTCCATACTATTAGTAAGGCTTAATACCTTAAGACATATGGACTTAACAACTTCTAAAGCTATTTAATTCTGGGTTACTCAGTATAGCATAATGAGGCATAATGCTTGATTTTCAACAGCACGTTAACAACTAACTCGATATACTGTTACCTAAAATGACAGTATTGTAGGGCTTTATCAATAATGTTCAGCAAAAAATTGTTAGGCAAATAAATAGAAGTTACCTAGCGCAGCCAAGTCTTAGCAAAATTACCCTTATTATCCTTAATATTCACCAATAAAACGATTAAAGCGATTTATAAACATGATTGAGTTTAACCAAGTTAGTGTCCGTCGAGACGGTCGAGTTTTATTTTCAGATGCCACATTTCAAATTCACCCAGGTCAAAAAGTAGGATTGACGGGCAATAATGGAACAGGAAAGTCTACCTTATTTGGTGTATTGTTAACCTATATGGGCGAGCATAGTGAAGATGAGCTAACTGTAGATGCTGGTAATGTTAGCATTCCAAGTGGTTGGGATGTGGCGCATATGGCGCAAGAAGTTGAAGGCAGTGATCAACCAGCCATCGATTACGTCTTAAGTGGCGATAGAGAGTGGTACGAGTTAAATGGCAAGATGATGAGTCCTGATACTCTTAGCGATAATGAGTTGGCACATTTATACCAACGCTTTGACGATATTGATGGCTATCGCACGCCTACTACAGCTGCCCAAATTATGTCTGGCCTTGGTTTCAAGACCAATCAGCACAACTTGCCTGTCAATGACTTCTCTGGCGGCTGGCGTATGCGGCTTAATTTAGCAAAAACACTGATGAGTCGTGCGGATTTATTATTGCTTGATGAGCCAACCAACCATTTAGATTTAGATGCGATTTTATGGTTAGAGGAGTGGATTGCAAAGTTTGATGGCACGGTGCTGCTTATCTCACATGATCAGACGTTTTTGGATGCCACTATTGGATTTATATTACACGTCGAGAATCAGAAAATAACGCTCTATACAGGTAACTACTCTCAGTTTATAAGGACGCGTAGTGAGCGTTTGGCTCAGCAACAACAAGCCTTTGAGAAGCAAGAAACCACCCGAGCCCACCTTGAGGACTTTGTGCGCCGTTTTCGGGCAAAAGCGTCAAAAGCTAAGCAAGCACAAAGTCGATTGAAACAGTTGGAACGTATGGCTGATTTATCGCCTGTTATGGCGGATAACCCATTTAGCTTTCAATTTTATGAACCGAAGCACATGAGTTCGCCATTGATATCGCTAAAGTCAGCAGATATTGGTTATGGCGATTCAGTCATTGTTCAAAATGTCAGTTTGCAAATTACGCCAGACACACGTATTGGCTTATTGGGTATGAATGGGGCAGGTAAATCCACCCTAATTAAAGCTTTAGTTGGCCATTTAGAGCCTTTAACAGGAACCTACAAAACGTCTGATACCCTTGATATTGGTTACTTTAACCAGCATCAAATGGATAGTTTGGACGCTGAAGCTACCCCAATGATTATGTTACGCCGTTTGGCAGGTAAAACGCCTGATCCACAGCTGCGCTCATTTTTGGGTAGCTTTGATTTTAAGGGAGACCGCATTGATACGCCCAGTAAGCTGTTTTCAGGTGGGGAACGTGCACGCTTAACCTTGGCGCTTATTGTTTGGCAAAAGCCGAACGTGTTGGTGCTGGATGAGCCAACCAACCATTTAGACTTACAAATGCGACAAGCATTAACGATGGCATTGCAAGGGTTTGCTGGGGCTGTGGTACTGGTTTCGCATGATCGTGAGTTGATTGCAAATGTGTGTGATGAGCTATATTTGGTGCATGATGGTCAGCTTAATGAGTTTACCGGTGATGTATCTGACTACGGGAAATGGCTATCTGAACAGCGCAAGTCTGAAGCCAAAGAGGCGGCGAAAGAGATAAAGGATGCCAAAGCTGCTACCGCTGCTGAAGATCTAGCGGCAAAAATTGCCTCAGAAAAAAGGGCTAAGGCCGCAAAAAAAGAAAGTGATTCTGGCGCTAGTCCGCTAACTAAAGAAGAAAAACGAAAGCTTGCTGCTGAGCAAAGAAAGCTGACGGCGCCTATTCGCAAACGCATTGAGGCGACCGAACAAGAATTAGAGAAAATAGCCAATGGTTTAGTAGCGTTAGAGGAAAAACTGGCCGATACTGGGCTATATGATGATGCTCGTAAGGACGAACTTTTAATGCTCTTGGATAAACAGAAA
The DNA here is from genome assembly GCF_057396305.2 of Psychrobacter sp. CX90. Lineage (NCBI taxonomy): Bacteria > Pseudomonadati > Pseudomonadota > Gammaproteobacteria > Moraxellales > Moraxellaceae > Psychrobacter > Psychrobacter sp. CX90. The sequence continues at coordinate 2,904,912 of NZ_CM182008.1, forward strand.
ACCTTACTACAACAGCAGGATACCTTTGAAGAAGCGCTACTGATTGCAATGAGCGAGCTTGAAGAGAAGGAAGGCTGAGCAGTGGGCGGGTAAAATGACTTTAATTTCGCCCAGAAGCCCTAATAATAAAGTTACTAGAGAATAAGTATTCGTCGATAAAGGACATAACTATGGCAGAAAAAAGCTATTACGATATTTTAGGCGTCAGCAAAGATGCAGATGCAAAAGAAATCAAAAAGGCCTATCGTAAACTGGTACGCAAGTATCATCCTGATGTCAGTGATTTGCCTGATGCTGATGAGAAAATTGCTGAAATTAATAACGCCTATGAAACGTTAACGGATAAGGAAAAGCGTGCCGAATATGATGCCCTCGAGTCAAGTCCATTTGGCGGTCACGGCGGCTTCTCAGGTGGGTTTGGAAGCACGGGTGATGCAAGTCAAGGTGGTTTTAGGTGGGAAGATATTAAAGATCAGTTTGGCGAAGGTGCTCCTTTTGGTAGTGGCAGCTTTCGATTTGACGATATTTTTTCAGCGTTCGGTGGGGGCGCCTCTCAATCATCTAATAGAAACGCTCGTCAGTCAGGTTTTGATTATTTTGGAGATGGGTTTGAGGATGCCAGTGCAGCATCTGGGCAAGATCAGCATGCAGAAATTACCGTTACGCTCGACTCTGTCTATAGTGGGGATGACTATAGTATTAAGCTCAATGTACCCAGACGCCAAGCAAACGGTAGCGTGACTCAAGAACAAAAAACCTTAAAAATAAAAATCCCCAAAGGTATTACTGAAGGCAAGCAGATTCGACTGAGTGGTCAAGGGGCGGCTAGCCTTGGTGGTGGCAAAAATGGAGACCTTTTCTTAAAAGTAACCATAGATCATCCAGATAATATTCGATTAGAAGGTGCTGATGTGTATCAAACCGTAAACATAACCCCGTGGGAAGCCGCTTTAGGCGAGAAGATAAACGTGGAGACGCCAGCCGGCACGCTGGGAGTATCCATTCCAGAAAATAGTAAGTCAGGAAGTCATTTACGTATAAAAGGCAAAGGCATACCTGCAAAACAAGCAGGAGACTTATATTTGACCTTAAACATCGTCAACCCTCCCATTACCACTGAAGGCCAAAAAGAGATGTTTAAAGCGTTAAAAACAAGCTTTGCGGGTACAACAATAAAACGTTAATGAGGCGTTCTTAGTCGTTTTAGATGAGTAAATAGACTGCATCACAAACTAAGCTAAGACCTGTAAGAATAAAAGGATATGCACTATGCAAAATTCTACTGAATTTACCGATATTATCTTAACGTTAGATGAGCTCATTGCTGCTTGTGGTCAGGAGCCAAAGTGGGTTATGGAGCTAATTGAAGAAAACGTCATTGAATATGATGTACCAAATGTAAAAAAATTCACAGGATATCAGCTTGCTACGGTGCGCCGTGCGTCACGTTTAAGCCGAGACTTTGATGCCAGTGTCCCTGCTATTGGATTGATACTAGAGTTATTAAATGAAGTTGAGCAGTTAAGGCAGTTTAAACGTCAATGGGAAGCACAAAACCAGATGACTGACATCATTGATGCAGACTGGGATAAAAAATAGCAGTTGCAGAATCATAGCTTCCCAACAGGTAAATAAATGTTAAGGACTTGAAAGGGTTATGAGACTTTTTTCTAAGTGGATTAAAGTCTCGATTTATTAGGGTGTATGCTTATTGACAGTCATTTACATTGAGTGTGCCAAAAACGGCCAAACGCAACAAAACCAACCAATTAAGTCTTTGAGCAGCATTCGTTTTGCTTAATTTGCTATATAGCCTAGCAAAATTTGCTACTGTATATTGTTCAAGGTTATGAGCTAATTTTTAGCTTCGTTCAAAAGTAATTCTTAGGAAACTGATTCTTATACATTAACTCTTAACACACTCACTCTTAATAAATTGATAGTTATTAAGGGGTTATTTAGGTAACTTGATTATGGCAAAAAATGCCCTACAGGCGCAGCTGCTAAAAGCGGGATTGGTCGATAGTAAAAAAGCCAAAAAACTAAGCAAACAAACTCAACATGCGAAACGTACAGGTGATGCTTCAGTGACTGCGGTAAAAAAAGCAGTGGCAGACGCTCAAGCCAAAAAACTTGAGAAAGACCAGCGGCTAAATGAACAAAGACAACAAGCCCTAGAGCAGAAAACGCTCAGAGCGAATGTGGTACAGATGATAAAACAGCATCAGATTACTGAAACCCAAGGTGATGTTGAATATCAATTTGTCGATGACTCAAAAATTAAGAAAATTTATATTACCCAAAAGTTATATGATCAAATCGTAGCGGGACATGTGGCTATTGCACGTATGGAGTCAGGTTATGCTCTCTTGCCAAGACCGTTAGCAGAGCGTATCAATACAAAAATGGAAGGCTTTATTGTTGTGTCTAATGACAAGTCAGATGAGACGCTTGCCGATGATGATCCTTATGCGAGCTATGTCATTCCAGATGACTTAATGTGGTAGTTTGCCATGGCAATGGCATCACTCTTTTATTGCTGTAGTAACTCGTATACATGATACCCCTCACTTTTTTCAAATATTTTAAAATATCGAATACTGTCAAGGAACTACGTGGATACGGACTCTGATCAACAATACTCTGAGCATAAGTGGGTAGAGGGCTTCACAAAAAGCATGCCAGTGGCAATGGGCTATCTGCCAGCTGGTATTGCGTTTGGCGTACTCGCACAGGTTGCAGGTGTTCCTATATGGGCGACCATCATGCTGAGCGTTGTGCTTTATGCAGGTGCAGCGCAATATGCCTGCTTACCTATGCTAAGTGCCGGCTTGCCTATTGGCAACATTGCCACCAATATTGCCGCAATTAATCTGCGTCATGTCTTTTATGGTATGCCCCTTTTAAAATATTTACCGACCAATACATTCGCCAAAACTTACTGTTTATTTGCGCTCACTGATGAAACATTTTCACTGCTGACCAGCTTACCTGCGGAGCAACGCCGCGCATTAATATTACCTGTGAGTTTTTTTAATCAGAGTTGGTGGGTGCTCGCATCGGCAATTGGGGTCATGATAGGCAGTACGCTTAATGACCTTGTTCCCCACTTAGATTTTGCCTTGGTTTGCTTATTTGCCATTTTGGCTTATGAGCAGTTTCAAAGTATCAAACGTTATTTCCCAATTGCCATTGCTGTGGTTGCCTTAGCAATAGCGTCAATTTTTACGAGTAAATGGGTGTTATTAGTGGCAATCACATTCTGTATGTTAGTGATTTTAGCGCGTGGTCTAATGACACAGCATAGCGGGTTAGGAGACAATAATGACCAATAGTTATCTGCTATTTGCTACCCTTGCAATGGCTGCCGTAACCTTTATTATTCGTGCTACCCCTGCATTGATACCCAAAAAAATACTCGATACACCGTGGTTGCATCGCCTCAATGAAAGCCTACCGCTCTCGGTCATGACGCTACTCATTTTGACCAGCCTCTCTTACCAAGACTTGTCTATCGGAACCCGAATTGGGAGTGCCGAGCTGCAGTTATTGCTGGCGCAAATTGGTGCTTTGTTGATCGTGTTATTGATTTACCATGTTAGCCGCCAGTTATTAGTCAGCATGGTGGCTGGCATTGCCGCAATTAATGGGTTTCTGTGGTTGTTTGGTATGTTCTTTGGATAGGGATGCGCATCTCAGCTCAGAGACATTAAAGCCCTTGTCGTGACTATCGACAAGGGCTTTAATTCATATCAGAAACGGCTTAATAAAACCTAAAGTGACTTACGCATTACGAGCATATTTCGGATCAGCAGCTGCGGTAAATAATACGTCAGTTGATGAGTTTAATGCGGTTTCAGCGGAATCCTGAACCACACCAATAATAAAACCAATCGCAACCACTTGCATAGCAATATCATTTGGAATACTAAATAAGCTACACGCCAGTGGAATAAGCAGTAATGAGCCACCTGCTACCCCAGAGGCGCCGCAAGCACTGACAGTAGCAACAATACTAAGTAGCATTGCTGAGCCAAAGCTAACCTCAATGCCCATAGTATGCGCAGCAGCTAAGGTTAATACGTTAATAGTAATGGCCGCACCGGCCATGTTTATGGTGGCACCTAAGGGTAGTGTCACTGAATAGGTATCTTCATGTAGCCCAAGTTTTTTAGCTAAGTTCATGTTGACAGGAATATTAGCGGCTGAGCTGCGCGTGAAAAAAGCCGTAATACCTGATTCTCGTAAGCAAGTAAATACCAGTGGATACGGATTTTTACCCGTCTTAATGGCCACAATAATGGGGTTAACAACCAAAGCGATAAATAGCATAGAGCCGACTAGCACAGCAAGAATACGGGCATAACTTGCTAACGCTGCAAAGCCTGTCTCGGCTACCGTATTAGCAACTAAACCCAAGATACCAAGCGGTGCAAACGCAATAACGATTTTAACCACCTTAGAGATGGCTTCAGCTAAGTCGCCCACCATAGTAATGGTGCTAGCAGATGCCTGACGTAGGGCAAAACCAATCACTAATGCCCATGCTAATATACCCATATAGTTGGCGTTAGCAATAGCGTTAACTGGGTTGGCAACCAAGTTCATGAGTAGTGTAGTCAGTACTTCTTTCAAACTAGCAGGTGGCACTTGTTCAATAGTACTTTGAATTAATACCAACTCGGTAGGGAATATAAAGCTGGCAGTAACGGCTGTGAGCGCGGCCAAAAATGTGCCAAAAATATACATAATAAGTACTGGCTTGACGTAAACTTTGCCACCAATTTGATGTTGAGAGATGGCAGCCATAACCAATATAAATACTAAGATAGGTGCCACCGCTTTTAACGCACCGACAAACAAGGTGCCAAGCAGCCCAAGAGATAGTGCTAAAGAAGGCAGTAACCACCCGATCAAGATACCGAGCACCAGCCCAATAATAATCAGGGGTACAAGCCCAATGCGTTGATACATAGTAATGATTGCTTTCATGAGCGCTCCGAAAACTTGATAGGTCAACAACAAAGCTGTTGGTGAGTAATGTCGAGGTTAGTGGTTGGGTTAAACCTTGCGAAAAATGTAAACGTTATTAAAATAATAGCATGCTGCTTAAAGGGCCAGTGACAACAAGCGAGGGTAACAGGGTATCGGTTTAGAATTACCTTGCCCTATACTGGTATGGCCGCTAAAAGTCTCACTAATAGCCAATTAAGTGCGTTGATTATACAAATCTTGAGCCTTAGGGCAAGCTAAAAATATAATGGGTTTAATCAATGGGGTAATAAATTAGCTCATAACCAAGGTTACGATAGTATCTGTATTTGTCTCGACCCTGTTGTTTGCTGGTGTCATCTGGGGTAATGATTTCTAGAATGCGTTCAGGTATAACGCCATCATTATTTGGTAAGGATAACGCTGTTGCTGCAAGATTAAGCACCACACCATCAAAGCCCTGAGGCAATGTTGATACAAGACTGACGGGCGCTTTCAACATTGAGGCCTGCAATGTTTTTGTAGTAGTAGCTTTAGGGTCTATAGGGTGCGTGCTACCCTCTGTTTTGGAAGATAAAGAGTGGTTGGCTGGGTCTGATTGTGATTGAATTAAGTGATGCGGAATAAAGCCAGTAGGATCAAATTCCCAGAGTCGTTTATCAAGTTGCTGTAGGCGCTCGCTGTTGTCATCAACAATGACCATACTGTGTTCGCTTTTTTTGAGTATGGTCTGGGTAAGTTTACATACAAAATTGAGCACTGCCTCAGCATTGACAGCTGAAGCAGTGGACTTAGCAGCGTCGTCATGAACCACATAACGCTCGCCTAAAACATAAAAGCTAATTTGCATAATTTTTTACTCAATGCTTACTCAATATTGGCCTTTCTTTTTTATGTCTAATTAAGGCGTGCCCTCATTAACAAGAACCAACATTTAGGGGCTAAAAATGGCTATATTCCCATCAAACTGCGTCTAATTTCTAGCTAATCGGGTTATATTTTCTTCGAAATCATTCGTGTTTGATGAGAATCTATTTTATTTTTAGCCTAATAATCTAAATGAGGACACTTCTAAAGAAAGGTCAGTTATTTAGTAGCCTTGTTTTTTAGATACTGCATAAATAATGGTACAGGCCGACCTGTTGCCGCTTTTTCTTTACCAGATTTCCACGCGGTGCCTGCTACGTCGAGATGTGCCCAAGCTTGACCGTCTTCAATAAAACGAGATAAGAAGCAAGCGGCAGTAATTGAGCCAGCGGGACGACCGCCAATGTTTTGTATATCTGCAAATGGCGAATCAAGTTGAGACTGATAGTCATCATCCATAGGCATATGCCAAATTAAATCACCTGATTGAGCACTGGCATTTTCAAGGTCAAATAGGACATCTTCATCATTGCTATAGACGGCTGAGCGCACATGACCTAAGGCAATAACGCACGCTCCTGTTAATGTCGCTACATCAATAATAGCGCTTGGATTGTAGCGCTGCACGTAGCACAGCGTATCGCACAGTACCAAGCGGCCTTCGGCATCGGTATTTAGAATTTCAACCGTTTTACCATTCATGGCAGTGACAATGTCGCCTGGACGAGTGGCATTACCTGCAGGCATATTTTCGGCACAGGCAAGCGCACCAATCACATTGATTGGCAATCGGGCTTCACAAAGTGCCTTGATTGTGCCAATTACGGATGCGGCACCGCCCATATCAAATTTCATTTCATCCATACCAGCGCCCGGCTTGAGTGAAATGCCGCCAGTATCAAAAGTCACGCCTTTGCCAACCAATACGATAGGTGCATCTGTATTATTAGTTAATTCAGCTTTGCTTGTTGCTTTTTTAGATTTTCCTTTAGCAGATTTAGTTGGTAATTTATCAGCCACAACTTTTAGGTTAGTGGTTAAGGTATTAGCTAGGCTTGAACTCCGGCTTGAGTCAGTATCAAGCTTGGATTTACCTTGATATTCTAAAATAACCAACTGTCCTTCACGCTCTGACCCTTTAGACACAGCTAAAAAACAATTCATACCTAGCTTGTCCATCTCGCTTTCGCCAAGTACGGTTACTTTTAATAAGTCAGGATATGCCTTAGCCAACTCTTGCGCTTGCTCAGCGATGTAAACAGGGAAGCAGATATTGCCTGGCTCGTTTGCTAGATCACGAGTTAAAGACTGACCATGGTATACAGCGGTGGCATAATCTAATGTGGTTTGCTCTATACTATTAGACACCAGTGTCACTTCGGTTAGTTTTGATTCTGTTTTTTCAGACTTATACTTATCAAAGCGGTAGCTTGCGTTTAATAGCTCTAGTGCAAATTGCTGTGATTGATCTTCTGTTAAAGCATTACCTAGAGCAATCGTTAAGCTACTAACACGCTTATGCGTATTGTTATAAACGGCACTGGCTACTTTTTGTATATTGCTAGTACTTAATTTCTCAAGTTTGCCCACACCAACCAGCAATAGCTGTAATGGTGCATTTTTAGCATCAGAGCCTAATGCAAAGTCGGCCACCGTATCGCCCAGTTTGCCTTTAAAGCCTGAAGCTGCTATTAAATCTGTAATGCGGCTTTGATAAGCATCAAGAATGCCCTTATCACTGCCGAGTATTTGAGTATTCTCGTCAACAAAGACAATCAAACATTGTGAGTGTGTGTCAACCGATACGGATTTTTTTAAACGTTTCTTTGTTGTAGCTTTGGGTAAAGTGCTGGTGAGAGATAATGTTAAGCTCATAATTATTCCTTATTGTTTATTTACTAACTGTTAAATGAGGGCGTTATACGTTCTATATACAATAATTGACTACTGTTTGTCTTATTAGGTTTGCTTACTTATTGTTTAGTTTATGTTTACTTAGCCGTTTGCTACGGAATGCTTATTATTAACTAACTCTTTACTACTGATTATATGCGATTTAATGGCTACCTGAAGGTTACTTAAAGATATCTCTTAGGCTGCTTAGTTTAACATATTGAGATAGGCCTTGTTGAGGCTCAGCCATCATTGTGGACTGCACTATCACAATAAAAACGTGCTAGGATAAGCACCTATATTGATATCATGCTACTGTTCAGCAGCTATATTTAGTTTATATTATCTACTTTAAATGATTGATTAATTTATGATTCGAGTGTTCCTGTGATTTTACGCCGATATATGACCCGACAAATTGCCTCAACGACCGCACTGGTGCTAGGGTTTTTAGTAGTGCTCTTACTTGGCGGGCGTATGATTCGCTATTTTGGTATTGCCGCTGAGGGTCGTCTTGACGTTGGCTTGTTGTTTTCCATTATTGGCTACAATCTGCCTTATTTTCTTGAACTGATACTGCCATTATCCTTTTTTATTGGTTTAATGTTGGTGTTTGGTAGACTTTACGTTGATCATGAAATGGCAGTGCTAAATGCAAGTGGCGTATCACGTGGGCGGCTTGCCAGATTAACCACACCGCTTATTATTTGTTTATTTGTTTTAGAAGCAGGTCTGTCTTTATATGCTAAGCCGTGGGGTGTCAAGCAATCCGAAACGATCTGGCAGCAACAAGCACTTACCAGTGCTTTTGATTTAATTCGTCCGCAGACATTTATCAATAGTGAGGACTATCATCTGTATGTAGGCGGTATGAATGAAGACAGAACTGAGTTGCAAGATGTGATACTGATACAAACAGCTGACGAGGCTCAAAATGCCGGCTCGGAAGCCAGCCGTACCCAAGACGCTAATCAGAATGCAGCAATATCAGCATCAGTATCAAAGGTTACTGCTGCTAAAAGCATTGTAGAAGAGGGAGATAACGCAACGAGTAATACGGCAACTGCCACATCACAGGAGGGAGTGGATAATGCCATTTCAGCTATTCCTAACCCTGTCACATCCGTTGAAGAACAACTAAACGGTGCGACACTCGATAATACTAAATTAAAGGTGCCTCAATCAGACGTTGCCAATACAAAACTAACCAATAAGACGAATAAAGCGGGTACGAGAGATACGATTGTATTAGCCAAGCGCGCTAAGCAAGTACAAGGCGCAGATGACAGTAGTAAAACTCAGCTTGATCTGTATCAAGGCCGACGTTATGAGATTGGTGCAGATAGTTTGGTTTATAACCAAGTGAGTTTTGAGCGTTATCGGATTAGTCTCAATAAGCCGCCCTCAGATACAGTTACTGATGATAATGTGGCTACGCAGTCGCTTCCAGTGTTATGGCAAGCAGCAACTGGTCAAGCCTCCTTGCCACTAATAGCGCCTGCCGATGAGACGACAGCTGCTGAGGCTGGTCGACAAGATCAGAGAAGTTCACAGCAGCAAATGCTCCCTGCTCAAGCGGAGTTGGGCTATCGTTTATCTCTGCCTTGGCTGATAATTATTGCCCCTATGTTGGCGGTGCCTTTGGCGCAAGTAAGGCCAAGACAGGGGCGCTGGTTGCGTTTATTACCTTCTATCATCATTTATACCAGCTGCGCTTTGGTCATTATGTCTCTTAAAACGTCGGTGGCTAAAGGTAGTCTTTCCGTGTGGATGTATCCTTTGGTTATTGTTGCCTTTATGATTTTGGCGCTTTACCTCAACTGGGCTAGTCGTATTCATCATAGGGTGCGTTTTGGTTTAGGTCAAAGAACCCATCGTCACAACCTATCCGACAAGCTACCCAAGCATAAAAATGATAACGACAAACAAATCAATAACACCAAGAATAATGATACCAAGAATAATGACATCACGAGTAATGACGAGACGACGGGAGGGCAGTCATGAGTGCAACTAGTCGTGTTACACGACACACTGCAAAGGCTGGCTCAGCAAAGCCTAGCAAAATACTGTCTCGCTACGTCAAAAAAAATGCCTTATTTGCCATGTTGTTTGCGGTTTTAGGCCTTTGGGGCTTGCAAGTGGTTTTCTCTTATTTAGCAGAGCTTGAGAATTTTTCTGACACTTATACTTATATCGATGCATTAAAATACATCCTCTATCGTTCGCCATATTTTTTAGAGCAATTCATACCCACCGGTGCGTTATTAGGGGCGGTAGTGGGGTTAGGATTACTTGCAAATAACTCTGAACTTATAGTCATGCGGTCAGCGGGCGTCAGTATTTATCGTATCGTGGCATGGGTGTTACAACCAGCATTTATATTTGTGGTAGTGGCACTCGCAGTAAACCAGTATGTCTTACCGCACACCAATCTAATGGCTAATAAGATTCATGAGCCTGATACAAAGCTATTAGCGTCTGTGAATGGCTATTGGACCTTACAAACAGACTTTTTACAGACTGACACGCCTAATACTGATACGCCTAATAAGGAAGCAGAGGACAAGGTTGAGCCATCAATTGGCGACGCCTTAGCTGGCAGGGCATTGGGTAGTACTATCGTATTTATAGATTATGCGGATGCTAATGGTAATATTGGCGAAGTAAAGCGCTGGCATTTAGATGGCAATAATAATCTAACCTTTGTCTCCAAAGCCAGTGGTGGCACTTACTTACCTGATGCTAAAAACAATGCTATAGAGAATTCTGAAAAACAGTCAAAACATTCAAAACAGTCTAATGATGCTAATAGAAAATTGGCTCAATATCAATGGCAACTCAATGATGTCTCGACGCTTGAGCTTGCCGACAGAGCAGCGATTAAGTCGCCAGAAACACTTGAGGCAGTCGATAGCTCAGTTCAGCCTAATATAGCGAATACGGACACAGCTCGTACAATTAGCAATGCAAAACAGTCTGCAGCAATTGTGCTAAATAAAGAGCCTCTAGTCGCTCAGAAAAATGCGCTAAGCGATATTATTTCGCTACCAATTGCACCAAGCTCAGTGTACTTGCTGACTCGCCGTGCTGAGGACTTATCACTAACGCAGCTTTATGCACACAAGCGTTTTAATGCCTCGCAAGGCACCCGCTCGCTTGAACATGAGTTGGCATTTTGGCAAAAACTTTTGTCGCCTTTTGCTATTCTCTCGCTAGTGATTGTTGCTTGTTCTTTCGTATTTGGATCACTACGCACGCACAGTCTCGGGTTACGCATTGTGGTGGCGTTACTATTCGGGTTGCTGTTTAGCTATATACAGGATCTAACTGGATTTATCTCATTGGCGACAGGGGTATCACCCTTGCTTATGGTCATACTTCCTATAATAGGCAGTACTTTATTAGGCTTTTATCTGATTAAACGGCAGCAATAACGTTATATAGTCAGCGAACTACTAAACGGTTACGGCGTTAACCTCGTTAAGCCTACTCCAGTAGTACTTGCACTCGGTTGCCTTGTAACCATTTTAGACTTCTTTGACTATAGTAAAGCTCACTCAACCAAAATAGCTAAATCAAAGCCGACAAAGCCCTCCTTTGGATTGAAAGGAGGGCTTTTGTTATTCGTGGAGAGGATGTACTTCTTAATTTACTCCTTAATGGCGCGAGTAATGGTATATGTCTTGCCTTGCTTTACTTTATCAGCATTACCAAATACTTCGGTAAATGCACGCTTCATAAATTGACGTAAACCATTAATAGTGACCACATAGAAGCGCCCACCTGTGCGCAATTTGCTGTAGGCGTCTAGTAAGTACAAATAATGTTGCTCTTTACCAACTTTGGCGGGCAGGTTAGACAGGACTAGGCTAAAGTCTTTGTTCGGGTCAACGTGGTTAAAACCATTGGATAAATGAACATCAACATTGTTAAGGCCATTCTTTACACAATTACGGCGTGCATAGTCTACCGCCATAAAGTCTTTGTCTATAAGGGTGTGTTGACCTTGTGGGCATTCTCTGGCTGCTGTCATCCCTAACACGCCATACCCACAGCCCAAATCAATTGAGTCGTCATCGGTTTGAAAGTCCACATAATCAAGTAGCATTAAGCTGCCTGCATCTAGTTTTTCGGGCGAAAATATGCCCCACGTGGTGGTAAAGTGCATAGGTGTACCCAGAACATCTTGAGTAAATGCAATGTCTTCACGCCATGTCTGGGCTTTATCTAACAGGTCGGCAGGGGGTCTGTGAGTCATAATGTGGCCTAGAGGGTTTGTTTTAAAAGGAGGCTATAACCAAAGTTAAGAATAGTGTCTAATTATCCAATCTACCAAGCTTTGAAAGTCATTAAATGCCTCAGTTGGGTTAAAGTCACGAATATCTTGACCATAATTATACCCGTAAGACAGTCCCAAAGTATCAATGTTGGCGTTTTGCCCTGCTAATATATCGTTTTTTGAGTCGCCAATCATTACTGTTTGCTCAGGTCCGACGTTTAAGGATTTACAGACATGTAGCAAGGGGGCGGGGTCAGGCTTCTTAGTGGATAGACTATCGCCACCCAATACCTCATCAAATAGCATTTGCCACCCAAAAGACTGCAAAATTTTAGGCACAAAGCGAATGGGCTTATTGGTTACTAAAGCCAGTATAAATCCAGCCTCTTTTAACTGTTTAAGTCCTGAGTCTACATCAGGATAGGCGACTGTTTTGCTACCACTAATTTTGGTATAAGCCTCAAAGAAAACAGACTCAGCATAGGCAGCCTCATCTTCAGTTAATTGCCCTTGAGCGACATTAATATCGCCAACTAGTGCACGTTCTACCAGTAGACGTGAGCCATTACCGACCCAATTGCGGATAACGTCTATGGAGTAGGTCTCTTTGCCAAGTGTGGTCAGCATATCATTTACGGCATCCGCCAAATCAGGCACGCTATCTATCAAAGTACCATCAAAGTCAAAGATAAGGAGTTGTTTTTTTAAAGGGGTCATAAATGCCTCAAAGTGTTATTATTTTTTAAGGATGTCTTTATATAAATCAGCTTTTTATACAGGGCTTCTTGTATAAAGTCATTTTTATAGCATGATTTTCGAGACATATTTTTTGGTAAAAAGGTGGGGTGCTGTTAGTTCTCGAAAACTATTCAATGTCTTTATACTTATCACGGTGTGCTTTTTTCATAGCAAGATAGGTTTTATTCTCTCGGCATAAATCCCATTTTTCCTTAAAGATACGTGCGGATTCAGCCTTAACGGAATCCTCCTCTTGACGCGGTAACTCTTCTCGGCCATGCGCACCGCTTTGGCCTTTTTTATCGTCAGGCACTGGGCCTTTATATTTCTTACCGCCTTTGTGATTGGCATAACGGCGTGCCCGAGTATAGCCCATTTGGATAAACTTGCGCGCCATATCTGCACCCACAAAGTCGTTATTAACTAAGTAATCCAAAAACATCTGATAAATAATATTGCTGCTTTCTTGCGCCACATCAGGGGTCGCAAAACGCCAATGCGGCAGAATTTCTGATTTATACGGCTCAACGAGTAGCACCCCTTGTTCACCACGGCCCACACGGTAAAGTTCGGGATGTTCACGAAGGTTTAGGTTCTTATAATCTAGGCTGTAGTCAAATTCACGCATAGGCATAGGCATAGGATAAGTAAGATAGGAGTTAAGTTTAGAATTTAACGCCAGTATAAACGTTATCAAAACACAGCAACATATGGACTCTGTAACGTTATGAGTAGTATTAAGATAAGCTTAATTATTAAAAAATAATAAGACTGACGAGTGAACGGATACACTGGTATTTTCTTCAACGATTGACTGGTGGTTAGGGCAATACAGCAATGTGAGCGGTAATTAGAGTTTAATGGCAATAAAACAAACTGAACCTGAACCCACGCCCACTGAACTCAAGCAAACTTGATAATAAGAAAACTACCACTCAAACCATAAAAAAACCCTCAAACTAACTTTAGCTTGAGGGTTTTTCGTATAACATAATATTCGGCATAAAGATGGTGGCTCGAGGCAGAATCGAACTGCCGACACAAGGATTTTCAATCCTTTGCTCTACCAACTGAGCTATCGAGCCGTCTTTATGAGGTCGCTATTAAACTAAATATTTTCTATTGTGTCAAGTGTTATTTAAAATATAGTCAAAATAAGTGTTTAACTTTTGACTCGCAATAATTCATAATCACTCATGATGCGATGGATGGTTTCATCAACAGGCATAAACTGGCGCACACCCTTTTTTACCTCTTTGTCATAAACCAGTTTAATAAATTTTGCGTCAATGCCACGATTCACATTTTCAGGGTGAATGGCCATATATTGCAGACGTTTGGTATCGGTTTGCCCGTCGTCAAAGCAGCCAACCACCGCAATGGGCTTGTCATTAAACATGCCTACATACATCAGCCCACCCCGTTTAAAAGCATTTTCAAATACCTGCATTATGTCGTCAGGGTAGTTTTGAGGAGAACGACTATTGTTATTTTTCGAGGCATATAAATTAGTAATACGCTCACGTAATTCGCCCTCGTGCTTTGTTTCACGCATAAGGGTAGCATCAAATGAATGAATTGCAACGGCTTCTAATGGCATTTTTTCTCTCGACTTATAGCGACAGGGATCACTAGATAATTAGTTTTCGTACTTGCTGTTCGTTTAATTAAATGAATAGCAATATTTTAGCAAACATTACTATTGGGTAGTGTGTGAATATGGCTTAAATTCAGTACCTTTGCTATTATCATGACATTGCTGTTAAAAACAGACTCTTTATTGTTATAAACTTCGATAAATAAGCCAATTATTAGTGAGCCAATACGCCATGACTACTCCAATCAGTCCGAACCCAGCCGAGCGTCCAGCACGCATAGCCAGTGTTACCCGTGATACCGCCGAGACTAAAATCAGTGTAACGGTTAATCTTGACGGCACGGGTCAAGGCAATATTGATACGGGTGTCCCTTTTTTAGACCATATGCTTGACCAAATAAAGCGTCACGGATTATTTGATTTAGATATTAGTTGTAAAGGTGATGTCGATATTGATGATCATCATAGTGTTGAAGATACGGGTATTACCCTAGGTCAGGCCTTTGCTAAGGCGTTAGGTGATAAAAAGGGCATTCGCCGTTACGGACACTTTTATGCGCCGCTTGATGAGTCTTTATCACGAGCGGTTGTTGATATCTCAGGACGTCCGGGTTTACATATGGACATTCCGTTTACCCGAGCTTATGTCGGTAAATTTGATGTGGATTTATTCAGTGAATTCTTCTTTGGTTTTGTCAATCATGCTTGGATGACGGTACATCTAGACAATCTTAAAGGCGTCAACAGTCATCATCAAATCGAAAGTACGTTTAAGGCGTTCGCTCGTGCTCTACGCATGGCTTGTGAATATGATGAACGGGCACTCAACACACTTCCGTCAACCAAAGAAGCTTTGTAATATGACCAAAATTGCACTACTCGACTATGGTATGGGCAACCTACACTCTGCCAGCAAAGCTTTATCTGCCGTTGGCGCTGACGTGTCTATAACCAATGACCATGACGTTATCCAATCCGCTGACAAGATTGTCTTCCCCGGAGTTGGTGCCATGCGAGATTGTATGGCCGAAATGCGAGCGCAGGGTATTGATGACGTGGTACGTGACGCTGTATTTAACAAGCCTGTGATGGCGATTTGCGTCGGTATGCAAGCACTATTTACCGAGTCTTTAGAGTTTGAGCGCACCCAATGTCTCGATATTATCTCAGGTCAAGTCAAAAAATTTGAGGCGGCATGGGTGGACGAGCAAGGCAAGACGATTAAGATCCCGCATATGGGCTGGAATACCATATCAGGCATGGATTTATCACACCCATTATGGCAGGGTATTGACGAGCACGCTCATTTTTACTTCGTGCATAGCTACTACTGCGATCCTGAAGACACCTCAGTAACCGCTGCTGTCTGTGATTATGGTCAGCCATTTTGTGCCAGCGTCATTAAAGACAACCTATTTGCGACCCAGTTTCACCCCGAAAAAAGCCACAACGACGGATTACAACTGCTAAAGAATTTCGTTGAGTGGGATATTTAAATTATTTTTAATCCACTAGGCCACTAGGCCACTAGGCCACTAGGCCACTAGGCCACTAGGGGACGCTTTGCTTATGAAAGATATGTATTTATACATTGCACTCGCCATATTACAGATTATTTTTATATTTTCCCCAATCCCAAAGAGGCTTGACCACAAGCAATATGCCACTGTAATAATACGCATCATCTTCTTTGCTGGTATAGCTTATAGCACCTTCTTTGATGGGTTAGAACCTACCCCGTATGACATTTACGTTAATATTCCCTGCTTTTTAATCATATTTATATTACCCAGATTTAGGGGCTTTAAATAAAAAAGGCGCTAAGTAACGATTAGTGTAAAAAGGCATTTACGTAGTATTTACGTGGCATTTGAATAGCATTTTAAGATAACGCTTCAATCAGGGCTAGCGGTTACAGAGTCTTAGGGTCAAATCCATCTAAAATTCACATCAGCCTAACGGTTTATCGTATATGATTGAAGGGACAGTTATAAACAAGCATTGAACAAATGATCTAACCCGTTATCTAACAAATCATCACTTACTTTATTAGGTTTTATTATATAGGGTCAAACTTAAAAGATTTTGCTCCAAGGCGACCGACCTCGCATATGACAAGGATTATATTAAGTGCGATCAAAAGCGTAGCGAATTTATTTCAGACAGACTATAGCAGAAACGTTACTGCTATTCGGATATCGGAAGACTAATGTGAATTTTCAACACTTCAAAATGTATCTTGTTTATATAACAGGGCTTGAGAAAGATGCCTTACACATCTACACAGGTATAGGCATCTATCTAATATGTTTGGCCGTCTCTCAGCCCATATTGAGTAAGCAGTCTACTAGACAGCTGCTGGCACTACTGGCAGTAACCAGTGCCGCTATGTTAGGCGAAGTGCTAGACTTGGGCTATAGCTATCCAAATATTGGGCGTGCACAGTTAGGTGCCAGTATTCACGATATAATAAATACCTGCTTTTGGCCATACGTGTTATACGCTATAAATCGCTGGACAACCCTATTGAAATCTTAAAAATAATGTACAACATACCCTAGCGCGGCAATGCTGCGCCATTACCTCGTATCAGGCTCAATTATTTATGTTTACTCCTAAATCTTTCCAAGAAACCAGTCTTGACGCTATCAAGACATTTATTGCTAACCATCCGTTGGCGACTGTTATTGTACAGACTGACTGTGGCTTAGAAGCGTGTCATATTCCCATGTATTGGCAAGACTCTGAATCAAAAGACTCTGAAGTAGAGTTGCCTTCTGAGAATAAACAAGGGTTTTTAATAGGGCATATTGCCAAAGTAAACCCATTAAACAGTGCGTCTTATTTAAAGTCGCCTTGGTTAATCATCTTTCAACAGGCAGGACACTACATCAGTCCCAACTGGTATCCTAGCAAGGCTATAACGCACAAAGAAGTGCCAACGTGGAACTATCAAAGTGTACATATTAGTGGCCAAGCGAAGCTACTAAATGAACCAGAAGAATTAGTACAGATATTGACCCACCTAACTGCAGAGTTTGAAAGTACTCAGCCAGTACCTTGGACGTTAAACGATGCCCCAGGATCCTATATTCAAGCAATGTGCCGAGGCATAGTTGGTATTCAGATTGACATCTCTGATATCCAAGCGCAATTTAAACTAAGTCAAAACAAATCATTAGAGAATAGAGTCGGCGTTGTGAGAGGATTAACAAAGGTGGGCACTGCTCAGGCAGCGGCGATGGCACAGTTGATTGATGTGCAAAGTTAAATGGCATGAAAAGTTAAATGACATGAAAAGTTAACAGCCGTGTTGAATATTATGTTTTTTAGCACTAGGTACAGGTAATGTGTAGTAGAAACGACCGTATTCGCCATGCCTTTGCTTTTTAAATAACTGGGCTACTGTTAATTGTACCGTTGGCAAGTTGGACGTTTATTTATGAGATTTATAACATTGGAGTGATAGCAGTTACCGCCTCAGTTGTCGCTACGGTACGGAACTATTGCTATAACATATTATTTGACAAAGCCTTATTAGAGCTCCGCAATCATGTGTATAAAACAACGGTACCGATACGCGTGCTACACACTGTACTATTTGAAGGTGGGTTATTATTAATGTTTATGCCAATCATTGCGGGGTATCTAGGTATTACTCTATAGGAATCCTTTGTTATGAATATTGCAATGCCACTCTTTTATCTGGTATATACCTTTGTCTATAATATCGCTTATGACACCCTGTTTCCGATACCTGAGTGAGGTTTTTAAAAGGGGCTAAAAGGCGTTAAACGTTGCTCAAAGATAAAAAATGTTAAGAGCCACATTTACCGCAACCCGGACACTTTGATTTCTTTTTAAACAAAACCCTTGTCCAGACATAGTATAGTGAAGCCAAAATAATAACGGTAACAATAATATATTGTAGTGCTTCTGACATACAGTACTCCTATTTATAACCCCAACTTATAACCCCAACGCTTCTTCTGAGACCAACACTTGTTAAAAAACAAATATATGACCGGCAATTTGATACGTTACCCACGCTAGGCCATAAGCCAATACGAATAAATACGCAGTGATAAGTAGGGTGGTAGGCAGTGATTTGGTCTCACGGCGGATGACTGCCAAAGTCGCTAAACACATAGGCGCATAAATATACCAAGCTAAAAATGCAAACGCTGTTGCCAAGCCCCACTGAGCATGGATAATTGGGATAAGGGTTTGATTAATAGCCTCATCACTCCCTGTAGCACTGACTGCGTAAACCGTGCCTAAGGCTGCGACCACTACCTCACGAGCCGCCAACCCTGGAATTAAAGCAATGCACATCTCCCACGTGAATCCAATAGGCGCAAAAATAGGCTGTATGGCATGACCAATGATGCCAGCAAAACTATAATCGATAGCTGGACCAGTTGCACCCGTAGGTGGCTCAGGGAAAGATACCAATACCCATAGCAGCACGGAAAGCGTAAAAATGACCGTACCTGCGCGTAGTAAAAAGGCCTTCACTTTATCCCAAAGCTCAGTAGCAATATGTTTGACATTGGGCATACGGTAGGTCGGTAATTCCATCAATAAAGGAAATGTAGTTGTTTGCGATTTCGAGCTATTAAAGCGTTTGAGAAGCCATGATATTAAGGCTGAAGAAACAATACCTGCCAAATATAAGACAAACAAGGTTAACCCTTGCAGATTAAACAATCCGAACACCGTTTTCTGAGGAATTACTGCCGCTATAATTAAAGCATAAATAGGTAGGCGAGCTGAACAGGTCAACATCGGTATAACTGATATAGCAACAAGCCGCTCTCTAGGGTTGGGAATAGTTCGAGTTGACATTACGGCAGGTATTGTACAGGCAAAACCTGACAGTAATGGAATAAATGAACGTCCAGAGAGTCCTACTTTTGATAGGGTATTGTCTAATAAAAAAGCTGCTCGAGGCAGGTACCCTGAGTCCTCAAGTATTAATAAAAATAAAAAAAGTAAGGCGATTTGAGGCACAAATACCACCACACTACCCACACCTGCGATAATACCGTCTACAATAAGGCTTTGTAAGATACCATCTGGTAACCATGTCGAAACCAGTCCCCCAAATTGGCCTATAAGTGTCTCTAGACCATCCATGATAGGGGTGGCCCAAGCATATACTGCTTGAAATATCACAAACAAAATAATCAATAATAAGGCCATCCCCACCACAGGATGCAGTGCCCAGTAGTCTAGGCGTTGATGCCACTTAGGTAGCTTCTGGGGAACACTAACCGCTTTGCTAATGATCTCATCCGCCATTTGATATAACGTCTGAGTATCAGGCGTAGGTTGTTTAAATCGTAGCGGCTCATCGTGGCTTTGATAGGTGTCGACAAGCTCATTGACCAAGGCCAATAAGTGTTGACTGCCCATTCGTTTAATAGCGACTGTCTTTGCCACAGGCACGCCAAGTGCTTCAGACAATATATGCTCATCAACCACCAAGCCACGACTCATTGCCACATCATTGAGGTTAAGAGCAACCACCATCGGCAACCCCAGATTTTTCAGTTCCAGTATCATACGGAGCGACATTCGCAGATTTGTGGCATCAGCAACCACAATCATCGCTTTAGGAGCCGACTCGCCGGGCATTTGACCCAATAACACGCGTCGGGTAACTTCTTCATCAGGACTGGTCGTTTGCAGGCTGTAGGTGCCAGGCAAATCTATAATATGAACATTATTCTGCCCAAGCAGTGAGGCCATACGCTTATCAACAGTTACGCCAGGGTAGTTGGCAACCTTGGCTTTTGAGCCAGTGAGCGCATTAAAGAGGGCTGTTTTACCGCAGTTGGGTGCACCCACCAATGCTATGTCAAATGGTACTTTAACAGCATTGTCTTGCGGTAGAGTAGTGGAATAGGCCATGAATGAGATTCTAATACGTTATGGTTATAAACCGAGGATTAATGTCCAGATTTGAACTGATGTTTCATTTATGCTTTTAAGCAGGGGATAAAAGTTATTGAAACCTACTCTAAAACACGGCACCGTATCTTGATCAGTTCATCTGTACGCAAGCTAAACTGAATGCCAGAGCCGAGTTGTACGGCATAGGGCGACTTTCCAAATAAGCCTTTTGCAATAACGCAAATGGGCGTATTAGGTAAGAATCCAAGGTCTTTTAGTCGCTGGCTGACCACATTGTCGAGGTTACCAAAACGGGTGTTTTCAATAATATCGAGAATGATGGCAGGCTGGTTCTTTTGTAAATCAAATAATGAGCAAGTTGCGTTTTGATTGCTTACTTGGCTTGTTAATGGAGAGATTGAAGTAGCTGTCTTCATACAGTGACCTCGTTGTCGCTTCTTTATCAGCTAAGGTAAATAATAATGTTAATAGGAATCATTATTATATATAAGGAATTATAGCACTCAACTACGATTAAATACTATATTTAAAATACAGGTTATCAAAAATACAAATTATTTAAAAAAGGTATAGCATTAGGGTATGTTGAATATTCAAACATGTCACTGGCGTAGCCCATTTTTAGCCCATTTAAATGCAATTGTAAGAATTGAGGACACGCCCTAAGACAGGTTATTGAACCTGAAGGCTAGGCTAAACGCTTTGTTGGATTAAGAAGTGGTGGGGGAAGATGATAGCGGTCATTTACCAACAGATAAGAGCAAGTGGACGGCAGATGGCTTTGGTTGGCATTAAATGAAGAAGGTGCAGTAGCTACCTGACATTGCTAATACCAAACAAACTCTCAATAAAATGCCCGACCAATTTTGGTCGGGCATGTATAATCTATATGCTTATTAAGTGACAAAATGAAGTTAAGCTTGGTTTTCTGTTGCCAATTCACGAAGTACGTAATGTAATACACCGCCATGACGCACATATTCACGCTCTTTTGGCGTTTGTAGCATCACGTTAACCTCAAAGGTCTCAGTACTACCATCAGCGCGTGTTGCAGTAACAGTGGCGGTTTTACTTTCGCCATTATCTAAACCAGTGATGCTGAGCACTTCAGAACCATCCAAGTTATGCGACTGGATGCTTTCTCCTTCTTTAAAGGTTAATGGTAGGACACCCATACCCACTAAGTTTGAACGGTGGATACGTTCAAAAGAGCCTGCCAATACCGCTTTTACACCCAGTAGGATGGTGCCTTTGGCAGCCCAGTCACGGCTTGAGCCAGTACCATATTGCTCGCCACCTAGGACAACAAGCGTACGACCATCTTCTTTATATTTCATGGCTGCATCATAGATTGCCATTTTTTCGCCATCTTGTAGTGTCGCTTTATCGTCTTTGAAGTAGTAGGTATAACCGCCCTCGACGCCGTCCATCATCAAGTTTTTAATACGGATATTGGCAAATGTACCCCGCGTCATTACTGCATCATTACCACGACGTGAACCATAGCTATTAAAATCAGCTTCTAACACGCCACGCTCTTGTAGGTATTTACCTGCTGGCGAATCAGCATCAATATTACCGGCTGGCGAGATGTGATCAGTAGTGATTGAGTCGCCAAATAAGCCTAAGATACGCGCATTTTCGATATCTTTAATACCTTCTGGCTCCATCGTCATACCTTCAAAGAAAGGTGGATTTTTGATGTAGGTTGACGCCTCATTCCATGGGTATATCTGACTAGACGCAGAGCTAATAGCATTCCATTCTGAGCTACCATCAAAGACTTCCCCATAGTTTTTGTGGAACATCTCTGCATTGATATTTTCAGCAATCAATCCATCAATTTGAGCTGTCGTTGGCCAGATGTCTTTTAAGAAGACGTCATTGCCGTCTTGGTCTTGACCCAATGGATGTTTAGTTAGGTCGATATCTACAGTACCTGCTATCGCATAGGCCACAACCAACGGTGGAGAAGCGAGATAATTAGTCTTCACATGAGAGTGAATACGACCCTCGAAGTTACGGTTACCTGATAGGACTGAGGCGACCACCAGATCGTTTTCTTCAATACCTTTTTCAATCACATCAGGCAGAGGACCTGAGTTACCGATACAGGTTGTACAGCCGTAGCCAACCAAGTAGAAGCCGATTTTTTCAAGCTCACTCATTAAGTTGGTTTTCTCGAGGTAGTCAGTAACAACTTTCGAGCCTGGCGCTAAAGAGGTTTTGACCCAAGGCTTGGCTTTTAGCCCTTTGGCTGCCGCATTTTTAGCCACTAAACCGGCACCAATCATGACCGCAGGGTTTGAAGTATTGGTACAAGACGTGATGGCGGCAATGACGACAGAGCCATCATTCAAGTGATGCTCTTTATCATCAATGCATACGGTTGAGTAAATACTGTTGGCGGTGGG
This sequence comes from Psychrobacter sp. CX90, assembly GCF_057396305.2. Classification (NCBI taxonomy): domain Bacteria; kingdom Pseudomonadati; phylum Pseudomonadota; class Gammaproteobacteria; order Moraxellales; family Moraxellaceae; genus Psychrobacter; species Psychrobacter sp. CX90. Next base: position 2,927,614 of record NZ_CM182008.1, read on the forward strand.
TTGTCTATCAGTGGTTGACACTTCGATATCAGGTTCAGCTGCCAATTCTTCTGCTTGTTCTTGTTCACCACCCTCTTGATCGAAGCGAACTTTATCCACAACTTCTGTCTTACGGTCTTTTGTCATCTCGGTCAAAGTATTACCGAAACTTTTGTACATGTCCGATAAGGAGATACGTTGATGGGGTAGTTTTGGCCCCGCAAGTGACGGTTCAACAGTATTTAAATCAAGCGTCAAGTTGCTTGAGTAAGTCGCATTTGGTGTATCAACATCATGCCATAGACCCTGAGCCTTAGCGTATTTCTCTACTAGCTCAATTTGTGTCTCATTTCGACCTGACAAGCGTAGATAGTCAATCGCTACTTGGTCAATTGGGAAAATACCACAAGTTGCACCGTATTCAGGCGCCATATTCGCAATAGTCGCACGATCAGCGAGAGGTAAACTGTGTAGACCTTGACCATAGAATTCAACAAACTTACCGACCACACCATGAGCACGCAACATTTCGACAACGCGTAATACTAAATCAGTTGCAGTAACTCCTTCGGACAGTTTGCCTGTTAGCTCAAAACCCACCACTTGGGGGATAAGCATAGATGAAGGCTGACCGAGCATCGCAGCTTCTGCTTCAATACCACCAACGCCCCAGCCTAATACGCCAACACCGTTAATCATGGTAGTGTGGCTATCGGTACCAAATACGGTATCTGGATAAGCAGTCAGCTCGCCATTTTGCTCACTTGCCATGACAACGCGGGCGAGGTATTCAAGGTTTACTTGGTGTACGATACCAGTTGCAGGGGGGACAACGACAAAGTTTTCAAACGCTTGTTTACCCCAATGCAGAAACTCATAACGCTCATTATTACGCTTAAATTCAATTTTTTTATTCAAATCGAGGGCGTCTTCACGGCCATAAACATCTACTTGAACTGAGTGGTCAACGACAAGCTCACTTGGGATAAATGGGTTGATTTGTTCCGCATTACCGCCCAATTTGACGATAGCATCCCGCATGGCAGCTAAGTCAACAACGGAAGGCACCCCTGTAAAGTCTTGTAATACTACACGGGCTGGCATGAAAGCGATTTCTTGCGAAGGTACTGCTTGGGCATCCCACTCTGCTACGGCTTCAATATGATTTTTGCCAACAGACAGCCCGCCATCTTCGTTACGCAGTAAGTTTTCCAATACAATCTTCATGCTATAGGGCAGAGTGTTTATGTTGTTATAAGTTTCGGCAAGTTTTGGTAAGCTATAATAGGCATGCTTTTTGCCAGCTACCGTTAAGCTGTCTTTAACATTAAATATATCGCTCATAGTGGCTTCCTTCTCTAGTTGGTAATGTTAAGTAAGGTGGCTATCTGATAATGACACAGGGTGGTATTGAGCATAACAGGCTCAACGTTTTCTTTTTTTAAGCAGAAAACTAAACTTTTTTTAGTTTGGCAATTCAGTTTTGGTGGATAATCAACCAATATTTAGTAATTAGTACTTAATGATAAGTTTAATAATCAGTCCCTTTGTATATTTATCTCTACATACTGAATATTCCATATTCCACATTCAATATATCCAATATCTATATATCCAATATCTATATATTACCTATATATAATAACATAACAAAATTTATATGACTTATTAAGGACTAGAAGCCGTTGCATCGTGGCAAATTCGTAACAATGCCATTAGCTATTTAACGACATGGTTTATATCAACAATTCTTTTTTTTTGATCTGTCTGAAAATAACATAAAATAAGGTAAAAATTATGACTAAAGAGCTAACATTTGTTAATAAATTAGGAGAGGCACAGGATATTAGACTATCGGTAGTGCAGGGCGATATTACCAAACTTTTGGTGGATGCTATTGTTAATGCTGCTAATTCAAGTTTGCTAGGCGGCGGCGGTGTTGATGGAGCCATCCACCGAGTTGCTGGGCCTGAGTTGTTAGCCTATTGTCGTACCTTAAATGGCTGTCAAACTGGAGAAGCGAAGATAACGCCAGCATTTAATTTGCCAAGTCAGTACATTATTCATACTGTAGGACCTGTTTGGCAGGGAGGCAATTATAATGAGTCTGAGTTATTGGCAAACTGCTATCGCAACTCTCTTCAATTGGCGGTAGATAACGACGTGCAAAGCATAGCTTTCCCAGCCATTAGTACGGGTGTGTATGGCTATCCTATAGAGCAAGCAACCAAAATAGCGATTGCCACTGTTCAAGGTTATCTCATGAATGAAATAGCCTCTACTTCTGATTTTTCAGTCAAAGAAGTGATTTTCTGCTGCTTTTCTAAATCCGATGAACAAGTTTACCAACAGGTTTTGGAAACCCGTTAAAACAGGTCGTTAAAATAGGTCATTAAAAATAGTATATAGGTAGGGCAGTGTAGTGTAGGAATTACCCATCATCTATATCAACTCAATGAGCGATATAAATAGAATAATCAGGGTTTATAGATTGTGCTTCTTATTCTAACGATTCTAACGTTTTTTAACGCAAGTCTATTTTTACCAGAGTTGGTTTACTCAGTCTTTATTGTTAATAGCCTGCTTTTTTTGCCAAGGGAAACGTCCTTCAAGCTCTACTTGTAGTGATAAGCTCAAAAAAGTACGGATAAGTACAATGACACCCAGTACTAAGACACTGCGTAAGGTAGGTTCCGTGACTACAGTAGCCATAATGTCTGCTGCGATTAAAACCTCTAAACCTAATAAGATAGATTTACCGACGCCTTGTCGAATATCGAGATAAGTATCTTGACTAAACTTTTTTGCTGCGGCAGCGGCTTTATAAAAAGCCATTACCAGCCCTAAAAACATAATCATTACCCCTACAAACTCCACTATTTTGGCGATTATATCGATAGTTTGAACCAGTTGTTCTGTCATTATAATTCTCCGCTATACTTAAAAACCTTCATCGATACAGTTTGTTGATTAATGGCTTAATGCTGTAGTTATCATATAATAAAAAATCGGTCTGATATAACAGACCGATTTTTAATATCCAAATGTTAACCCTGTAGTCGTTAAACTATCCGTTACTTAGCGGCAGGTTTACTAGGGTTTTGGTATCCACCATAGTATTTTACTGGCGACCAGCTTGGAATAACTTCAGGCAGTTGAGGATTAAGCTTATTGTATTCGCCAGCACCATATACCACATCGCCACCAACCACTGTCAACACAGATTCAATGGTTTTAATTTTCTCTTCAGGTACTGTGAAGTAGTCGTCTGATAACAATACAAAGTCTGCATATTTACCAGGCTCAAGAGTTCCTTTCACATCCTCCTCACTTGAGAACCATGCACTGCCACTGGTATAGACCTCAAGCGCATCAGCGCGTGATAAGACGTTATCTTTACCATAAAGCTGAGTACCGCCGACTGTCTTACCTGTGGTCATCCAGTACAAAGAAATCCATGGGTTGTAGCTTGCCACACGGGTGCCATCCGTACCAGACCCTAAAGGAATACCCATATCAAAGATTTTCTTAAATGGAGGGCTGGTTTTTGCCGCCTCAGCACCATATCTGTCGACAAAGTACTCACCTGCATATGCCATACGATCTTGAACGGATATACCGCCATTTAAGCGTTTGATTTCACGTAGGGTTTCATCACTAACGGTTTCAGCATGGTCAATTGCCCAGCGCATATCATTCTTGATCTTACCGTTATTTTCACGGTCAATCTCATCCACCAAATCTACGATTAGCTTGGTATTTTCGCCGTAAGTCGAGTGCTGTCTAAATGGCCAGCCCTTATCCACATGCATTTGGATCACTTCTTTGGTGCTTTCACGCCACCCTTTATTATTTTTAATAAATGGCTTAGGCGCTAAGAAGTTTTCAAAGTCGCCCGCAGCCCAAGTCATGTACTCACCACCACCTTCTAACTCATAGCCGTGTTCATGCTCTACATCTTCATTGACAGAAGCGGTGTTATTAGCCATCCACTTCTCAAAGGCTTTACGCTCCTCACCTGCTTTTTGAGGGAACAAGTAGTAAGAGATACGTAGTGATGAATCTCCGCTGGTTGCTAATGCTTTAGAGGCGTCATAATCTTCTGGGAAGGTATGACCACCACCACCAGCGTCAATCGCGCTGGTTAGACCAAAACGGTTTAATTCGTGGTTGAAGTGTTTGGTGGAGTTAATCATCTCCTTCTCTGATAAAGGAGGAAGCTTCCCAATAACCTGGTATAAAATCATGGCATTTGGTTCTGCCAATAAAACACCTGTTGGGTCGCCGTTTTTATCTTTCTCATAACGACTTTGGTCGTTAGGTGGCTGAGTATTTCTATCAATATTTAATGCTTTTAATCCAGCTTTATTTAGCCAACCACGGCTATATAAATACAAGACAAAAGCGGGGGTATCACCAGTCGCCTCATTGATTTCCTCAATGGTTGGCAGTCTTTTTTCTTCAAACTGGTAAGGTGACCATCCGCCAATTACGCGTACCCATTGTCCTTTAGGGGTTCTATCTGCCTGCTCTTTTAGCATGCGTAGTGCTTCTTTTAATGAAGTTACCCCATCCCAGCGTAGTTCAGTATTGTAAAAACGGCCACCACGAGTGACATGAAGATGTGAGTCATTCAGACCAGGGATAAGCGTTCTACCATGCCCATCAATGACTTTGGTACTGGCATTTCGTAAGCGCAGAATATCTTCATCACTACCAGTGCTTAACACTTTACCGTCTTTAATAGCAATGGCTTCAGCTGTGGTTCTCTTGTCATCCATAACCGCAACTTTGGCATTGGTAACAATCATATCAGCTGACTGAAGCGTTGAAGTGGGGCTTTGCGATGCGCTTGGGGTTGCACAAGCAGATAAAACAGTTGCTGCCCCTGCAAGTAGAATGAGGTTTTTCTTTTGCATATTTTTTTCCATAGTATTTTCCTAATAACTATTAATTTTCTTCCTAATAATTATTAATATTCCTAATAATCATTAATAAAGGCTAAAGGAATAAAGACTAAAGCGGAAGAAAGACAAAGATAATGTTGCGAGAGATAATTTAGCACAGAAATATAATACAGAATCGGTTCTGTAAACTTTTATAAACAAGAGAAACAAAAAGTAACATTGTTAAACTAAGCTTTACCAGTAAGTTTTATAATAAAGCTTATCTTCACAGCTTGTTTTCTAGAGTTATTAGAGTTATTTAGAACGGGGTAGGAGCTACCGCCTTAAAGCAAATAGCTCTTTTCAAACAAGTGACGGTTTTAGATCAGATCATTATTTGGGTTCAAGTGGTTTATAACTATTTTATCTTTACAGAATTTGGTAATTTGAAGTATTGCTGCGTAATATGAAATAGAGCAACGTATGAATGATTTTTATCTAATCCGTTACGTAAGCTAAAGTATAGGGAAAGCAAGGCTTGCTATAATCAATTTATGCCAGTAGCGTAATAAGAACCTGTATTCACAACTTATAATTGGCTATTTTCGCCTAGAATAAGCCGCTACTTGGTTAAAATTAGGATTAAATAGAATGACTATCTAACCCGAGCTTTTAACTTATAACTTAGTGGAGCCTTATATTAATGGTGCCTTGTATGGTCTTATTTTATTGTAAAAAGCTCCGGACTGTAGCTTATGAATACAGGTTCTAATTTATTAGCATATAGCTCTCTTACGCTGTTCACTTAAATACATTGGGAATCAAATGAAACGACGTAAATTTATTAAGTCAATGAGCCTAGGACTAGGAGCCGTCGGGACATCGGCAACTGTAACCGGGTGTCAAACGCTTGCCAAAGTTACCACAACTGCCGCGCAGCCTAAGATCATTAAGCAGGCGGGAGACTTTACGAACATTATTGTCGGTAGTGGTTATGGCGGAGCAGTCTGCGCATTACGCTTGAGCGAGCAAGGTCATAAAGTTTTAATTTTAGAAATGGGTATGCGTTGGGATAGAACGCCTGAGCATGATACTTTTTGCAAAATGATTAACGCCGATGAGCGTTCAAGTTGGTTTAGCCACCGGCCCAATGCTCCCATACCCATTCCTAGAGTGATTAGAAAGTACCCTGGCGTATTAGATTTAATCAAATACGATGATATGAAAGTGTATGCGGGTCGAGCTTATGGTGGTGGCTCCATCGTCAATGGCGCCATCGCCATCGAGCCAAGACGTTCTGATTTTGAGAAGACCTTTGCATGGATAGATAGTAATGAGATGTACGATGTATTTTTCCCTCGTGCTCTGCGGTCATTGAAGGTAAGCCAGATTCCTAAAGACTTTTTTAATAATTCTGAACACTACGAATTTACACGCGCTGCAGAACGTCAAGCGACAAAAGCGGGGCTTAAAACAGAGTTTTTTGGTAACAGTTATGACTTTGACTATATGCAAAAAGAAGCCAAAGGTGAGGTGTATCAATCAGGGCTAGGTGGCGAGGTTATTTATGGTAACAATGCGGGCAAGTTTTCGCTGGATTTAACCTATCTCAAAGAGGCAGAGGCGACGGGTAATGTCGAGGTTAAGACGTTGCGTAAAGTAGCATCTATAGAGTCTTTAGACGATGACAAACTTGCGTTAGAAGTTCATGTATTAAACAAACGAGGTGGCGTGGATGCCATTGAGCGCTATACGTGTGATAAGTTATTTCTAAATGCGGGTAGTACAGGGACCTCTGAGCTATTATTAAAGAGCCAAGCTGAAGGTAAGCTTACCAACTTAAATGAACACATAGGTCAACACTGGGGGCCCAATGGCAATATTATGACAGGGCGAAATTTTGTGCATGCCGCTGGCAAGATTCAGTCCACGATACCTGTAAAAGGTATCAATATGTGGGATGGAGATAGAGGCGGATCGCCTTATAAAATTTTTGCTGAGATTGCACCGCTTCCATTAGGTTTGGAGACATGGACGACTTTATATCTTGCCATCACTGATAATCCAGAGAGAGGTAACTACTATTATGATAAAACCACAAAAACGGTTAAGCTAAACTGGAAGCGCTCACAAAATGAATACTCTGTAAAGGCAGCTAAAGCGCTGATTGAAAAATTAGCTGAATCGAATGGTGGTACTACGTCGAGTCTATTATTTAACGAAGGTTTTGGGGATGATTTTTGCTATCATCCATTGGGCGGCTGTGTCTTAGGTCTGGCTACTGATGAGTTTGGACGTGTTAAAGGTCATGAAAATATCTATGTGCAAGATGGGGCCTTGATTCCAGGTAGTGCGGGTGTGAATCCATACGTGTTTATTACGGGGCTTGCTGAACGCAACATGAGCTATATTTTGCAGCAGGATTTTGCTTAGATCATCTCAATGGTATAGCACCAGACGAGGTAGCTTAGAGAGGCAGTCTAAAACAGGTAAGCCGTTTTTTTCTGCCTCTCTAAAACTTTAAGTAAAATGACAAAAACCATCTAACCTCTGTGTTTTAGTTCAGATTAGGCGGTTTTTTATTCGATAAGTAGGACTAAACACGTCACAATCTAGTCGTCATCGTCATCGTCATCGTCATCGTCATCGTCATCGTCAATGTCGTCGTAAAAATCCTCAACAAGTTCATAGTCGTATTCTGTCATACCAAGCAGCTCTTGTTGCGCCAGTAACTCACTGAGTAACTCTAACAAAGACAAAGGGTCTTCAACAAAAACTAAGCTGACCGAATCATAGCTACGTACCTCAATGACCGCATGATAATTGGTGTAACCGTGATCATAGCTTTTTGTTTTATCAGAAACCGTCTTCACAGCAATTGAATAGTCTTGAGCATCATAGTCGATGCTTTCATCTAAAACAAAGATATCCTGCATAGCATCAAAACCTATGGCTTCTGCTAAGCTTTGGTGCTTTTGTTTATCATAGAATGTTTTTAAAAATTTAACTTGCTCTAACGGTATTTTCTCAAGACCAGTTTCTGCATTGTAATGATACATAAAAACTCCATTTAGTTGGTTTATTTAAACGGTTAACTTTATTTCAGCGCATGCTAGAGCAAAAAGTAATCAATCCCTTAGTAACTTAGGATATCTTTGACTGTAACGCTTTGACTATAGCAAAGAATGTTGACAGCTTAAGGTAAAAAAGTGACAAAAAAACAAATACAAACCTTTTTACGCTATCTAAAACGCCATGTATTATTGTATAGATGCCCGCTAACTGTCTTCCCAGTTGCTATTTGCTACGCTAATTCTGCTTGCTTGTTTATGGTTAGGGTATTTCAGAGCAGAATCAATATCACATTCAGGCTGCATAGTCTTCATGCTCCATAGATAGAAAAACTGAGCACATCAGACAACTTATATTTTATAAAACTATGGGATAAAGCTATGGGATAAAACCCGCCAAACAAGACACACTTATAACTCAACTTTATCCAAAATATAATCAATATCTTTATCGCCACGGCCTGATAGATTGACTAAGATAGTCTCATCAGGAGACATGTCTTTAGCTACTTTCATCGCATAAGCAATCGCATGGGCAGATTCTAGGGCAGGGATAATACCCTCTTGGCGAGACAATGCCATAAACGCATCCAAGCATTCTTTATCGGTCACGCTGGTATAAGTGGCTAAGTTAGCATCTTTTAAATAAGAATGCTGTGGGCCGATACCCGGGTAATCAAGTCCTGACGCAATGGAATGCACAGGTGCAGGCTCGCCGTTTTCATCTAGCAGGACATAGCATTTAAAGCCATGAATCTCGCCTTTAACGCCTAACGTCATCGTTGCAGCGTGGTTTGGCGTATCTAGACCTTCGCCAGCGGGCTCAACCCCAATTTTAGCCACATCTTTATCGTCTAAGAAGCCACTAAATATGCCAAGAGCATTAGAGCCACCCCCCACACAAGCCACCACCTTATTTGGCAATTTACCCGTCGTGTCTAAAAATTGCTGGCGTGCTTCATGACCAACCACAGACTGAAAATAAGCCACAATTTCAGGGTAGGGCGCAGGGCCAACTACTGAGCCAATGGCAAACATGCTGGTATCTAACTGTTCAAGATAGGCTTCAAAAGCACTGTCTACCGCTTCTTTAAGCGTACCTGCACCACGCGATACTGGGACGATTTTAGCACCTAAAATTTTCATACGGCTAACATTCGGGTGTTCTTTTTTAATATCCACAAGACCCATATGAATTTCACACTCAATACCCATGAGTGCCGCTGCGGTCGCTAATGCCACACCATGTTGCCCCGCCCCCGTTTCGGCAATGACTTTGGTTTTGCCCAGCTTTTTAGCCAGCAAAACTTCACCCAAACAATGGTTAATTTTGTGAGCGCCAGTGTGGTTCAAGTCTTCACGTTTAAAGTATATCTGTGCGCCACCGCAATACTTGCTCAAACGCTGGGCATGATACACAGGGCTAGGTCTACCGATATAGGTTTTACGTAGGCGTTGCATTTCAGCGATGAAGTCTTCATTTTTGATGATGTCCCGAAAGCCTACCGCTATTTCGTCCATCGCTTTAGCCAATTCAGGATGACCAATCTTGCCTCCAAACTCGCCAAATAAACCGTCGTCATCAGGAAGCGTTGATTGGTGTAGGCCATACCTATCGCTATGGTTTGCTGTTGTCATAGTAATTCCTCAAATCTTAGAACGGTTATAGAATATTTTTTATTTAACACTGGGCGCAATGTGTTTAAATACAAGCATTATTTGTATCAACGTTCTAGTACGATGATACTACATTAACAAATTGTAAAGGAGTTTATATTCGAGGTCAAGATAGATTGAAAAGTAGTTTTTACGAATCACTCGGGCATGAAATAAATCTAAATTGGAAACTCAGGGTAGTGATGAATGATGCTATATTAAGATAATGAAAGTTTAAGTATAGGAATAACTCATCATGGACAAGTTAAAATGCATGGAAGCATTTGTCAGAGTGGCTCAAAGTGGTAGTTTTATAAAGGCAGCAAAACAATTAGGTGTCACACGCTCTGTCGTGACTACTCGCATTCAACAACTTGAGACTTTTATTAATGCCCCTCTTTTTCATCGCAGTACCCGTTCAGTTAGGCTCTCAGAAATTGGCGAGAAATACTATCAAGAGTGTGTTGAACTCATTGATCGTTTTGAGCAGTTAGTAGGCGATATGTCACTGGCGAAAAGTGACATGCACGGCAGTTTAAGAGTGTATATGGCACCAGGTTTCGCTTTAAGTTTCTTTAATGAAATCTTGTCTGATTTTACTCAGAAATATAAAGATATTCAGCTAGAGATAGAAACCAACGATCGCGTCATTGATCCTGTGGCCTCTGGATTTGATATTGTATTTCAAATTTTCCCACCAAATGGGGTCAGTTTAATTGAACGTAAAATATTCCAAATAAATAGGGTGTTTTGTGCCTCGCCAGCTTTTATTGAACAGCATGGACAACCACAACATCCTAGCGAGCTACATAAATATGAACTTGGTTATTATTCCAACTATCCTGAAAGAAATAAAATCAAGTTTTTAGTTAATAGCGAGTTTAAAGAGTACTCAATTAATGCCAGAGTCTCTTCTAGCTCCATTCACCTGCTTCATGATTTTGCTTTAACAGGTGGGGCTATTGTTTGTTTACCCACTCTTGTTGCCAGAAATAGCCTATTAAATCAAAAGCTCATACCGTTATTGGTGGACTATCCTATGCCCAGATATAGCCTTAGAGCAGTATTTCCTTCTAATTCAAGAAATTTAATCAAAATTCGCAGTGTTTTAGATTTTCTCATTGAAAGAATTTCGCCGTTACCTGAATGGGATGAGGCGCTCATTGAACGGGGTTATCTTTCTCCTTTGATTAAGTCTTTTCTTTAACTAATTTTCATTTAACTAAGTAAAGCTTTTTGCTTTAACTAAGTAAAGCGATATTCTGACCACAAGTTATATGCTTTAAGCACCCAATAGCCGCCTGTTATACTATTATTTGTGTGTGTTTATGAGTGCCTAACATCAATTCATCTACTGTATGGGCTTTTAAGCTCTGTTGTAATAAACACAGTGTTTTGCTATTTAAAACAATCAACACACTGAAAATCAAATACACTTAATGAGACAATAAATGAATTAGGGAAATAGGATAGCTATGCCAACCCAAGACATTCAAACTCAAATTAGAGCACTTGAAAAACAGCGCTTTGATTGTTTAATTCAGAAGCGCTTTGATGAATTTAGTACCCTGTGTGATAACAATTTACGCTACGTGCATACGAGTGGCACAGTGGAAGATTTAACGGCGTTTATAACCAAGTTACGAGTAGGGTATTATGATTATCAAAGCATTGACTATGACATCATAGATATCATTGATATGAAAGATTGCGTGATTGTGATCGCTAATCTTTATGCAAAATTATTGGTAAATAACCAACCACGTACCTTGCAAAATCGCGCCTTGTCCATTTGGAATAAAGACAACGATCAGTTAAAACTAATGATGTATCAATCTACTGCCTTTGGTGATGAATAACAGCAATGATTCAAAGTAGGCAGGCTCATGTTTATATGATTGATTTTCTTATCATTAAACAAAATCTGTTAAAAATACTATGCCATCTTGAACATCGATGGGTACAGGAGTAAGTGAGTGACCTTGACAAGGGCCGTCAACACATTCGCCCGTAGTGATGGTAAACATAGCAGAATGATGAGCGCACATTATCTGGTCTCGATAGATATGAAACTTACCTTTTTTGTAATCAAGAGGTATTGAGAAGTGTGGACATACATTTTCATAAGCGTATAAATGGTTGTCTTTTTTAATAATTAGGATGCTTTTTTTACTATCGTGTGGATGGGTAACTCGCAGACAGCTTTCTTCGGCAAAATCTACCTGCTCACACAGTTTGATTAATTGGGTCATTATTACCCCCCTGACAGTACAAAATCATATTCGATTTGGTAATAGTCCTTATCCAGCCCGTACACGGTTTTACTATATTCGTTGGCATGCTCAAGTGTTGGCTTTACAATCAAACGCTCTTTCACACCAAAAACGGCATCGTTTTGCAGATAGTCATCATTTTCTATAAACAAATGGGTGACTAACGACTGATAGTCCTGAGCTACTATTTTGAAATGAATATGAGCAGGTCGCCAAAAGGTGCGTTTGGCATAATTGAGTAGCCGTCCCACTGTGCCGTCTGACGGAATCTGATAACTGACAGGTAAGATTGACTTAAAGGCATAGCGACCATCGGACTCACTAATAAATAAACCGCGTAAATTGTCGATTTGTTGCTCAGGATCTTGTCCAGAATACATCCCATTATCCGCAGTTTGCCAGACATCGATATAGGCCTCGCTAATGGGATCCCCTTTTGTATTGCGAATTTGCCCTTTCACTAGTAAAGGAATAGCAGGCTGATTACCCTCGACCACAATACTGTCCGCAAACTTGCGTATTGGCATTTTATCCACAAAGAATGGCCCAAACACGGTGGAAGGGGTTTGGGTGTCATCCTTTTGATTGTTAATTTCATCGACTAGCATAGAGACGCCCAGCACATCAGATAATAAAATGTACTCTTGGCGCTGTTCATGACACATTTGCCCAGTTTCGGTCAGGAAGTTAATCGCATACAGCCACTCTTCTTCCGTTAACTGCACCTCTTGAACGTAGTCGTGCAGCTTTTGTACCAGAGTGGTAATGAGCTGTTTGTGTCGCGGGTTTTCAATTTGCTGAAAGCTGGCAACGGCTTGTGAGGTTACGTCCATGTTTTACTCCCTATTCCCTGTCACTTATCATGATAATCCATCATATAATCAATGGTTTATAAAGCGGCTCATAAAATGGCTCATAACTTTAAGTCATTTGACGAGTTATTGATGACGACACCAAGGTAAGTGATTGTAATATCCGTTTTAAGCCGCGTACTCATCCTGAGCAGGCAGTATTGCGCTTAAACAGGGGGTAAACCCTGATAGGCTCTAGTTAATAAGTCCTTTAACTCATCGAACTCATAGTCACGAGGGTTATAATACGGACTGTCACAGACAATCTGAGCCACTTTAGCAGGGCCATCCTCAGGCAAGCCAATGTCTTTTAATGCTAGCGGAATATTTAACGATTCGTTTAGGCGATAAATGGCTAATCCAAGTTTTTCACGGCTATTTACACCCAAGGCCTCTGCCAGTTTATCCATCGCTTCAATATCTGCATTGCGATTGTAGTGCACAGAGTAGGCTAAGGTAATGGCATGCGCCTGTGCATGGGGTAGGTTGTAGGTGCCCCCTAAGGTATGGCATATCTTATGATGAATGGCCATGCCAACTGAGCCAAGACATACCCCTGCAAGCCAAGCACCGTAAGTTGCTTGTTGACGGGCAGTAATATCGGTTAAGTCTTTTACAATCACAGGTAAAGCCGCTGCCAACGACTTGATGGATTCGATAGCAAGTAGACTGATGATAGGATTTTTATCTTGAGCATATAATGCCTCAACGGCATGCGCCATCGCATTCATCCCTGAGCAAGCGGAGACCTGTGCGGGCAAGGTCAAGGTAAGCTCAGGGTCGTAAATAGTAATTTTAGGCAGAACACGAATGTCCTTGCCCGTTGTTTTTAAGTTGTCTTCCGTATACCCATACACGGATGTCATCTCACTACCGGCATAAGTCGTCGGTATGGCAACGATCGGAATCTCAGTCTTAAGAGCAATCATTTTAGCCAGCCCGATGGTTGAACCACCACCTAGGGCAACGCAGCAATCAATCTGGTTGACTTTAGCAAACTCGATAGCGTTATCGGCGACATCTATCGGGACATGCATCACTGCATGCGGGTAGACGCCTGCACAAATACCTTGCAGTTCTTTGGCGAGCTTCTCTCCAGACGCTTGCTGATCGGGTGTGGTAAGAACCAATACATTTTTATAGCCGTTATCAACTAATATTTGTTTGGCTTGTGATGATTTACCAATGCCAAAATGTACATTAAGCGGTAAGGCTTTATAGTGAAAGTCATCCATGAGCATGTTCTCCATTTGTGTGTTTTCCCGCTAATTAAGCGTTAGCCTCTATCAAAATGTGGAGGAATTTTCGCATCAACATTGACCCAGACAGACTTGGCTTCGGTGTAATCATGAATGGCTTCAAAACCCATTTCACGTCCATAACCTGATTTACCAACCCCACCAAATGGGCTACCTGGATTGACTCTTTTATAGCAATTAATCCAGCACATACCAGCATTGATCTTTTTGGCAAATTGATGGGCGCGCTGAATGTCTTTGGTCCACAGTCCGCTGCCTAACCCATATTCGGTACAGTTGGCAATCTCTAATGCTTCTTCATCTGTTTTAAATCTTAACACCGTAATAAATGGACCGAATACCTCTTCTTGAGCAACACGGTCTTTGGGATTAGCATCGACAATAGTAGGCAGTAGATAGAACCCATTCTTAAGCGCTTCGTCCTCAGGAGATTTACCCCCAGATAGAATTTTACCACCTTCTTCTTCAGCGATTTTTACATAAGAGAGCACTTTATCACGGTGAGCTTCAGAGGTAAGTGGGCCCATTTCTGTTTCAGGATCTAATGGGTCGCCCAGCTTAATAGACTCAGCAAGCTTGATAAATTTATCCAAAAACTCATCTGCAATTGCATCATGTAATAGCAAACGTGACCCTGCAATACAGGCCTGTCCTTGGTTATGGAAAATTGCCCATGCAGACCCATTGACTGCTGCATCAATATTGGCATCTTCAAAGACAATATTTGCCCCTTTGCCACCTAATTCTAACTGGACGCGTTTTAAGTTACCTGCTGAAGAGTGGACAATGCTACGCCCTGTCGCTGTTGAACCGGTAAAGGCAATTTTGCCGACATCTTCATGATCGGCAAGGCGTTGACCTGCCGTTTTACCATAACCTGCAACCACATTGACTACCCCATCAGGGAAGCCAGCTTCTTTTATCAGCTCGGCTATTTTTATAGTTGATAATGGGGTTAATTCAGAAGGCTTTAACACCACGGTGTTACCTGCTGCCAGAGCTGGGCCTAGTTTCCAACTGGTAAACATCAGTGGAAAATTCCACGGTACAATTTGACCAACTACGCCAATGGGTTCACGTAATACATAGTTTAAAAACCCAGGCTCAACAGGAATAACCGAGCCCTCTATCTTATCGGCAATACCGCCAAAGTATCGAAAACAGCCTGCAGTACGGGGCACATCCAGACGGCGTGAATCTCGAATAGGATGACCCGTATCTAATGACTCAAGCTGTGCTAATTCTTCTAAATTGTCCTCGATAAGGTCTGCTAATTTCAATAACAGCCTACCACGTTCAGACGCACCCATAGCAGACCATGCTGGAAATGAGCGCTTAGCCGCGGCGACAGCCAAATCGACATCTTCGGCTTCAGCCGCCGCAATCTTTGTGATGAGTTCGCCGTTGTATGGATTGATCACGTCAATCGTGCCACCATTTCTAGCAGGGACAAATTGACCATCAATAAATAACTGAGTATTCATAACTTAACCTATAAATTCGAATGAAAGGGTAAAAGGGCAAGAGGCTCTTTAATTGAGTTATCAAAAGTCTATTGGATAGGGCGACAACTCACCTGATGCATATTTCTCTGGAATATTCGGTGTGGCGTTTTCCCAAACGAGTAACATAGAGCGCTTGGTAGAAGAGCCTTGATGACGAATATTGGCTGGCATGGCAGCGATATCACCTGCTTTCATGATGACTCTAGCAATCGGACTACCATCTACTTTATCGCCAATATCCCAAGTGATCTCATCTGAAATTTGTAAAAACCATTCGACGCGATCGTTGCCATGGAACACGGGTAAGATATATTCCTCTGTGGTCGGGCAAAATAGACTTTCTTTACATACTGAGGTCACCGATGGGTTCCATGTCACATCAGAGCGAGAGAGATACTTAAAGAGATTAAAGCCGCTAAGCTGACCTTCAAATCCCGGCTCACAATGTACAACAGGCTCATCTTGTGCAATATCTTTAAAATGACGATTGACAGGTAAATCGTCGCGTAACGGTGAGTCTCCCTCTAAACCCGGCATGCGTTTTGTCGCAATTCGATAGCGGTCAATCGCCTCACTGTTGTTGCCGTTTTTACGACCAAAGGCACTGCCCGTTTCTTCGGGGGCGGCAAATGGATCGAAACTTTCATTAACCCAGTCATGTAAAATGGCTTTAAAGGTCTGCATAATGACAGGCGTCTCAAAGTTCTCAACATAATCTACGCCGGCCTCTCTAAACACACCATTAAAAGTGCCTGCATAGAGGTCTACACTGCCATAATGGTTTTGGGTGCCGATGACATGATCAAAGTTGACCCAGCCATAAAAGAAACCCCATGCCACATCGCGCATTAATGCTCTTAGAAAAGCGTCGGCAGACATAAGATGAGAGTATTCTTCGTTCTTAGCCTCCCACGTGATTTTTACAAAATACTCATCTCTACTGAAGGTAAATTTACCCAGTTGAAAAGAAGCATAGCCAGTAATGTCATCACGGGCGATAACGGTAACGCCAGTATCTTCAAAAGTGACGGTCATTTTCTCTCTCCTTGAATGTTATGTAATTCCCTTGGTGGATTGTCAGAAACTCTCAAGGTTTCTGAGAACCTAGTTATTAAAAGTTATCTCTTAAGAGCTAATAAGCTAAAAAAAACTAATAAAAAATTATGTAAAACAAATCTCATTCCATTTCTCTATTGATAGGGGGCCTTGGATAGTTTGAATCAATAGCACTGAAGGCTTAGAGGTCTCAAAACGATAAGCAGTGCCCGCAGGTAGGATAGCCTGATGACCTTGCTTTAATAGGACATAACCCATTGCTTCTCCACTGGGTTGCTCACCTGCCAGATGGGTACCTTCTTGCTCGTCAGATATCACAGAATCCTCATTGAGTTTCAGAAAATCCACTCTTACCGCACCATCCATAGCGATGACGAACTCATCATGTGAGGCGGTGTACCATGGCGATTGACCCTCTGCACGTACACTCTCAATGACGAACTTTAGGTTCTTACCGACAATAGTTTTTTCATAAGGCTGAGCATTAGACGCTACTTCAAAAATATTTGAAAAAGCATAATTGGATTTTTTACCTTTAATAATCTGAATAGATCCTTTCTCATAGTTTTCCAAACTACCTAGCTTAGTGGTATAGACATCCATATCTGTCTCCTTTACGACTGCGTACTTAAATTTTGTGAGTGTCATCCCTTAGTATCAAGCTCAAAATAGTTCTCTTGACTTTTACAACATACGCCAATAATTCACTGCAAACAATGTGCGAAATGGCAACATGACTGTTTGCCGCTTTCGAACAATTAATGTGCTTATAATTGGAAGTATTGGAACATGGAAGTTCTCGAATACTATGAAAAAGAACACTAACCAAATCAGTGATATCCAAGCGCTGTCTAAGTGTTGAACAAAGTGTTGAACACATTGATTCATTTTCTTTTTCTAAATTCACTTAAAAGGAATATTAAGATGAAAACTTTAAAATGGGATACCGCCTACGAATGGAAGGTAGTGGTACTACTGACGTTGGCTTTCGGGTTAGTTGGCTTAGATCGTTGGATTATTGCCCCATTACTGCCCTCAATCATGCGTGACTTGTCTCTAAACTATCAAGATGTTGGCTTAATATTCGGTGCGCTGGGGATTGCATGGGGGGTATTTGCGATTTTCTCAGGCAGGTTGTCGGATAAAATTGGACATCGTAAAATTTTGATTGCCTCACTGGTAATGTTCTCATTAGCGTCAGGACTTTCTGGTGCAGCCATGGGGTTGACCAGTTTAATACTCATCCGCTCTTTGATGGGGGTTTCTGAAGGGGCGTTCTGTCCTACCAGTTTTGCGGCGACCGCTGTTGCGGCCAAACCATCACGCAGAGGTGCGTTACAAGGCTTACAGCAAAGTGGCTTTGCCTTATTTGGTCTGGGGTTAGGTCCTATTATTGCGACACAATTGATGTTGGTCGTTCCCTCATGGCGTGAAGTATTTTGGGTGGTGGCGATTCCTGGCTTTATCTTAGCCGTATTATTGTTTTTCGTCTTACGCGAACCAGAACAAACACAAGGCGGTCAGATACTCATCGCTGAGAAAAAGGCAATGGTGTCACAAGAGAAAATAAGCTGGTTTGAATTACTTAAGAACCGTAATATCTTATTAAGTATGATTGGCTTGTGTTGTACCATGTCTTGTGTGTTTGTCATCAGCGCTATGTTGCCTTTATATCTTGAGAACTTTCTAAAATTAACCCCACAAGATATGGGTATCATCGTCTCTGCTATTGGCTTTGGAGGGTTTTTAGGTCAGTTTTTAGTGCCTGCCATATCGGATTGGATTGGCCGCCGTATGGCCTCTATCTTAGGATTTCTAGGTTCTGCCATATTCATCTATATCTTAGCCAACACCCCCGCTTCCGTGCCCCAGTTATTCGGTGTGCTGTTTGTGCTATCGTTTTTTAGTTTAGGCTTGATTGCGCTATTATCAGGGCCGTTAGCCGCTGAGTCTGCACCAGCAGGACTGGTTGCCTCATCGATCGGCTTAGTGGTTGGGGCTGGCGAGATATTTGGTGGCGGCATTGCCCCTGTATTGTCAGGCATTATCGCTGAGAACTATGGGATTGAAAATATATTTTACCTAAGTTTAGTGGGTGTTATCATCGGTATGATAGCCAGTTTCTTTATTAACGAGACAGCACCTCGCAAAGTAGCAGAATCGATAGTAGCAGTAAGACCTTAGGGATGAATATATAAGGTGCAGCAACATACATCCTTCTCGGCAAATTCATCAGAGTAAAATGCTGCACATCATATTTCAATTGGATTAAATGAATCCAAGGAAGGGGGATAAGATGGTTATAAATCGAAGAGATACGCTTAAAACGATGATTGGATCTAGTTCTATGGCAGTGACTAATACAGGCTTTAGTGCGTCTACAGTCTTAAAGGACGATAAGGCACTACAGAATAATTCAAAGCCAAAAAGGCCTAATATATTAGTGGTCGTGGTTGATGATATGGGCTTTAGTGATGCTACCCCCTATGGTGGTGAAGCTAAAATGCCCTATCTTACCCAGTTGTGTAATACGGGTGTAAGATTTCGTCACTCATACGTGTCATCATTATGTGCGCCAACTCGGGCGATGTTATTGACGGGCGTTGACAATCATTTATGTGGTCTTGGCAATATGCCGCCTTTTCACACTACCAATCAATTTAATCAACCTGGCTATGAGGGCTGGCTTAATAACCGTGTGACTACCATTGCAGAGGTATTGCAGTCTAATGGTTATCATACTTATATGTCAGGTAAGTGGCATCTAGGCTTCCGTCAAGATAAATACCCAAGCCAACAAGGTTTTGAGAAATCTTTTGCTTTTATGGGGGGTGGTACTAGTCACTGGGCGGATATGCGTCCTTTGTCACGTACAGAGAGGGGTACTAATTTTTATGTCGAAAATGATACTCGCTTGGATCGTTTACCAGAGGATTTTTACTCATCGGTTAACTTTGCCGATAAAATGATTCAGTACTTGGGGGAGCAAACAGATGACAATCCTTTTTTTGCTTATCTAGCCTTTACTGCACCGCATGACCCGATTCAGGTTCCTGACAAATGGATCAATAATTATAAAGGTATGTATGATGTTGGCTATGAAGTCACCAAGTCACGTAGATTAAAGAAAATGAAAGAGTTGGGTTTATTAGCACCCAAGACACCGTTAAACCCCGGCGATAGTAACATACCTAATTGGGATAGCTTACCCAAAGAACAACAGCGTATGGAAGCACGAGCCATGGAGGTTTATAGCGCGATGCTTGAATGTATGGATGCGCAAATGAGCCGTGTCATCAATAAAATTAAAGACATGAATCAATGGGATGACACTATTATATTTTTTATGTCGGATAACGGTGCCAACCCCAAACAGCCTTGGTTTTATGCGCCTAATACCAAAGAGCAAATCGAAAAAGAGTTTGATAATAGTTACGACAATATAGGACGTCCCAACTCGTTTATATCCATTGGGCCAGGATGGGCTCAAGTAGCTAATACGCCACTGTCCTATTTCAAACTAACGTCATATGAGGGCGGTACCAAAACACCGCTAGTCGTTTCCGGACGTGGCATTAAAGCAAGGGGTATCGATACGCAAAATCGTATTCATGTTACCGACTTGTTCCCTACCATACTCGAATTAACCAACAGTACCCGCCCAACTAGCATTAACGGACAGCCTTTAGCCCCTTTATATGGCAAATCGTATGCCAAATTACTGACAGGGGCAAGCACAGCTAAGCATCGGGGTGATAATGATGTCATTGGCTTTGAAATTATGGAAAACAAATCCTTAACCAAAGGAGACTGGAAGGTGTTATTCCAGCCACCCCCTTATGGTGACGGCAAGCATTGGCATCTTTATAACTTAAAAGAGGATGAGCTTGAGTTGATAGATTTGGCGAACGTATACCCTGAAAAGACGCAAGAGCTTGTGCTGGAATGGGAGAGTTATGCCAAACAAGTAGGATATATTCAATCTAATGGTCAACTTCAGATGAAAACTTATAGTAATCCTGAGGCGTTTTATTTACATATGGGGGAAGACGCTATTTAAAGGTAATTAAGAAAGTACTAAATCTAGCCAGTAACTCTAATGTAGTAGGGTGTCTGTGCTGAAATGTTTTTAAATGAATCAAGGATGTATTCATTAAAACATTAGATATTAAAGCTTATTTAATATCGATGTTTATTTTTAAAAGGAGTTTATGATGAAAAAATTAAGCTATTCAACTATCGCTCTAGCCGTATTGCTCACTTTAAGTGGTTGTAGTAATACGGATAATGCTACCGATGCCACTGGTGATAAAGCAACAGAACAAACCGTATTACGCTTTTCGCATTTATGGCCCGCCACTGGGGTCATTCACAAAGAGCTATTCGAACCTTGGGCTAAGCAAATCGAGGAGGATTCGAATGGCAGACTAAAAGTTGAGATATATCCTTCTAGTACTTTAAGTAAGCCTGACAATACCTATGATGCTACTGTGAAAGGTGTTGTCGATATTGGTGTGCAAATTCCCGGTTATGTTAATGGCCGCTTTCCACTCACTGAAATAACCCAGCTTCCAGGACTATCCACTTCCTCAAGTCAATTAAATTGTATTTTACAAACGTTGTATAATGACAAGGTGATATCAAGTGAGTATGACGATACTCACCAATTATTTATGATGGCAGCCGGTCCAGGCGTTTTGCACTCTGTGGATAAGGTAATTGAGACGCCAGAAGATATGGTAGGCTTACGTATGAGAGGCCCCTCTATCATAGCCATCAATATCATTGAAGCAGCAGGCGGTACGCCAGTGGGACTACCTGCACCTGATCAATATAATGCACTGCAACGTGGTGTTATTGATGGGGTCAGTTTTACTTGGGATGGCGTCGGCGCATTTCGGTTAAATGAACTTCTCAATACGCATACCGATATCCCGCTGTACAGTCCTGCTATCTTTGCCACCATGAATAAAGATAAATACGAGAGTTTACCTGACGATCTAAAAAAAGTAATCGATGATAATTCTGGAGCTGCAATGTCTCGCCGTGCAGGTGAAGTCTTTGATAGTGAAGATGCTAAGTACAAAGAGGAAGCGATTGCAAAAGGCGATACTATTGTTGAAATACCAGATCCCTTAAATGATCCTAGATGGAAGGATTTGCTCAAGTCTGAAACTGAAAAGTATCTAAGCGAATTAAAAGAAAAAGGCGTGGATGCAGATAGTGTGTACCAAAAGGCACAAGCAGCAAGCAAAACGTGCAAGAGTTGAAGGTTTAACAGACCAGTGGCTATGACTGTAGCCACTGTGTCTTCCTCTAGTGGTCATTCATCCAACCCCCATGCGCCATCCCTATCACATCATCAATACCCACATCATCCTTAAAACCGTATCGAGCAATACGTTGTGTCAGATCACTATCTGGTGTCGCATACTTATTAAGCTTACCCATGTCAGAAAGATGCCATTTAGCTTTATAGGCAGTATAGTTTTGTTAATAAGTGAGCAAGGTTAGTCATAGCTGGGTCAAGCTCATTATCAGCACCCTTCTTCGCCAACTTCACAATCTGTCGACTCACTTTGCTTATCCACCGCCTCATTAATGTCTTGAATAACACGATCACACGAGTCGTATGCTCTATCATTATCGCTATACTTTCCCATATCTTTGGCTTGATTGCCATCCGTCCAGTCTTTACTGACATGCTTTGCCGTATTTTTATTACTATGTTCCATCACAGTATTCTCCTTGTTTGTGCTCTGCTAGCCATTCTTATCGTACTGGCTATTCCTAATGTACTAGCCATTTGTACTGTCGCTGTGACCCATAAAATGATATCAAAGCCAATAAATGCACACTTTAAGTATACGCCTGTAAACTTTGGTATTTATGTTTATTTCTAGTAAATATAATAACTATCATCATAAATGTTAATAAAGGGTATGGAATAATTTCAAATACACGTCTTATCTGTTGTATCAGTCTTATCCGTCGTATCATTCTTATCCGTCGTAATTAGGAGAAACGCTATGAAAAAATGGACAGTAATTTCAATTGCCGTCTCTACCTTCCTAAGCGCGAGCCTATATGCCCTTCCTGCACACTCAGCCAGTTTCGACTGTAACAAAGCCAGTAGTACTGTTGAAAATTTAATTTGTACGAGTCCAATATTGTCTGATCAAGATGAAAAGATGGCAAAGCAGTACAACAATTACCTTGCAAAAGCAAAGCGCAAAGGTAGCGACGCTGTCAATCGTGTTCGCTCTGAGCAACACAGGTGGCTCACCTTTCAGCGCAATACTTGCCAAGATGACTCATGCCTTATGCGTGAATATGAAGAACGATTGGGGTGTCAGGTTGGTTGCGGTAATGACCGTGGTCGTGGCGACCTCGTTGACGATGAGGCCTTTGGCAACTTTATTGGCTCATCAGAAATTTCTGTTGTTGATGACAAGGTTAATCTCAATGTTAGTAAAAAGGTTAATAACAACGAGGCTACCATCAAAAATAACAGACTGTATATCATGAAAGTCAGTGAAAGACCTTATCTCGCCGTCATTGATATGTGGCTTGATTTTACCAATGGACATACCTGTAGCGTGGATGAAACCTTGGCACACTGGGCGCAAAACCATTGGGAAATCAGGGACGTTTACAACGGCGTAACGACCGAATTGCGCTTTTATCCCGTCACTCAAGAGGGTAAAACCCAAATTCTAGTGAGAGACCTTAATAACCAATATGCAAAAGTGAACTGTGGAATGCGTGGCTATTTTGATGGTCAGGTTTTTGAGAGGCAGTAGGGCAGTGTATAGTCAAATGTATATCTTAGTAGGCAGAAAGGGCATCGTGTGGCGAGGCAAAATCCACGGTTTAATCTTTAGCTATATTAGTTAAAGCATCACTATATTATTAAGCATATACGTTTGGTTTAGGGTGTTTTTGGCAAGCAATATATCCGTTTCAATCGAGATTAACCGCACCTCCAGTTGAAGCTAAGTTTTAAACCTTGTCTTGTTGTGGTTTAAATAAATTTACTTGAAGGAAGCAATAGAGTTTTAGATAAGATAAACTAAAATAAACATCTCATTGCTATTTAGCTACAGAGCTTAAAAGCATTCAAAAAATAACGGACATTAAAAGTGGCTAATAATCTTACTGAATCTGTCAATGACCGTCAAAACATACTCAACAACCGCTATGCTCTGCAACAAGCAGAGCAACATTTACAGCTTGGTGGCGTTACCTTTGATGGCGAGCTGGTGTTTACTAAGCAACAGGTTATGGATATTTATGATATTAGTGAGCGTACGATAGAACGCTACTTAGTGAGTTATTCCGATGAGCTAAAAAATAATGGATATATGATTATTAGAGGTGCAAAACTCAAGCAGTTTATGGCTTTAAGCTATGGTACCGACATTCATGACGGTACCAAAACCAGTGTTTTAGGTCTTTTTTCTTTTCGAGCCGTTTTAAATCTCGGTATGCTACTCACAGAGAGCGAACCCGCTAAATTACTGCGGTCACGTCTACTCGATATTGTATTAGACGTTATGGCGGAAAAAGCGGGGGGACAGACAAAATATATCAATCAACGGGATGAAAACTTTTTATCTGCATCGTTCCAAGAAGAGAATTACCGAAAATTATTCACCGATGCATTAGATAATTACGTTGAAGGCAATAAGTGGAAGTATAAAAACTTCACTGATATTATTTATAAGTGTATTTTTCAGGAAAATGCCAAAGAGTATCGTCAAATACTTAAATTAGCTCAAACAGAAAATATTCGTGACACCCTGTATGCTGAGGTACTCACCGTTATATCCAGCTTTGAGTCTGGTATCGCCTATGAATTTGAGCAAGCTAGTAAGAAGAAAGGCGCAAAGCTGACCAATCAAGAAGCCAAAGATATTATTAGTCATTTTGCAAAACATCCTGCACACAAACCCCATATCATTGATGTACGAACCAAAATGGCGAGTCGTGACCTGTGTTTCAGAGACGCTTTGCATGAAAAGCTAGAAGCTTATATCCAGGCAGTACCTGAAGCGGACTTTGAAAAATTCTTAGGTGAAAAAAGTCGTTCTTTAGAGGAGCAGTTAAACGATCCAGAAACATTAGCTGTTTTTAAACGCCTAAAAGACCGATGAAGGACAGAGAAATGACTGAGGAATATACGTCTAAGTTTCTTTATTTTGATGCCCGTCATGCTATCGATACCCATGATTGGATAGTAGAGCATTCAGGCGGTCTTTCGGGAACTAAAGATATCGGACAGATTGAAAGCCCGCTTGAGCATATTCAGAATGATTTATATTATCCAGAGCTTGAGGATAAGCTCACGCATTTGGTGTATAGCATCAATAAAAACCATGCGTTTAATGATGGCAATAAACGCTCGTCAATCGCTTTGGGTGCGTACTTTTTAGAGTTAAATGGCTTTGATTATTTGGTGCGTCATTTTGTGTTTGAGATGGAGAATATTGCCGTTTGGGTCGCCGATAATATGATTGATAAAGACCTATTTTCTGAGCTAATTTATTCCATTCTATATGAAGATGACTATTCGGAGTCTTTAAAATTAGAGTTGCTTAGAGCGATTCAGCGTTCGCAATAGGTGGGTTTTGAGTAGCTAATCGCGCCATTCGCTACTATCTTGATTGCCCACTGGGGCGGTGACTAATAGCCAGTTGCGTTCCTGTTGTCTCGATATGAGGAGGGAAAAAGCAAGTATTTGGGGAACACTTGCCCCGACGCAAGAGAAAATCTATGATTTTCTGACCTGCTAAGTCACCGCAACCCAGCGGTCAACCAAGTATATCCGCTCAGAAAATGCCCATTAAAGCATTTTCTCTTGCGAACCTAAAATTGCAGTGCAATTTTTAACGGTTCTCATGTCACGGCTAAACCGCATTTCAAGGCAACTAATGATAGGCTTGTTAAAATACACCTAACATCACCATAACTAAGGACAGTCCATGCTCACGCTATACGGCAATAAAATATCGGGTAATAGCTATAAAACCAAACTTACCTGTGCACTATTAGACCTAGACTATAACTGGATTGAGATTGATCTGTTAGCTGGCGAGCATAAAAAGCCTGACTTTCTAGAGATTAATCCGCTTGGACAAGTGCCCGCCCTAGTGATTAGCTCTGATAGTGAGCACTGCGAACCTAGCATACTATTAGAGTCTAATGCCATCATGTGCTACTTAGCGAGAAACTCTTATCTCATTCCAACTGATCCAATTGATCATGCCAAAATGTTGCAATGGTTATTCTATGAGCAAGCCGAAATCAAAAATAATATCGCCATAGTACGCTTTATCAAACGCTTTCAAAATATGATACCGAGCAGACTGGCTGAATATGAGCAGAAATTTGCTAAATCACAAGATATTTTAAGTTATCTGAATCAGCATCTTTCAGACCAATCGTTTTTATTAGGCGATGCGGTGAGTTTGGCGGATATTAGCGTGTATGTGTATACGCATCTTGCTGGCGAGGGTGGTTTGGACTTGACACAATATCCAAACCTGCAAGCTTGGTTTCAGCGGATTGAAGGATTGCCAAATTATATAGCGATGTAAATAGTTAATTATAAGATAATTCAAAAACGCCCTCTACTATTTAGAGGGCGTTTTTTGTGGGCTTTATAACTAATATTATCAAGTACTTATAGTTATTTTGCTATCTCGTTTTCATCGTAATGTCACTATACCTATTTAAAATTGGCGTGTTAAAAAAAGGGTTTTATCTCATTTTCAGTATAAGTTTTACGCTGTTTCGTTCTTCATTCTCTTTAGTTGTTTGGGCTTAACTACAATCTCTCTATCAAACTATGGAACGCACACTATGGTAAATCACTATTTATCTAGAAAAAGTATAATAAATAAAAGAGGCTTATCGTCCTTTTCTCAAAACCTATTAACAACTGGCTTACTGGCATTAAGTCTAGCGCTAACAGGCTGTGGTTCAGATTCAGACTCTTCATCAACCAACAGTCCAATAGGTAACACTGACAATCCAGACAGCAATGTTGAGACAGGTATCCCAACAGTAGAGCAAGGTAATTTCTCCATTGCCGTGTTACCAGACACGCAAAAGTATTCTGAAAACTCACCAGAGCGCTTCTACGCTCAAACCCAGTGGATTGCTGATAATTACAAATCACGCAATATCAAATTTACGACTCACTTAGGGGATATCGTCGAAACTGCTTACCAAGAAAGTGCCGACGGTCATTATTTGCCCAATACCAAAGAATGGGAGGCCGCCACCAAAGCAATGAGCATTCTTGATGCTAACCCAGCGACCCCGTATAGCATATCGGCAGGCAACCACGACGTCGTTTATCAAGGTGGTGATGAACCATCAGAATGGTTATTAGACAGTGACAGAGTCGCACGCAATCAAGCCAACAACATGATTGCCCCGCCATTTTTAGATTATTTTTCAGTCGCCAAACAGCAATCTAACTTTAGTACATTTCAAGGGGCAGACAGCACAGGCTTTAACTCCTATCATATTTTTACCGATGATGATGCAAATCAGTATCTGGTGTTGGCATTAGATTGGCGTGCGTCAGAGAAAACCATCGAATGGGCAAATAAAGTATTAAAAGAACATGCGAATCTGCCCACCATTTTGACCACGCATCAGTTAATGAACATTGATGATGACGGCGAAACCGCTATTTTTACGCCATATGGTGCTTATCTATGGGATAAGCTGATCAAAGACAATGACCAAATATTTTTAACGCTAAACGGTCATCATCATGGCGAAGCGGTCAAAACGGCTAAAAACAGCTTTGGTCGAACCGTCTACTTGGTGGTCGTCGATTACCAGTCTGGGTTTTGGGGCGGTAATGGCATGATGCAACTGATTGAGTTTGATAAAAACCACAACGAATTAGACTTTACCGATTTCTCGCCTTTTGTCGCTAACAAACCTGCTAATGAGCGTGAGCCGCAAGACCGCTTATTAGGCAAAAAATTTAGCCTACCACTCGATTTTGACAAACGCTTTACGCAATTAAATCAATCAAGTGCAAGCAATGAAGCAGGAAATATTGAGGGCACGGTGGCTTACTGGATATTTGATAAAGACCATCAAATTACCGACCCAAACAACGGCTTTAAATTTAGTGATTTATCAGGTCATGGCAATGATATGACCCTAAAAACCTTCCCTACCAATACCAAACCTATCGATGTTATTTTTAATGTCACGGATGATGCGCCCAGCTTTGGCTATGCACAAGGAGCGGCTGACTTTAAAGGCACAACAAAAGCGGGCGATGGCGCGCTTCTTAGCACCATAGGTAGCATCCCTGAGGATGGTAAGCTTAAAAAATTTACTCTTGAGGCAATCGTTAAAGTCAACCCAGAATGGATACCCGCGGTCAATGCTTGGTCGGGCATATTTACCCATGTGCCAAGCGAAACCCAAGTTTGCCAATATCATAAGCTGTCTTGTGGCAGTGACGATGCCTCAGGCGGCTTATTCACGTCAAGCTTAAAAGAGTTACAATTCTTTGGCGTGGCAGGTAACGGTGATGCCTCATCCAACTGGTCTTGGGAGATTAATAAAGACAATTGGTATCATGTTGCTATCGTCAATGATGGCGAGTACAACACCATGTATGTTGACGGCTCACGTGTCATGCGCACTCACAAAACCGAGCAGCCAGGCTGGTACACGTTGCCAAACGGCGAGTGGGCGGTAGGTGTTGCCAGTTGGGAGGGGGCGTATGCCAACTTATTTAACGGTAAAGTCGCTGAAGTCCGTTTAACCGAACGTGCGCTTGACCGCAACGAGTGGTTATACAGCCATGTTAAATAGCTATATTAAAACCACCCGTAAAGTGTTACAGCGTTAAACTCGTTTAGCCTACAACAGTAGTCCTTTTACTCGTTTACCTTGTACCAATTTTAAGGGTAATTGACTATACATGTATTCACTCATTAAGCTAAATCTAAATCTTTGACCTAAAAACACAAGTCTCATATTTGAAAAACGCCCTCTACCATTTAGAGGGCGTTTTGGTTTGGGGCGTTAGGGGGTTTTAGAGATTGGAGTTTATAGCTATTTCCTGCTTTTCGCTACTATCTGCCAGTCTGAACAGGGCAGTGGTATCAGATTGTGGCGTCGCTTGCTTCGCGCGCCGCCCCAAATCTGACCACTGAAACCTGTTCAGACTGGCAGTATATCCGCTTCAATCAGGGCTAAACTGCTCCTATGGCAGGGTTTATATGGTAAAAAAATTGCTTGTATTTTAGATTTTACAAAATTATTAGATTGAGAGAAATCCAAGTCTTGCTAAGCTGAATCGAAGTTTTACTTTGACGTATTTAAGATAAGCCTAGTAGTTTTAGCTTGATATATAGAGATTACAAGCTATGCCTGATAATATTAATCATAATTTATGAATCTAACGAGATAAAAAATGTCTATACGAATTGTAGATAAACCTTGGGATGTGCCAGATAGAAGCCAAAATACCATTTATCTAGTGAAAGATAATTGGAATGACTTTGGATTCTATACTACTTTTAACTTAGTCGTATTTGGTCAAGATGGGAAGAAAAGTGAGATAGGTTTGTTGCGATTAGCTTATCGAAATCAAAAAGAAGGTTCCAATGAACACCCTTATTATAAGCTTGAAAAAAACCTTAATAAATTAGGGGTTGATTATTTTTCTCTAGGAGGCAGTCTTGAATACTATAGAAATTTAATGACTTTATCTAAAGAATTAAGGGATGAGTTATTAGGCAGTTTAAATGATATTGTTTATAAACAAACTATTATTGATAGCTTACTTGAAGAAGATGTCTTTAAAAATTCTTTGTTACGAGATACTAGTTTAACCTCAATTCGAAACCAATATGATAGAGTCCTTACCGGAGGAGCACCTTTAAGCAAGTATAAGTTTAAATTTATTCGTAAAGGACTGATAGGATTTTCCGACATTGAACTTAAATTTGAGGTTTATCCTGAATCAAAACCTAATACGAATATCCATGTGCTTATTGGTAGAAACGGTATAGGTAAAACCACTATATTGAACGGAATGGTCAATGCAGTTATAAGAGAGCAAGAAACATGCAATAAGTTTGTTACTGAAGATTTTTTCATAGGAGAGGTAGATATTCCTAAAAATTACTTTAGTAGAATAGTTTCCGTGTCATTCAGTGTGTTTGATCCTTTTAAGCCTCTTGAGAAGCAAAATGACCCTACAAAGGGTACTCGTTATAATTATATTGGCTTAAAAAAAATTAATAGTGAAAATGGATTAAAAGATATTGATGAGTTGTACAGTGAGTTTATTAGTGACTTAAAAGCTTGCATTCGTTTAAAAAGAGATCGATGGTTAAATGCAATCCAGACTTTAGAATCTGATCTTAATTTCTCTGAGATGAACTTAAAAGAATTGGTTGATTGTAAGACGGATAGAAATGGAGAAAAATGCAAACTTACGAAAACGGCATTAGAGAAAATTAATACTATGAGTTCAGGTCATGCAATTGTATTAATTACTTTAACTCAATTGTTAGCAACTGTAGAAGAAAAGACTTTAGTATTGCTTGATGAACCTGAAAGTCATTTACACCCCCCACTATTATCAGCTTTTATAAGAACTTTATCAGATATTTTAATTCATCATAATGGAGTTGCTATAATCGCTACACACTCACCTGTTGTGTTACAAGAAGTACCAAAATCTTGCGTATGGAAAATAATAAGAACAGGTAATGAATCTGAATGCTCTCGTCCAAGCATTGAGACTTTTGGTGAAAATGTTGGCACTTTGACAAGAGATATATTTGGCTTAGAGGTTGAAAAGTCAGGTTTTTACAATTTACTAGCAAAGTCTGTTTCTAAAGGAGGTACATATCAAAGTATTCTTGATGAATATAATGGACAACTCGGTTTAGAAGGTAGGTTAATTCTAAAATCGTTGCTTCGTTCAAAAGATAGTGAGTAGATAATGAAAAAGCTTGATATGAACTTTCCATATGATGACAGTGTTATTCAACTTTGCTGTGAAGGAATAAAAAGGGATAAGGAACTAAAGAGACGATTAGAGGATGCAAAACCTATAATGTCTAGTGCATTTGAGGATTATAATAATAAAGCAAACCTTCAAGAACTTTACTCTCTTCAAGAATATACTAAGCGTGATAATAATGACCCAAAAGTTGTTTTAGAGTTATTACATTCACAATTAACGTATATATATACCAATTTTTTTGCCAAGTCAGGTAAGCCAGCCCGTCAGGTTTATGACAAGATTATGGTCAATGCCAACGGTAAATGTCCATACTGTGGTATAGGTTCACCTATTGAATTAGATCACTACTTACCTAAATCTAAATTCCCTCAGTTTTCAATTTTTCCATTAAACTTGGTGCCATCTTGTGAACGATGTAATAAATCTGGAAAGGCTAGTAGTTTTGCTAAAAATAAGAATGAACAGGTTTTGCATCCTTATTTAGATAATGATTTTTATTATAATGAATGTTGGATCAGTGCAGTGGTGGAAAGTAATGGAATTAAAGATAATAGAATCGAAGATATAGTTATAAATTATTATATTAACCCTCCTATCAGTTGGGATGAGGTTTACAAGGATAGAGTAGAAATCCATTTTATTACTTTTAACTTAAAGGAAAGATACTCTGTTTCAGCTGGAGAAGAACTTAGCACTTTAATTCCTCAAATATTATCTATGAAAAAGGGGGGATATAGTGTGGATGATATTTGTGAAGTTCTATTAGACCCTGTGATTGACACATTAAACTTTTCTAAAAATCACTGGAAAAGGATTATGTATATTGCTATGAAAGAGTTCATAGAATCGAGAAATAATAGAAGACCAGAAAAAATTGACAGGTCACGAATTAGGTACTTACCCTGCATAAGATGTAATGAAACTGGAAATCTGTTAAATAAAGAAAAGTGCGATATTTGTGAGGGTAAAGGATTTATTCCAAGGAATAAGTTAGACAGTTCGATACTAGATACCAAAGTTTCATGTCCTTATTGCAAACCAACTATACTGAATTGTCCTCATTGTAAGGGAAGCCATATATTAGAAATAAGAGAGGTTTATATGATAGAGGGTTATTTTATCTTATTATCTAAATAGTTTTGAAATCTATAGTTAGCACTTTGCCTTTTGATGAAGTAAGGTTATGTATTAATAGAATATTTAGAATTAGAGAATATATTTAGACCATGCCCCAAACCCGAGTTTAAACCATCCCCCGAACTCTCGCCATAATTCCACGTCCAATCACCAATCGCACATACCCAATCGCAATAATCAACAACACCGCTATCAGTAGTACCGCACCTAAGGCAAAGCGATCCCAAGGGATACTAAAGCGCAGATTAAACCACTGGGTAATCAGTACATACGCCGTGCTACTTGCGAGCACAACCGCAAACGCTCCCGCACTCACGCCAAGTAAGCCAATCTCCAACATATTGATTTTATACAAATCCCGCTTTTGCATACCGAGTAATCGAAACGAGGCACTGTCCCGTAACCGGTCTTGCGAGGTTGAGAGCAATGAGGTTATGAGCACCATAATCCCCGTAATCATAGCAAGTAGGGTAAACACTTCTACCAGTCGGCTCATCTGACTTACAAAACCCTGAACTTGCTTGGCAATCGCCCCGCCATCAATAGTGGTTATGGCAGGAAACTCCTTCACAAGGTCGGTTTGCAACTGTGGAATCTGGGCAGCATCTACTTTGGTAGTGGCAAACTGAATTTGCGGCGCATCCGCCAACACCTTAGGCTCAAATAAGAAATAGAAAAACGGACTAGGGCCACGCTCATAGCGCTCCCGAATACTGGTAATTTGCCCGACAATTTCAATACCCTGAATATTAAAGCGTACTTGGTCGCCCATACCCACATTAAGCAGTTCAGCGGCTGAATCTAATATCGATAACGGAACGATCTCATCTTTGCTGTCACCTTCATTATTAGCCTGAGTGTCAGCCATAATAGGTGCGTAAAGCTGGTCAGGCTCTACCGATTCTTTTATAAATTCAGTATCCATCACGCTATCGGCATAGCTGAGATTAAACACCCGAGTTGGGTCATCACCCTCACTTTGTGGCACCACAATCTCATCAGCAGCCACACCGCCAGCCTCAGTTACTCTTGCTCGCACTACTGGATAATAAGTAATGGGCGAGTCAATCATCGTGTTCAATGTATCATGCTGATCACTTTGTACATCCAGCAAAAACAGATTCGGGGCATCTTTGGGATACGCCTGCACAAATTGTTTATTCAGGCTATGATTGAGTAGCGTAATCATAGTTAACACTGCCACCGACAAGGCAAGGGTTACAAAAAACAGCCCCGACTGATTGCCCTTACGAGATAAGTTATGCACGGCAATACGTGCCATCCAGCCTGACTTTTTACCCACAAGCCTCTTACCAAATAAGCCACGTTCTATAAGTTTTGCCAGTAACCACAACCAACCCTTACCGAGCAACCAAAAACTGCCTGCCAGCACCAGCATTCCGCCCAATACCTGTAAGCCTGACAGCAGCGAACCAAACTCATAAGCGAGTAGTCCATAACTTGCCAGCAATACTAACCCATACCAATATAAGGGCGGATGCTGGCGGGTGTTGTTCGCCGACTGTTTTAACACCGCAGATGGTTTGGTATGAGTCACCGCATACAAGCTTTGTTGTACCACTAATATGGTTATCACCAGCGCCACGATACTGATTTTGGCCACACTTAACAACTTAATAGATAGCTGGATATCAGGTGGCAAAATAGCGGTTAAATACTGCGCTCCGATATTGAGCATTGCCAAACTTAACAGCCCTGAGGCAATACATGCCAGCACTGCCATTCCCAAAAACAGCAGATAATAACTGCGTTTAATCGAACTCACCGACTCACCAAGTGCACGACGAATGGCATTGGACTTTTGTTGCAAGCCAACAAACGCCTTTACCACACTCAAGAGTGCCACAGCAGACAAAAACAACACCGCAATTACCAGCAGTTTTAAGAACATCAGTACATTATCCGATACCTCAGTTACCGACGTATCTGACTCATCGGCTAAGGTCATCTCAACATCTTGCGAGGCGGGCAGGGCGTCAATAATTTGCTTAAGCTTGGTGTATACATTGGCAATGGCATCCGCTTTTGTATCAGTATTCCCCGCCAACTCAATCCGATAATTGACTCGGCTACGTTGACCTAGCAAATTGGTCGCTCCCAAATCGCTATCCGCCATTAATACTCGTGCGCCAAATCCAAAGGCGGTCAACGGACGATCGGGTTCAGTGACCAGCTCATCGGCTATAGTGAACACTGCATCGCCAATTTTTACTTTATCGCCCACTTTAAGGTCAAGCCCTGTCAACACTTGCGTTTCCACTACTACCGTATTGGGCTGCAACTGTTGCCAAAGCGGTTTTCCTGATGCTAGAACCACCTTGCCATATAGCGGATATTGGTTCGATACTGCTTTCACACGAGCGAGAAGTGTATTCACGTCTGAATCATCGCTAGAATTAGCATTGACGCTAGACACCATTGCATTAAACTGATAATCGTAAACCACGCCTGTTTCATTAGCAGTGTCACCCGCCCCTGCAATAGACTCAGAATCTGCAAATGAAGCCGATTCAAATGCCTGCACGGTCTCTAACACCTTAGGCGTCCATGCCTGTTTACTGCTTAAAATCAAATCACCACCGACCAGTGCCCGCTGATTATCAGTCACATAATCCCGTACCGACTGCTGAATCGAATCCAGTGTCAAATAGGTTGATAGTGACAGCACCATTGCCAACAAAAATAACAACGGATACACCCAATGCCGCCACCAACTGCGCTGTAGCGATTTACTACCTAGATTGGAATACGAAGATTGAGCGGGTATGATATTCGTCGTGTTGTTGTTGGTCTTATCTGTGTTCATAGGGGTGCAACTGTTTATCGATTGTAGATGGTATATTTTGTGAGATTTATGAAGACTCGTTAAGACTTAACTAGGTTGGCAATCTGCCTACTACCAGTCTATTGGGTTTCCTGCCCAGTCTATAAAGCTGCCTGTACTCTCTGTGGTTAACTCGCTCAATACTTTTAGTAGATTGTCCGCACACTGTTCGGGCTTAAATAATTTGTCCTGAGGCACATTCATCTGAAAAGGTTTAGATAGGGGTGTATCAACCGTTCCAGGTTGTATCACTATCACGCAGGCATGTTTTAAAGATCGGCTCCATTCGATTGAGAGGGTTTTCATACCCATATTTAGCGCCGCTTTACTCATGCGATAGCTGTACCAACCGCCTAATTTATTATCACTGATACTGCCAACACGAGCGGAAATGGTCGCATAAATAGCAGGCGCCGCATCACTGGGTTTACTAGCTTTTAATAGAGGTTTTATATACTTTGCAATCAGTAAGCTCGGTAAGGCATTTACGGTCATGTTCTCAATAAAGAAGTCTGGATCAAGTTGTGTGATTGTTTTTTCAGGTTGGTGGGTGTCATTGTGCAATAGTCCTACCGCATTGATCACCCAGTCAATATAGTCAACCTTGTGGCTAATATGCTCAATCGCCTGTTTAATACTTGGCTCAGAGGTCACATCCATTGCCAGCCAGACAACTTTATCATTGGTGTTTTTGAGGGGTTGACGCAGGTGATACGTTGCAAATATTTGTATTATTTCATTATCATCACTCATACGCTCTAGTAGCGCTTTGCCAATGCCACTGGTTCCACCGATAAGTAATATTATTTTGTTAGATTGCATATCATTCCATTTATAAGTTCAAGATAGTGCCTAAGCTTTTATATATGGTTAGTGTGATAGTACAGTTAATGAGTATTTATTCAAGGCACACTATCATTATCAGACTACCTACAAAAGGACTTAATTATGAACCATCATGAAAAGTTAAATTACGTAGAGTTTACCTCAACAGACTTGGCAGCAACCAAAGCATTCTTTACTGCTGTTTTTGATTGGCAGTTTACCGATTATGGTGACCAATATACGGCATTTGAAAACCAAGGTTTGGACGGTGGGTTTTACCAGTCTGATAAAGTGAACTTGACCGAAAACGGTGGTGCATTATTGGTATTTTACAGTGATAGTCTGACATCGACCTATGACAAAATTGTAGCAAATGGCGGGGTTATCCTAAAAGATACCTTTAAATTTCCCGGTGGTTATCGCTTTCATTTTACCGAGCCAGGTGGTAATGAGTTTGCGGTGTGGTCTGAGACGGAGGGGTAATAAAAGAGTGTAGTAGCATAATAATACCAAATCTAGAAATTGACCTATCGAGAAAGGCGAGTGCAAACGCTATAAATAGTAGGTTCAGTGAGCCTGACAAAGATAGGTTATTTTATAGAAAAGGTATAAACTTACAAAATCCCATCCTAGCCTTCCCTTTAAAAAAAGGAAGGGGCGACTTGAACAACTATTTCCACAGTATCAGAAACTGCAATTATTAAGCAGTTATCTTCATCTTTAAATTCAGCAAAACGTTATCTTATACCTAAATATATTGATGTCTAAAGGTCTTTAACTCTCACACTAAAAGATTTACTAATTAAGAACGCCCCCTTTCTTTTCCAAAGGAAGGGCTGGGGATGAATTATCTAGACCAATTCACGATATATATCTATTAAGATAACATGACGCCCTATGAAGCATAGCTTAACTCTTGCGAATCTAAAAAGGTCTCCCAGAGCTTTTATTAACGCTTCTCAGGACAGGGGATGGATTTATTAGACCAAGTCAAAACTCCAATAACCGACCTCTCACAAACTCATCAATCTGCTCAACAACAGCGTGTATTTGCGTCAATATCTGTCTATTATCATACCTTAAAACCAATGTCCCTAATTCAGCTAAGCAACTATCACGAATGTTATCTTTTTCAAGCCCTTGTGTTGTATGATGCTGACTGCCATCACACTCAATAACCAGTTTCGCCTTCGGACAATAGAAATCAACAATGTAGTTAAGTAGTGGACGTTGACGGTAAAACTGTACGTCTGCAATTTGCTTTCTACGTATTTTAGACCACAATAGTAGTTCTGCTTCGGTTTGATTGCTGCGTAGATGACGGGCAGGCTCTTTTAAATTCGGGTTTGCAGGTAGCATCTAAGTCCTTATTTATTTGAGCGTAAAGTCAGGCTCGTATAATCCCGCCAACCCCCCTTTGAGAAAGGGGGGCTAAAACCTTGAGCCTTTATATTAAGTTGAACCTATTAAGATTGCCCCCTTCCTTTCCCAAAGGAAGGGCTGGGGATGGATTTATTAGACTAAACCACATTTTATAAGAATAAAGTTCCCCCTTTTAAAAGAGGGGCTTTTTGGTTATCTGAAATCCTAGATTGTAGTGGCATAATAGGTTATGAAAGTTAACTTAACTAAGATCCTTATCCCTCATTAACCCGCCCATCATGAATAGTAATCACCTGATCCGCATTTTCAGTCAATGCAGGGTCATGTGTCACCACCACCAAAGCGGTGCCCGACTGTTGTTGTAGCTCAAGTAGTAAGTTCATCACCTGCTGCGCGTTTTGCTCATCTAAGTTACCTGTCGGCTCATCGGCAAAAATGATTTTAGGTTTAGCGACTAGAGCTCGAGCCAAGGCAGTACGTTGTTGTTCACCGCCTGAGAGTTGATGCGGTAAGCTGTCACGACGATGGGTTAATCCAACGGCAACGAGCAGTTCTTCAACACGATTGGCGTCTGGCTGGCGGGCAATGTCTAGCGGAAACGCAATGTTTTCGGCCACCGTAAGCGTTGGCAATAAATGAAATGACTGGAACACAAAGCCCATATCTTGCTGACGTTTTTGTGCCAGTTCATCCTCGCTCAAGTTCGTTAAATTCTGACCATTTAACCAAACCTCACCGGTATCAGGGTAGTCCAGCCCTGCCAATAGTCCAAGCAAAGTAGACTTGCCCGAACCCGATTTACCCATTATTACTGCAAATTTACCAGCATCAATACTCACATTGACGTCTTTGATAATGTCAGTTTTGGTGTCGCCAATCATCACACTTTTACTTAAATTACTGGCATACAATAGAGGTTTGTTAGTCTTACTTGAATTAGCGTCACTTACCGTTTTGCTCATCGATTTACTCATTGGGCTGTCTCATTTGGCTCAGCCTCTTTACTCTCTACAAATGCTTCAAGTGTCGGCTTAAGTACGGGCAAAATATTATTATTAACAATACGACTATAGCCTTCTGCTGTGGGATGAATAGCATCAGATTGGTTTAACTCTGCCACACCCCCAACCCCTTCTAAAAAGAACGGGATAAAAGCAAGGTTATACTCTTTGGCAAGTTTGGGGTAAATAGCAGAAAAATCTTTGACATAGTCATTACCTAAGTTGTCATAAATTTGCATACCACCCAGTAGCACAACACTACCTTCACTTTGCAAACGCTCAATAGCGGTACGAATGTTTTGCTCTATTGTTGCCACATCAATACCGCGCATAGCGTCATTAGCACCAATAGTTAAAATAGTAATATCAGGCTTGGTTTTAAGTGCCCAATCAAGGCGATTTACGAGACCCGTACTGGTCTCACCGCTCAGGCCAGAATTAACTACTTTTGCATTAACATAGCCTGCATCCTTAAGCGCTTTTTCTAATTGGGCAGGATAAGCATTTTCCTCAGCCAACCCTAACCCTTCTGTGAGAGAATCACCTAATGCCAAAATGGTAATGGGTTGTTCTATTCGTTGAATATCGGAATATTTTGATGTGCCATTTTGATTAGTAGCTGAAGTTTCACGTGGAACAGAATCAGTTGCATTCTTAGAAGGTTCTAGTTGGGCAGTATTATCTACAGGCGCATTGCTAGTTGCTTCTTTATTTGGCGCTTGGCTACACGCCAATAGACTAACAATCGTTACAAGTGCCAAACTTAATGATTTTGCTAAAGATTTATTCAAGTGGGGTTTTCTTGAGGAGAAAAGCATCAGGACTCCATGATGACGTCTAGTTTTAGGGTACTGGTTTTTATAAGGGAGGATTTTTATAAGGTGCTATAGTCATGGTAACAAGTTTGACTGGTTTAGGCTGTTTTGAATTGGTTACATAAACTATTTGTATTAAGCGCAATAAAAAAGCCTCAAATCATAGCTTAGTTTAAAGCCATGATTTGCAGCGCTTTTAGGGTGGTTCACTTATACAGTTATACAGTTATACAGTTATACAGTTATGGAGTTTCAAAGAGTTAGAGGGTTCAAAGTTACTGTATGGCTTAAAAGTACCAGTTACTGATTATCATATAAGTCACGAACAACCTTACCAATTACCTCAATACCTGCCTTTAATGTTTCATCACTTGCCGCAATACTCATGCGAATACATTCATGCGCATGGCGGAAATCGGTAACATCTAAGCCTGGATAAAAATGCTCGCTTGGTACTACTAAAGTGGCTTCGGTTTTGAGACGCTGATATAAATCGCCAGTGGTAATCGGCAAGTCTTTAAACCATACCCACAAGAAAATTGCCCCTTCAGGTTTATGGATCGCCATAGGATAATCGCCTAGCTCACTTTTTAGTAGACCAATGGCTCGTTTGGCTTTCTTGGCGTAAAAGGGTTTGATGGTATCATCACACAAGTGCTTTAACTCATCCGTTTTAAACAGTGGCGCTGCTATGGCAGCACCAAAACGAGTGGGGGCTAAATTCACTACCGCATTCATGGCACTGACCGTTTTTATAATCTTTTGATTGCCTATCACAATACCAGTACGCACACCAGGTAGGCCTACTTTTGATAGGCTAAAACATAGCACTATGTTGTCATTCCAGTTCAGTTTCACTTTTGGATATATAATGTTTGGAAAAGGTTCGCCATAGGCATTATCAATGATGAGTGGTATGTTGTACTTTTCAGCAATTTTAGACAGATGCGCCATTTCTTCATCGGTCAATACATTACCAGTTGGATTGGTTGGCCTTGAACAGCAAATAGCGCCGATCTCGCCATTTTGTAATGCTGGTAGCTCTTCTATTGTTTTAAAATCAACCTTATATTTAAAGAATCCATCTTCACCTTCGTGCGTGACCTTCTCAATGTCAGGTTTAATCGCTATAAAGTGTTGACCATCAATATGGACATCGCCATAGCCCAAGTATTCCGGTGCCAATGGTAATAAAATGGACTTGGTAGTATCCACGCCATTCTCTTCAAATGCCCCGCCAAATAGGTTGAACAGATAGAAAAAAGCATTTTGTGATCCATTGGTTAGAGCAATATTGTTACGAGTTAGCCCCCAGTTATAGTGACGATTAAAAAAATCAACGAGGGTATCAATAAATTTCGCATCGCCTTGAGGGTTTGAGTAGTTGCCCATTGAATCCATTGCGGGGCTGTTAAGACCATCGTCTTCAAGTGATTTATAAGTGCGTAGATAAGCGTCATTAACCTTATCAATGCGAGCGGGATTACCACCACCGAGCATATTGACAGGCGTTTCGCTTTGCAAGGCATTGCCTAAATCATCCATAAGCTGTGAGATAGCACTAGGTTGAATGAACTTTTGACCAAATTTAGAAAACTTCATAAGCATGCCAGTTATAAAACTAAGTTGAGTTAATATTGAGTAAATAGTGTCTTGTGTATCTTCGTACTATGTGAAGTATGAGTGAAGTATGATGCTATCTTCATTAAACTACTATACCAATTAACATATTATGCCGATTAAGTTTCGACAGTGAGATATTTTAATGAGCGGGACGTCCATCAACCATGATAGGTCGAGTCGCAAACCACGCCATGACAACGTTAAGTGCGGTAAGTATCAATATAAACATCAAAGGCGTATCCCATCCGTGAGTTTGTTCATGTAACCAACCAGCACCAAAGGGACCAGTAAAGGCCACCAAATACGCAATTGTTTGTGCCATGCCAGATAGTTTGCTGGCTTGAATAGGCGTATAGCTACGTATAGAAAATAATATCATCATTAGCGTAAAAATTCCCGCACATCCAATCCCCATAAAAATACTCCATAGCCATGAAAGGGAAGCTGAGAGATAGGTCATACCGAAGACGCCGATAACATTTAAGAGAGCCGATATCACTGCAATTTTTTGTATTGAATGACCACTGCGAATAAACCAAGTTATACCAATAACAGTAGCGGGAGCTACCAGTTGGAATATTGACCCCATGTTACCCCCTTCAACTTGAGATAACCCCTTACTAATCCATATCGAGGGCATGAAGCTGGCAACCACATAAAACAACAAAGACTGTAAGCCCATAAATATCGCTATTTGCCATGCTAATGGTGAACGCCACACTGAAATTTCATCTGCTATTTCGCTGTTCGACGCGTCCATTGAGGAAGGCAGTTTATGTGAAGAGCCTAATTTTAAACGTAGAATAACCCAAGCTATGATTGCTGCTATACCTAAGATAGCCCAGCTACCTAAAGCCCATTGCCAGCCCACTCTTTCAGTCATGGTATAAACAACTGCTGCTGCAATACCCGCCATTACCGCCATGGTTAAACTAAATAAACCTGTAATAAGAGGGATGTTGTTGGGGGTTCTTTGCTTAATAACAGGGGCAGCTAAAGTGTTGGCAAAACCGATGGCAAATGACAGTAGTAAAGTTCCCGTTAAGAAGCCAGACCAGCTTACCCAAACTGTGCGTAATATTAGCCCAAATGTCAGTACGATAAGCGCCATGATTAGCGTGTTTTCAATACCGAAACGTTTGGCAATGCTGGGCGAAAGAAGTGCACCCAACGCGAACATAATCATGGGTACAGAGCCTAACCAGCCTATATGCCACTCACTAATATTCAAAGCATCTTGGACGACAGGCGCAATTGATCCTAGTGCGACAAATGGAGATCTCATATTGGCAGAGAGCAATACTATAGCAATTAGAACCAACCAAAAGATAGTACGAGACGTATTAGGGTTTGAATGGGACTTGCGTATGTGAGTGGGGCTTGATTTTAAGCTAACAGGTTGGTTGGGAGTAGTATGTGACATAGCTAATCAATTAGCCTTTATCTTCAGTTAAAATTAGTTTTTTTACTGGTTAGGGCGTGTCCTCTTTTTAAGTAACTTACATATAGTAACTTGAATCTCATGGTTCACAAACGGCCAAATTATCGCAAACTGGCTATGATTTCTAGTTAATATGCAATTATGTCCTTCAAAACCATTCGTGTTTGATGATGATTTATCTTATTTTGTCCCTCATATGCTAAATGAGGAGACACCTTACTAAAATACATTCTAGTAAGCATAGTAAAAACCACCGCAATGAGGCGATGGTTAGTGATAGAAGCACTACTGAGTGTCTATTCATTCAGCAAGCTTTTTTCTATTTTCTATCTTCCTATTTTTTCTATCTTACTATTTTAATGAATGAATAAAGTAAAGCCAATACTCCTTGAGTAAAGTTAATGGCTTTATTGTGTCAATTTTAATCTTTTAGGTAATAGATTTACCGAGCTGCTTTGCTTTTTCGACATTGAATCTTAATTTTTCTTCCCCAGAGCTTTTATCACATTTATTGGGATCATCGCCACAAAACTGGCAAGTTTCATCACCCATTAAGTTCGCCACACGCCCGCACGAGCCACGCAGTGGCTCTTTTTTTATCATATAGCCGATACCCATAAATAAGAAAAAAAGCACAAATATAGTGAAGGTAACTGCAAAGATAGGGAGTAATTGAGCGAGCATACATACCTCGACATGTTTGAGTGTGAGTTGGCGCGACCGTATAAAAAGAGCCCTATAACAAGCGCTTTGAAAGATGCAGACAACTCTTAAATATAAAGCTAGTAAACCAACAGATTTATTAT
Source organism: Psychrobacter sp. CX90 (assembly GCF_057396305.2). Classification (NCBI taxonomy): domain Bacteria; kingdom Pseudomonadati; phylum Pseudomonadota; class Gammaproteobacteria; order Moraxellales; family Moraxellaceae; genus Psychrobacter; species Psychrobacter sp. CX90. Next base: position 2,970,052 of record NZ_CM182008.1, read on the forward strand.
ATAAATGTCAGTTTATATATAGACATTTTAACACAGTACATTTATAACAACAGTGGGCTTACCTTATCGTATAAATACTCAAAAGAATTGTATTAAATACGCAAATGAATGCGGTAATCCGAGCGATGAATTAAACGTTAGATCACGTGAATGCCGATATAAGTGACCGCGCCCGCTAAGTAACCCATTAGGGCAAGCCAACTGATGCGTTTTAAATACCACATAAATGGAATTTTCTCCATACCCATGGCCGCGACTCCAGCTGCAGAACCAATAATTAAGCAGCTACCGCCAGTACCCGCACAGTAAGCTAAAAAGTGCCAAAACGCACCATCTTGTAAAAACTGACCTTGACGGGCAAGCTCATCACCTGTTAAACCTGCGATAGTTGAGTCGGTCAGAAGAGGGTACATTTTCATTGCACCAGCGACTAAGGGGACGTTATCGACCAAAGAGGATAACAAGCCAATGAATACGTTGATAATGTATAAATTGCCAATAGACTGGTCAAGCCACAGCGCCACATCCGTTAAATGACCTGCCGTAGCCAGACCTGCCACCGCAAGTAAAATACCTAAGAAGAATAAAATGCTTGGCATATCAACACGGGATAAAACCCCGACAACAGTGACATGCTTTTTAACGTACCAATCCTCATGGCGGTGGGCAATTTCAGTGAATACCCAAAGTACACCTACCCCAAATAAAATACCCATATAAGGCGGCAGATGAGTAATGGTTTTAAAAACCGGCACAAAAGCAAGCGCGCCTAAACCAAGTAGTAGTACACTAATGCGCATTCGACTGCTAACATGCTGCTGAGCTGCCGTCAATTCAAGGTTGGAATCATCGGCAAGTTCATGGGAGCTGGCTGGCACCCCTGCCATTGCCATAGCGGGTGTTTGAGTCTCCCCTGAATCATCTCCTAGATAGTTGCTGCTTGTGGATTGCACCGCGGCTTTAATGGGTTTGGGACGATGTACCTCTTTGCCTCTGAATAGCAGACTTAGCAGTATTAAAGGTACAATAGCGGCCACTAAGCTTGGCACAAGAAGATCTATGATAATACGGCTAGCGGTCACTTGGTTACCAATCCATAACATGGTGGTAGTCACATCCCCAATGGGAGACCATGCTCCGCCTGCATTTGCACAGACAACAACAATACCAGCATACCACCAGCGCAGCTCTTTATCCTCCACCAATTTACGCAGTAGCGATACCATCACAATGGTCGTGGTTAAATTATCTAGAAGTGCTGAGAAGAAAAAGGTAAGTGTACCAATTGTCCATAAAAGCTTAATGGCACTAGAGGTGCGAATACGGTTGGTAATGGCAGCAAAGCCATCATGCGCATCCACTAATTCTACGATGACCATAGCGCCCATTAAGAAAAATAAAATTTCAGCAATCTCGGCTAAATGATGCCTAAGCTCGGTGTTTAATAACTGCGAGACGTTATGGCTATCTGCTGGGCTGGTTAGATGATCGGCAAGTAATGTGTCTGCACCAAATACAAGCAGTGTCCAAATAATGATTGCAGTAAGGAGAGCCGATGCCGCTTTATCTATATGAAAGTTATGTTCTAGAGCAATAGCGATGTAACCTAGTACAAATACTAGCGCCATCAATGAATAAATCATTGTGTGTATGTCCTTACTGTAAACGTCTCGTTAATATATAAATGCAGACTATTCTAAACCATTTACAAAAATTAATATATGTAACGATTTCACTATAGGAATGGTTTCCAAAGTTTGATTTAGCATAACAGACGCTTCAGAGGATAATGGATAATGAAATTTAAAATACACTAGTTGGTTTTGCCAGCTCGCAGCGCTTTCATCACAGGGGTTTCTACTATTTCCCACTTATCGAGCAAACGACCTGTCTCTACATTTTGAGTACCTGATTGGTTTTGGTTGGCGGTATCAATAGGCGTATCATTTGTTGTAGAAAACGTTCCTTCCATATTGGCATCTTTAGGAATGATAAACATTGCCGCTAGATTGTTCTCTGTTGCCGTCTTTAATGCTTTCTCATACGTCATCGCTGTGAGTGCGGTTGCCCAAGCATCGGCTAGTGATACTGATTCAGCAACGACGGATACAGAAGGCGCTCCGCCACTGATAGGTTGCCCAGTGGTCGGGTCAATAGTATGGCTATAACGCTTATTATCAAATACAACAGAATTTCGGTAGTTACCTGAAGTGGCTAAATGTAATTTATTTTGAGGGCTAGGCTGACGAATACCTGCAATGGTTTGACGTTCGGTTACACTACTGTCAATGACAGGCGCATCGATAGCAATCTGCCATGGGTTTGTTTGCGCATTCACTCCTGACGTTGCCACTTCACCGCCAATCTCAACCATGTAGTTATTGATTTTATAGCGATTAGTTAGAACATTTGCGATAGCATCCACAGCGTAGCCTTTTGCCACAGCAGAAAAATCCAACGCCACCCCTTTTTTTGTTTTAGTTAAAGTATTGCCCGATAAGACAATATCATCAAATCCCATAAGCGCTTTAGTCGCCTTAATATCATCGAGGCTCGGGGGATTTTGCAGCCGATCGACCGTTCTGACACTACCAAAGCCCCAAAGATTAATTAAGGGCATGACAGTAGGGTCAAATGCGCCACCAGATTGCTCATAAACCTGCTTAGAGTCTTGTAAGACTTTGATAAAATCGTCATCAACCGTTATTGACGTATCCGCAGCCACTCTATTGAACTTTGAGATTGTTGAGTCATCTTGGTAAGTCGACATGCTGTCGTTTATCTCGATTAAACGCGCATCAACTGCCTGACTTATGTCTGCAATGTCTATATTGTCAGGTTGTTGATAACGAATATGATAACTGGTGCCCATCGTCTCGCCTTCAATATATTCATATTGAGGAGTTTGTTGACAGGCGCTTAGGCTTATAGCAGAAGCAATAAAGAAGCTACTACTTGATGCGCCAGTAATCCATAGGGTTGGTTTTTTAAACTGTCTTTTCATAAGCGTCTTTTCTTATTAAATCTGTCTTGTTAAATAAGCTGTGTGACATATCCAATTATTCATTTCCTTCAAGTCAAGAATGAAACACAGATAGGGGAGGGGCGAGTGTTTCTAAATTTAAGAGCCATTTAATAGAGAGATGTTAGCTGAATTAACAGAAGGCTCAACATAAAAGACACTGTATAAAAAAGAGCCTCCTTAGAGACTCTTAATTTAGCATATATTATTCTGTGTTAGGGGGTAATTGTTGATTAACCACCCAGCATTAACCACCAAAATCATCAAGTAAGATGTTTTCGTCTTCTACGCCTAAGCCGTGTAGCATATCAATCACTGCCGCATTCATAACCGGTGGCCCACACATATAATATTCACAGTCTTCAGGGTTTGGATGATCTTTAAGGTACTCTTCATAAAGTACATTATGGATAAATCCAGTGTAACCTTCCCAGTTATCTTCTGGCTGTGGATCTGATAAGGCAACGTGCCATTCAAAGTTATCAAACTCCTCAGCAAGGGTGTCGTAGTCTTCAACGTAAAACATTTCACGTACAGAACGCGCCCCATACCAGAAAGTAATTTTACGCTTAGAGTGTAACCGCTTAAGCTGATCAAAAATGTGTGAGCGCATTGGTGCCATACCTGCACCACCACCAACAAACACCATTTCTGCTTCAGTGTCTTTAGCGAAGAACTCACCATATGGCCCTGAAACGGTTATTTTATCACCTGGTTTTAGACTAAATACATAGGAAGACATTTTACCTGGTGGAATCCCGTCTGGACCACGAGGCGGTGGACTTGCAATACGAATATTGAACTTAATAATACCTTTCTCATCTGGGTAGTTAGCCATTGAGTAAGCACGGATAACAGGTTCATCCACTTTAGATACGTATTTATATAAGCCAAATTTCTCCCAGTCGCCACGATACTCTTCATCGACGTCAAAGTCTTTGTAGTGGACTTCATGCGGTGGCGCTTCAAGCTGAACATAACCGCCAGCACGGAAGTTAACTTCTTCACCGTCAGGAATTTTCAACACCAGCTCTTTAATGAAGGTTGCCACGTTGTTGTTAGACACAACTTCACATTCCCATTTCTGTACATCGAAGAACTCGGGATCAATCTCAATTTTCATATCTTGCTTGACAGCAACCTGACAAGCCAGACGCATGTTATCGCGGATTTCGCCTTGAGTAAAATGACCTTCTTCGGTTGGCAGGATTGACCCCCCACCTTCGAGAACTTTACATGTACACTGGCCGCATGTACCACCACCACCACAAGCAGAAGATAAGAATATACCTTCACTTGCTAGGGTTTGTAGTAATTTGCCACCAGCAGGTGTCACCACATCATTGTCAGGATCGTCATTAATATGAATGGTGACATCCCCTGAGCTGACTAATCTTGAGCGAGCTACCAAAATAATAGCTACCAAACTCATGATAATCAGGGTAAACATGGCGACGCCGCCAATGGCGGTACCAAATAACTCCATGATTCTTGTCCTTATTTAAATATTAAAAATCGCTTTTTATTCATGATTTAGGATAGGCAAATCGTTTAAATTGACATGCCACCAAATGACATGAATCCTAGCGACATCAATCCGACAGTAATAAAGGTAATACCTAGACCGCGTAGGGGGGCAGGTACGTCTGAGTACTTTAGCTTTTCACGGATACCAGCCAGTAATGCAATGGCTAAAGCCCAGCCAAAGCCCGCACCAATACCATAAGTAACAGATTCAGTAAAGTTATAGTCACGCTCAACCATGAATAAGACACCACCTAAAATAGCGCAGTTCACAGTGATTAGCGGTAAAAATACCCCAAGTGCGTTATATAGCGATGGGACAAATTTATCCAAAAACATCTCTAGAATCTGAACGGTTGCTGCAATAAGCGCAATATAGCTTAGTAACCCTAAGAAGCTGAGATCCATATTTGGAAAGCCTGCCCAATCCAGTGCGCCACTCTTTAAAATAAACTGGTATAACAGGTTGTTTAAAGGAACAGTAATGGTCATCACGGCGATAACAGCAACACCAAGCCCTAGTGCGGTGGAGACCTTCTTTGAGACAGCTAGGAAGGTACACATCCCCAAGAAATAGGCCAAAGCCATGTTTTCAATAAAAACAGACGTAATAAATAGACTAGTATAGTGTCCCATTAGTGTCCTCCTCCATGAGCTAGGCCTTTAGATTGGGGTTTCATGACAAACTCAGGTTCTTCAACTTGCTCAGGCTTCCATATACGAATAATAGTAATGAACAAACCAATAATAAAAAATGCTGAGGGCGGTAGTAATAACAAGCCATTAGGCACATACCAACCGCCATCAGTTACTGGATTTAAAAGGGTAATACCTAAGAGACTACCGCTACCTAATAACTCACGAATCACAGCAACAAATAATAAAACAGCTGAGTAGCCAAGGCCATTACCAATGCCATCTAAAAAGCTTGGTACAGGAGGGTTGCTCATTGCAAACGCTTCAGCCCGACCCATAACAATACAGTTTGTAATAATTAGCCCGACGAATACAGAAAGTGATTTGCTCACATCGTAAGCCACTGCTTTTAGAATTTGGTCAACCACGATAACCAGAGAGGCAATAATGGTCATTTGCACGATGATACGGATGCTAGATGGAATGCGGTTACGAATTGTTGAGATAAAGAAACTTGAGAATGCAGTCACAAGGGTTAATGCAATACACATAACCAGTGCGTTTTTAACACTTGTGGTTACTGCTAGCGCCGAACAGATACCCAAGATTTGTAGGGCAATTGGGTTATTATCAAATATCGGCGTGGTTAAGATTTTTTTTGTATCTGTAGCCATGTTATGCCTCCTCGCCCGCAGTGGTTACTGCTTGAGCAGCTAAATCTTCTTTAGTATCTGCTTTATCATTACCGCCTGCGCTGCCACCACGTAAATTATCTAAAAATGGTTTATAGCCTTGATCGCCAAGCCAAAATTGCACTAGGTTGTTAACCCCTTTACTGGTTAGTGTCGCACCACTAATGCCATCAATAGGTTTACCCTTACCCACGCCAACTTCGACTTTGCCTTGCTCATTATAAGCATTGACCCCTTGCCATTGATCGCGCCATTTTTTCTCTTCAATACGCGCGCCCAGACCCGGTGTTTCTTTATGAGAGTACCAGCTGATACCTTTAATGGTGTTTAAGTCGCTCTCTAGGGTTAAGAAGCCATAAATAGTACCCCAAAGGCCATATCCATGAATGGGTAAGACCATCAGTTCAGGATTGCCATTGGCATCGTTTTTAACAAATACTTTTGCGAATTTTGGGGTTGCACCGATGCTAGCAGGGTCATTGTTACCAAGATCTGTACTTAAAGCAGCATTTTTTGCGGCTTGATTCGCATCGTAACTATTAACATCGGTAATACCTACTTCTGAAAGTTGATCTTCAGTCGCGTACTTCCCACTTTGTAAATCAACAAGCTTAACGTCAAAATCTTCAAAACGTTCAGCAACATCTTCGTTAGTATCTGTTGTAGGATCAAAGAGACCTGCTGCAACCAAGATGTTTTTATTAAGATCCAGCATTTGGTTTTTGACTTGCGCTGGCTTTAAGCCTACGGCTACGGCTGATACCAAGACGGAACACACCAAGCACAGGACCAATGCCACCATGATGGTGGTCATGTTTGAATTTGAGCTTTTCTTAGCTTTTTGATCAGTCTGCTGGGACATGACGCATCCTCCGAGCGGTTTGACGTTTGATGTTTGCTTGAGTGACAAAGTAGTCAAATAAAGGCGCAAACAAGTTAGCGAATAAGATAGCCAGCATAATACCTTCGGGGAAGGCAGGGTTAACAACACGGATTAACACAGTCATAAAACCAATGAGTATCCCGTATGCCCAGCGCCCTTTATTGGTATGAGCAGCAGACACTGGGTCAGTTGCCATAAATACCGCACCAAAAGCAAAGCCACCTAATACCAGATGCCAGTGGAATGGCAAACTCATCATAAGGTTGCTTTCTGACCCAACGATGTTGAATACAAGCGACGTAGCAACTAAGCCAACCACACAGCCCGCCATAATGCGCCAAGATGCGATACGCGTCCAAAGCAGGAATACGGCACCAATTAAAATGGCTAGGGTTGATACCTCGCCGATACTGCCTTGCATATTGCCTAAGAAGGCATCCATCCAAGTGATGGCATTGCCATACGCATCAACAAACTGCTCAGGGCTAATGCCAATCGCCGCAAGACCTAGGGGCGTTGCTCCTGAGAAGCCATCAACTGCCGTCCATACCGTTTCGCCTGACATGTAAGCAGGATAAGCGAAGTAGAGGAAAGCACGACCAGCTAGCGCAGGGTTCAAGAAGTTCTTACCCGTACCACCAAACACTTCTTTTGCAACTACAACGCCAAAGGAGATCCCTAAGGCAACTTGCCATAATGGAATATCTGGGGGTAAACAAAGCGCAAACAGTACAGAGGTTACAAAGAACCCTTCGTTAACTTCGTGACCACGCACCACCGCAAAAATTATCTCCCACGCAATACCAACCGCAAAGGTAACGATATAGATGGGTAGAAACTGCATGGCGCCGTATACGAAAGCTGCCCAAATACTGTTGGGGTCATAGCCTGCCATATTAGTAATGACAGTGCGCCATCCTTCAGGCTGTAGACCAAGTTGTTGAATAGCTGTTAGTGCCTGAAATCCGACATTGTACATACCCCAGAACATAGCAGGAAAGGTACATAACCAAACCACGATCATGATACGTTTTAAGTCAATACCGTCACGCACATGCGAGGCTGAATGCGTAGTACTACTAGGCTGACGTAAGAAGGTATCAAACATCTCAAATACAGCGTAGTACTTTTCAAATTTGCCGCCTTTAGTAAAGGAAGGCTCTAGGCGGTCAAACATATTATGTATAAATTTCATTAGCGTTAGCCCTCCAGCTCAATGCGAGTTAAGTTATCACGCAAGATATCGCCAAATTCATACTTACCTGGCGATACAAAGGTGCACAGTGCCAAGTCTTCTTCATCAAGCTCTAAAGCACCAAGGTCTACTGCTGAGACAATATCTTCAACAATCAAAGCTCGCAACAACTGCGTTGGCAGGTAATCTTGTGGCATAACTTTTTCATAGACACCAATAGGCACCATCGCACGAGGTGAGCCGTTGGTAGTTGTTGTAAAGTTGTATTTTTTGCCACTAAAAAACTGAGAAATATATATAGGCAGTTTGGAGAAACGGTTTGAACCCAACCTAAAGAAGTGAAAGGCTGGACGCTCGTGACCTTCTGCCAACACACTCACTTGATTGTGGAAGCGTCCAAGATAGCAGGTGGTTTGAATCGTTTTACGACCTGACAATACTGAGCCAGATATGATGCGGTTATCGTTACCGACAAGCTCTCCATGAGTGAGCTCTGTCACGTCAGCACCGCGCTCTGTCAGTACAAGACGCGGTTTAGCAACTCCGGGTCCGGCCAAGCTGATCAAACGACGTGTATATAATTGCCCGGTGGTAAACAGCTTACCAATGGCAATCACATCTTGGTAACCTATGGTCCAAACGGTAACATTGCGACTGACCGGATGCAAAAAGTGAATGTGCGTGCCGGCATTACCGGCTGGATGTACACCACTAAACGAATGATACTCAGTAGCGTTACCAGCTGCTGTGTCAGTCACTTTCGGCAAGCTTGAGTTACCATCGTAACAAACATATGTTTTTGGCGATAGTACTGACAATACTGCTAGACCATCATTAAAAGCCTGAGCTTCTTCACTAATTAACACCATAGGGTCAAACGCTAATGGATTGGTATCCATAGCAGTAACAAATATGGCCTGAGGGCGAGCGCCGATTTCTGGACTGCGGCTGTAAGGGCGGGTACGAAAAGCGACCCATTCGCCTGACTTGATTAGCTGAGCTTCAACCGCTTCTGGATCAAGTCGTGCCAATTCAGCTGAGTCATATTTATTAAACTCTACCTCGCCACCAGAGGGATCAACCTTAATGACTAGGCTTTCGAATATACGACGCTCGCCACGATTTATCTGGACTACCTTACCTGAAGCTGGTGCGGTATAAATGACACCAGCCCGTTTTTTATCTTCATAAACGGGCTGGCCTTTGGTGACGATATCACCAACTTTAACGTTCATTGTAGGCTTCATGCCGACATAATCGTAGCCGACAAGAGCAACGTGCTTTGGCGAATGCTGGGTGATTTCACTGCTAGGTGCGCCAGCAATGGGCAAATCAAGCCCCTTTTTGATGGTAATCATAAGCGAACTTATTCCATAAGCGAAGAAGAGCCAGACGTCCTGTTCAGCATTAGCAAGCCACAAATGGTGCTGTGGAACTAAAAGTGTGGCATCACGAAGATAAGAGGTGGTTTTAATGTGTGGTAAAGATAATGCGTAACAGACTTAAACATGCGCATAAAACCTATAAAAACTGGCGTGTACACCCGTCCTTACCTCTTAAAATTGAAGACAGTGGCGACTGGCTACCAAAATACATATACAATTTAACCTAGGATTATACGTCAAATTACCATAAAATTGCCAGTCTGTTTACGAATTATTGCTAGCCTTTACGCTTATTTTCTTGCAATTATAGATAATATAGTTAAGGCTTTAGCCGTTTTTAACTGTATTTAGATATGAAACAAATATAAAAATCCACTCACTTATGTAACTAAGCTTGAGGCTTTGTATGAATAATCCCGATAAAACCAATGTATTAGACAAACCATTCGCTCCAGTATCTCCATTAATCATCCCCGCAATAGATTTAAAAGATGGCAAATGTGTGCGTCTCAAACAAGGACGTATGGAAGATGACACCGTATTTTCAGACGATCCTGTGGCTATGGCAACCCGTTGGGTTAACGAAGGCGCCCGCAGGTTACATTTAGTGGATTTAAACGGAGCATTCGATGGCGTACCCGTACACAAAGATGTGGTCACAGAAATTGCCAAGGCGCATCCTAAGCTACCCGTTCAACTAGGGGGAGGCGTGCGTAGCCTACACACCATCGAACAGTATATAACCGCAGGATTGACCTATATCATTATTGGCACCAAAGCCGTTGAAAATCCTGAATTTGTCGAAGAAGCCTGCCGTGAATTTGGCGGTCACATTATTGTTGGAATTGATGCCAAAGATGGCATGGTTGCAACGCATGGCTGGGCGAATGTGACGGACGTGAAAGCCACAGAACTCGCCAAGCGCTTCGCAGATGCTGGCGTCTCCTCCATTGTGTATACCGATATCGCCCGAGACGGCATGATGCAAGGCGTAAACGTTGAACAAACGGTCAATCTTGCCCGCACAGGTGGCATCCCTGTTATCGCCTCAGGTGGCGTGACTGACATGAAGGACATTGAACTCCTTAAACCTTACGGCGACTGTATTGAAGGCATTATTACAGGACGTGCTATTTATGAAGGCACTTTAGACTTAGGTGAAGCTCAGTATTATTTAGACAAATAGCTTATCTAGATAGCTTAGGTCGTCAGCAGAATTTTAGCTATTGTGACATGACAATATATATAGCTATAGTCAATCACTCTGAAAAGTTGGCCGACTATAGTAATCGCCTGTATAGTTTGTATCCTCTATGGTCTGTATAGAGTTAAGCCTATGAATAGCTGGTGCAAGAACGAGTAAAGCTAAAAACAACCAACAGCATAAAAGTGAAGAGATAATGAATGGATAATAGGGATAAGTTGTGGCCTCTATTGACATTTATTCAACCCAAATTTAATCCATAGCAAGCCCATAATAGCAACCCCATAAAAAGGACTGGTAGATAATGACACCGCCTGTTGACTTGCCGTGTACCGATAAAGCAACCGCTTACGTTACACCACATCCTATTAAAAACCCGCTTATTAAAAGACGTTTGATTGAAAATGGCTCGCTACGCTTTTTACCCCTGTGGTTTGGGATTTGGGCGTTTTGCCTGTCTATCCTATCTGCACAAGCAGTAGAGGGAGTGCATCCTGATCAACACGAGCAGTCGTCTACACAACAGACAACGGTTTCAGACACTCAGCCAACAGCATTGCAGCAAACAGAATCAGAAACAGATTTGAGCGATAACGTCAATGATACCAAGCCTTTTGAGGCGCTAAAGCCAAATACCCCAAACACTGGCAATGTGCCTGCGGCAGGGAATTTAACAGAAAAAGACACCGTCATTGCGACCAAACCAGATCAGGTCAATGACAGCGATATAAAGCAACGCATTACCGGTATTTTTTCAGAAATTGAAGGATTAAAAGCCATTACCATCAGAGTCAATCAGGGGGTGGTAAGCTTATCTGGCAACGTGCCAAATGAGAAAAAAGCGCAACAGGCCATCAATTTAGCCAATCGAGTCAGCGATGTGGTGGCAGTGGAAGATCGCATCAGTCGTACCCTAGATGTGCAAGACAACGTGACCCCAGTGATTACAGGGTTAAAGCAGCAGGCAAAAAGCTTTATTCAAGCATTGCCATTATTATTGGTGGCTATTTTGGTATTTGTTGCCGTCGTATGGTTCGGCTCTTGGTTGTCTCGCCGCGGTTCACTTTGGCAACGCATTACCCCCAATCCCTTTGTGGCCGAACTATTATCACAATCTGTTAAGGTCGTTTTTATCGTGATTGGGTTGATATTGGCTCTCAGCTTAATAGGTGCCGAAGCGATTATTGGTACCCTGTTAGGCGGGGCTGGCGTTATTGGTATTGCAGTCGGCTTTGCGGTAAAAGATACCATTGAAAACTACATTGCCTCCCTCATGCTCAGTGTTCGTCAGCCCTTTAGAGCGCGAGACTTCGTCGACATTAATGGTCAAGAAGGTATCGTCGTGCGTTTAACCAGTAGGGCAACCATTTTGATGACATCAGATGGCAATCAGCTGCGTATACCGAACTCCGAGGTATTTAAAGCCACTATCTTAAACTACACCAAGAACCCCGAACGCCGTTTCAGTTTTAAGCTGGGCGTAGATGCTAATGATGACCCGCTTGCTGCGATTAAAGTAGGTATAGATGCCATTAATGAGCTGGACTTTATACTTAAAGACCCCAAAGCAATTGCTATCATTGACGAAGTTGGCGACTCCAATATCGTATTAGAGTTTCAAGTATGGGTAGACCAAACCGACACAGATTTTTTAAAGGCACGTAGTATCGCCATCCGTGAAGCCAAACATGCCCTGGAAGAAAAAGGCTTCAGCTTACCGGAACCTATTTATCGTATGCGTTTTAATGGCGATGTAGAAGACGCCATTAAGCACTTAACTAGTGCGACGGTACATAGTGCAACCGTGGTTGCTGATAGCGATTACCCTGACAATGATAGGCCTCAACAACCCGCGACAGACGCTCCTCGCTTAACGAATGAGGCGGAGAAAGTTGACTTACGAGAGAAACAAAAAGCGAAGCAACGTGCCAAGCAAATATTAGGAAATCAACAGTCAGATGACATGCTCGATGCCCGACCTGACCCTAAACTCATGCAAAAAGTAGAGGAAGAGATTCAGGATGGCTCAGGGGACAAAGATCTATTAGACAGTAACAGCCCACAGGAATGACCCCCTTTCATGTCCTAATCTGCGCATAGCAGGTCATGACATCATAACAGGTCATCAAACCGCTGTACTGTAGCCAATCCTGCTTTACACTACTATCTGCCAGCCTGAACAGAGCAGTGGTATCAGCTTAGGTTGTCGCCTGCTTCGCGCGCCACCCCAAGTCTGACCACCGCATCCTGCCCAATCTGTCAGTATATCCGCTACAATCGGGGCTAGCGGTCACATCAAATTCTTATCATTATCAGACGATATAAAACACCCGCTTTATAATACCCTCAAATCAATGGGCTTGTTTATCAGTGAGTTTCAATCCTTTTAACACAATAGCAAGAGAAAAGACTAAGGAATCAACCAGCGTTTTGTTTTCATTATCATAATAAGAAAGAATGTTATTTGAAATTGTACTACCCATCCTATTCTCTAGCGTTAGCTTGGACACACAAAATAACAAGAAAAGAAGCAACGCTAATAACTTATAAGAAGGTCAGTAAATTTCTAATATACATAATTGATTAATTATTCCAAAAAACTTTTGAACTGTTATAGGGGGGAGCGTAAGCCAAAGGAGAGAAATACACTATGACTGGCTGATCCTTGAGTAGTAGGATAATAGGTTAGTAGTAGGATAATAGGTAGTAGGTGTTTCTTCTAGATTACAGAAACTGGTCACTACCAAGCAATACTTATATTGAAAAACGCAGACCCTTATACAAAAAAGCTAGAAATTATGAATGTTGTATACGCTAACAAAAGTATTTAAGACGGTTACTATGCGCTCATACCAAACACTCTTATAACGTCAGTATCCAATTACAAAGACACCTTCAAAATCAGATTTTCTTAAAAGGGCAAAAAAAGCACAAAAACCGCTTGACCGCATTAAAAAAGAGTATATACTACGCCACCTGTTGAGAAGAAAGCGAACCTAGCAAGCAGTATTGATCACTTTGAAGAGAAGGGATCAGGGCAGTTGAAAAGGGAAGCGAAGTAGTAGGGTTAGGTGTTAATTGTCAGAAGGCAGGAAGCACTTAAACCGATTAAAAAAACTTCTTGACTTAGTAAAAAAAGCGTCTATAATACGCACCTCATTAAGGGAAACGAAGTAAACAACCTGACTTGAGAGAGAGGGTTTAGAGCTTTAGAAGCCTAAATGAAGAATAAATAAAAGCTTGACAGATATATAGTTAGACCATATACTAGACGGCTCACTAAGTAAGAACGGCAGATAGCTTATTATTACATTATTAGTGAATAACTTACCTCGGACGACGAGATAAGTCAACTATTTAAAAACTAGAATCAAAGAACAACTTGTGTGGATTTTTGTTGACATAGAATGCTGAAAAATTAAAGTTGGGATTATCTCTTATCGGGATAGTGACTAACTATAAAAATTATCATTCTTAACAGCAAGAAAACTCGAAGTTAATTCATTTATGAAAGAACGGAAAGAAAGAACGCCAGAAAGAATGAGCCAAGTTTTAGTAACCTCTTTAAAGGGTTACATAGCAAGATTAAACTGAAGAGTTTGATCATGGCTCAGATTGAACGCTGGCGGCAGGCTTAACACATGCAAGTCGAGCGGAAACGATGATAGCTTGCTATCAGGCGTCGAGCGGCGGACGGGTGAGTAATACTTAGGAATCTGCCCAGTAGTGGGGGATAGCACGGGGAAACTCGTATTAATACCGCATACACCCTACGGGGAAAAGGGGGCGCTTGCGCTCTCGCTATTGGATGAGCCTAAGTCGGATTAGCTAGTTGGTGGGGTAAAGGCCTACCAAGGCGACGATCTGTAGCTGGTCTGAGAGGATGATCAGCCACACCGGAACTGAGACACGGTCCGGACTCCTACGGGAGGCAGCAGTGGGGAATATTGGACAATGGGGGCAACCCTGATCCAGCCATGCCGCGTGTGTGAAGAAGGCCTTTTGGTTGTAAAGCACTTTAAGCAGTGAAGAAGACCATACGGTTAATACCCGTATGCGATGACATTAGCTGCAGAATAAGCACCGGCTAACTCTGTGCCAGCAGCCGCGGTAATACAGAGGGTGCAAGCGTTAATCGGAATTACTGGGCGTAAAGCGAGCGTAGGTGGCTTAATAAGTTAGATGTGAAATCCCCGGGCTTAACCTGGGAACTGCATCTAAAACTGTTAAGCTAGAGTAGGTGAGAGGGAGGTAGAATTTCAGGTGTAGCGGTGAAATGCGTAGAGATCTGAAGGAATACCGATGGCGAAGGCAGCCTCCTGGCATCATACTGACACTGAGGTTCGAAAGCGTGGGTAGCAAACAGGATTAGATACCCTGGTAGTCCACGCCGTAAACGATGTCTACTAGTCGTTGGGAGACTTGATCTCTTAGTGACGCAGCTAACGCAATAAGTAGACCGCCTGGGGAGTACGGCCGCAAGGTTAAAACTCAAATGAATTGACGGGGGCCCGCACAAGCGGTGGAGCATGTGGTTTAATTCGATGCAACGCGAAGAACCTTACCTGGTCTTGACATATCTAGAATCTTGTAGAGATACGAGAGTGCCTTCGGGAATTAGAATACAGGTGCTGCATGGCTGTCGTCAGCTCGTGTCGTGAGATGTTGGGTTAAGTCCCGCAACGAGCGCAACCCTTTTCCTTAGTTACCAGCGGGTTATGCCGGGGACTCTAAGGATACTGCCAGTGACAAACTGGAGGAAGGCGGGGACGACGTCAAGTCATCATGGCCCTTACGACCAGGGCTACACACGTGCTACAATGGTAGGTACAGAGGGCAGCTACACAGCGATGTGATGCGAATCTCAAAAAGCCTATCGTAGTCCAGATTGGAGTCTGCAACTCGACTCCATGAAGTCGGAATCGCTAGTAATCGCGGATCAGAATGCCGCGGTGAATACGTTCCCGGGCCTTGTACACACCGCCCGTCACACCATGGGAGTTGATTGCACCAGAAGTGGGTAGCCTAACCTTCGGGGAGGCGCTCACCACGGTGTGGTCGATGACTGGGGTGAAGTCGTAACAAGGTAGCCGTAGGGGAACCTGCGGCTGGATCACCTCCTTATTGACGCATTCGGTCAGCAAGAATTCACAACAAGTTGTTCTTTGATTTTAGTAGATAAAAGCTTTAAAAAGCTTTAGAAGATTGTGCAATAGCATAGCTTTTTGAAAATCCTATTTAAAGGATTTTCCTTGCGAAGCTAAAATTGCAATGCAATTTTTTAACGCTTCTCAGGGTCTATAGCTCAGCTGGTTAGAGCACCGTGTTGATAACGCGGGGGTCGGTGGTTCAAGTCCACCTAGACCCACCATTATATGGGGCCATAGCTCAGCTGGTAGAGCGCCTGCCTTGCACGCAGGAGGTCAGGAGTTCGACTCTCCTTGGCTCCACCATATATAAATAGACCCAGAGCTAATAAAATAGAATTAAGTGATTAGTAACTTAACGATAAGGTACATAAGCAATTACTTACTTCTGTTTTATACAGAGACAATATGACGACTGGATGACAGCGTTATTACTATTTAAAAACATAGATATGAGTTGTAATACGGTTAATACCCTACCCATCACTGAGTAGGATATTAACCAGATGACTAACCTTTTAACGACATCAGTTGTTATCCCAAGAGGTTAGTTATCGAAGGTAATAAGAGAACTGAATCAAGCGTAAATTATCAAGGTGATATCGTTATAATTACTAACCATATTTGCAAGAATCAGAATTATGAATTGGTTAAAACACCTCGGATTACTTCGAGGTTGTCTTTAGCCAATAATAAAACTGAATCTATTAAATGCGAATATTAAGACCCTTTGGGGTTGTATGGTCAAGTAATTAAGCGCACATGGTGGATGCCTTGGCAGTCAGAGGCGATGAAAGACGTGACAGCCTGCGATAAGCTTCGGGGAGGCGGCAATATCCTGTGATCCGGAGATTTCTGAATGGGGAAACCCATCTAGTGTAAGCTAGATATTCTAATTTATTAGGAAGCGAACGAGGGGAAGTGAAACATCTCAGTACCCTTAGGAAAAGACATCAAAAGAGATTCCCCTAGTAGCGGCGAGCGAACGGGGAGGAGCCGACGGATTTATATGTAGAAGAACAGAGTGGGAAATCTGGCCATAGTGGGTGATAGCCCCGTATTCGAAACATATAATGAAGCATATTAAGTAGTGCGGAACACGAGAAATTCTGTATGAAGATGGGGGGACCATCCTCCAAGGCTAAATACTCCTGACTGACCGATAGTGAACCAGTACCGTGAGGGAAAGGCGAAAAGAACCCCTGTGAGGGGAGTGAAATAGAACCTGAAACCGTGTGCGTACAAGCAGTGGGAGCGGACTTGATCCGTGACCGCGTACCTTTTGTATAATGGGTCAGCGACTTATATTCTGTAGCAAGGTTAACCATTAGGGGAGCCGTAGGGAAACCGAGTCTTAATAGGGCGTATAGTTGCAGGGTATAGACCCGAAACCGAGTGATCTATCCATGAGCAGGTTGAAAGTGCCGTAACAGGCACCGGAGGACCGAACCCACTGTCGTTGAAAAGCCAGGGGATGACTTGTGGATAGGGGTGAAAGGCTAATCAAACTCGGTGATAGCTGGTTCTCCCCGAAAGCTATTTAGGTAGCGCCTCGGACGAACACCATTGGGGGTAGAGCACTGTTTCGGCTAGGGGGTCATACCGACTTACCAAACCGATGCAAACTCCGAATACCGATGAGTGATATCCGGGAGACACACGGCGGGTGCTAACGTCCGTCGTGGAGAGGGAAACAACCCAGACCGCCAGCTAAGGCCCCAAATTCCTAGTTAAGTGGGAAACGAAGTGGGAAGGCATAGACAGCTAGGAGGTTGGCTTAGAAGCAGCCATCCTTTAAAGAAAGCGTAATAGCTCACTAGTCGAGTCGGCCCGCGCGGAAGATGTAACGGGGCTCAAACTAGGAGCCGAAGCTGCGGATTTGAAAATTGTTTCAAGTGGTAGGGGAGCGTTGTGTAAGCCTGTGAAGGTGTGCTGTAAGGCATGCTGGAGGTATCACAAGAGCGAATGCTGACGTGAGTAACGATAATGCGAGTGAAAAGCTCGCACGCCGGAAGATCAAGGGTTCCAGTCCAACGTTAATCGGGGCTGGGTGAGTCGACCCCTAAGGCGAGGCCGAAAGGCGTAGTCGATGGGAAATTGGTTAATATTCCAATACTTGTTTATGATGCGATGGAGGGACGGAGAAGGTTATGCCAGCCTGGCGATGGTTGTCCAGGTGGAAGGATGTAGGTAGATGGCTTAGGTAAATCCGGGCTGTTAATACCGAGATCTGATAGCAAGCTGTACTTGTACAGCGAAGTGGCAAATACCATGCTTCCAGGAAAAGCTTCTAAGCGATAGTCATAAACGAATCGTACCCTAAACCGACACAGGTGATCAGGTAGAGAATACCAAGGCGCTTGAGAGAACTCTGCTGAAGGAACTAGGCAAAATGGTACCGTAACTTCGGGAGAAGGTACGCTGCTGGTGGTGAAGGACTTGCTCCGTAAGCTACTAGCAGTCGCAGATACCAGGCTGCTGCAACTGTTTATTAAAAACACAGCACTCTGCAAACACGAAAGTGGACGTATAGGGTGTGATGCCTGCCCGGTGCTGGAAGGTTAATTGATGGGCTTAGCGTAAGCGAAGGTCTTGATCGAAGCCCCAGTAAACGGCGGCCGTAACTATAACGGTCCTAAGGTAGCGAAATTCCTTGTCGGGTAAGTTCCGACCTGCACGAATGGCATAATGATGGCAGCGCTGTCTCCAGCAGAGACTCAGTGAAATCGAAATCGCAGTGAAGATGCTGTGTACCCGCGGCTAGACGGAAAGACCCCGTGAACCTTTACTACAGCTTTACATTGAACTTTGACCTGACTTGTGCAGGATAGGTGGGAGGCTTTGAAGCAGATACGCCAGTATTTGTGGAGCCAACCTTGAAATACCACCCTGGTCATGTTGGGGTTCTAACTCAGGTATAACAATACCGAGGACAATGTATGGTGGGTAGTTTGACTGGGGCGGTCTCCTCCTAAAGAGTAACGGAGGAGTACGAAGGTGCGCTCAGAACGGTCGGAAATCGTTCATAGAGTATAAAGGCAAAAGCGCGCTTAACTGCGAGACCCACAAGTCGAGCAGGTACGAAAGTAGGTCTTAGTGATCCGGTGGTTCTGTATGGAAGGGCCATCGCTCAACGGATAAAAGGTACTCTGGGGATAACAGGCTGATACCGCCCAAGAGTTCATATCGACGGCGGTGTTTGGCACCTCGATGTCGGCTCATCTCATCCTAGGGCTGAAGCAGGTCCTAAGGGTATGGCTGTTCGCCATTTAAAGAGGTACGCGAGCTGGGTTTAGAACGTCGTGAGACAGTTCGGTCCCTATCTACCGTGGGCGTTGGAAATTTGAGAGGATCTGCTCCTAGTACGAGAGGACCAGAGTGGACGAACCGCTGGTGTTCGGGTTGTCATGCCAATGGCATTGCCCGGTAGCTACGTTCGGATGGGATAACCGCTGAAAGCATCTAAGCGGGAAGCCCACCTCAAGATTAGATTTCCCTTAAGAGCCGTTGAAGACTACAACGTTGATAGGCAGGGTGTGGAAGCGCAGTGATGCGTGTAGCTAACCTGTACTAATTGCTCGTTTGGCTTGACCATACAACACCCAAGTGGTTTTGTAGCTCTCTTTTTATAATAAAGAGTAGAGCAAGCTAATTATTTCGATATCATCCTGATGATTGCTTATTAATAGCAACCTTGATTCAGGTTCTTGATAAATACATAGTCAAATCAAAGTTAAGTCAACAACTTAACCAACTCATATCTATACCCCCTTTGCTGACGACAATAGCACGATGGAACCACCTGATCCCTTCTCGAACTCAGAAGTGAAACATCGTAGCGCCAATGGTAGTGTGGGTCCGCCCATGTGAGAGTAGGTCATCGTCAGCTCCCTATACCTAAAAGCCCCCCTTCATTCGAAGGGGGGCTTTTTCCTTTGCGTTAGTTTCCTTTTATTATTGCAAATAAAAACCTAATATTGAGTGAGTACAACCTAGTTATAGTGGAGCCCTTTTGCGAGCCAAAAGTGATGCTCTTATTAACGTCATTATTGATTTTAATTAAATTAATAACTCTAGGTTTTTTCAATTTGCCCAGATGATGACATTTCAATATAAATTGTGTTAATCTAAATCGTACAATTTCACAATGTGCGACATGGAAGTAATAAAAAATGGCCTAGCTTATTACTTAATGTGTAATTAAGTATGCTTAAGCGATTTTTTAGCACTATGATATTGTTTCAATGCCAAAATAGAGTAGCTATCTCTATCTTTTCAAGACAATACGGAAGTCACCTATGCAGAACTCACAATATTTCTCTCCGAGACAAATTAAAAAATCTAAACTAACCATTAGTCCGTCTCAATCAATAATAAAAACAACATTAGCTACCTTATTCACTAGTTTAATGCTTGCCTATAGTGGGCAAGCATTAGCACATGGTGGAACTGTTAAGATGGTGCCAATCGATCAAGCAATGAGCGCAGCAGGGGCAGATGTTGATTATGATGACTATTCTGATGTTTATATCATCACTAAAAACTCAACCCGAGTACAAATTAAGCCCAATGTGACAACCGTTAAGGTGAACGGTAAGCTATTAAAGATTAAAAATCCATTAGTGATAAAAAATGGCAATGCTTTAGTTCCAGATACGCTTGCTAATGAGGTATTACAATCAGGTCTAGACAATACGTTTAAAGTGGAAAGTACACCACATCCTTTGAACTCATTAAATAGTGACGAGATCGCACAAACTCTGGCGATCATCAAAAAAGAAAAGCCTAAGCAGACGAATTTACGATTTTCTGACATTCGCCTAAAACCGCCTGAGAAAAAAACTGTATGGAATAATGTACTTGATGATACACCTTATACTGCTGACCGAGTTGCTACTTTTACTATTCTAAAGGGGAATACTGTCTTTGAAGGGGAGGCAAATTTAACAAAGAATCAGTTAACTGACTGGAAGGTATTAGATAATACCTTTGGTATGGTGTTATATGATGATTTTATGGCCGTACAAGAAGCCATCCAAAACAGTCCAGAGTATGCCAAAGCCTTAAAAAAACGCGGTATAGATGACGTTACTAAGGTAGTTGGGACACCTCTTACGGTTGGATATTTTGGTGATCAAGACAATTTAGATAAACAGTTACGAGTTTTAAAGATTGTTTCTTATTTGGATGTCGGAGATGGTAATTATTGGGCGCACCCAATTGAGAACTTGGTAGCCGTGCTTGATCTAGATGAAAGGAAAATCATTAAAATTGAAGAAGGCAGTATTGTTCCTGTACCGATGACCCCTCGCCCGTATGATGGACGTGGGAAGGAGATGATTAATAGTAAGCCATTGAATATCATCGAACCTGAGGGTAAAAACTTTACAATCACTGGTAGAAATGTTGAATGGGGTAATTGGAAGTTCCATATTGGTTTAGACAGTCGCACGGGCTTACAACTGAGTACTGTTACTTTTAAAGACAAGGGTATAGATCGTAAGGTCATGTATCAAGGTAATTTATCAGGCATGGTTGTTCCTTACGGTGATCCAGATTTAGGGTGGTACTTTAAGTCTTATTTAGATGCCGGTGAATATGGTATGGGTATGCTGACTTCACCAATGGAGAAGAATATAGATGCACCGCAAAACGCTGTGTTCTTAGATGCTGTAATTGCTGATTTCGAGGGCAATACCTACAATATTCCTAATGCCATTGCCTTATTTGAACGTTATGCTGGGCCTGAATACAAACATCAAGAAATGGGACAGCCAAACGTCAGTACGGAACGCCGTGAACTTGTTGTTCGGTGGATAAGCACTGTTGGTAACTATGACTATATCTTTGATTGGGTACTACAAGCGAATGGCACAATAGGTATCAATGCTGGGGCTACAGGTATTGAGGCTGTTAAAGGGGTTTTATCTAAGACGATGCATGATGATACTGCTGCGGAAGACACCCGTTTTGGCACCTTGATTGACCATAATATTGTTGGGCCGACCCATCAGCATATTTATAACTTCCGTTTAGATATGGATGTAGATGGCGAATTTAATCACATCAATCGTATAGATCCTTTTATTGAGAAAAACACGCGTGGTGGGCCTCGAACAAGTGCTATGGCAACACGCGAAACCACAGTGAGAACAGAGTTAGAGGCACAAGAAAAATTTGATCCATCTACGATTCGTTTAATTAGTAATGCTACTAAAGAAAACCGTATGGGTAATCCAGTGTCTTATCAAATAATACCATTCGCAGGAGGGACACATCCTATTGCTAAAGGTGCTAACTTTGCCCAAGATGAGTGGTTATACAATCGTCTCAACTTTATGGATAAACAGATATGGGTTACTAAATACAAGCCTGATGAGCTATATCCAGAAGGTAAATATCCGAACCGTTCTGATAGTGATACTGGTTTAGGAATGTATACAGCAGATGATGAAAGTATTCATAACAAGGATATAGTCGTATGGCTGACCACCGGCACAACGCATGTGGCACGAGCTGAAGAATGGCCAATGATGCCGACAGAATGGGTAAACGTTCTGCTTAAGCCTTGGAATTTCTTTGATGAGACACCAACTCTGCAATTAAATCATGGCGAAAACGAGTAGCTTAACAGCACATTAGATTAGAGCTGATATTAAAAAAACCATACGTAGTATTGGATTTTTACGACTAAATAATACAATAGCCTTTAATTCTAGTACTGTTCTAAAAAATTAATAGGCTAAGTTCAATAATCATAAATATCATCTGGGGCTTTTGATTACTTTTAGCTTAGCCTAGGAAAATTATTTTTAGTATCTGGTATATAACCAATAAATAAATTGTATAAGGAAGTACAATGGAAAATTTTAAACTCATAATTAATGGAAATAGTGTCGCGACGACTGATTATACGGATGTTATAAATCCTGCAGATAAATCAGTGGTTGCTAAATGCCCAAAGGCAACAACTGAGCAATTAGATGAGGCTGTTTCAGCAGCTAAAACCGCTTTCCCAGCGTGGTCATCACTAAGTATGGCTGAGCGGCGTGATATGTTAATGCAACTCGCTGACGCTGTGGAAGCAAATGCAGAAGCGTTAATGACTCTGCTAACTAAAGAGCAAGGTAAACCTCTCGAAGGTTTTGCTAACTTAGGTTCTGGGTTTGAATTTGGTGGTACGTTGGCATGGATCCGTGGTACAGCGAGTATGACGCTAGAGCCAGAGGTTATTCAAGATAATGAAACAGCACGTATTGAGTTACACCGTAAACCACTTGGTGTGGTAGGTTCTATTACTCCTTGGAATTATCCTTTACTCATCAGTATTTGGCACATTATTCCAGCTTTGTTAACAGGTAATACTGTTGTTATGAAGCCGTCAGAAATGACACCATTAACGGTGTTACGTTTTGGCGAATTAGCCAAAGACATTCTTCCCGCTGGTGTTTTAAATGTTGTTACTGGCGCTGGAGAGATTGGTGCTGCAATGTCGTCACATGATGATATCAGTAAGATTGTATTTACTGGCTCGACACCTACGGGTAAAGCCATCATGAAAAGTGCTGCTGGCAACCTAAAGCGCTTAACTCTAGAGCTTGGCGGTAATGATGCAGGTATTGTATTGGACGATGCGGATATCGAAGCCAGTGCGCCAAAAATCTTTGCGACCTCTTTCATTAACAATGGTCAAACATGTGCCGCTTTAAAGCGCCTGTATGTGCATGAGTCCGTACATGATGAGCTTTGCGAAGCATTAACAAATATGGCTAAATCGATGAAAACGGGTAATGGTCTTGATGAAGATACCGACTTTGGACCACTTCAAAATGAAGAACAATTAAACATTGTTAAAGAGTTGGCAGAGGATGCTAGAACGCGTGGAGCAAACTTCTTATGTGGTGGTGAAGTTACGGATGATAGTGGTTACTTTTACCCCCTTACTTTAGTTAATAATATTGAAGATGGTGCAAGGTTAGTTGATGAAGAGCAGTTTGGGCCTATTTTGCCGATTATCAAGTTTAGTGATGTGGAAGATGCCATAGCTTCTGCAAACCGGTTGGCTTTCGGTCTAGGAGGCTCGGTTTGGTCAAAAGATTTAGAAAAGGCGCAACGCATCGCTTCTCGCTTAGAGTGTGGGACTGTATGGGTCAATAACCATGCCATGATTCAGCCTGACGCTCCATTTGGAGGCACTAAGGACTCTGGTTTTGGTGTGGAGTTTGGCGAAGCAGGTTTAAAAGAGTTTACCTACATTCAAACGGTGCAGGTATTTAAATAGGGTAATTTTTATAAAATACTATAAAGCATTACGCTAAAAGCTAATTGCAGCCTTAAAAAGCTTGCTAGTTTGATACAAAAAGCTTAATTAACCTGAATTCGGGATAAGAAAAAAGTATAAAAAAAGAAGTCCAAAATTGCGAAGTTTGTCTTGGTAAACTTACTTTAGCAATTTTGGACTTCTTTTAGTTTTTTCTTATCCCGAATTCAGGATGTAATATGCACAAAACCCTTTCTAATGTTGTCTCTTGTCAGCTAAAAATCTTTGCCCACTCCGGCTTTTATATCATATTTTTTAAGCCGTAAATGCTTTTCCACCCCTAAATAAACCTAAGTGTCTGTGTTCACACCATTAACTATCACTGTGCTATTTACAAGCTCTGTCCTACTGCCTTATCATTAGGATTAGTATCATCTGGCTTATCAGAGTCTGTATCCTCATTCCCAGAAGGCTTATTTCCATCTTAAGGTGCAAACGACTTGTTGTATTCTGGAACAATATTAGTATCAAAGCTTCCCCCTCCACAAGCAGTTAATAAAACAGGAAGAATAAACACTAAGCTTCTACTATTAAAGAGAACATGCATAGATTTAACTCCTAAAGAGAATAAGACTTTCCGACTCAAACATCAAAATTATTTATTAACCGTCACAAAACCAATTTTTTTTAAACCCGCATTCTGAGCAGATTCCAAAACTTTAACAATATTGCGATATTCCACGGCAACATCAGCAGAAATAGCAACCACTGTATTTTCATCTTGATTAAATTGCTGTGCAAAATAAGCATCTAACTCATCATTGTTCATATTTTTTTCACCCACATAGATACCAGATGAATTGATGGCTACTCTAGAAATATGTTTAGGTTCATTCTGCTGTTCGACATTTGCGGTAGGCAGCTCTAATGGAATTGACTGAGTTAAGACTGGCATAGTAATCATAAATACAATCAACAAAACCAACATAACATCAACAAGTGGTGTCACATTAATCTCCGACATCAGCCTCTGAGAAGCAGAAGATTTATTAAATGAACCAAATGCCATTAGACTTTCTCCTTATGATTTAGTAAATAAATATATAAATCATGAGCAAACGCATCTAAATCTTCTGAGAGGTTACCATTTAAACGTGTGATAGCGTTATAAGCTAACACCGCTGGTATGGCAACAAATAGCCCTAATGCGGTAGCAACTAATGCTTCGCCGATGGGGGCTGACACGGTGGCAATGCTAACTTGCCCCTGTTGGCTTATATCCATTAATGCATTAAATATCCCCCAAACCGTACCAAATAGCCCAACAAAAGGAGCAACTGCACCAATAGAAGCAAGCGTGACTAACCCTGATTCAAAAGGACGCATTGCCTGCGTAATCGCATTGCTAATGTTTAATTTAAGATAGTCTTTAAGTGATAATTGGGCTTGTAAACCGCCAACACTTTCTTTGTCTTGTTGATATTTTAGGTAACTTGGTAATACTTTTTTTAGTACACAGGCAATAACAGAAGCATCATTATTTATGGCATCTTGTACAGCTTTGATGTCATTGGCTTGCCAAAAATTGTCTAACATACACTTATTTTTAGCTCGCATGCCCTTAATTTTAATTAAACGTATAACAATGACACTCCAAGAAATGATACTCATTAAAACCAGAACAAGGAAAGAGATGTGTAACACCGCATCTTGTTGCTCAATAATATGCATTAAATCCATAACAAACCTCTAAAAAATAAGATTAAGCGGCATTACCGCATTTAAAATTAATTGTAAAAACAACATCACTTGCCACAGGTTGACCATTTGATTTTCCTGGGCTATAAATATGATTTGAGGCAATACGTTTTGCCTGGTTATTCAAGCGTTTTACATCAGATGGTGATACAATCTGCACATTTTGAGCTCTACCCTGCTCATTTACAGACACTTTAAGCGTTACTCGTCCTTCATCATCAGCTTCATCAGAGATGTCGGAACAAGCCCCTTTCATTGCGCTGCCATACCCTGCCCCTAATGATGCTTCTGTGGTGCTATTAGCTTGACTACCACCTTGAGATGATGCACTACCACTATTTGTACCACCTTTCGCCCCGTTTCCTGCTACTTGTCTACCTTTATCGCCACTTGGCTGTTCATCTTGAGACGAGGCTTCATCACCAGCCTGACTGATCGAGGTAGCCTGAGAGATAGTTTTGGTTGGCAAATGAGAGATATTTTCGCTAGACTTTTTAAGTTCAAATCTATTGTCAGTCTTTTTTTCTGGTGACTTAAGCGGATCAGGTAATTTTTTATTATCTGTTTCAATAGGTTCAGGCTTTTGTGCTATGTCAGCTACATCATTTACCTGTGTTGATTTAAACTCTTGAGGCTTAGGTGTATATGGAGGAATAGGTGCATGATCCTGAGGTTGCGCTAGCCCTATTGATGGGGCGGAGTCTGTGATAGATTGTGATTGTGTTTCTATTGTCATATCCTCAACAGCCCTTGCAGAGACTAATCCCTCTATAGTATTTCCAAAAACAACCTCATCTAGATTCATTTCTATCATTTGTAAACTTTCGAAAGAATCATCAACTTTAACTTTTTGAAAAGAAGCTTGCGCAAGTAGCCACCCTAAAACAAAGTGAATAATAAGGACCACCAACACTATTAAAAAGGAACTAGTTCGACACTGTTTCATTTGCATTTGACCTATAACACTACAATCAATCGACCTTCGTAAAATCTAACTATTGAAAAGTAATAATTATTTAGATAATAATGATTCTTATTATTGTTTATAAAAAACGTTGCAAGTGTATATATTATTATAAGATAAGTAAAGTAAAGTATTAGGGTGTGTTGACAATTACCGTAAATGAATAACAGTAGCTGCTAACTAACCTGAATTCGGGATAAGAAAAGAGTATAAAAAAAGAAGTCCAAAATTGCTAAAGTCAGTTTACCAAGACAAACCTTGCAACAAGGACTTCTTACATGGACAACCTAATTAAACTTACTGCCATATTGACGACTTTTATCAAACATTCAAACCTGAGTTTGAACGTTATCTTATTGAAAACAGCGCAAAGCGATTAAGACCATGCAAGATAAGTGTACCAGAGATGATGATGACCATATTGGTACTGTTTCATCAACTGCGTTATCGGCAGTTTAAAGGTTTTTATTATCATCATATGCTAGGCATGATGAGACGCGAGTTTCCTAACCTGCCAAGCTATTCACGGTTTATTGAACTAGTACCAATAACGATTATGCCACTTTGTGTCTACCTTAAAGGATTGATGGGTACATGCACAGGACTGAGCTTCGTTGATGCCACCAATTTATCGGTGTGCCATAACAAACGAATCTATCGTCATAAAGTATTTGACGGCATTGCTGAGCGAGGCAAAACAAGTATGGGGTGGTTCTACGGGTTTAAGGTTTAAGCTTCATGCCATTATTAATCATAAGGGAGAGTTAAAGGTATCGTAGTTTGACAGGCTTTGCGACTAACTTATTAGCAGGATTAATTGCTTATGGTTGGTTTCCCTATAAGCCGACACTAAAGAATGTGTCAGCTTATGGACAGGTCACTAAGCTTTAAGAGATTTTAAGGGCTTTTAAGAGCTTATCCCGAATTTAGGTTCGTTTAGGTATTCGGTATAGGCGGCATGACATGAGTGACGGCTTACGGTGAAGGTTTTTCCAGGAGCGATGGTTATACGGTGTTTGCTAGACTTGCTCTTACGACAGCTAATACGATGTCTCAGTTGAAATAAGGCTTACCTGATTACTACTTGTGCCAGAAATTACGGTAACTTTCTGTTAGATTTGCGTAAGTGCTATTATTGAATTAACTTTTCTGTTATCGTAAGCATTAATTTAAATGATAATAATAACTATTTAGGTTATCATTTAAAAGAACTAGGGTGTGTGGACATATAGCAATAAATTGACAACTATACTCATATGACTAGACCAACATTAAGTGACGCCCAATGGTCAAAGATAGCCTCGCATTGTGCAGGTAAAGACACTGACGTAGGTAGAACAGCGATAGATAACCGACTATTTATCGAAGCGGTACTATGGATTATCCGTACTGGCAGTCCATGGCGAGACTTACCGCCTGAATTTGGTAACTGGAGCAGTGTCTATAAGCGTTACCGTAGATGGGTAAAAAGTGACAGATTTAGCAAGATATTTGAAGCTCTAAATGACCCAGATTTAGAGTATGCCATGATTGATGGCACTATCGTTAAAGTACATCGTCATGGGCAGGGTGCAAAAGGGGGGGGCTTGTCGTCAGGCAATTGGCAAATCTAGAGGCGGTATGACGACTAAAATCATGGCAGTGGTTGATGCGTTAGGTAACCTCGTTGATTTTACCCTATTAAAAGGACAACAGCATGATATGGCTGGTATTAAACCTTTGATCAAAGACAAAGAGTTTGGTGCATTACTTGCTGATAGAGCCTTTGATACTGATTGGCTACTGCTTGATTTAGAGGAGCGCGGTAGCAAAGCGGTCATACCTCCTAAACGCTCTCCTTTAAAGCACCGAGATTTCGATAAAGAGATGTACAAATGGCGTCATTTAATTGAGAACTTCTTTTGTAAACTTAAAGATTTCAAGAAAATTGCCATGCGTGCTGAGAAAACGGATGACTCATTTGCTGCTAATATCTACCTAGCTGCAACCCTTATCCATTTGCGGTAATTGTCAACACGCCCTAGTTGAATTTATATATTTATCAGAGACAATGCATATGCTAAAAGCTGTGCCTTTACGTTGATTAAGGATAAACTGAATGCGAAACAAAAAGCTCCAACTTTATATCATATTTTGTGTATTGTACAGTAACTGTAGTATTGCAGCAGAGACTCAACTGGCTGATGTTCATATTCAAGGTAATAAGAAATTACATAAAAAATCTACAGAGCTTACCGGTCTTGGTAAAGAAGTTAAAAGCTCTAAAGATCTAGATAAAGAAATGGTAATGGGTATTCGTGATTTGACTCGTTATGACCCAGGTATTGATGTTGTTGAACAAGGACGGGGCGCTAGTAGTGGTTACTCTATAAGGGGCATGGATAAAAACCGGGTAGGTATATCCGTTGATGGCATACCTCAATTATCACATTACACAGTTGAGCGTTTTGGAAAATCTGCCGCTAATGATATCTTCAGTGGTGCAATCAACGAAATAGAATATGAAAACATCAAAAATATCGAAATTAGCAAAGGTGCAAGTTCTTCTGATTTTGGCAGTGGCTCTCTTGGTGGTAGTATCAGAATGCAGACCAAAGATGCACAAGATATTGTTAAATCAGGAAAAAACTGGGGGTTAGATGTCAAATCTGCTTATAGCAGTAAAAATAGCAATTTATTAAATTCTATTGCTTTTGCTGGTCGTCATAAAAATGCTGATTTTCTG
Source organism: Psychrobacter sp. CX90 (assembly GCF_057396305.2). NCBI lineage: Bacteria > Pseudomonadati > Pseudomonadota > Gammaproteobacteria > Moraxellales > Moraxellaceae > Psychrobacter > Psychrobacter sp. CX90. The sequence continues at coordinate 2,999,447 of NZ_CM182008.1, forward strand.
CTAATTCATACCCAAAAAGATGGTAAAGAGACTAAAGTACATGAGGATGTTTTGGATGAATCATTCGATGTTGCACATTCTCAATATTACTTTGTTGGTCCCGCATATGATGAGGAAGGGAATGAAACAGGCAAGGATAATACAAAATATTTTACCATTCAAGATGAAAACGGTAATCAATCTGAAAAATTTATTGATGCACAATTTTTTCCTTCAAATTTTACTAGAAAAAAGATTAAGCTTGATCAACCAGAGCATTTAAAAACAGATGGATACTTAAAATGGTATCATGTCTGTGACCCACAATCTAAAGATTGTATAGGAGACAAATTAAAAAATAAAGTTCATGCTTATGAAGCTACTCCACAGCAATTAGGATGGCCATATTTGATTTATGAAAAAGAAGATAGTACTCCCTATACATATGAAAAAATTTTTGATAAAGACTTAACAACACGCGAAACTATTAGTGCTGAAAATTATACTGGCAAAGATAGTCCTACTCCTGATAAGTTGAATTATAATTCTAACTCTACATTAGCAAAATTTGGATATCAGTTTGATGATAATAAACGCATAGGTATTGTTTATGAAAACACAAAACAAAAATACAATATCAGAGATATGCACAAACCTGCTTATTGGAAACCAGATGAAGAATTTAAAAAACTCATTGGTCGTCGTGGCAAAGGTAATTATATAGCTCATTCTACTAATCCAGCTCATAACCTCATACTGCCACTGAGCGATCCAATATCATTGGCACGTGCTGAAGCAGATCCGAATGTACGCGTTAATGATCCAACCAATCCTATTATTAAAGTGTATGATTCAAACAAAAAGGACTATATAGATCATTTTTTATATGTAAATAAAAATACTTTGAAAGATGGTAAACGTATACCGTACTACAAAACCGAAGTAGTTGATGGCGTAGAAAAACTTGTTGCTGTTGATTATTATTGGAACGAAAAACTTATTGATATAGTACCAGGAAAACCAATTATTCTTGAAGAAGGATTTAAACCTAAAGAAGTAGGTCTCATTTCAAGTGACGTACATGGTACAAACTATCGTTATACTCGTTTAAGGCATATCGATGAAGTGCATAATAAAGAAAGGGCAGGCTTAACATGGCAACAAAAAGATTTAAAATTTTTTGATGATGTCAATTTCACTTATGACCTTCAGCGTATCAACACTAAAACAACAGAGCATATCCGTAACTGTTCTGAGTATCCGACTATAGATAAAAATTGCCGTGCAACAATGGATAAGCCATACTCATATTATGAAACACAAACTCATAACTATGATGAGCAACATCATATCTTTAAAGCTGATGCAAATACCACATTTAATACAGGGTCATGGAAACATAGGCTGAATATATTAGCAGGTCATGATCTTGCAGATGCTAAGGTACAACGGACAAACTATTATGCTGAAAATGCTGTTGTGAGAATGGAGAAAATAGGAGGTAAGGGCACAAAAGACAATCCTTATGTTTATGTAGTCGATAAAGCATCCACAGGCTTATATACCACCAACAACTGCAGCAATGATACAAGTGCATCAGTAGGCTGTAATTCATATGACTTAACCTCAAAAAATACCTTTATTGGATTTAATGATAAGATTAAAATCAATCCTTATTTAGACTTAGGCTTGGGTTTACGTCATGACCATCATAAAGTTGAGACCGATAGTGGATCAATCAATGCTGATTATAATAATCTTTCTTACAATGTTGGAGCAGTCATCAAACCAACAAAAAATATCTTTTTATCTTATCGCATGTCTAATGGTTTTCGTGTACCCACCTTTCATGAACAATTTGGCTATGAGGAAATAAGAAAGTTCCCTTATGCCAGCAGAAAGCTGTCTCCTGAAACAGTAATTAATCAAGAATATGGGCTTGGTGTGAAAGGCAATTATGGCTTACTTGAAATGAATTATTTTAACAATAAATATAAAGATCTTATTGTTGTGGGAAGATATGCAGGTTTTGATTCGGAAGATGAAGAGGCTAAGATCAATTATCGCAATTTGGAAAATGCCACTTTAGATGGTATCAATATTTATGGGCACTTAGATCTTAATAGTGTTTATAACAAGGTTCCAGATGGCTTATACTCTACCTTCCACTATAATAAACTAAAGGTAAAAGATCGTTATTTAAATACTCACGATAAAAAAGTAGAGATAGACGGTAAAATTTATGATGCTCAATTAGAGATATTGGGGTCTTCTTTTGAAGCTATTCAGCCTGCTAAGTTTACCTTTGGCTTAGGTTATGATAGTCCTGATGACAAATGGGGCTTGCAGGCAATGATGGTACATTCAAAAGCGAAAAAATACAGTGAGATACTCTCTAGTCGCAATACAAGTCGAGATTGTGTCGGTGAGTCCAAAAACGGCCTTTGTCTATCAGGAGAGTTCACAGAACCAGAAATACCCGTTGTTTATAATATACCCAAGGCATGGACAACCTATGATTTAATTGGTTACTACAAGCCAACAGATTATATGACAATTCGTGCAGGTGTATTTAATGTCTTTAATAAAAGATATACAACTTGGTCTGCTTTACGCCAAGTTTCCGAAAACTCTATTCATAAACCAGAAGGAAACAATTATAATTATTTAACTGCCCCAGGTCGCAACTTTTCACTTGCAGCAGAATTTAAGTTTTAATTAAAAGTTTTAATAAACAAAAAAGTCTATTAAAGCAGTGGCATAATAGTCATTTTTTTAAACCCTGAGTTTCATCATATCACCTAGATAAAATGACGATAAATATTAAAACGCGTTACTCATTATTATCAATGGGTTGCGCGTTTTTTTGTGAATGGAATAAAGTGTAGTGGTCAAGTATTTTTAGACAGTATTTAAGAGGTTTTGATTAAAACAACCTGAATTCGGGATAAGAAAAGAGTATAAAAAAAGAAGTCCAAAATTGCTAAAGTAGTTTACCAAGACAAACCTTGTAACAAGGACTTCTTACATGGACAACCTAATTAAACTTACTGCCATATTGACGATTTTTACCAAGCATTCAAACCTGAGTTTGAACGGCATCTTATCGAAAACGGCACAAAGCGATTAAGACCATGCAAGATAAGTGTACCAGAGATGATGATGACCATATTGGTACTGTTTCATCAATTGCGTTATCGGCAGTTTAAAGGTTTTTATTATCATCATATGCTAGGCATGATGAGACGCGAGTTTCCTAACCTGCCAAGCTATTCACGGTTTATTGAACTAGTACCAATAACGATTATGCCACTTTGTGTCTACCTTAAAGGATTGATGGGTACATGCACAGGACTGAGCTTCGTTGATGCCACCAATTTATCGGTGTGCCATAACAAACGAATCTATCGTCATAAAGTATTTGACGGCATTGCTGAGCGAGGCAAAACAAGTATGGGGTGGTTCTACGGGTTTAAGGTTTAAGCTTCATGCCATTATTAATCATAAGGGAGAGTTAAAGGTATCGTAGTTTGACAGGCTTTGCGACTAACTTATTAGCAGGATTAATTGCTTATGGTTGGTTTCCCTATAAGCCGACACTAAAGAATGTGTCAGCTTATGGACAGGTCGCTAAACTCTAAGGTGGCTTGAGGGTTTATCCCGAATTCAGGTTAACTAGAAGCGATAGGCACCTCTAGTTAGGCTGTTATTTATGATAGCGATTTAACACTCTTTAAAGTTTCAGTTTAAGAAAACCCCATTCTTTCTAACTTTTACAAGCGATACTGGCTTCTTTAGCCTTTTGATAAGTACCATCAGCATCTAGGCCTAGAGATCTAACATTGTCCAAGTATTTCTGTGTGCCGGCTTCTAATGGGACCTTCCAAGCTGGATCGTTCAAAGGATCTGGAATGTTTATGATGGTATCACCTTTAGCAATCGCTTCATCTAAATACTTCTTATCTTCTCTATCAAAAACTTGACCAGCTAGATCAGCCATGACCTTACCTGAGTTGTGATCAATAACCTTTTTAAGGTCATCAGATAGATTGTTATATGAGTCTTTATTCATAGTCACAAGTAACGCAGAGCTATAAAAAGGCATGTTCGTATGATTGTTGACAAGTTCAGTCAATCTGAAAGATCCTGTAGGACTCCAAGGAAGGCTCATACCGTCAATAACACCACGCTCTAATGAAGTATATAAATCTGGTGCAGGTAAGCCAACAGGTGATCCGCCCGCTGCTTCGATGATATCCCCAGCAATGGCAGAGGGACGACGAATACGTAGTCCTTTCATATCAGCTGGAGTACGAATAGGTTTGTCAATAGAGTGAATAACCCCTGGTCCAGCACCCATCATAAACAGTAAATGAGTATCTTCGTATTCACTTGAAACCAAGCCCTCATCATATAATTTTTGTAGCATACAGCTCATTTGACCTGCTGTGTTTGATAGACCAGGCAGTTCTGCAATTTGCGTTAATGGAAAGCGGCCAGCGGTGTAACCTTGAGCTTGAACACCGATATCTACAGTACCTTTTGTTGCGGCATCATAGGTAACGGCAGGTTTACTAAGGGTGGCTGAAGGGTATATTTCAACTTTAATCCTACCTTTAGATTCCTGTTCGACTTTTTTTGCCCATACATCAAATACATCCGTATGCATTGCTGCAGTAGCTGGCCAAAAATGTGAGAATCTTAGAGTTGTTACCTCTTTTGGATCAACATTTGAGGCCGTATCAGATTCAGATGTAGTATTAGTGCTCGTTGTATCAGTAGTAGTTGATGGCGTATTTTCTGGTTTGTCAGAGCATGCAGTGATACTCATTGCAGAAGCTATTAGTAGTGATATTAAACTTGTTTTGAAATTTAAAAACATTTTATTTCATCCTTGATGATAAATAATTCTAATCCCTAGAGTTTTTCTAACTGTCACAAATAGGCTAAAGCGCGGCATTAGCGTTATCCTAGAGATATTCCTTTATGGTACTTTTATATATCGTATTTCTATGACATTTATTAAGGCTAGCCTTATTTAAGTAAACTTAAATTTTTAGGCAAGAAGAGGGTAATATTTGCCTTACTTTTTATAAACTTATATTCTTATTTAAACTTATATCGAGCAACAGAAAATGTATTTCACTCTTGACCTTATAACTGAGTTTTGGCCACCTCGTTATAGAAATTAACAACTTCATAATTTGGTATAATCAAATGAATTTAAGCCAGTGACAGTAGCATCCAATTATCCACTTTTGTGGTACAACGCTACTTTCTTAGTTCCTTAGTTCCTTAGTTCCTTAGTTCCTTAGTTCCTTAGTTCATTTTGTTATACCTATTTTTCCTCCTTCCTCTTCTCTGTATTTAAAAATAATGAGTTCAAGATATGATTTTCTAAAAATTTAGCGCTATACGGCCTCGATTGCCATAGCAATACCTTGCCCAACTCCGATACACATAGTGATTAAAGCTTTACTACCCGCTTTTCCAGCAATATCAGTGACCGCACTACCCGCTATTCTAGCACCTGAAGCACCTAACGGGTGACCTAAGGCAATAGCCCCACCATTAGGATTAACCCTTGGATCATCTGGCTTGAGGCCGAAGTGATTAAGCACTGCTAAGCTTTGACTGGCAAAAGCTTCGTTTAGCTCTATGATGTCGAAATCATCCATCGTCAAACCTGTTCTCTTAAACAGTGTTTCCACGGCAGCGATAGGACCAATACCCATGACTCGAGGCTCAACACCACGAGAGGCTGTTGCAATAACTCTTACTTTTGGCTGTAAATTGTTTTTGTGACACGCATCTTCAGAGGCGAGTAGTAGAGCAACGGCACCATCATTAACGCCTGAGGCATTACCTGCTGTTACTGTACCACCCTCAAAAATAGGTTTTAGTTTTGCCAGCTTTTCAATAGTGGTATCGGGGCGTGGGTGTTCATCCTTATCTACAACAATCTCGCCTTTTTTGCGATCATGATAAACCACTGGTACTATTTCTAGGGCTAAACGTTCTGTGGCATTCGCTGCCTTCATTTGTGAGTGATAGGCAAACTCATCTTGTGCTTCACGAGAAATGTTATAGTCTTTAGCGACATTTTCAGCAGTTTGTGGCATGGAATCACTACCATATTGTGCTGCTAATTTTTTGTTTGTGAACCGCCAGCCAATAGTCGTGTCATATATTTCAGCATTACGATCGAAGGCTTTGGTGGGTTTGCTCATTACGAAAGGTGCTCTAGACATTGATTCAACGCCACCCGCTAATACGATATCGGCTTCATCAGCTTTAATAGTTCGTGCTGCTAAACCAATGCAATCAAGTCCAGAACCACATAATCTATTTAGAGTGGTACCAGGCACTTCCACAGGATAACCTGCTAATAAAAGCGCCATACGTGCAACATTTCTATTGTCTTCACCTGCTTGATTGGCTGCACCGAATAAGCAGTCATCAATCAATTTTGGGTCGAAGTCATTATTTTCACGAATCTGCTTCAATACTATGGCAGCAAGATCGTCGGGTCTAACAGACGACAAAGCTCCTCCATAACGACCAAATGGAGTGCGGCAATAATCTACAATATATACATTTTTCATGGTATCACTCGATATCTTATATTGATGGTATGTGATTGTTTCATGGCGCTGATTATAGAGGATAATACGACCACAATGACGGCAGATACAGTTGCATAATAACTATTTTAGAGCCATAAGTTCTTGATAATAAACAATCAGAAGTCAAGCTAGCAACGGCTTTAAAGCTTTAACTAGACATCAAAGTCTACAATGGCAGTTTCAGATTGAATATGAGCCTGACATGTTAATATATATCCATTATCAATTTCATCGTCTTCTAGACCATAACTAACATCCATAGTCGCAGAACCACTAACAAGCTTAGCCTTACAAGTTGCACAAACCCCGCCTTTACAAGCAAAAGGCACGCTAGCACCAGCTTCAATGGCAGCATCTAATACATTCAGTCCTTCAGGCACATCTACAAGCTGCTCGCGCCCACCAGAGATAACGGTTATTTGTTTCTCATTACCGTCTCTCACGACTGGACGTCGAACCGTTTGACTTGTTGGTGTACCAAATAATTCAAGGTGAATGGTTTTTTTATCAACCCCTTTATCAATTAGTGCAGATCTAAAACCCTCAATTATGGGCATAGGTCCACATAGATACGTGTGATCAAGCTCTTTAAGATTAACAAATGACGTGAGTAACTTATCAAAACGATCACCCTCTGGTCGAGAAGATAATAGCTCTAAGTCACGAGGTTCACGAGTCAAAACATTGACGACTGAGAGTCTATCCATATATTTATTTTTTAACGCTTCAATTTGTTCAAAAAACATAATGGTTTTTCGTTTGGCATTAATATATATGAAATCTATTTTTGTGTGTTCCGTATTCTCCAATAAGTAGGTCATCATAGATAGAATAGGAGTAACGCCACTACCAGCAGCGACAAAAAGATACTGATGGGCTTCTTGCATTATGGCGTCATCATCTAAAGGCAAACAAAAGTCGCCTTGAGGTGCCATAATTTCTATTGTGTCACCAACTTGGATGTTTTTGTTGACATGTTCAGAAAACACCCCCTCAGGCACATGTTTGATACCAACGCGAACAAAGCCATCACCTATCTGGCAAATAGAGTAGAATCTCTCTTCATCTTTATCTGCAATGCGTGTTTTTAGCTTTAGATGTTGACCAGGTTTAGCTTTAAACTGATTGGATAATTCTTGGGGGATATCAAATCTTAAGGTAACTGCGTCTTCAGTTTCAGGAAGCCTTTCATTTACTTTAAGAGGATAGTAAATTGACATAATTATTCCTTTAATATGAGTCAATAGCGTTATGTGTAGATGAACTTGATTTTAAAAACTTGATTTTAAAAAAAAGAGAGGCGTAAGGGCCAGATCGTTCATCACTAACAATAAGCTGTCTATATAAAATGAGATTAATTAATCCTAATGGCATTTAAAATATTCAAATGGTTCCAGACATTCCAAGCAACGATAAAGCGATTTACAAGCAGTAGACCCAAAAGCGCTAACTACCTTAAATTGATTACTCCCACAATTGGGGCAGCGCTTAGGTTCATTATTATGGTCTGAAGTTGGAGGAGCAATCCCATAAGCTTCTAACTTTTCCAGAGCTTCAGGACTGATCCATTCAGTAGTCCAAGCTGGTATCAATTGTTCTTTTAGATTTGGTTTTGGGTAGCCCGCTTCTATTAAAGCGTTACTGACCATTTTTTTAATAGCTTCGGTTGCTGGACACCCAATATAAGTTGGTGTTAGGGTAATGGTAATAGAGCCCTCTGCTTCATCTATACTGACATCTCTAATAATGCCCAATTCATCCAACGTTAATACGGGCACCTCTGGATCGGGTACAGCTGCCAGTATCTTTTTAATTTCATCAATATCTAGCATAGGGGTCAGCTGAATTTTTGACATAGTAGGATTTACCATTTACCATTTAGCATTTGGGAATTCACGGCGTAATGCCTGCATTTCTGCGAGCAATATACCCAGCTTTTCGGTATGTAGACCCTCAATTCCGCCACGGTGGTGATATATTTCTTGTGGTAAAGTAAGATTTGCTTCATTAAGAAGCTCAGTCACATCAGCACGCCACTGTTTTTTAATCTCATCCATAGCGCCAATAATACCCAATTTTTGAGCAGATTTAATAATATCATCTTCTTCAAATAGCTCATTGGTATAAGCCCAGCAGTCATCAAGTGCTGCTTGTATTCTGCGATGGCTTTCATCAGTCCCATTACCTAAGCGCACTAGCCATGAGCGTTGGTGAGTATAGTGATACCTTACTTCTTTTAATGATTTGATAGAAATATCTCTAAAACTGTCGACTTCGCTCTTTTGCATAGAATGGTAGAGATACTTAAAATAAGTACTCACAAAAAAACCACGTAAGCAAGTGTAGCCAAAGTCGCCATTTTCGAGTTCAGCTAATAAGTAATTGCTATACTCGCGTTCATTACGGAAATAGGCTAACTGATCCTCATCTCTTTTCTGTTCATCATTTTGACTGGCAACACTTAGCCAAGCCATAGCTTGACCCAAGGTATCTAAGCCGATATTAGCCAATGCTAATTCTTCTTCAAGTGTTGGTGCTTTACCTACCCATTCACAATATCGCTGTGCCAATACAAGGGTTGTATCGCCTAGTCTTAGTGAATAATCAAAGTACGTTTTTTCAGGGTTCATAATGGTATCCATTGTTAAGTTTTCGTCAATTACATGTGGCCTACTTCGTCTGGTATTTTATAAAAGGTAGGATGACGATAAATCTTATCAACAGAAGGTTCAATAAATTTTTCTTGGTCTGCATAGTCTAAAGAAGTGATATCTTTTGATTTCACAACCCATATCGAGGTACCTTCATTACGACGAGTATATAAGTCACGGGCGTTTTGTAATGCCATTTCATCGTCTGTGGCATGTAGTGAACCAACGTGTTGATGAGATAACCCAGCTTTAGCTCTTATAAATACTTCATATAACTCGGACTGGCTCATTGCTAACTCCTTTAGCTATTATGTAGGGAGGGGATTTGTAGGGTTCTTAATCACATTAGGCTAAAGTCAAATTAAAATTCTGATGTGATCAATAGGCCTTTACTTTAATGAATATAATTAGTCAGTAATATTAAAAAATGATGCTATAGGATAAGATCCATAGCATCCACAAAGCCTTGGGCGTCAAAGCTAAGTGGTGTATTAGGCTCAGAACCTATAAGTAAATATTAACGACGCTTAATTCATCAGCATCAAATAATTAATACGACTTAGAAGATAGAAGGTTTAAGCAAAGGGCTAAGCAGCTTTTTTAGCATTTTGCTTTTCTTCATAAGCTAGGGCAGCGTCAACAGCCCATTGACCATCTTCTTGAGCTTTACGGCGTGCGTCCATTCTTGCTTTATTACAAGGGCCAAAGCCGCTAACAACTTGCTTAAACTCTTTCCAATCAATCTCGCCATGTTCATAATGACCTGTTTGTTTATTATATTTCAAGTCAGGATCGGGTATAGTCAGGCCTAAATAATCGGCTTGAGGTACAGTTATATCTATGAATTTCTGACGTAGCTCGTCATTCCCAAACCTTTTGATTTTCCACTGCATTGATTGTTCACCATTTGCAGAGTCACTATCATGAGGTCCAAACATCATCAATGCAGGCCACCAGAAACGATTCATGGAATCTTGAACCATCGCTTTTTGTTCAGGATCGCCGCTTTGTACCATTTCAGTGAGTAACTCATAGCCTTGACGTTGATGAAAAGACTCCTCTTTACAAATACGAACCATGGCACGTGCATAAGGGCCATATGAGGTTCGCTGTAAAGCAACTTGGTTAACAATAGCGGCGCCATCTACTAGCCAGCCAATCATGCCCATATCAGCCCAGCTTAAGGTCGGGTAGTTAAAGATAGATGAATATTTCATTTTTCCTTCAAGCATGGCATCAATTGTCGCCTGTCTATCTGCTCCCAAAGTTTCAGCAGCACAATAAAGGTACAGACCGTGACCCGCTTCATCCTGAATCTTAGCCATTAAGATAGATTTACGGCGTAATGAAGGAGCGCGAGTCAACCAGTTTGCTTCAGGTAACATACCGACAATTTCAGAATGAGCATGCTGTGAGATTTGGCGGATAAGGTTTTTCCGGTAAGCTTCTGGCATCCAATCTCTTGGCTCAATTTTTACTTCACGTTCAATTTTGTCTTCGAACTTACTCATTTCAGCTGTTGTCATGACGTACTCCTATTTGACTGATTACCTATCTAATTCAATAACTAGACGGTAATTACGAGTTAATTCATAAGCTAAAATAATGAATTTGAAACATTATGCTGCTTATGTATTAAATTCTTGATTCTAAATAATACTTTTGATTCTAAATAATCTTTAATGACATACTAATTTAAATTCTATAAATAAAATTCAATTAATTTAATAAGGTGGTCTAAGTATAGATGTAGCAAATGGTAGTTAAGGCACTTAATTTGCTTTCACTATCATATATTTCTACCTGCCCCCTAATGACTTTACTGCCCGCTCGTATAACTTTCGCTTCTATCGTAACTTTTTTGCTATCTTTACCATTATTTTCTATTCTAATAGGTCTTAAAAATTCAGTAGTTGAATTTAATGTGACAAACTCTTTTTCTTGGCCGACTTGAGCAATGACTGGAAAGATTAATAAGGTATCTGCTAATGCCATAATCGCTTGACCAGATAGCAATTTTATTGAATCGGGCCCTGGAATTTTCCGATATAAGTTTGGATTATGAGCCAGTTCGAAACGTGCTTTTTCTTCATTAAGCTCAACGACCTCTAAAGAGAAGTTATCTAATACCCATTGGGGTAAAACGTCATCTACTTGTTTTTCAAAAATATGACCATACTTGGCAAAAATCTCAGAATTAGCAGTAATCATTACTCTACATCACCCTTAAAGAACTTAGCAGGTCTCTTTTCTAAAAATGCTGTAACGCCCTCTTTATAATCATCGCTAAAGCCTGCTTCTCTTTGATATGTCGCTTCAAGTTTGAGTTGCTCATCAAGAGTATTGCTTGTCGCTTGATTCAAAGCATCAATAGTTAATTTGATGCCAAGTGCAGGTCCATAAACTAATGATCTGGCAAGCTTGAGGGCTTCTTCGCTTAAGCTCTCAGCATCATAAACCTTCCAGACCAGTCCGTAATTTAACGCCTCTTCAGCAGTTAAAGTTGCATTGGTTAGCACCAATGCTTTAGCACGACCGAGACCAAGTAAATTAACTAACTGCCACGTTAAGCCCGAGTCTGGAACCAAGCCAATCTTACCAAATGCCATGGCAAATTTACTTTTATCCGAACATAAAACGATGTCACACGCTAAAGCTATACCGATTCCTGCCCCTGCAGCCACACCATTCACCGATGCAATAATTGGCTTGCCTAGATTTTTCAGACGGTTGATTAAGGGGTTATAAAACTCAGTGATAGTTTGACCTAAATCATAAGTTTGAACACGAGGGTCTCTGTTACCTAAGTCTTGCCCAGCACAAAAAGCTTTACCCGCACCGGTAATAATGACAGCCCGGACATTGTCATTCGAGGCCACCTGATCGAGGGCGGAGGCAAGGGCAAGATGCATCTCTTCATTAAAAGAATTGAATTGTTTAGGACGGTTTAAAGTGATTGTCGCAATGCCGTCACAATAGGAGAGTTGAATAGTTTCTGATTCAATATTCATTATATTTTCAATCCTTTGAGTGTGGTGGGTAATACACGATTTTTAAATCCTGTTAAATAATCCATTACTTATATACTAGTATACTAGTTAAATTAATGAGAATTAACAAGGGGGAAAAAATCAAGCCACTAATAAAACTTTAGATATTTATAATATTTTATGGACATAGAATGACACGTTTATATTTTGTTAAGTATTGAGTTTTTAAGTGAATTTTATATTAGATTTGAGGTTTCAAAATCAATAAAAATTTTAATACAAACGGCATATCTGGAGTATAAGAAAAACTGTATTAATTAAGTAAATAAACACTTTATTCACATACTGTTTAATTAAACTAAATAATATTAATGTAAATTATCAATAAAATTATGGTCCTATATAAAATAAAGTCAGTGAGTTATTACAAGCCTTTCATATTTTAGGCACTTATCTTTAAACCTTATAGCGCATAATTTTACTATGAGTAGACAGCTCATTCATTGCAACATAATAAATTATGTAGTATGTTTTTTGAGCCAAGAATAACCTACGCTTAGGAAGCGCTTAGCACGTGTTGGTTATAGAAGTGATAAATAATGAGACTAACAACTAATATAAATAATGGATATTCACAAGGAGCAATAACAAATGTCAGAGCTATACAGTAAGCACAAGGAAACACTATTAAAAGCCCAAGAGGTCATAAAAACTCGCGAAGAATGGGCGGCTTTTCCAGAAATGCCCAGTGAAAAGTATCATGGTGAAGGTGCAAAACAAAAAGGCGAAGATGACTTTAATGCCTTACTAGGTAGCAAATACGAGTTTAAAGTGCCTATGCAGGATGCAAAGTATGTTGAGTGCCGCTCAACGTCTCCCTACGGCATTGATATGACTCTTGAATACCCTAAGCTTGAAAAAGAGATTTTATTATCGCGTTCTGCTGATGCCCAAAAAGAATGGCGAAAACTAGACTATCAAACGCGTCTTGGTATTTGTATGGAGATGCTAGACCGGTTGTTTCAAAAATCTTTATTAATGGTGCATAGTATCATGCATACGACAGGTCAACCTTATATGATGTCTTTTCAAGCAGGTAGCCCGCATGCTTTAGAGCGTGGTCTTGAAACTCTTGCTTATACTGCAACAGCTATTGAATCGACTTCTCCTACAACCAAGTGGGATAAAGTAACGGGCAAAGATAAAGAGGGTAACTTAATTTCCGTTAAGATGGATAAATCTTTTAAACCACGTGGTAAAGGTATTGGGGTGGTAATCGGTTGTGCGACATTCCCAACTTGGAATGGTTATCCCGGTCTTTTTGCAACTTTAGCGACTGGCAACAGTGCTATTGTTAAACCTTCAGATAGCGCCATTTTACCATTAGCAATCACTGTAGACGTGATGCGTGAAGTGCTACAAGAACAAAATGTCAATCCAGATGTTGTTCAACTTGCTATCTCTAATGGAGATAGAGCTTATACACAAGAAATTATTAAAGATAAGCGCATTAAGATGGTGGATTTCACTGGTGGAACGGCATTTGGTAATTGGCTTCAAGAGAACACTAATGGGGTTCAGTTGTACCTAGAGCAAGCTGGGCTTAACAACATTTTAATTGAGTCGACGGATAACTTTAGAGCGATGACCAGTAATATTGCTTTCTCATTATCGTTGTATTCTGGACAAATGTGTACAGCACCACAAAACATCTATATTCCTAAAGATGGTATTGAAACTGCAGATGGACATAAGAGCTTTGATGACGTTGCTAGTGGTATCGCTACTGGCATTGAGAAGCTATTGGGCGATGATAGACGTGCCTTTGCTTTAATGGGCGCATTGAATAGCGATGATGTCAATAAACGGGTTAATGAAAGTGCTCAAAGTGGTAAAACCTTTGTTCTCGGTATGGAAAAAGCAAACTTTGAGGCCTTCCCAAATGCTAAAACGGCCAAGCCACAACTTATTAAAGTGGGTCAAGATGATGCTGTCATTTATGAAGAGCAGTTTGGACCAATTGCCTATGTTATTGCCATTGATGATGCTCAAAGTGGTCTAGAGTTAGTGTGCGACAGTATTGAAGAACACGGGGCTATGACGACTGCTCTGTACAGTGTTCATGATGAATTCAAAAATAAGGCTATGGATGATATTGCGGATGCTGGCTCGCCGTTGTCTGTTAATCTAACTGGGGGTGTTTATGTTAACCAGTCGAGTGCATATTCAGACTTCCATGGTTCAGGTGTTAACCCTGCTGCCAATGTTTGCTTAACCGATTTAGGCTTTGTGGCACCGCGCTTTGGTTGGGTCACGGTACGTGAACAAACAAACTAATCTAACTCATGAATATTGACAGCCATTTCTAAACAATTATCAGTAAAAACCATGAGTAAAAGAGAACATTGAAATAGAAATTAAAGATAACTTAGGAGTTTTTAGATAGTCCTGATTATTTTCATCTGAGATAGTATGAACATAATTAGGACGAAATCTATAATTAATACGGACTTTAGCCCTAAATTTTATTTAGAAAAAGTGTCTCTTGCCTCCTAGTTTTATGGTTATTTTTATAGCGTATATACCGTAAATTACTAATAATTTATGCCAATAAATCTTCAAAATTTTCTCTTATACTTAACAAGGATGTTATATGAGTGATAAAGCACTTACCGTCGGTGTTATCGGCGCAGGTACAATGGGTCAGGGTATAGCTCAGCTAGCTCTCCAAGCAGGTCATAGCGTTATTCTAGTTGACCAGTCAAAGTCACAATTAGACAGTGCCAAAGCGTCACTTGATGCCTTATTTGCTAAATTTGTTTCTAAATCAAAAATCTCTCAGCAAGATAAAGACAGCTGGCTTAGCTCATTAACCCTAAGTAACAAAAATGATGCCTTGGCTAATGCTAAATTGGTTATTGAAGCTATTGTTGAAAAAATAGAAATCAAACAAGCCGTGTTTATGGAGCTTGAGTCAATTGTCAGTGACGATACTGTTTTAGCAACGAACACCTCTTCATTATCAGTAACAGAAATCGCTTCCTGTTTGGAAAAACCGCAACGATTTATTGGTTTACACTTCTTTAACCCACCTGGCATCATGCCGTTAGTCGAAGTGATTGAGGCACTACAAACCAGTCCTCAAACCACTCAATCTTGTATCGACTTAATGCAAGGTTGGGGCAAGACCCCCGTACGTTGTAAAAACACCCCTGGCTTTATCGTCAACCGAGTTGCTCGTCCATTTTATGTGGAGAGTTTTCGGCTCATTGAAGAGCAAATAACGACGCCAGCTCAACTTGACGCCAGTATTCGCAGTGCAGGGTTTAAAATGGGGCCTTGTGAGCTAACTGATTTCATAGGTCAAGATGTGAACTATGCGGTTAGCTGCTCACTATTCAATAGTTTGTTCTATCCTGCTCATTTACGTCCAAGTTATGTTCAAGGCAGCTTAGTAGAAGCCGGATTTCTGGGCCGGAAAAGCGGTAAAGGATTCTACGATTATAGCGAGGAAAATTCTTCAAATCAGCAAGACAAGAGCGGGGGATCTTCTTTATCACAGAATAATAATTATGCCTCTTTCGTAAGTTATGGCAGCCATTCGTGGGTGGATGAGCAAAAGCAAAGCCTATTAGACATGACTACTGACACATCCCCATCCCCCTCTGTGGCTATAGAGGTATCAAATCCCGAATGTTTGATCGGTGTACTAGAAAATAAGGTACATTTATATGCCTCTGATGGCCGCTTGGCTTCAGACTGGGAAGCTGAGCTCAATGTGCCGGTTATGTTGGCAGATATTAAGCATCCCGATAAAAAGTCTGCTACCGTTGCCATAGCTGCTGGTCCTAAAGCCAAAAAAGCCATGGCAAACCGTCTGCCAATGCCTTTAGGCAATATAGACTGGTCTTTAGTAGAGGACACACCTGGATTAATCAACTTGCGTGTCATCAGTATGATTATCAATGAGGCTGCACTATGCGCCACTCAAGGTATTGCTTCTCCTGAAGGCATCGATAGCGCGCTCAAAGGAGGTGTTAACTATCCTTTAGGCGCTTTTGAATGGCTAAATTTCATTGGCAAAGATGTGGTGGTTAATACGTTAACCACGCTGCGCCGACTATATGGTAGCGGTTGTTATACCGTACCTCGTCTTTTGCTACAGTCAAAAGAGGAGGAGGGGAGTCATGTCAAGTGACAGCGTGAGACAAAGTAGTTTGTTTATAAAAAAACCGTCTGTTGCGAACGATAATAGTAAGAACGCAACTGACTCTGATGCAACCCACTCTCCTGCAAACAAAATGGCATTTGATATTGCCGAAAAAATGCTGAATAACTGTGATTTCTCTTCTCATTTGGGCATTGAGCTTGTCGATGCGAAGGTTAACTATTCTGTTTGCAAAATGGTAGTAAAACCCGTTCATACCAATGGTCATGACACCTGTCATGGCGGGGCAATATTTAGTTTAGCGGATACGACGTTTGCGCATTTATGTAATGCTAGCAATCAAATTACAGTTGGACATATCTGCACGATTGCTTACTGGAAACCAGCGCATATTGGTGATGAGTTATATGCGTATGCCTATGAGTCTGGCGTATATGGTCGTTCAGGGTCATATCGAGTTGAAATAACTCGTGGTAAACAGGGTGAAATAGTGGCTGAATTTCAAGGGTTTAGCCGATCATTAAAAGGTCAGAGTCATTTTACATGATTCTAATGACTACTATTATATTTTAAAAAGGAATTTAAAATGAGTTTAGACTACTTTAACCGTATTGAAGTTGCTTCCCGTGACGAGATATCTGCTTTACAACTTAAACGTTTAAAGAATATTGTTAAACACGCCTATGAAAATAACGCATTCTGGAAGAACCATATGGCGAATTCAGATGTTCATCCAGAAGATATTAAATCTTTAGATGACCTCGCTAAGTTCCCTTTTATGGTTAAGAATGACTTTAGAGATAACTATCCCTTAAAGTTACTTTGTGTTGATCGAGGTGATGTGGTTAGATTGCATGGCTCGTCTGGAACGACTGGTAAGCCTACGATTGTTGCTTATACTAAAAATGATATCGAAATGTGGTCAGAAGCGGTGGCCCGATCTCTAGTCATAGCGGGAGTCACTCCCACCGATACGGTGCAAATTGCCTATGGCTATGGTTTATTTACTGGCGGTATGGGCGCCCATTATGGTGCCGAAAAGCTTGGATCTATGGTTATCCCCATTTCAGGTGGTATGACCAACCGTCAGATTCAAATTATTGAGGAACTTAAGCCTGAGGCTATGATGGTAACCCCGTCGTATATGGTTAATATAGCCGAAGCTATGGGAAAATTAGGGGTTGATCCTCGTAAGACCAGTATGCGCGTCGGTATATTTGGTGCAGAGCCTTGGACCAATGAGATGCGTGAACATATCGAAGAGTTGTTTGATATAGATGCTGTCGATATTTATGGGTTGTCTGAGGTTGTAGGGCCCGGTGTTGCTCAAGAAGCTGTTGCTAGTAAGGGTGGACTTACTATTTGGGAAGATTTATTCTATCCTGAAATTATTAATCCCGAAACTGGCGAAGTACTCCCTGATGGAGAGCAAGGCGAGTTAGTTATTACGACACTTGCGAAGGAAGCTATGCCTGTTATTCGTTATCGTACAGGTGATATTACTCGGATTATTCCTGGCGATGTACGTTCAATGCGTCGTATTGAAAAAATTACCGCACGTAATGACGACATGATTATCTTGCGTGGGGTTAATATTTATCCTTCGTTACTAGAAGAGCAGATTATGAAAGTTGCTGGTTTGTCTTCAAACTATCTCATTGAGCGTTATCGTATGGGCGCTATGGATCAATTGCGTATACGTGTCGAGCCTGTGGACGAAGATCAGGATGCTTCACGCTTAAAAAATGAACTTATCTATAAGATTAAGTCAACAATTGGGGCGACGGTTGATGTAAATATTGAGCCGTTAGGTGTATTACCTCGCTCTGAAGGTAAAGCAAAACGTGTGGTTGACTTACGCCGAAATCGATGAACTAACTTGCTATGATTGTTTTTTTGCAAGACAAGTCTGTGCTGCTATGAATTGCTATCCAATGATTTAAAAAGGCTTAGAGGTTACCTCATAAGCCTTTTTAAATAAGCCCTTTTAACTTTCGTTAATGTGGCCTATAGCACAAATGATTTTAATCAATAAGGACAAAACACACAACCCTCGGCATCTTAAGCCATTTTAATGAATACTCTAATGTGATGAAGAAGGTAGTTATGGAAGACAAGGATTTTTTAAAAGTTAAAGATTGTGGCAATCATATTTTTCAATTGGGACTTAATCGTCCTGAACGCAAAAATGCACTCAACACAGCGCTTGTGGTGCACTTAGCTGAAACCATTGAGTCACTAATATCAGATGAGTCAGCCAGAGTCATTATTATTCATGGATTAAATGGAGACTTTGCTGCTGGTGCAGATATTGATGAAATCGCAACCTTAACACCTAAACAAGCTCTACTGGATGCGAGAGTCAGCGCTTGGAGACGTATTAGGCAATGCCCCATTCCTTTGATAGCGGCAGTAGAAGGTTATTGCTTGGGGGGAGGTATGGAGCTTTTACTTTCGTGTGATTTTGCGTTAGCCCATAAAGAAGCTAAATTTGGCTTGCCTGAAGTTAAGCTAGGATTGATGCCAGGCGCTGGCGGCACTCAGATATTACCACGGCTCATTGGTAAGAATCGAGCCGCGAGAATGATATATAGCGGCGATATTATGTCAGCCTCAACTATGGTCGAATGGGGTGTGGTAACGGAGCTATGTGATGATAATGTGTTAGATATGGCTTTATCAATTGCTAAAAAAATAGCACGCAATGCTCCTTTTGCTATCAGTCAAGCTAAGCGATCACTGAATAACTCGGTGGAGATGGGTCTAGAGTCGGCTATGAACTATGAGCGTCAGACTTTTTCTATTTTAGCCTCGACAGAGGATAAGGTAGAAGGTATTGCTGCCTTTAAAGAGAAAAGGCATGCAAAGTTTTTAGGTAGATAGATGCAATTAACCTAATCTGGATAGTTAGTTATTTTACGACATGGTTTATTTATAATATTGAATCTACTATTGATTTCTGCTTAGAAATCAGCCTTTGTAGTAGGGTTAGTATACTGGCAACAAAGGTAATAACCGTTTAAGTCATTGATAGTTATTCATAAGCACAAATCAGATGGGGAGAGTGTTAAAAAACGCTTATTTTGCAGTCAGTTCACTTGAACGGATTCAAAATAACTCTCCCATTTCCCAATTTTCTTCAAAATCTAAATCCATTTGATCTTTTTGGCGCATGCGCATTTGTTCAACCCTTTTTTTTCGGCCAACAATAAGTCTTAAAACCTCTCGCTTTTCCTCATTGCTCATCTTTAGCCATAACTGTCTTTCCGTACGATGACGTAGGCATCCAAAACAATAGCCCTTTTTATTGCTTTGACAGACGCCAATGCATGGGTTTTCAATCTCGAAGAGTTCAATTTGATTAGGCATAGGGAGAATAAGGGGTCATAATTTGATTGATTTTATCATGTTTTTTTTCATGATAACCTTACTCAGTGTGTTTGTTAAGATATAGTTGCATGCATTGAAAGCGCCTACAGTCACAGCAATTTAAACACCCTACAACGAATCCGAGGGTAAGCTATAAAGTAGTATGGCTAGTGAGGGTAATACTGCTAGTAAGGGTTCCAATGTAGTAGTTTAACATTGGACGGACTATATATTGTCAATCTCCATAAATATCCTTAATGCTATAATCAGGATACTCTCTGGGAACCAAGGCCTTGTAGCGAACCTAGAACACCTTGGCTATAGATATTGATATAGGAATATACCATGAAAATTATATACATCCATGGGTTGGACAGCTCTGCTCAGTCCGTTAAAGGACAGTTGCTAGAGCAGTTTTGCAAAAGTTATTACCCTAATGTTGATGTGTTACGCCCTGATTTAAACGTAGCCCCCGCAAAGGTGTTGAAAAAATTATGCAATTATGTGAAAGATAGAGAAGGTAAAGGCACCTTGTTTATGGGCAGTTCACTGGGTGGCTATTTTGCCAGTTTAATTAGTAATAAGACTGGAACTCCGGCAGTATTATTGAACCCTAGCACCCAACCCCACCTAAGTTTAAAAAGATTTATAGATAGTCATGAGCTGCGTTTAGATTCAGATTTAGGTTCATTTGCAGAGCCTGATTTTGATCCTGATAGAAAGTCAAAGTCAGATAATAAAAATGCCCATACTGTTATTTATCAGACCTCTGGTGGCTGGGATATGACTTATGCAGATATACAATGGTTCAATGAGCATAAGCTTGACAGCATGATGTATCCTGAAAAAGTGCTTGTGGTTATTAAAGAAAATGATGAGTTACTCAACTCAAAAATTGCCATTGATTTTTATAGCGGGCAAGGCGCTAAGGTCATCGTACAAAAAGGGGGAGACCATCGCATGACGGATTTTGCAGAACAGCTTCCTTTAATCTTCGAGCATTTAGCGCCGCTAATGAACAATGAGGGTTTGATAAATAGATAATTCAAACGACACTGTGTGTCGTAATCTAAAATTCAATCCCAATAATAGTAACCAGATTGGGTATAATAAACGCTCAAATAGAACGCAGACCCAGTTATGTTGGTTAACAGATAAATAGATAAGACTAATCCGAGTAAAATCTATCGACTAGTGATACCGTCAGATACTTAGAGCGAGTTTGAAAGCAAAGCTGCATCTCAGCTCGCGGAGTATAGGCCTAAGGATAATAATAGTGAGTCAGTACACCACCCAAAATCTCGAAGTCTTAGAAGGGCTTGAACCAGTTCGTCGTCGTCCAGGTATGTATACCGATACGACAAGACCCAACCATCTTGCACAAGAGGTCATTGATAACTCTGTTGATGAGGCACTTGCAGGTTATGCAAAATCAATTAAAGTGCAACTTTATGAAGATGGATCGTTGTCTGTTGAAGATGATGGTCGTGGGATGCCTACAGATATCCATCCGGAGTTTGGTCAAACTGGTATTGAGTTGATTCTAACTCGTCTACATGCAGGAGGTAAGTTTACAACGGATAACTATCAAGTTTCTGGTGGACTTCATGGTGTTGGTATATCTGTTGTGAATGCACTTTCAAAGCGTGTAGAAGTCACTGTCTGGCGGGACGGATCTCAATTTGATATTACTTTTGAAAATGGTGCCCCAACAACTGATTTAGTAGAGTCTGTCAGTTCAAATAAGCGCAAAAGGGGTACCAAAGTAAGGTTTTGGGTAGATGGGTCTTTTTTTGATTCGCCCAATTTTAGTGTTAAACAGTTAAAACATAACTTAAAAGCGAAGGCTGTCCTGTCGGCGGGATTGTCCATTGAGTTTGTTGATGATATTAATAATGATAAAGTAATTTGGCAATTTTCTGATGGGGTTGTGGAATATTTAAATGAGCAGCTTGATGGTTTAGAAACCTTGCCCCCAGAGCCATTTTATTATACTTATGACGCTAAAAAAGGGGAGCGAGCAGGCGTTACTTTTGCCTTGTCTTGGCTGCCTGAGGGTGGCACGCCCATCCAAGAAAGTTATGTCAATCTTATCCCGACTGCACAAGGTGGTACGCATGTTAATGGGTTTCGCACTGGTATTTTAGAGGCGTTACGTGAGTTTTGTGATATTCATAACTTATTGCCTCGCAATGTCAAACTTACAGGTGAGGATGTTTGGGATGGGGTTAATTACATTCTTTCACTAAAGTTTAGTGAGCCTCAATTTTCTGGGCAAACTAAAGAGCGATTGTCTAGTAGAGAAGCCGCCGCTGCTGTGCAGGCTCAAGCCAAAGATGCGTTTAGCCTATGGTTAAACCAGAATGCAGAATTGGGCACACAGATTGCGGAAATGGCGATATCGAAAGCAGGTAGACGACTTAAGTCTTCTAAAAAAGTAGCACGTAAAAAAATCACTCAAGGTCCTGCACTCCCTGGAAAATTAGCGGATTGTCGAGGCGGCGTCCGAGATGGCGCAGAGCTGTTTTTGGTTGAAGGCGATTCAGCTGGCGGAAGTGCTAAACAAGCTCGAGATCGCCATTTTCAGGCAATATTGCCATTACGGGGTAAGATTTTAAATACTTGGGAAGTATCACCCGATACGGTACTTTCGAGTCGTGAAATTCATGATATAGCGATTGCAATTGGTGTTGATCCAGTTTCAGATGATTTGTCCGAACTGCGCTATGATAAAATTTGTATCTTAGCGGATGCCGACTCAGATGGGTTGCACATTGCCACCCTTATTTGTGCGCTATTCGTCAAACACTTTCCAGCCATTGTGGACGCAGGTCACTTATTTGTAGCGATGCCACCACTTTATCGTATTGATATTGGCAAAGAAGTGCACTATGCTCTTGATGAGAGTGAGCTTGAACATATTTTAGCGAATATAACAGGCAATAAAAAAGCCCAAATCACTCGATTTAAAGGCTTGGGCGAAATGAGCGCTGAGCAGTTACGTGAAACAACGATGAGCCCTGATACGCGCAGGCTAGTACAACTAGATATGGATGATATGCAGCTCACCAATAGTATGATGGATATGTTACTTGCTAAGAAGCGTGCTTCAGACCGTAAGTCATGGCTTGAAAGGAAAGGCGATTTGGCCGAAATTATGGTGTGATTATCAAGCTTTCATCATTAAATTTAGGGTTGTATAGAGTAAAATGAACCGTGGGAATAAAGGGTGATGCCTAAGCTATCAGACGCTACAGTATTTAATAGAAGACAAGTAATAACCTATAAATCTATCGGAGAGAAGGTTCCTCGACGTGGCGGGATAATAGCACCCCCTATTGGACGATTTATTTTTAAGTTAATGGGCTGGAAAGTAGTAGGAACTATTCCTAATGTGCCAAAGGCTGTATTAATTTGTCTGCCGCACACATCAAATTTTGATGGTGTTTACACCATTCCGCTGGTTTTAGGGCTTGATCTTGACATCAAGCTTTTAGGCAAAGAGAGCTTGTTTAAATATCCGGTTCTCTCCACGTTTTTTAAATGGGCAGGTATTATCGCAATAAATCGAGGTAAGCAAGGTACTGTTTTACAAGCCAGTATTGATCGTTTTAACTCTAGTGAGGCGTTGTATTTAGGCTTAGCGCCTGAAGGAACGAGAGAGTATACTGATAAATGGAAAACTGGTTTCTACTACATTGCTGAAGGAGCGAATGTTCCTATTATTCCTGTGGCTATGGACTATAAGACGAAAGAAGTACGGTTTATGTCCCCTTTAGAACCAACTGGCAATATAGATGCGGATTTAGCTAAAATAGTAGAACAGTATAAAGGAGTTGTACCAAAACATCCTGAAAGGCTGTCAAAGCCTTTGCAGGATATAAACTCTTAGGATATAGATAAGACAGCTAAAGCAAGCTAAAACCTGATTAAAATATTTTATGAAAAAATGCTTGCTCAAGTAGGGTCTTTCAGACGTAAAAATGCTTTTTCCAGCAATCTTAAGGTTGATTTACAGCGTTGAGTGGTTAATACTCACGCCACCATCCACAGGCAAAGTCACACCAGTAATTATATCTGCATCTTCACTGGCTAAGAAAGTTACAGCCGCAGCGATATCCTCAGAATTCGCCAATCTGCCTAATGGGCTTCGAGCTAAAAACCTTTGGATTTTATCGTCCGCACTCGGATCATGGGAACGCATATCCTCAAGGGTCACGCTTGGGCTAACCGCATTTACCCGAACACCGTACGCCCCATTTTCCCTCGCTAAAGACTGGGTTAGGTTGGATACGCTATGAATAGCTTCATTATAAGTAGCCATATTCCAGTCATTTATCATACTTGATAGTGAGGGAACGTTGACAATAGTTCCTTTTGACTTAATAAGCTCTGGTAGAGTTACTTGACAGACGTCAAAATTACTATTCAAGTTAACTAGTACATCAATTTTTTCATATTTTTTAATCACATGTTCGACTAAAGCTTGAAGCTGGCTTATCTCGTTAATATCACATGTGATTGTCAGATGGGGCTCAGCATGTATCCAAGTCGTATCAACAGGAAGTTGTTCTGCTGTATTTTCCATAAAGTCTCTATCTAGACCTACTAAAATCACAATCGCCCCTTCAAAGGCAAATCTTAAGGCAGTTGCGTGTCCAATTGCAGAATCCGCTCCTGCAATAATGACTATTTTATCTTTGAATCGTTTCATAGGTAATATCCTTGTGAGTGCTTAGCTATAAATATAGTTCATTATCTCTGATTTTGACAATAGCAGATTTTGATAATAATAGAGGGTATGACAATGATAAGCGGTAAAAATTACGTAAACTTTCATAGACCTTTCATAGACATTGGCAGATTCGTATAGGTATACACTTATTAAGGCCTATAATCTATTAGGTATATAAAATTGACCTACTAAAAAAGGCAGCCCTAAGGCTACCTTTTTGAAGTTAGCTAAATGTATCGCTTTAAAACGGACACACTGAGCAAACAGCCAATTATAGAGTTCAGTTATAAGTTGTTATCAGAGTTAAACGTGTCATCGGAAGGTAATGTACCTGATGTTGACAGTGGTAACGTTTCTTCAGATTTAACAACTGGTTTCTTTTCTTCAGCATCGCATTTATCTTGCATTTTGCGCAAGAAACGAGCGGCAGCTTCTTGGCCACCAAGACCAAAGGATAGAGCAAAAGCAACCGCAACCGCACCCAATGTAAGGCCAAAAGCAAGGTTAACAATTGAATCAGCAATACCCATTGCTTTAAGGCCCATTGCAAGTACTAGACCCATGATAAGGACACGTACAATATTTGCTAGGAATTGAGAGCCTTTATCAGAGCGTTCAACCACACCTGCAATAATATTAGCTAGCCAGAAACCAATGAACAGAATAATCGCACCTAAAATAATGTCTGCACCAAAGGCTATAAACATAGTAATAATGGCACTGATCTGTTCAAAACCTAATAAATCAGCCGCAAGAATAGCAGCGAACAACATGGCAAAGAAAATAATAGCATAGCCCACAAGGTCTGATACTTTAGTAGTACCCAATGCGCTTTGTAAGCCAACTTTAGCAGGCAAGGCATTAACAGTTGTGTTCTCTAATAATCCCTTAATCACGTTAGCTACCATCTTCATGATAAAGTAGGTAATGATTAATATAGCGGCTGCCGTAAATATATTAGGCAGTGCATTCATAATCTTGTTCAGCATATTGGTAGCTGGACGAGAAATGACTTCAATATTTAGGGTGTCTAATGAGATAATTGTCGTTGGGATAATGATCATTAAGAACGCAAGCGAGCCTGCAATATTAGGTAGGCTATTTTCACGGTTGTTACTAATGCCTGCTTTTTCTGCAAATCCCTGAAGGTTTAAGCTGGCGACCATATTGGTAACAATACCACGAATGATTTTAGCAACTATGAGGCCGACAAAGAAGACAACACCAGCCATAAAGATATTAGGTAAGAAACTAATCGCTTTATTTAGCATGTTGGTTAGAGGAGCAAATAACCCATCTAACTCTAATTTGCCCAATACCATCACTAAAACAAATAATAAGATTACCCAGTAAACCATATCAGCGATAGTACCACTCATTGGCTGAACGCCAGCTTCCGCGCTTAACTTTTCATCAAGTGATGTTTTTGATAAAGCAGCATTAATTGCTGTACGAGCAATAGTCGCTACTACCCAACCAATCACACCGACTATTACAGCACCAATCAAAGTGGGTATAAACGACAGTACACCGTCAATCATGTTGGCAAACGGTGCAGATATAGCATTTAAGCTCAACATGCTCAATGCCCCAGATATGGCCATTAAGAAAACAAACCAAAATACCACTTTTGAAATGATATTTTCGATGTCGTATGTTTTACCCGTTGATGAGTTCATACGTTGGTTTAGATTCATACGAGAAAGAAGGTTACGAACAACACCGCCTAAAGCCATTGCAACTAACCAACCAATAACGAAAACAAGTACGGCGGCAATAATTGAACCTATTGGCCCACCAAGATTGTTATTAAACCAAACAAACATGTTGTCCATGTTGTTTCTCCTGTAATAAGTACATGTAATGAGTACAAAAAATTGATGATTAAAATCCGGGTAATAAGAAATTCAAGTTCTAGATTGAAGATAAACCTGTAAACAACTACTTTTATAATAACAAATTGAAGCAATAAACTAGAAATATTCTTTCTTGTACATCTATAGTTTTTATCAGTGATAACCTCTGTGATTTAAATAGTTAAGTTGGCCTTCTATAGCACAGGCTGGTTTAAATCCTATCACTTAATATTTAAATTGGCAGTACCAATCAATCTAAAATCAATCTAAATAAGTATCAATGGCATTGATAATGACTAGTACCCGAGTAACAGATAGTTTATAACGACACTCTAGCGGATTAATTCCCAATAATAAACACCTAAACATTAATTATTGCTTAATAAGTGTATATAGTTGTTACATTAGCTTAAATTTTTAACAAAATATATACATTAAATTTAACAGTTAACCTACTGTAGTGGTTATCTAATATCTATTTTGGTACTATCAACTATCGAGTCATTATAAATTTATGTATGTGAACTATTATATTTCTGAACTATTATAAGTGTAAGTAGTATTTATTAATTTTTTATTAATATGCTTAACTATTGAGTGTGATCTAAAACTATCTACCGCGTTTTAAGAGAATTATTTAGTGTACTTACCAGACAATCATTTATTATTAATTATGTTTACTGCAAACTTGTAATAATCACTAGATTATTCAATGAATACAATCAATTTACGATAGTTGATTTAAATTACCTTATTTTAATTAAAAAGAGATTTTGTACATGAAAAAATTCATAGCCCCTAAAGTTCTTTCAGTTGCTTTAATAAGCGTTTTAGCAGTTGGTTGTGCTAATAATGGTAATAAAGCTGAGAAAGCGGGTTCAGTGTCCACGGTTAACGAACAAAGTAGTGAGCTTGAAAAAGTCGGCTATAGCATTGGCTATATGATGGCTAAAGGCAATAAAGACATAGTTGATGACCTTAACCTTGATACTTTTGAACTGGGATTTCGTGATGCTTATGCTGATAAAGAAGCCGCACTGACTGAAGAACAAATGCAAGAAGTGGTTACTACTTACCAAGAAAAGAAACAAATTGAGATGATGGAGAAGATGCAAGAAAAAGCGGCTGCTAATAAAGAGGAAGGTCAAAAGTTTCTCGCTGAAAATGCTAAAAAGGAAGGGGTTAAAACCACAGAGTCTGGTTTACAGTACAAAGTCATTAAAGCAGGTACCGGTAAAGCAGTTAGTGAAAACGATATGGTAAAAGTTAACTACGAGGGTAAGCTTATTGATGGTACTGTTTTTGATAGCTCATATGAACGTGAAGAGCCAGCTATATTTGCAGTTCAACAAATGATACCTGGATTTGCTGAGGGCTTGGGTTTAATGAAAGAAGGCGGGGAGTATGAACTTTATATCCCTTCTGATTTAGCCTATGGTGAAACAGGCAATCCTGCTATTGATCCGAACAGTACGTTGATTTTTAAAGTAGAGATGTTGGAAGTTAATCCTGAAATGCCAAAACAGTAAGTTAATGGCTAAGTCATAAATTAAGATTAGCATCTTGTTCTCAAAACTGCCTGATTTTAGAAAGGGTTGATTTACTTTGTTTCTCTATCTATTTTATTTTGTTAAGGGTAGTCACTTTAAGATATTTCATTACAAAGTATGGATGTAGAATCATTAAAGCCACATTAGTAAATTCGGGTTAGTAAAGTTCAGAATTGAGAAAGTTAGTATTAAAAAAGCCCTGCATTTAGCGATGCAAGGCTTTTTTTATTAAGAATGGGGTAAGTGTCAAAGATTTTTTCTGAAAACTTTTGAGTTTCGCCCATTGTGATATGCGGTACGGCGAGGCTCTGGTAAAGTATCGGCTGAGACCTCTTCGAACCCTTGCTCAATAAACCAATGTGAGGTGCGTGTGGTTAATGCAAAAAGAGTGTGACGGCCATGACTGCGGGCTTGTTGTTCTAAAAAAGCCAGTAAATCTGCGCCACGGCTACCATTTCGGTAGTCAGGATGTATGGCTATTGAGGCTACCTCTGCAGAGTCATTATCTAGAGGGTACAATGCAGCACATCCTAATACCATACCATCCCGCTCAATGACACTATAGCTATCTATTTCCTGCTCTAGACGTTCTTGTGAACGTTGTACTAATATACCTTGTTGCTCAAGCGGGCTAAGTAGCTCAATAAGTCCAATGATATCATCGATAGTTGCACGCCGAATTTCTTCATATGGGTCGTGACTAATTAATGTCCCTGAACCATCTCGTGTAAATAGCTCTTCAAGCAAGGCGCCATCTTTAGCATAGGATATGATGTGAGTACGATGAATGCCTTGGCGACACGCCTGACTTGCACAGTGTAAAAAATAGTATATTTCACGATCTAAATCACGGTCGCGCAAGAAGCGATCTACCTCATTTGGTATCATGGCGTGCAGTAGGCGACCTTCTTCATTAATGCCATCCTCACTGCCTAAGAATATGAGTTTATCTGCATTTAAAGCAACAGCGGCATTTAAAGCAACGTCTTCGCCTAATAGATTAAATACTTCGCCGGTTGCAGAGTAACCCATAGAGCCTAAGATGACCATATGGTTATGCAATAGGTTGTTTCTTATTGCTTCTACATCGATTGAGCGGACTTCCCCTGTCATTTGATAATCGACACCGTCTCGAACACCGTAAGGTCTTGCGGTAACAAAGTTACCAGATACGGCATCAATACGTGACCCGTACATAGGCGAATTGGCAAGCCCCATAGAAAGCTGAGCTTCGATTTGAAGGCGAATAGCGCCGACTGCCTCTAAAATACAAGGCAGTGCCTCGCGAGGGGTAACTCGAATGTCGTTATGAAGCGGAGATTCTAAGTTTAGCCCTTGTTTTTCGAGGTTTTTCTGAATTTGAGGCCGCGCTCCATGTACCAGTACCAGTTTAATCCCTAAACTATGCAGTAGTGCAAAGTCGTGAATTAAATTTTTGAAATTAGGATGGTTGACAGCTTCGCCGCCAAACATGATAACAAATGTTTTGCCTCGATGGGTATTAATATAGGGAGCAGAGTTGCGAAACCAATGAACATAGTCAGTTGTAGTTTGTGGCATAGCAGTATCAATCATATAAACATCAAATTAGGCTTTAAGAAGAGAAAGTAACGCTTTTACGATAGCAAAAAATGCCATGTTGAGCTATCTTTATTTTACCAGTAAAGACAGTTAAACGGACTTAATACAGATAATTTATTAATTTTATTGCATACTATGAACCAATATTTCATATTTATTCTTCGCAAATGTGATTATTATGAATAATTGTATGGTTAACCATTTTTAAGTGGCTTATTAGAAAATAGTTTGACTATAGTTCATTTGCACAACTTGAAACGCGTAGATAAAATTTATTGATCATTTTAAATATAATAAGGAATAAAGCTTTATGAAAGCATTAGATGTCTTTAGCACGTCAAAGGTTGCTTCTAAATTAACAGGTCGGGCATTAATGGTGCTGGCATGTGGTGTCAGTATGAGTGCACAGGCAATATTGCCAACTCCAGAACCAGAATTAGACAATCCAACAAGCGCCAGTAATGCACAGATGGTGGAAGATGGTACCAGATCCGAGGCAACAAATGTTTCGACAAAAACGGTAGCTGCGTTAGTCAGTACAGATGCTCAAGGCAACCCAACATTGATGCCAATTGATTCAAGTACACGTCTACGTCAGGGTAATGTCATTGAATATCATACCTATATTACCAATACCAGTGCGGATCGTATGCGCTCTATGACGGTCACAATGAGCATCCCTGATCAGGTTAAACTGCTAGGCGATATCTCACCTAAGAATGCTTTTGCCAGTATTGATGGTAATACGTTTAGTCGTACACCGTTACGTACCCGTATAAATGGTCAAGTACAAGATTTACCACTGGAATACTATAAACATTTACGCTGGACACTTGAAGGACTAGGTATTAATGAAACAGCCGTCGTTAAATATCGTACGGTAGTCCGTTAGTTAGTAATTTAGTTAGATTAATGCGATGCTTTTAAAGCCCCTGTAATAGTGTTTATGAATGGAATAAAAAAGGGGCTAAAGTAAGCGAATGCAAGCGTACTTTGACACTGTATTAATCTATTGTTTAATGCCCTAATATTTGTATTAAATCTTTTTTACTAAGCCCATTTTTACTAAGCCCACTGTCTCTATTAAGATAGTGGGCTTTTGTATGATATTAATTTAAGTGATGGGTTGAACCCGCTAAGTTTGACGACTATAAGCTTTGTACTATTAAGCTTTTCGTAAATAGTTACTAAATAGACTAATGTCATTAAGGTTTAACAAAGTTTAGATAGTCTGACCAGATATTTTGTGTTCATTCATGCTAATTTCAATTCAAAAGGCCAATCCATGAGAAACTGCTCAGTATCCAACCCGAGTGATAAAACACGACGTCATAAACTGATGAAGTCTACGCTGCTTTTAGGTTTTGTCTCTTCAGTAATGGTTTTATCTGCCTGCGGTAGTGACTCAAACACGGTAGTTGATGTGAATGACAATCCAAGACCAGATGTTACTGCGCCTACCAACTATAAAAGTGTGACCTTTACCAAAACTGGTAGTTATATTCATGGGGCTTTTGATAAGTCTGCCGCAGAAATTACCGCTTTTCATCCCCCCAGTAAACATGGGTTTGTGGTTAACGCACAGAATGGAAAAGTCGATGTGCTTGATTTATCAGATATAACGACACCAACACTTATCCAGTCATTGGATGTATCAGACGCTGGTAATACAGTGAACAGTGTGGCGGTATATGGTGATGTAATGGCAATTGCGGTGCAAGCAGATGTGAAAACAGACAATGGCTATGTGGTCATTTATGATGCCAATACGTTAAAACGCTTAAACAGTCTGAAAGTGGGTGCATTGCCAGATATGCTTACTTTCACGCCAGATGGTAATTATCTAATAGTGGCTAATGAAGGTGAGCCTGATGACGATTATGTGGTAGATGCCGAAGGTTCTATTAGTGTTATTAACATCATGGATATCAACAACCCAATTGTTAAAACTGCCACATTTACAGACTTCAATAGCCAAAAACAATCGCTGCTTGATGCAGGCGTACGTATTTTTGGTAAAAAAGCCGATGGTACGTTGAGTACAGTCGCTGAAGACTTAGAGCCAGAGTATATTGCTGTCGATAGCGACAGCAAAACCGCTTATGTGAGTTTGCAAGAAAATAATGCCATAGCGGTTGTGGATATTGTAAGCGCTACCGTCGCATCCATTGAGCCGTTAGGTGCAAAAGATCATTCGATTCAAGGTAATGCGCTGGATGTAAGTAATAAAGATGATGCAATTAACATTACCACATGGCCGATAATGGGAATGTATATGCCTGATTCGATAGCCACTTATGCTATCAATGGTAAAAACTATCTCATCACCGCCAATGAAGGTGATGCCCGCGAATGGGGTAATTTTGGAGAGGAAATAGGCTTTAATGATGTCAAGGTTGATCCTGCTAAATTTAATGTGATGGCTTGTCACAACTTGGAATGTGGCGATAAAAAAGCTTTAGGTAAAATCAAATTCTCAGCATCTATGGGCGATAGCAATGGTGATGGTGTTTATGAGAACCTATATAGTTTTGGTGCACGTTCATTTAGTATTTGGGATACTGATGACTTAAGTACGCCTGTCTACGATAGCGGCAGCTTTATGGCAATGTACACCGCTGATAAGTATCCCGATAACTTTAACGCAAGTAATGATAAAAATAGCTTTGATAACCGTAGTGATAATAAAGGTGTCGAACCAGAAGGTGTTACAGTGGGTCAGGTTGGTTCACAGACCATTGCTTTCATAGGGCTTGAGCGTATTTCTAGCGTGATGGCCTTTGATGTCACTGACCCAACTGATGTTAAGTTTTTAGGTGAGGTAAATACACGCACGTTTGATGATGACAAGCTTGCTGCTGCAAAAGAGGGAGTATTAGCGGCTGATGTAGATGGCGATTTAGGTCCAGAAGGGTTAACATTCATCTCAGCGGATAACTCGCCATCTGGTAAGCCATTATTATTGGTGGGGTTTGAGGTTAGCGGAAGTTCAGTCGTATTTGAGCTAGACTTTTCTGAGTAATGGATTGAACCTTAAGAAGGTCGGTAATGAGTATGACCCGTAAACTTATTTCGTAATTGCTGTTGCGTCAGGCCAATGTTAGATTATGATGGTGTTACCATTGTCTTGCTAACCTACTACTTTATAACGAGCCTGCGCTCGGTTTCCTTATCGTCAGTTTAAATTGGTTTGGCCATATTTAGTACTGACAGTTTGACGCCGAGAATGTTTGACGATACTCTTGTGTATCTTCGTCAAACATTCTCATGAAGGGTTAAGTTGTCATAAGTTATTAGAGTCGCCATAAGCTTTTAGATAAAGGGTAATACCGAATAATCAACGACACCCATACCATATAGCCTAATCATAAACGTATAATAAGGCTACCTTATGCCTACTTATCGTGGGGTATGGCTGTATTAACAGGCGTTAACTCTAGCACCTTAATAAACCTACCTTCTACATCTATGATAGAGATGAGCCAACCATCAATAGTGACGGTTTCTCCCTCTAAATCTCCCCCAACATCGCCAAGCGCCTGCATCACAAGTCCACCCATGGTATCTACGTCAGTATCATCAAACGGGGTGTTTAGCTCTTCGTTGCAATCTTCAATGAGTGTAGATGCCTGAACGACCCATGTATTAGCCTTTTCTTCATGAGGAACAATATTATTTAAGTCACTGTCTTCCACAATGTCGTCGTGTTCATCAACAATGTCGCCCACAATCTCCTCAAGCAAATCCTCCATGGTTACCACACCGACCATATTGCCAAAGTCATCAACGACCACGGCCATGTGTACTTGGGTACGTTGTAGTGAACGGAGTAAGGTGTCTGAGCGGGCGGTCTCACTAATATATAAAGGTTGGCGCACTATGGATTTTAAACGGAATGAGTTAATAGTGTCTTGACCTTGGCGGATTAAATTAACCAAAAGAGGTAGAAGGTCTTTTGCCAGTAAAATCCCAATAACGGCATCGTCATCTTGGCTATCAAAAACAGGATATCGTGAATGGCTAGTTTCTAAAATCATATCCATGATATCAGCCAAGCTATCGTTCTCATGCACCCCTTCTACTTGGGGGCGTGGCGTCATAATCTCACGCACAGGGGTGGCAGGCAGGTCTAATACACCTTCAAGCATATCGACAGTATCAGGCTCTAGAAATTTATGAGAATCCTGCACTAATTTAATCAGCTCATCGCGAGTTTCGGGAGCGGTATTTAGCCAGCGCTTTAATCCGCGCATTGACCAACTGGCTGTACTGGAATTGTCATCAGACATGGGAAAGTCATTAACCTCGTATTGTTACCAAAATTATTTTCACTTTATCCCAAGGCGGTTTTATATTCAACGGTTAAGCAGAATATTTTTTATCGTCAGTGTGAGATATCGTTATACAGGCTGTAGCTAGGGTATTATTTGCTTGCTATAGGCTGGTTTTAGCATATTAATAGGTGTGAAATTTTCAATGTTATAACAAATAATTTGTTATATTCACAAGGATTGATGGCTATTTAGTTTTAAATGCTGCACAAAAGGTCTCTATGTTAAAAAATTTAAAAAACTCACAAAGCCCCTCAAAAGGTAGGTTAAGGAGGTTAAAAATTACGCTACTCTCCCCATCCCGCCACAATAAAGTATTAGACAGTTCTCTAAAACAACAGTCTACACTGAAGGCAATAACCGCCTATATCATAAAAACCTTCATATTCCTTAGCTTGTTACTATCAGCATTGTGGCTTGGTTTTATCATATGGTTTCATTTTGCTGATTATCCCTTGTTTAAAGTGATATTTGGTACAGTTGCTTTCTCAACTGCAGCCATCACATTATTGGGTTTTATGCGCCGACACCCCTATTGGGTTCGTGTATTACTTGGCTATGCTGCCTTATGGCTGGCCGTGGCAACTTGGTTTGTGCTATTGCCTGCTAAGCAGGACAGAATGTGGCAGCCGCAAGTTGCTCGCGCATTAAGCGTAACTCGAGATGATACCAATCCCGATATTGTCACACTACACAATGTGCGAGACTTTAGTTGGAAACGCACCGACGGCGTTAATGTGAGTGTGCAAAGCGAGATACCTAGCTACAAAAAACTTGCAGATGATGCACAGGGTATTGAGGTAGTAGAAGAGCGCTGGCATAGTCGAACGATTGATATGAGTAAGCTTAGTGGTTTGGATGTGATTAACTCATATTGGATGGGCCCAGAAGTTGCACATACTTTGATAAGTTTTCGGTTTATTGATGAGCGTCCGCTTACTTTTTCAGTGGAGATACGCAAAGAAAATGGAGAGTCTTTTTCAGCGTTAGCTGGATTTTTTCGTCAGTTTGAAATGAGCCTTATCGCCGCAGAGGAGCGGGATATCTTATATACACGCTCGAATGTGCGTGGTGAGCACGTATATATTTTTCCGATTCGTGGTGTGACAATTAATGAAGTGCGAGGCTTATTTGAGTCTTACTTAAACAGAGCAGAGACACTGCAACGTCAGCCACAATGGTACAACACCTTGACCAGTAACTGTACCAACGTGGTGTTTGAAATGGCGAGACAAGTAAGCGGAGGACGCTTGCCTATAGATTATCGTATATGGATGTCTGGCTATTTGCCCAACTATCTTTTTGATATGGGTTTTTTGTCCAATAGCGATCAAGAGACAAATGAGAGCAATGAGTTAAAAGATAATTATTTGACAGAGCACTGGACGGTGGAAGAGTGGTATCAACACGCCTATATTAATCCGAAAGTAGCCGAGTTAAGTTTTGCCGAAAACAATACTTCTTATGTATATTCACAATTAATCCGCCAGAATCTTCCCGTGCCAATATTTAGCACTTTCGTCAGTAAATCACATGATAGGAGGGAAACCAATCTCAGCGCTGGTAGACAATAAGCACTCACAACGACTCTATTAATGAGATAAATTAGCCTACTAATAGGGCGGGAAATAACGCCTCTTTTAATAACCACCATGTGATGGGATCAGTTAGCTTGCGCCAAAAAGGGTCAAATGGTGGTGATACTGTTATAAATAGAACCAATATGGCGTACAAGCCTAGATAGTGAAAACGCTGGCTGTCCTTATAAAATTTAAAGGCAGTGCCAGAAGAACGTTTCAGACGTCTGTTTAATAAATCGACACTGTAAGCTTCATCCAGTCCTAAATGAACTAAAGTACCAATCATTAAGAATAAACCATAAAGCCAGCTGACAATAGAAGAGCTCTCCAAAAAATAATAGTTAACGCACACTAGGGCCAATGCCATTACAGCCATGTAGGGGACAGAATGAATAATACCTCGGTGGGTCGTTAGACGGGTAAATATGTAAAAAACACCATAGCGAATTAAGGCATAGCTTGCTATCCACAATACCAACATAGACATTAAAGACAGTGAACTTCGCCATTGAATAGTCAAGGTAAAAGCTAAGGCAAGTGACATCAAGTCAAAGCCTATGTTGATAGGTGTTGAATTATCGGAATCAATATCGGGAAGTAGCCCACCAGCAGTGCCAGCCAGCACGCATAGCAAAAATTCGTTAGCGTTGACCAGTCCTGCTTTATAAGCCACTAATCCTAAAACCCCACTGATAGCAAAGCCACCCGTGAGGTGTGTGTTGAAATTTGCCACAACTATTTTACCTGTTTATATTTAATCGCATTGATTTTTGCGATTCGAAGCATACTACAGGCTTAGGTGCTTAACAACTTTCCGTAACGGCAAGTTATACCTTTTTTAAAAATATAATAGGAGGGGTAAACTCTATGAGCCATAGTCGTAGCCATAATTCATTTATCAGACCCACCTTGGTATTTGTAGGGCTTACTCTGGTTTTTCTGACTACTTAAGTTTTTGGATTTAGTAGTAGGTTGTGTGTTTGTAAAGGCAGACTTAATAAGGTTTAAATATCTATGGATCTAAATATCTAAACATCTCTGGGTTTAAATATGTGTTCCATTCGTTTGGCTAAGCGAATATCATGGCTGCTAATACCACTCACATCATGTGTGGTTAGTCGCACGTGTACTTTATTGTATACGTTAGTCCACTCAGGATGGTGCTCTATCTCCTCAGCATGAAAAGCAACTTGAGTCATAAAGCTAATGGCTTCTACAAAACTCCCAAACTCATAAGTTTTGATAATGTACTGGCCATCCTTTGTCCAGCCTGGCAACTCGTCTAATTGTAGGGCAACTTGAGCGTCAGTAAGATGACTCATAAACTCTCCTAATAGATAAAAATATTTAGAATGGGGTATTGCGATTTTACCAAAAAATAAATTAGCAGTATCAAACTCACTGAGCCAACTATTTGTGGCGAGGGTATAGTCAGCGAACTACTAAACGGTTACGGCGTTAACCTCGTTAAGCCTACTCCAGTAGTACTTGCACTCGGTTGCCTTGTAACCATTTTAGACTTCTTTGACTATAGCTTCTAGGGCTTGAACTTAGGGCTTGAACTCGTTTTTTGCTATTTTAATTTTTGGATGTGCTATGAATGCACTAAATCTTGGTACTCGGGATGGCGCTTAATATAAGACTCTACAAAGGAGCAGGCTGGGATTACCTTTTTGTTTTCCGCTTGAGCAAAATCTAAAGCATGCTTAACCAGTGCGGAACCAACGCCTTTACCGCCAAGTTCTTTTGGAACAATAGTGTGGTCGTATACTAAAGTGTCCCCTTGGTCCTGATAGCTGATGTAACCCGTGTGCCCGTCTATAGTAGTTTCAAATCGCTTTGCATCAGTGTTGTGGGTAATGTTAACGTGTTCTTTCATGTGCAGATTCCTTTATATATTATAATCAATGACTGGTCAGAGTATTAAGCAATAAACCTATACCAGTCAATTAATACTCATATTATCTACACTTAACACTCATTTATGTGTTTGATTTTTACGTGTTATGGTATTAATTTGTACTACTTTATCACAAAGATATGATAGGAATGAGGGTGTTTGTTTTATTGCTATCGCATTTTCTTTTATAGTCCAATCGTTATCACTATGGATCCCATAGCTTATCCAGATTATCTCGCCGCTTATTCAGAACCAGTACAGTTTTATGCTAGCAGTGTAGTGGGTCTAATCTGTGATTGTTAGGCAGCTCGTATTAACGTATTAATTGGAAATAAGCTATCAAGTGGAGATGATAAGATGAGGCTAAGTATGCGATAATGCAGCCATCATTTGTTTTTAATTTTATAACTGCAAATAGTACAGAAAATCTGGCTACTGAAACTAGAATAATGGAGTCTTAATGGCGCAATATATCTACACGATGAACAACGTGTCAAAACTTGTTCCACCTAAGCGTGAAATTCTAAAAAATATTAATCTTTCTTTCTTCCCTGGTGCCAAAATTGGTGTGCTGGGTATAAATGGTGCAGGTAAATCCACCTTACTGCGCATTATGGCGGGAGTAGATACCGATTACAGCGGTGAAGCCCGTGCCCAGCCGGGTACTAAGATTGGCTATTTACCGCAAGAGCCCCAGCTTGATAATAGCAAAGATGTGCGCGGTAATGTAGAAGATGGCATGCGTGAGGCACTTGATGCGCTTGCTCGCCTTGATGAAATTTATGCAGAATATGCTGCGCCTGATGCGGACTTCGACAAGTTAGCCGAAGAACAAGGCAAAATGGAAGACATTATTCAGGCATGGGACGCACATAATCTAAATACTAAGCTAGAGAAAGCGGCTGATGCACTACGTCTACCACCTTGGGATGCTGATGTTAGCAAACTTTCTGGTGGAGAGAAACGCCGTGTGGCACTGTGTCGTCTATTGCTATCTCGACCAGATATGCTACTGCTTGACGAGCCAACCAACCATTTGGATGCAGAGTCAGTAGCGTGGCTTGAGCAGTTCTTACAAAATTACAGCGGTACTATCGTCGCCATTACTCATGATAGATACTTCTTAGATAATGTTGCTGAGTGGATATTAGAGCTTGATCGTGGTCATGGTTATCCGTATGAAGGTAACTATACACAGTGGCTAGAACAGAAAAACAAACGCTTAGAAGAGCAGCAAAAGCAAGAGGAGTCGTTTGCTAAAGCGCTTAAAAGAGAGCTTGATTGGATTCGTAAAAACCAAAAAGGTCAGCAAGCTAAGT
Organism: Psychrobacter sp. CX90; assembly: GCF_057396305.2. Classification (NCBI taxonomy): domain Bacteria; kingdom Pseudomonadati; phylum Pseudomonadota; class Gammaproteobacteria; order Moraxellales; family Moraxellaceae; genus Psychrobacter; species Psychrobacter sp. CX90. The sequence continues at coordinate 3,038,082 of NZ_CM182008.1, forward strand.
CTAAATCGCGTGTGCAACGCTTTGAGGAGCTTAACTCAAAAGAGTTCCAAGAACGTAACGAAACGGCTGAAATTTATATTCCACCTGGCCCTCGTTTAGGTAATAAAGTGATTGAGGTTAATGATATCTCAAAATCTTTTGATGGACGTCTGCTTTATGAAAACTTAAGCTTTAATGTACCGCCTGCGGCTATCGTTGGTATTATTGGACCAAATGGTGCAGGTAAAACCACATTATTTAATATGATGACGGGTAAGGATGAGCCAGATACAGGGTCGGTTGAGCTTGGCGAGAGTGTCAGTGTGGCTTATGTTGGTCAGGTACGTGACAATTTAGATGATAGCAAAACCGTGTGGGAGGAAGTATCAGACGGCTTAGATATCATTAAAGTGGGTGATTATGAAACGCCAAGCCGTGCGTATATTGGTCGTTTTAACTTTAAGGGACAAGACCAGCAGAAGCTAGTTGGCAACTTGTCTGGTGGTGAACGTAACCGTTTGCAGCTTGCCAAAACTTTAAAGCAGGGTGCTAACGTTATCTTACTCGATGAGCCATCAAACGATTTGGATGTAGAGACGCTACGTGCGCTTGAGGATGCGATTCAAGTGTTCCCAGGCTCGGTGTTGGTTGTGTCACATGACCGCTGGTTCCTTGATCGTATTGCGACCCATATCCTCGCCTTCGAGCCAGAAGGTCCAGTTTGGTATGACGGCAATTACTCTGAGTATGAGACGTACCGTAAGAAAACCTTAGGCGATGATGCCGGTCCTAAAAGGATGAAATATAAGAAAATTGCGACTTAATTTATCGAGTAGTATTAAAAACGGCATAACCTTCGAGTTATGCCGTGTTTTATTTAAGGTTTAATTTAAATAACATTCAACGATATCCAACACCACAACTTACGATTGTTATATAGGGTCTACTTTAACCCTGTTTGTGTAGTTTTGCTCTACTACCTATGCTGTATTAGCTTTGTTTTTACGGCTAAACTTACTCTGCTTTTTGTTGTTAATTTCATTAATCGCATGTTCAATCTCGTCCTCATCGAGCGTAGCGACATGTTGCAATACCTGCATCACATCAGGGCTCAGCACATAGTTTGAAAAGCGAGCGATGTTGTTAATACGCTCATCAAATATCAGGGTGTCTGTATCTTCATCCTTGCTTGCATAACCAAATCGTTCCAACGCACCGATAAAGCTGCTGAATAAAGCGCGGTCAAAAAAATCTGGGATGTCATCGGCATATAAAACAGACAAACGCTGACCCAGCAAATGACATAAATCTATTACCTGGTCTGCCGTTAGATTGCCTGACCCTTGCTGTGCTAAAAGGGCTAACGTCATAAAGTATCGCTCAAGGCTTTGTGATACCGGAGCTGCCAACATAGTCAGTTGTTGATAGTTTTCACTGTTAGCTTCTGGCGTACCAAGCACATCGTTACCCAAATCAATGATTATGTCTTGTTTAATAAGACTGTCTAGCTGTTTGGTAATTAAGTCTGGTACATTGCGTGCTGCATAATATAAGAAGAGTTCGCCCTGTAAAAATGGGTACATTTGAGTAACGATACTGTCTAACTGTCTACGTTCGATACGGCCATTACGAACAATAAGGGCTGCTAAAAATGAAGACATAATGAACACATGCAAAATATTATTGCGAAAGTAGCTTAAAATTGCCGTTTGTTTAGGCAACACCTTGATCATATCGCCTAAAATATGGGGTGTGCGTTCAATAAGCTTTAATTTTATACCATAGTCAATAATAGCTTGCGGTAGCATATCGGTAATAATGGTGTCTTGATCATAAGGCACATCATTAGCAAGTCGTTGACATAGGGCAATTTGCTCACGGCATCTGTCTTCATCTAATGCCGCTTTAGGGGTAGATAACAGTACCAGTGACAATAGTGAAATGGGATTGACCACCGCAGCTTTGTTGATATGCTGCATGATTTTAACACTCAGGTTATTAATCATGGCTGTGGATTTGTCATCAAGCGTGGTGTCATTGCGGTCAGCAGGTAGAGAGTTTGGCTCTACATCAAACTTCTTCATGAAATCTTCCATATGCAGCGGCGTACCAAAGCTGACATGTACATGACCAAAAATACGCTCAATTTTTCGGCTAATTTTCAGTAGACCTAATAAAGATTCAGATTCTTTCGGCTTACCTTTTAGTTCGCCAATATATGTGCCACCTTCCATGATGCGCTCATAGCCAATATAGGTTGGGATAAATACCATGGGTCTGTTAGATTGACGCAGTTGGCTATGTACTGTCATGGCAAGCATACCAAGCTTAGGGGGAAGCAAGCGGCCTGATCGTGAGCGTCCGCCTTCAATAAAATACTCAATAGGGGTATTACGCTGAATCAAAGTATGAACATATTCACGTAACACTGCTTTATAAAGGTGGTTATCTTTAAAACTACGGCGGATATAGAAAGCGACTGCACTACGTAGCAATGGGCCAATTATAGGCACATCCAGATTTTTACCTGCTGCCACGTAGGGTAGGCTCAGTCCCCGCTTAAAAATGACATATGTTAATAATAAGTAATCAACATGACTGCGGTGGCAAGGCACGTAAACCAGCTCATGATCAGCTGCTAACTCACGCACTCGATCAAAATGATGGACTTCAACGCCATCGTAAAGCTGAGTCCATAACCACGTTAAAAATCGGTCGAAAAAACGAATAACAGAGTAGGAGTAGTCGTTCACTATCTCATTAGCATAACCACGAGCTAGCGTTTGTGCTTTACTGGTACTGATACCAGTGGATTCAGCTTCAACTTTACAGGCTTGTTTAATGGCAGGAGAGTAAATAAGCTTATCCACTAGATTACGCCTATCAGACAGGTCGGGCCCTAACATGCTTTTGCGCTTGTTGTCCAAATAGGCACTTAGCTTATATTGAACCAGTATCGATAAACTATAATTGGCTTCAGCAGCGGTCATCAATGCCGTTGAGGAGGCACTCTGTTCTTGGAGGTTAAGTTTGGCTTGGTATAGGATATCGTCTTCATCTTCTGATGACAGCATCATTGATGGGCTGTCACTAGACGTATGGTTTCCTAACGCATCACTGAAGGCTTTATCAGTGAGCTCATTTGCTGAAGTGTTTGCTTGGTTAGTCAGCGAGTCAATAATGTCATGCAAAGATTGAGGGGGATGAAACTCGACAAATGTATCTCGCCCCATTATGCCAATATTAAACAACTGTTTAGCTATAGAAGGCTCTTCCCAGTTATCTGCCATTAACAATTTAAATAATGAGTCTTCATTTTCTGGTGCACGCCCCCATAGTATAGACACTGGTACTACATTTATTTTTGGCGCATTATTCTGTCGGCATGCATTGACGAGCCTAGCAAGTCGTGGTGATACTTTACGATCGCCGGCATGAGGATGGTTTAAGAAGATAATAGCCGCATTCTCATCCACCTGATGTACCGAGTCTTCAACACCAACCAATGCCGGTGGGAAGCCGTACTCACGAGTCTGTAAGTCTACGAGTATACTATTGGATCGGGAATAATCTCTTAATACATAAAAGGTCAACGCATTATTGCTAGTATCAAGCGTTGGTAGCTCGCCTAGTAACTTAGGCTTAACAGCCACATCTAAAGTTTTGCCAGATATCTTGCGATAAAGCTGATTTACTGAGCGTCCAGAACGAGAAATAGTATTGCTAGTAGCCGCTGCTTGCTCTTTTAAACTTTGCGCAGCGTGCCGTGACGCTGATTTAGCCTCACGATGCTTTTTTTGTTTTTCCCGTTGATTTTTAAGACGGTTTTTTAAAGATTGTTTTAAACGAGATGGTAACATGATAAGTGGTTAAACCTATTAAAATTGATACCTCTATATTGCCATAAATTTATATAAAACGATACATTGATACGCGGATATAAACATAAGAGTCGACAATAGTAGTTTGAATATTATCTATTACTAAAGAGGGCAGCAGTGTTAGCATAGACTACGTAGAGTATTAAATAAATAATGCGTTTTGCGGTCTGCTTGGTAAGGCAACTTATAGGGCACTTTATAAATAATTTCATTGAAATATTTGACACTGTGTTTATATAAAAAGCTAAGGCTTAATGCAAAAAACATCTAAAAATGTATAATGAGACCTTTTTATAGCATTTCATTATATTCAGACTGCTAACCCTATCGGAGAGCCAAATGCCTGATTTTCATACACTTGTAGACCAGTTGTTAGAAACTGTAAAACTGACTGAAATTAAGCCAGATGTGTTTGAAGGTATGAGCCGTGATTATGTGGGCAGTCGTATTTTTGGGGGGCAGGTTTTAGCTCAGGCTATCATGGCAGCAGCACATACTTTACAGGAAGATAAGCCCTGCCATTCATTACATGGCTATTTCTTGCGAGGCGGTAGTATCAACCAGCCTGTTATCTACCAAGTTAGACGGCTACGTGACGGTCTTAGTTTATCCGCTAGGGAAGTGATTGCCGTGCAAAATAAAGAAGATGCGGATGGTCGTTTGGTTGAGCAGGTTGTATTTTCTATGATTGCCTCTTTTGCGCCCATGGAAGGTGGGCTTGACTATCAAGAAGATATGCCAGCCTACCCCCCACCAGAAGATTTGGAGTCTGAGCAAGTATTGAAAGAGCATTATGTGGGTAATGTGCCCGCAGGCTTACGAGAGCGTTTTATGCGGCCTCGCCATGTTGAAATTAAACCTGTGAAACCACGTGATCCCGTTCATCCAGAGCCAATGACGCCAAAGCAAGCAAACTGGTTGCGCATACCAAAGCTAGGGCCGCAACCGGTTGCTATTCAGCAAGCGCTCTTGGCACTATCTTCAGATTATTATTTAGTGGGAACAGGGCTAATGCCGCATGGTATAAGCTTTATGACCAAAGGTCTTCAAGCGGCCAGCATTGACCATTCGATGCATTTTCATCGTCCTTTTGATATCAATGACTGGCTACTTTATGACATGTGGAGCGATACAACATCGCACGCTAAAGGGTTAAACCATGGTCAATTCTGGCAAAATGGCAACTTGGTTGCCACGGTGCAACAAGAAGGTTTAATGAGGCTCAAAGGTTAAACTTTAAGCAGAGCATTTCAAAACCATAGCATTTTAAAGCAGCATCTCTGTCTACTTAACCCGCTATTTAACCAGTTCAATCGCGCCTTCTGCGACCATCTCAATTCTCTGCTCGCCGCCTGCCAGTGGGGCAGCAGCCTCATTGGTTGCTGCTGAATCTGCAGAGGTAAACATGGCATTGCCATAATAAGGTTGCGACGGTACATTTGTATTACTTTTAATAGATAAGTTAACCAGTTCGTAGCGTGATGCGCCCCATGAGTTTTGGGCTACCTCTGCGCGCTGTTTAAAGCTATCTGTTACTTGTGTAATAAGCTGATTTTCAACGTCTTGGCGCTGCTTATCTGAAACACTAAAGTTTATATGAGCTACCTGTAAGCCTGCATCTTGAAGTACCCCAATCAGCTCGCTGGCGGCAGAAAAATCGGTACTACTCAACCTAAGTTCACTACGCATTGACCATGAGGTAATTTTGTTGGTTTTGTAATTGTAGTTAGGGTTTGTGTGTTGGCTGGCGGTTGAGAGTTTAACGTTTGGGTAGGCTTTGGCGGTTTCTAGCGCTGACTTAATCAACGGATTAATTTGCTGAGTTAGGCTTTTTGGATTGGCGGCCGATTTTTCAATAAATAACAAGGCTTCTATTTCATCATTATCAACACGCTGAACAGCATTGGCCTGAAGGTTAATGCGATCATAACTTTCAGGTTTACCATCTACAGAGTTATTAGGCATATTGCAGGCAGTCAAGCCAATAGCTATCAAGGAGACAAGTAGCGCTTTAGGGAGTATTGATTTTAAAATCATTGGTTTTCCTTATTGATCTTAAGAAAATGAGCAATATTGACCTTAAGAAAATGAGCAATTATTAAATGGTTGAGTCGATTATCGAATCTATCAAAAAACAGCACCCTATAGTCCCTATCTGATTGATAACATATGATAAGTTTGTGGTCGCAAGCCCTAGTTTTATTACTATTACTAATAGGATTACTTAGGGTGCGACATCGGTGTTAATCGATCAAGTGCATAAACAAAACTGAGCTTTCACCACACCAATGACGAGGCACTACGTTGAGTGATAAAACCATCAGGCGTTTGCCCGTTATCAGCTTGCCAACGTGCAAACGCTCTACGGGTGTTTGATCCCAAAATACCATCAATACCATTGGTATTGTACCCTGCACTGGTCAAGCGTTGCTGTAAGGTTTTAACTTGTACGGTAGATAGAGGCTGTTCATAGCGTGGCCAAGATTTTTGAATACCCCCTTGACCCGAAATAGCACGACCCAATAAGCTTACCCCCAACGCATAGTTTGACGAGTTGTTATACACCTTAATCACATCAAAGTTAGGGCTTAGCAGTAAAGCAGGGCCGTCTTTACCCGCTGGTAACCATAGCTCAAGCGGTGTGCTATCATCTATGTGTATACCATTGATAGGCGTTACTCCCATTGCACGCCACTGTGCCGCAGGTTGTTTCGTATTCACATAAGAAAAATCTAGTGATGGCGGCAAGGTAACTTCATAAAAAGGCTCAAGCCCCCGCACCCAACCAGAGTTGCTTAAATAATTGGCTGTTGAGCTGAGTGCATCCTCAGTTGTCCAAGGACTACGGTGCCCATCGCCATTGCCATCCACACCTTCGGTTAGCCAAGTGGCAGGGATAAACTGAGTTTGTCCCATACCGCCCGCCCATGAGCCGTTTAATTGGGAAGGGTATACATCACCACGTTGTAGCAACGTCAGTAAGGATAGCAATTGGTCTTCAGCAAACCCACGGCGGCGGCCATCATAGGCTAAGCTGGCAAGTGAGCTTGGGATATAGCTGCTGCCCGTTACCGCGCCATAAGAGGACTCCATACCCCAAATGGCCGCAATAATTTCGGCGTCGACCCCATATTGTGACTCAAGCCTAGTCAATAAGCTGCGCTGCTCAGCAAACTTGTTCTTACCAGTCCTAACCCGGCCGCTGGATACAGCCGAGTCAGCATAGTCCCACGGCATTTTTGCAAACTCTGGCTGGCGAGAGTCCAGTGAAATGGCTTGACTGTTTAAGCTAACCGTATCCATCAAACGTTGCACATCATAAGCATTATGGCCCTCAGCGATGGCACGTTTGGTAAAGTCTGATTTCCATTCGGAGAAGCTGTCATAAGTGGCATTAGGGACAGGCTGGGGCTTAGGTGGGGTTACTTTTGGCGGCTGCGGTTTTACCACAATCACTGGCGTAGGTTTTGTTTGTACTGGTTTTTGTTGTACTGGAGCCTGAGCACAGCCTACAAACACCAGTGCAGGCGCAATAAATAAACTAATTTTCTTTAACATAAACAGAAGTCTCACATTGTCTTGGTTTTAATTCTGAGGCGGTATAATAAGCACATATTGCCTATAAAAAAGTTGGTAAAAGCACTGTATCAACAAATACACATAAAGTCGATAATACAACAACGTTCTTACGTTATTTTTAAATGCAATAATAGATTGACAGCGAATTACCTAATGAAATCTATTTTTATCTCTCATCATGTGCGAAGTATGGCTAATACTGGCGTAGAATCTATGCCTAATAAAACCATTCCCCTAACCGATTTAGGCATAAAGCAGTCGCAACGGTTACTTGAAAGCTGGCTAACACTTACCGACAAAGGTCAAATGCCCAAACCAGGAAAGATTTATTGCTCGGGGATGCTACGTACAAAGGTGGTATAAACAATTTAGGATTTATATGTTAAAAAGCTCATTTACCATTAGAAATCAAGTCTATAAAGAGTTTGGTAAGAAAGCTTTTAGACATGGCTTGTTTTATTTATATGAAAAATCGTTGCGTTTTGAGTTGTCAACTGGCGGTTCATTTATCGAGCAGTTTCATCAAGCATTGTCTAAAGGTATTGAGATATTAGATGCCTTATTTAATGAGCAAGATGAGGTATATGCTTGTATTAGTTTCTATGGTAAAACAGGATTATTGGCAAATTTATCAGTTTTTAAACAATTAAAAGAATTAGATATTGAGATTGACAAGCACTCATGTGAAATATGGCAAGAAAAATGCCCAAAAGACGAGGACTTTCCAGAGACAGATTATTTCAGAACATTTATTATTATTCCTGTTAGTCGTACTGAAGTTTTTAAATTATTATGGTCAGCTATCGCCAGTGACTTTAATATTCATCCAAAAGTTAACGCAAAAATTTATTTTTTTAACCTTAAATTAGCCGTTTTAGCTCATCCATATGATGATAGAGGCATGGATATTATTGGAGAGAATTTTGAGCTAAAACGACGCTTTTTTAATATGTTTAATCATTATCTGCTAGATTATGACCGTGACACTATGAATAGTAGTTTTAATTATATATAGTTTTCAGTAAACTCTGAGACTGCTCTCTCTGGTGTATCTTTAGGTAATTCTTTAGCTATTCTCTTACTGGGTAGATAGGAAATATCAAACGTTGCACGAGGTCGCCAATTGTCTATGAGTTTTCTTTCTTTATCGTTTTCAACATAATCAGTAAGAAATTGTTCAGCAGTATGTTTGCCATCTAAATCAAATATTTTAATAGCTTTTTCCATAATATCTATATTCATTGACTCATAGGCTAACCATCCCAAATCTGCAAAGCGTTCATTAAAATTGTCTGGTATGTCAAATATTTTAGCTTGTTTCTAAATCTCATTAAACTGCTTAAACAGTGGTTCTGTTTTTGGAAGGATTTTCTTTATGATTGGAGATAGCTTTGTAATGGCATCAAATGACTCAATTTGATTTGATATCTTAGAAATTGATGGGTTGTCTTTAATTTTTTTAGGCTTATCCATAAATGACCTTTTGAATTTATATTTGAGACTCACTGCAATTAGCTTAAATAAATTCCTTCTCAATATTCATAATCCGGCCATCAACAATGCTTTGTATCTTGTCTTCAATTTGAGCGCATAACGATTCAACCTCACGTTTAGAGGTTTGCACAACCACAAACGTCCATTCACTGGCGTCATGTCGGTCACGCTCGCCACTTTCGCAGACGGCAATAGCAGGATTTTTACCAAAGCGCTGATGTAGTCCACCCACCCGAGTACGCTTTTCTTTCAATGACCCACATCCGGGTAGGGATAAAGTTATCGTTAGGATAGCGATGTGCATATTATTCTCCGTATTCAATCGACCTTTAATCAAGCTGTAATTGACCTAAAAAAAGTCTTAACCAACTACTTCCAAGACCTTCAGCATCGCCTTCGGTAATCCCAGCGTTGCTTTTGCCTCATCTGCTGACAACCAAACCAAGTTAATATCCGCTTTTTCAAGGTGCTGTGTTAACGCTCTCGATTGTTTGTTATCCAAAATAAGCTGTTTAGGTTGTAAATACCAATGAAAATGGGTCAAAGTATGTTTAATAGGGGAGTCGTCTAATAACCCATCACTAATTGAGATGGGATTTAAGCTATTATCTGCTATCCATTTATCAACCACTTGTTCTGCAAGCGTGTTTTCACTTTCAAAAGCACTGTCTTCATCCGAGGTGGAAACCACATTTTTTCCAAGTGTCTTTTTATCAAACTGCAACGGCAATACCCATAATCCGCCCCAAATACCACTATCAGGACGTTGTAGCCAAAGTATTTCGTTTTTAGGATTGATAATAACCAACGCATTGCTAAATTTGCTCGGTTTGGGTTTCTTTTTGGCTTTTACTGGATAGTCCATTTCACGACCTTGAGCATGGGCGATGCAATCCTCGTTAATAGGACACAATTCACAATTAGGGTTGCGACGCGTACATAAGGTCGCTCCCATATCCATCATGGCTTGTGCAAAGTGTCCACTATCCTCTGTGGGTGTCAATCGCTCTGCCAATGCCCACAACTCCTTGGTAGTAGCCGACTTCATGATATCGCCATCATTACCTGCCCAGCGAGTCATCACTCGTTTGACGTTACCATCACAAATCACCCCGTAGCCATGCAGTCCCATTGCTACGATAGCGCCTGCTGTAGATGGGCCGACGCCAGAGATAGCTTCCCAACCCTCTAGGGTTGTTGGATACTCACCTGTCTTTTTAATAATCTCGGCCAGTTGCTTGGCCCCTTTGTGCAAGTTGCGAGCACGGGCGTAGTAACCCATACCTGCCCAATGTTCGGCAATGACATCCCATTCGGCATTGGCTAAGTCCTGCACCGTTGGAAATGAGGTCATAAACCGCTCAAAGTAGGGAATAACAGTCGTGACTTGGGTTTGCTGTAGCATCACTTCTGATAACCAAACGATATAAGGGTTTGGTTTGTCGGTTTTGTGCTGTTGCCACGGTAGGTCATGGCGACCGTTTTTATCGAACCAGTTAAGAATACGGGGAGCAAAGCTGTCGAGTTCGGAGGTAGTGTGGTTAAAGGTTTGAGTTTCGGAATGGGTTTCAGTTTGGGTTTCAGTTTTAGTTTTTGGGTTAGCGGTTGGCTGGGTCATAGGATAAGGCATTGTATTAGTTAGTATAGCGTTTTATATGAGGGTTTTAAAAAGGGATTTCTATTACCGAATGTAGTCAAAGACTGAACTATATAACTAAATCAAATATACTTTTAGGAATTGAAATAAGTCATAATTCACGTACCCCTTATCAATATAAGTAATATTAAAAGGTAATATATGGACTATAATTTTTTCCTAACACTAGTCTTAGTCGTGACTACCATTATTTATGCATATTTAACTTATAAAATTTCTAAAAGTAATAAAGCTACAGTAGACATTTTGAAAGAACAAAATGAAGCCATGTCTCGTCCATATATAGTTATAGAGCCTTTTGTTCGTCCGAATACTCCTATTATATACTTAAGAATCAAGAATACGGGTAAAACATCTGCTAGAAATTTAAAGCTTACCCTTGATAAAGACTTCTATCAGTTTGATGATATAAATAAGAATTTGAAAAATTTCCCAGTTTTTGATTCTGAAATTGACAGTTTCGCTCCTGATCAGGAATTATTATTTGCTTTAGCTCAAGGATTCCGTATTTTTGGTGAATCTGAAAATTTGCTGCCTTTGCAGTTTGAGATTATTGCTCAATATGAAACGAGTGTTAGAAAAATTACTGAGAAAATCAAAATCGATTTAAGAGTATTCGAGTTTAGTGAAGGATATAAAGATCCCTTAGTTGAGGAACTGAGTAAGATAAGGGAACAGTTGAAGAAATAGCCTCAGAATATAGATATGCTATTTGTAACGATTACTGATTAGTTTTTAAAAGTGATAGTGTGGGCAACTAACGTTTTATATTAGAACATTCAAATCACGCTAAGTACTAGCAAGAACACAATATTACCGCTAGCCCTGATAGGAGCGGTATCCTGCTGGTCTGGGCGAGTTGCAGGGGCTAGATTTTGAGGTAGTATCGAGGCAACAGTAATGACTCAAATCGTGTCACTGCCTCGCCTAGGCTGGCAGATACAAGCGTATAGCAGGAATAGCTACTAAGTTCTAATAAACAGTAGATTAAAGCCTCAGCATTCGTTGCAAATGTTTTAACTCAAAAACCTACTTGCGATTCTTCTTAGCACGCTTACGACGAAGCTTTTTCTCTTCAATCTTAGCCAATCTTTTCAGCTCAGCTTCTTCTCGTATCCGCTCTACCAGTTTGTCTTCTTCTTCCCGCATGGCAGGGGTTTCCAAGGTAATGCGACCCAATGTGCCACTGCGTAATTCATTAACCAAAATCTCAGACATACGGTAAGTATCCACCACACCGCCTTTTTTGAGCAACCCTCTATTACGACCCGCCACTTCGAAGAATTCCCAGTCGGTTTGCGGTAAATCTTCTATTTTATAACGTTCTTTTAACAGGTTTGGGTACGCTTGAATCAAATATTCAGCGGTATAACTCGCCACATCCGAAAAGTCAAAAGCAGTGTCTTTAATGCCACCAGTGGCAGCAAGGCGAAAGCCAGAATTGGGATTCTCAATCTTGGGCCATAGCATACCGGGGGTGTCGTAGAGCATGATGTCGTCATCAATTTTAATCAGTTGCTGTGACTTGGTAACCGCTGGCTCGTCACCTGTTCTGGCGATACTGCGTCCTGCTAGGCTATTGATAAGCGTGGATTTTCCGACGTTCGGTATGCCCATAATCAATACTTTGATTTGCCTGCCTGTGCCGGCTTTGTTAGGCATGAGCTGTTTGCAAATCTGAATGATACGTTTAACGTCAGAAGATTTATTTTCATCGCAGGCAATGGCTTTGGTACCTTCGGTTTTTTCTAAGTCAGCAATCCACGCCTGTGTTACGTTAGGGTCAGCAAGATCGGCTTTGTTTAGTATTTTGATAACGGGTTTGTCACCTCGTATCTTATCTTTATATAAGCTAGCGACCATAGGGTTTTCGCTACTAAATGGGATGCGTGCGTCGATTACCTCGATGACCACATCCATATCGGGCATGATTTCTTTGATTTCGTTACGCGCTTTGTTCATGTGCCCAGGGAACCACTGAATGCTATTGGGCTGATTGATATTATATTGGGTCATTACTAAATTGGCCTTTCGTTTCGCTTAAGTTGTAATCGGTAGTATTGGCTCTAGTTTACCTTATCTGTGGATTTTTATGGCAGTGCTTTTGGTTCTTATTTTCTTTGATGCTTATTTGCAAGTATTAGTATGTAAACTTATATGCTTATAAATAGAAGGTGATAAAACAATGGGGCATTGAGGATCTATGAATTGTTATTAACCTGTCTATAATGTGATATAGATATGAGAAAGAAATATTTACAAAATTAAATATTACATTTGTTAAATATAGTTGCATTAAATTAACCAGTAGTTCAATATAAAGGTTGTAGATATGATTAACACTTTACAAAAAAAACCAGAGCAACGTGCCAAACAACAACGTGCCATACAGACTAAGCGAAAGATTTTAAAAGCTGCACTTTTGGAATTTGGGTCGGCAGGATTTGATGGCGTTTCAACCAGAGCTATAGCCAATAGAGCAGGCGTAAATCATACCCTCATTGCGCATCATTTTGGTTCTAAAGAGGAGCTTTGGAAAGTAGTTGCAGAGCAGTCGTTCGAAATATATACAAAGCAGAGCTTTGGACGGCGTGAGGCGTTACAAGGCATAGAGCCTGTGGTAATGATACGGGAGTTGTTAAAAGACTTTATTAAGTTTTGTGCCAATTATCCAGAGATATATCGTTTTTTGATACAAGCTAATCAAGGTGATTCAGAGTTATTAAATTGGGTGGCGGATAACCTCTTACGCTCTACTTATGATGAAGAATTGGATATCATCCGTCAGGCGCAAAAGCTTGGTGTGATGCCACAAGGAGATAGCCTACATATACGTTATTTGTTGATTGGGGCAGCAACCTCTATTTTTACATTTGCTCCTCAATTTGCAAGGTTATCAGGCAGAGATCCCTATTCAGATGAATGCATTGAGCAGCATGTGAATTATGTGATGTCGATTTTTACGACAAGCACCATAGAACCATGAGTGCTTAATAAGCGATAAACAATAAATCTGCTCAATTTAGGGTGTAGTCAAAACTTTTTAATATCATAAAGGTTAAGGCGTTTTACTATGAGCACAATTATTTTTGGGGGTGTCAATCATTCTGTCAGATTTTGGTGTATTCCGCTATTAGTGGGTATTATTTTTATTGCCACTGAAATTTGTACCCTAGTACTATTACCAACAAGAGGATAAGCACATGAACAGTAATAATAAAACCACTGATAAGAAATTCCCCCACCAGCCAGATGCTAATAGCACTTATTTACATAATTCTCCCGAAAAGACGTTACCTTTTGCCGATAAAATTGGCAACTATCAACGCAATATAGGCAGACCAAATGAGGCATATAAAGACAGCAACGTTTATATCGTTGGTGGCGGTATTGCAGGGCTATCAAGTGCTTATTATTTTATCCGAGATGGTAAAGTACCCGCTGAAAACATCACTTTTTTAGAGCAACTTGATGTTTCTGGTGGCTCAATGGATGGTTCTGGTAATAGCGAGCAGGGTTACATTATTCGTGGTGGTCGTGAGATGGAGTTTACCTATGAGAATTTTTGGGACATATTCCAAGATATCCCTGCGGTAGAAATGCCAGAGCCTTATAGTATTCTTGATGAATACCGACTCGTGAATGATGATGATCCAAACTATTCTATCGCTCGTCTAATGCATAATCAGGGTAAGGTAAAAGATTTTAGCCAATTTGGTTTAAGTAAAAAAGACCAGCTTGCGCTAATTCGTTTGTTATTAAAACGTAAAGAAGAACTGGATAATGTGAGGGTTTGCGACTATTTCAGTGAAAGCTTTTTAAGCAGTAACTTTTGGGCATTTTGGCGTACCATGTTTGCGTTTGAAAACTGGCACAGCTTGCTGGAATGTAAATTATATATGCACCGTTTTTTACATGATTTAGACGGTTTGCATGATATGTCAGCTTTGGTGTTCCCTAAATACAACCAATATGATGGTTTTATTGCGCCATTACGTAATTATTTGCAAAAACAAGGCGTGAAGTTTGAGTACAACACCTTAGTGACTGATCTAGAGATTGAGTTTGACAGTGCTGACGACTATACCTCAAATAAAACGGTAAAGGCGATTGTTATTCAGAAAATGGATAGTCAAAAAGCTGACAGTGAAAAAGCAGATGACGACACAGCAAGGGAAACTTCGACCATACAAATTACTGATAAGGACTTTGTGATTGTCACAACTGGCTCGATGACTGAAGATACACGCTACGGCGATGGCAATACAGCGCCAACCTTAGACTTTACGCCTGATAATATGGGGCAATCAGCGGGTTGGACACTTTGGAATAATTTGGCTAAAAAATCAAAAGTATTTGGTAATCCTGCTAAGTTCAACGGTAATGTGGATGAGTCTGCGTGGATGTCTGCAACCTTGACCTGTAAGCCTTCGGCATTGGTTGAGAAGTTGAAAACCGTTTCGGTAAACGACCCATATTCAGGTAAAACTGCCACTGGTGGTATTATTACCTTTACCGATTCTAATTGGGTAATGAGCTTTACCTGTAATCGTCAGCCACATTTCCCCAACCAGCCGAAAGATACCGTGGTGCTTTGGGTATATAGCTTATTAATGGATACAGAGGGTAACTACGTTAAAAAAGTCATGCCTGCCTGTACAGGGAATGAGATTTTAACCGAACTTTGCTATCACTTAGGTGTCATTGATGAGTTAGATGATGTGCTGGCAAATACCATTGTTAGAACCGCTTATATGCCCTATATTACTTCGCAGTTTATGCCACGTGCACAGGGTGACCGTCCTGAAATTGTACCGCAAGGATGCACAAACTTAGGATTGGTGGGTCAGTTTGTTGAAACGCATAATGATGTGGTATTTACTGTAGAAAGCTCGGTGCGTACAGGACGTGTAGCAGTGTATGAGCTACTTGATGTCAAAAAACAAGTGCCTGATATTGACCCTTCACAGTATGATATTCGCCATTTATTACGTGCTGCCAATACTTTAAATGATGGCAAAGGCTTTATTGGTGAAGGTATATTACGCAAGTTATTGACAGGCACTTACTATGAGCATATTTTACCACCTGTCAAAACTAAAAATGATGAGCAAAAGATGCGAGATGAAATGACGAAAAACGACTCATTTATTACCCAGCAGTGGGAGGCAATTAAAGGAATTTGGCATAAATAGCTCTACCAAATTTGACGATTGCTATGTTGAGTAATAGGCTTTAAATAAAAAAACGCACATTTTTGTGCGTTTTAATCATAGGGTAAAATTTTAAATTAAAAAGATATAACCTAAAATAAAAATAGATTATTTCAACTTCTCACGCATAAACTTAATCATTTTGTTCCAGCTTTGTTTGGCAGCGGCTTCGTTATACCCTAAGTCTATGCCGTTGTCTGCTGCTCGTTTATCTGCTTCAGGGTTACTAAAGCCATGTTTCGCGTTATCATAGATATCGACAGTGTAGGTCACATCGGCATTGTCTAGCTCTGCCTTTAAGTTATCAATAGCCTCCATAGAAACCATACTGTCGTCTTTACCATGCGCCACTAACACGTCTGCTTTAAACTTACCTTTTTCAGCGGGATATATAGGAGCTGGGTTACCGTGGAAACTAGCCACTGCTTTGATTGGCATACCCACACGGGCCATATCTAAAGCTATTTTGCCGCCAAAACAAAAACCCACTACCCCTAAGCGATCACGGTCAACTTCCATTTGATCGCCAAAGTCATTTAAAATAAGCTCACAGCGTGACATCAGCATGTCTTGATCTTCGAGCATTTGGCTCATCCACTCGTTGGCTTGAGCTGCATCAGCAGTGAGCTTTCCTTCGCCATAGACGTCCATCGTTATCGCTGCAAAGCCAGCTTTAGCCAAACGTTCAGTGACCTCGCGTGGGTATTCAACAACGCCCCACCATTCTGGTGCGACTAAAATACCTGGCGCTGGATTGTGCTCATCAGCACCTTCAGGCAAAGCAATGTAGCTAATTAGTTCCATACCGTCAGAGGTAGTTGAGGTAATTTCGTATGTTTTTATACTCATAATTTTTCCTTTAGCGTTATAATGTTTTAGTAAGTGTGATTTATTTAAGTGCTATTTATTTACGTGATTTTCTATACAGCCTTTAAATGCGACTATACCGCACTTAAATGTGACTTTATGCAAGCAACGATCTATATATCGTCGTCTTTCTATAAATTCACGACGCAGTTAACCTAGTTTTTTGTCCTGCTTCTCCAAGCCAGCTCTTATCTGTACTTGGTTACCTTATTGTAGTGAAATTATATTAGAGCGACTATATTGACTCTTTATTTAAATAAGAGTCATAACATAGCTATTTATAACATAGCAAAGTTAAATGATAAATTCGATTGCAAAATGTTATGAGTACGTATGGAATGAGAATTTCATAGAGTGAGAACGTCAATGAAAACAATGCAATTGGGTTATGAGAGTTAACTTAAATTTAAACTATGGAATGCAGCACTGTGAACACCAATACATTTACGAATGAGTTACCTGCAAAACAGTTACGTCCAAATTTTTGGCAACAGTATGCTTTGAATGAGCTGACCGAGGCTGAATGGGAAGCATTGTGTGATGGGTGCGGCGCTTGTTGCCTAGAAAAATTCTTAGATGTTGATGAAGAGCCATCTGATGTGGCTTATACCAATGTGGCTTGCCGCCTGCTGGATTGTAATACAGGGTATTGCTCAAACTATGTAAACCGTCACCAGTTTGTACCTAGCTGTGTGTCATTGACGCCTGAGAATGTAGGTAACATGATGTGGCTACCGAGCAACTGCGCCTACAAGCGCTTATATATAGGAGAAAGCCTGCCAAATTGGCATTTATTGATAACTGGCAATATTGAGCAAACAAAACAAGGCATGCGCGACGCTGGAGTCGGGGTGGCTGGGCGGTGTGTGAGTGAAGTTGGTGTGGCTGAAGAAGAGCTAGAAGATAGAATTATTCAGTGGGTAAATGCTTAGAGGTAACACTCATAACATAGTTGGTAAACTTATAAATAGCTACGGTATAAACCGTGCTTAGCCTAAAATGGTCGTACTTTCACTTGGTTGGCTTGAATTGATTTTAAAGTTCTTTGCCTATAATTTGACTATAAAAAGGAGCCTGAGTGGCTCCTTTTATAGTCGTGAGTTAAGGTTTAGAAACGAGTTTACCAAGACACCTGATTAGTTGACAAATTCAGGATAGGCTTCTTGGCCACATTCTGATAAATCCCCACCTTCGTATTCTTCTTCTTCTGAGATTCTAATGCCCATCACTGCTTTGATAATACCCCAAACAATTAGACTGGTTACGAATACCCAGACAAATATAACGGCTGCACCACCAAGTTGTCCTAAAAAAGTCGCATCAGAATTTGTAATTGGTACAATTAATAGACCAAATAGACCGACCACACCATGAACGGATATCGCACCTACTGGATCATCAATTTTTAGTTTATCTAAAGATATGATTGAACAAACGACAATTAAGCCAGCAATAAGCCCAAACACAGTAGCTAATAATGGTGTTGGGGTATCTGGTCCTGCGGTAATGGCAACGAGGCCGGCTAAAGCACCATTTAATAGCATGGTTAAATCTGCTTTACCAAAGACGAGGCGTGCAAGAACTAGGGCACCAATCGCACCTCCAGCAGCTGCGGCATTGGTGTTTAGGAACACCATAGCAACAGCATTGGCACTAGCGATATCGCCAAGCTTCAATACGGAACCACCGTTAAAGCCAAACCAACCCATCCACAAAATAAGGGTACCCAAGGCAGCAAGAGGTAAGTTCGCTCCTGGAATGGCACGAATTTCACCATTTTTACCATATTTTCCTTTACGAGCCCCAAGGAGTAATACGCCCGCTAATGCAGCAGCAGCACCAGCCATATGAACAATGCCAGAGCCTGCGAAATCGCTAAAGTTTAACTCGCCAATAAACGGTACTGGGTTGCCGCCCCATGTCCAACTTCCTTCCATAGGATAGATAAAACCAGTCATCACAACAGCAAAGGCAAAGAATGCCCAAAGCTTCATACGTTCAGCGACGGCACCCGATACGATAGACATACAGGTTGCGACGAACACTACTTGGAAGAAAAAGTCAGAGGCTGCTGAATAGACAGAGTCACCACCGAAACCGTTTTCAGCTGAGGAAGCTAGCGCATCGGCAACTAAAGTTTCGCCACCTGCAATGCCACTTAAGAAGAAACCACCGCCGTACATAAAGTGGTAGCCACAAACCAAATACATGGTACAAGCGATGGCAAATAGTCCAATATTTTTAGTTAAAATTTCAGTGGTGTTTTTAGAGCGAACAAGACCCGCCTCTAACATGGCAAAACCGGCTGCCATCCACATGACCAGTGCACCACATATTAAGAAATAAAAAGTATCTATGGCATACTGAAGTTCAAAAATATAATTTAACTGATTTTCCACGATGATTCCCCCTTGGAATACAATCAATAGTAATGAGATATTGTTATGAGTCCATGAACGTATGGTACGTAAGATTTTTTGAGCACTTAAGTGACGACACGCTTAGGTTCAATATTTAATTTAAATAGCGTCAGGACCAGTCTCACCGGTACGAATACGAATCACTTGTTCTAGCGGGGAGATAAAGATTTTACCGTCACCGATTTTACCTGTACTGGCGATGCGAGTAATGGCTTCAATAGCAGGTTCTACCATCTCATCCGTGACCGCCGCTTCAATTTTAACTTTGGGTAAAAAATCAACCACATACTCTGCACCTCGATACAGTTCTGTATGACCCTTTTGACGACCAAAACCTTTAACCTCAGTAACGGTCACACCTTTCACGCCAATTTCAGATAACGCTTCACGGACATCGTCTAGTTTGAAAGGCTTTAAAATAGCAGTAATCAGCTTCATAGGGAGCTCCTTAATATTAGTTTCGATATCGGTTTAAGAAATATTCTTTTAATATATCTGTCGTATTCAATATCGTTATTACTTTGATTCAAGAATCGTGCCATTTAAAAAACGAAGGGGGAAGACATTTTTTAAGTGAGATTTGCATCAAAGTAGTGCAAGTAAAAATTGCGATGCACCATAAAAGCATACATCGCGCCAGATAAACACCATTTATAGTGAGATTATTATAGCGAAGTTTAAGGGTTGGAGGTTAAGGGTTAGTTAGCAATTTGTGAAAGAGTCTGATTGGGATAAACGAAAATGATAGACATCAACAAAATTGTCAGTAGTATTAATCGAATTTATTAATAAAAATATTAAGGGCGAATTAGCACATGTCTTCATTTATAGCAATTTATACAGACAAGCGCTACTACATACGAGGGTAAAGTAAATATGGTGTGCTACTGGCTTTTAGCAATTCACGGGTATCGCTGCCTCGTAATAGCTCACGCAAACGCGACTCGCCAAATGCGCCAGTCATGAGTAAGTCAAGCTGATGTTCTTCTTGGTAATACATTAAGGCCGCGGTAATGTCACGGCTATTAACGAGTGCTTTTTTACATTTAATACCCGCTTGTTTTAGGCGAGCATAAGCTTCTCGCACAGCGTCTTTATTGGTTTCATTCTCGTCGCCAACCATGACCACATGTACAGTCATGTTACGAACCAGTGCATTGTCACATAACCAATCAAGTAGGGCATGACAAGTTGGTCGATTATCAAAAGCAAATAGAGCAGTTTTGGGGGTGGTAAAAGAGGTATGGGTAACTAATACAGGGCAGTCGCTCATGCGTATGAGCTGAGCTAACGTATTTTTACAGGTTACTTGATGACCAATGACAACCAGCTGTGCATCTTTGTCAACATAGTCAAGGCTTGCTGCAACTGTTGCGTGACGATGCAAGGTGTATATGGGCTGATCATATCGCCCTTTTTTTTGCTGGCAATACTCATTTGCTTGCTTGAGTAAGGCACGGCCTTGATTGTTTAATTTGCCATTACTGTCTTTCTCCTCAAGGGTAAATTGATTCATCATGTGTACGTCATCGTCGCCTACAAGACATCCTGAGTAGTCGATTGCAGTGGCACGTGCTCTTTGAGGAGAAGCGTAGAGCATCCCTAAAGGTGCTTGCAACATTTTTGCTGCCCATATACTGGCATTTAGTACAGCTTGTATATGTGTCGGCGCGTCTAAACAAGCAATGACACTATCAGGACGTAAGTTGCTCATGAAAATTACCCAAAGGAATAGGTTGATAAATGGACTGACGTAAAGCAGCAGTTTAAACCAGTGATACAACTGGCAAAAACTAAGGTTTAAGTTGGTACTATAAAATGTACTTGTTTAGTTATAAAGGCAATAGACATTTTAATCAAGTACATTAAAAAATCCTGCTCTTTAACCATAAAAGTAGGATTGTATGTTTTTTAAACTATTCGATGTTTATGGGCTGTATTGAGCTATAAAAGGTTGAGCCATATATTGGTGGGATAATCCTGCCAAAGATTCAGTAACACTTAATCAAGTAAACCAATATCTCGGCGGTCATGTACTGAAAAGCGATCAATAAGAGTTCGGCTCGCCTCGTTAAGCCCCACGACTTTTACTTCAACCCCTTCACGCTGAAAGCGCATGACCATTTTATCGAGTGTATCAACCGCAGTGACATCCCAGAAATGAGCATGACTGACATCAATCTCTACTTTATCTAACGCTTCTTTAGTATCAAAGCTCTCTAAGAACTGGGTTGTTGAGGTAAAAAATACTTGACCTTGTACATAATAATAGCGCGTATTACTCGGCTCATCATACTCACTAAATACGGTAAGAAACTGGCCAATTTTATTAGCAAAGAACAAGGCAGACAACAGCACACCTACCAACACACCGTAGGCTAAGTTATGGGTAAATACGGTTGTAAGGACTGTGGCTAACATAACGACATTAAACGACATAGGATGTGTTTTAAACTCTCGCAACGATTCCCAGTTAAATGTACCAATAGAGACCATAATCATAACCGCCACTAAGGCTGCCATTGGAATTTTACTGACCCACTCACTCAAGAAAACGACTAAGATGAGCAGTACCGCGCCAGCGATAAAAGTGGATAAGCGTGTACGACCGCCAGATTTCACATTGATGATTGATTGACCAATCATAGCACAGCCAGCCATGCCACCAAAGAAGCCTGAAACTACGTTTGCCACACCTTGACCACGACATTCTCTATTTTTATCACTACTGGTATCGGTTAGATCATCAACGATGGTTGCTGTCATCATGGATTCAAGTAAGCCCACTATCGCAAGCGCCATTGAATAGGGCGCAATAATTAGTAAAGTATTAAGGTTTAAGGGAATATCCGGTATCAAAAACATGGGCAGCGTGTCGGGTAGGTCGCCCATGTCTCCTACGTTACGGATATCTAAGCCGAGATACATCGCTATAGCCGTTAAACCCACAATACAAATTAAAGGAGAGGGTATTAGTTTACCAATTTTGGGGAGTAGGGGAAAACCGTAGATAATCCCAAGACCAGCAGCCGTCATAATATAGACAGGCATACCGATTCGATCGCCAGCAGCTGGGTTTAATGCGGGAACAAGCTCTGGAAGCTGCGCCATAAAAATTAAAATAGCAAGGGCGTTCACAAACCCAATGACGACAGAGCGGGAAACGAAGCGCATCAGGTTACCAAGTTTAAATGCGCCCATAATAAACTGTATGACACCACACAATAACGTGGCAGCAAGTAGGTATTCAAGCCCATGATCTGCCACGAGTGTGACCATCACTAAAGCCATGGCCCCAGTGGCTGCCGATATCATGCCTGGGCGGCCGCCGACAAAACTAATAACGACAGCAATACAAAATGAGGCGTATAGCCCCACTTTAGGATCAACACCCGCAATGATAGAAAATGCAATTGCTTCAGGTATTAAAGCCAGTGCAACCACAAGTCCAGAAAGTACGTCGCCACGCACATTAGAAAACCACTCATCTCGCACGGTATCTATAGAAGGAAAGATCATATTGTCAGGTCAACTATTGGTTGGTCAGTTCGTATATATTTAAAACGATTGTTTGGTTATTTAGCTTATTCAGGTTGTTTGTTTATTTAGGGTAGTATAGTACAAGGATATAAATGCAGCTTTATTGATACAACTTTATCTATATCTATGTCACTTTATCAATAAAATAACTGAGTGTGCCTCAATCATTTGTAAATTAAGTTATTTAACAATTGGGTCATGATAGAATTGTAAGGCAACATATTTATGTATAAAACTATCAAACTATGTATGAAACTCTCAGATATTTTAAGTTTACCTGCTAACCTAATTCATTAAGGTAATGTCAGCCCAATGGTTAATATACTGCATAACATACCCATATTAGGGCGTGTCCTCATTTTGAAAATGGAGATAAAAATAAGATAAATCGAAGTCAGACAAGGAAAATAATAGGTAAATATCGAGATATTTTCCCGTTATTTGACGTGGTATGACATGATTTAGCTATTTTTAGCCCATTTAAATGCAATTGTACGAATTTAGGACACGCTCTAGGAAATTGCAACATTATTAAATATAAGTGAATAGCCATAAAATGGGTGCATCATAGCATAATAAATAAAGGCACAAAACAGACCATGAGCATAGAGCAATCCGTTAACACGTTACAAAGTAATTCATCATTTAGTGACCCCACCGTTGAGAGTCTGTTATCAGATAAGTCGGTTGATGCAGAATTGTCTTCACTCATTCATAAAGGAGAAGGGCTGCAGGTAGTGATTGGATTGGGCCAATCGGGATTAGCAACGGTTAAATATTTAACTAAGCGGGGCTTCAAAGTCGCCGTAACGGACGCTAGCGATAACCCAACGTTGGCTAAACAATTGCCGCAGAGTGTTGAGATTCGCTCTTTTGGTGCTATAGATGGCGAACTACTCCTAAGTGCCTCTCGTATTATTATCAGTCCAGGCGTGCCTTTAACCGTGCCAGCAGTTGCCGCAGCCAAACGAGCTGGTATCCCTGTTGTCAGTGATATTCAACTATTTAAAGCAGCTTGCCCAGCGCCTATTGTTGCCATTACCGGTTCAAATGCAAAAAGCACGGTAACGACTTTGGTGGGTTTAATGGCAAAAGATGCGGGTATTAATGTAGGCGTAGGCGGTAACATTGGCACGCCTGCGTTAAGCTTATTAGATGATGAGAGCCTTGCTAATAACATGGAACTTGCTGTCTTAGAACTGTCAAGTTTCCAGTTAGAAACGGTTACTGATCTTGGTGCAAGTGTGGCAACCGTACTTAATATGTCGCCTGATCATTTAGACCGTCATGGTGATATGCTCGGCTATCACCAAGCCAAACATCGTATTTTTCAGGGCGCAAAGTCCATCGTGATTAATCGTGAAGATGCACTAACACGGCCTTTAGTAGCTGACAATCTACCCCGAATTAGCATTGGTCAAAATGCACCTGACAGCGGCCAATATGGCCTAATTGACGAAGGTAATGGACGTTTATATTTAGCAAAGGGAACAGCAAAGCTCATTAATGCAGATGAATTAAAAATCAAAGGCAAACATAATTTGTTAAATGCGCTGGCTGCGGTAGCGATTGGCGAGCTTGTTCACATTCCTTTAGACAGTATGCTACACACCCTTAAAAGCTTTGCAGGTTTAGAACATCGTTGCCAGTATGTTGCTAACATTAAAGGCGTTGATTACTTCAATGACTCAAAGGGGACGAATATTGGGTCTACAAGGGCTGCCATTACTGGGCTGGGATCAGGGTATAGTACACAGTCTGATGGTAAAACGAAACTGCTACTCATATTGGGCGGCCAAGGTAAAAATCAAAAGTTTGGCGAGCTTGCCCCACTTATTAATGACTATGTCAGCCAAGTTTTGTTAATTGGCCAAGACGCTAACCTTATTGCTGAGCATTTAAGGCAGGCCAACATTGATAATAGCGTTGAGATGCATTTTTGTGAAACATTGCCTAATGCAATAAATAAATCGCAAGAAATTATTGCGAGTAGCTTGTCGCAGGTTGCTGCTGTGTTATTATCCCCAGCTTGTGCTAGCTTTGATCAATATACGAGCTATACTAAGCGAGGCGAGCATTTTTGTCAGCTCGTTGAAGCAATGAAACCATAATCAATAGCTTAAAATAAGCGTCTGATTTTAATCAACGTCATCGTTGGATAGGATGCCTTATTAAATGAGACATCAAAAAGGACGCTTACGCTCAGCTTTTAAACTCCAAACTCAAACCAACGTGAATAAACCGTTTTAAGCACAGTAGATACCCTTATGGCTAAAGTTACCCCCACCGCACCTGCCTCTACAAAAAGCCCCGTTTCAAGGATGAACCCGACTCATAAAGATAAAAACACTGGTGTGTTTTCACTACCATCAGCGGGTGGGGTTTTACTGGCTAGTGTGGGTTGTTTATTAGTGCTTAGCTTAGTCATGGTAACGTCAGCATCTATTCCATTCGCTTTTAGTCAAGATATGGACGAGCTGTATTTTTTTCAGCACCAATTGGTTTATATTGGTATTGGGATTTTAGCGGGAATCATAACCTATTATTTTAAATTAAGCTGGTTTTACGTGTTGCTATTACAAGTCTTTGGTTTGTTGATAACGGTAGCGTTGTTAATCCTAACGCTGGTATTTGGTGATCCAATTAATGGGGCAAAACGTTGGATTGAAATAGGCTCATTTAACTTCCAAGTTGCTGAGTTAGTAAAGCTAGTTATGGTATTGTTTACAGCGGATTTTGTGGTACGCCGAGCCAATGAGGTTCGCCACAGTTGGGATGGTTTTTTACGAATATTTATTGTGGTTTCTCTTATTACTACTTTGCTATTGCTACAACCAGATTTCGGCTCGCTGGTAATTATTATCTGCACAATTTTGGCTATGTTTTATGTTGCTGGAGCGCCGCAAGGTCAATTTATGATACTCGGCTCAGTCGTTGCAGGGCTATCTGCGCTGGCGATTTGGTTTAAAGAATACCGCTTTGCGCGAGTGACTTCTTTTTTAGACCCTTTTAATGACATTCAAGGATCAGATTATCAGCTTGCACGCAGCCTGATAGCTTTTGGCCGTGGTCAGGTAACAGGTGTTGGCTATGGAGAAAGCGTACAAAAGCTGGCTCATCTACCTGAAGCACACACTGACTTTTTATTGGCTATTACAGGGGAAGAGCTGGGCTTTATTGGTGTGATTGCTGTATTGCTACTTGAAGCACTGATTATTGCTAGCACCATGCGTATTAGCTACTTAGCCTTAAAAAGGCGTCAAATGCGTTTGAGCTACACTGCATTTGGGTTTGGTATTATTTTTATTGGACAGAGCATTATCAATGCAGGTATGAATATGGGCATTATGCCAACTAAAGGGCTAACCATGCCGTTCTTTAGCTATGGAGGGTCATCAATGCTTGTTTGTTTAGTAATGGTGGGTTTATTGCTAAAAATACATAAGCAAAGCCCCTTAATTCCTGCTGCACAGTGCCGTCACTATTGAGTTAATTGCTATCCAGTGATTTACTATCGAGTCGCTACCCGTTCTGCATTGAAGCATTGAAGCATTGAAGCATTGAAGCATTGAACACTAGGATAAAATAGCATCCGCATTGATTCGCTCAACACAGTCAGTTCGCTAGACTTTTCCCAGTGAGGTTTGGTTTTTAAGCGGATCGTTCTGCCACTGTGCCGTAGCCTGTTGGAGCATATCTCTAGGTGCACCTATCTCAACTTTAGGTTGTTTGAGTAGGGTCAATGCTAATTGAATAAGCTGTTGGCATTTTTCAATACTACTGGTGTCAATTGGGCTGGCAAGATTTTGTTTAGATAGTTTTTGACCTTGTGAGTTTTCAACCAAGGGTAGGTGATACCATCGCTCCACCGCAGGCAAGTCTAAGTAGGACATCAGTGCAATCTGGGCAGTAGTTAAGGGTAAAATATCCAGCCCACGCATGACATGGGTCACACCTTGCAAGCCATCATCCACACTCACGGCTAAAAAATAATTAATAATACCATCAGCCCGCCGCAACACCACATCCCCCAAGGTTCGTTGTGGATTTACCCATTGCATCCCTTGGAGATGATCTAAAAATCCAATGCTGTGGTTGGGCAGTTGCACTCTAACCTTTGAGGATTCTAATGACGGCTTTAGGTCGGCTGTTACAGCTTTAGCATGAGTACTATGATGTGAATATTCATCGATTGACTTGGGTAAGCAAAATCTTGGGTATATGTCATGACCTTGCAGTTGTTTACGAGAGCACGTGCAGCCATAAATGCGTTTGTCTAGCTGATTGCTGAGCATGTCATTGTATAACTCATTACGCTGAGACTGATAGACTACTTCCAAGTCCCAATGTAGACCGAGCTTCTCCAAGTCATAAAGAATGTTGTCGCTATATTGACGGGTGCAGCGTTGATAGTCGGTATCTTCTATGCGCAGCAGCCACCGCCCATTGAGCGATTTAATATGGCAGTAGCTAGCAATAGCAGTTGTAAAAGAGCCAAGATGAAGTTCTCCAGTCGGAGAAGGCGCAAAGCGACCCACTGCGGGCCTTGGGTTAGGCTCTGCAAAGGGTTGCTCTGTAAGATGTTTTTGCATATGGCTATGACAAACAAGATAAGCGAGCAATAAAAAATGCGGAAAAAACGTTACATCAAACTTAATTAAAGCTATAGTCATAGAAGTCTAAAATGGTTACAAGGCAACCGAGTGCAAATACTACTGGAGTAGGCTTAACGAGGTTAACGCCGTAACCGTTTAGTAGTTCGCTGACTATATGGTAGCATTAACCTGTGTAATTGCCCATATATAAGATTAGCACCCATATATAAGCAAATGCAATCGGTCAAATCCAATCAATATAGGATTGCGCAATTACCTAAACACATAGAACTGGCTAACAAACCATTTAATAAGCCAATAGCCATTAATAGGCAATAGTTAGGTTGCAAACGTGACTATGCATGTCCCCAAGCTTGACGCTCTTTCATTTCTGACAGTGTTTTACAGTCAATACACTGTGTTGCTGTTGGGCGTGCTTCAAGGCGACGCAAGCCAATTTCGACTCCACAGGTTTGACAAAAGCCATAATCGCCGTTACTGATTTCAGCCAAAGATTTGTCAATTTTACGAATCAGTTTGCGCTCACGATCACGTGTTCTTAAAGCAAGTGCAAACTCCTCTTCTTGAGTCGCCCTATCATTTATATCTGATAGCGAGGTAGACTCATCTTGAATGTAGTTTTTGGTACGATTAGCATCACCTGCAAGCTGTTGTTTCCATGCTTTTAGCATAGTTTCAAAGTGCTTGAGCTGAGCATTAGACATATATTCTTCGTCTGGCTTGGCTTCGTAAGGCGTGAATACTAGATCGTTTGTAGTGGTTTGACTCATGACAACTTCCTATGCCTATAAGTAGGTGGCGCTAAAAATAATTGATTCTTATAACACCAATTTTTTGTAGATACAAGCATTTTTATCACTATTACACATGTTTAAACATGTTAAGTAACAGTTCTGGTAGGTCGTGATGAACATTAAAATCGCCACTGTAAATACTATGACTGAATGTTCAAACACGCGCTATGGTTATTTAATTAAATGTCGTCTTCATCATTCGCTTAGTGGTTTAGAGACGTATTTAGTGTTAGTTATTATTGATTTTTACTTATGCAGTCAAGCGTCTAATCCAACTTTTTATTTTACCTTCTTGATCAAGCTGCAACCAGCGATAGCCAGGTTGAGCGTTAACATCTAAAGTAAAGTCATTACAATTGGGTTTGAATTGGTAGCAGGTTGATGGCGTAGCATACACCCATGTATTGCAATAATCTGTCTCATACTTTTGATGAACATGGCCTGTTATGACAGCTTTGATATTTGAATACATCGTAACAACTTGCCAAAAGTCATCAGCATCCTTGGTAATGTGCTGATTAATCCATGAGGATGTCATCGGAAGCACATGATGATGCATGGCAATTATGACAGGCGTATGAATTATCGCTAAGGTTTGTTGTAACCATTCAATGTTTTCTTTACCTAAGTAGCCATAAACATGCCCTGGTACACTTGAGTCTACTAAGAGTATGTGCCAATTGTTAGCTTTAATGATATGACGTGATAGCAAACGAGGGTCTCGAGTATGAGCCACGTATTCATGCTTTTTATACGCCAAGTGAGTATTTAATTCATCAGTAACGTCGTGATTACCTGCAATACATGCAAAAGGTATGCCGGTCTGCTCTAATTGGTCAAAAATACGGTCATAAATTTCAGACTTAACTTCATTGACTAAATCGCCAGTTAGTAAAATCAGGTCACAGCGAATGTTGTCGTTAAGCGCTTGATGTAAGCAGTTGTCAAAACTCTGCTGATTATTTATTCCAGCAGTTTTTTTATTTGTATCTAGGTATAAATGTAGGTCAGTCAGCTGTAATACGTTAACTGATTTATCATTATTAGGAATATGATGAGGGGGATAAATTGTGGTAGGAGAGGCTAGTTGGCTCATTTATTTCAACCTTTCTTATTGTAATTGTAACGTGAGATCGCAAATAAGACCCTTTTGAATCGTTGTATAAAATCTGAATATGGTTTTGTTTTTTTATAAATGCATATTGATTAAGAGGCTAAGGGCTTAATAAACTACGCATTCACACGCGTCACAATAAATGAAAGAAAAAATACCACAGCCAGCCCTAAAACGATCGCTAGGCCGGTTTGAATATCTAATAAAACGCTTCCCCAAACCCCAGTGGTAACCGCAAGTTGGGCAAGTATGATCGATATAATAACCATTTGTTTGGGAGAGTGGGCGAATAATCTGGCAGTCAATGCCGGCAAAATTAATAGGCCACTAATTAGAAGACTCCCCACGGCTTGTAGAGCTAAAGCACAAAATCCCGCCAATATACTCATGAAAAATATGCGCTGACGAGTCGCATTAATCCCAGCAACTTGTGCAAGCTCAAGGTGAGTGGCTAACATGACTTGAGGCCGCCAAACATAGACCAAGCCGCCAATGCCAATCGTTACACAAAGAAAGAGTATAGATAAATCATCCCACCCAACCTCGAGCAAGTTGCCAAAAAGATACCCCAGCACATTCGCTTGCATTTGAGTCAATTGTGTCATAGTCAAAAGCCCTAAACATAGCATAAATACAGACACGACAGCGAGCACAGCATCACTAGGTAAACGGTCATCTTCAAGCCAAACTAAACCTGTTACCACCAAAACACTGACAAGGATAATACCAATAGTAAAAGGCAGTTGCCACAATGCAGCCAATGCAACGCCAAATAGGGTGGCGTGTGCTAAGGCATCGGCAAAAAAAGCCATTCTACGCCATAACACTAAGCAACCTAGCGGTGCTGATAATACTGCCAATAAGCTACCGGCAATCCACGCAGGTGCGATAATTTCTAGCCATTCAGCGAACATATTTAACAAATCCTACGATAAATCTTATAAAAAAAGAGATATTAAATCAGCTATCACAAGTTACCGTATGTTGGCAGTCGTGTGGCTTATGGATATAAGGTTGCGCATACTGGCGCCCAAATAGTAGTTTGAATTCTTCTGATACCTCAAGCTTGCTGGGTTGCCCTTCGCAGCAGATATGCTTATTTAAGCAGATTACCCGTCTACTACCACGCATTACCCAATGTAGATCATGGGATACTACTACCATTGCGCACTGCAAAAAGTCAGGCAAATCGTCAATGAATTCGTAAAGCCAACGTTCACTTTCAGGATCCAGCCCCTGCATTGGCTCGTCCAATATCAGAAGATTCGGTTTGCCAAGCAATGAGCGGGCAAGGAGAATACGCTGAGTCTCTCCACCAGACAGGTGTATAACCTGCTGTTTTAATAATGGCTGGATGGATAGACTATCATAGAGCAAAGCTTGTTGCGACTTAGTAAGCTTCATGTTTACTTGAGCCAATAAGTCCTCAACTCTAAGTGGCAATATAGCTGGCACCGAAAATTTTTGTGGAACATAGCCAATAGTTAGCTCTGGATGGCGCGTTAACTTACCTGTAGTTGGGGTAAGTAAACCTAGCATCAGCTTCATTAAAGTTGACTTTCCAGCACCATTTGGTCCAATAACAGTCATTTTTTCATAAGGGTGGATGTCTAGACTGATATTGGTCAGTAGGTCTTTACTCTGCTGCAACGTTAAATGCATAGTACTATCACTATCACTATCAATCTTACTAGATGCTAAATCTATACTGCCTTTATTGGAGCGCGCGCTATTAAGCCAGTGCTTAGGTCGTAAGCGTTTAGCTTTAAAGTGTTGATTAATCGAAAAGCCCACAGAATGTAGACTCATTATTGGAGTGGCTTGAGGATTTGAAGTGGATTCAGAGTTAAATAGTGTGTGACTAGCATAGCTGCTGGTATCAGATCCTGCATCTTGTGGTGGATTTTGAAGTGAAATGACGGTCATTTTTATGCCTCCAAAGACACTTTCGGATTGGGTAAGCAGCGCTGACAGATGCCTTTTAGCTCCATGACACTTTGCTCAACTCGGAATCCAATTTCCTGATTGACGTAACTTACTATATCACCGACAGGGAGGTTGCTACATTCTTGTACCCGTTGGCAGTTTTTACACATCAAAAATACTGCATTGTGTAGTTCTCTAGGATGGCAACAGGGTACAAAGGCATTTATTGACGTTAACTGATGTATAAAACCAAGGTTGAGCAAAAAATCGAGTGTCCTATAGATTGTAGGAGGCGCAACCAGTTTGGCTTTGTGGCCTTCTGCTTGTTCACGATTAGCCTGCAAGCTTTGAATAAGATCATAGGCGCCAATGGGTTTATCTGATTGTAAAATGAGTTTATAAACATTTTGCCTTAAGGGGGTAAATCGTGCTCCCTGTGCTTGACACAGTTGTTCGGCTTTATTTAGTCTATTTTCAATTGCGGGCTCGGTTAGCGCATGAACATCGTGTAAGTGAAATAAGTCATCATTATCTGATTGATCGCAAGATAAGTGAGTGCAATAAGCTGTACCACCTGAATGTTGGTGCTCATTTAGACTTAACTGTAATTCATTAGACATATTTAACCTCAGTGCACTATTCAAATCGTCTGTCATTAATATTATATGTAACACTTTTTATATCGGTAGGCAGATAAACATAAAATACAGCTATAAAGCTTGCTAAAAATAATAAAAGTTATATTATAACATATCTTTACTCTAAGTCATTTAAGCGCTCAGACTAGCATTCGTATATTGAGAAGGATGTATTTTCAATAATCTATCTTAAATCTTACTTACCACACAACTTATTAAGAGACCACGATGTTAATACTAACCTTTAAAAATAAAAAAAAATTTAAAAGCAGAAAGCAGTATACCAACTCTTCTCTAGTACTTATCAATTTGACCAAAAAAATCAAAATGGGATTTTCTGTTTCTGTTCTAAGTTTAACAGTTAGCCTTCTACCATCACTGGCTAGTGCAAACTCACATAAGGCCACTAGTTTAGCAGAAGTTCCCAGTTATATTAGCGCCAAAACAGAAGTCGCAGTGAGTAACTATCCGCTTTTTTTACTGAGTGAAGCGGTAACTAAAGGAGCACCATCAGCGAAACTGCTACTTGATGCAGGAGATATAGGCCATCATGGTAGCCTGAGTCCTGGCGATATGAAAACAGTGAGTGATAGTCGCTATGTGGTTTGGTTTGGTAAAGACTTAGAAACCAACTTGGTTAAGCCGTTTACCAAAAGTCCGAATACAATTGCCTTGTTTGATTTGAAAGGTTTCAAAAAATTACCTTTTCGAGATATTCAAGGTCATCCAATCAAGGGGACACTAGATCCTCATATTTGGTTAGATCCAGACAATGCTAAAGCTATTACTCGAGCGTTAGGTGCTATATATAGCCGAGCCAATCCAAAATACAAAGAGATATATGCCAAAAATGTGAGAACTTTTGCCATCAAAATGGATGCCGCTGTACAGCAAGTACATCAATCGTCTAATACCCCATCAAAAAAAGTACCTTATTGGGCGTATCATGATGCCTTTCAATATATCGAAGCAACCTTGAATCTAGATATGGTAGGCGCATTAACCGCTGATCATCACTTACCACCTAAGGCCAGTCAATTTCGTTGGTTAAAGAAAACGCGACCACAACAAAACATGTGTATTGTATTACAATCCGATAGTAATAAAGGGGTATTGAGTAAACTCAAGCCTATACGTAGCAGTATACAGCAAGAGGATATGAGTAATTCAGAGGATTTTATTACAGGATGGTTATCCATAGCGCTTGATATTAATAAATGTGTTCAAAACCATTAAACGGACAGTAAAATCGACTCAATTATAAATAGCGAAGCATTTTATAAACAAGTGCGATAGATATAATATTGTCTAAAAGCACAAATAGACAACAATCATTGCTTATCTATGTGTTTTTATCTCTATAAATATAGCTGCTGCAATAGAG
The DNA here is from genome assembly GCF_057396305.2 of Psychrobacter sp. CX90. Lineage (NCBI taxonomy): Bacteria > Pseudomonadati > Pseudomonadota > Gammaproteobacteria > Moraxellales > Moraxellaceae > Psychrobacter > Psychrobacter sp. CX90. The sequence continues at coordinate 3,071,184 of NZ_CM182008.1, forward strand.
TGTTAGTGTAGTGGCCCTTAATTAAATGAATAAAATTGCAATATCGATAAGTTTTATCTTGCTTTAGTGATAAGCCATGTCTATAATGGTCGGCGTTTTGTGTTGTAGAAATGTTATGTTACCTGACTCGAATTCGGCACCTAGATTACCCCTAAGGGCATCCGAAAGGAAGCAACAGCAACGGCTGAATTTGCGAAAGCAAGCAAGATTTAGATCAATAGGGTTACTGTTTATTATTTTTATAACATGGCTTCTTGATATCTCTTATTTTAAAAGCGGACTGCAATACACAAAAAGCATTGTAATAGGAGCAACTTTAAACTGGTTATCACAAGCTATATTCGCATCGTTTATATTTAAATATTCAGGCGCCATCCAAACGAGGGGAGTAGTAAACCAACTCTATGTTGGTCAACTTGTAAAGTGGCTCATATTGATAATAGGGTTTAGTATTGTTTTTATGTCCCCTTATCGCATCTCTGCTGGTGCAGTAATAAGTGGTTTTATAATGATGCAAATTTGTTATTTTATAAGTTTATGGTTGGTGCGCATAAAATATTAAAAACATATGAGATGATTTGACACCTTAGTTACAGTTAATGCTATTATATCCAACATTAAATAAACAGAAATTAGCATAATCAAAACGTTTTAAACTTATATCTTTTATATACATAGCAAAAAAAGTGAAGGTTTTCTTTACACTTTTATAAAGCTGCATTAAGATATGCATTCATTCTAAGTTCCAGATATTTTTAGCAAAAAGTATTAATTGATAGGTTGCGAAGATTTAAAAACCTAAAAGCTTAATGTAATACTTTAATAAACTACACCTTTGTATTTTTTGCTAAAAATTTATGGTTAACTCAATACTTATAAGAAGCTAAGATTATGGCAGCTGAAATAACCTCATCTGATTATATTGCTCACCATTTAACAAATTGGACGTATGGGTACTTACCCGGCGAAGGATGGACAGTAGCACATACTGCTGCAGAAGCTAAGGCAATGGGCTTTTATGCCATCCACTTAGACTCAATGTTATGGTCTATAGGACTAGGTATTTTATTTTGTACCATTTTTTGGTTAGTTGCTAAAAAGGCCACGTCAAATGTACCTGGAAGATTGCAGTCAGCTGTAGAGTTAATTGTAGAATTTGTTGACACTAATGTGCGTGATTCCTATAGCGGAAACTCGAAGCTGATAGCACCCTTAGCGTTGACTATATTTGTATGGATATTCCTAATGAATTTGATGGATTTAATTCCCATCGACTACATACCGGTATTGGCGCAGAAGATAGGTGCAGCAATGGGGCATGACCCACATCATGTGTACATGAAAATTGTACCCAGTACTGATCCAAACGTTACGCTAGGAATGTCATTCTCAGTATTTGCATTAATTATATACTATAGTATTAAAGAGAAAGGGCTTGGTGGATTTATGGGCGAGTTGACCTTGCATCCATTTAGTGCCAAGAACCCAATTGCAAAAATAATTTTAATCCCAATCAATTTCATCCTCGAATTTGTTACGCTTATTGCTAAACCAATCTCACTTGGTTTGCGTTTGTTTGGTAACATGTATGCTGGTGAATTGATATTTGTGTTGATTGCCTTAATGCCATTTTGGATTCAGTGGGCACTATCAGTACCGTGGGCGATATTTCACATTTTAGTTATTACCCTTCAGGCGTTCGTATTTATGATGCTTACGATAGTTTATCTATCATTGGCGTCACAAACCGAACATTAATTACAGTTTTTCACAGGTAAATGAGGATACATCAATGGATCCAGTATTAGGTGGTTACACAGTTATCGCAGTTGCATTATTAATCGGTCTAGGGGCTCTAGGCACTGGTATTGGTTTTGCTATCTTAGGCGGTAAATTTCTTGAAGGCGTAGCACGTCAACCAGAGCTTGGTTCACAACTTCAAACTCGTATGTTCATTGTGGCCGGTCTTCTTGATGCGGTTCCAATGATTGGTGTTGGTATTGCGATGTTATTATTATTCGCCAACCCTCTAGCTTAATTTAAACATCAGTGACCCCTGTTGGCCATTCTTAGAGAGTTAAACTTTAATATAAAGACTAGCTTGAATGGTCAATTATACTGATTTTTATAAATAAAGAGGTGATCGTGTGAATATCAATCTAACCATTATCGGTCAGTCCATTGCGTTTGCAATTTTTGTTATATTTTGCATGAAATTCGTATGGCCTTTGTTGATAGGTGCTATTAATGAACGTCAGAAAAAAATCTCTGAAGGTCTTAATGCAGCTGAAAAAGCGAAAGCTGATTTAGCAAGCGCTGAGCAGTCAGTTGAGCAAGAACTTGCTTCTGCAAAAGTTAAAGCTGCTGCCTTAATTGATCAGGCAAATAAAAGCGCTAACCAACTCATCGAAGAAGCAAAACTTCAAGCTCAAATTGAAGGTGAACGTATCCGCCAGCAAGCACGTGAATCAATTGATCTTGAGATTAATCAAGCTCGTGAAAGTCTACGTGTACAAGTTTCCGAACTTGCTGTATTAGGTGCTGAGCAAATTTTGCAAGAAAAAGTTGATGAACAGAAGCATGCTGATATGTTAAATCAATTAGCTGCTAAGCTGTAATCATAATTTTCTGCTCAATAAGACAGTTGAATCAGCGACCTTAATTTTAAGATTAGTGATTTTAGGCTAATTTACCACGGTTACATAAGTGAGTATCGAGGCCAAATCTTATTAAGGATGATGATAAAGTCTGTGTAAGATAAATATCGATTATTTCAAATGTTTATTTTATAGCGATCCTATTTATAGTCATCCTAGTTTTGAATTATCTTCGTTTAAGTAATGTATACACAGAGTATGTGCTAAGAGGACATAATGGCTGAATTATCTACACTAGCGAGACCCTACGCCAAGGCAGCATTTGATTATGCTAATGAGAACTCAGCTATTGGGGAGTGGGAAGGCTTCTTAGTTGTCGCAAGTAGCGTGGTTAGTGATTCTGCCTTTGAGAAAATGCTTGAAAATCCCGCTATTTCCGCTCAAAGTAAAGTGGATGCTCTGATTAGTATCTATGACGAACAGGTAGCGACTACTGAAGCAACTCCTTTCAAGGCTATGCTATCTAATGCTAAACGAGAAAATAGTTTAACAGAGGTGCTTCCAGTAGCGTCGACATCTATTAAGAACTTCGTTCAGCAGCTTGCTGAACATGAACGTCTAAGCTTACTGCCACAGATTCACGAGCAGTTTAGTTTGTATCGTTCGAATGCTCTTAAGCAAGTTAATGCTTACATCACATCTGCATATCCATTGACTGATTCACAAAAAGTATCCCTTCAAAAGCAACTTGAAGAGTCATTAAATGCTGACGTGATTTTACATGAAGATGTAGACCCATCGCTAATAGCAGGTGCCACAATTAAAATTGGCGACAAACTAGTTGACGATTCAATACGTGGCAAATTAAAACAGTTAAAAACACAGCTAACGGCTTAACCCCTAATTTGCAATAGTAGCAGATTATGAAACTTATCTAATACGATACATTTTGTAATGTGTATTGTTTTAGATAGATTCACTTAAATACATAGTTTACACATAACAACGCATTTATTTTCACTATATTTTTTTCACTATAATAATGGTAATCATAAACCTGTATAGTAAATTAAGCTAAGAAACTGGCGAGTAAGCAGGCAATCACAAATTAAAGGAAACAAGGCAATGCAACAATTGAATCCAGCAGAAATCAGTCAACTGATTAAGCAGCGTATTCAAGACCTTGATACAGGTGCAACCTCTAAAAACGAAGGCACCATTGTCAAAGTATCTGATGGTATTGTTCAGATTCATGGTCTTGAAGATGCAATGTACGGTGAGATGATTGAGTTTGAAGGTGATGTCTATGGTATGGCATTGAACCTTGAGCAAGACTCCGTCGGTGCGGTTGTTTTGGGTGATTTTCTAAGCCTTCAAGAGGGTCAAAAAGCTTACTGTACTGGTCGTATTTTAGAAGTTCCAGTAGGTCCTGAACTATTGGGACGTGTCGTAGATGCGTTAGGTAATCCAATCGATGGTAAAGGCCCAATCAATGCAAAGTTAACTGATAAAGTAGAAAAAATTGCCCCTGGGGTAATTGCCCGCCAATCGGTTGACCAACCTGTAATGACAGGTTATAAAGCTGTCGATACTATGATTCCAATTGGGCGTGGTCAACGTGAACTTATCATTGGCGACCGCCAGACAGGTAAAACAGCTCTGGCAATTGATTCGATTATTGCTCAGAAAGCTTCTGGTATTAAATGTGTGTATGTCGCAATCGGTCAAAAACGTTCTACAATTGCAAACGTAGTGCGTAAGCTTGAGGAATCAGGTGCTTTAGAATATACGACCGTTGTTGTCGCTTCTGCTTCTGAACCAGCTGCTCTACAGTATATAGCCCCATATTCCGGTTGTACAATGGGTGAATATTTTCGTGACCGTGGTGAAGATGCCCTAATTGTTTATGATGATTTATCTAAACAAGCTGTTGCTTATCGCCAAATTTCATTACTATTGCGTCGTCCACCAGGACGTGAAGCTTATCCAGGCGATGTGTTCTATCTTCATTCACGTTTATTAGAACGCGCCTCTCGAGTGAATGCAGACTATGTTGAAGAGTTTACTAAAGGTGAAGTGAAAGGCAAAACAGGGTCTTTAACTGCATTACCAATTATTGAAACTCAAGCAGGTGACGTTTCTGCTTTCGTACCTACTAACGTAATTTCTATTACTGATGGGCAGATTTTCTTAGAATCTAGCTTATTCAACTCAGGCATACGACCTGCTGTTAATGCTGGTATTTCAGTATCACGTGTGGGCGGTGCTGCGCAAACTAAAATTATTAAAAAGCTATCTGGTGGTATCCGTACTGCTCTAGCTCAGTATCGTGAATTAGCAGCTTTTGCTCAGTTTGCCTCAGATCTTGATGATGCGACTAAAGCTCAACTTGATCATGGTGAGCGTGTAACCGAGCTTATGAAACAAAAGCAGTATCAACCAATGTCAGTGGCTGAACAAGCGGCGGTTATATATGCTTCTAATGAAGGTTTCCTAGCGGATATTCCAGTTGAAAGAATCGGTGCATGGGAAGATGCTTATTTACGCTATATGCATGATGAGCAAGCTGAGTTGATGAATGAAATTAATACAACTGCAAATTACAATGATGACATCGCAGGTCGTTTGAAAGCTTCAGTTGAGACATTTTTACAGAATCATACATATTAAATGGGCATGTGATTAGTTAAGCACTGATCACATATGCAATGATATGTATAATAAATAATCCTCATTTAAACCCCGCCGAATTGGAATGGATATGGCAAGTTTAAAAGAAATTCGCGCTAAAGTTACCAGCATTAAAAGTACGCAGAAAATCACGCGTGCGATGCAGATGGTTGCTGCCAGTAAAATGCGCCGTGCTCAAGAACGTATGGAAGTTGGCCGTCCTTATGCTGAAAATATGCGCCGTGTTGTATCGCATTTGGTTAAAGCATCTTCAGAATACAAGCATCCCTATATGACTGATCGGGCAGTGAACCGTGTCGGTTATATTTTAGTTACCTCAGATCGAGGTCTTGCGGGTGGGCTTAATATTAACCTTTTTAAGAAGTTAATGTACCATTTAAAAGACTACCAAAACCAGTCTGTAGACGCAGAATTTGCAGTAGTCGGTTCAAAGGGTGTGAGCTTTTTTAAAACTTTTGGTGGCAAAGTAACTTCTGCAGTAACTGATTATGGAGATAATCCAACTTTTGAACAATTGAACTCTCCAGTACAAGCGATGCTTGATGACTATTCTAAGGGTCATTTAGATCGTATTTATATTGTTTACAACAAGTTTGTAAATGCTATGACGCAACAACCTACTGTAAATCAGCTTGTGCCATTACCTGATGAAGCTATTGATACAAAATCAGGTGTTCAAACTGAGATAAATTGGGATTATATTTACGAGCCAGATGCCAAAACTCTTGTTGATGGTCTTCTTGGAAGGTATATTGAATCAATCGTTTATCAAGCCGTGATGGAAAATATTGCCTCTGAACAGTCAGCACGTATGGTAGCGATGAAAGCTGCCACTGATAATGCTGGCGAACTCATCGACGATTTACAGTTAGTTTATAACAAGCTGCGTCAGGCGGCAATTACCCGAGAAATTTCGGAGATTGTTGGCGGTGCTGCTGCTGTTTCCTAATTGACCCACTTATTTTAGAAGCCCATATTTTAGAAGTTCAAGGAGAACGCCATGAGTAGCGGTCGTATAGTACAGATTATTGGCGCAGTTATTGACGTCGAGTTTAACCGCACTGACGTGCCACAAATTTATGAAGCATTACTTGTAGACGGTACCGATACAACATTAGAAGTTCAGCAACAGCTGGGTGATGGTGTTGTACGTACCATCGCAATGGGATCTACCGAAGGTCTTAAACGCGGGCTACCAGTGTCTAGCACGGGTGCCCCGATTACTGTTCCTGTCGGTGAAGCAACACTAGGCCGAATTATGGATGTACTTGGTCGTCCAATCGATGAGCAAGGCCCTGTGAATTCAGAAGATCATTGGTCTATTCATCGTCAAGCGCCTTCATATGATGAACAGGCAAATAGTACTGATCTTTTAGAGACTGGTATTAAAGTTATTGACTTGCTTTGTCCGTTTGCTAAAGGGGGTAAAGTAGGGTTATTCGGTGGTGCCGGCGTTGGTAAAACCGTCAATATGATGGAATTAATCAATAATATTGCACTTAAGCACTCAGGTTTGTCAGTGTTTGCGGGTGTGGGTGAACGTACTCGTGAAGGTAATGACTTTTATCACGAGATGCAGGAAGCCGGCGTTGTAGATGTTGAAAACTTTACTAACTCTAAAGTTGCAATGGTATATGGTCAGATGAATGAGCCACCAGGTAACCGTTTACGTGTTGCTTTGACTGGCTTAACCATGGCGGAATATTTCCGAGATCAAAAAGACGAAAATGGTAAAGGTAAAGACGTACTATTATTCGTTGATAACATCTACCGTTATACATTAGCAGGTACTGAGGTATCAGCACTGTTAGGGCGTATGCCATCTGCGGTAGGTTATCAGCCTACATTGGCCGAAGAGATGGGAGTTTTGCAAGAACGTATTACGTCCACTCAGACGGGTTCTATTACGTCTATTCAAGCTGTATATGTACCCGCGGATGATTTAACCGACCCATCACCAGCGACAACGTTTGCTCACTTAGATGCAACCGTTGTATTGAGTCGTGATATCGCTTCGCAAGGTATTTACCCTGCGATTGATCCACTTGATTCTACGTCACGTCAGCTTGATCCTCTAGTGATTGGTGAAGAGCATTATTCAGTAGCACGTGGTGTTCAGGAAGTTTTACAGCGTTATAAAGAGCTTAAAGATATCATCGCTATTCTAGGTATGGATGAGCTATCTGAAGAAGATAAGATGGTGGTATACCGAGCTCGTAAAATTCAGCGCTTCTTATCACAACCTTTTCACGTTGCTGAAGTATTCACTGGTGCACCAGGTAAATACGTAACTTTACGGGATACTATTTCTAGCTTCCGAGATATTTTGGATGGGAAATATGATGATTTACCAGAACAAGCATTTTACATGGCTGGTAGTATAGAAGAAGTTGTCGCTAAAGCGGAAAAAATGAAGTCGGCTGCTTAATTATCAATTATAGTAGCTAATTAAAACGTATAAGCTTGATTGATTTGAGTCTTGATTGGCAAGATTATACCTATTTTAGATTTTGTTGAATTTTTAAGTGATACTTCTATTATTAAGATAATGAGTTTATAACGGAGAGTCGCATGGCAACCTTACAGTGCCGAGTTGTTAGTGCTCGTGAAGAGATATATGCTGGCGAAATTAGTATGTTAATTGCGACAGGTAGTGAGGGTGAAGTAGGTATTTTGGCTGGTCATACGCCACTTATAACACTTCTGAAACCAGGTTCGATGCGCATTCAAACTGCTGATGGAAATGAAGAAGTAATTTATGTATCAGGTGGCGTTCTTGAGGTTCAGCCTAAGCTAGTAACGGTGCTTGCAGATACAGCTGAGCGAGCTCACGATTTAGATGAGTCCAAAATCATGGCTGCTCGTAAAGAAGCAGAGCAGCAACTTGCGAATCAAACAGACAGCGTTCAAACGAGCGCTGCTTTGGCATCTCTTGCAGAGTCCGTTGCTCAGTTGCAGACATTAAGAAAGTATCGCAACCGTGCATAGAGTTTTGTAAATCTTATATAACTTTTAGTATGTAATATACAAATAATTAGACAGCCTATATTAGGCTGTTTTTTTATGTGTTAATATTACTTAATAATAAAAATCTGCTTATACATGAACTATGTTTGTAATATAATTTATAAGCAAACTGTATTATTTCAGAAAGTTGAAAATAAGTTTGATGAAATTATGTTTTTCTGGTTTAGGTCTTCTATCCTATTTAGTAGTTCTGAAGACAGTGTACCTATTTGACTATTGTTACTTTATAAAAATATTTGAGGAAGTTTAAATGTCTAATGTCGAAGAAGAGTTAAGCCCAAGAATACTTATTGTAGAAGATGATGAACGCCTTGCTATGCTAACCCAAGACTATTTAATAAAAAACGGTCTTGACGTGGCTATTGAAACAGATGGTAATCGTGCGATACGTCGAATCGTCAATGAGCAGCCAGATTTGGTTGTTTTGGATGTGATGCTACCTGGTAGTGATGGATTAACAGTATGCCGAGAAGTTAGACCTCATTATCATAACCCAATACTCATGCTAACCGCACGTACTGAAGATATGGATCAAGTACTTGGTTTAGAAATGGGTGCAGATGATTATGTCGCTAAGCCCGCCCAACCTAGAGTTTTGTTAGCACGTATTCGGGCCTTATTACGTCGATCTGATAGTGCCCCTTCTGAGGAAGTACCGCAGCGCTTGGAGTTTGGGGAGCTTGTTATTGATAATGGAGGTCGTTCTGTTACTCTCAATGAGGAGCTAGTCGATTTCACTAGTGCAGAATATGATTTATTATGGTTGCTAGCTTCTAATGCAGGTCGCATTTTATCCAGAGAAGATATATTTGAGCGTTTACGTGGTATTGAATATGATGGTCAAGATCGTTCTATTGATGTCCGGATCTCTCGTATTCGTCCTAAAATCGGCGACGACCCAGAAAATCCCAAACGTATTAAAACAGTACGCAGTAAAGGGTATCTATTTGTAAAAGAAGGTAATTAGTCGTTTTAGTTCAACGATTAGCGTCTCTTTATCAAATTGTTTATTTCAAGTAAAAGCCAGTATCGCACTGGCTTTTGTCTTATCAATAAGTAGTGTTTTAACTATTAATTTTACTGTCTGGGTTGGTATTTTGAGCTTTTAATTAATAATATCAGTAATAGAAGTAATAATCGTGGATATAGTAGAAGGATAATAATTGTTAGAATCTTCAAGCAGTGTTTATGCGATTCTTTGAATTTCGCGCCAAAGCTGAGCAGGACATATAGGCTTAATCTATAACTTAAGGTAAACTAGTATTAAATTATTTTGGTTATTCAACTCATGCCATTTTTATCGTCATTAAAACATAGTATCTTTTTAAGGATATATGCTGGACTGCTACTCGTATGTCTTTTTGTTGCTTTATTTGCACAACTATTAGTAGATACCATTAATAAAGAGCGTATCCAAGCTTATCGTGAAAATATGGCAAGTGGTGCCCTATATTTAGTAAGCTCAGGTTTGGAGCAACAGCCTTCAGATATACAACGCCAGTATTGGTTGAATGATGTGAGCCGCTTGTTTGGTAATAGTTTTAGTATCCAACCATCAAAGAGTATCGACTTTACAGCCAGTGAGTTAAAAAGACTCGAAAGTAAAAAGACGGTTGTACGTTATGTTAGCCAGCCAACGCCATATGCTGATATATTTCATCCCATTGAAAACGAGGACAATATTGTTACCGTTCGCATGACAAAGGTAACTGAGCAACAAGTGCGTGCAATGGCAGTGTTACTGCTTAACGATCTATCTTACTTTGAAACTGTTGAAGCAAAAAAACAACGCTTGGCGCAAATTTCTGAGAAATTTGCTTTTCCATTAAGCCTTGAAAAAACCACAGACATGGATCTTGATGATGATCAAATGCGTCGTCTGTTGCGAGATGAAGTGGTTATACTGTTTCGTGACAGTGCCAGCACAGAGAATTCAGCCATCAAAATTATTGCCCCCTCTAAGATTGAAAATATGGTTGTTTTGATAGGCCCTGTTAGTCTTTTTAAATGGTTTCCGTTTAATTTGATAATCAGCGTGGTACTCATCAGTATGTTTTTGATAAGCTTGGGTGTTTACGCACTAATTTTTCCATTAGAGCGTAAATTGCAACTTATTCAGTCAGGTGTGAATGAAGTAGGCGATGGTAATCTGGATACGCGTGTGCAAGTCGTGGGTCAGGATGAAATTGCTCAGTTAGCGGCTACTTTTAATGCCATGACCGCCCACATTAAACGTTTGATTGAGTCGCAGCGTGAGCTAACACGAGCGGTGTCGCATGAGTTACGTACACCAGTTGCTCGTATTAGGTTTGCTGTAGATATGTTGGCTGATACAGAAGACGCTGATTCACGACAAATGCAGAAAGACTATATTGATGAAGATATTGAGTCATTAAATGGACTTATTGATGAAATTTTAACCTATGCTAAATTAGAAGAAGGTTCTCCTAAGCTTGATCTTGAGTCAGTTAATCTACGCGATTTAGTAGAGCAAATTGTTCGAGAAACCAATGCGCTTGGTAAACCGGTTAATGTCGTAGGGTTACCCCCTCCACCAAAAGTTACAGCATTCGCTGATAAACGTTATTTACACCGGGTAGTGCAAAATTTAGCTGGCAATGCATTACGTTATGCGGATTCAAAAATTCTTATTAGTGCAGGTGTAAATAAGGGTGAAGCATTTGTATGTGTCGAAGATGATGGTCAAGGTATTGCAGAAGAAGATAGAGACAAAGTTTTTGTACCTTTTGCAAGGTTAGATGATAGCAGAACTAGAGCCTCTGGGGGATATGGTTTAGGACTATCTATTGTTTCACGTATTGCGTTTTGGTTTAATGGGGAAATGAGTGTAGATGAAAGTCCAAGCTTAGGTGGCGCAAGATTTATTATGCGTTGGCCAATCCGCCCCTTAGCAAATACAATCTCTGCAGATCCCTTGACTCAAGAAAAAGGTATGCGTAAGCTGATTGATGATGTGTCTTAAAAAAGTTTAAGCTATATGGTTTATACCTTTAACCAGTGTAGCCTTGGCTTAACATAGGGGTTTTTGGTATAGCATAGCCAATTTGTCTTAGCTTTTAAACTCTCACTCTATCTTAGAATGGAAAAAAAATGCCATATTTATTTTTGGGTTTAGTAATAATAAACATTATAGTGTTAGGGTACTTTACCTTTTTGTATGAGCCTAAACCAACCTCAAGCGTTTTAGAGGCAGAAGAAAATCTCATTGCCCCTATCGACTTTGAGAACACCTCCTCTAGTGTACCTCCCCTAATAGGCACTAAAGACTAATTCTACAGGTACGCTATTTATTTAACTATAATTAGTTTTTTCTAATTTTAGTCATGCTCATTAATAGCAGTATAAGTACCAGTTTGAGATATCAAGGGAATTCGTACACATACTTGCAGCCCGCCCTCTGGATGATTTCTAGCGTCAACACTACCATGATGAAGTTCAGCAATACGACTTACAATGGCTAATCCTAAGCCACTACCTTGCGTGGTTCTGGCAGACTCCCCACGTTCAAACGGTTGCATAATACGCTCTAGTTGATCGTTTGCAACTCCTGGTCCGCAATCACGTACACAAATAATTAGCTGATCTTTAGCTGAACGCATCACATTAGGTGTTGATACAGTTTCCTCTTCATCACTTATTTTTTCATCAGAAATAAATGTCGGCTCAATGGTTGCTGAGAGGTAGATGGGTGGTTTCCCATATCGCTGAGCATTAACCACAAGGTTAATGATTAATCGTTTGATTGAAAGCGGTCGTACGGGCACTTGTACAACATTGTGTGTTTGATAAACAAACTCTAAAGGGGCAAATTGCACCATGACTTCTTTAAAAATAGAGTCTAGGTTTGTCAACCTTACAGGTTCATCTGAGCCGTCTTTCATGAAAGAGATGAACTGCTCAAGGATGGCATTCATGTCCTCAATATCATATATTAAACCTTCACGCAAAAATTCGTCAGGTAGCATTTCAGCGGTCAGTCGCATACGGGTTAATGGAGTGCGTAAATCGTGCGAAATACCCGCTAGCATAATAGTACGCTCTTTTTGGGATTGACTTAGGGTAGTGAAAAGACGGTTGAATGCCATGTTGACTCGTCTTATTTCAGTGGTCCCTTTGCGTGTGGGTAGGGTGGTAGCGCTACCTAAATTGATATAGTTGGTGGCCGCTTGCTGTAGTTTACGTAAGGGACGGTTTAATTGGCGAACTAAAAGCAGAATCGTGACCAGTGTAAATATAGGGATACCTAATATAAAGAAGATAAGCGAACTGGGGCTATACTGAGCATAGAAGATAACAGGCTCACGTATCCAGTAATTAGTTGTGCCAGAATCTTGAATCCAAAGCTGTGGAGTGGGTTTGAATTTAAAATAAACAGTTGTTTCTCGACCAATCTGCTTGCTAATTTCTTCTTCTAAGATATTTGTAAAGAAGCCTGCAACTGCCTTTTTAGAAACATCTGGGAAATGTTTAGGATCTTCCACAACGGCAATATGATTATGATTTAAAATCCAATTTAATACTTCAGGATTGGTTTTCCAACGCTCACGGGTGGCTTGCACAAGTTTGAGCTCAGTTGCGAGATATCGAGCATGATTTTGAAGTTCAGGTAAATATAGACTACGCCAAAAAAACCAAATAGACACCACCACACTTAAAATAACAATGAGCATGACTGATATGGTCGTTTGCCAAGTATTAGAGCGTGGGATAAGACGTAAATTTGGCCAAAAAGATGTCAAAAAAGAAGATTTCATAAACATATCGTTTTATAGTTAAAAATTAGTTGAACTAGAGGTTCCCAATTATATTATATTCTGATATAATTATGCCCTTTTTGGTATACCTACGGATGAGAGAAATCAAATGGTTGTTATACGTTTAGCACGGGGCGGTGCCAAAAAACGCCCATTCTACCAAGTTGTTGTTGCAGATCAGCGTCGTTCACGCGATGGCCGCTACATCAAAAACATTGGCTTTTATAACCCACTAGCTAAAGGTCAAGATGTGCCTTTACGTTTAGACCTAGAAGCTTACAATGAATGGATCGAGAAAGGTGCACAGCCTTCGGATCGAGTTAAGGCATTGGTAAAAAGCTATAAGATAGAAGCAGCAACAGAAACTGCTTAATATTTAACTTGGGATTGTATCTCATTTTAGAGCAAGTTGTTTCTTTTAGCAGTGATATCTTTTAGTAATACCTGTTTTAATGATACATGCCTGTTTTAATCATATATGATAGATAGTGCAGCAAATACTTATGAATGCACCTAGTGCTGACAGTCTAGTTAAAATAGCAACGCTAAAAAAACCTTACGGCATAAAAGGTTGGTTATGGGTTTATAGTGAAACTGAAAACCATGACATTATTTTTGATATGCAGCCGTGGTGGATGAAAACAGCGAGTGGCTTTAAACCGCTTACTGTGAGTAATTGGCGTCGTCAAGGATCGGGTCTTGTTGCGCAGTTTGAACAAATCGCTGATCGCAACATGGCTGAGATTATGAACGGTGTCAGTGTTTGGGTTGCTAAAGACGCTTTTCCTGAAGCAGCTGATGATGAATACTACCTGTCTGAATTAATTGGACTTAGGGTGGTCAATAAGCAAGATGAGTGTTTAGGCACATTCAAAGAGCTATTTGAGACTGGCGCGCACGAAGTAATGGTTATTAAACCAAGCGCAGACAGTATTGATGATGAAGAACGCTTGATTCCATGGCATAAGCAGACAATTGATGGTATTGATTTGGACAGGGGTCAATTAACTGTAGATTGGGAACGTGATTTTTAATTCCCATACTTTAAGTCGTATTCGTTGTCGTTTACAGACTTGATTGATGACTAAGGTTGGCTGGAAAGATAAAATGTATTTTGCGGTCATCACAATTTTACCGGAGATGTTTAAATCTATTACAGATTACGGCATTACTGGTCGAGCAGTACATCATAAACAAGTCTTTATTGACTGTATTAACCCTAGAGACTTTACCACAGATAATTATCGCCGTATTGATGAACGCCCCTTTGGAGGCGGACCCGGTATGGTCATGATGGCAGAACCTCTGGTTAAAGCCATTAATTATGCTAAAGACCAAGCAAAAAAGCATGGTTGTACGGTTGATGCTCAGCACTGCCCAGTAATTTATTTATCTCCGCAAGGTCGTATTTTAGACGAAAGTGTGGTGATATCATTTAACAAGCTTGATGGCATGATTTTATTGTGTGGTCGTTACGAGGGTATTGATGAACGATTGCTAATCCAGCATGTTGATATGGAAGTTTCCATTGGAGACTATGTGTTAACAGGTGGAGAGCTCCCTGCAATGGTTTTGATGGATAGCGTTATTCGTCGATTACCCAATGTAATGGGCGATGCGAAATCTGCTGAGCAAGATTCGTTTGTTGATGGACTTCTTGATTGTCCCCATTACACAAAACCTCATCAGTTTGGAGGCTTAGGCGTTCCAGAAGTGTTGTTGTCTGGTCATCATGCTAATATTGCGAAATGGCGTTTTATACAACAAGTGAAACGCACCAAGTTGCGCCGTCCTGATTTATGGGAGAAGTTTAACCCTACCCCAGATCAGAAAAAATTGCTTAAGCAGGCTAAAAGCGAGATAGAGTAAATTGTGAGTATGCCTCTTTGATATCTTGCTGGCTATATATTAAATATTTATTATCCAGAGATATTGCTAACTAATTTAGATTAGTTAGTGACTATATTATTAATCACCTTATTAGATTAGATGTCATTGATTATGACATGTGAGTTTAAAAAATTATTAGATTCTATTATTCCCGTTTCCTTATGTCGCCAATATTAAGCGTATAAGGCAATTACTATAAACGGGTGGCATGCGTGGAGCCTCTGTCATCCCATGTGAGGAGCATTCTCATGAGCAACGTACATCCATTAGTACAAGCAGTTGAAACTTCTCAACTACGTGAACATCCAAAATTTTCTTCTGGAGATACCGTAGTTGTCCAAGTTAAAGTACGCGAAGGTGACCGCGAGCGTCTTCAAGCATTTGAAGGTGTGGTTATTGCGAAACGTAATCGCGGTTTAAACTCTGCCTTTACTGTGCGTAAAATATCCAGTGGTATTGGCGTAGAGCGTGCTTTCCAATTGCATTCGCCAATTATTGATAGCATTGAAGTGAAACGTCGTGGTGCTGTTCGCCGTGCGAAACTTTACTACTTGCGTGAGCGTTCTGGTAAATCTGCGCGTATTCGTGAAAAGCTGGCTTACCGCTCATCTGAAAAGCCTAAAACTGACGCTGGTGTTCCAGACGCAGTTGAAACAGCTCCAGGTATTTAAGCTTAGCCGCTTCTTTTACCTATGTAATCTATTAGCTATAGATTAATCAGCTTGTGGCTATTAAAACTAAGACCCCCACCCTTTATACAAGGTTGGGGGTCTTTTGTGTGATGGTTGATATTTTGCCTATACAACGACCTAGCATAACTAACTACCTTGTTAAAACGGCTAGCTTTTGATGATATTGGACTTAGCACATTGATACATTAAACATTTGATTATGTAGTCAGCGAACTACTAAACGGTTACGGTGTTAACCTCGTTAAGCCTACTCCAGTAGTACTTGCACTCGGTTGCCTTGTAACCATTTTAGACTTCTTTGACTATAGTATTTTAGTCTACTTAAGGATTAATATTACAATAAGGGTAAGTGGCTAATTTTTATCAGTTTTTAATTTAGGCTCGTAATTTTGGGGATGTTGACTTAAAATAAGCGCCTTATAATGGTACCAAATGTGCAAATTGAGGCTTTCGATTATATTAATCTTTGATGGTTATCATGGAGGATCTCGCATTTGCAAAAGGAGGTAAAATGAATAATAGCCAAATGTCTAATTCAGAGAGTTATCAACAATCCCTTGCTATTAACAATGATATATCGTTAGTGGACGAGTATAAGGAACTGCATAAACCTAGCTCAAGTTTTGATAGCCGTGATGCTTATTTAAATCACGAGTTGCAGATTATGCAACCAAAGCGCTGGAAACCGAACCTCCCTTTTCGTGATTATCGTTTTGAGTTTGAAGATACGATTCCTGCCTTAGCAGCGACGATTGGTAAAATTGTAATGGTGGGCGCAATTGCAGCAACATTTGCTGGCGCATTAGATTTAAATAATGCATTTATATTGGAAAACGTACGATATGAGTTGCTTATCGTTTCTTTATTTATTGTCTTATTTTCAGGTTTTTTATTACCGACAGCCAACCTAGCGGGAACGCACGGTCCACTCATACCTTTGATTCCTATTGTGGTACTTGCGGGTGGCCACCCAATGGCTTTTGGCTTGTTGATTGGTCTATTTGGTCTGTTACTTGCAATAAGTAAAGGGGGCAGCTTACTTGCAAACTTAACCAGTAAAGGGGTATGCGGTGGTTTATTACTTTACCTCGGCTTTATTGGAACAACTGGTCAAGTAAAAAAACTACTAACTTGGTCAGAAAGCATAGGTTTATCGCATATAGCCTTTGTGGTAATTCTAGGAACAATCATATTGTATGCCATTTTAGAACACTTTAATAAGCGTTGGCTTGCCGTACCTTTAAGCTGTTTATTAGGAGGTGGAAGCGCATTCTTACTAGGTGCTCCTTTCAATTTTGTGACAGCACCAGGTATGCCTCATATGAGCCCTGCTTATTGGTGGGGCGACAATACAGGTTGGATGCTGGGGTTACCAAGTTTAGAGAGCTTTATCGTTGTATTACCATTTGCAATCTTAGCAGTGGCTATGTGGTCCCCAGACTTTTTGGGTCATCAAGTCTTTCAAAAAATTAGTTATCCAGAACGTACTGAAAAAGTTGTAATGAATATTGATGACACCATGGTCAGTACTTCTTTTCGTCAGGTGGTGGGGTCTGCACTAGGTGGTGCAAACTTTGCTTCATCTTGGGGTACCTATATTGTGCCGGCTGCTATTGCTAAACGTCCGATTCCTGCAGGTGCGATTTTGACGGCACTTTTTTGCGTGGTAGCTTCTATATGGGGGTACCCAATGGACTTGGCTATCTGGGAGCCTGTCATGTGTGTGGCGCTGATTGTGGGTGTATTCATTCCGTTACTTGAAGCTGGGATGGAAATGACACGTGAAGGAAAAACGACACAGTCTGCCGCTATTGTAGTATTTGCCTCAGCATTGGTTAATCCTGCATTTGGTTGGTCGCTCACGGTACTGCTTGATAACTTAGGCTTGATTGGCTCAAAAGAGCGAAGCGCTAATCTAACTAAAATGAGCCGCTGGATTATACCGGCAGCTATGTTCATCTTATTGACTGTCGTCATGGCCATGGTAGGAATGTTACCAGGTATCCCAGCGCTATTAGAGAGTTTCAGCAAATAAATAATGACGTTGTGTTTATTGAGATTATTCAGATGAATGAAATCAAGCTAAATGTCATAAAGCCAGCCTTGTGCTGGCTTTTTTAACTTGTAATTGGCTACTCATCCCCCATTAATAAATAATCTATACCTAATTTTGGCGTTATCATAGTCAAAGTAATTCTAAATGGTTGCGGGCTTAACCTCGTTTGCTTTACAACTGTACTTAGTTGCTTTGTAACTATTTGAGACTGCGTCATTGGAGTACTTCGACTATAATTATTGACTATACGACTACTATGACCAGTGAAACTGCATCTAATAATATCGATGAAAAAAAAGCCCGCCTTAAGCATCTCATTCAGCGTTTGCCCAACTTGCCTGGCGTTTATAAGATGCTGGATAAAAAAGGTGATATTCTATATGTAGGGAAGGCTAAGTCTTTAAAAAGTCGAGTAAATAGCTACTTTGCTAAAACCATCGACCATCCAAAAACTCGTGCGCTAGTGTCTCGTATTCATAATATCGAAACTATTATTACTCGAAGTGAAACTGAAGCGCTGCTGCTTGAACAAAACCTAATCAAAGAGCATCGCCCACCTTATAACGTATTGCTACGTGATGATAAATCATATTTATATATCTTTATCTCAGCTGATAAACCTTATCCTAGACTTGCCTATGGACGCGGAAAAGCCAAGCATCAAAAAGGAAAGTTTTTTGGCCCATTTCCTTCGGCACATGCCGCTAGAGAAACGCTAGTTCTAATGCAAAAAATGTTTCAGATGCGTCAGTGTACCAATACATTCTTTAAACAACGCAAACGTCCATGTTTGGAGTATCAAATTAAGCGTTGCCGTGCGCCCTGTGTTGGATTCGTGACACCTGAAGAGTATGCCGAAGATGTAAACAATACCATTCGTTTTTTGCGTGGCGATTCAAGTGACATTCATACGGCACTTATCGATAAGATGGAATCGGCTGCTGATGAGCTGAATTTTGAGCGAGCCGCATTTTATCGCGATCAGTTGTCAAGAATGCGAGAAGTACAGGCCCGTCAGGCAGTGTACACTGTGAAGGGAGAAGCAGATGTTATCTCCATTACCAGTCAAGCGGGTATGACCTGTGTTAATGTACTTACCGTACGGGGTGGCCGTGTCTTGGGCGGAAAAAATTACTTCCCGGATGTCGATAGTAGTGCGCCGATAGGCGAAAACTTATCAGCATTTATTATCTCTTTCTATTTCCAGGTCACTGATGATCTGCCAAATGAAATTATTATAAGCCATGAACTGCCAGACCAAACTGCCGTTCAAGAAGCATTATGTACTCATTTTGAGAGTAAAACGATTATTAAAACGAGTGTGCGTGAACATCGAGCGGAATGGTTAGACTTGGCGAAGCTAAATGCTAATAGCGCCTTAAAAACTAAATTGGGCGATTATTTAGAGTTGCATGCAAGGTTTTTGGCTTTAAAACAAACTCTTGAGCCCATTACTCACACTACGATTGACCGTATTGAATGTTTTGATATCTCACATACGATGGGAGAGGCGACTATTGCAAGTTGCGTTGTTTTTGATCAGGGCGGGGCACGAAAAAGGGATTACCGTCAATATGCTATTCACGACATTCAAGGTGGCGATGATTATGCTGCCATGTCACAAGTTCTAAATCGACGTTACAAAAAACAGCCTTTACCTGATTTGTTATTGATTGATGGGGGCAAAGGTCAGTTGAATATGGCGAAAAATGTGCTTTCAGAGTTAGGTATATTGGATGATACGTTGTTAATTGGCGTCGCAAAAGGTGAAGGGCGTAAGGCTGGGCTTGAGGTACTGCATTTTATTGATCATGAGCCACTTGATCTACCCATGGATTCTAAAGCACTCCACCTCATTATGCACATCCGCGATGAAGCTCACCGCTTTGCCATTACTGCCCACCGAAAGAAAAGAGATAAACGCCGATCATCGTCCGTTTTAGAGGCAATACCTGGTCTTGGCGAAAAGCGCCGTCGCGATTTATTAAATCACTTTGGTGGCTTACAGCAATTACTAGGTGCGTCGCAGCAAGAACTATCAGGTGTGAAGGGTATTGGAAGTGTATTGGCTAAAACCATTTACAAAGTATTGCATGATTAAGGTAGGCTGAACGATGTATATTACACAATTTTGTCTATTAGACCTGCCTTTAGTAGGCATAAAAGCCGCTTATATAATAGCGGCTTTATAGTTAGAGGGTAGGAAGGAGTAGTTATCTGGCAGCAATTTTTATTTTTTACTAACTTGTTCTCGAAGCCAAGACTTTAAATCCTCAGACATGATAGCCATCTGTTCACTCAAATAATCATCTATTCGGGTTTCAAGCTCTTTGAGTAGAGAGGCATCAACTTCTGTGAAATCATTTGCAAAAGATAAAGTAACTGAGTCATCTGCCCTAGCAGGCTCTTTCTCTAGTTCAGTTTTGGGTTCAGACCAAGAATCCGCGGAGTTAGAATATTGGTTTTCTTGATTCCTTTTATTGTTATTGTCATTACCGTTCTCTGCCTTATTAGTATTGAGAGCAGGATCTTGGCTTGATAATGGTTTGCCATAAGATGGCTTAATGACAAAGTGTGTTTTGTTTTTAGTATGATGACTTTGCTCATTACTATTGCCACTGCTGGGGGTTTTAGAGGTGCTTGATACATCACTCATTTTATTCTCTGCTGCTTTAAATGCCTCTTGATCATCTATTAGCGCTTCTTTAGCGAGTTTTTCTTGCGGTTGCAATGCCAGTTTCGCTGCTTTTTCGTGCGCTAAATCTGCGTAAATAGTATCTATATAACTTCGGAGATCTGGCGTAGTAAATTTAAACTCACTAAGTTCAGTTTTATGGTCTAACAGCTGAACAATATCATCAAGCTCTTGAACAATGGCATTTTTGATTTGCTGAGGGGCGGCTAACCAACGATTTGAAAACTGATGTGAAAATGCAATTTGTGTCATATGAGTATTTTCCAGTTAGGCGAAATGTTTTTGAGCATGTGTGTCAAAAGTTTATTCTTGGTATGTTTCTTAGTAGGCTTAATTATAAAGGGCTGTATTGAATCCAAACATAGCACAGTGATGCTTATTTGTGAACTCAATGCAGCCCTAATAAATCTAAAATACTCAGTAATAGTCATTAAAGAGTAACTAGACTAATAAGCCCTAAACAGGAGTTTGATAGCCAGCTGCTCTTTTGAGCCCTAAAAGCAAATCAGATATGGCAGCTTAATGGGGTAATGAGTAATAGTAAGCTACAAGCTACTATAATTTGTTCCAGCGAGAAAAAATAAGTGAGCCATTGGTACCGCCAAATCCGAAACTATTAGACATGACGTAATTCAATCCTTCAACTTTACGGGCATGATTGGCAACGTAATCTAAACGACAGTTTTCGTCAATTTCTTTTAGGTTGATGGTGGGTGGAACAACTTGATCTTGTAATGCCTGAACACTAAAAATGGCTTCAATAGCACCCGCCGCACCAAGTAGATGGCCCGTCATCGATTTAGTTGAACTTACCAGAATATCATCTTTACATTCGTGAAAAATATTTTCGATAGCAGCTGACTCTGCAACATCTCCTGCTGGTGTACTGGTGCCGTGAGCATTAATATAGCCAATATCGCACGGTTTAATACCAGCATCTAGTATTGCATGCTTCATTGAGCGTGCAGCACCCTCGCCACCTTCAGGTGGTGCAGTAATATGATGGGCATCATCGCTCATGCCGAAGCCTACTAATTCAGCTAAGATAGTGGCACCACGAGCTTTGGCATGCGCTAAGCTCTCCAAAACCATCACGCCTGCGCCATCACCTAGTACAAAACCATCTCTGTTTTTATCAAAAGGTTTACTTGCGCCAGTGGGATCATCGTTTTGAGTGGATAGGGCACCCATTGCTGCAAAACCTGCCATTCCTAGTGGGCTCGAGCCTTTTTCACTAGCACCCGCTAACATCACATCGCAATCACCGTAGGCGATTAATCTGGCTGCTAGACCAATAGCATGGGTCGCTGTTGTGCAGGCTGTTGAGGTAGCAAGGTTGGGACCTTTTAAACCGTGTTTCATCGCCACAATGCCTGCGGTAATGTTGATAATTGTGCCTGGAATACAAAAGGGCGAAACTCGACGTATGCCTTTTTCTCTTAGGTCATCTCGATTGTTTTCCAAAGTTTGTAGGCCGCCAATACCTGAACCAATGATGACGCCAAAACGGTTTGGGTCTACATTTTCAACTAAAGCATCATCGGCAGAAACTTCTGAGATAAATCCCGCATCTTTGAGAGCCATGCTCGAAGCAGCCACGCCATAATGAATGAAGCTATCATAGCGTCTGGCATCTTTAGCGGGCATGAATTGACTGGGGTCAAAGTTTTCAACTGTACCAGCAAATTGTGCACGATAGGTTGAGGCATCAAAATGGGTGATTGGCTTAATACCGCTCTCACCTTTTAGAATACGCTGCCACGTCGTATCCGCATCCAATGCCAATGGCGTGATAGCTCCCATACCAGTAATAACAATGCGCTGTTGGTCATCACGTTCAAAGTGTGGCGGTTTTGCTTGACGAGAAGAAGATTGAGTCATAGTTGTATTTCCTTATCTAATGCTATCCATTAATTATTGCTATTCAATTATTACCAGTTATTCACCATAAATCTTTAAATGAGTAGCAAAGGCACATTTTTTCATACGTGCAGACTGGATAACTGCATCGCGTTCGCCATAAAGACGGGAAAGTTTGGCGTCACGAGCTTGAGTGTTACCACTTTTCCCTAAACCAATATTGATATTTGGAGAAATTCCCCAGCGCCCTGCAGAAACCCCAACGCCAACACCTGTTGTAGTAATTGAAGACTGCTGAGTTTGTGTTTTTTCAACATAACTATTAATGCGGCTATATTCTTGCGAAAGGCCTTTACAATCATAGCTTTGATAATTACTTGGCGGAATGTATTGTGGCGATATATTTCCCGTACTGGCGCAGCTAGAAAGTAGTAGACAGCTTACAATGAATGCGCTGTTTGTGGATAAGAGAGTTTTCATTGAGGTAAACATATACAATCCGAAATTCAAGTGATTTGATCCATTAATATAAATATATAAGACCAATATTAAATAATTAAATAAAATTACTGGGTTTAATAAAAGCTAAAGCCAAAATACCAACATAAGCGACTAAAGTAATAAAAATTCCTGCTTTGCTTTGCTCTTTGGTAGCTGTCGATCTAAATGCCTTAATACTAGCACTTATTGCAGCAACGAGTAATATGATTTTACCGGCAACCCACTGTAATGGGGCGTTGGTAGACAGTAAGGGCATAACAACCATGACCCCTGAAACCACCAATAACGTGTAGACGACATGTGTTGCTATTTTGACTGATTTAGTTAGGCGTTTATTCGCAATTATCAGCAAATAACTTTGCCATAGAAATAAAGCAATGGTAATAAACGCCATCATCATATGTATATGTTTCATAACTGTCTCACAGTCTCAGGCAATTAGCATAACAAGCAGTTAAAATGCTGAGTTATTAGTTAGCATTTGTACCCGCGCAAAGCGGGCTTTGGGGAACATTGCCATTATTTTTATTTAGTAAGCCCCACTCTGCAGGGGTATAAGCGTGAATAGCAAGGGCGTGAATGCTTCCTCCCTGACTTGTCATTAATGCGTCTACAAGCGCATAAAGCGATTGATGTCTCGCGACCAAACGCTTATTTTCAAATGCCTCACTGACAATCGTAAGTTTGAAATGACTCTCTTTACCTTCAAAGTAGCCTGCATGATTCATTGACTGATTAATCAGCTGGGTATGAGTAGGGTTTAAGACTTGTAAACTTTGAATAATTTTGTCTTGAGTTTGCACTGTGAAAAGTTCCTGAGCTAAATCAATATTAGAAAACAAGTGTTAACTGTATATAATATATTAACAGCTAAAGGGTGTGACACTCTAGTAAAAAATGCAAAGAACAGCCATTGCTTAGTAAATGGCTGTCTTCGTGAAAGTTTATTTATAGATTGACATCATAAAAGATGTACTCATAAACTAACGACTTTGCAAATAATAAGGTTTAACTTGAGGCATTAAAGATTGCAGTGAAGCAATACGGTTAGAGCTCGAGGGGTGAGTGCTTAAAAACTGCGGTGGTTCACCTTTAGCAGCACGTTGCATCTTTTGCCATAGAGTAATTGCTGCCTGCGGGTCATATCCTGCTTTTGCCATCAGCACTAAACCAACTTTGTCAGCTTCAGACTCTTGCGTACGGCTGTGTGGACGGCTAATGCCCAAATCACCTGCAATAGTGGCAAGTTGCGCTTGACCTTGTGATAAACCAAATACACTAGCCGCAATGCCAATACCGGCTTGGGTTGCATATTGTCCAGAAATACGTTCACGAGCATGCTCACGGATAGCATGTGCCATTTCATGACCCATGATTGCTGCAATCTCAGCATCAGTAAGGTTTAGACGGTCAATAATCCCCGTATAAAACATTATTTTACCGCCTGGCATAACAAAAGCGTTCAACTCGTTTGACTTAATGGTGTGTACTTCCCAATTCCATTTGCTGGCATCATTACGATATAACTCTACTTGACCAATGAGTCTATTAGCGATGCGTTTTAACCGAGCAAGGGTGGCCGCATCAGTATCTAAAACGCCTTTTTTTCTCGCCTCTTGAATTGCCTTATTATAGCTTTGAGCGGACAGTTGTAGGACTTGTTCGTTTGATACCAATAGAAGCTGTTGTCTATCGCCCCCTAAAACACCAGTATTTGTCGTGCTGCTACAGCCCGTTAGCGCCATTATAGAAACTGATGCTGCAAGTGTACTACGAATTAAAAAATTTCTCATTACAATGCTATTCATTCCAAATATCCTTATCAAAAAAAGTTAATAGTGTTTGTCTATTATAATACTATAAAAAAAATAACCTTCTGACCGTAACAAACTAACTCATTATTGTAAATCAAACTTTATAACAGCATATTAAGAAACTGTATTCACAACCTATAAGACTATTTTTGCCTAAAATAAGCCACTATTTCGTTTACGTTAGTATTAAATAGAATGACTATTCAACCCGAGCTTTCAACTTAATGGCACCTCGTATTGACTCATTTTATTCTAAAAACTCCCTAACTTTCGCTTATGAATATAGGTTCTAAAGATTTGATGAATATTCTAAATAACTTTTTTGAACAACTATAAACTATTTTTTAGCAAAAAGTGTTGACAGACTTTAAATAACCTATATAATATCGACCCTATCAAGTTGTAAGGCTTGATTAACGCGGGAATAGCTCAGTGGTAGAGCATAACCTTGCCAAGGTTGGGGTCGAGGGTTCGAATCCCTTTTCCCGCTCCAAATTCGGCTCATAGAGCAATTGAAAAGTCTCACTACTCATTTTAAGAGTAGTGAGACTTTTTTTATGTATAGAAGCTTATGATAATTTCATAGATTAGAGTAGCTCGTTCATAATCAAACGATGGGATATTCTCTTTGCAAAGCGAATATACCTAATAAGTAGTATGTAATTACTTTATTGTACTGCTTTTGCTCAATATTTTTAAGGTACGAATATGGCTATATTGTATATGAGTATTTAATCCTTGACAGTTAAGTCGATAAAGATGATGTAACTATTTAACGCAAGGTATAAACCATATTTTTAATCCTTACCCGAAAGGAGATATAGCATGCATGCCAAGGAGCTACTGGAGCTTGAACGCCGAGATATTAGGGCGCTTCATTATACATGGATTGCATTTTTTCTAACATTTTATGTGTGGTTCAATATGGCACCGCTAGCAACCTCAATGCTAGCAACAGAAAACTACCTAACCAATGATCATATCAAGCTATTTTTAATCGCCAACGTTGCTTTAACCATACCAGGACGAGTTGTGGTGGGTATGGCACTGGATCGGTTTGGACCCAGACGTGTTTTTTCCATATTAATGGTAATGATGGCCATACCAACTTGGTTCTTTGCGTTTGGTAACTCTGCGATGCAGTTTTTTGTGTCTCGGCTATTTATGTCTATTGTGGGTGCTGGTTTTGTTGTTGGTATCCATATGACGGCGCTTTGGTTTAAACCTAAAGATATTGGTTTTGCTGAAGGTTTTTATGCAGGGTGGGGTAATTTTGGATCTGCGGCAGCAGCTATTACGCTACCAACCATTGCATTACAGTTTTTTGGCGGTGATGATGGTTGGCGTTGGTCCATTGCCTTGTCGGGTCTAATTATGGCTATATACGGAGTGGCTTATTGGTTCCTAATTACTGATGGACCGTCAAAAAACACGCATAAAAAAGCACGTAAAGCAGGCGCTTTAGAAGTTTCAAGTTGGAAAGATTTACTGCTGTATTGTTTGTTTATTATTCCGTTATATGGTGTCTTGAGTGTTCTAGTATTGCGAACTAAAAATATGGGGTTTTTGACTGACACGGGCGCCTATATCGCTTATGCGGTCATCGCTATTGTAGTGCTATACCAAATTTATAAAGCAATTAGTATTAATGTTCCCATGTTAAAAGAAGGTATTCCTGAAGATGATAAGTATCCGTTTACTTCCGTAGCCGCTCTTAATGTGACCTACTTTGCAAACTTTGGCGCAGAGCTCGCCGTTGTCTCAATGTTACCTATGTTTTTTGCGTTAACTTGGGATCTTAACCCAACCACAGCGGGATTAGTTGCATCAACCTTTGCTTTTGTTAACTTATGGGCGCGCCCACTGGGGGGGTATATCTCAGATAAAGTGGGTAACCGTCGCTTAGTAATGTTGGTTTATATG
This sequence comes from Psychrobacter sp. CX90, assembly GCF_057396305.2. Taxonomy (NCBI): domain Bacteria; kingdom Pseudomonadati; phylum Pseudomonadota; class Gammaproteobacteria; order Moraxellales; family Moraxellaceae; genus Psychrobacter; species Psychrobacter sp. CX90. Next base: position 3,097,705 of record NZ_CM182008.1, read on the forward strand.
TTTGGTATTGGTATTGGATTTGGCTTGATGGGGCTACTTAATGAGAGTTGGCCATTATTTATCGCCGTTGTGTTTACCATTTTATGTTCGGTATTTGTTCAAGGCGCTGAAGGTGCAACCTTTGGTATTATTCCGTCAATAAAACGTCGCTTAACAGGACAAATATCGGGTATGGCGGGTGCTTATGGTAATGTTGGTGCCGTATTCTATCTGTTCATTTTTACCTTTGTAGAACCAAATCAGTTCTTCTTTATTATTGCGGTGGGTGCGTTTATCGCATGGATATTATGCTTCTTTTGGTTAAAAGAGCCTGAAGGTGCTTTTGACGAAGAGTATAAAATGTCTTCTGTCGATATTAGAATAGCGGAAGAAGATCGTATTGCGAAAGAAAGCCAATAAAGCGCAAAAAAATAAAAATTATTTAAAACAAAAATAGCGACTCATCTGGTCGCTATTTTTGTGATATGAATGAAATATTTATGAAAGCCTACTATTTTAAGCCCCTATATAAAAAAGCGACATCATTGATTCTCTAAGTTTTTAACTGCCCAAACCGCTACATCCACCCGAGTGCGTAAATTTGTCTTGTTTAAGATATGCTTGACATGCACTTTGACTGTTGATTCTGAGATACCAAGCTTATTGCCAATCATTTTATTGCTGAAGCCTTTAGCAATCATCTTAACCACCTCAAGCTCACGTCCAGTCAGATTGTTAACGATGTCATCTTGATTGGGGGTGCGTAAAGCTTGGGCTAAAACAGCCGCGAGTCTGGAACTGACTACCAGTTCTCCACGCAATGCTTTTCGGATATCTACAGCCAGCTGCTCAGGTTGCATGTCTTTAAGTAAGTATCCATTAATGCCAAGCTTTAAGGCGGCGTGAATGTCCTCGCCACTGTCAGAAACGGTAAACATAACGATTTTGGTCTGATGATATTTTTCACGAATTTTTTTGACAGTTTCCAAACCACTGAGCCCTGGCATATTTTGATCTAAAATAATTAAATCAACCTCATTATGCTCAAGATAATCTAGAGTTTGCTCGCCACTACTCAAACCTTTTACGACATCAAAGTCAGATTCTAAACTTAGTAAATCAGTCATACCATGTCTAATCATAGGATGATCATCGACCAGTAAAATTCGAGCTGGTGTCGTTGAGGTATATACTTTTGAAGACATAATAACTCACAAGATAAATAATATTCGTTTATTAAATAGGGTTAACGGACCTTAGTTAGTTGGTAATTTTATATGGCTTTTAAACTAACTCTGTCTCATGAGAACTCAAAAATTCGGGAGCAAATTTTGCTTGTACCATGGTGCCTTTGGGCAAATTGTTGCGTATAGAAAATGAACCACCAAGGCTGTTAGCACGCTCTTGCATAATCATCATACCGTGATGATGAGTTTGGTCAAAGTCATGGGAAACCCCTACACCATCATCGATGATGGTTAAGATTATTTGGTTGGAGTTAGCAACATATTTAAGCGTAACCTCCACATTTTCAGCGTTAGCATGGCGAGAAATATTAGACAATGCTTCACGCACAATTTGAATGATATTGACTTGCTCAGTGGCGTTCAAGTTAAGTGACATTACTTGATTATACACAGTGATTTCAAAACCACCTCTTTTCGCAAACTCTTCAGCAGAGTTGTAGAGAGCCTCATCAAAGCTGTCATCATTTAAACTGAGCCTAAAGGTTACTAGCAAATCTCGTAAATGCTGATAAGCCGAGGTCAAACCATCTTTTATCTTGGCAATAGACTCTGTGATGTTTACAAAATCTACGCTAGTGCAATGGGTATGATTTAAGCGCTTTTCTAAAATACTAACTTGTATTTTTAGGTACGAAAGTGACTGGGCTAAAGAGTCATGAAGCTCACGTGCTATAGTTGCTCGCTCTTCTAATAATATATTTTGATGTTCATGTTTGCGCTGCTGAACCAAAAATAGCGAGATACTGATTAAATTTGTTAGCGCTGTAATGGCCTCGTCGTTTTGTTCGATTAGAGTATCCATATAATTAGTATGAGCTCTTTCCTCATTTAATAAAGTTATTTTTTCTGTTCTTATAGTATTGCTCGGTACAAGATATTGCTTTGAAGATCTATCTGATTTATCTAGAGGGTCAGAGAGAGGCTGATGAACCTCTAGATATTTAGGTCGTACTTTTAAGTCGCCATATTGAATATTATGATGCTGTATGGGGTATGATTTTGTGTGAGTACTGATATTAATCATGCATGTGTCACACGTTTGGGTGGAACATAGCTCTTTGAGCTGATTACTATGAATGGCAATAGAGTCTTGATCATTGACCAAATCATTTTTGATGCATAAGGTAAAATTCAATTCTGGTATGATTTCCCCAAATTCAGCAACCAGCCTGTTTAGTTCAACAATACTCAGTGGCGGTGTGGTTAAGCTTTTTGAAAAATCATACAATAAAGATAAAACTTTATTAGCTTGAGTTAAGTGTGCTGTTTTTGTTTTTACTTCCTTTTCTAACGAGCTTTGATAGCTTTCAATGGTTTTTGCCATATCATTGAAAGAGTCGCCAAGTGCTTTAAATTCAATATATCCATCCATTGACACTCGGGTATCAAAGTTACCATTTCTAAAACGTTGGTTTACTTTCTTAAACTTATGTATTGGGGTTAAGACTTTATGTTTTAGCTCCCATAATCCTGCGGACATAATTAAGACTGATAGCAACAGTGAAATCATTTGTATGAGCTGTTGTAACTTTTGTCGTCTTTCATTTCTATATTGCAGTTGGCTAACGAGTCCATCAACATCAGTAATATAGCTTCTAGAGGCATTAAAAAAAGCACTTTTATTTTCTTCTAGTAAGCTTGGCTTTAGTTGAGTCTCCCACAAGCTATGAATATTTGTTAAGCGGGTATCAATATTTGAATCTGAGTTATTAAATGCATTCTGATAATCTTTAAGCCAAACTATTCTCGCTTCCATGTCTTCAATAGACTGCTTAATAGCGCTTTGAGTATCCGATATATAGTTATCTTTGCTGGCTAACGTTCTGTGATCTAAGGTATTTGCCGTTGGCAAGCTAGGTGCTACATCATAGAAATAATTGTGCTTAAAGTTTGACTCTAATTGATAGTTGACGCGATACGTTGCCATGCGTATCGAGCCTGCGGTGTTAATGGCCTGTGCATCTGCTTCAGACACCCAAGCTAGGATGCCACTGCTCAATGCTGATAAAAGGCAAAGCAACGTTATGGAGATTACGGCTGTCCATGCTCTGATTGGTAAAGAGTTGGGTATGATTTTGGTTAGCATGGCTTTAGCGGACTTTAAAATGAATGATAAAAAATGACTTAAATAAGAATTTAAACCTTATTAGCGATAATCTCCTACTAGTTTACTCTAGCCAGCCTTTAACTACATACTACTAAAGGTGTAGTGTGTACTGGGTAGGGTTTAGTAATTCTTTAAGATAGTTGAATAAACCAATGTAGCATACTTATTTATATTTCACTACGTTACTGTAAGCCATAGTTTTTATCTATACAGCATCTGCTATTTAGATGTCTATAAGGAAGGATGATATGGCGAGCAATAATAAGTTTAAAGGCGGTAAGGTAATTAGCGACTGGCAACCGGAAAATAAAGAATATTGGGAGAGCGGGGCTGATAAGGTAGCGAGCCGTAACCTATGGATATCAATACCAGCACTGCTTTTAGCGTTCTCAGTTTGGATGGTATGGAGTGCGGTTATTGTACGTTTACCTGATATTGGGTTTCAGTTTGATCAAGGTCAATTATTTTGGTTAGCTGCACTGCCGGGTCTGTCAGGCGCTACTTTGCGTATTTTCTACTCTTTTATGGTGCCTATTTTTGGCGGTAGACGTTGGACAGCCATTTCAACCGCATCACTGCTCGTTCCTGCAATATGGATGGGCCTTGCTGTTCAAAATCCTGATACGCCATTTAGTGTGTTTATTATTATTGCACTGCTGTGTGGCCTGGGTGGCGGTAACTTCGCCTCATCAATGTCGAATATCTCCTTTTTTTACCCTAAAGCAAAGCAGGGGACAGCGCTGGGTTTAAATGCTGGATTGGGTAACTTGGGTGTATCCGTGATGCAGTTTGTTGTCCCTATGGTCATTGGTATCGGTATCTTTGGTGCGCTTGGTGGCGCACCCCAAATTACAGAAGCAGGTAAAGCGCTTTATTTGCAGAATGCCGGTTTTGTTTGGGTGCCTTTTATTGCAATCATTGCGATTATCGCTTGGTTTGGCATGAATGATTTAACTTCTGCCAAAGCGTCATTTAAAGATCAAGCCATTATTTTTAAGCGTAAGCATAATTGGATTATGTGTATCCTTTATATGGCAACGTTTGGTTCTTTTATTGGCTTTTCGGCCGCGTTTCCTATGCTGATTAAAAACTCGTTCCCTGAAATTGACGCCCTAAAGTTTGCTTTCTTAGGTCCATTTGTTGGTGCAGTATTCCGTCCGCTCGGTGGTTGGATTGCGGATAAATTGGGTGGTGCACGTGTGACTTTCTGGAACTACATCGTGATGGTTATGGCTGTGATAGCTGTGATGTACTTCTTACCCAGCGAGACGTCTGATGGTAGCTTCGTTGGTTATTTCATCTCATTTATGGTGTTGTTTATTACCACAGGTATTGGTAACGGTTCGACCTTCCGTATGATTCCAGTCATATTCAGAACGTTACACGAGCGTTTAGGCACTAAAAATTTGGTAGTCGAATCAAACAAAGAGTCTGCAGCTGTTGTCGGCTTTACTTCTGCTATTGCTGCTTACGGTGCATTCTTTATCCCTAAAATGTTCGGTTCGAGCTTGGGTGTACAGGGTACATTTATTAGCTTAATCGTGTTCTATATTATTTGTATTGTATTAACGTGGTGGTACTACAGCCGTAAAAATGCGCCTTTCCCAAGCTAGGTTTGGCTTGTTTTTTTGGTCAATCGATAGAAACTTAAGTTTAAAGGTGTCAGATTATCCATCTTCTGGCACCTTTTTTATGGGGCGGTTTTCGCATAATTGACTCGAAACTTATCGTTTAAAAATTTTAATGTGATCACTTTTATACTACTACTAAAGGGGTAGCTATCTGCTCATGTTAGGCAATGGATGTGAGGATAAGTTGCCAATACAATCGTTAATATCAAAAAGCTCTTTATTGTGCACAGCCCTATACCAGCGACATAATTTAAGTCTGCGTCTTAGTCTGGCACATTGAAATAACAACCTAGAGGATAGCAATATGAGCCATTTACTCGACCAGTTTCGTTTCTTTAAGCGTAAAAAAGGAGAGTTCGCTGACGGCCACGGTGAAATACGTGATGAATCACGTGGCTGGGAGGACGGTTACCGTAACCGCTGGCAGTACGATAAGGTGGTGCGTTCAACGCATGGGGTAAACTGTACTGGATCATGCTCTTGGAAGATTTTTGTCAAAAACGGCTTAGTAACATGGGAAACCCAACAAACGGATTATCCACGCACCCGCCCTGATTTGCCAAATCATGAGCCACGGGGTTGCCCACGCGGGGCAAGTTACAGCTGGTATATGTATTCAGCCAACCGAGTAAAATACCCAAAAGTACGTAAGCCACTATTAAAACTATGGCGTGATGCTAAAACACAACATGCCGATCCTGTAGATGCTTGGGGAAGCATTGTAGAAGATCCTACGAAAACGATTGAGTATAAGTCCAAACGTGGTATGGGCGGTTTTATCCGCTCTACGTGGGCAGAGGTTAATGAAATCATTGCTGCTAGTAATGTATATACTGCCAAAACATACGGCCCAGACCGTATTATTGGTTTCTCGCCAATTCCTGCGATGTCTATGGTTAGCTATGCGGCTGGTAGCCGTTATCTGTCATTAATTGGTGGTGCGTGTTTGTCATTTTATGACTGGTATTGTGACTTGCCCCCAGCCTCTCCGATGACGTGGGGAGAGCAAACGGATGTGCCTGAATCAGCAGATTGGTATAACTCAGATTACATCATTGCTTGGGGTTCAAACGTACCGCAAACCCGTACACCTGACGCTCACTTCTTTACTGAAGTGCGTTATAAAGGCACGAAGACGGTATCAATCACGCCTGATTATGCAGAAATTTCTAAGCTGACTGACTTATGGCTAAACCCTAAACAGGGTACAGACGCTGCCGTTGCTCAAGCCTTTTGTCATGTGATTATCAAAGAGTTTTACCTAAAACAGCCTAGCGACTATTTCATTGATTACGCCAAGCGATATACCGACATGCCTATCTTGGTCATGTTAGAGGAAGATGCAGACGGAGGACGTCGCCCTGGTCGTTATTTACGTGCCTCAGACTTGGTTGATGGCCTAGGTCAAGAGAACAATCCTGAGTGGAAAACGATTGGGCTGAATAGTAATGGCGATTTGGTCTCTCCTTTAGGATCTATCGGTTATCGCTGGGGCGAAAAAGGCAAATGGAATCTTGAGCAAAAAAATGGCACAACAGGTGAAGATATTGACTTAACCTTGTCATTGAAGTCAGACATTGATGCACAAGAAGTTTGTGACGTGGCCTTTGATTACTTTGGTCATACTGAGCATCCTTATTTTACCGCTGTTGCAGGCGATGCGCTGCAAGTTAAAAAAGTACCTTGTAAAACCATTACTTTGGCTGATGGTACGACTGCAAAAGTTGCCACAGTATTTGATTTAACAGTCGCCAATTTAGGGGTCGATAATGGTCTGGGCGGCAAGCATGTCACTGATGATTATAACGATGCGACTGTTGCAGGCACACCAGCATGGCAAGAGGTAATTACAGGTTTATCGCGTGAAAAAGTCATTCAAGTAGGCCGTGAATTTGCTGAAAACGCCCACAAAACTCATGGTAAATCGATGATTATTATCGGTGCGGGTATGAACCACTGGTATCACTTAGATATGAACTACCGTGGTGTGATTAATATGCTGATGCTGTGTGGTTGTATCGGTAAATCTGGAGGTGGCTGGGCACATTACGTGGGTCAAGAAAAGTTACGTCCTCAGACGGGTTGGTTGCCATTGGCGTTTGCCCTAGACTGGCACCGTCCGCCACGGCACATGAACGGTACAAGCTTCTTCTACAACCACAGCTCACAGTGGCGTCATGAAACCATTTCAGCACATGAAATATTATCGCCACGTGTGAATAAAAAGTTCTTCCCTGAGCACATGCTGGATTACAACATTCAGGCTGAACGGGCAGGCTGGTTACCTTCTGCACCACAGCTTAATCGTAACCCATTGACTCTTGCTGCAGAAGCAGAAAAAGCGGGTAAATCAATCGAAGATTACGTTGTTGATTCATTACATGAAGGCAGCTTGCGCTTTGCTTGTGAATCGCCTGATAGCCCGCAAAACTTTCCACGCAATATGTTTATTTGGCGCTCAAACTTACTCGGCTCATCGGGTAAGGGTCATGAGTATATGCTTGAGTACTTCTTAGGAACTAAAAACGGCCTAATGAGTGAAGACAGTCTGCGAGAAGGGTTGCGCCCAAAAGAAGTGGATTATGTGGAAACTGGCCCTAAGGGTAAGCTTGACTTAGTAGTGACTCTAGACTTTCGTATGTCGTCAACCTGTCTGTATTCAGATATCGTTCTGCCTACTGCCACTTGGTATGAAAAAGACGATATGAACACCTCAGATATGCATCCGTTTATCCATCCATTAACGGCAGCAACTGATCCTGCTTGGGAATCAAAAACCGATTGGGAGATTTATAAAGGCATTGCTAAAGCCTTCTCGGAAGTTTCTAAAGGTCATTTAGGCGTTGAAACAGATGTGGTTACTTTACCGATGCAACACGACAGCCCAGGCGAATTAGCACAACCCTTCGGTGGTACCGACTGGAAAACGGCCGGCGAGAAGCCTGTACCCGGTAAAAACTGTCCAATGATTAAAATAGTCGAGCGTGACTATCCCAATACTTATGCCAAGTTTACCTCACTGGGCCCAGCACTTGAGAAGCTAGGCAATGGCTCAAAAGGCCTTAATTGGGATATGACCAAAGCGGTTAAAGACTTGGGTAATTTAAACCACCGTGTAACCACAGCAGGTGTGTCTGAAGGTCGTCCAAAAATCTTTACTGCCATTGATGCATCAGAAACCATTTTAATGCTGGCTCCTGAAACCAATGGTGAAGTAGCGGTAAAAGGTTGGAAGGCTTTAGAGCAGTTTACAGGTCGGGAGCATGCTCATTTGGCTAAATCAAGCGAGCACGAAAAGATTCGCTTTAGAGACATAGTGGCTCAGCCCCGCAAGATTATTTCGAGCCCAACGTGGTCAGGCCTTGAGTCAGAGTCGGTCAGCTATAACGCTGGTTATACCAATGTGCATGAGCTGATTCCATGGCGAACTATTACCGGTCGTCAACAGTTCTATCAAGATCATCCTTGGATGCAGGCGTTTGGCGAACAGATGCAACAGTATCGTCCACCCGTTGATACCAAGACCACTGACATCATGAAAGATGCTAAGCCCAATGGCAATAAAGAGATTGTACTGAACTTCTTAACGCCACACCAAAAATGGGGTATCCACAGTACGTATTCTGAAAACTTATTGATGTTGACCCTTAGTCGTGGTGGTCCTTGTGTTTGGCTATCAGAGAACGATGCTAAATCAGCGGGTATTGAAGACAATGACTGGATTGAAGTGTTCAACGTTAATGGCGCTATTACGGCACGTGCGGTAGTGAGCCAACGGGTTAAAGATGGCATGACTATGATGTATCACGCTCAAGAAAAGCTGGTCAATATTCCAGGGTCTCAGCAAACAGGCACCCGAGGTGGTATCCATAACTCAGTGACTCGTACCATCTTAAAACCCACACATATGATTGGTAGCTACGCCCAACAATCATACGGTTTTAACTACTATGGCACTGTCGGCTGTAACCGAGATGAGTTTGTTGTGGTACGTAAAATGTCGAAAATTGATTGGCTAGAAGATAAGCCAGACGACTCACTACCTCAGCCACTACCGACCACTTTGGAAGGTTAAGACAACCTAAAACACTTTAATTTGGAGCACACACCCATGAAAATTAGATCGCAAGTAGGCATGGTGCTAAACCTCGATAAATGTATCGGTTGTCACACCTGCTCAGTTACCTGTAAAAACGTTTGGACCAGCCGTGAAGGCATGGAATACGCTTGGTTTAATAACGTTGAGTCAAAACCAGGTATTGGATATCCCAAACACTGGGAAGACCAAAACAAATGGAATGGGGGTTGGATCCGTAATGCCAACGGTACCATTAACCCACGTATTGGCGGTAAGTTTCGCATATTGGCAAATATTTTTGCTAACCCTGATTTGCCAGAGATTGATGACTATTACGAACCTTTTGACTTTGATTATCAACATTTGCATACCGCACCGATTAGCAATCATCAGCCGATAGCCCGCCCACGCTCTGCCATTACGGGCAAGCGTATGCAAAAAATCGAGTGGGGGCCTAACTGGGAAGAAATCTTAGGTTCGGAGTTTGAGAAACGTCGCCGTGACAAAAACTTTGACAACGTACAAGCTGATATTTATGGCGAATATGAAAATACGTTCATGATGTATTTGCCACGCTTGTGTGAGCACTGCTTAAACCCAACCTGTGTCGCCTCTTGCCCCAGTGGCGCCATTTATAAGCGTGAAGAAGATGGCATTGTACTCATCGACCAAGATAAGTGCCGTGGCTGGCGCATGTGTATTTCTGGTTGTCCATACAAAAAGATTTATTACAACTGGAAATCGGGAAAATCAGAAAAATGTATCTTCTGTTATCCCCGTATTGAAGCGGGCATGCCAACCGTTTGTTCAGAAACGTGTGTCGGTCGTATTCGCTACCTTGGTGTGCTGTTATATGATGCTGACAAAATCGCTGAGGCCGCGAGTACACCAAACGAGCAAGACTTATATCAAGCGCAACTCGATGTATTCTTGGATCCGAATGACCCAGCTGTTATTGCCCAAGCCCTTAAAGATGGCGTACCGCAATCAGTTATTGATTCAGCCCAAAAGTCGCCTGTTTATAAGCTGGCAATGGACTGGAAATTAGCCTTACCTTTACACCCAGAATATCGCACGCTTCCTATGGTTTGGTATGTGCCCCCCTTATCGCCTATTCAAAATGCTGCTGAAGCTGGCAAGGTGGGTATGGATGGACTCATCCCAGATGTCGACAGCTTGCGTATTCCGCTTCGGTATTTAGCCAATATGCTAACTGCAGGCGATGAAGAACCTGTGCGTATGGCATTGAAACGTTTATTGGCAATGCGTAGCTACAAGCGCATGCAATTGGTCGAAAAGCAAGAAGTGCAAAGCATTTTAGATGACGTTGGTTTAACTAAATTACAAGTAGAAGAGATGTATCGTTACTTAGCGATTGCTAATTATGAAGACCGTTTTGTTATTCCAACCGCGCACCGTGAAGAAGCGATGAGTGATGCGTTCGCTGAGCGAAATGGTTGTGGTTTTACCTTTGGTGAAGGGTGTTCTGGCTCAGGTAGCAATGATGTCAGCATGTTTGGACAGAAAAAAGCCACGCGTCGTGACTTTATTGACACTGTACAAAAGTGGGAGGTGTAGCATGACAACCGTAATCCAAAGCAGAGCAACAGAAGTAGATGAGTCAGCAATGCCGATCATTGATCAGTCAGATATGAAAATTCTGAAAGTACTTAGCGTGTTAATTGACTATCCGAGTAATGAGATGTTTGAAGGCGAAACGCTAGCGATGTCTAAAGATGTTGTTAGCGCCTCAGCACTGATTAGCCCAGATGTACGTTCGCAAATTTCGGCACTTATTGATGAAATGATAGAAGTCGGACCTTTGGAAGCACAAGCAAGATACGATGGACTATTCGAGAGAGGTCGTTCGTTATCACTTTGGTTGTTTGAGCACGTACATGGTGAATCGCGTGATCGTGGTCAAGCCATGGTGGACTTAATGGAGCAATATCAGCAAGCAGGTTTTGAGATTGGTTTAAAAGAGTTGCCAGACTACCTACCTATGTATTTAGAGTTTTTGGCATACCAAGCAGCGGTTACTGGCGATGACATTCAAGTACGCATGGATATCGCTGATGTCAGCCATATTATTGCACTACTCGCTGCTAGACTTAAAGACAGAAATAGTTTGTATGAAGGATGTTTCAATGCCTTATTACAAATTGCGGGCAAACCACTCAATGTTGTTGAAGAGCTTCAAGAGCAAATTGACAAAGAGCAACGTGATGATACTTTTGAAGCGCTCGATAAAGAATGGGAAGAGGAAGTGGTCGACTTTTTAGGCGCAGAACAAGAAGAGCGTTGCCCTTCAAATACTCAGAACTTAGCTAAGGGCGTCGCGATTGATCGTTCGGTTGTGCCGCCAAAGCAAGTGGATGCCCCGGTGCACTGGGTAGATTTTAACCAGCCAAAGCCAGTCAAACAGCTTTAAGGAGAGAGTCGTCATGAATATTGCAGATCCTGGTGTACAGTCTTTAGCCAACTTGAGCTGGATACAAATTTTTTTATTTGGTATCTATCCCTATATCGCTTTGGTGGTTGCCCTCGTAGGCACATGGGCGCGTTTTGATTTATCACAGTACTCGTGGAAGGCGCATTCTTCACAAATGCTACGTAAGAAAAACATGCGTTTAGCCAGTAATTTATTTCACGTCGGTATCATTGTGGTATTACTGGGTCATTTAGTAGGTATGCTGACTCCACATTTCATCTATGAACCCTTTATAAGTGCAGCTCGTAAACAAATATTAGCCGTTGTGGTTGGTGGAGTAGCAGGTGTTGTCTGCTGGCTAGGTATGGTTATGCTGATGTGGCGCCGTTTTACCGACGATCGTATTTCAAATACCTCATCATTTTCGGATAAGCTGGTGCTGATTTTATTATTTATTCAATTAAACCTAGGCTTAATTTCTATCTTTACATCAATGCAGCATTTAGATGGATTAACCATGATGAACCTTGCGGGTTGGGCTCAGGATATCACTATCTTAAGGCCATGGCATGCAGCAGCACGCATTGAGCAAGCAGATCTGATTTATCAATTGCATATGGCGTTGGGTATTACACTGATTATGATTTTCCCTTTTACTCGCTTGATTCATATCATTAGTGCACCAGTGTGGTATTTAGGTCGCCGCTATCAAATTGTCAGACAAAAACAGTCTCAATAGATTGTTTTACCAAAGTGATACATGATTGTGTTGGTGGGATAGGTTTATAACATGTATTTTAAATGAATGTTATGATAAAATAACCTCCATCGTAGTACAGACTATATATTGAACCCATCAACGCATGATTGCACCAGTTCATATTCAATGGGCTGTTTGCAGGCTATTGATAAACAATCATTAAGGATATGGCTATGGCGTCTCCCGAAACATTAGACGTTGTCAAACAAACTGTTCCTGTGCTTGAAAAACACGGTACAGAGATAACCACTGTATTTTATAAAAACATGTTTGCTGAGCATCCAGAGCTACTGGATATTTTTAATGAAACTAACCAAAAGCTTGGACGTCAGCAGACCGCTTTAGCAACCACAGTGTTGGCCGCTGCCAAGCATCTTGAGAATCTTGAGGTGCTATTACCACAGGTCATGCAGATTAGTCATAAGCACCGTGCACTACAAATTAAACCTGAGCATTACCCCATAGTTGGCAAGCACCTGTTAGGCGGTATTAAAGAAGTGCTCGGCGATGCAGCGACAGATGACATCATTAATGCTTGGGCAGAGGCGTACGATGAGATTGCTAACGTCTTTATCAGTGTTGAAAAACAAATGTATGATGAAGCAATGTGGCAAGGTTTTGCTGAATTTAAAGTGGTTAAAAGAGAAATCACAGGTAGCGATATCGCCGCCTTTACAGTACAGCCTATAGATGCTGAATCGATTAAGTTAAATAATCTTAAGCTCAGCGCAGGTCAGTACATCACTGTTAAAACTGACCCAGAAGACAGTGATCATATTGCATTAAGACATTATTCGCTTTACTCGACAGATGCGAGCGAGGGGATTAAATTTGCAGTTCGCCGTGATAATCGTAATGCACACCGAGGTTTGGTCTCAAATTACTTACACGATAAAGTAGAGGTAGGAGACACCATTTTATTATCTGCACCTGCAGGCGACTTTAAACTAAATCCAGCGTTAATCAATCAAAACGAAATACCTTTAGTGTTGATTAGCGCAGGCGTTGGGGTTACTCCTGTATTGTCGATGCTTGAAACACAGGTTCGGGAAAACTCTGAGCGTCCAATTATTTGGGCTTATGCGTGTCAAAACTTGGAACACCATGCATTTTTTAAACAAGTGGAAAATGTGTTAATAAAAGGGTCACACACAGACAAGCATTATTTCTACTCTGAAAACAACCAAATTCTTAATGAGTCTTGGCTAAATACATTGCCAAACCCAGCTGATGTTTATGTTTGTGGTTCTATGGCCTTTATGGACAGCATGATAGATGGGTTAATATCTCTAGAACACAGTGGGGATAACATTCACTACGAGCCTTTTGGTCCAAAAAAGAGCTTGAATGCTGGTTAATATAATACGCAACCTTACCGCTAGTGTTTAGCGGTACCTTTATAGAGTTTATTCAGTTTTTAAATACGTCATTAAAATGGAGTATTACTAATTGAAATCTATAGGGAGACTAATGATTAAACGGAGTACCACATGACTGTTACGACCTATGACCCGAAACACGCTGCAGATGATAATATTCGTATTATGCCAACGTCAGATGATTTGAAAAAACCGCATTCTGAACAAGCGTTTATCGAAAAAGCGATGCTTGAAGAGCGTAGCAATCACAGTCATTTAATCGCCTCAAGTCGTGAAGAATTGCCTACTATCTATGTCAATGGTATTGAGATTGATAAAGAAGCCATTGCGCAAGAACTACAGTATCATCCTGCACCGACTAAAGAAGATGCTTTGTTTTTAGCAGCACAAGCCTTGGTAGTAAGGGAGTTATTAAGACTGGCAGTATTTGAAGATGAAGCGCTTGGCGAGCAGGCTTGGCATGAAAATGAAGAGCAGGCGATTTGCGACTTAATTGAAAAAAACGTGGTCGCAACAACACCAGATTCTGATACATGTGAGCGCTATTACAAGCAGAATAAAGATGATTATAAAACCGCACCACTGGTGTCTGTACGCCATATCTTGCTGGCATGTCTGCCTGAAGATGGCGAGGCGAGACTGCAGTTTAAAAAACTGGCTTATGAACTTATTGAGAAGATAGGTAACAGCAGTAATCCAGATGCAGATTTCATTGAACTGGCTCGTCAGTACTCTGCTTGCCCGTCAAAAGAGCAAGGCGGAGAACTAGGGGTATTGAACGCAGGGCAAACCGTGCCTGAGTTTGAAAGTGCAATATTCAATATGGAGCAAGGGCTAGCACCTAGCCCTGTTGAAACACGCTATGGATTTCATATCGTTGATGTTTTGGATAAGCAAGCAGGTATACAGCTCGACTATTTACAAGCCAAACCTGCCATTGCCAATAAATTAGCGCAACAAGCTTTTCATCATGCTTTATGTGATTACTTATATACGTTAGCTGATAAAGCAGATATTGACGGTATACAGATGGAGCTGGCTCAAGAAAATATATTTAGAGGCTGATTTGCTATGGTCTGTGATGTATCAAATGGTTAGGCCTTTAGATTTGTTCAACGTACTATTTGTAAGGTCTTCGCGTGTTTGCCATGTACCCGTTTTAATTTGTTAGATAATCTATCAACAGGGCGCTTTGGGGCCCAAATAATCCATATAAAAGGTATCCGTTTTGAAGCGAGTTGATCAACTTCAGCCTTTATCAAGAGAGCATCATTTAGGTTTGGTGCTATCAAGGCACGCAAAAGAGTGCTCTAACGATGTCAAGGAGATTGCTGAACATTGGAAGGCATTAACCCATTATATTAATCAGAATATGATCAATCATTTTGCAGTTGAAGATGATTTGATGGTATCTAAACTAGAAAATTATAAACAAACACATTCTAACGTTGCGGACGTAATTGATAAAATCGAATCACAGCACAAAAAGTTATATGAGTTAATAGAGTTGCCCAGTATTGGTGTGGATCAAGTTCGTGAGCTGGGTACGGCGCTATATGATCATATTCGTTTTGAAGAACGAGAACTGTTTCCATTAGTGGAAGCGTTGCTATCGGAACAAGAGCTGAATGCGATTTATGACGCCAGCTCTGAAAAGGTAAAGCGTCATAATGAAGACCGTTAAGCACTTTGACAAAGGCTGGATCAATAAAAGATAGGAGCTACAATATGAATCACACGATTATACCCAGCCACTGGAAAATAAAACGTTCAACACCATTTTTTACTAAAGAAAATGTGCCTCAGGCATTGCTAACGCATCACAATACTGCCGAAGGTGTCTTTGGTCAGATTTGTGTGATGCAAGGAGTGGTTACTTTTTATGGCTTTGCCGATGAAACGGCTACTGAACCTGAGAAGAAGGTTGTGATCGAAGCAGGACAATTCGCTACCAGCCCACCACAATACTGGCACCGTGTCGAGCTAAGTGATGACGCACAGTTTAATATTAACTTCTGGGTGGAAGAGCTTAATGATGAAAAGAAAAGGCTATTTAATAGCTCAAAAGTTCACAATAAACCTATCGAAAACTTATTTGATAACACAAAGGATTAATCAAACAGTCAGTTCATCTTAACCCTAATTTAGCACATAAGTCCCTTAATCAAGCTCGCTCAAAGTGATCGTCAGTATTTCTAGTATCTCTCCTAAACCAAGCAATCATTGATACGGGCGCCAAAACACTGACGCCTATGCCATAGAGTATCGGTAAGCCAAGATACACGATAAATATACTAATGGCTATGATAGAAATAGCGGTGGTTAGCGCTGCCATATTATGAGTAGATTGATGACACATCGTTTTACGCATTAAGGTTAATATGCTTAAAAAAGCCAACAGCTGTAGCAAGATCATACAAATGGCATAGATAGACGATACATTATGAGCAATGTTATCTGAAGCACGAGCAATGGCATTAGGCACAAGATTTAAAGAGGCGCCTAGACCTGCCAAAGAAGCAAAGATAAAGAAATGACCGTAACCAAATAAGATTAAGTTATGACGACGATGCTCCCTCACTAAGATCTCATTAAAGGGAATATTGAAATATAGCCACCACGAAAAAAACAACAGCGATATTAGGAAGGCACACAATAGAAAGATCGATCCAGTATGATAAGTAGGCTGAGTGATAAAATGTTGCATGGTCGTACTAACACCGACCATACCTTCGCCCAAAACGATGATAGTCAGTAGACCATAACGTTCTGCCAGATGCTCGGGGTGCCAGTTATTAAACTGCTCTGAGCGTGCCCATATGGGCATAATCAGCTCAGCCACAATAAATGTAAATAGAGCAGGCGTTTGTATAGAAGAGGGTAAAAACAACCAGCTTATCCACATACATTGCAGTACTAAGAGTCCGATAATGCTACGCCCAGCCACGCTTTTGTGATCCGGCACATGTTGATAAACACGCCACCACTGGCTACAGCTGGCAAGCCGCATAATAGCGTAGCCAACGACACCTACCCAAGTTAAGCCGCTGTCAAAAAACTGATTGATGTTAGAGGCAATCATTAATGAGCCTAACATCTGAAATAAAACAGAGATTCGATAGTTGGTATCGTCTGGGTCATAACCTGATCCAAACCATGTAAAGCTGGTCCAGGCATTCCATAGGATAAAAAACGCCAAAGTAAACGTAATAAAGCCTGTGATATCATGTTCACTTAATTGGTTGTAAAAGCCTTTTGCTGCTGCAGAGACCGCTATAACATAAACTAAGTCAAAGAAGAGCTCAAGTGTTGTTGACGTGCGATTTGGCTCATGTGGGTCTCTAGCACAGATCTCTTTAGTGAATTGAGTAGATGACGTTGATGACATATAAGCTTTATTCCAATATGAATGTATTTATGGCATTAAATGATCGGTATATAGAATGTTTCCATAACAGGCTATAGATCAGCCTCCCAATAGGGTTCATGACTAAAGCATGTACTGAGATGGTCAATAAAGTACCGGCAGCGCTGAGATAAAAAACGATTTTTAGGGTAGACGGCATAAGCAGTTAAACTGGGTAGTTGATAGTCTGTTAAGAGCGAAACAAGTTTTCCACTCTTTAGCGCATTGTATGAAATAAAAGTGGGTAAAAATGTAATGCCATGGTTTTTTATTGCCATATCAATCAAAAACTCCCCGTTTGTGGACTTTATTTTAGAGCTAACAGGTAACTTGTGTATAACACCCTCTTTATCGGTCAATTCTAGATTTATATTTCTATCTAAACCGTATTGTAAAAAATCGTGAGCTTCTAAATCCTCAATCGTTTTGGGTATGCCTTTTTCAGCTAAATAATCTGGGCTGGCACAAAGAGCAAACCTTATTGGGGTCAAGCGTTTGGCTTGATGTGATGAGTCTCGCAAGTTTCCAATACGAATGGCAAGCTCAAACCCCTCTTCGATCAAATCAACCTTTCTGTCTGAGAAATCCAGTTCAAAATTGATATTTGGATGCTTACTGGCAAACTCATCAATAATATGCGCAAAATGCATCAGCCCAAACGAGAGGGGTGCAGATACTTTAAGCGTACCGCCAATGCTGGTTTTTGACCCACTGGTACGCTCATTCAGCGCCTTTACTTCATCCAAGATATTCTGTGCTCTATGATAATAATACTCGCCAGCTTCTGTTAAGTTAGATTGTCTTGTGGTTCTAGTAAGAAGTTGAACGCCCAAAGTTTCTTCTAGCTCTTTTAAGCGCCGACTGACCGCAGACTTGACGATATTAAGTTGTTCTGATGCCCGTGTTATACTGCCTGCATCAACAATACGTATGAACATTTCCATATCTTCAAGCTGTCCCATAGTTAAGCCTCTTTGTGATTTATCGAAATTTTTCCTAATAACCTTTGCAAATAATTGTTCTAAATATAGGAACACTCATTTGTAATTATTAGGGTTTATTTAATTTTAGTCAACGCATACAATATGCACGTAATTGAGAGTTAACCACTCATAATATAGATATGATAATTCAATCAAGCCAATTTTAATCAAATAAATGTATATCGGAGAGCCATTATGAATAAATTACAAGAGATCAGCGCACCACTTGGTCGTCTTTTTCTATCTGCTATTTTTATTTTGTCAGGTTTTAACAAAATATCAGGCTATGCAGCGACACAAGGCTATATGGAAGCTATGGGTGTGCCAGGCATGCTACTACCTTTAGTTATTGCCTTTGAAATACTAGGTGGTTTTGCCATTCTTCTTGGTTTCAAAACCCGTTTAGTGGCACTGTTGATGGTCGGTTTTAATATTGTTTCTGCTGTGATTTTCCACTCTGACTTTAGTGACCAAATGCAGATGACAATGTTCATGAAAAATATCGCAATTGCGGGTGGCTTTTTAATGTTATTTGTTCACGGTGCTGGCGCCTATGCGATTGATGACCGTGAAAACAATAAATTAATATAGTCACAACATGCTATGTCGCATAACCTATCGTATTTTTGGTATTATTCATAGGCATTGCGCATAATTTAAAACTTGAGCGACTGGTAATGATGAATTTGCTGACTGTACCTTTTGTTCAGGAAGCATTATCATCAATACCAGTTGCTTTTTTATTTTTAAAATCGAATCCATAAGATCGAGTTATTGTGTATCTCCTAAGTTATTGTGTACCTTCTAATTAAATGAATAACATTGTACAGGGGTCAATTATGAATAATGGCGTAAATACTAATGCAGTGAATAATAATAAAGTTGTTAATGTAGGCCTAATTATTGGCAGCTTAAGAACAGATTCTATTAATAGGAAGTTTGCAGAATTTATTGTCTCACAGCTACCGGACAATATTACCGTACGAGAAATTAAAATCTCAGATCTCCCTCTTTACAATCAGGATTATGATGGTCTAACGATTGAAAGTTATGAGCGGGTGCGTCATGACATAAAGCAAGCAGATGCTATTCTCATTGTCACGCCAGAGCATAATCGTACCATGCCAGCCGCTCTTAAGAATGTGATTGATATTGGTTCTAGACCCTTCAAACAGAGTGTTTGGGCAAACAAGAAGGTCGCCGTTGTTACTGCGTCGCCAAGTAGCTATGGTGGTATTAATAGTGGGCTGGATGTGCGTAAAAGTATGCAACACCTATCTGTGCAAATGATGATTAATCCTGAAATGTTTTTAAGTCATGCGACTGATAGCTTAGATGATGAGGGCAATGTTATCGAACGTACCCAAGAATTTTTGCAGAAGTTTATTGAGGCATTTACTGAATTCGCCTCAGAAAAATAAAAATATTAAAAAATAAAAATATTAAATAAGCCAAGCGCGCGGGCTAAGCTAAATCAAGACAGCTAACCTATATACAGCTAACTTATAAATAGTGGCTTTACACATAGCTATAATTCAACATCCACTTACTACTATTGCATGTATGGGTGCATGGAGGTCAGCTTGTGAAATTTTTAGACTATAAAGAGCAATTAAAACCAAAAGGTAGTTATAAGTAGTTATAAAAGGAGAGGTACGCAGCATATCTCTCCCTTTTTTATCTCCTTCATATCAGAGAAAAGCAAGTGAGTATCTAAATCACTAATGCTGAATAGAGTAGGCACTATTGGCTTATTGTTTTACCTTATATCAGGTTAAGCTTTATAGTTATGGTTTTGCATTATGGAAAACCGAGTTATCTTGATACTCAGGGTGCTTGTCGATATAAGCTTTAACATAAGGACAGATTGGTTTTACTCTTAGATTTTTACGAGACGCATCATCTAATATATATTTTACTAAATAGCCTGCGATGCCTCTGCCACCCAGCTCTTTTGGCACTTCGGTATGTAAGTAAGCAATGCCTTTTTCGCCTTCGCTGGTCTCAAAGAAATCATAATCTTCGAATGCTACTTTACCATCGACATGGATCTCAAAGCGCTTTGCTTCTTTATTATCAATAACCTCATAGGTTAATGGCTCATTGTTAGGCATTTTTATTCTCCTTTGATTGTGTCAATTTAAATTTTAGTCTATTTAAACGTATATCGCTATATGAATTACCTGACTGAATACACTCTATTATAGGCATTTTGTTCTACTTTAGAGAACTATGATTTGATTTTATAGTTATTTATCTTATATCGATCAACAACTATAATAGTGACATTGAAACAAACAAGCGAGCATCATTTGAACTTGTTTGCAACACACACAAACTATTAAGGACTTATTATGAAAACAATTTATCATGCTGCTGACTCTCGTGGAAATGCTGATCATGGTTGGCTAAAAAGCAAACATACTTTTAGCTTTGCTAATTACTATAACCCAGAACGTATGGGATTTGGTGCTCTACGTGTGATTAATGATGACCATGTAGAAGGTGGTAAAGGTTTCGGCACGCATCCACACCGTGATATGGAAATTATTTCTATTCCAACATCTGGTAGATTGGCTCATAAAGATACCATTGGCACGAATGGCGTTATTGAAAGTGGCGAAATACAGGTCATGTCTGCTGGTACAGGTATTGCGCACAGTGAGATGAATGGCAATGCTGACGAGCCTGTTAAATTTTTCCAAATTTGGGTCATGCCAAATAAACAAGGGGTAGAGCCACGCTATCAACAATTAAAAATTGCTGATATGCTAACGCCAAATGAGTTCGGTCAAATCTTGTCGCCAAATCCTGATGATGCTGGCGTATGGATTCATCAAGATGCTTGGTTTCATATGGGCAATTTAGATAAAGGGGCAACCGCCTCTTATGAGTTGAAAAACAAAAAGAATGGCGTGTATGCCTTTGTTATCGAGGGTAAGGTTAAGATTGATGATGTGACCTTAGAGACTCGTGATGGCATGGGTATTGAAGAGGTTGACTCATTTGATGTTGAAGCACTTGAAGACTCGAGAGTGCTATTAATGGAAGTACCTATGTAAATTGTAAATTAGTTATGTAAAGTACTTATCTAAAGTATCTATGTAAAGTAAAGTACTTATGTAAAGTACCTTCCTAAAGTGCTTATGTGTAAATTACTTATGTAATAAAAGATAATCTACTAAGCTGGTATTTAAGCTAAACTTCAGTACCAGCTTTAATAACTATAAAAATGTAAAGTAGGTAACACTGCTTTGTATCTATAAGACTGATAAAACCTAATTCATTGAACATTTAGTGAGGCAATTGATGGACATAACAAGATTAGAACCTAGGGCTAAAGATGTGGGTGGTGTACCTATTGCGCGTGCCTTACCTAATAAAAGAATAAAAACCATTGGTGCTTGGTGCTTTTTGGATCATGCGGGACCCTCTACTTTTAATGAAGGCGATGAAGGCATGCAGGTCGGTCGTCATCCACATACAAACTTGCAAACGTTTACTTGGATGATTGAAGGCGAGATTTTACATAAAGACAGTCTAGGTAATGAACAGATCATCACTGCAAACAAAGTCAACTTAATGACTGCTGGAACAGGTTTAACCAGAGGCATTAGCCACACTGAGCAAAGTGTATTTTCCAGTAAAAGCGTTGCTAATGAAGATGACCGCCGTATCAATATGGTACAGCTGTGGATCGCCCTGCCTACGGATAAAGAGATTGAACCTGCATTCGATCATTATCCAGAATTGCCGAGCTGGCAGGAGGGTAGTACTAAGTTTGTGTTAACCACAGGACGCTATACGACGGTCTTAGGACAAACTTACAAGGCGCCAACAAAACAATACTCAAAGTTAATAGGGCTAGATGTTAATTTTGTTGAGGATAATGAAGTCACATTGACTACTGAGAGTGGTTCAGAGTATGGCATGTTAGTGGTCAAGGGCGAGATTGTTTTTGGCGGTGAGCTGTACAAACAAAATGAAATGGTTTACTTTGACAACAGCGATGTTGAGAAAACCAACAGCATTACAATCAAAGCGGACAAAGGCACTCGCATCATGTTTATTGGTGGCGAACCTCTAAACAATAAGGTTTTATTATGGTGGAACTTTGTCGCTGATAGTAAAGCTGAGATAGAGCAATCTATCATTGATTGGAACAACCATCATCCACGCTTCGGTGACGTGGACTCTGACTTACATAGATTACCTGCGCCACCTTTACCTGAAGGATTTAAGGAATAAGTTTTATAATACCTGAATCTTTCAACTTTATTAAAAATTAGCTTATTTAAGCTATTACCATGAAAAATAAACGGAGAATAATTATGTCTGACTTAAAAACTCTACAAAATGCTGCTGAAGCGCGTCGTTCAATCTATGCCTTAAATGACCAACTTCCTGTTGCCAAAGAAGAGGTGGTCAAGCTTGTTGAGCACGCAATATTACATACACCATCTGCATTTAACTCGCAGTCCACTCGCATTGTTGTACTATTTGGTGAAGATCATAAAAAGCTTTGGCAAATAACCGAAGATGAGCTACGCAAAGTGGTTGCTGATGATGAACAGTTTGAAGGTACTAAGCAAAAGCTAGAAGGCTTTAAAGCGGGTGCGGGAACCATACTTTTCTTTGAAGATCAAAATGTTGTAGAGTATTTACAAAATAACTTTGCTTTATATGCCAATAAATTCCCAGAGTGGTCTCATCATACTAATGCGATGCATCAGTATGTTATTTGGACAGCGCTTGCTACTTTGAATATTGGTGCTAACTTGCAGCACTATAACCCATTAATTGATGCTCAAGTTGCTAGCACTTGGAATATTGATTCAAAATGGCATCTTGTGGCACAAATGGTGTTTGGTGGTATCGAACAGCCAGCCGGCGAGAAAGAATTCGAGCCTTTAGAAAAACGCTTAAAGGTATTTAAATAATAGTAACCATAAACAATAGTGGTCAAAAGTTGACTGACTAACGAATTATAATTTACATATTGTTATAATGACATAGTCTGACAACTAAGCCCATTATAGTGTCGCTTGTATAAGCTATTATAGTCAGAGAACTACTAAACGGTTACGGCGTTAACCTCGTTAAGCCTACTCCAGTAGTACTTGCACTCGGTTGCCTTGTAACCATTTTAGACTTCTTTGACTATAGTTAATGGTTAGCTTTAAGGTCGTTGTTGCTTCTTTGAACATGAGAAGTAACGACGGCCTTTTTTATTATCTATAGTATATGGTTTAAGCCTTATGGTTAAACGCTTATGGTCAGCGAACTTATAAATCGCTACGGTGTTAGCGATGTGTCGCCTACAATTATAGTGCTTTGACTCGGTTGGCTTGTATCGATGTTAAATTTCTTTAACTATATTATCTGTAACTTTGTCTTTGTCCTTGTCCTTTCTATCAATGGACAATAAATTGTGTTGTCTTAAAAAAACCTTATATTTGTTGACATATCTAGTTACGACTGCTAAATTTAGTTGAAAAGTAAAGTAATTATGCTGGATTTGTTATAAAACTATCCTTATTAAATATTGTCTTTTTAAACACTCCTAATTAATGAGTTATTAACAATTATGGAGTTTTATAATCTGATAACTTTATTAGTTCCACCCCTGTACACCCTCATATTTTAAACCATCAAGAAAGGATTCTGTGATGAATAAAAACATAGCACTAGTAATGGCTTTAACAGGCATTTTGAGTTTGACTGCCTGTTCAAAAGAAAATATTACCTCTGCGGACGCTGAAAATTCTAAAGACACCACGTCAATCTCTGAATCAAAAGACGTTGTAACCTTACGTTTTTCACATTTGTGGCCATCTACGGCTGCAATGCATACTGAAACATTTGAGCCTTGGGCGCGTAAAATTGCAGAAGAGTCAAATGGTAGGTTGAAAATAGAAATATATCCATCTAGCACATTAAGTAAGCCTCAAGGGACTTACGATGCAACTTCAAAAGGTGTGATTGATATTGGTATGCAAGTTCAAGGTTATATGAATGGCAGATTCCCGCTTACTCAAATTGCTGAGCTACCTGGATTATCAAACTCAGCAACTCAGATGAGTTGTATGTTGCAAACCCTTTATGATGAAGGTGTTATATCAAGTGAGTATGAGGATACGCATGTTTTATTTATGATTGGTGCTGAGCCTGGTGTATTGCATACTATAGACAAACCCATTCGTAAACCAGAAGATATGAAGGGATTACGTATACGTCGCCCATCTGCTATTGCAGGTGATATCATTGAAGCAGCAGGGGGTTCACCAGTCGGTCTTCCCGCACCTGATTTATATAGTTCTTTAGAACGTGGTGTGATAGATGGAATGAGTTTTCCATGGAGTCCTACAGGATCATTCAGACTTAATGAGCTGGTAAATACACATACGATTATGCCTTTTTATAGCTCAGCATTACACGTCACAATGAATAAAGATAAGTATGAGAGTTTGCCGGATGATCTTAAAAAAGTTATAGATAACAACTCAGGTAGAATGATGGCAGATATAGCCGGTAAGGTGTTTGATAACCAAGCTGCTAAAGTAATGGCGGGTGCTATTGCAAAAGGGGATATTATGATTGAGATTCCTGATCCTTTGAATGACCCAGATTGGAAGATTCCCTTAGAAAAGGGTACACAGAAGTATCTAGCGCAAGTTGAAGCGTCAGGACTAGATGCTCAAGGTGTCTATGCCAAAGCTAAAGAAGTAAGTAAGGCATGTCAGTCTTAAATTAAAATGTAAGTCTTAAATTAAATTCATGTCATCATTTATTGTAATAAAACACTAAGCCCTGTATTAATCAGGGCTCAGTGTTTTTTGTATGTTAATAAAAGAATAAGAATTAGTAAGACTTCGATCTAAGTCAATTTTGATGGTGTTGTCTTATTTAAACTTACTATTTAAGAAAATAAATGGTGTCGTTAATTATTGGTTGTGTACCGTAAAGAGATTTACATTATTTTCAAGATTATCAAATAATCTTTTGCTCAGTTGAACAAAGGTTTCAATCTCATCTTTACTGAAGTTACTAAAGACATTTTCAAACATAGGCGCCGTCGTTTTAATAATTGAGTTTACGTACGACTTCCCCTGCTCAGTCAATCTGACCAATCTCACTCTGCCATCACTTTCATGCTTGTAAACAGTAACCAGACTTTCTTTTTCCATGCGTTGAACAATCTTTGTAATGGTTGAAATTTTCATCAGAGCATTCTGTGAAATTTGAGAAATAGTCAGTTCATCATGCACATGAAGTAAAAGACCAACCCGCCAACGTGATGCATCCATTCCCATCGTTTTAAGTGTTTTTTCCATTTCTTGAGTATATAAAGATTCTACCTGCGCAATCCAGTAAAAAGGAAACTTCAAGTAGTCAAAATGTGGATTATTAGGGAAATACTCTGGTTTATTTTGATTCATATAAGAACTCTTTAGATGATTGTTTTTAGCTGTGTTTGAAGAAAACCTTAAATAAAAGTCTAAAACTATTTGACATTTCAACTAAATTTGACGATACTTTTCTACAAGGACGAATTTTTAGGCACCCTATTAAGGTACCCAGACATGGATAGTTTTGTCGTTAAAACCCTAACAACAGGGACAGATCAGCCGACTGTCGCCATCAAAGACAGTATTGATGTGGCTGGTATTCCTACGCAACTAGGCAGTCGTGCATGCCTTGATCAACGACCTGCCCAATACGATGCAACGGTCACTAAATACCTCAAGCAAAGCGAATTTTCCATTTGCGGAAAAACGGTTATGCATGAATTGGCATTTGGAATGACAGGCATCAACCAAGTGTTTGACACACCTGTTAACCCATTATATCCGAATTTGATTCCTGGTGGCTCTTCATCTGGGTCTGCAACTGCTGTGGCAGGTAATCAAGCCGATGTTGCTATGGGTACAGACACAGGAGGCTCGGTGCGCCTACCCGCCGCATGTTGTGGTATTTATGGATTTAAACCCACGTTTGGGCTAGTGAGTCGAGAAGGCGTCTGGCCCCCTAACACCTCTTTAGATTGCGTCGGTGTGTTTGCAAGAACACCTGAGTTTATCACGAAAGTCATGCAAGCAATCTGTGCTGATTTTGATGCGACAAGTGCTCGTCAAGAAATTGCAAAGGAAAGCAATTTAACAGTAGGCTGGATAACTGTCGAATCAAATAGCGATATTCTCGACATTACTCAAAAAACGTTGTCAGACTTTTCATTCATTGAACAGGTTAAAGTAGAACTTCCTCTGATGGATGACGCTTTTCAAGCTGGACTCACAATCATTAATCGAGAAACATGGCTTGCCTGTGCAGATTTCTTTGCAACTGGAAAGTTGGGCGATGATGTGGCTAAACGTCTTGAAAAAGCCAGCCATACGACGGATGCCGAGGTTGCTGATGCTGAAAGTGTCCGTACTGCTTTTACCAAGCAGGTTGATCAAGCTTTAGAAAAGACACGGGTGCTTGCCCTACCTACTTTACCTCACTTTCCAATGACCCTTGAAGAAGCATTAGCAGGCAAGACAGATGTCACTATTTCTAAATTGGTTCGCCCGTTTAATTTGTCGGGGCATCCTGCCATCTCTATACCTTGCTCCTCTCAATTAGAATTACCTGTTGGTTTGCAGTTAGTTGGTCGTAAAAACGACGATGCGTTTTTATGTGCCATAAGTGAGCGTATTGCCAAATCGCTTATGTAGCACCCAACATTATAAATAAAAAAAGGATTTTATATGACAAATTTAGCCCCTTTGATTGAGCATTCAAAGCTGAATGATTTACTCATTGATATTAGAGCTAGAGCGACAGATTTTGACAATCAAGGTCATATTGATCAGGACGTCATAGAAAAGTTTAAAGAAATCGGTGTGTATCGTGCTTTTGTACCTAAGCGATTTGGTGGCGATGAGCGTAGCCCAACCGACTTTCTCCAATTGATTGAAACCATTTCTATGGCCGATGGTTCCGCTGGCTGGGTTGCCAGCTTTGGGATGAGTCCTTTTTACTTGGGCGGTTTACCACTTGAAACCATTGAGAAAGTTTGGGCTGATACGCCTGATGTGGTGTTTGCAGGGGCGGTATTTCCTGTCATGCCAGCACAAAAGACGGAAGATGGCTATATGGTAAATGGTCGCTGGAAATTTGCTAGTGGTTGCATGGGGGCATCGTTAATTGGCGTGGGAATTAAGCCTGACGATGACGGTGCATTACCTAGAATGGCAGTTCTACCGGTTGATCAGACCGAGATCGATGAAACTTGGGACATGATTGGCATGAGAGCCACAGGAAGTCACGATATTGTGATTGATCATGTGAATGTTAAAGAGGAGTGGACATTTGAGCGTGGCGGAAAGCTTACCCTAACTGAACCGTTATTTAATTACCCTTCTTTAGCATTAGCGACTCAAGTACTGGCTGTTACCTCGCTTGGACTAGCGCGTGAAGCGTTAAATATCATCTTGAATGAGGCCGAAGGACGCAAGTCAGTTACGGGCGCTCCTAATATTGGCGAGCGTGAGTATGTGCAAATAGCTATCGGAAAGATGCAAGCCAAAGTTAAATCAAGTAAAGCCTTTTTTTATCAAGCCACTGATGATGCTTGGCAAGCTGTTTTAGAAAACGGAAAACCCAGTGATGAGCAAATTAGTATGCTGCGTTTATCCAGTTCACATTTAACGCATGAGTGTGTAGAAGCCATACGTCAAGTGTATAAATTAATGGGCATGACTAGTGCCCAAAATACCCATCCTATGACACGAATTTTGAGGAATGCCTCCCTTGTTTCTCAACATGCGTTTATGGGCGAGATTACCTTTAGGAATGCTGGGGCAATGGCGTTTGGTCACAAACCGTACCCCGGTTATTTGTAATTGCAAACAGTAGAGATTGACGATTTTATTTGTTCATTTAATGAAACTACTTAAAAAGGATTTAGTCATGGAAAAATTAAACTCACACCGCGTTTTATTCTGTATTGGTGTTAATCAAAATTTTATGGATGCAACTTCAGAGGTCATGGGGGAGGTTTGGCAGGCATTTAGTCAGATGATGAAAAGTATTGATGAGCTACCAGGTGTTAATATTTTGGGCATTATGGATGATGACCGTATTCAAGTTGGTCCTTCAACTGAGTCGCCATGGACAGCCTATATTATGGCAGATGTGCCAGATCTCGAAACGGTTATAGAGTCTTGTAATTTCTTTAGAACCATCCCTGTTGGTGATGGTACATACAAACTTTGGAAGTATTGCAAAGTCGAAGCGCGCATTGGTAGAGAACTGGTTGTACCAGAATAACGCATTGATTGGGGTAGTGTTATGGCTAAAGAGACAGTAGCTAGAGAAACAGTAGCAAGTCTAAGTAGGCGAGTGTGGGCATTAGAGCAGGAAAAAGAAGTGAGAGCCTGCATGCACCGCTATATGGCATTATGCGATGTACTCGATGAGGGATTTGATCTAAATTTACTCATGGATTTGTTTACTCAAGATGCGGTTTGGGAAGGTGTTGGTAAACGTTACAAGAACACATTTGGAGCTTATAAAGGAAAAGAGAGCATCGCTAAAATGTTTGAAAAATACACGTTACCGCCTGCACACTTTGCTTTGAATTCGCACTACTTAACCAATGAGCTCACTACAGTAAAGGATACAGTGGCTAGAGGTACTTGGTTATTGTTGCAGACAGCAACATTTCACTCAGGTAAATCACAATTGAGTAGTGCGAAACTCTCAGTTGAGTTTGTTCTTGAAGGAGCACAGTGGAAAATTCAACATTTCCAAACCGAAAGTATCTTTAATCGACCTATAGAGACGGCATGGGATGTTAATAAAGAGTTACCAACACCCAATAAGCGCTAATGAGCGCCAATAAGTGCCAATAAGTGCCAATATGCGTTAGGTTAACTAAAACCGTGCAAAGGGTTTTTAGAGGGATTTAGACGTATCAAGACGCCTATTACAAGGAGAAGTTATTATGTCAGCTGTGAAAAAAATACCAATCAATCAGTATGTTTCAGAAGATGGCAATAAAGTTTTATCAGAAATGTATACCGACGAGCAACTGTTTGATGCAGAAATGGATGCCATTTTCAATAATACATGGGTATGGGTTGGACATGAAAGTGAAATTCCTAATAAAGGGGATTATAAGACGGCTCGCATGGGCAAGCACTCGGTTATCGTATCACGTGACCGTAAGATGAACATCCATGTGTTGGTCAACCGTTGCCGTCATCGGGGTGCGACTATTTGTGAAAAAAATAAAGGCAATACGAGAAGTTTTGTGTGCCCATATCACGGCTGGGGCTACGGCCAAGATGGCTCTTTAAGAGCAATCCCAAATCCTGACCCTTATGAAGGTGTGATAGATAAAGAAGAGCTACCACTCATTAAGCTTAGAATGGAATCTTATCAGGGTATGTTATTTGCCACTTTTAGAGATGATATTGAACCATTAGAAGATTTTCTTGGTGGCGCTAAAAAGTGGATGGACTTATTTATGAAACAAGGAGGTGGTTACCCCATCAAAACATTAGGGGCGCATCGTTTTCGGTTCCCAGGCAACTGGAAGATTCAACTCGAAAATACAACCGATGCTTATCACTTTCCTATCATACATAAATCGTTTATTTCTTCTCTCGATGGCGATACTGCTGAGATATTCGACTTTTTAGATGGCGATGGATTTGTCGAAGATCTAGGCAATGGCCATAGTGT
The DNA here is from genome assembly GCF_057396305.2 of Psychrobacter sp. CX90. Taxonomy (NCBI): domain Bacteria; kingdom Pseudomonadati; phylum Pseudomonadota; class Gammaproteobacteria; order Moraxellales; family Moraxellaceae; genus Psychrobacter; species Psychrobacter sp. CX90. The sequence continues at coordinate 3,127,439 of NZ_CM182008.1, forward strand.
CATGGTAATGATTCCTGAATTGGTTGATTTAGAAGAAAACCTTGATGCCCCTATTCCAGAGCGTTTTCAAGATTTAGCAGATGCGCTTATAGCAGAAGGTAAAAGTGATGAGGAAGTTCGAAGACTCGTACGCGCTGCGCATGGCTCAGGCTTCAATCTTAATCTTTTTCCTAATGTTGCTTGTTCAATGGCATTTTTTAGAGTGTTAGCACCTATTTCAGCGAACGAAACAGAAATACATCATGTGGCTATCGGAGGCGATGGTGCACCTGATGTATTTAATCAGAAACGCATGCGTTTACATGAACATTTTCAAGGACCGATGGGTTTTGGAACACCTGATGACTCAGAGGCTTGGGAGCGTGTACAAAAAGGTTCGAGGAGTGGAAATAGAGAGTGGATTCTTGTCAACCGAGGGCAAGGCATCGCTCAAAAAAATGAGCTTGGTAACACCTATAGTTCAGTGTGCTCTGAAGTGGGTATGAAAGCGGCATACCGCCAATGGGAAAAAATGATGCTGGCTGCTGAGCAAGGAGAATAGAAATGAATTACGATTTGCATAATAAAGTCTCAGTATTCATTGATTATGAAAATGATTTATTGGACTCAATGAATTATGAGCAGTGGCTCACACTTTGGGAAGACGAGGGGATGTATATTGTTCCCATTGACTTAGAAAATGATGATTATAAGAACCAGCTTAACTTTGCTTACGACAATGCGGCAATGCGGCGTATGCGTGTGGCACGCTTAAAAAGTGGCGAATCCATTTCAGCATCAACGACCAGTGGTACGGTTCGTCTTCCTTCTCGCTTAGTCGTTGACGAAGCTGAAGGTATGATTACGGCTAAATGTGCCTTAATGATTAATGAATGTCGACTTGGTGATATCAGACAATTCATTGCCAATGTTGAATATAAGCTAATTGAACAAGATCAATCATTCAGAATTTATCAAAAAATTGTCAAACTGATTAATGCAGAAGACTATCTACGCACTATTAGCTACTTACTATAAAGAGTATAGATAGAACGGCCTTTGTTAGTCAATAGTAAAGGTATATAAGCGAGCATAAAGCATAAGAGGCGAAGCTAATATGAAGGATGTTATTGTCATAACAGGATCTGCCCAAGGGTTGGGACAATGTATTGCAAAGGCACTTGTGTCAGATGGCTTTTGTGTTGCTATGACAGATGTCAATGAAGACAAAGCCATACAGGCGGCTAAGAACATTGATGCTAGTGGTAAGTTGGCCATTGGCTTTGGTTTAGATGTGACTATAAAGTCTGACTTTGAGGACGCACTTGATAAAGTTGAGGCGCATTTTGGACAAGTCAATGGTTTAGTCAATAATGCGGCGCTCACTTTGACAACGCCTGTCATGCAGGTCACTGCAGATGAGTTTGATAAAGTCATAAACGTCAACCTGCGTGGTACGTTGTTTGGTTGTCAAGTATTTGGTGCTTATCTTGCTGAGAAAGGCTATGGCCGTATTGTCAATATTGCCTCGTTAGCGGGACAAAATGGTGGGGCAGCGGCTGGGGTTCATTACTCTTCAAGCAAAGGGGGAGTGCTCACTATGACCAAAGTGTTTGCAGGTCATTTAGCCGCAAGTGGCGTTACCGTAAATGCAGTCGCTCCAGGCCCATTAGACTTGCCTATTGTTCATGAGTTAGTGTCTGCAGAAAAACTGCAGCATTTATTAGAGAATGTCATTCCTGTAAAAGCATTAGGTAGTCCAGACTTTATAGGGAAAACAGTTGCTCAGCTCATGAGCCGAGATGCGTCTGCCGTTACGGGGGCTACTTGGGACTTAAATGGTGGCTTATATATGCGTTAGTAATGAGAGTTTAAACTTTGCGGATTAAAGGTTTAAAGATTGGGACACAAAATGGAATTGAATAGATAATGAGTAATTTAATAGAAGTTGTTATCACTGAAAAAAAACGATTGAATGACGATATTTTATCGCTCACATTAGAGAATAAAGAAGGTACGGCGTTGCCAGCATTTAGCGCAGGTGCCCACATTGATGTGCATATTAACGATGATATCGTTCGCCAGTATTCGCTCTGTAGTGCGCCCAATGAATCTCGGTTTTACCGCCTAGGTATTTTAAAAGAACCAGAATCTAGAGGGGGATCAATTGGCATTCACGAGACATTTCATGTAGGCGATGTGATAACCATTAGTGAACCTCGTAATTTATTTCCCTTAGATTTATCTGCTGAACACAGCATCTTAGTGGGGGGCGGTATCGGGATCACGCCAATGATCTCTATGGCCTATACCTTGAAGTCGGCTAATAAGTCATTTGAACTGCACTATTGCGCAAAGTCTAAGATGTCAGCAGTATTTGCCGAAGAGTTAGAAAATGAATTTGGAAGCTCGCTAAAGTTACACTGTGATGATTTAGAGGACACCCAACGTTTAGATCCTCAGTCGCACTTTAGCCATGCTCCTGAGGGCACTCACTTGTATACGTGTGGGCCAAGTGGTTTTATGAATTGGGTCATGGACTCTGCTAAAGCGTTAGGTTTTCCAGACTCAAACATACATTGCGAGTATTTTAACGTCGATGTCGATACAGCTGGTACGGCATTTACTGTGATCGCAGAGCAAAGTGGCAAAACCATTGAAGTGTCTGAGAATCAATCGATTGTACAAGCGCTGGCTGAGGCGGGTATAAAGGTCGAGGTATCGTGTGAGCAAGGTATCTGTGGCACCTGTATCGTAGATGTCATTGAAGGGGAACCTGATCATAGAGATCAGTTTTTAACTGACGATGAGAAAGCAGACAATGATCAAATAGCAGTATGCTGCTCGCGCTCAAAATCCTCCATATTAATTCTAGATATTTAATTTACTTCGGGAGAACACTGTGCCTAACTTTGAAGCAAAACAGTTGCGCCAACTTTTCGGTCAATTTCCAACGGGCGTGACGGTTATTACGACCTGTAGCCAGAAGGGCGAGCCTATTGGTATGACTGCCAGCAGTTTTAATACGGTTTCTGTAGACCCTGCACTGATACTTTGGAGTATTGATAAAGGAAATTACAGCCTAGAGACGTTTAAAAACTGTCGGTATTTTGCAATCAATATTTTATCGGAACACCAGATCAACCTATCAAATAGGTTTGCAGGCCGCGGGCAAGATAAATTTAAGGATCTTGAATATAGTGATGGCATTGGTGAAATACCCTTACTGCCCAATGTATTGGCGCAAATAGAATGTGAGCGCTGGAATGTTTATGAAGGGGGCGATCATCTTATCATGGTTGGTGAAGTGCTTGACTACAGAATGACAGATAACTTACGACCTCTGGTGTTTTCGCAAGGGTCATACGCACAAGCTAATCCTCATTATGAGCCTGCCAATGCAGATCATACTGAAACTGCATTTGAGCAAGACTTTCTGAACAATCATTTATTGTATTTGCTAAGAGCCTCTTACAATAGTTTGAGTCAGGAGTTTTATCGACGTTTGAGTGTGCGCAAAGGCGTTAATCCAGACGCTTGGCGGATATATGCCAGCCTTTCAGATGGTAATAAAATGTCTTTAGCAATATTAGCGGACTTGGTTATGCAACCGAAAAAGGCCTTGTTGGACTCCTTATCTGCAATGGGAAATAGTCATGTGATATATGACGATGACAGTGCATACCTTACTGAAGAAGGGGTAAAAATGGCTCAAGGGCTATTAGAGATTGCTGAAGAATATAAAATGGAATTATCTAATCGTGTTGGCACCGATAGTTTTAATAGTATGAAGGATACTTTACGGTTACTTTACTAAAATTAAAGTCACTCTAAACGGTTACAGTGTTAACCTTGCTTAGCACTAGTATGGTACTGCTTTCACTTGGTTGCCTTGTAACCATTTTATAATGACTTTAACTCTATTTTTTAGCGAATATGAACCAGTTATACCTTTCTAAATAAAGCAGAACGGCTACTGCCAGCATCAAGATCTGCAGCAGTTAAAAACTTCTCCATATGAATATCACGCTCAAAAAGGCGAGCCTGCATCAGTGTTGTTAAACACGCATCAATCATTGGGGGTGGGCCGCATAAATAGGCTTTATGACCAGAGCACTTGCCCTCAAAATGCTGATGCACAGCGTCATTCACATACCCTTTAAATCCGCTCCACTCTCCCACTGTATCCTCATCACTTAATGCGGGAATATAATGGAAGTTATCATGTTCATTTGCTAGCTGTTCAAATTTTTCTCTGTGGTATAACTCGGGTACGTTGCGGGCGCCTTGGAACAGATAAATCTGGCGACTATCGCCTTTTTCAAGCATATCGAGAATCATTGATTCAGGACTAGATAAGCCTGAGCCACCAGCAATGAAAATGACATCTTGCTCATCGCTATTACGTACAAAGAACTGACCATAGGGGCCTGAAAGCGGAATATTATCGCCAACATCAAGCTCATTATGGAGCCATGTTGTCCCTTTGCCTTCTGGCACAAGACGAACATGAAGCTCTACTGTGTCAGACTGGGCGGGACTATTTGCAATTGAAAAAGCGCGTGTGCCCACATCAGGGATATCCAGATTAATGTATTGACCAGCTTGAAACTGCATGTCACGGTCAAGCTTCAATCGGATACCGATAATGGTCGGCGAAAGAGGGGTAATATCTTCCACCGTCGCAGTATAGTCTTCTACTGGATAGCCCATAAAGTCTGGGTCCACATCGACATCTGCTTCAATGACTAAGTCTGATTCTGGCTTGCAACAGCATGCCAAAACTCTACCTTCTTCACGATCTACATCTAATAAAGCAAAGGCAGATGCTTCGCCCACATCATAAAATCCATCCATGACTTGAACTTTGCAGGTGCCACAAGTACCGTGCCCACAAGCAAAAGGCAACCACACCCCTTGGCGTAATGCGGCTTCAAGAATGGTTTGGTCCTCTTCTACTTCAATGATGTCGCCCGTAGGTTCAATGGTTACTTCATAACTCATTGGAAATTCTCCTCAAGTTGTTTAAAAAAGGTTGGGTTGATAAAGGGATTAACTCTATACACCCGTTCCTTTCCAACCATTTAAGCCCGGCGTTTTAAAACGTAATAATGATTTATGATCAAATCCTATGTCTGCCAAAGTTTGCTCATCTGACGGGGTAATGGATTCGTCATTTAAATTCCATAACACCTCATCCCATTTGATGTGTTCAAAGTCTGGGTGTTGATTGAAGCCTTCGCTGAGAATAATGTCTTTAAAGTCCTTAAACGTCATTTTGGGTGATACGGGAAAAGCTTTGGCAGAACAAAATAACAGGTGCTCGTCCCACCCGATAAATACGAGAATGTTATCGCCATAGTTCTCTTTTCTATCCTTTCTTTCGCTGACATAATCCGGTCTAATCGCTGTAACAGCCATGTTAATCTCCCTATTAACTTTTAAATAATATGTGTTGCAACTGGGTATCCTTTATTCGCTTGCTGTGCATCCGCTCCAGAGGCTTTATAAATAACTCCCAGTCGCCGTAAACCAATAAATTCAAAAAATGGAAGGTTTAAGCGTGATTTTTCCATTTTTCCCAGTTCTTCTGATCTACAGAGCCTTCAAAGTCCATATTATCGACCCCAAGATTGATGCGATAATATTCGCTTAATATGTCTTCCATTTCTGGACCACCACAGTTACCTTGAAGAATCTGCTGTACAGGTAGCCAAGCTTGCACATATTTTTCTGGCTCATCATTAAAGATGTCTAAACAACCATCAGAGCACATGTGATAACGCTCTCCATCATATTTAACAGAGCGATACGTAAATTCGCCTGGGTTGTTGTGCATGTCGGTAAAGGTCATCGGCACTTGGCAAACCTGACACAGCTGGGGTAACCCGCTTGTGTAGAAGCGTTTGCCTTCTTGCTCCAGCTTTTTAGCCAGTTCCCAGCGTGGGCGATAGTATTTATCGAACGTGTCTGGATATTTTTCACTGAGCCAATCAAGCTCTTCGTCACTCGGAATAAAGGTATGGAAGCCAGCAGCGTGACCAAAGTTATAGAAAATCCACCACGCCTGATGTGAAATATGGTGTTTCTCTTTTTCCAATACCTCACTGTATTTGGGTTTCTCAATACCATAGCGGGCTAAGTCTTTAAACAGTGCGCCACCGGCTTCTTCATAGTAAACCTCCCATGCTTCAGCCCATGACATCACTTTGTTTGGCAACATATAATCCATCATCATAGCGACGATGGAGAGTAAGCGAGTGCCACGCCAAAACCATTTATCAATCCACTTTTGTACAATCGGTACATTATCTTCATGTTGCTCAAGTAAGAATTTGATAATTTCTAGACCCAGCGTCATGTGACGGGCTTCGTCCGACTGGGCGCTGAAACCAAAGGTTACGGTTGCCATATCGCCATTGTGTGCGGCGCCAGACATAAAGGGTACGAAGAGTAGGTTGGTTAATACGTACTCAAATGAGAACGAAATGGCGATTAAAAACTCAAATGGTCCAGCAGAGCGTGCATCTTCAAAGAATGATTTTGGTACCGATAAGTACCACACACGGTCATGCATGTGGCTAAAGTCTTGGAAACCGTTGAAGTATTTATTAAAGTGACTCATGGCATGTACTTGCGTCTGCACGTGACGCAATTCATCAATGGATTGCATTTGACAAGCGATACGAGCACCGATACCACCAAACTGACGCCCAACGTGTGCATAGCCTTGATAGGCTTGGTATTCAAGTGGTGTCACACCGGTTAAAAAGATTTTGATAGCATTTAAATAACGGGGATCGGACACGTTCATCTGACCATTGTTTTGTGAAAACGCATCAAAAATGGCGTAGAGCTTTTTCTCTTTTTCAGCTTGGTATTTCCAGTAATTGTCCATGGTTAAGCGAAAAGGGTCTTCCCATTTCGACCAATCAGTAATCTTGATGCCTTCAAACTCTTCGTATGGAAACGCTTCTTTTCTATCTTCATACGAAAAGTCCCAGTCGAGCTCACGGGTTAAAAGACGGTACTTATCCTTTAGGTTTAGTTTCTTTTTGGTGGTCATTGCCTACTCCTTAGCAAATTTGATGTGATTAAAATTCTTTGTTTTAAGCTAGTTTTCACGCTAGTCAACAACTGGATTTATTGATTCCAGCTTAGTGTCAATGAGTCATCATCTTCATTAACATTACCGCCCAATGTAACCAGGCTTAAATTTAATTCTTGAATGTCCCAATCATGTCCTAACTTTTCTTCAACAGTGGCACGATTGATGACCATTTTGTCCTCACACTCCATGCGAATCATTGCAGGTTGATAGATAACCTCGACACTGGGGTTGTCTTCTTCCACTGCCTGCACAATGTAGCGTGACATATCGTTATCTTGTAAGGCTAAATATACTTTTGACATGATGTTTTCCTATTTATATAGATGAGTAAGGGCTGTTTGTTAAGGCTTGTTTTGATTGTTAGAGCTTGCTTTTAAAGGTTAAGCCCGATGGTTTTACAGCGCTTTTTAAGCTCAGTATTGATGGCTTGTTGAATATTTTTCGCGTCTTCTTCATCAAAAAGCGCATCGATTAAAGGCTGATAAGCGCTCATGATTTTGTCATTCCACGTCTCAAGCCAGCTTTGGCACTGGTGCTTGTTGGCATCACTCTCGGCAACCACGGTTTTAATGACACTGGTACTCCATCTGCCTAAATCTTTAAAGCAATCTTGCATAAACTCTGTGAGCATTGCGATGTCGCGCCCGCCATGCTCCACCAGCCAGTTATCAAGGTGGTCGTAATGAATGACTTTGATGTAAGTGTCCAGAACCAATGCCTGAGCAATAAACAGCTCAAACCAATCTTTTTGCACCAGCATGTTCTCGCACAGGGCACGAATGCCTTGCCATGCTTCGTTCTCCATCCAGTTTACTTTTGCCTGTATTAAAGAGTCACTCGAATTACCATCAATTAATAAGCCAATACGAGAGAGATATTGCGCCATGCCCAGTCTATCCATGCCCGCATATAGGCAGGCTTGGGTAATGGCAGTCCCATAACCATAGGCACTGCCATACATGAAGTTTAGATTAGCAGTTTGCTCAACGTGACGAAGGGGCAGAAGACCTAAAATAACTTTGTCTCTAACCTCCTCAGATAGGTTCGCCTGTAAGTCGCGCTTATCAAAGAAGTTGTAATTGGTTTCGGCACCTTCTTGCATACGGGCACGATTTTGAACGTAAGCGCCGTAATAGAACTGTCTGGGGTCTTTTAAGTCATACCAATCTTGCATTTCAATACAAGTGTAGGTTTTATCGTTGAGGGTTTTATCAGGATTCCACAACGGACGGTAATGGAAATTAGCCGCACTTTGCAGATCATAAGTGGCTTCTTGATATCGGGTAGCAGGTTTATCGCCAAATCGATTGGCAATATGGTTATAAGTATGTCTGATAGGCTCAATGCCAGCTGTTTTGATTTCTAAAGACATGAGGGACTCTCCTTGTTTATGGCAATCACTCCATGTGATTGAGGTTGGTTTTAATAAATGTAGGACTGACGCAGAATTAAGGTTCGTAGCGACTAGGAGGTTATTTATTTGCATGGTCTGAAGGTAGTGCCAGACGCTTAATAAATAACCTCACAGTCGTTTTTAAACGCTTTAAACACAGTCATTTGCGTAAGTCCTAAAATGAAAAAAGTTGTAAAATATACGTTATCAAGGTTCACGTTATTAGGAGACTAACTATGGGTTTTGGTGGCAGTCATGTCAGTATGATTGTTGCCTACTAAAGTAGGCTCTTGACCATAGCGCCATTTGTCTTCTTCGGCATCATTAAGCGCCATTTGTTCCTCCGTCATGTAGACGACATTGTTAATAGCACAAAATTCTTCAAAGCTTTTAGGCGGTAGAACCAGTTCCACAAACAACGTGGGGTCGCCAATGGCAAAATCGAACATAACAAACTTTGAATCTGCATCGCTTCGCACACGAACGTATTTAGTGAGCTCGTTAATGGGGGTGGCAAGGTGTGATTGATCTGAATTCATCCTGAATCCCTCTTATGGCTTCCTAAAAATGGAATTAAGAAAACTTTATCCATCAATAACGATGGTGTCTTACTTCCAAGTTATAACTAACTTTATTAATAATTAGTAATACAAGTAGCGTGCCAAATTTAATTTAAAGATAATAAGCTATTGATTTTATTAGTTAAATAAAATTAGAGTCGACCTTTTTATAAACCAAATAAGTTTAATCCATGTATAAAATTCATCATTTGATTAATATGAATTGTCCAGTATCATGAAATAATGAATTTAAAATTTATTAACCAGTTTAGGCATAATTGCTATTCAAACATTGCATGTATTACTTGCTCAATTGATAACACATAGCGTATAAAAGGTTTATTACTCAAAAATTAGATATTATTTTTAGACATTTAAGCCAATCTCTACGGATAGAGACTTAGCCATTTGCAAGGAATGCATAGATATGAAAGAGTATTCATCGAAAACGTTTGCTCCCAAACCGCTTAAAAATTCTTCCTTAAGTGAGAAGGCGGCAACAAAGACACAGAAAGGCGCCACGAGTAGCTCAAGCACCGATATAGAGGATAACCAGTTCTCAAAGAGTATTGAAGATTTGCTTGATCATATTCACTTTGATGTCAATGCTGGCAAGATATGGTTTGGTGGGCAGCGTATGATGCTCAACCATGCCTCTGCACTATGGAGGCTTCGTCAAGATTTATCCAAAGGCCTTGGAGAAGAGACCACCCAGCGTTTATTCTCGCACTACGGCTATTATGCTGGCATTGAAGATGCAGAAATTGCAAAAAAGCTTAGACCCAATGGGAGTTGGAAAGAGGTTTTTTTAGCAGGACCACAGCTGCATACCATACGGGGAATGGTAAAGGTAGTACCTGTTGAGTTAAAAGCTGATTTTGATACGGGAGATTTTTTTGCCAGTATTGATTGGTATAATTCATTTGAGGTAGCGTATCATAAAAAGTTTAATGGCTTAGCAGATGCGCCTGTCTGTTTTACTTTGCTTGGTTATGCCAGTGGCTATACCAGTTATTTTTTTGGTCGGCAAATTGCTTTTAAAGAAGTGCAGTGTGCGGCAATGGGACATGATCGTTGTAAAATTGTAGGTAAACCGATTGAGGAATGGGATGAAGCAACCGACCTAAAAAAATTCTTTAATCCCGACCGGTTAAATACTGAACTGTTTGAGCGTCGTAGTCATTTTGATGAAATTAAACGACAGAATCCAGAATCAAGGATGAGTCCTAAAGCTTTTTTTTCAGCAATAGGGGAGTCTAAAACCTTTAAAAAAGCCACAAAGTTAATGAAAAAAGTGGCTAACACGAAAGCAACGGTACTGCTGCAAGGCGAAACCGGCGTTGGTAAAGAGGTATTTGCTAAGGCATTGCATGATGCTAGCGATCGAAGTAATCATCCATTCGTCGCTATAAATTGCGCAAGTATACCCAGTGATTTAATTGAATCAGAACTGTTTGGTGTTGAAAAAGGCGCATTTACCGGTGCTATTCAATCTCGTAAAGGTAAGATTGAAGCTGCGGATTCAGGCACTTTATTCTTAGATGAGGTGGTAGAGCTATCGCCACGAGCACAGAGCTCTTTACTAAGGGTTTTGCAAGACAGCACACTCAGTCATGTGGGTAGTAACACAAAGATTAAGGTGGACATTCGGATCATTGTCGCAACTAATGAAAACTTACAAGATGCGGTAAACTCAGGCAAATTCCGTAAAGATTTATTTTATCGCCTCAATACCTTTCCTATTTTTATTCCGCCATTACGTGATAGGGGCCAAGATATCTTTTTATTGGCAAAATTTTTCTTACAAAAGTATGCGGCTATGTACAACAAAACTATTGAGGGGTTTACTGATCAAGCGCGTGAATATTTACAGTTACATGACTGGCCTGGTAATGTACGTGAATTACAAAACGTGATTGAACGGGCGGTTATTTTAAATGAGGGGCATAGTTTGATAGATACTAGCGATTTACAGTTATCTGATAAAGACTTGCACGAGAATGAACATTTAGAAAGTAAGCTAAAAATATCAAGCAAAAGTGGCAGCTTACAACGTAATGAAAAAACCTCTGATAATGATATCTTACACGCATTACTTCATGATGCTTTTGATTTAGATGACTTTAATAAGAGGATCATAACAGCCGCTCTTGATCACTGTGATGGCAATGTCTCTAAAGCGGCAAGGCTACTCAATATTAGTAGAGCTAAGTTAGATTATCGATTAAGTAAACACAGCGTCGCCAATAAATAGCAACGCACCCGATTTGAATAGATAACCCAAAGGCTATTAGCAAACATTCAATATCCATACTTGGAAAATAAGATATTGACAGATAAAAAAAATAGATTATAATAGCCAACCTATCTAAAAAATATTTAGTTTTATCTGGTTTTTAGATATTATGCGGGATTAGCTCAGTGGTAGAGCATAACCTTGCCAAGGTTGGGGTCGAGAGTTCGAATCTCTTATCCCGCTCCAAATTCTGCTCTTAGAGCACTAAAAAAGTCGCACTACTCTTAATTGAGTAGTGCGACTTTTTTATGTTTAAAATAAATGGATTAACCCGTATTTACAGTGCCATTGAATTCAAATTAGTGAAGTAACTTTAAAGTTTAAAGTCTTTAAAGTATAAAATCTATAAAACAATCTTAGTGACCAAAACCTGACCACCCCTTGGTGATATACCTATCTTTAGTGGTCAACTAAGATGAGATAACTAATAAAAAGTGTTGAATAAAATAGCGTCTCTTTTCCAACTTAAAGCTGGATATTCATGGTAGCTGTTGGGTCATACAGGTGTGCTTTTTAAAGAAAAGTATAACCTCTTAAGAGCTGGCTAAATCTCTTATGTCTTTACCGTTCAGTGTGGCTAGGAGGCTCTAGCTAATATTGCTTTGTTGATAAACATTGAGATAAACGTTAATAAGGCAGTTTTACTGAAGTTTATGATTCAGTAATTAATATTAAATTAAGATGCGATCGTTAACTTATAGTGTATTCAATAAATAACTATTGTGGAGATATTAGTTATAGTATAACATTACATTTCAATATGACATCTATAGTTTTTAGTCATTTTCTATCAGTCACAGTCACTATGCTGGAATTTAATATGTCATCTCCACTTAATAGCGCTTTTTATTCAGCGCATGGTAGTACCAGAATTATTCGGTTATGTCCTATTAGTAGATCTGTTCGCTATGCGTTAGCGACATTGTCTTTAACGACCATACTGGGTGTGTCAACGCTGCCTACGGTCGCATCGGCAAAAGATATTAGCGCTGATACTAAGAGTGATAAGGAGCGTGACGGTATCAACAATGATGTGGCAAATATACCTACCACTCATTTAGATACCGTCATAGTGACTGCCAATGCTCTACAGCCGCAAGCAGAAGATATGGCGACTGCCACCAGTATTGTTACAAATAATCAGATAGACTCTCAAGTGCATACAACGCTAGGTGATGCCCTTGCTAATGAGGTAGGTGTATCCACAGATACCTTCGGACAAGGTGCAAGTCGTCCCATTATAAGAGGGCAGACCGCCCCTCGAGTTCAGGTCATGCAAAATGGATTATCGGTTCAAGATGCCTCCCAGATATCCCCCGATCATCAGGTTTCAGTTCCCGTAATGGGCGCAAAACAAATTGAAGTCATCAAAGGTACTTCTGCGCTTATGTATGGCGGAGGCGCTATTGGTGGAGTAGTAAATATAGTTGATGACACCATTCCTACTAAATCAGTTGCCCAAAATTTAAGCGGTAAAGTATCTTTAGTAGGAGAGCAGGCGACAGATGGCTATTTAGGATATGCCGAGCTAAATGGCGATATCAATGAAAATTGGACTTGGACAGGACGCTTTCAAAAAACAGATAAAGGCAATATTCAAGTACCGCACTGGGACACTGAGGAAATTAGTAATAGCTGGTATACCCAAGATAACGCTAGTATCGGTATAGCCTATCTTACAGATTTAGGGCATGTCGGTTTTTCCTATCAGCGTCTTACTTCTGAGTATGGTCTTCCGTTTCATGTGCATAATCAATGTACACCAAGCGAGCCTAATAGCAATAAGTTAACTTGTGACTCAGGTCATAATCACCAGCATACGCACAGTCATGATCATAATCATGAGCACGGCGAACCGCCGTATGTTGATTTGGTATCCAATGTTTATCAACTCCGTACAGAGCATCTTGTACCAGCAGTAGGTATTGATAAGCTAACTACCAAAATTAGCTATACAGACTATCATCATGATGAGATTGATGAAGGCGTAGCGGGTACAACCTTTACCAATAAAGCGTTAGACGCACGCGTTCAGGCAACACACGGAACGTATAAAACGGGTAATTTAGGATTTCTAAAAGGGGTGGTTGGTGTTGATTATACTAACAGTGATTTTTCAGCAAAAGGCATAGAAGGTTATCTGCCTAAAACAGACCGTACGCAGGTTGGGTTGTATTTTATTGAACGTCTATCGCCAACGTATTATGGGGCAAAGATTGAAAGTAAAGATAAGTTTGATGCTACTAATAATACTACTGACCATGCAGGACATAGCCATTCAGTTTCTGGGACTACTGGCGCTGCAAGTAAGGAGGACAGTACCTCCACCATATTAGCAAAACAAGGCAGAAGCCCTTGGTATATTGAGTTTGGTGGTCGCCAGGAATTTCAAGATATTACCGATACTGATAATAATATTAATAAGTTGCACTCAGGCACATCAGTGAGCTTGGAGGGTGGTAAGTACATTACGCCAACCACTCAGATTTCTGCAAGAGTCAGTCATTCAGAGCGTTTACCTGCTTCACAAGAGCTGTTTGCAGATGGTGCTCACCTTGCGACCAATACATGGGAGCGGGGCAATATATTACTGGATAAAGAATCGACAAACGGCATTGAGCTGACGTTACGCTACGATAATAATGACAATTTTGATGTTTCAGCTTCTACTTTTTATAACGATAGTAAAGACTATATCTATGCCAAGACACAAGATGTTGTCAATAAGGGTGAGTCAGCTGGGTTTCGATTGGTTGATTACGTACAAAGTGATGCAAAACATTATGGTGGGGAGATTAAGGCTCGCTACTATATCAATGACAGGTTAAGCATAGGTAGTTTTGCAGATATTGCCCTCATTGAGCTAAAGGATAATAGCCTTAATAGCAAATATGCTCCTAGATTAACCGCACCTCGAGTTGGTGGAGATTTGACGGCACAAGTTGGACAGTTTGACTTAGTGTTATCAGGGTATCACCGTTTTGAGCAAGACAAAATTGCGGATTTTGAGACCGTTACGCCAAGCTACAATATGATGGACGCTAAAGTGGTGTATCACAGCCCTAGCGCTCAAGATTATACGGCATTTTTGCAAGTGAATAATATACTCAATGAGTTGGCTTATAATCATGCCTCTTATCTCGCTGAACACGTCCCCTTAACTGAGCGCTCAGTCAATGCAGGAATAACCTATCGTTTCTAATCCCTATTGTTTGGCTAGTATCCTTTAAAAAATAGACTTTGTCAGTGCCATGCTCAAATGTTCAATAGGCTCTAATATATAAGTAATTAATAAAATATAAATTAATAAGGTTTTTGATATGAATAGACACCCGCATCTAAAGCAATCTACTGCCCTAATATTAACCACACTATTTAGTGTTTCTGTCTTGACAGGCTGTGGTTCATCTGATGATCGTAAAGTCTCAACTATTGGACATGATGACCATCATGATGAGCATGAAGAAGGTCACGACCATGACCACGATGTTGATGATTCAGTCAATGCCGAAGTAAAAAATGGTCGATTATTGATTAGCGATAAAGAGAGTAATAAAGCATACGTTTATAGTATCGCTCAAAATAAAGTCATCCAAACCATTGAACTTCAAGCCAAAGCGGATGCGTTAGTATCTAGCTCGAGTGGCAATTACGCCTTGGTGTTAGACAGAACCAATAACATGGTTAACTTTTATGACAGTGGTATCGTTATCGAAGATCATGGTGATCACGATCATCCCTATGCTCGTGATGTTAGCAAATTGCCATTACAGCTCAACTACGATAAACCGGTTCACTATCAGAAATTTGGACAGCAGTCTGCAATATTTTTTGATGGTGTTGGGGCAGCGGACAACCCAATAGAAAATCCAAAACAAGCAGCAGGCTTTGCTCTGATAAGTGATAAAGACATTGCAACAGGCAAACTGGCTTACCATCAGCTCAATACCAATATGCACGGCACGGCAGAACCTCGAGGGGAGTTTGTTATCAGTACAGGTCGCTTTGATACGGTTGGTAGCCCACTGCCTGACACTGTATCTGTTTTTCATCGTCATGATGATCACTTCCATCTCGACAAAACTTTTGCAACCAAATGTGCAGGGCTGCATGGTAGTGGCAGTGTGACTGACTATAGCGTATTTGCGTGCACTGATGGGCTGCTTAGCGTTAAACAATCTGGCACTGAGTTTAGTGCTGAAAAAATCATGTATCCAGCAAGTATCGCTAATACGCAGTGTATTGGACATGGCGGAAAACCAACCAAAGCACGAATTGGCTCATTCGCTATTCATCCCGATCATGATTATTTAATCGGCACAGCATGCGGTCAGCCTTATAAAGTTAATCCAGATGGGAAAGAAATAACCCCCATTGTTTGGACAACGGACAGCACGAGCAGAGTGGTCAGCTATAAGTTTGATGCAGATGGCAAACATTTGATGCTATTAGATAACTCAGGTAAGCTGCATATCTTAGATGTTACCCAAAATTATAAAATTACTGCGACCTTAAACCTCTTCCCAGCGGGTATAAGTGAGTATGGCCATGGTGGACCAGCACTAGTCATTAATCCGAATAACGAGATGGTTCATATTGTAGATGCAACCAATAAACAGCTAATTACAGTTGATCCTGAAGCGGGTAAAATAAGCTCATCTATCAAGCTTGATTTTACCCCCTCAAAAATAGCTTGGTTCGGAGTTAAGAACGAGCATGCCGATGAACATTCACATAATGAAGATTCAGACCATTCGGCGCATAAACATTAAAATATAGTCTGATAACTACGTTCATTGTTCATTATTTATTATAGGTAGTGGGTATCCCATACTCAAACCTTGTAACGAACTTACTTAATAAAAGTCGCACTACTCCATTAAAAGTAGTGCGACTTTTTTGTGTTTAAAATAAAGTGTTTAAGCGGCTTTTTGTGATTTATAGTGACTCTAAGTTATCAACAACAATTCAGTATTTGTATTATTGGCATATTTTGTGTTTTGCCCCGTTGTTGTTAGGATTTATCACGAAGTTAATTCGTCAATGGCTTCAATATAGGTCTTAATTTTTAAGTTCTATCATAGTTTAGGGGATAAGATGGTACGGAAGTCCAGATATTTTGAATAACTTTAACCATATGGTAAAAACATTTTATTTCTTAATATTTAAATTAATTAATGTACTTATAATTTGACTTAATGAATCCCAAGTGTGGAAACCTTAATCATATTATGAAGATACAACAATGAATACAAACATTACAACATCAGAGAGTCAAAATTCACAGGTTAATAATGGCATTTTGTCTGCTGTTTCAAGCTACGTGATATGGGGTATGTTCCCCCTGTATTTTTATTTAATTAAAGCTATCCCAGCGTCAGAGGTAATGGCACATAGAGTAGTGGGAGCTTTGATTATTGTACTTATATATGATTTCATAAAAAAACCTAAAGTCAGATGGTTTGATATGGCAAAAGATATCAAAGTATTAGGTTTTTGTCTGTTAACTACCTTTCTGTTATCCGTTAATTGGCTGGTATCAATGTGGGCAGTCATGAATGGCTATGCCTTAGAGGCCAGTCTAGGGTTCTTTATGAATCCATTGGTAAGTGTATTTATTGGGATGCTGTTCTTTAAGGAAAAGCCTTCGACATTACAAGCAATAGCAATAGCAATAGCCTTGGTAGCCGTAGTTTATCTCACAGTAGCCTATAACAAGATACCTATTATTCCTTTGGTTTTATCGTTTAGCTTTGCTTTATATGGCACATTAAGAAAGTCAAAGGGATTACATCCTTTTGCTGGTTTAACAGTAGAAACAATAATAGCAACACCATTTGCAATAGCATATCTAGTATATATTTACATGAATGGCACGATGCAGTTTGGAGGGCCAGACATGATTGTTGCAAATATTGGTGTTGTGCTATCAGGTCTGTTTACTATTGTGCCTTTGATTTTATTTCTATCGGCACTGCCCAAGATCAAACTTTCAACCGTTGGTATTTTGCAGTATATCACGCCAACTTTACACTTCATTTTAGCAGTGACTATTCTAGGCGAAAGTCTCAGTGTTAATAAGCTGGTAGCCTTCATTATGATTTGGATCAGTATTTTTATCTTCATGATACCTATATTAAAGCCTACAAAATTAAAGCCTAAAAAGGTATTAGCGTAATATCAGCCTTTCAAATCGGAACTATTTTTTGCCAATATATTGCGAATTTTCTAATTTAGAATGACTAAGCATCCAAAATTTCACTGCATATTGACTAAAAATAGTCGCCGCGAGTTCCCTGTTTGAAGGATCAAACAGCCCTTAATATATACAATAAAAAAAACGTCTAAATAATATTAAATCTAACTCTAAACTTAATAATAAAGCATTGAATTTTTGAAAGATTAAGCGTCATTTTATAAAGGATACTGCGCCAATGAGTTATAAATTAATTGTAAAAGATTATGTTGATAGCTACTTAAAGCCTAATGAAGTTAAGTATTTGTCAAATGAAACAGAATATAACTTAGCTAAACAAAACTTAGAATGTGTTGCCAAAGAGTTAGGTATATGGGGCTTGTTTCATCCAATAGGGCTAGGCGGGAAGATTGGTACATTAGAAGAGTACATGCCCATAGCTATCGAAGAAGGGAAGTCT
This sequence comes from Psychrobacter sp. CX90, assembly GCF_057396305.2. Taxonomy (NCBI): domain Bacteria; kingdom Pseudomonadati; phylum Pseudomonadota; class Gammaproteobacteria; order Moraxellales; family Moraxellaceae; genus Psychrobacter; species Psychrobacter sp. CX90. Next base: position 3,145,434 of record NZ_CM182008.1, read on the forward strand.
TTATTTACAGGTGGACTGCTAGGTTCTTATGCGGCATTGGATGCCCATATGTTAGCTAGATTTGCCTCAGATGAGATAAAGGCAAAGTATCTGGAGGGAGTCGTTAAAGGCGATATAAAGCCAAGTTACGCTATGACGGAACCGTATAGCCCAGGGTCGATGCCTAAAACAGTTAATTTAACGGCAGTAGATCAAGGCAATAAGTTTGTTATAAGTGGGGAGAAGTGGTGGATAACCAACTCTTATAAAGCTGATTTTGTTACGGTGTTAGTTAAGCATAGTGACCGTCCTGATACGCACTCTTTAATAGTGATTCCAACAGATGCAGAGGGTTACAGGATCATTAAACGCCATAGCAATTTGGGTTTACTCTTAGGAGGAGAGTGTCGACTTAAGTTTGATAAGGTTGAAGTAGATAAATCACATGTGCTCTGTGAGGTGGGAGCAGGGTTACATGTTGCTCAAACCAGACTGACTAAAGGTAGATTATTACGTAGCTTTCATTGGCTTGGATTATCTATGAGATGCTATGAACTAATGCACGACACGGTAAATTCAAAAAAATATCGAGATTATGGATTGGCAGATAAGCAGTTGGTCAGAAAGCATATCTTTGAAGCCTATAAAGAGATCCAAACGACATATGCCTTTCTGAACAAAACCGCGAAACAAGTCGATAACTACCCAGATTGTCGTGATTTAAGTATTAATATTAATATCTCTAAATTACAGGCGGCCAGTTGTTTGTCTAAAGTCGTAGACTCAGCTATCCAATTGCATGGCGCATCGGGATTAGACGATGATTGCATATTATCTTATATATATAGGTATGCACGTTCAGCACGAATTTTAGATGGTTCTGACGAGGCATTGGCCAGCTCAATAGGTAAGGCGTTAATTAATAAAGAGACAGGAGCTATATACGGCGTTTGAGTACTCAAGTAGACAGTTATATCTAAGAATCTGTATTCACACCCTGTAATTGGCTGTTTTTTGCCTAAAACAACCCACTACTTCGTTAAAATTAGGATTAAATAGAGTGACTATTCAACCCGAGCTTTTAACTTAAAGCCGCCTCGTATTGACTTATTTTAGTTTAGCTGCCTGCGATATTTAGAAGGCGTTAGAGTGTACTCTTTTTTAAAAGATTCTGTAAAATGACTGGAGCTTGAAAAGCCACAGGTTTGAGAAATTTGCGTTATAGGAAGGTGCTTGTTTTGTAAAAGCCTTAAAGCCCGTTGTAAGCGAATTTGTCTATAGTAAGAAAAAATAGGTTGTCCTGTTTCCTTTTTAAATATGACACTTAACTTAGTATGGCTCATATGGAACTCTTGTTCTAGATCTTTAAGCGATGGTGCACATTCGTCATAGCAAGATATTCTTCTAACAATCTTTTCAACTAGCAATTTATCCTTGTCATCTTTAATGGTATCCCAGTCCGATGATAAAGGGGATATCGTATTAGCCAGTGTGCTTATGGCTTTTGACACTACCATTAATTTACTTCTAACATCTATAGTATCGTTATGAGAAAATGATTTGAACCATTCTTCACATTGATGATTTCTGTCTAAATTAAGAATAAATGATGTTGAAAAGTTTTTAATGATAGAGTCGCCTAAAACACCTTGCATACTTTCTACATTATATTTAAGCACTTTCATTATCGTTTTTATATTAGGGGTAAACTCCCTAACTAAAGTCACATGATTTAAGTTAATTAACCAAACCTCGCCTGCCTTGACAGTATACTTTTCATGAGAGCCATCTAAGTAGAAAACACTTTGCCCCTCTTCACAGTAGACCAAAATAAATACGGGGTATTCATAATCAACTTTAGTCTGCAAAGGTTTTGTAATATTAGAGTAACTGGTGACGAAATTTATACCATCAGAGATATGGTATTCATGTATGAATGACTTTTGACAACCTGAACACAGTTTATCTGAGCACCACTGACTCATAAGATTTCCAGCATCTTCCTTGAATGTTAAATTTTGAGTCATAGCAGATTAGTCTTTTATTCATAATTGATAATGATTATTATTACATAATTTTTCTCTTTTGAACAACCCTCTAAAATCATCAGGTTCAATACGCCCTAAGACGTCTTATTATTGATATTCTCTACTCTTGTGGTTTAGATGCCAGCTACCCCTGTTATACATTGACGTTCAAGATGAGTGTCAGAAGATGTATCAGAATTTTAAACGTTACCTAGTCACTACTCGTTACTCCCCTCTAAGTTATTATTCCCTTGAAGTGCTTTTTCATATAAAGAGTTTCCTCCTAACTGCTCTAAAAATCCAAATTTCAAAACTATACAAAAATCTTAAAAAATTACTGTCGTTGAGGCTGTTTGATAATTAAATGCTCAAAGGTTAAAGAATTTAATCATTTGATAAATATTGCTTTTTAAATGATATTCATTCCTATTTGGACGCTGGATAATATCAACCAGCTCAAGTAGAAAAGAGCCTCAAGATAAATAAGAAATCAGGTTGTTAATGTGCTCTTAATTGTGCAGACGCTCAACTTCATTAAATAATTTTACGGATTTTAACTATGAGTAAAGATATTTTCGATGCTAAAAATCTCGAGCCTGAGGAGATTGAAAGGTATTCAAGACACCTATTACTGCCAGAAATAGGGATTGAGGGTCAGAAAAAAATCAAACAGGCCAGTGTCTTAGTTGTAGGAGCAGGCGGATTAGGAGCGCCAACGCTATTGTACCTTGCTGCTGCTGGCGTTGGAAAGTTAGGGATTATTGACTTTGATAAAGTTGAGGTTTCAAACCTGCAAAGACAGGTTATTCATAATATTTCGACCGTAGGTCAGACAAAAGTAGAAAGTGCAAAAATTGCCATAAACCAGCTGAACCCTTTAATCAGTGTTGAACGACACGAAATAGCAATAGATGCCGATAACGCGTTATCACTAATAGAACAGTATGACATGGTACTCGATTGCACAGATAATTTTGGTACAAGGTTTTTGGTCAATGACGCTTGCGCCCTTCTGAACAAACCCTACATATGGGGTTCCGTATACAGATTTGAGGGGCAAGTAAGTGTCTTTTGGGAACGGCCATCTAATCAAGAGGGTAGAAACTATAGAGATTTGTACGCAGAACCACCACCACCAGAATTTGCGCCTTCTTGTTCTGAAGGCGGTGTAATGGGGTGTACATGTGGGGTAGTTGGTTCAATTATGGCAACTGAAGCTATTAAAGTAATAACCGGTATAGGCGAGACTTTATTAGGGAAGCTGCTTCGTTACAATGCTTTAAATATGCGTTTTGATACTTTCAAAATTGCTAAAGATGATAATAGAGTAAAGATTGATAAGTTAGTGGCTCAGACATATAGCTGCCGTTTAGAGACTAATGAAGATGAGGTACAACGCATTTCTGTTGAAGCGTTAAGCGAGGCTATACAAAGTAATAAAGCTTGTCAGATTATTGATATCAGAGAAACTTCAGAAACGGCTATCTCTAAGTTGAATAGAGGCGAAACTCTTATACCAAAAACTGATTTTTTAAATCGTATAAGAGAAGAGAGGGAAGATAAGGAAGATGTTTTCTACGTGTTTTGTAAACATGGCAAGCGCTCTGATGAAGTCGTTCGAATCATGAATGAACAGGGATATGCAAACTGTTTTAGTGTGGATGGTGGAATTATGGAATGGTCACAAAAGATTGATCCTTCTGTATCAAGATACTAAGTTTTTTTAAGGTTTTAACGACAGAAAACTATGAAAACATGGTTAACCCATTGAAACGTATTTTATTTAACATTTTTGGAGTCACCATGCTTTTTTTAAAAAAAGATCTATTGAATAAGATTACTGAATATTGCAATGAAGCTCATCCAATTGAAGCATGTGGCGTGATCTCTGAAAACTGTAATGAACAAGAACAAAAAATATACTATATGGAAAATACTTCAAAATCTCCACACTACTTCTCTTTTGATTCTAAAGAGCAGCTTAAGGTGTGGAAAGATGTAAAAGAGAAAGGTGGAAAAGTTCATTCAATTTTTCATTCTCATACAGAAGGAGAGCCATTCCCAAGTTTCGAAGATCGACATTTTATGAACTTGCCTGATGTCCACTATGTCATTATTAGTACGGGAGTGACTAATATATTGAGAAGTTATCGATCAGATGGAACCTCTTTGGTTGAAGAAGCTATTCGTTATATATAAAAAATTAACTATAAAATTATTAAGGCTAAATCAATGAAAGTTAGTATCGAAGTACCCGCTATCATGCAAAGTGTGACAAATAATTCTGATTTGATTCTCTCAAAGGGCAATAACGTTTTAGAAGTTTTTGAGCAAGCAGATAAAGCCTATCCAGGGATAAAAGAGAGGGTAATTACTGACAAGGAGATACATAGGTATGTCAATATTTATCTAAATGAAGAGGATATTCGATTTAAAGATGGTGTCGACACAGTGGTCAAAGATGGCGACAAAATAATTATCTTACCAGCCGTTGCTGGCGGTTAATTACCCACTTTAACCAAGGAATCATCACATGAGCAATAATCTCCCCAACGCTGATAGCAGTAAGAAATGGATCAATGAGCTTAACAGAAAAAGAGAGTCAGGACCAAGGCTGCAAAATCATCATCAAATTGAACCTAACTTAGGATTGTCTACTAGAGCCGTGCATGCAGGTACATATACTGACGAGGATACAGGCGCCATTGGCACTCCAATTTTCCAGACCACTACCTTTAAGTTCCAAGCAAGTACTTATGACGCTTTTTTTAGTGGTGCGACTAGGGATTACCCAATCTACACAAGATATGGCAATCCCAATCAACTTAGTTTACAAGAAAAAGTTTCTGCCTTAGAGGGGACAGAAAGCTCGCTAGTCTTCTCTTCAGGCATGGCTGCAATTTCATCAACAATCTTAGCATTAACCAATAATGGCGGGCACATTATCTCGTCTTATGATGTCTATGGTGGCACTTATAATCTCTTTAGAGAAGATATGCATCAGCTAGGTAGAGAAGTTACCTTTGTTGACCCTAACGATATAGAAAGTCTTAAAAGCGCCATAAAAGATAATACCCAAATGTTGTTTTTCGAAAGTTTGTCAAACCCATTGCTTAAATGTCTACCGTTAAAATCTATCAGTACAATCGCTAAAGAAAAGCAACTGCTGTTAGTTATTGATAATACCTTTCTCACTCCGATATTTTGCCGGCCCTATGACTATGGGGCGGATGTTGTGATTCATAGTGCAACTAAATATTTGAATGGTCATAGCGATGTTACTGCTGGCGTATGCAGTGGCTCACGTAAGCTTATAGATAGAGTGTGGGCGCAAATGTTGCGACTCGGTGGGCACTTAGATCCTTTAGCGTGCTTCTTACTTGAGCGAGGTATGAAGACATTAGAATTGAGGATGAATAGGCATAACGACAATGCAAAAGCGATGGTAAATGTACTGACTCAGCATCCGAATATTATTAAGGTTTATCATCCGTCTTTGCTTGATAGTGAAACAGAATCAGAGCTTAAAGAGATTTGCAAAGACCAATACGGAGGCATGTTGAGCTTTGAGGTTAAAGGGGGGGATAAGGCCGCACTCTTTTTCATGGATAATCTTAAGTTCCCACAGGTCGCTACTAGTTTAGGCGGGGTAGAGTCGTTGATTAGTATGCCTTTTAATACATCGCATAGCTCTTTATCAGAGAAGCAAAGAAAAGAGATAGGTATAAAAGAGGGGTTAGTAAGGCTCTCAATAGGCATCGAGAATATAAACGATCTAATAGATGATATGACTAATGCATTGGATGCTGTGAATAGCTTGGAGATAACACAATGAAAAATGGCGTCAGTGTCGCTGGTATGAGTGAAGCCATGCACGAGATAAGACAAGAGCCTATTCAAGGTTCTTATCAGTATTCTAGCTCAGTATATAAAGCTTGTGATGAAAGTACACTGCAAGTAAAGGTACTTTCAGCCAGTATAGGCACTATCAAGAGTGCTAGGTCGTTTGAGTTTAAAGTGGTGCCAGTACAGCTCAAAAATAGTGAAGCGCTAAGATATGATCGTAATTATTTAACACCAGAGGAGCTCGCTCTTATATCGATAGGCGCTTGCGCAATGGCCTCTATGGTTAAGGGGCTGGCTGCAAAAGGTGTTGCCCTAGACTTTCTTGATTTCAGGCTCTCGGCTAACCTATTAGGGAGCTACTCATTAGGTAAGTACATAGATTTCAAAGATATAAAGTACCTCATTTCTTGTAAAACAGACAATAGCGATGAGGCTAGTATTTTACAGAATGTTATCAATCAGATCTCTATCAAGAGCCCTAACCACAGAACGTTAGTGGAACACAACGAGTTAAGTTTTACTGTTAATGAAAAAGAAATAGAGCCAGTAAAGCAAGATATATCAGAAGTAGAGCTGTTTGTATCAGAGCTAAATACAGACGTCATTTGGCAATATGGTTTTCATATTAAAGGCGAGTCATCTGTTACTGAGTGTGAGTTAGATATTGATCAACCCAAACAGTCAGGTGGTCTTGATATAGGGCTTAATCCGCAAGAGGCACTGCTAAGTGCTATGTGTTCCAGTTTAGTAGAAGGTATAGCGAAAAATTTCACAGACTATAAAGGGGATATTATTGTTAAAGGTCAGGGTTGTGTCGATATGAGAGGTCTAATGGGTATTAACCCAGACGTTCTCATAAAAATGCAAGGTTTAAGCTTTTCTATAATACTTGAACAGCTAGATATTGATGAAGACAACACAAGACACTTATTAACTAAAGTTATTCAAGAGTCGTCAGTAGTCAATCTAATATCAAACAGTCACAACGTTCATATCGACTTGAGTATAGATGACAGTATTGTTTTTAGCATGGTAAGTGATTAAAGGTCTTTTTATGAAAATGTTGGAGGTTAATACTCAAATTGTAGGGTGCGGTGTGGCTAGTCTAGGCGTTGCTATCGCGGCAGACAATGAAAATAAACTAGACAGATTGCTAAAGAGAGGCCTAGTTTATATTGAGAGAACATCATCAAAGGGTTGGCAAAGCTTGAATTATGATATTAATTCAAACTCTAGTGCATATGAGTTTGTTGAAGGTATTAATAAAAACGGATGCTTTCATAATGTTTTCAATACAGTGGAAGGTCAAGCCCTAGAAAATAAGAATGAAAAATACATTAATTTAAAAATTGTGTCACGTTTTTTTAAACAAGTCTCGGATGAGTTAGAGTTGCTCATGGAAGAGTATCCAAATAGCGGTATCGTATACGATAAGTCTGTCGAGAAGATAGTAATTAATGAGGATGATAACTTCGAAACATATGATATTAAAGGGGATATTATTTGCCAATCGAAAAATATTATTTTGGCAAGTGGGTGCGTGGAACGAGAGAAAAACAAGTTAAATAATCCATGTGTCATGGTGTCCTCAGAGGTTATCTCGGAGGAGAAAGATGCGTACCTGATAGCTGCGATAGAAGCAAATAAGAAAATCGTTATTTATGGTGGATCACATAGTGCTTTTTCATGTGCCAGTTATCTACTCAATAAGTTCGGTCATGTGCTCAGTGAGCATCAAATCGTTATACAGTCTAGAAGTAAAATGAGAGAGTATGATATCAAGCTGAAAGGTAAAGTATGTAAATCTAGAAGGCAAGATACCGATACTTTATCGCACAGGTTTTCAGGGTTAAGAGCTGATTCGTTACAGTTATATCGAATGATTGTTGACGGAGAAGAGAAGAGAGTTAAGTTACTTTTTACAAGCGATAAAGATATCGGTATCAACCCCTCTCAAGTATCAATCCTTGCCTATGGTTACAAAACAAACGATCTAAAAATCTATGCAACTGATGGCTCTCTTATTAAGTTATTAAAATGTAGAGATAAGTTAATAGTGGATCAAAATAGAAATCTATTAGATACAAATCAGGAGTCTATAAAAGGAATTTTTGGTTTAGGGCACGCGGTAGTATTAAAGGAGGAGATGCTACTAATAGAACAAAATAACCATGCCGTTGGTATCAATATTTATCATAACTTTGATACGCCAGTTATTGTTCGTCAACTCATACAAGAGAAAGTAGAGGTGTAGAGATTATTCTGTATAACGTACTACAGTTATATTAAAGGGGAAGAATAATAGTACCTAATTAGAGCCTACTACATCTACATTAATAATGGCATATCAAAATTAAGGGACATTAAATTGAGGTTACCGCTGAATAACTATGAACTAGAATTATATATAGACGACAATATTGCTGGCTTTGATCCTACACGTTTAGAGCTATGTAAACAATTTGAACGCTTAGGCGGTAAGGTTAACAAGGTATGTCGTACAGACGATTCGATGTATTTCATAATGAAGTCTCCTGACAAAATCATTTCTAAAACGACATTGATGTTATTTGAGAGTTATCAGCCTAATATCCCTCTGGAGATACAGCTACAAGCTAGATTTGGATTAATCCATGTACATGGCAAACAAAAGAGTGAATTGAGTTTTTTACCTATAAATTATTTATCTTGTGTAATAGCGCATCAAATCATTACTTCATTATTAGCGCTTGAGTATGCCATTAGAAAAGGCAGCTTAATGAATAACTGCACTCTATCGATTGCAAATACTGTCCAAAATATACTGGGGCAGTATTATGCAGGGGCATCAGTAGCTAAGCCAAGTAAAAAATCAGAACCAGTTTTAGGCCCTCCTTTTATTAGTTCTGATGGCGTGATTTTCGAAATTGAAACTCTTGATCCAAAGGTTTGGGTATCATTTTGCAAGGCATTATTTATTGATGCAACAGTAGCGAGTGATGCCTGGAAAGTATTCCAGTCAAGATACGCAAAATCTGAATGCAGGCTTCCAGATGTCTTATACAAAAAGTTGTCAGCCCTGTCTTTTGATGAGTTGAGCCAAATCTGTAATCGTTATGGTGTATTCATTATAAGACTCGATAAAGAAGAATATACTTTTAACAAGTCTTGGAGCTTTGAAGTCAAAAATACCATGACTTCTTCCGAAGCGGCTTCTATTGAAGAGCTCGGTATAACGGTATCGGCTAACCCCTTAGAAAATGTAAAAATAATAGAGTCATGTCGCAGAATACAAGGGCCATATGCGACTAGCTTATTAGGGCTGTTGGGGGCTGAAGTAACTAGGATAGAGCCAATAGGTGGCGACTTTCTACGAGGGATGCCCCCTCTCATAAATAACTTATCCCCTCGTTTTATGGCTCTAAATCATCTTAAGAAAGTCGTAGAAGCTAACTTAAATAAAGAAGAGGGTAAAAAGAAATTCTTTGATACCCTCAGCGATGCTGACCTATTTATTAATAACTGGGCGCCCGGAAAAGCCAAAAATTTACAGCTTACCCCTGAAGATATATTAACCAAAAATAAAGCAGTTTCTTATGTTTATGCTGGTGGATGGGGGCCTGAAAATGGACATATAACAATCCCAGGTACTGATTTTGTTGTTCAAGCAGCTACTGGGCTGGCACGAAAAATCAGAAATGGACCCAATGGACTTGGCGGTAGCTTGTTTACTTTAATCGATTTATTTGGTGGTGTTTTAGCTGCTCAAGCCAGTCTAATAAACCTTTTGAGTAAACAAAGGGATGGCCACATAGCTTACTTTGAGACTTCTTTATTGTGGGGCTCTGAGATTCTATTAGAGCAAACATCAGCAAGTTCTTCAGAGCTTGAGCTTGATGAGATGATAAGTAGATATTCACTCATTGAATTTTACGACGGTTACCTACTTATAAGTAATAGTGACATAGACGAGGTGACGCTTTCTGAATCCATATCTCTATTAGACACTAAAGCAAGAAATACCAGCTTAACAACTGTAATTAACACAATAGACGTACTTAACACAATAGATAAGCGTGATATTCAGTATGTTAGTGTCGGCAAAGACTTCCCAGGATTCGATTTCCATACAACTAATATGTGGGTTAAAGATACAAAGAATGAAAGTGGTTACATGCAACCACTATCGCCATGGTATTTTTCAAATAAAAGTGAGTAACATAGAAAATGAATAAACAACCTACTGATTTAGTTTCTAAAGATATTAGACAGCAATGGAAAGACGAAGGGTTCTATCCTAATAGAACTGTTTTTGAGGAGTTCGTTAGTAAATGTAATAGGCATCCCGATAAAATAGCAATTATAGACTGCTCGCAGGCGCTTTCTTATAAAATGCTTTTATCAGAAGTTCTGAAATTGGCTGCTGCTCTTAAATCATTTGGGTTTAATCACGGAGATGTCCTAACCTATCAATTAAAAAATAGTGTGAAGTGTGCCGCTATTGATCTAGCTGTGGCCAGTTTGGGTGGCGTAGTCTCTCCATTCCCTCCCGGTAAGGGCACGTTAGATATTGAGTCACTACTTAAAAGAGCCAACTCTAAGTTCGTTATTATAGAGCACGAGTATGCGGGTATTAACTTCTGCGATATTGTTGACTCTATAAAAAACAAGCTTAATTTGGAAGTTTTAATGTGTGATAGTGTCGAACCTCCCAGCGGATGGAAGTCTCTAGATACTCTATTTAGTTATCCAGAATTAAGTATGGATTCATTACCAGTTGTAGACCCAGATAGTTTGGTTAGATATTTAGTGTCATCGGGTACAGAGTCTGAACCTAAGCTTGTCGCATATACACATAATGCTCTATTAGGAGGAAGAGGTGGTTTCTTAATGGACTTAAATAAAGGTCAAGAAGACTTCAAAGGTTTTTATCTCGTTCCTTTAGGCTCTTCGTTTGGATCAACCGCTGTTTTTGGTGTGATTTCATATCTAGGGGGAACCGTCATAGTTGTTGATAAATTTGATGCCGATACAGTCGTTGATTTTATTATCAAACATCAGCCTGACTATTTGCTTGGTGTTCCTACCATGTTGCAAAGACTAATCAAAGTAATTATTGGAAGAGACATAACTATTACAGGGTTAAAAGCCATTATCTCTGGAGGTGCACTTATTGATGAGGCAACTATTAATAGGTGCTGCAAGTATTTTAACTGTAGTTTTGTGAATTTATATGGCTCAGCTGACGGCGTAAATTGCTATACCACGGTAGATGAATCTTTAGACAAGATTATTGAAACCGTAGGCAAACCAAATCCTAAGATTTGTACCATTAATATTATTGATAAGGATGGTACAAGACTTGCGGATACAGAAATTGGTGAAATTATAGCTAGAGGCCCAATAACTCCTAATTTTTACGTTAGCAGCGATGAGTTAAATAAGACCTATCGTGATGAGGATGGCTGGGTTTATACAGGTGACCTTGGATATATTGATAAAGATGGGTATTTAAGGCTTGTGGGTAGAAAAAAAGATATTATTATTAGGGGTGGTACTAATATTAGCCCTGCGCAAATAGAAAAAGAAATTACCAAAAACGAGATGATCTTAAGTGCAGCAGCTATACCTATTCATGACTTAGAGCTTGGCGATCGAATTGGTCTATTCGTTACTCTAAGAGATAAAAGTAAAAAGCTATCCCTACTTCAGGTTAGAGAATTCTTAACCAATCGTGGCTTCGAGTTTTCAAAGTTACCTGAATACTTAGTTAATATTAAAGAGATGCCAATAAATAGCTCGGGTAAACTAGATCGAAAAAAATTAGAAAAGAACCTGAGCTGGTTAAGTACGTTATAGCTTTTTGAGTGTTCACATATCCTAATTCAACACAGTTTAATTTACCATAAAACGGTACTCATGAGTGATTGGCTCAACTTAACAGTAAGTTATCTATAAAAAAGGCATATATATTGGTAACCATTAAAAATTTTTTGTTTAATAATGCACTAAGCTTACTGATCCTACTGACCTATACTGCTGTTGGTACTATCCTTGGGTTCATGCAAGGTGGTATTGCACCTATTCTCCGCTCGCAAGGGGTCGCCTTAGACTCTCTTTTCTTAGTGTTTGTTTTATACCTACCTTATGGATTATCGTTTATCTGGGCGCCTTTTTTAGATCGCGCCCAAGTTTATTTAAACTACCGTTCACAGATTGTAGTAGGGCAAATAATTACTAGCTCTTTGCTCCTCATAATGTCGTTGCTAAGTATATTCAATGTTTCCTTAACTATTTTCTGGTGGCTCGCATTAGTTATTAATGTATTCATTGCCAGTATGGATCTAGCAATTGACGGATTAAGTAGCTTAAATGCCACCGTTAAAAACAAACCGGTTTTGTCAGCCACAAAGGTTGCTGGAATTGCATTAGGGTCTTTAATCGGTGGAGGCGCTTTAGTTGCTGGATATGATCATCTCCAGCTCTCTGGAATACTAAAAGTTATGGCGTTCTTATTCCTTATTCCCTTACCCTTGATGATAATACTCTCTAAGAAAAAATATCTGTTAAAGGCCTCAATTGCGCCCATTAAAGGATTAAAAATAGGGTGGACTGATAAGCGCTTTAGAGATCTATTATGGCGTACCGCACTACTCACTTTTGTCATTATGGCATTATTTAACTTCAATCGGCTATTGCTTATTGATCTTGGCGTGCCGTTAAGAAAAATTGGCCTATATCTCGGTATTTTGACACCTATAGGGGGGCTGATTCTCGCTGTTATATTACCAATGTTTATAAAAAAGAATCAGCAAACAGTATTTACAGTGTTGAGTGCTTTACTACTAAGTTTACTAATTATGTTGCTAATAGATATGAATAGCCTGTCTTTTAACATACTAATATGGATAGCAATAGGCATTGGAATAATTTGTAATGGCATGCTAGTTGTGATTGGAAGCGCTATTTTAGGGTGGGCTAAAAGTAATCAGAGTGCAACGAATTATAGTCTGTTATATGGGCTAGGGCGACTAAGTGGCATAGTCATGTTAGTGGTCCTACCTTTATTGATTACAAAATCTGGATGGACGGTATTTTATACTACGATAACTATCGTTCTCATACTGGCATATTTATCCTTTTATAAGACCATTGAAAATGTGGATTAAGAGCCTTGTATCTTTAAGTTGTGCCTGAAAGACTTAGATTTTTTCAGCTAGGGTTAGCGCCAGTTATTATATCTTCAACCCTTACCAATCATCTCAGAAGCTTTGAATAATATGCAGATATATCAAAAAGATAGCCAAAATAAACAGTCTATTACTAGTTTAAATCTCTTATTAAACTCAGTTATGAATAGATTGAGCGATTTAAGGGAAAGTCACGTTGGCTGTATACCTATACTGCGACACGCTAATGAAAAGCAATGGCTTACATCAAAGTCAGGCTCTTGGACAGGTGGCTTTTGGTTGGGCGTTAATTTTCTATTAGACACTATCAATGGGATGAACACTTTATCGAATGACACGAAGGATATTGCTAGGTCGATTGAAAATAGGCATGAAGTTGATTCTGTGCATATGAGTATGGTAGGTGCTTATGGTTTTTCATTTTGTTGTGATTATACCGATAGCTTAGTAGAAACAGAGTTCCAAAATACGTTAGAAGTATTTAAAGCAGGTATTGCAAAAAGATATCGTGTTGATCTTGGAGGTTTTACGCTGGGAGCTGCTTTAGGAGGGCGAGAAATTGGTCAAGACTCAATTTCAGTAGACTCTTTGCACGCAATATTAATATTGTTAGGAGGCGACTCAAACTATAAAGCACTGGCAAAGAACCACATTGACTTATATTTAGAACATAGTCGCTTTTACAATGAAGTGCCAGGGCTCTTGGTGCAACAAGATGCTAAATGGGTTTCTGCTAAGCCAGATCAATTTTGGGACAGAGGGCATGCATGGTTAATACTTGCACTAGCAGAAGCTGCAAATCTATGGGGCGAGAAGTACGATAGAATGTTGAAGGATCATTTAAATCTATGGTTTAGTGACGCCTTTAATGATAAAAGACATAAGTTGTCTAGAGACACATCGGCAGATTTAATGGTAGTTTTAGCCGCTATAAATACCCGTAAACTGGATAAAAACAGTGGTTTATTTAAGATGGCGGAAGAAAGGTTTTGGTCTGTATTAAATGAACCTGTGTTCAGTAGACCTACTAAAGACCAAACGATATATACGGGCTGTTTAGTAAATGCAGAAAAAACAGAAACGATATGGGGTTATTTTTTCCTAATAAACACTCTCTTAAGTCTTATGAAGGTTAAGAGTTTAGTCTAGTGGTTAACTGATAAAGCTGTACTAGCGCAGAGTGATTCCTGATACCAGATTTGGTCTAAGCTCGTTTTTTAATCCCTTCAAATCTGGTTTCATGCTCATGCTGGTATACCAGTTCATGCTTTTAGCTACCAGCAGTTCTAATTTTTGAAGCGTCAAGAATCCCCTAATACTAAGAGTGACAACATAAAGGCTGACATAAATAAATAACCCATTATAATCCGCTTATTAAATGATAACTTGTGATAATAATTTGATATTTCTGACGTCTATTTATCCTTATAGTTGAGGTAAATAGCTTAGGTCAAAATATCACTATGAATCAAATATCATCACAAACCCAGCCAAACAGTTCATCTTCTCCAAGCCCATTTGCGCAAAATCCACTTTTAAACTCCCCTTCTTTACAACACAAAAATCAAGCCAGCACTAAGGTGTTTAATTTCCTACTTGATGCCATTCGGGGTCAGGTGTTTATTGCGTGCATCGAGTTAGGGATTTTAGATTTACTTGCAGAGGGACACAGCCTTCAGGCAATCTCAGAACGACTTAATATTGCTGATAACAAACTGGTTTTGTTTCTTAACGCCTTATCTAGCATGGAGGTGCTTGAGAAACATGATGACCAGTTTGTCATTAATCCGATCTTCACAGAATTACTGGTTCGCAATCAAGACGTCAATATGATTACGACATTTTTACATCTCTACAAAGTTCGTTACCGTTCTAGCGCTGATATTATTGAAATCTTAACCAACGATAGCTCAGTCAAGACAACAGAAACTTTTTCTTCTCCCACCTTTTGGCGTACAGCCTCAAGCAATCTGCTCTCTTTTCATAAAAGCGTTATGGCAGAAAGTGTTTTGTCTATTTTAGAAGCAAGTTTAGACAGAACGACTGAAGGCTCTGTGGATATCACCATGAATTTAGAATCCATTAAAAGCATGATGGATTTGGGCGCGGGCTCTGAGGTATTGGCGCAGCAATTAATGGCTCAAAACCCAGAGATGACAGTTTATATTCAAGACCAATTACCTTTGATTGAAAGTATCAAGGAAAGATTAGAGCTTAGCAAAAACACTCAAACCAACCCTGACAATAAATCTCAAACCCACACTCAAAATGATTCAAGCCAAAACCCCACAAAAAACACCCAAAATATTCAGTTTGTCGCCGGTGATTATAATGAGGTGGCGTTTCCAAAATCGTTAGATTTAATTTTGTCTTCTATGAGCTTGTATTACGCAAAAGACCTTCCACAGACCATAAAAAAGATTTTTGACGCACTAGCCCCTCATGGCGCATTTATCAGCCTGCATGAAAGTTTAGCTAATGGTAGAAGTGAACCTGAAGCGCATGTGCTTGGTCGTCTTATCCCTTCATTAAGCGGTAATGATAGTTCGTTTGCAGAAGGGGAGATTGAAAATGTGATGTACCTTTGTGGTTTTAAACACATTAGCGCAACGATTGTGTCCATGCCCCAAGGTGAGATGAACTTGGTTGTTGGCTATAAGTAGGATTTTGCTTAACAGCGACTTATGGTTTCATCCCTATTGTTAATCATACGTTACTCCCATGTTAATCACACGTTTGGTTCCACCTACAGTGCACGACCTGTATTTACCTATAAGAGAGAATAATATGTCAAATAAAGCTATAAATATAAAGGCTAAACATTTTCCTAATGGCTTTCGATTAAAGCAGTGTAATTTGTGTATCTTGATGGCAATGAGTGTGGTAATGCCTGCATATGCAGAAGTTATAGAAACTAAACAACCTGACCCACAAATCAAGAATAATAATCAGCAAATAGATAAACAAGATAATCAACAAAACCAAAAAACAGAGAATATACCGACTGTCTATTTTGACCCCATTACCGTGACAGCTCGTAAATATGAAGAAACCTTAGCCGAAGTGCCTTTCTCAGTCAGCGTGTTAAGTCCTCAGAATAACACCAGCATTCATGCCACCCATGAGTCAGCGGGTATGGCAAGAAATGTTGCTAACTTGAGTCTCTCTGAACCAGGAGGCACATTTAGCAATACCTTTATATTGCGAGGTATTGGTTCTATAAAGCCCTTATCTGCTGATGATACAGCAGTCTCGGTTTATGAAAACGGAGTATCAAAATCTACAGTCAGTGCCCCTGCAAGTTTGTTTGATGCCAAGAGAGTAGAGGTGCTACGAGGACCTCAAGGTACTTTATTTGGGCGTAATTCGCAGGGCGGTTCTATTCATGTAATTTCTAATGAACCTCAATTTGAAAAAAGCTATAAAGTGGGTGCTTCAGTGGGTAATTTAAATCAAAAACAGGTGTTTTTGATTGCGAATGACCGTATAGGTGAGGGCGATAAAGGTGCATGGCGGTTAGCAACTCGTTATAACAAAAAAGAGGGCAATATCGAGAATGTGGCAACGGGCGAAAAAGATGGCGATGAAAAGGACTATCTGATAAGAGGAAGCGTAGTTTGGTTGTTGGATGATAGTACTGAGGTAAATGTTAAAGGATGGTCGCATCATCGCAACAGTAACAACCCTCGCTATATTTTGAAGCAAGCATCTGATTTTCCAAAGGTTTCTATCAACCCTGATGACCTGAGTACATGGGAAGATAATGGTGCTAGTCTGGCTATGGTTAAAGATATTAATGAGTTGACTTTAACCTCGCTGACCAGTTTTGAGTCGTCCACTACCTCACAAAATTTTGATTTTACTGATGGATTAATATTTTCAAAATTAACACCGATGCCCGTTTCTGCATTTAATATTCCAAAGGCTGATTTTGCATTTATGGAGCATAAAGACAAACGATGGCAACAAGAATTGCGGCTAGCAGGAGAGACTGATCAGCAAAGTAAATGGCAAATTGGTACCCAGATTTTTGCTAGTGATTTTCAAAACGACCATAATGCGACTGCCAGTAAAACGGCCCCGATGTTTTCCTTACAAAATGGGCATCAAACCAGTGATATTGACACATTAAGTATGGCGGTATTTGGCGAGATGCAAATACCCCTTAATGAGAAGTTTGGTGTCAATCTAGGGGCACGCGTGACAAATGAACATAAAGATGTCACGTATGGGTTTGTTGGCAATGGGCATCCTGCAGTTGTAGACCAGTTTAGTCAAGATGCATCGCTGCAAGACACCTTATATAGTGGTCGTTTAGGGTTTAGTGCGAAAGTTGCGCCAGAATATATGCTATACGCTAACGTTGCACGAGGCAGCTCGGCGTCTGGATTCCCTTTATATTCGCCTAATTTGGCAAAAGGTAAGCAGGTAGAAGCTTATCCAACCTCAGAAAACTGGACTTATGAAACAGGGCTTAAGTGGCAAAGTGAGAACACGAATGCTATGTTCAATGCGTCACTATTTTATAGCGATTTAAGTGATAGTCATCTTATTGTTTTTGATCCAAAAAATGCCATATTGACCCCTGCTATTTTAGATTATTCCACCTATGGGGCAGAGCTTGAAGGCATTCGTCAACTTACCCCAAACTGGTCAGCTAGTGCCTCGGTTGGTTATACCCAAACCCAGTTGGATGATGTGAGTAAGTCATTATTGATAGGAGCAAAAAAAGGTAATCATGTTCCTAATGTGCCCTCATTATCTGCCAATATCGCACTTGATTATGATAATCCAAATGGTTGGAATGGTCAGTTATCTATGCAACATACTGGCAAACGAAGTGCCGATATTGCCAATAGCTTTGACTTGTCAGCGTATGCCGAATGGAATGCAAAAATTGGTTATCGTAAAAATGATTGGCAAGCCTATATTTATGCCAATAATTTGTTTGATAAGCAAGGATATGTTGCGGGTCAGACATGGGGTAAGAGTAATAAGGTACAGTCAGTTCGCCTAAATGAGCCTCGTATGTTGGGTATTGGCTTTGAAAAGCAGTGGTAAAACAGGATGAAGTGTCAGTTAATTTCTAGCCTTAGTTTTAACTATATCACTTTATGAAAGAGTTCGATTATAAACAACCGCAGCAAGGCTAGATTGATATGTGGGAAGAACGAATGAGAGTGGCCAGTGAGAAAAAGAATAAAAAAGGGTTTTTTCTTGGTTAAGAAAAGTTAAGGAAATAATTAAGTTTATTGTACGTTGAATTTGTTCTGTTTTTTGATGATGTAAATATAGGCTGGGCTTTTAGTCCAGCTTTTTTAGATCTGAACAATACAATACTAACAATCAAAAAGAGTATGATACGAAGGTACTTACGCGATAAAACCAAAGGTGTGTAGCTATCCGCTAAACTCACATTCTCTTTTGGATTAGGTCTAAATTGACCTTATTTTTCTTGTTTCATATATTCATTCTGACTAAAAATCTTCAATGCACCATTTTTAGAAGATGTTTTTTCTGCTTCCTCAATAGAGTCTGCTACGACTAGGAAATTAACTGACTCCCAATAATCTGGTTGATCATCTAACTCTAACTGCCTCACAGCAAACTTATGTTTTAAGTTAATACCATTTAGTTCACTCATGTTTACTTCTTATTGGCTTATATCCAAATTTGAGTAAATCATAAATATAACGATTTACTCCTTCCAGTGTTTGCAGTTCACATTTAATACGTGATTCAAAAGCAGGTGTTGACTCTCCAATCTCAGCATATTTTCCACTGAAATCCTTAGCATATCCCATAAGATTACCAAACATATCAGCTCAGGAGTTTGAGTAGATTGAGCTGTGCTGAAAAATCCTTAGACAAAAACTGGGTAAACTAAAGAAGATAGTATAGGAGTTTATCATGACAAATATAACCAAAAGGGTTACTGGTTATAGCATTGGTAAACATGCCATCTATACCGACTTTAGATGGTCAGTAGCGCAGAAAGCATATGATACGATGTTTGATAAAGCTAAAAAACATGGTGTAGGGTTTTATGATGTGAGTGGAAGCGGAAAAGTATATGTCCTAGACAGCTTTGGAGATTATCTTGAAATAAAAGATAATATATAAATATGATTTTGCCACCTTTTCTAAACAA
Organism: Psychrobacter sp. CX90; assembly: GCF_057396305.2. NCBI lineage: Bacteria > Pseudomonadati > Pseudomonadota > Gammaproteobacteria > Moraxellales > Moraxellaceae > Psychrobacter > Psychrobacter sp. CX90. The sequence goes on from NZ_CM182008.1 coordinate 3,164,606, forward strand.
TAAAAAACTTAAAAAAGGTGCTGTAAATAAAATGTGACTATTTCATTATCTTGCCCTCAACTCCCGATATAGATGATAGGCGATAAAGCATCTAAGCCGGTTTCTTTATTAAAACTAAATTGATAATGATTATTATTTACAAGTTTATGTTTTTATATTATTATCTACCCTCTGCATTATCTAATTATTTAAGGTACTTAGTATAGTAGGTATGATTAATAATATAGATAATTATTTTGTTTTAGGGCATTGCCTTGCTACTAATAATCTTCCTACTAAATGAGCTTAGAAGCCAATATAAGTAGAGGCTTGCTTGAACAAAAAAGTAGGCAGAAATGCACTACATTTAAGTTAATTTTCTTCACGACCAATAGACTGCCATGACAAATGAGAACCATAATACGAAAAGACTGACACTTGTCAATATAGCCACTTTTGTTGCAGTAGTGGCTTTACACGGCATTGTGGCTTCCGCATTAGCGAATATGGACGTGCCTAAACTGAAACTACCCGATCAGCAAGAAGCGCAACCAATCGAAATACAGTTGGTTAAACCTATTGAAGAAGAGCCAGCTCATCAATTAGAACTTAATGAACAGAAGCAACAACCCGTACCTATGCCGGTACGTAAAGCTGAGCCAAAGCCAAAACCTGAGCCAAAGCCAAAACCTATTACAAAGCCAAAACCTGAGCCAAAGCCAAAACCTATTACAAAGCCAAAACCTGTGACAAAGCCAAAACCTGTGACAAAGCCAAAACCTGTGACAAAGCCAAAACCTGTGTCGAAACCAGTTATTACAACAGATGAAACCTTAGAGCAGCAGCGACAGTGGGAAATTGAACAACAGCGTTTGCAGAAACAAGCAAGAGAACGAGAAGCGCAACAAGCAAGAGAACGAGAAGCACAGCAAGCGAGAGAACGAGAAGCACAGCAAGCGAGAGAGCGAGAAGCGCAACAAGCGAGAGAGCGAGAAGCACAGCAAGAGAGCGCGCTAAAAGCACAGCAAGAGAGCGCGCGAAAAGCAGCCAGCAACACGCCTCAATCATTTTCTGCAAGTCAAGCTAGCTGGCGTCGTAAGCCCAATTTTGTATTTCCCGAACAGGTTAGAAGAAGAGGACGTTCAGGTGATACCTACAGTCTCTCAATAAAAATGCGGGTTGATAAACAAGGCAACGTGACCAGTGCTAGCATTGTCAGCTCTTCTGGCAATAAAACTATCGATAACGCAGCTATAAGGTCTGTGAAACAGGCTAAATTTAATCCCTTTATTAAAAATGGTGTGCCTGTAATAGGTGATATTATTTTGCCTTTTGATTACCGGATACCTTAAATAAAAAATTAAGCCTATTAACGTGGCTATTATTAATATTAAGTTTGTAAAAATTTAGTTAACTAAGGACTCATTATGGACTTTACAAGTTATTGGCAGTATACCGATATAGTAACCAAGTTTTTGTTTTTTTGCTTAATTGCGTTGTCTATACTATCTTGGGTTACTGGTATTTTACGTATTTATCGAAGTTATAAAATGAAAGGTAAAGTTGCAATGGATCTCTCCTCAGCAGTTAAGGGTGAGTCTAATGAAATAGCAACCTTGTCAGATTCTCAGCGTAAAACGGCAACCGAGCAGCTATTATTACAACAAATCGGACGCTATCGCTATAACAGTGAAAAAGGTCTGTCTCTTTTGGGTACCACAGCCAGTATTGCGCCATTTATTGGATTATTTGGGACCGTATGGGGGATTTTTCACGCGCTTCATAGTATCGGTGAGTCTGGTCAGGCAGGATTAAGTCAAGTGGCTGGCCCAGTAGGCGAGGCTCTTATTATGACGGGTCTTGGATTGGCAGTAGCAATACCTGCTGTTATCTTTTACAACGTAGCGGTACGTCTTAACCGTAGAGTTCTGTTTCAGGCAAATGATGTTGCCTATAGCATTTTAGGTAATACCGCAAAGGGCGATGGTAGACAAGTAGCTGTATCCGTAAAAAAAGATAAGGCTACTTCAGCGTCTAATCAAACCAGAGAGTACTCCTCATCAACAGCAGGCTAAGCTTGCTGAAAGAGTAGGGCAGTGCAGTCAGTCTTTAAGCTTTATTTGATAGTTGTTCATAGTTGCCGATAGTTTTGGGTGCTAGATGAACCATAACGTTAAGACGATTAGATAGGAGTATGAAATGGCCTTTCAATTAGGCGAGGATGATATGCAAGGAATGAGTGAGATGAATCTCATCCCACTGATTGATATTATGTTGGTACTGATGATCATATTTATGGTAACTGCTACGGTATTGAATCCTTCAGTACCGTTAGATTTACCAAAAACAAGTGCTACTGTGCAGCAGCAACCTACCAAAGTGATTCAAATAAGCGTAGATGAGGACGCTGGCATATTTTGGGACGATCAGCCTATAACTTTAGAACAGCTTGAAACACGTATGCAAGCCCAATCCCAGCTCGAAGAGGAGCCAACCATTCGTTTGCGTGCAGATAAAGATGCGCGCTATGAAACGGTCGCTCAGATACTTGCAGTAGCTAGTGGTGCTAACCTGAGTAAAATTGCTTTTGTAAGTGAGTAAATGGGGCGATATTTAGATAGGTATTAAATGGTCTGGCTAAGTGCCTTAAGTGTTTTAGAAACACTAGTTTCATATTACTTAAAGTTGATTTAGCTTTATGAACCTATCTATGGCGTATCTCTCCCTTGTCTAGCATACTGTTTATTGTGTGGTTGTTTATTGATTTTATAGAGAGTAAGTGTTGCCTCGAAGTCATATCGATTTTAGTTATCAACTTTAACTGTGGCAGTTTCTTTTGCACTATAGTCAGCGAAGTTAAAAATAGTCACAGAGCCAAAGGAAATAAAAGAATAAAGTATCGATGCAGTCTATCCTCCAATCTTTGCGTTTACGTTTGACCCAAGCCCAGACCTGTTCAATAGGGTTTAGGTCTGGACTATATGGTGGTAACCATAAAATGGTATGTCCTGCATTTTCGATTAGCTCTTGTATATCTTGTCTTTTATGAAAGGTTGCATTGTCCATTACAATAACACTTTCATTAGGCAATTGAGGCAGTAATAACTGCATTACCCAACTATGAAACACATCACTATTAATACTACTGTCGTAAAGTCCGACACTGAACAGTACGTTGTTGTAGATAGCTCCAATAGCATTCGTCTGATTCTTTAGTTGCCAATTGTACTCACCTAAGCATGGTTGACCTTTGTACGAGTAGCCATGAGGTCTGTTGTCATGAGCCTTAAACCCACTTTCGTCTAAATAGATAATAGGTCTACCGTCACTTTCAAATTGCCACAATTGTTCAAGAAATATCTGTCTTCTTGCCTCGTCAGCCTTCGGATGGTGTAGTGTCTTTTTTTTGAGTGATACCTAAACGCTTTAAGGCAGTTGCTATACCTCTGTCGCTACAATTAAAGCGTCTTGCTCGCTCATAATGGTAGTCATCAGGATGTGCTTTAACGTCAGCGATAAGTGCCTCGTTGTCTATTTTCGCTGGTGCTCGTTGGTATTTCTTTGGTTCAGGGTTTTTCCTCCAGCGTTGAATAGTAGTGGCACTGATCTGATATTCTTCAACAAGCTCTCGGTAGCTGTAGCCTGCTTCTAGGTTGTCTAGTATCATTTGTCTGTAATCTTTGGAGTATGCCATAGACTTTAGTGTAACCCTTTTTCGATTCGCTGACTATATCTACCCATCCTGCAAGTGCGCTCACTGAGGCTCCAACCATTACCGTGATGGCCAATAGCTCAGTATGCGATATAGCTCAATATAATTCTGTTTATACACAAGACTACACCCCTGCGCAGCAAGCTTCACATTTGAATAATTTCTGAAATGTGATGCTAGGCGTGACAGTGGGCGGAACGTCAGCATTAAATCAGCGGATACGTGTACATGGTCTAGACGATACTAATCTGAAGGTAACTCTCCAGCGCCTTCAAAGTGGACGTTTAAGTTTGATATTCAGCCTTCTAAAGTGACAGCGAATTGATAGTTAGCTGTTTAATGAAATAGCTTTCAATATTATCTTTAGTCCTCAACAGGGTTTAAGTACCTTGTTGAGGATTTTTTATTTTATGCGTTTTTTATTTTATATAGTAAAAATAAGATAGGGTAAAGTGTTTTATTAACGCTCAATCTTGACGCCAATACACCTTAATCACAACATCAGAACGCTCTAATCCAAATCTCTCTCTTAATAACGGCCTTAGCGCTTTTACGGTACTGGCTTCTAGCGCTCCCCATACTTTGTCTATCGTTAAGGGATTAGAAGCAAGATAGTCGCCTATATAAGTATCTATCAAATCTGCCAAATCTTTACCTGCATGGGCATTACCTATGATAAGTGGCAATATAGTAAGCGAACCTCCAATAGCAGAGCTGAATGCCACATCATCAAAGTAAGCCTGATCTGCCTCATCTTGAGTGATACAAATAATTAATGGTGATATTGGGTTTTGCCACGTTTCAAGCAAACGTGCAACCGTTGGCATCGAAGTTTCATCAGCAATCAATAGCGCTTGCCCTGCTTGTAGATGCTCAATTTTCTCTGGGAACTCACGTTTAGTCTTAATCGTATCCCCAGAGCGCAGTGCAGTAGCCCAATTGCCACCAGAGGTGTCTCCATGAATAAATACATCCACCCAAGCTTTGATAGCGTCGTCATTCTGGTTTGAATTATCTTCAACTTTCCATGCTTTACGTAAAGTGTAATAGCAGTGCTCACGGGCAGGTGTATCTGATTGGTTTGGCGTTGTTAAATCAAATAAATAAGCATAGCCTGCTTCATGATCTAACACGTTAGGTACATTATTACCAGTTTCTTGATCGTTAGATAGAGGGGTCAGGATGAGACGCTGCATGTTTTTACTGACTTTATAGCTGTCTTTAACCATAAAGTTTTGCTCAGTAATCTTTATGGTTTTTTTGCCCATTTTTTTATCGGCTTGCTGCTTTAATAATACATATTGCATTTGCAAGTCCTCTAAACCATTAACTGACTCTTGAAAAGCAATATAGTAAGCATTATTGGCTAAAGCCTCGTTTTTACTTGAGAGAGGTTCTTCATCCGTCTCTTTTAGCTTTGAATTCAACTCTATAAGCAGGCCTTCAACAAAAATTTCGGTAAGCCTAATCTCAGAATTGATTAAATGATCCTCTGACACCTGTTTAAAAACACGTAAAAAATTCTGCAGTTCATCTAAGTGCTCTTCGTTGATATGAGCAATTAATAATTCTTTATCAGCTTGTATAAGAGGAGTGTAAGGGTTATTAGATTGCTGATGCGAATTTATAGAGTCTTTAACATAAGCATTTGTCATACTGAGTGTCCTAGAATCTAATAGTTTATAAACTAGAAAACTGTAAATGATAATTGTTATTAATTATAATACTTTATACCTTAATATCAAATATCATTTAACGTTAGGACGTGTTAAGAGTTTGATGCTATCAGTGATAGAGACTGTTGTGTTCAGAGCTATCGCTGGGAAGAGTATGCGCAATAAACTGATTGTTTTCGACGTCATGCGTGTTATCTGTATCAATGCAGTATTAACTATCCGCAGTAATACTTTACTCACTGCCACTTATACCTTGATTTGCTCAAATTCAATTTTGCTCAAATTTAATATAGTAACGCACTCATGCGACAATATTTGTCGTGAGAAATTGCTTGTTTTCTGGCAAGATATAGTAGCACTCGCCGGACTTTTTATGTCTAAAATCCAGCGAGTATTAAAATTACACTTAAGTCATCAAATATTAAAGTCTAATAATCCCTAGCTTTAAAGCAGCTTTAAAGCAGCTTTAAAAAGGCTTTGCCCTGAAAGTATCAATATACCAATCATTCAATAAGGGTTTTTAAACTATGACCACCACTATTTTTCATAATCCAAAATGTAGTACCTCACGAAATGCTTTGGCTATTCTTAAAGCCTCGGGCGAGCAGCCAACCATTATTGACTACTTGAAAGAGCCGCCATCACGTGAGTATTTAGTCGAGCTGCTATCACAAATAAAGATGTCGCCAAGAGAGCTGGTGCGAAGCAAAGAGCCAGTATATAAAGAGCTAGGGTTAGAAGTTACTGATATCTCTGCTAATCAGTTGATTGATGCGATGATTGAGCATCCTATTTTAATCAACCGTCCTATTGTTATTTCCAATAAAGGAGCTGTGTTATGTCGCCCTTTAGAAAGGATATTTGAGGTATTAGATAATCCAGTGAAGTGTTTCACTAAAGAAAATGGCGATGTCATTCAGTATGATAATGAAATATAAGAAAAGCTAAGGTCAATGCTAAGTACCTGTATTCGCAAGCGGTCATGGAGTCTTTCTACCTACAATATTCACGCTGCGTCGGTAAAAACCAGGCTAAATAGAATGACTATGGGCGCTAAATATCGCCTCATATTACGTTATTTTAGTCAAAACAATCTTGTTTCAGATTGTGAATACAGGTTTGAACGGCTTAACTACCCTTTGATTGGCACTGCGCTTTTTTCAATGCCTATTTTTCAATGTTTTTAATGCCCGTATTGTAATATCTTGGTTTAATGAGATTAGCGACCTTTCCATACTGCATGTCGTTTCTCAATAAAAGCATCAATCCCTTCGGCAACATCATCTGTCATCATATTACCGACCATTACCTCACTGGCATAGTGATAAGCGTCTTCCACACCCATAGTTAATTGCTTATAAAACATGCTTTTGCCGGTACTTACTGCTACGGGAGATTTGGAGGTAATGGCGTTGATTAAAGACAGGAGCACGTCCTCTAATTGATCAGGGGGTGCAATGCGGTTAATAAGGCCTTGTTGCAACGCCGTATGCGCATCAATAAATTTACCAGTAATGAGCATTTCAAATGCCTTTTTGGGTAATAAGTTGCGGCTAACTTCGACGGCAGGCGTAGAACAGAATAAACCGACATTGATGCCAGAAGTTGCAAATTTTGCACTATCCGCAGCAACCGCTAAGTCACAGGCAGCAACTAATTGGCACCCTGCCGCAGTTGCAATACCTTGAACTTTTGCAATGACCACTTGCGGCATATGGTTAATAAGCATCATCATATCGCTACATTGTTTAAATAAGGACTGATAAAACGCTTTATCAGCATTCGCTCGCATTTCTTTAAGGTTATGACCAGCGCAAAATGCTTTGCCATTTGCACCAATAACCACAACGCTGATATTTTTATCTTCTGCAATGCCTTCAAGCTCTTTTTGTATAGCCGATAACATATCAGAAGATAGTGCATTAAATTGTTTTGGACGGTTTAGTGTGAGGGTAACAACACCATTTATGGCGTTGCTGTTGTCTCTTAGGACAAAAGGGTCTTCTGGGTAAGGGGTGGTATTTGAGTGTGTCATTCGTCATCCTTAACGAGTCGTGTGTTATTTATAGGCAGTTTAATATAGGCAGTTTAAATATAACATAACTTATGTTATTTGAGGGTATCAAGCATTAAGAGTATCAAGCAATTTTTTGCAATACTGTCTCCCCCTTAAATTCACTAGGCTGTTACGCTGAAATGTTGGTATCGCCGCCCTGTATAATTGCTGTCGTCATGTTAAAAGCAGTTGTAAATAAAATCCTTTTACTCACAAGTTATTCCGTAGTTTAGGACTGTTTGGCATTAGCCACCAGTTTTTCTAAACCTTCAATATGTACGCTGCGTTGCGGAAATGGTATTTCGATATGATGATCATCCAGCGCTATTTTAAACTGCTCAAGTAGATCGCAGTTTAATGCCCACCAGTCTGAATTCGTTGTCCATACATTCAAGGTTAAATCGACAGCGTTATCACCAAGATTGGTCACTCGTACGATAGGTTCAGGATCTTGAAGAGTAAGTGGGTTATCTTTTGCGAGCTTTAGCATGATGTCCTTTGCTGTCTTGATATCTGCACCGTAGCCAATGCCGACTGTGATATCCACACGTCGATTGGGCAGAGCAGTATAATTGATAATCGCAGATGTGCTGATGTCGTTATTAGGAATAATGACATCATGATTATTAATAGTAGTGAGATGGGTGTTGACTAAGGTAATTTTTGTGACCGTACCGGTGTAATCACTAATTTGTACAAAGTCGCCGCTGACAAAAGGACGAAATAGAACAATTATGATGCCTGCTGCAAAGTTAGACAGTTGGTCTTTTAATGATAGACCAATAGCTAGAGCGGCACCACCTAGAATAGCCACAACTGAGTTCGTTTGCACACCGACTTTGTTCAGCGCGGCTAAAATAACAATAACTAGTAATACGCCATATAACAACCGACTTAAAAATCCAGATACCGTATCATCTAGATGGCTGCGTTTCATCATCCGAGTGGCAAGATGTACCACTCTTTTAGCCAGCCAGCGGCCCACAATAAATATCAGTATTGCTACTGCTACTTTGATAACCAAACCTAATGCATTTTCGCTTAAGCTCGCGATGTCTAAAGTAAACCCTAAAAATTCCATAATTACTCTTTTTAATATTGTGTGGTTGATATTATGTGGTTAATTATTTAAGTATGAGAATATTGAAAAATGTGAATAAGTAGATTAATGTAGACTACATTATATAAGTAGATTAATGGGCTCATAGCGCTGGTTGCTCAAACTAAACTAATTAGTAACACTCTGAAAAAATAAAGTCGCCGTTATTCGCCCTCTATTTGTGAGGCAAGCAGTTTAAGCTTAGGGACAATAGTATTCACATAATCATGGGTAGCCCAGTTTGACTTGGGTACACTGGCGTTTAGGGCATGGGTATACTGTCTTTTTGTACTGTCGTATAAAGGAACGGCAACCGCCAGTATGTCGGGAGAATATTCTCCATCTGATAGGCAGTACCCATGTTTATAAAAAAACTGCGCCTGAGTTTTTAGTTTTTCACTAATGTGCTGTTTATCTTCTTCACTATCTAAATCTGGCAAGCTGTTAATAACCTGTTGCTGCATAGATGGGCTAAGCATCGCAAAATAAGCCCGACCAATTGCCGTCTTATCAATGGGCACGCTAGAGCCAGCAGCAAGATTAACCGCAAGCCGAGCCGGACTACGATAGCAAGCCAAATAATGCATCTCGCCTTCAATCTCAGTGGCAATATTCACAGACACCTTATTTTCCATAGCAAAATCTTTAAGCAGGGGCAGCGCTTCGTTTGCTAGGTCATGTCTGTGCCAAGAGCTAGCACTGAGCTTCAGTAGGTTTTTTCCTAAGCAGTAGCTGTCATTCTCTTTTCGGCGCATAAAACCAAGTGTGTGTAAGGTATGAATCAGTCGGCTGACCGTCGCTTTGGGTAACTGTGTTAGTTCACATAGTTGCTGGTGAGTCAGCTCGCTTGCATGTTCAAAGGTACTAAGCAACAACATACCGCGTCCGAGTGCGTGAATGAAGGCTCTATCATCATTATGTTTTGCTTGTGACAGGGAGGCTTTGATTGAGTCCGTTAATTCGGGGTGCGGATCTATGTGAGGCGGTTGCTTAGATGTGTTGATTGTATTCATATTGATAACCCTGTCTTAGGCTGTCGGTTGGTATGGCTACGTTATAGCGCTCATGCTTAAGCCAATCATCAATAGCTAAAGCATGGTTATAGCACTAATTTAAATGAATGCACTGATTTAACTCAATGACTTTACATCAGTGATGACATCTGCTTTAATAATTATCAATTAATGGAACTTAGTTTCGCATAGTGGAACTTGTTTGTCTAATATTTTTTACCGATTAGTTTTCAAAGTGTCCATACTCGTATCGCCGCACCTGCTGAACGTCGTAATGCTTAAAACTAGGGCTGTTTAAAAGGAGCGACGTTTGAATAGCGCTTTTAATATGACTTTTCTCATTAGCTGTTACTGCTAATTTTTCATAGCCTTTAATAGCAACAAATGAGTAGTAAAGCCTCAATTATTGATGACATTAACAAGGAGTTAGTCATGTCTGATACGCCAACATATTCACAGCCATCATTTGAATGGTCGGACCCTTTTTTGCTACGTGACCAGTTAACGGAAGAGGAGTTAATGGTTCTGCGTTCGGCGCGTGACTTTTGCCAAAGCGAATTAATGCCTGGTATTAAGGAAGCCAACCGTCATGAAAACTTTGATCGTAACATCATGCGTAAAATGGGTGAGCTTGGCTTACTTGGTGTGACTATCGACGGTTATGGATGTGCCGGGTTGTCGAGCGTGGCATATGGGTTAATCGCCAAAGAAGTTGAAGCGGTCGATTCTGGGTATCGCTCTGCTATGAGTGTGCAATCAAGTCTGGTAATGCATCCAATTTGGGCTTATGGTACCGATGCGCAGAAAGAGAAATATTTGCCTAAGCTTGCCACTGGCGACTATGTTGGCTGCTTTGGTTTAACAGAACCGGATGCTGGCTCTGATCCTGGGTCGATGAAAACCCGTGCTAAATCTGTAGACGGCGGCTATCAGCTTAAAGGTAGCAAAATGTGGATTACTAATAGTCCGATTGCTGATGTGTTTGTAGTATGGGCAAAAGATGACAATGATGAGATTCGTGGATTCATTTTAGAGAAAGGCATGGAAGGATTATCGGCACCTAAAATTGAAGGTAAGTTTTCACTGCGAGCCTCAATTACAGGCGAGATTGTGATGGATAATGTGTTTGTACCAGAAGAAAATGCCTTTCCGAATATACGCGGTTTAAAAGGTCCGTTTGGCTGTTTAAATAAAGCGCGTTACGGCATTGCTTGGGGCTCTATGGGTGCGGCAGAATTTTGCTGGCAAGCAGCACGTCAATATACACTGGACCGCAAACAGTTCAATCGTCCTTTAGCAGCAACCCAGCTGGTACAGTTAAAGCTTGCTGATATGCAGACTGAAATTGCCTTAGGCTTGCAAGCCGCACTACGGGTTGGCCGGTTAATGGATGAGCATAATGCAGCCCCAGAGATGATTTCACTGATTAAACGGAATAACTGTGGTAAAGCATTGAATATTGCTCGTGTTGCCCGTGATATGTATGGAGGCAATGGTATCAGTGATGAGTATCACGTTATTCGTCATGTTATGAATCTAGAGGCGGTTAATACTTACGAAGGTACTCATGATGTTCATGCCCTTATTTTAGGTCGTGCACAGACGGGTATTCAAGCGTTTGCTTAATCTTAATACAGTCGGTAGTCAGTGAACCTATAAGCTGCTGAGGTGTTAACCTCGTTTAGACGACCCAATGTCGTGCTTTTAATCGTTTACCTCGCTAGTCTATACCTTGAACTCACTACTGTATTTGTTGAAAATGGTATTAATTATAGTTTTCACAATCAAAGTTTCTTTCACAGCATGCCCTAAAGTGATTAAAGCGCTTTAGGGCATGTTTTGTAATAAGTGTGAAAATGGATTTTTGTGGAGATAATATGCACACTCAAGCAATAAACACCCAAGCCATAAATAATAAAACAATAACCAAGCAAGCCGCTCAAACCCAAGCCTTACACGGTATTAAAGTGCTGGATTTATCTCGCGTGTTGGCAGGCCCGTCTTGTACACAAATATTGGCAGATCTGGGCGCAGAAGTTATCAAAGTGGAAAGACCAAAAATTGGCGATGAAACACGGCATTGGACACCGCCGAGCTTTGTTGATGGCGATGATTTAACCTCTGCCTATTTTGCGACGGTTAATCGCAATAAAAAATCCATCACTGTGGATATTACTCAGTCAGAAGGGCAGGAGCTAATTAAAAAGCTAGTTATGGATAGTGATGTGTTGGTGGAAAATTTTAAAGTGGGTGGACTTAAAAAATACGGTTTAGACTATGCGTCGTTAAAAACGTTAAACCCAACGCTTATTTACGCATCACTAACAGGGTTTGGGCAAACAGGCCCTGATGCCCATAAGCCAGGATATGATTATATTATTCAGGGTTTATCAGGATTGATGAGCATTACTGGCCCAAGTGACGGCGAGCCACATAAAGTTGGCGTTGCTGTGGTGGATTTGTTTGCAGGCTTGCAGCTGACGATTGGTATACAAGCGGCCCTATTGGCGAGGCAACAAACAGGCTTAGGTCAGCAGGTTGATGTGGCACTTCTTGATAGTGCTATTGCCATGTTGGCAAATATTGGTATGAACCATTTAGCAACTGGCGATACGCCACCCCGATTGGGTAACGCTCACCCCAATATTTGCCCGTACCAAGTTTTTGAAGCGGCTGATGGCAATCATTTTATTTTAGCATGTGGTAATGACAGCCAGTTTGCTAAGATTTGTGAGGCATTAGAATTAGAGATACATGGAGATGCGCGTTTTGCTACCAATCCAAGCCGAGTAGCAAATCGTGATGAGCTGACAGACATTTTAACCACTGCATTTAAACAAAAAAATCGTGATGCATGGTTAGCTACTCTGCAAGCGACACATGTACCTTGTGGGCCAATCCATAATGTGACAGAAGCCTTGGCCATGCCGCAAGTGGCGGCGCGTGATATGGTCATAAGCTTTGCAGATAGTCCTGTTCATGTGCTTGGCAATCCTATTAAGTTATCTGGCACGCCCGTGCGCTACGATACACCACCACCTAGATTTGGTGCTGATACCGAAGCAGTCCTTAAAAGCTTAGGGCTAACGGCTCATGAAATTGAAAAATTGCAGTCTCATGACATAGTGTAGTTGATGTTGATGCCAATGATACCGATGCCGTCATTGATGCTATTAGTGCTATTGATACTATAGTCAAAGAAGTCTAAAATGGTTACAAGGCAACCGAGTGCAAGTACTACTGGAGTAGGCTTAACGAGGTTAACGCCGTAACCGTTTAGTAGTTCGCTGACTATATTAGTGCGATTAGTAATGCAACGGCGCACGCAGGATATTAATGAGACCAATAGCAATTATAAATAGCAATGCTAAAGCCTTACTCCTACCGAGTAAGGCTTTTTTTTAAGTTATGAGGATGAAGCGTTTAACAACATAAATTAACTAAGACAAGAAACCTAAAGTTTTAATCATTAAAAACTGATTAAGCCGCGTTGGCTGAGCTCAATCGTTCGGTTATGTCTGCTGAAAGTGCCAGTAAGGCCTCACTCACCTCCTGTTTATTTTGCTGGTACTCTCTTTGCAAAAAGCTCACTGCCATGCCCGCTATGGCAGTACCAGTTGCGTCACGAATGCAAGTGCCCAAACAATACATACCTTCGCGTAACTGCCCGTTATCCAATGAAACCCCAGTTTTTCTGACTTGGCTGAGCTCATTCTGCAACTCTCCTAAAGTGGTGACGCCATAGCTGGTCATCGGATCGGGCATCGAATACTGATACATCTGCATTAACATCTCGTCACTATAGGTTGCCAGCATGGCTTTACCAGTAGCCGCAAACACAGCGGGCACACGCACCCCAGCATGGAAGGTAAAACCGAGTGGGGCAGGAGATTCGTGGCAGGCTAGAAACACGACTTCATGACCATCCATCTTTGATAGGGTAACCGTATGTTTGAGTAAGGTTGGGTAGTGGTTGATTAGCTCATGGAATAGTTGAATCACGGTGTGCTGTTGCTCGTATTTTCCTGCCCAGTAAAGCAGATATGATCCTAAGTGAAACCGATTGTCACGGTCTTTAAAAACCAAGTTTTTGGATAATAAACTTTGCAAAATAGTGTGAGTGCTACTTCTTGGTAATGACAGCTGCGTTGCAATCTCCGCTGAAGTCAGCGGAAAAGGGCTTACCGTGATTAAATCTAAAATGAGGCACATTTTGTCAATAGCCGGTACGCTAACAGCAGGTCTTTGGTAATTGGCTTTTTCCTGAGGCTTGTGCTGAGATGGTTTCAAATGGCTATTCCTATAGATCTTTGTATGAATTAATGACTTTTATATTTTAAAATCGATCTTTATCGTTTTTATTGCAATTACTCGAAAAGGCACTTTATAATGGGTTGTCTTATATAAAAAACAACGATTCAGTATATTGAATTTAATGTTTTTAATCAAATGCAATTTTAGCGCCCAAGGAGTGTCGTAATGTTCTCACTAAAGAATCCTTCATTGATTAAGTCTCAATGCTTGGTTGGCAATAGTTCAGGCAATGGCTGGATTGATGCTGAAGATGGAAGCACTATTGAGGTAACCAACCCATTTGATGGTTCAGTTATTGGTAAGGTACCTAGCTTAAGCCAAGCGCAAGTTGAGCAGGCGGTTGCTGCTGCAGATAGTGTACAAGCCGAATGGGCCTCGAAAACACCTAGCGAGCGGGCAAAATTGTTGAATAAATGGGCGGATCTCATTGATGAAAACCATGAGGATTTAGCCGTTCTAATGACGGCTGAGATGGGTAAACCGTTAAAAGAATCTCGTGGAGAAATTACGTACGCGAATAGCTTTATTCGTTGGTTTGCCGAAGAGGGCAAGCGTGTTTATGGCGATACTATTCCTGCTAACAAAACCAGCCAACGTATCACCGTGCTTAAACAACCTGTGGGTGTATGTGCCGCTATTACACCTTGGAATTTCCCCTCTGCTATGATTACTCGTAAGGCTGCGCCTGCCTTAGCTGCGGGCTGTACTATGGTGGTTAAACCTGCCTCGCAAACGCCTTTATCAGCATTAGCTTTAGGCGAGCTTGCTATGCAAGCGGGTATCCCTCAGGGCGTTTTACAGATAGTGACGGGTAAATCATCTGTCGCCGGTGATGTACTGACAGGCGATAAACGTATTCATAAGCTCTCTTTCACAGGGTCTACCGAGGTAGGTCGCAACTTAATGGCGCAATGTGCTGATACGATTAAGAAGTTATCGCTTGAGCTTGGCGGCAACGCCCCGTTCATTGTATTTGAGGATGCTAATTTAGAGCAGGCAGCAGCGGGTTTGATTGCGGCCAAATATCGTAATGCAGGACAAACCTGTGTCTGTGCCAACCGTGTGTACGTTCAACAGTCAATTAAAGATAAGTTTTTAGACATATACCTCAAAAAAGTGGCTGAATTAAAAGTAGGTAATGGTCTTACCGAGGGCGTGGATATTGGTCCACTTATTAACCAAGATGCCTTAGATAAAGTAAAAGCTTTGCTGCAAGATGCTCTAGATAAAGGGGCAACCTTACTAGCAGGCGGTAGTGAAAACGAGGCTGCAAAACTTACCTTTAATCCAACCGTTATCACGGACATTAGTGCAGATATGGATATTGCACATGAAGAAATTTTTGGCCCCATTACCTCTATCTTTACATTTGATGATGAAGCTGAGGTTATTAAACAAGCCAACGATACTATCTATGGCTTGGCTGCCTATTTTTATAGTACAGATTTAGCCCGATCATGGCGTGTTACCGAGGGCTTAGAATACGGTATGGTCGGTCAAAACACAGGCATTTTATCCACCGAAGTCGCTCCGTTTGGTGGGGTTAAGCAGTCTGGCTTTGGTAGAGAAGGCTCGAAATACGGTATTGAAGAGTACCTGATTGTTAAATACTGGTGTCAAGAGCTGGGCTAATGCTTGCCCAAAACTTAGTAAAACATTCTAAAGTGGCTTGATGTGACGGATTGATATGACAGCTTGATATGAGGGGTAACCTTACTCAATTTGTACTCTGGTTTGTCTCGCTTAAAGTATACCTTGTACGATTCATGCTGGGTTGCCCAATATCTAATTTAGATTTTTTCTTATAGCTGTTTTGAAGGCCAATTTTGATAGCCGATAACTTTAAATTCAGTGAATTTAAATGTGATAGAAAGTAAGCGTTACAGGTAATTTTATTCAGCAAACGCTAGGGCGTATCCTCAATTCGTACAATTGCATTTAAATGGGCTAAAAATAGCTAAATCTTGTCATACCACGTCAAATAACGGGTAAATATCTCGATATTTACCTATTATTTTCCTTGTCTGACTGCGATTTATCTAATTTTTATCTCCATTTTCAAAATGAGGACACGCCCTAGACAAACCATCTAATACAAGGAAAGTAACTATGAATGATATGACGAATAATATGATGAATAATGTGACGAATAATAATCTAGCAACCGCGACAACCAATCAATCACTATTAGCCCGTCGCCAAGCTGTATTGCCAAAAGGGCTTGGTGTGGCTTTTCCAGTGTTTGCAGATAAAGCAAAAAATACAGAGGTTTGGGATATTGAAGGCAACCGTTATATCGATTTTATTGGTGGAATATCTGTATTGAATACCGGTCATAATCATCCAAAAATTACTCAGCGTGTGCGTGAACAGCTTGATAAGTTTACCCATACCGCTGCTCAGATTATGAACTATGAAAGCTATGTGACCTTGGCAGAAAAGCTGTGCGAAAAAGCACCCATCAGCGGCGACAAAAAAGCAGTATTTTTTACCACAGGTGCTGAAGCGGTTGAAAATACTTTAAAAATTGCCAAGGCGAGTACGGGTCGTTATGGGGTTATCTCATTTGTTGGCGGTTGGCATGGTCGTACCGCTATGTGTCTGGGGCTCACAGGTAAAGTAGTACCCTACAAAAACAATTTTGGTCCGATGCCAGCGTCTATTTATCATGCGCTTTTCCCCGCACCTGAACTTGGTGTGATTGAAGAGCAGGCGCTAAATAGTATTGATATGATATTCCAAGCATCCATTCACCCTAGCGATGTCGCAGCGATGATTATCGAGCCAGTACAAGGCGAGGGTGGCTTCCATCAAGTGACTCCGTCTTTTGCGAAAGCGCTACGTCAGATATGTGATGAACATGGCATTGTGCTTATTTTTGACGAAGTACAATCTTGCTTTGGACGTACGGGTACCTTGTTTGCGACTGAGCAATTGGGTGTAGAGCCAGATTTAATGACCAGTGCCAAAAGTTTAGCAGGGGGTTATCCCCTCTCAGCAGTTATCGGACGCGCTGATATTATGGATGCGCCACAACTAGGTGGTCTGGGTGGCACATACTCGGGGAATCCCCTTGGCTGTGTCGCAGCACTGGCAGTTATGGAAGTGATTGAAGAGGAAAACTTACTTGAGCGCAGTCAGGTTATCGGCGATAAGATTGCTAGATTTTTAGAAGATTTGAGCCATCCAAATATCGCAAACATACGCCATAAAGGGGCAATGTTGGCCTTTGATTTAGTCGATGACACTGGTAACCCTGACCCTGCTGCAACTGTAGACTTAAGAGCAGCGGCTTTTGAAAAAGGTCTGTTATTGGCATCCTGTGGCCGCTATGGTAACTCGGTACGTATTATGGTGCCGTTAACGGTATCAGACGAGATACTAAAGGAAGGTTTAGAGATTATTAAGGCGTGCTTATGAAGACAGGCTCTTAGATTAATCGGGATAAAGGCCACCTCAGATTCTGGGTAGTTTTCTTATGGATATAAGCTCTTTTTATTGAGATGAGCAATGTAGATGGTGGTATTAAATTAAGTCACAGATTAAAACAAAGGATTTGTTATGTCTGATTTTAAAAAATCGTTAGGAACGGTTGATATTATTGCACTCGCATTTGGTGCCATGGTAGGCTGGGGCTGGGTAGTCTTAGCGGGAGGCTGGGTTATCTCAGCAGGTATTTGGGGTGCTGTACTGGCATTCTTGATTGGTGGTTTGGCGGTAATACTGATAGGTGTCACTTATGCGGAGCTCGCTGCTTCAATGCCTATTACAGGTGGGGAGCATACCTATACCCATAGGGCGATGGGCACGCATATCTCGTTTATATGCTCGTGGAGTATTTTATTTGGCTACTTATCTGTCGTTGCTTTTGAAGCAGTAGCCTTACCGACCGTTGTAGAATATCTTGTGCCAAATTTTAACCAAGGTCTACTTTGGAATATTGCCGGCTGGGATGTTTACGGCTCTTGGGTGGCAGTGGGTATGATAGGCTCAATTCTAGTGACTTGGCTGAACATTCGCGGTATAGGTGTTAGTGCTATGTTCCAGAAAATCGCAGTGACAGGCATTTTACTGGTTGGTATATTGCTGTTCATCGGTGCGCTTTTATATACACCAGCTAACTCTGATGCGGTTCAAGCACCTGCCTTTATTGGCGGAGTTGGCGGTATTATGGCCGTCATCATCATGGTGCCGTTCATGTTTGTTGGATTTGACGTGATTCCTCAGGCTGCAGAAGAGATTGATTTAACCCGCCCAAATATTGGTAAGTTCCTAATACTATCATTGATAGTTGCCGTTGCTTGGTATGCTGGAGTTGCATGGAGTGTAGGACGTACCCTACCGCTTTTACAAGCGCAAGAATCCACCCTAGCCACTGCCGATGCAATGACCAATGCGTGGAATGGTAAATGGGCAGGGATATTACTCGTGATGGCTGGTGTACTTGGTATTCTATCAAGCTGGAATGCCTTTTTGATTGGCGGCAGCCGTTTAATGTTTGCGATGGCTAAGTCACACATGTTACCCAACTTTTTGGCAAAAATTCATCCTAAATACAATACCCCAGTTAATGCTATTCTGCTTATTGGTGGCCTTGCCACCTTAGCGCCATTGTTTGGGCGTAGAATGTTGGTTTGGGTGGTTGATGCCGGTGGTTTTGGTATTGTCATTGCTTATACTTGTGTTGCTCTTGCCTTTTTAGTGCTACGTTATCGTGAGCCAGATATGGTTCGACCTTTCAAAATACCTGCGGGTAAAGCGGTTGGTTTTGTGACCATTATTTTAAGTCTTGGTTTATTGGCTTTATATATGCCGGGCATGCCGTCGGCCCTAATAGCCATTGAATGGTGGATTTTCTTGGGATGGACAGTGCTTGGTATCCTTTTATATGGATATTCGCTCGTTAAATATCCCGGTAAGAGTAAAGAATTTATGGATGAAGAAATTGTTGCCGTAAAAGAGCTGAATGTCGAATGGCTTAAGGAAAATAGACTACTTTAACGTTTAGTCTTAAATGGTCAAATTAAGAAAGCTCTGCTTAGAAATAGGCAGAGCTTTCTTAATTATCTAGGGGGCTAACAGTTCAGTCACAATTAGCTTTTTGGCGCATCTTCTTGGTTATTCGGTGCTGCTTTTTCAAATGCTGGCAATGATCGGCAATGTGCATCAATAGCAGCAATGTTTGGATAAGGCGTGAGGTCTACCTTGAAGCGATTGGCTGAGTAAATCTGTGGAATTAAATAGCAGTCTGCTAAGGTAGGGCTATTGCCATAGCAAAAATTACCACGGCTAGTATCTGCTGCCAATAACGTTTCTAATGCACTAAAGCCATCCACCATCCAGCGTTGGCACCATGCCATTACTTGGTCTTGATCTGCTGATAATTGGTTGCGTAGATATTGTAAAATACGGCGATTATTGATGGGATGAATATCACAACCAATCATAGCGCAGAGCGCACGCACACGTAAACGACCCTCTGCATCTTTAGGTAATAAAGGCTTATCTGGGTAGGTTTCCTCTAGCCATTCTAAAATAGCAGGACTTTGAAACATCAGTAGGTCGTCTACTTTTAGTACGGGGACTAAGCCTTGTGGATTGATAGATTTAAACGCCGCCTCAGATTGCTCGTCTTGTGCTAAATTAACGGGTAGCGATTGATAATCTAACCCCTTAAGGTTTAGTGCTATACGAGTGCGGTATGACGTGCCACTGCGAAAGTAGCCATAAAGTTGCATCATCTTAGTGTCCTTATAAGCAGTTATAGATAGTTTCAATAAACAGCCATCGTTAATAGGAATTGCTTTTGTACATGTTAAACAGCTTACATTATGGTTATAATCAGGTCAGAATTTATCTCATATACCAATGGCTAAATTGTCAGAATACATTACGATTTTACAGAGTAAACTAAAACTATGTCATTAGTCGAACCATCTGCACGTTCAAACAAAATCCAAAGTGGTGTGCAGTCACTTGAAATCGGTCTGTCTGTGTTAGATGTACTTATTGATAAAAATCAGCCTATGATGCTCAAAGATATTGCCCAAGTTATGGATATGAATCCTGCAAAAGTGCATCGTTATTTGGTAAGCCTCATCCGAAAGCAATATGCGCAAAAGTTAGAGGATGGCCGCTATAGCTTAGGCTTACGAATAAATGCGCTTGGACATAATAGCTTAGAGCAAAACAATATTTTACAGAGACTATTGCATGCAGCAACTGATATTAAAGACGCTTTAAACTGTGGTGTACAAATCGCAAAATGGGTCAGTGAGGGTCCAGTTATTATTCAGTCTGTAGAGCCTGATAGCCCTATTAGCCTCATTACTCGCATTGGCTCAAGAATGCCACTAACAGCGTCTGCAACGGGTTATTTATTTGCGGCTTATCAACCTGAATCTATGGTAAAAGAGCTTATGTTTGCGGAGTGGCAAACTCAATCTGACAAAATGCAGTCGGCAGTTTTCAGTGAGAATACGCAATCTAATCGATCAATTCATAACAGTGATCTCGATAAGAATTGGGAACGATTCACACAGCTTAAGGCAGCCATCTTAACCCAAGGGTATGCTGCTGTAACAGGTGATTTACTGATGGGCATCAACGCTATATCTTTACCGGTATTGCTATCGCCGTCTACCGCCAAGCCTTTAGAGTATGCCATTACCGTTATTGGTACGGCAGAGCAACTACCAAGAGAGAAACACCAGCATATTGCTGATGTTATCTCGTCAATCGCTACACACCACAGCATGTAATCTATATAACTAGCCTATAACAAGCAGGTGTAACATGCAGGCTCGATTAAACCGTAACGCTATTGAGCACACGCTAAGCTGGCTTCTTTGGCTTTTTCATAAACACTCTGGGCATCCAAACCAGTTGCGCTAACCTCATCAAGATATCGCTGCGTCCCTTCAAGCAAAGGGCCCTTCCAATCAGGGTCATTCAGTGGGTCAGGGATGTCAATCATAATATCCCCATTCGCTTTAGCCTCTTCCATCACGGCTGCATTCTCCGTGTCAAAAACTTTAGCGGCAATAGCAGCCATAGACGCACCAGAATTATCGTCGATGACTTTCTTTAGATCATCCGGCAAGCTCTCATATTTGTCCTTGTTCATATTAACGACTAGAGCAGCACTGTAAAAAGGAATATTGGTGTGAGCGTGCATAAGCTCCGTTAACCTGAAAGCGCCAAAGGGCTACCAAGAAAAACTCAGCCCATCAATAACCCCACGGTCAATGGACATATAGACATCTGGCGCTGGCATCCCCACAGGCGCCGCGCCCACAGTTTCAATAATATGGCTGGCGACAGCTGAGGGCTGACGAATGCGCAGGCCTTTCAAATCAGCGGGTACTTTGATAGGTTTATCTACCGTATGTAAGGCGCCTGGTCCTGTGCCCATGACATAAAGTAAGTGCGAGTCATCATATTCATTAGCGATAACGCCGTCATCATATAACTTATGAATAACACAGCTTTGCTGTGCCGCTGAATTTGAGATACCGGGTAGCTCAGCAATCTGAGAGAGTGGAAAGCGACCAGCAGTATAACCATAAGCTTGCATGCCGATATCAACTGTTCCTTTCGCTGCGGCATCGTAGGTTGCACCCGGTTTACTTAATGTGGCTGAAGGATATATCTCAACTTTAAGCCTACCGTTAGACTCGTCTTCAATCTTTTTCGCCCAAGGTTCGAAAACTTGCTTATTAACAGGGTCAGTTGCTGGCATGAAATGTGAGAAGCGAAGTACAGTAACCTCTTGCGCAGCGTCTTTAGCTTTTGACTCAACGCTAGCGTCTCCTTCAACATTGGCATTCGTTTCTTGTTTATTGGTACAGCCTGACAAGCCTATGAAGGCTGCTACGGCAATACTGACTAATAGTTTAGTATTCATCAAAATTCCTTTTTTGATTTTAAATTATTTAGAACGGCGGGCAGATAAGGTAGTACTCAAGCAGTCTAGACTTTATGAAAGATTATGCCTTATGTATCTGTTGTATCTGCCTCATGTTTCGTGCCGCACACCTCGTGGTGCATATCTCAAGTTAAAGATTAACAAATTATTCGCCAACAGGGATAACTTCTTTAACCTCTGCCAGCTCCTCTGCATGCAAAAACTGAGTATGTGCTGGTGCACGTTTGGTTCGTGACCATTCTTCTAGCATATCGTACTTCATCTCTTCGGTAATACGAGAGATTTTTTCTTCTGAGGTAACGTCATCATAAGTCAGTTCCATGCGATGACCATTGGGATCAAAGAAGTAGATGGAGTGGAAGATGCCATGATTAGTCACACCGACCACATCAATACCGCCGTCTTCTAACTGCTTTTTAGCAGCCATTAAGGCATCTTTATCTTTTACCTTAAAGGCAATGTGCTGCACCCAATCTGGCGTATTGGGGTCTGATCCCATTTCAGGCTGATTGGGTAGCTCAAAAAATGCCAACACATTTCCATTACCCGCATCCAAAAAAATATGCATATACGGGTCGTATGCCTTGGTAGAAGGAACGTGGTCTTCAGCGAAGGCCAAAATAAAATCCATATTAAGATGTTTTTTATACCACTCAACCGTTTGTTTAGCGTCTTTGCATCGATACGCCACGTGGTGGATTTGTTCAATTTTAAAGCTCATTATCAATATCCTTTTGACTGATGTTGCACTGAAATAGTTCTTCTAATGTCACTTTGTAGGGTCTTACTTAAAGGGTTTAAGTAAGACCCTAACTAAGCATATGGCAAGTAGTTCTATTAAAGTTTAATCTGGATTTAAACCTAATTTCTTAATCAAAATTACTGTTTAAAATCAAACGTCACAGCGGGTAATACCTTACTGCTCACTTCGCCAAAACCAACCCGCACGCCATCTTTTTCAGCATAGCCTTTCATAATTACCGTATCGCCATCTTCAATAAACGTACGTGTCATGCCATTACCAATATCAACCGGCTTAGTCGCATTCCAAGCGATTTCAAGCATTGAACCGTAGGAGTCTGGTGTCGGTCCAGAGATAGTACCCGATCCCATCATATCGCCAACATTTACCTCACATCCGGTAATGGTGTGATGGGTAAGTTGTTGCGCCATCGACCAATACATGTACTTAAAGTTGGTTTTACAGACAGTGGTCGTCTGTTGTTGGTTTTGTGCTTTTAACTCTACCGAAAGGTTAATATCGTAGGTATTTTCTACTTTACTTTCACGCAGATAGGCAAGGGGCGTAGGGTCTTGAGTTGGGCATTCTGTTTTAAAGGGTTCCAGCGCATCTAATGTCACTATCCAAGGAGACACAGAGGACGCGAAGGTTTTGGCATTAAATGGGCCTAAAGGCACATATTCCCATTTTTGAATATCACGTGCTGACCAATCATTTAATAGCACCATCCCAAAAATGTGCTCCCAAGCATTATCGATTGAAATAGGTTGGCCTATTTTATTTGGCTTACCGACCACAAAAGCCGTTTCAAGTTCAAAATCTAAACGACGACAGGGCGAGAAAATGGGTCGCTCGTCGGCCTTAGGCTTGATTTGACCTGAAGGGCGTACCACATCTTGACCGCTCACGATCACGGTACTGGCACGGCCATTATAGCCAACAGGCATTTCAGTCCAGTTTGGGAGTAGTGCATTGTTCGGATCGCGGAACATAGTGCCGACGTTGGTTGCGTGCTCTTTAGAGGAATAAAAGTCCGTAAATCCCGGCACGTGTACAGGCAGATGGAGAGTCACATCAGATTGATTAAACAAGGCTTTATCTTGCAATTGTTTATCATCTCGTAAAGTAGCATTGTCGGCTGACAGTAGAGTTTGAATGGTGTGGCGTGCGCGGGTCCAATTGTCTCTACCAGACTCGATGAAGGCGTTTAAAGTAGGTTGTTCAAAATAATTACCACCGTTTAGTACCAGTAACCCTTCATCTTCAAGAATGGATAAATCCAACACTTTATCGCCAATGGCTACACCAGCACGACGTTTGCCATCAGGGGTATCACTAAAGATACCGTAAGGAAGATTATGAATAGAGAAGTCGCAATCATTAGCGACACGAATGAATGATGAAAGGGTGTTGTCAGCTTTTGACATGGTTGCGCTCCTTGCATAGGGTTTTAGAAATTAAGTTAAGAATAGAATTTTATTATTTACGAATTAGTAAATTAATTACAAATAATGTAATTTATAGTGACCGATATTGCAAGTAGTATTGTGTTTGTTTGTGGGAGGGCATTTCTTGAATGGGCTGTATCCTACTTTGTACCCATAAAATGTAAGGTACTGTATGCAACTTGCTATATCTAAATTGATGTAAATTAGGACATGCTCTAATAACTCAGATGCTTATATGTCTTTGAAATAGCTCTTGAAGTGCGATTGTAGAAATGTCTTGAAGGCGATAGTCGCTGGCGAAAGCGCCCGAGAAGATCTTTGATAAATGAAGAATTTACGGGTTTTAATGGGGTCAGTAAGCGGTCTCATTTGTAGTTGGTTGGCACTGACCCAGTCAATAACCTCAGGCATGTAGGGTAGGCAGAGTGTGATACCAAAACCTTGTCGGGTCATCTCAAGTGCAGTAGACATAAAGTTGACTTTATATTGAGTTTGTAGGATGTGACTGGCGACGGCTTCATCAAGCTCCATGGTTATTTGCTCAATAAATGGACCGTTTAAGGTAATAAGTGGGTAGTTAACTAAGTCGCCCCAATGAAGACTCTCTTTTTGTGTCAGCGCGTGGTTATCAGGCATAACCACACAAAAGGGCAGCTCGTATAGTAGATCAGTGCTCACATCATCATCTTGTAGAAAAACAAGCTCAGAACCAACGCCCAAATCCACTTCAATATTCTGTACTTTTTTCAGTACATCTTCAGCAGAACAGTCCAAAATAGAAATTCTGATATCAGGATAAATCTTTGCAAACTGAGCGACAACGGCAGGCATAGACGAGGCGGCAAACTGAGAGACAACGAGACGCACGTGGCCTTTTGCTAAATTAGTCAAACTATTGGCTTCATTTTCTAATAAATGCATCTCGTTTAATACCCGCCTTGCTTGCGGCAATAAGCTCATGCCAGCATTAGATAGTGATAACTGGCGAGTGGTGCGATCAAATAAAACCACATCAAGGTTAAATTCAAGTTCTTTAATTAATCCGCTCACGGCAGATTGAGAAAGATGCATCTGCTCGCTGGCCTTAGTAAAACTGCCTTGGTCAGCAACTTGAATAAAGGCATTGATTTGTCTAATCGTGATATTCATAAGGAATCCTGATAAATAAATCATAAAATACAATTAGTCTTATAAATAAACCTAATTTAATATGATTGCAAGTTTAATATCCGTACAGCAGATTTATTGCACCTCACTCAATTGATCAGGATGTTACTTTTGCTTTTAATGGACAACCACTATTAAGGATAATGACAATGGCTGATTTATTTGACAATCCAATGGGACTAAATGGATTCGACTTTGTTGAGTTCGCCTCACCTAAGCCAGAAGCAGTAGAAGAACTATTTGAAAAGTTGGGTTTTACCCATGTTGCCAATCACCGATCAAAAGATGTGGCCTTGTATCGTCAGGGCGACATTAACCTTGTGTTAAACCGTGAGCCAAGAAGCCAAGCCAGCTACTTTGTTGAGGAGCATGGGGCAGGTGCTTGTAGCATGGGTTTCCGCGTCAAAAACTCTAAACAAGCTTTTGAGCTTGCTATTGAAAATGGTGCGCAGCCTGTAGACGTGCCCACCGGCTTCATGGAATTGAAATTGCCTGCCATCAAAGGTATTGGCGGTTCGTTGATTTATTTGATTGACCGTTATGAAGATGGCGCTTCGATTTTTGATGTCGATTTTGAGTTTTTACCCGATGTGGATAGAAATCCAGTCGGATACGGGTTTAAAGTCATTGATCACTTAACGCACAACGTCTACCGTGGTCGTATGGCATATTGGGCAAACTTTTACGAGCGTATTTTTAACTTCCGTGAAATCCGCTACTTTGACATCAAAGGCGAATATACAGGGCTAACCAGTAAAGCTATGACCGCACCTGATGGCAAAATTCGTATTCCCTTAAACGAAGAGTCTAAGCAGGGCGGTGGTCAGATTGAAGAGTACCTCATGCATTTCAACGGTGAGGGTATTCAGCATATCGCTTTATTGAGTGATAACTTGCTGGAGAGTATTGATAAGTTAGTCGAAGCGGGCATTCCGTTAATGACTGCCCCACCTGAGACATATTATCAAATGCTAGATGAGCGCCTACCTGGTCATGGCGAGGATGTATCAGAGCTGCAAACTCGTGGCATCTTGCTAGATGGTACAACTGAGGGTGGTACGCCACGCTTGTTGTTGCAAATTTT
This sequence comes from Psychrobacter sp. CX90, assembly GCF_057396305.2. Taxonomy (NCBI): domain Bacteria; kingdom Pseudomonadati; phylum Pseudomonadota; class Gammaproteobacteria; order Moraxellales; family Moraxellaceae; genus Psychrobacter; species Psychrobacter sp. CX90. The sequence goes on from NZ_CM182008.1 coordinate 3,190,823, forward strand.
TTCAGAAACCATCTTGGGTAGCCCCGTTTTCTTTGAATTTATTCAGCGTAAAGGCGACTATGAAGAAGGGTTTGGAGAAGGAAACTTCAAAGCCTTATTCGAATCAATAGAACGCGACCAAATTAACCGTGGTGCTATCGGTAGTAAAGAAGACTAATACGATTGCAAACAGACAAATGCCTAAACTCATCAGTGATGAGTCTAGGCATTTTTGATTAATGATGGTAATAATGACCGTTTTATATACTCCTATATTCATTTATATTATATCTTATTGATATTTAAACGATAATTCCAACATTAATCTAAGCATTGCTAATCAAATCAACTACACAAGGATGTTTTATGACGCCAAAGATTTTGACTCAGTTTTCGCCTAAAACGGCATTTGTCTTGTCCGCCATCATCATTGCCATCATGGGCGTTACCATGATTGGATTTGGTTGGGTACCTCACTTATCCCTTATTTTAGCTATTTGTGCTTTGCTTGGTGTCGGGCTATACAAAAAGCTCACTTTTAATGACATGCAAGCGCAAATGGCCGCTGGCGTGATGAGTGGTATTGGTGCCATATATCTGTTTTTCTTTATCGGATTAATGGTTGCTGCTCTGATGATGTCTGGCGCTATTCCAACCATTATGTACTACGGCTTTGAGCTTATCTCTCCTCAATATTACTACATTTCTGCATTTGTGCTAACCTCAATCATCGGTGTTGCACTGGGCAGTAGTTTAACCACTGTGGCCACCTTGGGGGTGGCATTTATTGGCATGAGCAATGCGTTTGAAGCAAATGTAGCAATCGCCGCAGGTGCCGTGGTATCAGGTGCATTCTTTGGTGATAAAATGTCGCCCTTGTCAGACACCTGTACCATCGCATCATCGATTGTGGGTATTGATTTGTTTGAGCACATTCGCAATATGATGTACACCACAGTACCCGCATGGTTACTGACCTTAGCGTTGTTTTGGTTCTTTTCTGGGCAAACGGTTAGTGCAGATTTGAGCCAAGTCAGCGTGTTACAAGGTCAACTTATTGACAGTGGCTTGGTACATGGCTATTCGGTTGTACCCTTTATCGTGTTGGTTGCCCTCGCATTATTAAGAGTCAACGCCATCTACACCATTATTTGCACTATTATTGTGGCACTGATTGTAACCTTTATGCACAGCACGCCAAGCATTGGCGAGTTAGGGGGTTACTTTTTTGCGGGTTACAAACCGGCCGAAGCCTTAGATTTGGGCGAAGTGGGCGGCATGTTGTCGCGCGGTGGTGTACAAAGTATGTTCTTCACACAAACCATTGTGATACTGGCCTTGAGTCTTGGCGGTTTATTACGAGCACTTGGCATCTTACCGGCACTATTATTAGGTATTAAAGACACCTTAACCAGCTCTGGTCGAGCGATTTTTGCAGCAGCGATGGCAGCATTAAGTATCAACGTACTTATCGGAGAACAATACTTGAGTCTGCTATTGTCTGGCACCTCGTTCCGCCCAACTTTTGAGCGATTAAATTTACACCCTAAAAACCTCTCTCGTACCATTGAAGATGCCGGAACGGTCATTAACCCATTAGTGCCTTGGAGCGTTTGCGGTGTGTTTATCAGCCAAGCCTTAGGTGTGCCGGTGCTTGATTATCTACCGTATGCTTTCTTCTGTTATCTGTCGTTGTTATTAACCATCCTATTCGGTTTCACTGGCATTACTATTACCATGCTGGACAAAAAAGAAGCTTAGCTTTGGTTTAGAAGACCGCTTTAAACCGTTTTAAAGACTAAAAAAAGCGTGATGGGTTATAAACAATTAAGTTTGTAGCCCATCACGCTTTTCGCTTGTATCTGCTCATCTAGGCAAGGGTGTGGCTAAGGTCTGCACCGTCTCTTGCTTCGCGTAGCCAGTGCAAAACCTAAGCCACAAAGCCCGCCTAAATGAGCAGGATACCGCTACAATCGTGGCTAAACCGCTCTAAATTATCTGATTCAGTATGTTAAACCAACAAACAGTGTGATTAAAAATGCAGCAACCGCCAGCGTGTATAGCGCATATCGAGTGCCGTTACCCACATGAATGTGCATGTCATGCAGCACGTAGTACAGACGATGTGCCCCATGCCACATAAAGGTAAAAACCAGTACCGAAAACAGCAATAGAAAGAACCAATGGCTCATCCACCGATGCGCATACTCATAAAAGGTTGCCGTATCGCCAATAACGCCAAAAGGTAACAGGATACAAATAATAAGAATAATGGGGGCAAGCGTTAACGCCGCTGTTGTACCGCCTGCTGAGAAAATACCCCAAAATATGGGCTTCAGGTGCTTTTTACTCATAATCTCCCCCAAGCCAGTCCTGCAATAATGGCAAAAATAATGACACTGATAATAACGAAAGCAACCCAGCTGCCCGCAATCATTTTTTTATCTTCGACAAACGTCTCGCCCACTTGAATAGGCATGGCTTTTGGCATGGCCGCAAACCACTCAACCGTATTAAACAAGGCGGCGATAATGGCAAAAATATTAAAAACAACCACGATAGGATTACGCTGAAAGGCCATCCAGCTCTCCCATGCTTCTGGCGATGTGGCGAGCGCAGCAATGCACCAAAATAAGTTTAGAGAAGCTAGAATGACAGGCACACAGGTCAGTTCACGCAACATATACTTTTTATAAAAAGTACTTTGCATGTACCAATTACTGGGCTGTTTGGCAATATAAGGTTTTCTGGCCATGATTAAGACTCCTCTTGCTCTTTTTTATTACTACTAATTAAGTCCATAGCCCAGTAACCCACGCCTTGAGCTTTTGCTTGCTGAATAGCACCAGCAGGATCAACCTTTTTCGGACAAACATCTGAGCAATAGCCAACAAAAGTGCATGGCCAGATGCCATTTTCTTCATTGAGCATTTTAAAGCGTATCTTGGCACCCTCATCACGGCTATCTAAGTTATAACGGTGTGCTAAAGCAGAAGCCGCAGGACCTAAGAACTCAGCATTTAAACCCACTTGTGGGCAGGCTTGGTAGCAGAGCATGCAGTTAATACACATGGTGTACTGTTTGTATTTTGCCAACTGTTTTGGCGTTTGAATATTCTCTTTTTCACTTAAGGCTCTTGGGTTTTTAGTGATGATATAAGGGCTTACAGATTCAAGCTTTTTCATGAAGCCATCCGTATTTACCACCAAATCTTTCTCAATGGGGAAGTTATCCATCGCACCAATAACAATTTCCCCTTGACCGCCATTTTCTACAGCATAATCACGCACAAACGTAGAGCAAGCCAACTTAGGTTTGCCATTGATAACCATACCGCAAGACCCACACACCTCCATTCGGCATGACCAACGATAAGCCAGCTCAGGCTGCAAATCATCCTTGATAGCCCCAAGCGCATCTAAAATAGACATATCCTGCGTCCACTTAATATCAAATGACTCAGGCCAAGGCTGGTCATCAACATCTGGGCGATAACGCATTACCGTTACTTTAATAGGTTTATTACTATTTAGATGAGTCATATCATTTCTCCCCAGCAGCGCCGTAAGCACGAGTGGCCGGCTGCGACTTGGTAATGAGTACATCACTATATTCAATTTTTGGGTCAAGCCCTTCTGGCTGATGAAAGGCTAGTGAATGTTTGAGGAACCTTTCATCATTACGCTCTGGATAATCCAAACGCTGATGCGAACCACGAGACTCGGTACGCGCACTGGCGCTATAAATCATACTCTCAGCAACATCCAATAAATAGCCAAGCTCAATCGTGGTTAGCCAATCGGTATTAAAAGTAGTGCTGTGGTCAGTGATGCGCACATTTTTGTAGCGTTCTTTTAGGGCTTTTATTTCAGCAATAGCAATCTCAGAGTTTTCCGCACTGCGGTAGATGCCAACGTTGGCTTCCATCATCTCGCCCAAGGCACGGCGAATATCCGCAGGCTTTTCTGTACCATTGGTGCGATTCAGCAGCTCGCCAAATGGACGATAAGCTTGCTTAGCTAGCTGCTCAAATTGTGCTTGTGATAGATCCGAAGTATTCTGCTTGGCAAATGCTAGGGCATCTTCGCCTGCTACCTTACCGAATACACAAAGCTCAGTCAGTGAGTTTGACCCCAAACGGTTCGCACCATGCAAGCCTACTGACGAGCATTCGCCAACTGCAAATAACCCTGCAATACGTGTTTGACAACGGCTGTCTGTCTCAATGCCACCCATCGTATAATGCACCGTCGCCCGAACGGGGATAGGGTCGTAAACAGGATCAACACCTACAAACTTTTGTGCAAGCGAACGAATAAAGGGTAGGCGCTCATTGATATAAGACTCGCCAAGATGACGCAGGTCAAGATATACCGCCGGACCACGTGGGGTATCCACTGTTCTGCCTGCTTTCCACTCATGATAAAACGCTTGCGATAAGCGGTCACGTGGCCCTAATTCCATATATTTATTTTTAGGTTCGCCGACAGGCGTTTCAGGCCCTAAGCCGTAGTCTTGCAGATAGCGATAGCCATCTTTGTTGACTAAAATACCGCCTTCACCACGGCAACCTTCGGTCATTAAAATACCTGAACCAGGCAGGCCAGTGGGATGATACTGAACAAACTCCATATCACGGAGAGGTACACCGTGACGATAGGCAAGCGCCATACCATCACCTGTTACGATACCGCCATTGGTATTGAAGGTATAAACTCGTCCTGCACCGCCAGTTGCGATAATGACGCTTTTGGCTTGCACGGCTACCGTTTTGCCATTTTGCACATCGTAAGTCAGCACACCTTCAAGCGAGCCCATATGTTTATTTGTGACGCGATCTGTATTTGTGGTGCTATTTATGCTTTTATCCACAATCAAATCCAGAGCAAAGTACTCATCTAAACGTTTAATATTTGGATACTGCATAGACGTTTGAAATAGGGTATGTAAGATATGGAAGCCGGTTTTATCAGAGGCAAACCAAGTGCGTGGAATTTTCATGCCCCCAAAGCGGCGAACGTTAGCACGTCCATTAGGCAAGCGTGACCAAGGACACCCCCAGTGCTCCAACTGGATCATCTCTTCAGTGGCGTGCTCAACGAAATATTGCACCACATCTTGCTCACATAACCAATCACCGCCAGATACTGTATCGTTGAAGTGATTGTCTAATGAGTCATCTTCTCGTACAACCCCAGCAGCGCCACCTTCGGCCGCTACTGTATGGCTACGCATCGGGTAGACTTTTGATATCAAAGTCACTTCAGTTTCAGGTGAGCTGCGGGCAATCTCTATAGCAGCTCGTAAACCTGCGCCACCAGCACCAATAATGGCCACATCTGTTTTTACAATTTGCATAGCGTCCTCACTGAAGTTTGTATAGAACCATTGTAACAATTCCTTTATGACATTATGGCTATATTTTGATATATATTTACAACAATACAATAGAGTTATTAGTTCTTTGGTTCAAAAGAGCGAAGCAGTAGAGAAAGCCCAATAGCAATAATAGCCGCAAATCCTGATATCAAATAACTGGTGGTAAAGTTTCCTGTTAACTCTGCAATAGTGCCTGCAACGACAGGGCCTAGAGACTGCCCACCGGCAAAAGTAAATGTCAAGGCCGCCAATGCACTGGCAGCAGCGGCTGTTCCAAAGTAGTCTCCCGCACAGGCAGCCATAATAACTGGTACGCTCCACACGACCAGTCCAAAGATGATAATTGATAGGTAAAGTCCAGCACTCCAGTCATTAAAACCAACCAACATATAAGCGATAGCAAGAAAGAAAAAGGACAAGGCCAAACCGAGACGCCTACCAATATGATCAGAAATCCACCCAAAGATCAGCCCAGAAAACATGCTTAAAAATCCTATTCCTGCCCAAAGTTGCCCAGACAAGGCTTCACTAAGCTGATAGTTATCAACCATACTGGTCACAATAAATGTGACATAGGTCATATAAGTTGCCCCATAAATAGCAAATATGACGCCTAAATACCCCAGCAACCTGATGTCTTTACGTTGAATCTTTTGCTGATGATCTATTGGCGGATGTTTAGGCGCCTGCCCAAAAGGTACTAGGCCGATATCGCTTGGCTTATTACGCATAATGCAAAATATCAAAATAGCTACTAACGCACTAATTAATGAGAAAAATAACCAACCGGTTTGCCACGACAGTAAACCAAAAATTGGCCATAGTTTTGGTACCATAAAGCCAGATAAGATAATACCAAGCCCAGCGCCAGACATCACAAGCCCTAATGCAAGACCACGGTGTGAAGGGTAGAACCAGTATGACATGCCACTCATCATCGGCAAGACAACGCCGCCACTACCTATACCTGTCATGATATAGAGCACGCATAGAAGGGAATAGCTTGTGGTCAATGCCATACCAAACATAGATAGGGAGATAACCAGCAAACTGGCGGTGGTGGTTAGCCTTATACCCAGTTTGGGTATAATCAGCGGACTAATCATGACCGAAAATAAATATCCGGCTAGGTTAGCAAAACCTAACAAACCGCTTTGACTATAATTGAGACCTAATGATGATGACATTGATGGCAATAGCATACCAAAAGCGAAGCGCCCTAGACCAAGTCCGCACAACATGGCGATGGCTGCCGTTATGGCAATAACCCAAGCATAGTGTAGTCTATTAGGCTTAACTGGTAATGTGGGGTGGGATTTATCTGTACTAACTCTTTTATTTTGCATTGGCGTACACCAATACAAAAAAGGACTTTATAATAATAGTAGTGTTATTGATAACGGCCACATCCTTATAAAATAGCGGCGCTTCCATGGGCCAAGTGCTCAAATCCATTAAATACTATCCCTATAGACTACCCGTATGGTCATTGTTACTTTTAAAAACATCTAAAATTTTCAAACTTGCTAAATTTAAGAATTGCAATGTGCGCAATGATTTTCTGTTACAACACTTTTAGACTTAATATTTAAAATTCTGAGATGATAGATGTATGCCTTTATCTCGTTATATCATAAAAGGGTTACTGTTAGACTAAATTTGAATGTCAGTTAAGATAATCTTATAAAATTTTTATTGTTATTAAGGTTTTAAACGGTAGTATCATTATCAGTGAATGAAAATATAAGTAAAACAGCTTAAGAAGGCAATAAGAATGACCAAGAGTAAAAGTATAAAAACTCATGAATATCCAGTAGTTAATCAGTCAACTTCTATTGATGTAGTAAGCTATTTAGAAAAAAATCTTTGTCACATTTATGAGAGCTGGGTGCAAACGCGTATTACTCAGTTTGTACTTAATAACCGTAAGGATAACGACTTTCTAGATGCAACGTTACATACACTGCCTAGCACTTTTATCTTGTCGGTATCTGATGGTTATAAAAGAGCTAAAACGGTAACCTTCATTATTGATGACTTAGTAACTGTTAGACAGTTAAATAATCAGGGACAAGGTATCTGTGAGGCCAATCTTGAGTATAGCAATGGTTTTATAAAGTTTGAACAAATATTGCCAATAGTAGCTAAAAAACTACACACGCTATCCTCTAAATTTGAGTCGCCTATCATTTGGTTAAGACTTGAGTGGTTAAACCAAATAACACCAATGAGATGGGGCGGGTTTAAGGACAGCTTGAAGCGGTTTAAGCGTAATTATTATCGATCAGGCGTTGCTTTTCAAGGTATACGTGAGCCTTGGTTACTTGCGACTGAAATGGAACTCAATGCCAATGCGTGTTTGTATCAGGGTCATAAAGTTGCCCATGCAGGCGTTAATGAGAATAACCTAAAGGTATATTTAAGAGCTCGCCATGGCAGTAGTCAAATACCAGAATTTCAAGATGACTTACCTGTCGTTAGTTTTAATACAGCAGGGGTCTTTATCAATCTAGTAACGGATGAGTTTCATATTCTGGAGCTGCAACCACGTAACAAGGGTAGGCGTCGTATGCTGCCTTTATCGACTGATAACACGGCGCCAATTATTGAGCAGGCCAGCATTTTTTTAGCCAAGCAAGTTAATCCATCGGGTCAATATACTTACGGCTATTTTCCATGTTTTAATCGCAGCATCAATACATACAACAGCCTACGCCATGCCAGTAGCACCTACGCCTTGATTGAGGGCTATGAAGCCTGTAAGGCCTTTGGTCGTCTTGAAGTGAGTTCAAACTCAAGCAGTGATTCGAAATCGTCCTTAGGGTTGCCTTTAGCATTTGCTTTAGAAGAAATACAGGCACAAATCGATAAGGCGATGTATTACTTAACTCATGAACTGATTCAATTGTATGACGATAAAGCGTACGTTATCGATACAGGGGGAGAAATCAAACTAGGTGCAAATGCGGTCGCTATCTTGGCATTGGTCAAGTATTTACAGGTCTTTGAAGATAAGTCTTTTACCGTTCAATACCATACATTGGCTGAGAAATTAGCACTAGGTATTCTTGCGATGCAACAAGAGGATGGTAGCTTTGTACATGTCTTACATAGCAAAGATTTAACCCTCAAACAAAAAAACCGTATCATATACTATGATGGAGAAGCTGCCTTTGCTTTAATGCGATTATATGGACTTACGAGGGATGATCGTTGGCTCAACTGCGTTATCCGAGCGTTTGACTATTTTATTGAGGCCAAGCATGATCGGGCACATGACCATTGGTTATCTTATTGTTCAAATGAACTGGTTATTTATAAACCTGAAAAGAAGTACTTTAAGTTTGCCGTCGATAATATTAAGGGCTACACCGATTTTATCAAAAATCGTATTACTACCTTTCCCACTTTGTTAGAGTTATCGATGGCATTTCATAACATGCTTTTGAAATTAGATGAGTATCCAGAGTTTCGCGATATATTAGATGGCTTTGATATCCAAGGGTTTTATCAGGCGCTGCATATTCGAGCAAACTACTTAATGAATGGATTCTTCTTTCCTGAAGTGGCCATGTTTTATAAAGCCCCAAATAGTATTTTGCATGGTTTCTTTATTCGTCATCATTCTTTTAGAGTACGAATTGATGATGTGGAACACTATTTATCTGGTCTTATTGCTTACAACACCTTCATAAAAACGGCAACTTATCCGAAGCTAGCTTCATGTCGAGATGTTAATAGGCAATTAGCCTCATCCAAACCAGTATTAACGGGTCATTCATTACAAAAGGCGACTAAAGGTAGATGGCTAGAACCCCCACAGTCAGAGTGGCAAGCTACAGGGCTTTGCATTTGGTCACCTAGTTTTAAACAGGGACAGCTACTGGTGGCGCGTGGCAAAAACATGAAAACAGGTTATTTGCCTAAAGTTGCCGTTGTATCATTAGTTAAAAAAGGGGCATCCGCAATCATTACAGACGATGAAACTGAATACAGAGATGTTGGTGTGCCTGTACTAAAGGTTGGTAACGTACGGGAGGCAACTATTGATATCGGTCGGTATGCTAGGCAAGTTCTAAATGGTCAAGTAATAGGTGTCACTGGGAGTGCTGGTAAAACAACGACAGTGAGTATGTTAGCGCATACATTAGATAAGTTCGGTGGTGCTGATTATACGAAATCCAGCGCTAATCTGCCAGCAGGCATTGCATGGAATTTAGCTTCTATGTCTCAGGAGGTTAACTATTGGGTAATGGAGATGGCAATTGGCTCAATGGCTGTAAACACTGATTTAGTTCGCCCTGATGTGGCTTTAATTACTAATATTGCTCCCGCCCATCTTGAGTACCACTATAACTTAGAAAATATTGCGCTAAAAAAAGCGCGCATTTTTGAAGGTATGTTGCCAGGCTCACTTGCTGTGGTTTGCCGAGATATTGACCAATATGATTTGATTGAACGTTGTGCTCATATTCAAGGGCTTAAAGTCATCAGTTATGGCGTACATAAAGACTCGACAATTAAACTGCTTAGCTATACACAAAATAAATCACTATCTCTCAACGATAAGAAAAAAAATACCGAGTCAAAAGGTCAGGCCATAATCGCGATTGATAATCAAAAATATACATTAAGTTTGATGGCTCGGGGTCAGCATATGGTGGTAAATGCTATGGCTGTTCTAGCAGTTACCAGCCACTTTAATCTATCTATTAAGGAAGCAATTGCTATACTTGAAACATTTGAAGCGGTGTCTGGAAGGGGCAAGGTTGTATCATTGTCGTATCAAAATAAACCTATCACGCTTTATGATGAGGCTTACAATGCTAACCCGTTATCTATGAAGGCCGCACTACAAACGTTTGAACAACTTAATGTGCCTGACCGTCAAAAACTTTTGATTTTGGGGGATATGTTGGAGCTGGGCAATAATAGTGAGAAATATCATATAGATTTAGCACCTATCATTCAAGGTATGAGTTACCGAACGGTTATTTTTGTGGGTAAGTTGAGCCAAGAGCTATCCACAAAACTTAAAGAGAGTGGGGTACCCGTTCACTATTTTCAAGACAGTAAACAACTTGCCACGCAGTTAGATGCTCTAATACAAGAAAATGATCATATTTTGATTAAAGCGTCTCATGGTATTGGTTTAAATAAGTTGTTCTTGGGCTAGTATATAGTAGTTACTACTCTGATCATTACTGCTTTATTAGCGATGAATTATATGCAGAGAATATAAAAATTTGTTTTAAATAATCTAAGCAAATTATGTAAATATGAAAATCGCTAAAAATACTGAAAATTTTTAAAATGCGAATATGCCTCCCTATCTCTTGACTTAAAAGGAAATAACCATGTTAAAGAAATTACCAGACAAACGCACAGTTTTTGTTCTTTCTGCTTTTATTACAGCTTTACAACCTATGAATTCAAGCGCAGCAGCTAGTTGGAATATATCTGATAATAACGGTAGTTTTACTTCTATGACAGCACTGATAAACTCTGCAGGTATTTGTTATAAGCTTAACCGTCCCAGAGCATTTTTTAAATACCCCAGTCAACCGAATCAAAATGTTTTTAAGTTCTCACTAGAAACTGATAAAGATGTCGAACAAGAGTTAACACGCATAACCTCAGCTGAGCAAGTCGTTGATATTCAAAAACAACTAGTAATAGCAGATAGGCTATATAAAAGCGTATTAAAATTAGAACCGCCGTTATCAGCCCCACGCTATCAGAACGCTAAATTTATAACGGTAACCATAGCGCCTGCCAATAGAGCTTATGGTATCGCTTATGATGAAGTAACAACTAATAATAATTTGAGTACGCCCGATTGCTTTATTAGTATGAAAGTAAGCAATCAGGTTTTTGCGCATAAAAACAATACCCCTGCACATGAGTTATTCCACCTTTATCAAAACAGTTATATGATGTTCAAACAAGGCTGGCTGACTGAAGGTTTAGCGCGTTGGTCGGAGTCCTTGTTAGCTGAAGGTGTAGGAGCTGGTGTAGATACTCCTTTACCAAAAAATCGTGCAGAGCTCTTAGAAGTCATGGACAAGAGTTATGGTGCGAGTACGATGTGGGTCAGGTTATTTAAGCTATTAGATGATGACGAAAAAATGATGCTTACTAATGATATGAAACAACAAAAATATCTAAATGGTAAGACAGTTGTGAGCGATGATAAAGCTTTAGGAACTGAGTTTATTGCTATATTGTTTGAAGAGCTCCATGCTGAAAGTGTCAGCGTTTCGAAGCAAAAAGGTTGGAACATTTATGGCTGGCGGGAAGCAGACCAACGTGATAAAGCGTTAAATAAAAATATTTGGACAGCGCTAAAACGTGCGGTTAATAAAAAACGCCTGGTTAGTCAACAGTCAGATGAGCTACGTCAGTTTTTGGCGATTGAATTATGATAGTAGAATATGAAATTTTAGTATTTTTTAAAGATTTTTTTACTGACTAACACTAATCGTTCCTCATAAGTTAACTCAGTATACTTTAGTTACACGATACACAAGGAAACCATGTTTTAAGGTTAGTGGTAGAGTTATTGAACATTTATACAATTAGCCCAATCAGCTAATGCATTACCTGATTGGGTATTCACTGATTAGGCATGGCTTACTATTTTTAATCTATCCTCCCTACTAAACAGTTATTCTTTGCTTATTTTCTATCCACATCGCTAAATACAGCATTAATCGCTTCAACAGTTTGTTTAATCTCATCTTCTGTTAATGTCGGATGTATCAAAAACATTAAACTGGTGTCACCAAGCTGTTTCGCAACAGGTAACCTTGGGTCTGGGCGTAATCCAGTATTATCAAAAGCTTTCTCTAAATATACCTCAGATGCTGAACCAGAATAACAGGGCACATCATGTTCGTTTATCTGCGTAATAATACGATCACGTGTCCATCCTGCTGGCAAGTTATCAGGGTTTACATAAACATATAGCTTATAGTAAGCATGCGTGCATTCTGTAAAGCCTTCGGTTTCTTCCATAACAGGAACATTCAAATAGCCTTTGGCTTCCCATGGTTTACAGGCTTGCAATATAGCGTGCGCATTAACCGTGCGCTTTTTGGTCCATTCAGGCATATATCTAAGCTGAATACGACCAATAGCAGATTGCATTTCAGTTAGGCGCCAGTTTGTACCAAAGCTTTCATGTAACCAGCGGTATCCGGGTGGATGCTCTTTTTCATAAACGGCAGCATAGCTTTTACCATGGTCTTTAAACGCCCACATCTTACGCCACAGTGTCTCATCATTGGTAGTAACCATTCCCCCTTCACCGCCAGTGGTCATGATCTTATCTTGGCAGAAACTCCATGCCCCAATATGACCAATACTTCCCACACTACGACCTTTATAACGAGCGCCATGGGCTTGTGCACAATCCTCTATGACGAATAGGTTATGCCTATCAGCCAATGCCATAATACCATCCATATCACAAGGCCAACCTGCTAGATGGACACAAACAATGGCCCGAGTTTTATCAGTGATCACAGCAGCAATTGTTTCAGGGGCTATATTACCGCTGTCAGGGTCAATATCAGCAAATATAGGCTTTGCCCCAGCATTAACGACACTAGAAACGCTAGCAATAAAGGTACGCGGCGTAACGATAACCTCATCGTCTGGTTGCAAGTCCAAAGCCTCTAAAGCCACATCCAAGGCTAGAGTACCATTACCCACTGCAATGGCATATTTGCTATCAGCAAACTTAGCAAACTCACGTTCGAATTCGCGACCTTCATTGCCTGTCCAATAGTTAACTTTATTAGAGAGTAGAACCTGACTGACGGCATCTGCTTCTTCTTGAGTAAAGCTTGGCCAAGGCGAGAATTTAGTATTTAACATTATTAAAACCTTCTTTTAATTAGACCAGTAGAAAATACTTTAGATATTTTAAAGCACAATTATCAAAAATTATTATAATCTGGGTCTAATGAATTATTTTTGATTGTTGCTGAATAATTATAAATAAACAATTGAATTAGATGAAATTATTTTTAAAAAACTCTCTTATAAAACTAAGTTAATAACAAAGTCTTTCTCTGTAAGGGGTTCATTTACTATCGCAAATTGTATTTGATTATAAGCACTTCCCGAACCATCCGCATCGAAGTATAACGCATCTCCTTTTTGGATAATACGTGTATTGGCGTCTATTAAATTCGGATCTGATGTGAACCAATTATCGTTTAACTTACCAAAAATAGCCTTACTCAAACCAATTTTGTCCCCTTCTTCTCGGCTAAAGTCAGTAATGGTATCCAAGTTGTTTTTACTAAGCTCAGCTCGGAAAAGAAAAGTATCAGCACCTTGTTCTCCGGTCAAAGTATCATTGCCTTTGTTTCCATCTAATACGTCATTGCCATTACCACTTTTTATAATATTGTTACCTACATTACCTATAATAACGTTATCTTCATCATTACCAATAGCCTTTATAGCTTTATCTTTACCCATTAGATAAAGATTCAACATGTTTTTATCTAAAGAATGATTTTCAATACTAAACACATCATTGTCTGACACGTAATAATCTTTCTCAGATAGAATAGCCGCATTAAAGTTATCAATAGTATTGTTCGAGCTTTTTAGATTTGATTCAATTGAATCATACAAAGTCGAGTAATATGCTTCTTTAGAAAGCACAGTGTTATTTTTAATAATATTTGTGGTATTAACTCCAGAATGATCATCAATTAAACCATTAACAACGAGATTGTCGCTAATAAATATTCTTTTACCTTGTTTATTAATTCTAATACCAACTGGTTTGCTGTCTTCAGCATAGAGAAAGTTATTAGTAATGTGACTGTCACTTATACCGTATAATATAAGGCTACCTTTTGCATTACCTTTAGAAATGTTTCCTTCAATACGAATATTACTAATTTCCACATTGGTTCGTAGAGCACCTTCAGTAAGATATATACCAGTTCCAGCGTTATCAATGAACGTAGATCCAATAATGTCTACATTGGTTACAGTTTGGTTATCGTTTGGCTCAATATCAATACCAGCTGCAGGTGCCGTGCCTCTATTATTTTTAAAAGTTGAATTTAATATTTTAATATCATTACCTTCTGTAATACTGATTCCTTGACGACGATTATGATCTGCAACAACATTATATAAGACAATATTCTCACTAGATCCTTTAGTCACTCCTCCCCAGCCTATATAATAACCATCGCCCCAAAAATCTTTAGCAGTAACATTTTCAACTACCACATTTTTTGAGGATAGTATTCGTACCCCCATTCCCCACTCCCCAGTGGTGCCAAGATGAGTATCACGGTCACCAATAAGAGTACCACCACTAATATGAGCATTTTCTACGAGATAGAATGAAAATAAACTATATCTATCAGAACCATTGGGTATTACTTCAAGGATCGTATTATCATTCATTTTAACAGTTACATTGCTACGCATATTTAGCATAGAGTCAGCATTAACCATATAATGACCTTGGGGGATTAAAACTGTCCCACCCCCAAGCTTTGCTACATCGTTAATTGCTTTTTGAATTGCTTGAGTATCGTCGGTTTTGCCATCCCCTTTCGCACCGTAGTCTGACGTTTTCACATCAATAATGAGATCAGTTGGGGGTTCAGGAATATAACTTATTACATCGTCGTTGTTTACTTTAGTATCTTCATTGGTAGGAGGTTTAACAGTATCGACAGGAACAGGTTTACTAGGTTCGGGGATGACAACAGCATCATCATTATCGTCACTATCCGTTGCTATTTTTTCCTCATCTTTGACAACATCATCTTTAACAACAGGAACAACAGGCGCTAGTTCATCGTCATAGATATCTGTAATTTTATCAGGCGTAGTATCGATGGTAGTGTCATTGTCCGTAATGACTTTAGGGGTGTCGTCGTTGTTTACTTTAGGATCTTCATTGGTAGGAGGTTTAACAGTATCGACAGGAACAGGTTTACTAGGTTCGGGGATGACAACAGCATCATCATTATCGTCACTATCCGTTGCTATTTTTTCCTCATCTTTGACAACATCATCTTTAACAACAGGAACAACAGGCGCTAGTTCATCGTCATAGATATCTGTAATTTTATCAGGCGTAGTATCGATGGTAGTGTCATTGTCCGTAATGACTTTAGGGGTGTCGTCGTTGTTTACTTTAGTATCTTCATTGGTAGGAGGTTTAACAGTATCGACTGGAACAGGTTTACTAGGTTCGGGGATGATAACAGCATCATCATTATCGTCACTATCCGTTGCTATTTTTTCCTCATCTTTGACAACATCATCTTTAACAACAGGAACAACAGGCGCTAGTTCATCGTCATAGATATCTGTAATTTTATCAGGCGTAGTATCGATGGTAGTGTCATTGTCCGTAATGACTTTAGGGGTGTCGTCGTTGTTTACTTTAGGATCTTCATTGGTAGGAGGTTTAACAGTATCGACAGGAACAGGTTTACTAGGTTCGGGGATGACAACAGCATCATCATTATCGTCACTATCCGTTGCTATTTTTTCCTCATCTTTGACAACATCATCTTTAACAACAGGAACAACAGGCGCTAGTTCATCGTCATAGATATCTGTAATTTTATCAGGCGTAGTATCGATGGTAGTGTCATTGTCCGTAATGACTTTAGGGGTGTCGTCGTTGTTTACTTTAGTATCTTCATTGGTAGGAGGTTTAACAGTATCGACAGGAACAGGTTTATTAGGTTCGGGGATGACAACAGCATCATCATTATCGTCACTATCCGTTGCTATTTTTTCCTCATCTTTGACAACATCATCTTTAACAACAGGAACAACAGGCGCTAGTTCATCGTCATAGATATCTGTAATTTTATCAGGCGTAGTATCGATGGTAGTGTCATTGTCCGTAATGACTTTAGGGGTGTCGTCGTTGTTTACTTTAGTATCTTCATTGGTAGGAGGTTTAACAGTATCGACAGGAACAGGTTTATTAGGTTCGGGGATGACAACAGCATCATCATTATCGGTATCGTCACCACTAACAGTTGTTAAGCTATATGTACCAATAGCGGCGGCCGCTCCAGAAAACACCCAGGGTGTATAGCTTGTAGTTTCTATGGACTCAGTACTTGGTGCTTCTGATATTAACCCAGTCTCATCTACTAAAAAATTATAAAATTGACCGTTAGCATCAACACCAGTTAATGATACTGAGTCTTCAGAGTTTTCAGTTTGGTTAAAGTAATCTTGTAAACGGAAAACAACTTCATCATCTTTATATATCAGCAGATCATCATCTTCACGTACAGAATTCCTTTTTTTAGAAAAAAGGTCTAAGTCCTCAGTGATAAAAAATTTAGAGTTTTTCTGTACCGGTATAGTTTGTATTTTACCAACCTGTATAACCAAAGGGGTTTTTTGATTAGGGGGAATGATGTCTAAGATAGGCGGGATCATATAATTTCCTTGTCTGATAATGCTCGCATTATTTTAACCATTTAATATGTTTGTTATAAACGTTTATTAAAGTATAAAGTATACTTAATACTTAATAATGACAGTTAAATATAAAACAGGTTTGTTTTCACTTTTATTCATGGCTTGATTAACTATAAGATAAATTATTATTTTAGACTTAGTCTATCTAACTCACTGATGATATTCTAGATAATTTAGAGTGATGACATGCCTATATAATTTAATAACTTAGACCTATTGTATTTTCAATTTCTATCTCTATTAATACTTTAGATGACGTATTTGGTATTTTTAATAATATTCAGTATCAATGAGTACTATAATAAAAGTAGACACTCACTGATAGAATTATAGCAGGAGAATTCGTCATGAAAAAATCAACATTTAGTCATACCTAAATGGTTTGTACTCTAGATGAGCGCCTCACTATTGCAGAGATCTCGCTAGAGTACAACATTTAGCCAATTTATATTTTGTAATGAGAAGCATTCTACAAAACTTTAGGAGACTGTATTAGCGGTGCAAGACTTTGCGACAGTGAATTTCGGCTTAAATTCGGCGGGAGTGATTAAACCAATATATTATATGAAAAAGTAGGGTGTAAAAAAACACTATTACTGCGGTTTTAGGTAACCAACGTATGAGTACTTGTGCGGCAAACGAATAAGGCTGACTGACAAAAAGGGGATAGAATCTAAGTGATTCTCGAATCCCTATAATAATAGAAGTTATAGCTATAAACCCAATAATTAATAAGCTTTGGGTTTTACTAAATAGTAAATGCGGAGGGTTAAATCGCTGCAATTGTTTTAAGTTAGGATTTGAGGCACTGTTATTAACTACTTTGTTTAAAGAGTTAAGCGTAGATAAGTTGTTTTTTCGCTGTTTTAAAAAAAGAATACTAGTAAACCATATTAAAGCAGCTATTCCAATTACTGAGGTAAAAAACTGCAAAAAACGAGCCAGCTGGATATTATCTAATAAAGGTATACTTATCCAAATCTGTAGCCAATCAAAGCGGTTGGCGATAAACCCATCAGGATGGGTAATACCATCCCATATTAAATGTGTAGCTGCCCCGAAAACGAGGGCGGTAGCAATGGGTAAAAAATGATGGCTTAACCAATACAAAGCCCGCAGAATAATAGGTTGAGCTTCCTGAATATTTATACTATGCGTTGTTTTAGGCCTGCTGCCTACTGAAATACTCATATTATTCACAGGCAAAAAATCGATGTTGCATTCGCGACTCTGCTGGATATTAGTAATATTTTGCTTAGTGGGTTCTTTAATAACTAAAGATTGCGAAATAAAAGAGGGGTATAAAAAAGGGTTTATGAGCCCAAATAGTGCCGGTTTAAGCCACCACTGCCATAAAGCAAATAACACCAATCCCCATGGTAAGCAATAAGTTAATAAGCTTATCCAATCATGCGAGGTCACCCATGCCTTCTCATCACTGGCAAAATTTATAAATAAGTTACCAACATAGTAAGGCATATCTGGCATCATACAACCAATCAGCATCGCTTCGAAGTTTAGCCAACGTAGACTATGGGTTGGCGTATTTTTGCGATAAAAAGGCAGAGCAGCAGCCATGTGAGCGAGTGTATATGCCATAAAATTTTTTTATGAGGTTGTAAGCGATGTATAAATTAAGGTTTTGTCATTGTGAAACAATCGAAAATATTAGCTGTCACTATCTCTTTAATTAAGGGTTATTTAATTAAGGGACGGGCAGGGTTGCCTACGACAACAGCACCTGCTGGTACATTTTTAGTCACAACCGCACCCATACCTACAATAGCGCCTCTTCCAATAATGATTGGTTGATCAGGTGTTCCATTTTTAATAACTGCACCAGTACCTATATAAGCATGATCATGGATGTGGATATTTCCATTACAGTTTACCCTTGGTGCAAAGGTAACGAAATCGCCAATTATGCAGTCATGCTCTACATAGCTATATAGATTGGCATGGAAGCATTTGCCAATGCTAACATTAGAGCCGATCGTTACATATGGACTGAGGGCAGCACCTGATGAGATATTTACTTCATCCATCACGATAGCAGTATCATCGATAACCGTCCACATTGATATATTGTCTTTAAGTAATTTTTCAGCCAGCTTCTGGCGTATTAGACTATTTGAAATGGCAATAAGGACTGATTTGTTGGGTGTATCTAAAGCTGCAAACATAGCATAGTTCATAGCCAAATATCCGTTAACAACCGTTATTTCCTTATAAGCATCATCAATAAAGATAATCTTATTTTCATGGTCGTTGTCTGAAAGCTTAAGCTGTTTAATGGCCGAAGGCATTAAGCTACGACCACAACCAGCAGCACCGTATAAAGCAAATATATTATTCATGGCTTGTCTGCATATTTGATAATAAAAATAAAATTCCGTAATGAATCAATTGTTTACCATTATTAGATATATGTATCAATTTATTTAATCCTAAGGTCTTAGCCTAATTAACTTTTAATTCCCTATTACATTAATTTGGTTTTAGTTGTGTCAATGTTATAGTCTAATTGATAGTAATCTGTGTACAACATGAGTAAAATCCGAGAATATTAATTGATTACTAATAAAAAATTAAATATGATTTAAAGAGTTGACGTTATACGTATGAAAAACCATCAATAAGTTATTATTTTAATATCAAACCCAATAATCACTGAAAAATAAATAAAAGTATTCTGTGACTAAGGCAATCAGTTTTTAGCAACTATAAAGTAAGGTTTTATCTTAGGTTTCTTCCAATTTAATATTGGCTTTTTCCGATCTGTATAAAGGAAAGTAGTTTAAATTTTCTGACGTTGATGTAAGGTTGGCACATTGAACTAAATCATCATATTTCATTGGGTTAATAATTAGCCTATATGTCTTAAAATACAGTTCATACTCCTGAGAGCTGAACCCTTTTTTAAAGTCATATATTGAGTCTTTTTGTGCACCCACGCCACCGCCAAAATGTAGTACCTTGTAATTATTTTCACGTCCCCAAGCTCTTGCTTGATATATAAGCAACTTGTAGGGTTCGAGGTATTTATATTCGTTTAATGTACCACCTAAGTGGGCTTGAATAATTCCATTTTCTTTACAATGTGTACAAAGTAAAGCTGCTATTGCCTTGCCTTCATGATATGCCATGAATAGCTTTAGTCTATCGTGAAGGTTATCTTTAAGGGAGTAGTAATACTTATTGTCAAAATAGTAATACTCTGATGCTTTAGCGTTGTCCATGGTCTCTAAGTATATTTGAGAAAATATTGGGATATTCTCTTCTGAAAACTGTTCTATTGTAGATACTACATTATTCTTAATTGCTTTTTTTATACCTCGTCTATGCCTCCTTGAAGTCTCACTCTCATGCTCTTCCTCTGATTTTGTTAAGTCAGAGATTAATGTTTGGCCATGGGTCAATGTTTGACCTACAGTGATGTTATCATTCCATTGCTTATTAAGCAGTGGATGTAGTCTTTTAAATAATGAAACGCAGCCTTCATTAAACAAAAAGGACTGTATCTGCTCTAAAATTATATTTATCTCGTCATACGTGAGTGAGTCATCGATTATTGGACCGCCATAACCATAGCTAGAGGTCGCATCCCAGTAGCCATTCCCAAGATCTCTTGCTATGAAAGGCATAAGGATTTTTTTGCCCCTATACTCAGCTATAATCCCTTTAGGAGTTCCCTTATCGATTAGGGAGGAAGCCATCAGCCATCCTGATAAATGATAAACATCAAAAGAGTATTGTTGGATTTGTTTGTCCCACATATCACCAATGGGTATAAAGTCTACTAATACATCTTCTATCATTTATTTATTCATCCTCAGAATTACTACCAGTAAAAAAATGAAGATTCTCATCTTCTCCTTCGGGATTAATGCCATCCTTAACAATTACTTTTTTTATGGTTTTAACCAGTATTTTTAGATCCAACCATAATGATTGATTGTCGACATACCAGGTATCTAATTTAAACTTCTCTTCCCAACTAATAGCATTACGACCATTTACTTGAGCATAGCCTGTTATACCAGGACGCACCTCATGCCGGCGTGCTTGTTCTTTATTATAAAGAGGCACATATTGCATAAGTAGGGGACGAGGGCCTACTAAGCTCATATCTCCCTTTAGCACGTTCCAAAACTCAGGCAGCTCATCTAAACTTGTAGCGCGTAGCTTTTTCCCAAATTCGGTCAAACGCTCGCTGTCAGGTAAGGGGTGTCCTTGATCGTCTGTTGCGTCTCTCATGGTGCGAAACTTAATCATTTCAAAAGGCTCACCGTGCAAACCTGGACGAGTTTGGCGAAATAAAACGGGCGAGCCGAGATTTTTCTTAACTTTGTATGCGATTGCCGTATATACAGGAGCGAGCAGTACAAGAGCTGCCGAACTGGCAGTAATATCAAAGAGGCGTTTTAGCATAGAGTTACCTATTATTATAATCCCATTTCAGTAAGCATAGATTTATTCACGTTATGCACGTCAAACTTTTTTTCTGCTAATTGACGAGAGGCTTTTCCCATTGAAATTATTAAATCTGGATGCTTTATAAACTGCTCCATTGCTATCGCTAATTGATCTACAGATTTAATAGCAACGAGATAGCCATTATAGCCATTTATAACAGTCTCTCGACAACCCGGTGCATCAGTGGTAATAATAGGGCGACCCATGGACATAGCTTCTAGGACTGTGCGAGGAGTACCCTCTCGGTATGAAGGTAATACATAAACTGAGCTAGCTGCAATGGCTGGTTTTACATCATCTAACTTACCCCAAAAATTAAATATCTTATTGTCTACCCAGCTATCGAGCTCATGCTGCTGTATAGCATCAGGGTTTTCATCTATCCAGCCTACTAAGTCAAATTGGGTTTGCGGATATTTAGATTTAATAATTTTAGATGCTTCAGCATACTCTCTAACACCTTTGTCGCCGAGCAGTCGAGCTATTAATAAAAACCTAATCTTAGGTTTATCATCTTTTAATGGAAGCGGTGCAATATCATATTCCATAACATCAACTCCTGATCCATTAACAAGTGCGACAGAGGTAGTTGATGAAATTAAATTTAGGTTCTTAAAAAGCTGCAAATCGTCAGGGTTCTGGAAAAACACTTTATCAGCTTTAGATAACGCTTGTTTATAAAGACTATGTATCAGCTTTTGTAACTTACTACGTTTTGCAGTTTCTTCTACTTGTTGGAATGCGTAACCGAGTCCAGTGATTAATGCGAAGCGGTTTGGTACTTTAGCAAGCCACGATGCGATCGTTCCATAAATAACAGGTTTTATGGTATAGCTCATTACATAGTCGGGTTTAATTTTCTTTGCTAAAAAATATAATGCGGCTAATGTTTTGGCATCATTAATAGGATTAGTACCAGTACGCTGCATTGGTATATTGTGCACTATATAACCAAGTGCTTGAAGCTTCTGGAACTCCTTCGGAAAGTTGTCAAACTCAGGTGCTGCTATATGAATCTCAAAACCTTGGTTATGAAGGGCATTGATCAATGCACCACGGAATTTAAGGAGTGAGACAGGATAGCTTGCGATAATTAGAAACTTCATAGTTCATATCTCTATTTTTGAAGTATACGATGGAAGTAATCTATAACTTTGGGGCTTGAAAACCTTTGTAAACCAGCCTCACTGACTATAGAGTTAAATTGAGTGTTATCGTTATAGTTATGTTCGGTCTCAATAATTAATTCTGCTATTTCTGATGCGGATAGGTTAGGAGATATATAATCTAAACCATTTTCGAAATTACCAAAGTTACGAGAATCTCCAGTATCACTTACTAACACACTACAACCATTCAATATAGCCTCAGCGACAACTCGTGACGGATAATTTGTTATTTCCTGAAGAGAAAAAACCAGTCTAGCTTTACTAAGTATTTGCTCAGCAGGTACGTATCCATAAAATATAATTGGTATACCTAACTCTTCTAATAGTTTGACTTTATACTTGACTGAATCTTCTAAGGGGCCATAGCCGGCAATAAAAAAACTAAAGTCTTCTGCCACTTCTAACTTTATAAGATTCCATATGTCAGGAATAATATCAAGTAGCTTTTCTACGCCTTTGCCATTAATTAATCTACCGATATAGCCATATAGCGGTTTCTTGGTTTGTAATTCAATAGCTTTCGGATAAACATAGGTTCCATTAGGTGTTAGAAAAAGTTTAGAGCTTTTTATTAATTTGTAACTAGATACTTTGTTAAAAATATCAGGATTAAGGATGTCGACTTTTGAAACAAAAAAAAGGGATATAAATTGACGAACTCTTGAACGGTTAAAAGTTTTTAAAGATGGAGCATAATAGCAATTAGTTAGAGACATGGTTATATTATGGGGCTTAAACCAATGCAAAAAAAACAGGCAATTCATCGGATAGAGAAAATTTGCTTTAATATTTTTAAGGTTTTTCAACCATGCATAATAGTTTGATATAAAAGTTAGGAAACTATCATTTGGTTTACCAATAATTACAATGTTATCTTCATTTTCAAAATCTAATTTGCTGTAAAGTTTGGCGCTAATAACTAAAAAAATATTATTATCTTTGTGCAATAACGATTTGAAGATATCAACAAATCTTTTTTCAGCGCCACCTATATCCATAGAAACCAAAACAATATACTTAGGTCTGCTACACATTATAAGAACCTCTTGGGTTTATATATATACTTTTGAGTAATATTATTAAGATGAAGAACCATACGTAGAAAGTATCTAACATCCATGAACGATGAATAGCTAAGGCAAATATTAGGAATGAAAAAACTCCAAGTGTTTTGAATTCCTTAGTTTTTAAAATCTGTAGAATAGTAGGGGTAATTCCTATTATGAAAAAGATAATTGATAAATAACCATACTTTAATAAGAATGCTCTAATATCGGAAGAAAACATATTATAGTGCTCAAGAACTTTATTGCCTAAACCAAATATAATGTCAAAATTATCAAGATTGAAAGCAGACATATCTAGTTGAGACCTTTCATCCAATAAGTCATCACCTTGGAATTTTGAGGTCATAAAGTTAAGTATTTTTAAAAAACTTTCACTAAAAAATAACAGGATAATTATCGGAGAAAGAAAAATTGTCCTAATCAAGAAATTGGTTTTGTTTGACTTTATTAATAGAATTAATAGAAATATGAAATATGCGGCCGCTGAAAAAGTAGAAATGATACCAAGGACTAACGTTTTATTTATTTTACCTTTGAAAGGTTCTTTCTCTGCAGCTAAAAGGATACACAGGTATAAACCAAAATGGCCAGGCTCACCAAACCAACCAATATTTCTAATGATATTAATGCCGCTAATATTGTATAGCTGGGTATTTAAATATGCCATTCCATAGTATATTTTGTATACATCTGTAGATTTTAAACGTGTTTCTTGTGGTATTTGATAATCTGGGAATGGCGCTTTTAAGTAAAATAATATAATAGATATGATGCTTAGCAAGGTAATTATAAATATAATATATTTGACGTTATTCCATACTCTTATTAAATCTTTATTCAGCCATAGAACTCCTAGTATAAGCATTGACATATATAAAATATGTTTAAGACTAAAAAAGTCATACTGTCTGAAAGGTATCATTAAATAGGTAAAAAACATTGCTACAAAAATAATATAAAAAAGCACTCTTACATCTAAACTTGTTTTCGGCTTAGTAAATAAGCATGTCGCAACAAATGCCGCTGAGACTAAGGTAAACATCCATGATCTTTCCCACACGAAAAATGGTTGAAAAGAGAAGAATACAAATACAGTAAAGATGTAAATTTGGAGGTTTTTTAACTGCATTAGTGTATCCACATATTAATTAATAGTCCTAGCTGTTTTAGCTTTTGAAAGGGTATATGACATAGCTAAATACACGATATAGTGAAATGAATATATGATTGAGTATAGCTTAACAGCAGAGAAAATATCATCAGTGGTTAAAAAAGAAATCAAGGTAAAAGTTAAGAGTGAAATTTGCCAGATTAAATCATACTTCTGACCATTGCTAATAAAAAAAGTATAGCTTAATGGACTTGAAATGAATTTTAAAAAAAACATTGGAAGCATTATTTGCGCTAAGGCCCCTGAATCAGCCCAATTCGCACCAAAAATAAAAATAAAAATTTGTTCTATAAATAATATAGCGACTATTAAAGGTATTATTGAAATTGAAAACAAAGATTTAAAAGTCTCTACATAACTTTTAGTGCATTGTCCTGTAAGTCTAAATTCGGTAGCTGCTTTTTCTTTAAAAACAGAAAGTATGGAGCCTCCGATTAAAGATATGGGGGCTAGCATTACTCTAGACATTAACGCATAAATAGCTACTGCACTTGTCCCAAACTTAAAACCTATAATAATAATTGGCAACTGTATAGCTAAGCTGTTTATTAAACCTGCGGGCATTGAAATTAGTGGGAAGTTCTTATGCTTAATAAGAACTTCTTTAGACTTTTCCAAATTTACATGAAATAACTTGGATTCCTTTAAAGTAGGTAAAAGTAGTATTAATAAAGCACATGAGGAGATCAAACCTAGGGCATGGAATGCTAAAAGATTTTCTCCAGAAGGCGAGACTTTAGCACATAGTAGTAAACCAACACTTATTAATAGTGCTTGAAATATTTTATTAAGACTTAGTTTCTTATATTCAGTATTCTGTATATAAATGGATTGCAATACAGAGTTAAAGCTTAATGCAAATAGTATAATAGATACTGACAGCCAAAAATAAATACTATACTCTAAGACTTCAAAATAATTTAGTATTATAGTAATAAGTGCAAAAATTAAACTGGTTAAAACTGCAACAAGTATTGATGTTCTTAACACCTCCAAACTGCCTTTAATGGAATCTTCAATAAAGATAGCCATATCTAGTCTAAGATTTCCTATTACTACAAAAATAGTAGCAACACTAATACCATAGAAGTAACTACCCATAATCTCTTTATTTATTTCTCTAGTTAAGATAGGTAAAACTGCTAATAGTATTAGTTGAGCTATTCCTGTTCCAGAGGCTACAGTTAATACTCTTTGCCAAAATATATTCATATTTGAATCATTCTTTCTTTATCATAAGTTTTAAAGTTCCGGAGTTAAACTTTTTATTTGATTAACTATAGTACACAGATCTTCCTCACTCAAATAGGGATGCATCGGCAAACTAACGACTTTTTTTGAAACCAAATTACCAACTGGCAATTTACTAGAACTATCAGAAACAGCCGGTTGTTTATTAAGAGGGATAGGGTAGTGCACTGCAGTGGGGATGTTTTGCTTTTTCAATTCCGATTGCAAAACATCACGATTTTCAGTTTGTATTGTATATTGCGCCCAGGCACTTTCATTATAGGGTCTAATTAGTGGCGTTGTGGTAATACCGAAATTATTTAATTGTTCTGTATAGGTGCTAGAAAGTTTTTGTTTCGCTTTTATTTCATCATCAAGGATTTCTAATTTTGGTAATAAAATAGCAGCCTGTAGTGTATCTAGACGACTATTCACACCAATACGTATGTGATGATATCTTCGATCTTGCCCATGACGTGCAATTTGCCGAATAATAGTTGCTAAGTCTTCGTTATTAGTAAATATAGCACCCCCATCCCCATAGCAACCTAAAGGTTTGCTAGGAAAAAAGCTTGTGCAACCTATAGTTGTTAAATTACAAGATTTTTTACCTTTATAAGTTGCTCCAAAACTTTGAGCACCATCCTCAATAACAGGTAAATTATGTTTATCAGCTATGGCATTGATAGCGTCAAAATCTGCACATTGACCGTATAAGCTAACTGGAATAATTGCTTTAGTACGAGAGGTAATAGCAGCTTCTAAAAGCGTGGCGTCTATGTTATAGGTCTTTGCATCAATATCTACATATATAGGGGTTGCACCTAATAAGGCAACTGTTTCAGCTGTAGCAATATAGGTAAATCCAGGGGTTATTACTTCGTCTCCGGGCCCTACACCCAATGCCATTAAAGAAATTTGCAAAGCATCTGTACCATTAGCACAAGTAATACAATATTTGGCCCCATTATACTCGCATAGCTTTTCTTCAAGCTCATCTACTTCAGGGCCTAATATATATTGGCCATGTGTTAACACTTTTTGGATATTAGCTTGGATTTTATCGCCTATGCGTTCCTGTTGAGCAGCTAAGTCAATAAATTTCATGTCTATATCTCCTTAGTCAACTTACTATCATTAAGAATATATTTAGTACCTGTATGGGTACAAATGGCTTCTCCATTACCTTTAACTGGTAGGTTTAAACGTTCGCCAAATTCGCTCATCCATCCAATTTGTTTAGCCGGTACACCAACTAGTAGAGCATAATCAGGCACATCTTTATTGACTAAAGAGCCAGCGCCGATAAATGCAAACTCACCAATAGTTATTCCACATACTATTGTACAATTAGCTCCTAAGGTTGCTCCTTTTTTAACAAATGTGCTCATATATTCTGACTTTCTATCTACAAATGAGCGCGGGTTATAAACATTGGTGAATACCATGCTGGGTCCACAAAAAACACCATCTTCAAGAGTAACGTTGTCATAGATAGAAACATTATTTTGTATTTTACAGTCATTACCAATGATAACTTTATTACCTATAAAAACATTTTGACCCATAGAGCATTTTTTACCGATGACAGCACCAGCACATATATGCACAAAGTGCCAAACCTTACTTTCTTCACCAATTGAAGCACCGTCATCAATAATTGCAGTAGGATGTCGATAGAAATTACTCATTTTTATACCTTGTATATTTATTTTAGATTTTATTTTTTAAAAAGGGGTGGTACTCACCTTTTAATCCAATACTTTTTGCATCCCGAATATGAGCAACCGTATTTATAGCGGTTCTATTTTCTTCTAGGCCAAAACCATTACCTTTAAGAATTTCTTTATAACTGCGATCGTGTAAATCAGTAAATCCTCCTGAAAACTCGATTTCTTTACCATCTACAGTGATAGAACGAAAAGTTCTTTGCCCCGTAGAAAGAATCTCTTCAGGTATATCTTTAACATCTATTGACAGGAACCAACGGACACGAGCATTTTCATACTCCAAATATCCACCAGCAGTAGTTTCAGAAGAGAAATGAACAATATTATCTTGTAACTTACCAAAGATGAAATGCAACATGTCAAAGAAATGAACCCCAATATTAGTAGCTATACCACCAGACTTTTTTGAATCTCCTTTCCATGATTGTAAATACCAACGTCCTCGAGCTGTTATATATGTTAAATCTACTTCATATTTTTTAGAAATACTTTTGCTTTGAACCCTCTGTTTTAAATCTATAATAGAAGGGTGAAGTCTTAACTGTAATATAGTGTTGATTTTATGTCCTGTACTTTTTTCAATATCTACTAAACCATCGATGTTCCAAGGATTAAGTACTAATGGCTTTTCACAAATGGCATCTGCTCCATTTCTTAAAGCAAATCGCATGTGCGAATCATGTAAATAGTTTGGTGAACATATAGACATGTAATCAATCTTTTGATTGTTCGGATGCCTGCTTAACTTATCAATATGCCTATCAAATCTCTCAAACTCCGTAAAAAAATGAGCCTCTGGGAAATAACTATCAATTATCCCTACAGAGTCGTTAGGGTCATAAGCTGCAATAAGGTTATTATGAGTATTGTTTATAGCTTTCATGTGGCGGGGTGCAATATATCCCGAGGCCCCAATTAGCGCAAAATTTTTCATTGATGTATACCTCTTATTTTTAAATTAATTTAAAGAACGTGTTTATGCTTAACAAACCAAGCAATTGCTTCATCTATACCTTTATTAATATTGAATATTGGCCTATATCCAAGCATGTTTATGGCTTTACTAATGTCTGCTTGACTATGCCTAACGTCGCCTTCTCTAAAGTCGCGATAGACTGGTTCATCTTTATAAGTAATTGCATTATCATCCAGTGCAGATTTAATGGCATTGAATAGCTCGTTAAGCGTCGTTCTATCGCCTACGGCTACGTTATAGATTTGATTTTTGGCATCCGCATTCTGAGTCGTGGCTGCTAAAATATTCATTTGCACGGTATTATCTATATAGCAAAAGTCTCGGCTAGTTTCGCCATCACCGTTTACATAGACAGGCTCACCGATAATCATTGCAGCGGTCCATTTAGGGATAACAGCAGCATAGGCACCGCCAGGATTTTGACGCTTACCAAAAACATTAAAATAACGTAGCCCTATGCTGTTAAAACCGTAGACAGTTGCAAATACATTGGCATATAGCTCGTTGACATACTTAGTGACGGCATAAGGAGACAGTGGCTTACCAATGGTCTCTTCTACTTTCGGTAATCCAGGATGGTCTCCATAAGTCGAGCTACTTGCCGCGTATGTAAAACTTTCAACCTCCGCATCTCGAGCAGCGGTAAGCATATTTAAGAAACCGGAAATATTAACATCATTGGTGGTTATCGGATCTTTAATTGAGCGAGGTACAGAACCTAGTGCGGCTTGATGCAATACATAATCGACCCCAGAGCAAGCGTTTGTACAGGTCTTGAAGTCTCTGATATCGCCTTCAATAAATCTAAAGCGTTGCCATTGTTCATGAGATACCAGATTTTGAACTTCGTCTAAATTTTTTTGATACCCTGTTGCAAAGTTATCTAAACCAACCACAGTCTGATTCAGCTTTAACAGTGTCTCTAATAAGTTTGAGCCAATAAACCCTGCAACCCCGGTTACTAACCAAGTTTTTGGATGTTCCATTAGTGTTTTTTTGGTATTATCAAATTGTGTCATGATATATATTCCAAGGTTATTAACTTAGTTAAAGGCGAAGATCACTATGCTCTTTATCAAATACATATTTCAGATCATAAAGGACATGCTCAGATTTGCCTAACGATCTTACTTTATCAACTCCCATTTGTTTAAACTCTTGGTGGGCCACTGCCATGATAATTCCGTCGTAATCGTTGGATAGCATAGAGATGTCATTTATTGGCTTAATTCCATATTCATGTTCAGCCTCACTTGGGTCTACCCACGGGTCCACAACATCTACTTGAATATTATATTCTTGTAGTTCATGCACGATATCAATTACCTTGGTATTACGCACATCTGGACAGTTTTCTTTAAAGCTAAGCCCCATAATTAAAACTTTAGCGCCATCGACATGAATGCGTCTTTTTAGCATTATTTTTATAAGCTGGGTAACGACGTATTCACCCATACTGTCATTAAGACGTCTTCCTGCTAAAATAATTTCTGGGTTGTAACCAATGGCTTGTGCTTTATGAGTTAAATAGTAAGGGTCAACCCCGATACAATGTCCACCAACTAGACCAGGGCGGAAGGGTAAAAAATTCCATTTGGTTCCCGCTGCTGTTAATACAGCCTCTGTATCGATACCCATTTTATTAAAGATAACTGCTAACTCGTTAATCAATGCAATATTTACATCGCGCTGAGTGTTTTCAATGACTTTAGCGGCCTCAGCAACTTTTATCGATTCTGCTTTATGTGTTCCCGCTGTGATAATTAAGTTATAAACGTCATCTATAAAGTCTGCTACTTCTGGGGTTGAACCCGCAGTGACCTTTAAAATATTTGTTACACGGTGCTCTTTATCACCTGGATTAATGCGTTCTGGACTGTATCCTGCATAAAAATCTTGGTTAAATTTAAGCTTTGATGAGCGTTCTAACTCTGGTATGCAGACCTCCTCAGTAGCTCCTGGATATACTGTAGATTCATATACGACAATAGCACCTTTGCTTAACACACTGCCAATTGCTGTAGACGCTTTAACAAGAGGGGTTAAATCTGGTTGTTTATGAGCATCTATAGGCGTTGGTACCGTAACAATAAAAAAGTTACAATCTTTTAAGTCGTTGATATTAGAGCTAAATTTTAACTGTTTTGATTCTGCGAGCTCAGCATCACTTACTTCTAATGTATGATCTGTACCGGATTTCAATTCTTTAATACGTACATCATTAATATCGAAGCCAGTTACTGGTAGCTTTTTACCAAACTCTACTGCTAAGGGGAGGCCGACATAGCCTAGTCCAATTACTGCAATCCGGAGGTTATCAATGCTTAAAGTGTTCATTAAAATTATCCTTTACTAATAATGATTATGGAGTTAATTGTGATTCAGTTTTTATTATGGTATGGCCACTCTTAAGTAGTGGTATTTTCTTGATAGCCTTCTACGTAATGTTTAAATTGCTGTTTAAGCCACTCTATATCGTGTTTTTGTGCTCTTTTGGCAAATTCGTTAATAGTATTCTCAATACTACTAAGTGGAAAGCTGTGCTCAATAGCCTGCATGATTAGAGGATGATGAGTAGTCTCTACATTGTCCTCACCGATGATAAGCTCTTCATATAGCTTCTCGCCAGGACGTAGACCCGTGAATACAATCTCGATATCTCCTTCAGGATTACTATCCTCTTTTACATTAAATCCGCTCAAGTGAATCATACGACGGGCTAAGTCCACAATTTTTACTGGTTTACCCATATCCAATACGAAAACCTCGCCACCTTTCGCCATAGCACCCGCTTGAATGACTAAATTAGCGGCTTCGGGTATGGTCATGAAGTAGCGAGTCACATCAGAGTGTGTAACAGTTATTGGTCCACCTTGTTCGATTTGACGGGTAAATAATGGCACTACCGAACCTGATGACCCTAATACATTGCCAAATCGCACCATGCTGATACGAGTAGGGGACTTCTGAGAATCGCTATTTTTCAACAACTCGTTACTAAACCCTTGGCATACCAGTTCAGCCAAGCGTTTTGATGCCCCCATAATATTAGTAGGGCGTACAGCTTTATCAGTAGAGATAAGCACAAACGTAGCAACATGTGCCTCAATAGCGGCTTTTACACAATGATAAGTCCCTTTTGTATTATTTATAGCTCCTTCAAAAGGGTTATGCTCAACGATAGGTACGTGTTTGTAAGCTGCGGCATGATAAACAGTATCAACGTGATATGTGTCAAAGACATCTCTTAACTTATCTTCGTTGGTAACATTACCAATCAGAGCGACAATTTGTATTTGCTCGGCTAATGGTATATCTTTTTGTTGCACCATTAACTCTTGATGAATAGAATATAGAGCGTATTCAGATAGTTCATAAAGCACCAAACAGCGTGGCTGATTCTTCAAGATTTGCCGACAAAGCTCACTGCCAATAGAGCCGCCAGCACCAGTTACCACCACACTTTTATCTTTTATGTCTTGATGCAATAACTGAGTGTCAGGTTCTACGGTTTGGCGGTCAAGTACATCGAGTATGTCGACACGTCGCATAGTGCTGACAGTAACTTTTCCCTCTGCAATTTCTTGCAAGCTTGGCAGCTCTTTAATCTTTATAGAAATATCGGTCAAACCATCAATAATCTCGCGTCTTCTCGCTCGGGGTATAGAGGGCATTGCCAGAAATACTTGTGACACTTTAAGGTCTTTTACCAATGCCTTTAAATCGGATGCAAGGTAGATTTGCTTACCTAATATACGTCCACCTGTCAACCTTGAGTCATCATCGACAAAAGCCACAACGTTATAACGGTTTGAAACTTGCAGCGCTTCAAATAATTCTTTACCCGATGAACCAGCGCCATAGATAATCACATTATCAAGATGATCGCTATTACCACTATTCTTTAGGCTTTTACCTTGTGATTTTGTTAACAATACATACAGTGTCAAACGACTAGACCATACCCAAATAAGCAATAAAAATAAGTGAATCAAAGGTACAGAACGAGGGATATCATTTGACCAACCTGCAATATTAGTAAAAGCAAATACAATTAATAAACCAACAAAAAGCATTAACACCCGACGCATATCCGTATCAAAGAATACGCGTGATACCCCTTTATAGAAACGAATAGCGTACAGGCCAATAATAGGAATTAATGCATAGGCCGCTAATTTTATAGGGCTGATATGAAAGGCGAAGCTATCATACCGAAGTGATAATGCTATAAATAAGCAGAATATCGATGCTATATAATCTGAGATAATTAAGATGGCTTGCTTAACATTACGCGGTAACGCTAAAAACCATCCAACCAAATGGTTTATGTTATGTAATGAGATACCTGCACTATTAGTCACACTAAAAGCGCCAGCCGAATGCTGAGTACTCTTACTTTCGTGTGTCATTGTTTGCTTTGCTTTATGCTGAGTCGTCATATCTACGTTACTTATGTTTAAAAGCTATTTTTTAGTAGCGTTATTGGGTGTGTAAGCGTATGAGTAATGGTAGCTGTATTTATCCATCAGGCTTTTTGTCATGTCATTGAGAACAATACCATCAACAGTTATATTGCCTTTATTCATCTGTTTAATAGCATACGCTAACTGTCCTTGTATAGACTGACCATATCTTGTGACCATAAGCACTTTGTCAGCATACTGTGCAATAATAATGGCATCAGTTGCAGCCAACACAGGCGGAGAGTCTATAATGATATAATCGTACATTGAAACCAGCTGTAACATGAGGACTTTAAGACGGTCAGTAGACAATAGAGATGAAGGGTTGTGTGGGTGGTTACCACGAGGCATGAAGTCGATATTCTCAAAACTCGTCTTCTGTATGTAACCTTTGGGCTGAGCGTCATCGACTAATAGGTAATCAGATAACCCAGTATTTTCAGATACGCTAAACGTTTTATGCAGTTCTCCTAAGCGCATATCACCATCAATTAGCAAGATTTTCTTGTCCAATTGCGAGAATGTTTCTGTTAGGTTTGCGGTTATAAAAGATTTTCCAATATCAGGACTTTCACCACTAATTAAGATCACTTGGCCTTGTGGGGTATTAGAAGTTGGTTTCCCCGCTGGATTAACATTGGGCATACCATACATTAGATAGGTTCTAAGGCTTTTGATACCCTCATAACTCAAGCTATTATGGTCAACCATCGCCAGCAAACGATCTCCCCCTTTTTTATGTTTTCCTAGGCGTTGGGTTGCCTTAGAGCGGGGGATTGTGGCAATGACAGGTACACCCGTTTTAGCCTCAATAACTTCTGGATCATTAACTGTGTGGCGCATTAAGTTTTTAAGTAATACAATAGCATTTCCTAAAATCGTGCCTATCAATAATGCTAACAGCCATATCTGCTGTTTTTTTGGCGCAATGGGTTGAAAGGTACTAATAGGCCTATCGATAACACTCACATAACCAATCTCGCCAGCTCGTGCAATCTTGAGCTGCTCGTAGTTTTTGAGCATAGTGAGATATATTTCACGATTTATCCCCATGTCTTCAGAGAGTTGCATAAATTGGCGCTGAATTTCAGGTAATTGTGCTGTGGTTTTTTGAATTTCTTGTTTTCGTTTGTTCAGCACATCAAGCTGTTCATTAATTTGAGTAACAAGGGGGTGTTCAGAGGTATAAAAAGTCTCTAACTCGGCTTTTTTTAAGTTAAGTTGATTGAGTTGGGTGTCAATACGCGAGTTTTCTGTAAGCAATAATTCAGCTTCTTTGGAGACGTCAATCGTGCCATATTTTTCACGGAACTCATTAAAGGCTGCCTCTGATTCTTCAAGCGTTTTTCTAAGCTCAGGTATTTGACTTTCCATGAACTCAATAGTTGTCGTGGTCTGTTGTGAGCCTCGATCTTGGTTTTTGTTGACATATGAGGTAACAATATGTTCAAGTATGTTGGTTACTTGGTCTTGATTAGGCCCAGTGAGTGTTAACTGAATAATGCCCGTTTGATTACCACGCTCTGAAACTGATAAAGCACTATTGAGAGCATCCGTTACTGCTTTAACAGACTGTTTAGATATATTGATAGGATATGGGTTAGTGGGTAAAGACTGCACATGAATATGTATCTCGCCATTTTTAGTACTAAACGTTGTTGGCTTGCCGATTTGTCCGTTAAATTTATCAGTGCCATGGCTTAATTGAAAGCCTGTTTCTGTAGAAGTTAATTGAAACTCTTTACCAATATAGGCTTGAGGAACTTCAAAAGCGCTCACACTGACTGGGCCACTAACGGTGTCAAGGGTAACGTTATTTTCAGTATTAATTTGGGTGGGCACACTACCACTTTGTATGCGATCGATAAACCCTATATTTGGGTCGCTAAGGGAAATATCTAATTGCAAAGCATCAACAACCGGTTGTAGAACCATCCTAGAGTTAATTAACTCACGCTCCGTTTGTGCTGGGCTAACATCTTCACCGACTAAGTCTGAAATATTAGCCCCCAGACCTGTAATGCCCTTAGATTTCTCATCGATTTGCACTAAAGCATCAGTTTGATAAGTCGGCTGCACATAACGGCTATAAATAATACCCAACAGTAAGCCTAACAATGCACAAATAAGGACGGTTTTCCAGCCACGCATGATGAACGAAAGTAGCAATAGAAGATCAACTTCTTTGTTATCCTCATTGTGATTGGGTGTTTTTTTTGACGTATTAGTCGGCTTTGATTTGTTGATACTCATAAATTATCACTAATATTAAATGGTCAAAATAATTAAATGGTCAAAATATTTTAGATTAAGGATTAATTAAGTCTATCCTGCCAGTCTGCTAAACTCTCAGTAATATCATGATAGGCTTTTTCAAAAGCGCTTTCTCCACGTCTATATGGGTCTGCAATATCCTTGTCACGCCATACCCCCAATCTGAAAGTTTTACCACGGCAATAAGGCCATTTGGACACAATCCATTTGGTTTGACTGTCTGTCATTGTTAAAATCAAATCTGAATTTAAAACCATGTCTTCATTAATTTGCTTAGCGATATGATCGGTAATATCAATACTGCTATCTGCCATTAATTTAATGGCATTTGGGTCAGCTGGATGGCCAATAACTGCTGAAATTCCAGCTGAATCTATCTTTTTGTTTGGATACCGTGATTGCAGTATCGCTTTTGCCATTGGGCTACGACAGATATTGCCCACGCAAACTACTAAAATGTTATTCAAAGCCATGGCAATAGTAACCTGTCACCTTTTTAAATACGTAAGAAATCAGATAAAGTGGTTATAAACCTGACAAAATGGAAATGGTTGAGGCCGAAGGTAATATCGAACTAATAAATCGTGACCAACGGGTTAAACCGGTTGGGTCAACATAAACGATATCATTAGACTGCATCTCGAATCGATTTGCGAGCGCCAAATTGGTCACTTGCTGTAAATCAACGTAGTAGATATCGGTGTAAGCAGACCTTCCGTGATCACGGACCACATAAACTTTTGCCGCGTTAGCTGTACGAGAGTCCAATCCCTTTGCTTCGCCAATTACTTGAGCTAGGCTAATGCCTTGATCAGGTATTTCTAGAGGTTCAACGTTACCAAACTCGCCAAGTACATATACTTTATTACGGTCTTTGTTATTAATGTGAATAGAGTCGCCATCTTGCAAATAAATTTGACTGGCAGACACGCCCATCTTTTGAAGGTCTCGCAGCCCTAAATTATATCGGACACCTTGTCGAATAAGCTCAATATTATTGGCATCTCCAGATGGGTTTGCCCCGCCCGCTAAAGATATTGCGCTATAAAGGGAGACAGGGGTGTCTGCAATGCTAAATTCGCCCGGGTTTTTTACCTCACCATCAATAAAAAACTTATTACCGCGGTAATTTAAGATTTTAACTTGCGGATCAGGATACTTTAGATAGCGTTGTAATCTCGTACGTAAATTAGTAGTAAACTGAGAGACGCTAAGCCCACTTGCTTTGATACGTCCAATTAGTGGAAACTGAATATAGCCCTGTTGGTCAACTGGATATCCAGAAGCATAAGGATTATTAGAGTTAGGATAAGAGTTTGACATTATTTCAGGGTAGCTAAGGAGCTTAATATCTAGCACATCCCCTGGACTGATACTATAATTGACAGATTTCGATGTTCTTAACAAATCTTGCACTTGCGAACGGCTGGTGTGACCTTCTGAATTATAGGTCGCTTGAGAGCTGCTGTATGCGCCACTTATAGAGTCAACACTTGGTAAGTTAGTTGCAGTGAGCGGTTGTACATTAAATTGCATACCATTATCAGCAACAAAAGCACCATAAGGTGGTAAGTCTCCGGAGTCTAAGCCAGAGTTTATACTTGCGCATCCTGTCGATAAACCAATAACTAAGATGCAACTGATTTTAGTTATGAATGGAGGCTGTTTTATTATTAAGCTCATGTTGGCTCTCTATTATTATTGTTAACGATTTGGAGCTATACTCAAAAATTCAAAAGACTGTTTACCTTTTATAACGTGTTCTCTTGCTAACATTTAGGTTGTCTAACAAATTTAAGAAGTATATTTGTATAATTGAATGAAAGTCTGATCCTTTATAAGTATGCAGAAATTAAGCAATTGAAAGGGTTAAACAAAAATAGGTAAACTTATTGATATATTTCGAGTATAAGTTTTAATTGGTCATTAGAATATGACACGGCATGCCAACTCTGCTTAAAAACAGATGGCATAAGTTTATTTTCCGACAAACGGTTTTTAGGGGCTTCTGAATTGTTTGATAACCTAAACCTAAATAGCCTACCACCATTGTGGTTTATTTTCTGGCGTAACGCTCTGTTTCGTCTCCCTGTTAATCACTTTATCTGCGGGCACTTCAGCAACAAATCGCGATACCTTATCAAAGTATCCAGAATAGCTTGCAAAGTAGTCTGGCGCAGTGAGGTACAATCGAAATTTCGCACGGCTACATGCCACATAAAATAACTTACGCTCCTCCTCCATTGCCTCAAAGTCATCTGCCGAGCGATAATGAGGCATTAGGCCATCGACTAAAGCATTTAGGAATACCACAGACCATTCAAGACCTTTAGCGCTGTGAATGGTGGATATGGTAACCGAATCTTCATTTTCTAACGCCGGTTTATCCAGCGTTGCTACAGAATCATTAGGCGGATCGAGTGCTAAGTGCTCTAAAAAATTATCCATACTGACGTGCTCTGCGGCAAGATTCTTTAACACACGGAAATCCTCAGCACGTTCACGCCAATTCTCTTCTAAGGTTTTTAAAATAGGAACGTAAAAGTCAATAATTTGTTCGATGATTACTAAAACGGTTTCGGATTGACTGGCTTTGGTAAGGATGTGATACAAGTCACTCAATTGCTCATTTTTTTTATTGAATGTAGGATCAAGTAGCGGTTCAAGAGAGTTGTTACTAGCATTGATAGCGTTTGTTAATCTCGTTGCGGTCACTAGACCAACACCTTTAAATATAGTTAAGATACGGTGCCATGAAATGGTGTCATTTGGATTGTACAGTACTTTTACAAAAGCCAATATGTCTTTAATATGACGTTTTTCAATAAATTTAATACCTCCGACAACGATAAAAGGAATACCTCTTTCCATAAACTCAAGCTGAATGTGGTTGGACTGAAAAGAGGTACGGCAAAGCACGGCAAAGTCGTTATAGTCGAGTTCGGGTTTTAGCTCAATGAGAGTGTCGGCTATAAACTTAGCTTCTGCTGCTTCGTTACTTTGTCGGCAAAATACCGGTTTGTGGCCGGCAATTGGCAGATCTGAAAAAAGCTTCTTTTGATAACCTAAGGTAATTTGTTCTGACAGCGCATTGATATAGTCAAGTACGGCAGGCGTACTTCGATAATTTTGCTCAAGTTTTATTAACTTGGCATCGGGATAAGTGTCGCCAAATAGCAGTATGTTTTTGTAGTTGGCCCCTCGAAAGGCATAAATACTTTGATTATCGTCGCCTACAACCATTAATGAACTGTCTATATAAGGAGAATCAGTCTTACAGATTAAATCAATTAGCTGTTTTTGGGGAATGTTGGTATCTTGATATTCATCCACCATGACATGACGATAGGTATCCTGCACCGCTTTTTTGAAGGATTTATTGCTTTTTAAGTGAGTGACTACTTGGCTAATAATGTCATCAAAATCGTAAAGGTGGTGGGCACGCTTGTATTTATGAAATTCCTCGGCAAGCTTTTCAATAACTGGAATATGGATGGCAATATCAGGGTAGTCATTTTCAACTAAATGACGAATAAGAATTCGGCGATTTCTTGACGTTGAAATGATAGTTTGTAATGTCTTTTTACGCGGAAATGCCTGCTTTGCATTTTTCGCGGCATAGTTATTCTCTTTACAAATTAGATCAATAGCATCTTCACTGTCAGCAGTGTCTAAAATTGTAAATTTAGGGTTAATACCTAGTAATCCTGAGTAGCGACGCAACAGCATATGACAAAATGAATGAAAAGTGCCACTGGTTAATTGACTGAAATGACTCATATCAACGAGGTTATCATTCGTACTTATAGTGTTGCCACTGGTGTTGGTGCTATTTTTGCTATAGGTATAGGTATCTGCCAACAGTTTTTGAGCTCGGTTTTTAATTTCATTGGCCGCTTTTCGGGTAAAAGTAAGGAGAAGAATACTACTCGTGGATACGCCATTTTCGATGAGATAACTGGTGCGATAAGTCAAAGTTTTGGTTTTACCAGAGCCCGCACCCGCAATGACCAAAGCCTTTCCTGAAATAGTTGTGGTTGCTAAAAGTTGACTGGGGTTTAATTCACTAATGTAGTCAATTTTAAATTTATGGGTTAACTTTTCATTAAGCGCTTTGCTATCCGCATCGGTGGTAACTAAGTTGCCTTCTAGTTTTTTAATCGAGTGACGTAGGTGTGAAATCTTATCTCTGACGTCTTGAGTTAATAACGGGTAGTTGTAGTCATCTGTTGTAAATAATGTATCCGTCGACATGATAGGCTCACTCCTTTTTGCATTTATATTTTTATAGGCGGGCACGGTAGTATTAATAGTATATCTAGGCTGATAATAAGATTAAAAAGGGGATTGATTTAAATAAAGTGGCTTATAGCACCGTTGACGAGGTAAGGTAATAGGAGTATATCAAACGTTGGGTTCAATACTTTTAACTATTCGCTATATATAGTCAAGCATAGTTATAGTCATGCAAAAACGACTTCAACTCTTGGATAAATGTAAGAGGCGCATCCATAGGAATGGCGTGTCCAGAATTAGATATTTCAACCGCTTGTGCATTGGGTAACATATTACATATTTTATATTGCCATTTGGGATCGTATAACTGCGACTGTCCGCCAATTAGCATCGTAATAGGTGTCTTAAGATTTGGGAGTGCAGACCTGTAATCGTAAGGTAGGTCTATGTAGGCCTGAACGCCACGTAGTTTTTGCTGCCAAGTGCTGTGCTGGTAAAATGCCAACTTGCGTGCAGGCTTATAGCTTGTGGCATTCACAAGCCACTGTGAATGTTTACGTCCAACTGACATCAACGAAAAGGCGCGCTCCATTTCTGTAATTTTTCGTTTAACTGAGTAGGGCAGATGAGTAAATTGAGGCGCATTTTGAGAATTAAAATAAGGAAGTGCGACCGCCATAACCTCTTTGAATTGAGCAAATACGTCATCTTGTTTGGTACCAAAAACGCCACCTTGCCAATCAGGTTGGTTATGAACAATAGGAGATTGATCGATATTCAGATAACGCCTTACCTTGTTAATTGGTTTGCTCATTTGACCGAGAGAGGAAGAGGTTGATTGTTGACGATTAAAGTACGCCCACATAACCAAAGCCCCCATCGAGATTGCAGCGACATCAACCGCATCCGTTTTGTGATTGATACAGATATAAGTGAGAAGCTGTTCAACATCATCAGCATATTGCTCAATAAAATCAAATTGAGTCGTTGGAGTATTGGCGGATAAACCAAAGCCGCGAAAATGCGGTAGATAGAAGCAGAAATTTTTAGCCAAAGGCAATATAAAAGGTATAAATTGACGAGCATCCATGCCAAAGGCATGTAAAAGTAACACTGGCTGACCTTGACCAATAATAGTAACAGGCAGTTCAAACCCATCAATACATTTAACATATTGCAGCCGAGTCTTTAATGACTGCAATAGGTTAGGCGTTAATTTTTCAACAATATTTAAAGGCTGCATCTTATAGGTGGTTAAGGTCTTATAGTTAATTAAGCTTATAGGTAATTAAGCGCATTCATCTTAAATAGACATTCGGCTAGGCCTCTTGATCAGGAAACTCTATACATTCAACAACATTAAGCTCAAACCCAGAAAGCGCATTAAATTTAAGGGGACTAGAGAGTAAGCGCATGTCACGAACCCCGAGATGACGTAAAATTTGAGCGCCAACGCCTATGCTAAGGTAGGGTCGATTGGACAATGCAGAGACTGACTGATTTTTGCTAGATCGTTCAAGTACGTCGCCTAAATCAACAGGATCGTTATTACCTATCCAGACCAACACTCCACGCTCAGCTTTGCTAATCTCTTTAAGTGAGTTTTGTACACTCCAACCGCTGCGACCCGTTTCATCATTTTTAGCAGAAAATAAATCTCGCAATGGGTGAAAGCCATGCACACGTACAGTGCTCACGCCTTCAACAAGGTTTCCTTTAACAAGGGCGATGTGAGTCTGTTTACTGCCAATTTCTTGGAATTGGTGCAGCATGAAAGTGCCAAAGTCTGTTTCAAACTGACGTTGACTTATCTCTTCGACAGTTTGCTCATTAGAAATGCGATAGTTAATAAGGTCGGCAATCGTGCCAATTTTTAAATTATGTTCAGCGGCAAACACTTCTAAATCATCGCGACGAGCCATGGTACCATCAGGATTAATAATTTCCACAATAACAGCTGCAGGCTCAAGTCCAGCAAGACGGGCTAAATCACAGCCTGCTTCCGTATGCCCCGCTCGGTGTAAAACCCCACCGTTTTGGGCCATGATAGGAAAAATATGTCCAGGTTGAACGATGTCATCAGGTTTTGCAGATGATGCAACAGCGGCATGAACAGTACGCGCTCTATCGGCAGCTGAAATACCTGTGGTAACTCCTTCAGCCGCTTCAATTGAAACTGTGAAATTTGTGCTGAATTTTGCACCATTTCGATCACTCATCAGTGGTAGCTCTAATTGTTTACAGCGTGCTTCACTTAAAGTCAGACACACCAATCCACGCGCATGAGTAATCATAAAGTTAATGTCTTCTGGGCGTACATGCGTGGCAGCAATAATGAGGTCGCCTTCATTTTCGCGATCTTCGTCATCCATAAGGATAACCATTTTTCCTGCACGAATGTCGTCGATGATGTCAGTGATGTTATCTAATGCCATAAGAATCTCAAATAAATATAGGTAATAAAGTCAATCGTTAAGAATGTGTGTTTATAATCAGCGTTGATAAAATATCACTATTGTAACCCTTACACAGGGTAAGTGCCATGAATGCTTAGTTTTACTTTAAGGTCTGATTGAGAGTTTTTATATTAATTCAATGCTAAACGTCTATGCTAATCATTCGCTGCGGCTTGCGATTTTAGCCACGCTATGAACTGTTTACTGTGTTGTTCACGTTGGTTATCTGCATAGTCGTAAAACTGTGTGCCAACCAAACTGTCAGGTAGATATTGCTGCGGCATAAAGTGGTTAGGATAATCATGGGGATAGATATAATTGTGCCCATAGCCTTGCGATTTCATCAGATCGGTTACGCCATTACGTAGGTGTAGCGGCACAGGCGATTGGTCTTTTTGAGCCAGTTGCATGGCTGAGTTAATCGCCTTGTAAGTACTGTTACTTTTAGCAGAAGTCGCTAAATAAACAACCACTTGACCTAGAATAATTCTTGCTTCAGGCATACCAATCATCTTCACGCTACGTAAAGCGGCATCTGCTAACAATAGAGCGTTTGGATTGGCATTCCCAATATCTTCACTGGCGAGAATGACTAAACGACGGGCAATAAATTCAGGAGGTTCACCTGATACAAGCATGCGAGCCATCCAGTATAATGCGGCATCTGGGTCAGAACCTCTAACCGATTTAATCATTGCCGATATAATGTCGTAATGTTGATCCCCATTTTTGTCATAGCGCTGTAGCGCAGTTTGCGCAACACTAGCGATCAGTTTATTATCAATAATAATGGGTTGCTGTTGATGGTTGGATGCCTGAACGGCCATTTCAAGTAGGTTCAGTGCTTTACGTGCATCTCCTTGTGCCAACTTTGCAATTTCGGACGTAGCTCTAAGCTGTATATCAATTTTAGATAAGATTGTATCTTCAATAACCGCTCGTTCAAGTAAAGCATGGATTTGCGAGTCATTAAGCGGCTGTAGACGATACACTTGACAGCGAGAGAGTAAGGCATTATTAACGCTAAAAGAAGGGTTTTCAG
The DNA here is from genome assembly GCF_057396305.2 of Psychrobacter sp. CX90. Lineage (NCBI taxonomy): Bacteria > Pseudomonadati > Pseudomonadota > Gammaproteobacteria > Moraxellales > Moraxellaceae > Psychrobacter > Psychrobacter sp. CX90. The sequence continues at coordinate 3,233,977 of NZ_CM182008.1, forward strand.
TGGTTGCGCCAATTAGGGTAATATCGCCAGACTCAACAGCGCCTAGCAAAGCATCTTGTTGGGACTTGTTAAAGCGATGAATCTCATCAATAAATACCACAGGTGCAGCAAACTCTAAACCTGATTGGCTTGATTGCCCTTTACTTGAGGGTCGCTTAGATGTACCCGCATCCAAAATTTCTCGAAGCTGTTTCACGCCAGTGTTTATAGCAGACAGAGGGTAAAAGGGTCGTCCAACGGCATCGGCAAGTAGCATAGCAATGGTTGTTTTTCCTATCCCAGCTTCACCATGCAATATTAAAGAGGGCAGGTGACCATGCTCGACAAAACGGCGGATAGGAGCACCTTCTGCCAATAGATGTGTTTGACCGATTACCTCATTAAGCGATTTTGGTCTGAGACGTTGTGCAAGTGGTGTATCAGAGTGCAGAGGTTTAGCTGAATTTACATTTAGATTAGACATGAGAGGATTACAGCTTAAATTGCACACAATTGCAAGGGTAGAACCATTAAATGTAACGTAATTATAGGATAAAAAATTGCTAACATGAGGTATTTACTCGTATATTTAGCAAATTGGTTTAATAAGAGATATAGGCATGACAATAAAAATATTCTCAAAAGTTAATAACATGCTAAATGCGATATGTGGTGCAAGCAAGTCAAGAGCATTGACGTCGGCTGAAGCCATAATGGTTAAGTCAGTATTTGGCAATGCCTTGGATTTGAGTAATGTCAAAATCAAAACAGCATGTTGGGTGCTAAAAGGATATGCTATTAGCCCTAACGGGAATATATATTTTAATAAGCAGGATTGGACTGAAGATTTCACTCATGAATCGTTAGGTAAACGAAGTTGGTTAATACATGAGCTGACTCATGTGTGGCAACTTCAACAAGGTTTAAAAGTAGTACGAGGTGCCATCATAAATCGCCGTTATCGCTACGTGTTGACTGAAGGTAAGTCTTTTTTTAAATATGGCATTGAACAACAGGCACGTATGGTACAAGATTACTTTATACACAGAGAGCTTGGACGTGACTGTCGGCCGTGGCAGGCATGCATTCCATTTTTAGAAGTGTCAGATAGTACAAAATAATCAACTCTGTAATATGGGTAAGTCTACCTGCTTACCATCAATATCTTAAAAAAGTAGGTAATTGTAGAGCAGGGGGATAAAAGCTAGCTTTGATTAAACATGGCAGAAGGCTTACTAAGCTAATTAAGTATATTAAGCGCATAAAGTTAAGTGAATTTACTAATAATGATTAAGGCTGCGGTTTGTTCTTAGTCTGCAAAATGGTGGAAGTTAGGCAGTATTGTGCAAGTTATGCAGTAACGGTTTAAGAAATACACGGGAGTTATTCAATAGCCAATCCATCTAATAACTAGTAGAGAATAAAGACACCTAAAGAACAAAGACACCGCCAATTACTCAAATTGGCGGTGTCTTCTACGATTCTGTAATTAGTGTTAGGAGACTGCTAATTATTTACGGTCTTCTATTTTTACAAAGTCACGCTTGGTTTCGCCGGTGTATAATTGACGAGGACGACCAATTTTGAATGGTGCACTGTGCATTTCTAGTAAATGGCTGATCCAACCAGATGTACGTGCTAGGGCAAAGATAACCGTAAACATTGAAGTTGGGATACCAATTGCTTTTAAGATAATGCCAGAGTAGAAGTCAACGTTAGGATACAGGTTACGTTTTACAAAGTATTCGTCTTCTAGTGCTATCTTTTCAAGCTTCATAGCCAGCTCAAGTTTAGGATCTGTGATACCTAGAGCACCTAAAACTTCATCGCAAGTTTCTTTCATAACTTTAGCGCGTGGGTCAAAGTTTTTATAAACGCGATGACCAAAGCCCATAAGCTTCACTTCTTTGCGTTTCACTTTTTCCATGAAGTCATCAACGTTCTCAACTGAACCGATTTCATCAAGCATCTGTAGTACTGCTTCATTAGCACCACCATGCGATGGACCCCAAAGTGCAACGATACCTGCTGCGATACACGCATAAGGATTAGCACCAGTAGAAGCAGTCAAACGTACAGTAGAGGTAGAGGCATTTTGCTCATGATCTGCATGCAGTGTGAAAATTTTGTCCATTGCTTTAGCAATAATAGGATCAACTTTGTAATCTATATCAGCTGGCGTAGCAAACATCATATATAAAAAGTTTTCTGCATAGCTAAAGTCATTACGTGGGTACATAAAAGGTTCACCCTTCGTGTACTTATAACTCATTGCAGCAAGCGTTGGCATTTTAGCGATTAGGCGAATGGCAGTAATATCACGTTGTTTTTCATCAGTAACGTCTAAGTTATCATGATAGAAGGCAGATAGAGCACCTACTACACCAACCATAACAGCCATTGGATGCGCATCACGGCGGAATCCATCAAAGAATTTGCGTAGTTGCTCATGAACTCCTGTATGAGAACGTACCTTTTCATAGAAGTCAGCTTTTTGTTCAGCATTTGGTAAATCGCCATGTAATAAAGCATAGCAAACTTCTAAATACTCAGCATTATCGGCTAACTGGTCGATAGGGTAGCCACGGTGTAATAATTCACCTTTTTCGCCATTAATGAATGTGATTTTTGATTCAACTGGTGCCGTAACTTTAAAGCCAGGATCATAAGTCCAGTACCCAGCAGTTTGAAAGGCTGCCACATCAAGTACCGGACGTCCTAAAGTACCTTCCAACATGGGAAGTTCGTATTCTTCTCCATTTACTTTTAAATAAGCTTTATCGTTAGCCATAAAGTCCTCTTAGTAGTTGATAAAACAGGGTAAAACCTGTGATTTAAGTTAAATACTTAACAGGTTGGGATATGTTACCCCTCATAATTAATAAGACATAATTATAGAATTAATTAATAAGGAGCTTCATTTTTTAAGATATTATTATATTAATCTACGGATAGATTAATATATCTATATAATTAAATGGGTAGAAACTCTTAAATAAATAATCAAATTCAATATTAAAAGTAATAAATATAGCTCTTTGCTATAATTAGCAATTATATTTAAGCGCTGTAATACCCTTCTTTTTAGATAAACTCAGTAAACTTTTGTTTATATATAAAACGATTCGTAATATAACAAGTCATCATAGCATTTATAACGCAATACCTACCCATCAGTCAATCTTCATCGCTATTTTAAGTGGTATCAATTTGACGTTACCACTTGATCTATAAGCGGTCTGATGCAATCGATATTTTTCTTTGACATATATTGTTGCAATTTAATTAAATAAAGATTGATAAGTTATGAGCTGATAACAGAAAAAGTTGGCTCTCAAAATTTAACAGAAATTGCAAAGTCTTAACGGTGTACTAATTTTAAGTATTTCATTTGTAATTGGTAGCAACAAACTTTATAATCAATATAATTGGATGCTGGCTTGCACTAAAATACACCTTAGATGTTGAATCGTTATTATCATCTAGATCTATTTGAGAGAATATTCTTCTATAGACCTAAACCCGATAAAAAACCGTCTTAGGGAGATGTGGCAAGTCGCCAGCGCTATTTACTCAATACTATGGTTACTCTATTTTATTATTGAGTTCAGCGTAAGCTATAGCATCGAATCTATATATCCTAATTCTATTGAATTAATTAACTATCTGTCGAAAGCTTCTGGTTGTCGAAAGCTTCTAGGGTTTTGAAACTTGATAATAGTTAGTTAGCAACTCCTTAATTTATCCGTCTCGTGTATTTGTAATACGTAGGACTTATGACGTTAAATTTTGAACGCCTATCAGAGAGTTACCGCGTTATTCAAAAAAGCACGAGTGTCAACTGCAAAAGGACGCCGCTGTGAAAAGCAACCGACCGATTGATTTGCCTTTAAGTCAAGTGATTAGCGTCAACAAATCACCAATAGCAAGAGCTTCGATAATGCATCGTGCCTCTGGGATCATTTTGTTTTTATTGATTCCAGTTATGCTATGGATATTGCAATCTTCTTTAGCATCTCCACAACAGTTCGAAGCTGTTTTTGACAACGTACTCCTGCGCTTTGTTGCGTGGATTTTTGTTGCCGCAACCTCCTTCCATTTCGTGATGGGTGTGAAGCATTTATTTGCAGACATAGGATTGAACGAAGAGCTCAACTCTGGAAGAACTGCTGCAATAATTAGTTTTGTAATTGCCGCTATATTGATAGTGCTATCATTTATATGGGTGATGTTCTAATGAGAAATGATTCTGGGATTAAAAGTGCAACCGGCCTTACGGGTTCAGGTTCTCGCGATTGGATTATGCAACGTATTAGTGCTGTTATTTTAGCAGTGTACGCTATTGTGTTAGTTGGTTTTTTCTTAACACATGGTAACGCTAGCTATAATGATTGGGTTAGCTTTATGATGAGCTTGCCAATGCGCCTTCTTAGTATGTTAGCGATTCTTGCATTGGTTGCCCATGCATGGGTTGGTATGTGGATTGTACTAACGGATTATGTTAAATCTACAGGGATGCGTATTGTGTTACAAGCCCTGATTATTACGGCAATTTTAATATTTCTCTTCTGGGGATTTATGATTTTCTTCAGTCTAGGTTTTAGAGTCTAATCTCTAACGCCTAAACAGAGTATGCTATTGGAATAACTTTAAAGATATTACTTATAGAGATTAGTCTAATTTGCAATACTTGGTGATTTATCCGGTCTACAGATCGATTTAATACAATTTTAAATTAAAGTGAGCCTGTCTGGTGATGCGTAGTTAAATATACTCATTTTTTAGCTTCCTGAGCCAGCTTGTATGACGACTAACGTATTCATTAGGAAAACGTAATGGCAACTAGACAAGATAATACAATTAGCAATATTCAACACCTTAATTATGATTCTGTCATTGTAGGCGGCGGTGGCTCGGGTATGCGTGCAGCCTTACAGTTAGCAGAGGGTGGCATGAAAGTAGCTGTGCTTACCAAAGTGTTTCCAACGCGCTCTCATACTGTAGCTGCTCAAGGTGGTATTGGTGCTAGCCTAGGTAACATGAGTGATGATAACTGGCATTTCCACTTTTATGACACAGTTAAAGGGTCTGACTGGTTAGGCGACCAGGATGCTATTGAGTATATGTGCCGTGAAGCACCTAAAGTGGTTTATGAGCTTGAGCACATGGGTATGCCGTTTGATAGAAATGAAGATGGTACTATTTATCAGCGTCCATTCGGTGGTCACACCTCAAATTACGGTGAAAAAGCAGTTCAACGTGCATGTGCTGCTGCCGACCGTACGGGTCACGCCTTATTGCATACTCTTTATCAAAAGAATCTTGAAGCCGGTACAGAGTTTTTCATTGAGTGGATTGCGCTTGATTTAATCAAAGACAAAGCAGGCAATATTAATGGTGTGGTTGCCCTTGAACAAGAGACAGGTAGAGTTGCTGTATTCCAAGCGACAAACACTGTATTAGCGACAGGTGGTGCAGGTCGTATCTTCACTGCATCTACGAATGCTTATATTAATACAGGTGATGGCTTGGGTATGGCAGTTCGTGCAGGCATTCCATTACAGGATATGGAGTTCTGGCAGTTCCACCCCACAGGTGTTCATGGCGCTGGTGTCTTATTAACAGAAGGTTGTCGTGGTGAAGGTGCTATCTTACGTAATAAAGATGGCGAAGCGTTCATGGAGCGCTATGCGCCAACGGTTAAAGACTTGGCACCACGTGACTTAGTGTCACGTTCAATGGACCAAGAGATTAAAGAGGGTCGTGGTTGTGGTCCTAATGCTGATCATATTGTCATGGATATGACCCATTTAGGTGTGGAAACAATTATGAAGCGTCTACCTTCGGTGTTTGAAATCGGTAGAAACTTCGCTAATGTTGATATTACCAAAGAGCCTATTCCAGTCATTCCAACCATTCACTATATGATGGGTGGTATTCCCACTACTATTCATGGTCAGGTTGTTGTACCAGATATTGATGCTGGAACTGATGATGAGGGTTTGTATACTGAAGGTAAAATCGTTAAAGGCTTATACGCTATTGGCGAATGTGCTTGTGTTAGTGTCCATGGTGCAAACCGTCTAGGTACTAACTCATTGCTCGACCTTGTTGTATTTGGTCGTGCAGCAGGTAAACATATTATTGACGAGTTCCACACGACAGAACGCACCTATAAGCCAATTGATCCACGTGTATTAGACTACACAATGGGCCGTTTACATAAGCTACAAAGTTCGACAGAAGGTTATAATGCACAAGAAGTTGCTGATGAGATTCGAGCGCTAATGCAGAAGCATGCTAGTGTATTCCGGACCCAGGCACTTATGGATGAAGGTGTTGAAAAGCTTCTGGCCTTGAAAGAAAAAGTAGACAATATTCATCTTGATGATAAGTCCCAAGTGTTCAATACTGCTCGTATTGAAGCCTTAGAAGTGGCTAACCTTTATGAGGTAGCAAAAGCGACTATGTTGTCTGCTGCTAATCGTCACGAATGTCGCGGCGCACATACGGTATTAGATTATGACCGCCCAGAAGATGACGCAGTTGCCCCAAACGGTCGTAATGATAACGAGTGGATGAAACATACTCTTTGGTATTCAGAAGACAACAAGATTATTTATAAGCCAGTTCGCAAAGTGCCTTTAACTGTTGATTATGTAGAACCAAAAGTACGTGTTTACTAAGCTTTTGCACTCTTATTTATATGAAATGTATCGTATACATTTTATTAGCATCATTTAAATTTAATTTTTGATTTAGTAGAGCTGTCGATTCAAAATAACTTTCTTTAATTGATTGAACAGTTTTACACCGTGTGGAGTTAGCACTATGAGCAGAGGTAGTCGCACCATTGAGTTATACCGCTACGACCCTGATAAGGACGCAGCCCCTTACATGCAAACTTATACGATTGAGCTTTTAGACTCTGATCGTATGTTGCTTGATGTATTATTACGTTTAAAAAAGCAGGATGAATCCATTACCTTCAGACGTTCTTGTCGTGAAGGTATATGCGGTTCTGATGGCATGAACATTAATGGTAAAAATGGTTTAGCGTGTTTAATCAATATGAACACCCTACCTGAGAAAATTACCATTCGCCCCTTACCGGGTTTGCCTGTTGTACGTGATTTAGTAGTAGATATGAACCAGTTCTATGAGCAGTATGAAAAAGTTCATCCTTACTTAATTAATGATCAGCCTGCTCCGCCAACCGAACGTCTTCAATCTCCGGAAGAGCGTGAAAAGTTAAATGGGCTATATGAGTGTATTTTATGTGCTTGCTGCTCAACGAGCTGCCCATCTTTCTGGTGGAATCCTGATAAATTTCTAGGCCCATCAGCATTATTAAATGGCTATCGTTTTGTGGCCGATAGCCGTGATACTGATACGCGAGCACGTTTATCGCGCCTAGATGATCCGTTCAGCTTATTCCGTTGTCGAGGAATTATGAACTGTGTAGCGGTTTGTCCTAAAGGTCTGAATCCCACTAAAGCAATTGGCCATCTACGTAACCTTCTACTTGATCAGGCGGGCTAAAGAGCTTGAAAATATTTTTAGTTATAATTACGTGATTAGTACAGGCCTCTATTTGTTAATAGAGGTCTTTTTTTGATAAGATTAGCACATTGATAACTAATATTTATTTATAAAATAATTTATAAAATAATGACATTTGAACAAAGAATCGACCTCATAAGCGGTTACATGTTACTCTTACATTAACCATATAAAAGACTTCCAAACCCCTTATAATAATGAGGCTTTTAGGGGTTGTCTATGATTGTATCATGTATACCATTATGCTGAACCAGTGGGGACATTTTTAACCAAATAGCCTGTATAATATAATAAACCACTATTTAAAGTATGATGAATGCGCAAGACATTTATAATTTTATAATTATTAAATGTTTTACTTTTGCAAAGCGTTTCTTCTATATAGATAAATAATGGTTCTACCTGCAAGCATTTTTAAAGTAATTTTTAATACGCATCTATTTTGTCGCCTCTAGAGTGATAAATTATATTAATAATAGCGATAAAGGAATTAAAAGTAGTAATACAAGATAGGAGCGAGAAAATTAGAAAATCTATGAATTATAACTATCTATATTAGCTTACTAATTATATTAACGTACTAACTCATATCAAATGTATTTATAACAACGTAGCGATTAATGTAACTATCGACCTATCTATTACTGTAGCTAACAAGGTAAATTCATTAACAATTAAACTCTAAAACAAAAATGAAATGGCTGTGAATACTATGACTAAAGGTAATATATCATCTGATGCAACTGAGCTTGCAGGGGATAATGCAAGTTATATTGAGGCTCTTTATGAGCATTATCTACAAAATCCAGACAATGTAGATAATGAATGGCAAGACTATTTTAAACAATACAATACAGGCAATGATGCTCAGCATCAAAGTATTCAAGAGCAATTCTTGCTACTTGCTCGTAATCAATCGAATTCTAAATACGTTGGTTCGCCTGTAACTTCCAACACTGAAGTTAGTGGATGTTTAGATCCAAAACAAATGGGTGTTCAGAAGCTTATTTCAGCCTATCGTCGTCGTGGTCATCGCCGTGCACAGCTAGATCCCCTCAACTTGACTGTCAGAGATAAGGTTGAAGATTTATCACTTAATTTTCATGGTTTATCTGAGGCGGACTTAGATACTGTATATCCCACAAGTGATTTAAATATTGGTAAATCAGAAGCTACTCTACGTGAAATTGTGGAGATTATGGAACGTGTTTATTGCAATCATATTGGTATTGAATATATGCACGTTACCACCAGTACTGAAAAACGCTGGTTTGAAAACTATATGGAAAGTAACTTAGGCCATATCGAGTTTGATACGGAAAAACGCCGATCAATCTTAGAACGTTTAACTGCTGCCGAAGGCCTAGAGAAATATTTGGCTCGGAAATATACAGGGGTAAAACGTTTTGGACTTGAAGGCGGTGAAAGCTTTATTCCTGCCGTCCATGAAATCATTCAACGTGCAGGTGGATATGGTACCAAAGAAATTGTTATTGGTATGGCGCATCGTGGACGCTTGAACCTGCTAGTGAATATTTTAGGTAAAAACCCTGCTGATTTGTTTGATGAATTTGATGGAAAAGTAATGCCTGAAAAAGGTTCAGGCGATGTTAAATATCATAATGGTTATTCATCAAATGTAATGACACCGGGCGGAGAGGCTCATTTAGCGTTGGCATTTAACCCGTCGCATCTTGAAATCGTGTCGCCTGTGTTGGAGGGGTCTGTTCGTGCACGTCAAGCACGTCGATTTGATACCGATGGTAATCTAGTACTACCGCTGGTTGTCCATGGGGATGCAGCAATCGCAGGCCAAGGGGTGGTACAAGAAACTTTCCAAATGTCTCAAACGCGTGCCTACACAACTGGTGGTACTGTTCATATTGTGATTAACAACCAAGTGGGCTTTACTACCAGCCGTAAAGAAGATGCACGTTCAACTGAATATTGTACTGATATTGCCAAAATGGTGCATGCGCCAATTTTACATGTCAACGGCGATGATCCTGAAGCAGTCGTCTTTGCAGCACAAATGGCGTTAGATTATCGTCATGAATTTCATAAAGATATTGTCATTGATCTATTCTGCTATCGTCGTAATGGACATAATGAAGCAGATGAACCTTCAGCCACTCAGCCGCTAATGTATTCAGTTATTAAGAAGCTACCAACAACTCGTACGATTTATGCCAAACAATTGATTGAAGAGGGCATAATTACAGCTGAGGATGAAAAAGCGCTTGAGGATGAATATCGCGAAGCGCTTGATAAAGGTGATTACGTTGTTAACTCTTTAGTACGTGAACCAAATGAAGAGTTATTTGTTGATTGGAAGCCTTATTTAGGTCATGACCTAGTGGATGACTACGATACAAGTGTTGATATTGAGAAACTCAAAGAATACGGTCGTCGTATGGCAACGTTGCCAGAGGGTTTTAAACTTCAACGCCAAGTTAAAAAGGTTGTTGAGCAGCGTCTTGCCATGCAAACGGGTGAAGAGCCGCTAAACTGGGGCGCTGCTGAAACTTTAGCCTATGCCACTTTAGTTGAAGAAGACTATTTGGTTCGTATTACAGGTGAAGATGTTGGTCGTGGTACATTTTCACATCGGCATTCTGAGCTCTTTAATATAGAAAATGGTGATATGTATGTCCCATTAGCTCACCTTAGTGATACACAAGCTCGTTTTGCAACCTTTAATTCGCTGCTATCAGAAGAGGCAGTATTAGCATTCGAATATGGCTATGCGACCACTGTGCCTAAAGCCTTGATTATTTGGGAAGCGCAGTTTGGAGATTTTGTCAACGGTGCACAGGTTGTTATTGACCAATTTATCTCAAGTGGCGAGACCAAATGGCAACGGGTTTGTGGTCTGACCATGTTGTTACCCCATGGCTTTGAAGGTCAGGGGCCTGAGCATTCATCTGCCCGTCTTGAGCGCTTCTTACAATTGTGTGCAGAAGATAATATGCAAGTTATCACACCTACAACGCCTGCTCAGATATTCCATGCTCTGCGTCGTCAGGTAGTAAGGCCAATTCGTAAACCTTTGATAGTTATGTCTCCTAAGAGCTTATTACGTCATAAACTGGCCACTTCTAAATTAGATGAGCTGGCCAATGGCAAATTTGAAACGGTTCTGCCTGAACTGGATAAGCTCGATAATGATAAAGTAACTCGTTTGGTTATGTGTGGGGGTAAGGTTTACTATGACTTGTTACAACAGCGCCGAGAGCTTGGTCTGGATCATGTCGCTATCGTGCGTATAGAGCAACTTTATCCACTTCCAGAGCAAAGAATGGTTCAAGAGGTTAAAAAGTACAGCAATCTTGAACAAATTGTCTGGTGTCAAGAAGAGCCACTTAATCAGGGCGCTTGGTATTACTTGGCACCTCATATGTACCGTATTTTTGGTCCACAAGGCGACAATGAACCACGCGTGACTAAAGCTAAAATAGTTGACCCTGTCGCCCGTCCTGCTTCTGCAGCGCCAGCGACAGGTCTACCTTCTATTCATGCTCGTCAACAAAATGAGCTGGTTGCTGGGGGCCTAGGCATAGATGTAGAGCAGTTGAAGTAAAGGAATAAAAGGTCTAAGCAGGCAACTGATTAGACCTTTAAATCTACAGTAATTATCCAGACCTAGTTAAGTTTTATTCGTAATAGTTGAAAGGTTTAAGGTTAAGAGTAAGTAATTTGTCTGCAAGCATAATAAACAATGTACTTATCTTTAAAAACATAAATAGTCATAAATAACACCATATTAATATAACAGGAGCAATTCCCATGGCAGATATTAAAGCGCCAGTATTCCCAGAGTCAGTCGCTGACGGCACTATTGTTGAATGGCATGTAAGTGAGGGCGATCAAGTAAACCGTGATGACATTTTAGCTGAAATTGAAACAGATAAAGTGGTATTAGAAGTGGTTGCACCTGATGATGGTGTGGTTACTAAAATCGTTAAACAAGTCGATGATACAGTTCTTTCTGATGAATTGATTGGTGAGTTTGAAGCGGGCGCCAGTGGCAATACCGATTCTGAGCCTGCTGTCGACCCCGATCAACCTGCTGCCCCTGTACAAGAAAAGCCTGCATCTGATGGTGGCGAGCCGCAACAAGCTAAAGTAGATGAAAAGGATTTAAAAGATCAAAGTCCAGCAGTACGTAAAGCTGCCAAAGAATCAGGAATTGATCCGAAACAAGTTGAAGGCAGTGGTCGTGGGGGTCGTGTAACCAAACAAGACATGTCTAGCCCAACACTAAAAGCAGACAGTTCTATCAAATCTGACAGTGGTCGTCCTGTTGCTGAGTCAGTAGGTGAGCGCACTGAAAAGCGTGTGCCAATGACACGTCTACGCAAGCGTGTGGCTGAACGTCTATTATCAGCGACACAAGAAACGGCAATGTTGACGACGTTCAATGAAGTAAACATGAAACCATTAATGGATCTGCGTGCTAAGTACAAAGAAGCATTTGAGAAACGCCACGGCACGCGCCTAGGTTTTATGTCTATGTTCGTGAAAGCTGCAACCGAAGCTTTAAAACGTTTCCCAGCGGTTAATGCTTCGATTGATGGAGATGATATTATTTATCATGGCTATTATGACATTGGGGTTGCGGTATCTTCAGATCGTGGTCTGGTGGTTCCTGTTCTACGTGACACTGATCGAATGAGCATGGCTGATGTAGAAGCTGGTATTCGCGAATTTGCTGGCAAGGCACGCGATGGTAAGTTGTCTTTAGAAGAGATGACTGGAGGTACATTCACTATCACTAATGGTGGTGTATTTGGATCTTTAATGTCAACGCCCATCTTGAATCCACCACAAACTGCTATTTTGGGTATGCATGCTATTAACGATCGTCCTATGGCAGTAGATGGTAAAGTTGAAATTCTGCCAATGATGTATCTAGCATTATCCTACGACCATCGTATGATTGATGGTAAGGATGCAGTACAGTTCTTAGTGACTATCAAAGAGCTCGTAGAAGACCCCGCAATGTTACTATTAGACCTGTAAGGTCAACAGGCTTGTATCGGACAATCTGATACAAGCTTTTTTCATTATGATGTGATGATTAACCATCATTTTATAATCTAAAACATAAAAACAATGACACTTGACATTATTTAACTAACGGAATAAAAAATGAAAAATAATTATGATTTAGTCGTGATAGGTGGTGGTCCAGGCGGTTACGAAGCGGCCATTCGTGCAGGTCAACTGGGTATGACTGTTGCATGTATCGAAAAACGTGTTTATAAAGGCGAGCCTGCATTAGGCGGTACTTGTTTAAACGTTGGTTGTATCCCATCAAAAGCATTGCTTGACTCATCGCATCGCTATGAAGCAACCAAGCATGAGTTAGAAGACCATGGCATCACTACTGGCGATGTAAAGATTGATGTTGCCAAAATGATTGAACGTAAAGAAAGCATTGTTAAGCAATTAACCGGCGGTGTTGCGATGTTGCTTAAAGGCAATGGCGTCGATTGGTTACAAGGCTGGGGTACTTTAGTTGATGGTAAAGGCGATGAGAAAAAAGTTAAATTTACCGCACTTGAAGATGAGTCTGAAACGACCATTACGGCTAAAAACGTTATTTTAGCAGCCGGTTCAGTGCCAATTGATATTCCAGTTGCGCCAGTTAATAACGAAGAAGGCATTATTGTTGATTCAACGGGTGCCTTAGACTTTACTGAAGTACCTAAGCGCTTGGGTGTGATTGGTGCGGGTGTTATCGGTCTTGAGCTTGGTTCTGTGTGGCGTCGTTTAGGTTCAGAAGTGGTTATTTATGAAGCCCTACCTGAGTTTCTAGCTGCCGCTGACAAAGACATCTCTAAAGAAGCGGGTAAGCTACTTAAAAAGCAAGGTCTAGATATTCGTGTGGATACCAAAGTAACCAATGCTGAAGTAAAAGATGGTCAAGTCATGGTTACCAGTGAAAAAGGTGGCGAATCTTCTGAGGAGATCTTTGATAAGCTAATCGTTTGTGTCGGTCGCCGTGCCTATTCTGAAAAATTATTAGCTGAAGACTGCGGTATCAAGTTAACAGAACGTGGGTTGGTTGAGGTTAATGAGCAATGTAAAACTAACCTTGATGGCGTATATGCCATTGGCGACTTAGTGCGTGGTCCAATGCTGGCTCATAAAGCTATGGAAGAGGGTATGATGGCAGTTGAGCGCATTCATGGCGAAAAAGCGCAAGTTAACTATGACACCATTATCAATGTTATCTATACTCATCCCGAAATTGCATGGGTTGGTTTGACTGAGCAAGAGGCTAAGGATCAGGGCTATGACGTTAAGACTGGTTCATTTAACTTAGCAGCTAATGGTCGTGCTTTAGCGCAAGGCGAAGGTCAAGGTTCAATCAAAGTAGTGGCTGACGCTAAAACTGACCGCCTGCTAGGTATGCACGCTATTTCTGCTGGTGCCGGTGATATTGTTCATCAGGGTATGATTGCGATGGAGTTTGTATCTAGTATTGAAGACTTACAACTCATGACGTTTGCTCATCCAACGATTAGCGAAGCTGTACATGAAGCCGCTCTTTCTGCGGATGGCCGCGCTATTCATGCTATCCAACGTAAAAAACGTAAATAGCACATTAAAATAGACAGTACTTTAAAAATAGTAGAGTAAATAGAGTTTAACTATTTTCGTTGTTTTTATATGCCATACGCATTACAAAGACCTTGGTTTAATAGGATAAAAACGACAACATCTTAATCAGGGTCATTTTGTGATCTGGACTAACCTAAAAGGGGAAACTTCATGAATTTACATGAATATCAAGCAAAAGAACTACTAGCCAGCTATGGCTTGCCTATCCAAAAAGGAACCATTGCTTATAATGGAGATGAAGCTGCTGCTGCATTTGATAAGAACCCAACGGATATCGCAGTCATTAAAGCTCAGGTTCACGCTGGTGGCCGCGGTAAGGCTGGCGGGGTTAAGCTGGTTAAGACTCGTGAAGAAGCTAAAGCGGTAGCAGAAGAGCTGATTGGTAAAAATTTAGTAACGTATCAAACCGATAGCGATGGTCAACCAGTCAACTTCGTCTTGGTTGCTGAAGACATGTATCCAGTACGCACGGAGCTTTATCTTGGCGCAGTAGTTGATCGTGCAACCCGCCGTGTCACTTTCATGGCATCCACAGAAGGTGGGGTTGAAATTGAGAAAGTAGCCGCTGAAACGCCTGAGAAAATCTTTAATATTACCGTTGATCCATTAGTCGGATTGATGCCTTATCAAGCCCGAGAAGTTGCTTTTAAACTGGGTTTAGAAGGTAAGCAAGTGAGTCAGTTTGTCAAGCTTATGACCGGTGCATATAAAGCATTTGTAGAAAATGACTTCGAAATGATTGAGATTAATCCATTAGCTGTGCGTGAAAACGGTGAGTTAGCGTGTGTTGATGGAAAGATTGGTGTTGATTCAAATGCCCTGTTCCGTCAACCAAAAATTGCTGAGTTGCATGACCCTTCGCAAGAAAATGAGCGTGAGTTAAAAGCTGCTGAGTTTGATCTAAACTATGTTGCCCTTGAAGGTAATATTGGATGTATGGTTAATGGTGCGGGTCTTGCTATGGCCACAATGGATATCATTAAACTATATGGCGGTAAACCAGCCAACTTCTTAGATGTTGGCGGCGGGGCAACTAAAGACCGTGTTGTTGAAGCGTTTAAAATCATTTTAGAGGATGACAGTGTTGAAGGTGTGTTAATTAACATCTTTGGTGGGATTGTGCGCTGCGACATGATTGCAGAAGCCATTATTGCTGCTGTGAAAGAAGTCAATGTTACCGTGCCTGTTGTAGTTCGCTTAGAAGGTAATAACGCTGAAAAAGGTGCCCAGTTACTAGAAGAGTCTGATGTTAAGCTGACTTCAGCTCAAGGTTTATCAGACGCTGCGCAAAAGATTGTTTCTGCGGTTGGAACCAACATTGTTGACTAAATAAGTGATCATAATCAGGAGTATATAATGAGTGTATTAATCAATAAAGACACCAAAGTATTGGTGCAAGGTTTTACGGGCAACAATGGTACTTTCCATTCTAAACAAGCTATTGAATATGGTACTAAAGTTGTTGGTGGGGTAACACCTGGTAAAGGCGGCCAAACTCACTTAGGTTTGCCTGTTTTCAATACGATGAAAGAAGCTATGGAAGCGACGAATGCGGACGCTTCTGTCATATATGTGCCAGCGCCATTTGTACTAGATTCAATTGTCGAAGCAGTAGATTCAGGTGTCAAGCTGATCGTTGTTATTACTGAAGGTGTACCTACTTTAGACATGCTTAAAGCGAAGCGTTACATCGAGCAAGCAGGTGATGTAAAAATGGTCGGTCCAAACTGCCCAGGCGTTATCACACCAGGCGAATGTAAAATTGGTATCATGCCAGGTCATATTCATCAGCCCGGTAAAGTGGGTATCATCTCACGCTCTGGTACACTAACCTATGAGGCGGTTGCACAAACCACTAAGCTTGGCTTCGGTCAGTCGACGTGTATCGGTATTGGTGGCGACCCTATTCCAGGCATGAACCAAATCGATTGCTTGAAAATGTTCCAAGATGACCCACAGACTGAAGCTATCGTGCTTATTGGTGAAATCGGCGGTACCGCTGAAGAAGCCGCTGCTGCTTACATCAAAGATCATGTGACAAAACCTGTTATCGGCTATATTGCTGGGGTTACAGCCCCTAAAGGTAAACGTATGGGGCATGCTGGTGCCATCATTTCGGGCGGTAAAGGGACTGCAGAAGAGAAGTTTAAAGCATTTGAAGATGCAGGTATTGCTTATACCCGTGATCCCTCTAAAATTGGTGAAATGGTTAAAGAAGTTACTGGTTGGTAGGCATAACTATCTAGCTATAATCTGACGAGCTGTAGAGTTTTATTGATAAGATGTTAAATTTCCTTGATACTGTAAACATAACACCCCTATAATGGGGTGTTTTTTATTTGAAATGGTAATTGCTTTTATGAAAGAGAAAATCTTTAACAAAGTTAAAAAAATTAAAAAGTCAATCAATGCTACACATATTGCTAATAGTCTTATAGAAGCACAGATAGATGCAATAAAGTTAAGTAGGAATATTAGAAACAAAGCGCAAATAACTACACATTATGCGTTAAATCCAAGAGCTCCATTTGCTTTAGTTTTCAATGTTGCTCCTTGGAAGAGAGGTTATATAAGAAGCTATCTGTCAGATTATAAATTAATTTTTGTTGGTTTAAATGACAGTTTAGATAAGTATCAGAGTCTGGTTGGACTTGCAAATGTTGTAATAATTGTGTGGGGAAGATCTGTTCTTGCACATATTAGAGATTTTAGTTGCAGGAATGAGTTGCCAATTTATCATATTGAGGATGGATTTATTAGGTCAATAGGACTAGGCGCTAACCATATTGCACCTATGTCGATATGTTTAGATAAAGCAGGTATATATTTTGATGCAAATAAACCTTCAGATTTGGAAATATTACTCAACACATATGACTTTCATAAAGACAATGAGCTGATACTCAAAGCTCAAGAACTAATGGAACAAGTTAGATTAAATAATATAAGTAAATACAACCTTCCTGATACAACTATATCGGATAATATCTATGGTCCTAAAGCCAAGCCTAGAATTCTAGTAATAGGCCAAGTTGAAGATGATCAGTCATTAATATATGGATGTAAAAATATTCCAACAAATTTAGATTTGCTTAAAGTTGCTGTGCAAGAAAATCCAGATGCTCAAATTATCTATAAAAAACATCCTGATATTTTGTATGGTAAACGTAAAGAGCTATCAGATATTACTGAATTGAGTGATTTTATTGATGTCATACATGTAGAGATGACTTTAATGGATGCATTAAATCAGGTAGATAGGGTATATACAATGACTTCATTAGCCGGTTTTGAAGCATTGTTACATGGTATACCTGTTACTACTATAGGTGCTCCATTTTATAGTGGATGGGGACTGACAGATGATAGGTATGTGATACCGAGAAGAAAAAGAAAGCTAAGCTTAGTTCAAGTTTTTGCAGCTGCGTATATTTTGTATCCAAGATACCGCAGTTTTGATGCTCTATCAAAGAGTACCTTGCAGAATACTATTCAATATATAGTTAATAATAAGCATGGAAAACGGCTTGCCCAGTCTGATAGTAAATTTGATTATCTGACTTTCTATAATCTTCATACTAAAATGAGGGTAGATAATAGACTTATTACAAATTTAAATTTTAATAATATTGCTTTGATATCTGATTCCATTGACTCCTTAAATGTTGCTGAGTCAATTGCCTTATCAAGTAATATGAAAGTTAGTTTATTGACTACTAGAGAAAAGCTATCAAATAATGAAGCTATGGTCAGTGCATCGAGAATTATGGATGAAGATAAAAAGGTGGATATAACTTCTATTCACAAACGCTACAGTGTTCCGCTGTCTCATATGGAGTCTGAAACTGTTAGCATAGCTAACAATATGGCGGAAAGCTTAAAAGAGGTATTAAATGAGACTTTTGCAGATTTCTTAAATGGAGATACATTAGACTACTTGGCACTTGGATTAATAGATTACTGTTACTTTGATATTTTAAGATTCTTAAGCATGAGAGAAGTAGTAAAAGACTTTGATAGTGTATTGGTATACTTGGAAGATCCTATTACTAATCAGGATATTATAGACAGCATTCAATATCACTCAAAATTAAAAGAAAAAGAAAATAAAGTTTTTCTATCTGTAAAGGGTAAAAAGTTTAGAGAAATTTTTGATAGAGAAAAAAGTAACTTAAAATTAAAATCTAGTTGTAGTCTGTCAGAAGCAAGATTAATAGCAGCAAAATATTGGTATGACATTAGTGATAAAGAATTTCACGGCAAGCCACTTTCTGAAAATTGTGTTTTAGTTTGTGGAAATACGCAGAATAATAACTATGCTTACTCTCCAGCTACTAAGAGAATCTTGGATGTTATTAATGAAAACTTTCTGGGTGACATCGTATTTGTAAGCTCTGCTCTCACAAACGAAACAATCGTAAATGACTTTAAAAAGGATTTTCTAGAAGAGTCCTTCCATCCAAAGGCGAAGATTTATAATATAGCTACACATAACTATATTAATAAATACGGTAATAAGTACGAGAAATATAGTACTTTATTCACAAATATTTTGCCTGAGCTAGTATTAGAGAGAAGTTCGGTATCGATTCCTATCGAGTTACTTACTATTATAGAAAACAGAATTGTGAAATACTGTAGTTCGCTACAGCCTATGATTGCTTTGACTGTTGATGTACTTAGAATGGTTAATAATGTATCTATATTTTACACCTCAATGGAAAGAGCAACTGTTTCTAAAGTTATTACTTCTATCTGCCAAGAAAATAACATACCTACCATTGGTATACAGCCTCAAATTATCTCTATGTCTAAACGTTATTCTGCTCCTGTAGTTGATAAAATGGGAGTTATTGACGAAGGTCAAAAAAACATCTTGGTAAATTTCGGTTATGGGTCACGAAAGGTAAATACTATTGGATCTATCAATATTATTGATAGACTATTAATGATGGAGGAGTATGCAGATGAAGCTGAAACTTACGATATCTTATTTGCGATGCAACATTCAACAAAAGATTTAATGATGCCTGTTATAGAAGCACTTAAAAATATTGCAGAGAGTCATGACTTGAAAATTGTTATTAAGCCACACCCTCATCAGGAACTGCCAATTTATTATAAAGTTCGTAGTGAGTTTGCAGATTCAGAGCGTGTTAAAGTACTTTCCAAAGAGAGCGATACCTACTTATGGCTAGCACGTTCTAAAATAGTGGTAGGAATGTTTAGTAGTGTTTTATTAGAGGCAGCCTGCTATGGGAAAGATGTGATTGTTGCCGCGTTTGGAGATTTAGATGAGTCTATAAACATGTCTAATCAAGGTATAGCTCTCAACGTTACCTGTCATGAAGAATTAGAAAAGACTATTTTAGATTTATTGAATCATGAAAGTAATTGGCGGGAACTGCAAAGTTCAAGAAAAAGCTATCTAGATAGAAATCCTCAGTTCAAAAAACCTTTTAATACAGATGTATTCGACAGCTTTATTAAAAGCAGCTTATCAACAATAATGAAATAGGATGTGTAATGAATAATATTTTGAATTTAATTGGACGACAAACTAGGCTTTTCGATAAAGATATTAGTGGTAATGAAGCAGAACTAACCTCAACGATTAATAATTCAACATTTCTGGTTATTGGTGGCGCAGGATCAATCGGTCAAGCAGTGACTAAAGAGATTTTTAAAAGACAACCAAAAAAACTTCATGTTGTCGATATTAGTGAAAATAATTTAGTAGAGCTGGTTAGAGACTTACGTAGTAGCTATGGCTATATCGATGGGGACTTTCAAACATTTGCTTTAGATATCGGTTCGCTTGAGTACGATGCCTTTATAGAAAGTGATGGTAAATACGACTATGTTTTAAATTTATCTGCTCTTAAACATGTGCGTAGTGAAAAAGATCCTTTCACACTAATGAGAATGATTAATGTAAATATATTTAATACTGAAAAAACAATTAAGCAGTCCATTAAAAAGGGTACTAAAAAGTATTTTTGCGTATCAACGGATAAAGCTGCGAATCCAGTTAACATGATGGGTGCTAGTAAGCGCATTATGGAAATGTTTTTGTTGAAATACTCAGAGCAGATTGAGATTTCAACGGCTAGATTTGCAAATGTTGCTTTCAGTGATGGATCGCTACTTCATGGTTTTGATCAAAGAATCAAGAAAAATCAGCCTATTGTTGCTCCTTCTGATATTAGACGCTATTTTGTAACACCTCAAGAGTCCGGTGAGTTGTGTTTGATGTCATGTATTTTTGGTAAAAAGGGTGATATTTTCTTTCCAAAATTAAGTGAAGAGCTTCATTTGATTACCTTTTCTGACATTGCAATTAAGTATTTGCATAGTAAAGGTCTGACGCCACATCTATGTAAATCTGAAGATGAGGCTAGAGACTATTTTGGCAGCCATACTCAGTTAAACGGCAATACTTGGCCCTGCTTATTCACTGAAAGTGATACGACTGGCGAAAAAGATTTTGAAGAATTCTATACAGAAAAAGAAGCTCTAGACTTTAACACCTTTCATAACCTAGGTGTCATCAAGAATACTGCAAATGTGAATAAGGATTTAACAGATAAGCTCGAGCATTTCACAAATGAAATTAATCGAATGCAATCTTCACTCACTTGGACAAAAGATGAAATTGTGAAGTTATTCTTTTACATGTTGCCTGAGTTCGGTCATAAAGAAACTGGCAAATACTTAGATGGAAAAATGTAATGCAGGATCATATTATTGGGTTTGTTAGAGAGCATTATAAAACAAATGAATTTATTCCATTGCATGAGCCTAGATTTGATCATAGGGAAGAAGAGCTTGTCTTAAATACTATTAAAAGCACATTTGTTTCAAGTGTTGGCAAATATGTAGACGAATTTGAATATGGGCTCAAAGATTATACAAATGCTACCAAAGTAATCGCAGTAGTAAATGGCACGAGTGCCCTATACGCCGCGCTTTATCATTGTGGTGTGGGCATTAATGATATTGTGATTACCCAAGCATTAACCTTTGTTGCGACTGCTAATGCTGTCAATCAATTACATGCAAAATGTGCTTTTGTCGATGTTTCAAAAGATACATTGGGTATGTGTCCTGATTCATTGGATAAGTTCTTAGATAGCAATGCTATATTAAATGATGATGGAAAATGCTATTTAAAAGGAACGGGTCAGCAGATTAAGGCGGTTGTCCCAATGCATACATTTGGGCATCCGGTTGAAATTAATGCTATCTCTAAGATATGTGACAAATGGCATTTAAATTTAGTCGAAGATGCCGCTGAGTCACTAGGATCCTATTATAAGGATCAGCACACTGGAACTTTTGGTCGTTATGGGGTACTAAGTTTTAATGGTAATAAAATTATAACGACTGGTGGAGGAGGGGCAGTTTTATGCCGCTCAGAAGAAGATGGTAAGGATTTAAAGTACATTACCACGACCGCTAAACAGCCCCACCCATACAAATTTTTTCATGATAAGGCGGGTTTTAACTTTAGACTGCCAAATTTAAATGCTGCATTGGGCTGTGCGCAACTTGAAAAACTTGCTACGTTTGTTGAGAACAAAAGAGCGCTTGCGAATGACTATGCACAATTATTTAGCAACTCGCCATATGAATTTGTTAAAGAACCTGAATATGCACGTTCAAATTATTGGTTAAATGCAATAGTCTGTGAAGATATGGCGGCAAGAGATAACTTATTAGAGTATACAAATAAAAATGGTGTTATGACACGCCCAGTATGGGAATTAATGAGCGACTTACCAATGTATTCTGATTGTATCAAAACTAACCTAGATAATAGCAGGTGGTTTGCCCAAAGATTAGTTAACTTACCGAGTAGTGTAGTAGTTGAAGGCCAATGATGATGAATCAAGTAATTGATAAGTCTATAGACTTTATTCTTGTGGGAGGAGGAGGTCATTGCTGCTCCTGCATAAACTCCATAATTAAATCTGGCAATAATGTAGTAGGAATTATTGATGGAAATATCGAAGGCGAAGTATTAAGCTTTCCTGTGTTAGGTGGTGACGAGGATATACCGCGTTTACTGTCAGATTATCCATACGCTACATGCATTGTTACGGTAGGTATGATAAAGGCTAATTCTCGGTTAAGAAAAAAGTTGTATGACAACTTATTAGCTAAAGAGGCAGTGAGAAATTCGGTTATTGCTAAATCTGCCTGTATATCTCCATTTGCCCAAATTGGTAAAGGAAGTGTGATATTGGAATCAGCATGTATTAATGCAAATGCGGTAATAGGCGATAATGTAATTGTTAATACGGCTGCTATAGTAGAACATGATAGCTTCATAGGTAGCCATACGCATGTTTCAACGGGTGCAATAATAAATGGTGGTGTCAAAGTTGGAGAGAATTGTATGATAGGCTCAGGGTCAATTATCTTACAGGGAGTTGAAATAGCTGCTCATTCTACGATTGGTGCCGGATCTGTAGTAACAAAAGATATTAGTGAAGCAGGAACCTGGTTTGGTAGTCCTGCAAGAAAAAAGGAAGGTTAGCATGTGGGCTAAAAGGTGTTTTATTATTGCAGAAGCCGGGGTTAATCATAACGGTAAAGTTGAAAAAGCTTATGAGTTAATTGATGCTGCTATTGATGCAAAGGTTGATGCTGTTAAGTTTCAAACGTTTCAGGCAGACTCATTAGTTACTAAATCAGCCAAAATGGCTGATTATCAGAAAAACAACTTAGGGTATTCAGATAGTCAACATCAAATGTTAAAAAAATTAGAACTCCCTGCTTCTGTATTGTATCAGATGAAAGAATATGCAGAAAAAAAAGGGCTGTTATTGTTTTCAACCGCTTTTGATATGCATAGTATTCGGTTTTTGAAAGAACTAGATATAGGCGTTTGGAAAATCCCTTCAGGAGAAATAACTAATCTCCCATATTTGCAAGAAATTGCTAAGATTAATAAGCCAATTATATTATCAACTGGCATGGCAAATCTTGCTGAAATTGAGGCAGCTTTACAGGTGTTGTTAGATGCGGGTCGCAAAAGGAATGAAATTTGCATTTTGCATTGCAATACTGAATACCCAACGCCGTGGCAAGACGTGAATTTAAGGGCAATGCCTGTCCTAGGTAGTGCTTTTGGAACGGATTATGGCTATTCAGATCATACTAAGGGTGTTGAGGTTCCCATAGCCGCCGTAGCAATGGGTGCTAAAGTCATAGAAAAACATTTTACTTTAGACAAAAAGCTCCCAGGTCCGGATCATAAAGCCTCAATAGAGCCAGATGAACTTAAATTGCTGGTTAATTCAATACGAAATATTGAAGCTGCATTAGGAGAAACAATTAAAAAGCCCTCACCTTCTGAGCTGAAAAATAAACCTATTGCGCGGAAAAGTATTATCGCGGTTAGTGACATAAAAAAAGGCGATGTAATTGTTGAGGATATGATAGCAGCTAAGCGACCTGGAGATGGTATATCTCCTATGTTTTGGTATGATGTCGTTGGCTCTACGGCATCAAAAAACTATACTGTAGGAGAAAAAATTGAATGGTAATCAAAGCGTGTGTAGTTACTGCAACTAGGGCAGAATATGGGTTATTAAAGCCTCTGATTGAGGCTCTGGAGCATTCAGAACAATTCAAGTTACAGTTGTTAGTAACGGGAACACATTTATCTAATGAATTTGGAATGACTTGGAAAGTAATCGAGAAAGATGGCTTTACCATTGATTATAAAGTTGAAATGTTATTAGGCAGTGATACTCCAGTTGCAGTATCTAAAAGTTTGGGCTTAATGTGCATTGGTTTAGCAGATGCATTCGAATCTTTAAAGCCTGACTTTATTGTAGTTTTGGGTGACAGATATGAAATGGTAGGAGTAGCTACGATTGCTAATTTATTTAATCTTCCTATTGTCCATATTCATGGAGGAGAAATAACTCAGGGCGCATTAGATGATAACTTCCGCCATGCAATTACCAAATTAAGCCACCTCCATTTTACTTCTACATACGACTACCGCCAAAGAATAATACAGTTAGGAGAGGACCCTGATCAGGTGTTAAGTGTTGGTGCGATAGGAATAGATAACATTAGAAATATGCAATTGTTGACTCATGAGGAGTTAGCGAAATCTTTAGAGACAGATTTATCTGTACCGTATTTTTTAGTGACCTATCATCCTGCTACTGTTGGTTCTTCAGATATAGATATAGATATAGAAATTGATAATCTGATTATATCACTGCTGGCTATACCAAACACTCAGTCTATTATTACCCTTTCAAATGCTGATGTTGGTGGAAGACAGATAAATCAGAGACTTAAATACTGGCAAGAGCAATACCCAGAGCGAATTGCGCTTTTTACTTCTCTTGGACAATTAAGATATTTATCCGCTGTCAAATATTGTATTGCTGTAGTAGGCAACTCATCAAGTGGTATTATTGAAGCGCCGTCTTTAAAACGACCCACGGTTAATATTGGGAATAGGCAAAAAGGCAGAACTCAAGCAGACTCAGTTATTAATTGTCCAGTAGCTATTGACAGTATTACTCAAGCTTTAAAAACTGCTATATCTGAAGACTGCCAATTAAAAGCATCAAAAGTCGTAAACCCCTATGGAGAAGGTAAGACGACACCAAAAATCATGAATCGATTAAAAAAAACCGATTGGTCCTCTATAACTGATAAAGAATTTTACGATATAAAATAACGTGATCCTAAGATTTTATTAAAAGGAATTATTATGTGGAAAGATGCGATTGTAACGCCGGATATAACAATAAAAGATACACTTAGGGTAATCAATGAGCATGCTTGCAAAATAGCATTTGTAGTTGATGATAGTGAAAAGCTTATAGGAGTAGTAACAGATGGTGATGTTAGAAGAGGTTTACTCGCAGATCTTTCTTTAGATGAGAAAGTTATAAAAATTACAAACAAATCTCCAATTGTCTGTTATGAAAAGGATGCAAGTGCTGATAGGGCACGCAAAATTATTTATGATAACCATATTTTAAACTTACCCATTATAGATTCTGATAATAAGTTAGTCGATGTATTTACTTATGATGACTTAGACCATAACCCTAAAAGACACAACCCAGTTTTCATAATGGCTGGAGGATTTGGTACTAGATTAAGGCCGCTTACTGATAATTGCCCAAAACCTATGTTAAAAATTGGCGGGATTCCTATTTTAGAACATATTTTAAATAGGTTTATCGAGAACGGGTTTCATAAATTCTATTTTTCTACCCACTATCTAGCTGAACAAGTGCGTGATTATTTTGGCGATGGATCTAAATGGGGAGTTTCAATTAGCTATATTCATGAAGAAAAACCCTTGGGTACTGGTGGTGCTTTAGGGTTATTACCTAAAAATGAAATTGAATTACCAATGATAGTTATTAACGGAGACGTTATGACAAAAATAGATTTTGGTAACTTGATAGATTTTCATAAAGAGCGTAAATCCATCGCTACTATGTGTGTGATGGAATATGTGCATAATGTCCCTTTTGGGGTTCTCGATATTGAAGGGTATTATATACAGTCTATGATCGAAAAACCTACACATAGAAATTTTGTGAATGCAGGTATATATGTTTTAGGTCCTGAAATAGTGCAATCTGTACCTTCTGGCCAAAGAGTGGATTTACCAACAGTCTTACAAGGCCATATGGATAATGGGCAAAAAGTCAGTTCATTCCCTATCCATGAGTACTGGTTAGATGTAGGTAGGATCGCTGATTTTGAACGGGCGAAAAGAGATGTTGAATCAGGGGTTTTTTAGGTAACTATGATGACTGTAACTAACATTGCTATAATACCAGCGCGAGGTGGGAGCAAGCGTTTACCTAATAAGAATATTCTGGACTTTTGTGGTAAACCCTTAATTATTCATTCAATTAACGTAGCTCTAGACTCGAGTTACATAGATCAAGTTGTTATTAGTACAGATTCAGATAACATTATTGATATTATCTCAAAGCAAGGCTTTCCAGCAGATAAAGTTATTTGTATTAAAAGACCAAGCTACTTGGCAACAGATACATCTACTCAGATAGATGTGATACAACACGTTATTGATTGTTTATATAAAAATAGCTTAGCGAGTATGAGGATCACGCTTTTGCAACCAACTTCGCCACTGCGAACCTCACAAGATATAGATGATGCGTATCAGTTATTCTTAAAAGATGGCTTCGGCAGCGTGGTATCCTTTGGCGAGTTAAATCATCCGACAAAGTATTCCACCGTTATTAGAAATGAGTCCAATAATGTAGATACTTTTGTAGATATCTTAGAAAACCTACCAAAAAGATCTCAAGAATTCGCTAAAGAATATAGTTTAAATGGTGCTATATATATTTTTTCTGCTAAAGAATTTATGAGAGAGAAAAAGATTTTTATTAAGCCGTGCAAAGCATACATTATGCCTTATGAGAGGTCATTTGATATTGATGACAAAATTGATTTTAAAATATGTGAGTTTTTGTTCCAGCTACAAAAGTAATAAATTCTTAGCAAGGAAATGATAATTTTATATTTATACTGGGGCATATCTTCACTAACATAAATATATACTGTATAAATCAACAAACCCTATATTTTTGTCAAACTTTATCTGATTATATGCTAATATTCTCTTCGTAATGACTTGTGTTTAGTCTCAACCTATCTTTTTTTATCCTCATAGTCCTAATTAAGAAAGGTCCTAGTATTCAATACTTTGGTAACCAATTAAACTCTTTATTTATAGAGTGTCTGACCATCGAAAAAGATACACCTGTTCTTTTTATATATTACTTCACTACAAATCTAATATAAGTAAGACCCTATCCTAAATTTAACTTTCTATCATTTGTTTTCAAGAAGCAAAGGGATTAATTAAAATATGTATACAGGATTGTTTAAGTATTGTCCTAGCTGTAACAATCAAAAAATATAGTTATGATACGCTAATTGAACCTAAATAAACAAATAAGTCGAAAACTTGGTAGAGAAATATGACAACTTGTAAGATGCCATCAATTAGGCAGTCAGTTACCTACGCCGTCATACCAGTTGCAGGGTTTGGCACTCGTATGCTGCCCCTTTCAAAATCTATTCCAAAAGAGTTATTACCGCTTGGTAACCGTCCGGCAATTCATTATGTGGTAGAAGAAGCCATTGCTGCCGGAATTAAACATATCGTGCTAGTCGGTCATGCGCAAAAAAGTGCGATTGAGAATTATTTTGATGTGAATGCTGAACTTGATAACCAGCTTAGATCTAAAGGAAAAGAGGCATTGGCGGATAGTCTAAACTGGTTGCCCGATGATGTTTCAATCTCTATGATACGTCAAGGTAGACCGCTAGGGCTTGGTCATGCCGTACTGCAAGCACGCCCTATTGTAGGTAATAACCCTTTTGCCGTATTATTGCCAGATGTGGTGTTAAATCCTTTTACCACAGATATGCAACAAGATAATTTAGCATTTATGATGCGTGAGTATGATAATTCAAATCACTCACAAATCTTAGTGAATGAAGTGGCAGATAGTGAGGTTCATAAATATGGCATTGCCAAGCTAAAAGAGGCTGATCATTTAGCACGTATTAATAAAGACGAAAATGCCAGCTTTGGTGTGGCAGGTTTTGTAGAAAAGCCGAGCCTAGAAGAAGCCCCCTCTAACTTAGCGGTAGTTGGACGCTATGTGTTTAGTGCCAGTATTTTCGATTACTTAGCTAAAACCAAAGCCTCAGTGGGTGGAGAGATACAGTTAACCGATGCCATTGATGCATTAATTAGTACTGAAGGGGTTAAGGTTACCACCATGCGTGGAGAGAGCTTTGACGCGGGCGATATGACCAGCTATATGCAGGCATTCATCTATTTTGCACAGCAGCAATTGGCTCAAGACCAAGATAACAGCGAAAGTGTCAGTATTTCGGTGTCAAAATAATGGAGACTCAGTTTAAAAATTCTGTTAAGACACCGCTTAATCAATTACCTAATCAGTTGCCAGAGTGGCAAAAATTGGTTGAGTTAGGCGATCGGTCATGGTCGCTTGTTGAGCTGTTTAACCAAGATAACAATCGTGTTCAGCAGTTTAGTATATCTGCACAAGGTATTTTTTTTGATTACTCTAAGCAGTGTATTAATAGCGATGTTAAGTCTGGCTTAATCGACCTTGCCAATGCCTGTGAGTTAAAAGCTAAAATTGAGACATTATTCAAAGGGGATAAGATAAATAGAAGCGAAAATCGAGCGGCGTTGCATACAGCTCTACGCTTACCTAAGCATGCAGAGTTGCAGGTCGATGGCCAAGATATTGTCGCTGACGTTCATCACAGCCTAGCAAAAGCGGCACGCATAGTGTCACGTATCCGGAATGGATTATGGCGTGGCTATTCTGGCAAGGCGATTACAGATGTTGTGAATATCGGTGTCGGTGGGTCAGATCTTGGACCTGTCATGGCGACAGCTGCCCTAGATGAATGGAGTGATAGTCGTATTCGAGTGCATTTTGTGTCGAACATGGATGGCACACAACTTGGTAGCCTTCTTGAGCTTTTAAACCCACAAACCACACTATTTATCATTTCTTCCAAATCGTTTGGCACAGTTGACACCTTATCTAATGCACAAACAGCAAAAGCATGGTTGTTATCAACTGGTGTGAGTCAGACGACAATTCTACGTCGTCATTTTATTGGCATCTCGGCTAATTTGGATAAGGTCACTGCTTGGGGGATTCCTGAGGATCATCAGCTACGCTTATGGGAATGGGTAGGGGGACGTTTTTCTATGTGGTCGGCCATTGGACTTGCCATTGCAGTGCGTATTGGGATGGATAAATTCCATGACATGCTGGCGGGTGCGCATGAGATGGATGAGCACTTTAGAAGGACAAGTTTTGAGGATAACTTGCCGGTACTACTGGGGTTGATTGGAGTTTGGAATAGCACCTTTTTAGGTATTAATGCCCATACCGTACTGCCGTATGATGGGCGCTTAAAGTATTTGCCAAGCTATCTTACTCAGTTAGAAATGGAGAGCAACGGTAAGTCAGTTACTCAAGATGGGCAACCTGTTTCTTACCCAACATGTCCTATATTATGGGGAGAGATTGGTTCAAATGCTCAGCATGCTTTTTATCAATTACTGCATCAAGGTACGCAAAAAGTATCGTGTGATTTTATTGCCTGTATAAAATATTACGAAGCGTCGGATACAGGTGAGCTAAAGCATCAGCATGCATTATCATTGGCCAATTGTTTGGCGCAAAGTCGTGTGCTTGCTTTTGGTAATCAGGCGGTATCAACATTGGAGCCAACTTTAGAGACTCCTCTTGATAAGTTTAAACGCTATAGAGGTAATCAGCCTTCAACGACGTTACTGTTAGATGAGCTGACACCAAAAAGCTTTGGTGCATTGATTGCTTTGTACGAGCATAAAGTATTTGTCATGGCCAGTATGTGGAATATTAACCCTTTTGACCAATGGGGTGTAGAGATGGGCAAGCAAGTCGCTAATGAGGTGTTTGCTCATTTAAATTTATCTGATAACAATTTATCTGATAAAAATAGTGCAAAAACTAAAAATAGTGCAAATATGGATGTGGCTATGAATAATCAGGATAACTTGGAAGGCGCAGCTGTATTTGATGGCTCTACTGAGGCATTACTTAACCGAATAAACGCTAATTATACTAATGACTAACGATGGCGTCAGCACGCATTAGGGTATGTTGAACATTCAATTATGTAACTTTATAGCATTTCAATAAAAGCAAATATACGAAATAAAAAAAGGTATAGAGTCTATGTCTGTCGCACAGAATAAGTTACTGAAACCTTTATCTCCTCCATCTACATCTAAATCACGCTGCGTAATTGTGGGGCACTCAATTTATGCTATCACGACAGCTACTGTGTTAGTGAGTATGGGTCATGCCGTTAGTTTATATGCTGACGAGACAGGATTGGCGCGCACGTTAACAAATTACACTTTTGAGCATCAGCAGCAAGCGCTTTGGCAACTTTATATGAGTCAACAAAAGCTAATAGTAAGCGCAATACCTGAAGATGCCTCTATGCTGTTTAGTCAGAATTTCACACAAGATACGACACCCAGTTTATTTTGGCTATTTTACCCTGAGTTGCCCAATCACTGGCAGGCACAAAAAGATGAGCAACCCGATTGGGTAACCAAGCTAAATCAAAGCCAAGTATCTGCACAAATACCCGTGGTTTTAAGCGGCATTTCTACGCTTGGTGTCTTTGATAATATTGCTCAGCAGTGTAAAAGACCTTGGGTATATTACGTTCCTTTTGTGTTTATGCAAGACGGGCGTACGTATGACTCTATGCTTACTCCGATGCTATGGTTGATGGGAGAAAAAACGCCAGACTCTTTAGATAAGATCCAGACGTTACAGCCCTTCATATCCCAAGCCAACCAGAGCTTCATATCAGATATTGCGACCATTGAGTTTGCTCGTAGTGCCATAATGAGTATGCTGGCCACTCGTGTCAGCTTTATGAATGAGTGGTCGAGACTGGCAGATTACCAAGGCGTTGACATTACAGAAGTAGCCACAATCATGGGTTTAGACCCGCGTATTGGTAAAAGCTATCTTAAAGCAGGGTGGGGATTTGGTGGCCATACGTTACCCGCTGAACTATCGGCATTAACAAATACATTAGCGAGCACGCAAGTAGAGCATCGATTAATGCAAACTGTGCAAGACATCAACGATGATCAGAAAGAGCTGATATTCCGCAAGTTTTGGCAATACTTTGATGGCATGATAGAGGGGAAATCAGTGTGTATTTGGGGTGCGAGTTATAAGTCAGGTTCAGGGCGTACCTCATCTTCTGCTATCCACCCTCTATTGCGTTTACTTTGGTCTTACAATATAACCACTTATGTCTATGCGGCTGAGGCTCAAATTGAGTTGATTGGATTGTATCCAGATCAGCCTTTACTAGAGTTTATTGATAAGCCAACAGATAAGTTGAACGAAGTCGATGCGTTATTTTTGATGGCATGGTCTAATGCTCAACACCTACCAATTGCCGCAATAAATGAGGTTGTATTGCCCGTTTTCGATGCGCAAAATGCGTTTAGCAAAGCAGAGATAAAGGCGTTGGTAGGGAGCTATACTGGGATTGGGCGAGGTAAGTGAGTCGCCAGTTGGGCTAAAGCCTAAGTCTACAGCTAAACTCAGGCTTTTGCTTTTCGCTGAGGGACGAGGCACGGCCATAGTGTCGAAAGAGATACTACCCATCCACTGCATATTTCTCCCTTTTAATGAGTCTCCGATGTTGAGGCTCATTTTTGTTTTTGACTTTTTTATGTTTTGTTGGTATTAATATTGAACGTTAGGCCAATACAGCGCCTTGACCCTCTAACCATTCTTTTATCTCTGTGATTTTGTCTTCTAGTAACGCCTCATCCCCTTTAGTTTCAATATTAAGTCGAATGAGGGGTTCGGTATTAGAGGCACGCAAGTTGAAACGCCATTCTCCAAAGTCGAGACTGAGTCCATCGAGTGTGTTTGTACTTGGTGCGGCATGGGCATATTGGTTTTCAATACGGTTGATAATGTCGCCACTACTCACATCGGTCAATCTAAAATTAATCTCGCCTGAGCTAGGATAGGCGCTGATACGCTCATCGACAAGCTGACCAAGAGATTTTCCGGTTGTTGATAGCAGTTCAATGGTTAGCAGCCAAGGTATCATGCCGCTGTCGCAGTAAAAGAAGTCACGAAAGTAGTGGTGTGCGCTCATCTCTCCGCCATAGATAGCGCCTGATTCACGCATAACTTGTTTGATAAACGAGTGCCCCGACTTACTGATAATGGCTTGTCCACCAGCTTCTTGAATAATGGCTTCAGTGTTGTAGAGGACACGAGGGTCATAAACAATACTTGCGCCCTGATGCTTTTGTAAAAATGCTTGTGCCAGCATACCAACGACATAGCTGCCTTCAACAAACTCTCCTCGAGCATCAAACAAAAAGCAGCGATCAAAGTCGCCATCAAAGGCGATACCGAGATCAGCTTGATGGTGGATGATGGCTTGTTTGGTTGATTGACGATTTGCCAAAATCATTGGGTTTGGTATGCCGTTTGGAAAGCCTCCGTCAGGTGTGTGATGCACTTTAATGAGTGTAATGGGTGCGCCGCAAGCTGCCAATCGTTGTTCTATCAAGTCAACAACGGGACCAGCGCTACCATTGCCAGAATTGATGACAACTTTTAACGGTGTAAGCTTGTTGGTGTCTATAAAACTCATTAAATGGTCGATATAGGCAGTTTTATCAAGCTTAGAGATGAGGTTGCCTTGAGTACTTGTTTCAGCGAAATGACCTCGTTCAGCAGCCGCTTGAATCTCTGCGAGTCCTGAGTCAGCACTAATGGGTCTTGAGCCTTCACGCACCAGTTTTAATCCATTGTAATTAATGGGATTATGACTGGCTGTTACTTCAATACCCCCTAATGTATCGTAATGGCTGGTTGCAAAATAAACTTCTTCTGTACCGGCCATGCCTAGGTCGATAACGTCTACGCCTGCATCTAAGATACCTTGTGTGGCTGCTTTTTTAAGGGCTTCGCTAGAGTCTCGAATGTCACAGCCGATAACAATGGCATTTTTAATCGTATCAGCAACTTGGTTAGCGGTTCGCTGGTTAGCCAGAATCTGGGCAAATGCTCTACCAATGCGGTAGGCGATGTCTTCATCAAGGTTGACCCCAAGCTGACCGCGAATGTCGTACGCTTTAAAAGAGGTAATTGGTTTGGGCGGAAATACGGTTGTCATCGTTGCAATCCTATTAGGCTCTAGTTGTGAAGTTATTAATGTTGTGATGTCATAAATATACTATAGAAGTCTTATTCTAACAGTTTAGCGTTAGTTTAACTGACCCCAAAGATATCTCGACTATAAACCTTATCTTTCACATCGGTTAATTCATCATGCCAACGGTTTGCAATAATTAAGTCGTTGTTTTGTTTGAAAGTTGTCAAATTGTTATCTATACCGCAATCTTCAAAGCTGGCTTCTTTTAATGCAGGCTCATAAACTGAGATGGTAATACCGTGTTGTTTTAGAATTTGCAGAATATCAAGGACGGCAGAATCTCGGAAATTATCAGCATCTTTTTTCATGCTCAGTCGATAGATACCGACGCTATTTGGGTTTTTATCAATAATTTGCCGAGCAATAAAGCGTTTGCGCGTATTGTTTGCATCAATAATAGCGTGGATTAGATTGGCCGGAATCCCTTTATAGTTTGCTTTTAGCTGCTGAGTGTCTTTAGGTAGGCAATAACCCCCATAACCAAAAGAGGGGTTGTTATAATGTTGGCCAATGCGTGGATCAAGTCCTACCCCTGTGATGATAGACTGGCTATCTAAGTTGTACTTTTCTGCAAAGCTATCGAGTTCATTAAAAAAGGCAATGCGAGTTGCCAGATAGCTATTGGCAAACAACTTAACTGCTTCTGCTTCAGTAGGGGTCATTAACAACTGCTCAATAGTTTCCTCTTGACTGGCTTGTTGGTAAAGTTTCATCAAGGCGGTAGCGTCGTTTTTTTGTTCAGGGGTGCAGCCTAATATGATACGAGAAGGATGCAGGTTATCGTACAACGCCTGACCTTCACGCAGAAACTCTGGCATAAACATAATATTGTTGTCAAACTGCTGATGCATAGTTTGAGTAAAGCCAATTGGAATGGTTGATTTAATGACGATTGGCACACTGCTGTTTTGTTCTCTAACCGCTTTAATGCTAGCTTGCACTGAGCTGGTATCAAACTCGCCTGAAGCGACATCATAATTTGTGGGCGTTGCAATGATGACTAAATCACAGTTTGTATAGATTTTTGAGGCATCATTCGTCACATTGAGATTCAGCTGCTTATTTGCTAAAAAATTGCAAATGTCGTTATCTTTTAAGGGGGATTGACGCTGTTGGAGTAAGTTAACTTTATGAGTGTCTATATCGAATAAGGTAACATGGGTATTAAGGCTAGATTGCGCTAATAATATAGCGTTTGATAATCCAACGTAGCCGGCTCCAATGATCACAATGCGTGATAACGAAGGTTGCGGATTTAATTGAGAATCTGATTGCGGCTTTAAGTTAGGGTTTTTAATATCTGTCATAGTTATCTTCTTATTCCATGTATTCAATCTGATTCAAATGATGCACGTCGCGCCTATAAGTCTCAAAATGATACACATTAACCATGACAAATTAATAACAGCTCAGGTTGTAGATCAAAAAAGCAATAAATTGATCTGCAAAATCACTTATAGTTAAGGTAATTTAAAACAGTGACAAGGTTAATCTTGGTGGCTGTGGTTGCTTGAATAATTAAGCCCGTTACTGGCTAGGCTAATTGCCTTGCGGCTACTTTAGACTACTTTGACAATATCTAAATGATAAAAGGGAGGGGTAAATGTCAGATATTCACAAACAATATTTAGACAAATCATACGAATCGCAAGAGCCGCATAAGGTTACTGTGCCGAAACCTGTACAAGGTAAGCCAAGACCCACTAATGATTTAAATGATTTATTAGCCCTTATGGCAAGGTTAAGAGCTGATTGTCCTTGGGATATGAAGCAGACCAATTATAGCTTAATCCCTTATGCCATCGAAGAATCGTATGAGCTAGCTGAGGCAGTGCAGTCTGGTGATATTGAAGACATTAAAGGCGAGCTTGGCGATGTGCTACTACAGGTGGTATTCCACTGTCAACTCTATGCAGAACAAGGCCTATTTGATTTAGGCGATGTGGTTAATCTGTTGCAAAAAAAATTGATAAGGCGCCATCCTCACGTGTTTGAATCCGATAAGCTAGCTGATGAACAGGCGGCTAAACAACGTTGGGACGAGATTAAGGCCGAGGAGGATGCTGAACGAGAAAGCCGAGGCAAGCCCAAACGTCGCTTAGACAAAGTAAAAGGCGGTTCCGCGCTCATGCAGTCGCAAAGCATCCAGAAAGCGGCTAGTAAGATGGGCTTTGATTGGGGAGGGGTTGAGGGCGCCTTAGAAAAACTAGAAGAAGAGATAGCGGAATTAAAAGTGGCCATCAAACAAAAAGATGAGGCAAGGAGTACAGAACAAGAAGACAAACTGCATATCGAACTAGAAAAGGAAATGGGCGACTGTTTTTTTGGGCTGGTTAATGTGGCTCGAAAGTTAAACCTAGATGCTGAGGCGGCAACACTAACCTGCGTGCATAAATTTAAATCTCGCTTTGGTTATATTGAAGCAGAGCTTGCGAAGCGGGGATTAACACCAGAACAAAGCACTTTAGATGACATGGATGCCTTGTGGGACTTGGCGAAAAAATATGAATAGGTCAGGTATTTTTATCATTCTGTTATTACAAAGTTTGGTCATGCAGCCCGTACATGCCCAGCAATGCTTTAATGACGCCAAAGCAGCCTATAACTATCTGATAGGCGAAGAGCAGAGTGATAAAAAATACAGTAAAGACGCAGCGGTGTTTATGATTAATATTAATACCGCCACTGAAAGTGAATTGACGACTCTAAAAGGTATTGGCAGTAGCAAGGCTAAAGATATCATTCTTTACCGAGAGGGGCTAGGCTACTTTAGACGTGTGGATGAGCTGACTAAGGTAAAAGGAATTGGCAAAAAAACGGTTGAAAACAATCGTTCCAGACTTACTGTTCAATAAGCTATAGTCAGAGAGCTTTAAAGTCGTTACAAGGCAACCGAGTTTGGATGGTGCTTTTGTCCAGCAAACGAGGTCAAAACCGTAGCGTTTTATAAGTGCGCCGATTATAAGTTAATCAGTGCAAACAGCTTTGTATAATTCATCTTGAGTCTCTAACGGCATCCAAACCAGCTTGTCTTTAGCGATTTGTGCTTGTTGCGGTTCGGAAGTGTTATTTGTATTATCTGCTGCTATTGCTTGCTTAGACGATGTTTCACTAATGCCGATTAAATCGGCATGTTGTTGCTTGGAGCAGTTAATAAGCTGTGGAACGATTTTAGTACTGAGTCGTCTCTCAAATAGATAAATATTGACTCGTTTGATGCTATCAGAGGCAAGTTCAGGTATGTTGTTAAATTCATTACTCACATTCTGACCGTTATTTACTGCCATAAAACGTATAGTCTGAGGTTTTATATAACTCCACGGGCGAAACCATTCACTGCCTTTTACCATTTTTACGACAGTCACTTGTTCGGGCAGTCTGTTAGTCTGTTGCTCTTGCCAGTTATATTCCTGATGAATTTGAAAGCCTAACATCCCTAAACCAGCAAAAACGGGGATCAACCATCTTGGGGTAGTCATACCCGCCAGTTTACTCAAGTGACGAATAATTAAAGCCAGTCCTGCCATAGCAAAACCTGCACTGATGGTTGCTATAAACTCATAAATCATGTGGGTCCATCCTAGCTTTTATTTATGCCAATTATAGTACACCTATTGCACTAGGCCTTAAAATGTCGTTATTTGATAACTTATCCTGATTTTGAATAAAACAAACCTCACTTAAGTTTTTAGCGGCTATACATGAGTGAGGTTTATTTACTCGAAAGTTGAGTCTATTCAATAGAGCCTAGGTTTGAAAAAAAATAAGCCAGAATTTCTGGCTTATTCATTAATAAACAAACTGTGAATAACTTAACGGTTAGTGATCAACCGCACCGCCAGCACCATGAGGCGTACGCACGCTTTCCACGAGCTCTTGAATATGAGCAGGAGGAGGCGCAGTCACTGAAGATACAGCAAATGCTATCACAAAGTTAATCAATGCTCCAATAGCACCAAATGATAGTGGCGAGATACCTAATAACCAGTATTCAGCAGTATCAGGGAAGTTCGCTGTGCCACTGACAAAGAACCAGCCTTTGAATACAAAGATGTAAACAAGGGTAGTAATTAAACCAGCGAGCATACCTGCGATAGCCCCAATGCTGTTGATACGCTTTGAAAATATACCCATCATTAAGGCTGGGAATAGTGATGCACCTGCGATACCAAAGGCTAAAGCAACAACCTGAGCCGCGAAACCTGGTGGATTTAAGCCAAGATACGTTGCGATAACAATGGCCACGGCCATCGAGATACGCGCAGCCAATAACTCGCCTTTATCTGAGATGTTAGGATTAAGATTACGCTTAATTAAATCATGACTAATGGCTGAAGATATTGCCAGTAATAGACCTGCTGCGGTAGATAACGCTGCGGCAAGACCACCCGCTGCAATAAGGCCGATAACCCATGGTGGAAGCTGTGCAATTTCTGGATTAGCAAGTACCATGATGTCTTTGTTTACATCAAGCTCATTTCCTTCCCATCCAGCATTATTAAACTTACCATCAAGTATTTCGCCTTGAGCAACTTTAGCAGCTTCAACAGCGGCTTGAGCAGCAGCAACATCGCCACCATCAGTTTCAGCAGCAGCCAACGCCAACTGTGCTTCACGAAGTCCACCATCGTTATACATCTGAATACGGCCATCGCCGTTAAAGTCGTTGTACTTAATTAGACCCGTCTCTTCCCAAGTTTGCATCCAGCTTGGACGCTGGTCATAGGGAAGTGGCGCTTCAGCAGTACCGTTAGGATAGACCGTATCGATAAGGTTTAAACGAGCCATAGACCCTACAGCTGGTGCAGTAAAGTATAATAGGGCAATAAACACGAGTGCCCAACCTGCAGACCAACGAGCGTCAGCTACTTTAGGGACAGTGAAGAAACGGATGATAACGTGAGGCAGACCAGCTGTACCAATCATTAGAGATAAGGTAAACAGAACCATGTTTAATTTATTAGGAACGTCAGCCGTATAAGCTGTGAAACCTAATTCTTGAACGACTTGATCAAGCTTAGCCAGTAAAGGAAGCCCTGATTCAGTATGCGTTGAGAACATACCTAAACCTGGAATCGGATTGCCGGTTAACTCAAGGGATATGAATACAGCAGGGACAGTATAAGCAATAATTAGTACCACATACTGTGCGACCTGTGTATAGGTAATACCTTTCATACCACCCAGTACTGCATAGAAAAATACAACAACGGCAGCAATAATCAGGCCGGTGGTATTGTCAACTTCTAAAAAGCGTGAGAAAGCAACGCCTGCTCCCGTCATTTGACCTATAACATATGTAGTAGATGCCACAATCAAACATACAACTGCAACAAGCGCTGCGGTTTTCGAGTAGAATCGATCGCCAATAAAGTCAGGTACTGTGAATTTACCAAATTTACGTAAATAAGGTGCCAGTAGCAGAGCAAGTAGTACATAGCCGCCCGTCCAACCCATTAGGTAAGTAGATGCACCATAACCACCAGCAGCGAGCAAGCCTGCCATTGAGATGAAGGATGCGGCACTCATCCAGTCAGCACCGGTAGCCATACCATTTACGATAGGATGGACACCACCACCAGCGACATAAAACTCTTTAGTTGATCCAGCACGAGCCCAAATGGCAATACCGAAGTAAAGTACAAATGACGCACCAACGAACAAAATATTAATTAAAAACTGACTCATGCGGCTATTCCTCTTCTACGCCAAATTGCTTATCTAGCTTGTTCATTCGCCAAGCGTAGAAAAAGATGATAGCCATAAAGGTTGCAATTGAACCTTGCTGGGCAAACCAAAAACCAAGGTCAACTCCAGCAAACTGGATACCGGCGAGTAGAGGTCGGAATAATATTGCAAATCCGTAAGGTACGATGGCCCATACGGTTAAACATATTAAGATAAGACGCACATTGGCTTTCCAATAGCCTGAGGCATCACGAGAATTACTCATGAGACAAACTCCTTTTGTCATGTAAATGGGTGACAAGCAAAATTTAAAACCATATGTTTACAATTAGTAATCCAATGTTAAGGTTTTTATACTTAAAACATCGGCAATGTAACTTTTAGTATTTTTTCAATACATACTGTAGTTTACAGTCGCAATTAAATGATAGCAAGGAACAAATCAAACACTACCAGAAATTTAATCAATTAGACTTAACTATTGATATTAAAGGTAAATTTATAAAAGGTTCTTTTTAGTATTTCTAGGGTTTTGTTTTGATCTAGATTTTATTTACAATCCCCCATTATTTTCGTGGTTTTACAAGTAAATATATATACATATTATATATGTCTAAAAACGTCGATTTATTTTGTTCATAACAACCATACGCTTACCTCATAATTTTTTTATTTTATTTTTACTTTTTAATTATATGAACTATAAAATTATCAAATAGTATGAGGGTATAAGTTAATATTCAGTATAGTCAGCGAACTACTAAACGGTTACGGCGTTAACCTCGTTAAGCCTACTCCAGTAGTACTTGCACTCGGTTGCCTTGTAACCATTTTAGACTTCTTTGACTATAGTTGGATCTAAATAATAAAAAGTCTCCCTAAAGCCCTAAAGGAGCTGACCCCCATAAGTCGTGTCCAACTTATGGGGGTCAGCTTATCAATAGAGCAGGAGGGTTTGTAACTAATGAGCTAGGTTAATCAAAACCATTACATATTTGGATAGTTAGGGCCGCCACCGCCTTCAGGGGTTACCCAAGTTATGTTTTGAGAAGGGTCTTTAATATCACAGGTTTTACAATGCACACAATTCTGGGCATTAATCACAAACTTAGCACCTTCTGCATCTTTTACTACCTCATATACACCTGCAGGGCAATAGCGTTGAGCAGGCTCAGCATAGATAGGTAAGTTGACACTAATTGGCACAGTTGGATCTGTCAGCTTCAAATGGTTGGGCTGATCTTCAGCATGGTTAGTATTAGAGACAAACACTGAAGATAGCTTATCAAAAGTTAATTTACCATCTGGTTTTGGGTAATTTGGTTGATACGTTTGGCTGGCTTTGTCTAAAGCGTCATAATCTGGCGTATTGTCATGAAGGGTTAGTGGCATTTTGCCACCAAGCAAGTTGTGCTCGATAAAAGTAAATGCGCCTCCCATAAATAGCCCCATACGGTGGATAGCAGGGGAGAAGTTACGGGCAGACTTATTGTCTTCATATAACCATGACTCTTTATAAAGTTTACTATAGCTTTCAACTTCATCATGCTGACGGCCAGCCTGTAGTGCTGAAAAAATCGCTTCAGCAGCTAACATACCTGATTTCATTGAGGTGTGGGTGCCTTTGATTTTAGCAGAATTTAAGAATCCAGCATCATCCCCTACCAATACACCACCTGGGAAGGTCAGCTTAGGTAGTGAGTTTAGACCGCCTTTAGTGAGCGCACGTGCGCCATAAGAGATACGCTTTCCGCCTTCTAACACTTGTCTAATAACGGGATGAGTTTTTAAGCGCTGCATTTCGTCAAACGGCGAAACATAAGGATTGTGATAGGATAAATCGACAACCAAACCGAAACTGACTTGGTTGTTCTCATCGTGGTATAACCACCAACCTCCCGTAGAGCCTGTTTCAGTTAATGGCCAACCAAGGCCATGCATGACAACACCTTGCTCATGTTTGCTTGGGTCAACTTCCCAAAGCTCTTTTAAGCCAATACCATAATGCTGTGGATCACTGTCTTTATCTAAAGCAAAGCGGCTGATTAAACGCTTGCCTAGATGACCACGACAACCTTCTGCAAAGATAGTATATTTAGCCAATAGCTCATAGCCTGGCTCATAACTTGGCTTATGTGACCCATCTGCAGCCACCCCCATATCGCCTGTTAATACACCACGTACGGAACCATCATCTTTGTATAAGATATCTGACGCACTAAAGCCTGGGAACATCATGACCTCAAGCTCTTCTGCTTGTTCAGCAAGCCAGCGCACCACGTTACCTAATGACACGATGTAGTTACCATGGTTATGCATAGGCTTAGGAACAAAGGCATCAGGAACCTTCATTGAGCGGGTAGCAGAGTTTAAATAATAAATACGGTCTTCTGTAGCAGGTACATTAAGTGGTGCCCCTTTTTCTTTCCAATCAGGGATAAGCTCATTAAGTGCACGTGGCTCAATAACGGCGCCCGATAACGTATGCGCACCAAATTCGGAGCCTTTTTCGACCACACAGACCATAAATTCGTCGTTGCCAGCTTCAAGAGCAAGTTGACGAAGCCGAATGGCTGCTGAAAGTCCAGCGGGGCCACCCCCAACAATGACAACATCAAACTCCATTGATTCACGTTCTACCTGTTCATCTTGCATTTCAGACTCCTTATAGCTGGCTCAATAATGCCACGACCACAGCTAATAAGTGGTCGTAAATTATGTTAATTTCTTGCTAGCAAAAATTTAGTATGACGCTATTAAAATATATCTAATAGTGGAAATAAGTAATAGTAGCAACTATCATCAGACAGATATGAACAACACTTATCATGACATTAGCTGGCTTAAATATAGAACTTAATATAAAAAAAGGCTTGCAGTTAGTTACCTATTATAAAATAAAAGTTGGATAAAGACGACACGATTTGTGACTAGGCCGTGATAAAGTAGTAAAAGTCGTCTGTTTTCCCAAGTTTATGCAGAATTCACATCAGGAGATAATAGCAATGACAAACTCTAAGTCAAAACCACCGATGTCTAACCTTAGTTTAGACTCAATTTCCGAATATATTAAACAAGAGACTAGCGAGCGCCGTGGTCGAGCTATTCCGCCATTAGATAAGTGGCACCCTGAAAACTGCGGTAACATGGATTTGATCATTAAAGCAAATGGGGAATGGTGGCATGAGGGTAGTAGAATTACTCGGCAATCATTAATAGATTTATTCTCGACCGTCCTATGGCCTGAACATTCTGAAGATAGTGGCAAATCGACTGAGTATTATCTTAAAACTCCCGTTGAAAAAATTCGTATTACCGTAGAAGATGTCCCGTTTTTAGTCAACCAAGTGAATGTTGTTGAAAAAAATGAGGTTCAAATGATTGAGTTTATAACCAGTACGGGCGATATCGTGTATCTAGATGACGACCACCCGCTTGAAATGATTACCTATCAAGGCGAGGACAGACCTTATATTGAGGTGCGCTTTGGTATGAAAGCACTTATATCACGTAATGTGTTAATGCATCTTATTAAATTAGGCGAGCTTAGTGAGCAAAAAGGTAGAACCGCGCTGACCTTGCAAAGTGGTGGCAAAAAATACGAGATATCGGTTCCTAGTTAGTTGGTGATATTATAGAGTCTCATATCGTAGAGCACCTTGACCTACTCAAGGTAACTGTGAACTCTAAATTCCTTTATACAGTTTTTTAAAAACAGGTCTTTAAAAATAGGAATTCAAAAAATTACCTTGAGTAGTCGGCCAAAAATTCAAATTAAATTAGGTTTTGTGACAGTGAGACAGCCTTAATGTTAGGAAAGACATCGACTAAATCAATCACGCCTTCCGGTCATTATGATATCGATCAAAATGATAAGCAGTTGGTAGAGGATCGTGCTGTCAGTCTAGCCCCGAGTGCTTTAAGTATAGATTCGAGTGAAGCACCCATAGGTTTATTTGATTCAGGAGTGGGTGGCTTGTCGGTATATACGCATCTAAAACAGGTGTTGCCAAATGAGTCCTATATTTATTATGCTGATTTGCTCAATGTACCTTATGGCGCGCGCTCAAGTGAAGAAATAACACATTTGACTGTCACTGCAGTCGATTGGCTGGTAGCTGCCGGATGCAAATTAATTGTTATCGCTTGTAATAGTGCGTCTGCCCATGCATTGGACGTGATTCGTAGCAGATATCCTGATCTACCCATTGTGGGACTAGTACCTGCATTAAAGCCAGCGGTGCTGAACAGTAAAAGTAAAAATGTGGCGGTTTTAGCCACTAAAGCGACCCTTGAAGGTGCTTTACTTAATGATGTTATTAGAGATTACGCCATGCCCGCTAAAGTAAATGTCATTAAATGTTTTAATCCAAACCTTGTGCCCTGGGTTGAGTCGGGCATGCGGGTAGACAGTGATGCTGCTCATGAGCTTAAAGCACAGTTGCATGAGTTTTCTCGACAACAAGTCGATCATTTAGTGTTAGGGTGTACCCACTATCCTTTTTTTCAAGAATTTATTATGGAAGAGGTCGCCGCTCATAACCTTGGGATATCTATTGTCGATTCTGGAGCGGCCATTGCCAGTCGTGTCAAAGAGATATTGTCAGAAAGGCAAATGTTTGCTAAATGCTCTAGTCAGCCTTCTAATACTCCTCTGGTTTCTACTCATAAATCTAACTGCTCATTAGATCAGCTTTATGATGATCTTTATATTGGTATTGTAGATAGTAGCGATGGCTCAAATATAGAGGCCTCAAAGATAATAGATGACTCAAAAATAAGGGGTAAGATACCTGCTAGTGCCAAGTTGGCATTTGTTACGACATCTATAAAAGGTGATCTTGCTGCTACTTCGCTAATGGTTAAACGGTTAGTAGGCGGTCAGTTTTTATAGTGTTGTTTGGGGTTTATGCTGGATATACAAATCATTAATATAAAGTATACGTGTTCAGATTGTGAAGGCTAATATCATCCAGTAGACTTTAATATTGAATACAGACTTAGATATAGCAATGTATATTGTATATCAGTCAATATCAACGAAAGAGAGGCAAACATTCCAATTTGAATAGTTTTTTTTTAAACTCTAAAATTATTTATACTGCTATTTTGATTACGGCTAAATGGTCGAAGTGTTAGATATAAAAAATTAATCATTGTGTTCTATTTTGAGGAAAACAACATGAGCAACCCTAAAGATGATAAGTTGAAAGTTGAATTAAATAAACTTGAAGAGACAAT
The DNA here is from genome assembly GCF_057396305.2 of Psychrobacter sp. CX90. Taxonomy (NCBI): domain Bacteria; kingdom Pseudomonadati; phylum Pseudomonadota; class Gammaproteobacteria; order Moraxellales; family Moraxellaceae; genus Psychrobacter; species Psychrobacter sp. CX90. Next base: position 3,277,936 of record NZ_CM182008.1, read on the forward strand.
GCATGAGGCAGATAAACCTCATACATTAGAAGAGCAGATAGCAGATATGAAGCGCCGCGGTATCGATCCTAAAGAGGCCTATAAAAAGTGGGACGACGATAAAGAGGATGACTGGGGAGATGAAACTTGGAAAGAAAATGGTAAATGGGAGCCAAAATCCCCTGCCGACTTAGATAAAAAAGCGCAAGAAAAATGGGATGGAGAAAACGGAAAGCCAAACCCACCGCCTATCGTCTAAAATTTCTATTTAATGTGTAAATATAAACCCTAAAATAATAAAGCCATGCATATTGCATGGCTTTATTATTTTTTACTATTTAAACCCGCTATAGTAAGAGGTGTATTCTGAGGCAATTAAATAAGGTACGCGGCGACCAACCCTAGATGATACATATAGTATATCTAGGGAGATCGACATCGTCACTCTTTATCTTGCCTTTGGCTATATGTGAATCATTTATAGCATAAAGCTTACAGACTATACCGCCCCTAATATGAAATTAAGTATGTTTTAGGATTATTTACCATTATCAATACGAACCAAACGAACGTTGCCATTGGCATCAGCCACACGGCGATAACCATCTTGCTTTTCGATAAGCTGGGCAATGCTGTCATTTGACTGACTAATCTGCGAGTTTTGCGGATTGTAGGTTTGCTGCTGTGACTGCATTGGCTGTTGATAAGGTCGATTGCTGTTTTGCCCTTGATTACCCATAATCAACTGATAGAATTTTTGACCGGCATGCCCGTTAGCTGGGAATACGCCCTTACTGGTCTGATATTGCTGGATAGCGGTACGCGTGTTGTCGCCAATAATGCCATCTACATCACCTATATCGTAGCCTGCATTTAAAAGCGCCTGCTGAATTTCTTTAGCTTGGCGACGGCTAATACCAGGGTCATCAGTTGGCCAAGCGGTAACAAAGTCAGTCTTGCTGCTGTCTTCTTTAGCAATTAAGTCTGACAAATGCGCAATCGCTAACGCATAGTTTTCAGACGCATTGTAAGAATAAAACGTATCAAAGTTTTTACCCACTAAAAACGCAGGACCATCCATACCTGCAGGCAATAACAAACCTGCACGATCTAAGTCGTAAGGTAGAGGGCGGCCATCTGCAAGTGTAAAACCTTTGTCACGCCAGTAGCTCATTGATTTTTTGTCTTTACGGCTATTTGAACCCCAAAAACCTGATGGCATTTTAACCTCGTAACCCCAAGGTTCGCCAGTACGGTATCCGCGTTTTTTGAGGAAGTTGGCCGTGGATGCCAGCGCATCTGGCTTACTATTTACTAAATCTCGGCGACCATCTCCATCAAAGTCTACTGCTAAATCTAAAAATGTACCGGGCATAAACTGAGTTTGTCCAAATGCCCCTGCCCAAGAACCTGTCATGTCGCTTGGGGCGATATCCCCATTTTGAACGATTTTTAGCGCATTGGCGAATTCGCCACGGAAGTATGTTTGGCGACGGTCAAAGCAAGATAATGTAGCTAGAGATTTGAATAAGTCATTTTTGCCCAAAGTTTGCCCGAAGTTTGATTCGACACCCCATACGCCTAAAACATGTTCGGCCTTAACGCCATAACGTGACTCAATGCGTCGCAAGGTGTCTGCCATTTCATGCTTAGCACGAATGCCATCTTCAACTCTTTCCTTATCTACTAAAACGGACAAGTAATCCCACACGTCTTTTTGGAATTCTGGTTGGTAATTGAGGGACTGGATAACACTAGGATCAGGTTCAGTTGGGCGGTAGGTATTAAAGGTAAAGCTATCAACTCCTCGAAACTGGCTAGACCCTTTTAGTCCGTCTAAACACTGCTGAAAATGTGCGTTTGATAAATTTTGAGCGGGAGGTCTGCCGGCATGAGCACAGGTGGCAACCATTGAAAAGCCAATGGCAGCAGTTAAAACACAGTAGGTCTTTGCGTGTTGCATGATGAGTGTCCTTTTGTCTGTTATAAGTTGTCTGTTATAAGTTAATTATTATGAAGTTTACGAACATTGCAATATAGGTAATAAAGCGGGTGTTATTGTCTGGGTCATTGTTTGAGTAAAGGGCAACGCAGTTCATACCCTTTTTAACTCATTATTACGTTTTAAAACGTATACTGGTTCAAACGGTCTGATTATTTCTCAAGTTGTGCTAATGAGAATATTGTAAGTTGACATCTTTAAAATAGCCACAATATAAATATCAGTCACAATATGAATCATTAAGAGCTAATAACTAGTAACTAAGATCCAACTGCTAAACTAAATATCTGAGTTAAAGCCAAATAGATAAGGGTAACCAAATTGACTTATAAATAAAAGCGAACGATCGATTTGGTTACGATAATATGACGTGGCAATAGGTTAAGTGTGAGATGAGCAATAACAGGCTGATGTCAGTAGTTTGACTTTCTTGCTGATCGCAGATGGTTTTTTATGAAATAAGTTATCGAATTATTAAATCAGCTATCAAATAAATGTAGGTAAGCCTTACTAAAAATCAATATCGTCAAAATAGGGCAGGTGGACTACTTCATCATGGCCATGCCACGTAACCAGCTCCAATGACCGTGCTATAATCTAAATGTTTAATCTTTCATAGTTAGTAGTCCTTTAAGCAGCATTATTTAGCCAGTAGGATTTAGGCCATACTATGATACATTTTATTCGTAGTTAAACTTTTTATTATAGCTCTCGATTTAACCATGCTGTGAAAAACCATACTGTGAAGAACTATGATATGAAAAACCATGATATAAAAAAGTGTTGAGTTATGATTGTGGCATTATGCGAGATAGGATGACGTCATGAAAATAGCAGTTTACCTGCTCGTGATTCATTGAAATGAGCCTAACAAAAGTCATTGTTGCCAATACTCAAAATGGGCTGGGCATATAACCTAAAAGTATAAAATAAGATGATTACAATAATAGGAACAGGCGTCGCCGGATTAACTTGTGCTGATATGCTGATCGATGCTGGACAAGAGGTAAGCGTTATCACAGCCAGTAAAGGTGTGGATGAGAGTTTATGCTCGTGGTGGGCAGGTGGTATGCTTGCTCCTTATTGTGAAATGGAATCAGCTGAGCCGTTGGTTGGCGAGTTATCTGATGTTTCGATGCAGTACTGGCAGTCATTTTGTGAGAATAATGAGGGCTGCGACTACGCCGCAAATGGAACGCTGGTTATTTCGCCAAACCGTGATCAAAATATGCTGACTCACTTTGCACAGCGTACCGAGCAGTGGCGAAAGATAGATGCCAATGAGCTTCATAGTTTAGAGCCTATATTACATCAACATCGTGATGCGCTGTTTTATCCAACCGAAGCACATATTGAGCCGCGGCAAGTGTTACGTGCGCTGTGGAGAAAAATCAAGGCTAATGCTGAAGTGATAGCAGATACTACGCTTAGTGATACGGAGATAAAAGAGCTGGCTAAAAAAGCAAATCAGCAGGGAGGCTGGTTGCTGGACTGTCGAGGTTATAGTGCACGTTCCGATTTGCCTGACTTACGAGGCGTACGCGGAGAGATGTTGCATCTGTATAACCCAGAGCTTGAATTATCTCGCCCTGTGCGCTTACTGCACCCTCGTATCCCAATTTATCTTGTGCCCCGTGCTAACAGTCAGTTCATGTTGGGTGCAACTATGATTGAAAGTGCTTCACGGGAGCGTGCCTCAGTGAGGTCGGTTTTGGAGCTGTTGTCAGCAGTTTATGCGGTAAACCCTGCATTTTCACAGTCGGAAATTGTTGAGATTGGCGTTGATGTCCGTCCTGCCTATCCTGACAATCTACCAAAAATTATAAAACAAGGTAGGCATTTGCTGGTTAATGGTATGTATCGCCACGGGTACTTGCTGTCTCCAGCCTTCGCCAAAATTGTTAGCGATTTTATCATTTACCAACAAAAAAGCCCTTTAATTTATGATGACTATTCAATTTAACGGAACACCCATTCAAACCGAAGCCAACACACTGCTAGAGGTGTTATTGGAGCAAGGTTTTGAGGCAAACAGCCATGTTGCTACGGCAGTTAATGGCAAATTTGTCGCCAAAGCAACTCGAGAGTGCCAGCCTATTAGTGACGGCGACCAAGTCGAAGTTGTTGCACCCATGCAGGGAGGTTAGCATGCAAGTCAATGGTCAAGCTGACGCAGAAAACGATGTATTAAAGCTGTATGACCTTAGTTTAGACAGCCGTCTATTATTGGGTACGGCGCAATACCCCTCACCTAAAATACTCAGCGATGCCATTGCCATGTCTGGTACTCAGATGATTACAGTATCGGTCAGACGAGAAGCGGGTGCCGACGGAGCAGGGCAACAGTTTTGGAACCTCATAAAACAAACAAATGCCCATATCTTGCCAAACACGGCAGGCTGTCGTACTGTGCAAGAAGCGGTAACCACGGCACATATGGCACGTGAGCTATTTGATACCCCGCGTATTAAGCTCGAGCTGATTGGCAATGAAGATACCTTGCAGCCCAATGTTTTTGCCTTAGTTGAGGCCGCGAAAATACTCAGCGATGACGGCTTTCAAGTGCTCCCTTACACCACTGACGATTTAATCGTGGCAGAAAAGTTATTACAAGCTGGGTGTGAGGTGCTCATGCCATGGGGTGCTCCGATTGGTAGTGGTCAAGGCCTACAAAACCCCAAAGCTTTGCAGACTTTGCGGTCGTATTTCCCAGATGTCCCTTTAATTATTGATGCCGGTATTGGCTTGCCCTCTCAAGCTTGCCAAGCGATGGAAATGGGCTATGATGCCGTTCTGCTCAATACAGCAGTGGCTAAATCTGGTAATCCCATTACCATGGCAACTGCCTTTGCCAGTGCAATCACAGCAGGGCAGGCAGGCTTACCAATCAACACCAATTTTGCCTCGCGATATGGCAAGTCCTTCTACCCCCATTATTGGTACGCCATTTTGGTTTAATCAGTTTGAAGAATAAAGTTATGAGTATTGCCCCTCAGCTCAAGCCCGATAGCCCAATTTTAAATGGCGTAAAAAATAGTGTCAATATTGCTGATAACTTAGAGCGGTACCAACGTCAAATGATGGTATCGCAACTAGGCACACAAGGGCAAACAAAGCTGATAACAAGCCATGTGGCTATTGTCGGTATGGGCGGCCTGGGTTGTCCCGCCAGCATTTTTTTTGGCGGGGGCAGGCGTGGGCAGGCTTACCTTGATTGATCATGATAGCGTTAGCTTAACCAACTTACATCGTCAAGTGTTGTATCGTGAAAGTGATGTAGGACTATTAAAGGTTGATGCTGCTCATCGCACCCTGACAGAGCTAAATAGTGACATTGATGTTGTTAAACATGCGCAAAGAATTAATGCGGATAATATGACAGCATTATTATCAGATGCCGAAATAATAGTGGATGCAACAGACAACTTTGCCATAAGCTATATGCTCAGTGATTACTGCATACAGCATAGCAAACCATTAATATCAGCCTCGGTTATGGGTGTAACAGGTTATGTGGGTGTGTTTTGCCATTCAACCTTGCCATCAACTGTATTGAATTCATCTAAAAGCGAGGGCTCGGCTTGCCCAAGTATGCGAGCGGTGTTTCCTAATCCACCCCCTGTTGGTCAAGATTGTAACAGTGTCGGCGTAAT
>NZ_JBXYJD020000002.1:0-28443 GCF_057396305.2 Psychrobacter sp. CX90
AGTTGAGTCTATTCAATAGAGCCTAGGTTTGAAAAAAAATAAGCCAGAATTTCTGGCTTATTCATTAATAAACAAACTGTGAATAACTTAACGGTTAGTGATCAACCGCACCGCCAGCACCATGAGGCGTACGCACGCTTTCCACGAGCTCTTGAATATGAGCAGGAGGAGGCGCAGTCACTGAAGATACAGCAAATGCTATCACAAAGTTAATCAATGCTCCAATAGCACCAAATGATAGTGGCGAGATACCTAATAACCAGTATTCAGCAGTATCAGGGAAGTTCGCTGTGCCACTGACAAAGAACCAGCCTTTGAATACAAAGATGTAAACAAGGGTAGTAATTAAACCAGCGAGCATACCTGCGATAGCCCCAATGCTGTTGATACGCTTTGAAAATATACCCATCATTAAGGCTGGGAATAGTGATGCACCTGCGATACCAAAGGCTAAAGCAACAACCTGAGCCGCGAAACCTGGTGGATTTAAGCCAAGATACGTTGCGATAACAATGGCCACGGCCATCGAGATACGCGCAGCCAATAACTCGCCTTTATCTGAGATGTTAGGATTAAGATTACGCTTAATTAAATCATGACTAATGGCTGAAGATATTGCCAGTAATAGACCTGCTGCGGTAGATAACGCTGCGGCAAGACCACCCGCTGCAATAAGGCCGATAACCCATGGTGGAAGCTGTGCAATTTCTGGATTAGCAAGTACCATGATGTCTTTGTTTACATCAAGCTCATTTCCTTCCCATCCAGCATTATTAAACTTACCATCAAGTATTTCGCCTTGAGCAACTTTAGCAGCTTCAACAGCGGCTTGAGCAGCAGCAACATCGCCACCATCAGTTTCAGCAGCAGCCAACGCCAACTGTGCTTCACGAAGTCCACCATCGTTATACATCTGAATACGGCCATCGCCGTTAAAGTCGTTGTACTTAATTAGACCCGTCTCTTCCCAAGTTTGCATCCAGCTTGGACGCTGGTCATAGGGAAGTGGCGCTTCAGCAGTACCGTTAGGATAGACCGTATCGATAAGGTTTAAACGAGCCATAGACCCTACAGCTGGTGCAGTAAAGTATAATAGGGCAATAAACACGAGTGCCCAACCTGCAGACCAACGAGCGTCAGCTACTTTAGGGACAGTGAAGAAACGGATGATAACGTGAGGCAGACCAGCTGTACCAATCATTAGAGATAAGGTAAACAGAACCATGTTTAATTTATTAGGAACGTCAGCCGTATAAGCTGTGAAACCTAATTCTTGAACGACTTGATCAAGCTTAGCCAGTAAAGGAAGCCCTGATTCAGTATGCGTTGAGAACATACCTAAACCTGGAATCGGATTGCCGGTTAACTCAAGGGATATGAATACAGCAGGGACAGTATAAGCAATAATTAGTACCACATACTGTGCGACCTGTGTATAGGTAATACCTTTCATACCACCCAGTACTGCATAGAAAAATACAACAACGGCAGCAATAATCAGGCCGGTGGTATTGTCAACTTCTAAAAAGCGTGAGAAAGCAACGCCTGCTCCCGTCATTTGACCTATAACATATGTAGTAGATGCCACAATCAAACATACAACTGCAACAAGCGCTGCGGTTTTCGAGTAGAATCGATCGCCAATAAAGTCAGGTACTGTGAATTTACCAAATTTACGTAAATAAGGTGCCAGTAGCAGAGCAAGTAGTACATAGCCGCCCGTCCAACCCATTAGGTAAGTAGATGCACCATAACCACCAGCAGCGAGCAAGCCTGCCATTGAGATGAAGGATGCGGCACTCATCCAGTCAGCACCGGTAGCCATACCATTTACGATAGGATGGACACCACCACCAGCGACATAAAACTCTTTAGTTGATCCAGCACGAGCCCAAATGGCAATACCGAAGTAAAGTACAAATGACGCACCAACGAACAAAATATTAATTAAAAACTGACTCATGCGGCTATTCCTCTTCTACGCCAAATTGCTTATCTAGCTTGTTCATTCGCCAAGCGTAGAAAAAGATGATAGCCATAAAGGTTGCAATTGAACCTTGCTGGGCAAACCAAAAACCAAGGTCAACTCCAGCAAACTGGATACCGGCGAGTAGAGGTCGGAATAATATTGCAAATCCGTAAGGTACGATGGCCCATACGGTTAAACATATTAAGATAAGACGCACATTGGCTTTCCAATAGCCTGAGGCATCACGAGAATTACTCATGAGACAAACTCCTTTTGTCATGTAAATGGGTGACAAGCAAAATTTAAAACCATATGTTTACAATTAGTAATCCAATGTTAAGGTTTTTATACTTAAAACATCGGCAATGTAACTTTTAGTATTTTTTCAATACATACTGTAGTTTACAGTCGCAATTAAATGATAGCAAGGAACAAATCAAACACTACCAGAAATTTAATCAATTAGACTTAACTATTGATATTAAAGGTAAATTTATAAAAGGTTCTTTTTTAGTATTTCTAGGGTTTTGTTTTGATCTAGATTTTATTTACAATCCCCCATTATTTTCGTGGTTTTACAAGTAAATATATATACATATTATATATGTCTAAAAACGTCGATTTATTTTGTTCATAACAACCATACGCTTACCTCATAATTTTTTTATTTTATTTTACTTTTTAATTATATGAACTATAAAATTATCAAATAGTATGAGGGTATAAGTTAATATTCAGTATAGTCAGCGAACTACTAAACGGTTACGGCGTTAACCTCGTTAAGCCTACTCCTAGTAGTACTTGCACTCGGTTGCCTTGTAACCATTTTAGACTTCTTTGACTATAGTTGGATCTAAATAATAAAAAGTCTCCCTAAAGCCCTAAAGGAGCTGACCCCCATAAGTCGTGTCCAACTTATGGGGGTCAGCTTATCAATAGAGCAGGAGGGTTTGTAACTAATGAGCTAGGTTAATCAAAACCATTACATATTTGGATAGTTAGGGCCGCCACCGCCTTCAGGGGTTACCCAAGTTATGTTTTGAGAAGGGTCTTTAATATCACAGGTTTTACAATGCACACAATTCTGGGCATTAATCACAAACTTAGCACCTTCTGCATCTTTTACTACCTCATATACACCTGCAGGGCAATAGCGTTGAGCAGGCTCAGCATAGATAGGTAAGTTGACACTAATTGGCACAGTTGGATCTGTCAGCTTCAAATGGTTGGGCTGATCTTCAGCATGGTTAGTATTAGAGACAAACACTGAAGATAGCTTATCAAAAGTTAATTTACCATCTGGTTTTGGGTAATTTGGTTGATACGTTTGGCTGGCTTTGTCTAAAGCGTCATAATCTGGCGTATTGTCATGAAGGGTTAGTGGCATTTTGCCACCAAGCAAGTTGTGCTCGATAAAAGTAAATGCGCCTCCCATAAATAGCCCCATACGGTGGATAGCAGGGGAGAAGTTACGGGCAGACTTATTGTCTTCATATAACCATGACTCTTTATAAAGTTTACTATAGCTTTCAACTTCATCATGCTGACGGCCAGCCTGTAGTGCTGAAAAAATCGCTTCAGCAGCTAACATACCTGATTTCATTGAGGTGTGGGTGCCTTTGATTTTAGCAGAATTTAAGAATCCAGCATCATCCCCTACCAATACACCACCTGGGAAGGTCAGCTTAGGTAGTGAGTTTAGACCGCCTTTAGTGAGCGCACGTGCGCCATAAGAGATACGCTTTCCGCCTTCTAACACTTGTCTAATAACGGGATGAGTTTTTAAGCGCTGCATTTCGTCAAACGGCGAAACATAAGGATTGTGATAGGATAAATCGACAACCAAACCGAAACTGACTTGGTTGTTCTCATCGTGGTATAACCACCAACCTCCCGTAGAGCCTGTTTCAGTTAATGGCCAACCAAGGCCATGCATGACAACACCTTGCTCATGTTTGCTTGGGTCAACTTCCCAAAGCTCTTTTAAGCCAATACCATAATGCTGTGGATCACTGTCTTTATCTAAAGCAAAGCGGCTGATTAAACGCTTGCCTAGATGACCACGACAACCTTCTGCAAAGATAGTATATTTAGCCAATAGCTCATAGCCTGGCTCATAACTTGGCTTATGTGACCCATCTGCAGCCACCCCCATATCGCCTGTTAATACACCACGTACGGAACCATCATCTTTGTATAAGATATCTGACGCACTAAAGCCTGGGAACATCATGACCTCAAGCTCTTCTGCTTGTTCAGCAAGCCAGCGCACCACGTTACCTAATGACACGATGTAGTTACCATGGTTATGCATAGGCTTAGGAACAAAGGCATCAGGAACCTTCATTGAGCGGGTAGCAGAGTTTAAATAATAAATACGGTCTTCTGTAGCAGGTACATTAAGTGGTGCCCCTTTTTCTTTCCAATCAGGGATAAGCTCATTAAGTGCACGTGGCTCAATAACGGCGCCCGATAACGTATGCGCACCAAATTCGGAGCCTTTTTCGACCACACAGACCATAAATTCGTCGTTGCCAGCTTCAAGAGCAAGTTGACGAAGCCGAATGGCTGCTGAAAGTCCAGCGGGGCCACCCCCAACAATGACAACATCAAACTCCATTGATTCACGTTCTACCTGTTCATCTTGCATTTCAGACTCCTTATAGCTGGCTCAATAATGCCACGACCACAGCTAATAAGTGGTCGTAAATTATGTTAATTTCTTGCTAGCAAAAATTTAGTATGACGCTATTAAAATATATCTAATAGTGGAAATAAGTAATAGTAGCAACTATCATCAGACAGATATGAACAACACTTATCATGACATTAGCTGGCTTAAATATAGAACTTAATATAAAAAAAGGCTTGCAGTTAGTTACCTATTATAAAATAAAAGTTGGATAAAGACGACACGATTTGTGACTAGGCCGTGATAAAGTAGTAAAAGTCGTCTGTTTTCCCAAGTTTATGCAGAATTCACATCAGGAGATAATAGCAATGACAAACTCTAAGTCAAAACCACCGATGTCTAACCTTAGTTTAGACTCAATTTCCGAATATATTAAACAAGAGACTAGCGAGCGCCGTGGTCGAGCTATTCCGCCATTAGATAAGTGGCACCCTGAAAACTGCGGTAACATGGATTTGATCATTAAAGCAAATGGGGAATGGTGGCATGAGGGTAGTAGAATTACTCGGCAATCATTAATAGATTTATTCTCGACCGTCCTATGGCCTGAACATTCTGAAGATAGTGGCAAATCGACTGAGTATTATCTTAAAACTCCCGTTGAAAAAATTCGTATTACCGTAGAAGATGTCCCGTTTTTAGTCAACCAAGTGAATGTTGTTGAAAAAAATGAGGTTCAAATGATTGAGTTTATAACCAGTACGGGCGATATCGTGTATCTAGATGACGACCACCCGCTTGAAATGATTACCTATCAAGGCGAGGACAGACCTTATATTGAGGTGCGCTTTGGTATGAAAGCACTTATATCACGTAATGTGTTAATGCATCTTATTAAATTAGGCGAGCTTAGTGAGCAAAAAGGTAGAACCGCGCTGACCTTGCAAAGTGGTGGCAAAAAATACGAGATATCGGTTCCTAGTTAGTTGGTGATATTATAGAGTCTCATATCGTAGAGCACCTTGACCTACTCAAGGTAACTGTGAACTCTAAATTCCTTTATACAGTTTTTTAAAAACAGGTCTTTAAAAATAGGAATTCAAAAAATTACCTTGAGTAGTCGGCCAAAAATTCAAATTAAATTAGGTTTTGTGACAGTGAGACAGCCTTAATGTTAGGAAAGACATCGACTAAATCAATCACGCCTTCCGGTCATTATGATATCGATCAAAATGATAAGCAGTTGGTAGAGGATCGTGCTGTCAGTCTAGCCCCGAGTGCTTTAAGTATAGATTCGAGTGAAGCACCCATAGGTTTATTTGATTCAGGAGTGGGTGGCTTGTCGGTATATACGCATCTAAAACAGGTGTTGCCAAATGAGTCCTATATTTATTATGCTGATTTGCTCAATGTACCTTATGGCGCGCGCTCAAGTGAAGAAATAACACATTTGACTGTCACTGCAGTCGATTGGCTGGTAGCTGCCGGATGCAAATTAATTGTTATCGCTTGTAATAGTGCGTCTGCCCATGCATTGGACGTGATTCGTAGCAGATATCCTGATCTACCCATTGTGGGACTAGTACCTGCATTAAAGCCAGCGGTGCTGAACAGTAAAAGTAAAAATGTGGCGGTTTTAGCCACTAAAGCGACCCTTGAAGGTGCTTTACTTAATGATGTTATTAGAGATTACGCCATGCCCGCTAAAGTAAATGTCATTAAATGTTTTAATCCAAACCTTGTGCCCTGGGTTGAGTCGGGCATGCGGGTAGACAGTGATGCTGCTCATGAGCTTAAAGCACAGTTGCATGAGTTTTCTCGACAACAAGTCGATCATTTAGTGTTAGGGTGTACCCACTATCCTTTTTTTCAAGAATTTATTATGGAAGAGGTCGCCGCTCATAACCTTGGGATATCTATTGTCGATTCTGGAGCGGCCATTGCCAGTCGTGTCAAAGAGATATTGTCAGAAAGGCAAATGTTTGCTAAATGCTCTAGTCAGCCTTCTAATACTCCTCTGGTTTCTACTCATAAATCTAACTGCTCATTAGATCAGCTTTATGATGATCTTTATATTGGTATTGTAGATAGTAGCGATGGCTCAAATATAGAGGCCTCAAAGATAATAGATGACTCAAAAATAAGGGGTAAGATACCTGCTAGTGCCAAGTTGGCATTTGTTACGACATCTATAAAAGGTGATCTTGCTGCTACTTCGCTAATGGTTAAACGGTTAGTAGGCGGTCAGTTTTTATAGTGTTGTTTGGGGTTTATGCTGGATATACAAATCATTAATATAAAGTATACGTGTTCAGATTGTGAAGGCTAATATCATCCAGTAGACTTTAATATTGAATACAGACTTAGATATAGCAATGTATATTGTATATCAGTCAATATCAACGAAAGAGAGGCAAACATTCCAATTTGAATAGTTTTTTTTTAAACTCTAAAATTATTTATACTGCTATTTTGATTACGGCTAAATGGTCGAAGTGTTAGATATAAAAAATTAATCATTGTGTTCTATTTTGAGGAAAACAACATGAGCAACCCTAAAGATGATAAGTTGAAAGTTGAATTAAATAAACTTGAAGAGACAATGCATGAGGCAGATAAACCTCATACATTAGAAGAGCAGATAGCAGATATGAAGCGCCGCGGTATCGATCCTAAAGAGGCCTATAAAAAGTGGGACGACGATAAAGAGGATGACTGGGGAGATGAAACTTGGAAAGAAAATGGTAAATGGGAGCCAAAATCCCCTGCCGACTTAGATAAAAAAGCGCAAGAAAAATGGGATGGAGAAAACGGAAAGCCAAACCCACCGCCTATCGTCTAAAATTTCTATTTAATGTGTAAATATAAACCCTAAAATAATAAAGCCATGCATATTGCATGGCTTTATTATTTTTTACTATTTAAACCCGCTATAGTAAGAGGTGTATTCTGAGGCAATTAAATAAGGTACGCGGCGACCAACCCTAGATGATACATATAGTATATCTAGGAGATCGACATCGTCACTCTTTATCTTGCCTTTGGCTATATGTGAATCATTTATAGCATAAAGCTTACAGACTATACCGCCCCTAATATGAAATTAAGTATGTTTTAGGATTATTTACCATTATCAATACGAACCAAACGAACGTTGCCATTGGCATCAGCCACACGGCGATAACCATCTTGCTTTTCGATAAGCTGGGCAATGCTGGTCATTTGACTGACTAATCTGCGAGTTTTGCGGATTGTAGGTTTGCTGCTGTGACTGCATTGGCTGTTGATAAGGTCGATTGCTGTTTTGCCCTTGATTACCCATAATCAACTGATAGAATTTTTGACCGGCATGCCCGTTAGCTGGGAATACGCCCTTACTGGTCTGATATTGCTGGATAGCGGTACGCGTGTTGTCGCCAATAATGCCATCTACATCACCTATATCGTAGCCTGCATTTAAAAGCGCCTGCTGAATTTCTTTAGCTTGGCGACGGCTAATACCAGGGTCATCAGTTGGCCAAGCGGTAACAAAGTCAGTCTTGCTGCTGTCTTCTTTAGCAATTAAGTCTGACAAATGCGCAATCGCTAACGCATAGTTTTCAGACGCATTGTAAGAATAAAACGTATCAAAGTTTTTACCCACTAAAAACGCAGGACCATCCATACCTGCAGGCAATAACAAACCTGCACGATCTAAGTCGTAAGGTAGAGGGCGGCCATCTGCAAGTGTAAAACCTTTGTCACGCCAGTAGCTCATTGATTTTTTGTCTTTACGGCTATTTGAACCCCAAAAACCTGATGGCATTTTTAACCTCGTAACCCCAAGGTTCGCCAGTACGGTATCCGCGTTTTTTGAGGAAGTTGGCCGTGGATGCCAGCGCATCTGGCTTACTATTTACTAAATCTCGGCGACCATCTCCATCAAAGTCTACTGCTAAATCTAAAAATGTACCGGGCATAAACTGAGTTTGTCCAAATGCCCCTGCCCAAGAACCTGTCATGTCGCTTGGGGCGATATCCCCATTTTGAACGATTTTTAGCGCATTGGCGAATTCGCCACGGAAGTATGTTTGGCGACGGTCAAAGCAAGATAATGTAGCTAGAGATTTGAATAAGTCATTTTTGCCCAAAGTTTGCCCGAAGTTTGATTCGACACCCCATACGCCTAAAACATGTTCGGCCTTAACGCCATAACGTGACTCAATGCGTCGCAAGGTGTCTGCCATTTCATGCTTAGCACGAATGCCATCTTCAACTCTTTCCTTATCTACTAAAACGGACAAGTAATCCCACACGTCTTTTTGGAATTCTGGTTGGTAATTGAGGGACTGGATAACACTAGGATCAGGTTCAGTTGGGCGGTAGGTATTAAAGGTAAAGCTATCAACTCCTCGAAACTGGCTAGACCCTTTTAGTCCGTCTAAACACTGCTGAAAATGTGCGTTTGATAAATTTTGAGCGGGAGGTCTGCCGGCATGAGCACAGGTGGCAACCATTGAAAAGCCAATGGCAGCAGTTAAAACACAGTAGGTCTTTGCGTGTTGCATGATGAGTGTCCTTTTGTCTGTTATAAGTTGTCTGTTATAAGTTAATTATTATGAAGTTTACGAACATTGCAATATAGGTAATAAAGCGGGTGTTATTGTCTGGGTCATTGTTTGAGTAAAGGGCAACGCAGTTCATACCCTTTTTAACTCATTATTACGTTTTAAAACGTATACTGGTTCAAACGGTCTGATTATTTCTCAAGTTGTGCTAATGAGAATATTGTAAGTTGACATCTTTAAAATAGCCACAATATAAATATCAGTCACAATATGAATCATTAAGAGCTAATAACTAGTAACTAAGATCCAACTGCTAAACTAAATATCTGAGTTAAAGCCAAATAGATAAGGGTAACCAAATTGACTTATAAATAAAAGCGAACGATCGATTTGGTTACGATAATATGACGTGGCAATAGGTTAAGTGTGAGATGAGCAATAACAGGCTGATGTCAGTAGTTTGACTTTCTTGCTGATCGCAGATGGTTTTTTATGAAATAAGTTATCGAATTATTAAATCAGCTATCAAATAAATGTAGGTAAGCCTTACTAAAAATCAATATCGTCAAAATAGGGCAGGTGGACTACTTCATCATGGCCATGCCACGTAACCAGCTCCAATGACCGTGCTATAATCTAAATGTTTAATCTTTCATAGTTAGTAGTCCTTTAAGCAGCATTATTTAGCCAGTAGGATTTAGGCCATACTATGATACATTTTATTCGTAGTTAAACTTTTTATTATAGCTCTCGATTTAACCATGCTGTGAAAAACCATACTGTGAAGAACTATGATATGAAAAACCATGATATAAAAAAGTGTTGAGTTATGATTGTGGCATTATGCGAGATAGGATGACGTCATGAAAATAGCAGTTTACCTGCTCGTGATTCATTGAAATGAGCCTAACAAAAGTCATTGTTGCCAATACTCAAAATGGGCTGGGCATATAACCTAAAAGTATAAAATAAGATGATTACAATAATAGGAACAGGCGTCGCCGGATTAACTTGTGCTGATATGCTGATCGATGCTGGACAAGAGGTAAGCGTTATCACAGCCAGTAAAGGTGTGGATGAGAGTTTATGCTCGTGGTGGGCAGGTGGTATGCTTGCTCCTTATTGTGAAATGGAATCAGCTGAGCCGTTGGTTGGCGAGTTATCTGATGTTTCGATGCAGTACTGGCAGTCATTTTGTGAGAATAATGAGGGCTGCGACTACGCCGCAAATGGAACGCTGGTTATTTCGCCAAACCGTGATCAAAATATGCTGACTCACTTTGCACAGCGTACCGAGCAGTGGCGAAAGATAGATGCCAATGAGCTTCATAGTTTAGAGCCTATATTACATCAACATCGTGATGCGCTGTTTTATCCAACCGAAGCACATATTGAGCCGCGGCAAGTGTTACGTGCGCTGTGGAGAAAAATCAAGGCTAATGCTGAAGTGATAGCAGATACTACGCTTAGTGATACGGAGATAAAAGAGCTGGCTAAAAAAGCAAATCAGCAGGGAGGCTGGTTGCTGGACTGTCGAGGTTATAGTGCACGTTCCGATATTTGCCTGACTTACGAGGCGTACGCGGAGAGATGTTGCATCTGTATAACCCAGAGCTTGAATTATCTCGCCCTGTGCGCTTACTGCACCCTCGTATCCCAATTTATCTTGTGCCCCGTGCTAACAGTCAGTTCATGTTGGGTGCAACTATGATTGAAAGTGCTTCACGGGAGCGTGCCTCAGTGAGGTCGGTTTTGGAGCTGTTGTCAGCAGTTTATGCGGTAAACCCTGCATTTTCACAGTCGGAAATTGTTGAGATTGGCGTTGATGTCCGTCCTGCCTATCCTGACAATCTACCAAAAATTATAAAACAAGGTAGGCATTTGCTGGTTAATGGTATGTATCGCCACGGGTACTTGCTGTCTCCAGCCTTCGCCAAAATTGTTAGCGATTTTATCATTTACCAACAAAAAAGCCCTTTAATTTATGATGACTATTCAATTTAACGGAACACCCATTCAAACCGAAGCCAACACACTGCTAGAGGTGTTATTGGAGCAAGGTTTTGAGGCAAACAGCCATGTTGCTACGGCAGTTAATGGCAAATTTGTCGCCAAAGCAACTCGAGAGTGCCAGCCTATTAGTGACGGCGACCAAGTCGAAGTTGTTGCACCCATGCAGGGAGGTTAGCATGCAAGTCAATGGTCAAGCTGACGCAGAAAACGATGTATTAAAGCTGTATGACCTTAGTTTAGACAGCCGTCTATTATTGGGTACGGCGCAATACCCCTCACCTAAAATACTCAGCGATGCCATTGCCATGTCTGGTACTCAGATGATTACAGTATCGGTCAGACGAGAAGCGGGTGCCGACGGAGCAGGGCAACAGTTTTGGAACCTCATAAAACAAACAAATGCCCATATCTTGCCAAACACGGCAGGCTGTCGTACTGTGCAAGAAGCGGTAACCACGGCACATATGGCACGTGAGCTATTTGATACCCCGCGTATTAAGCTCGAGCTGATTGGCAATGAAGATACCTTGCAGCCCAATGTTTTTGCCTTAGTTGAGGCCGCGAAAATACTCAGCGATGACGGCTTTCAAGTGCTCCCTTACACCACTGACGATTTAATCGTGGCAGAAAAGTTATTACAAGCTGGGTGTGAGGTGCTCATGCCATGGGGTGCTCCGATTGGTAGTGGTCAAGGCCTACAAAACCCCAAAGCTTTGCAGACTTTGCGGTCGTATTTCCCAGATGTCCCTTTAATTATTGATGCCGGTATTGGCTTGCCCTCTCAAGCTTGCCAAGCGATGGAAATGGGCTATGATGCCGTTCTGCTCAATACAGCAGTGGCTAAATCTGGTAATCCCATTACCATGGCAACTGCCTTTGCCAGTGCAATCACAGCAGGCAGGCAGGCTTACCAATCAACACCAATTTTGCCTCGCGATATGGCAAGTCCTTCTACCCCCATTATTGGTACGCCATTTTGGTTTAATCAGTTTGAAGAATAAAGTTATGAGTATTGCCCCTCAGCTCAAGCCCGATAGCCCAATTTTAAATGGCGTAAAAAATAGTGTCAATATTGCTGATAACTTAGAGCGGTACCAACGTCAAATGATGGTATCGCAACTAGGCACACAAGGGCAAACAAAGCTGATAACAAGCCATGTGGCTATTGTCGGTATGGGCGGCCTGGGTTGTCCCGCCAGCATTTTTTGGCGGGGGCAGGCGTGGGCAGGCTTACCTTGATTGATCATGATAGCGTTAGCTTAACCAACTTACATCGTCAAGTGTTGTATCGTGAAAGTGATGTAGGACTATTAAAGGTTGATGCTGCTCATCGCACCCTGACAGAGCTAAATAGTGACATTGATGTTGTTAAACATGCGCAAAGAATTAATGCGGATAATATGACAGCATTATTATCAGATGCCGAAATAATAGTGGATGCAACAGACAACTTTGCCATAAGCTATATGCTCAGTGATTACTGCATACAGCATAGCAAACCATTAATATCAGCCTCGGTTATGGGTGTAACAGGTTATGTGGGTGTGTTTTGCCATTCAACCTTGCCATCAACTGTATTGAATTCATCTAAAAGCGAGGGCTCGGCTTGCCCAAGTATGCGAGCGGTGTTTCCTAATCCACCCCCTGTTGGTCAAGATTGTAACAGTGTCGGCGTAATTGGTACGGCAGCAGGCATTATGGGAACGCTACAAGCGCAAGAAGTCATAAAGGTCATTTTAGGCGATGAGCAACAGTTTGCAGGGCGGCTATTAAGTATGGATTTATGGCGCTATCGCCAAACTATTATTGATTTTACTGGTGCGCCAGAGCCTGATAATTATGTGCATATTATTGCTGAAGCGGACATTCATAAATCGCAAAACAAACATCATAATAAGCAGAGCAGTCAAGACTGGGTAGTTGATGTGCGTAGCCTTGCTGAAGTTGAACAGTCGCCTAAGTTTTGCCATCAGCATTTGCCAGTAAGTGAGGTGCTCATGCACCCAGAACAGCTAAAACAACTCCCTAAAGATAAACGCTTGGTATTTACTTGTATGAGTGGTCAGCGGGCGTTAATGGTGGCGGATAGCTCCTTACAATCGGGCTTTGATAACGTGGCGGTTTGGTTGTGATGGTTTTTTGGTCTTACGGCAGCCAATGTCGTAAAGTTTAGTTTGTTTCCTCAATTTAATTCTTCCTCATTGCTATATGGCTGCTGTCATATTATCCTAACTTTTACTTAATGTAATTATAAACAAGATACTACTGTTCTACCTATGGATAACTATGGCTAATTATACCTCAGATAATATAGACAAAAGAAATCTCTCGCCTTTCAGTCAAACCCCTGACGATCTACTTAAGCAAAAGCTACAACAGCTTATCCCCGAAGCCTTTAGCGAAGGTAAGCTCAACGTTGAGACATTAAAAGCTGTACTGGGCGAGAATGTGCTTGCGCCCAGTTTTGAAGCGTATGGGCTAAACTGGGCAGGCAAGCACCACGTTTACCGTGAGCTTAAGACCTCAACCAGTCAAACATTATTACCTCAGCCTGACGAGTCAGTAGACTTCGATAAGACGGATAATTTGTTCATTGAAGGTGATAACTTAGCGGTGCTTAAGATACTGCAAAAGAGCTATTACAACCGTATTAAGATGATATATATCGACCCACCGTATAACACAGGCAACGACCGATTTATCTACCCTGATGACTATAGCGAAAGCCTAGCTGAGTACCAAGCACGGGCAGGGCAACTGGACGACGACGGCAACCTTACTCACAGCGATGGCATGCGCTCAAACCGTAAAGAGAACGGACAGTATCACAGTAATTGGCTGAATATGATGTACCCGCGCTTAGCATTGGCAAAGAATTTGCTACGGGATGACGGGGTAATATTTGTGTCGATCGATGATAATGAAGTGGCAAACTTACGGTTGTTGATGGATGAGATATTTGGAGAAGAGAATTTTGTAGCGGAAGTTGTTTGGCAGAGAGCTTTTTCCCCTAAAAATGATGCAAAATATTTATCGGAAAGTCACGATTATATCTTGATATATGCGAAAGCTATTAATACATTTGAAGTAGGTAAACTTGATAGAACTGCTAAAGCAAATGAGCGATATAAAAATATCGATAATGATATTAGGGGTGTCTGGACAGCCAGTGATTTAACCGTTAAAACATATTCCGAAAAATATGATTATTATGTAACTACACCAAGTGGCAACAAAATCAAGCCGACAGAAGGCAGGTGCTGGGGTGTTTCAAAAGATAAGTTTAATGAATTAGTTGAAGATAATCGTATTTGGTTTGGAACTGAAGGTAAGAATGTACCTCGTTTAAAACGTTTTTTAAATGAAGTCAAAGAGGGAATGGTTGCTACTACTTTATGGCTATATAAAGAAGTCGGTCATAATCAAGAAGGACGACAGGAATTAAAGTTCTTATTCGATGACCAAGGTTTATTTGATAGTCCAAAGCCAGTCAGGCTATTAAAACGTATTATGAAAATTGCAAATATTAAAGCAGATGACATCATTCTAGACTTTTTTGCAGGATCATCAACCACCGCCCATGCAGTAATGGCGTTAAATGCCGAAGAGACAAAAGAAAGTGATGATAATGAGAATAAAAAAGCTGGTAAGCGTAAATTTATCATGGTGCAAATTCCTGAAGCCATTGACCCTAAAGACAATATAAACGCTTACGAGTTTTGCCAAAAAAACAACTTACCGCCCACCATTAGCGAGATATCTAAAGAACGTATCCGCCGTGCAGGTCAGCAAATATTGGTAGACAATCCGGACCTTGCCGAGAATAAAACGCTAGACTTAGGGTTTAAAGTCTACAAACTTGCCGATAGCAACTTTATCCCGTGGCAACAGCCCGAAAATAATGATACCGAAAGCTTGCTCGCATTGTTAGAAAAGCACGTTAACCCGATAGTGGAAGATGCTACAGATGAGGGGATCGTTACTGAACTGATGTTAAAAGAAGGCTATCCGTTGACTTTGCCCATATTACCGTTAAATCAACAGAGATATGGTTGTTTTACGACTAAATTACTTGACAGTGCTAATGATGACGGTACACTCCCGCAGACCGCAGACCGCAGACCGCAGACCGCAGACCGCAGACCGCAGACCGCAGACCGCAGACCGCAGACCGCAGACCGCAGACCGCAGACCGCAGACCGCAGACCGCAGACCGCAGACCGCAGACCGCAGACCGCAGACCGCAGACCGCAATGCCTCAAGCTGGCTTAGTCGTCATTATTCGAGATATGACAATAGAGAAATGTGCCGATATTATCGCCCTTGCGCCTAGCAAAGTTATTATCTTGGATGGGGCGTTTAGTGATAATGATATTAAAGCCAACACTTTACTACAATTAGAAGATACAGGGCTTGTGGTTGGGTGTGTTTAGTTATTTTACCTGTAAAAAACAAGGGTATATTAGATGACAATTAAATTATTTATTAGTTATGCTCACAAAGATGAAAAATTAAAAGAAGATTTAGAGGAGCATTTATCATCACTTAAACGGCAAGGTGTTATTGAGGCATGGAATGATAGGGAAATAATAGCTGGTCAGAAGTGGGAAAATGAAATAAATAGTAATATTTCTGATGCAGATCTTATTCTTTTATTAATAAGCGCAAGTTTTAATAATTCTGATTATTGTTCAAGTAAAGAAGTTGAACAAGCTATTGAACAACATAATAGAGGTAGTTCGGTTGTCATTCCAGTTATCTTAAGACCTTGTGATTGGAAAGGTCTCCCTTTCTCTGAGTTTCAAGGTCTTCCAAAAGATGGAGTGCCTATTACTAAATGGCAAAATGAGGATGAAGCATGGCTAGATGTGATTGAGGGTTTAAAGAAAACTATAAAGAGTTTTAAAGATAAAAAAAAAGAAGTTCGAATCTCTGAGAATACTGAAGAAACTGTTCTAAACCAAAAGACACTTATATGGTTGGATGATACAGAGGTACAGTTAAATCATAGAAAAGGAGATATAGTAAAACTTCAAGATATATATATACCACCTGACTTAGAAGAATATGAAAATACCTCGGCTAACTTTATCAATAATATAGACGCTTCAAGTTATATTGATAGCAATCAAAACCTTGTAGTGTTTGGTGATAGCCAAATGGGAAAGACATCTCTACTTAAGTTCTACTATAAAAAGCTTATTCATACGCAAAAAGTTATTTATATTGACTTGGGTTTAGAGGTTAACGCTATTTCGGACTATAAAAAAATACTACAAAGAGCTATTAATCAGCAATACAGTAATTTGAAATTTGAGGATCTAGGAGTACAAGAAAGCACAATCCTTCTCGATAACTTCGATAAGACCAAATTTAATAAAAAATCTGTTACGAAGTTTATAGAGTTTATAGAAGAGCTAGGAGTAAGGATTATAGTGACTTCTAATGAGGAGTATGGCTGTATTATAGATGAATACTCTATTTTCGACTCGTTCAAAAAACTTAAAATTATGGGATTGGGTAATAAGAAAAGAGACAATCTAATTACTAGATGGGTAAGTTTGGGGCAGGAAACAACTATTAGTGATAGTGATCTTTATCAACAAGTTGACTATATTACTGATAATATTAACAAGATACTTAAGAAAAATATTGTACCCTCACGTCCTATTT
This sequence comes from Psychrobacter sp. CX90, assembly GCF_057396305.2. Taxonomy (NCBI): domain Bacteria; kingdom Pseudomonadati; phylum Pseudomonadota; class Gammaproteobacteria; order Moraxellales; family Moraxellaceae; genus Psychrobacter; species Psychrobacter sp. CX90. The sequence goes on from NZ_JBXYJD020000002.1 coordinate 16,835, forward strand.
ATATAATTATGATTTTACAAATGTTTGAAGCTCAAACAAAAATGGATATTGAGCTTACTTCATATGGGCATTGTTATCAGCAGTTGATTTATAACTCATTAGAAGGAATAAAGATAAAACCAAAAGATTATGGTCTATATTTAAATATTTTAACAGAGTTGGCTTGGTGGGCGTTTACTAGAACGAAACCTATAGCTCTCACGGATATTGATAAGTTTTTTACAAAATATAATGATGAGTATATTGCAGATTTTAACCAAAAAGAAACTTTAGAGAAACTGGTTAAATGTGGCATTTTAACTCAAGATATTAATGGATATGACTTTAGGTATCCTTATTTGTACTATTTTTTTGTAGCAAAGAAAGTTGCAGATAATTGCAATGACAATAAAGAGTATGAAAAATATATTGATGATTTGATAAAAAAGCTTCATAGAGAAGATTATGCAAATATCTTAATTTTTGTTACTCATCATAGCAATAGTAAGGTTGTTTTAAATAAAATTGAAAGATGTTTGAATAGTCAGTACTCGAAGCTTACAGAGGCTACATTGGATAAAGAAGGTCTAAGATTTATAAATGATTTTATATCTGAAATACCTAAGCTTGTAATTGAGCAAAGAGAGATACAATCGGAGAGAGATAAACGTAATGATGATTTAGATAGATTAGAGGCTTTAGAAGCTAGTAATGAAATAGATGTGACTAATGAAATTCTTTCAGATATCAATCGAGTATTTAAATCTATAGAGATTAGCGGTCAAATTATAAAAAGTCGACACTATAATCTTAGGAAAAGCGAATTAAGTGAATTAGCTGTATTTAGTATAGATGCAGGTTTGAGGTTCATAAGCTATTTTTTAGGTATATCTGAGTCTGCTAAGGAATCAGTAGTAAACTTGATTGCTGAGAATGTAACTAACGATCCTAATCTAAGTAATGATGTAATTAGAAAGTATGCTGAAAAATCATATTTGTTTTTAACTTATAGTGTACTTAGTATGGTTATACAGAAAATTTCAAATTCGATTGGAGTTAAAGAGGTAAGTGAAATATACGAGCAAATATCTGAGGATAAAGGTACACCAGCATATAATTTAATTAAGCTGTCAATTGACTTGCATTTTATGAAAAGAATTGATATCAACTTCATAAAGAATATGAAAAATGCATTTAAAGACAATGTAGTTTGTCTTAGATTGATGAAAGAGTTTTTAATTCATCATATTTACATGTTTCCAGTTGATTATCAAGTTAGACAACAGCTTTCTGATATCTTAGATATTCCACTAGATAAACAGAGTAGATTGGAACAGGTTTCGAAAAATAAAAGTGTACTAGATTTTCAGAAATTTAAAATGATTGAATAGGCCACCATGATAACCCTAAATTTTGAACCCAATCTAGACGATCAAACACAAATCATTAATGCCGTGGTAGCGCTATTTAGTGAATAAGCATTTAAGATCAATCTTAGAGGCCACATATTGACAGATTTATCTAATAACAACAAAGCCAACACCTTCGATTTTAATATGCATAGTTTGAGGTTAGAGGTGTGTTTAATAATCAATTAGTAAAATTTGATAGGGTTAAATGATTAAATACGTGAAAGGTAACTTATTAGAGTCAGATGTAGACGCACTTGTTAACGCTGTAAATACGGTAGGCGTAATGGGTAAAGGTATTGCCTTAGCGTTCAAAAAGCAGTTTCCGAAAAACATGCAAGAATACTCAATAGCTTGTAAGGCAGGAGAAGTGCAAACGGGTAAAATGTTTGCGACTAAAACCAATGAGCTGGTCAGTACAAAATGGATAGTCAACTTTCCTACCAAACAACATTGGCGAAGCAAATCACAAATGGTATGGATAGAAGAGGGTTTGCAAGACCTAAAACGCTTTATTATTGAAAATAATATCCAATCAATTGCCATTCCTGCGCTAGGTGCGGGTAACGGTGGTTTAGATTGGCAAGAGGTTAAGCTCAAAATTGAGCTAGTTTTGGGTGATTTAAAGGGTGTTGATGTTTTGGTTTTTGAGCCGTTAGTTTGATAGGAACGTATAATGAGTAGTTGGATGGAGCTAATTAGCTATATTAGTTTTTTAGTAATGGCAGTGGTAATTGGTCTTTTCATTCCTTTTTTTGCAGATGAAATGTACCAGCAATTTAGAGCGAAAAAACTAGCAAAAAAAATAGCAGATAATCAAGATTATGAAAAGTATGATATTGACTTAATACATATTTTATTAAAAGCCAAACGTATTGACAGTAAATATTTGAGGTTTTTAATGTGGCAAGTATTAGGTCATATTCATGAGAGCTTAGAAGATGATAGAAAGCTAGACTATTTCAAAAAAATATATGAAAGGTATGATTCTGATGAAATATACAATAATATCTCACAACCGATATCAGAGCAGATTAAGGCATTAAAAAGAGTTCTGAACGAGTCAGAGCAAACGGTTTTATTGAATCTAGCTTATAATATTAAGATACTTGAAGTAAAGAGTCAGTTTAGTAAAAAACTGAACATGGCTTTAACGATAATTAGTATTTTAGCGACGGTAGGTAGCCTTTTATATCAGTATCTAACTAGTTAGCAACTAAACTAAATTACTCTATAACTCATATAACTATAACAACAGACCCCCACCATGATAACCCTAAACTTCGAACCCAATCTTGACCATCAAACCCAAGCCATCAACGCCGTGGTAGAGCTATTTAACGGACAGCCGTTTCATTTTAATGACAGTGACGACAGCTATACACTGGTTCAGCCCATTGATGAGCAAGCAAATCTTGCAAAAAATAGGGTTAGAAGTGGCGAAAAGAACCGTGGTATTCGTCAGCAGGTTATCAGTCAAACCATTGCCAATCATAGAGTGATAAGCGATGAGCAAGTGCTTGCCAATATTCAAGCCATTCAGCGAGATAATGGCGTTGAGGTATCGACAGCTTTATTTGATGATGTGAACAATGTTAATACCGAAAAAAGCATCAACCACTCCAAATACGGCATTAATGCGTCAATAGAGATGGAGACAGGCACAGGGAAAACCTATGTCTATTTGCGTAGTATCTTTGAGCTGTATCAAAAATACGGCATGCGTAAATTTGTCATTGTCGTACCTTCAGTGGCTATCCGTGAAGGGGTGCTCAAGTCAATTGAGATGACCAAAACCCACTTCGCTAGTCTTTACGATCATACACCTGTGAATGCTAGAGTCTATGACAGCAAAAACTTAAATATCTTACGCGACTTTGCGACCAGCAATCTGCTTCAGATTTTGGTTATCAATATTGATGCCTTTGCCAAAGATGAAAATATCATCAATCAAGTGCGTGAGCGTGGTATTGCGCCTATTGAATATATCCAAGCGTGTCATCCCATTGTCATTGTCGATGAACCACAGAATATGGAGACGGATAAACGTCTTAATGCCATCGCCAGTCTAAATCCACTTATTACGTTGCGTTATTCAGCCACTCACAAATACAGTCGTCATCTGCTTTATAGTCTAAACCCTGTCAAAGCGTATGAAGCTGGTCTGGTAAAACAAATCGAAGTCGATTCGATCATGGCAAATGACAAGTTTAACGAAGCCTATATCGAACTGTTAGAAATTACCCCTAAAAAAACCAAAATCACTGCAAAAATCAACGTCTATGCCAATGTAAAAGGTGTGATAAAAAAGAAAACGATTAGCGTCAGTGACAATGATGACCTGTATAAAAAGACAGAGCGTGAGATTTATAGCAATGGCTATGTGATTACAGGTATCAACGCATCTGAAGGATATATTGAATTTGCCAATGGTAGCATCATACAGGCAGGGCAACAGCTGGGCGGTATGAATGACAGTGTCATGCGTTATCAGATTGAGCGTACCATTGAAGCGCATTTAGATAAGCAAAGACAACTGCTGGATAAAGGTATTAAAGTGCTGTCTTTGTTGTTTATCGATCGAGTCGATAATTACTTAATTAATACCGCACAGGGTTATGAGCGTTCAGGCAAGTTTGCGTTATGGTTTGAAGCATTGTATCAACAAATATTAGACAAGCCTAAATATAAAGAGCTCAAACAACAGCTTACTGGTTTGTATCAAGGCGGTGTCAGTGATATTCATAACGGCTACTTTTCAGTGGATAGTAAAGGGCGTGCTAAAGATACATCAGGTGCTACCCAAGCTGATGACGATACCTATAGCTTGATTATGAAAGACAAGGAAAAGCTACTCGGGTTATCAAACCCTTTACAATTTATCTTTAGTCACTCAGCATTAAAAGAGGGCTGGGATAACCCGAATGTATTCCAGATATGTACCCTTAATGAAACTAAATCTGGTATGAAAAAGCGCCAAGAAATTGGACGTGGACTGCGCTTGTGTGTGGGTGCAGATGGTAACCGTATTTATGACAAACAAGTCAATGTACTAACCGTTATTGCCAATGAAAGTTATGAAGACTTTGCCAAAAATTTACAGAATGAAATAGCAGAAGATTATGGTATTGAGTTTAATGGCACAAAAAACATGGCGCAAAAGCGTGAGGTCAAATATCGAAAAGGCTTTATGCTAGATGATAACTTTAAAGCCATATGGGATAAGATTAAACAAAAAACCCAATATCAAGTACGCTTTGATAGTGATGCCTTAATTGAAGCTGTTGCCAATCAATTACAAGATATGGAAGCGGTTGAAGCGCCCCACGTGAGTGCTGTTAAAAAACGTCTAATCATGAGTGGCGATGGTATAGACAGTCGTATGGTCTCGGTAAATAGCCAAGTGGCAAGCTATCAGACTGATAGGGATGACTCTGAAAACAGCCATCAAAGTCAGACACTATGGGCGTTGCCAAATGTGCTGACCTATTTAGCCCGTCATACTAAACTGACCCGCCATACATTGGTTAAAATTCTCGCTAAAAGTGGACGAACGGCAGATTTATTTGTTAATCCGCAACTGTTTTTAGATAGAGTAGTACAAATTATCAAACAGCAACAAGCCAACTTAATGGTGGCAGGGGTGGAATACCGTAAAAGTGGTCAAACGTATTCGCAAACATTACTTGCTAATTTGGTTCAACAAACGACGGCTGTCTATGCTAGTGACCATCACTTTGAGGTAGACAATCCCAATAAAACGATTATAGAAAACCTGATACCGTTAGATTCGAACACTGAGCATCAATTTGCGCAAGATTGCGAAAGTATGCCTACGGTACGTTTTTATTTTAAACTGCCCAATTGGTTTAAGATTGACACACCAGTCGGTACTTACAATCCCGACTGGGCAGTGGTCAAAGAAGATGAAAATGAAGTCAGCCAGTTGTATTTTGTTGCTGAAACCAAAAATACAGGTGGCAAGAGTGCAGGTGGGCATAGCGTCGATATCAGTAAATTACCATTAGCACAGCAACAGAAAATCCATTGTGGGCAAGCGCATTTTAATGTGCTAGATAATGAGGTGAATTATAAAGTTGTTGAGACGGTAGCGCAGTTGTAGGGTTAAGGCTTAGCCTAGCCGAGCTAATCCCCAAACCACCCTGTCATCTTCTGTAAAAACCCCTTAGCCTGTTGCGTCTTATTTTTCGTAGGAAACGCTGATTCTAACGCTTCACAAGTGGGATATTTCTCTTGTAGCTTCCTGAGATAATATGCCTCATCATTATCCATAAAGCCATCTAACAGACCCACACCTGTAGGGTCATCATGACGACAACTCTCGTTTTCTCTATTCCATCCGTAGTGTTTGGTCACAGGCTCGCTAACAGAAATAATATTGTTATTGCAGGTTAAAAGTGCAAAATTTTCAATGGTATAAATATTTTTATCGTCTCCACCTTCTGCATCATATGCTAGACCAATAATTAAACTGTCATCATGCAGGCGGTCTAACGGTAGTCTGGTTTGCCAACCATCGATGGATTGAAATAAAGACAACCAGTCAAAGGGACGAAAGACAAACTTAGACTTATCCACTGTTAATATAAGGAAGGTTGTTTGATTATCGGGTATCGAAGAGATAGATTGAGTATCTGACGTATTTAGTCTACCTATAAACACATCATGAGGCGATGCAGGTAAGCAGGCTTGTGCGATAGAGCTTAGCGAAAGTAGGGCGATACCGACTGTCGAGGGTAACAACGAATGTGTTTTATTGGTTGTAGGCTTCATTATATGTATTCCGCTGTATTTTGACAGACATATTATGCACCTCTCCAGCCTCTAATGTCACCGCATCCAAATGGGCATTGGCAGTCTCAATACATAGCATCCGCTGATAGTCATCTTCGGCAAACTGAGACACTTTTTTTGCGGTCTCAATCCAAGGGTTCCAAACAACCGTGCTATTGCTACCCTCGGCATGAAGATGATAAGTCTGCGCTGGCGTGTTTAAAGTAATATCTGGAGCGCTGTGATAAATACGATCTACTTCGCTTGCAAATGTGATATTACCTTCCTGAGTTTTGGTATGCCAGTGATCTAAGGTATCGCTATAAGGTATGCCGCCAAAGCCAGTAATCGACGTTTGCTTAATATCTTCAGTCGGCAGATAAGTATGCAGTGCCTGAGAAAAGTGAACAGTCTCATCACTATTATTTTGAGTGATCAAGGTAATGGCAAAGCCTTGCTGACTAAAATTAAACTGCACTTTTAAATCAAGATGTGGGGTCATTGTGGCAGACTGCTGCAAATTCAAAATCAGCTGTGAAGTCTCCCCTAGTGTTTCAAGAATTGCGCTTTTATCGGTTTCGTCTTTAATACCTGTTGTGTTAATCTTAACCGATGGCTGAAAGCTATCAAGCATAAAGGGCTGCACCCGGGCATAGCCGTGTTGAGTTAAGTCGAGGAGGCAGTATTTAAAGCTGTCTTTTACCGTTTGTGGATTGGCATCAAACTGCCCAAACACTGGCCAACATATCGGCACACCGCCCCGCACCGACTCGCCCAATTTGTACTCAGCATTCTCACTAACCCAAAGCCAATTGTCAGATAAATCATGAACGTTATGTGGTTGTCTATCGTCACTGGACGTCATAAAATGAATCAGCTGTGCGCCTTGTAATAAAACCACTGCTCGAAAGCCATTGCCATGAACAGTAAAGGTGTCCAGCTGACCTATTTTATTGTGATTTAAAATGGCGGACATACAGGCAATCCCTTATTTGTTAATAAGCGCATACGCCAAACGGTAGCCTGAATTGCCAGCAGCAGATACCACGTCAGACCTTTCTCGCACTAAAATCTCGATACGATACTGTTCTCCATAATACGCATTGAGCATATCATCGGTAATGATAAAAGGAGGCGTCGTCCGCTTCAGCTCTTTTTCAAGTAGCTCATCATCATAGGAAAAGGTTAATAAAAACTGGTTAGCACCGCCACTAAGATGAATCAACTGCTCGGTATAGCGGGTACGTAAAAAGTCTGGCGCAAAGTCAGGCAAGGCAACCAATGCGCCACGGTCATAGATGGCATCTACTTTCTCAATATCGGTAGGGTTCAAGTCAAAAATGTCGCCCACCCATATTTTGATATTCTTGCCGTTATATTGGCCTTGGTAAAGGGCTAAATTAGGGGTAGTGGGGTGCGCTGTTACAGTCGCTTTAATATCGTTTTCTTTAAAAAAATGGGCCACTGCTGATTCTACCAACTCAAACCCCAACTACATGATAACCTTGACGGGCAAACCAAACCATATCGATGCTTTTACCACACAAAGGCACAAAAACACGCCCATTCTTAGGCGTGTTTAAGGCATCAAAATTATGCGTTAACATAAAGTTGGGTTTGTTTTGAGTAAATCCAGTATTACCGTTCTGCCAAGCATCCTGCCAAAATTGCGCTTCCATAATCGTCCATCATCTCAAAGTTTAAAGTCAAATACCCTTAAAAAGGGTACAAAGCTGAGCGAGCTTAACGCTGTGACACTTTAAAAGTATTTGACTATAGTTAATAAAAAAAGGTCTCAGTTCTAACTATAGCAGAATTTGACGGTGGTTATGAACGCCCTATTTCATATACTGTTTAAACTCTTTACGCAGCTTACCCAGTTTAGGTGGGATAACCGCTTGGCAATAGCCTTGGGTTGGGTTCTTATTAAAATAGTCTTGATGATAGTCTTCTGCTGCATAGAACTCATGCACAGGATGTACCTCAGTGACCACATTTAGACCCAGCTCATCCCGCAGCTTACCAATGACTCGGTCGATGGTCGGTTTTTGTTTTTCTTCATCGGTATAAAACACCACTGAGCGATATTGGCTGCCAACATCATTACCTTGGCGGTCAAGAGTGGTGGGGTCGTGAGTGGCAAAAAAGATGTCCAATATGACTTCTAAAGGCACGACAGACTCATCAAAATCGATTCGTACCACTTCGATATGCCCCGTTTCTCCCGTACACACATCTTTATAATTGGCCGAGGCTTCATCACCGCCCATATAGCCCGAGGTTACTTTTTCGACCCCTTTTACCGATTGAAAGACAGATTCGGTGCACCAGAAGCAACCGCCACCTAATACTAATGTTTGCATAATTTATCCTTAAAATAAAACGTCAATTAATTATCTTGTTGTGACTAAATTTTAGCAGGGCATTGCAGTGATATAAGTAACAAACAGTAATGATATAATACAATGTGTTCAAAATTAACAACGCTAAATGAATAAGAGAATATCGATGTCAAATACTGGGAACCACCAATCGTCTATCATTTACGACAACGTCTTCACCACACCCCTAGACAAAGCCGCTCGGTTCTCTTTCGACGAGCAAGTGGTGGCGTGCTTTCCCGATATGATACGCCGCAGTGTTCCCGGTTACGGGCAAATGCTCGCCATGTTGCCCATATTTGCAAAACGTCATTGTCAGTTTGGGCAGACCAATGATGACGGGCAGCGTGTCAGCCGTGTATATGATTTGGGCTGTTCGTTGGGCGGTGCAACGATGGCATTGCTCAATGACACTGGCGGATTTGCCCCAGACGAATTGCAAATTAAAGCGGTGGACATCTCTCCTGCCATGACCAAAAAAGCAGCAATGCTTCTCCACGACAACTATCCTGAACATGACATCGACGTCATTACCGCAGACATCCGCGAGCTTAAGTTTGAGCCTTGCGACATGGTGATACTCAACCTGACCTTGCAATTTTTACCGCCTGAAGATAGAACGCAAGTGCTACAAGCCGTCTATGACGCCCTAAATGACGGCGGTATTTTGGTACTTACTGAAAAAAATCATACTGGCGATGAGCAAGACGACGCTTGGCTGGTTGAGCGCTATTATGACTTCAAACGTGCCAATGGCTATAGCGAGCTTGAGATTAGCGGGCAAACGCAATGCCTTAGAAAACGTGCTCATCACCGATACCTTAGTCCAGCATCATCAGCGTCTGGCAAAAGTGGGCTTTCATCGTAGTCTAACGTGGTTTCAGTTTTTAAACTTCGCGTCTATTGTGGCCTTTAAATAGGAGCTGAACCTTAATAAGCATTGTCGTAGCGTGTGGTGTAGCGAAGCGAAACCCACGAAGTTTAAGTTACTTATCCTAGTTCAAGTTACGTGTCCTAGTTTAAGTTTAGCTATAGAGTTAGGTTTTTACAGAGCTGATCTCGCTTTTCACTACTATCTTGGTTTGCACTGTGGCGTGCGCTAATGGTCTGTGCCGTTCCTGCTACCACGATACCGCCACTTACCAAGCGCACGCACCACAGCGCTTCACCAAGTATATCCGCTACAATCGAGGCTAAACCGCACCCCGAGGCGACTATTGCTATGGTAAGCAAGTATTATAAATCTGTTAGGTTTAAGGCTGTAGTTATACCCCAGTATTATTTAACGCAAAAATTTTATTTGGTTAGGCTAAAAGTTTTAGCCTTGTGTTAGAGGTATTTAATAATGTTGGAAGAGCTCAATAAGAAAGGTTTTATTCTAATGTCGAGTAATGCGAGTCAAACCATACTTGATGTAGCTGGAAGCATAGGAAATGTTTATAAAACTCCTACGATGCCTTTAGTTCAGACACTAACTCCAAAACTAAAAGATGCCAAATTAATCAATACATATAGTGGTAATTTTGGTGTTGAAGAATTTCCTTTTTCATACGGATTTAGCTCATTGGTATGTACCACCAAGATACTTTATGTTGAGATGTGTTATACCTGTCGATAATGTTTATACTAAACTGATTGATAGTAAAGTCTTATGTCATACAATTGAAGCTAGTTTATTTAATAGAGCACATTTTAAGCCAAGGAAAAAACTAGATAGAGTTGCTAATATTTTAAAATTAAAGCAAGACTCTTTATTTAGATGGGATTCGATATTTATTAAAGCGGTTAATAAACCTGCTGAAGAACTAAGTCATTTAATTAATAATCGGCTAAACAATATCGAAAGTCTGAAGTTTAACTTAAATGAAGAGGGCAAATGTATATTGATTGATAACTGGCGGATGCTTCATTCTAGAAGCGCAGTTACTCAAGAGTCAATGAATAGAAAGATTGAAAGGGTTTATTTTGAGGAGGTAGTATTTTGAATGCTAAAAGAACAGTTCATGTATGGTCTAAGGAATCCCTGTTTTCAAAGTCTCAGCGTTATATAGAAAAAATGATGGAGAAAACCCCATCTGATTGGGAGTTTGGGTTTTGGTCAGCACTAGCATTAGAGATGTTGGTTAGAGCCTCCATATCAAATATATCGCCCACTTTGGTTGCCGATGGTAAAGATTGGAATAGTATACTTTATGCAGTAGGTAAAGAACCCAATCAAAGTAGATTTATACCAAAGTCTGCGACTATTTCTGATTTACTAAAAAGAGCAGAGGAGTTATTTCCTGATTTTACCAAAGAAATGCTAAATTTTAGTATTATTCACATGAATAATAGAAATAGTGAGATACATTCAGGAGCAATACCCTTTGATGATGTTGGCTCATCAACATGGTTGCCAAGGTTTTATTCTGTGTGTAAGGTTTTAGTAGAAGGTCTGGGTGAAAGTCTTGAAACGCTATTTGGTAAAGAAGGAGCTGAGGAGGCGCATCTTCAGATTACAGCTTTACTAGATGATAATGCAAAAACAGTTAAAAATACTATAAATGCGCATAGAGTCATTTGGAATGACAAGGATGAAGATGAGAAGACTAAGCTAGCTAAGCAAGCTGAACTATTAGCTACTCGACAGCAAGGACATAGAGTAAAGTGCCCTGCTTGTGAAAGTGACGCTTTAATACAAGGTAGTTCTAGTCGAGCTCCCCAGACTAGTCTAACGGAAGATGGGATTTCTGAAAAGCAGTCAATGCTTCCTACCAGCTTCGAGTGCACAGCTTGTGGACTAAAAATATTAGGCTTGTCAAAGCTTGTTGCCTGTGGCTTAGGTGATGCATATATATCAACTAGATATTATGATGCCGTAGAGTATTTTGATATAGATATTGAAGGTGAATTTGAAGCTTCGATTTACGAAGATAACAATGAGCCGTGGTAATAGTTAAATTGTTGAAATGATGCCTGCTTCTGCCGAGGGACGAGGCACGGACATAGCTATTAAAGAAACGCCTAATGATGACTCGCATATTTCTCCCCTCTGACGGAACGACGA
>NZ_JBXYJD020000003.1:0-18299 GCF_057396305.2 Psychrobacter sp. CX90
TAGATTTTGGAGGCATCATTCGTCACATTGAGATTCAGCTGCTTATTTGCTAAAAAATTGCAAATGTCGTTATCTTTTAAGGGGGATTGACGCTGTTGGAGTAAGTTAACTTTATGAGTGTCTATATCGAATAAGGTAACATGGGTATTAAGGCTAGATTGCGCTAATAATATAGCGTTTGATAATCCAACGTAGCCGGCTCCAATGATCACAATGCGTGATAACGAAGGTTGCGGATTTAATTGAGAATCTGATTGCGGCTTTAAGTTAGGGTTTTTAATATCTGTCATAGTTATCTTCTTATTCCATGTATTCAATCTGATTCAAATGATGCACGTCGCGCCTATAAGTCTCAAAATGATACACATTAACCATGACAAATTAATAACAGCTCAGGTTGTAGATCAAAAAAGCAATAAATTGATCTGCAAAATCACTTATAGTTAAGGTAATTTAAAACAGTGACAAGGTTAATCTTGGTGGCTGTGGTTGCTTGAATAATTAAGCCCGTTACTGGCTAGGCTAATTGCCTTGCGGCTACTTTAGACTACTTTGACAATATCTAAATGATAAAAGGGAGGGGTAAATGTCAGATATTCACAAACAATATTTAGACAAATCATACGAATCGCAAGAGCCGCATAAGGTTACTGTGCCGAAACCTGTACAAGGTAAGCCAAGACCCACTAATGATTTAAATGATTTATTAGCCCTTATGGCAAGGTTAAGAGCTGATTGTCCTTGGGATATGAAGCAGACCAATTATAGCTTAATCCCTTATGCCATCGAAGAATCGTATGAGCTAGCTGAGGCAGTGCAGTCTGGTGATATTGAAGACATTAAAGGCGAGCTTGGCGATGTGCTACTACAGGTGGTATTCCACTGTCAACTCTATGCAGAACAAGGCCTATTTGATTTAGGCGATGTGGTTAATCTGTTGCAAAAAAAATTGATAAGGCGCCATCCTCACGTGTTTGAATCCGATAAGCTAGCTGATGAACAGGCGGCTAAACAACGTTGGGACGAGATTAAGGCCGAGGAGGATGCTGAACGAGAAAGCCGAGGCAAGCCCAAACGTCGCTTAGACAAAGTAAAAGGCGGTTCCGCGCTCATGCAGTCGCAAAGCATCCAGAAAGCGGCTAGTAAGATGGGCTTTGATTGGGGAGGGGTTGAGGGCGCCTTAGAAAAACTAGAAGAAGAGATAGCGGAATTAAAAGTGGCCATCAAACAAAAAGATGAGGCAAGGAGTACAGAACAAGAAGACAAACTGCATATCGAACTAGAAAAGGAAATGGGCGACTGTTTTTTTGGGCTGGTTAATGTGGCTCGAAAGTTAAACCTAGATGCTGAGGCGGCAACACTAACCTGCGTGCATAAATTTAAATCTCGCTTTGGTTATATTGAAGCAGAGCTTGCGAAGCGGGGATTAACACCAGAACAAAGCACTTTAGATGACATGGATGCCTTGTGGGACTTGGCGAAAAAATATGAATAGGTCAGGTATTTTTATCATTCTGTTATTACAAAGTTTGGTCATGCAGCCCGTACATGCCCAGCAATGCTTTAATGACGCCAAAGCAGCCTATAACTATCTGATAGGCGAAGAGCAGAGTGATAAAAAATACAGTAAAGACGCAGCGGTGTTTATGATTAATATTAATACCGCCACTGAAAGTGAATTGACGACTCTAAAAGGTATTGGCAGTAGCAAGGCTAAAGATATCATTCTTTACCGAGAGGGGCTAGGCTACTTTAGACGTGTGGATGAGCTGACTAAGGTAAAAGGAATTGGCAAAAAAACGGTTGAAAACAATCGTTCCAGACTTACTGTTCAATAAGCTATAGTCAGAGAGCTTTAAAGTCGTTACAAGGCAACCGAGTTTGGATGGTGCTTTTGTCCAGCAAACGAGGTCAAAACCGTAGCGTTTTATAAGTGCGCCGATTATAAGTTAATCAGTGCAAACAGCTTTGTATAATTCATCTTGAGTCTCTAACGGCATCCAAACCAGCTTGTCTTTAGCGATTTGTGCTTGTTGCGGTTCGGAAGTGTTATTTGTATTATCTGCTGCTATTGCTTGCTTAGACGATGTTTCACTAATGCCGATTAAATCGGCATGTTGTTGCTTGGAGCAGTTAATAAGCTGTGGAACGATTTTAGTACTGAGTCGTCTCTCAAATAGATAAATATTGACTCGTTTGATGCTATCAGAGGCAAGTTCAGGTATGTTGTTAAATTCATTACTCACATTCTGACCGTTATTTACTGCCATAAAACGTATAGTCTGAGGTTTTATATAACTCCACGGGCGAAACCATTCACTGCCTTTTACCATTTTTACGACAGTCACTTGTTCGGGCAGTCTGTTAGTCTGTTGCTCTTGCCAGTTATATTCCTGATGAATTTGAAAGCCTAACATCCCTAAACCAGCAAAAACGGGGATCAACCATCTTGGGGTAGTCATACCCGCCAGTTTACTCAAGTGACGAATAATTAAAGCCAGTCCTGCCATAGCAAAACCTGCACTGATGGTTGCTATAAACTCATAAATCATGTGGGTCCATCCTAGCTTTTATTTATGCCAATTATAGTACACCTATTGCACTAGGCCTTAAAATGTCGTTATTTGATAACTTATCCTGATTTTGAATAAAACAAACCTCACTTAAGTTTTTAGCGGCTATACATGAGTGAGGTTTATTTACTCGAAAGTTGAGTCTATTCAATAGAGCCTAGGTTTGAAAAAAAATAAGCCAGAATTTCTGGCTTATTCATTAATAAACAAACTGTGAATAACTTAACGGTTAGTGATCAACCGCACCGCCAGCACCATGAGGCGTACGCACGCTTTCCACGAGCTCTTGAATATGAGCAGGAGGAGGCGCAGTCACTGAAGATACAGCAAATGCTATCACAAAGTTAATCAATGCTCCAATAGCACCAAATGATAGTGGCGAGATACCTAATAACCAGTATTCAGCAGTATCAGGGAAGTTCGCTGTGCCACTGACAAAGAACCAGCCTTTGAATACAAAGATGTAAACAAGGGTAGTAATTAAACCAGCGAGCATACCTGCGATAGCCCCAATGCTGTTGATACGCTTTGAAAATATACCCATCATTAAGGCTGGGAATAGTGATGCACCTGCGATACCAAAGGCTAAAGCAACAACCTGAGCCGCGAAACCTGGTGGATTTAAGCCAAGATACGTTGCGATAACAATGGCCACGGCCATCGAGATACGCGCAGCCAATAACTCGCCTTTATCTGAGATGTTAGGATTAAGATTACGCTTAATTAAATCATGACTAATGGCTGAAGATATTGCCAGTAATAGACCTGCTGCGGTAGATAACGCTGCGGCAAGACCACCCGCTGCAATAAGGCCGATAACCCATGGTGGAAGCTGTGCAATTTCTGGATTAGCAAGTACCATGATGTCTTTGTTTACATCAAGCTCATTTCCTTCCCATCCAGCATTATTAAACTTACCATCAAGTATTTCGCCTTGAGCAACTTTAGCAGCTTCAACAGCGGCTTGAGCAGCAGCAACATCGCCACCATCAGTTTCAGCAGCAGCCAACGCCAACTGTGCTTCACGAAGTCCACCATCGTTATACATCTGAATACGGCCATCGCCGTTAAAGTCGTTGTACTTAATTAGACCCGTCTCTTCCCAAGTTTGCATCCAGCTTGGACGCTGGTCATAGGGAAGTGGCGCTTCAGCAGTACCGTTAGGATAGACCGTATCGATAAGGTTTAAACGAGCCATAGACCCTACAGCTGGTGCAGTAAAGTATAATAGGGCAATAAACACGAGTGCCCAACCTGCAGACCAACGAGCGTCAGCTACTTTAGGGACAGTGAAGAAACGGATGATAACGTGAGGCAGACCAGCTGTACCAATCATTAGAGATAAGGTAAACAGAACCATGTTTAATTTATTAGGAACGTCAGCCGTATAAGCTGTGAAACCTAATTCTTGAACGACTTGATCAAGCTTAGCCAGTAAAGGAAGCCCTGATTCAGTATGCGTTGAGAACATACCTAAACCTGGAATCGGATTGCCGGTTAACTCAAGGGATATGAATACAGCAGGGACAGTATAAGCAATAATTAGTACCACATACTGTGCGACCTGTGTATAGGTAATACCTTTCATACCACCCAGTACTGCATAGAAAAATACAACAACGGCAGCAATAATCAGGCCGGTGGTATTGTCAACTTCTAAAAAGCGTGAGAAAGCAACGCCTGCTCCCGTCATTTGACCTATAACATATGTAGTAGATGCCACAATCAAACATACAACTGCAACAAGCGCTGCGGTTTTCGAGTAGAATCGATCGCCAATAAAGTCAGGTACTGTGAATTTACCAAATTTACGTAAATAAGGTGCCAGTAGCAGAGCAAGTAGTACATAGCCGCCCGTCCAACCCATTAGGTAAGTAGATGCACCATAACCACCAGCAGCGAGCAAGCCTGCCATTGAGATGAAGGATGCGGCACTCATCCAGTCAGCACCGGTAGCCATACCATTTACGATAGGATGGACACCACCACCAGCGACATAAAACTCTTTAGTTGATCCAGCACGAGCCCAAATGGCAATACCGAAGTAAAGTACAAATGACGCACCAACGAACAAAATATTAATTAAAAACTGACTCATGCGGCTATTCCTCTTCTACGCCAAATTGCTTATCTAGCTTGTTCATTCGCCAAGCGTAGAAAAAGATGATAGCCATAAAGGTTGCAATTGAACCTTGCTGGGCAAACCAAAAACCAAGGTCAACTCCAGCAAACTGGATACCGGCGAGTAGAGGTCGGAATAATATTGCAAATCCGTAAGGTACGATGGCCCATACGGTTAAACATATTAAGATAAGACGCACATTGGCTTTCCAATAGCCTGAGGCATCACGAGAATTACTCATGAGACAAACTCCTTTTGTCATGTAAATGGGTGACAAGCAAAATTTAAAACCATATGTTTACAATTAGTAATCCAATGTTAAGGTTTTTATACTTAAAACATCGGCAATGTAACTTTTAGTATTTTTTCAATACATACTGTAGTTTACAGTCGCAATTAAATGATAGCAAGGAACAAATCAAACACTACCAGAAATTTAATCAATTAGACTTAACTATTGATATTAAAGGTAAATTTATAAAAGGTTCTTTTTAGTATTTCTAGGGTTTTGTTTTGATCTAGATTTTATTTACAATCCCCCATTATTTTCGTGGTTTTACAAGTAAATATATATACATATTATATATGTCTAAAAACGTCGATTTATTTTGTTCATAACAACCATACGCTTACCTCATAATTTTTTTATTTTATTTTTACTTTTTAATTATATGAACTATAAAATTATCAAATAGTATGAGGGTATAAGTTAATATTCAGTATAGTCAGCGAACTACTAAACGGTTACGGCGTTAACCTCGTTAAGCCTACTCCAGTAGTACTTGCACTCGGTTGCCTTGTAACCATTTTAGACTTCTTTGACTATAGTTGGATCTAAATAATAAAAAGTCTCCCTAAAGCCCTAAAGGAGCTGACCCCCATAAGTCGTGTCCAACTTATGGGGGTCAGCTTATCAATAGAGCAGGAGGGTTTGTAACTAATGAGCTAGGTTAATCAAAACCATTACATATTTGGATAGTTAGGGCCGCCACCGCCTTCAGGGGTTACCCAAGTTATGTTTTGAGAAGGGTCTTTAATATCACAGGTTTTACAATGCACACAATTCTGGGCATTAATCACAAACTTAGCACCTTCTGCATCTTTTACTACCTCATATACACCTGCAGGGCAATAGCGTTGAGCAGGCTCAGCATAGATAGGTAAGTTGACACTAATTGGCACAGTTGGATCTGTCAGCTTCAAATGGTTGGGCTGATCTTCAGCATGGTTAGTATTAGAGACAAACACTGAAGATAGCTTATCAAAAGTTAATTTACCATCTGGTTTTGGGTAATTTGGTTGATACGTTTGGCTGGCTTTGTCTAAAGCGTCATAATCTGGCGTATTGTCATGAAGGGTTAGTGGCATTTTGCCACCAAGCAAGTTGTGCTCGATAAAAGTAAATGCGCCTCCCATAAATAGCCCCATACGGTGGATAGCAGGGGAGAAGTTACGGGCAGACTTATTGTCTTCATATAACCATGACTCTTTATAAAGTTTACTATAGCTTTCAACTTCATCATGCTGACGGCCAGCCTGTAGTGCTGAAAAAATCGCTTCAGCAGCTAACATACCTGATTTCATTGAGGTGTGGGTGCCTTTGATTTTAGCAGAATTTAAGAATCCAGCATCATCCCCTACCAATACACCACCTGGGAAGGTCAGCTTAGGTAGTGAGTTTAGACCGCCTTTAGTGAGCGCACGTGCGCCATAAGAGATACGCTTTCCGCCTTCTAACACTTGTCTAATAACGGGATGAGTTTTTAAGCGCTGCATTTCGTCAAACGGCGAAACATAAGGATTGTGATAGGATAAATCGACAACCAAACCGAAACTGACTTGGTTGTTCTCATCGTGGTATAACCACCAACCTCCCGTAGAGCCTGTTTCAGTTAATGGCCAACCAAGGCCATGCATGACAACACCTTGCTCATGTTTGCTTGGGTCAACTTCCCAAAGCTCTTTTAAGCCAATACCATAATGCTGTGGATCACTGTCTTTATCTAAAGCAAAGCGGCTGATTAAACGCTTGCCTAGATGACCACGACAACCTTCTGCAAAGATAGTATATTTAGCCAATAGCTCATAGCCTGGCTCATAACTTGGCTTATGTGACCCATCTGCAGCCACCCCCATATCGCCTGTTAATACACCACGTACGGAACCATCATCTTTGTATAAGATATCTGACGCACTAAAGCCTGGGAACATCATGACCTCAAGCTCTTCTGCTTGTTCAGCAAGCCAGCGCACCACGTTACCTAATGACACGATGTAGTTACCATGGTTATGCATAGGCTTAGGAACAAAGGCATCAGGAACCTTCATTGAGCGGGTAGCAGAGTTTAAATAATAAATACGGTCTTCTGTAGCAGGTACATTAAGTGGTGCCCCTTTTTCTTTCCAATCAGGGATAAGCTCATTAAGTGCACGTGGCTCAATAACGGCGCCCGATAACGTATGCGCACCAAATTCGGAGCCTTTTTCGACCACACAGACCATAAATTCGTCGTTGCCAGCTTCAAGAGCAAGTTGACGAAGCCGAATGGCTGCTGAAAGTCCAGCGGGGCCACCCCCAACAATGACAACATCAAACTCCATTGATTCACGTTCTACCTGTTCATCTTGCATTTCAGACTCCTTATAGCTGGCTCAATAATGCCACGACCACAGCTAATAAGTGGTCGTAAATTATGTTAATTTCTTGCTAGCAAAAATTTAGTATGACGCTATTAAAATATATCTAATAGTGGAAATAAGTAATAGTAGCAACTATCATCAGACAGATATGAACAACACTTATCATGACATTAGCTGGCTTAAATATAGAACTTAATATAAAAAAAGGCTTGCAGTTAGTTACCTATTATAAAATAAAAGTTGGATAAAGACGACACGATTTGTGACTAGGCCGTGATAAAGTAGTAAAAGTCGTCTGTTTTCCCAAGTTTATGCAGAATTCACATCAGGAGATAATAGCAATGACAAACTCTAAGTCAAAACCACCGATGTCTAACCTTAGTTTAGACTCAATTTCCGAATATATTAAACAAGAGACTAGCGAGCGCCGTGGTCGAGCTATTCCGCCATTAGATAAGTGGCACCCTGAAAACTGCGGTAACATGGATTTGATCATTAAAGCAAATGGGGAATGGTGGCATGAGGGTAGTAGAATTACTCGGCAATCATTAATAGATTTATTCTCGACCGTCCTATGGCCTGAACATTCTGAAGATAGTGGCAAATCGACTGAGTATTATCTTAAAACTCCCGTTGAAAAAATTCGTATTACCGTAGAAGATGTCCCGTTTTTAGTCAACCAAGTGAATGTTGTTGAAAAAAATGAGGTTCAAATGATTGAGTTTATAACCAGTACGGGCGATATCGTGTATCTAGATGACGACCACCCGCTTGAAATGATTACCTATCAAGGCGAGGACAGACCTTATATTGAGGTGCGCTTTGGTATGAAAGCACTTATATCACGTAATGTGTTAATGCATCTTATTAAATTAGGCGAGCTTAGTGAGCAAAAAGGTAGAACCGCGCTGACCTTGCAAAGTGGTGGCAAAAAATACGAGATATCGGTTCCTAGTTAGTTGGTGATATTATAGAGTCTCATATCGTAGAGCACCTTGACCTACTCAAGGTAACTGTGAACTCTAAATTCCTTTATACAGTTTTTTAAAAACAGGTCTTTAAAAATAGGAATTCAAAAAATTACCTTGAGTAGTCGGCCAAAAATTCAAATTAAATTAGGTTTTGTGACAGTGAGACAGCCTTAATGTTAGGAAAGACATCGACTAAATCAATCACGCCTTCCGGTCATTATGATATCGATCAAAATGATAAGCAGTTGGTAGAGGATCGTGCTGTCAGTCTAGCCCCGAGTGCTTTAAGTATAGATTCGAGTGAAGCACCCATAGGTTTATTTGATTCAGGAGTGGGTGGCTTGTCGGTATATACGCATCTAAAACAGGTGTTGCCAAATGAGTCCTATATTTATTATGCTGATTTGCTCAATGTACCTTATGGCGCGCGCTCAAGTGAAGAAATAACACATTTGACTGTCACTGCAGTCGATTGGCTGGTAGCTGCCGGATGCAAATTAATTGTTATCGCTTGTAATAGTGCGTCTGCCCATGCATTGGACGTGATTCGTAGCAGATATCCTGATCTACCCATTGTGGGACTAGTACCTGCATTAAAGCCAGCGGTGCTGAACAGTAAAAGTAAAAATGTGGCGGTTTTAGCCACTAAAGCGACCCTTGAAGGTGCTTTACTTAATGATGTTATTAGAGATTACGCCATGCCCGCTAAAGTAAATGTCATTAAATGTTTTAATCCAAACCTTGTGCCCTGGGTTGAGTCGGGCATGCGGGTAGACAGTGATGCTGCTCATGAGCTTAAAGCACAGTTGCATGAGTTTTCTCGACAACAAGTCGATCATTTAGTGTTAGGGTGTACCCACTATCCTTTTTTTCAAGAATTTATTATGGAAGAGGTCGCCGCTCATAACCTTGGGATATCTATTGTCGATTCTGGAGCGGCCATTGCCAGTCGTGTCAAAGAGATATTGTCAGAAAGGCAAATGTTTGCTAAATGCTCTAGTCAGCCTTCTAATACTCCTCTGGTTTCTACTCATAAATCTAACTGCTCATTAGATCAGCTTTATGATGATCTTTATATTGGTATTGTAGATAGTAGCGATGGCTCAAATATAGAGGCCTCAAAGATAATAGATGACTCAAAAATAAGGGGTAAGATACCTGCTAGTGCCAAGTTGGCATTTGTTACGACATCTATAAAAGGTGATCTTGCTGCTACTTCGCTAATGGTTAAACGGTTAGTAGGCGGTCAGTTTTTATAGTGTTGTTTGGGGTTTATGCTGGATATACAAATCATTAATATAAAGTATACGTGTTCAGATTGTGAAGGCTAATATCATCCAGTAGACTTTAATATTGAATACAGACTTAGATATAGCAATGTATATTGTATATCAGTCAATATCAACGAAAGAGAGGCAAACATTCCAATTTGAATAGTTTTTTTTTAAACTCTAAAATTATTTATACTGCTATTTTGATTACGGCTAAATGGTCGAAGTGTTAGATATAAAAAATTAATCATTGTGTTCTATTTTGAGGAAAACAACATGAGCAACCCTAAAGATGATAAGTTGAAAGTTGAATTAAATAAACTTGAAGAGACAATGCATGAGGCAGATAAACCTCATACATTAGAAGAGCAGATAGCAGATATGAAGCGCCGCGGTATCGATCCTAAAGAGGCCTATAAAAAGTGGGACGACGATAAAGAGGATGACTGGGGAGATGAAACTTGGAAAGAAAATGGTAAATGGGAGCCAAAATCCCCTGCCGACTTAGATAAAAAAGCGCAAGAAAAATGGGATGGAGAAAACGGAAAGCCAAACCCACCGCCTATCGTCTAAAATTTCTATTTAATGTGTAAATATAAACCCTAAAATAATAAAGCCATGCATATTGCATGGCTTTATTATTTTTTACTATTTAAACCCGCTATAGTAAGAGGTGTATTCTGAGGCAATTAAATAAGGTACGCGGCGACCAACCCTAGATGATACATATAGTATATCTAGGGAGATCGACATCGTCACTCTTTATCTTGCCTTTGGCTATATGTGAATCATTTATAGCATAAAGCTTACAGACTATACCGCCCCTAATATGAAATTAAGTATGTTTTAGGATTATTTACCATTATCAATACGAACCAAACGAACGTTGCCATTGGCATCAGCCACACGGCGATAACCATCTTGCTTTTCGATAAGCTGGGCAATGCTGTCATTTGACTGACTAATCTGCGAGTTTTGCGGATTGTAGGTTTGCTGCTGTGACTGCATTGGCTGTTGATAAGGTCGATTGCTGTTTTGCCCTTGATTACCCATAATCAACTGATAGAATTTTTGACCGGCATGCCCGTTAGCTGGGAATACGCCCTTACTGGTCTGATATTGCTGGATAGCGGTACGCGTGTTGTCGCCAATAATGCCATCTACATCACCTATATCGTAGCCTGCATTTAAAAGCGCCTGCTGAATTTCTTTAGCTTGGCGACGGCTAATACCAGGGTCATCAGTTGGCCAAGCGGTAACAAAGTCAGTCTTGCTGCTGTCTTCTTTAGCAATTAAGTCTGACAAATGCGCAATCGCTAACGCATAGTTTTCAGACGCATTGTAAGAATAAAACGTATCAAAGTTTTTACCCACTAAAAACGCAGGACCATCCATACCTGCAGGCAATAACAAACCTGCACGATCTAAGTCGTAAGGTAGAGGGCGGCCATCTGCAAGTGTAAAACCTTTGTCACGCCAGTAGCTCATTGATTTTTTGTCTTTACGGCTATTTGAACCCCAAAAACCTGATGGCATTTTAACCTCGTAACCCCAAGGTTCGCCAGTACGGTATCCGCGTTTTTTGAGGAAGTTGGCCGTGGATGCCAGCGCATCTGGCTTACTATTTACTAAATCTCGGCGACCATCTCCATCAAAGTCTACTGCTAAATCTAAAAATGTACCGGGCATAAACTGAGTTTGTCCAAATGCCCCTGCCCAAGAACCTGTCATGTCGCTTGGGGCGATATCCCCATTTTGAACGATTTTTAGCGCATTGGCGAATTCGCCACGGAAGTATGTTTGGCGACGGTCAAAGCAAGATAATGTAGCTAGAGATTTGAATAAGTCATTTTTGCCCAAAGTTTGCCCGAAGTTTGATTCGACACCCCATACGCCTAAAACATGTTCGGCCTTAACGCCATAACGTGACTCAATGCGTCGCAAGGTGTCTGCCATTTCATGCTTAGCACGAATGCCATCTTCAACTCTTTCCTTATCTACTAAAACGGACAAGTAATCCCACACGTCTTTTTGGAATTCTGGTTGGTAATTGAGGGACTGGATAACACTAGGATCAGGTTCAGTTGGGCGGTAGGTATTAAAGGTAAAGCTATCAACTCCTCGAAACTGGCTAGACCCTTTTAGTCCGTCTAAACACTGCTGAAAATGTGCGTTTGATAAATTTTGAGCGGGAGGTCTGCCGGCATGAGCACAGGTGGCAACCATTGAAAAGCCAATGGCAGCAGTTAAAACACAGTAGGTCTTTGCGTGTTGCATGATGAGTGTCCTTTTGTCTGTTATAAGTTGTCTGTTATAAGTTAATTATTATGAAGTTTACGAACATTGCAATATAGGTAATAAAGCGGGTGTTATTGTCTGGGTCATTGTTTGAGTAAAGGGCAACGCAGTTCATACCCTTTTTAACTCATTATTACGTTTTAAAACGTATACTGGTTCAAACGGTCTGATTATTTCTCAAGTTGTGCTAATGAGAATATTGTAAGTTGACATCTTTAAAATAGCCACAATATAAATATCAGTCACAATATGAATCATTAAGAGCTAATAACTAGTAACTAAGATCCAACTGCTAAACTAAATATCTGAGTTAAAGCCAAATAGATAAGGGTAACCAAATTGACTTATAAATAAAAGCGAACGATCGATTTGGTTACGATAATATGACGTGGCAATAGGTTAAGTGTGAGATGAGCAATAACAGGCTGATGTCAGTAGTTTGACTTTCTTGCTGATCGCAGATGGTTTTTTATGAAATAAGTTATCGAATTATTAAATCAGCTATCAAATAAATGTAGGTAAGCCTTACTAAAAATCAATATCGTCAAAATAGGGCAGGTGGACTACTTCATCATGGCCATGCCACGTAACCAGCTCCAATGACCGTGCTATAATCTAAATGTTTAATCTTTCATAGTTAGTAGTCCTTTAAGCAGCATTATTTAGCCAGTAGGATTTAGGCCATACTATGATACATTTTATTCGTAGTTAAACTTTTTATTATAGCTCTCGATTTAACCATGCTGTGAAAAACCATACTGTGAAGAACTATGATATGAAAAACCATGATATAAAAAAGTGTTGAGTTATGATTGTGGCATTATGCGAGATAGGATGACGTCATGAAAATAGCAGTTTACCTGCTCGTGATTCATTGAAATGAGCCTAACAAAAGTCATTGTTGCCAATACTCAAAATGGGCTGGGCATATAACCTAAAAGTATAAAATAAGATGATTACAATAATAGGAACAGGCGTCGCCGGATTAACTTGTGCTGATATGCTGATCGATGCTGGACAAGAGGTAAGCGTTATCACAGCCAGTAAAGGTGTGGATGAGAGTTTATGCTCGTGGTGGGCAGGTGGTATGCTTGCTCCTTATTGTGAAATGGAATCAGCTGAGCCGTTGGTTGGCGAGTTATCTGATGTTTCGATGCAGTACTGGCAGTCATTTTGTGAGAATAATGAGGGCTGCGACTACGCCGCAAATGGAACGCTGGTTATTTCGCCAAACCGTGATCAAAATATGCTGACTCACTTTGCACAGCGTACCGAGCAGTGGCGAAAGATAGATGCCAATGAGCTTCATAGTTTAGAGCCTATATTACATCAACATCGTGATGCGCTGTTTTATCCAACCGAAGCACATATTGAGCCGCGGCAAGTGTTACGTGCGCTGTGGAGAAAAATCAAGGCTAATGCTGAAGTGATAGCAGATACTACGCTTAGTGATACGGAGATAAAAGAGCTGGCTAAAAAAGCAAATCAGCAGGGAGGCTGGTTGCTGGACTGTCGAGGTTATAGTGCACGTTCCGATTTGCCTGACTTACGAGGCGTACGCGGAGAGATGTTGCATCTGTATAACCCAGAGCTTGAATTATCTCGCCCTGTGCGCTTACTGCACCCTCGTATCCCAATTTATCTTGTGCCCCGTGCTAACAGTCAGTTCATGTTGGGTGCAACTATGATTGAAAGTGCTTCACGGGAGCGTGCCTCAGTGAGGTCGGTTTTGGAGCTGTTGTCAGCAGTTTATGCGGTAAACCCTGCATTTTCACAGTCGGAAATTGTTGAGATTGGCGTTGATGTCCGTCCTGCCTATCCTGACAATCTACCAAAAATTATAAAACAAGGTAGGCATTTGCTGGTTAATGGTATGTATCGCCACGGGTACTTGCTGTCTCCAGCCTTCGCCAAAATTGTTAGCGATTTTATCATTTACCAACAAAAAAGCCCTTTAATTTATGATGACTATTCAATTTAACGGAACACCCATTCAAACCGAAGCCAACACACTGCTAGAGGTGTTATTGGAGCAAGGTTTTGAGGCAAACAGCCATGTTGCTACGGCAGTTAATGGCAAATTTGTCGCCAAAGCAACTCGAGAGTGCCAGCCTATTAGTGACGGCGACCAAGTCGAAGTTGTTGCACCCATGCAGGGAGGTTAGCATGCAAGTCAATGGTCAAGCTGACGCAGAAAACGATGTATTAAAGCTGTATGACCTTAGTTTAGACAGCCGTCTATTATTGGGTACGGCGCAATACCCCTCACCTAAAATACTCAGCGATGCCATTGCCATGTCTGGTACTCAGATGATTACAGTATCGGTCAGACGAGAAGCGGGTGCCGACGGAGCAGGGCAACAGTTTTGGAACCTCATAAAACAAACAAATGCCCATATCTTGCCAAACACGGCAGGCTGTCGTACTGTGCAAGAAGCGGTAACCACGGCACATATGGCACGTGAGCTATTTGATACCCCGCGTATTAAGCTCGAGCTGATTGGCAATGAAGATACCTTGCAGCCCAATGTTTTTGCCTTAGTTGAGGCCGCGAAAATACTCAGCGATGACGGCTTTCAAGTGCTCCCTTACACCACTGACGATTTAATCGTGGCAGAAAAGTTATTACAAGCTGGGTGTGAGGTGCTCATGCCATGGGGTGCTCCGATTGGTAGTGGTCAAGGCCTACAAAACCCCAAAGCTTTGCAGACTTTGCGGTCGTATTTCCCAGATGTCCCTTTAATTATTGATGCCGGTATTGGCTTGCCCTCTCAAGCTTGCCAAGCGATGGAAATGGGCTATGATGCCGTTCTGCTCAATACAGCAGTGGCTAAATCTGGTAATCCCATTACCATGGCAACTGCCTTTGCCAGTGCAATCACAGCAGGCAGGCAGGCTTACCAATCAACACCAATTTTGCCTCGCGATATGGCAAGTCCTTCTACCCCCATTATTGGTACGCCATTTTGGTTTAATCAGTTTGAAGAATAAAGTTATGAGTATTGCCCCTCAGCTCAAGCCCGATAGCCCAATTTTAAATGGCGTAAAAAATAGTGTCAATATTGCTGATAACTTAGAGCGGTACCAACGTCAAATGATGGTATCGCAACTAGGCACACAAGGGCAAACAAAGCTGATAACAAGCCATGTGGCTATTGTCGGTATGGGCGGCCTGGGTTGTCCCGCCAGCATTTTTTTGGCGGGGGCAGGCGTGGGCAGGCTTACCTTGATTGATCATGATAGCGTTAGCTTAACCAACTTACATCGTCAAGTGTTGTATCGTGAAAGTGATGTAGGACTATTAAAGGTTGATGCTGCTCATCGCACCCTGACAGAGCTAAATAGTGACATTGATGTTGTTAAACATGCGCAAAGAATTAATGCGGATAATATGACAGCATTATTATCAGATGCCGAAATAATAGTGGATGCAACAGACAACTTTGCCATAAGCTATATGCTCAGTGATTACTGCATACAGCATAGCAAACCATTAATATCAGCCTCGGTTATGGGTGTAACAGGTTATGTGGGTGTGTTTTGCCATTCAACCTTGCCATCAACTGTATTGAATTCATCTAAAAGCGAGGGCTCGGCTTGCCCAAGTATGCGAGCGGTGTTTCCTAATCCACCCCCTGTTGGTCAAGATTGTAACAGTGTCGGCGTAATTGGTACGGCAGCAGGCATTATGGGAACGCTACAAGCGCAAGAAGTCATAAAGGTCATTTTAGGCGATGAGCAACAGTTTGCAGGGCGGCTATTAAGTATGGATTTATGGCGCTATCGCCAAACTATTATTGATTTTACTGGTGCGCCAGAGCCTGATAATTATGTGCATATTATTGCTGAAGCGGACATTCATAAATCGCAAAACAAACATCATAATAAGCAGAGCAGTCAAGACTGGGTAGTTGATGTGCGTAGCCTTGCTGAAGTTGAACAGTCGCCTAAGTTTTGCCATCAGCATTTGCCAGTAAGTGAGGTGCTCATGCACCCAGAACAGCTAAAACAACTCCCTAAAGATAAACGCTTGGTATTTACTTGTATGAGTGGTCAGCGGGCGTTAATGGTGGCGGATAGCTCCTTACAATCGGGCTTTGATAACGTGGCGGTTTGGTTGTGATGGTTTTTTGGTCTTACGGCAGCCAATGTCGTAAAGTTTAGTTTGTTTCCTCAATTTAATTCTTCCTCATTGCTATATGGCTGCTGTCATATTATCCTAACTTTTACTTAATGTAATTATAAACAAGATACTACTGTTCTACCTATGGATAACTATGGCTAATTATACCTCAGATAATATAGACAAAAGAAATCTCTCGCCTTTCAGTCAAACCCCTGACGATCTACTTAAGCAAAAGCTACAACAGCTTATCCCCGAAGCCTTTAGCGAAGGTAAGCTCAACGTTGAGACATTAAAAGCTGTACTGGGCGAGAATGTGCTTGCGCCCAGTTTTGAAGCGTATGGGCTAAACTGGGCAGGCAAGCACCACGTTTACCGTGAGCTTAAGACCTCAACCAGTCAAACATTATTACCTCAGCCTGACGAGTCAGTAGACTTCGATAAGACGGATAATTTGTTCATTGAAGGTGATAACTTAGCGGTGCTTAAGATACTGCAAAAGAGCTATTACAACCGTATTAAGATGATATATATCGACCCACCGTATAACACAGGCAACGACCGATTTATCTACCCTGATGACTATAGCGAAAGCCTAGCTGAGTACCAAGCACGGGCAGGGCAACTGGACGACGACGGCAACCTTACTCACAGCGATGGCATGCGCTCAAACCGTAAAGAGAACGGACAGTATCACAGTAATTGGCTGAATATGATGTACCCGCGCTTAGCATTGGCAAAGAATTTGCTACGGGATGACGGGGTAATATTTGTGTCGATCGATGATAATGAAGTGGCAAACTTACGGTTGTTGATGGATGAGATATTTGGAGAAGAGAATTTTGTAGCGGAAGTTGTTTGGCAGAGAGCTTTTTCCCCTAAAAATGATGCAAAATATTTATCGGAAAGTCACGATTATATCTTGATATATGCGAAAGCTATTAATACATTTGAAGTAGGTAAACTTGATAGAACTGCTAAAGCAAATGAGCGATATAAAAATATCGATAATGATATTAGGGGTGTCTGGACAGCCAGTGATTTAACCGTTAAAACATATTCCGAAAAATATGATTATTATGTAACTACACCAAGTGGCAACAAAATCAAGCCGACAGAAGGCAGGTGCTGGGGTGTTTCAAAAGATAAGTTTAATGAATTAGTTGAAGATAATCGTATTTGGTTTGGAACTGAAGGTAAGAATGTACCTCGTTTAAAACGTTTTTTAAATGAAGTCAAAGAGGGAATGGTTGCTACTACTTTATGGCTATATAAAGAAGTCGGTCATAATCAAGAAGGACGACAGGAATTAAAGTTCTTATTCGATGACCAAGGTTTATTTGATAGTCCAAAGCCAGTCAGGCTATTAAAACGTATTATGAAAATTGCAAATATTAAAGCAGATGACATCATTCTAGACTTTTTTGCAGGATCATCAACCACCGCCCATGCAGTAATGGCGTTAAATGCCGAAGAGACAAAAGAAAGTGATGATAATGAGAATAAAAAAGCTGGTAAGCGTAAATTTATCATGGTGCAAATTCCTGAAGCCATTGACCCTAAAGACAATATAAACGCTTACGAGTTTTGCCAAAAAAACAACTTACCGCCCACCATTAGCGAGATATCTAAAGAACGTATCCGCCGTGCAGGTCAGCAAATATTGGTAGACAATCCGGACCTTGCCGAGAATAAAACGCTAGACTTAGGGTTTTAAAGTCTACAAACTTGCCGATAGCAACTTTATCCCGTGGCAACAGCCCGAAAATAATGATACCGAAAGCTTGCTCGCATTGTTAGAAAAGCACGTTAACCCGATAGTGGAAGATGCTACAGATGAGGGGATCGTTACTGAACTGATGTTAAAAGAAGGCTATCCGTTGACTTTGCCCATATTACCGTTAAATCAACAGAGATATGGTTGTTTTACGACTAAATTACTTGACAGTGCTAATGATGACGGTACACTCCCGCAGACCGCAGACCGCAGACCGCAGACCGCAGACCGCAGACCGCAGACCGCAGACCGCAGACCGCAGACCGCAGACCGCAGACCGCAGACCGCAGACCGCAGACCGCAGACCGCAGACCGCAGACCGCAGACCGCAGACCGCAATGCCTCAAGCTGGCTTAGTCGTCATTATTCGAGATATGACAATAGAGAAATGTGCCGATATTATCGCCCTTGCGCCTAGCAAAGTTATTATCTTGGATGGGGCGTTTAGTGATAATGATATTAAAGCCAACACTTTACTACAATTAGAAGATACAGGGCTTGTGGTTGGGTGTGTTTAGTTATTT
>NZ_JBXYJD020000004.1:0-16997 GCF_057396305.2 Psychrobacter sp. CX90
AAACAACTTAACTGCTTCTGCTTCAGTAGGGGTCATTAACAACTGCTCAATAGTTTCCTCTTGACTGGCTTGTTGGTAAAGTTTCATCAAGGCGGTAGCGTCGTTTTTTTTGTTCAGGGGTGCAGCCTAATATGATACGAGAAGGATGCAGGTTATCGTACAACGCCTGACCTTCACGCAGAAACTCTGGCATAAACATAATATTGTTGTCAAACTGCTGATGCATAGTTTGAGTAAAGCCAATTGGAATGGTTGATTTAATGACGATTGGCACACTGCTGTTTTGTTCTCTAACCGCTTTAATGCTAGCTTGCACTGAGCTGGTATCAAACTCGCCTGAAGCGACATCATAATTTGTGGGCGTTGCAATGATGACTAAATCACAGTTTGTATAGATTTTTGAGGCATCATTCGTCACATTGAGATTCAGCTGCTTATTTGCTAAAAAATTGCAAATGTCGTTATCTTTTAAGGGGGATTGACGCTGTTGGAGTAAGTTAACTTTATGAGTGTCTATATCGAATAAGGTAACATGGGTATTAAGGCTAGATTGCGCTAATAATATAGCGTTTGATAATCCAACGTAGCCGGCTCCAATGATCACAATGCGTGATAACGAAGGTTGCGGATTTAATTGAGAATCTGATTGCGGCTTTAAGTTAGGGTTTTTAATATCTGTCATAGTTATCTTCTTATTCCATGTATTCAATCTGATTCAAATGATGCACGTCGCGCCTATAAGTCTCAAAATGATACACATTAACCATGACAAATTAATAACAGCTCAGGTTGTAGATCAAAAAAGCAATAAATTGATCTGCAAAATCACTTATAGTTAAGGTAATTTAAAACAGTGACAAGGTTAATCTTGGTGGCTGTGGTTGCTTGAATAATTAAGCCCGTTACTGGCTAGGCTAATTGCCTTGCGGCTACTTTAGACTACTTTGACAATATCTAAATGATAAAAGGGAGGGGTAAATGTCAGATATTCACAAACAATATTTAGACAAATCATACGAATCGCAAGAGCCGCATAAGGTTACTGTGCCGAAACCTGTACAAGGTAAGCCAAGACCCACTAATGATTTAAATGATTTATTAGCCCTTATGGCAAGGTTAAGAGCTGATTGTCCTTGGGATATGAAGCAGACCAATTATAGCTTAATCCCTTATGCCATCGAAGAATCGTATGAGCTAGCTGAGGCAGTGCAGTCTGGTGATATTGAAGACATTAAAGGCGAGCTTGGCGATGTGCTACTACAGGTGGTATTCCACTGTCAACTCTATGCAGAACAAGGCCTATTTGATTTAGGCGATGTGGTTAATCTGTTGCAAAAAAAATTGATAAGGCGCCATCCTCACGTGTTTGAATCCGATAAGCTAGCTGATGAACAGGCGGCTAAACAACGTTGGGACGAGATTAAGGCCGAGGAGGATGCTGAACGAGAAAGCCGAGGCAAGCCCAAACGTCGCTTAGACAAAGTAAAAGGCGGTTCCGCGCTCATGCAGTCGCAAAGCATCCAGAAAGCGGCTAGTAAGATGGGCTTTGATTGGGGAGGGGTTGAGGGCGCCTTAGAAAAACTAGAAGAAGAGATAGCGGAATTAAAAGTGGCCATCAAACAAAAAGATGAGGCAAGGAGTACAGAACAAGAAGACAAACTGCATATCGAACTAGAAAAGGAAATGGGCGACTGTTTTTTTGGGCTGGTTAATGTGGCTCGAAAGTTAAACCTAGATGCTGAGGCGGCAACACTAACCTGCGTGCAATAAATTTAAATCTCGCTTTGGTTATATTGAAGCAGAGCTTGCGAAGCGGGGATTAACACCAGAACAAAGCACTTTAGATGACATGGATGCCTTGTGGGACTTGGCGAAAAAATATGAATAGGTCAGGTATTTTTATCATTCTGTTATTACAAAGTTTGGTCATGCAGCCCGTACATGCCCAGCAATGCTTTAATGACGCCAAAGCAGCCTATAACTATCTGATAGGCGAAGAGCAGAGTGATAAAAAATACAGTAAAGACGCAGCGGTGTTTATGATTAATATTAATACCGCCACTGAAAGTGAATTGACGACTCTAAAAGGTATTGGCAGTAGCAAGGCTAAAGATATCATTCTTTACCGAGAGGGGCTAGGCTACTTTAGACGTGTGGATGAGCTGACTAAGGTAAAAGGAATTGGCAAAAAAACGGTTGAAAACAATCGTTCCAGACTTACTGTTCAATAAGCTATAGTCAGAGAGCTTTAAAGTCGTTACAAGGCAACCGAGTTTGGATGGTGCTTTTGTCCAGCAAACGAGGTCAAAACCGTAGCGTTTTATAAGTGCGCCGATTATAAGTTAATCAGTGCAAACAGCTTTGTATAATTCATCTTGAGTCTCTAACGGCATCCAAACCAGCTTGTCTTTAGCGATTTGTGCTTGTTGCGGTTCGGAAGTGTTATTTGTATTATCTGCTGCTATTGCTTGCTTAGACGATGTTTCACTAATGCCGATTAAATCGGCATGTTGTTGCTTGGAGCAGTTAATAAGCTGTGGAACGATTTTAGTACTGAGTCGTCTCTCAAATAGATAAATATTGACTCGTTTGATGCTATCAGAGGCAAGTTCAGGTATGTTGTTAAATTCATTACTCACATTCTGACCGTTATTTACTGCCATAAAACGTATAGTCTGAGGTTTTATATAACTCCACGGGCGAAACCATTCACTGCCTTTTACCATTTTTACGACAGTCACTTGTTCGGGCAGTCTGTTAGTCTGTTGCTCTTGCCAGTTATATTCCTGATGAATTTGAAAGCCTAACATCCCTAAACCAGCAAAAACGGGGATCAACCATCTTGGGGTAGTCATACCCGCCAGTTTACTCAAGTGACGAATAATTAAAGCCAGTCCTGCCATAGCAAAACCTGCACTGATGGTTGCTATAAACTCATAAATCATGTGGGTCCATCCTAGCTTTTATTTATGCCAATTATAGTACACCTATTGCACTAGGCCTTAAAATGTCGTTATTTGATAACTTATCCTGATTTTGAATAAAACAAACCTCACTTAAGTTTTTAGCGGCTATACATGAGTGAGGTTTATTTACTCGAAAGTTGAGTCTATTCAATAGAGCCTAGGTTTGAAAAAAAATAAGCCAGAATTTCTGGCTTATTCATTAATAAACAAACTGTGAATAACTTAACGGTTAGTGATCAACCGCACCGCCAGCACCATGAGGCGTACGCACGCTTTCCACGAGCTCTTGAATATGAGCAGGAGGAGGCGCAGTCACTGAAGATACAGCAAATGCTATCACAAAGTTAATCAATGCTCCAATAGCACCAAATGATAGTGGCGAGATACCTAATAAACCAGTATTCAGCAGTATCAGGGAAGTTCGCTGTGCCACTGACAAAGAACCAGCCTTTGAATACAAAGATGTAAACAAGGGTAGTAATTAAACCAGCGAGCATACCTGCGATAGCCCCAATGCTGTTGATACGCTTTGAAAATATACCCATCATTAAGGCTGGGAATAGTGATGCACCTGCGATACCAAAGGCTAAAGCAACAACCTGAGCCGCGAAACCTGGTGGATTTAAGCCAAGATACGTTGCGATAACAATGGCCACGGCCATCGAGATACGCGCAGCCAATAACTCGCCTTTATCTGAGATGTTAGGATTAAGATTACGCTTAATTAAATCATGACTAATGGCTGAAGATATTGCCAGTAATAGACCTGCTGCGGTAGATAACGCTGCGGCAAGACCACCCGCTGCAATAAGGCCGATAACCCATGGTGGAAGCTGTGCAATTTCTGGATTAGCAAGTACCATGATGTCTTTGTTTACATCAAGCTCATTTCCTTCCCATCCAGCATTATTAAACTTACCATCAAGTATTTCGCCTTGAGCAACTTTAGCAGCTTCAACAGCGGCTTGAGCAGCAGCAACATCGCCACCATCAGTTTCAGCAGCAGCCAACGCCAACTGTGCTTCACGAAGTCCACCATCGTTATACATCTGAATACGGCCATCGCCGTTAAAGTCGTTGTACTTAATTAGACCCGTCTCTTCCCAAGTTTGCATCCAGCTTGGACGCTGGTCATAGGGAAGTGGCGCTTCAGCAGTACCGTTAGGATAGACCGTATCGATAAGGTTTAAACGAGCCATAGACCCTACAGCTGGTGCAGTAAAGTATAATAGGGCAATAAACACGAGTGCCCAACCTGCAGACCAACGAGCGTCAGCTACTTTAGGGACAGTGAAGAAACGGATGATAACGTGAGGCAGACCAGCTGTACCAATCATTAGAGATAAGGTAAACAGAACCATGTTTAATTTATTAGGAACGTCAGCCGTATAAGCTGTGAAACCTAATTCTTGAACGACTTGATCAAGCTTAGCCAGTAAAGGAAGCCCTGATTCAGTATGCGTTGAGAACATACCTAAACCTGGAATCGGATTGCCGGTTAACTCAAGGGATATGAATACAGCAGGGACAGTATAAGCAATAATTAGTACCACATACTGTGCGACCTGTGTATAGGTAATACCTTTCATACCACCCAGTACTGCATAGAAAAATACAACAACGGCAGCAATAATCAGGCCGGTGGTATTGTCAACTTCTAAAAAGCGTGAGAAAGCAACGCCTGCTCCCGTCATTTGACCTATAACATATGTAGTAGATGCCACAATCAAACATACAACTGCAACAAGCGCTGCGGTTTTTCGAGTAGAATCGATCGCCAATAAAGTCAGGTACTGTGAATTTACCAAATTTACGTAAATAAGGTGCCAGTAGCAGAGCAAGTAGTACATAGCCGCCCGTCCAACCCATTAGGTAAGTAGATGCACCATAACCACCAGCAGCGAGCAAGCCTGCCATTGAGATGAAGGATGCGGCACTCATCCAGTCAGCACCGGTAGCCATACCATTTACGATAGGATGGACACCACCACCAGCGACATAAAACTCTTTAGT
The DNA here is from genome assembly GCF_057396305.2 of Psychrobacter sp. CX90. Taxonomy (NCBI): domain Bacteria; kingdom Pseudomonadati; phylum Pseudomonadota; class Gammaproteobacteria; order Moraxellales; family Moraxellaceae; genus Psychrobacter; species Psychrobacter sp. CX90. The sequence continues at coordinate 4,980 of NZ_JBXYJD020000004.1, forward strand.
TGATCCAGCACGAGCCCAAATGGCAATACCGAAGTAAAGTACAAATGACGCACCAACGAACAAAATATTAATTAAAAACTGACTCATGCGGCTATTCCTCTTCTACGCCAAATTGCTTATCTAGCTTGTTCATTCGCCAAGCGTAGAAAAAGATGATAGCCATAAAGGTTGCAATTGAACCTTGCTGGGCAAACCAAAAACCAAGGTCAACTCCAGCAAACTGGATACCGGCGAGTAGAGGTCGGAATAATATTGCAAATCCGTAAGGTACGATGGCCCATACGGTTAAACATATTAAGATAAGACGCACATTGGCTTTCCAATAGCCTGAGGCATCACGAGAATTACTCATGAGACAAACTCCTTTTGTCATGTAAATGGGTGACAAGCAAAATTTAAAACCATATGTTTACAATTAGTAATCCAATGTTAAGGTTTTTATACTTAAAACATCGGCAATGTAACTTTTAGTATTTTTTCAATACATACTGTAGTTTACAGTCGCAATTAAATGATAGCAAGGAACAAATCAAACACTACCAGAAATTTAATCAATTAGACTTAACTATTGATATTAAAGGTAAATTTATAAAAGGTTCTTTTTAGTATTTCTAGGGTTTTGTTTTGATCTAGATTTTATTTACAATCCCCCATTATTTTCGTGGTTTTACAAGTAAATATATATACATATTATATATGTCTAAAAACGTCGATTTATTTTGTTCATAACAACCATACGCTTACCTCATAATTTTTTTATTTTATTTTTACTTTTTAATTATATGAACTATAAAATTATCAAATAGTATGAGGGTATAAGTTAATATTCAGTATAGTCAGCGAACTACTAAACGGTTACGGCGTTAACCTCGTTAAGCCTACTCCAGTAGTACTTGCACTCGGTTGCCTTGTAACCATTTTAGACTTCTTTGACTATAGTTGGATCTAAATAATAAAAAGTCTCCCTAAAGCCCTAAAGGAGCTGACCCCCATAAGTCGTGTCCAACTTATGGGGGTCAGCTTATCAATAGAGCAGGAGGGTTTGTAACTAATGAGCTAGGTTAATCAAAACCATTACATATTTGGATAGTTAGGGCCGCCACCGCCTTCAGGGGTTACCCAAGTTATGTTTTGAGAAGGGTCTTTAATATCACAGGTTTTACAATGCACACAATTCTGGGCATTAATCACAAACTTAGCACCTTCTGCATCTTTTACTACCTCATATACACCTGCAGGGCAATAGCGTTGAGCAGGCTCAGCATAGATAGGTAAGTTGACACTAATTGGCACAGTTGGATCTGTCAGCTTCAAATGGTTGGGCTGATCTTCAGCATGGTTAGTATTAGAGACAAACACTGAAGATAGCTTATCAAAAGTTAATTTACCATCTGGTTTTGGGTAATTTGGTTGATACGTTTGGCTGGCTTTGTCTAAAGCGTCATAATCTGGCGTATTGTCATGAAGGGTTAGTGGCATTTTGCCACCAAGCAAGTTGTGCTCGATAAAAGTAAATGCGCCTCCCATAAATAGCCCCATACGGTGGATAGCAGGGGAGAAGTTACGGGCAGACTTATTGTCTTCATATAACCATGACTCTTTATAAAGTTTACTATAGCTTTCAACTTCATCATGCTGACGGCCAGCCTGTAGTGCTGAAAAAATCGCTTCAGCAGCTAACATACCTGATTTCATTGAGGTGTGGGTGCCTTTGATTTTAGCAGAATTTAAGAATCCAGCATCATCCCCTACCAATACACCACCTGGGAAGGTCAGCTTAGGTAGTGAGTTTAGACCGCCTTTAGTGAGCGCACGTGCGCCATAAGAGATACGCTTTCCGCCTTCTAACACTTGTCTAATAACGGGATGAGTTTTTAAGCGCTGCATTTCGTCAAACGGCGAAACATAAGGATTGTGATAGGATAAATCGACAACCAAACCGAAACTGACTTGGTTGTTCTCATCGTGGTATAACCACCAACCTCCCGTAGAGCCTGTTTCAGTTAATGGCCAACCAAGGCCATGCATGACAACACCTTGCTCATGTTTGCTTGGGTCAACTTCCCAAAGCTCTTTTAAGCCAATACCATAATGCTGTGGATCACTGTCTTTATCTAAAGCAAAGCGGCTGATTAAACGCTTGCCTAGATGACCACGACAACCTTCTGCAAAGATAGTATATTTAGCCAATAGCTCATAGCCTGGCTCATAACTTGGCTTATGTGACCCATCTGCAGCCACCCCCATATCGCCTGTTAATACACCACGTACGGAACCATCATCTTTGTATAAGATATCTGACGCACTAAAGCCTGGGAACATCATGACCTCAAGCTCTTCTGCTTGTTCAGCAAGCCAGCGCACCACGTTACCTAATGACACGATGTAGTTACCATGGTTATGCATAGGCTTAGGAACAAAGGCATCAGGAACCTTCATTGAGCGGGTAGCAGAGTTTAAATAATAAATACGGTCTTCTGTAGCAGGTACATTAAGTGGTGCCCCTTTTTCTTTCCAATCAGGGATAAGCTCATTAAGTGCACGTGGCTCAATAACGGCGCCCGATAACGTATGCGCACCAAATTCGGAGCCTTTTTCGACCACACAGACCATAAATTCGTCGTTGCCAGCTTCAAGAGCAAGTTGACGAAGCCGAATGGCTGCTGAAAGTCCAGCGGGGCCACCCCCAACAATGACAACATCAAACTCCATTGATTCACGTTCTACCTGTTCATCTTGCATTTCAGACTCCTTATAGCTGGCTCAATAATGCCACGACCACAGCTAATAAGTGGTCGTAAATTATGTTAATTTCTTGCTAGCAAAAATTTAGTATGACGCTATTAAAATATATCTAATAGTGGAAATAAGTAATAGTAGCAACTATCATCAGACAGATATGAACAACACTTATCATGACATTAGCTGGCTTAAATATAGAACTTAATATAAAAAAAGGCTTGCAGTTAGTTACCTATTATAAAATAAAAGTTGGATAAAGACGACACGATTTGTGACTAGGCCGTGATAAAGTAGTAAAAGTCGTCTGTTTTCCCAAGTTTATGCAGAATTCACATCAGGAGATAATAGCAATGACAAACTCTAAGTCAAAACCACCGATGTCTAACCTTAGTTTAGACTCAATTTCCGAATATATTAAACAAGAGACTAGCGAGCGCCGTGGTCGAGCTATTCCGCCATTAGATAAGTGGCACCCTGAAAACTGCGGTAACATGGATTTGATCATTAAAGCAAATGGGGAATGGTGGCATGAGGGTAGTAGAATTACTCGGCAATCATTAATAGATTTATTCTCGACCGTCCTATGGCCTGAACATTCTGAAGATAGTGGCAAATCGACTGAGTATTATCTTAAAACTCCCGTTGAAAAAATTCGTATTACCGTAGAAGATGTCCCGTTTTTAGTCAACCAAGTGAATGTTGTTGAAAAAAATGAGGTTCAAATGATTGAGTTTATAACCAGTACGGGCGATATCGTGTATCTAGATGACGACCACCCGCTTGAAATGATTACCTATCAAGGCGAGGACAGACCTTATATTGAGGTGCGCTTTGGTATGAAAGCACTTATATCACGTAATGTGTTAATGCATCTTATTAAATTAGGCGAGCTTAGTGAGCAAAAAGGTAGAACCGCGCTGACCTTGCAAAGTGGTGGCAAAAAATACGAGATATCGGTTCCTAGTTAGTTGGTGATATTATAGAGTCTCATATCGTAGAGCACCTTGACCTACTCAAGGTAACTGTGAACTCTAAATTCCTTTATACAGTTTTTTAAAAACAGGTCTTTAAAAATAGGAATTCAAAAAATTACCTTGAGTAGTCGGCCAAAAATTCAAATTAAATTAGGTTTTGTGACAGTGAGACAGCCTTAATGTTAGGAAAGACATCGACTAAATCAATCACGCCTTCCGGTCATTATGATATCGATCAAAATGATAAGCAGTTGGTAGAGGATCGTGCTGTCAGTCTAGCCCCGAGTGCTTTAAGTATAGATTCGAGTGAAGCACCCATAGGTTTATTTGATTCAGGAGTGGGTGGCTTGTCGGTATATACGCATCTAAAACAGGTGTTGCCAAATGAGTCCTATATTTATTATGCTGATTTGCTCAATGTACCTTATGGCGCGCGCTCAAGTGAAGAAATAACACATTTGACTGTCACTGCAGTCGATTGGCTGGTAGCTGCCGGATGCAAATTAATTGTTATCGCTTGTAATAGTGCGTCTGCCCATGCATTGGACGTGATTCGTAGCAGATATCCTGATCTACCCATTGTGGGACTAGTACCTGCATTAAAGCCAGCGGTGCTGAACAGTAAAAGTAAAAATGTGGCGGTTTTAGCCACTAAAGCGACCCTTGAAGGTGCTTTACTTAATGATGTTATTAGAGATTACGCCATGCCCGCTAAAGTAAATGTCATTAAATGTTTTAATCCAAACCTTGTGCCCTGGGTTGAGTCGGGCATGCGGGTAGACAGTGATGCTGCTCATGAGCTTAAAGCACAGTTGCATGAGTTTTCTCGACAACAAGTCGATCATTTAGTGTTAGGGTGTACCCACTATCCTTTTTTTCAAGAATTTATTATGGAAGAGGTCGCCGCTCATAACCTTGGGATATCTATTGTCGATTCTGGAGCGGCCATTGCCAGTCGTGTCAAAGAGATATTGTCAGAAAGGCAAATGTTTGCTAAATGCTCTAGTCAGCCTTCTAATACTCCTCTGGTTTCTACTCATAAATCTAACTGCTCATTAGATCAGCTTTATGATGATCTTTATATTGGTATTGTAGATAGTAGCGATGGCTCAAATATAGAGGCCTCAAAGATAATAGATGACTCAAAAATAAGGGGTAAGATACCTGCTAGTGCCAAGTTGGCATTTGTTACGACATCTATAAAAGGTGATCTTGCTGCTACTTCGCTAATGGTTAAACGGTTAGTAGGCGGTCAGTTTTTATAGTGTTGTTTGGGGGTTTATGCTGGATATACAAATCATTAATATAAAGTATACGTGTTCAGATTGTGAAGGCTAATATCATCCAGTAGACTTTAATATTGAATACAGACTTAGATATAGCAATGTATATTGTATATCAGTCAATATCAACGAAAGAGAGGCAAACATTCCAATTTGAATAGTTTTTTTTTTTAAACTCTAAAATTATTTATACTGCTATTTTGATTACGGCTAAATGGTCGAAGTGTTAGATATAAAAAATTAATCATTGTGTTCTATTTTGAGGAAAACAACATGAGCAACCCTAAAGATGATAAGTTGAAAGTTGAATTAAATAAACTTGAAGAGACAATGCATGAGGCAGATAAACCTCATACATTAGAAGAGCAGATAGCAGATATGAAGCGCCGCGGTATCGATCCTAAAGAGGCCTATAAAAAGTGGGACGACGATAAAGAGGATGACTGGGGAGATGAAACTTGGAAAGAAAATGGTAAATGGGAGCCAAAATCCCCTGCCGACTTAGATAAAAAAGCGCAAGAAAAATGGGATGGAGAAAACGGAAAGCCAAACCCACCGCCTATCGTCTAAAATTTCTATTTAATGTGTAAATATAAACCCTAAAATAATAAAGCCATGCATATTGCATGGCTTTATTATTTTTTACTATTTAAACCCGCTATAGTAAGAGGTGTATTCTGAGGCAATTAAATAAGGTACGCGGCGACCAACCCTAGATGATACATATAGTATATCTAGGGAGATCGACATCGTCACTCTTTATCTTGCCTTTGGCTATATGTGAATCATTTATAGCATAAAGCTTACAGACTATACCGCCCCTAATATGAAATTAAGTATGTTTTAGGATTATTTACCATTATCAATACGAACCAAACGAACGTTGCCATTGGCATCAGCCACACGGCGATAACCATCTTGCTTTTCGATAAGCTGGGCAATGCTGTCATTTGACTGACTAATCTGCGAGTTTTGCGGATTGTAGGTTTGCTGCTGTGACTGCATTGGCTGTTGATAAGGTCGATTGCTGTTTTGCCCTTGATTACCCATAATCAACTGATAGAATTTTTGACCGGCATGCCCGTTAGCTGGGAATACGCCCTTACTGGTCTGATATTGCTGGATAGCGGTACGCGTGTTGTCGCCAATAATGCCATCTACATCACCTATATCGTAGCCTGCATTTAAAAGCGCCTGCTGAATTTCTTTAGCTTGGCGACGGCTAATACCAGGGTCATCAGTTGGCCAAGCGGTAACAAAGTCAGTCTTGCTGCTGTCTTCTTTAGCAATTAAGTCTGACAAATGCGCAATCGCTAACGCATAGTTTTCAGACGCATTGTAAGAATAAAACGTATCAAAGTTTTTACCCACTAAAAACGCAGGACCATCCATACCTGCAGGCAATAACAAACCTGCACGATCTAAGTCGTAAGGTAGAGGGCGGCCATCTGCAAGTGTAAAACCTTTGTCACGCCAGTAGCTCATTGATTTTTTGTCTTTACGGCTATTTGAACCCCAAAAACCTGATGGCATTTTAACCTCGTAACCCCAAGGTTCGCCAGTACGGTATCCGCGTTTTTTGAGGAAGTTGGCCGTGGATGCCAGCGCATCTGGCTTACTATTTACTAAATCTCGGCGACCATCTCCATCAAAGTCTACTGCTAAATCTAAAAATGTACCGGGCATAAACTGAGTTTGTCCAAATGCCCCTGCCCAAGAACCTGTCATGTCGCTTGGGGCGATATCCCCATTTTGAACGATTTTTAGCGCATTGGCGAATTCGCCACGGAAGTATGTTTGGCGACGGTCAAAGCAAGATAATGTAGCTAGAGATTTGAATAAGTCATTTTTGCCCAAAGTTTGCCCGAAGTTTGATTCGACACCCCATACGCCTAAACATGTTCGGCCTTAACGCCATAACGTGACTCAATGCGTCGCAAGGTGTCTGCCATTTCATGCTTAGCACGAATGCCATCTTCAACTCTTTCCTTATCTACTAAAACGGACAAGTAATCCCACACGTCTTTTTGGAATTCTGGTTGGTAATTGAGGGACTGGATAACACTAGGATCAGGTTCAGTTGGGCGGTAGGTATTAAAGGTAAAGCTATCAACTCCTCGAAACTGGCTAGACCCTTTTAGTCCGTCTAAACACTGCTGAAAATGTGCGTTTGATAAATTTTGAGCGGGAGGTCTGCCGGCATGAGCACAGGTGGCAACCATTGAAAAGCCAATGGCAGCAGTTAAAACACAGTAGGTCTTTGCGTGTTGCATGATGAGTGTCCTTTTGTCTGTTATAAGTTGTCTGTTATAAGTTAATTATTATGAAGTTTACGAACATTGCAATATAGGTAATAAAGCGGGTGTTATTGTCTGGGTCATTGTTTGAGTAAAGGGCAACGCAGTTCATACCCTTTTTAACTCATTATTACGTTTAAAACGTATACTGGTTCAAACGGTCTGATTATTTCTCAAGTTGTGCTAATGAGAATATTGTAAGTTGACATCTTTAAAATAGCCACAATATAAATATCAGTCACAATATGAATCATTAAGAGCTAATAACTAGTAACTAAGATCCAACTGCTAAACTAAATATCTGAGTTAAAGCCAAATAGATAAGGGTAACCAAATTGACTTATAAATAAAAGCGAACGATCGATTTGGTTACGATAATATGACGTGGCAATAGGTTAAGTGTGAGATGAGCAATAACAGGCTGATGTCAGTAGTTTGACTTTCTTGCTGATCGCAGATGGTTTTTTATGAAATAAGTTATCGAATTATTAAATCAGCTATCAAATAAATGTAGGTAAGCCTTACTAAAAATCAATATCGTCAAAATAGGGCAGGTGGACTACTTCATCATGGCCATGCCACGTAACCAGCTCCAATGACCGTGCTATAATCTAAATGTTTAATCTTTCATAGTTAGTAGTCCTTTAAGCAGCATTATTTAGCCAGTAGGATTTAGGCCATACTATGATACATTTTATTCGTAGTTAAACTTTTTATTATAGCTCTCGATTTAACCATGCTGTGAAAAACCATACTGTGAAGAACTATGATATGAAAAACCATGATATAAAAAAGTGTTGAGTTATGATTGTGGCATTATGCGAGATAGGATGACGTCATGAAAATAGCAGTTTACCTGCTCGTGATTCATTGAAATGAGCCTAACAAAAGTCATTGTTGCCAATACTCAAAATGGGCTGGGCATATAACCTAAAAGTATAAAATAAGATGATTACAATAATAGGAACAGGCGTCGCCGGATTAACTTGTGCTGATATGCTGATCGATGCTGGACAAGAGGTAAGCGTTATCACAGCCAGTAAAGGTGTGGATGAGAGTTTATGCTCGTGGTGGGCAGGTGGTATGCTTGCTCCTTATTGTGAAATGGAATCAGCTGAGCCGTTGGTTGGCGAGTTATCTGATGTTTCGATGCAGTACTGGCAGTCATTTTGTGAGAATAATGAGGGCTGCGACTACGCCGCAAATGGAACGCTGGTTATTTCGCCAAACCGTGATCAAAATATGCTGACTCACTTTGCACAGCGTACCGAGCAGTGGCGAAAGATAGATGCCAATGAGCTTCATAGTTTAGAGCCTATATTACATCAACATCGTGATGCGCTGTTTTATCCAACCGAAGCACATATTGAGCCGCGGCAAGTGTTACGTGCGCTGTGGAGAAAAATCAAGGCTAATGCTGAAGTGATAGCAGATACTACGCTTAGTGATACGGAGATAAAAAGAGCTGGCTAAAAAAGCAAATCAGCAGGGAGGCTGGTTGCTGGACTGTCGAGGTTATAGTGCACGTTCCGATTTGCCTGACTTACGAGGCGTACGCGGAGAGATGTTGCATCTGTATAACCCAGAGCTTGAATTATCTCGCCCTGTGCGCTTACTGCACCCTCGTATCCCAATTTATCTTGTGCCCCGTGCTAACAGTCAGTTCATGTTGGGTGCAACTATGATTGAAAGTGCTTCACGGGAGCGTGCCTCAGTGAGGTCGGTTTTGGAGCTGTTGTCAGCAGTTTATGCGGTAAACCCTGCATTTTCACAGTCGGAAATTGTTGAGATTGGCGTTGATGTCCGTCCTGCCTATCCTGACAATCTACCAAAAATTATAAAACAAGGTAGGCATTTGCTGGTTAATGGTATGTATCGCCACGGGTACTTGCTGTCTCCAGCCTTCGCCAAAATTGTTAGCGATTTTATCATTTACCAACAAAAAAGCCCTTTAATTTATGATGACTATTCAATTTAACGGAACACCCATTCAAACCGAAGCCAACACACTGCTAGAGGTGTTATTGGAGCAAGGTTTTGAGGCAAACAGCCATGTTGCTACGGCAGTTAATGGCAAATTTGTCGCCAAAGCAACTCGAGAGTGCCAGCCTATTAGTGACGGCGACCAAGTCGAAGTTGTTGCACCCATGCAGGGAGGTTAGCATGCAAGTCAATGGTCAAGCTGACGCAGAAAACGATGTATTAAAGCTGTATGACCTTAGTTTAGACAGCCGTCTATTATTGGGTACGGCGCAATACCCCTCACCTAAAATACTCAGCGATGCCATTGCCATGTCTGGTACTCAGATGATTACAGTATCGGTCAGACGAGAAGCGGGTGCCGACGGAGCAGGGCAACAGTTTTGGAACCTCATAAAACAAACAAATGCCCATATCTTGCCAAACACGGCAGGCTGTCCGTACTGTGCAAGAAGCGGTAACCACGGCACATATGGCACGTGAGCTATTTGATACCCCGCGTATTAAGCTCGAGCTGATTGGCAATGAAGATACCTTGCAGCCCAATGTTTTTGCCTTAGTTGAGGCCGCGAAAATACTCAGCGATGACGGCTTTCAAGTGCTCCCTTACACCACTGACGATTTAATCGTGGCAGAAAAGTTATTACAAGCTGGGTGTGAGGTGCTCATGCCATGGGGTGCTCCGATTGGTAGTGGTCAAGGCCTACAAAACCCCAAAGCTTTGCAGACTTTGCGGTCGTATTTCCCAGATGTCCCTTTAATTATTGATGCCGGTATTGGCTTGCCCTCTCAAGCTTGCCAAGCGATGGAAATGGGCTATGATGCCGTTCTGCTCAATACAGCAGTGGCTAAATCTGGTAATCCCATTACCATGGCAACTGCCTTTGCCAGTGCAATCACAGCAGGCAGGCAGGCTTACCAATCAACACCAATTTTGCCTCGCGATATGGCAAGTCCTTCTACCCCCATTATTGGTACGCCATTTTGGTTTAATCAGTTTGAAGAATAAAGTTATGAGTATTGCCCCTCAGCTCAAGCCCGATAGCCCAATTTTAAATGGCGTAAAAAATAGTGTCAATATTGCTGATAACTTAGAGCGGTACCAACGTCAAATGATGGTATCGCAACTAGGCACACAAGGGCAAACAAAGCTGATAACAAGCCATGTGGCTATTGTCGGTATGGGCGGCCTGGGTTGTCCCGCCAGCATTTTTTTGGCGGGGGCAGGCGTGGGCAGGCTTACCTTGATTGATCATGATAGCGTTAGCTTAACCAACTTACATCGTCAAGTGTTGTATCGTGAAAGTGATGTAGGACTATTAAAGGTTGATGCTGCTCATCGCACCCTGACAGAGCTAAATAGTGACATTGATGTTGTTAAACATGCGCAAAGAATTAATGCGGATAATATGACAGCATTATTATCAGATGCCGAAATAATAGTGGATGCAACAGACAACTTTGCCATAAGCTATATGCTCAGTGATTACTGCATACAGCATAGCAAACCATTAATATCAGCCTCGGTTATGGGTGTAACAGGTTATGTGGGTGTGTTTTTGCCATTCAACCTTGCCATCAACTGTATTGAATTCATCTAAAAGCGAGGGCTCGGCTTGCCCAAGTATGCGAGCGGTGTTTCCTAATCCACCCCCTGTTGGTCAAGATTGTAACAGTGTCGGCGTAATTGGTACGGCAGCAGGCATTATGGGAACGCTACAAGCGCAAGAAGTCATAAAGGTCATTTTAGGCGATGAGCAACAGTTTGCAGGGCGGCTATTAAGTATGGATTTATGGCGCTATCGCCAAACTATTATTGATTTACTGGTGCGCCAGAGCCTGATAATTATGTGCATATTATTGCTGAAGCGGACATTCATAAATCGCAAAACAAACATCATAATAAGCAGAGCAGTCAAGACTGGGTAGTTGATGTGCGTAGCCTTGCTGAAGTTGAACAGTCGCCTAAGTTTTGCCATCAGCATTTGCCAGTAAGTGAGGTGCTCATGCACCCAGAACAGCTAAAACAACTCCCTAAAGATAAACGCTTGGTATTTACTTGTATGAGTGGTCAGCGGGCGTTAATGGTGGCGGATAGCTCCTTACAATCGGGCTTTGATAACGTGGCGGTTTGGTTGTGATGGTTTTTTGGTCTTACGGCAGCCAATGTCGTAAAGTTTAGTTTGTTTCCTCAATTTAATTCTTCCTCATTGCTATATGGCTGCTGTCATATTATCCTAACTTTTACTTAATGTAATTATAAACAAGATACTACTGTTCTACCTATGGATAACTATGGCTAATTATACCTCAGATAATATAGACAAAAGAAATCTCTCGCCTTTCAGTCAAACCCCTGACGATCTACTTAAGCAAAAGCTACAACAGCTTATCCCCGAAGCCTTTAGCGAAGGTAAGCTCAACGTTGAGACATTAAAAGCTGTACTGGGCGAGAATGTGCTTGCGCCCAGTTTTGAAGCGTATGGGCTAAACTGGGCAGGCAAGCACCACGTTTACCGTGAGCTTAAGACCTCAACCAGTCAAACATTATTACCTCAGCCTGACGAGTCAGTAGACTTCGATAAGACGGATAATTTGTTCATTGAAGGTGATAACTTAGCGGTGCTTAAGATACTGCAAAAGAGCTATTACAACCGTATTAAGATGATATATATCGACCCACCGTATAACACAGGCAACGACCGATTTATCTACCCTGATGACTATAGCGAAAGCCTAGCT